>NZ_CP100604.1:1532500-4131273 GCF_031202265.1 Bradyrhizobium sp. Ash2021 | reverse complement strand
CCGCGACGAACATCGCGGAATTCTTCGTCATCACGGAGTAATGGGTGGCCGCCAGTCTGGCCGCGCCGAGACCCGCGACCGAGCCGAGCCCCAAACCCACCACCGGCACCTGCGCCATGTTCGCGGTCGTGAACCAGTACGCGCGCGTACTGCCGACGCCGCCGGGCAGATTGGCCGCGCCCCTGGTTTCGATGGTCTTCACCGAGCCGCCGCCACCCGAGCCTTCGATCACGCGGATGATCGGTAAGCGGAACTGATGCGCCATCTCTTCCGCCATCAGCGGCTTGGTCGAGATCGACGCATCCGCCGAGCCGCCGCGCACGGTAAAATCGTCGCCGACCACGACCACCGGACGGCCGTCGATCTTGCCGCGGCCGAACACGCAGTTCGCCGGCGTCAGATGCTTGAGTTCGCTTTTCTCGTCGTATTCGGCGACGCCGGAAATCGCGCCGACCTCGTGAAAGCTGTTCTGGTCGACCAGTTTGTCGATGCGCTCGCGAACGGTGAGCCGGCCCTGGTCATGCTGTCGCTTGACCTTGTCAACGCCTCCCATCTCCCGCGCGAACGCTTCGCGCCGGGCGAGGTCGTCGAGTTCCGGCTTCCAGTTCATTCGTATCCTCCGTCCTGATCATTTTATTGTTGTTATGGGTTGGCACCGGAATCGCTTTCCTCTCCAGCCGGGAGGTGAAGATGTCGCCATCGGCGCCTTCGAGCAGGCCGCCGACCGCCGCGCCCAGTTCGAGCATCCTGGGCGCCACTTCCTTGTGCAGCCGTTTCTCATCATACATCACGGAGAGAAGGCCGATCGTCACCACGACATAGGTTTGATATTGCGGCGACCACAGCGGCACCGCGAGCCCGTTGATATGCGGGCTCCAGAGGCCGCAGGCGACGACGTAACCGTGCTCGCGCAGATGGCGGCGATTACTCTCGATGCGCGGCTTCAATATCCTCGAACTTTCCGGAACCTCGCGCTCCATCTCCGCAATCAGCGCGTCGCCGACATCGACATCGAGGGCTGCGGTGTAGGCATGGCCCGCCGCCGTGCTCGCCATCGCGATGCGGCTTCCAGTGGTCTCATGCAGGCCAAGCGCATTCGCCGCGCGCGCGAATTCGAGATAGACGAGATGAAAGCGATCGGGGATGACGAAGCCGACGGTGCCCGGCAATTGCTCGGCGACGTCCTGCAATCGCAGCCGGATCAAATTGCGCAGCTGCAAGCCCTTCATCATCGAAGTGCTCATCGCCACCGCGCTCGGGCCGATTCGGTATTTCTGGTCGCGCGGCAGATAGACGAGCTGGCCCATTCGCGTCAGCGTGTGCGTGAGCCGCGATACGGTCGATCGCGGCAATCCGCAGCGGTTGGATATTTCGAGATTGCCGAGCCGGGCTTCGTGACCCTCGAAGCAGCGCAGCACATCGAAGGCCCGCGACACCACCTGAATCACATCGCCCTCGCCCGCCAGATCGCTGGCGAGCATTCCCTGTTTGCTAAGCCGCTCCGAGCGTCGTCCCATGATCTGGCTCCATTCCGTTGCACGGAATAAAATTCCACTTGCAGATCAAGCTACCTCAGGCAATCTGCGGCCACAACTAAAAGCCGTTCACGGGACGAAATTGTCACGTCACGCGGTCCCGGAGATTGGCATGCCAGATATCAAGATCGTCACCGAAGTTGCCGGCCGCGTGTGCGCGCTTCCCGTTGATGCCGGAAGCAACGTCGGCGATGGCGACGAGATCGCGTTCGTCGAAGCCATGAAGATGGAAATACCGGTGACAACGACCGCAGCCGGGAAAATCAAGGCGATACTGGTCAGAATCGACGAAATGATTGCCGAAGGCCAGGCCGTCGCCATCGTCGAAACCTAACCTGCTCGGCGCATAACTCATCTGCGATAATCTGTCCGGTGACGCAGGCGTCACGACGGCGGGCGGCAGATGTGCGCCGGCACGACCGGCGACATTCCGCAACGATGGGATCCGCCAAGGAAAAAGTTTCGCATGGCGAAACAAACGGGAATCCGCCAGCTGGCGCCTTCACGGCCGCCGCATTCCCGCGCAATTGGCGCGCACCCATGGGATCAAGTTGCGCGCGCGGTGATTGCGCGGCAGAACGGGAACGATGAAAGTATCGCGCACCGGCGCTCCGGCCTGGACCAGCTCGAAACCGCCCTTGCTGCGGTTCCTGAACGCCTGTCATGAGGAATACGCTGCGGATACCAGCGGCGCGGTCGCCGATTACATCCCTGAGCTCGGCAAGGCCGACCCTGACCATTTTGGCGTCAGCCTCGCGACCCTCGACGGCCACGTCTATGAGGTCGGCGACACAAAGGTGCCCTTCACCATCCAGTCGATGTCAAAACCTTTCGTGTTCGCTCTGGCCCTGGACACTCTTGGCGCGGGGCGCGTCGAAAGCGCGATCGGCGTCGAGCCGTCGGGCGATCCCTTCAATTCGATCCGCCTCAACGCGGACAATCACCCGTTCAACGCGATGGTGAATGCCGGCGCGATCACCTGTTCCGGCCTGATCCACGAAGCCAAGGGCGCGGATGCGTTCGAATGCATCCGGCAGGCGCTGGGCCGCTTCGCCGGGCGCGATCTCGACGTCGATGAATCCGTCTACGCCTCGGAAAGCGCGACCGGCGACCGCAACCGCGCCATCGGCTATCTCCTGCGCACCAACGCCGTCATCACCGAGAACGTCGTCTCCGTACTCGATGTCTATTTCCGGCAATGCGCGATCCTGGTGACGGCGCGCGACATCGCCGTGATGGCCGCAACGCTGGCCAATCGCGGCGTCAATCCGGTGACCGGCGAACAGGTGATGAGCGCTTACGCGATTTCGCGCACGCTGTCGGTAATGACCTCGTCCGGCATGTACGATTATGCCGGCGAATGGATCTACCGCATCGGCATCCCGGCCAAGAGCGGCGTCGGCGGCGGCATTCTGGCGGCGTTGCCGGCGCGGCTCGGGCTCGGCAGCTATTCGCCCAAGCTCGACAAGCACGGCAACAGCGTGCGCGGCATCAAGGTCTGCGAGGCGCTGTCGTCGCACTACGATCTGCACATGCTCAACCGCAGCGACAACGCGCGCAGCGCCATCATTGCCGATTATAATATCGGCGAAAATCCGTCACGGCGCAGCCGCCGACCGCATGAGCAGAACATCCTCGCCGCGCACCGTCAGGATGTCCGCGTCATCGAGCTGATGGGGACGCTGTCGTTATCGAATGTCGACTATGTTGCGCGCCGGATCGCGGCCGACCCGCGCCCGCAATTCGTCATTTTCGATCTTCGCCGGGTCACCTCGATGACGCGCGCGGGCGCCCGCCTGCTCGCCGAGGAATTCCGCGAGCTGGCGGCCTTTCATGTCACGGTGATCGTCTCTGGCATCAAGCGGGCGTCGGAGGAATGGAGGACGATCGCGGAGTGGACCGACAGCCTCGCGAACATGCGGTACTATTTCCTGCTCGATGCCGCGATCGAATGGGCGGAAGACCAGGTGGTCTATCGTCACGGCGGGTCGATCGATTTTTTCGACGCGACCGAGCTGTCCGAGCAGCGGCTGCTGGCGGGATTGACCGAAGAGGAACTGACCGACCTCGCCTCGCTGGCCGCGATCAGGACCTATCAGCCCGGCGAAAAGATCATCACCACCGGCGATCCCGCAACATCGCTGTTCTTTCTCCGAAGCGGCGTGGTGCATGTCACCCTGCCCGACGGCATCCGGCTGGCAACGCTGACAGCCGGCATGCCGTTCGGCGAGATGGCGCTGCTGGAGCCGAGCCGCTCGGCGGACGTGCTCGCCGATATGGCGGCGACCGCCTACGAGATATCGCTGCGCGATTTCGAACGGTTTCGCAGGCAGCATCCGCGCGCCGGCGAACGGATCATGCGCAACCTTGCGCAACTGCTCGCCGACCGCCTGATCCTCGCCAATGCCAGGGTCAATCTGCTGACGTCGAATTAGGAGACGCGCAGCGAAGAATTGCTGCCCGTTTTCAATCAGACATAGAGCATCATATCCGTTGCTGCCTGAACGTGCTGAAATTCGCCAAATCCGACGGCACAACGGCTCTGTCGCCGGCCGGTATTAGTTTGCCCTTCTTAATTTATGACGAACTGTTTTGTGGTTTCCTCTGGCTCCACGCGCCCGGAAAGAGGCGCGATTTCACCTAACATCTCCCACCGAACACGCTGCGGACTTCCAAGATGCAGGTCGAACGGATCTGGGAATTCCTGCGGCGGTTGAACCCGTCGACGCAGAGCTGCCTCCTCGCCGAGCTGGAGCGGCTGGAATTGTGCGGCATCGATATGCCGGGTTCGGCGGACATCCGGGCCAGGCTGCGCGCCGAGTTACGCAAGGATGGATCGCCAGAAGGTAGCGCCAGTCCGTCCAGTTACTTTTTCGCGCCATTCGGCCCCCTGCTCGTCGACGGCGCGCCCGAGCATGACAATTCGGGGAGAATTGCGCGCGGCTCGCTGGCCCCGATCTGGGAATGGATCGGCCGCGACCTGCTGCCGATCATGGCGCGCGACTACAATGATAAAATGAAAGGCTTGATCGCTTCCGATAAACATAAGGAAGCGCAGCTGGCCGCCGTGACTTTCCAGACCAAGGTGACAAAAGCGGTTGAGGGATTCCTGAAGACGCCCGAGGGCTGTGAGCGGGCGCGCGCCAAACTCGCGGCTTACACGGCATCGCGTTCGGCCTTTGGCGACCTGATCAAGATCATGGTCGTGCTGCGCGCGCGTGAGGCGATTGCAAAGTTCAACGAAGCATTGCCGGCAAAGATTTCGAAATTCGACGACGCGCAGGTCAACAAGATAACCGCGCAGCTCGCGGCGTTCCGGAAGACCGATGCCGACGCGCTGCCCTTTGCGCTGGCGCTGGTCGCAACACGCCTCAAGACGCCCTGGCAGTTGATCCGCCTCGCCACCAAAGCTTCGCGCAGCAAGAGCGCCGCCGATGTCGCTGCCACGCCCAACGCGATCGCGGTGTCGATGGTGCTGGACCAGATGGACGACAAACGTCAGGCGCTGCGTATGGCGCTGAAAAACAACCGCGTCATCGTCGCGCGCGATATTCTGATCGATGTCTACAACACCGAATATGCACTGCGGGTTCGTATCCGCGAACTCGAGGAATCGGAATGGGGCAAGCGGCTACGCCAGATCATGGACGAGATCGCCGCCCTGGTGGATGCCGAGGCTAGCCGGTTTCCCGACGAGGTCGGCCATGTCCTGACATCGCGCAGCCTGCGAAGGCATGACCTGTTCGCCGGCCGCCTGACCCATCTGGCCTGGAAAGCCCGCGATGCGATCGGCGACGCGCTGTCTTTTGCAAAAAGCTGATCGGCCAGACCTGAAAATGGCGCGTAGACCCGCGCGGCTGAAGCTGGGCTAAGCGCCGTTCTTGCCGCGCCCTGACTTCTCGCTGGCGCGGCGCAGGGCTTCGGCGAGCGCGCCGCCACCCGAGGCTTCCTGCGGCTTGCGCGGCGCCTGCGACGTCATCTGCGCCCGGGAAATATCGCGCGGCTTGCCTTCCGTCAGCTTGGGGCCCTTGGCGCCCACCTCGTCATCGAGACGCAAGGTCAGCGCGATGCGCTTGCGGGCGACCTCGACCTCCAGCACCTTCACCTTGACGATGTCGCCGGACTTCACCACCTCGCGCGGATCCTTGATGAAGGTCTTCGACATCGCCGAGATGTGCACCAGCCCGTCCTGATGGACGCCGATATCGACAAAGGCGCCGAACGCGGCGACGTTGGTCACCGTGCCTTCGAGGATCATGCCGCGCTTGAGGTGCTTGATCTCCTCGACACCTTCCTTGAACACCGCGGCCTTGAAGGCCGGACGCGGATCGCGGCCGGGCTTTTCTAGTTCGCGCAAGATGTCGGTCACCGTGGGCAGACCAAAAGTGTCGTCGACGAAAGCCTGCGGCTTCAACTGGCGCACGATCTCGGCATTGCCGATCAGCGCCTTGATGTCGCTCTTGGTGGCGCCGAGAATCCGTCGCACCACCGGATAGGCTTCCGGATGCACGCCGGAAGCATCGAGCGGGTCCTCGCCATCATTGATGCGCAGGAACCCGGCGCATTGCTCGAATGCTTTCGGCCCGAGCCGCGGCACTTCCTTCAGCGCCTTGCGCGATTTGAACGGACCGTTGGCGTCGCGGTGCTGCACGATGCTTTGCGCCAGCCCGGAACCGATGCCCGACACCCGTGCCAAGAGCGGCGCGGAAGCGGTGTTGGCATCGACGCCGACCGCGTTGACGCAGTCTTCGACCACGGCATCGAGCGAGCGCGCGAGTTTGGTCTCGCCAAGGTCATGCTGATACTGGCCGACGCCGATCGCCTTCGGATCGATCTTGACCAGTTCGGCCAAGGGATCCTGCAGCCGCCGCGCAATCGACACCGCGCCGCGCAAGGTGACGTCGAGTTCGGGCAATTCCTCGGAAGCAAAGGCCGAGGCCGAATAGACCGACGCGCCGGCTTCCGAGACCACGATCTTCGACATTTTCAGGTCCGGCAGCAGCTTGACCAGGTCCATCGCGAGCTTGTCGGTCTCGCGCGACGCGGTGCCGTTGCCGATCGCGATCAAATCGACGCGGTGCGCGACCGCCAGCTTTCCGAGCGTCGCCAGCGCCGCATCCCATTGCCGCTGCGGCTCATGCGGATAGACCGCCGTGGTCGCCACCACCTTGCCGGTGGCGTCGACGATTGCAACCTTGACGCCGGAGCGGAAGCCGGGATCGAGGCCCATGGTGACGCGCGCGCCGGCCGGCGCCGCCAGCAGCAGGTCGCGCAAATTCGATGCGAACACGCGGACGGCTTCGGTTTCGGCCAGCGTCCACAGCCGCATCCGCAGGTCGATGTTGAGATGCACCTGGATCTTGGTGCGCCACGCCCACCGCGCCGTCTCCACCAGCCAGCGGTCGCCGGGACGGCCCTGGTCGGAGACGGCAAAACGCTGCATGATCTTCAGTTCATACGAGCTGGGCATTGTCGTGGCCGGCGGCTGCGCATCCGGCAGCACCTGCAGCTCAAGGATTTCTTCCTTCTCGCCGCGGAACATCGCCAGGATGCGGTGCGATGGCAGCTTGTGCAGCGGCTCGCTGAAGTCGAAATAGTCCTTGAATTTTTCGCCCTCGGTTTTCTTGCCTTTGCGCACCGTGGAGGCCATCAGGCCGCTTGACCACATTTGCTCGCGCAAGCTTCCGATCAAATCGGCGTCCTCGGCGAACCGCTCCACCAGGATCGCGCGCGCGCCGTCGAGCGCCGCAGCCACATCGGCCACCTGCTTATCGGCATCGACGAAACCTGCGGCGACCACCTGTGGATCGTTTTGCGGCTGCGTCAGCAACAATTCCGAGAGCGGCTCGAGACCCGCCTCCTTGGCGATCTCGGCCTTGGTCCGGCGCTTCGGCTTGAACGGCAGATAGATGTCTTCCAGCCGTCCCTTGCTGTCGGCGGCGAGGATCGCCGCTTCCAGCGCGGCATCGAGCTTGCCCTGTTCGCGGACCGAATTGAGGATGGCGGTGCGGCGCTCTTCAAGTTCGCGCAGATAATTCAGGCGCTCCTCCAGCGTACGCAATTGCGTATCGTCGAGCCCGCCGGTGATTTCCTTGCGGTACCTTGCGACAAAGGGGACGGTGGCGCCGCCGTCGAGCAGGGTCACGGTCGCCTCGACCTGCTGCTCGCGGACACCGAGTTCCTGCGCAATCTGCCGATGAATGTTTGCCACGAAGGTTCTTTCCAAACAGGTCGCGGCGGCCGGGTCGCTTGCCGCGGGGACGCCGCTTATGGACCATGACAGATCGATTTATCAACCCGGCGCAAGAAAGAAATTGATCTGTGGATCAAGGCCACTCGGTGGCCGGGGTCATCCAGCCCGTCCGAAGCGGCGCCCTCTTGTTGCGCAGCAAGATAAGGGTGGATCGATGGCGCCGTAGTGTGTAGACGGACGCTTCCTCTGGAGCGCCCATGTCAATCTGCGGACTCGATTTCGGAACGTCGAATACGACGCTCGGCACCATCGAAGGCCATGCGCCGGTTTTGGCGGCAATGGAGGCCGAATACACCACGATTCCCAGCGCGATCTTCTACGAGGTGGACGGCGCCGTGCTGATCGGCCGCAGGGCGGTCGAGGCCTATGTCGACGGCGCCCCCGGCCGGCTGATGCGCAGCCTCAAATCGGTGCTCGGCACCTCGCTTATCGACGAGACCACGAGGCTCGGACGCGAGCGGACCAGCTTCCGCGACGTGATCGCCTATTATCTCGGCGCGGTGAAACGGCGCGCCGAACAGGCCATCGATCGCGAGTTGCGCGACGTCGTGCACGGCCGCCCCGTGCATTTCGTCGACAACGCGCCGGACGCCGATCGCAAGGCGGAGCAGACGCTGCGGCAGATCGCGCGCGAGATCGGATTCGACGACATCACCTTCCAGTTCGAGCCGATCGCCGCGGCGCTCGAATATGAACGCCAGATCACGTCCGAGGAAGTCGCCTTGATCGCCGATATCGGCGGCGGCACCTCGGATTTCTCGATCGTGCGGCTTGGGCCCGAGCGTCACGGCAAGGCCGACCGCTCGGCCGATATCCTCGCCAATGACGGCGTGCGCATCGGCGGCACCGATTTCGACCGCCAGCTCAGCCTCGGCGTCGTGATGCCGCTGTTCGGCTTCGGCAGCGCGATGAAGCGCGCCGGGCTCGACGTGCCCTCGAGCTATTTCCACGACCTCGCCACCTGGTCGAGCATCAACCGCATGTATGAGCCGCGGGTGATCGCGGATATCCGTCAGGTGCGGCAGGAAGCCAGCGAGCCGGCCCTGATCGACCGGCTGGTGCGCGTGGTCGACGAACAGCGCGGCCATACGCTGGCGATGGAGGTCGAGGACGCCAAGATCGCGCTGTCCGACCAGCGCCGCGCCGACATCCCGCTGGAATGGGTCGCGCCCGGCCTCAGCGCCGCGATCGGCCGCCCCGATCTCGTCAGCCACACCCGGCAATTGGCCGAGCGCATCGCGGCCCGCATCAAGAACTGCCTCACCCAGGCGCGACTGGCCGCCGATGATATCGACGCCGTGTTCCTGACCGGAGGCTCGGTGCGGCTCGCCCATGTCCGCAACGCAATCAAAAAGGCGGTGCCGTTGGCCCGCATCGTCGATGGCGATAGCTTTGGCGCCGTCGGCAAGGGACTGACGCTGGAGGCGCTGCGGCGATACGGTCCGCGGGACTGATCGACACAGCGGCGCGGCTCTAGCACTGCCGCCAGGTCAGCTCACCACATCCGTCACCGGCTGCATGTCGATCGCAAAGGTTTCCAGAAACTTCGACGTCATGATGTAGAAGCCGACCGAGAGCTGCAGTTCGACCAGCGCGGCCGGCGTCAGTTTCGAGGCAATGGCGTTGAAGGTCGCATCCGTCGGCTTGTGCAGCTTGACGATTTCATCGGCGAAGGCGAGCGCGGCGCGCTGCACCTCGTTGAAGCATTTGGCCGACTGCCAGTTCTCCAGCGCCTCGTTCTGCTCATCGGTGACGCCGACGTTCTTGCCGATGCGCTTGTGAGCGACGATCTCGTACGGCGCCTCGCACAGGATTCCGGTGCGGGTGATGGCGAGTTCGCGCACCACCGGATCGAGTTCACCCTTGTGGCGGATCGCGCCACCCAGCCGGCAATATTGTTCGAAATAGCTCGGCGAATGCGCCATCATCCGGAAAATATTGGCATTGCGGTTCTTGCCGAGGATTTCGCGGGTGCGGTCGCTGGCTTTCGCGGGATCGCTGTAGTCGATACGGGCCATTTCTCACCTGGGTTTCGATTATCGTTGTCGGACGGTTTCCAAAACCCTATCCGGCGTTTGACGCGAGAGCAACACGGCTGAGTCAAAATGCCGCCGCATTGCTGTTCGACCTTGGCACGGTCGATATTCGCTGAGTGGGGACTCATCAAAGCGAATACTCGTCGCGGGGTGTTCCGAGTAAAAATGATGACCGTCGAAAGCGCTTCGCGCAACGATGAGTCACGCCCAAGTCTAGGGAGACAGGCATGAAGGAAGCCACCAAGAGGGCGGCCTCGGAGGCGCTTGCGCAAATGTTGGCGGTGACGGCGATGCTCGTCATCGCCGGTATTATCTTCTACTGGCGGTGAAAGCTGCCACTGTGTTTGTACGCGTAGTATCGGCGTCAGTGGGAAGAGCGTAAGCGACGAAGCAATCCGGATTGACAGTATCGCGTAGGTCTGGATTGCTTCGTGAGGCCTCGTTGCAACGACGCCGCAGGTTCACTTCGCTTTCGCAAAGTATGGAACCAGCCGCCCAGCGAACTGCTGATAGCGCGCGATGACCTTGTCGCCGATCGCGAGATCGTTGTCGCCATGGGCCATCATCCGAAAACCTTCCGCGGTATCGACCAGAACGATGTTGTAGGGAACATGCGCCCGGGCCTCCGGCGTCGCGGCGCGGCACACCAGCGACGTGGCGTAAACGGTCCCTACCTCACTGGCGCGTTTCTCCACCGGGTCCGGCGCCCCGCAGGCCGCACAAAATGCGCGGCGGAAATATTGCACTTTTCCGCAAGCGCCGCAGGATTGATAGACGATCGCCGCCTCGCCCTTGGTCCAATCCCTGAGTCTTTCACTCATCGCACCCGCTCCAGGAACATGCTGACATGCGACGACAGCACGCCGCCGTCACCATGCAGCAGCGCGATCGAGGCGTCGCGGATCTGGCGATTGCCGGCACGCCCCGTCATCTGCAGATGGGTCTCGACCAGATGCGCCATCGCGCCGCCGACGCCGCAATGCCCGTAGCTGAGCAGCCCGCCATGGGTATTGAGCGGCATGTCGCCGTCGCGGCCGAAATGACCGGCTCGCACCCGCGCCGCCGCCTCGCCGCGCCTGGCAAGGCCCAGATCTTCCAGCAGCATCGCCAGCGTGATCGTAAAGCTGTCGTAGACCGCGGCGTATCGCACGTCCGATATCGCAACGCCCGACGCGGCCTTGGCCTTGGCGATCGCAATCTCGGCGCCGAGTTCGCTCAGAGCCGGTGCTGCCGTCACGTGCTGGTGGGTATGCGCCTGCGCGCAGCCGCGGATGCGCACGCCCGCCTCGGAGGTAGCCTCACGGCTGATGACGAACGCCGCGCCGCCGTCGGATACCGGACAGCAATCCAGCAGCTTTAGCGGCATCGCCACCGGTTTTGAGGCCATCACGTCGGCGACCGTGATCGGATCGTGGAACTGGGCGCCGGGATGCGTGAGCGCGTGCTTGCGCATCAGCACCGCGAACTCCGCAAGATCCTCCTCCGTCACGCCATACTCGTGCATGTAGCGCGACGCCACCAGGCCGTAGTAAGCGGGAATGGTCGGCCCCAGCGGCACCTCGTAATCGGGATGGCCGACCTGGGCCAGCGCCTGGATCGAGGCGTCGCGGCTCTGCCCGGTGAGACGGTTTTCGCCGCCGACCACCAGCACATGCTTGGCGACGCCGGCATCGACCAGATGATGCGCCAGCATGGTCATCGCGAGCCCGGTGGCGCCGCCGACCTGCACGGCATGGGCGTAGGATGGGCAGATGCCGAAATGCTCGGCGAACACGGTCGCGAGCATGATGTGCGGCGAGACCGTCGAGTAGCCGCAGAGGATACCGTCGATGTCGGATCGTTTCAGCCCGGCGTCGGCAAGCGCAAGCCCGGCCGCCTTGCTCATGAGATCGAGCGAGGACGAGCCCTCGTGCTTGCCGTAGGACGTGAGGCCAACGCCGGTGATGAAGCTCATGGCGATGAATACTCCGTCGTTCCGGGGCGATGCGAAGCATCGAACCCGGAACCTCGAGATTCCGGGTTCGCGCCTTCGACGCGCCCGGGAATGACGGTCTGAGAGTGTGCCCTCATCTCAATACGACTTCGGCAAGCCCAGCACCTTCTCGGCAATAAAACTGAGAATGAGCTGCGGGCTGATCGGCGCGATGCGCGGGATCAGCGATTCCCGCAAATAGCGCTCGACGTGGTATTCCTTGGCATAGCCAAAGCCGCCGTGGGTCATCACCGCCTGCTCGCAGGCGTGGAAGCCGGCTTCGGCCGCGAGATATTTTGCGGCGTTGGCCGCCGGTCCGCACGGCATGCCCTGGTCATATTGCCAGCCGGCGGAGAGCACCATCAGCCAGGCGGCTTCCAGCTCCATCCAGTTCTTCGCCAGCGGGTGCTGGATGCCCTGGTTCATGCCGATTGGGCGATTGAACACGATGCGGCCTTTGGCATAGGCCGAAGCGCGCGACAGCGCGATCTGGCCGAGCCCGACCGCTTCGGCTGCGATCAGGATGCGCTCGGGATTCATGCCGTGCAGGATGTATTCGAAGCCGCGGCCTTCCTCGCCGAGGCGATCCTCGACCGGGATTTCGAAATTCTCGAAGAACAATTCGTTGGAATCGACGGGCTTGCGGCCCATCTTCTCGATCTCGTGCACGGCCACGCGCTTCTTGTCGAAATCGGTGTAGAACAGGCTCAAGCCCTGCGTCGGCGTCTTCACTTCCTCCAGCGGCGTGGTGCGCGCCAGCAGCAGGATCTTGTTGGCGACCTGAGCCGTCGAAATCCAGACTTTCTGGCCGTTGACGATATATCTGTCGCCCTTGCGCACGGCGCGGGTCTTCAACTGGGTGGTGTTGAGCCCGGTATTGGGTTCGGTCACCGCAAAGCAGGATTTGTCGCGGCCGTCGATGATCGGCGGCAGCATGCGCGTGCACTGCTCCTTGGTGCCGAACACCACGACCGGATTGAGCCCGAACACATTCATGTGCACGGCGGAGGCACCGGACATGCCGGCGCCGGATTCCGAGATCGTCCGCATCATGATCGCGGCGTCGGTAATGCCGAGGCCCGAACCGCCATACTCCTCGGGGATGCAGATACCGAGCCAGCCGGCATCCGCCAGCGCGCGGTGGAAGTCGGCGGGATAGCCGCCCTCCTTGTCTTTTTTCAGCCAATAGAGCTCGTCGAAATGCGAACAGATTTTTGTCACGGCATCGCGGATCGACTCCTGGTTGGCTGACAGCGCGAAATCCATGATCTAATCCTGTAAGTTCCCGGTCCTATGTGTTGGGCGCGGCCTTGGTGACGCCGTCGCGTACCATGGCGGCGATCTCGTCCGCGGAGAAGCCTGCTTCGTGCAAAATTTCCGCAGAGTGCTCGCCAAGGCGCGGCGCCAGCCGCGTCGTCTCGACCGGCGTCTCCGACCATCGCGCCGAGACCTTCATGTTGCGAATGCGTCCCTCGGTCGGGTGATCAATGACGGGGAAGAAATCGGTCGCGACGATGTGCGGGTCCGTCAGCAGGCTCTCGAGGTCGTGCATCGGCATCACCGGCACGTCGGCCTTCTCCAGGATATCGCTCCACTCGGCGGTGGTTTTGGTTCCGAGAATGCGCGCCAGTTCCGCATAGACCGTATCGATGTTGACGGCGCGGCCGGCGAAGGTCGCAAATTTCGGATTGCTGCGGAGGTCGTCGCGGCCGGTGGCTTTGAAGAAATTCTCCCACTGCTTGTCGTTGTAGACGATCACGCAGATATAGCCGTCGGAGGTCTTGTAGGGCCGCCGGTCCGGCGACAGATGCCGGGCATAGCCGCCCTTGTCGAGCGGCGGCTCGTAAGTCAGACCACCCATGTGGTCGCCCATGACAAAACCGGCCATGGTCTCGAACATCGGGATATCGACGCGCTGGCCGCGCCCGGTGCGGTCGCGATCGACCAGACTGGCGCAGATCGCGCCGACCGCGGTGAGGCCCACGATGCGGTCAACCAGCGCATTGGGCACATAACGGGGAACACCGTCAGAGGTCTGCGCCATCAGCGCCGGCAGCGCGGTCGCGCCCTGGATCAGATCGTCATAGGCAGGCTTTGCGGCGTAAGGCCCGTCCTGGCCGAAACCGAATACGCCGGCATAGATCAGACGCGGGTTGACGGCCGAGACGTCGTCGTAACCGAGCAGCAAGCGCGCCATCGCCTGCGGGCGTACATTGTAGACTAGCACGTCGGCGGATTTGATCAGCCGCAGCACCGTGTCGCGCCCGGCCGGCTTTTTCAGATCGAGACAGATCGAACGCTTGCTGCGATTGGTGTTGAGAAACACCGGCCCCATCCCGGGATGGCGCGTCGGCCCGATCTGCCGCGTCACGTCGCCATCGAGCGATTCCACCTTGATGATATCGGCGCCGTAATCGCCGAGCATCTGGGTGGCATAGGGCCCCATCAGCACGGTCGTCATGTCCACGACCTTGATGCCTTGCAATGGTCCCATGGTTGCTCCCAGACAAGCGGACAATTTCGGCCGCGTTATTGCTTCTGGGCCTAGTAACGGCAGCGCTTCGCCAAGAGCAAGGGCGCCAGGCGTATGGGCGTATGCGCCAAGCCACCCGCGGGGCGGCGACTACGCGGCTGGCGTCGACCAATGCGGCGCCGGCGTGCGGCGGCTACTTCTTCGAGCGGGCGTCCCGTTCCCTGGTCAATTTTTCGAGCTCTTCATTCTGCTGGTTGATGCGGTTCGCGATGCGCTCTTCGCTCTGTTCACCCGAAGCGCCGGCCGCCTGTTCGACCAGCTGCCGGATGTTGGCCTGAAGGATCGCGATCCGATCGTTGAGTTCGGATAGTGATAACGAGCTCTCGTTGCTCATGACGCCCCCTTTGGCGGTGACGGATCGTGGACTTTACAACTTCTACTTCACGGGCTCCAGCAGCGAGACGTAATTCGCGACCGCAGCACCGCCCATGTTGAAGATGCCGGCAAGTTTTGCGTTCTTGAGCTGCATGCCCTCGGGCGCTTGGCCCACGAGCTGCATCGCGCTCATCACATGCATCGAGACGCCGGTGGCGCCGATCGGATGGCCCTTGGCCTTCAGGCCGCCGGACGGATTGATCGGCAGCTTGCCGTCCTTCTGCGTCCAGCCTTCCTTGATGGCGCGGGCGCCCTGCCCGCGCGGCGTCAGGCCCATCGCTTCATATTCGATCAGTTCGGCGACGGTGAAACAGTCATGGGTTTCGACAAAGGAGAGATCGGACAGCGTGACGCCGCCCTTCTCCAGTGCGCGCTGCCAGGCAACGGTGCAACCTTCGAACTGCAAAATGTCGCGCTTGGACATCGGCAGGAAATCCTGCGCGTGCGCGGTGGCACGGAAATTCACCGCCTTGCCCATGGTCTTGGCGGTCTCCGAATCCGTCAGCACCAACGCGGCCGCACCGTCCGACACCAGCGAGCAGTCGGTGCGCTTCAGGGGGCCTGCGACATACGGATTCTTCTCGCTCTCGGAGCGGCAGAATTCGAAGCCAAAATCCTTGCGCATCTGCGCGTAGGGATTGGCGACCCCGTTCTTGTGGTTCTTGGCGGCGATCATCGCCAGCGCATCGGACTGGTCGCCATATTTCTGGAAATAGCCCTGCGCGATCTTGCCGAACACGCCGGCGAAACCGCCGACCGTGTCGCCGTCTTCCGGCAGATAGGATGCCTTCAACAAATTGCGGCCGATTTCCGGGCCCGGCGTCCGCGTCATCTGTTCGACGCCGACCACCAGCACGATCTTCGCAGCACCGGCCTCGATCGCCCGGATGCCCTGATGCACCGCCGCTGACCCGGTCGCGCAGGCGTTCTCGACCCGTGTCGCCGGCTTGAAGCGCAATTCCGGATCGGCCTGCAGCACCAGCGAGGCGGTAAAATCCTGCGCCGAGAAGCCGCCGTTGAAATGCCCGAGCACGATTTCGTCGACATCGGAGGCCGAGATACCGGCGTCCGCCATCGCATCGGTCGCGACCTTGACCACGAGGCTTTCAACCGTCTCGGCGTCGAACTTGCCGAAAGGCGTATGCGCCCATCCGACGATGCTGGCTGTCATGGTCGTTCTCCCTGTTCCTGTTCGGCCCGTTATGTAACCTATCTTGAGGCCGGTTTCAGCGATTTCATCGCCCGCTCGCACATGGCGGTTATGCCGGCCCAGTTGCCGTTCCTGATGTCGGCGGCCGGGCAAAGCCAGGAACCGCCCACCGCCAGCACATTCGGCTCCGCCAGCCAGGACGCCGCATTGGCCTCGCCGATGCCGCCGGTCGGGCATATCAGTATGTTCGGAAACGGCCCTGCCAACGCGCGCAGTGCCTTGATACCACCGGACTGCTCGGCCGGGAAGAATTTGACGAGATCGAAGCCGTGCGCCAGCGCCAGCATCAGTTCGGATGCGGTGGCGATGCCGGGCGCGAACGGCAAGCGGCTTGCGGCGGCGGCCTTCAGGAGTTCCGGCGTCGCGCCCGGGCTGATGCCGAATTTGGCGCCGAGCGCCTCCGTGCGGACCAGATCGTCCGCGTTGAGGATGGTGCCGATGCCGACGATGGCGTCCGGCACCTCTGATATCATCGCCTTGGCGGCCTCGATCGCAACCGGCGTGCGCAGCGTGACTTCCAAAGTGCGAACACCGCCGGCGACGAGGGCTTTTGCGAGCGGCACTGCGTCTTCCAGCCGTTCGATGGTGAGAACGGGGATCACGGTCGCCTGCCTGAACAGATCAGCGAGTCGTTCCTGTTTCGATGTCGCGTTCATTGAGATGCCTTGCGGGAGGGAGCGGGTCTGGGTGATTTCCTGGGCGGCATCGCGTAGCGCGGGATGATCGCGCCGGGATAACCAACCACGACGCCAGCAAGGCGATGGCCGGCGCGCGCGGCTTTGATCGGATCGGCGCCGCCAAGCCGTGCAGCGATATAGGCCGCCGCGAAACTGTCGCCGGCCGCCGTGGTATCGACCACGGGTTTCGTCAGCGGCTCGGCCTTCACCTCGTGCGAGCCTCCCGCGAAACGCAAGACACAATTGGGCTCCGCGAGCTTCAACACCAATTCCGGACTGGAAATGCGCGCCATCAGCGCCGTATTGCTTTCTCCGGGATAGAGCGGCAACAGATCCTCCGTCGAGGCCAGCACGATATCGGCGGCCTCAAAGGCCTCGCCGAAAACCCGGCGCGCGATGTCGAGATCGGGCCAGCCGCGGGCCCGAAAATTGGTGTCGAAGGCAAAGCGGGTTCCGAGCAGCCGCGACCGCTTCAGCGCCGCCATCAGGCGCCCGCGTCCGTCCTCGCCAAGAATCGACAGCGTGATCGCGGACAGATAAACGACATCGTAGCGCGAACGAATTCAGGATGTCGTCCGTCTCCGGCAAATCCATCAGGCTGCGTGCGGCTGCGCTTTCGCGCCAGTGAAAGAACCGCCTTTCGCCCCTGTCGTCGGTCTGGATCACATAGAGGCCCGGCAATTTACCCGCCAACCGGGCGACACGCTTGGTGCCGATGCCCTCGGCCGTCCAGGCTGTAACCATCTCATCGCTGAGGGGATCGTCCCCCAGCGCCGTGACGTAATCGACGTCGACACCCAGACGGGCGAGATAGACGGCGGTGTTCAGCGTATCGCCGCCATAGCCACGCGAATACAGGCCGCCCTGAGCCTGTTTCAACTCGATCATGCATTCGCCGATTGACGCTACTCGGGTCATGACCGCACCCCGCGCGGGTTGGCCTGAAGTCATCTCAGGCTGCGAACTTGCCGCCGAGTTCATCCTCGATGTGAATCCGGATGATATCGTCAAACGTCTTTTCCGCCGTGGTAAAGCCGAGCTTCAGCGCGCGGTCGGTGACGAAATCGCGCGGCCAGCCGCTGACGATGCCGATGATGGTGGGATCGGCCACCCGCTTGATGCGCGCGGTGACGTTCTTGCCGGCCACGCGGTCCAATGCTGCGATCTGCTCACCGACGGTCACCGACAGTCCGGGCATGCTGAGATTGCGCCGCGCGCCCATCGCCGAGAGGTCCATGGTGCCGGCGTGGACCAGAAAACCCACGGCCGATTTCGGCGAGGCGTGCCAGTGCCGCACGTCTTCGGAAACCGGCAATACGGCCTCCTCGCCCGCCAGCGGCTCGCGGATGATATTGGAGAAGAAGCCGGAGGCGGCCTTGTTCGGCTTGCCCGGCCGCACGCAGATCGTCGGCAGGCGGATGCTGATGCCGTCGAGCAGGCCTTTGCGGGTATAGTCGTTGATCAGGAGTTCGCAGATCGACTTCTGCGTACCGTAGCTGGTCAGCGGCGTGTGGAAGAATTCGTCGCCGATCTTGTCCGGGAACGGCGCGCCGAACACCGCGATCGAGGACGTGAACACCAGCCGCGGTCTGTAGCCACCGCCGATAGCGCGGATGGCATCGATCAAATGCCGCGTGCCGTCGAGATTGATGCGATAACCCTTGTCAAATTCGGCCTCCGCCTCGCCCGACACGATCGCGGCGAGATGGAAGATGACCTCGGGCTGGTGCGCCACCAGCGGCGCGGCGGTATTGGGATCGGCAAAATCGCTGGTGACGATGCTGATCGGAATAGTTGCGTTGGCGGGCTTTGTCGGCGCGACCACATCCTGCAGCGTCATGCGCGTGATCTCGCGCTGGCCCAGATGTCCGTCGCGCAGCAGCCGCTCGGTCAGTTTGCGGCCGACCATGCCGGCGGCGCCCAGAATCAGAATGTGCAAGACCCGTCTCCTTGTTGTTCTTGAATATCAGGCCGGGCCTGCGCGCTCACTCTTTCACGGCTCCCGTCATGGCCGACACATAATGCTCGACGAAGAAGGCGTAAAGGATAACCAGCGGCAACGAACCCGCCAGCGCGCCCGCCATCAGCGAGCCCCAGCGATAGACGTCGCCATCGACGAACTCGTTGACGATCGCGACCGGCACCGTCTTGTTCTGGGTCGATTGCAGGAAGGTCAGCGCGTAGATGAACTCGTTCCAGCACAGCGTAAAGCAGAAGATGAAGGCCGAGATCAGGCCGGGGATCGCCAGCGGCAGCACGATCTTGATCAGTATCTGCCACCGGCTCGCGCCGTCGATCAGCGCACATTCCTCCAGCTCGAACGGGATGGTCTTGAAGTAGCCCATCAACAGCCAGGTCGAGAACGGGATCAGGATGGTCGGATAGGTCAGGATCAGCGCCAGCGGCGAGTCGAACAGGCCGTACTGGAACACGACGGTGGCGAGCGGAATGAACAGGATCGAGGGCGGCACCAGATAGGACAGGAAGATCAGGCCGCCGACCCAATGCGCGCCCTTGTAGCGCAGCCGCACGATGGCGTAGGCGGCAAGCACGCTGGCGAAAATCGACAGGATGGTGGCGCAGACCGCGACATACATCGTGTTCCACAGCCAGTGCGGATAGTAGCTCTCGAACAACAGCTTGTGGATGTGCTTGAAGGTCGGATTCCAGGTCCAGAACGGATTGAACTTGTCGAGGTCGATCAGTTGCTCGTCCGGTTTGATCGCCGTCAAGCCCATCCAGTAGAACGGAAACAACAGGATGAAGACGATGATCGACAGCGGCAGATAAAGCGTCACCAGCCGGCGCGGCAGCGACTGCAGATAGCTCATGCCTTCGCTGTGGTCGTCCTTCGCGACCGTCGGCGAAGAGCCCGACAGCACCGCTTTGAGATCAATGGACCTGGTGGGTAGATCAGTCATTGCTCTCTCCCTGCTGCCACTTGCGCCGCTGCAGTCCGAACCACGACACCATGATCGCGGCGAGCAGGAACGGGATCATTGCGCTCGATATTGCAGCGCCCTCACCGAGCTGACCCGCAATGATCGCCCGCTGGTACGACAAGGTCGCCATCAGGTGTGTGGCATTGACGGGGCCACCCCGCGTCATCGCCCAGATCAACTGGAAATCCGTGAAGGTGAACAGCACCGAGAACGTCATCACGACCGCGATGATCGGGGTGAGCAAGGGATAGGTGATAAAACGGAACATCTCCCACTTGCTTGCGCCATCGAGTGTTGCAGCTTCGTAGAGCGACGGTTGAACGGTCTGCAAACCGGCGAGCAGCGTGATCGCGACAAAGGGAACACCGCGCCAGATGTTGGCGAAGATCACGCAGATACGGGCCCAGGTCGAATCGCCGAGAAAATTGATGTTCTGGGTGATCAGCCCGAGATGCTTGAGCGACCATGAGATGATCGAGAATTGCGCATCGAAGATCCACCAGAACGCCAGCGCCGACAACACGGTCGGCACGATGAAGGGAATTAGCACCAGCGCCCGCAGCATTGCTTTGAACGGCATATTCTCGTTCAACAGCAGCGCCAGATAGAGGCCGACCGCAAACTTGATCGCACTCGCGATGAAAGTGTAGAGCAGCGTGTTGAAGACCGAGAGCCAGAAGATCGAATCATCCCGTAGCCATTCGTAATTCTCGATTCCGATAAATGCGCCGGGACGGCCGATCTTGGCGTCCGTGAACGAAATCCAGATGCCCAGGCCGAGCGGATAGGCCAGGAAGAAGATCAGGAACCCCATCGCCGGCATCATAAACCAGAAACCGAGCCAGTTGCGGTTCGTCCTGATCAGATCCCACGTCGTGGCCTCGCGTATCTGCGGCTTGGCCACCCGAGGTTGCAGCGCGATGTCAGCCATTGGCGATGTTCCGATGTCGATTTCGTTTGAGCATGATCTTTTCAAAAACCGGTAGCCGCTTTTCCGGTCCCGCTCGGGGTGTTGGAGCGGGCGGCGGTCGCCGCCGCCCGCTCCAGTTCGATCAGCGATAGATTCGCTTCAACTGCCGTTCGGCTTCCATCATGGCGGTCTTGGTATCCTTCGCGCCAGTGCAGTAGTTGGCGAACATATCGACCACGATGAAGTCGGCGATCGCGCTCGCCGCCTTTTCACCGGGCGTGCCGATGCCCGACGCCGGAAGCGCGCGCTTGCTGGCCTGGCTGAACACCTGGTTCTTCGGATCGGCGGTCCACACCGGAGCCGAATCGTAGGCGTTGAGCGTGTGGGTGAGATATCCGCGCGCGCCCGAAAGCCACTTCTCGAAATTCTCCTTCTCCAGCATGAAGGCGATGAACGCCTTCGCCGCATTCGGATACTTGGTGAAGTTGAACGCCAGGATCGGAACCGCGAGCTGCAGTTCGGTCGGCTTACCGATCGGGCCGACCGGCCAAAGCGCGTGATAGGTGTCTTCAGCGAGATCCTTCATCTTTGGATCGTCTTTTTCGGCAACGTAGATCGAGATGCCGTTGGCGGTGCAGTATAGTTCGCCCGACAGGAAGGCCTTGTTGTTCGATCCATCGTTCCAGGACGCAACGCCGGGAATGAATGTGTCGGAAAGCGTCTTGCAATATTCCAGCGCTTTCGCGGTCTCCGGCGAGTTGATGATGACCTTGTCATCCTTGTCGACCGTGTAGCCGCCGTGGCCCCACAACACCCAGTGCAGCCAACCGTTGGCGTCGCCGGTGGCATGGCCAAGTGCGAAACCTGCAGGGGTATTGTTCGCCTTCATCGCCTTGCACATTTCAAGGAAGCCCGGAAAATCCTTGGGGAAGTCCTTGAAGCCGGCCTTGTCGGTCGCCGACTTGCGGTAGGTCATGTAGCCGCCGATGGTGGCGACGGGGATGCCGAGCCAGTCGTTGCCCTGCTTGCAGGTCTTCGCGGCGGCATCGGTCCAGCCGCCGTACTTCTTGCCGAGATAGTCGGCGACGTCGTTCATCTTCAGGACTTTGGTCGGGAACAACTGCGGCAACGTATGCAGGCCCCAGGCGAGATCGAGGCCCGAGCCGGTGTTGGCGGCAACCGACGCCTTCGGCTGCACGTCCTCGAACGATTCCGAGAACACGTTCATTTCAGTACCGGTCGCAGCCTTGAATGCCGCAACCATGGCGTTGAACGCATCGTCTTCCGCCGGCACGAAGCGCTTCCAGCGCATCACGGTCAGCTTGGCGCCCGTTTCCGCCTTCCACGGCGCCGTTTGCGCCCAGGCCTTGGCGAAATCGAACAAAGCAGGCCCGGTCAGCGCGCCGGCCGCGGCCAGTGCGGTACCGCCCTGCAGAACAGAGCGGCGAGTAAAGTCGTACATAGTCCATCCTCCCTTGAATATTTTTTGGTTATTGCTCAGCCATTCAGTCGCTTGCCAGTCGTCTCGTCGAACAGATGCACGAGCGACGGATCCGGCTTGAGCCGGATCTTGTCGCCCGGACTGAATTCATGGCGCTCGCGGAACACGGCGACGACCTGCTCGCCGCCGATCTTGGCAAACACCTGGGTCTCCGAGCCCGTCGGCTCGACTACGATGATCTCGGCCTCGGCGCCGTCGTCGGCGATGGTGAAGTGCTCGGGCCGCACGCCATAGACGGCGGGCTGGCCTTCGGAATTGGCGGGCGCCGATTGCAGCGGCAGTTTGACGCCGTTCGGACCTTCGAAGCTGGCGCTGCCGTTTGATTTCACCTTGCCTTTGAGGAAATTCATCGCCGGCGAACCGATGAAGCCCGCGACGAACTGGTTGGCCGGACGGTCGTAGAGCTCGAGCGGCGTGCCCATCTGCTCGACGATGCCGTCATGCATGACGACGATCTTGTCGGCCATGGTCATGGCTTCGATCTGGTCGTGGGTGACGTAGACCGTCGTGGTCCGCAACCGCTGGTGCAGTTCCTTGATCTCGGTGCGCATCGCAACCCGCAGCTTGGCGTCGAGGTTGGAGAGCGGCTCGTCGAACAGGAACACCTGGGGATCGCGCACGATGGCGCGGCCCATCGCCACGCGCTGGCGCTGTCCACCGGACAATTGCCGGGGATAACGGTCGAGCAGCGGGGTCAATGCGAGAATTTCCGCGGCGCGGTTGACGCCGCTCGAGATTTCTTCCGCCTTTGCGCCACGCAGCTTGAGCGAGAAGCCCATATTGTCGGCGACCGTCATGTGCGGATAGAGCGCATAGTTCTGGAACACCATCGCAATGTCGCGCTCTTTGGGCTGGACATTGTTGACGACTTTGTCGCCGATCGAAATCGTGCCGGAGGTGATGTTTTCCAACCCCGCGAGCATCCGCAGCAACGTCGACTTGCCGCAGCCGGAGGGGCCGACCAGAACGACGAACTCGCCATCCTCGATCGGGATCGAGACGCCGTGCAGAACTTCGAAATTACCGAACGACTTTCGCACGTCGCGAATCTGTACCGACGACATCCACGTCCCTCCCTCGAGTATTTCCGGCGACTTACGACCGAACGCCGCCACCGCTCTGTTATTTTTGTTCCGACTTCATGTTGGTACGAAGTCTGGTCGGACCGATATTGTCCGCAGTTTATACGGTTTTGGCAATTGTTCGATTAGCAATCAGTTGGTAGCGCTGTCAATATGAGTTTGTTTGACGCAGTGCCTGTGATATGAGCGCCGGATGGGACGAAAGCGCACGAAGCCCGACAAGATCCGGCTGACCGAAGTCGCCAAGCTTGCCGGCGTGAGCCCAATTACCGCATCGCGCTTCTTCAGGAATCCGGCCGCACTATCCGTCGGCAAACGCGTGCGGGTCGAGAGCGCGGCGAAAGAACTCGGATATGTGCCGAACCTTGCCGCGCGCGCGCTCGCCTCGCAGCGGACCGAAGTTGTCGGTGTTCTGATCCCGTCATTGACCAACAACGTATTCTCGGACGTTTTGCGCGGCATCTACGATACCCTCGACGGCAGCCGCTACAGCATCCAGCTGGCCAATACGCGCTACAGTATCTTCCAGGAGGAAAAACTGCTGCGACTGTTCCTGGCGCAAAAGCCGGCCGGGCTGATCGTGACCGGAATTAATCAGACCGCCGAATCCCGCACGATCCTGGAATCGGTGGATTGCCCGATCGTCCAGATCATGGAAATCGGCCCTGCTCCGGTCGACATGATGATCGGCTTCTCGCATTTTGACGCCGCCCGCGCGGGCATTTCCCATCTTCTCGAGCAGGGATACCGGCGGATCGGTTTCCTCGGCGCACGCATGGATCCGCGGGTGCAGCGGCGGTTCGAAGGCTATCAGGCCGCCATGAATGACGCCGCGCTGTTCGACCCGCGACGTGTTGTCACAACGTCCACGCCAACCTCGGTCACGCTGGGCGGTACGCTGTTTGCCGATCTCGTTGCCAAGGCGCCGGATATCGAGGCGGTGTTCTGCGTCAATGACGACCTCGCTTTGGGCGCTTTGTTCGAATGCCAGCGCCGGCACATTTCGGTTCCCGAGCAGATGGCGATCATGGGATTCAATGACCTCGAATTCATGGCATCCGCGGTCCCAACGCTAACCAGCGTGCGCACCAACCGGTACGAAATGGGCAGGGACGCTGCCACGATGGTGATCGAGGCCATCGAGGGCCGGCGGCCGGCGCAACCGGTTGTTGATCTCGGATTCAGTGTCATGAAACGGCAAAGCTCGGCGCCGCGGAACTGACGCCGTGCCCGCGCGCGCAACGGTCAGTTCCGGAAAAAGACAAAATGATAGCGCAACCAAAGTTCTTGAACTAAGGTTGCATTCCCAAGGTGACGATGCGCAGCGGCCACCGGGTTTGTAATGCGTGCAATTTTGCGCATGGTAGAAGTCAAAGCCCCGAACGGGCTCCAAGAATTTGCATTGCGGGAGAAAACCAATGAAAAAAGACCTCACCAACGGGCACGATGCCGCCGGCAATGGCAAAGGTCGCAAACTCCGATCGCTGGAGTGGTTCAACAACCCGCATAATCCGGGGATGACCGCGCTCTATCTCGAGCGCTACCTCAATTACGGCCTGACCCGGCATGAACTGCAGTCCGGCAAGCCGATCATCGGCATCGCCCAGACCGGCAACGACCTGTCGCCGTGCAACCGTCATCATCTCGAATTGGCACACCGGGTCCGCGAGGGCATCCGCGCCGCCGGCGGCATTGCGATGGAATTTCCGATGCATCCGATCCAGGAGACCGGAAAGCGCCCGACCGCGGCGCTGGACCGCAACCTCGCCTATCTCGGCCTGGTCGAAATCCTGTTCGGCTATCCCCTTGACGGCGTGGTCCTCACCACCGGCTGCGACAAGACCACGCCGGCCTGTCTGATGGCGGCGGCGACCGTCAATCTGCCGGCCATCGTGCTGTCGGGCGGCCCGATGCTGAACGGCTGGCACCAGGGCCAGCGCACGGGCTCGGGAACGGTGGTCTGGAAAGCGCGCGAGCAACTGGCCGCGGGCGACATCGACTACGAGGAATTCATGAACATCGTGGCCTCCTCGGCCCCCTCGGTCGGCCATTGCAACACCATGGGCACCGCCTCCACCATGAATTCGCTGGCGGAAGCGCTCGGCATGTCGCTGCCGGGTTGCGCGGCGATCCCCGCGCCCTATCGCGAGCGCGGCCAGATCGCCTATGAGACCGGGCTGCGCATCGTCGATATGGTCTGGGAGGACTTAAAACCCTCCGACATCCTGACCCGCAAGGCGTTCGAGAACTGCATCGTGGTGAATTCGGCGATCGGCGGCTCGACCAATGCGCCGATCCATATCAACGCGCTGGCCCGCCATATCGGCGTGGATCTGTCGATCGACGATTGGCAGAAGCTCGGCCACGACGTTCCGCTGCTGGTCAACATGCAGCCGGCCGGCTTCTATCTCGGCGAGGAATTTCACCGCGCCGGCGGCGTGCCTGCGGTGGTGCGCGAATTGATGGCGCACAAGCGCATCCATGAAGACGCCATCACCGTCAACAGCCGCACCATGGGCGACAATTGCCGCGAGGCGGCGAAACCCGACAGCGACGTGATCTGGAGCTACGACAAGCCGCTGGTGAAGGACGCGGGCTTCCTCGTCTTGCGCGGCAATCTCTTCGATTCCGCGATCATGAAGACCAGCGTGATTTCGAAGGAATTTCGCGACCGCTATCTGAGCAACCCGAAAGACCTCAATGCGTTCGAAGGCCGCGCCATCGTGTTCGAAGGCCCGGAAGACTATCACCACCGGATCGACGACCCCTCGCTCAATATCGACGAACACTGCGTGCTGTTCGTGCGCGGCACCGGCCCGATCGGCTATCCCGGCGGTGCCGAGGTCGTGAACATGCAGCCGCCCACCGCGCTGATCAAACGCGGCATCCTGTCGCTGCCCTGCATCGGCGATGGCCGGCAATCCGGCACCTCGGGCTCGCCGTCGATCCTCAACGCCACGCCGGAAGCCGCCGCCAACGGCGGGCTGGCGATCCTTCGGACCGGTGACAAGGTTCGCATCGACCTCAACAAGGGCAGCGCGAACATCCTGATCTCGGACGAGGAGCTCAAGAAGCGGCACGCCAAACTCAAAGCCGATGGCGGCTTCAAATATCCGGCCAACCAGACACCGTGGCAGGAGTTGTATCGCTCGACCGTCGGCCAGCAGGCCACCGGCGCCTGCATGGAGCTCGCCACGCGCTATCACGACATCGCAGGCACGGTCGGTGTCGCGCGGGATAATCATTAGGCCCCAAGACGGTCGTTGCCGGGCTTGACCCGGCAATCCATCCTTCTTGAGAAGATGGATACGCGGGTCAAGCCCGCGTATGACACCGAGAAATAATCTCGACTGCTCCAAGGAGAAAGAAATGTCAGACCGCCTGAAAGGCAAACGTGCATTCGTGACCGCGGCTGCGGTGGGTATCGGCCGCGCCTGTGCGGTGGCCTTTGCGCGCGAGGGCGCCACCGTGTTCGCCACCGACATCGACGAGAGCAAGCTTGCGGACCTCAAGAAAGAGGGCATCGCGGAAATCGCAAAACTCGACGCACGCGATAGTGCGGCCGTCGCCGCCATGGCCAAGCGCGCCGGCAAGACCGACATCCTGCTCAACGCCGCGGGCTTCGTGCATCACGGCACGGTGCTCGATTGCTCCGATGAGGACTGGGATTTCTCGTTCGACCTCAACGTCAAGTCGATGCACCGCACGATCCGCTCGTTCCTGCCGGGCATGCTGGAAGCCGGCGGCGGCTCGATCGTGAACATCTCGTCGGCGGCCGGCGTGTTCAAGGCCGCACCCAATCGCTACGTCTATGGCGCGACCAAGGCCGCGGTCGCGGCACTGACGCGGGCCGTCGCCGCCGACTTCATCACCAAAGGCGTACGCTGCAATTGCATTTGCCCCGGCACCATCGAGACGCCCTCGATGCTGGAGCGCGCGGCCGCCGCAGGCCCCAATGGGCGCGAGATGTTCGTGTCGCGGCAACCGATGGGCCGGCTCGGCACCGCAGAAGAAATCGCACTGCTGGCGGTCTACCTCGCCAGCAATGAAAGCGCATTCACGACCGGCGTCGCCCACATCATCGACGGCGGCTGGACGCTTTAAATCAAGGAAAAACGCATGAACAAGATCGATCTGAACGGCCGCTGCGCTGTCGTCACCGGCGGCGCGCAGGGCTTTGGGCGCGCGATTACCGAGCGCTTCGTTGCGTCCGGCGCAAAAGTCGCGATCTGGGATCACGACCTGCCCTTTGCCGAAAAAACCGCCAAGGAAATCGGCCTTTCCGTCAGCGCCTTCAAGGTCGATGTTTCCGATCTCGCCGCAGTCGAAAAGACCCGCGACGATACGTTGAAAGCGTTCGGCAAGATCGACATCCTCGTCAACAATGCCGGGATTGCCGGCGTCAACAAGACGGTGTGGGAAACCGACCTCGACGAATGGCGCAAGGTGTTGCGCATCAATCTCGATGGCCCCTTCATCTGCTGCAAGGCGATCGCGCCGGCGATGATCAGCCAAGGCTACGGCCGCATCGTCAACATCGCCTCGATCGCCGGCAAGGAAGGCAATCCGAACGCCGCACATTACTCGGCCTCCAAGGCCGGCCTGATCGCGCTGACGAAGTCGCTCGGCAAGGAACTGGCGCAGCACGACATCCTCGTCAACGCTGTGACGCCTGCGGCTGCGAAAACCGCGATCTTCGACCAGCTGACGCAGCAGCACATCGACTTCATGCTGTCGAAAATTCCGAAGGGGCGGTTCGTGCTGGTCGAAGAACTCGCCGCGATGGTGGCGTGGCTGGCCTCGGAGGACTGCGCCTTCTCCACTGGCGCCGTGTTCGATATTTCCGGCGGCCGGGCGACTTACTGAGAACGATCTGGTTGGGCCCGCATGGTGAGGAGGGGCTCTTGCGCCGTCTCGAACCATTAGGCCACGATGGGGCTTCATCGTTCGAGACGCGGCGAAGACGCCGCTCCTCCAGCGATAACGGCGAAGCCGTTACGCAGGGATGAGGACAACGAGGATGCCATGATAGGCGGATGCCTGTGCGGCGGGGTCAGGTTCAAGGCCGAGGGCGAGCCGCTCAACGTCCGGATCTGCCACTGCCGCACCTGCCAGAAGGCGATGGGATCGCCGTTCTTCGCCCGCGCGCTGTTCGACCAGCGCGCCTTGACGGTGGAAGGCGAAACCGCGCGCTATCCCTCGTCGGACGCGCTCGACCGGGTGTTCTGCAAGACCTGCGGCACCCGGCTGTTTTCCCGCCGCACGAATGGCACGGTGGTCGGCATCGCGCTGGCCGCCTTCGACGATCGCAACGCCTTTGCGCCGACCGAGCACATCTGGGTCTCCGAGAAGATGGACTGGGTGCGGCTCGACGACGGCCTGCCGCAATATCAGGGGACGGTTCCCCGGTGACGCGGGCGTGCTAGGCTGTCGCATCAGCACGCCAACCGGGGCACATCGATTGAACATCTCACTGTACGACATCTCCGTCTGGGTGTTGCCGCTCATCATCGCCATCACCTTCCATGAGGCCGCGCACGGCTTTGTCGCGCACCGGCTCGGCGACAACACCGCCTGGCAGCTCGGCCGGGTCAGTTTCAACCCCCTGAAGCATATCGACCCGTTCGGTACCCTGGTCCTGCCGGGGATATTGCTGCTGTCGCATTCGCCGTTCCTGTTCGGCTACGCCAAGCCGGTGCCGGTGAACTTTCGCAATTTGAACCACCCCCGGCTGGACATGGTCTGGGTGGCGCTGGCCGGGCCCGCCACCAACATCATCCTGGCGCTGGCGGCCGCATTCGCCTTCCATGCCCTGCCCTGGGCACCCGCAAACGCTGCACAATGGATCGCGGACAACCTTAAAAATGCATTCCTGATCAATATCGTACTGGCGGTCTTCAACATGCTGCCGATCCCGCCGCTGGACGGCGGCCGGGTCGCAGTGGGATTGCTGCCGAAGGGGCTGGCCATGCCGCTCGCCCGGCTGGAACCTTATGGCATGCTGATCCTGATCGGCCTTTTGATCCTGCTGCCGGTACTGGGCGCGCAGCTCGGCCTAAATCTTGATGTTATTTCGGCGATACTGCGGACACTGACCGGCTATGTGATCCGCGCGCTTCTCTTCGTCACCGGCAACGCTTAAGTCTAGACTGGGGAAGGAAGAACGGGACAGGGAAGAAATCGGCTAGGGGCCATGGCAATCAAAGCTGCCGACATGTTGATCGCTCGACGCGCCGACACCCGCGCGCGGGCCGACTTTGCGACCTGGAAGATGCTGGCCAAGCTCAACGGCGCCTCCGCACTGCCCGCCGAGGCCCAGAACTTCCTCGTCGCCTACCGGCAGCTGCTCGAGAAGATGACGGAGGCTGACGCCTCCGAGGCCACTATCCAGCTGATGTACAAAACCTATTATGCCGAGATGGGCGGCGCAGGGACGCCGCCTGAGGTGCCTGCGCGCGCCAGCGAGCCCGTGACCGACACCGGCAACGTCACCGCCTTCCGCCGGCCTCCTCCCGCCAAGGCGAAGAAGCCCACGGTGTCCGGGGCAAACGCAAAACCGCGGCTTCCAGTGGCGCTGATCTTTGCCTGTCTTGTCGTTGTCTATGTCGGCATCCGTTATTACTGGCGGTAGCTGACTTTACCGATTCCGCTTCACCGAGTTGCACGTCGTAACGGCCCTCGATCCAAGGCGCCCGGCTTAAGGCATGCACGCGCCCGGTAAATTCCCCGCAAGATGGAATATTCGACCATTGGACCAATCGTCGCCACGGCTAGGCGGCCGGGCCAATGCCGGGCATACTGACCGCTTAATTTATCCAAAAAATTCAAAATCCTTGGAGGGGAAATGAAACGAATTATTGCAGCGTTGGCGATCACCACGAGCCTGGTATTTGCCGGCAGCGCGTTGGCGCAAACGCTCGACAAGGTCGTCAAGGTCGGAAGCCTCGGCGACCAGTCGGGGCTCTATGCCGATATCGGCGGTCCCGGCTCCAGCGTCGCCGCGCAGATGGCGATCGAGGATTCCGGGCTCTTGGCCAAGGGCTGGAAAATCGATCTGATCTCGGCCGATCACCAGAACAAGCCCGACGTCGGCGTCAATATCGGCAAGCAGTGGATCGACGTCGAAAAGGTCGACGTGTTCGTCGACCTCGCCAGTTCCGGCGTGGGGCTCGCGATCGCCAACCTCGCCAAGGAAAAGAACGTCGTCAACCTGAACTCCGGCTCGGCGTCGTCCGACCTCACCGGCGCGCAATGCTCGCCCAACACCGTGCATTGGGTCTACGACACCTGGATGCTCGCCAACGGCACCGGCAAGGCGCTGGTCAAATCCGGCGGCGACACCTGGTTCTTCCTGACCGCGGACTACGCGTTTGGTCAGGCGCTGGAGCGCGACACCGCAGCGGTGGTCACCGCCAACGGCGGCAAGGTGCTCGGCGGCGTCAAGCACCCGCTGAACAACGCCGACTTCTCCTCCTTCCTGCTGCAGGCGCAAAGCTCGAAGGCGAAGATCATCGGATTGGCCAATGCCGGCGGCGACACCACCAACGCGATCAAGCAGGCGGCCGAATTCGGCATCGTCGCCGGCGGGCAGAAGCTTGCGGGCATGCTGCTGTTCATCACCGACGTGCATTCGCTCGGGCTCAAGGTCGCGCACGGCCTGAACTTCACCGAGACGTTCTACTGGGACATGAACGACCAGACCCGCGCCTTCACCAAGCGCTTCAACGAGAGGTTCAAGAAGCAACCTCCGACCATGGTCCAGGCTGGCGTTTATTCGTCGCTGATCCATTACTTCAAGGCGCTGGAAGCGCTGGGCGGCAATCCGCATGACGGCCGCGCGATGGTCGCCAAGATGAAGGAAATGCCGACCGACGATCCCTTGTTCGGCAAGGGCTCGATCCGCGCCGACGGCCGCAAGATCCACCCGGCCTATCTGTTCGAGGTGAAGAGCCCGTCGGAATCGAAATATCCGTGGGATTATTACAAGGTGATCGCCACCATTCCGGCGGATGAAGCCTTCATCCCGCTGGAAAAGAGCGTTTGCTCGCTGGTGAAGAAGAGCTGAGGCAGGCACATCGTCTAGCAGGAAATGCCGGCGAGCGATCGCCGGCATTTTTGTTGGTGCGGAGATATTCTGATTCAATTTTCAAAGAGCTAAGACGTCATTGCGAGCCAACGGGTCGCGCGAAGGCCTGCCCGATGACAGGCTCCGCGAAGCAATCCATCTCGCCGCGCTGTGGGCCGGCAACTATTTTTCATTGGGACGCTCAAACAGCGTGGTGAACCTCCCCACACCTTTTGACGCAAGAATTAAAAACTGACAGCAACCCCACCAAAGTGATCTGCCAGCCAGAAGCATACATCAGCGTTCTCGTCCCGGACTTTGCGTCCGCCATCGAGAGGACGTACCTGTTCCATGTGCGGTCGCATGGTCGGGAGTTCTTTACTCATGCACTGGAAAGACCTTATGGCAAAATCTCCCAAACTTACGACGGATAGCGGCGCGCCGGTCGCCGACAACCAGAACTCGCTGACCGCGGGACCGTTCGGCCCGGTGCTGATCCAGGACTTCCATTTGTTGGAAAAGCTGGCGCATCAGAACCGCGAACGGATTCCGGAGCGCACCGTGCACGCCAAGGGTTCGGGCGCCTACGGGACGCTGACCGTCACCAACGACATCACGAAGTATACGCGTGCCGCTGCGCTCTCGAAGGTAGGCAAGAAGACGGAAGCTTTCCTGCGCTTCTCCACCGTCGCCGGCGAGCGTGGAGCGGCGGATGCCGAGCGCGATGTGCGCGGTTTTGCGCTGCGCTTCTACACCGAGGAAGGCAACTGGGACGTCGTCGGCAACAACACCCCGGTGTTCTTCGTCCGCGATCCCCTGAAATTCCCGGACTTCATCCATACCCAGAAGCGTCATCCGAAGACCAACCTGCGCTCGCCGACTGCGATGTGGGATTTCTGGTCGCTGTCGCCGGAAAGCCTGCACCAGGTCACCATCCTGATGTCCGATCGCGGGCTGCCGCAGAGCTATCGCAACGTCGACGGTTTTGGCTCGCACACCTATTCCTTTATCAACGCGAGCGGCGAACGGCATTGGGTGAAGTTTCACTTCAAGACCATGCAGGGCATCAAGAACTGGACCAATGCAGAGGCCGGCGGGAAGATCGCAGGTGACCGCGAGACGCATCAGCGCGACCTCTATGACGCGATCGCCCGCGGCGAGTTTCCGAAATGGAAATTCCGCGTGCAGGTGATGCCGGAAAGCGACGTCGGCAAGCACTGGTACAACCCGTTCGACCTGACAAAAATCTGGCCGCACAAGGACTATCCGCTGATCGAGGTCGGCATCCTCGAACTCAACCGCAACCCGGACAATTACTTTGCCGAGGTCGAGCAGGCCGCCCTGACGCCGGCCAATGTCGTGCCGGGTGTCGGTCACTCGCCGGACAAAATGCTGCAGGCGCGCATCTTCTCCTATGCGGATGCGCACCGCTATCGCGTCGGAGTCAATGCCGAACAGCTGTCGGTCAACAAGCCGCGCTGCCCGGTGCGCACCTATCACGCCGACGGCACAATGCGGCTCGCCGGCAATCCCAACCCGGACGCCTATTACGAGCCGAACTCCTTTGGCGGGCCGGCGCAGGACAACAGCGTGAAGGAGCCGCCGCTGAAGATTTCCGGCAATGCCGATCGCTACAATCACCGCGACGGCAATGACGATTACCGCCAGGCCGGCGACCTGTTTCGCCTGATGAGCGCGAGCCAGAAGGAACAGCTGTTCGACAACATCAAGGCCGCGATGGACGGCGTACCGATGGAGATCGTCAAGCGCCAGGTCGCGCATTTCTATCGCGCCGACCGGGACTATGGCATCGGCGTCGCGACCCGCATGGGTATCTCAGCGAAGGATCTGGCCGCGGCGCAGGCCGCGGAGTAGGCGCGCTCGCTTCCATGGCCGGCGATGCTCTGGCGTTCCACCGGCTGTCTCTCAACCAACGTGGTTTCACTTGGCGCAACCCTGAGCGCGCCGAGCGATCAATCCCATACCTGGAGTCAACAATGTCCAACCAGACTGCAACGAAGCTCATGGCTGAGTTCATAGGCACGTTCTCATTCGTGTTCATCGGCGCCGGGGCCGCGGCCGTGATTGGCGATGGTGTCGGCCTGCCCGGCATAGCTGCGATTGCCCTGGCCCATGGCCTGGCCATCATGGCCTTCGCGTTTGCATACGGTTCTGTGTCGGGCGGGCACATGAACCCGGCGGTCACAGTCGGCGTGCTCACCGCTGGCGCCATGGATCCGATCGACGCCATTGGCTATATTGCCAGCCAGCTCGTTGGAGGCATCGCTGCTGCGCTCTTGCTGCGAGCCCTGTTCGGCGGCGTCGCCACCGGCCTCGGCACACCAACGCTCGCACACGACCTCGCTCTTGGCGGCGTGTCGCTCACAATCACGCCGGTTGCCGGCTTCATCATTGAGGCCGTGCTCGCGTTCTTCCTGGTCACGGTCGTACTCAGCACAGCCGTTGCCGGGCGAGCGGGCAATCTCGCGCCGCTCGCGATCGGAATGACGCTGACCTTCAACATTCTGATGGGAGGTGCGCTCACGGGCGCAGCTTTTAACCCGGCGCGTGCACTTGGCCCGATGGTTGCGACTGGCAAATTCGACGATGCCTGGCTGTACATGGCAGCTCCAATCGTCGGCGCCATCATCGCTGCTCTCCTGCACACGGGCCTTCGTTGGCTCTCCCAGGAGGGAATGGCGCCGGGGAGGATCGCCGAGACGCCCGCCGAATGACCGTACCGGAACCCCACGCGATGTGAGTCACAGGCCTGGCTGCGATAAGCCAGGCCTGTGTTTCAAGACATCGTGACCTTCGCGCTTCAACTCAGCGTGAGAGCAGCAAGTGCACCGTCTTGACCGCGGTCGTGACAGGTCTACTTCATCTCTCGGTGGGCGAAAGATCGTGCCTTGATAGCTGAGCGCACGATCATCGTGGCCAATTCCGTTGAACGAAGGGTACAGATGCTTTCATCGCGAGCTGACGCGCAAGCTGAGACGGGCTCGGTCATTGCTTATTCGCCCACCGAGATCGTCAGACGCCATTTCGAGACGTGGCCTGGCCTCAAAGTCGAGACGGTCCAGGTGAAGCGGCGCACGTCTTTCGAATATCGCTTCAGAGCTCCCTGCCATCTCCTCATTGCGGCAGAGCTTTCGGAGCGAGAGCACGGAGAAACTCTGCTCGAGGGGCTGCCCCGGTCGAACCAACGCATCCTTACACATAAACTCACCTTCGTCCCCGCAGGACATGACTTTTACGGATCGCAGAAACCGCGTGCGTTGGCTCGTACAATAAACATTTACATCGATCCGCAGGGCCCTCTTACCGATCCAGAGCTGCGGTTCGGCGAGATTGAATTCAAGCCACGGCTGTTCTTCTATGACCGGAATCTGTGGGAGACGGCTCTCAAGCTCAAGGTCCAGGTGGAAAATCGCAACTTGATGCATCGGCAGTATGGGGAGGCATTGGGAGTTTTGTTGGCGCACGATCTCGCTCGCATCAATGGCAATGCCGATCCACTCAGCACATCGGCGGATCGAGGCGGTTTGGCAGGCTGGCAGCAAAGGCGACTAGCCGAATACATTGAGGAACACGTTTCTGATGACATTCCGCTCGCGGCCCTTGCGCAGTTGGTGCAGCTGAGCCCGTACCATCTCTGCAGATCTTTCAAGCGGTCCTTCGGCATGCCGCCGCGCAAATATCATGCAACGCGCCGCATCGAACGAGCGAAGCAGCTGTTGGCAGAGCGCGAACTGCCGATCACCACGATAGCGCTCGCGGTCGGATTCGGCGAAACCAGTTCATTTACGGCAGCCTTTCATCGGCTGACGGGACAAGCGCCGAGCCGATACCGCCGTGACCTCGATTGAAGCCAGGTTGCCATGATCAAATTTGCCAGGAACATTGCACTGTTGGCCGCTGTGTTCTCATTCTCAGCGAGCGCACAGACTGTCCAGGTCAGGACCCTCGACCAGGCCGGAGCCGAGAGCGTCCTGCAAGCCGCGAAGGAGAACGCGCGAAAGCGCAATGCGCCTTCGGCGATTGCAGTCGTCGATTTCGCCGGAGACTTGCTGGCTTTCGAGCGTATGGACGGTGTGCGGTCCGCGAGCGCGGAGCTCGCAATCGAGAAGGGACGAACGGCTGCGCGGCTGCAGCGCCCGACACAGGAGGTCGAGGACAGCATCAATCACGGCCGGACGGCCTTCGTCACCGCAGGCATCATGTCGCTACGCGGCGGCGTGCCGATCGTTGTCAACGGAAAGGTGGTGGGCGCCGTCGGTGTCGCAGGCAGGAACAAGGAGACCGACGCCGGCATCGCGAAAGAAGCGGCGGACGTCGTTAGCTCCGCAGCGGTAGCCAACGAACCGTAATTTTTCGCAGGCCGGCGTACCAGAGATGAGCGAATTGCGGGTCCTGATCGAACAATATGGACTGCTGGTCGTATTTGCGGCGGCCTTTCTGAGCCGCATGGGATTGCCGGTCCCGGCGTTTCCCGTCCTGCTCACCGCCGCGGCGATGACCGCGGGCACTGCTCGTGGGGCGGGAGGTCTGGCGCTGGCCGGAGTCGCGGGCGGGCTTATCGCGGATATCGGGTGGTTTACCGCAAGCCGGCGATACGGCCGCTCCCTGTTGAGATTTCTGTGCAAGATTTCCGTTTCGCCGGATTCCTGCGTCCGCCAGACCGAGAGCGTATATGCGAGACTTGGCGGCCTATCGCTCGTCGTGGGCAAGATCATGCCGGGCATCGGACTCATATCGACCGCGCTCGCTGGCATTGCAGACATGTCGATCGTCAGATTCGTCGCGCTGAACTGCATCGGCGAGTCTCTCTTCATCGGCCTGACCGTTCTCCTGGGCGTTCTGTTCAACTCGGCGATCCTCACGTTCATTGAGACGCTTGCCCATCTCGGCGCCATGGGCATCGCCTTGATCCTCGGCGCGCTTGCAATATACGTGGTCGGACGCTGGTGGAAGCGACAGCTCTTCATCCGTGAGCTCCGGATGGCCAGGATTACGGCCACTGAGCTTGCGGAGATGATCGACCGGGGTGAAACGCCTGTTATCATCGATGTCAGGCCGGTCGATCTCCGCCGAGAAGATGGCGTGATCCCCGGGGCCGTGTTCGCTCATCCCGCCGACGGGACGACATCGCTTGCGGGCTTTTCGGGCGACCTGGAAGTGATCGTCTACTGCGATTGTCCGAAGGAAGCCTCGGCAGTCGCTGCGGTTCGGCATCTGCGTCAGGCGGGCTTCCGCAGGATCAGGCCGCTTCTCGGCGGTATGGATGCCTGGATTGCGGCGGGGCGAGCGATCGCCCGGCCGGAGATACTGCCCAAATCCGCAAGGGAGGCAGTGCTACGCGAACGCCGTGCGTCGTAACGGATTGCTTAGGCTGTCCATCGCCCCGCGCGCTTGCGGGTTTGTGTACTTTATGCATAAGCGACGAAGCCGGAGAGCCCCATGAGCGACGGGATTGATTTGTCAGAAAGACTGTCTTCGTTTTCCGAACACTGGTCGCCTCGAACCGTCGCGCAGTTCAACGATTGCGATGTCATGGTCGTCAAAGTGAAAGGCGAATTCGTCTGGCACAAGCATGACGACACCGATGATTTCTTTCTTGTCCTGAAGGGCACGCTGGACATTCAGCTTCGGGATCGAACGGTGACGCTTGGGCCGGGGCAAATGTACATCGTGCCGAAGGGCGTCGAGCATCGCCCCGTCGCAAAAGATGAGGTGCACTTGTTACTGATCGAGCCAACCGGGACACCCAACACCGGCGATGTCGAAACCGCTGCGCCGCGCAAGACGGCGTGAGCGACGATGCCGAGAAATCTGCCAAACGAACAGGCTGGATTGCCTCGTCGCGGAGCTTATCCTCGCAACGGCTCGTCGCGGAGCCGCCAATGCCTTGATCGGCGACGGCGACGGACTTCAATGCGGCCTCAACCATTCCAGCCGGCCTTGCGCAAACCCTCGACGAGATGGGCGTGGTCCTCGGGCCGAAACCACGGAGCTCTCTTGCGGACATACATGTCGAATGCTCCCGGTGCGCGCGAGACGGCCTTCTCCAGTGCCTCCTTCGCTTCCGTTGTGCGCCCAAGTTGGCCCAGCGCCGCCGCGGGCCAGCGGTAGATCATCGGAAAATTGGGAAACGACCGAGTCAGCCGTTTCGACGCTTCGATCGAAGCCTCGTATTCGCTGCAGAAATATAGTCCGCACGCAACGTGCAACAAGCGTACTGCCAGATACGGATCGCGGGGATCGAGCCTGATACATGTTTCGAGAGCCCTGAGCCCTTCCCTTGGTCGTCCCGCGAAGATCAGCGTCGCGCCTCTGTGGCCATGCGCGATGGCCAGATTTGGACTCATTGAGAGAGCTCGCTCGATCTCCGCCAACGCACCGTCGGCGTCGCCGCGTGCTTGCAAGGCCCAGCCGAGGCACGAACGGGATTCTGCATCGGCACCATCGAGCGCGACCGCCCGACGGGCCAAGGCTTCGGCCGAGCGTTGCGCGCTTGGCAGATCCAGCTTCTGGTAGAGCGCGGCCGCTTGCAGCTGATACAAGGCGAGCGCGCTGTAACCGCCGGCGAAGGTCGGGTCGAGATCGATTGCCTGCTTAAAAAACCTCTCTGCGGTCGCATCGTCGTCTGGGGTCGCTTTGCTCAGATGCCAAAGACCGCGCTGATAGGCCGCCCAGGCATCAAGACTCTCCGGTGGCTTGCGCATAGCGCGTCGAAGTTCGGCGTCGGCAATGGCGGGGGCCAGCGCGGTCGTCAGCGCTTCGGTAAGCTCGTCCTGCACGGCGAAAATATCGGCGAGATCGCGGTCGTAGCGCTCGGCCCACACATGGTTGCTGGTCACCGCCTCTATCAACTGTGCAGTGACGCGGATCCGATTGCCGGCCTTGCGCACGCTACCTTCAAGCACATAGCGCACGCCGAGCTCGCGCCCGACCTGCTTCACGTCTACGGCCCGGCCCTTGTAAGTGAAACTCGAATTACGTGCGATGACGAACAGCGAGGGATAGTGCGATAGCGCCGTGATCACATCCTCGGCGATCCCGTCGGAGACGAACTCCTGCTCGGGGTCGCCGCTCATATTGGTGAACGGCAGCACGGCGACGGACGGTTTGTCGGGCAGCGCGAGCCCCGGAACCTCAAGTTTGGGTGTCGCAGGCCGCTGGGTGGGATCGATGATGATACGGTAAACGTGGACAGGCCGGGCGATATTCTTCAGAGTTTGCTCGCCCGCGTCCTCGACGTCGAAAGACACCTTATCGCGCGCGTGATTGAAGACTGTACTAGAGATACATATGCCGCTGGGTTCGGCGAACGCCTCAAGTCGCGCCGCGATGTTCACGCCATCGCCATAGAGGTCGCGGCCCTCGATCATCACGTCCCCAAGGTTGACCCCGACGCGAAACTCAATTCGCTTCTCCTGTGGCACGTCGGCATTGCGTTCAACCATGCTCCGCTGAACCTCGATCGCGCAGCGGACTGCATCCACGACGCTTGGAAACTCGATTAGAATTCCGTCACCGGTCGTTTTCACAATGCGACCGTGATGTTGCTTGTTCTTTGGATCGATCAGCTCGCTGCGAAGCATCTTGAGGCGAGCGAGCGTGCCCTCCTCGTCCGCGCCCATCAACCGGCTATAGCCGGCGATATCGGCGGCGAGAATGGCGGCGAGCTTGCGTTTGGTCTGATCTGAGGCCATTGGGGTCCGCTTCCCCTGGTTCCCTGTCTCCATACTATCACCGGAATGCCTTTGGGGTAATTCGCACGGATGGCACGCTAACGTTCGACTGAGCTGCTCCACCGCCGGAGCCCTGGCACGCCGCAGCATTAAGGGGGGCCGCGCTCAGCGATCGGGCGCTTCCAAGCAGGCACCGCAAGACGGCGTAAGCGACGATACCCGGAAATCTCGCCAAACGAACAGACTCGATTGCTTCGTCGCGGAGTTTATCATCTGTCCCGTCGCCTCGAAATATCCGAGGGACGACTGCAATCTCGTCGTCACGATTCCGACGGACGAAGCTTTCCTTCCGCTGCAATTCACGCTCCTCTCTGGTCGAGCGGGGTCGAGCGGGACGAGGTACCCCTTATTTGCCTTCGCCTGGCCAGCCCTTCGGCCGGGAATATCTTTCGCGCCGCGGAAGGATGACCTAGCTTGATGTCAGCAATCCGTGGGGCGCCCACGATGCGGTCCAGCGTCAGAAAATTTGCCCACGTCCTGGAACGCTTCGGGCTTGCAATGGCGGGAGCTGCAAGCGGCTTGTTTGTCGCCGCGCATGTGGGGTCGATCATCTCGGCGCTGGCGTCTCAGGTTTTCATTCTGATCATGATGATTAGTGGCGCGGTCGGCTTTTACCTGGGAATTGATACGCCTCCGCTGGCTTTTCATGGACCCGACCATCAGCCTTTAAGAGGCGGCTCGATCGTGAAGATCGACTCCGCGGAATTTCTCAGTGCTGTGGGCACGTTTCTCGCCGCGTTGGCGGCTTTCGTGTCGGTTGGCGTGATTGTGCTACGGGAAGACCTGCACATCTTTTGGACGACAGCGATCTTGCTGGAATGGGTGGTTGGCGTGACCATGCAAATCATCGCGGGTGCGATTGCCCGCGCCCGGAGTTGAGGTGTGATCGGTCCGGCTTCGATGCCTGCGTATGCGGAATTAAGGTGACGGTGCTCATTCGATCACCTCGTCGGCGCGGCCAAGCAGAGACAGCGGAAACGTGAGGCCGAGCGCCCTGGCGGTCTTCAGGTTGACGACCAGCTCGACCTTCACCGACTGCTGGACCGGGAGATCGGCCGGCTTTTCGCCTTTGAGAATCCGGCTCGCGTAGACGCCCACTTCGCGATAGGCATCCGACAAACTGGTTCCGTAGCTCATAAGACCGCCCGCGGCAGCATAATCGCGGAATGCATAAGCCGTAGGGATCGAGTGGTGCGCCGCCAGCGCAACGAGTTGCTCGCGTCGGCCATTGAAGAACGTGTCGCCCTGTACGCAAAGTCCGTCAGCCCGAATTTGGTCCAGGGTTGCGAAAGCCGGCTCGAAGTCGTGTTCGCTGCTGGCGTGCAGGATATGGACTCGCTGCCCGATCGTGCGCTCCGCCACCCGGACTTGTCGGGAAAGGGCGTCCGAAGTCGCATTTTTCGGATTTACGAGGTAGCCGATGATGGCGGCTTTCGGAACGACCTCGTGCAGCAACTCCAGTAGCTTCGGCCCAAGGTCGTCGTTTAATGGGGTTACGCCCGTGATGCTGCCGCCCGGCCGGCTCAGACTCGCGACGAGACCCAGGGCGATCGGGTCGCCACCTACGAGGAAGACGATGGGGATGGTCGTCGTCGCCGCCCTGGCAACGAGTGCGGCAGCGGTGCCGAACGCAGCAATGACACTCACCCGACGGTCGACCAGGTCGGCTGCGAGTGCTGGTAACCGATCGTATCTACCCTCAGCCCAGCGATATTCGACCGCTACGTCCCGGCCCTCAACGTAGCTGCGCTCGCTCAGGCCGCGATGAAATGCGGCAACTTCAGCGCGCCGCGATTCAGGCGATGTGCCATGGAGGAACCCGATCACCGGCATCGCCTCCTGCTGGGAGCGCGCGGCGAGTGGCCAGGTAACCGTCGCACCGACAAGGAGACTGATGAAATCGCGCCGTCTCATGCGGCCCTCCAGGGAGGCCCAAGGTCTGGGCTAAATCTCCAGGCTAAATCTCCAGGCTAAATCCAGGCCGAAGCGGCAGCGGATAGCCGTTTGCGTGCGGCGCAGCGCACAGAAGCGCTCCTCATCGACCAAGCTATTCCGCTTCGCGGGCGAATGCGTTTCCAGTGCAGACTGCGTCCTCCGCGTTCGGCTCAATATTGACCGAATATACGTTACCGTCTCGACATCTGATGCTCCAGTTATCGACCCCGGATTCAGTGCCGCCTTGATACGTGGTCCGAACAACAGCATCACACGCCAGCTTTTTATTTTTCAGAACCAGGTTCCAGAAAGCGAGATGCTTCGCCCGATCCATTGCTCGTATCCTCATCGTCGTTTGATTAGCGGCGTGGACCGTTTTGAAAGGTTCGGAACCTGCGGCCGTGGATGGCACAGCGGTTGACGGAGCCGTGGCATTCGCCTTGTTCAAATGCAGATCGGCATCCAGAACAAGCCAGACAGCTGATGCGACGACGAAGCTCGCGATAAGCGCCAAAAAAACAATAAGTGACCGCTTCAACATGTCTCCCTCCCCGGGATCGAGACCCAGGCGACTCTTGCGGCGTCGCGAAGCCGCAGGGACCTGAAAAATTAATGTCCTTCGCAAACAACACCGACAGCTGCAATCGCTGCGAGCTGGGCCGGAACTTCGATCAGTAGTCGATCGAGGTTGTCACACCGGCGGCAAGCGAATTCGAGCAGCGGCGCTGACGTGTCGCGAAAAAATATCAAGATGGGGCTGACAATACCTTTTAGAACCGTGTCAGCTCGGCTCAGACCGTTGCGTGCCGTCGCGGCGAGTAGCTGCAGCGCGGAGTTGTTAAACCTGACATCCGCCACCAGGATCTCACGTTGTGTCACACGCAACCCTGATCTGCAGTGCGGCACGATGATACGACCGGCGGCAAATTCAAATCACAAATTATAAACACGTAGAGGTTTAAAATCGCCGCGGCCAACTAATTCGGATTGCTGGCTTTGTTAATGACGCCACTGATGTTGTCAGTGATTCAGCGCGCACTCGTTAGCATCGCGCAATTGAATAACATCAGATCGCTTGACGCGCGGAGCAAAAAGGAACGTCCGCTTCTGGCAGATGGCGGCATTTCGCCGCACAGCAGAGCTTGATCGCTATCGGGTGCATAGCGGACATCGAGCAAGCCGCACCAATCAATCTCAATTTATGAGTACGCACACCAGCGAACGCGCCGCTATTTGCCTTCGGCGTTGAATGCGACGGGCACGAAGCGCTTCAATCCGAGGTCGGCGACCAACGGCGGCGGTGCGGGTACGGGATCGGATCGTCGGACCATCTTGAGAGCAGCTTCGTCGAAAGCCGGTTGGCCGGATCCCTCGGCAATGCTTGCTGAAACAACGTGGCCGATACGGTCAAACTCGACATCCAGTATGACCCGGACCTTTGCGTCCTTGGCCTTCACCCCCTGCGGATAAATCAGGTGCTTCTTGAAGTGGGCCATCAGCTTCTTTTCCCACGACACTTTTGCGAGCTGAGTGCTGCTTCCGATTCCCTGTTTTGGAGCGGTCGACTTGTCGTCGAGACGGCCGTCAAGCCTCGGCGTTGCCGTTGCTTCCTGCGCCGCGGACTCCGTTGACGCCTGTGTCTGCACCGCCGCGACCTTTGGATCGTCTTCCCTGGGCTTTTTTGACTCGTTCTGCGTCACCGCCCGGTCCGGATCCTCGGCGTCGGTTGGCGTGTCCTTTGGCAGGTCGGCTTCCTTGACTTCCGCCTTCTGATCGGCAAGCTGTGGCGAAGCAACGGACGCGTCGACATCCGGCCCCGGCGGCAGATCGATCGGCTCGGCACGCGTCGATGTCAATTCAAGTCCGACTTCGATCGCAGGCGCGCCAAGCGAATCCTCGTCGTCTCCGGTCTGCAGATGCGCGATCGCCAGCGCGCCGAATCCCAGATGAAGCGCAAGCGCGCCCGCCGCTGCCAGAATCCACAGCCGCCGCGATGGCTTTTGTTCGGTCTCGAAGTCGGGCATCTCGACGCCGTCCCGGCTCAGGGTTTTGCACGATCGGCGGGGGCAGGTGGCACCGCGCCGCTATCCGGCACTCCCTCCAGCGCCACCAGCTTGATCTTGGAATAACCGCCGACGTGCAGGATTTCCAGCACGTCCATCAATTCGCCATAGGGAACCGCGCGGTCGGCCCGCAGGAAGATCGGGTGATCCTTGCTGACGTCCGCCATCGCGTCGAGCGAGCGGACCAGATCGATCCGCCTGACCGGATTTTCGCCGATCGCGACCGCAAGGTCCGGCTTGATGCTGACATAGGTCGGCTTGTCCGGCTTCTTCTGCGGGGTCGCGGATGACGTCGGCAGATCGACCGGCAGGTCGACGGTCGACAGCGGCGCCGCCACCATGAAGATGATCAGGAGAACGAGAATGACGTCGATGAACGGCGTGACGTTGATCTCATGCGATTCCGCGAAATCGCTGTCGTCGTCGACGTCGCTCTCTGCGAGAGAAATAGCCATCGCCTACTCCGCCGCCGCGCGCGAATGGGTGCCAACATGGGTACGATCGAGATCGCGTGACAATAGCCGTCCCGCGGCACCCGAGGCCCGGCTGACCAGTTCGAGGTAGCCTTTGGTCACGCGCGTGAAGTGATTGTAGATGATGACGGCCGGGATCGCAGCGACGAGGCCGATCGCGGTCGCGAGCAGCGCTTCGGCGATGCCGGGCGCGACCACGGCGAGATTGGTGGTCTGCGATTTCGAAATGCCGATGAAGCTGTTCATGATGCCCCAGACCGTGCCGAACAATCCGACGAAGGGCGACGTCGCGCCGATGGTCGCAAGCAATCCCATGCCGAGCCGGATCCGGCGCGCTTCGGCGCGCACGATTTCGGCAAAGCTCGAGGCCGCGCGCTCCTTGATGCCGCTGTCGCTGGAAATGCCCGCCGACAACCGCGCCTCGCGCATTGCCGCCGCGAGCAAGGACGACAACACGCTGGCTTTTGCGCCCAGCGCGAATTGCGCATCTGCCAGCGACCTGGCGTCGCTGATCCTGGCGAGCGCCGCGCGCAGTTTGCGCTGAATGACCGAGAGCTCGATCATCTTGGCGATGAAGACCGTCCATGTCACCAACGACGCGAAGGCGAGACCGACCATCACTGCTTTCACGATGATGTCCGCCGACATGAACATCGACCACGGCGACAGCTCACGCAGCGCGACCGTGGTCGATTTCAACGACCTGCTGCCGTTATCGGCGGGAGTTGCCGTCGCATCGGACGCCAGGGCTGCTGGAGCGGATGGAACGACCGCTGACGGCGCGGGAGCCTGCACCGTCGGCGCGGCTTGTGCCGGGATCGCCGGTGGTTGCGGTTGCGCCAGCGCGGGGGCCTGCTGCGGCGCAGGAGCCGCTTGCTGTTGCGCCGATGAGGGCGCCGCCAGCGACAACATCGCCAGTGCGAATATCAAGGTCGCTCGAAAAGGTGACATATTCATACTTCGGCCCGGTCGTTGATCGTTCGAATTGTGAGGCCTGCATCCGGTCAGTTGCAGCTATTGCAAACTACCGAGATAAAAGCCGCGAGGCGGCCGATCGGGCGCGAACGCGTCGATGGCCGATCTCAGGAGACGGGCGGTGCGCGAGGCTGAAAGGCGGCGCCAGCAGAATTCAGATCGACCGGCGCGGCGTTGGCGATCAAATGCGAGAACAAAACAGCTTGGGGTGCCGGCAGGCACGGCGGCGTCACGACCATCATGGCGCCGGCCAGCGCCAGCACGGCGCAGATGGCGCAGTCATCGGTCAGCCGGCCATCGGGGGTATCATCGGAGGAGGTCTTCAAGGGAGCTGCGCGAGATGCATCGGCGCGCAAAGTCCAGTTCACTGCATGCGTCGCCGCACCGCTAGCGGCGGCGTGCAGCACCAATTGGCTCGCGCGTGCCGACGCCGCCTGCGCGCTGCTGGCGTGGAAATGTCCGAACGACAGCAGAAACTGGACCGCGAGCGCGAAAAGCGCGAGCCGCGAGCCGCGTCTGATGTTTGATCGGAACCATTTCATGTCGGCATGCGCCTCGGCCGGAGACCACTCGATGTAATAGTATAACATCTCGGAGACCGCGCCTAGTGAAGTATTCATACTTCGGCCCAGGTGCGGATCAGGTTGTGATAGATACCGGTCAATTTGACCGTTTCGGGGTCATCTCGTCCAAGCCGCTCGACCAAGGCCTGGATCGCGGTATCGAGATCGAAGATCAGGCTGCGGGCGTGGGCATCCCGCACCATGCTCTGCAGCCAGAAAAATGACGCAACCCGCGTACCGCGGGTGACCGGCGTCACCAGATGCAGACTGGACGCAGGATAAAGCACGAGGTCGCCGGCCGACAGCTTGATTTCATGGGAGCCGTAGAGGTCCTCGACCACCAGTCCGCCGCCATCATATTCCTCCGGTTCCGACAGGAACAGCGTGACCGACAAATCGGTGCGGATCCGCAGGCCGGTGAGAGGGTCTCCCCTCACCGCATTGTCGACATGGATGCCGAAATGGTGATCGCCGGCGGCGGCATAGCGGTTGAACAGCGGCGGAAAGATTTTTAGCGGGATCGCGGCCGAGATGAACCGGGGATTGGCTGATAGCGCGGACAGCACGCGATGGCCGAGCTTGCGCGCGACCTCGCTATCCGCAGGCAATTGCTCGTTGCGCTTCACCAGCGCCGACTGCGCGCCCGCGGTGGAACGGCCGTCTTCCCACGCGCAGCCGTCCATGACGCGGCGGAAATCCGCCACGTCGGCCTTGCTCAGGACTTCCGGCACACAGATCAGCATGACGTCGACATCATCCCCACGGTCAGAATCTGGCCGAGAGGACCATCGACACGGTGCGGCCGGGCGCCTCCAGCACGAATGGCGCGGCACTCTGGTACAGCGCGTCGTAATAGAGCTTGTTGAAGATGTTGCTGACGAACAGCTTTGCGGTCCAGTTGGCGTTGACCTTGGCTTCCGCGAAGGCATCGAAGCGCCAGTAGCTCGGCAGCTGCATGCCCTGGTTGGCGGCGAGGAAGGTGCCGCCAAAGATCTTCGAGCGGTAGACCGCCTGGCCGCCAAGTTCCCAGACATCCGTGAGCTGGTATTTGGTCAGCAGGCTGAACGACTGGTGCGCGACGTTGGACAGCGGCAGGCCGACATTGGTCGTGTACAGCGTCGTATTGGCAGGCGGCACCAGCGACTTCGTCACCTCCGACTGCATCAGCACGAGGCCGCCGATGACGCTCCATTTATCGGTGATCTTGCCGCCGGCGCTGAGATCGATGCCGCGGATGCGGTAGGCCGCGCCGGCCGAGATGCAGGAAACCGCGCCGGATGTCGCCGTATAGGGGCAACTCGGCGCCGCGGTCGCCGCGGTGATGTTCCGCGATTCCCGCGCGTTGTCCTTTTCGGTCTGGAACAGGGCCGCGGTCAGCAGCAGATGCCGGTCGAACAACTCCCATTTGGTGCCGACTTCGATCGCCCTGTTCTTTTCCGGCCCCAGGATCTGGTTGGGATTGCCGTTGAGCGAGGGAGCCAGTCCGCCATATTGGGCGCTGGTGCCGTCGAATTCGGCGCCGACCGGGTTCGACGACGTCGCATAGGCTGCATACACACTCGCGATCGGCAACGGCTTGATCACAGCGCCGACGTTGAAGTTCGGCATGTCGTATTGCTGCGTCTGTGAGCCGAAAACGTTCGCGACACTGTTCACGGTGCCGTAGCCGCTCGCCTTGATATTGTAGTCATCGAGCCGGACGCCGCCGTTCAGGATGACGAAGTCGTTATAGTTGGCGCTGTCTAGCAGGTAGACGCTCTTGGTGTCGATGCCGACCTTGGTCGCGAGACCGCTGAGCGTCGGCGTGCCCGGGAAAACCGCATAGGTCTGGCTCGGATTGAATACGCTGATCCCGCTCACCGAACCGGAGCCCGCGCTCCCGCCGGGCAATGATTCCGAACTGAGACCGACATATTTGTCGATGCTGGCGCGCTCCTGCGAGATTTCGACGCCGGCCAAGGCGGTGTTCTTCCAGCCGGCGAGATTGAATTTGTAGGTCGCTTCGGTCTGGTTGGCGAGCACGTCGGTGACCTGGTAGCGGCTCTGCGGGTTGGCGGTGAGCGTCGACGCTGAAAGCGGATTGGCGAGCGACGGCGATTCCGGAAGCGTCCCGATGTAGTCGAGCAGCGAGCGCTGGACCCTGAACTTGTTGCTGACGGTTAAGTCCGGCGTGATCGCGACCTCGCCATTGAGCGTGCCGATGTCCTGCTTGACGTGATAGAAATCGCGATTGACGAAGCCGTATAAATTGTTGCGGTTGGCGCCGAAATCCGGGAACGGGCCGCCCGCGGTGCTGGCCGTGCTCGGCCGGTAATACGGCACGCCGAAATCCGGCAGGCCGTGCAGATTGGTGTGGATGTAGCTCGCGCTCAGTTTCACGGTGTCGAGCGGCGTCCATTTCGCCGTGACGAAGCCGCCGTCGCGATCGTCCTTGACATAGTCGCGCCCGGCGACCCCGGCGTCCTGGAACACGCCACCGGCGCGAATGGCCAGCGTCGGGCTGATCACCTGGTTGACGTCGAGCACGACGCGCTTGGTGTGGTCGGTGCCGAACGTGGTGTCCATGTTGTAGAAGCTCTTCTCGGTGGACGCCTGCTTGGTCACGATGTTGATCGCGCCGCCGGTGGTGCCGCGGCCGGCAAAGGACGAGCCCGGCCCGCGCAGGATCTCGACCTGCTCGGTGAAGAAATTCTCGCGAACGCTGACCCCGGCATCGCGCACGCCGTCGAGGAAGACGTCGTTGCGGGCGTCGAAACCGCGGATGAAGAAACGGTCGCCGAAGGCGTTGCCGCCCTCGCCGGTCCCGAGCGTCACGCCGGCAGTGCTCAGCACCGCTTGCCGCAGCGTGGTCGCGTTCTTGTCTTCCAGCACCTCCTTGCTGAGAACCGTGACCGTCTTCGGCGTGTTCAACAGCGGCTCGGGGAATTTGCCCGACGCCTGCAGGTGGTCGACCTTGTAGGGCGCCGCCGCATCCGCATAGGGATTGCGGTCGGCGCGCAGGCCGCCGGCATTGGGAAACGGCACGGCGGCCGCCTGGGCTGGTTGCGCGCCGCGCGCGGCACGGCGCAACGCGGTGCGGGCGCGCAGCTGATCCGGTGAAGGTTTTGAGGCAACAGGACGCAGGCGCGCGACCGGGGCATCGACCGTCACCGGCGGCAGGCTCGTTTGCTGCGCTTCGGCGCCGGAGAACGACGCGACCGCAATCAGACCTGCGACCGCCGAAACCTTGCCGGAATGATTATCGAACTTGTCGTCGACCAAGTTGATTGCGGTGAACGAACGCAACGATCTCGGTGCTATTGCTTGGCCCATAGTCCCACGCGCCCCTGACTTGATTTCAGATTCAGTCGCGCAGCGTCGTTGCGATGCGCGATGGGCCGTTGGTATCGAGTGGAAAATTTGGGGTCAACGCGACCCGGGCGCAGATGAGCTTGAATAGGTCCAGATCAAGGCGATTCTAATCTCGCGTTTCAAATCATTCTAAAGCCGCGTTTGTAAGCGTTCTAAGGAGTCGCGAGAAACGCCGTAAAATCCGGGATTACATGCATCGATCGATTTTCGGGAACGATCACTCGCTGCTCGGCGGCTTCATCAGCGAAAACAATTCATCGACCGTCATTTGCGCGATTTGCCGCACGCGATCGGTATTGTCCATGCCGGCGATATTGACGCCCTTCACCACCGCCTTGATCTCGTCGCGGAAGTCGGTGAGGAAGCGCAAGGGATCGGGCGAGTTGTTGGCGACGCGCGCGATCAATCCCGTAACCAGGATCTGGCAGGCCATCATGCGTCCGTTCAGTTCATCCATCATGCACTTCCGGTTTCTCGACTTGGGTTGCGCGCGATATGGACGACATCGCCTCGCGTTTCAATCAATTCGAAATGTTCAGGTGCGATGCGCTGACGCAGCGGGCATCGTTCGCGTCAAGCGAGCCGGTTACTTGATGGCGATATCCGGAGACTCGCCCAGGCTCTTGAGGCGTTCCTTGACCTCAACCAGCGTATCGAGACTGGTCTGCAACGCGTCGGCGGGAATGTCGCGCAGCACGTCGGTTGCGATCGTGTCGCGCAGCGCGTCGAGATCGTCGACGAGCTGGCGGCCGCTTTGGGTCAGAAACAGCCGGTTGGCCCGGCGGTCCCTGGGATCGGGCCGGCGCTCGAGCAATCCATGTTCGACCAGGCGGTCGAGCAGCCGCACCAGCGAGATCGGTTGCAGTTCGAGCACGTCGGCGAGATCGACCTGAGTCAGCCCCTCCTGCTGCCGCAAGCGAAACAACACGATCCACTGCGCGCGCGTGGTGCCGTGTTGCTTGGCGCGGTGGTCGATGTAATTGCGCAGCAGCCGCGAACTCTCGACGAGTTGCGCAATCAGCCGGCGTTTCAGATCGAGCGACATTTTGATCAAATGCTCTGTATCAAATGCCCTGTCGGGCTCTTGTCCGTTTCCCGGATCGTTCGTTGGGTCGCTTCTTGTCAGTCTCTCGGCCTGTATCGCAGACCATTTCTTGGGTAGTTTCCTCTTGGGTAGTTTCCCGGACCCGGAGTCCCAAAGCTTTCCAAATGTTTAGGATTCTTCAAGCTATAGTGTGTGTACACATTAAGTGCACGCATATTATATCTGCAAACCTTGGGAACTGTTTTGAACACCCATTACTTGTTTTCTGAACCCATGAGCCCGCATGTCGAAGTCGCGAACAATTGGTTGGGTTTTGCTGATCGCCGCCGCCGGCGCAGCGGGCTATTTGGGCTGGCAGCGCCTGCGCGGCGGGGACGCCGCCGCACAGGCTGACAACGCCCAGAAGCGGGCCCCGGTCCGCAACGCTGTTCAGGTCAAAATCGCCCCGGTCGAAAAAGCCGACTTTCCGGTGTATTTGACCGGCCTCGGCACCGTTCAAGGCTTCAACACGGTCGTGGTCCGGACCCGGGTCGACGGCCAGATCAATCGGATCGCGTTCCAGGAAGGCCAGTTCGTCAAGGAAGGCGATACCCTGGCCGAGATCGATCCGCGGCCGTTCCAGGCCGTGCTCGACCAGGCCAAGGCCAAGAAAGCCCAGGACGAAGCCAATCTAGCCAACGCCAATCTCGACCTGCAGCGCTTTACCAAGCTCGGCGAATTTGCGACCAGGCAGCAAACCGATACCCAGCGTTCCACCGTTTTGCAGCTGACGGCACAGATCGCGGCCGATACGGCGGCGATCGAAAATGCCCAGACCCAGGTCGATTACGCCACCGTCAAGGCACCGATCTCCGGCGTCGCTGGCCTGCGTCAGGTCGACGTCGGCAATATCGTCAATGCCGTAACCCAGACAGGCATAGTGACCATCGCCCAGATCGAGCCGATAGCGGTGATCTTCACCGCACCCGAGGAGCAGCTGCCCGATATCAAGGCGGCGCTTGCGGTGGCGCCGCCGAAGACCATTGCGCTGTCCACCGACGGCAAGCGTGTGCTATCCACAGGAACGCTGGCGCTGATCAACAACCAGGTCGACACCACGAGCGGGACTATTCGGCTCAAGGCGGTGTTCGACAACAAGGACCATGCGCTGTGGCCGGGCCAGTCGGTTTCGACCCGGCTCTTGGTGGCGACGCTGAAGGATGCCACCGTGGCTCCCGACGACGCCGTCCAGCACGGAACCGATGGTCTCTACGCCTTCACGGTCAATCAGGAGAACAAGGCCGAGCTCCGCAAGATCAAGGTGACAAAGTCGATCGACGGGCGTTCGGTGGTCGACGAGGGGTTATCGCCGGGTGAGCAGGTGATCACGGCCGGACAATACAAGGTTTCGCCGGGCACGCTGGTCACGACGGCGGTCGCAAGTTCGGATCCGGCCCAAGCCAAGGTCAAGCAGGAATGAGCGACGGGATTTCCGCGCCCTTTATTCGCTACCCCATCGGCACCTCGCTGATGATGGCTGGCATTCTCTTTGTCGGCCTCGTCGCCTACCCGCTGTTGCCGGTCGCGCCCTTGCCGCAGGTCGACTTCCCGACCATTCAGGTCGCCGCCAGCCTGCCCGGCGGCAGCCCGGAAACCATGGCCTCGTCGGTGGCGCAGCCGCTGGAGCGCCAATTGGCGCAGATCCCGGGCGTCGCGCAGATGACCTCGACCAGCTATCTCGGCACGGCGGCGGTCACGATCCAGTTCGACCTCAACCGCTCGATCGATGGCGCCGCCAACGACGTGCAGGCCGCGATCAACGCCGCCGGCGGCCAGTTGCCGAAAAACCTCCCCTCGCCGCCGACCTACCGCAAGGTCAATCCGGCGGATTCGCCGATCTTGCTGTTGTCGGCGACCTCCGACACGCTGCCGCTGACCACCGTCAGCGACGCCGTCGACGCCCAGCTCGCACAACAGATCAGCCAGATTTCCGGCGTCGCCCAGGTCATCATCGGCGGCCAGCAGAAACCGGCGATCCGCATCCAGATCGACCCGGCCAAGCTCGTCGCCAAGGGCCTGTCGCTGGAAGACGTGCGCAGCCAGATCGCGATCACGACCGTCGACAGCCCGAAGGGCAATATCGACGGCGACACCCGCGCCTACACCATTTACGCCAACGACCAGTTGCTGGATTCCAAGGACTGGAACGACGTCATCATCGCCTACCGCAACGGCGGTCCGTTGCGGGTCCGCGATATCGGTCGGGCCGTCACCGGTCCGGAGGACGCCAAGCAGGCGGCCTGGGCCAACGGCAAGCGCGGCGTGTTTCTGGTCGTGTTCAAGCAGCCGGGCGCCAACGTCATCGACACCGTTGACAAGATCAAGGCGACGCTGCCGCGGCTGGTCGCCGCGATCCCGCCGGCGATCAAGATCGAGCTCATCAGCGACCGTACCCAGACCATCCGCGCCGCGGTCGAAGACGTGCAGTTCACCCTGCTCTTGACCATCGCACTGGTCGTGATGGTGATCTTCGTCTTCCTGCGCAGTTTCTGGGCGACCGTGATCCCGACCGTGACGGTGCCGCTGGCCTTGCTCGGCGCCTGCGCGCTGATGTGGGTATTCGGCTACACGCTCGACAACCTGTCCCTGATGGCGCTGACCATTGCCGTCGGCTTCGTGGTCGACGACGCCATCGTGATGCTGGAAAACATCACGCGCTATATCGAGGAAGGCGAAAAGCCGATGGCCGCCGCCTTCAAGGGCGCCAGCGAAATCGGCTTCACCATCGTGTCGATCAGCGTTTCGCTGGTCGCCGTGCTGATCCCCCTGCTGTTGATGGGCGGCATCATCGGACGGCTGTTCCGCGAATTCGCGGTGACGCTGGCGATGACGATCTTCGTGTCGATGATCGTGTCGCTGACGCTGACGCCGATGATGGCTTCGCGCTTCCTGCGCGCCCATCATGAAACCAGGCATGGCCGCTTCTACCAATGGAGCGAACGCGCCTTCGACGCGATGCTGCGCGGCTACGAGCGCGGTCTCGACCTGGCGCTGCGCTGGAAATTCACCACGCTGATGATCTTCTTCGCCACATTGGGATTGTCGGTCTATCTGTTCGTCATCATTCCCAAGGGCTTCTTCCCGCAGCAGGACAACGGCCTGATCACCGCGACGTCGGAAGCCAATCAGGATATTTCCTTTGTCGACATGAAGCGGCACCAGGAGGAACTCGGCAAGATCGTGATGGCCGACCCCGACGTCGCCTCCGTCGCGATGGCGATCGGCGGCAGCGGCCGGGCCGGCAACAACGGCAATCTGTTCATCACGCTGAAACCGCGCAATGAGCGCAAGGCGAACGCCCAGCAGATCATCGCGCGGCTGCGTCCCAAGCTCGACAAGGTCGAGGGCGCGCGGCTGTACATGCAGGCGGCGCAGGACGTCCGGCTCGGCGGCCGGCCGACCCGAACCCAGTTCGAGTTCACGCTGCAGGACGCCGACCTTGGCGAACTGAACCAATGGGCGCCGAAGATCCTGGCGAAGATGCAGACCCTGCCCGGGTTGCGCGACGTCGCGACCGACCAGCAGACCAATGGCACCACGCTTGAATTGAAGATCAACCGCGACACCGCCTCGCGCTACGGCATCCAGCCGCAACTGATCGACGACACGCTGTACGACGCGTTCGGCCAGCGTCAGGTGACGCAATATTTCACGCAGCTCAACAGCTATCACGTCATTCTTGAGGTGCTGCCGGAATTGCAGGGCAGTCTCGACACCCTGAACAAGATCTACATCAAGTCGCCGACGACCGGCGACCAGGTGCCGCTCGCGACCCTTGCGACCTGGACCAGCGTGCCGGTGCGGCCGCTTTCGATCAGCCACCAGGGCCAGTTCCCGGCGATCACCATCAGCTTCAACCTCGCCCAGGGCGTCGCACTCGGCCAGGCGACCAACGCGATTCAGCAGGCGATGGCCGATCTCGGCGCGCCGACGACGCTCAATTCAAGCTTCCAGGGCACGGCGCAGGCGTTCCAGCAGTCGCTCGGCACCGTGCCGCTGTTGATCCTCGCCGCCCTCGTGGTCGTGTATTTGATCCTCGGCATTCTCTACGAAAGTTACATCCACCCGATCACGATCCTGTCCACGCTGCCCTCCGCCGGCGTCGGCGCGCTGGCGATCCTGATGCTGTTCGGGTTCGACTTCAGCCTGATCGCGCTGATCGGCATCGTTCTTCTGATCGGCATCGTGAAGAAGAACGGCATCATGATGGTCGACTTCGCCATCTCGGCCGAGCGCGACGAACATCTGGAGCCCGAGGCCGCGATCCGCAAGGCGGCCTTGCTGCGGTTCCGCCCGATCATGATGACGACGATGGCGGCGCTGCTCGGCGGCGTGCCGCTGATGCTCGGCACCGGCACCGGCTCGGAAATCCGCCAGCCGCTCGGTTATGCGATGGTCGGCGGCCTTATCGTCAGCCAGGCGCTGACATTGTTCACGACGCCGGTGGTGTATCTCTATCTCGACCGGCTCTCCAACGCCTTTGCGGGCTGGGGACGATCGGACAAGAGCGATGATGACGAAGCGCACCCGGACGAGCGGAGCTCGGTCAAACAAGCCGCCGAGTGACTTGACTTTGAACGGATACCGGCACATCCGAAGGATGTACGCTTCGGAGTGAAATCGGTGAAATTCCCGGTACAATTTGTAGTCGTCGCAGCCGTGGCGTTCGGATCGCCTGGCCTGAGCCAGGCCCAGCAGGCCCCCAAGGAAACCGCCAAAGCCAAGCCCCAGCCACGCGCGGCGCAGGCGGCGCAGCCGGCGCCCCAGGCAGAGGCCGCCCCCGCAAACGCTCCCGCCGCTCCCGGCTGGGTCGCGCGGTGTACCAGCGCCAGCCGCGACGCGCCGCTGGAATGCGCGATCGAGCAAAGCGCGGTTCTGAGCAAGACCGGGCAATTGATCGTGCTGATCAACATTCGCGTGCCCAGCGACACCCACACACCGATTGCCGTCATTCAATTGCCGCTCGGACTTAACCTGCCGATGGGCGCCAAGCTCCAGATCGATGACGGCAAGACATCCGATCTGCAGATCCAGACCTGCGAGGCGCGCGGCTGCTATACCAACGTCCCGATTTCGCCGGAACTGCTGGCTGCGATGAAATCCGGCAAGCTGCTGAAAGTGTCGTTCCAGAACATGGGCAAGGAAACGATTACGATCCCGATGCCGCTGGCCGATTTTCCGGCGGCCTACGACAAGATCAAGTAGCAGCCGTGGGCTCTCTGGCCTTGTCATTCCGGGATGCGCCTCTTGGCGCAGGCCCGGAATCCATAACCACGATCGTGAGTATGGATTCCGGGCTCTCGCTTCGCGAGCCCCGGAATGACGGAAGAATATTCTCACTGCCGCGCCATCTCCGTATTGCCGACCGCCTCGCCGTCGAGTTTCTGGTCCTCATGCATGTCTACCGTCACCCGCAGCAACCGCCCGGTGAATTCGAACGGCGCCTCGTAATGCGATACCGGGCTGGAGCGGTCGCGCCCGATGTCGAGACCGGACCATGAAATCAGGGTGTGGAATCCAAGCTGGGTCTGCACCGAGCCGGCAGGCTCGCCGTCGATCAGGAGCGTATATTCGCTGATCCCGGTTCGCGCGCCCTTGGCCGGCGGCTCCTTCCGCACGATGCCGGCGCGCGCCGGCCGGAATCCTGCGGTTCGATTTCACGATCTCATGGCCGCCGCCGATATTGAGATCGTGAACCAGCATGCCGTCCTTGATGTAGAGGCTGTAGCCCGAGGTCGTGTCGCCATGCGCGATCAGCACACCCTCCGCACCGCCCTCGCCGATCTCGACATGGGCTTCGATGGTGTAACTGCGGCTGCGCACGTCGGGCGCGACGTCGGTCGGCACATGCCCCATGCCGGCGTGAAAGGTGAATTTGTTGCGCGCGCCGTGGAATCGCGTGGCGTTCTCCGCAAAGCGCGGACCGAAGCGGTCGTCGAGCGGCAGCACCTGGTGCTTCTCGGCCTCGCGCCACCACAGTTTTATCATTTCAGCCAGGCGCTCGGGCTCCTTGGCGGCGAGATCGTCGACCTCGGAAAAATCCTTGTCTAGATGAAACAGCTCCCATTTGTCGTTCTCGAACGGCGTTCCCGAGGGATGGAAGGCGACGGCCTTCCAGCCGTTCTGCCAGATCCCGCGATGGCCGAACATTTCGAAATATTGCGGCGAGGTTTTCGACGGCGCCGCAGGATCCGCGATCGAGCGGGCAAAGCTCTCGCCCTCCATCGGCATCTGGGCAACGCCCGCAATCTCGCCGGGCGCGCCGACACCGACCAATTCGAGCAAGGTCGGCGCCAGGTCGCTGGCATGGACGAACTGGTGGCGCAGCTGGCCCTTGGCTGCGATCCGCTTCGGCCATGACATCACGAAGGGATCGCGGATGCCGCCGCCATGGGTGTTCTGCTTGTAGCGGCGCAGCGGCGAGTTCGACGCCATCGCCCAGCCGTGTGGAAAATTGGTGTGCGAATCCGGACCGCCGATATCGTCGATCCGCCGCAGCTTCTCCGCCATCGGTTCGGGACGGAAATTATACGGCCCCATCGCATTGACGAAGCCGAGCGGGCCGCCCTCCTGGCTGGCGCCGTTGTCCGACAGCACCAGGATCAGCGTGTTGTCGCGGATGCCAGCCTTCTCGAGGAACGCGACCAGCCGCGCCAGATGCCGGTCGGCATGGTCAAGCATGCCGGCGAACGCGGCCTGCAACCGCGTGAATACGCGCTGCTCGTCGGCGGAGTGCTCATCCCACGCCTTCACGCCGTCGTTGCGCGCGGGCATTTTGGTCGCGGGCGGCACGATGCCCATCGCCTTCTGTCGCGCCATGCGCGCCTCGCGCTCGACGTCCCAGCCATGCGCGAACATCCCGTCATATTCCCGGATGATATCGGCGGGCGCCTGATGCGGCGCATGACAGGCGCCGAGCGCAACCCAGGTCAGCCAGGGGATGTCGGGCCGGTCGGCGGTGTGATCGGCGATGAAGCGGATCGATTGATCGATCAGGTCGGCCGTGAGGTGATAGCCGCTCGCGTAATTGCGGGGCGGATCGATATGGGTGTTGTCGGAAACCAGTTCCGGCGCGTACTGGTCGGTTTCGGCGTCGAGGAAGCCATAGAAGCGGTCAAAACCGCGGCCGAGCGGCCAGCCGTCGAACGGGCCGGTGGCGCCGCTTTCGGTCAGCGGGGTGACGTGCCATTTGCCGACCATGTAATTGCGGTAGCCGTGCGGCCGCAGCATTTCCGCCAGCGTCCCCGCCTCGCGCGCGATCTTGCCGCGATAGCCGGGGTAGCCAGAGTCGAAATTGGCGAGGCAGCCGACGCCGACCGAATGATGGTTGCGCCCGGTCAGCAGCGCCGCGCGCGTGGTCGAGCACATCGCGGTGGTGTGGAAACCCGAGTAGCGCAGGCCCTCGGCGGCCAGTCTGTCGATGGTCGGCGTCCTGATCGCCGAGCCATAGCAGCCGAAATCGGAAAAGCCGACGTCGTCGAACAGCACGACGAGGATATTGGGCGCGCCCTGCGGCGGCCTCGCGGTCTGCGGCCACCAGGGTTTGGAGCCGGCAATGGTCTTGTCGATGGTGCCGCCGAATGGCGTGCTGCCGCCTGCGCGCATGCTTGCCTCCCTGTTTCGCCGCGACCGCGGTTGATCCGTCGGTTCGCGTTTCGATTTCCGGCATTGCCCAAGATGATAATCCGAATTATGATTAGGATTATTGGGAGACGCAAGCCCGGATGCCGCTGCCACGCCAACAATTCGACCTGCCCGGCGTCACGCCGTCGCGGCAGAAGCGCAGCCGCGAAACCACCCTCGCGTTGCTGCAGGCGGGCGCCGAGCTGCTCAGGACGCGCAGCCTTGGCGAGTTGTCGATCGAAGCACTGTGCACGAATGTCGGCGCAACCGTCGGCGCGTTTTACAGCCGGTTCGACAGCAAGGAGGCTTACTTCAACGCGCTGATGGAGCTGGCGGCGCGGGACGGTGCGCGCCGGCTGTCGGAACTGCCCGCCGAGGCGCTGTTGAAGGAGGCCGATCTCGCCAACCGCTGCCGGGTGCTGGTGAGCGGGATCACGGGCTGGATCCGCGCCCATGAAGGCGTGCTGCGCGCCGCCCTCCAGCACGACAATACCAGGCCAGACCAATGGACCAGCTTCAAGGCGCTTGCGCGCGCCACCACTGCGCGTGCCACCCCTCTCCTGCTCCGGGCCATGGGCAAGGGCCGCACCGCCGCCAAGACCCGCGGCATCGCCTTCGGCTTTCAGGTGGTGCTGGGGACGCTCGTCAATGCCATCCTCAACGACCCCGGACCGCTGTCGCTGCACGACAAGGAAATGGAGGTGCGGCTTTCCAATTGCTTGTTGCTGCTGCTGGAAGACGAGATGCGCCAGACGGTGTCGAGATAGCGGTAGGAGCCAACGGGTCCGGCTTTCGGCCGGCCCGATGATAAACTCCGCGATACCCATCAATCGCGATTCACAATAGCGATGGGTTTCGCTTCGCTCTACCCATCCTACCGGCGGTATGGCGGCCAATGGCGCCGGGTTGGGTATTACGAAATCAAGCCAAAAAAATTCAGAATCCATTGTCGGACTCCCGTGCCCCCGTTCGTCCTCCGGACGAGCCCACCCAAACGGAGTTCATGATGGCCAACGATCTTCGTTAATCTGCCCCCCGCCCAATCCCGCCCGCCACAGCGTTCGCGACAAGGCACGAAAACCCAACCGACAAGGACATCCGTCATGACTTCCATCACGCCATTCCTCTGGTTCGACAACAACGTCCCCGAGGCCGTCGCCTTCTACAAATCGGTGTTTCCCAATGCCAAGGTCGAAGCCGTAAATGACTTCATGGCGAGCTTCGAACTCGAGGGGCAGAAGTTCAACGCCCTTAATGGCGGCCCCAAATACAGGTTCAACGAGGCGATCTCCTTCTTCATCAGCGTCGAGACCCAGGAACAGGTGGACTACTTCTGGAACAAACTGACCGCGGATGGCGGCGAGGAATCGAAATGCGGATGGCTCAAGGACAAATTCGGCCTGTCCTGGCAGGTTGTGCCCACCGCGCTTGGCCGTTACCTCAGCGATCCCGATCGCAACAAGGCCAATCGCGCCATGCAGGCCATGATGAAAATGCAAAAAATCATCATCGCCGACCTCGACAAGGCCTATGCTGGCTGATCCCAAAAGCTTTTCTCGGGGGATGCCGACGGCTTCGCCGCGCACGATCAATCGGTCGTTGGCGCCGCGTCGACGGTTGCCCTCGCGCCGGGCAAATCGGCTTTCACGGCCACATAGACCGTGTTGCTTGCATCGGGATCTCCTCGCAAATTGTTGAAGGTCACGACATGGGCCCTCGCGGTTGCAAAAGCACCGGCGAGATCGCGTTCGAACATTTCGTCCGGCGGATCGTTCGACCACAGCGCGAACACGCCGCCGGGGTGCAGATGAGTGGCGAGCCGCGCCAGTCCCTCCGGTCCGTACAGCGCAGCGTGGCGCGGATGCAGGAGGTTGCGCGGCGAATGATCGATGTCGACCAGCACCGCGTCGAAGCGGCGCGCAGGTGCTGCGGAATCAAAACCTGCGGAGGAATCCGACATCGCAAAGAAGTCGCCATGGACGAGACGGCAGCGCGGATCGCCGGTCAGCTCCCTGCCGAGCGGCAGCAATCCCTGCGCGTGCCACTCGATGACTTCCGCCAGTGCATCGACCACGATCAACGATCGCACACGAGCGTTTTCGAGCACCGCGTGCGCGGTGTAGCCGAGCCCGAGACCGCCAACCACGACGTCGAGATCGCCGCGACCCCGCGCCGCCAATCCGAGCCGCGCCAGTTCGATTTCGGCGGCAGTGAACTGGCTCGACATCAAAAACTCGTCGCCGAGTTTGATTTCGTAGATGTCGATATCGGACGATGGCGGCCGCCGCCGCCTCAAGGTGAGCAGGCCCATCGGCGTCGGGCGAAAATCCAGCTCTTCGAAAGAAAGGCTCATGCGCCAACCGCCCTGACCGCGGCACCAACCGCGCCGCCAATGGCCGCGGATTTGCCGCCGCCCCCGTGCACCAAGCCCATCGCTGCGCGCTTGCCAAGGGCAGCGGCTAGCGAGTAGAAGGGCGCCAGATCGCGGGATTCCATGAATCCGATCGCGAGCAATTGCCCAATCGACCGCCTAACCTGTTGATGTCGTTGAGCAATTATTGGGGAATGGTGTAACGGTAGCACAACAGACTCTGACTCTGTTTGTCTAGGTTCGAATCCTAGTTCCCCAGCCACGGTTTTCCCCTTGCAATACAACAACTTAACTCCTCCCGAATGGCCGACTGGCTAGTTTCGGATCAAGGTGGACTCTCCGGAGAGCGCATAAACGCGTGGTGCTTCATTGAGGACATGACCTCGCGGTCTCGCGGCGCGATGCGCCCGAGTCTTGATCGGGTTCACCCTCGAAAACGGGAGGGCGCAGGGAATGCCGGGTGCACGCTGCACCCGCGGTCTCGTGCGCAATGGAGAAGTGGGTGCGCGCACGAGCATACAGGCTCAGCGGAGGCATCCGGCATCCCCTGCGTGATGGCTTTACGGCTTATGCCGTGCTCTCCTCGGCGACGAATTCGTCTTGTCACCGTCGTCGGCGGATTTTGCGACTGCTCGACCCGGTCGGGTCAAAGCAAGCCACCGCCGACTTGGCACCAGCAACGGGTGTCAGGACCACACGGTTTTGCCGTACGCTCAAACGTCGTTCGTCCTGCGCGCCTGCCAATCGCTCACGAGGTTGAACCCGCCCTGCGACCACAACTGCGCGCCGACGCTCTCGCGTCCATCACATCCCATCCCGCGTTCGTGACGACGCGCGACCGCCCCTCTTGTCGGAACGGGATGGCCGGAGATAGGCCACTGATTTGGGGTTTTGGCGAAGCGGAATTTTGCCCGTCGTGCCAATTTGTCGCAAGGCGACGGGCAATGGCTGGCTGCTCGGCACAGAGCGGTATCTGCGACAAAAATGGTTGCCGACAGTGCGGTTCGGACAAACTCGCCTATGAGGAACGCCGTGGAAAACACGACCAGATTCCAGCGTACCTCGACTTGCCCATGGCAAAACACTTTGTCTTGAGCGCCTTAAACGCCGCGCATCCCTTCATGCCGACTAACGAAGCCTTTTTGGCAATCGGCAGCATCAGCATCTACAAAAAGGGAGAGCTTCGCGGAATCATCGATGTGATTGTCGACGTTTCCGAGGTGGACGCGGCGAAAGCCGCGCGCGACGACCTCCGTGCGAACCGGGTCAAACTCAGGCGCGTTGGTACAGACGACAACCAGCTCTGTGTGGTGGGAAGCGTCGACCGCTCGGATATGGCTGGAAGCGTCAAGCGCTCGGATTGCTTGCGCATTCTGGTGCGTGCCGATGGCAAGCTGTATCTCGAAATCGAGGACGCGGCCCAGATCGTCTTCCGGTAACGCCCTGACGAGTCTGCCGGCGTGGTCAAGCTACCGCGCCGGCAGACTTCGGTCGGCATGATGAGCATTCACAAATCGCTCGTTAAACATGGGTGGATGCAGCTGCAAATTCGCCTTTCCTGCCCTCCCGCAGCTGCGAGAATGAGTTCTCCAAAGAAGGTGCCACATGAAAAATCACTTGCCCAAGACCCAATCGATGAACTTGCGGTGCCCGCAGAGCCGGACCTGCGCGGGTGCGGGTACACGGCCCGCCGTTTTCCGTCCCTCATTCTTCATACGGGCTTGGCCTTGACGGCCTGGGGGCCGCAGGTCCCAACTTCAAATAAAAAAATTCAGCCGAACGGCTGGCACTGACAAAAACGAAAACAAAAATGCAGCCGCAGGAGCGTCAGCATAGCGACGACGAAGCCGTGACGCGGCCGACTGCTATCCTGAGACCGGTTAAAAAGGCAGCCGCAGGAGCTTCAGCATAGCGCCGCCAACGGCGGGAAGCGGGATCGACTGCCTCCGGCGAAGGGTTCAGAATCCTCTTGCGCGAAGGATTGTTACCGAATGGCCGAGAGCCGACATCCCGACCCTTCCGGGATCTGCGGGGCTCGGTGACCCGCGCGAAAGCGGGTGGAGTAGGACTCAAAAAAACTGGCGGAGAGGGAGGAACTCCTAAGCACCCGGCCGAATTTTGTCAGTCCGTTCAAACCGAACGTCCGCTTCCCGCGCCAGAAGCGGCCATTTAAGCTCTGTGTTTCGACCCCTTTCGGCATGGCCGATGCGCAATGCTGACCGTGCTGCCGATCCGGCAACTGTCCCACCACGCGCCTACATCTGTTCAGCAGGGTGCAAGCGAGGGCCGCTGTCGGCGCCGGAGCTTGCCGCCCGCGCCACCTGGGCCGCGAGCGGATCGATGTTCCGTTCGCGCAGCGCAAACATCCAGTAGCGCAGCGGAATCTCGACGAGCCCGATACGCACGAGCATGCCTGACGCCAACAGCGGGCTCACCGCTCGCTCGGGCACAAGACCGATATACCGTCCCCCCTGCAGAGCGGAGATGACCGCCATAGTGGACGACAATCTCAGCCGCGGGTGAGCAAGGCGGCTCGCATCCACACGATGGGCCGCGAGCCCCGCAACGAGCGTCTGCGTCAGCTCGCTCTGTTCCCAAAGTATCGGTGCCTGATCAGTCAGTTGAGCCCAGTTGACGTCGTCAGGGATTTGCCGCGCGCGCTCCGGGCGCCCGCACAAAATCAGGCGGTCGATAAATACGCCGACTTGACGGAATTGAGGGTGGCTTGGCATCGCGCTGGTCACACCGACGTCCGCGGTGCCTCGCATGACCCATGCAGTGACCTCATCGGCGGTTCCGCGGACAAGATCCACTTCCACCGCATGTGCGGCGTCGGCGCGCGCCAAGAGTTCCGGCATCCAGAAATCATAGGCGTTGGCGGTGCTGGCCACGAGCGAGGATTGACCGGCCGGCCGCCGGCTTTCAACACGTCGTATCGTCAGATCGACATCGCGCAGGATGCGCTCGGCCTCGTTGAGCAAGACCTGGCCGGCTTCGGTCAGCATAAGCCGACGTCCCGAGCGGTCGAATAGCGAGACGTCGTGTTTCTCCTCGAGCTTCTTAATGGAAACGCTGACTGCTGATTGCGTGAGGCCGAGCCGCTCGGCCGCATGCGTGAAGCTTCCGAAGTGCGCGGCTTCGAGAAAGATCTTCATCTGTTCGAAGGTCATTAAACCTCATCATCTTCAGTTCGCCGCCCGGCGCATGAAGGTCCAAACCCAAACACATCAGCCCGGTGCCGGCCCCCCATGGGCCACATCGAACCAACTTTCAGCCGTCCTTGCCGTGAAATCAGTCAACCGTCCTTCTTCCGATGAATTTCGCTCATCCCCGCGTCTGAGACGAACGACAGCGGAAAGCGTATCATTGATACACTTCAATGCCCATGAATTAAATATATGTGCTGTCGGTTTCTGATCTGAATACAGGCATCCTTTGACGATTTAACGATCAACAGCGCCCGTATTTTGAGCAATCGCTTCTGCGGCCGATCTTGGCGCGGTGCTTGCTATTCCATGTCGTGAGCAAACTTGCTGATCGACAGGGATCAAAATGACGACTGCGACCTCCACGAATCCTGATGAACCTATGCTGGCCCACCATCGGGCTGGTCGTGCCTGGAACAGACCTGGCGGGACCGCGTGATGGAGTTCGGCATCTGGCTCCCCGTATATGGCGGATGGCTGCGTTCTCTGGACGCGCCTACGGCACCCGACGTCGCAGCGTGTCTCGCGATCGCGCAGCAGGCCGAGGCACTCGGCTTTGACTTTCTTTATGCGTCAGAGAACCTTCTGAATTGCATACACGGTCCCGAAGAGAGCGTCGCCGACGCATGGACCATCCTCGCCGCCATAGCTGTGGTCACAAGCAAGGTCGGACTCTGCGGCGCGGTCAAGCCGGGTTTTCGTTCACCCTTCCTCGTTGCCCGCATGCTCGACACATTGTCGAAGATCGCGGAACGGAAGTTGGGCATGAACATCGTCTGCGGCTGGTGGAAAGAGGAATTTGATCTCTCCGGCGTCGATTGGCTCGACCATGATGGCCGTTACGACCGTGCCGCCGAATTCCTGCGCTCACTCTACGGACTGTTCCAGCCTCCGGCCATGGTCAGGGATGCGACCGTGGCCGAAGCGGGATTGGAACATGACATCGAGATCGATCATTCTCCCAGCTATGGCCTCGACCAAAGCGCTCTCCCCGAGGTCTGGATCGCCGGACATTCCGACCGCGCCGTGCAGATGGCGGCGGAGTGGGGCAACTGCCTTTTCCTCAACGGCATGAGCGACGAAGAGCTCAAGCGACGTATCGAGACCGTTCGCCAGGAAGCCAATAGCTGGGGAAGGACCGTGCTGGTCGCTGCCAATGCCTATGTGATCGCGACGGAAACGACCGAACAAGCTCGGCAACGATGGAAATCCGTCATCTCGCGGCGCAATTCGCAAACCATCGATTTTTTCCGGAAGGTGATCGGCGGATCCGGTGCTGCGGCCTGGGCCTCGCTCGGCGAAGACCAGATGGTGGACTCAAACGCAGGGTTTGAGCTTGGGCTGATCGGCTCCTTCGAGGACATCCGCCAGCGTATCCCCAAGCTGCAAGCCATCGGCCTCAACCGCATCGTCTGCCAGTTCGATGACCCGATGCGGGACGCCGGACCCTTCATGAAGAACGTCATTCGTCCGCTCCGGGAGAGCCGGGCCATCGAACTCGCCGAGTAGTGAAATGTCCAGCGCGACTGTCGTTTGCGGAAAGACCGATATGACCACAACACCTGAGGATCTCACCCGGACCTTCAAGGAAGTCTTCAGCCAGCTGGCTTCCGGCGTATGCGTCGTGACGTTCTGGCGCGGCGGCCGTCTCCACGGGTTCACGGCGACTTCCGTCACCTCGGTATCGCTGAGGCCGCTGCGGGTCCTGTTCTGCGTTTCGCAAACCAGCGAGAGCTATTCGTGCCTCACTCCCGGATCCGGGATCGGGATCTCGATCCTGAATGCCGAGCAGCGCGCGCTTTCGGATCGATTTGCGAGCAAGGTCGCATTCGGGGCCTACGACGATGTCAGGATTGCCGATCGAGCGCAGCAGGCTCCGCTTTTGGACGGAGCACTCGGCCATATCACGGCACTCGTCGTCGAAATGATCCCGTCCGGCGACCACACCATCGTGCTTTGCGACGTCACGTCGGCGCATGCGGCAAGCGACGGAGCTCCGTTGCTCTACTGCAGGCGCACCTACCACAGCCTACGCCACCGCATTTGAACCCTGGGGAGACTGCAATGGATAAGTCAATCTTTGCCTCGATGCCGAGCCTCACGCCGACCCTCGGGTTTGCGTCGATGATCGGATTAGGCCTGTTTTCATTGGTCCTGTCTTACGCTGTCAAGACCCTGCTCGTCAGAAATACGCACGACTTCATCATCGCGGACCGCCGCGTTGGCTTTGGCTTTGGTGTGGGCTCCGTGATCGCGGTGTGGACCTGGGCCATGGCGGTCATGATGAGTTCGGCAATGACCTACAAGTGGGGATTGTCGGGCCTGTTCTGGTTCGTCGTTCCCAACGGATTTGCCGTCATCGCCATGATTCCGTTTGCGCGTATCCTGCGCAAGAATATGCCGGAGGGTTATACGATTTCCGAATTCATTCAGTATCGCTTCAACCAGTCGAAGGTTGCGACAGCGATCGTAACCTTGACGATGATTTTCGGCATCATCCTTGAAATCCTGATCAATCTTAAAGGAACATCGGTCGTCGTTTCCACGGTATTCGGAATCGATTGGAAAACGGCCGCTATCGTCGGCATCATCTGCGTCATGGCATATTCGTATTTCGGCGGCCTTTGGACGAGCGTGATGACCGGAACGTTGAACACCCTGATGGTCACTGTTCCCGCTGCCATCGTGGTTGCTGCAGTGTATGACAAGATACCCGGCGGCACTCAGGCCGTGTATGACGCCGTCGGCAAGGCGGGTGCGCAGAACCTTTCTGTGTTGCGTCCCGATGCGGCGGCGGGGTTCGGCATCACGCTGGCCTTCGGACTTCTCGCGGCTACAGTTTCCGACCAGACGTTTTGGCAAAAGGTATGGGCGATCAAGAGCCGTGACGTCGGCCGCACCTTCCTGTGGGCTGGCGCGCTGTTCTACCCGATCCCGATCTGCCTGGGCATGCTCGGGCTCGTTGGCATCGCCACGGGTCTCACTCCCTCCGACATGGGCGGCGATATCGCAGCTGTCGGACCGTACATCGTATCGCATATCGGTCTGCCGCTCACGCTCGTTATTCTTTATGTGCTGGTGATACTCGCAGCCTGCTATTCGACCATCGACGGCGCGAGCTCCGCGCTTTCATCGATCGTCGCGGTTGATATCGTCAAGCGCTATTTTCCGCGCACGGCGGAAAGCCGTCTGTTTCCCATCACCAAGCTGTCGGTGTTGCTCGGCGGAATAATCGCCACCGTGATCGTGCTTTCAGGCATCGATTTTACTACCCTGGTGTTGACCACCTACGCGCTGAAGACGTCGATCCTGCTGCCGCTTGTGCTGGCGATTCTTTGGCCGAAGACCAACACGGTCGGATTTGTCGGCGGGGTGATAGCGGCCATCGCAATCGGCATGCCGATCTACGAGACGGTAGGTGAACTGGTGGGCACCCTCTCAATCGTGGCAATCGGCGGGCTCACCGTACTCATCTGCGGGCTGATCGGCAGCGAGCGGTTCGACGTAAGCAAGCTGCGACGGGTGTCCGACGAGATCGCCAGTCCCGCGGTTGGCGCGGCCGAGTAACCCACGCGTCTGCATCGCTCGATGGTAGCGGGCGATGCAGTGCTTTCCTTCTAGAAGCAAACCAAAGAAAAGGGTCCCAGATATGTATTCGCTCATTGTCATTCTCGGCCTCGGCGCCGCCGCTCTGTTCCTTTCGGGGTTCGCCAGGGGGCTGCGCAATGCAATCCTGGAGTACAGGCAGGGCAAGCCGGAGCCGACAGAGGTGCCGGACTATAACTATGCGGGAATGGCGGCAATCTCGGTCGTCGCGTCAGCTGTCGTCATTGCGCTCGCGGGCTTCGGGCCCGGCTGGATCTACGCCGGCCCACTTTTGGCGCTGTGCACCGCGGCGGGTATCGGGACTGCATTCTTCGTTGAGCGCCCGAGCGCCTAATGGATCCGTGCTCGAACTCGTAAACGACAGCCGAGCAGTTTGCTGCACGCGTTATGGCTGACCTCGAAGGTTCCGACGATTTTCCAGAACAAGGAGCGTATCCGTGACGACGCAGGACAAGAAGAAGGCGCATTTGTTGGGATTCATTCAGCATGGGGTGAACAGCCATGCGACCGGCATGTGGCGCCATCCCAGGGATAAGGTGGGATGGAGCTTCTCGACGCCGGAATACTGGCAACACATGGCCAGAACCATGGAGCGCGGGCTCTTCGACGCGATGTTCATCGCCGACGAACTCGCGCCCTACAACACCCACGAGAACAGCTCGGACGCCATCGTTAAATGGGCTGTTCAATGTCCGACCCACGAACCTTCCACGATTGTTCCCATCATCACGACCGCAACCAAGCACCTAGGTGTCGGAGTGACGCTTTCGACCGCATTCGAACATCCCTATTCGATGTGCCGTCGGCTTTCGAGCCTCGACCACCTATCCGCCGGGCGGGTCGCGTGGAATATCGTGTCCTCTTATTCAAAGAGCGAGTGGGACGCCTATGGCCATACCATGACGGAGCGATCCGGCCGTTATGAGCGGCTCGAGGAGTACATGGAGGTCTGCTACAAGCTCTGGGATTCCTGGGAGCCCGGGGCGATCATTGCCGACAAGGCGTCAGGGATCTATGCGGATCCGTCGAAGATCAAGATGGTCCATCACGAAGGAAAATATTACAAAAGCGACGGGCGCCACTTCTGCGCCCCCTCGCCGCAAGGGCGTCCGGTTCTTTGGCAGGCAGGCTCTTCCGGGCAAGGACGCGACTTCGCGGCAAAACACGCGGAAGCGATTTTTGCCGTTCATCCAAACGTCGATCGGATGAAACAATATGCGTCCGATCTGACCGACAGGCTTACCGGCAAGTTCAATCGGGCTCCCGGCTCGGTCAAGCTGATCTACGGTCTTCAGACCGTCGTGGCGGAAACACGCACCGAGGCCCAGGACAAATACGAGAGGATCAAGGCCTGTATTCCTCCGGAAGGCGCGTTGGCCTGGATGTCCGGCCATTTCGGTCTGGACTTCTCGACTTACCCGTCGGATGCCATCGTGCAGAACATCGAGGTGCCGGGCATCCAGGGACTGTTCGAATCGATCATCTATGCAAAGGGCGGCGCGCCGGTGACCGTGAAAGAGGCCGCCATGATCTATGCCCAGGGCATGGGTATGCCTGTTGCGGTCGGTACGGCGGCGGATATCGCCGACCAGATGGAGCACTACATGGATGAGGGCGGGGCTGATGGTTTTATGTTGGCCGCGACCTACACCCCGGGCTGCTTTGAGGAGTTTGCCGATCTCGTCGTCCCGGAACTGCAAAGACGTGGCCGGTTCCGCACTAAATACACGGGCGCAACTCTCCGGGAGAATCTACTCGATAGTTGAGGCATCCAGACGCCGCGAGCGGCTGTTGGCGGGCTGAGTAGTTTGGCCTATCATTCCAGACGGGCCGGCATTGCACACCTTGCGAACAAGGCAGCAGGAAATTGATGTCCTGCTGGTGATTGCTTGGTTGTTAATCGGCGTGGGGTCCCGACGCCGATCGGCGCGCTAAGCTATGGATCCACCTGGCAGTGCGGGGGTCACTCTTGGATGCTTATTCACAGCCCGGCTACACCACCCCCGGGGGGCACGACCGACCGCGGCCGTCAGGACCGCCTGCCGGTCATCTACCAGCTTCGGCAAGATGGAGTCTCGTGGCCAGCCCAGGCCCTAGCGGCCGAGGGCGGCGTTGGTCTGCCCGCTATCCCGCGGCGGCTTGAATGGTCCACGGTGATGGTCCACAGTGCGCTGACACGACCGCCGTGGCTGAACAGGAAAGCGCTGCAGGCCAACGGTTTTTGATCGGCGACGCGAGTCTGGGCTGGAATCCTAGTTCCCCAGCCACGATTTTCCCCTTGCAATACAACGACTTAACTCCTCCCGAATGGCCGACCGGCTAGTTTCGGATCAAGGTGGACTCTCCGGAGAGCGCATAAACGCGTGTGCTTCATTGACGACATGACCTCGCGGTCTCGCGGCGCGATGCGCCCGAGTCTTGATCGGGTTCACCCTCGAAAACGGGAGGGCGCAGGGAATGCCGGGTGCACGCTGCACCCGCGGTCTCGTGCGCAATGGAGAAGTGGGTGCGCGCACGAGCATACAGGCTCAGCGGAGGCATCCGGCATCCCCTGCGTGATGGCTTTACGGCTTATGCCGTGCTCTCCTCGGCGACGAATTCGTCTTGTCACCGTCGTCGGCGGATTTTGCGACTGCTCGACCCGGTCGGGTCAAAGCAAGCCACCGCCGACTTGGCACCAGCAACGGGTGTCAGGACCACACGGTTTTGCCGTACGCGACAACCCGTCTTCGCCAAGAGGCTTCGCCGGGCTTTGGCGTCGTTCGTCCTGCGCGCCTGTCAATCGCTCACGAGGTTCAACCCGCCCTGCGACATCAATTGCGCGCCGACGCTCTCGCGTCCACCACATCCCATCCCGCGTTCGTGACGACGCGCGACCGCCCCTCTTGTCGGAACGGGATGGCCGGAGATAGGCCACTGATTTGGGGTTTTGGCGAAGCGGAATTTTGCCCGTCGTGCCAATTTGTCGCAAGGCGACGGGCAATCGCGTGTGACAACGATCTTCGCGCGCCCGGGCCTCGCAGTTCTTGCCGATGGCTGCGGTTTCCGCGTCGGTGACGTTTTGGCGGACGAAAAGGCTCTGGCGAAGGCGTTTTCAGAAGGCGTTATTGAGGACGTAGACCATGGCGAAGAATAAAAAAGTTAGCCCGCTGGCGAAGGCTTTGCTGGAAACGGCGGGCGACATGCGGAAGGCCGGGCTCATGGACAAGGCCACCCACGAGAAGATCACCCTGCGGCATTTGGGAGCGACAGTCGCGCCCAAGACCCATCCGATTACGGGGCCGCAAATCCGGGCCATGCGCGAACGGGCACAATTGAGCCAGGCGGTGTTCACCCGCTATCTCAATCTGACCGTGGGTTACGTCTCGCAGCTGGAGCGCGGCGCGAAACAGCCGACCGGCGCGGCACTGGCCTTGCTCAACGTGATCAAGCGAAAGGGGATCGAAGCTATTCTTTAGTGGCCGCGATCATCCGAGACGTCGAATAGCTCTGCCTCGAAATACTGAATTGCGGTGACCGCACTCAATCGACTAGCCGCGCCTTCGCGGCATCATATCGCAAGCTACGCAAGCGGATTGAAGCCGCCCGAACCGGAAAGCCGTTGACGCGTGCTACGGTCGAATTTGAATCTTGAATTACCGCAATTCCGGTGACGTGCGATCGTTCGCCGCTATCCTTTGATCTAATGCTCGAGCTACAACAGCATAACCCGAGCCGAAGCCGATGTCAGGGTGATGGCCGTCCGTCTCGGCAAGCTCGCCAACTGCCTGATCAAAGTCGAGCGCTTTGCCGCTTCGATCCGCTATTGGACGGAAGCCGGAAGCAAAGGCCGAGCGAAACTGAGTTCGTGGCCGTCGGGGTCAACCAGGTGGAAGAAGCGCTCACCCCATTCGGCATCGCGGGGCACAGTAGCCGGCTGGTATCCGGCTGCGAGCGCGCGTTCGTAAAGTACGTCAACATCGGTGACGTAGAAGATGACCCGACCCCACCAGGACCAGCGTCGTTCGGCAGGTTGGACGATGAGGTTGAGGTAACCTGTCCCTGCTCGAAAGCTGGTGAAGGATGACCCTTCGCCGCCATGCAGGACCTCAAACCCCAGCGCTCGGTAGAATCGGACAGCTCGTGGCATTTCATGGGTGCCCAGTGTGACCGCGCTGATCCCCTCGATCATGGCCAAAATTCCCCCGTTCTATTTCCCTACGCCTCTTGAAGTCGCAGCGCACAGATTAACCTCCGCCTCATGTGTGTGGAAAGTGAGCCTTTCCTTGCGTCGCCGCTCCCGGCGAGCGGTAGATATCCCAAACTGCTCGAACCGAAAGCGCTGACGCTCTAAACTCTCCATCGTGTTGGCCAAGCATCAAGTTCCAGGCGCCCACTCGACAAAACGATTCGAATACCCGCGAAAAGGAGCAGAGCATGAAGGGCGATAAGGACGTTATCGAATACCTCAATAAGGCGCTGCGACACGAGCTCACCGCGGTGAACCAATACTGGCTGCATTACCGACTGCTCGACAATTGGGGCTACAAAGTACTGGCCAAGACGTGGCGCAAGGAATCGATTGAAGAGATGCAACATGCAGACAAGCTCATCGAACGCATCATCTTCCTCGATGGATCTCCCAATATGCAGACGCTGGAATCCCTTCATATCGGGAAGACCGTGAAGGCCGTACTCGATAGCGACTTGCAAGCCGAATTGTCGGCGCGCTCCCTCTACGCTGAAGCCGCAACCCATTGCCATTCGGTCAAGGACTACGTGACACGAGATCTGTTTGAGCAACTGATGCACGATGAGGAAGAGCACATCGACTTTCTGGAAACCCAGATCGATCTCGTCGCGAGGATCGGCCTCGAGCTATACGCCCAGCGTCATATCGGAGAACTCGACGAGGACTGAAGTATTCACGACTGCCTGTGGCACAGAGCTGAACAGCGCATGCCCTGTAGATTGCGTTTAGGAGAGCTTCACCTGTTCCAGCGATCATCCAATTGGGGCCGCCCAATCCAGGCTCTGTTAAGACATCGGGTTGCCCAGCCGAGCTGCGGCTTTCCTTGTAGTCGCGCTTGAGCTTCCTGGTAAGGACCGACGTACCGAAGGCGGGTCGGTATTTTGGGATACACGCGTCGTATCCATGCAAGCGCACGTTCGGCGGCTTTCCGGTCACGTTCGTCGAGGACGAATCCGAAGCCCATGCGCAATCGGTCTGGCAGCAACTGGGCACTCAGGGCCTGGTACCATCGCGGCGGCCGCAACCATGGTCGTCCGCCGGCGAAGATCTGTCCAGCCACCTCGCGTGCTGCGGCGCTGACGGACAAAATATCCGATTGCATCATGGCCGCGTTGTAGGCGGCGAATGATTCCCAATCCGCCGGCAAGTCGGCCGACGTTAGCCCGAACAATGCCCCATAAAGCCGGCTTTCGGCCCAATATCGCTCGCGCTCTTCGACCGAGAGCGGAGGCAAAACCAGGTCGTGCACGATGAGAGCGGTCTCGACCAGGGTCGCGTGAACCCAGCGCAACGCTGCGACCTCGTTGGCGCGGTAGGGTGAGCCACTCGCGAAGGGACCGATTGCTTCGGGCAAGCGGCCAACGATCGTGGCGTGACGCTGATGCATGCGTCGGGCAGCAGCAAGGGCCCTGTCGCGCGAGCCGAACACCATCGTGAACACAACGTCAAAGGTTCGATGGAAGCGACCGATCGGATCCGCAAAGGTCCGCGAGTGCTCGGCCACGGCGGCGGCGACCCAGGGATGCGCCAGCTGAAGGAGCAAGGCACGACCGGCGCCCAAAAAGATGACAGCTTCCCTGTCGATCCTCCAGGTTATCGAGGCTGGACCAAAAATGCCCTCGACCGATCCGGCGGCCCGAGCCCGGACGGAATCAAGAGCAGCCTCCAGGTCGCTTTCGGAAACCAAATGCGCACCTTTCGAAGCGGACGGGGATAGATTTATTCCACCCGTCTGTGCAGAAAATATGGGCATTCTGCGGGATTTGGTTAGTCCCCCCGATCACAGCGCAGCGGTGACGGCATTCGGACGTGATGGAATCTTGCTGTCGCCAGACTGCGGAAGCAATTTTCACATCTGCGAACGGCGGTTCGCCTTCATGCTGTGCTTGGCGCCATACGCGAAATAAATGGCCAGCCCGACCGCGAGCCAGACCGCCAATCTGATCCAGGTATCCAGCGGCAGGCTGACCATCAAAAAAATGGAGATGGCGGCGCCGGCCGGCGCCACCAACCAGATCGCGGGAGATCGAAACGGACGGATGAGCTCCGGCTCGATCAACCGCAGCACCAGCGTGCCGATCGAAACCACGGCGAATGCAAACAGCGTTCCGATGCTGACGAGCTCGCCGACGAGGCCGATCGGCAGCAGACCTGCGAGAACCGCGACGACAATTCCGCAGCCGATGGTGGAGACATAAGGCGTCCGGAACCGGGGGTGAATTCTCGCGGCAATCGGCGGCAGCAATCCGTCATGCGCCATGGCGCGAAAAATCCGCGGTTGCGGCAGCAGGCTGACCAGAATAACCGACGTCAGCCCGAACAGGATGCCGAGCTTGATGAGCGGCGACAGCCATCCGACCCCTGCGGCATCGACGCCAACCGCAATCGGATCGGGCACGTTCAAGCGGTCGAACGGTACGATCCCGGTCAGCACAAAACCCACGGCGACGTAGAGGACGGTACAGATGACAAGCGAGCCCAGAATTCCGATCGGCATATCGCGCTGCGGTGTTTTCGCTTCCTGCGCCGTGGCCGAAACCGCGTCGAAACCGATATAGGCAAAGAATACCACAGCCGCGCCGCGGATCACGCCTGACCAGCCATAGGTCCCCGGGCCCGCGTTCGGCGGGATGAATGCCCCGTCGGGATTGCTTGACGTAACCCAGTTCGCTGACGTGACCGAGGAAGCCGTACAAATGATGAAGAGCGCGATGACCGTCAGTTTGACCGCGACGACAAAGCCGTTGAAGCGCGCCGACTCGCGGATGCCCACCACCAGCAGCGCCGTCACGAGAACGATGATGAGCATCGCCGGCACGTTGAAAATCGCGCCGGTCGACGACCAGGCGTGCGTCTTGTCGTCAAAGCTCAGGGGAGACGAAACCAGCCGCGACGGCAAATCGAGACCAAAGTCCCTGGCGAAGCTGACGACATAGCCCGACCATCCGATCGCAACCGTCACAGCGCCGACCGCGTATTCGAGGACGAGGTCCCAGCCGATGATCCACGCCATCAGCTCGCCAAGCGTCGCATAGGCGTAGGTATAGGCACTGCCGCTGATCGGAACGGTCGACGCCATCTCGGCGTAGCACAGCCCGGCGAAGGCACAGGCGACCGCGCCGAGGAGAAACGACAGTGTCACCGCTGGCCCGGCGTTCGCCGCCGCGGCATGCCCGGTCAGGACGAAGATGCCCGCGCCGATAATTCCGCCGATGCCGATCGCGACGAGGTTGAGCGCGGACAATGATCGCTTCAGCGGATGCACCTCCGCGTCGCTCTCCCCAAGCGCGGCCTCCTGCAACAGTTCCGCCGCGGACTTCCGGGCCCAAAGGTTTGCCAACAGCCGTTCCCTCCCCCAACCGCGCCCGCGATAACCAACATGGCTACCACGTTTTTGGCGCGGTTTGGGACCCGGCAAGAGCCGCCGCTCGGTGTCCGGCGCTACTGCCGGGACGACAGATAGACCTGCCGGTAGCGCAGGACTTCCGGTGGCTTGTTGTCGCCGGTGACCGGCACGAGCGTCACGGAAAGACTTTCCTTGCCCGACAGGCCGGCGGCCTGCTCCGCCGACAATGGGAAGCCGAAATTGCGCGTGATCGTCGGGTGCAAGCCCAGCGAACGTTTTCCGGTCGACGGCACGATGATGATACTGCCGACATAGCCGGGTTCAGGTCCCCTGGCCGGGGCCGTGACATCGGGCCGGTTGAGGAAGACCTGGACCACCGCGCCGCGATCGGCGGGAATTTCCACGCCATCGATACGCAGCACCAGGGTCGCCGGGCTCGTCCCTGTCGCCAGCGCGGTAATGCGCGGCCTCACCTCCTGCGGCAGCGCGATCTGCAGCGTCGTCGGCTGCGAGGCAAGCGCGCGCGGCTCCGCACCGGTATTGATCGCAGCCAGGGGCGTACTGAGCGGCGCCATCTGCGCGACCCGGATCGGCTCGGGCGCACCAGGCGCGGCCGCGGCAACCGCGGCACCGGGCGGCCATTGTGGCGGCTGGTAGCGGTATCCAAGCGATTTCTCGGAATCGATCACCTGACTGATCACGATTCCGGTCCAGATCTGGGCCTGATCGTAAAAATAAAACGGCTGTTGATTGAGCCAACGATCGTTGGACGGGTTGGCGTGTCCGGGCATCGCGACCCATTTGCTCCACAGACGGTCGATATTGGCGTGGTGCGCGAAAAACACCGGATCGAACGCTGCCGCCGCGAGCATCCCCATATCGGCAAGGCCGGAGAAGTTTTTTGGATCGGTGGTCCAGAGATGGACCATGCCGTGCGGGCCCGCCTCGAGCGTGCCCGCCTGCTGCGGCGCATTGGCGGTCTGGGCGAACACCGGCAGTTCCTCGTTGCCGCTGCCGCCGAAATCCGAAAACGACTTTGCGCCGAGGATCGCATTCATCGCCGTCGGACCGACGACGGAGGTCGGAATCCTGTCGTCCTTTCCCACCGCCCGCGTGGTGTCGAACAGCGGATTTGGATTGAGGTCGGTCGGAAAGCCGTAGACCTCGCCGGGGAAACGGTTGCGCCCGGTCATGTCGTTCGGATCGTCCTTGCAGGAATCCCAATCCCAATAGGGAAGCGCGAACGAGGGATCGCCGATCAGCTTGCCGAGGATGGTTTCGTGGAAATAAAGGTAGGCGCGATGCCAGGCGAAGAACCACCAGCCGCCGTGGATCTCCATGCCGTTCAGGCTGTCGCCCGCGCCGCTGCAGTACCAGCAATGCACCGCACCCTGCCGGTACCATCCGCGCGGGTCGTCGTTTTTCGTGATCTTGAACAGCTCGGTATAGGCGGCCTTGAGCCGGTCGACTTCGCTGGCAGTGAGTTCGAACACGCTCTTGCGAATTCGTACCGGGCCCGCCCCCGGCGAACCAAAAGCGACCGCCTGCCCAAACGGCACCGGCGGGACGCACTCGATCGGAATCGTCGGCACCGGCGTCGGCGCCTGCGCCGCTTGCGACCAGGCCTTCCAGGCCGTGGTGGCGCCGGCGGCAAGCCCGGCGCCCACCGTCAGCGACCCCGTGACAAAATCGCGACGACGCAGCTTTTTCGAGAGCTTGCCGACAGGTTTCTGCGAATTGTGATGGTCGGTCATTTCTGATCTCCTCCCACGATGCGAGGGGAACGCGCCGGCTGTTAAGCCGGCCGTGCTGCCGAAAGACGCCTGCGCCCGCGTCCAATTTATCACTCTTCCTGAGATTGCTCCATGTTAAATAAACTACATTTGGTTGCTATTTTCGCGCGCGCCGTCATTCAGCGGTCACGACGTCGCTCGGCCTGCCCATCCAGATGTTCGTGGAAGCCCGCGCGTTCGCGCTGCCGGCCTGGCCTCAGCCGGTAGCAACCGGCGGCGTGCCGTGGGTATGGAACGACTCGATCGTCTTCAGCCCCCACGCCTGGCCCTTCTTGCGCTCTTCCTCGGTCCACACGATCGGCTTCCAGTCCGGCGCCAGGATCAGGCGGGCGCCGGCGTTGGCGACCTCGACGCGGTTGCCGCCGGGCTCGTAGACGTAGAGGAAGAAGGTCTGCTGGATCGCGTGCTTGTGCGGGCCGGTCTCGATATAGACGCCGTTCTCCAGAAAAATGTCGGCGGCGCGCAGGATTTCCTCGCGGCTGTCGAGCGCGTAGGTGACGTGGTGGAAACGGCCCGGCACATTCGAACGGTCGTGCGAATAGGCAAAATCGTAGCTCTTGTTCGACATCGTCATCCACATCGCGGCTTCGGTGCCGTCATTGAGCACGATCTGCTCAGTCAACCGGCAGCCCAAATATTTTTCGAAGAAGATACGGTTGGCCTTGATGTCGACGGCCAAGCAATTGAGGTGATCGAGCCGCCGGACATTGACGCCGCGCGCGGGAAAGCGCTGCGCCTGGTTCTTCAGTGCGGGCTTCAGTTCAGGCGGCGCCTGATACCATTCGGTCTCGTAATAGAGTTCGACGATATGGCCGTCGGGATCGCGGCAGCGGAATGCCGGTCCCTGCCCCATGTCGCCATCGATCCAGCCGATATCGAAGCCGGAACCCTTGAGCGCGGCAACCCGGCGCTCCAGCGCCTGCGGGCTGCGGGCCCGCAGCGCCATGTGCTCCATGCCCGAGGTCTTCGATGCGGTGAGCTTGAGCGAATAGCGTTCGTAATCGTCCCAGCCGCGCAGATAGACCGACTCGCCTTTCCTGCCGCTGATCGTCATGCCCATGACGTCGACGAAGAATTTCAGGCTCTCGTCCGGCTTAGGCGTCAGCATTTCCATGTGGCCGAGATGGGCGAGATCGAGGATCGGCTCCGGGTTCATTGGCGATTCTCCTTGCATATTTTGACGCGTTTTCTTGACGCGAACCGGTACCCACTTCGCTCGAAAACGCTATGCGCGTAACGCCCGCGTCACATCATCGAACAACTCATCGACGGCGTAGGCCCGGGGAATAAGCCCTTGCTGCGCGGTATATCCGATAATCATTTCCAGCGAGCGGTGGATGTCGTTTGCATTGAAACGCGGTGCGGCGGCAGAGCCATTGGCAGCCTCCGACAGCAGCCGGTGCACTTCCCGCACGGCGTCAGGGTGTCTCTCGGACAGTTCCTGTTTCACCACCACCATATGGTTGATCGGCACCACGCCGTGTTTGGCGAACCAGGCTTTTTCTTCGCCTTCGGCATCCGGAAATAGCGGCTTGAGGTCCGGATGTTCCGATTTCTCGCCGAGCACCGCATCGAGTTCATCGTCGAGCAGCATCTGGATGATCGGCTTGCCCGCCGGCGCCCGCTTGGTCGTATCCCTGAACTCGGCGACATGGGCGTCCTCGAAGGTGACCCAGTCGATCGAACCAAGATCGACGCCGTAATCATTGGCCAATAAGCCGCGCAGCCAGGCGCCGGTGGTTGTAGTGAAGGAGCGGATGCCGACGCGCTTGCCGTTCAGGTCGGCCGGCTTCAGCGTTCCCCGCTTCGCATTGTACAGCGCATGGCCATGCTGAAACCGCGCCACCACCACATCAGGCAACAGCACCATCGGCTTGCCGACGCTTTTCGCCATCAGATAGGTCACGATCGCCATCTCCGAGACGTCGAACGCCGCTTCACGGACCATCGGCTTGAAACCCTTGTTGGTCGGCGAATAGTCGACAAAGTCGAATTCGACCAAATCGGATTGGATCGAACCGCTCTTCAGCGCCGCGGTGCAGGGATGGTCGCCGAGCAGCGTGCGCAGGCGCATCGCCACCTCAGTCCTCCTCCGGCTCGTCGATATAGACGAGGCCCGCCTTCGCGAGCGGCTCGCGCATATTGTACATATCGAGCCCGAGCACGCCGGCGGCGAGTTGCTTGCGCTTGCCCTCCTCGTCGTCGTGGCGCTTTTCGCCCCTCGCCACGACGTCGGCGGCATCCCGTCGCCTGACCACCACGACGCCGTCGTCATCGGCGACCACGGCATCGCCCGGCATGACGTTGATCCCGGCGCAGACCACGGGCACGTTGACGGCGCCCAGCGTCGCTTTCACCGTGCCCTTGGCGGAGATCGCCTTCGACCACACCGCAAAGCCCATTTCGCGCAGCGACTTTGCATCGCGCGCGCCGGCATCGATGACGAGGCCGGTGACGCCGCGCGCCATCAGCGAGGTCGCCAGCAGATCGCCGAACATGCCATCGGTGTTATCGGCGCTGCAGCCGACCACCAGGATGTCGCCGGGCTTGCACTGTTCGACCGCGACATGGATCATCCAGTTGTCGCCGGGATGCGCCAGCACGGTGACCGCGGTCCCCGCGGCCTCGCCGCCGGTCCATACCGGGCGCAGATAGGGCTTCATCAGGCCAAAGCGGCCATAGGCTTCGTGCACCGTGGCGGTGCCGAGCGCGCCGAGCCGTTTGACCAGATCGGCATCGGTTCGCTTGATGTTGCGGACAACGACGGTCTTCATGCCAGTTCCTCCAATGCCATCGGGAACAGCCGCTGATAGGCCTCGCCATAGGTCATGGCCTTGCCCGAGTTGCGGCCGCCCTGCATGCCCCGCTGCAGCGCGACGCGCTCGTAGTAGGCCCACAGGTGCTTTTGTGCGGCGAGAATTTCAAACGTCTTGCGCTTGATGTCCCAGACCTCGTCGATGTTGAGGATCACCTGCGGCTTGAAATTGCACATCTCCGGCTGATGCGGCTCGAACAGGAACACCGGCGGGGCGTTGTAACTGTACTCGGCCTGCGGCTTGTGCCCCATCGCCTGCGCCACGATCCGCGCCTCCTGCGCATAGGCCGTGGCTGCCGGGTGATCGACGTTGTAGGGATCTTCCAGCGAATGCGTGAGAACAAAACTCGGGTTGGTTTCGCGGTAGATGTCGATCAGCCGTTCCATATGGGCGTCGGTCAGCCGCAGCGGATAATCGCCGGCATTGAAGAATTCGATCTCGGCGCCGAGCGAAGCCGCCGCGCGCTCCGCCTCGTCCTTGCGGCCGGCCTTGACCTTGTCGAGCGTCATGCCCGGCTGCTTCCAGGCGAACTGGGATTCGCCGCGCTCACCAAACGCCAGGCACACGATTTTAACGCGATAGCCCTTCTTAACGTGAAGCGCGATGGCGCCGCCGGCGCGCCAGACGAAATCTCCGGGATGGGCTGACACAACAAGTCCGGTCTTCATGGGATGCAAACTCCCCTTTTGGTTGGAATTTTCTGACAACAGGCCTCTTGCGATCGGGCAAGCCGCTTCGAATTTTACCCTAGCTGTCGAATTCAAAAAGGCGGGCGGGATTGGTGACCAGCAGCTTCTGCTGAAACTCCGGCTCCGGCGCGAACAGCGGAACGAGGTCGACCAGATCGCCATCGTTCGGCATCACCTTGACGTTGGGGTGCGGCCAATCGGTGCCCCAGATGACGCGGTCCGGCGCCGTCTCGACAATACGCCGCGCGAACGGCACCGCGTCGACAAAGGGGGGACCCGCCGAGGAGACGCGCTCGCTGCCGCACACCTTGACCCAGCACTTTTCGTCGCGCTGCATCAGGTCAATCAGCGTCTTGAACGGAAGCTGATCGAGGCCATCCGACGCCTTTACCCGTCCCATATGATCGATGGTGTAACGCACCGGAAGCTTCGCCAGCATGTTCGCATATTCGGGAAGGTCGATGGCGTCGAAATGCAAATCGATATGCCAGCCCAGCGGCGCAATCATCTGCACCACCCGGTCAAACACCCGCATGTCGGGAACGCCGCCCAGATGACGGACGAAGTTGAACCGGCAGCCGCGAAATCCCCCATCGTGAAGCACTTGCAATCCGCGCTCGGTGATTGTGTCGTCGATATTGGCGACGGCGCGATAGGCGCCGTTGCTGGCGGCGCTCGCATCGAGCGCCACCCGGTTATCGGTGCCATGCACGCTGGCATTGACGATGACAGCGCGGCCGACGCCGAGCCTGGCGTGCAGCGCCCGAAAATCTTCCAGCCCGGCATCGGGAGGCGTGTAAGGCCGGTCGGCCGCATAGGGATATTTCGCGTGCGGTCCGAAGATGTGGCAATGCGCGTCGCAGGCCAGCGGCGGCAGCCTGAATTTCGGAGTCTTGGTGTCCGGATCGGGTCCGGGAATCGTCGGTTTGAGCATGGCGGCCTAACTGAACCTGAACAGACGGGCGGGATTTTAGGTTTTTTCTTGCGCCGGAGACCGCCGCCGCGCGGGCGCCGGCTGATCGAGCGCGGGCGCCTGGAATGAGGCGACTGTCGCCCGCACCAGCTGCTCGATGGCATTTCCCGCATCGCCGCCGTCGGCGCTGCCGCGCGACAGGCGCGAGACGCGTTCGGGCGTCACCAGCGTGTAATAGAGCGCGCCGAGCAGGAAATGGCTGCGCCACACGATCTCGGTACGCGGGACATGCGGCAGGCTTTCGTGGACCGCGTCGATGAAGGCGTGGCTGGTGTCGTCAAAGGTCTGCGCGATAATCTTGCGCGCAACTTCGTTGCCCTCGGCCGACATCACCGCGCGCAGCCGTGTGAACCGCGCTCCCCCACCCGCGAGATCGCTGCCCGAAGAGAAGGCGGGCAGCACAAAGGCGCGGACGATCGCCTCCAGCCTGTCCTGCAGATCGCGAACCCGTCTGGCGGCCGTCAGCAATTCGGAGCGTCTGCGGTTCATCGGCCCGCAATGACGCCGGTAGATCTCCAGCAGCAGACCGTCCTTGGTCTTGAAGTGATAGGTCACGCTGCCGGGATTGGCGCCGGCCGCCTGCGCAATGTCGCGAACCGACACGGCGTTGAAGCCGTTGGTCGAGAACAACTCCTCCGCGGCGGCAAGGATCGCCTCCCGCAAATTCGGCTTGCGGGTTGCGGCGGCCGTGTCGGTGGCCTTGCTGGTCGGCTTGCGGATCATGCTATTTGTACGTATGTACAAAAGATCAGGTCCGGTCAACAGTAATAATGGGCGGTAGTACTGGACCGGGCTACACCGGCCGCCATGGCTGCAGCCGATTCTGTCCCGTCGGCCGGCGAGCCGCAAAAAAGCAAACCAAGAGGAGCGCACTTGTATGCCGGGCTTGATCAAAAAATTCGGCCGTCTTGCCGCAGGGGCTGCGCTGCGGGTCAGCGCCGGCGCGAACGCCGAGAATTTTCCGAGCAAGCCGGTCCACATTCTGGTGCCCTATGCGGCGGGCGGCGCGGTCGACGTGCTCGCGCGCACGCTTGGCCAGTCGCTGGCAAAAACCTGGGGCCAGCAGCCCGTCATCGACAACCGTCCTGGCGCCGGCGGGATCATCGCATCGCAAGCGCTCGCGCAGTCGCCACCGGATGGTTACACGTTGATCCTGGTCGCGAGCGGCCATCCGCTCAATCAGTTCATCTATCAGAGCCTGCCCTACGACACCTTCAGGGACTTTACGGCGATCAGCGAGATCGCGTCTTCGCCGCTCGCGGTCCTTGTCGCCAAGACAAGTCCCTATGCGAATCTCGGAGACCTCCTCGCCGCGGCGCGAAAGGACCCGGACGCGCTGTCCTACGGCATGTCCGGCAATGGCACCTCGGCGCACGGCGCACATGGCGCCCGAGATCGTGGCGAAGCTTCAGACCGACCTGAAATCCGCGTTGCAGGATCCGAGCGTCCTGACGACACTGGAAAAGATCGGCGCGACGCCGGTCGGCAGCGGAGCAAAGGAATTTGAGGCCTTCATGCATGCGGAGGCCACCAAATGGGAGCCGGTGCTGAAAGCGGCGAACATCCGGGCGCAGTGAGAGCAGCGGCTCCCACGCATGACAAGGACACTCCAAGATGATCCGATCCAACAAGCCCACGCTGTTCGAAATGTCGGATTCGATGCCGGGAGCACGGGTGCTCGATGGCAATTGGGGACTGGAGCACATGGCCGCCGCGATTCCCAAAGGCCGCGAGCAAGGTCTGGCTTTCGTTGCGGCTTTTGTGAAGGAAGTCCAGTCCAACGGACTGCTGGAGCGGATCCAGCAGCAGGCCGGATTAAGGGGCGCGGTCAAAGCTGAACCCAAATAGGATTCGACCTGCGCCCCTCTCCTGTCAGTCGTGCTCGTAGCCGTAGACCTCTGGCAGGATGAAGATCGCGGCCAACAGCCCGATCAACGGGAAGATCGCGACGAACAGCGTGGCGTTGGCCTGCCCGATCGCCGCGAACAGCGACGGGAACAGGAAGATCGCCAGGAACGATGGCAGCTTGACGAACATGTAGGCAAAGCCGCTCGCGGTTCCCCGGTATTCCGGCTTCGCCACCATGGTCGGGATCGTCATGCAGTTCGAGGCGTCCCAATAATGGCCCCACAGCATGCCCGCCGCAGCGAAGGGCAGCACGTATTTGTGGTCGGTATAAAGCGCTGCCGCGGCGATCAGCAGCGAAACCAGCACGATCGAAAATCCGGCGATGCCGATGCCGCGATGGCCGATCTTCGGCGTCAGCAGCGGTCCGACCCAGCCGGAGACCGCCGCGAACGAGAACAGTGCCATGGTGACGAGATTGTTGCCGAGGATGGTGGAGACGCCGACCATCGCGAACATGACAGGCAGATAGAAAGCGAAGGTCGAGAACTCGCTCGCCTGCGCAAAGCAGGCTATCCAACCATACAACGTCGCGCGCCAGCGGATCGGATCCTTGCGCAGATCGGCCAGGAAGGCCGCCGGGCGCGCCTTCGGCACCACGATGTCCTCATTGGGCAGCATGTCCAGTGGATCATTATACATCTCGCGTGCGACCTGCTTGGCCTCGCGGAAGCGGCCTTTCTGCACCAGCCACACCGCCGTTTCCGGTATGTCGTGACGCATGACGAGAATGACGAACGCAGGCAGTGCGCCTAATCCCAGCGTCACCCGCCAGACCGTCTCGTGGTCGAGGTTGAGAATGAGGAAGATCGCGATCACTCCCAAAGTGAGCACTTCGCCGATCGCAAACATGAACTGCCAGCGGTTGCCCATCACCTCGCGCTCACCCTTGGCCATGGATTCCATAATGTAGGTGTAGCCGGTCGAGATATCGCTGCCGAGCGGGACGCCCAGCAAGAAGCGAATGACGATGAGTTCCGCGATGTTGGTGACGAAGGCTTGCGCCAGCGCCAGGATGATGAACAGGATCATCGTCACCAGGAACATGATGCGCCGGCCGATCTTGTCGGACAGCCACCCGCCGATCAGGGCGCCAATCAGCGCGCCGCCTTGCGTGCCGGCGGCCGCGAGACCCAGCAGCAACGGATCCGGCTGATATTGTTCGCGGATGAAGATCAGAACGAACGCGATGGAATAGAGATCCCAGGCTTCGACCAGGATCGAGGCCATCATCAGCCATCCGACCTTGTTGCCCTTGGGGCTGTATCTGGTGATGAGGTAGCGGACGGCGCTATCCATCGCCGCGCGCTGTGGAAGAACTGCCGTCGTCATGTTCGTTACTCCCTGTGTTTTTTGTAAAATCGCGATTGCTAGAGGTCCGGCAGCGGCTCGATGCTGCAATCGAGCAGGGCCGGATCGATGCCGGATTCCATGCCGTCGAACATGCCGTCCATGAAGTCGATCAGCACATCGACCGCCGCTTCGGCGCGATCGACCCGCCGGTTGGCAACGACGCTCAGGATCGCAAGATGGCTGTCGATGGTGCCTGAAAGGTCGGCGTGGCCCGGCATATAGCGGTGATGGATGAAGCCGATGCGGCGATAGATCGTGTGCAGCGGTTTTAGCGTATGGGCGAGGAACGGCTCGCCGGCCGCGGCGAGGATCAGCGTATCGATGCGGCGATCGAGGCTGTTGAATTCGGCCAGCGTCAGCGTGTCATGCTTTTCCTTCAGCACGCGCTCGATCCGGAGCGCCTGATTGCGGTGCGAGAGGCTGGCGCGCTCGGCCGCGAGCTTGACCACGAAGCGCTCGATGTCGCGCCTGAGCTTCAGCAGCAGCCGCTCGCGCGCCAGATCGATCGGCGCGATCTGCAGGCCGTGACGGGGCCGGATGATGATCAGCGTATCGGCAGCGAACTGGTTCACCGCGTTGTGCACCGGCGTCCGTCCGAATCCGGTGACGGTCTGCAGTTCCTGCACCGTCAGGAACCGTCCGGGCTTCAGCTCACAATTGACCAGCAGGTCTTCGATGCGCTGGTAGGCGAGTTCGAAGAAGTTGATGCGGTTGCGCCGGCTCGGGGCGCCATTTGCGTCCGGACGCACCAGTTCCAGAGCGCTCTTGCGCCGTGCCATCCCTGTTTCCTCCGCCCGCATTCTCGCCGGGTCGCTATCCCAAGGTGCAACCATAAAACATATTGTGATATATTACAAGCAGCGCTAATCTCCCTGGCAATCGCGGCCCGAAATGCGGCCGCCGCAACCAACAAGAGCCCTCCTGCCCCGGACCGTCGGTCGCGCGAGGGCCAAGCCCCATGGGAGGACGCCCGCCGTGAAGATCATTTCGATCGAGACCCTGCGCACCGAAGAATTCGCCAACGTGCTGTGGGTCCGTGTGCACACCGACGCCGGAATCATCGGCCTCGGCGAAACCTTTTACGGCGCAGGTGCCGTCGAGGCCCAGATCCACGACACCTTTGCGGGACGGCTGCTCGGCCGCGACCCGCTGCACATCGAGGCAATCCATCGCGACATGCTCAACCTGCCGATGGCGCAGTCCTCGACCGGGGTCGAGTATCGTGCGGCTTCCGCCGTCGACATCGCGCTGTGGGATCTGTTCGGCAAGGTGTGCCATCAGCCGGTCCATCAGATGCTGGGCGGTCTCTGCCGCGACAAGCAGCGCATCTACAATACCTGCGCGGGCTATCAATATGTCCGCTCCACCAACATCAAGCCGGTATCCAACTGGAACCTCGGTGCATCCGACGGCCCCTATGAAGACCTCGACGGCTTTATGCACCGCGCCGACGCGGTGGCCGAAAGTCTGCTGGAGAGCGGAATTAGCGCCATGAAGATCTGGCCGTTCGATCCGGCGGCACAGGAGAACCAGGGTCTGTTCATCAGCGCGGAACAGATGAAGAAGGCCGTCGAGCCCTTTGAAAAAATCCGCAAAGCCGTCGGCGACAGAATGGAGATCATGGTCGAATTCCACTCGCTGTGGAATCTGCCGACCGCCAAGAAGATCGCCAAGGTGCTCGAGGCGTACAGTCCGACCTGGTACGAAGACCCGATCCGCATGAACTCGCCGCAGGCGCTGGCGGAATATGCCCGTTCGACCGACGTCTGGGTCTGCGCCAGCGAGACGCTCGGTTCACGCTATCCCTACAAGGACATGCTCGACCGCGACGCGATGCACGTTGTGATGGCCGATCTGTGCTGGACCGGCGGGTTGACCGAGGGCCGCAAGATCGCCGCCATGGCCGAGACCTATCACCGTCCCTTCGCGCCGCACGATTGTATCGGCCCGGTCGGCTTCGCCGCCGCCGTGCATATGTCGTTCAGCCAGCCGAATACGCTGATCCAGGAATCCGTACGCGCCTTCTACAGGGGCTGGTACAATGAACTCGTCACCAACATGCCTGACATCAGGGACGGTTACGTTTATCCGATGGAAGGCGAAGGTCTCTGCATCGACCTCTTGCCCGCGGTCTATGATCGTTCCGATCTGACCGTGCGCCGCAGCAACATCTAAGGATTTGAAATGTCGCACGCCTTGTTCGATCTCTCCGGCCGCACCACCCTGGTGACCGGTTCCTCGCGCGGGCTTGGCCGCGCCATTGCCGAGGGGCTGGCGAAAGCCGGCGCGCGGTTGATCATCAATGGCGTCGATCCCGCGCGCGTCGAAACCGCGGTCGCCGACATGCGCGGCGCCGGACACGCCGCGGAGGGTTCGGCCTTCGATGTCACCGATGAGGAGGCAATCGTTGCAGCCTTTAAGCGCTTCGACGCTGCCGGTATCGAGATCGACATCCTCGTCAACAATGCCGGCATTCAAGTTCGAAAACCGCTGGTCGAATTCTCTTCCGCCGAATGGCGTAAGGTGATCGAGACCAACCTCACCAGCGCCTTCGTGATCGGCCGCGAAGCGGCCAAACGGATGATCCCGCGCAAGCGCGGCAAGATCGTCAACATCGGATCGCTGGCGAGCGAACTGGCGCGGCCGACGGTCGGGCCCTACACCGCGGCCAAAGGCGGCATCAAGAACCTGACGCGTTCGATGGCGGTCGAATGGGCGGCGAGCGGCATCCAGACCAACGCCATCGGTCCCGGCTACATGCTGACCGACATGAACGAGGCCTTGGTGAACAACCCCGATTTCAACAACTGGCTGATGTCCCGCATCCCCTCGAAGCGCTGGGGACGTCCCGACGAACTCGTTGGTGCTGCGGTATTCCTCGCCTCAGCCGCGTCCGACTATGTCAACGGCCAGATCATCTACGTCGATGGCGGCATGCTGGCGGCGATGTAAGCCCGCCCGGCCACGACCAAACGCCAGGAGAACATCATGCAAGCCGTCGTCATCCACGCTCCGAAAGATCTGCGGATCGACAGCTTTCCAGACCCGGCGCCGGGTGCCGGCGAAGTCCGCGTCAGGATCGCGGCCGGCGGCATCTGCGGTTCGGACTTGCACTATTATCACCATGGTGGCTTCGGCACGGTCCGGATCCAGCAGCCGATGGCGCTCGGGCACGAAATATCGGGCATGATCGCCGCTGTCGGCAGCGACGTGCCGCATCTCAAGTCCGGTATGCGGGTGGCCGTGAATCCGAGCAGCCCCTGCAACCTCTGCGTCCATTGCCGCGAGGGAATGCGCAATCAATGCCTCGACATGCGCTTCATGGGCAGCGCGATGCGCATGCCGCATGTGCAGGGAGGTTTTCGCGAGAACGTGACGGTCGAGGCATCACAGGCTATTCCGATCGCCGATTCCCTCTCGCTCGGCGAAGCCGCGATGGCCGAGCCGCTCGCGGTCTGCCTCCATGCCGGAAAACAGGCGGGTCCGCTGCTCGGAAAACGCGTTCTGGTGACCGGCTGCGGCCCGATCGGCGCGCTGATGGTCGTCGTCGCGCGCTACGGCGGTGCTGCGGAAGTGGTCGTGACCGATATCGCCGACGCTCCGCTGGCCGTTGCACGCACACTCGGCGCGAGCCTTACCGCCAACAGCGCGACGGAAGCATCCGCGCTCGATCCCTATCGCGCCGGCAAGGGCGTGTTCGACGTGCTGTTCGAGGCCTCCGGAAATCAGGCGGCATTGCGCGCCGCGCTCGACCTGATGCGCCCCGGCGCCATCATCGTGCAGCTCGGGCTCGGCGGCGAGATGACGCTTCCGATCAACGCCATCGTCACCAAGGAATTGCAGTTGCGCGGCACGTTCCGGTTCGATTCCGAATTCGAACTCGCGCTGCGTCTGATGGGCGAAGGGCTGATCGACGTGAAGCCGCTGATTACCGCTTCGCTGCCGTTCAACGCAGCGGTCGACGCGTTCGAGTTGGCCAGCGACCGGTCGAAATCGATGAAGGTGCAGCTGACGTTTTGAGAGCGGCATCCAGGCGGACGTCCGAAGTCTCACCTCGCATTGGCCGGTGATGGCGTCCGTCTCCGGTGACGCGCCAGCCCGACGAGAACGGTGTCGGCCAGATCGAAGCTATCGTTGGCATGCTGCGTCAGAGAACGGCAAGGTTGGCCGTGTCCAGCTCAGACCGATCTGCCGCGACGACCGTTCGCGCCAGCCGCCTAGCGCCAGAGCCGCGACGCAAATCAATGCCACAACCCCCGCGAGCTACCGCCAAAGATGCTTCCGGCCAGGCGGGCGACGATTGCGAGTCATCCGCGGTTCCGGTAAAGCAAGAGCGTGTCACGCAGGTCTTGATGTGGCGTCGCCGCTCGGTTCGCCCGCCCTTCAGGTCGTTGACCACAGTGGAACGGCTCACGCGGACCGATAGGGACGCTACTCCGTCGTCACATGCGGAGGGTGGGCTGATGGAAGAACACAGAGCGGACCAGCGCCGGCGTGTCCTCAAGGCCGGTACGATTTCCTTCGGCGGCGGAGGTGCGATCAGCTGCACGATCCGCAATCTATCCGAGACCGGTGCGGCACTCGAAGTGGAATCCCCGGTCGGCATTCCCGATCAGTTGACCCTGTTGGTCGAAGCGGAGCACAGCAACCGGCAATGCCAGGTTGTTTGGCGGAAAGAGAAGCGGATCGGCGTCCGCTTCGTACCGGGTTAGCCGCCGTGGCCGACTGCGCCCGGCGCTTCAGGCCGCCGATACCGCGCGGCTCCGGTGCGAGCGCAACAACTGGCGTATCTCGACCGCGGGGATCGCGGGGCTGAACAGATATCCCTGCATCTCGGTACAGCCGAGCACGCGCAGCAATTCTCGTTGCTGTTCGGTCTCCACGCCTTCCGCCGTCGTCGTCATGTTGCTCGCGGCCGCGATGTTCACGACGGCCTCGACGATGGAGGATGAGGCAACCGCGCTGGCGATATCCCTGACGAAGGAGCGATCGATCTTGATCTTGTCGAACGGAAACCGCTGCAGATAGCTGAGCGAGGAATAGCCGGTTCCGAAATCGTCCAGCGCGATGCGAACGCCGATCGCCCGCAACTGATGCAGCACCTCCAGCGCCATTTCGTCGTCGCGGATGAGCACCGCCTCGGTGATCTCGAGCTCGAGCCTGGAGGCGGCAAGGCCGGAAGCAGCAAGTGCTGCGGCCACGTTGAGCGCCAGCGTCCGGCTCTTGAACTGAACCGGCGAGACATTGACCGCGACGCGGATGTCATCCGGCCAGTTCACAGCCTCGGCGCACGCGGTGTGGAGCACCCAATGACCGAGCTGGTTGATCAGGCCGGTCTCCTCGGCGATCGGAATGAATTCCGCCGGCGAAATCATCCCGCGTTCGGGATGGCGCCATCGCAGCAGCGCCTCGCAACAGCTGACCTTGCCGTGATCGAGCGTGACCACAGGCTGGTAATAGGCTTCCAGGCTGCCATCATTGATCGCCTGACGCAGTTCGAACTCGAGGCTTCGCCGCGCCTTGGCGCGTGCATCCATGCCCGCCTCGAAGAACCGGTAGGTCCGGCGTCCGTCGCCCTTGGCCCCATACAGGGCCAGGTCCGCATTCTTCAGCAACTGGTCCAGATCCAGCCCGTCGCCGGGCGCGAGCGCGATACCGATGCTGGCATCGGTGGTGATCAGGTGACCGGTGCACTCGAACGGCTCTCTGATCGCGGCATAGATGCATTCGACGAGGTGGCAGGTCTCCGACTGGCTTTTGATGGCGGTCTGAATCACCGCGAATTCGTCACCCCCCAGCCGCGCCGCCACATCGGTGTCCTTGAGACAGCCGCGCAGCCGGTCGGCGACGCCTTTCAGCAGCTCATCGCCGATCGCGTGGCCGAGCGCATCGTTGATGCTCTTGAATTCGTCGATGTCGATATACATCACGGCCAGCCGTTCGCCCGGCCTGATCGCCTGCAGGGCCTGTTCGAGCCGCTCGCGAAACAACACCCGGTTGGCCAGGTCGGTGAGCGCGTCGTAATGCGCCATATGCGCGATCTTCTCGTCGGCGCGGGTGCGCAGGGTGATGTCTTCGATGGTGGCAACCCACCCGCCCCCTTTCAGCGGCTGGTTGACGATCTCGATCGCCCGGCCGCCCGGAGCCTCCGTGAGCTGGCGCGTGCTTTTTCCGAGCGATACGTTTCGTATGATCGCATTGCAGAATTCGTCGACATCGCCGTCAAAGGATCCGGTTTCCTTCCGATGCGCGATCAGCCGCTGCATCGTGCAGCCCTGTTTGGCCACTTCCGGCGACAGGCCGAACATCTCGATGTAACGCTGGTTGCAGATGATGATCCGCGCCGACGCGTCGTAGAGAACGAGGCCTTGCGGAATGTTGTTCACGGCGATGCTGAGGTGCCGCCGCTCCAACGTGAGCCGCCGGCCCGACAACCGGTGACGCTTCAGCAACAGGCAGACGACGACGGCGAGGACGGCGGCAACGGCAAGCAATACGCGTTCACGCAAGCTCCAGGCGGTCATTCCCGCGCCAAACAGGATCGCCGCCGACAGTCCGGCGCAAAAGGCCAGCCATCCGACCCTCCCGGCCGTTTCGGCGGCACTCGCAGAACCGCCCGGCGACTGATGGCCGCTATCGATACTCACCTGGTGCCCTCCCAGAGCGCGTCAACGTTACGCATGACAGATGGAAGGTGCGTTACAACTTGCAGTTAGCAATCGGTTATCGCGACCCAATGGCTGACCCAATCTTTGGTCCGGGGATCGCAGGGTAGCGTCACGCGACCGCCGCGCCGGGCTCTCTCCGTCGAAATGGTAAACGAAGGATTAAGCGCCAGCGCGCGCGGTGCGCGCGAACCGAAGCGAAGAAACGCTGATTTTCCAGCATAACGAGCGCTGAAGCGACAACCGGGGTGCCGTGGCAAAACAAATCCTGACCAAGATGCGGCAGATTTAGCCAATCCTGAACCCGGCGAATTTAACCGTTTCGGTAACCCGCATCGGCATAATGCAGCTGACCCAATTCATGACATGCCAGGTTTAACACTGTGACATCCTTCGGACGCGTGATTTCGGTGCGGGGCTCCCTCGCCCGGGTCGGACTTCTGGCGGTGAACAAGATGGGCCTCGCCGAGGTGCGGGCTACCGTCGGCCGCTTCGTCAGCATCCGCTGCGCAAATTCCACCATCGTCGCCATGATCACGGAAGTGTCGTGCGAGAATCTGCCGACATCCGACAGCTACATCGCCAGCGCCTCGGTCGACCTGCTCGGCGAAATCCTCGGCGGGCCCGAGCGTCCCAAATTCCAGCGCGGCGTCACCAACTATCCGACCATCGGCGATGCCGTCGACCTGATCAGCAATGCGGAACTGCGCACGGTCTACGCGCCGAGCGGATCGGATCAGATCAATATCGGTACCCTGCAGCAGGATCCCTCGGTCATCGCCTATGTCGATATCGAGGAAATGCTCTCCAAGCATTTCGCGGTGCTCGGCTCCACCGGCGTCGGCAAATCGACCGGCGTGTCGCTGCTGCTGAACGAAATTCTCAAGTCGCGGCCGAACTTGCGGATCTTCCTGCTCGACGTCCACAACGAATACGGTCGCTGTTTCGGCGATCGCTCGCTGGTGCTCAACCCGCGTAACCTGAAACTGCCATTCTGGCTGTTCAATTTCGAAGAGATCGTCGACGTGCTGTTCGCCGGCCGCCCCGGCGTGCCGGAGGAACTCGACATCCTCGCCGAAGTCATTCCGATGGCGAAGGGAATCTATACGCAGTACCAGAACACCGATCGGCTCGGGCTGAAGCGCGCCGATCCCAAGGCGATCGGCTACACCGTCGATACGCCGGTGCCCTACCGTCTGGTCGATCTGATTTCGCTGATCGACGAGCGCATGGGCAAGCTGGAGAACCGCTCATCGCGCATCATCTACCACAAGCTGATTTCGCGCATCGAGACCGTGCGCAACGATCCGCGCTACGCCTTCATGTTCGACAACGCCAATGTCGGCGGCGACACCATGGCGGAAGTCATCAGCCATCTGTTCCGGCTGCCGGCCAACGGCCGTCCGATGACCGTGATGCAGCTGGCCGGTTTCCCCGCCGAAGTCATCGATTCCGTGGTGTCGGTGGTGTGCCGCATGGCGTTCGACTTCGGGCTGTGGAGCGACGGCGTCTCGCCGCTGCTGTTCGTCTGCGAAGAGGCGCATCGCTACGCTTCCGCCGACCGCAACATCGGGTTTGGGCCAACCCGCAAGGCCGTCTCGCGCATCGCCAAGGAAGGCCGCAAATACGGCGTCTATCTCGGGCTGGTGACGCAGCGTCCGGCCGAACTCGACGCCACCATCATCTCCCAGTGCAACACGCTGTTCACGATGCGCCTTGCCAACGACCGCGACCAGGCGCTGCTGCGTTCCGCGGTCTCGGACGCCGCCGCCAATTTGCTGTCGTTCGTCCCCTCGCTCGGCACCCGCGAAGTGCTCGCGTTCGGTGAAGGCGTCGCACTTCCGACCCGGCTGCGCTTCAAGGAAGTGCCGTTGCATCAACTGCCGCGCAGCGAAGCAACCATCTCGACCGTGCCGTCGGTCGCCGCCGGCCACGACATGCATTTCGTCTCGGCCGTGCTGGAACGCTGGCGTGGCGCTACCTCGCATCGCGATGTGCCGAACGATCCCACCATCAACGACCGGCCCGCCGCCCGCACGGTGTCGTTGGAAGCGCCGATGCTGCAGCCCTCGATGGGGCTCGATCCCGATCGCTTCTCGCTGCTGAAGAAGCCGCTGCGCTAAAGCGCATTCCAGCAAGCCACTCCTGCGCTTTGCGCCGAAGCCGCCATCGACTATGGTTTCGCCATAACCGCACCACGCGGCATGCCGGAACCTTTTCATGACACAGCCGATCGCAAGACGATTCCCGACGCCGTCCCTCGACAAACTGCCCGACGATATCCGCACCCGCATTCAGGCGGTGCAGGAAAAGTCCGGCTTCGTTCCCAACGTCTTCCTGACGCTGGCCTATCGTCCCGACGAGTTTCGCGCCTTCTTTGCCTATCACGACGCGCTGATGGACAAGGATGGCGGCCTGACCAAGGCCGAACGCGAGATGATCGTGGTGGCGACCAGCAGCGCCAACCAGTGCCATTACTGCGTGATCGCGCACGGCGCCATCCTGCGCATCCGGGCCAAGAATCCGCAGATCGCCGACCAGATCGCGGTCAACTACCGCAAGGCCGACATCACGCCGCGGCAGCGCGCCATGCTCGACTTTGCGATGAAGGTGAGCGCGGAGGCGAACCGGATTTCGGAGGAGGACTTCACAGCCGTCGCCAGCCACGGCTTCAGCGACGACGACATCTGGGACATCGCCGCGATCTCGGCATTCTTTGCGCTGTCGAACCGGATCGCCAATGTCACCGCGATGCGCCCGAACGACGAGTTCTACATGATGGGGCGGCTGCCGAAATAGAAACGGGCGCGCCGGACGCTAGCCGTCCGACGCGGGCCCACACCAGCCGGGCAGATAGACCGCGTCCTGGCTTTTGGCGAAAGCCAGCGCTTTCTCCATCGACCTGGAGAAATTTGCTTCCACGCTCTTGCGCGACATTTTCCGGCGCAGAAAATCCGCCCACAGGAATTCGCTGAACGGCGTGGTGTCCTTGGCAAAGCCGCCGGCGCGGCGCAATTCGCCGGCGAGGCTGCGGAACGGGTCGTCCTTGAGGGCGGCTACCGATTTCGGGATATCCTTGAATTGCCGGCGTTCGCCTCTGGCGTCGTACGGATAGACCCATCGCTTGTTGTCCATCACGCCCCAGAACGCTTCGCGCTGGACCATGGTGAGATCGCCGATCACGGTCACCAGGATATCGTTGACGCCTTCGTCGTGCAGCGCACGCGCCAGATGATGATGATCGACCACGTAGTAGTTCTGGTCCGGCCCGAAAACCACGGGAATCATGTGCTTGCCCAGCAATTCGGCGCGCTTCTTCGCCGACTTGTGCTCCCGCCAGCGCTTGCGCTTTTCCTTCACTTCCCGCATCCCAACCGTCATCTGGGTTGGACGCAGCGAGAGGATCGGGACCGGCTTGACGTATGGTTCACGCGTGTTGGCCATAACTAACCCCGTATTTGACTGGCGAAACCTGCTCTGAAGCCGGTTCCACTATGCCATGATGGCGCGGGCGATCAAATGCCCCTGCCACCTCACAGAGATTTGCGAGATTTGAAACCATGGCGAAAAGCCCGAACGAACGAATGTCGAAGGCCCAGGTCGTGCGTTTTGGCGGCCGCGAAGTGATCACCGAAGGCCTGCACCTCAATTTCTGGGCTGATATCAGCCACCGCTGCATGACGGCGTCATGGCCGGCCTTTATCGGCGGTGCAGCATTGGTGTTCGTCGCCTTCAACGCGTTTTTCGCGGTGTTCTACTGGATCGGAGGCCAGCCGATCTCCAACGTGCCGGGCGGCGACTACATCGACTATCTCTATTTCAGCATCGAGACGCTTTCGACCGCTGGTTATGGCGACATGCATCCGCAAACCCATTACGGGCATTTCATCGCGACCGTCGAACTGTTCACCGGGATCTTTTCGATGTCGCTGATGACCGGGCTGATCTTTGCACGCTTCTCGCGTCCGAGCGCGCGGCTGCTGTTCGCCGACAATCCCGTCATTTCAGACCATGAGGGCGAACAGACGCTGATGATCCGGCTCGCCAACGAACGCCACAACATCATCAGCAATGCCACCGCCAGATTATGGCTGTTCAAGAATATCGTCAGCAAGGAAGGCCAGCCGTTCCGGCGGTTCTACGAGTTGCCCTTGCTGCGAAACGAGAGCCCGGCGCTGGCACTGAGCTGGACGCTGTTTCACGTCATCGACGCCGGCAGTCCGCTTTACGGATTGACCGCCGATGACCTCGAAGCCATCGAGGTCTCGCTCGTGGTGGTGGTGTCCGGATACGACGTCGTCGCAGCGCAAACGGTGCATGCGCGAAAGTCGTACGATTATCCCGAGATCCGCTTTGGACAGCGCTACGCGGAAATCCTCGGCACCGCCGAAGACGGCCGTCTCAGGATCGATTACGGCCGGTTCCATGACACCGTGCAGGGGTAGACCTGCATTCACGCGCACCAAGATTTTATGTGAGCCGCCGGGCGAGCGTGTTAAACTGAACTGCAACGCCTCCGGACCGACAGCAGTGAAAACCCAGCGGCCTATTACCAGGGATGACGAGCACGTCGTGCTCAAATTCCGGCCGCGCACGTCTGCCCATCCGCCGGGCCGGCAGGACGCGCCGGCGGAGCCGGCAAATATCCGGCACGTTGCAAACGATCTGTCCCGCTACGAGCGGCCCCGGGACGAGCCGGACGACTTCCGTCATCGCATGCTGGCGAACATTGCGGCCTTCGCGTTCACCGTGGCGCTGACCGCGATCGGGATTTGGCTGGCGATGAGCATTGCGGACCTCCGCAAAACCCAGGATTGCGTGCTGATGGGCCGCCATGACTGCGCCCGGATTTCCATGGTGCCGCACGGCTAGATTGTGGAACCGGCCAGCCGTTTGCCCAAAAATCCGTCCCCGCAGGGGGAGCCAACCTCCATTGAACTCAGGGCTCCGCTCCGATATACGGGCACTCAACTCCGGCCGGAGGGCATCGGACATTCCGGGGCCGCCGCACCCGCCCCGACCAAGCCGCTCCAGAATTATCTCCAATATATCAAAGGCTTAATGATGTCTTCCACATTCGATCAGATCGCCAACATTATCGCTGAGACCTGCGACATTCCGCGCGACACGATCAAGCCGGAGAGCCACGCCATCGACGATCTCGGGATCGACAGTCTGGACTTCCTCGACATCGCCTTTGCCATCGACAAAGCGTTCGGAATCAAGATGCCGCTCGAAAAATGGACCCAGGAGGTCAACGACGGCAAGGCCACGACCGAGCAGTACTTCGTGCTGAAAAACCTCGCCGATCGTATCGACGAACTGGTCGCCGCCAAGAACGCAGGCACGGGCGCGTAATCGCCCGTCATGAACCTCGATTACTTCCAGCTGATCGACCGCATCGTCGACCTCGACATCGCCAAGCAGACGATTGTCGTCGAGGCGCAGGTTCCGCAGCAGCACACCATCTTCGAGGGGCATTTCCCGGGCTTTCCAATCATGCCCGGCGTCCTCCTGACCGAAGCGATGGCGCAGAGTTCCGGCTGGCTTTTGCTTGGCGTATTGAAGTTCGAGCGCATGCCGTTCCTGGCAATCGTGAAGGAAGCCAAGATGCGAGGTTTCGTCAGCCCCGGTCAGTTGCTGACGATCGATGCGAAGGTCGAGCACGAAGGTTCCGGCTTTGCCGTCACGAAGGCCAAGGGCCGCGTCGGCAAGGAGCTGAAGTGCAGCGCTGAAATCACCTTCGGCCTCGCCCCCTTCCCCGACCCTGCCTTTCGCGTTCACATGGACGCGATGGCCAACAAGATCGGCTTCCCGCTGCAGGCGATGCCCCATGACTGAGCCGAAATCACCGGGTGCGAAGGAAGTCTGGATCACCGGCATCGGCATCGTGTCCTCGCTCGGTGAAGGGCTGGACGCGCACTGGGATGCGCTCAACGCCAGGCGTATCAATTTCGACGACAAGCGTTTCGCGCCCTACATCGTCCATCCGCTGGCCCCGGTCGTCTTCGACGCCCAGATCCCGAAAAAGGGCGACCAGCGCCAGATGGAGGCGTGGCAGCGCATCGGCACCTATGCCGCCGGGCTGGCGCTCGATTCCGCCGGCGTCAAAGGCAATCAGGAAATCCTTTCCCGGATGGATATGGTGATCGCGGCCGGCGGTGGCGAACGCGACATCGCGGTTGACATGGCGATCCTCAACGCCGACGCGCAGGGCAATTCGAGCCCCGGCTTTCTCAACGAACGGCTGATGAATGACCTGCGGCCGACCCTGTTTCTGGCCCAGCTCTCCAACCTGCTCGCCGGCAACATCGCTATCGTTCATGGCGTCTGCGGCACGTCGCGCACCTTCATGGGCGAGGAAGCCGCAAGCATCGATGCCGCACGGATCGCGCTCGCGCGCATCGAGGCCGGTCAAAGCGACATCGCGCTGATCGGCGGCGCCCATAATGGGGAACGTCCCGACCTCATGATCCTCTATGAATTCGGCGATTTCAACCTGACCGACAAATTCTCGGGCGTCTGGGCCCGCGAGAACAACAGCGGCTTCGCCATGGGCTCAGTTGGCGCTTTCCTGGTGATGGAATCACGGGAACACGCCGAGGCGCGCGGCGCAAAGCCCTACGCAAAGCTGACCCGGGTGGTGGCCGACCTTGCGCAGCGCAAACAGCCGGGCGCGGTGACGAAATCGCTGGAAGCGCTGTGGACGAAGCTCGGCGTTACCGCCGACAGCGGCAACCTCATCACCGGCGCGACCGGCGTCGAGCCCGTGACGGCGGAAGAGAGAGCCTTCCTGCGCCAGCACCCCGGCTTCGCGGTGCGCGCAACCGGCACGACGTTCGGCCACACGCTGGAGACCCAGTTTCCGCTCGGGCTGGCGCTCGCCGCACTTTCGATCTCGCGCGGCGCGCTGTTTCCGCCCAACGATCCGACCGGGTTCGAGGTTGAAAAGTCCGAACCGCCGACCCAGATTGTCGTGGTGGGGGCCGGTCACTGGCAGGGCGAAGGCATGGCCCTGGTCGAGGCGGTCAAGTAGAGCATGATCCGGAAGGGCGGCCCGCTTTTCCGGCGAGAATGTTTGAGCAGCAGAAGTAGAGCGCGATAGCGCTGCACGGGTACGGCGCAGCATCGACGGGGGAATCATGGCAGCACCACGCGATAAATTCGGCAGGCCGATTGTCGTCGTTACCGGCATGGGCATTGTCACCTCGCTCGGCACCGGCAAGAAAGACAATTGGGCGAAGCTGACCGCGGGCGAATCCGGCATCAAGACGGTCACGCGCTTCCCCGTCGAGGGACTGAAGTCGACGATGGCCGGGACGATCGATTTCGTCACCGTCGAGCCGTTCTCGTCGACCAGCCTTTCGGAGCGTCTCGCCGAGATGGCTACCGAAGAAGCGCTGCAGCAGTCCGGAATCGGCAGCAAGGGTAATTTTCCGGGCCCGCTGTTTCTGGCGGTCGCGCCGGTCGAGACCGAATGGCCGCAGCGGCTGGAAGTCGGCCGCACCGTCGGAAAAAAAGAATTCGACTATTTCGATGTTCTGCGTGCCAGCGGTGGCGGAAAGTTCGCCGAATATCACCATCGTTTCATGTTCGGCTCGGTCGCCGGTCACCTCGCCGAAACCTTCGGAACCAAGGGATCGCCGATCTCATTGTCGACCGCTTGCGCCTCCGGCGCGACCTCGATCCAGCTCGGCGTGGAAGCGATCCGCCGCGGCGAAGCCGATGCGGCGCTGTGTGTCGCGACCGAAGGCACGGTCAATCCGGAAGCGATGGTCCGCTTCTCCCTGCTCTCGGCGCTTTCGACGCAGAACGATCCGCCGCAGGCCGCGTCAAAGCCGTTCTCGAAGAACCGCGACGGTTTCGTCATGGCCGAAGGCGCCGGCGCCCTGGTGCTGGAAAGCTATGAAGCGGCGATGGCGCGCGGCGCCTCGATCATTGGCGTCGTGGCCGGCTGCGGTGAACTGACCGACTCGTTCCACCGCACCCGGTCGAGCCCCGACGGCAAGCCGATCATCGGCTGCATGCGCAAGACGCTGGCCGATGCCGGCATGACGCCCGAACAGATCGATCACATCAACGCGCACGGCACCGCGACGCCGGAAAACGACAAGATGGAGTATCTCACCACCGCGGCCGTGTTCGGCGAACGCGCCAATCACATTCCGGTATCGTCCAACAAATCGATGGTCGGCCACACCATCTCCGCGGCCGGCGCGGTCGAGGCCATCTTCTCGCTGCTGACGCTCGAACATCAGCGGATTCCGCCGACCATCAATTACGACATGCCCGATCCGGCGATCCCGTTCGACGTGGTGGCAAACAAGGCGCGCGACGCCCGCGTCACGGCCGTGATGTCCAACTCGTTCGGTTTCGGCGGGCAGAATGCCTCGCTGATCCTGACGCGTGAACCGGTCTAGCGGGCCGCGCGTTCGCAGCGATGAACCGCCTGCTCCTTCGCACCAAGGCGCGCCTTCGCGACGCCGCCAAGCCGATGACCGAGGCCGCCGTCGGCGCGCTGACGGTCGGCATGTTGCGCACCACGCGCTATTTCGATCCGGTCAAGACCGCCAACCTGTTCGGCCGCGTCACCCGCTTCATCGGCCGAAGGCTGCGCGAGGACCGGATCGGCCGCGACAATCTGAAAGCCGCATTCCCGGAAAAATCGCCGGAAGAGATCGAGGCCATTCTCGCCGGCGTGTGGGATAATCTCGGGCGCGTCGGCGCCGAGTTCGCGCATCTCGACCATATCTGGGACTACGATCCCGATCATCCCGAAAAGCCAAGTCGCGTCGAGTTCTCGCCGCGAACCAGGGAACTGTTCGATCAGCTCAGGGATGACGGAAAGCCGGCTTTGTTCTTCGCCTGCCATCTTGGCAACTGGGAGCTGCCGGCGCTCGCCGCGGTCGCGCACGGGCTCGATGCCGCGATCCTGTTCCGGCGGCCGAACATCGAATCCGCCGACCGCGCCATTGAACGGATCCGCACCGTCAAGATGGGGACGCTGATTCCGGCCGGCCGCGAGGCGCCGCTGAAGCTCGCGGATGCCCTGCAGAACGGCCAGCACGTCGCGATGCTGGTCGATCAATATCTCACCAACGGTGTCGACGTCACGTTCTTCGGCCGCAAGACCAAGGCCAATCCGATGCTTGCCCGCCTGCTGCGGCAGGTCGATTGCCCGATCCACGGCACGCGTATTATTCGCCTGCCCGGCAATCGTTTCCGCGCCGAGCTGTCCGAAGAGGTCAAGCCGGTGCGCGACGCGTCCGGTCAAATCGATGTTCAGGGAACGATGCAGGCGATCACCGACGTCGTCGAAGGCTGGGTCCGGGAATATCCGGAACAGTGGCTGTGGCTGCATCGAAGGTGGCGGTGAGCGGCGCCCGCGGCCCTCAATCCGTCATTGCGAGGAGCGTAGCGACGAAGCAATCCAGACTGTTTGCGGTGGTGCCGTTTCTGGATTGCTTCTGGGAGCCTGTCATCGGGCGCGCATTCGCGCGACCCGTTGGCTCGCAATGACGAGGAGAGAACTACCGCCCCGTCTTCACCTTGGTCCAGAGACGGTTGATGACGCGCTGGGTGGCCGGATCGCGCGCGGTGATCACGAACAGCTTCTTCTGTGTCGCCTCATCAGGGTAGATGTTCTTGTCGTTCAGGATTTTTGGATCGACCAGTTTCTGGCTGGCCATGTTGCCGTTGGCATAAGACAGAAAATCCGAATTCCTGGCCGCGACGTCGGGCCGGTAGAGATAGTTGATCAGCTCATAGGCTTCCGCAACATTCCTGGCGTCGGCGGGTATCGCGAGATTGTCGAAGAACATCTGCGCCCCCTCCTTCGGAATGGTGTAGCCGATTTCGATATCGGATTTGGCCTCGGCCGCGCGGCTGCGCGCCTGCATCACGTCGCCCGACCAGCCCACCACAAAGCAGATCTCGCCGGAAGCCAGCGCGCTCAGATATTCGGAGGAGTGAAACTTGCGGATATAGGGCCTGATCTTGATGACGAGATCGGCGGCCTTCTCCAGATCGGCCTGCCTGGTGGAATTCGGATCGATGCCGAGATACCCCAGCGCGGCGGGAAGGATATCGTCGGCGGAATCCAGCATGTGGATGCCGCAATCCTTGAATTTCGCGAGATTCTCGGGCTTGAACACCATGTCCCAGCTGTCGATCCTGGCATCCGGCCCGAGTATTTTCTGCGCCATCTTGACGTTGTAGCCGATGCCGGTGGTGCCCCACATATAGTTGGCGCCGTAATTGTTGCCGGGATCGTAGGTGGCGAGTTGATTGGTCACCACCGGCCAGGCATTGGCGAGGTTCGGCAATTTTGACTTGTCGAGCTTCAGGAAGACTTTCGCCGTGATCTGGCGCTGCAGGAAATAGCCGGTGGGCACGACGACGTCGTAACCCGATTTGCCCGCGAGCAGCCGCGTCTCCAGCGTCTCGTTGGCGTCGAAGGTGTCGTAGACCACCTTGATGCCGGTTTCCCTGGTAAAATCCTCCAGCACCCCCGGCGCCATGTAGTTCGACCAATTGTAGAAGTTGACGGTGCGCTCCTCGGCCATGGCGGGAAGCGAAAGCAACAGAACCGCAGCAACGGCACCAATGAAACGGATTGGATGACGGTTCTGGTCGCACATCTTTCTCTACCTCTTTCGGCCGTGCACCGCGTCCGACAAGCGCTGCAGCGCCGTGTCGAGCGTTGAATCCTTCTTGGCAAAGCAGAAACGCACGACCGAGGTCACGGCGTCCTGCTCGTAAAAGGCCGACACCGGAATGGCCGCCACCTTGTAGTCGGTCACGATGCGCTTGCAGAACGCCTCATCGGTCTCGTTCAGCCCTAGCGGCGACAGATCGACGGTGAGGAAGTAGGTGCCCTGCGATCTGAGCACGGGAAAGCCGATGCTCTCCAGCCCCCTGGTGAGACGGTCCCGGCTCCGCGCCAGATCCTTCCGCATGTCGTGGAAATATTCGGCTGGCTTGCCGAGGCCATAGGCGACCGCAGCCTGCAGATTGGGTGCCGTCGTGAAGGTCAGAAACTGGTGCACCTTGGCGGCGACGCGCAATAGCGGCGGCGCGGCGCAGACAAAGCCGATCTTCCATCCCGTCAGCGAAAAGATCTTGCCGGCGGAGCCGACCTTGATGGTGCGGTCGCGCATGCCCGGGATCGTGATCAGCGGGATATGCTCGCGGCCGTCGAAGATCACATGCTCCCAGACCTCGTCGCAGATCGCGATGGTGTCGAACTGCTGGCAGAACCGCGCCAGCAGCTCGAGATCCTCGCGCGGATAGACCACGGCGGCGGGATTGAGCGGATTGTTGAACAGCACCGCCTTGGTCTTGTGGTTGAAGACGCTGGCCAGCATCTCCTCGGTCAGCCGCCAGTCCGGCGGCTCGAGGCGCAACAGGCGCGGAATGCCGCCGGCCTGGCGGATGATCGGAAGATAGCTGTCATAGACCGGCTGGAACACGACGACTTCGTCACCGGGCTCGACCACGGCGAGAATGGCCGATGTCAGCGCTTCGGTGCCGCCCGAGGTCACCATCACTTCGGTCATCGGATCGAGGTTGAGCTTGTGCCAGCGTCCGTAATGGTCCGCGATCGCCTGCCGCAGTTCGGGGATGCCCATCATCGACGGGTACTGGTTGTAGCCGTTGATCGACGCGTCCGCCGCGGCGCGCCTGATGTCCTCGGGGCCGGGATCGTCGGGAAAGCCCTGACCGAGATTGATGGCGTCGTTGTCGCGCGCGAGCTGCGACATCGCCTCGAAGATGGTGACGGGAAGGTCGGCGAAGACCTTGTTCATGGAAGTCATGGCAAGGGTCAGCCGCCGGCCCTGGTCGGCATTCCCGCAGCCTTCCAGCCCAATATGCCTCCGGCGAGGTGCTTGTCGTAGGGCAGGCCCGCAGCCTGCGCGGCCAGCGAGGCCGTCACCGACCGCTTGCCGGAACGGCAGGCGAAGACGACCTGCTTGCCCTTGGGGTCGGGAATGGCCGTCGGGTCGAATGTCGAAAGCGGAACCACGACGCCGCCGGGATAGGCCTCGACGGCAACCTCATTGGGCTCGCGGACGTCGACGAGCAGATAGCGTCCGTCCGCCATCCCCTTCGACACCTCTTCCGGCGTCAAGTCGTGCACCTGATGATCCGCCACGCATATCCTCCCGATAATCGATTAGCTAACCCGCCCCGTCATTGCGGGCGCAAAGTCGCCTCTCGCGCGGGGAAAATCAAGCGCTGTAAACGGCTTAAAGCGACCGCTGAAGCTAGATTGTGACTTGCGTGCCGACCTCGACCACCCGCCCGGTCGGAATCTGGAAATAGTCGGTGGCGTCGTTGGCGGAGCGGCTCAGCCGGATGAAAAGCAGGTCCTGCCAGCGCGGCATTCCCGAATGCGCGGCCGGCTTGAGCGACCGCCGGGACAGGAAGAACGACGTCGACATGATGTCGAACTGCCAGCCGAGCTTGCGGGCGATCGCCAGCGTCTTCGGCACGTTGGGCGATTCCATGAAGCCAAACCGCAGCGTGACCCGGGAGAAGGTCGCGCTGAGCTGTTCCATCCGCACCCGCTCGGCCGGATCGATCCGCGGCGTCGGCGCGGTCTCGATGGTGAGAATGACGTTCTTCTCATGCAGCACCTTGTAGTGCTTCAGGCTGTGCATCAGCGCGGTCGGCGCGCTCTGGGGATCGCTGGTCAGGAACACGGCGGTGCCGGAAACCCGCTGCGGCGGCCGTTTTTCCAGCATCGCCACCAGGTCGGCCAGCGGGAATTCCAGCTTGCGCGATTTCTCGAACAAGAGCCGGCTGCCGCGCCGCCAAGTGTACATCAGGAGCATCACCATGCCGCCCAGCGCCAGCGGCACCCAGCCGCCCTCGAGCACCTTCAACAGGTTGGCCGCGAGGAAGGTGAGATCGAGAAACAAAAACGGCGCGATCAGCGCGGCGGCCGCGAACGGCGACCATCTCCAGACCCGCCAGATCACGACAAAGCCCATCATCGCCGTCACCACCATGGTGCCGGTGACGGAGATGCCATAGGCCGAGGCCAGCGCGCTCGAGGAGCGGAACAGCAGCACCAGCAGCATCACCGCGATCAGCAGCAGCAAATTGATGCGCGGGATGTAGATCTGGCCGGAATGCGCTTCCGAGGTATGGCGGATTTCGAAGCGCGGCAACAATCCGAGCTGGATGGCCTGGCGCGTCAGCGAATAGGCGCCGGTGATCACGGCCTGGCTTGCAATCACGGTCGCCGCCGTTGCCAGCGCCACCATCGGGATCAGCGCCCAATCCGGGAACATCAGGAAGAACGGATTCTCTATCCCCTTGGGATCGCCGATGATCAGCGCGCCCTGCCCCATATAGTTCAGCGCCAGCGACGGCAGCACGATGAACAGCCAGGCGGTCTGGATCGGCTTTTTGCCGAAATGGCCGAGGTCGGCGTAGAGCGCCTCGGCGCCGGTGACGGCGAGGAATACCGCGCCCAGCGTCACGAAACCGATGACGCCGTGATGGATCATGAATGAAACCGCGTAGAGCGGATTGAGCGCAAGCAAGACTTCCGGATGCTGGACGATCGGGTGCAAGGCCGCGACCGCGATGACCGCGAACCAGATGCACATCACCGGCCCGAAAAAGGCCGCGACCCGCGCGGTGCCGCGCGATTGAACCGCAAACAGCACCAGCAGAATGAGCACGGTCAGCGGCACGACATACGGATCGAAGGCGGCGGTGACGAGCTTGATGCCTTCGATCGCCGACAGCACCGACAGCGCCGGCGTAATCACGGCGTCGCCGTAAAACAGCGCGCCGCTGATGATCCCGAGCAGAACGATGGCGCCGGCGCCCTTGCTGACCGCCCGCTGCGCCAGCGCCATCAAAGCCAGCGTGCCGCCCTCGCCATGGTTATCGGCGCGCAGCAGGATCACCACATATTTCAGCGTGACGACGACGATCAGCGCCCACAGGATCAGCGAGAGAACGCCGAGCACCGCCAGCGTGGTGACGCCGCCTTCGGTCGCGCTTGCGGCGACAATGGCTTCGCGCAGCGCGTAGAGCGGGCTGGTGCCGATGTCGCCATAGACGACACCGATGCTGCCGAGCATCAGGGCCTTAAAGCCGGCCGTCGAATGCGCTTCCCCATGTCCGTTGGCCGCGGGCGTTTCCGCCGCGGTGATCGTACTCTCGGACAACATGGGAAGGGCCTCTATTGTTCACTGCACAATGCAGGATGGACGCCTATACCCCCGGCGCGAATGCATAGGTTAGGCTGAATTTAGGCCTCCGATATGCGTAAGACGCATAGGTCAGCGGGTCAAGAGGGCCGAATCCGTATTAAATATCAAATAGTTACCTGCGTTCCGACCTCGACGACCCGCCCCGTGGGGATTTGGAAGTAGTCGGTGGCGTCGTTGGCGGAGCGGCTCATCGCAATAAACAGGTGATCCTGCCATTGCGGCATTCCCGACTGCGCCGACGGCTTCAGCGAGCGCCGCGAGACGAAGAACGACGTCGCCATGATATCGAATTGCCAGCCGAGCTTGCGCGCGATCACCAGGGCCTTGGGCACGTTCGGCGATTCCATGAAACCGAACCGCAACCGCACGGTGGAAAACTTGTCGCTGACCTTTTCCATGCGCACGCGCTCGGACGGCTCGACGCGCGGCGTCTGCGCGGTTTCGATGGTCAGGATCACATTGTGCTCGTGAAGCACCTTGTTGTGCTTGAGGTTATGCAGCAGCGCCGTCGGCACGAAATTCGGATCGCTGGTCAGGAACACCGCGGTGCCCTTGACGATATGCGGCGGGCGCTTTTCGAGGCTCTTGATCAGGTCGGCCAGCGGCACCTCGATGCGGCGAGTTTTTGCGATCAGGATCGCAGCACCTCGGCGCCAGGTCCAGATCATCACCGCCATCGTCACGCCGAACAGCAGCGGCACCCAGGCGCCTTCGAGCAGCTTCAGCAGGTTTGCGCTGAAGAAGGTCATGTCGACAACGACGAACGGCAGGATGACCGCAGCCGCGATCGCGACCCGCCAATTCCACAATTTCCAGATCACGACAAATCCCATGATCCCGTCGGCGACCATGGTCGTGGAAACGGCGATGCCGTAGGCCGAAGCCAGTCCGCTCGACGTGCGGAACAACAGCACCAGCAGCAGCACGCCGATCAGAAGCAGCCGGTTGACCCGCGGCAGATAAATTTGTCCGGCATGGGTCTCCGACGTGTAGCGAACCTCGAAGCGCGGCAACAGGCCGAGCTGCACCGCCTGCCGGGTCAGCGAATAGGCGCCGGTGATCACCGCCTGGCTGGCGATGACGGTCGCTGCGGTCGCCAGCGCCACCAGCGGCAACAGCAGGATTTCCGGCACCATGCGGTAGAACGAATTTTCAATCGCCGCCGGATCGGACAGCACCAGCGCGCCCTGCCCGAAATAATTGATCAGCAGCGCCGGCAGCACGAAATACAGCCAGCCGGCCTGAATCGGCTTGCGTCCGAAGTGGCCGAGATCCGCATAGAGCGCTTCGCCGCCGGTCACGGCGAGAAATACCGCACCCAGCGTCACCAATCCGATAGTGCCGTGGGAAAGCAGGAACTGGACCCCATACCAGGGATTGATCGCCGCCAGCACCGACGGATCGTCGCTGATGTGCACGAAACCCATCGCCGCCAGCGCAGCAAACCACACCACCATCACCGGACCGAACGCCGAGGCGACGCGGGCGGTGCCGCTGCGCTGCACCGAGAACAGCACGACCAGGATGAAGATCGTCAGCGGCACCACATAATGTTCGAGCGCAGGTGCCGCGAGCTTGAGGCCTTCGACCGCCGACAACACCGAAATCGCCGGCGTGATCATGGAGTCGCCGATGAACATCGAGGCGCCGATGACGCCGAGCGCCAGCAGCGGCCAGCTTCTTCGGCCAAGCGCCCGCTGACCCAACGCCATCAGCGAGAGCGTGCCGCCCTCGCCGTTATTGTCGGCGCGCAGCAGCAGCAGCACATATTTTGCGGTGACGACGATGAAGAGCGACCACAGGATCAGGCTGAGCACGCCGAGCACGATGACGCGCGTGACCGGCTGGCCCTGGGCCGCGCCGGCCACGGCCTCACGGAATGCATACAGCGGCGAGGTTCCGATATCGCCGAAAACCACGCCGATGCTCCCCAGCGTCAGCGCCCAAAAGCCTGAGGTGGCCGGCGCCTCATGGGCCTCGGTAGATGTGACGCTGACAGCCATGACGGAGGAAAAACGCTCTCACGGTTGATTTGATCCGGGCGGCTATCGACGCTTCCGCGTTGCCTGTCAATCGGGCAACCATAGCACCGCCGGCGGTGCGGGACCGCCTGCAAAGCAGGCCCCCACCAGAATTCCGAGATGGTAATATAGTAGTCGCGCTAGGGCTTCAGGCCCGGCGGAAGCGGTGGATTTTCGCGCATCAACGTGATGGTCACGCGACGGTTTGCCGGCAGCGTCGGATCGTCGGGAAACAGCGGCTGGCTGTCGGCCTTGCCGGAGACCGCGAAGATGTGGGACGGCGGCAGCCCTTCGCGCTCGAGGATCTGGCGCACCGCGTTGGCGCGGTCTGCCGAAAGATCGAACGCGCCGTAGTCGCTTCGCGCCGGCACGAAGCCGGCCGCGGTGTGGCCGATGATGGAAACCCTGAGCGGTGTCGCCTTGAGCGGGGCCGCAAGTTTCTGGATCAGCCGGCGCGTACGCTCGTACGGCTCCTTTGAGCCATCGGCGAACATCGACCGGCCGTCCTGGTCGACGATTTCGAGGTTGAGACCCTGGCTCGTCTCTTCGAACATGATGTGCTTGGACACCTCCGTCAGTTCCGGCATGTCCTGCAACGCCTGCCGCAACGAGGCCGACGCGAGCGCGAATTCACGGTCGACTATGTTACGGGTGCCGTCGGTCTGGCTGTGCTCCTTGTCCTCGGGGGTCGGCGTCGCCGATGATTCTTCCGGCGTGATATGATCGGTGTTTTTCAGCTTCGGTCGCGTCGGCAAGCCATCGGATTCGACGATGCCGGAATAGCGTACCTGGGTCTGCACGCCGAACGCGTCGCGCATGGAACCTGCGACGATCTTGAGCTTCGCGTTGTCCATGGTGGAAAAAGCGACGAGCATCACGAAGAAGCTCATCATCAGGCCCATGAGGTCGGCGAAGGTCACGAACCAGCCGTGCCCTCCGCCATGTGCATCGCCGCGCTTCTTCTTGGCCATTGCTTAGCTCCGAACCGCTGTCACCCGCGAGGTCAGGCGGGAACCGGTTCGCCCTCTTCGTGGCGATGCTTCTCCGGCAAGTAGGCCAGCAGCATTTCCCGAACCAGCGCCGGGCTCTTGGAGTCGCGGATCATCAGAATGCCGTCGATGATAAGCGTGCGATTGGTTTCCTCATCCAGAAGCTTGCCGTGCAGCTTGTCGGCAATCGGAAGGCAGAACAGGTTCGCGACCAGCGCGCCATACAGCGTCGCCAGCAGCGCGGTCGCCATGAACGGGCCGAGCTTGGAGGGGTCGGTCATGTTGGCGAACATCTGCACCATGCCGATCAGGGTTCCGATCATGCCGAACGCCGGTGCGCAGTCGCCGATGGCGCGGTAGATCTTGCTGCCTTCGTCGAGGTGCATCAGGAAGTTGTCGCGGTCGCGCTCCATATTGTCGCGAATGAATTCGAGATCGTAGCCGTCGGCGACGTAGCGGATGCCCTTGGCCAGGAACGGTTCATCGGTTTCGACCTTTTCCAGCCCGACCGGTCCCTGCTTGCGGGCGATTTCGGCGATGCGGGCGAGCTCGTCGACCAGATCGCGCGCGGACAACCGGCTCATCGTGAAGGCGAACTTCGCGCCGAGCGGCAGCCCGTGCAGCATCACGCCCAGCGGAAAACGGATCATGGTGGCGGCGATCGATCCGCCGAAAATGATGATGATCGCATGTTCGGAGATGAACATGTGGATGTCGCCACCCAGGAGCATCATCGTGGAAATGACAATAATGCCAGCCACGAGCCCAACGCCCGTCATGATATCCATGGGAGACTCCAACGCGTACGCAACACCCGGCCGTTCTGAACGGGGCGCGGCCCGAACCGGTCCACGTGCACGAACCCTACGTCGGCGCCATTAAAGACGCGTAAAGGTTAAGCTGCGGCTCTTCGGTACAATTCCGAATAAGGGCGGATTGGACGCGATTGGCGGCAAGGCTGGAAAGCCGGGTCCATGCCGCGGCACGATTTCAATGCTTTGCTAACCATAACTCGCGGGGCTGCTGCCGTTTGCGAAAACCCTGGAGGCAAGGACATCCGAGGCCTCCAGCGACATGATGTCCTCGGCGCTCAGGACGCGGTCGAGATCGGCGACGAGCCGGCTGGCCTGGCGCAGCCGCATGCGGTCGAGCGCGTTGCGGATCGATCGCGCATTGGAAAACAACGGTTGGGCCTTGCGCAGCGTGATGTAACGCACGAACGCTTCCCTCGCCGCAGGACTGAACCTGTAATTCATATCTGCAAGCATCAGCTCGGCGATCGCGAGCAATTCGTCGTCGGCATAATCGGGAAAGTCGATGTGGTGGGCGATGCGCGAGCGAAAACCGGGATTGCTGCCGAAGAACTTGTCCATGCGGTCGCCATAGCCGGCCAGGATCACCACCAGGTCCTCGCGCTGCGATTCCATCACCTGCAGCAGGATCTCGATCGCTTCCTGGCCGTAGTCGCGCTCGTTGTCCGGCCGGTGCAGGTAATAGGCCTCATCGATGAACAGCACGCCGCCCATCGCCTTCTTCAATATCTCCTTGGTCTTGGGTGCGGTGTGGCCGATATATTGCCCGACCAGTTCGTCGCGCGTGACCGACACCACCTGGCCGCGGCGCACGAAACCGAGCCTGTGCAGGATGCTGGCGATCCGCAGCGCCACGGTGGTCTTGCCGGTCCCGGGATTTCCGGTGAACGACATATGCAGCGTCGGAACTTCCGACGTCAGTCCCATCCGCTTGCGGATGCGTTCGATCAGCAGCAGCGAGGCGATTTCGCGAATCCGGGTCTTGACCGGCTTCAGCCCGATCAGTTCGCGGTCGAGCTGCGTGAGAATCTCCTCGATGCCGACGGCCTCGAGCTCCTCACGGAGGTTGACCTTGCCTGTCATCGCTGCGACGTCCAAATCCATTTGCTAACCTTCGGCGCGCCGGCGCGCCCCTTTTCCCGGAAATAAAAACTCCGCCGCCGCTTTCACAGCGACGGAGCAGTGCATCCGGCAGGGAACGATGAGGGGGCAATCGTCACCGCTGGCCGGATGGAGGAACCTAGCGGTAGCGCTGACCCTCGGGACGATCGACCGCGTAGGATGTCGTGGTGTAGCGGATGTTGCGGCCATCGACCTCGTGCCGCTCCAGCCGGAAGCCGGGCTCGTCCTTCGGCCGGTTGACGATGAACGACAACCGCAGCGACTCCCAGCCATGGCTGGAATCGAACGCCGACATTCGGATGTAGCGGTCGCCATAAACCTTGCGGCATTCATTGAGCTCCATCATCACGCCGGCGGCGTCGCGGAGATCGAACATCGGCAGTCCCCACATCTCCCAGAAATTATTGCGGGGGTGCGGATCGTCGGTGAACTCGATGTTCACCGCCCAGCCCTTGCCGAGGCAATACTGCACCTGTCGGGAAATCTGCTCGTCGGTGAGATCGGGCAGGAACGAGAAAGCGCCTTGCGTTATTCGCATGATATTGCTCCTTACATCGAGACGCTGGCGGTGGGGGCGTAGTCGGGCATGTCGGTCGACTCGTAATTGAAGGTGACGTCCTTCCAGACCTCGAGCGCGGCCTTGAGCGGCGTACAGGTTGCCGCCGCCTTGGCGAGAATTTCCGGCCCTTCGTGCAGATAGTCGCGGCCTTCGTTGCGCGCGAGGATCATCGCTTCCAGTGCGACGCGGTTGGCGGTGGCGCCCGCCTGGATGCCCATCGGGTGGCCGATGGTGCCGCCGCCGAATTGCAGCACCACGTCTTCTCCCAAATGATCGAGCAGCTGATGCATCTGGCCGGCGTGAATGCCGCCCGACGCCACCGGCATCATCTTGTTGAGGCTCGCCCAGTTTTGGTCGAAGAACACACCGTGTTCGAGTTTTGCCGGATTGAAGTCCTCGCGGCAGATGTCGTAATAGCCGCGCGTGGTGGCGGGATCGCCTTCGAGCTTGCCGACCACCGTGCCGGCATGGATGTGATCGACGCCGGCAAGCCGCATCCATTTTGCGATGACGCGGAACGAGACGCCGTGGTTGCGCTGCCGCGTATAGGTGGAGTGCCCTGCCCGGTGCAGATGCAGGATCATGTCGTTGCGCCGCGCCCATTTCGCCATCGACTGGATTGCGGTGTAGCCGATCACGAGATCGATCATGATGATGACCGAGCCGAGTTGCTTGGCGAATTCGGCGCGCTCGTACATGTCCTCCATCGTGCCTGCGGTGACGTTGAGATAGGTGCCCTTGATCTCGCCGGACGCAGCCTGCGCCTTGTTGACCGCCTCCATGCAGTAGAGGAACCGCTCGCGCCAGTGCATGAACGGTTGCGAGTTGATGTTCTCGTCGTCCTTGGTGAAATCGAGCCCGCCTTTCAGCGCCTCATAGACCACGCGGCCGTAATTGCGCCCGGACAGGCCGAGCTTCGGCTTTACGGTGGCGCCAAGCAGCGGACGGCCGAACTTGTCCATGCGTTCGCGTTCGACCACGATGCCGGTAGCCGGGCCCTGGAACGTCTTCACATAAGCGACCGGCAGCCGCATGTCTTCGAGCCGCAATGCCTTCAAAGGCTTGAAGCCGAACACATTGCCGATGATGGAGGCCGAGAGGTTGGCAATCGATCCGTTCTCGAACAGATCGAGATCGTAGGCGATATAGGCAAAATACTGCCCCGGCGAATTCGGCACGGGATCGACGCGGTAGCATTTCGCGCGGTATTTCTCCGCCGCCGTCAGCCGGTCGGTCCAGACCACCGTCCACGTCGCGGTCGAGGATTCACCGGCCACCGCCGCCGACGCCTCGATCGGATCGACGCCGTCCTGCGGCGTCACCCGGAACAACGCGATGATGTCGGTGTCCTTGGGCTCGTAGTCGGGCTCCCAGTAACCCATCTTCTTGTATTCCATCACGCCGGATTTGTAGCGATCCTTGCCGCGGACGGTCATCGATAGGTCATTCATGGCTGTTCTCCTTCAAGTTCTGGCAGCGAAGACGATTCAAAATGCATTGGTCACTCGGCCGCCTCGACCATGCCGCCGATACGTGGGTCGAGCGATCCGCTGCGATAGCGCCTGGCCATCTCCGACAGCGGGATCACCTTGATCCTGACGGCGTGGCCGGCGGTACCGAATTGTTCAAAACGCTCGCGGCAGAGGTCGCGCATCGCATCCATCGCCGGTTTGAGGAATTTGCGCGGATCGAACTCGCTTTTGCTTTGCGTTGCGACCTTGCGGAACGCCGCGGTCATCGCCAGCCGGCAGTCGGTGTCGATATTGACCTTGCGCACGCCATGCCGGATGCCGCGGGCGATTTCCTCGACCGGCACGCCCCAGGTCTGCGGCATCTCGCCGCCGAACTGGTTGAAGATGTCCTGCAGCGGTTGCGGCACCGAGGACGAGCCGTGCATCACCAGATGCGTATTGGGCAGCCGGCGATGGATTTCCTCGACCACCCTCATGGCAAGGATGTCGCCGTCCGGTTTGCGCGAGAACTTGTAGGCGCCGTGGGAAGTTCCCATCGCAATCGCCAGTGCATCGACCTTGGTGGCGCGAACGAAATCGACCGCCTGGTCCGGGTCCGTCAGCAATTGATCGTGGCTGACCTTGCCTTCGACGCCGTGGCCGTCTTCCTGCTCGCCGCCGCCGTGTTCGAGCGAACCCAATACGCCGAGTTCACCTTCCACCGAGGCGCCGATCCAGTGCGCCATTTCGACGACACGCCGGGTGATGTCGACATTGTAGTCATAATCCGCTGCGGTCTTGGCATCCGCCTTCAGCGAACCGTCCATCATGACGGAGGTGAAGCCATGCTTGATCGCGGTGGCGCACGTCGACTCCTCGTTGCCGTGATCCTGATGCAGGCAGAGCGGGATCTGCGGATACATCTCTTCCAGCGCGTCGATCATCCCCGACAGCATGATGTCGTTGGCATAGGAACGCGCGCCGCGCGAGGCCTGGATGATGACGGGTGCATCGACGGCGGCCGCCGCATCCATGATCGCAAGCCCCTGCTCCATATTGTTGATGTTGAAGGCCGGCACGCCGTAGCCATGCTCGGCGGCGTGATCCAGTAGCTGTCTCAACGTAATTCGCGCCATGGAAACCCCTTTCAATTTCCTGCCGGTGTATGATCAAGCCGCCGCCATCTTTGATCGCGCGATGCAGCGCAGCGCCGCTTTTGCGACCGCATCCGCGGTAATGCCGAATTCGCGATAGAGCACCTCCGCCGGCGCGGATGCACCGAAACCGGTCATGCCGACAAACTCGCCGCTATCGCCGAGCCAGCGTGCCCAGTCGCCCTCTACTGCGGCTTCGATACCGATCCTCGGCACGTCTCCGAGGACTTCCGCGCGGTATTCGCGCGGTTGTTCGCGAAACAGATCGAAGCAGGGCGCAGAAATGACGGCGGCGCGGATGCTGACGCTCTTCAGCAGTTCCGCCGCGTGCAGCGCGATCGACACTTCCGAGCCCGTTGCGATCAGGGTGACATCGCGGCCGCCTTCGGGTTCGACGACCACATAGGCGCCGAGCGCGACCCGGTTGGCGTCGCCGCCGGCTTCCCTAAACGTCGGCAACCCCTGCCGCGACAGGCACAGCACCGACGGGCTCGTCTGTGACCGCAACGCGCAATCCCAGGCCTCTGCGGTTTCGACGGCGTCGGCGGGCCGAAACACCAGCAGATTGGGAATGGCCCGCAACGATGCCAGATGCTCGACCGGCTGATGGGTCGGACCGTCTTCGCCCAATCCGATCGAATCGTGCGTCATCACATGGATGACGCGTATTCCCATCAGCGCCGCCAGCCTGATCGCGGGACGGCTGTAGTCGGCGAAGGTGAGAAACGTGCCGCCATAGGGGATGAATCCGCCATGCAGCGCGATGCCGTTCATCGCCGCCGCCATGGCGTGCTCACGAACGCCATAGTGAATGTAGCTCCCCTCAAACTGACCGGGCCGCACCGGCTGCTGGGTCTTGGCCCGCGTCAAATTGGAGTGGGTCAGATCGGCGGAGCCGCCGAGAAAATTCGGCAGGGCTTCGGCGATGGCGTCAATCACAAGCTGCGACGCTTGCCGGCTTGCAATATTTGGCCGCTCTGTCGCGAAGCAATCGCGAATCTGCGCAATCGCCCGGGTATAGCCGCACGGCAGATTTCGATTGAGCGCATCATGAAACGGCGAGCGTGGGCTAACGTTGAGACGCCTGGTCCGCTCGATCCAGCTCCGCCGAGCGGCATGGCCGCGCGCGCCGATCCCGCGCCATTGCCCAAGCACAGATTCCGGAATCTCGAATGGCCCGTGCGGCCAGTCCAGCGCGGCGCGGGTCCTGGCGATCTCCTCGGTGCCGAGCGGCGCGCCATGGGCTTTTTCGGTGCCCTGGCGGTTCGGCGCACCGAAGCCGATCACCGTGCGGCAGGCGATCAGCGACGGGCGATCGCTGTTGCGGGCGCGTTCTATTGCCGCTGCGATCGCCTCCGGATCGTGGCCGTCGACGCGGCTGGCCAACCAGCCCGAGGCCTTGAACCGTGCAAGCTGGTCGTCCGAACAGGACAGCGCGGTCGCGCCGTCGATCGAGATTTCATTGTCGTCGAACAATACGATCAGCCGGCCGAGCCCGAGATGCCCGGCGAGCGAGATCGCCTCGTGGCTGAGGCCCTCCATCAGACAGCCGTCACCGGCGATCACGTAGGTATAGTGATCGACGAAATCGTCACCGAAGCGTGCATTCATCAAGCGCTCGGCCAGCGCCATCCCGACCGCGGTGGCGATGCCCTGCCCCAACGGCCCCGTGGTGGTTTCGACGCCCGGCGTGTGCCCGTATTCCGGATGGCCCGGGGTCTTCGATCCCCACTGCCGAAAGGCCCGCAATTGGTCCGATGTCACGCCCTCGTGACCCGTCAGGTGCAGCAGCGCATACAACAGCATCGAGCCGTGACCGGCCGACAGCACAAATCGGTCGCGGTCTGGCCACGCCGGATCGGCGGGATCGAATTTGAGGAAGCGCGAAAACAACACGGTGGCGACGTCGGCCATGCCCATCGGCATGCCCGGATGACCCGACTTGGCCTTTTCGACGGCGTCGATCGCTAGAAAGCGGATCGCGTTGGCCATTTCCGCGTGCGTGGCATCGGGACGGCTTTCTATGCTGGCGAGAGCTGGAGCAGTCATACCGTGCGCCTCTTTCGTTCCATCAGTTGCAGGATCAGCGGGGTGAGAATGAGTTGCATCGCCAGATCGAGCTTCGACCCGTGAATCACGATCGAGTTGGCGCGCGACATGAAGCTGTTCGGGATCATCGACAGCAGATAGGGAAAATCGATCCCGCGCGGATTTTTCAGCCGGATTACCACCATCGATTCGTCCGGCGTCGGTATCCAGCGCGCGATGAACGGGTTCGAAGTATCGACCGTCGGCACGCGCTGGAAGTTGATGTCGGTCTCGGCGAATTGCGGACAGATGTAGTTCACGTAGTCCGGCATCCGCCGCAGGATGGTGTCGGTCACCGCCTCCTGGGTGTAGCCGCGGTCGCTGCGGTCGCGGTGCAGCTTCTGGATCCACTCCAGATTGATGACGGGCACGACACCGATCTTGAGATCGGCATGCTGCGCGATATTGACCTTGTCGGTCACCACGGCGCCATGCAGCCCTTCGTAAAACAACAGATCCGACTTTTCCGGCAGCGTGCCCCATTCGGTGAAGGTGCCGGGCTCCGCACCATACAGCTTGGCTTCCTCGTCATCGTGGACGTAATGCCGCGTCATGCCGGTGCCCGACTCGCCGTAGTCGCGGAAGACTTTCTCCAGCTCCTCGAACAGATTGGTTTCCGGGCTGAAATGGCTGAAGTGCTTGTTGCCGCACTCGGCCTGCTCCGCCATCTTGGTGCGCATCTCAAAGCGGTTGTAGCGATGGAAGGCGTCACCTTCGATGTAGGCGGCCGCGACCTTTTCGCGACGAAAAATGTTCTCAAACGTCTTCTTCACCGACGTCGTGCCGGCGCCCGATGAACCCGTGATCGATATGATGGGATAGCTGCGCGACATCTGATGGATCCGGCTTCAGAGAAACAGGCCGCGCCGCGCGAACAGCGGCGCGTCGCTATGGTCGAACATCGGTTCAATGCCCTCGTGAATGACGGCGACGTCGCGAACGCCGCGCACCGATCCCATGATCAGCGGTACCCGCTGGTGCGGCGTTTTCGCCGCCAGCTCGAGAATGCGCCGGCGGCCGGTGGTCGCAGCCCCTCCCGCCCATTCCATCACCAGCGCCATCGGATGCGCTTCGTACAGCAGCCGCAATCGCCCCTCGCGATAGCCGGGACGCGCGTCCGCCGGATAAAGGAACACGCCGCCGCGTACCAGGATGCGTAGCGACTCGGCCACCAGCGAGCCGATCCAGCGCATGTTAAAGTCCGCGCCGCCGGCCCCGTTGCTGCCGGCAAGGCATTCGTCGATATAGGCGCGGACCGGTCCGTGCCAGTGGCGGTGGTTCGACGCGTTGATTGCGAATTCGGGCGTATTGGGCGCAATCTTCACGCCCTGCGCGATCAGCAGGAACTCGCGGGCCAGCCGGTCGAGAATGAAGATATCGACGCTGCCGTTGATCGCCAGAACCAGTATGGTTTGAGGGCCGTACACCACGAACCCCGCGGCGCACTGCGCCGTGCCGGGCTCGAAGAAGGTGGAGAGCACGTCGTTGCCGCGCGGACGGATCGAGAAAATCGTTCCGATCGAGATATTGTTTTCAAGATTGGCCGATCCATCGAGCGGGTCGATCGCGACGCAAAGCGGCGCCCCGGCATCGAGCATTTCTGGCAGTTCCGATTCCTCGGACAGAATGGCGGCGACCGGCGCTATGCGCAGTGCCCGGCGCATCATCTCGTCGGCGGCGACGTCGATATCTTTCTGCAGATCGCCGTCAGGATTTATCCCGCTGTGCCGCCCGGTGATGCCGGCCAGCGGCCCGTCGGCGATGAGGACGGCAAGACGGATGGAAGCGGCGGCGACCGCCTCGATCACGGCGGCGACCGCAGGCGCGTTCGGCGCGTCCTGCACCGCTCGGTCGAGATGCGAACGCAAGGTTACGCGCTCGTCCATGGCCGTTCCCCTGTCACCGCCCTCTGCGGGGCCATTTGCGAAGCGCCATGCCGGTCGGCAGCGCGCCTGGTAACAACACCCCAGTTTGCAAAATTAGTGAAATTTTCTTATCTTTGGCGAAAGCAAAGTTTTTCTTATAGAGGTGACGCCGATGGCCAGCCGGTTTCTGCGGGAATTGACCATTCGCCAGCTCCGCGCGCTGGCCGCTGTCCACAGGGATCGCTCGGTGACCGCGGCAGCCAAACAGCTTCATCTCACACAGCCGGCCGTCACTCTGCAGATTCGCAATCTGCAGGCGCTCGCGGGACTGCCGCTGATCCAGCGCACTCCCGACGGCATGCTGTTGAGCGATGCCGGGCGCGAAGTGCTCGCGCTTTCCGAGCGGATCGAGGCAGCGATCGCCGATTGCGAAACCACGCTGGAGATGATGGCGGGAAAAACCGCGGGCCGCATTTCGATCGGCGCCGTCAGCACGGCGAAATATTTTGTACCGTTCATGATCTCAGGCTTTTCGAAGCTGCATCCCAACATCGACGTCACGCTGTCGATCGGAAACCGGCAGGAGATCGGCACCGCGCTACACGGCTATGATCTCGACTTCGTCATCATGGGCCGCCCCCCGGCCGACATCGACATGGACGTTCACCTGATCGGCGATCACCCCCATGTCATCATCGCGCCGACGGCGCATCGCCTGGCGCGAAAGCCCCGCATCGCGCCGAGCGAGCTCGCCGGCGAAACCTTCCTGACCCGCGAGCCCGGATCGGGAACACGCGGCCTGATGGAGCAATTGTTCGAAACATCCGGCATCCGTCCAAAGATCGGCCTCGTGATGAGCAGCAACGAGACCATCAAGCAGGCCGTGATCGCAGGTCTTGGAATAGCGTTCATCTCGGCGCATACGGTGGCCACCGAACTCGACGAACGGCGGCTGGTGACGCTCGACGTCGACGGCCTTCCCATCGTCCGGCAATGGTTCGCGCTTTCCCGCAAGGACAAGGTCCTGCTGCCGCCGGCCCGCGCGATGCTGGAATTTCTGAGCGCGCGCGGTGCGCAGTTTTTGCCGCGAACCCATGGCCGGATCAGGCTCACCCGCACCACCGCACGCGGCAAGCGCCGGTGAGGCTCCGTTTGCATTCCGCGGCTGGCTGGTCTTAATCTCCGCGCGCGCCGCGATCCCTTTTCGCGGTTGCCGAATGGAGCGTCGGTGGTGGCAGTTACAATGCGGATAGGCACGCGCAAGAGCACGATGGCGCTCGCCCAGACCGAGGAAATCGCGCGGCGCCTGTCGATCGCCGCACCCGAGCTGAACGTCGAAATCGTCAAGTTCGAGACCACAGGCGATACCGACCAGACCAGCAAGCTGCTGGTCCATGGCGGCAAGGGCGGCGCGTTCGTCGCTGAAATCCGCGCCGCCGTCGTATCGGGCCGGCTTCACGCCGCCATGCATTCGCTGAAAGACATGCCCGGCAATGAGGATACGCCGGGGCTGGTGATCGGCGCGACGCTGGCGCGCGATCCGCCGACCGACGCGCTGGTGCTGCGGCCGGGCGTTACGATCGAGGATATCAGGCGTTCGCGCGGCAGGGGTTTCAAGATCGGGACCAACGCGGTGCGGCGCGCGGCCTATGCGCGACGGCTGTTTCCGGAGATCGAGGTGATTCATTTTCGCGGCGCGGCCGACACGCGCGTCCGCAAGCTCGACGGCCGGGAAATGCAGCGCCTGCCCGGTGGCGGCGAGGTCGGACCCGCCGACGCGCTGATCATGGCGCGGGCCGGCCTGGAGCGCCTCGGTTTCGCGGACCGCATCGCCTGCGAACTATCGCCCAGGGAAATGTTGCCTGCGGTGGGACAGGGTATCGTTGCCGTCGAGTGCGCGGTACAGGACTGGCAGACCCGGCGTTATCTTGCGCTGATCGACGATCCGGCCGCGCATCTGAGCTGCGACGCCGAGCGCGAGGTGTTGTGGGTGCTCAATGGCCACTGCAATTCGCCGATCGCAGGCTATTCCACCATCGAAGGCGCGGAGATGACGCTCACTGCCTCGGTGCTGGACGACGCCCGGGACGGGAAATTCATCGAGGTCACGCGCTCCGGTCCCGCCAACCGCCCGCGCGAACTCGGCCGCGCGGTCGGGCTCGAACTGCTGCATAAGGGTGCGGCCGATATCATCGCGCGCACGCGGCCCGAAGCGTGAGATGACGGATCAACCCCGGTACGCGCGCACCCGCTTCACCATCTGCTCGACATGCGCGATCGGGGTTTCCGGCTGGATGCCGTGGCCGAGGTTGAAGATCAGCCGGCCGGCGGCGTAGTTCGACAGCACGTCATCGACCGCGCGATCGAGCGGTTCGCCGCCGGCGATCAGGACCAGCGGATCGAGATTGCCTTGCACCGCGACGCGGCTCTGCACCTTGTTGCGGATCAATGACGGTTCGGCGGCCCAGTCGATGCTGACCGCATCGACTTTGGTTGCCTCGACATAGGACGGCAGCAGCGCGCCGGCGCCGCGCGGAAAACCGATGATCTTCGCATCGGGCACTTTTTTGCGCACGCCCTCGACGATCCGTTTGGTCGGCTCGACCGACCAGCGCTGGAATTCGCGCGGTGGCAGCACCCCGGCCCAGGTGTCGAAGATCTGCAGCACGTCGGCGCCGGCCTTGAGCTGTCCGAGCAGATACAGGATCGAATTCTCGACGATGGCGTCGATGATTTTCGCAAACGCTTCGGGGTGGCGATAGGCCATCATCCGCGCCGGCGCCTGGTCCGGCGTGCCCTGTCCGGCCACCATGTAGGTCGCCACCGTCCACGGCGCGCCGCAAAATCCGATCAGCGCGATCTTCGGGTCGAGCTCGCGCCGCACCCGGCGCAACGCTTCGAACACCGGTTCAAGCTTGCTGAAGTCGCCCGCCGATGACAGCGCGCCGACCTTGTCAGGCGTATCCAGCGGATCGAGCCGCGGACCTTCGCCAACCTCGAACCGGACATCGCGCCCGAGCGCATAGGGAATGACGAGAATATCCGAAAAAATGATCGCAGCGTCGAAGGCGAAACGGCGGATCGGTTGCAGCGTCACCTCGACGGCGAATTCGGGCGTGAAGCACAGGTCGAGAAAGCCGCCGGCCTTGGCGCGGACTTCGCGGTATTCCGGCAGATAGCGGCCGGCCTGCCGCATCATCCACAGCGGCGGAACCGGCTGGCGGCGGCCGGAAAGCACCTCGACAAAGGGTTTTGTGGTCGGAGACTGGGTCAAGCGGTGCTTCCGGGGTTGATCGACAGGCTGTTTGTCCGTTCCGATACACTGCCGATGCGGTCTTGGCCACGGCGAGATGCGGTCCGGCTGGAAAAAGGCAGGCCGGAGATGGGCGAAACCCGGCGCGTTCGCGTCAGGCCCCAGGCGCGCCGGTCAGCTCGAGGCTGAGCGCCCGCAGACGCCTGCGCGCGGTCGCATCATAGGCCTGCGGGTTGGCCTTCGCCTCGTTCATGCCGTTGAAGAACAGGCCGCTCTTGCTCTCGACGTCATCGCCGGTCACCAGATGCAGGATCGCATCGCCTCCCTGCTCGACCGTCGACATCGGCGTGATGCCGCCGGCGCGCACCATCGTGGTGTTCATGTAGGTCGCGGGGTGCAGCGAATTCGCGGTCACGCCCGATCCCTTCAGTTCCTCGGCGAGATCGATGGTGAACATGATCTGCGACAGCTTGCTCTGCGCGTAGGCGCGGCTGCCGCTGTAGTTCTTGGTGATCATCACATCGTCGAAATCGATCGGGTGCTGGCCGAGCGAGGCGACATTGACGATCCGTGACGGCGCGCTCGCCGTCAACAGCGGCAGCAACAGACGCGCCAGCAGGAAGCCGGAGAGATAATTCACCGCAAAGCGCAGTTCGTATCCATCCTTGCTGGTCTGCCGCGCGGGCCCTTCGTTCTGCGATCCGATCCCCGCATTGCTGACGAACACGTCGAGCCGCCTGTGATCGGCCAGCACCGCATCCGCCAGCATTCGCGCTTCCGCCAGCGACGACAGATCGGCCTGATAGAAGGTTGGCTCAAAGCCCCCTGCCCGCTTGATCTCATCGGACAGGGTTTGGGCCCGCGTCTTGTCGCGGCCGTGGATCAGCACCTTCGCGCCGGCGACGGCAAGTTTCGCCGCGACATAGCGACCGACGCCGTCGGTCGAACCCGTGATCAATACGGTCTTGCCGTCCATTTTCATGGTGAGGCGTCAGTGAATCTCGGCCGACTTCTTCAGCGCCGCTTTCAGCTTCTCGAGCGAAAAATCCTTGGCTCGGGCGATCTCCAGGATCGGCGTCTCGCGGCGGCCGCAGAGTTCGGCGGCTTCGGGAATTTTTGCGGCGATGTCGACCGGGATCACGATCGCGCCATGCTGGTCGGCATGGATCAGATCGTCGGAGCGCACCGTCATCCCGGCGACGCGCACTTCGCCGCCAAAATTCTCGGCATGGACCCAGGCGTGCGACGGACCGATCGATCCGGCGAGCGCTTGGAAGCCCGGCGCCCATTGCGGGATGTCGCGAATCGAGCCGTCGGTGATGACGCCGAGGCAGCCGAGCGCCTTGTGCACGTTGCTCTGCACCTCGCCCCAGAATGCGCCGTAGCCGACATCGGCGCCGTCGATATCCTGGATCACGGTGATGCGCGGGCCGAAGCCGGTGCCGACATATTCGTAATATTCGATGCGGCGCTTGGCCTGCTCGTCGGCCGGAAGGCCGGACTTGAGCACCGAACGGATCGTCACGGTGCGGGCATAGCCGACCATCGGCGGTAGATCCGGAAACGGGCATACCAGCGGCTTCGTCGTGTAGCCGATCAGGCGGCGCTCCGGCGCCACGATTTCCATCGCATTGCAGATCGTCGGCGTGTCGTAGCGCGCCAAGGCTTCGAGGACGGACGCAGGTAGTGGAGCGGAAGTGTGCTTGTTCACGGCGTTTCTCCTGATGTTGCACCGGCCATTTTGAAAGCCGTGGTTCATCAAGCCCTATAGCCGAGATTGGGGTCGAACCCAACTCGGCGATAGCTCATGGCAGATATCTCGGCGGATATTTCGGATGGAAGCCGTGCAAGCCGCTCAGTTCAGCCGGGCCGGCCGTTCTTCCTGCTTGGCATCGGTCGCGGGCGGCGCGAAAGCGGCCGGCGCCGGGCTCGGTGGTGCTGCGGCATCTGCGGGCGCAGCCGCCTGCGCGGCCGCGGCGTTGCGCTCGTGGTCGCGATAATTCTTCCATCCCAGCGGCAGGCTCATCAGATAAAGCACCGAGCCGAACGACAGGATGTGCCAGGGATAGCCGATCAGCAGCGCGACGAAGAACACCACCGAGACGAAAACCGGCAGCACCATCTCGGGCGGCACGCGCATGCGCACCGTCTTGCCGGAAAACACCGGCAGGCGCGACACCATCAGGAAGCCGATCAAAAGCGTATAGAGAGCGGTCAGCGTGGCCGGCGGCTTCGGTGTGCCCAAAAACGCCAGATAGACCGGCAGCAGCACGGTAATCGCACCTGCCGGCGCCGGTACGCCGGTGAAGAAATTCGCGGCGAACGGCGGCTTGTTCGGATCGTCGATGGAGGCGTTGAAACGGGCGAGCCTCAAGCCCCCCGAGATCGCAAACACCATCGCCGCGATCCAGCCGCCATTGTTCAGTTCATGCAACTGCCAGAAATACAGGATCAGGCCGGGTGCCACGCCGAAATTGACGAAGTCGGCGAGGCTGTCGAGTTCGGCGCCGAATTTGGACTGGCCCTTGATCATGCGCGCGACACGGCCGTCCAGGCCATCGAGCACGGCGGCGAATACGATGGCGCCCACCGCGAGCTCCATCCGCCCTTCGGTCGACAGCCGGATCGCCGTCAGCCCGGCGCAGATCGCCAGCAACGTGATGAAGTTCGGCACCAGCATCCGCACCGGGATCGGACGAAACCGGCGGCGGCGTATTTCCGGAGATTGGGGGTCTGATGGCAACATGGCTGGGTAATATATAGCAGGCGCCACGCCCCTCCGCCATCGCGGTGGGGAACCGACTGATTGCTCGCGCTAAATAGTTAATTAATCCGCCCGGTAGGTTCGCGCGGCGTCGGCGGACCTGAAATCGGCCAAAATGGTCTCGCCTGCGACCGCGGTCTGGCCCTCGGAAACCAGCGATTTAGTGCCCTCTGGCAAATAGACGTCCAGGCGCGATCCAAACCGGATCAGGCCGAACCGCTCACCGGCACCGATCGACTGCCCCTCGCGCACGAATGAGACGATTCGCCGCGCCACCAGGCCCGCGATCTGGACCACCCCGATGCGCCCGTTCGCCGTCGAGATCACCAGCGAGTTGCGCTCATTGTCTTCGCTCGCCTTGTCGAGTTCAGCGTTAATGAAAGTGCCCGGCCGGTACGCGATGCGGTCGATCCGGCCCGCCACCGGACTGCGGTTCACGTGGCAATTGAACACGCTCATGAACACCGAAATCCGCGTCAACGGCTTGTCGCCCAGACCGAGTTCAGCCGGCGGCAACACCTGCGCGATCATCGAGACCCGTCCGTCGGCCGGCGACACCACGATGCCCTCGCGTACCGGCGTCACGCGCACCGGATCGCGGAAGAACAGCGCGCACCAGACCGTCAGGACCGTTCCGATCCAGCCCAGCGGCGTCCAGAGCAGGAACAGGACCAGACTTGCAAGCGCAAAGCCGCCGATGAAGGGATAGCCCTCGGGATGGATCGGCGGGATTTGCGCGCGGATGGAATTGGCGATGGACATGGGGGCTCGCTGTCATCTTTCCCACTCCCATGGTGGGAGATGGAGCTTCGTTTCGGCTATTCTGCGGCGGTCGCCAAGGAATCTTTGCCCGGACCGCTGACCGGATCTTTGCCTGGATCCTGAACGGGATCCTCGACCGGCGGCGGTACGCGGTTCGGCGCCTCGTGCTCGTCGTCGATCTGCGCGAGTTTTTCCCGCGCCTCCTCAGCCTCGCGCTGCCGGTTCCACGTACTGGCATAAAGTCCGCCGGAAGCCAAAAGCTGCGCATGGGTTCCGCGTTCGGCGATGCGGCCCTGATCCAGCACGATGATTTCATCGGCGCCGACGATGGTCGAGAGCCGATGCGCGATCACCAGCGACGTGCGATTGCGCGAGACCCGCTCGAGCGACTCCTGGATTTCGTGTTCGGTGTGGCTGTCGAGCGCCGAGGTCGCCTCATCGAGCACCAGGATCGGCGGCGCCTTGAGCACGGTGCGCGCGATCGCCACGCGCTGCTTCTCGCCGCCGGACAATTTCAGCCCGCGCTCGCCGACCTGGGTTTCGTACCCCTTTGGCGACATCTTGATGAAGGTGTCGATCTGCGCCAGCTGCGCCGCCTTTTCCACCTCGGCATCGCTGGCGTCCCAGCGGCCGTAGCGGATGTTGTAACGGATGGTGTCGTTGAACAGCACGGTATCCTGCGGCACCATGCCGATCGAGGCGCGCAACGAGGCCTGCGTGACATTCCTGATATCCTGGCCGTCGATCAGGATCTTGCCGCTGGAGACGTCATAGAGCCGGAACAGCAGCCGGGAAATCGTCGATTTGCCGGCGCCGGACGGACCGACGATCGCGACCGTCTTGCCGGCGGGCACCTCGAAGCTGAGGCCTTTCAGGATCGGACGTTCGGGATCGTAGGCAAACCGCACATCGTCGAAACGCACATTGCCGGTGCTTACGACCAACGGCGTCGCGCCGGGAATATCCCTGATCTCGGGATTGCGCGACAGCACGTTGAACATCTTCTCGATGTCGATCACCGCCTGCTTGATCTCGCGATACACCATGCCCATGAAGTTCAACGGCTGGTACAACTGGATCATCATGGCATTGACCAGCACGAAATCGCCGACCGTTTTGCTGCCGTCACGGACGCCGAGCGCGCACATCAGCATGATCGCGGTCAAACCGGCCGTGAAGATGACCGCCTGTCCGGTATTGAGAACCGCCAGCGAGGTATAGGTCTTCACGCTGTTGTGCTCGTAGCGCTCCATCGAGCGATCATAGCGTTCGGCTTCGCGCTGCTCGGCGCTGAAATACTTCACCGTCTCGTAGTTCAACAGCGAGTCGATCGCCTTGGTATTCGCTTCGGTGTCGGAATCGTTCATCTTGCGGCGGATTTCGATCCGCCATTCGGTCGCGAGATAGGTATAGTACATGTAGACCACGACCGTGATCGCGGTGACGAGCACGTAGCGCCAGTCGAACTGCCAGAGCAGCACGCCCATCAGCAGCGACACCTCGACGATGGTCGGGATCAGCTGCAGGATCACCATCCGCACGATCACTTCGATGCCGGTGCGGCCACGCTCCAGCACGCGAGTCAACCCGCCGGTCTTGCGCTCCAGATGGAAGCGCAGCGACAGCTCGTGCATGTGAACGAAGGTGATGTAGGCGAGCTTTCGCACCGCATGCATGGCGACGCGGGCAAAGATGCCGTCGCGCCATTGCGTCAGCACCGCCATCAATACCCGCACCGCACCGTAGCTTGCGGTCATCAGCAGCGGCGAAGCGATCAGCCACATCGTCCAGTTCGATGACTGCACCGGCGCGCTCGGCGTGCCGTTGAGCGCGTCGATTGCCCATTTGAAGGTGAACGGCACCGACAGCGTCGCGAGCTTCGCGATCAGCAGCAGCACCATCGACCAGACCACGCGCATCTTCAGATCGACGCGGTCGCCTGGCCAGATGTAGGGCCACAGATGCACCAGCGTCCCGGTCAGGGTCGCCTTTTCGGGTGGCGTAATGGCGGCGGATGGCCCGTCGCCGGCGCGCGGGTGCGAATCGGTATGGGCCATTAGCGGGGCGCCTCAGGCAGGGCGGCGCGCCGGCTCGCTGACACGTGATTTCCAGTGATCTGCATTCTGCCCGTCATATAGAGCGTTTAGACGCCGGGTACAGCCTCGGGGAGCAATTCTTTCGCATTTTGCAGGCATTTGCGGCCTGATTCGGCTCCGACAGGGGATACACCGGACTTGACGCATTTTACGTTGCAGTGCCACATAACCACATGAGTCAAATCAAAACCGTCTGTGTCTATTGCGGCTCCGGCCCTGGCACCAACCCCCGCTTTGTCGAAGCCGCCATCGCCCTGGGCAAGGTCTTCGCCGAAAACGATATCCGCCTCGTCTATGGCGGCGGCTCGATCGGCCTGATGGGCGCGGTCGCCAAATCCACCCTGGACCATGGCGGCTCCGTCACCGGGATCATTCCGGATTTTCTGAGAGCCCGGGAAAACGCGCTGACGCGCGTGCAGGAGATGATCGTCACGCCCGATATGCATGAACGCAAGCGGCTGATGTTCGAACGCTCCGACGCGTTCATCGCCCTCCCCGGCGGCATCGGCACGCTGGAGGAACTGGTCGAGCAATTGACCTGGCAGCAGCTCGGCCGTCACAACAAACCGATCCTGCTCGCCAACATCGATAATTTCTGGGAGCCCCTGCTCTCGCTGCTCGCCCATATGCGCATGACCGAGTTCATCCGCGCGACGCTGCCGCTCGATGTTCTCACGGCCGACCGGGTCGAGGATATCCTGCCGCGCTTGCGCACCGCCGCCGCTCGCGCACCGAAAGGCAGCGAGGAAATGGTGCCGGAAGTGGCGCGACGGCTTTAGGGATTCAGTCGCATCACTCGCTCGGAAACGTCACCGCCTCGATACGGTTGCCGTCGGGATCGACGATGAATGCCGCATAGTATTTCACCCGATCATTCGGACGCAGCCCCGGCGCACCGTCGGAGCGGCCACCGGCGTTGAGTGCAGCGGCGTGGAATGCATCGACATCACCTGATGATTTCGCGCGAAGGCAGATGTGGGTGCCGCTCTCCGGTGCGACCGGCGCCATGCCGGCGCGCAGATTGATCCAGAATTCCGGATAGCTCTTGCCGAAGCCGACCGTCGCCGGCCGCGTCACCAGCCGCGAAAGCCCGAGCGTCGCCAGCGTCATTTCGTAGAAGCGCGCGGCGCGTTCGAGGTCAGCGACGCCGACGGAGATGTGGTCGATCATTGAAAGGCCCCCGCTTTTTCACCGTCATTGCGAGCGAAGCGAAGCAATCCATAGACCTACAAGGAAAGAATGGATTGCTTCGTCGCTACGCTCCTCGCAATGACGGTGTTCCTCACGCCGGCGCGCCTGATTTCACCAGCTTGTAGATCACCGAATCCATCAACGCCTGGAACGAAGCGTCGATGATGTTGGGCGACACCCCGATCGTGGTCCAGCTTTCGCCCGCCTCGTCCTCGCTCTCGATCAGCACCCGCGTCACCGCTTCGGTGCCGCCATTGAGGATACGCACGCGATAGTCGATCAGCTTCAGGCCTTCGATATATTTCTGGTATTTGCCGAGGTCCTTGCGTAGCGCAACGTCGAGCGCATTGACCGGGCCGTTGCCTTCCGCCGCCGAGATCAGCCGCTCGCCGGCGACGTCGACCTTCACCACCGCCAGCGCCACCGTGACGCGCTGGCCGTTGGCGTTGTAACGCTGCTCGACATTGACGTCGAACTGTTCGACCCGGAAATATTCCGGCACTTTTCCAAGCGTGCGCCGCGCCAGCAGGTCGAACGAAGCGTTGGCGGATTCGTAGGCATAGCCGGCGGCTTCGCGCTCCTTCAATTCATCGACCAGACGCGCCAGTTTCGGATCGCTCTTCTCATAGGCGATGCCGGCGCGGTCCAGTTCGGCGATGACGTTGGAGCGGCCGGCCTGATCGGATACCAGCACCTTGCGGTGATTGCCGACCAATTCAGGCAACACGTGCTCGTAGGTGTGCGGGTCCTTCATGACCGCGGAGGCATGAATGCCGGTCTTGGTCACGAACGCGCTTTCGCCGACATAGGCCGCGTGGCGGTTCGGCGCGCGGTTGAGCATGTCGTCGAGCGCCCGCGACACCTTCATCAGGGTCGCCATCTTCTCTGTGGTGACGCCGATCTCGAAAGCGTCGGAGAATTCGTGCTTCAGCCGCAGGGTCGGGATCAGCGAACAGAGATTGGCGTTACCGCAGCGCTCGCCGAGCCCGTTCAGCGTACCCTGGATCTGCCGCGCGCCCGCGCGCACCGCGGCCAGCGAATTGGCCACCGCCTGCTCGGTGTCGTTATGGGCGTGGATGCCGACGTGACCACCGGGGATGTGCTTGATCACGTTGCCGACGATGGTTTCGACCTCATGCGGCATGGTGCCGCCATTGGTATCGCACAGCACCACCCAGCGTGCACCGGATTCATAGGCCGCTTTCGCGCAGGCGAGTGCGAAGTCGGCGTTCTCCTTGTAGCCGTCGAAGAAATGCTCGCAATCGACCATCACCTCGCGGCCCGCGGCTTTCGCCGCGCCGACGCTGTCGCGGATCGAGGCGAGATTTTCCTCGTTGGTGGTCTCGAGCGCGACGCGCACCTGATAGGCCGAGGCCTTCGCGACGAAACAGATCGCGTCGGCCTTGGCTTCCAGCAACCCCGCGAGCCCGGGATCGTTCGAGGCCGAGCGGCCGGGCCGCCGCGTCATGCCGAACGCCGTGAACTTCGCATGCTCTAACTTCGGCTTTTCGGCAAAGAACTCGGTGTCGGTCGGATTGGCGCCGGGATAGCCGCCCTCGACATAATCGATGCCGAGCTCGTCGAGCATCCCCGCTATGATCTGCTTGTCATGCAGGGTGAAATCGACGCCGTTGGTCTGCGCGCCGTCGCGCAGCGTGGTGTCGAACAGATAGAGGCGTTCGCGGCTCATGTTTGGCCTCCCGGCGCAGCACCGTCGGCCAGCGTCTTCTGCATCGTGGTATTGGCAAGCCACTCGCCATTGACAGTGACGGTATTGCGCTGCATGCCGACATAGCCGCGCTTTGAGAAAAATTCCGCCGCGTTGTCGCTGGCGTCGACCGTCAGGCTTTTCGCGCCGCGCGCGCCCGCGAGTTTTTCCAGCGCCTCGCACAGCATTGACGCGACACCCTGCCCCGCAGCGGTCGGGTGAACGTAGAGCAGGTCGATATGGTCAGGCCCCTTCAGGGAGGCGAACCCGACCGGCGAGTTCTGCAGCGTCGCGATCAGCGTGAGCTGGCCGGCGAGACGCTTGCCGAATTGCTCTTCGTCCTCGGCGGCGCTGGCCCAGGCTTCCTGCTGCGCTTCGCTGTAGTCGTCGCCGGTCAACTCCTCGATGGCGGCAACAAAGATCGCCGCCAGCACGGGCGTATCCGCCGCCAGGAACGGCCGCAGCGCAGGTTGGGGCAATGCCTGTCCCATCGCGTCAAAATACTCCGAACAGTTTTAGCGCAAGCACGATCGCGGCGATGATGACCGCCCACTTGATGAAGATGTAGTAGCGCCAGTGTTTTGGGAAAGGCGTATCGGGCTTGCTCATCGCGCGATCTCCCAGGTGGTGCCGTCCTTGGAATCCTTGATGACGACGCCCATCGCGGCGAGTTCATCGCGGATGCGGTCGGATTCCTTGAAGTCTTTTCGGGCGCGCGCGGCCGTGCGGTCGGAGATCAGGCCGTCGATCTGCTTGGCGTCGATGCCGCTCGCTTGCTGCTTGCGTGCCTTCCAGTCCGCAGCACTCTCCGACAGGAAACCGAGCAGCCGCAAGGAGGCAGCAAACTGGCTGCGATCCTGATCGTTTCCGGAAGCCGCGTTATTCCGCAAGCCGTGCAGCGACGCGACCATCTGCGGCGTGTTCAGGTCGTCCGACAGCGCCGCGATGACGGCGTCGGAAGGCCGCCCGCCCTTAATGTCGGCCGCGACCCAATACCAATCGTCGAGCGTCTTGGCGCTTTCTTCCAACCCCTTCAACGTCCAGTCCATTGGAGAGCGATAATGCGCCTTCAACATATTGAGGCGCAGCACCTCGCCCGGCCAATCAGCCAGCAGTTCCCGGATCGTGACGAAGTTGCCGAGCGACTTCGACATCTTGGTGTCTTCGATCTGCACGAATTCATTGTGCATCCAGTAGTTCGCCATCGCAGGCGTGCCGTGCGCGCAGCGCGACTGCGCGATTTCGTTTTCGTGATGCGGGAAGATCAAGTCCAGGCCACCGCCGTGGATATCGAACACGTCACCGAGATACGCAGCACTCATGGCCGAGCATTCGATGTGCCACCCCGGGCGGCCCCTGCCCCATGGGCTTTCCCATCCCGGCTCATCGCCGGACGATTGCTTCCACAGCACGAAATCGCCCGGATTTTTCTTGTGTGCATCGACAGCGACGCGCGCGCCCGGTCGCTGCTCGTCCAGCTTGCGGCCCGAAAGTGCGCCATAATCCGGCATCGACGCCGTATCGAACAGAACTTCGCCGCCCGCCTCATAAGCATGACCGCGCGCGATCAATTGCCTGATGAGCGTCACCATATCCGTCTTGCCGTCAGCGCGCGGCAGCACGAAATCAGTCGCGCGGGGTTCGAACGTCGGCGGAAGTGAACCCAATGCCGCGGCGTCGGCGTAAAACTGGTTAGCCGTCACTTCCGTGACCTTGCGGATCGCCTCGTTCAGCGGCAGCCCGGGAAAGTCCCGCACGGCCCGCGCGTTGATCTTGTCATCGACGTCGGTGATGTTGCGGACATAGGTGACGTGATCGGCGCCGTAGAGGTGCCGCAGCAGCCGGAACAGCACGTCGAACACGATGACCGGGCGCGCGTTGCCGATATGGGCGAAGTCGTAGACCGTCGGCCCGCAGACATACATGCGCACATTCGAGGGATCGAGCGGCGTGAACGGCCGCTTCTCCTTGGTCAACGTATCGTAGAGGCGCAATTGCATGGATATCCCGTCCGTTGCGGCCGGGCGTCGAGTGATCTCGGTTGAGAAAAGACGGCCTCAGCCAGCGAATCGCTAGCTAATAATCTCGCGGCAAATGCTGCAGATGGCGAGGAAACCGTTCATGGTTCCCACCATGTCCCAGCCCGGGGGACGCCGTCAAGGGCCTGCTTAGCCCGGATTTGCACCCGATTTGGGCCGCCCGCCCCGGCCAGCGCCGCCATGGTTAATCATTCTTAACGCTTTGGGTCTATCTGATAAAGGGCGGTCCCCTCCTTCCCCGGTGCACCATGCGACCTTTGTCAGCATTCATTGCCTGCGCATTCCTTCTCGCCGCTTCCGCCGCCTCGGCCGACAGCCGCGTCTTCATCATTGCCAACCAGGCCGACGGCTACGGCGTCGACCAGTGCCTCGCCAAGGGCGATAAATGCGGCGCCCATGCCGCCCGCTCCTATTGCCAGTCACGGGATTTTGCGCAGGCCACCGCCTACCGGCGCGTCGATCCCGACGAGATTACCGGCGCGGTTCCCAAGGCCGGGAACGAGAAATGCACGGGTAATGGTTGCGGGGAATACGTCGCCATCACCTGCCAGCGCTGAACCGGGCCGGCACGGCGTACTCTGAGGGGGCGCTTTGCCACACCCGTGCCCCGGAAACGACGTGACGCTGCCCCGAGAAGCAGCTATGTCAGGCGGCCTTGGCGATGGAAGCGGCTTTGGCCGCACCTTGCCGCCTTGGCCGCGCCTTTCGGTTTCCATAACCGCGCGGATTCGCTCTCGAAGGCCGGATATGCCTGAAACCCTTACCTCCTTCTCGTCCCGCTGGATTTTGACCTGCGCCATGCTGATCGGCATCACGCTGCCGTGCACGGGCGCGTTCGCGCAGATGAACCCCGGCGACTCGCCGCCACAACAGCAACAGCCGACACAACAGCAGGGCGCGCAGGGCAATCCGATCTGCATCCGTCTCGAGGGGCAACTGGCGACGATCGACCGCGGCGCCGGCAGCGGCGATCCCGCCAAGGACGACCAGATCCGCCGCTACCAGGATGCGGCCACCAAGCAGCAGGCCGAACTCGATCGCGTCACGCTGCAGGCCAAGCGAATGGGCTGCGACAGTTCCGGTTTCTTCTCGCTGTTCAACGGCCAGTCGGCGCAATGCGGGCCGGTCAACAACCAGATCTCGCAGATGCGCGGCAATCTCGATCAGATCACGACCAGCCTCGAACGCCTGCGCAGCGGCGGGATCGGCGGCGCCGACCGCGAGAACCAGCGCCGCTCGGTGTTGACCGCGCTGGCGCAGAACAATTGCGGCCCGCAATACGTCAACGCGGCGCGGGGCCCGGGCAGTTTCATCGACAATCTGTTCGGCAACAATAACAACAACAGTCCGGGGGCGCCCGGCGTCGATATGGGTCCGCAATCCGGAACGTTCAAAACGGTCTGCGTGCGCACCTGCGACGGCGCCTATTTCCCGGTCTCCTTCGCCACCGTGCAGGCGCGCTTTGCCGACGACGAGAGGACGTGCAAGGCGCTGTGCCCGGCGACGGAAGCGAGCCTGTTCGCCTACCGCAACCCCGGCGAAGACATCAACCAGGCGGTCTCGATCACCGGCCAGCCCTACACCGCGCTACCCAATGCATTCAAATTCCGCACTGAGTTCAACCCATCCTGCGCCTGCAAGGCCGCCGGCCAGACCTGGTCGGATGCGCTGAAATCGGTCGACGACAAGGCTGCCGTCGAGCAGCAAGGCGACATCATCGTCACCGAAGAGAGCGCGAAGAAAATGCAGCAGCGCGCCCAGCCGCAGCCGGCGAAAGGCGCGTCTGCCAAGAAGGGCGCCGGCACCACGGCGACCGCGCCGCCGGCCGCGGCATCGGCCGCGCCTGCCACCGATTCCACGGCTCCCGCCGGCGACAGGCCGATCCGCACCGTCGGCCCGACCTTCATTCCGCCGAAGCAATAATCTCAGCCCTCGAACGCGTCCACCGAGGCCCGGCCCACGCGTGACAGCAGCGTGGGATCGGGTTCGGGCAACGGCTTGCCCGGATCGCGAAAGCGGTTGGTGATGGGATAGCGGCGGTCCCGGCCAAAGTTCTTTTGCGTGACCTTGACGCCGGGCGCGGCCTGCCGGCGCTTGTATTCGGCGATGTTGAGCAGGCGATCGATCCGCGTCACCACCTCGGGCGGAAAACCCGCCGAGATGATCGAGGCCAAAGGCTCCTCGCGCTCGACCAAGCGTTCCAGGATCGCATCGAGCATGTCGTAGGGCGGCAGCGAATCCTGGTCGGTCTGGTTCTCGCGCAATTCGGCGGTCGGCGGCCGCGTGATGATGTTGACCGGTATCACCTCGCCCGACGGGCCGAGCGCGCCGTCCGGCTTCCATTCATTGCGCAGGCTCGAGAGCCGGAACACTTCGGTCTTGTAGATATCCTTGATCGGATTGAAGCCGCCGTTCATGTCACCGTACAGCGTGGCGTAGCCGACCGACATTTCCGACTTGTTGCCGGTCGTGACCACCATCGCGCCGGTCTTGTTGGAAATCGCCATCAACAACGTGCCGCGGGCGCGCGCCTGCAGATTCTCTTCGGTAATGTCGCGCGGCAGCCCTGCGAACGTCCCCGACAAGATCTTCTCAAAGCCGTTCACGGCGTCCGCGATCGGCAGCACCTCGTAGCGGATGCCGAGCGCGGTTGCGAGCTTGGCGGCATCGTCGAGCGACACCTGCGCGGTAAATCGAAATGGCAGCATCACGCCGCGGACCTTGTCAGCACCGAGCGCATCGACCGCCATCGCCGCGCACAGCGCCGAATCGATGCCGCCGGACACACCGAGCAGCACGCCGGGAAAACCGTTCTTGCGGACATAGTCGCGAAGGCCCAGCACGCAGGCCGCGTAATCGGCCTTGTCGCCCTCGAGCAGCGGCGTGATCGGGCCCGAGCAGCGCCAGCCGTCACTGGTCTTCGACCAGTGCAGGGTCGTGATGTTCTCCTCGAACGCCGGTAACTGCACCGCCACCGAAAGATCCGCGTTCAGCGCAAAGGAGGCGCCGTCGAAGATCAATTCGTCCTGCCCGCCGACCTCGTTCAAGTAAATCAGCGGCAAACCGCTCTCGGTGACACGGGCCACGGCGATCGACAGCCGCAGATCGTTCTTGTCGCGCGCATAAGGCGAGCCGTTCGGCACCACCAGGATCTCGGCGCCGGTCTCGGCCAGACATTCGACGACGTTTTCGTATTCCTCGGACTCTTCGAGCCAGATGTCCTCGCAGATCGGCACACCGATCCGCACCCCGCTTACGGTCACCGGTCCGGACGCCGGCCCGCGCGCGAACAGCCGCTTCTCGTCAAACACGCCGTAATTCGGCAGATTGGCCTTGAAGCGCAGCGCCGCGATGCGACCCTCGTCAAGCAAGGCCACGGCGTTATAGAGCTTGTCGTCCTCGACCCAGGGCGTGCCGATCAGGACAGCCGGGCCGCCGCCGGCGGTCTCGCGCGCCAGTTCCTCGACCGCGGCGCGGCAGGCCGCCTGGAACGCCGGCTTCAGGATCAAATCTTCCGGCGGGTAGCCCGCGATGAACAGCTCGGAAAAAACCACGAGATCGGCGCCATCGGCCCGCGCCTTCTCGCGCGCCACACGCGCTTTCGCGGCGTTGCCGGCGACGTCGCCGACGGTCGGGTTCAACTGGGCCAGTGTGATCCTGAATTCGACTTTGCTCATGGTGCCAATGGTGCCCTGCACAAGCCCAAACTGCAATCGCTTGCTTTAGATCGCGCCCATGCGTTCGGCGATGGCGAACAGCCAGAACAGGCCGCCCATCACCAGCGCGACGCCGACCGCGGCAGATCCCATATCCTTGACCCGCCCGATCTGCGGATCGTGGTCGGTGGTAAGGCGGTCGGCGAGCTTTTCGATCGCGGTGTTGAGAAGTTCCACCACCAGCACCAGGACAACGGCCGCGACCAGTTCGACGCGGCGCATCGCCGTGACGCCGATCAGCCACGCCAGCGGCAGCGAAATCGCCAGCGCCGCAATTTCCTCACGGACGGCCTGCTCCGACCGGATCGCAAAGGCGAGACCGTTTCGGGTATTGATCGTGGCCCGCCAGAATCTCAGCAAATCAAAGACCCGCTGCGGCCGGCATCGGCTGGACCTTGCCGGCGCGTTCCTGCTTCAACAGTTCCGCGATCAGGAAAGCCATGTCGATCGACTGTTCTGCGTTCAAACGGGGATCGCAGACCGTGTGATAGCGGTCGTTGAGATCCTCGTCGGTGATGGCGCGCGCGCCGCCGATACATTCGGTGACGTCCTGCCCGGTCATCTCGAGGTGCACGCCGCCGGCATGGGTGCCCTCGGCCTGATGGATCGCGAAGAACGATTTCACCTCCGACAGCACCCGGTCAAACGGACGGGTCTTGTAACCTGACGTCGAGGTGATGGTGTTGCCGTGCATCGGATCGCACGACCAGACCACGACCCGCCCTTCCCGCTTCACGGCGCGGATCAGCGGCGCCAGATGATCGCCGACCTTGTCGGCGCCGAAACGGTTGATCAGCGTCAGCCGTCCCGGCTCGTTGTCGGGATTGAGTACGTCGATCAGCTTCAGCAACTCGTCGGCTTTAAGCGATGGCCCGCATTTCAGGCCGATCGGATTCTTGATGCCGCGGAAATATTCGACATGGCCGTGGTCGAGCTGGCGGGTGCGATCGCCGATCCAGATCATGTGCCCCGAGGTCGCGTACCAGTCGCCGGTGGTGGAATCGACGCGAGTAAAAGCCTGTTCGTAGCCCAGCAGCAGCGCCTCATGGCTGGTGTAGAAGTCGGTGGCGCGCAGTTCCGGATGGCTCTCGAGATCGAGGCCGCAGGCGCGCATGAAATTCAGCGCATCCGAAATGCGGTCCGCCAATTCCTTGTAACGGCGCGACTGCGGCGAGTCCTTGAGGAAGCCGAGCATCCACTGATGCACGCTGCCGAGATTGGCAAAGCCGCCGGTCGCGAACGCGCGCAGCAGATTGAGCGTCGCCGCCGACTGCCGGTAGGCCATCAACTGCCGCTGCGGATCGGGGATGCGCGCTTCCCTGGTAAACGCAATGTCGTTGATGATGTCGCCGCGATAGCTCGGCAGCTCGACGCCGTTGATCGTCTCGGTGTTGGACGAACGCGGTTTCGCGAACTGGCCGGCGATGCGGCCGACCTTCACCACCGGCAGCGCGCCGGCGTAGGTGAGCACGACCGCCATCTGCAGCAGCACGCGGAAGAAGTCGCGGATGTTGTTGGCGCCGTGTTCGGCAAAGCTCTCGGCGCAGTCGCCGCCCTGCAGCAGGAACGCTTCGCCGGCGGCGACGCGCGCAAGCGCCTTTTTCAGGTTGCGGGCCTCGCCGGCAAAAACCAGCGGCGGAAACGTCGCAAGCTGCGCTTCGACATCGGCCAATGCCTTGGCATCGGGATAATCGGGCATTTGCAGCACCGGCCTGGTGCGCCAGCTATCGGGTGTCCACCGCTCGGACATGGCGTTAACTCCTGAGCAAAAACCGCTACTTATGGCAGGTAGCGGAGTTCCGGCTTATACACACGCAAAAGGCCGGCCGCCAGTTGGATTTCCGCTTCTCCGCACAAGCCCTTGCGGCAAAAGCCGAATTCGCATTTGCTGTGGCGCTCGCAAACCTAAGGAGGAGATCGCGGTGGCCGAGCCGGGCTTGGACGACGTATTTGCCGACGACATCACCGTGCCTGCGGCGGATGGCTATCCGCTGGCCGCGACGCTTGTTTTTGCCGCGCGGCGCCAAGCGCCATGCCGCGCTGATCAATTCGGCGACCGCCGTGCCGCGCAAGCTCTACCGCGGCTTTGCCGGCTATCTCGCCAAGCGCGGCTGCGCGGTCTTGACCTACGATTACCGCGGCACCGGCGACTCCAGGCAGAAGGCGATGGCCGGATACAACCAGCCGAAATCGCTGGTCGGCTTCAAAGCCTCGATGTCGGATTGGGCCGCGCAGGACGTAACCTCCGCGGTGTCGTGGATGCGTGAGCGTTACAAGGCGCTGCCGTTCGCCTATGTCGGCCATTCCTTCGGCGGCCAGGCGCTGGGCCTGCTGCCGAACAATGCCGAGATTTCGCGCGCGCTTTTGATCGCCGCCCAGGCCGGCTACTGGAAGCTGATGGCCTCCCCCGAGCGTTTTCGCGTCTACGCGATGCTGAATTTCGTAGGCAGCCCGCTGACCCGCGCGCTCGGCTACATGCCGGGCTGGGCCGGCCTGGGTGACGATCTGCCGAAGGATGTCTTCCTGCAATGGGTCGGCTGGGTGATGAACCCGCGCTATCTGCTCGGCGATCCCACGCTCACGGCGTTGCAGAACTTTCCGAAATACAAGGGCGCGCTGCGGGCGCTGTGCCTGTCCGACGACCCCTAGGCGACGCGGCCGGCGGTCGAATTGCTGTGTTCGGGATTTACCGCGACCAAGCCCGAGATCATCACGGTGACGCCGGCGGCTACCGGCGCCGCCAAAATCGGCCATCTCGGTTTCTTCCGCCCCGAGCATCGCGACACGCTGTGGCGAGGGGCGGCGGAATGGATTGAGGCGGCGGAGTGATTCAGTTTTCAAACAGCTGGAGACGTTTCGACCGCAGAGCCGTCATTGCGAGGAGCGTAAGCGACGAAGCAATCCATTCTTTCTTTGCGTGGCAACATGGATTGCTTCGCTCCTCGCAATGACGCTGATAAGGCCGCCCCACACACAACTGGCAGTCTGCTTGCGCGCCCGACGCTGCTGCGTCCATCGCATCTCATCCCAACGTATGTGACGATCCGGATACGCCCCTCGTGGGGGATGAGACCGCGGGATTTCTAATGCTGATTTGGGGGTAATGGGAAGAGGAATATTTTCTCAAAGAGGACTGGACAGGGCAAATCAAGTTGAAAGCGCTCGGCAATTTTCTTTCTGCGCGCATCTCGAATGTGCCCGCCTTTTTCGGCTGCCGGCGGAAATTGCTCCCAAATCACGAACGTCTCAAATCGGGAAACCGTGGAACACCCGGCCACGGGATGCAGAACAGCACCAGCTCAACATCCCGGAAAACAACAACGCCGCTCGAGCGGAATATGATCGCTCGGCGGCGTTGGGCAGTCACCGGGGCTCCTGAAATCCCCCCGGCAGATTTATGTCTGCACAGGCCGTGCCAAGATTCATCTAGCAAATTGCGACAGGAATGAACCACTTCCGGGCTGGACCTGAGAAATCAGTGGATGTGGGCCTACGGCGGTATCAGAGCACGAATTTGATGCCGAACATCCGGCCCCTGCGCCAGACCACTTCGCAGGGCTGGCGCTTCGGATGATCCGGCACCAGCGCCAGCTTGAACCGGTCGGCGACGTCGATCTCGGCGTCGGTCACGATCCTGGCGCCGCCCGGCGACACGTCCATGACGACGCATTCGGTCTTCGTCAGCTCATCGTCGACCGTGAGCCAGGCCACGTGCTTTTGCAGTTGCCGCCGCGGTTCGCGCTGCACCTTTGCCCTGAGCGCATCAACAGTCGTCATGATGACCATCCGTCATGGGATTAGCTGGTCATCAGATTTACGGGGTATCCCGTGAAGGTCTTGTTAGGACATTGGATTGGAATTTATCGGTTTTCCCGGCGGATGCCGTGCGCAGTCGATCAGCGGTTTACACTTTGCTAACGCGCCGGCGGGCCGATTTCAGCGGATTAATTTTGGCCGCTAACCCTGTGGCATAGGTTCGACATCCGGCGCGTGAGGGCTTGGGTCGGGCGCATGCTCCACCCGCGCCTTGAGATCGGCGGCCTTTTCGACCAGCGCTGCCGCCACTTTCGGATCCGATGTTGTCTGGGCGAATTTGAGAAGGATGGTTGCTTGACGCTTTACGTATTGCCTGCCGACCACTTTTCTTATCCCCGGTTGCCAACCCCGCATGGATATGCCGAAAGCCGGGGAATCGTTCCGGGGCAGCGTTACAAAGTGAACATTATTTTTTGTTCCAGCGCAGATACCGCTTTTTTCAGCGGCGATCCCGCGCCGGGATTGGAACCCGGCGACGGCGCGAACGTCGAATCCTTCGCTTCCGGCTGAATGCCCCCCAAAGACCCGGCCGGAAGAAAACCTCCCACAGGTTGGCGGTCCCGGTACGGTCCTATCCCCCGCGCCGGGGCCGTTTGTGCGGCCTGCGCCGGGCACAAAAGAAAACGGCTCCAGCAGAGAAGAACTGGGGCCGTAAGTTTGAGTGCACCGGAGCGCCCCGATGCACTTGTCTCACCGGGCCCGCTTCGGGCCGCTCCAAAATAGCTTCAGCAAATGCGCCGAACGAGAAGCCCCGCTGTCACGCCGGGCGATCGCAAGTATCCGTTTCATGTGATGCAATGCTTGAGACTATTCGGAAGAAAACGCCGCGTCTGTGCGCAACCTAACATAGCGACTTCCGGCGGAGCGAAATCGAATTTGCGCCGGCTTCCAAATACGGCTGGCCGCGGCATTAGGAACAAGCGCGGTCAATCCGACTTGAAGCATGGGCCAACCAAAGTATCAGGCCTGCACGGTCCCACACCGATAGCCCCCAAACCCTGTGGGACCGTGCTTTCCTGCCCGCGGTCAGGAAAGAACCCGCACTTCCCGGCACCACAACGTGGAGAGGCCCCAGCCCCTTGGGGAAAGAGCTGAGGCCTCTGCCGATTTGGGGGCTTAACGCCGGACCTGTAGTGGGCAAGTCCGGCGATTGAAATGATGCGGCCGCTTCAGGGTTCTCGCAACGACGATTGCGAGAACGCCGCTGCCTCTTTGGGGGTAGCCCGAATTTTTTTCACCGGTTCGCTTTTGACGGCGGCCCATCATGGCCGCGCGACGGCTTCCATGATTTCCTTCGGACGCCGCTTGATCGCCAGCAGATAGGCGGCAGCAGGCGCATCCGGCATGCGCCGTCCTTGCTCCCAGTTTTTCAGCGTGGGCAGCGGAATACGATACGCCGCGGCGAAGTGATGTTGCGACATCCGCAGCGAAAGACGGATGGCTTTCACGTCCGGCAACTCGACCTTGGACACGCGCAATCCGCGCACCTTCTTGCCCGCGGCATGCTTTGCCGCCTGCTGCATGCTCTCAATCAGTTCCTTTCCAAACTTTCCCATGTCTCTTGTTCCTTCCTTTCGCCCGTCACTCAGCTCTTCAAGATCGCCGCCAGCTTTCGAACGACCTTCTTTTCTTCCGCCGTGAGGTTCTCCTGACGCGCCTTCACGTAGACCATCAGCAGATAGAGCGGGCGGTTGCCACTATGATAAAAGTAGACCACCCGTGCCCCGCCGCGTTTGCCGCTTCCGGGCCGCGCCCATCGGATCTTTCGCACACCGCCCGTTTCGGGGATCAGGTCCCCTTCTTCGGGATTCCGCGAGATGAAATCGATGAAGGCCTCCCGTTCGGCGTCGTCCCAGATATCCTGGGATTGGCGGATGAACAGAGGCGTTTCCGCCACGGTGATGAATCGTCGTGCCACGCCAGAAGTATACGCCATTGGCGTCCATAACTCCAGAGAAAAGACGCCATTGGCGTCCTACTGAGCTTGGGCAATACCTGGACTGTGCGGCGGTCGTACGGGATCTGGTCGGCAATATAAAAAGCGATCCAGCGGCGGCCCCGGCGGACAACATTTTCATGCCTTGAGCTTGCCTGGGAACCTCTTAAGCGACGCGAGAAAATGCCTCGGATACGCTCCAGTAAGACTACGGATAACCAAACCCGCGTATTTGGTGCAGATTAGTTGTTGCTGGGGATTTAAGGGGCCAGCACCTGAGCCAAAGCCGAGCAAGCGAACATACTCCGCTTGCTCGGCCTGGCGGCTCCGAAGCGGCGGCTCTTCTGGCGTGAACAGAATTGTCGCCAAGGACTTTACGGGCGCCCGCGTTATGCCGCCGCTTGATCTTCCTTGTCCGCACCGCGCGCCACGATCCTCAACGCGTCATCCGGCAACGGCCGCTGCAGCGCCTTCGCTTCGTCCCACGGCGCGCGCAGCCAGACGTCGCGCTCCTTGTCCGTCGTCAGGATCACCGGCATGGCCTTGGGATGAATCGGTTCGACGATCGCATTCGGCGTTGTCGTCAGAAAACCGTAGACCAGATGCGGACCGGGGATCGGTTTTGATTTCGTGCCGCGGTCGCCTCTGAATTCGGTCCACATCCCGGCAAACGCGCACAACGGGCGGTCATCGTTCAGCGCGAACCAGACCACGTCTTTCTTCTTCGTCTCCGGGTTCGGCTCCGGCGCATATTCCGCAAAGCTGTTGAGCGGAACGAGGCAGCGATGTTCCGGCCTGGTCCATCCGCGCCAATGCGGCGACGAGGTGTTGCGGATGTTGGTCACCGGCGGGCCACCGGTCTTCGGCGGCGGCGGCATGCCCCAGCGCATCAACACCATTTCGCGCTCGCCGCCGGCATTGCGCACCACCGGCGCCGGGTAATCGGGAAACACGCCGGGCATCGGCGGCAGATTGCCGACGTAACGGTTGATCACCCGGAACAGCCGCTGGATCGCCTCCTGATTCGTGGTGATCGAATACAAATTGCACATCGGCGAGCCTTGGTGGGGCGGACGCGTCCCGGGCCTCTAATCCTAGTGGTATTGCCTCACGCCGCAAGGCTCGCTGTAATTCCGACCATGAGCACCAAGTCGCGCGAGGTCATCTGGGGCGGCCGCGTCATGGGCGCGAATATGCGCGCCGAAGGCGCGCGCGAGGAAGCCAGAAAGGCCGTGCGCGCGGCCGACCGAGCCGAGGCGGAAGCCTGGTCGGTCCGGATGGAAGGTTTTGGCGGCCCGGCGCAGCCCTCGCCCACGATCGGCCAATGCCTCAACGGCGGCCTCGGCTGGCTTGAAGTGGAGTGCAACCGCTGCAACACCCGCGCAAGCCTGCCGCTCGACGCCATCCGCCGCCCGCGCGACACGCCGCTGTGGAAGCTGGAAGCGTCGCTGAAATGCCGCTCCTGCCGCAAGGGCCGCTACGCGCCGCCGGTGCACATGATCAAGCTGACGGAGAGGCGCGAGATCACGCCGTATAAGTGGGTGCATCCGGAGGAGGAAAGGTGAGCTAGCGTAGCACCAATCGATAACAGGCTATCGTCGTCGAGCGGCGGATTGCGCCCCGCTAATCCATCCCAAGCGTTGACGTGTAACAATCCCGGAGGGTCCATTTTGCATAGAGGAGAATAAGCGAGCCGCACTCCTATTTGACAAAGGACTTGCGGATAAGACCAAATGCAATCAAAACGTGTTGCAATGATTTCAGTCGCGAAGTCTTAGGACCAGAAAACTTGATACTCAGACGTCCAACTAAATTTATTGGGGAATACCCTTATGTCTTCGATTAGGTGGTTGCACTTATCGGATTTCCACGTCGGCAAAGACAATTACGGTCAACGAAAGCTCTTTTCACAGATCCACCGAAACGTCGCTGCGCGAATTGCGGCTGGCTTTATTCCTGATTTTGTTTTCTTGTCAGGGGATATAGCAAACAAAGGCAAAGCCGAGGAATACGAAGAATTTATCGATTCATTCTTGTTGCCCCTGATTTTGGTGCTCGGCGACGATTGGAGCGGGAGCATCTTCTCTATTCCTGGCAATCACGATGTTCAGCGGGACAAGTCCAAGTTTTTCAATCCTCAAGAAGTGCTGAAAGCTCCTGATCATCTTTTTGATCCCACGGAACAAGGAATGGAGCAGCGCGAACAATTCGCCACTCGCTTTGAAAACTACATCAGGTCAGAACTGACAAACAGCCCCAGCAAATGGATCGCAAGCAACGAAGCCGCCTTTTCTCATGTGAGCGCTGTCCGAGGCGAGAGCTGAGCTGGCCCCGGTTGTCTGAACAAAAATTCCGCGTCGATAAGTGGAGCCTCTGCCGAGGTTAGGCCGCCGCGCGGAGCGGCGGAAGATCGAAGTAGGCTTGATCCGGGGTCATGTCGTCAAGACTCGAATGAGGACGTCGGCCGTTGTAAAAGTCGAGATACCGGCCGATCGAATGTCGCGCCTCGCCGACGGTTTCGTAGGCTCGCAGATAGACCTCCTCGTATTTGACGCTGCGCCACAGCCGTTCGACGAACACATTGTCCCGCCAGGCCCCTTTGCCATCCATGCTGATGGCGATGCCATTGCTGGCGAGCAGGCCGGTGAACGCCGCGCCGGTGAACTGAGAGCCCTGATCGGTGTTGAAGATGTCCGGCTTGCCGTGGCGAGCCAAGGCATCTTCCAGGGTCTCGACGCAGAAGGCCGCCTCCATCGTGATCGACAGCCGCCACGACAGAACACGACGTGTCGCCCAGTCCAGCACCACGGCGAGATAGACGAAGCCGTGCGCCATCGGAATGTACGTGATGTCCATGGCCCAGACCTGGTTCGGCCGCCGGATCTCGATGCCGCGCAGCAGATACGGATAGATCTTGTGGCCGGGCTCGGGCTTGGTGGTGCGCGGACGGCGATAGAGCGCCTCTATCCCCATCCGCCGCATGAGCGTCTTCACATGCCGGCGGCCGATCTTGCACCCCTGCAAAGCCAGCAGGCCTCGCAACATACGCGAACCGGCGAAGGGATACTCCAGGTGCAGCCGATCGAGACGCTGCATGATCTCGAGGTCGGCTGAAGAGACTGGACGCGGCAGATAGTACACGCTGCCGCGACTGACCTTCAAAATCTCTGCCTGCTTGGTGATCGACAGATCGTGCTTACGGTCGATCATCGCTTTGCGCTCAGCAATCCCGCCTTGGTGAGCGCGCCTTCTAAAAAATCGTTCTCCAGCGTCAGCTCCCCGATCTTGGCATGCAGCGACTTCACATCGACCGCGGGCGTGGCCGGCGTCCCGCCCCCCGATCCGAAAATATCAGAGGCGCCGCCCTCAAGCTGTGATTTCCAGGCCGTAATCTGATTGGGGTGAACGTCGAAATGCTCCGCCAGCTGGGCTATCGTCCGATCGCCCTTGATGGCGGCCAGAGCCACCTTCGCCTTGAAGGCCGGTGAGTGGTTCCGCCGGGGTCGTCTGCTCATGGTCTCTCCTGTTCACGGCAATTATCGCCGCTGTCAGGCAGAAATTCCACTTATCGTTCTGTCCAGATTTCCGCGACCGGCTCTAGCATAGGCATTGTCGGAGTCAACACCGCGTGGCTTTCTAAGGATGACGCTGACCGCCACTTATTAACGCTGGGTCCAAATATTTTGGAAGACGCGTTGACGAACATTAAAGGCGCCGCCGTCAGAATAGTTTTGGGACATCATCCACTTCACTGGCTGGCGGATCACGATGCACAACAGATACGAGTCGTCTTAGGAAAATTCAACGCGATATATCTCCACGGCCATCTTCACATGAATGACGTCCGCTACGATGATGGTGGCTCCAATTTGTTTCTGACAATTCAGTCGGGGGCAGCCTTTCAGGGGCGCGCTGAAGACAACCCCCAACTCGTCAGCGGACTTGTGTGGGCGGATTTGAATGTTAACGAAAAGAGCATCTTGCTTCAGCCTGAGCACTGGTCCGTGCAGCATCGTGAATGGAAAATATCGACCGATGCATTTTCGAATCAGAGACGCCTTGCAGGGCTGGACTGGTGGCAATTTCCGTTACCCGGAAACGCACCTTTAGCGCCGCAGTCTCTATCCCCTCCCGAAGCAAAAAAACCTTCCAAACAAAGCCCACAACAATCGCAAGAAGCAATTCCAGTTCGAAATGGATGGGAGTTTGTCGATAAGACCTTTCTGCAATCAAGATCCACTCAAGAGCCTCGAGAGCAACTCTTGCAATGAGCTGGCCCCGGTTGTCTGAACAAAAATTCCGCGTCGATAAGTGGAGCCTCTGCCGAGGTTAGGCCGCCGCGCGGAGCGGCGGAAGATCGAAGTAGGCTTGATCCGGGGTCATGTCGTCAAGACTCGAATGAGGACGTCGGCCGTTGTAAAAGTCGAGATACCGGCCGATCGAATGTCGCGCCTCGCCGACGGTTTCGTAGGCTCGCAGATAGACCTCCTCGTATTTGACGCTGCGCCACAGCCGTTCGACGAACACATTGTCCCGCCAGGCCCCTTTGCCATCCATGCTGATGGCGATGCCATTGCTGGCGAGCAGGCCGGTGAACGCCGCGCCGGTGAACTGAGAGCCCTGATCGGTGTTGAAGATGTCCGGCTTGCCGTGGCGAGCCAAGGCATCTTCCAGGGTCTCGACGCAGAAGGCCGCCTCCATCGTGATCGACAGCCGCCACGACAGAACACGACGTGTCGCCCAGTCCAGCACCACGGCGAGATAGACGAAGCCGTGCGCCATCGGAATGTACGTGATGTCCATGGCCCAGACCTGGTTCGGCCGCCGGATCTCGATGCCGCGCAGCAGATACGGATAGATCTTGTGGCCGGGCTCGGGCTTGGTGGTGCGCGGACGGCGATAGAGCGCCTCTATCCCCATCCGCCGCATGAGCGTCTTCACATGCCGGCGGCCGATCTTGCACCCCTGCAAAGCCAGCAGGCCTCGCAACATACGCGAACCGGCGAAGGGATACTCCAGGTGCAGCCGATCGAGACGCTGCATGATCTCGAGGTCGGCTGAAGAGACTGGACGCGGCAGATAGTACACGCTGCCGCGACTGACCTTCAAAATCTCTGCCTGCTTGGTGATCGACAGATCGTGCTTACGGTCGATCATCGCTTTGCGCTCAGCAATCCCGCCTTGGTGAGCGCGCCTTCTAAAAAATCGTTCTCCAGCGTCAGCTCCCCGATCTTGGCATGCAGCGACTTCACATCGACCGCGGGCGTGGCCGGCGTCCCGCCCCCCGATCCGAAAATATCAGAGGCGCCGCCCTCAAGCTGTGATTTCCAGGCCGTAATCTGATTGGGGTGAACGTCGAAATGCTCCGCCAGCTGGGCTATCGTCCGATCGCCCTTGATGGCGGCCAGAGCCACCTTCGCCTTGAAGGCCGGTGAGTGGTTCCGCCGGGGTCGTCTGCTCATGGTCTCTCCTGTTCACGGCAATTATCGCCGCTGTCAGGCAGAAATTCCACTTATCGTTCTGTCCAGATTTCCGCGACCGGCTCTCAATTCTTCGACGGGAGGCCACCGAATTGGAGGTTGGCGTTATCCTCGTCAGTTCCTCGTAGAGCAATTGTTGAGGTCGTTTGCGGTCGCATGAATTCGATTGAAGACGCTTCAAAGCCAACAATTCTAAATCTGATTGGAGCTGGAGGGGAAGGAAAGTCTACGGCGTTCCTTCAAATCGTTGCTCGGCTGGTGAACGAAGGAAATTGGATAGCGCTTTGGCGTCATAGCGATTCGCAAAGCATCGATGTCGAAACAATAGAACGCTTTTCAAAGCAGTTCCCGCGAGTAATTGTTGCAATCGATGAGGCTCATTCGGCGGCGAGTTGGTTGCCCCCCCTTGCTCGTCAGGATGAAGCGTCTTGCCAGGGCTAACGTACATTTTCTACTTTGCTCGCGGTCAATCGACTGGCGCGCAGAAGCAAAAGAATTGGGTCTGATAACCAGAGATTCCGACTATCAAGAGATCCGATTGCGAGGTCTAACGCAACTTGATGCACGCGAGGTTGTCCGCGCTTGGGGCGCACTTGGCCGAGAGGGTTTACGGAACCTGTTTGGGCAAGAGGAAGAGAGGGCCGCTGAAAACCTGTGCGGAGCGTCGATCAGTCCGGACACCGAGGAACAAGAGGGCGCCTTCTTAGGCGCGATGTTACGCTTGCGCTATGGCGATACCCTAAAAGACAAAATTCGCTCGATTCTTTACAGATTGAAAGATATTCCAACTCCCGGCGGCTCCCTGTTAGATGCTTATGCGATGATTGCGGCCATGCACAACGAGGGACTTAGATTTCTATCCCTCCCGGTTCTCGCCGAAGCTTTAGGCTGCTCACATAGCGAGGTTCAGCGAAAAATTATAAATCCATTAGCTGACGAGGCGATTGCTGCTGGGGGTGGCAGATTTGTGCTTTGCAGACATAAGGCAATCGCTGAAGCCACGGTAGAGGTTCTCAACGAAACAAACCTTTACGGTGAGATTGATGAAAGCTTCGCAACTCTTAGCCGTGCGGCCATCATCGCGCGGCAAAAAGGACAGTATGTCCCCGATTTGCAAAAGTGGGACTATTTACTCCCCGAACATTTTAGTGAATCCGGCCGCAACAAAATTGCCATCGATGCAGCGGAACAAATGCAAGCTGCAGATCCTACTGACATTCGTCTGAGGGTCAATCTTTCGAAAGTTTACCGCCAAACAGACGAGAATTTGAAAGCCGCTAAATTGTTCCGCGACTTCGAAGGCGAGTTGAGCACGCGCGTCGCGTGGCACGAATGGGCCGTCGCGGAACGGGGCAACTCGAATCACCTTCCTTCACTGATCTTGGCCGCAATCAGTATCTGCGACCTGCCATCCTCATTGCCGACAACGAGAAGCTCCGCAGCAAAGGCTTTGAGTACAATGTCGCTGAATTTTTATTCGCTTTATGATCGGTACAAAGATCCGATTTATTTGCAAGCGGTTCTAGTTGTGACCCAACTTGTCGAAACGTTAGGTGTAGTCGACATCGACGCGAACAAGGCGACGAGCGAGCTTAACCAATTTGCTCTTGAGCATGGCGCGACGCTGCCCGAACGAAGCGAATTGCTCTCCGCTTTGAGCGCTATCATTCAGGGTGTTGCAAGCCTCGTCGATTTTGAGCTCTTTGCGAAAGGCCGAGTTCCTCGAGCCGCCATAGCAAAGTATGAAGGGCTTGCAAGCCACTTTAGGTAGTAGGGTGGACAGGGAGACACGACGGCCGCGGGCCACTTGCCATTAACGGTCGGGTCGTTTCCGGTGGCGGTAAGTAAGGGCGGTTGCCCCTGCGAAATCCCCGCTACTCCGCCGCCGCTTCCCTCACATGCCTTGCCGTCGGCGTCCGCATCGTCACCAACTCTTCCGCAGCGGTCGGATGCAGCGCCACCGTCGCGTCGAAATCGGCCTTGGTCGCTTTCATCTTCACGGCGATGCCGACGGCTTGCGTGATCTCGGCGGCGCCGTCGCCGACGATGTGGCAGCCGAGGACGCGGTCGGTGGTGGCATCGACCACGAGCTTCATGAGCACGCGGGTGTCGCGGCCGGACATCGTCGCCTTGATCGGGCGGAAATCGGCCTTGTAGATGTCGACGCGGGAGAATTGCGCGCGCGCCTCGGCTTCGGTCAGTCCGACGGTGCCGACTTCGGGCTGCGAGAACACGGCGGTGGGAATGGTGGCGTGATCGACCGCGACCGGGCGCTTGCCGAACACGGTGTCGGCGAAGGCGTGGCCCTCGCGGATCGCGACCGGCGTCAGGTTGGTGCGATGGGTGACGTCGCCGATGGCGTAGATGTTCGGCGCCGAGGTTTTGGACCAGCCGTCGACCGCGATGCCGCCGTTCTTCGGGTTGAGCGCGACGCCGGCCGTCTCCAGCCCGAGGCCTGCGACGTTCGGATGCCGGCCGATCGCGAACATCACCTTGTCGGAGGCGATGCTGGAGCCGCTCGACAGATGGGTGGTGAAGTCCTTGCCGTGCTTGTCGATCCTGGTGACGGTGCAGCCGGTCAGGATGGTGATGCCCTGCTTCTCCATCTCGGCGCGCAGATGCTTTCGGACATCCTCGTCAAAACCGCGCAGAATGTTGTCGCCGCGATAGATCACGGTGACGTCGGCGCCGTAGCCGGCAAAAATGCCGGCGAATTCCAGCGCGATGTAGCCGCCGCCCTGGATTACGATACGCTTCGGCAATTCGGTCAGATGAAAGGCTTCGTTCGAGGAAATCACGTGTTCGATGCCGGGAATCGCCGGGCCGTGATTGGGCGCGCCGCCGGTGGCGATCAAAACATACTTCGCGGTGACGGCTTCGCCGCTGGCGAGCCGCAGCGTATGGGCGTCTTCCAGCACCGCGCGGGTTTTCACGATGCGCGCGCCTGACTTCTCGACATTGGCGGCGTAGATGCCCTCCAGCCGCGCGATCTCCTTGTCCTTGTTGGCAACCAGCGTCGGCCAGTCGAACGAGACTTCGGGGATGGTCCAGCCGAAGCCCGTGGCATCCTCGATCTCGTGACGGACGTGGCTGCCCATCACGAACAGCTTTTTCGGCACGCAGCCGCGGATCACGCAGGTGCCGCCCATGCGGTATTCTTCGGCGACCATGACCTTTGCGCCGTAGCCGGCGGCGATGCGGGCGGCGCGAACCCCGCCAGAACCGCCCCCGATGACGAACAGATCGACGTCGAACTCTGCCATGGCAACCCCTCTTTATTCTCCCTCGCCCCGCTCTTCGCGGGGAGAGGGGCTGTCTCAACGATTGAGATTCGCGGAGAGTCCCCCTCACCCGAAGCCTTCGGCCGTAGCCGAAGCTTTGCTTCGGCGTTTTAAGAACGACCGCCGAAGGCGGCCTATGCTCTCCCCGCAAGCGGGGCGAGGTAAGAAAGCGAGCGATCAGATTTCCTTGCCGCGCTTTTTCATCTCGCCCCGGAACGCGGCGTTGACGGTTTCGGCAAAGACCTGCGCCCACTGGTTCATATAGGACATCGAGAACTGGATGGCGCGCGGCTCGGTCGAGAGCAGCTTCTGGCCGAGCGGCGATTTGTAGAACGTCACCAGATCCTTCAATTCCTGCTCGGTGAACTCGTTGGCGTAGATCTTCGCCATGCCGTCGCCTATTTCCTTTTCGCGGCCCGCCATGTTCTTGGCGACGATGACGGCCACCTCATTGAGGTCTTTTTGATAGTTGAGGTTGGACTGCAGCAGCGCGTTCTTGGTCTGCTCGACGATGTTGGGAACGGCGCTGGCGTACATCGCGCTCGCGTTCTTCATGCCAAGGATTTCCTTGGCGGCGGCAATGGCGGCCGGCGTCGCTTCCTTGAGCGGCGTAGCGGCCGGTGCGGCCTGCTTTGGCGCCTGCGCCATGGCGGGGCCAGCCAACAGCGCCAGGCCCAGCATCAGACCGGCGGCCGACGAACTTCCCGAAAAACGCTTCATTCCAATTCTCCTCAAGGTTCGGCGCTAGCGCCGTTCAATTACGCGAATTCCCTGCGCGCCCGCCAGAACGGCGATGCTGGCAAGGCCGATAAACAGGCCGTGTTCGACGACGCCCGGGATCAGGCTCAGCAAGCCCGCCAGCCGCGGCGCATCATTGATCCGCACCAGATGGGCATCGATGATCCAGTGGCCGCCATCGGTGATAAAAACGTGGCCGTCCCTGCCCTTTCGGACCCCCATTTGCCCGGAAACGCCACTTTCCGCAAATGCCGCGGCCATGGCGCGCTCCGTCGCCGCCAGGCCGAACGGGATCACCTCCACAGGTAGCGGGAAACGGCCGAGAACATCGACCCATTTGGTGTCGTCGGCGATCACGATCATGCGATCCGAGGCCGCCGCCACGATCTTTTCCCTTAAGAGCGCGCCGCCGCCGCCCTTGATCAGATTGAGCGCGGGATCCATCTCGTCGGCGCCATCCACGGTGAGATCGAGCCGGTCGATGTCGTCGAGCGTGGTCAGCGGGATTCCACATGCTTCCGCCTGCGCGCGGGTCGCTTCCGACGTCGGCACGCCGACGATTTTCATGCCGGCGCGGACCTTCTCGCCGAGCAGGTCGACGAAATGCCTGGCGGTCGAGCCGGTGCCGAGCCCGAGCTTCATGCCGTCCTGCACATGCTCCAGCGCGCGGGCTGCAGCCTGCCGTTTCAATGCGTCCATGTCCACGTGACGACGATGCCCCTTAAGTTGCGGGCGCATATCTAGCGTCGTTTTCAGCCAAGGAACAGCGCTATAAGCGGCTGGCGCCACCTGAAACGCGACCTGGATCAGGGCGCCGGCACCTTGTCCATCGCCGCCAGTATCGCGGCAAACCGCCCCTCCACCTCGGCGCGCATGCCGGGGTGGGTGAAAACGTAGAACTCGTCTTCGCGGATCGCGGCAAGCACGCGGGCTGCGACGAAATCAGGCGCGAGCCCGGTGTCTATCAACCTTTTGATCTCGGCGACCATGGCCGCGGCCGGACTGGCCGGATCGGGCACGCGCGCCGGGCCGTAGCGCTCGGGCCGGTTGCGCCCGCTCTCGCCGATGCCCGTGCGCACGAAACTCGGGCACAGCACGCTGACGCCGATGCCGTGCGGCTTCAGCTGCGCGGCGAGGCCCTCGGACATCGCGACCACGGCGAATTTGCTCGCCGCATAGGGGCTGAAGCCGAGGCCGCCGTTCATGCCGGCCATCGACGCGGTGTTGACGATATGACCGCCTTCGCCGTGCCTGCGCATATGCGGCAGAAAGCTGCGGACGCCGTGCAGCACGCCCATCAGGTTGACGTCGAGCACCCAGCGCCAGTTGTCGAGCGAGATCAGGTCGATGCCGCCGCCGGCGGCGACGCCGGCATTGTTGCAGACGACATGGACCTTGCCGAACGCATCGAACGTGGCTTGCGCGGCGCGCTCGACGCTTACGGGATCGGCGACGTCGCACATGGTGCCGCGGACGTCAGGCCCGATCTCCTTGAGGCTGCCGACCGCGGCCTGCAGCGTTTCGGCCTCGATATCGGCGAGCATCACCTTCATGCCGCTTTGCGCAAACGCGCGGCCGAGCGCTAGGCCAATACCGCTGGCGCCACCGGTCACGAAGGCTGTCTTGCCGGCCAGTTCGCGCATGATTGTTCCCCTCCGGTATTTTTGATGATCACCGATCATCTCTACTTGCATGATCGCGTGGCGATCGATAGCGAATTCAGGATGAACCCTCCCCGCATGCTCGTATTCGATCTCGACGGCACCCTGGTCGACACCGCGCCGGACCTGATCAGCGCGCTCAATTACGTGCTCGATCGCGAAGGCATGGCGCCGGTCCCGCCGGATTCGGCCCGCAACATGATCGGCGCCGGGGCGCGCAAGCTGCTCGAACGCGGCCTCGAGGTCGATGGCCGCGTTATGAGCGTCGCCGATATCGACCGTCTGACCCGCGATTTCATCGATTACTACGCCGACCACATCGCCGACGCCTCGCGTCCGTTCGATGGACTGGAAAGCGCGCTCGACGATCTCGCAGGCCAAGGCTTTCGCTTCGCGGTCTGCACCAACAAGCTGGAGTGGCTGTCGAAACGCCTGCTCGACCAGCTCGGACTGAGCGCGCGGTTCGCCGCGATCTGCGGCGCCGACACCTTTGGCGTCGCAAAGCCGGATCCGGCGATCCTGCGCGAGACGGTGGCGCGGGCCGGCGGGCAGATCGCCGCAACCATCATGGTCGGCGATGCCGGCCCCGATGTCGGGGTGGCCCGGCGCGCCGGCGTTCCCGTGATCGGGGTTGAATTCGGCTACACCGATGTTCCGATCGCGGAACTGAAGCCGGACCGGCTGATCGGGCATATGCGCGACCTGCCGGCGGCCGTGGATAGCATCGTCCGGGCCAATGGAACTTTCTAAGATATTGATTTAACTAAGATATCAAAAAGCTGTCGATTCCTGCGTTAACCATCCTTTAACGATTGCGCCTGCCCCGGTTGACCTCTATTCCCACGCTCATATGGTCGGGCCGGGGATTGTGGCTGTTCGCCGCAGTAGAGTGATTAAATCATGCGTCGTGTCATCGTGATTGCCGTCGCCGGGCTGAGCCTGGCCGGATGCTCCTCGTTCTCGCTGGATTCCTTCAAACCCACGCCACCGCCGATCCAGGTCCAGCTCGACTCAGCACCTCCGGGCGCCGATGCGGTGACCTCGCTCGGACCGGGCTGCAAGACGCCCTGCCAGGTCTCGGTGCCCGCGCCCGACGCCGGGTTCTCCGTCACCTTCAACCTGCCGAAATTCGAGCCGGCGACCGTGGCGGTGCGGGTGATCCGCAACCCCGGCGACTTCGCCACCCCCGCCTCCACCACCGTCGATCCCAGCCCGGTATTCGCGGAACTCAAGCCCGCCGGCCCGCCACCGAAGGTGCACAAGGCGATGCGGCCGAAAAAGCCGAAAAAGCCCAAGGCAGCGCCCGCCGCCGCCGAGGGCTCGCCGTTCCCGGAGCCGAACGCTGCCCCGCCTGCGGCAGCGCCGCCGCCGGCGACCCGCTGATCGCTTGCACTGCACATGCGGACTTGCGCATTGTGAGCCGGTGGCAACGTGCCTAGATTGTGCTAGCGGGACAGGCGGATGTCGTAGCTGCCCGGCGGGACAAGGCACTTCCAGAAATGAGCGGACCCTCGTTGAGCACTCCAGAACTGTTGGCGCCGATGACCGACCCGTTCGGCCGGACCATCCGCTATTTGCGGGTGTCGGTCACCGACCGCTGCGACCTGCGCTGCTTCTACTGCATGTCCGAGGACATGACGTTCCTGCCCAAGGCCGATCTGCTGACACTGGAAGAACTCGACCGGCTGTGCTCGGCCTTCATCGCCAAGGGCGTGCGCAAGATCCGCCTCACCGGCGGCGAGCCCTTGGTCCGCCGCAACGTGATGACGCTGGTGCGTTCGCTGTCGCGGCATCTCGGCACCGGCGCGCTCGATGAACTGACGCTGACCACCAACGGCTCGCAACTTCAGCGCTTCGCCGGCGAATTGCGCGACTGCGGCGTGCGCCGGGTCAACGTCTCCCTGGATACGCTGGATGCCGCAAAATTCCGCGCCATCACCCGCTGGGGCGATATCGACAAGGTTTTGGCCGGCATTGAGGCCGCGCGCGAAGCCGGCCTCGCCGTCAAGATCAACGCGGTGGCGCTGAAGAACATGAACGAGGAGGAGATCCCCGCGCTGATGGAATGGGCGCACGGCAAGGGCATGGCGCTGACGCTGATCGAGGTGATGCCGATGGGCGATATCGGCGAAGGCCGCATCGACCAGTATGTGCCGCTGTCGCTGGTGCGCGCCCGCCTCGCGAAGTCATATACCCTCACCGATCTCGCCGACGACACCGGCGGCCCTGCCCGCTACGTGCGGATCAGCGAAACCGGCGGCAAGCTCGGCTTCATCACGCCGATGACCCATAATTTCTGCGAGTCCTGCAACCGGGTCCGGATCACCTGCACCGGCACGCTGCACACCTGCCTCGGCCATGAGGATGCCTCCGATTTGCGCAAGCCGTTGCGGGCCTCCGCCGACAACATCCTGCTCGCCGCCGCGATCGATCGCGCCATCGGGCTGAAGCCGAAGGGTCACGACTTCATCATCGACCGCCGGCACAACCGCCCGAGCGTCAGCCGCCATATGAGCGTGACGGGTGGCTGAGGATTGCGGCTGAGAGCCGCCGCCGCGGCCGAACCCCGGCCTTTGGCGCAAATTCCCGTTCAACATCAACAAACTTCCAATTGACGACAGCGCTGCCCGCTGGTTTGGTGCGGCTGCTTCATGCTAGCCCGGCTAGATAAGCCGACGGGTGCAGACAAGACGGCAGAAGCGCAACTGGGGGAGGACTATCGTTGCAATCGCTCCTGCGAATGAGCCGTGATTTCACGCGATCTGGCGCTACGCGCTTTTCGCGCGGTGGCGGCGCGATGTCAGTTGAAACGTTCGGCGCGCTTTGATGGCGAGCGCCCAGGAGACCACGATGCGCCCATTACTGGCATTGAGCACCGCGATCGACCTGCTCAATGAAAAGATCGGCTACATCTGCAACTGGCTGGTGCTGTTCGCCTGCGTCGTCAGTGCCGCAAACGCCATGATCCGCTACGCCTTCGGCTACTCTTCCAACGGCTGGCTGGAGCTGCAGTGGTACAGCTTCGCTATCCTGGTGATGTTCGGCGCCTCCTACACCTTCAAGCGCAATGAGCATGTCCGGGTCGAGATCTTCTATCTGTTCCTGACCGAGCGCGGCCAGCTCTGGCTCGACATGATCGGCACGCTGTTCTTCCTGATCCCGTCCTGCCTCTTGCTCAGCTATTTGTCCTGGCCGTTCTTCCTTCAGGCCTACGATGTCGGCGAAATGTCCGGCAATGCCGGCGGCCTGGTCCGCTGGCCGATCAAATTCGTGATTCCTGCCGGCTTCGTGATGCTGGCGTTGCAAGGCGTCTCAGAGGTGATCAAGCGGATCGCCGCACTGCAGGGCTATGTGACGATCGATGCGAAGTACGAGAGGCCGACCCAATGATTACGCTTCAGATGATGCCGCCGCTGATGTTCGGCGGTCTGGTTCTGGCGATGCTGATCGGCTTCCCTGTAGCGTTCACGCTGGCCGCGGTCGGGCTCTGTTTCGGCTTCCTGTCGATCCATCTCGGCTTCTTCGACATGAATTTTCTGCAGGCGATCCCGGGCCGGGTGTTCGGCAGCGTGCTGTCGAATGAACTGCTGCTGGCGATCCCGTTCTTCACCTTCATGGGCGCGATCCTGGAACGCTGTGGGTTGGCCGAAGACATGCTGGATTCGATGGGCCAGCTGTTCGGCCCGATCCGCGGCGGCCTCGGCTATTCCGTCATCATCGTCGGCTTCATCCTCGGCGCGATCACCGGTACGGTGGCGGCGCAGGTCATCGCCATGGCGCTGATCTCGATGCCGGTGATGATCCGCTACGGCTACAACATGCGCTACATCACCGGCGTGCTGGCGGCCTCGGGCACCATCACGCAGCTGGTGCCGCCGTCGCTGGTGCTGATCGTGCTGGCCGACCAGCTCGGCAAGTCGGTCGGCGACATGTATCTCGGCGCCTGGGGCCCATCGATCTTCCAGATCATGCTGTTCGCCGGCTACACTTTCATCCTCGGCCTCGTCAAACCGCATTATTTGCCGGCGGTGCCGAAGACCGAATTGACGCTGACGGGCTGGCCGCTCTGGAAGAAATGCCTGATGGGCATCATCCCGTCGGCGGTGCTGATCTTCGTCGTGCTCGGCACCATGATGATGGGCTTGGCGACGCCGACCGAAGCCGGTGCCATGGGCGCGATCGGCGCGATCGTGCTGGCGGCGATCCATCACAAGGATTTCAGCACGGCCGGCAGCAAGATCCTGATCATCGGCATCATCGGCGCCGGCGTCGGCACGATCGTCGGGATGTTCTTCACCGAAAACCTGCTGTTCAAGCTCGCCTTCGCCGTCACCTATCTCGCCGTGGTCTGGATCTGCCTCGAGGCCGTCCGCATTCCGGAGCTGCGCGACCTGATCAAGCAGGGCTACGAGACCACCATGCGCATCACCACCATGGTCACCTTCATCCTGATCGGCTCGACCTGCTTCTCGGTGGTATTCCTCGGCGTCTCCGGCGGCGTCTGGCTCGAAAACATGCTGACGTCGCTGCCCGGCGGCGTCTGGGGCTTCCTGATCTTCATCAATCTCTTCATCTTCTTCCTGGCGTTCTTCCTCGACTTCTTCGAGATCGCCTTCATCATCCTGCCGATGATCGCGCCGATCGCGCAGAAGGTGCTGGCGCCCGTCGTCGGCCCCGATGCCGCGCTGATCTGGTTCGGCGTCATGCTCTGCGTCAACATGCAGACCTCGTTCCTGCATCCCCCCTTCGGCTTTGCGCTGTTCTATCTGCGCGGCGTCGCGCCGAAGGAGGTCAAGAGTTCCGATATCTACTGGGGCGCCATGCCCTGGATCGGGCTGCAGGCGATCATGGTCGTGCTGGTGATCGCGTTCCCGATCACGGTGACCGGCCTGCTCGACAAGCCGCTCAACGTCGACCTGAACAAGGTCAAGATCGAAGTGCCGCAGATCGACCTGCCGCCGCTGGATTTCGGTCCGCCACCGAAGCAATAGCGATCAGGTGGAAGCCACTTCGCCGGCCAGACGGAAACGCAGGGTAAACTGGGCCCCGCCCGTCGGAAGGTTCTCGACCGCCACCGTGGCGGCGTGATCCTCCGCCACCCCGTGTACGATCGAAAGCCCGAGCCCCGCGCCGTCCGTGCGCCGGCGATCGCCGCGCCAGAAGCGCTGGAAGATCAGGCCATGTTCGCCGGGCGGAATGCCCGGCCCGCAGTCGCGCACCCGGACCGAGCCGTCGTCGCGCACTTCGATATCCACCGAGGTGTCCGGCGCGGTATACTTGATTGCATTATCGGCGAGATTGAAGATCGCGCGCTGCAGCATCTCCGCATTGCCTCTGATGCGGACCGCGTCGGGGGTGCCCTTGAGCGCGATATCTCGCTGCCGGGCGAGTGCATATGGCGCGATCGAACCGACCACCTCGGCGCAGACGGCGCGTAAATCGGCGGTCTCCGACGGATCCAGCACGAGCGTGTCCAGTTCCGCGATCTCGAGCAATTGACCGACGATCCGGCTCATGCCCTCGATGTCCGCATCCAGCTCCTGCGTTCCAACGCGGTCGCCAAGGGTCCCGAGGCGAGTCCGCAGGATCGCCAGCGGCGTCCGCAGCTGATGGGCCGCATCGGCCGTGAACTGGCGCTGCACGCGAAAGCCGTCCTCGAGCCGGTCGAGCGCCTGGTTCACGGCGGTGACCAGCGGCAGGATTTCGCTCGGGATCTGCTCGGTCGGCAGCCGGACGTCGGTACGTGCGGGCCCGATGTTCTTTGCTTCCTCCGATGCGCGGAGCAGCGGGGCAACGGCGCGCCGGAAGATGACGATATCGATCGCAAGCAGGGTCAGCAGTATCGGAATGGTGATCCATCCGACGCGCCGGAAGAAATTGGCGATGATGTCGTCGATGATGACATCCCGGTGCGCGAGATCTTCCGCCACCCGAATGTGCACGGTCTGCCCGCCGATATCCCGGCTGACGCTTGCTCCGGAAATCGTTCCGGGAGATTCCACGTCCGGGCGAACGATCGGCCCGGCATTCTTGTGGGAGGAAAACAGCACGCGGCCCGATCGATCGAAGATATCGTATTGATATCGTCCATAGGCCTCCGAATACAGGTCCTTGAGGCTCTCGGGCAGATCAAGCGCAATCGTGCCGTCCGGCTTGACGGCGAGCCTCTCGCCCAGCGCCTCGGCCTGATCCCGCATCGCGTCGCGATGCAGATGATTGACCTCCGAGTTCAACAGCCAGAGCAGGATCAGGGGCAGGAGAATCGCCGCGACGGCGACCGCCACGATGTGCAGCAGCACGATCCGCGATGTCAGCGATTTGAAACGGATCACGCTATTTCTCCTCGGCCATCAGATAGCCCACTCCGCGGATCGTATGAATCAGGATCTTGGCGCCGTATTCGCCCAGTTGCTTGCGAAGCCGCGATACATAGACTTCCACGGCATTGGAAGCGACATCGCCGGTGAGCCCGAAGATGTGGTCTTCGACGTTCTTCTTTGGCACCACCCGGCCCTGCCTACGCAGCAGGATTTCGAGCACGGAAGTTTCGCGCGAAGAGAACATTCTCGGCGCCCCGTCGATGAATATCTGGCGGCTCTCGGTATCGTAGACGAGATTGGCGAGGTTGAGCGAACTGCCCAGCAACTGGCCGGGGCGGCGCAGGATCGCTTCCAGCCTTGCCACCAACTCCTCCAGCGCGAACGGCTTGGCCAGATAATCATCCGCACCGCTGCGCAGACCGTTGACGCGATCCTGCAGGCCGTTACGCGCGGTCAGCACCAGCACCGGCAGCGGATCCGTCCGGCGCCGAAGCTCGATCAACACTGACAGGCCGTCTCCGTCCGGCAAACCAAGGTCGAGGATCATGGCGGCGTAGCTGACGCTGCGCACCGCGTCGCGCGCCTCGCCGGCGCTGCTCACGACATCCGTCTCGTAGCCTGCCGCCGTCAAACCGGCGGCAACGAGCCGCGAGAGTTCGATGTTATCCTCGACGATCAGAAGCCGCATCTATCCAACCTGAATTACAAACCGCCGGGCCGATATTCGAGAGCCACCGATATCCCCCATTTCCCAAAGCCGATATCGCCTCGACGGAAAAAATTTTTGGCGGACCGGTGTTTGGGCAAACAAGCTGTGCAAACGGTCCACATTTAATCAGACTCTTTCAGGCGAGCCAATCGCGCTATCTTTTCTATATGAAAGGACGCCCGTTTCTTATCGAAATCAGACAAAATTTGCTCCTCGTTCCCGCGCGTGTGCCGACGCTTGTAAGGTTGGCGTAAGCTAGCCTTGATAACAGGTCCCTGTGTGCGTGCGCGACGCAGCGAGATTGGGAATCGCGCGAACTTTTCCAATGCTCCGGGACAAATGGAAGCTGTAATGTCATCTCGCCTGAAGCGTGCAGGCTACGCTGCCGCCGCCGTCACGGCCGCAGGTTTGACCGCTGCATGGTTGCTGACGCACGCCGGCACTTCGCCGGCCCAATCGGCCCCGACACAGGCGAAGGCGGACGTCAACGTCGAGCAACAATATCTCGACATCACCGAAAAGCAGGCCGCTGCTTTCAAGGTCATGCCGGCGGAGCCACGTGCGTTCAAGGTTCTCAAGAATGCGGTCGGCTCCATCGATTTCAATCAGAATATGCTGGTGCAGGCGTTTACCACCAATCCCGGCAGGATCGTCGACACGACCTTCAACGTCGGCGACGAGGTCAACAAGGGCGATACGCTGTTCACGATCGACAGCCCCGATCTGTTGCAAGCCGAATCTTCGCTGCTCGCCGCCTCCGGCGTGCTCGAACTGCAGACGCGGACACTTGCGAGGGTGAAGCAACTGCTGAAAACCGGCGGAGGCGCGCAAAAGGATGTCGACCAGGCCACTTCCGACCAGCAGACCGCCGAAGGCAACTTCAAGGCTGCGCGCGACGCGGTGCGGATTTTCGGTAAGACCGACGCCGAGATCGACCGCATCGTGGCTGATCGCAAGGTCGATTCGATCCTGACCGTGCCGAGCCCGATCTCCGGCCAGATCGTCGCCCGCAACGCCGCGCCGGGGCTCTACGTGCAACCGGGCAATGCGCCGGCACCGTACATGCTCGCCGACCTGACGACGATGTGGATGGTCGCCAACGTGATTGAAACCGACGCGCCGGCCTACCGGCTGGGGCAGCCGGTAGAAGTGACTGTGCCGGCCTATCCCGAAACTGTATTCCGCGGACACGTGACGACGATCGGCCTGAACCTCGACCCGAATTCGCACCGTTTGCTGGTCCGCTCCGTGGTCCAGGATCCGCAGCACAAGCTGCGCGCGGGCATGCTGGCGAGTTTCACCATCGAAACCGAAAGTCCGAAATTGTCAGTGGCGGTCCCCTCGGATGCCGTCGTCCGCGAGGGAGACGGGACCATGACCGTGTGGGTCACCACCGACCGGCGGCGGTTCGAGCGGCGTGCAGTGAAGACCGGGCTCACACAGGACGGATGGCTCCAGATCCTCGCCGGCCTCGATCCCGGTGAGCAGGTTGCCTCGACCGGCGCGATCTTCCTCAGCAACAAGTTTGCTAACGCGATCACGGGATAGAGCGTGACGCGACCTACCACAGAGCGCGTCCGGCCGGCAAAAGCGCGCGCCGGTTCGGCTTGGCTGGAAACGGACCACGCCCGGGAAAACCACCGCGCCGACTTCATTTCGAAAGCAAGTGTGTAGCCTTGGTCAAGAGCATCATTCAATTCGGCCTGACCCGCAGCGCAATCATTGTGCTGGGCCTGGTGGTGTTCTGCGCAGCCGGCATCGCCGCATTTACCAAACTGAACATCGAGGCCTATCCGAATCCGGCACCGGTGATCCTGGAGATCACCGCGCAGGCACCCGGTCTTTCCGCGGAGGAGATGGAGAAGTACTACACTATCCCGATGGAGGTCGGGCTCTATCCCACGCCGGGCGTGGTCAACATACGCTCGACGTCGTTTTACGGCCTTTCCTTCGTCCGCGTGACGTTCAAATACGGCGTCGACTACTACTTCGCGCTGACCCAGGCCGCCAACAGCATCCAGCAGAACATCCAGCTGCCCGGCAATCTGGTCCCCACCATCCAGCAGTCCAGTCTCGTCGGCGAGATCTACCGTTATCAGCTGGTCGGTCCGCCGAATTTCGGCCTGACCAATTTGCGGACGCTGCAGGACTACGTGGTCACCCGCCGACTCATGACCATTCCCGGCGTGGTGCAGATCAATTCCTGGGGCGGCACCACCAAGCAATTCAATGTCGATGCGGACCTGCAGAAGCTCGAGGCCTACAATATCACCGTGCCGCAGCTGGTCTCGGCGCTCGGCAACGCCAACGTCAATGTCGGCGGCCGCGAGATTGCGATCGGTCAGCAGTCCGTCAACATCCGCGGTATCGGCCTGATCGACTCCGGCGGCGCCGACGACATCACCAAGGGTTACAAGGTCGAGGATATCGAAAACATCGTGCTCAGCCAGTCCGGCGGGCTTCCGATCCAGATCAAACAGGTCGCCAAGGTCTCGGTCGGCTATGTGCCGCGGCTCGGGATCGCGGGCAAAGATAGGGATGATGACGTCGCCGCGGCAATCGTGGTGATGGGACGCACCCAGCATACCAACGACATCATCCCGAAGGTGCAGGAAGAGGTCGCCAGGATCAACAGCGACGGCACCCTGCCCGCGGGCGTCAAGATCGTCCCCTATTACGACCGCAGTTCGCTGGTCGGCGTCACCACCCACACCGTGCTGCACAATCTGATGTTCGGCTGCATTCTGGTATTCGTGATCCAATGGATATTCCTGGGCGATCTGCGCAGCGCGCTGATCGTGAGCGCGAATATTCCGTTCGCGCTGTTCTTCGCCATCATCATCCTGGTGCTGCAGGGCGAAGACGCCAATTTGTTGTCGCTCGGGGCGGTGGATTTCGGCATCATCGTCGATTCCGCCGTCATCATGATGGAAAACATCTTTCGTAACTTCCAATCGAATCCGGAAAATCGTCAGCGGGTCCTGCAACATCTGTCGGAAGGCTATTGGGGCGCCGATCCAACCGCCTCGACTCACGGCCAACCCTCGGCGGCTCGCTGGACCGAACGGCTGCGGATGATCTTCGTCAGCGCGCTGCAGGTCGACAAGGCCGTCTTCTTCACCGCCGCCATCACCGTCACCGCCTTCGTGCCGCTGTTCACGATGCAGGGCGTCGAAGGCCAGATCTTCGGGCCGATGGCACGCACCTATGGTTATGCCCTCGCCGGCGCTTTGCTTGCGACATTCACGGTGACGCCGGTACTGGCCTCGCTGTTGCTGCCGAAGCACATCGAGGAAGCCGAGACGATCATCGTCCGCGGCCTGCGCAAGGCCTACACCCCGGTGCTGCGCTGGTCGCTCGGCAATGTGAAGGTCGCGGTCACCGCGGGAATCCTCTTCCTTGCGATAAGCGCGCTGGCCGCCAGCCGGCTCGGCAGCGAATTCCTGCCGGCGCTGGAGGAAGGCAATTTCTGGATCCGTGCCTCGATGCCGCCGACCATTTCGCTCGATGCCGGCACCGAGCCGACGCGCAAGATGCGGGAGATTTTGCTGCGCCATCCCGAAATCATCACGGTGGTGTCGCAGCACGGCCGTCCCGACAATGGCAGCGACGCTTCGGCGTTTTCCAACGTCGAACTGTTCGCGCCGATCAAGCCGTTCGACGAGTGGCCGCCGGGCCTGACCAAGGAAAAGCTCACCGAAGAGCTGCAGAAGGAGTTCGACGAGGAACTGCCCGGCGTCACACTCAACTTCTCGCAGTACATCCAGGACAACATCGAGGAGGCCCTCTCCGGGGTCAAGGGTGCGAACTCGGTGAAGATCATCGGGCCCAACCTCGACGTCCTGGAGCAGACCGCGGCCAAGGTGATGGAGGAAATGGCGAAGGTGCGCGGCGTCGCCGATCTCGGCATCTTCCACCTGACCGGACAACCCAACCTCAACATCAAGGTGAACCGGGAAAAGGCGGCCCGCTACGGTCTCAACACCGGCGACGTCACCACCGTGGTGCAGGCGGCACTCGGCGGCACCAACGCAACCACGGTGCTCGAAGGCGACCGCTCGTTCGGAGTCGCGGTCCGCCTTGACCCCAGATTCCGGCACAGCATCGACGCGGTGCGCGACATCAAGGTCGCCTATCAGACGCCGGCAGGCAGCAACGCCTATATACCCTTAAGCGAACTTGCCGATATTTCGCTCGATACCGGTGCGCTGTTCATCTACCGCGAACGCAGCCAGCGCTACATCCCCATCAAGTTCAGCGTGCGCGGCCGCGATCTCGGCGGCACGGTCGCTGAGGCGCAGCAGCGCGTCGCGCAGGCGGTCCAGCTTCCATCCGGCTATCGCATCATCTGGTCCGGCGAGTTCGACAATCTCGAGGCCGCCAAGGCCCGCCTGATGATCGTGGTGCCGATTACGCTGCTGCTCATCTTCGTGCTGCTCTACAGCCTGTTCAATTCACTGCGCGACAGCCTGCTGGCGCTGGCCGGCATTCCCTTCGCGGTCGGCGGCGGACTGATCGCCCTTTTCCTCGCCGATCTCGATTTCAGCATTTCGGCGGCAATCGGGTTCATCTCGCTGTTCGGCGTCGCCGTCATGGACGGCATCCTCAACATCACCTATTTCCGCGAGTTGCGGGCCTCGGGAATGAGCATTGCGGATGCGGTCTTCAGCGGCGCGGAGCAGCGCATGCGGCCGATGCTGATGACCGCGCTGTCCGCGGGCGTCGGCCTGTTCCCGGCGGCGCTGTCGCACGGCATCGGAAGCCAGGTGCAGCGGCCGCTGGCCACCGTGGTCGTCGGCGGCATGTTCATCGGGCCCTTGTTGCTGCTGATCGTTGCGCCCGCCTTGCGAAAAATCTTCCTGTCGCGGGAGACGGCGGTCACCCCCGAAGAACCCGCTGCCGCAATGCCGCCGGAAGCGGCGCATTGAGGGGGATGTCGTTGATGCGTAACACCCCCACCATGGTTCTTGCCGTCCGCTTCGGCAGATGCAGCGTCGTGCGGCTGCGGGCGCTTTGTGCCGGAGCCGCCGGACTCGTTCTGGCGAGCTGCGCGGTTGGACCAAACTTTGTTCCGCCGCCAGCCCCGGATGTGACCGGCTACACGCCGGAGAAGCTTGCTTCCCCCAACACGGGCGCTGGGGGTCCTCGTTTGTCACAGCAGCATTTCGTCAGCGGAGAGGATGTATCTCTGCGGTGGTGGACGGCGTTTCGTTCGAAGCCACTCGACGAACTGATCAAGATGTCGGTCGAACACAACCCCTCCCTTCAGTCGGCCGAAGCGGCGATCAGAATTGCGCAATACAACGCGTTGGCCCAGCGCGGGCTTTTCTTTCCGCAGATCGGTGCGAATTACACGCCCTCCATCCAGCAAATTTCCGGCGCCTCGAGTTCGGGCCCCGGCGGCCAGTCGCCGTCCGTATTTACACTCCACACCGCGCAACTGAACGTCAGTTTCGTGCCTGATATCTGGGGCCAGAATGTTCGCGCCGTCGAGAATCTCGACGCAATATCCGAGCAGCAATTGTTCCAACTGGAAGCGGCCTATCTCGCGCTGACTGCCAACGTCGTTACTGCCGCGATCCAGGAAGCATCACTTCGCGGCCAAATCGCTGCGATCCAGCGCGTCGTGAAGATTGAGCGCGGCATCCTGGATATCGTGAAAAACCAGTTCACCGCGGGCCAGACCGCCCAGGTCGACGTGCTGGCGCAGGAAGCGGCGCTGGCACAGTCCGAGCAACTCCTGCCGCCGCTCGAAAAGCAGCTCGCCGTTCAGCGCGACCTCTTGACCGCGCTTGCCGGGCAATTCTCCGCGGACGAAATCCTGCAAAAGTTTACGCTCAACGGGTTGACGCTGCCCGCAAATCTGCCGGTGAGCCTGCCGAGCACGCTGGTACGGCAGCGTCCGGACGTCAGGGCCGCGGAGGCGCTGCTGCACTCCGCAAACGCTCTGGTCGGCGTGTCGATCGCAGCCCGGCTGCCGAACGTTACGATCTCCGGAAATGCCGGAGCCGTCGGCTTCAGCCTGGCTGAGTTGTTTACACCGGGGACCAGCTTTTATGTTCTCGCTGCGAGTGCAACCCAGCCAATCTTCGATGGCCTGACGCTTTACCACAAGCAGAAGGCCGCGGAAGCCGCGGTGGACCAGGCGGATGCACTCTATCGCCAGGCCGTCATCACGGCGGTGCAAAACGTCGCCGACGCGCTACGCAGTTTGCAGGCAGATGCGCGCGCCGTGAAAGCCGCGGTCAAGGCCGAACTCGCCGCGAAGGCAAGCCTCGACATCATTCAGAAGCAGCTCGTTCTGGGCCAGGTCAATCAGGTGGTCGTGCTCAACGCCCAGCAGGTATATCTGACGGCTGCGGTCGTCCGCGTTCAGGCCAAGGCTACGCGCCTCTCGGACACCGCCGCCCTGTTCATGGCGCTCGGCGGCGGCTGGCCCGCGGGCTGTTCGACGGCGGTCTGGCGCGAATGTGTGATGCGGGGCGCGGCCGCCGCGCCGGTGTTGGCGGCCGCGGCGCAGTGATTGCCGGCCGAAGCGACGCCTACCAGATGACCACGGCGCAAAGCAGCGCCAGCGGCACCGCGGCTATTCCGATCGGGACCCATTTGCGCATGTCAGCCGGGTCTCTGGAGTAGCGAAAGATCTGCACCGCGACGAAGCAACAGACGGCGGCGCCCAAAACGGCGCGAAGCAGGTCGGAGGGGGTGTCGTAGGCCGATAACAGCGTCTCGGTCTGCGGGCTGGCGACGCGCGCCGTCACCGCGATCACGAGGAGGAGAAACATCGTCCGTAGGGTGAGACCGACAATCCGCATATCGTGCCGTCACTGCGACCGGAACGCATGATAGCACAGGCCCGGCAAAAAAGTAGTCAGATGCCCGGATTTTCGGCCGCCGAACCAACCAGCTGCGCCAAACGAAACCCCGGAGTTTTGCTCCGGGGTTTTGCCGACCTGAACGTCCGCGCGCGATCAGCTCTGCGAGTGGCGCGCCATGAAGCTGTCGTAACCGACTTCGGCGACCTGGAACCAGGAGTAGCCGTTGTTCGCGTAGTTGGTCAGCGACTCATAAACCTTCTTGAAATTCGCATTGGTCGCGGAGACTTCGTTGTGCAGTTCCTTCGCGGCCTTGAAGGAAGCCTCCATGATCGGCGGCGAGAAGGCGTGCAGCTTGGTACCGGCGGCGAGCAATTTGCGCAGCGCCATCGGATTGACCGTATCGTACTTCGCCATCATCCAGTTGTTGGCGTAATGACCGGCCTGTTCGAGCACGCTTTGGTAGTATTTGGGCAGCGCGTTCCACTTGTCCAGGTTGATCAGGGCGAGCAGCATCGGTCCGCCTTCCCACCATCCAGGATAATAGTAATGCGGCGCGACCTTGTAGAGGCCGAGTTTTTCGTCGTCATAGGGACCAACCCATTCGGCCGCATCGATCGTGCCTTTTTCCAGCGCCGGATAGATGTCGCCGCCGGCCAGCTGCTGCGGCACGCAACCGAGCTTCTGCATCACGCGCCCGGCAAAGCCGCCGATGCGGAATTTGAGGCCCTTGAGATCCTCGACGGTATTGATCTCCTTGCGGAAGAAGCCGCCCATCTGGCAGCCGGTGTTGCCCGCGAGCAGCGAGGTGACATTGTAGCTCTTGAAGAAATCGTTCAGCAGTTCCTTGCCGCCGCCCAGCGTGTACCAGGCCTGGTTGATGCGCGAGTTCGGCCCGAACGGTACCGCGCAGCCAAACGTAAAGGTCGGGTCCTTGCCGAAATAATAATATGTGGCGGTATGGCCCATTTCGACGGTGGCGCTCTGTACGGCGTCGAGCACTTGCAGACCCGGAACGATTTCACCGGCGGCAAACGTCTGGATCTGGAATTTGTTGTCGGTCGCTTCACCAACGGCTTTCGCCATCATCTCGGCGCCGCCATGCAGCGTGTCGAGCGATTTCGGCCAGCTCGTGGTCATGCGCCACTTGATCTCCGGCATCGACTGCGCGATCGCCGGTGCGGCCATCGCGGTTGCGCCAGCCGCGCCTAAACCGGTGACCTTGAGAAAATCTCTTCGCTTCATTGGAGTCCATCCCTTGTGGTTGTGTCAGACAGCCTTCGTGTCGAGGCCTGTAGCCAGCATGGAACATCCCTTTGCCGATTTCCATCCCGAACTGGCCGGTATGACACAAAAAGCCCGGCCTCCTTGCGGAGACCGGGCCTCTTTACTTGCTACTAAAGGTGTAGATCAGCCGCGCGTGCGCGAGCGGATCATGAAGCTGTCAAACGTGTATTCGGCGACCTGCCACCACAGATACTGATCGGAGCGATAGGCCTGCATCGCGTCGATCGATTTCTTGAAATCGGCGTTCTTGGCCGAGATCTCGCCCCACAATTCGTTGGTCGCCTTCAGGCAGGCTTCCAGCACTTCGGTGGTGAAGGGACGCAGCTGCGTGCCGCCGGCGACCAGACGCTTCAGCGCCGACGGGTTCTGCATGTCGTAGCGCGCCGCCATCCAGCTATTGGCGTTCGCCATCGCGTTGGTGAGGATCGCCTGATAGTTCTTCGGCAGCGAATTCCACTTCTCGAGATTGGTGAAGGCGTGGACCATCGGGCCGCCTTCCCAGAAGCCGGGATAATAGTAGTACTTCGCGACCTTCTGGAATCCGAGCTTCTCGTCGTCATACGGACCGACCCACTCGGCCGCATCGATGGTGCCCTTTTCCAGCGCCGGATAGATGTCGCCGCCGGCGAGCTGCTGCGGCACCACGCCGACCTTCTGCAGAACCTGTCCGGCGATGCCGCCGATGCGGAATTTGAGGCCGGAGAGATCGGCGACGGTCTTGATCTCCTTGCGGAACCAGCCGCCCATCTGCGTGCCGGTATTGCCGCAGGGAGCGCCGATCACGCCGAACTTCTTGAAGAACTCATTGCCAAGCTCCATGCCGCCGCCCTGATACCACCAGGAGTTCTGCTGGCGCGCGTTGAGGCCGAACGGGACCGAGGCGTAGATCGCAAAGGTCGGATCCTTGCCGACATAATAGTAGGAGACGGTGTGGCACATCTCGACGGTGCCGTTGGACGTCGCATCCAGCGCCTGCAGGCCTGGAACAATTTCGCCCGCCGCGAACACCTGGATCTGAAACTTGTTGTCGGTCATTTCGGCGACGTATTTCGACACCTCGACCGCGCCGCCATAGATGGTGTCGAGCGACTTCGGGAAGCTCGATGTCATGCGCCATTTGATCTCAGGGGACGATTGCGCGATCGCCGGCGAGGCAACGGCTGTCGCGGCAGCACCGGCCGCCGAAACCTTCAAAAAATCACGACGCTTCATTCAGGCATCTCCTTAAAGTCTGGGCGTTTCCCATATTTCCTCGAGCATTCCTCCGGCGGGGCGAATTCCACGTCATCCGGGGCGCTCTGGCCGGGGGGCTTTAACACGGAAGTTGCCGCGCGAAAACGCGACAATGGCATGACTGCACTGATTAAACGAAAGTCGAATGAGGCGAAAAAAGCCCTCAGGCCGCAGCGATGACGCCCTGAAGCTGGTCGCGCACCTTGGTACCGATCGCGCGGTAAATCGCCGCGTGCGGTCCATCCGGTTCGCTGGCCACCACCGGGTTGCCAGAATCCGACGTGGTGCGAATCGACATGTGCAGGGGTATCTCGCCCAAAAACGGCACGCCCAGCCGCTCCGCCTCATGGCGCGCACCACCGTGACCAAAGATGTCCGACCGGGTGCCGCAATGCGGGCACTGGAAATAGCTCATGTTCTCGACAATGCCGAGCACGGGCACGTTGACCTTCTTGAACATCGCGAGGCCCCGCCGCGCGTCGATCAGGGACAGATCCTGCGGCGTCGAGACGATGACGGCGCCCTTCAGCGGCACGTTCTGCGCCAGCGTCAGTTGCGCGTCGCCGGTGCCGGGCGGCATATCGACCACGAGAACATCGAGCGTGCCCCACGCGACATCGCGCAGCATTTGCGTGATCGCCGACATCACCATCGGCCCGCGCCAGATCATCGCCGTGTCTTCCTCGACCAGGAAGCCGATCGACATGATGGCGAGGCCGAAACGGGAAATCGGAATCATTTTCCGGTTGTCGTCGAGCTGCGGCTTCTCGTGAATGCCGGTCAGCCGCGGCACCGACGGCCCGTAAATATCGGCGTCGAGCAGGCCGACGCGCAGGCCGAGATCGCGCAAGCCCAGCGCCAGATTGAGCGCGGTGGTCGATTTGCCGACGCCGCCCTTGCCCGACGCCACCGCGATGACGGCGGCGACGCCCGGAATCTCCGACTGCTTGGACATCGGCGAACTCGGGCTTTGCGGCGGCTTATGCGCTGACACCGGCTGCACGCCGTGAGCATGGCGATGCGGTTGCGGCGGCGGTGCCGCGGCGCCTGCCTTGCGCTCGGCCGTCAGCGCGATCATGGCCACCGTGACGCCGGGAATGGCGCGCACGGCGGCTTCGGCTTGCGCGCGCACGCTTTCCCACGCGCGGGCCTCGGCGGCATCGACATTGATCGAAAAGAACACCTTGCCGTCGGTGACCGTGATCACCGACAGCACATTGGCGTTGGTCAGGGCGACGCCGCGCGGCGACGCCACCTTGGCCAAGGCATCCTGAACCTGTTGCTGGGTTACGCTCACGGCGCATCTCCTGGATAAACTAGGATGCGACCCTTAAAGCGTTACAGCGCGAAAGGCTATATCGCTCGCATATCATCCGCCCGTTCGGCGGGCGCCATGTCGCCGCTTTCCTTGGCAGCCTCGTAGTTCAGTTCGATCATGACGCCATTGGGGTCATTGACGAAGATCTGCCAGAGATCGCCGCCGGGAACCTGGCGCGAGTCGTATTTGAACCCGCCGGACTGCAGCCGCTGCATCATGCCAGCAAATCCCCGGCTGATGAAGGCGACATGATGGACCACGCCGGAATCCGGCTTTTGCGGCTCATCGGTCCGGGAAATATCGACCAGATGCACCACCGGCTTGCCCTCCGAGTACATCCAGGCGCCGGGGAAGGCAAAGTTCGGCCGGGGCCCCTTCTCCAGGCCCAGTACGTCCTCATAGAACCGGACCGTGTCGTCGAGTTTCCGGGTCCGGATGTTGAAATGATCGAGCACGCCAACGCTGACGCCCATGCGATACACTCCCTTTTTTGTGAAGTTTGTTTTCGACGCCCGATCCTAGCACAAACCGCGCCCCGCGCGCCAAACGAAGGCGGTTGCCCTTCGCGGCGCAGGGGTTATGGTGCGGCCTCCCTCCTCCAGAAAGACGCCCGGCCCGCTCCATTCTGCCGGCAAAACCCCAAGGTAATGGCCCGGAAGGGCAAACGATAAGGTAGCACAGATGGCTAAAGTCGCTTTTCTCGGTCTCGGCGTGATGGGTTTCCCGATGGCAGGACACCTCGCAAAAAAGGGTGGCCATGAGGTGACCGTGTACAACCGCACCGCGGCGAAGGCGAAGGAATGGGCCGACAAGTTCGGTGGACGCGCAGCACCAACGCCGAAGGCCGCCGCCGACGGCCAGGATTTCGTGATGTGCTGCGTCGGCAACGACAATGATCTGCGCGCGGTGACACTGGGCTCCGACGGCGCCTTTGCCGGCATGAAGAAGGCCGCCACCTTCGTCGATCACACCACCGCTTCCGCCGAGGTCGCGCGCGAGCTCGATGCCGCCGCCGCCAAGGCCGGCTTCAAGTTCATCGATGCGCCGGTTTCCGGCGGCCAGGCGGGTGCCGAAAACGGCGTGCTGACGGTCATGTGCGGCGGCAAGCAAGACGCCTATGCCGGCGCCGAGCCGGTGATCGCGGCTTACGCCCGGATGTGCAAGCTGCTGGGACCGGCCGGTTCCGGGCAACTGACCAAAATGGTCAACCAGATCTGCATCGCCGGCCTGGTTCAGGGGCTTTCGGAGGGCATTCATTTCGCCAAGAAGTCGGGCCTCGACGTCCATGCCGTGGTCGAGACCATCTCGAAGGGCGCCGCCCAATCCTGGCAGATGGAGAACCGCTACAAGACCATGAATGACGGCAAGTTCGATTTCGGCTTCGCAGTCGAGTGGATGCGCAAGGATCTGTCGATCTGCATCGCCGAATCCCGCCGCAACGGGGCGAACCTGCCGGTGACCGCGCTGGTCGATCAGTTCTACTCCGAAGTGGAGAAGATGGGCGGCAAGCGCTGGGATACGTCGAGCCTGCTGGCGCGGCTGGAGCGCTGAGGAACATCGGCGGCGCAATCCGCCACTGTCATTGCGAGCGCAAGCGAAGCAATCCATCGTGCGGAAGGCGGAAAGCATGGATTGCTTCGTCGCTATCGCTCCTCGCAATGACGACAAGGCTTCCGGCCTACCGGAACCAGAGGTTAATTTAACCCCGCGTTAACGGGATTTTTTAGCTATTTAAGGCATCGCTTAAGGATTTAGGCCCAGAGATAGACAATGCAAAAAGCCCGCGCTCTTCGCGGGCAGGACTTGTGTTGTTTGATGAGTAAACCCGCAGAAAAGCCTGAAGTTGTCCAGCTTCCGGCCGAGCCTCAGGTCGCCGCGCCGGTTAACACCCGCCGCGCCGCAGCCCAGCGGGTGCGTGAGGCCCGCGATCGGTTAACGTCGACCAGCGGAACCCGCCCGGCCTTCGATACCGAACTGCTCCGGCAATATGCCCAGACCCGCATATCGGCATCCTATGTCGTCATGCTGCTGGTGATTGCAACCGGCGTGATGTTCGGCGTCTGGATGCAGCCGGTGCCGGCCGCGGCCTGGACCATCGGCGTGCTCTGCGTCCACGCCGCCATCATTCGCAATTGCCGCAGGTTCCTCGCCGAGCCCCCTTCGCTCGCCGCCACACGCAAATGGCGCACGCAATTCGTGCTGCTCGACCTGCTCTACGGCCTGTGCTGGACCGCGGTCCTGATGCATCCGGCGGGATCGGACATCGTCTCCAACACGCTGATGATGTTCCTGATGCTGCTGGTAATCGCAGTATCGAGCATGCTCGCGGCCTCGCTCCCGATCGCAGCGCTTGCGGCAACCGCGCCAGTGACAGCCGCGATTGCGCTGAATTTCGTGCTCAGCGGCACGTTCGACAATTACGTGCTCGCTTTGCTCGCGATCGCCGCCGAAGGCTATTTTGCGCTGCTCGCCCATCGCCTGCATTCGACGACGCTGGCGACGCTGGAGGCGCGCGCCGAAAAGGACGCGCTGATCGGCGAACTCGAACAGGCCAAGGCGATTTCCGACGAGGCGCGACACCGCGCCGAATCCGCCAACGTCGCCAAGTCGCGTTTTCTGGCGCAGATGAGCCACGAATTGCGCACGCCGCTGAACGCGATCCTCGGCTTCTCCGAAGTGATGAAGAGCGAGATTTTTGGCCCGCACACCGTGCCCGTCTACAAGGAATATTCCGCCGACATCCACAATTCCGGCGTCCACCTGCTCAACCTCATCAATGAAATCCTCGACCTGTCGCGGATCGAGGCCGGACGCTACGAGCTCAATGAAGAGGCCGTCTCGCTGGTGCACGTCGTTGCCGACTGCCATCATCTGCTAAAGCTGCGCGCCACCAGCCGCGGCATCACCATCCATGAGGTGTTCGAGCAGGGCATGCCGCGGATCTGGGGCGACGAACGCGCCACGCGCCAGATCGTGCTCAACCTATTGTCCAACTCGATCAAGTTCACCCCGCAGGGCGGCGAGATCTGGCTGAAGGTCGGCTGGACCGCGTCCGGCGGACAATATCTCAGCGTGAAGGATACCGGCTCCGGCATCGCGGAAGACGAAATCCCAATCGTGCTGGCCTCGTTCGGCCAGGGCTCCAATTCGATCAAGTCGGCGGAGCAAGGCGCCGGCCTCGGCCTGCCGATCGCCAAAAGCCTGATCGACATGCACGGCGGCACGTTTACGCTGAAATCCAAGCTGCGGATCGGCACCGAAGTCATCGTCACCTTCCCGCCGGAGCGCGTGATGTCGGCGTTGGCGCCGATGGCGGAAGAAGCCCCGCCGCTGCAACCGGAAACTGTAACCGTTCCCGCCGACGACAAGCGGCGGGCGCGCAACAAACCGATCATGAGCGCGGGGACCGGGTTGTAACTGGAGCGCTTGCGCAAGCAGGTAAAACCGTTTCACACTTCCAACATGAGCAAAGAAACGCCGTGTATCGCAGTCTGCATGATGGACCCCAAATCGAAACTCTGCTTCGGGTGCGGACGCACGCTTCCGGAGATCGCGCGCTGGCACCGGATGGAGCGCGCGGAACGGCTCGCGGTGATGGAAATGTTGCCGGCACGGATGGCGGACGCCGGGCTGGAGCCGATGGCGGCCAGTTCAACGCCCAACTGACCGGCAGCCGGAGCAACGGAGGCAGGCCATGAGCCGCATCCTGCTCGTCATCCTCCTGCTCGCCGGCACCGCCGGCGCCGTCGTCGCCTATGGCGACCCGGAACAGATCGCGCGCGCCAGCCAGCAGGTCTCGCAGATGCTGCGCCAGCGCAGCACCGCGTCCGCACCCGCGGTGCAGGTCTCGCGCGGACAGGGCGGCGAATTCGCGCTGCGCGCCAAGATCAACGGCGTCACCGCACCGATGGTGATCGATACCGGCGCGACCTCGGTGGTGCTGACCTGGGAGACCGCGAAGGCCATCGGGCTGCCGCTCGAAATGCTCGAATATGATGTCGATGTCGAAACCGCCGGCGGCCACACCAAGGCGGCACGGCTGACGCTCGACCGGCTCGCCGTCGGTCAACTGGTCGAGAAATCTGTGCCGGCGCTGGTGGTGCCGCGCGGGCAGATGAAGACCAACCTGCTCGGCATGAGTTTTCTCGACCGGCTGGAAAGCTGGGGCGTTCGCGCCGACAAGCTGATGCTGCACGGCTACCCCGACGTCTCAGGCCGCCATCGGCGCGACCGCGCGGCCTTCGACTAGCGCGATCGCATCGCGCAGCACATTGACGCCGGCGCCAGGGCGGACGCCGTTCTCGGCGAGATGGCGGCGGAATGCGCGGGCGCCGGGCACGCCGTGGAATGCACCGACGAAATGCCGCGTCATCGAATGCAGCCGCGTGCCCCGCGCCAGCTGATCCTCGATGTAGGGCATCATGGCCTCGAAGACGTCCTTCATCGTCGTATGCGGGGCCGCTTCGCCGAACACTTCCGGATCGACGTTGAGCAAACGCCACGGCTCCTGATAGGCCGCCCGCCCCAGCATCACGCCATCGACATAAGCGAGATGCCGCTTCGCCTCGCCGAGGCTTGCGATGCCGCCATTGATGATGACGGGCACGCCGGGCATGGCGGCCTTCAGCCGATACACCCTGTCGTAATCGAGCGGCGGGATGTCGCGGTTTTCCTTCGGCGACAATCCGTTGAGCCAGGCCTTTCGGGCGTGCACGATCAGCGCATCGGCGCCGGCCGCGACCACGCCGCGCGCCAGCACGTCCAGCGCCAGTTCCGGATCCTGATCGTCGATCCCGATCCGGCATTTGACCGTGACCGGAATTTTCACAGCGCGCTTCATCGCGGCTACGCCCGCGGCTACCAGCGCGGGCTCCGCCATCAGGCAGGCGCCGAAGCGGCCGTCCTTCACCCGGTCCGACGGGCAGCCGACATTGAGGTTGATCTCGTCGTAGCCGAAATCCTCGCCGATTTTGGCGGCGGTTTCGAGATCGCGCGCCTCGGAGCCGCCGAGCTGCAACGCGAGGGGATGCTCGCTCGGATCGAAGCCGAGCAGCCGGCTGCGATCGCCATGAATAATGGCGCCGGTCGTCAGCATCTCCGTGTAAAGCCGCGCCCGCCGCGTCATCAGACGGTGGAACACCCGGCAGTGCCGGTCGGTCCAGTCCATCATCGGAGCGACAGAAAAACGAGCTTCTAACATATTGTTTTCATTGACTTTTGCGACGCGAGTCCGTCCAACCGTCTTCTGGGCCGACAAATGATCGGAGCGATAGACCTAAAGCATTTTCCTTTCTTTTCAACTGGTTGAACCAATTCTGGCAACTTCATGTAACTCGCCCTTGTCAATTTTCTCGATCCTTTAGTGCATTGCTGTACTGGATAAGCACGTGCAGTACCGCGTGCTGCGCGCTGCCGGCTGCGACCTCGGCTGCTGCAATCTCATTAGCGTCAAACGATTGGAAAGCCGACCAAGTCAGAAGCAAAGTATCGCTGCGCTTTGCCGGTGCCTGGGCCGGCAATGCTCCGCTCGTAGATTCGGTGGCCGTATCGCGTGGAAAGTTGCGCGCGGCGGGACGCGCGATCATCCGCGCTTCAACGTCGGCGCAGCTCGGGAAATACCTGAACAGAACGTGAGATACATCCTGGAATTGGATCTCCCCGCAGGAACGGCAAAATATATTTGCACTTGACGCGAGGTAGATCGAAACGGAGACTGATCCGGACACCGAGGCAAATCCAGGTAAATCACCGGATCAAGCGAGAACTCTTCAACCGAAGCGTCGGATTCCAGCGTTTGCCTTGAAGGAACGAGTCCGCAGTTGCCGCAGAAATCAATGACGGGAACATCTAACCGATTTCCGACGGGTTCAACCCGCCGTTCGTATCCGGGCTTTGAAGCCTTGCGCTTCACCAGGCCCCTGCGTTCCTGCAGCGAAGCTTTGGTGCGAAGCTCCACAAACCGGATCAAGCGCATTTCCGGCACCACCGTCCGTTTGCCTTCGTGATCACGAAAGCGCGGTCATTGCTGGCCCTGTTGCGCCGAAGTTTGTCGCAAGACATCCCCTACGTAAGCATCGAACGTCCGGTCCGGGAAGGTACAAGTGCCGTCCTTGCGTTGATCAGCCTGATCGTGATCGTCGCGGGCGTCGGCGCGGCGGTCGCTCTCACCCAGATAAGGTCGTTGAAATCGGAAATCGCCGCGCTTCATCGCGAACTTGCACCGCTCAAGGAGCGAGTCGCACAACTGGATCAAGCCGAGAAGGCAAGACGGCAGGCTGAACAGCAGCAGGATGCAAAGGACAAATCTGCCATCGAGAGAGATAATCGTTTCGGGGAAACGAAAGCCGCATTGAATCTCTCATCCGAGGAAATTCAGCTGGTGAAAGTGTATATCAGGCCGGCTCCTTCGACAGGCGCTCCAGCAGACCCCATCAAGGTTGGCGACATCGTGGACGGTGCGATGATTCCGCTGCCATCACCACTCACGGAGAAAATACCAAAACTGCTTGGTGCCAGATTTGCAATCCGAAACGGAGCGATCATCATCGTCAGGAAAGGTAGTCGCCAGGCAGACGTCGTGTTGCCGGCGTATTGAAGTCAGCTAAACCTCCCGCCTACAAATAGGCTAAGCCTACAAAATCAATTACTTACGCCGGTTCAATTTGCAGAAATACTCGCGTTCGTTGCATGCACGCCTCCTGCAAGCATCGCTTGCAACATAAAATCCGCTGGTATATGACGACCATCATTTTTTGGTTCTGGGAGCGGTATCATCCGGTCCTTTAAGTTGGTTGGATGGCTTGCTTTCGATCAGCTTGGGCTGTCGGGACTGATCAAGTTGACGAGCCATCTTCAGCTGCCACAAACGCTTCAGCGCGCGATCGATGCCTGCGTCCAGGCGCTCTTCCACGTCTAAATCCTCGATGACACGATCACCGGTAAGAAAAGCCGCCGCCGTCTCGAAATAGGCGCTGCGATCAGGAGCGCGGTTGCGCACCATGGGCAACAAAACGGTGTCGACCTCTTTCTTTACAGCCACAATCCGATGAGCAGTCGATTCGAAATGTTGGCTGAGCACTTTCTCGCGAAGATGAGCGGAGAACTCGTCCGGCAACATGCCGATGTTGAATTCCAAAAACCTGTCCTTAAGGTCGCCATAAAGGCTCGCACTGAACCGCAGTAACTGCTGATAGTCGTCACGCGGCTTTGTCCGCGGGCTGCCTAGCATCTCACGCAGGGCATGGATGCTTCTCTCCTCGGATGTGTCGAAAAGCGGAGGAGGATGTTTCCACAACTCGCGATTCTCGACGCGCTCAAGCGCCGCCGCTGTATCGAAGTTACGCTTGTCACGTACCCGGCGCTTACGCCAGATGTACGAAGCGATGGTGTTAACACATTCCGCCTGCAACGGACCTTCTGGTTGATGCTCTTCCATCAAACTACGGCGCAATTCTTCGAATTCGCTCGGATCTTCCCAAGGGAGGAGCTCGCCGCCGGAGAACCCTCCATGTTTGAGAGCATTGGGCTTACGATATCGCTTGACTGACGTCACCGCAGTTTTTCCTTGCATAGTCACCTTCCATGAAGCGCCAAGCGATGCAGCCACGCGCCGTGATCTTTAGTCTGAAGAGGGGGTGTTGGATGGCCGCTTTGCCTTCGGCTCTTGACTGACGGCAGAGCAGGTATCTCGCGATTGGCTCATGCTGAAAGTTTCCGATCTGTATCTACCTTGTTGGTAAAGGAGGCGGGCGCGGATTGCACACGCTCGTCCACAGATTTCTTTTTTTCTGTCTCGTTCGATCCGCCGCGTCGAGGTCCAGAGGGTGCGCGCCGTTGCGACGGGATCGATAGCCCGTCTCTCCCACCAGGCGACTTCGTCTCCATAGTTGTGATTGTCCCTGTGGTGGGCTCTGCACAAAGGCACCATGAATTCGTCGCTGACCTTGAGGCCCATCCCCCGCGACTGGGTGAACCGCAGATGATGGGCATCCAGTCCCCGTTTCCTCGCGAGGCCGACCGCAGCTTTCGCTATGCCTCCTTAGCCAGTGGATTAGATTTGGTGCGCAAGTGTCTCGGCCAGCACGAGATTGCGACCATTCAGACCACGGCGATTGACGATGCAGCGCGGTTGATTCGGCTCACCATGACGCTTGCGCATTCGTCCGGCGAATGGATCTCGTCGGACTGGCCGGTATGCCCGGTCAGCGAGACCAATGCCCCGCATCGGATGGGCGCCGCCCTCCCCGGCGCTATGCGCTGTTCACTTTGGTTGGAATTGCCGGCGAGGATGATCTCGATGCGCCGGACCTGCCGGCGCTGACTGCCGACGCACCGGTACCGGCTGCGAACGGTCATGGACCCGGCAAAACCAATGGACATGCGGCAGCATCCGTTCCCGCAGGCACGGCCCGACGAAAGCAAAGCCCTCCCCCAGCGAAGCCGTCCTTGGATGCGGTAGCTTCCGCCGGCGTCCGCGAGCAGCTCCTGATCGAGCTGGCTGGGCCGACCGTGGGCGAGGATCTCGATCGCTGGGCCCATCGCTGCCTGCCGACCAAGAACACCCTGACTGCTTCCGACGCTCCGACGCCTTGTTAGGGACGAAGGCGGCCAGTGGTTGAAATTCCAGCATTCCAGCCGGCGAGCCCAGCCATGCTTGCAGGGAATTTTATGTCCGCCAGCAGGCAACTTCGCTGGCCAGGCAGGGAAAATGGGTTTGCCACGCGCTTACACGAGTCTGGAAGTCAGACGCTTTCACTAGGTTCTTCAATGGGTTTTCCGACAAATCGCAGCCAACACGCGAGGAACGCTATTTGATCGTCGCGTGTACAGTAATTACCGTCGTGCCAGAAGCCGTCGGCCCCTGACCCGTTGCTTTGATGGCAAAAGTATCGCTTCCCTTATATCTAGCCTTCGCCTTGTATTCGTAAGTAGTTACATTGAGCTTTTTCAACTTGCCATGTACCGGCTTTTGGAAAATGTCGGAGCTACTCACCGTGCCGGGCATCCTGATCGGAAATAGGCAACTTCCCCCAGACGCAACGCTAATGTCGCCGGTCGCATTCTCACCCCAATCCGCTAGTTCTACTGATTTTGGACAGTCAGAAGCGGCCAGCGCTTGAGACACGGACATTGAGCTTGTTGCTCCAACGATAAGCGCGAAAGCAGCGATTTTAGACAACCGCACAGTCAACTTCCTCGTTTTCCTGCAAACACTGTCCAAACTATTATCGTCGCCGATGCGGTGTATGTTTTGGAGGGTCTGTTCCGATAATTGCCCGGTACCACGCGGCGTCTGATTGCGCGCGCGCTCTGGCAGCGGCAAGATCCGATTGTCCACGGTAGAACTGCCTTAGGCCGAGGTAGCAGTCGGTGCGCGCCGGTCCGTGAGGTATCGCGTCGCAGTTCACCTGCGCGCTCACGACGCCCGGAAAACTCGCCAGCAATACTGCGACGACAGTCGCGATCCAACGTGTCATGCTGCCTCCATATGGGGGACCAGATCGAAATTTTACGTCTGCCCTTGGGGCGTGCAAAGAATACTTGGAATTCAATGCGAGACCATCGCGGCGAGGTCCCCCTTTGGACCTGTTGCGGACATTAGCCCTCAGGCACCCCGGCTAGGCGCATGGCCTCAAGGATGCGCTTGCCTCCGACGCGGTAACTCGGATGGTTGCTCGGTGCGCTGGCGCGTAAGCAGCGCAGGTTGAAGTCTGGATTTCACGGGGAGATAGCCGGAGCGCCTCACGGCGGTCGCCTATAATGCCACCGCGTGGATGCGAACCCAGAACATCGTCGCCAACCTGTGACCTAGCGAATACATTGGCTTCGTTCTGCCGTTTTTTGCGACCATGATGACGGTCCCCCTGTGTTGTATCAGTCTGCTTGGTGCCGACTGCGGCGCCAGTTTCCTATCCGTCATTGGTGGGCAGGTCTCCCAGCTTGCTGCGTGACAGCTAGATCACCCGCAATTGCCGCCAAGCGGCCGCAGCCGGTCAATCTCGATTCTGGAGCCGCTTCGCTTAGTCGGACGCTTTTTTTAGAAGCCGCTTGATCGAATCCAATGCTTCAATTAGCGGCGGCGCCAAGACGAAAAACGCGCCCATCGCGACCGAAATAATCAGGTGGCGAAGTGAAAGGGGCTCGTCCTGATCGAAGGGATGGGCGTTCTTGTGGATTGGTGCCGGCGAGAGATCTGCTCCGGATGACGGCGGGGGAGTTCGCGGCTTGCGCGGGGGCGCCATGACCACGACGAACAGCACGTTGATCAGCAGCCATATCCCCAAGATGAGTAGGATCGCACGCAAACTAGCCCGCCAGCAAAAACTTGAATTAAAATATCGGCAGAAGCGTACCCGTTACCCCGTCGCATGGCGTGCACAAATTTGCGCCATCCGAGTGGACCCCTTTGAAAACCTTAATGGCAGGACCAGCCCGGCGGCAACGTTGAACTGGTCGGCGTCGGTGCGCTGTTGAATCGGATGGATCATTTGTGATTCAAGGGTGGTGGCCTGATTCGTAGGAGCCGCCCATGTGGACGACGAACAACCGCGCTCGTTATGATCGTAGCTTCTTGCGCTATCCCAGCGATCTGACTGATGACGAATGGGCGCTTGTTGAGCCGCTGATCCCGCCCGCCAAGCGCGGCGGCGACAAGCGCACGGTGATCATGCGCGAGGTGGTGAACGGCCTCATGTATATTCTGTCGACAGGTTGCCAGTGGCGGGCCATTCCGAAAGACCTGCCGCCGCGTTCGACCATCCATGGATATTTCGATCTGTGGAGCTGGGATGGCACGCTCGATCGCATCCATCACATGCTCTATGTGAAATGTCGCGAAGCGCTTGGCCGGGAAGCCAGTCCCACCGCCGCCGTCATCGACAGCCAGAGCGTCAAAAGCGCTGAAAAAGGGGGTCTTCGATCGATCCGCCGGGTTACGATGCGGGAAAAAAGATCAAGGGCAAGAAGCGCCACATTCTCGTCGATACGCAAGGCCTGCTGATCCACGCCATCGTGCACGCCGCCGACATTCAGGATCGCGATGGCGGCGAACTCGTCATGGCGACGCTATTCGGTCTTTATCCATTCCTGCTGAGGCTCTACGCCGATGGTGGCTATCAAGGCCCCTTGTTTCGCCGCGCTATGGCAAAAATAATGGCGCAAGTAAATGTCGAAATCGTCAAGCGATCCGATCACGCGAAGGGCTTCATCGTCTTGCCCAAGCGATGGGTCGTCGAGCGCACGTTCGCGTGGCTTGGACGATGCAGGCGCCTGGCCAAGGATTGGGAAAATCTCAACCGCCGAGGCCTCGCATTCCTACGTCTCGCGTCGATCAGGCTCATGCTGAGAAAGCTATGCAATCCAACATGATCTTTCCGGACAGACTCTTACCCCGGGAGACGACCGGATAGGTGGGCCTATCGCCGCCTACCGACCAAGAACACCCTGGTCGCCGCTGACGCGAAGCTGGTGGAGGACGCCTTCCGGGCTAAATTGGACGAGTTGGATACCCCTCCCCGGTCCAAAGAGCCGAGCCCTTCTTCACCGGGTCACTCTGGGGCCGCTGTGGCCGCCAACCGTGCGATGCTCATCATTTGCGCTTTGCACAATCACGCGGCCTCGGCCTGAAGGTCAGCGATGAGTTCACTGTGCCGCTTTGCCGGGCGCATCATCGCGAGCTGCACCGCGCCGGCAAAGAAGCGGATTGGTGGGCGAGAGCCAACCGGTATAGTTGACCGTTTGCCGCGGCTTCGAGGATCTTGGAGGCAACGTGCGTTCTGGCACCGGACTCATAGACGGAAATATTCTCGCACACCTCCTCGAGCACGGCCCTGAGTAGTGCAGTCGTTTCGGCGTCGAACATGCCCCCGCGCCCCGCCTCCGGTCATGAGAGGATGCTGACGCCGCGCGAGCGGAGTATGTTCGCTCGGCGGCGCCCGCCACGCATTCCAGTCTGGGCCCTGAAATCCCAGCGAGGAAAACCTTGCACGAAATATGCCACTGGTTTGTGACAGGCCCGCTAACTTGATCGCGCCGCCCCAGATTACCTCACGCTTTTTGGTGCTCATGGCCGTCGATTACGGCGCTGCCGAACGCTCTGCGCAATCCGCTCCCCGGCCGGAGAATCGTTCCTACGCTAGGCCCGCCAGCGTCAACCCGGTGGGGCCTTAGAACGGCCCCGGACGCAAAACACGCCGGGGCCGCCATTCCAATGCTTCCGGATTCTAGCAGGGGCTGGGGGGCCGAAACCCGGAAGCGTCGTATTTTTATTCTGGTTGCGGAAAATTATCACGGCGGCTGCCCCGCCCAGAGCTGGGTCTGATTGGGTACCCCTTAGGCGGCGCCCACACTCGCCTAGCGATTATGCTCGCTGGGGCGGGTCTTGGCGCTGTTCAGATGTTGAAGATATATAGTCCCTGTGCAAGCAGGTCGGTCTTCTGTCGCCATCGAACAGCACGGTGATACCGGTGGTATGGCGGCTCACGCCGACAACGACACCGACCTTGTCCGCCAGGCTTGGGCAACGAATGGCTCGAAGCTTATTCATCTTGAAGCGAGCGCCGATGGCAATTCTATCTTTCAAATCCATGGATCACCCCCCGCGATAAGGACATATCATCTTCAATGAACTGAAACCCCTGAGTGGCAAATTTATTTCCTACAAAACATCTAGATCATTGACCTCCTATGTTTCAGGATCATTTCGTGGCCCTCAGAATTGGCCGGGGAACGGGCCACCGCTGGACTGGTTAGTTGTGGAGGACGCCAGGCGCATTCTCGGAGAATACATCGAACCGGGCCCGCGCGATGCCACGCAAACGGTCGAGCGACTATTGGCGGCCCTCGATAGTGACGATTTTATCCGCGCCTTGGACAGGATGAACCGGCGCCGGATTCTTCGCCTCGTGGAATGAGAACGGCCCCAGCGGAGGCGATGCCGGGGCCGCCACTCCAAGCGCTCGCTGGGAAGGGGCATCCCAGTCTACGCCGAGCCAATTCCCAGGGCGGGGAATTGTACTCGATGCCGCGCGGCGCCCACGCTCGGTCTAACGGGGTACTCCGTAGGCGCCTCTTGTAGAGCTGGGCTGAAAGTGAAGAAATACCTTGTCGCACAGGCTCGGCGGGGAGACCGCGATGCCATTGTTGGAATTACCGCATTGATTGATGATTGCCGGAGCCCTGTTGGTGATGGTCGGAGTCATTGGGCTGGCGCTCAGTCAAAAAACGAGGTCGAAAACGATCCCGTTCTGCTCCCCGGAGATCTAGCCTCATGGAAAGCTCAGCAGCCCACTACGTCATCGGGAGCCCGCCTCCAGGATGAAAAAACACGATCTTGATTTAAGGCATGTCGCAGAGGACGCCAGGAGCTAAAAGAATTAGAGGAAATGGCAGCGGAGTTAAGGGCGAGCGCCCTCAAACTGCCGCCGGGAGCCAATCGCGTCAACGCTCTTCGACGGATCAACAGATTTGACGAGCAGATAGCCGTCTTAAAAGAGACCTACGAAATAAAAAATCTCACTCGATTGAATGAACAGAAGTGCTGAGAGGCGGGGGCCCCGCTCCCGCAGGGCCGAAATAGGCCCACTCTAAAACAGAATTTAATGGTTTGGGCGGGTATGCGAACCGACATCAGGATCGTGCCCAGACTGGAGAAATAGGCAGATGAGGTTCGTGCTGCTCGCAGGGACTGTCCTGGCACTCGGGAATATCGCCGCTGCTCATTCGACCGATGCTGTGCCAGACCTAAAATTTGAGCTTTACTGCAACTTCGCTGCGGACAGAGAGCAAGTTGAACCGGAAAACCGCAGCGCCTTCATCTCAACATGTCAGCATGAAGACGAAGGCGCGATCCCGCTGGTCAGTCAAAAATGGCAATATGTACCGGCCGACATACAGGGCCGGTGCTTGGAAGTTGCCCATGATAGTTATGGCCGCTTGAACCGATGTCTTGACCAGGTGCTCGACGCCGATCCTTCGTCGATCCCGCACACAGACCTTTCCGAGAGCGGCCGAATAACTCGGCGATTCTGGACGATCGGCGAATGCTTGCGTCATCGCCCTGAGGGAGCGGTTTGTATCGCACGCTGACCGGCAGCAGCCCTGCGAAACGTCTGCGCGCACGCCCAATTAGCCTTACGTACGTCGCAAGTCGCCCAAGTGTTGCATCTGATCCCCGCAATCTTCGCAATTGCGAATGCGGACGCTTTCCGGCGGATGGGCGAGTGCGGTCATGGAAGTCATTTGCTTTAAGCTCTGAATCAACAGTCCCACTGAGAGTCCAACTGTTCTGTGAGTCGAAATCGTGTACATTCGCACCCGTAGAAATACGGATATCACTCACACCGATTCTCCCGCCGACCTATCGACACCCGCGACGCTCAGGTTCGTTGCCAGCCATTGACCGCGACGCTTTCGTCCTGGCTATGCATTGGCGTCAGAAACCCAGCCCTCGATTACGCTACTGGATGGGGCGGGACTTTCTCTTACGTGCGCGGGTCGGAACGCTGCGGGCATTGAACGCCGGCGATCCAAACCCGGACGTCACGCCAACGGGAAGGAAAGCTAAGACATACAGGATTGCCCGATGGAACCACATCGGCCGGCGAGCGGCAACAGCGTAGGTTAACAAGCAGGCTTAAAGGTCCCTCCTTCTACATTTGAGACTTCCGCGAGAAGCCGGGAGCGCTATACTCACCTCCATTGCATTCCGTCTTTATTGCGTTGGGGACAGTCATGTTGACCGATGAATTTAAGAAGCAGCGCGCCAGGGTCGTGCGCGATCTCGCCGATCAAGCCATCGACCCTTTCATCAAGAACCGCCTCCTTAATCTCGCAGCACGATACGACGTGAACCCGCCGCCTGCGCGCGCCGCGACAACGCCAATAGACCTGCAGTTCGCTAGCCAGGGCAATGGGCCCGAGCGATAACAGAGATCAGGTTGAGGGCGAATACGATGGCAGCCGCTGAGTTCATCGACTGTTACGAACTTCTAGAAATCAGCCCGAATGCCAATTCGGGAACTATCGAGCGGATGTTTCGCTATTTTGCTCAGCTCTACCATCCCGACAATCGGGATACCGGCGATCGTTCGCGCTTCGACGTAATGTTGGAAGCGCACAATACGCTCAGAGATCCGGTCAAACGCGCAATACGATCTTGAGCACAACAATCAATTGAACGTGCGCGCAAAGTTGGTCGCGGCAGGCCAGATTCATGACTGAGGACTGCGAAGCATGCCAATACGACTGGCCTGCCATCGAAGCTAGGTTAGCGCTTCTGCTCTTCCAGTTTGCGACCAAGGTAATCGGTGAACAGATCAACGTGAACCCGTTAGCGGCTGAAAGCGCGATCCGATATTGCCAGAGCAGGGTTGCGGGCGGGCCCCACAACCCTGCACGTCAAGAGCACTTCATGGACTTCATTTACCGGCATGGCGGTTCGTTAGAGTGGGTCTTGTTCGGCGATATCAGCGGATTGCTCGTCGGGTATGCAGAGGCAAGACCGAAACTTCCGCCGTATCGGGCTGGTCTCTACGACACGAATGACGTTCCCCCGCTCGATGACGAGCCACTACGCGCCTGATCTGCGTTACGAAAGGCCGCCCCTTTTCTATTCGCTCAATTATCGCTACCCTGCGAGACCATCCGCCACCTTGTCGTCAGTGAAGGCTCCGAAATGAAGGCCTTTTGGAAGAAACTGAGGCGCCTGCGAAGGTTCGTGTTCAAAAGGCGGAGAATGCGAAAAGATGCACGGGCAATCGATGTCGGTGAAAACAGACGCGAATGATACTGCCTTTACCTTAGTCGGCGAATACAGGAAGCCCTTGTCTCGGGGGAGGCAATCAAAATGCGCCAGGAGGTAGAAACAAGAACCGTCATCCTGACGGCCGCGGATCCAGTTGAATTGGAGCTGGGCATCATCATGCCCGCTGGACGCTACCGCGGCGCATCGAAACGTATGCTGAATGGCTTGAGTTGGACAGCCCCGGATTACAGCATCAAATTTTCCCGTCAGAAGCTGGTCGCCATGGGGATGAAAGACGCTGAACACGTTGTTTCGATTGATTGGACCGTCACTAAGTTTGTCCGAGACGGTAAGATTGTCGTTCGGCTAGGTTTACGCAGACCCCCATTTCGGTCCGCGCTCAATGCGGGACGGGAGAAAGCCCGGCGGCTAACCAGGCCGGGCTTCCTTCGAACCACGTTCCGCCGGACGGAGCCCAAATAAGGACCCCACATCGGCGAGACGTTCTGCCATTCTTGGCTGGAGGAGTTCATAAGCAACCAATTTTGAGCCCGACATAGCCCGCGTCACCGCTAAGTTGTGGGTCAATTGCAGGCCGAATGACAGCAGCCCTGCGACCCGCATCACCTGCGCTTTGCGCAATCCCGCGGTCTCGGACAAAAGGTCAGTGACGAATTCACCGATCATCGCGAACTGCACCGCGCGGGTAAGGAAGTCGACTGGTGGGCGACGACGGGCATCGAGCCGACCGACATTGCCCAGAGGCTGTGGATCGAGACCCACCCACTTGCCGTCTCTGCAAGCGGTGTGGCTGAGGGTGACGCAGCGCTGGGTCCTTCGCTCCCGATGACCGGAGATGGCACCACGGACCTTCGAAAGCCGGAGCAGCGGACCCGAATCACGAAACGAAGGCAGCCCGGGCATTCGACGTGACTTCGCTAGGCGCTGGCACCATTCCATACCGTTGCAAGAGGCCGGGCTGACCAAGCCCGCCGGCGACGATCATGTTCGAGAAGTTCGGTCAGCATCTGCCCCTGAACCGTCAGGCCGAACGTTACGCTCTGGAGGAGGTGCCGATCGGGCTCTCGACCATGGCCGACGCGGTGGAATCGGTCTGCGCAGCGCTTGATCCGCGAAGCCGCTGTGCCGTTTTTAGTAAGATACACAGCAGAGCTCCAATTTCCTCCAGTACGGCATAGAAATAGAGCAGGTGCGTGATCGCAAAGGACAGCAGGCAAGTCCCTAAAATGGTCGCCATCACGTACAGCCCAGGACCCGACGGGACCGCAACGGGTACCAGCGATGCCTGCGTAATTGTGGGTACGCCAACCTGCCAGGAGAGGACCAAAAAGCCCGCATAGACTGCGCTCAAGTGAGTTGCGATCGTGAACGAGAGCCTCCGCTTGGCTGCGAGCCCCAAGCAGGCCAGCAGGAAGATCGGAAGCGCAAGCCCGAAGAACTGAAACCCATCAATCGGAACGATCTCGCTCAATAATGCGTGGCTTCGCTGAAAGAGGCCGAACATCCTGAGGTTGATGAACCAGAGAAGCTCGGAGCTGGGGAAATATTGAAGGGCACGCGCCGCCAATTCGGCGCAAAGCGTGGCTGCAAAAAGCGCGAGTGGTCCCAGGAATTGCAGTTTGAAAAGACGGTTCATGCGACAAGCCTAACGTCAGAAATGTTTAACTTGTCTTAAGGGTTCCCCGGCGCAAGGGGCACCTTCTAGCCTTTATTAATAAAAATCCAACGATCACGCAGCCTTTATCGATAAAAATCAACCGATCACGGGTAGTTTATGGCTGATTTTCGGCCGGCCTTTCAATGAACCGTCGGCTGCCATTGAGAAGCTGAAGATTATTGGCAATAACAGGGTTAGTCGGATCAAGCGAATAGGCCTTCTCAAACTTCCGGCGCGCTGCACTCAGATTGCCGCGCAGCATATATGAATATCCCTGGTCATTCAGGACTTGCACGGTTACGCCGCCGAGCCGGATCGCTTGCCCATAGGCTTGGTCAGCGAGGTCAAAGCGCCGCAGCCGATCATAGCTCGCCGCGAGCCCGATCCAGGCGGTGACATCCTTCGGCGATTTCTCGACAGCGTCCTTGAAATAGCGCTGGGCGATCCCGTAGCTGCCGCGGTTGAATTGCTCCAATCCCATCCGGACCGGCTCGTCTGAGGGGTAGTATTTGACGTCGGTCGGCTCCTGCACAGGGTCTGGACCGGCTGGAGCAACGGGCGCAACGACAGCAGCGTCTCGCACTGTAGGTTCTTGCACCGTTTCGCAAGCGGCCAAGGCTGTGGCCAATAGAGCGCTAGCAAGCAAAAAAAGAAGGCGCCGCATAATCCGTTATCCCCGCCCCACTTACTGCACCGTTCGAAATCAATCCCACAATAACATAAGCGGGGTTAGAGACGTGTTACCGGTAAGCCACATGCTCCTATTGAAAAAGACGCCGGATAAACTCCCCTGCCCGGCCGACCCCAGCGTTCAAGTATATGACCAAACGCCGCGCTCAACTTTACTACTACCGGTAGCAAAACAACCAAAAGCCCGGGTAAATACAGATTCGGAGGTAGTACCATTTTTACCTGTAATGGTCACGCTGCTTTACCTGTAATGGTCACGCTGCCGACCGTCCAGCCGGGAACGCGCGGTGTCCCTGCCGGTGGCGACGCCGATTCGTTAAATCTGAAGCTCATGTGGCTGACTTTGTCTTCTTTGTCTCTCAACTCATTAACGTGCGGCAGCACCTCCAACGCCCACGCTCACGCCGGCACCGCCCAAGATGACGCCACCACCTGCGTCGACTGTTGCTGCCGTTGCGCCCGCAATTCCCAATGGAAGGCCCCCCAACCCGATCGCAGGTAACGGATCGCGTGGTTGGGTACCGCTACGATAACGCGCAATAGCACCTCCCGTCTTCGCCGCCCCAACAACGATCCTGCGATCGCCGACGTAGCTCGGCCAGGGATTGATCGTGTGGGTCACGGCATTGGCCTGCTTCGCGTCGCCGGCACTTAAGGTGACGGTATCTGAACGCTGGAAATAACGATCCATTTCGTCATTGCCGGCCAAGCCGTTGCAAGACCCGAGTGTAAAGACCGCAAGTAACACCGTGCATGTCATATCGGTCGTCCTTCAGTTGAGGGTCTTGACAACGGGCTGGTCGGTCACAACGGTCGGCGGTTCTGACAGGCGCACATCGGGCGCGATGATGTGCCCGTAAGGCCCCTTGACGTCGCCGCCGGAATTGACGTAGTCGTTATAGCGCTTTTTCACCTCCATCTGGCCGTTGAGGAAGAAATCGACGTCGTTCGCCGGCAGGCGGGAATCTAGCGGTGACGCCAACACCTGCCCAGGCGCCGCCGGCGCCACCAGGCGCGGCGTGACGATGATGACGAGATCAGTCTCCTGCTGCTGGTACGACTTGCTGCTGAACAAGGTCCCAAGCACCGGCACCGAACCGATCCAGGGCAACTGCGAGACATTCTGGACGTTCCGGGTCTGCAACAGGCCGGCAACCGCAAAGCTCTGGCCGTCACGCAGCTCGACGGTAGTTCTTACGCTCCGACTAGTCAGTGCTGGAATTTGAGTTCCGGCAATCGTCACCGCATTCGCGAAGTCCAGTTCGCTTACCGAAGGTTCGATCCTCAAATTGATAGTGCCTCGCGAGAGAACTGTGGGAACGAACACTAATTCCACGCCGAAAGGCTTGTATTGGGTCGTAATGGTGGGGACACCATTTCCGCTTCCCGGCTGCACACTGGGAACTGGGATCTCGCCACCGGCCAGAAACCGCGCAGAGTCGCCCGAGAGCGCGATCAGGTTCGGTTCCGCCAGCGAGCGAACCAAGCCTTTGGTTTCCAATGCGGAGATCAGCAAGTCCACTGAGCCGCCGTTGCTGGTTCGGATAATGCTGGTCAACAAACTTCCGAACGGGGGAGGAGCTGCGTTGCCCGCGACACCCAAGAGCGTCCCCACTGTTCCGAGTACCGGAAGGCTACCCGTTGGAGGAGAACCGACAGAACTCCCCCCAGCACCGAGGGGACCAGGGGCGGTATTAATACCACCAATCGGTGATCGACCGGCGGCGGTCACAGAGCCCGGCCCGGTATTAGCGATGTTAGTGCCGTTTGCATTGGCGGCAAAGAGATTGACACCCAGGTCACGACCGGCAGAACGGGTGACTTCGAGAAAGCGCACCTCCAGCATGACTTGCTGCGGCCCCGCCACATTCATGGCGTTAACCACGACGCCGCCCTTCGGGACGATGCCGGTGGCAATCGCCATGGCTCGCTCGGCGGCGACCGCATCCGTGGCCGTTCCGCTGAGCACAACCTGGCCCTCCGCGGCTGTGACACGGATGCCGCGGGTGCCGGTCGAGGACTGGATGTTCTGCTGCAGATTGCCGGTATCGATCGCGACCTCGACATCGAGGATGCCGATCTGCTTCATCGTATTATCGAACAGGATGACGTTGGTGGTACCGGTCTGCTTGCCCTGGATGTAGATCACGTGATCGCTCAGCGACCTCACCTCGGCGATGTCGGGCGAGCCCGAGACAATGGTCGAAAAAGCTGTATCGACCCTGAAGGTGCGTGACTTGTTGATGGTCACCTTGACGCGCTGGACGTCGCTCATTTCGCCGACGAAAACGCCGCTGGAGGAGGCCCGCCGATCTGCCGCACCCGCGCCGTCCGCCGAGCCAAACAAGGCAAGCGCAGCGCCAACAGCTATCGCGCTCAAGGCGAGAAGCCTTTGTCCTTCCTTGCTCGCAACGCGACCGCCACTCATTCCAATCCCCTTCGCCGCGATACACGGCTGTCCCCGCAATATACGCCTTCAGCGTCCTGACAACTCTCCTTCGCCCCCCGCGTCGTAGAGCTTACAATCTGTCCCGTTATAAATCGTTACCTTCGTATTTCCTTATCCCGGCGGGCACCGGCTTTGGGCACAGAATCAGTTCGGCCCCTCATGGCAAATGCGCCAAGGTCATCATCCGTCGTGCGGCTCGTTTTGCAAGGCGCAAACTTCACCGGGCTATCGCAACATCAGAGAAAGTTTTCCAATGTTGCCAGCGAGCACCACCTTCTGTGCGTGCTCGGGAGTGACCTGCAACGCACAATCACAACCAATAGCTGAAGGTCAGATTAATCACTACGTGAAATTGATCTTGGGGTTCATTCGGTCAACGTTTTTATAACATTAGTGCCTTGAGGTTACGTGGCCGCTCGCCGGCCCTACCAGGCAGCCTGACTCGCGGCAGAGTCTCCATTACCGACGCGGAAATCGCGGCCGACCCACCATCGCTTAACCGTAATCCAGACGATTCCCAGGACGAAGGGAACGTGCTTAACCAGTTTATATTCGCGACCTCGCCCGGCTTCACGGCCGGGCTTTTCGTTGAGCGGCCTGTCTTGGAATCTGCAAGTAGCCTAATTCGGCCTGTATTCGGCGGTACTGGCCCCGTTAGATTTTAGGAGCGGACTCTCCGTTCTGTGTTCACTTTGGAACTGAGCGCCGGTCGGCGGAACCTCTGGCGGCGCTTCGAATTAATCCTAAATTAGTTTTGTAGTCCTAGAAGCGCGTAGGCATCTATGGCCAAGTCCGGCATTTCGGCACCGGGAGTCCAAGAAAATGAGTTCGGTTAAGGCGCTGTTGTTGCTCTCTTGCTTTGTATTTGGCTGCGCTGATCTCTTGACCACGAATGTGATTCTGGATCACGGCTTGGGCGAGTTGAACCCGTTCATGCGGCTGGCCCAGTCATCGCTCGGTGAATGGTGGCTTATTCCAAAACTAGGTGGAACGTTCATCATGACTTTGCTGCTTTCGCGCAGCAAAAACATTTACAATATTGGTCTGGTGGTAGCGTTTTGCTCAACGCCCGTGCTAAACAACCTCGTCGTTATCTCTGGAATCAACTGAACCAATCTCGTCGAGCTGGGGCGGAAAAGTGAGACGTGGCGGCACATCGACTCTCTCCAGTTTCTCGACGTCGAAAAACGCCGAAACCCGGCAGGCCTGCGAGTAGGACGCCGTCGTCATCGTACCGCTTTACAAATCCCCCATGCCGACACTTTTTGCAAGAGGCGGGAACTAGCTTCAAAAATTTGGCCGATGCACTCGCGCGCTGGCGCGGATTTGAAGTTTTGGCTATGATCCGGGCTAAGGACCGCTCGTCCTCACGATCCGGGCAATGCGCCGACGGTCATTCGACCACCGAGTATTGCCGAGCCTCTCGCTCTGCTAGAACGGAACTGAGGTCGACGCGCTCGGCGCGTTCAAGGCCGTGCCCCATACCGGCATTATCATGGCGAAGCCAGGTTGAGACGCCGTCACAGTAAGTGCAGCGGCTCCCGCAGTGGTGCTAACTGTCGGCGAGGAACTACCATTGCTATATAGGAAAGGGGCAGCGGTCTGCTTGTCTGTGGCCGAAAGGTAGTCACTCGTGCAGCTCGATGGAGATGTCTTACTTATTACGGCAGGCGTATAGCAATTGATCATCATTGCCCGAGCACCGGCATTCGCAAGCGTCCGCAATGACTGGGCGGTGATTGCATAACGTCCCAGATCGAAAATGACGAACATCAATGTGAACAACGGCACGGCGACAAGGCAAAATTCCAACGCCGCGACGCCGCGCTGATCGAGCTTTCTCATCACTGCACCAATTGTACGATTTGGCTCTTAAGTTTTATTTTGTCAATGCATCCCTGATTGTTGAAATTCGGCGTACCGGCAAGCGTGATTGATGCGGCGATGACTTCGGTGCAGGTACTGACCTGGCCAGTGCTACTACCCTGCCAATTGAGGGGGTCTGCTTTCGGGAGGTAAAACACACCACTACCTGCCATTGTAGAGGTTCCAGTCGTCTGTGGTGATTGTTCAGGATCGAACAACGCCATACTCGTCAGAAGATTGGCGACAGATGAAAGCTGACTGGGAATCGCGGATGCGGATGGCGCGGTTGATGGTGCAGTGATGTTGAATTTACTACCGCCAGCCATCTTCAAACTGGTTTTGTTGCCTGAAACCGGCAGCACGATAATCGTCGCTGTTACGATCCCCTTTCCTGCGCATAAAGGGTCGGGATCGCCGGAACCAGTGCAAGTACGAAGGCCTCCGTTGCCCCCCAGCGAGAGGCCGCCAGAGAAGAAGTAGACGCCACTGACAGTTAGGCTGGTAACGCTATTAAGCGTCGTGTTGTCATTAGCGCATAGGCCGGTGGCATAAGGCTGCAACGTTGATCCCTTACACGCCGTCAGAGTCAAATTGTCAATCGCGCTCGTGAGAGCAGAAAAGGGGTCAATCACCCTTGGATTATAAGTCGAGACAGAGCTACAGAGTGAGGCGTTGCCGCTGCAGCCACCAGCTGTCGACATTGATCCGACAACAGGTGGGCTATTGAGACCGGTTTTGAAGTTAAAGCCGATCGGCGAACCGTTTGATGCGAGTCCACAGTTTGGGGCGTTGATGTTGACAGAAGCGTCCTGGAAGCTAATCGCACCGGATTCCGCTAGAACGCAAGGAAGGATCGTTGGCACTATAACGCTGGCAACGGCTGTCGCGGGTATGTTGACCGTGGAAAAACCAAGCACTGCTGCGAGCTGCGCCTGCTGTTGTTGGCTAACAGTGGCCTGAACGAAATTTCCGGGGGTCCCGTTCCAAGAAGTCAGCAAAGCGAGCTGGACGGTCTGCGAGGTTCCACTCGGAAGGCTAGTCGCACACTTGGAGCCAAGATACGAGATATCGCCCGCGTTGCAGAATGCGTTCCGCGCTGCAAACTCCTTGCCACGATAGTCCACCGAATTTGCATCAACGCACGATGGATCAAGAGAGCACGCCAAGCGCAACGCGCCCGCATACGCTGCCGCATCAGCGGCATTCTGTGCGTGTTGCTTGGTGACGTACCACGATCCGGCCTCGGCCCCGAGGGCAACCGCTCCAATCAGCGGCACTAAGGCGACGACGGTGGCGAATGCGACTGAACCTCGGCGGCAACGGAGCAGTTTACGCATTGGAAATCTCCTATTGAAACCGTTCTGAGTAAGCCAGTGTGTAGGCACACGGATCAGCATTGCCACTCTGACACATCACCGACTTCGGAACCACCATGGGTGCCAGGGTGACGGTCGTCGTGTATGAATAGTACTTGGGGGACGCAGTATTGGATGCGGAGCACGCAAAAGCGCTATCACCGCAAACGAGTTGAATACTGGGGATGGGAAAACGGGAATCGGCTTTGGCGAGTGCGCTTGACGCCCAACTTGAAGCGTTGGTGACGTCAGGTGGCGGTGCGTACTGAACGTATTGCCCGAAGGCGCGCAATGCCTGCCACGCGGATATATATTGGAAGCCAGCGACAGCAACGTCGGCAAGCGGCAGAAGCAGGAACAAGCACAAGAACCAGTAAACGATGATCATCTCAAACGCGACGGCGCCGCGTTGATCCGCTATCAAAGAACCTTTCTTGCTCATAAGCCTACCTCGACGGGGGCGACCGAAAGTCCGATCGTTAAAACCAGTGGTTCCACAGGGTAGTCACCGTGCTCATCGCTTACTTACTGGAAGCTGGTGAATGTACGAACAAGGCGCAGAAACGGGCTTCCACCCATAATGACGAACATGGCTGGAAGCAGGAACAACACCATCGGAATAGTCAGCTTGGCCCCTAACTTGTGCGCTCTTTCTTCCAGCTTGGTAATGCGTTCTCGCCGCAGGTCGACCGCGATACCGCGCAGAGCCTGGCCCAATGGCGTTCCGTATTGCAGGCTTTGGCTGACCATGGCAGCAAATCGGCGAAGCCCCTCCGACGTAGCTCCCAATTTCTCGAATGCGTCGCTGCGATTTGGCAATATCCGCAGATCATCAAGGAGACCAAATAAAACCCGGGCCAAGGCAGGATTCGTCTGGTTTAATTCTTGCGCAACTCGTTGCACCGCGCTCTCCAGACCCATTCCCGCTTCGCTGCACACAACCAGCAAATCAATAGCATCGGGCGTGCCTACTCGAACGGCAGCTTCAAAACGACGTCTCAGTACCATCAGAATTAATCGCGGCCCCATAATTCCGATCACCACCCCAATCAGCGTAAAGATCAGCACATCGGTCAGTGGCTTCCCAGAAAGCTGCGCAACAAAAAACGCGACGATCGGGAATAAGAACATGCTGACAGTTTTGACGCCGATCCAGACCGGCAGGGTTCGATGATGATTGAAACCTGACGATTGAAGGACCGTTCGTAGTTGTTCCAGATTTTCCGAAGCGTAGAAGCGCCGGTACCGCATGCCGAGCGATGACATCCAGCCGGTCATGTCCTGGAATCGTGCTGGCTGGTTAGGAATGCCCAGTACCGCGTTTGTTACCCGTGTGTTCAATGTACGAAGGTGTACTTCGTAAATGATCAACATCAAGGTCACAGCCCCAGCCGCTATGGCCAGCGTCACCATGCCGAGACCAAACGTCATAGTTTTGTTTCCCTTCTGATCATCCAGCTTATAACCAGGTGCCCCATAACCACCGAGGTGACCGCGTAGGCCAGGAGCATGTTTCCAGTCGGATCCGTGAACAGTAGATCAATTGATTGCGGATTGACCCAGTATAGTATCGCTCCAACAACCAAGGGTGAGATTGCAAGCGCTCGTGAGGAAAAGATCACCTCTCCTGCCAAAGCCTTCGCGCGCGCAGCTAGCGCAACACGCTGACTCACAGTGTCTCCCAGTGTCTGCAAGGTTTCGCTCAAACTGCCACCCGACTTCAACTGGACTGCCAGCGTCATCGCAAAGATTCCATACTCTGCCACCTGCGTTCGCCAATAGACATCCTCGATAGCTTCCTCTGGAGGTCTCCCCAACCTTACTTCGTTACATACGATGGCAAACTGCCCAGCAGTTGGCTCGGGCATCTCGCGCGCGATAGTGCGAAATGCTTCGTTCACAGGCAGCCCGGATCGAACGGTACTTGTCACCAGCTGGATCGTGTCAGGTAGCTGTCGAAACAGTTGATTGGCGAGGCGACGGCGCTGCCATCCAAACAGACCTCGCACCACCATGATGTCGACAATTGCAGCCGCGAGGGACACGTAGAAGGTGGAAAATCCCAGTAGGCTATTAGCATAAAAGACTGCCACTGCTGCGATGGCACCGGCAAGCAGCACATACGCGGGGTGCCAGTCGTAAGCCATCTCGGGACTGAAATTGGCAAAGCGGTGGAAAAACCGCCACCGGGACCCGGCTTGTAACCGACGAATGGAGGGCAGCCTCGCAGGGTCTGAGGTTGGTAGAGCGATCGCTAGTTGACGATCGAAGCGCCTGTGTCGTGCGTCGAGCCATAACGTCTCGGCCGCTGCGCATAGGACGAGCACCAGGACAATGATAATCAAAGGCTCCGCCATCATAGCTGCCTCATGGCGTCAACCCAGGCTCGATCAAGCCCAAAATAGGTAAGACGGCTCTTGAATTTCGGGATTGCTTGGGTGGACCTATAGGTACCCGATATCCGCCCGTGAACATCCTCCTCTTCGTACTCGAACGCCGCGATGTCATTGGTGGTGATCACATCGCCTTCCAGGCCGATCACCTCGCTAATCTGGATGACGCGACGCTGTCCATCCCGCATGCGTTCTACTTGCACGATGATGTCCAACGCAGCGACGATCTGAGACCGAATCGCCCGTAGCGGCAGATTTGGCTGCCCCATCTGAACCATGTTTTCAATTCGAGTCAGTGCGTCGCGGGCTGAGTTGGCATGCACCGTGGAGATCGAACCATCATGACCTGTGTTCATCGCTTGCAGCATATCAAATGCTTCAGGGCCGCGCACCTCGCCTACGACGATCCGGTCAGGACGCATGCGCAGGGCATTCCACACCAGATCACGTTGTGTCACCTGCCCCGTGCCTTCGAGGCTAGGAGGCCGGGTTTCCAAGCTGATCACGTGCGGTTGTTGGAGCTGCAACTCTGCCGCATCCTCGATGGTGACAACGCGTTCACTGTGATCAATGAATTGGCTCATAGCGTTCAACAGCGTCGTCTTGCCTGAACCAGTACCGCCAGAGACCAGAACATTGAGGCGAGACCGGGCAGCAATCTCCAGCAATTTTCCCATGGCCGAAGTCAGTGAGCCGTTTTGGATCATACCGGCCATATCCAAACGGCGACTTGGAAATTTTCGGATGGAAATGCAGGGGCTATGGATCGCCAGCGGCGGAAAGATGATGTTGACCCGGCTGCCATCCGGCAGGCGGCAATCCACCATCGGACTTGATTCGTCAACGCGCCGTCCAACCTGCGCCGCAATCTTCTGCGCCACCGATGCGATGTGAGCATTGTCGCGGAATCTTATCGCGATTCGTTCCAGCTTGCCGTTGCGCTCGACATAGACGTTACTTGGTCCGTTGACCATGATATCGTTAATCGACTGATCCATCAGGAGCGGACGGAGCGGCCCATAGCCGGTCATGTCGTCCGCTATCTCGTCTGCTAGCTGAAACTGCTCGCGACCTGACAATTCGAGTCGGTCCTGGTTGGCGATGCCATGGATGATTTCCTCGATCTGCCGCCGGAGCACATCGCGCGAAACAGTTGCCGCCACCGATGGCTCAATCTGCTCAATGACCCGTTCGCGCAGTGATGCTGGCATCTCGACGCGCGCGCGCAGCGAAGATGGCATCACGATTTGTTCGCGCAGCGAAGCCGGCATCACGGGCTGCTCGGTCGAAGGTTCGCCTGGCATCACCGGCTGCGCGGTCAAACCGTCGTCGCTTGGCATCAATTCAAGCAAACCAGTTGGCCCGCCATCCCTTGGCGTCGATTCAGGAAAACGGGTTGGTGTGCCATCGCGTTCGCGCGTACCAAATTTTTTCGTCACCGGAACAGCCTCCTGAACCATCCCTTCCGCTGGGCGCCGATACCGGCGATCTCCCGCACAATCGGGGCGAGGTAACGACGCAGTTTTGATACGTGCTTTAAAGCTGGAATTCCGAGATTGACCGCTTGGGTCATCCCCTTGCCGAGATCGGGAATCACCATGTCGGGTTCTGCGCCCAAGGCCTTGACGATCGTGGCCCGGGGAAGGCCGCCGGCACGATTGGCACGATTGAGCAAAGTGAAGACCCGATCCTTACCGGCAATGTTGGTGACGGCATTGCGGAGTGCATGGGCGTTGCGAAGTCCGGTCACTTCCGCCTCCAGCAGCACCAGTACGTGGCGCGAAAGTGTGATCACGGGATGGATGGATGGCGGAAACGGCACCGGTATGTCGACAACGATGTAGTTGAACCGTTGACGGAGCAGACCCAGCACGTGTCTCACTCCGGCTTCAGTGATGTCCAGCTGCGCATCCAGATCCTCATCGGCGGAAATCAAGCAAACCCGCTCGTTGATATCAATTGCCGCGCGTTCGAGAAACAAGGTGTCCGCCCGCATCGGGTTTTCCAGAGCGATCCGCAGCCCCGGCCCGGGCCGAACACCCAGCATCACTGCCGTTTCGCCGTTTTGCAAATGAAGGTCGAGCAGCGCGACCTTGGCCTTTGTGGTCTCGGCCAGTTGCAGTGCGAGATTGATAGCGATACTCGTTGCTCCGGCGCCCCCCTGCGCGCCGCAGATCGAGATCACATGCCCGCCCCGATCGGCCGCACCGGGTCTCACGTCGCCAAGCAGCTTCGGGCGCAACTGATGCAGCACCATATCGCGCGTGAGCGGCCTCGGAAGGTACTCGGTCAAGCCGATTTCCATCAGCTCGCGGTAGAAAGTGATCTCCCGGCTCTCACCGATCAGCGCCACCAGAACATCGGGAGGGCAGACGGCGGACAACCTTTCCAGTTCGGTAAATGGATCATCGAGTCCACTGATGTCTGCCACCAACGCAAATAGCTCGGTGTCGGTCTCGAGCATCCGTATGGCATGACTGATCGTGCCACGTCTGATTGACAAGTTGCTACCTTCGAGGCCTTTTCGCAGCGCTGCTGCACTGAGCTCGTCATTTACGAAACAAACGATTCGGTTGCGCGTTACAAGAGACGCAGCTTCTTCGGTCGGACTGACTATTGCCATGTTAATGCTCATCGCCGTTTCTCCAGCGGCTTTACGGCCTCAACCTCATCAGCCGCATGGACCACCACCGTTTCGCTCTCGCGGGCAATTTTCGGCAAAACGCCACAACCGAAGGTTGAATCTTGTTTCCTGACTGAGTATTCCTGAACCTTACCGCCTCCATAAACCACCACCGCTGCGCTCTGGCCGGCAATGGCATTCTGGCGGGCTATTTCCGGCGATACATCGCAACTGGAAATAGTGCGACTGTCCGCTGTATCCCGTAGCTCGACCGCTGACCGCATGGCCAAGGAAAGCGATCCGAGATTTTTTGCGACCGCAATCTTCTTGACCTGCTCTGGCGCAAGCTGCAGTGACACGGTTTGCGCTACCTTCGCGGCCGTGGTGTTATTGGCTCCGCCGCCTTGCACAATCTCCTGGTCAATCGCGATGATTCGAACATTTTGGAGAAGGGTTTCGCTGAGGGCCCGACGCGCGACATCTGCGTTCGCGACCACTTGGGTCAACACGACATCCACATAGTCACCCGGCTTGATCAGGCCCGAGACACCAGATTCTGCATCAACCTTGATGCTGATGGCACGGGTACCCGGTTCCAAGACGCTGGCGAGGAAACCCCGATCTCCTCGGAGCAATACGTTTTCTGATGTGATAAGACTGCCAGTGTCGAGGTTCTTGCGAACCAGGGAACCGAGAAGTTTGTTCCTATCCTCGGTCGTATCACGTATCGCCCCCGCTGGAACACTATCCAACGGCTCGGAACGGAAATCTTCGTCGCGTGTCAATGTACCCGCCTTCAACGGACGTGCCGCGACAAGGTACCGAGTGAGAGGCGCCGACGCCTTCTCCGTGACCTGTACCGGGACCTGTGCTTTCGACACGTTCATGTTGTAGGCGATAAGCCCGAGCGCAGTGGTTGCGAGCAAAAACACTAAAATGATCGAGAGACGCAAACTAGACGACATGTCAGAATCCTCGGTTCAAAACGGTCCAAATACCACCGCACGCTATCGCAACTCCGTAAGGAAGCGGCGCGTGTCGCAAATGGCGCCAGCGCTCGATCGCGTAGACGCGGCGTACGAACGACGATCCGGCGGGCGCCAGCCTGGGAGATGGCAGCAGGCGCATCATTACATGCACCAGAGCAAGAACGCCGCCGGCCAGCGCGGTTATGGTGAACAACTCAATCACACCCCGCAACGGGAGACCAATCGCCAAAGCCACCAGCAACTTGACATCGCCGCCGCCAATCATTCCCCGCTGGTATATGACTAACAGCAGCGCGAACAGAATTGTCGCGACGATCAGCGATCCGGCAACTTGCATCGGGCCGCCAACTTGCCCGGCGATCCCTAGCAGCGCCAACACCAGACAAATTTCATTTCTGATCAATCGTGTCGCGATATCGATCGTTGCGACATAGAGCAACAACAGAATTTCCAGAAACGAGGCTGTGGGAGCAATCCAATCCATTAAATGCACGCCTTTGAAAAGCCGGGCACATTAAAACGCATGCTTTAAGATCAAATGCATGCTTTAAAAAAGGAGGGGCAGATTCCATGCCCCCCTCTGAGGTCAGACGACCATATTACGGCACGGCGGCGAAATTGGTGACGATCTTGGCGATCCCCCCACTCAGAGCAGACCCGATACCAGAACCAGTAGTGGTACCGTACGCAGCTAGCACCGCGGCGATGATACAAACGGCTACGATCACGTACTCGAACGACACCACGCCGTCCTGGTCCGCGCGCAGGTTCTTCAAGGCTTCGGTTGTCTTAAAATAATACTTCAACATAGGAGGAAATCCTTCTTTACAAGATGAAACTGCAACTACGCTGGCAGACAAACGCGCTGCCAACTGGGTAAACTTTGTGTTAAAGTGGCCTCTAAGTCAATGTTTGCCCTAATTTAACCTTAACCGTGAAACTCCGGTGTAACCGGCGGGCTACAACGCCAAATCGCCGGGCATTCTCTGCTTTTTCTGGCGCCGGTTGACCGAGTTCCCTCCCGCGCTCAGGCGGAGTACCCCGAAAAAGCAGGATGTACCGGAATGATACGCGGCAACTGGCAGCATAAGCGCGTAGTCGGGAAACGCCGACGCCAAGAGTCGCTTCACATTCAATAACAGTTTGCACATTGCCGCCCAGCGACACGCAGCCATCGAGGATTCGAGGAGCGCCATTGTGTGACCGCTAGCGGCGCGTGTTTGTCAGCGTCAGCGTGACGGCCATCGCGATGTTCGTCGTCCACAGCTCGTCTTCGGCACCGAGAGCTGGCTGGCGTTCTTCCACTGGCTGCCGAGAACCTCGCAAGCGCACCTGACCGAGGGCAAGATGACATGGTGGAAGTTGCAGAGCATCCTCTCGATGGTGCGTTATTTCAGTGGCACCGAACGACCTTTCGTAACCGGCATGAGGCCCCCACCTCGCGGTCGTGCGCGTGGTCTGCGATACAGCTTGGCATGAGCTGATCGTTGGGAGTGAATCGATGGCAGATGCCATGCTTGATGCCAGGCAGGAAGGCTGTTCGTATCGTCGTATCGAGTTGATCACCGGGGAGCGCCGGCGGCGGCGGTGGACGGCGGAAGAGAAGGCACGGATCGTAGCGGAGAGCTTCGAGGAAGGCGCCAACATTTCCGAGGTCGCGCGCCGCAATGGCGTTGTCCGCGGGCTGCTCACGGTATGGCGACACAAGCGGCGGCAGGCGTCAAGGCGCTAGGCTTTGTGCCGGTCCGGATCGGTTCCGATTGCGGTCCGGCGACGGCAGACGAGCCGGGTCATCTTCCGCCGGCGCACACGAGGCCGCAGGAGATGGTCTCGCCACCAGGTCAGCTGCGCGGGGTGATCGAGATCGAGATGAGCGGGGTGCGCATCCGGGTCGAGCCGGGAGTCGACGCGCCGACGCTTTCGACGGTGTCGGCGCTTCGGGGCGGCCGGTGATCGCGCTGCGGGCCGACCTCAAGGTGGTGCTGGCGGCACAGCCGGTCGACTTTCGCAAATCGTTGCACACGCTGTCGGCGCTGGTGAGCGAGGCGCTACGTGCGAACCCGTATTGCGGCGACGTCTTCGTGTTCCGCAGCTCCATTGCATCTGGGTTGATGGGACTGCTTTCGAATGGGGACAAGCCCAAGCAGCTTGACCTTGATCTGCAAGTTTCTGGCCTGGTTTACCGGGCTGGCCATGTCCCGCTGGGACGGTGGTTGTGGCGATCTCGTTCATTCGGCTGGTGGCGGCTCGGCCGCACTCCGCTGCAGACGTTGAGGCGTCCGCCCCGGACATCATCATCAGGCGCGTCTCGCGACCTCGGAAAGGATCATGACCCAGCGACGGCAGCAACGCGATCGCATTGAGATTTATAGCAAAGCTGAACGACATCAAATACCAACTACCAACCACCCAGCTGGCGATCGATTTGCCAGCCGCCCTCGCCCCTTCTCCGCAACCCCGACCCGCTCCGACGGGACGAGCGCTACGGCATTGCCAAACGGCTTGAAAAAAGGAAGAGAGGACTTGACAACAATCCGCAATTAAAGGGCCGAATGACACTGCCGGCATTATCAAGCGGTTCAGTCCCCACCCCGGATCGCTGCTTGCAGCAGCTCGGCGTCAATGGCCTTCGGCTGCACCGTGGTATCGACCGTCACCCGCGCCAAATCCATGCCGCGCCAGCGCGGGTGTCGTGCGCCAGACGCAGGCTCTCGGCCAGCAACATCCCACGTTGGAAGAACTCAGTTAAGTGTTCTGAGATGCTGCCCACCCTCTCAAGGCGGCAGATTCCGCTGCCGCCTTTGAGGTCAGACGACCGTACTACGGGACGGCGCTGAAAGTGTTGGCGATTTGCGCGATCCCCCCACTCAGAGCAGACCCGATACCAGTACCAGTAGTGGTACCGTACGCAGCTAGCACCGCGGCGATGATACAAACGGCTACGATCACGTACTCGAACGACACCACGCCGTCCTTGTCGGTGCGCAGACGCTTAAAAGCTTCTGTGGTCTTGACATAAAAATTCAACATAGAAGCAAATCCTTCTACAAGGCGAATTAATGCATACATCAGAACGTCGATGGCCTCCTGCCAACAGCCCAAATTTATACTATCTGGTCCGAAGGTTGTCATCCGCTAATCCTTTATTAACCTTAAGGGGTACCCTTCCCTGGTTCTGCAGCATGAAATCTTTTTACCTTCCGGGCTTGGATCGATTTTGGTGGCTGGAGGACCGCGAACCTCCTGCCCCACGTCGATACGCGTTCTTCGTTCAGCCTCGCCGGCTGCGCGAAGGCCTGCAACCAAATGGCAGCACTTCCAGCAACGCTTCCGACATGCAACGGGACGGAACGCTATGAGCTGATCTGGGCCTTCGCGCCCCCGTTCCGTTGCGTCACCGATGCCAGCTTGTTGATCAACGGTTTCTCTCCATCGCTGAGTGAAGGATGGCTTAGATCAACCGGGCTCGATTCCGTGGAACGCCGGGCGAACCACCTACGGCGGGTTCGATCCTGAGAAAAACCGGCTAAGCTTTGTGGGGATCAGAAAGGATGTATTCGCGGCATAGGCGAGATATTCAGGAAAAGCCACCTTTAGAATCGCCTCTTCGTTTATCATACGCCGACATTGAACCATCGCAACTGCAATGAGAATCAGCACGGCAAGCGGCGAAAGCACCTGGAGGGTGATGCCGATCAAAGCAACCCCCTCACAGAGGTAAAGCGGATGCCGGACGATTCGATAAGGTCCTTCTGTCACCAAGCGCCTTGCCTCCGCAAAAATGCTGAAAGATTTGCCCAACCAGCGAAGCACCACGAAAGAAAGCGAAGTGCCCACCAGGATCAACGTCGTGGACACGACCGACCAAACAGGGCCCAGCTCTGCCTTCGGAAGCAAAGCAAGTGTTGTGCACAAAAACGTGCCGAGCAAAGCCGAGAGCCGCGGCTCGATGCCTTTGGACTTCTGTATCGGGGCCAGCCGGGTAATAGCTGTCGCTGCAACCAGGCTCAGAAAAAGGACGTTAGCAATACTGGCCGCAAGCATGAGCAGCTTATGGATGCTGTCCAACGGAAACAGGCGAGGAATTACCGCAACGCCAATCATGACAAGCGCGGTAAAAACAACAACGACCGCGGCTCTCGCGGTCCGATCGAGCCAACGATTGACAGTCAACTCTACGGCCATACTTTCCCCGTGGGATTCGGTTTCATCGAGTTTGACGGTCATCGTCTCAATCTCGTGCTTTCCTTGTCGGCGAAAGTGACCCGGCAAGTCCTTGAAAATTTACCTCCGTTCCCCGCTCAAGCAGGATAGATCATTCAAGGTGCAGATTTAACCGGTAAAGCACGGGGGTCCGTTACGAAGCGAGGGCGGTGTTGGCTCCGACCACCGCGATCCAATTACGAAAGCGCCTCGGCCACGCACTCAGCCATTATCGGAACGGATACGATAGCAACGAAGTCGTACGACCAAACATGGTGGGTCGTTCAGGTCGCAGACGGATGCAGGAGCCTTCATTGAGCCACGGACGCCCGCGTTCGGCTGTTTGGCCGACCTTCGAACTTGCGGCGGATGTCTTGGAAGACGGGACGAGCCGCGGCCGCAACATGCTTAATTGCCGTCGATGGAATCCGCGTTTCCCGGATGCCTGCGACGAACGTGGACGACGGCCACGTCATCGGCATAAGTCCGCTCCCATCCTTGCAGTCGATCGAGCAGACCTACGGCCTGAGTCGAGGGGAAAAGCAGCGTTGCATCGATATTGTATTCATCGAGCAATCTGACAAAATCCGCCAGATCATCGAGCCAAATGGCTCGGAAATAGCGTTTGAGAAAGACCGGCCCGTACAATTCGGCACGTGAATCAATGAACGTCGGAATACCCTGGAAAATCAGATACCCGCCGAAGTAGTAGTCATTTAAGACGCGATTTGCCTTTAAGCTCGTGAGCCTTTCCACTGCAACGCGCGGAACAAGCGGTGGCGTATTCTCCATTGTCGCCACGATCACTCCAGTTGTTAAAACGAGGCCCGCGATAGCTGCGATAAAAGCTGTCCTTGCTGCGGGAATGACTTTCCGGCTGTGCTGCAATTGGGGCCATGAGAGGTGCTCCCCTAATGGACCGGCAACGAAGAACGGGGCAACGAGTGCGAAAACGTCGACATAGCGTATATGGGCGAGAGTCTGGTAAATTACAGCTAGGAGCACAGCAATCCTGAGCGCAGGCAGCTTAAACCCGCTGTACAGGACGTAAGCAGCGCCAGCGATAATGCATACTGTAACGGGATTTAGTGTGCCGAAGTCCAGCGCCCTCCACTCGCTGATGTTTGAAAGGGTCGCCCCAAGGTTCAAAATGCGGGATGTGACCAGGATCGACTCGAGCCCATACGGGGTGATACAGCCAGCCACAAGTGCCAGTACCCCAAATCGAAGCCATTGCAACGCGATCGTCATGCGGGCGGATTTGCCCGCTGTCCAAAGTGCTTCGAAGGCAAACGGCGCAATCAAAGCCAGGCCCAGCGTAAAGCTTCCGTGCAGATTCGCCCAGAGAGTGATGAGCGGGATATACGCGACCGAAGGAGCTCGGCCCCGTTCGGTCGCCTCGACCAGGGCGTTAGCCCACAGCACCATTAAGGGAAAGATCAAGACATGCGGCCGGGCCAGCATGTGGATCTCCGTCATGGCAATTCCGGCACCCACCAAGATCATGACAGGTATGTTCGGCAGTCTTTTCAAAAGTAGAAGCGTAAGCAGGAAGAACGCTATGGACGCCGACAGCGCGGCTAGTATTGCAGGTCCCGGCCAACCAGCTAATTTGAATGCAGCGAAGTAAAGGACTTCTGAAAGCCACGCGCTGGTTATCCAAGGTGAATCGCGCATGGTGAAGGAGAACAGATCAACGTGAGGTACAGCACGATGATCAATGATCCACTGGCCGACCGTAATGTGCCAATAGAGGTCCGAATCCCTCGATAGGCTGGCCATCCTGGTGATGAGCGTCAGATAGGCTGTAGCCGCGAATATGAGTGGCAACCAAGGCCGAAGGTAATCGCTGCGAATAGGGGCCGCGCTCAGCCTGGTCTCCGCATCCACCTGAAACGAAATATTGCTTGAAGGCATGCTCTATGTCCCGGGATGTCGACTATTGTCAACTTCGACCTATCGGCGCAACGAAAAGCTCTCAAGTTGATTAATGGCCGCGCCAGCATTGGCGGTGGCGGGCTGAACTTTCGCTTAAAGAACATCACTGCATCGGCAGCGAACAGATTAAGTTAAATTCCAACGCGGCAGGCCGACACAATTGATGAGGGTTTTGATCCTGGGCCGACCTTGCTCGCTGCAGAGCGGCGCAATCCGCAATCTCGCCAACGGTTATCTCCATCGCTGAGTGAAGGAAGGCTTAGATCAACTGGACTCGATCCATCGAACCGGGGCGAACCACCTACGGCGGGTTCGATCCTGAGAACCAGCTAAGCTTTGTGGGGATCAGAAAAGATGTATTCGCGGCATAGGCGAGATATTCAGGAAAAGCCACCTTTAGAATCGCCTCTTCGTTTATCATACGCCGACATTGAACCATCGCAACTGCAATGAGAATCAGCACGGCAAGCGGCGAAAGCACCTGGAGGGTGATGCCGATCAAAGCAACCCCCTCACAGAGGTAAAGCGGATGCCGGACGATTCGATAAGGTCCTTCTGTCACCAAGCGCCTTGCCTCCGCAAAAATGCTGAAAGATTTGCCCAACCAGCGAAGCACCACGAAAGAAAGCGAAGTGCCCACCAGGATCAACGTCGTGGACACGACCGACCAAACAGGGCCCAGCTCTGCCTTCGGAAGCAAAGCAAGTGTTGTGCACAAAAACGTGCCGAGCAAAGCCGAGAGCCGCGGCTCGATGCCTTTGGACTTCTGTATCGGGGCCAGCCGGGTAATAGCTGTCGCTGCAACCAGGCTCAGAAAAAGGACGTTAGCAATACTGGCCGCAAGCATGAGCAGCTTATGGATGCTGTCCAACGGAAACAGGCGAGGAATTACCGCAACGCCAATCATGACAAGCGCGGTAAAAACAACAACGACCGCGGCTCTCGCGGTCCGATCGAGCCAACGATTGACAGTCAACTCAACGGCCATACTTTCCCCGTGGGATTCGGTTTCATCGAGTTTGACGGTCATCGTCGCAATCTCGTGCTTTCATCGCCGGCGAAGGGCAAGCCCTTGAAATTTGCTTCTGTTCCCGACTCGAGCAGGTTTGGTCATTCAAGGTGCAGATTAACCGGTTAAGCACGGGGGATCCGTTACGAACTGAGGTTTATTAGGGCGGGGCGCCTCCTCTGGCGCGCGCATCGTCTCAGCCAGCCCCGTTGTGTCCGGTTTGGATCGAAAGATCCGCTCGCCGATGAACGGATAAAGCAACTGAAGCCCATAGCGCTGCGGCATCGGCCGATCCAGACCGTAGATCGTCGGTATTTGCCCTCGCGGCAAATGAAAACTCCCGAACAATAAATCCAGGAAGGACAGCTGCGCCGCGAAATTCCGGTCCCTGGCTTCACGCTGGTTGCTATGATGCCAATGATGAAATTCTGGCGAAACAAACAAGAAGCGCAGCGGACCGAATCCTAAGCGAATGTTGGAGTGAGCGAGAACCGACTGCCACAGATGGAGCATGGCAAAGGCCCCAATTGCCCATTCGGAGAAACCCAGCGCGATTACAGGTACCAGCGAGACCCCCATGGTCACAATCTGATCGACCGGATGGCCCCTGCTCGCGGCCAGCCAGTCAAGCTCCTCCATGCTGTGGTGAATGGAGTGGAATCTCCATAGCCAGGGAACCGCATGAAACATGCGATGGGTCCAATAGAATCCCAAATCGGCGAGCACGATGACGGCCGCGATTTGCACCCAATAGGGCAAACCGCCGACCGTTGCCTGAAGGGATGCCGGGACAATCCATGCAGCGCAATAAATGGTCCCAATAATAACGGCCAGCAGACCAAGCTTAGTCAAAATGCCATTCAAGAGCAGGAAGATTACATCGTTGCCCCAATCGCGACGAAAAACCTTCTGCTCCGGATGCATGCCGAACAGCCGCTCGAGCGGTACAAACACAATAAAAATGACAAAAATTACCTTGAAGCCAAAGGGATCCATTACGCTCCTCCCTTGGCCGTTACCCTATCGCTATTTACCGATGGAATAAAGGCTAAACCGGCGGCTGCCCATCATGATGGTTAAGTGGTCCGGGATGCTGACCGTCTGATCTCCGACAACATAGAGGTAATCATAGTCGGTGCGCCAACCGCGGACATGGGCCGGCGCCGGTCCACCACCTGAAGCGCTGTTCAACTGCGAAATCGGTGTGGGTAGGTAGTCACGCGAATCTTCGATTTCGAAACGCGATTTCGAAGGCGCTTTCTTGATAGGCCCCGACACATTGTAAAGCGATGGCACGAATGCGTTTGCGTAGTGCGCCGCCAGTGTCGGGGCATAGAACATCGGCGTATCTACGCCCCCACTGCCATCGCTGCGTGCGATCAGGATCGTTGAACCAGGGGGAAGTAAATGAAATGACTCGATCATCTCGGCGTAGTCGGAACGGTAGGCCGACCAAACGGATGCGATGCTCGCCGCATTGACGAGAATGATGGTTACAGCCACGAGTGCGGCCACCGATTGAACGGACCGTGACGGCCAGCTCACCGTCAAGAACGCGGGAAGGATCGTCATTATCGCGGGAATGAGACGAACCTCGGAGTATGCGCTATCGAACAGTCGCGTCGGCATTAGTAGATATGCGACCAGAAAACCGGATCCGATTAAGATGGCAGGCCGCGTCAGCCCGAATACGCGGTTATATCCAAGGAACAGCAGCAATGCAGCGATTGTAAGCGCAAGTGCAATTGAAAGAGATAGGTTGTACCCATTCATAACCAGTAACGGCCACACCAACTTAAATATGAACCACCAGTCGAACACCGGCTTCCCAATCGCACCGCCTGACCAAATGAGATAGACGTAAAGCGCAACGACGGGGAACCCCATCACAGCTAGCGTTCGCGCCGCCTGACGGTACCCGGCAATTCGGCTGGCTTCGTAACAACCAATCGTCAAACCATAGATACCCAGCCCGAATAGGTGACTGACGAATAGCACAACGACAAAGATCGTATGTAATGCGATCTGCGCTTGCCAACGCCCGTCACGGTAGCGAATCCAAACCGCGATAGCCCACAACGCGACGCCACAGCCAAACTCAAAGTTCAACAAACCCCAAAGGAAAGGCAAGCTGTAAAGGGCAGTTAGCGCTGCGAAGCCTGAGAGTTGATGTCGCCCGCGAACCACGATCTCCAACGCAATCGCGCCGGTAACCACCAGGGTCTGGCTTGCAAGCAGGAAAAGTCGAGTGGCGGTTTCGACACCAACTAACTGAGCCAACCATGGAACAATAATATCGACAGCGAGATTCGGATAGAGGCGCGAATCCACTACATAAGCTGTGTTCGACCGTCCAGCGGCGGCATCAACGAGCACGTGCATTCGAGCGAGATGATTGACGTAGTCGATCATCGCGGGGATCCGAACTAAAAGTACGGGGGCGACCGATATGACAAACAGCGAACCTATTAGGATTAGATCTCGGTGCCTCAAAATTGCCTGCGGCTGCCCCCGCAACTTTTGCTCGTAAATCATGTTACTCGCCAAATAACGCTTGATATCTCGCCGGAAGGATATCCGCTACTCATACAACGTAACGTCTACGACTACACCTGATTATTTGCCGATTTGTTCCAAAGAGCCGGTCGCGGAAATCTGGACAGGACGATAAGTGGAATTTCTGCCTGACAGCGGCGGATAATTGCCGTGAACAGGAGAGACCATGAGCAGACGCATCCCGTATTCATCGAGCAATCGGACAAAATCCGCGACATCGCTAAGTGTAACTGCGCGTTCATAGCGAGTGAGGAAGGCTGCCCCGTACAACTCGGCACGTGAATCGATAAACGTCGGAATCCCCTGATAAATCAAATAACCGCAAAGTAGTACTCGTTGAAAATGCGATCGGCTTTCCTCTCTTTGATTTTTTCGACGGCAGCAGAGGGCGTCCGGGGTGGCGCAAAATCAGCCATGGCTATCGTCACACCGGTCACCGCGACGAGCGCCACGATGGCCGCGATAAATCCTCGCCGCGACGAAACAGTCATCTTCAGGTCGTCCGGCTGCACCCGGTATGACAGGTGTTGCGCCAGCGGGCGCGCAACAAAAAATGGTGCTACTGTTCTGACTCATTCATTTGCATCCCGCTTTTGCGATGGCGAGCGCTTTTTTGGCTCGGCGGTGCTTTGCGAGGATGGATTTGGCGCTGGCGGTCCACTTGAAGGGCTTTGGGTTTTGGTTTCGATGCTCGATCCACTCGTCAATCGCGGTCTTGAGTTCGGTGACGTCGTTGAAGGTTCCTCGCCGGATGCGCTGGCGAGTGATTTCGGCGAAGAGCCGCTCGACGAGGTTGAGCCAGGAACAGGATGTCGGCGTGAAGTGCAGTGTGAAGCGTTTGTGTCGCGCCAACCAGCGCTTCACGGCCGGCGTCTTGTGGGTGGCGTAGTTGTCGAGGATCAGATGCAGATCGAGATGTGCGGGCGTCTCGCGGTCGATTGTTTTCAGAAACGACAGGAACTCGTCTGCCCGATGGCGTGCCAGACATTCGCCGATGACGGTACCGGCCGCCACATCGAGCGCGGCGAAGAGTGTTGTGGTGCCGTTGCGCTTGTAATCATGGGTCATCGTGCCGGCACGGCCCTTTTTCAAGGGCAAACCCGGCTGCGTGCGGTCGAGTGCCTGGATTTGGCTCTTCTCATCGACGGAAAGCACCAGCGCCTTCTCCGGCGGATCGACGTAAAGGCCGACGATGTCCTCGACCTTCGCGACGAAGTCGGGATCGTTGGAGATCTTGAAGCTGCGCACGAGATGCGGCTTGAGGCCGTGTTCGGCCCAGATGCGCTGCACGCTCGTGTGGCTGATGCCCATTTCTTCCGCCATCGACCGCACGCTCCAGTGCGTGGCATTGGCGGGACGCTCCTTCACGGTCTTCTCGACGACCTTGAGCTTCATGGCAGCGCTGAGCGGCTTTCGGCCAGGCGGCTTGGAGCGGCCTTTGATCAGACCATCGACGCCGGCCTCGGCAAAATAGTCCTGCCAGCGCCAGACGGTGGTCTTCGAAACCCCGACCTCACGCATAATCGCCACGACGCCATGACCGTCCGCCGTCATCAGCACGATCCTCGCTCGCTTGGCGATCTTCTGAGCCGTGTTTCCATCGGTGAGCAGTTGCTCCAGTTCCCTGCGAGCCTTGCGATCAAGTACAATCAAGTCATTTCCCATGCCGCGAGTGAATCATGTTCGCGACAAGTTGGGATTCAAATGTCAGTGACAGAACACTACCAGTGCCATTACGTCGACGTAGCGCATGTGGGCCAAGGTCTCGTGAAGGACCGCAAGCAGTACAACAATTCGCATGGGAGGAAGCTTCAATCCGCTATAAAGAACGTAGGCCAGGCCGGCTAACAGGTAGCCTTCAAAAGGACCCAGCATCGCGAAATTTTGCGGTTGCCACTCGCCGATGGCCGAAAGAACGCTACCGAGGCCAAGGATCCGAAACGTGGCGAGGAACGACTCTGCGCCATACGGAGTAATACAGGCTGCCGCCAGCGCCAGCAGCCCAAACCGGAGCCATTGGATCGCCAGTGCCCTCCGCGCGGATGGGTCGGCCGTCCAGACCGCCTCTGATGCGAACGGCGCAATGAGCGCCAACCCCAGCGTAAAGCTGCCGTGAAGGTTCGCCCAATGGTGTAGGGAAGGAGACTTAGATACGCGGTTGCGCCGAATATGATTGGCAGCCAAGGCCGCAGGCCATTCCCGGATTTGCGGTTGTCTACGGCGGCTAGGAGCCTGTCCGAATAGTCGCTGTTCAATTCTGAGCGAGTCTGATTCAACCTTGGGCGATGAGCAAGTATTTTCGCCCCTGGAATATCGATCAGACGCTGCTTTTGCCGCCGAATGTGCAGGACTTCGTGCCGAAAGGCCATGTCTCGCGGTTTATCGTTGAACTGATGCGGGAGAGCCTCGATCTCAAGGAGATCACGGGCCGCTATGTGAGCGGGCTCGGGCAGCCGCCGTTTGACCCGCGCATGATGGTGGCACTTCTGCTGCACGGCTATGCGAGTGGGTTGTATTCGTCGCGGCGGATCGCGAAGGCCTGCCGCGAACGGAACGATTTTGTGATGATTGTGGCGCTGGATCCGCCGGACTTCCGGACGATCAGCGACTTCCGCAAGCGGCATTTGAAGGCGAGCTATGGCCCAAAGTTGGTGACGGCGTGAATCGGGAAGGCGGCATATCGTGGGGGTGTTCAACGCCTCCACTTCTCCACCAAAGGAGCGATATGCCGTGTCTAAGGATACCGTCGTAAAACTGATTCAGCCAGGAACTTTCAGCGACCAACTCACCGACATTTTGCGCGATGGGGCGCGTGCCCTTCTCGCCCAGGCGGTGGAGGCCGAGGTCGCCGGGTTTCTTTCCAAGCATGCCGATTTGAAGACCGAGGATGGCCACCAACGCGTGGTGCGCCACGGTCATCTGCCCGAGCGCGAGGTGATGACGGGCATCGGCGCGGTCCCGGTGCGCCAGCCCCGCGTGCGCGATCGCGAGGCCGCAGCCGGCGATCCCCGCCGCATCCGCTTCTCGCCATCGATCTTGCCGCCCTATATGCGCCGCTCGAAGTCGATCGAGACGCTGCTACCGATCCTCTACCTGAAGGGCATCTCGACCGGCGATTTCTCGGACGCTCTGGCGGCCTTGCTCGGCAAGGATGCGCCCGGCCTCTCGGCCAGCGCCATCGGCCGCCTGAAGGACGGCTGGCAGGATGATCATGCCCAGTGGCGCAAGCGTGATTTGTCGGGCAAGCGCTACGTGTACGTCTGGGCGGACGGCATCCACCTCGAGGCGCGGCTGGAAGATGAAAAGCAGTGCATCCTGGTGCTGATCGGCGCGACGCCCGAGGGCAAGAAAGAGCTCGTCGGGTTCACCGATGGCGCTCGGGAAAGTGCGCAGGATTGGCGCGATCTGCTGCTGGATCTGAAGCGATGCGGGCTCGATGCCCGGCCCGAGCTGATGATCGCCGACGGCGCGCTCGGCTTCTGGAAAGCGGCCGGCGAGGTCTGGCCGAAAGCACGCGAGCAGCGCTGTTGGGTGCACAAGACGGCGAACGTGCTGGGCAAATTACCCAAGAGTGTGCAACCAAAGGCCAAGCGGGCGCTGCAGGAAATCTGGATGGCCGAGACCAAGGCCAATGCCGAAGTCGCCTTCGACGCCTTCATCGAAAGCTACACGCCGAAATACCAGAAGGCCGTCGATTGTCTGACGAAGGATCGCGACCTGCTGCTCGCCTTCTACGACTTCCCGGCCGAGCATTGGAAGCACCTGCGCACCACCAACCCGATTGAAAGCACTTTCGCGACCGTCCGCCACCGCACGATCCGATCGAAAGGCTGCCTCTCAAACAAGACCGCTCTCGCCATGGTATTCAAGCTGGTCGAAGGGGCGCAACGATCCTGGCGACGGCTCGACGGACATGCACACTTGCCAAAGATCATTCTCGGTGTGAAATTCACCGACGGGATCGAGGTCACCGCCAAGCTGGCCGCCCCTCAGCCCGCAACCGCCGCCGCCTGACTGATCAGGCCGTCACCAAAAATTGGCGATAGCTCTTTGAAGGCGCTGGGTGCGCTGTTCCTGCAGGTTCTGAAGTTGTGCGAGACGGCCGGGCTGGTCAAACTCGGCCACGTGGCGCTGGATGGCACGAAGATCAAAGCAAACGCGTCGAAACATAAAGCGATGAGTTATGAGCGCATGAAGAAACGCGAGGCGGAATTGAAAGCCGAGGTCGCTCGCATGCTGGCGGCCGCTGAGGCGGCGGATGCTCAGGAGGACGAGACTTTCGGCAAAGACAAACGCGGCGACGAGCTGCCGGATTGGGCTGGCGACAAGGAGAAGCGGCTGGCGAAGATCCAGCAGGCGATGGCGGCGCTGGAGGCCGACGCCAGGCTGGCCGCGGAGGAAGAGCGTCGCATCGAGGCCGAAAAGGAACAGCAGCGCCAAGCCGAAGGCCGCAAGAAGCCGGGCAAACCGGCGGCGCCGGCATCGGACCAGCCTGATCCCAAGTCGCAACGCAACTTCACCGATCCGGAAAGCCGCATCATGAAGTCGAAGGATGGCTTCGTTCAGGCCTATAATGCACAGGCCGCCGTCGACGCAGGCGCCCAGATCATTGTCGCGCACGAACTGACGCAGTGCGGCAACGATCAGGGCCAGCTGGTGCCCCTGATCGAGGCCATCGAGAACAATCTCGGCCGCACGCCGGAGCAGGCCTCAGCGGACTCCGGCTACTGCAGCGAATCCAATCTCGAAGCGCTCGAAGCACATCGCGTTGACGGCTATGTCGCGCCTGGACGCGCCAAGCACCCGACAGCCGCGAACGGAAAAATCGGCGGACCGCTGACCCAACGGATGCGAAAGAAGATCGACGATGGCGGCTTCGAAACGCCCTACCGATTGAGAAAGCAAGTGGTCGAACCGGTGTTCGGACAGATCAAACAGGCACGCGGCTTCCGCCAGTTCCTGTTGCGGGGTGTCGAAAAAGTGCGTGCCGAGTGGGCCATGATCTGCACCGCCCACAACCTCCTGAAGCTGTTCACCCTCGCAAAGGCTGCCTGAGCCGGCTAACCTGCCAATAAATGCCCGTCGCAACGCCTATCTGGACGGGCTCCTAGGCTGGCAGAGCTGGCTTTCTTTGTTACAAGCATTAATCCTGCCATTTTGAGCGCGCCGCCATCTTCGCTTGTCCTGAGAACGGCATCAGTGAGCTGTCGTGCATTCATTCAATACGCATTCTAACACGACCAGCAACGGAGTAGCTGGGGATAACCCGACGCAGACACCGCCCTTGGTGGCATGGTAAAGGGCGGGCGCCGGAAGCGCCCCTGTGTCGTAGTTGTAGCACGTCGGAACTGTTCTACGTCGGCATGTTTCTCTGCAGCATTCCGTTCGCCTTGGGCTTCGTCAATTTTAAGTTCGGGCTCGGAGTCGCGCTACGCTCGTCTTCCCCAGCGCTCGATGCCAAGCAAGCCAACACCGCGCCGCCCGTAACCAGAACGGCCGGAGGATCATTCGTGCCAACCTCCTGGTCTGTGACCGATATTTTGGGCGGCTCTCGAATTTGGCCTTAATATACTGAAATGCCGTGACCAGCATGGGCTCTCCACGGCCCAAAGTACCGCGATTGATCGCGACACCGGCCTGATCAAACGGACCGCTACTTTGATTTATGCTTCCGGAAATGGGTGTCTGCGGGCCGGCCTGTTTGCGTGGCCTCGAAGACGGCTGCCCCCATGCAGATGCTCAATCAAGCATCAGGCCTATCCACAAAACAGCCTTGGTAATGGTAGCGAGTGCGGCGCATTTTAGAGGCGGGAACGCTCGTGGTCAGCATTTCGGTGCTGGCTGTGATCGCTTATTCCTACTTCATGCCGTAAGGCCGCCGTCGCCGTTCATAGCCCAAAGAACGTCAATGGCTTGCCGAATATCAGAGATAAACGACGTGGATTGCGTCCGGATCCGTGGCCTGAACTGGGAATTGCATATCCTTGTCGGCATAACCGTCATATGGAGGGCTCGGTTCGTTCAAGCCATCCCATGGTCCCGGGCTTTTCACCACGCGCGCCGTCTTATCCGGAAGCGCCGATAACTTCTCGATCAATTCAGCAACGGTCATTGAGCCCTCCCCAGGGGTAACGCTTGCCCGCCCTTCACTTCCGCCAACACGGCAGCGGCGCAGCGATTCCCTACCACCGCCAGCCCTGGAACCCGTTCTAAAGCCGCCGACGGGGGCCAAGCAAGCCCCAATCAACCCCCAATCCACCAAAACGGCTGCATTCGGCGAGGGCTGGGACGCGGTGAAATCGGCAGGCTAACCTCCGAACCCATGCGCAATCTCAGGCTATAGCGCCCGCCGACCAAGCTGCTTACACAAATGCCCGTGCGACTTGCGAAATGACATTGATCGCCGCCCGCGTATAGCGGGCGTCATTAAAATGCTCGTCCACAAAATTCAGAGTGAGGACAGCAACAATTGCAGCCATGCCGACTCTCATGCTGACAATTTCATGCCAATATTTTAATTCTTCCTTAAATGGAGGCGCGTTCCGCCCGACCTTTGCCAACCGCTTTGGAACGCGCCACCGGAAGGACATATAGCACTGCGTCGCGGGTTCGATGGTGGATTATGTTGCGGCGCAACTTGCACGCGTGGACAGGACATGCCTGCACACAAGGCGTCCGGCGTTCCTGCCGTTTCCAGCTCTAATCTCCGCGTCGTTCTCTGCATGGTCCTGTGCCGACCGCCCTAATGCCGCACGGCTCCGTTTGATGATTACCCCGCGCGGCTGGCGAATTTCAATTGATGTGGCGCAGCGTTTCGTCCCGTTGTTCTTCGCGACCTCTGCCCTTGGCGTATGCGGCAGGCGCGAAATGATCGAGGCCACTGTGCGGACTGATCATGGTTTGGTTACGATCGGCCCGTCACGACGTATTTTTGACGATGAATGATTTACAAAATGCGAGCCGCGAGGACTTCGAGAACGCGTTGCACGCAATTGAGAGAATCAGCCGGTACGAGACGAGAGCATTGTCGAGGCTCAGGCGAAAAAAGTGGAAATCGCCGAGCGATTGAATACGATTTTCTGTTCATCATCTGAAGGTGCAACAACAATTACATGAGGATCGAGGAGAGCGTTTTATCGGACAAGAGCGCCTTAGTGTCTGTCCGAAAACATGTTGAATCATCGGAATCATTTGTGATTCAAGGGAGGCGGTCCGAATCTGAAGGAGCGCCGATGTGGACGAAAGAGAACCGCGGTCGTTACGACCGCAGCCGGCTACGCTATCCCAGCGATTTGACCGATGAGGAATGGGCGTTTGTGGAGCCGCTGATTGCGTCAGCCAAGCGAGGCGGCAACAAGCGCACGGTGGATGTGCGTGAAGTGGTCAATGGTCTGATGTATGTGCTGAGCAGCGGTTGCCAATGGCGAGCGATCCCGAAGGATCTGCCGCCGCGCAGCACGGTGCACGGTTATTTTGACTTGTGGACTTGGGACGGCACGCTCGATCGCATCCATCACGCGCTCTATGTACAATGTCGGGAGTTGGCCAACCGAGAACCCAGCCCGAGCGCCGCCATCATCGACAGTCAAAGCGTCAAGAGCGCGGAAAAAGGGGGGCGTGGATTGACCCGCATGGCTACGATGCGGGAAAGAAGATCAAGGGCAAGAAGCGCCACATCCTAGTCGATACCCAGGGCTTATTGCTCCACGCCCTTGTACATTCGGCGGACATCCAGGATCGAGACGGCGGGGTGTTGGTGATGGCCACTCTGTTTGGCCTGCATCCATTCCTGCTGAAGCTCTATGCCGACGGCGGCTACCAGGGGCCGATCTTTCAGTCCGCCGTTCGCAAAATCCTCCGGCAAATCGACGTGGAAATCGTCAAGCGTTCCGATACAGCAAAGGGCTTTGCGGTCTTGCCCAAGCGATGGATCGTCGAGCGCACCATCGCCTGGCTCAATCGCTGCCGCCGCTTGGCCAAGGATTGGGAGTGCCTCAACCGAAAGGCCTTGGCGTTCTTGCGCCTTGCCTCAATCCGCCTCATGCTCAGAAAGCTCTGTCAAAAAACAGCATGATCCCGGACAGACTCTTAGGCCCCTACGATGTCGCCCCGAAGTGCGTTTGTTTCCCAGCGTCCCTTAGTCTGCGCCTGTAGAAGCCGTCTTTCTCAACGGCCGACCTAATTTCGTCGCTGACGGTGCCCGTCCCCGTTCTTTTCTTCCGCCATTTTCCTGATGCTTTATCACTCGGTATCGGCAGTCCTTTGGGGACCACCAAGAGGTAATCTCGCCTATGGCTCAAATAAATATCGAACATACGCCCTCCAAACGCATGAGCATACCCCGCCCGGCTGATAAGGGAGTTACCTAGATGCAACAGTCGAAGTCGGATTGATCACCATCTTGACCGGCTCCTTTCGACCTTGGCCGCATAGATGGCCCGACGATCTTGCTGGGGGTATCGGAAACCCATCTATTGAGCTTGCTGTTGGCGTTTGGAGTATTGCTTGATCGCTTCAGTAGCGGCAGCGTCTACCGCGAGACCGAGCTGGAGCGGACCGAGCTCGAAACCATTGTTAGCGAATTTATGACCGGGCAATTCAATGACCCGGTTCGCGTCATCGCCTTTCAACACCTTAGAGCATTGGGCGGACGACGTTTCCAAAGAAATCGCGCGAGAAATCCAGACACGTTGCGATATCGCAGGTGACCCGTACCTGACCGTAGCTTTGCGGCATCCGTCCGCGCGGCATATGCAAAGTCGAAGCGAACCAGGCATTGCTCTCGGACCCCTTGCTGTTAACCGCAATCACGGACCAGGCGATGTTGCCGAGCGGTTTGCGGCTTATCCGCGGGAACACTTGGCCGATGCGCCTAGAGCAACTGGTCAGGCCGGCGACGGCATGGCCGCACGATTCGATGCCAGCCAAATACGTCGACGGACGGACCCAGCATGACGCGACATGCGAACGGCGACTGCCTCCTCCCGGGGCCTTGGTCAGCGCATTACGACTTTTCGAACGGAAGCATCGAACTCAAAGCCGTGGCATTTCAGCTTGTCTTTAGCACCACGTTATTATACTATACGTCTGTAAAGTTTATTTCAAGAGAAAAATGAGGCTGGAATCCGGAGTGAGGCAACGCACGCCCAGGCGGTTGCGCGCCGGGCGGTCGCCGCCATCATCCGTTCAATTGAGGGAATCCGTCGAAGCGGCCAGGACTTCTGGTCTGGCCGCCTCGTTGGCTGCGGCCTATTTCCAAGTGGACCTAATTCTGCCTGCGCCTACCGCTTACTTGCTTCGTTGACCCGGGCAGGCTTCCCGCGCGCATATTTTCCAAAGACTGTTTCGTCCACAAGGCGCCAGTACGCCTCGATGACCTTCGCATTTTCAGCGGATAGTCCGCTCGTAGCCTGCATTTCAGGCCCGAATCCGGAGAGCGTCGCCGTAAGACTAACCATCATGTAGTGGAAGAGGATGGGATCAACCGCAGGAAGAAGTCCTTTTTTTTGGGCCGCAACAATCTGGGGGATCAATCGTCCAAGGAGCGGCGCCAATACCGTTTCCGCAACCCACTTCAGCCGCGGATTGTTGGTAAAGGCCTCCTGCCGCATGAACCGGTGAAACTCGGGAAATGCGACGGTGTAGCGGAAAAGCGTAGCATACTCCTCCCGCAATCGGGCAAGCGGAGCCAAATCGGAGTTTTCTGGCGCCGACGTATCCCACCCTGCCCTGATCTGCTCGAACGCATGTTCAGCCGCCGCTCGCCAGAGAATGTCTTTGCTTCGGTAATGGTATGTGATGAGAGGATGTTGCAGACCAAGCCGATCTGCAATCGCTCGAATGCTCGCGCCTTCGAATCCTCGTTCGGCGAACTCCGTGATGGCCGCGTCCAGGATCGCGCCTCGCGTCTCAAGCGAGCGTTGTTGTTCGGCTCTCTTGCGCGGACGCACCCGCCGCTCCACGGTCGATTTCAGCTTTGCGCTCTTCGCCATGTTCATTGGCTAACACGATTGCAGGAAAAACGCCAAGGGGCGTCATGCACTAACGACCACTGCGACCAACCTCATCTTCCGATACTGCTTCATCGTACTCCGCCCGTGCAATCCTCTCGGTACGGCAACAGTGTCGCTCATCCTAGAATTCGGAAGACCTGATCCCTTTGTTGCCCGCGACGAAGCTCGGCGACCTTGACTCTTCTGTGCGCAGCTCTCTGGCAAGTCCGAAGTTATATTCGACGGTGTTGGTAGCCTCTTTCACCTCGGGACGAACAACGAGCGACGGCTTAACCCCAAAAACCGCATCGCTCTCCAGAAATTCATCGCCTTCGAAGAATAGATGAGTGACGAGGGTGCGATAGCCCGGTGCGCTGATCATGAAATGAATGTGCGCGGGTCGGAAGGGATGTCGTCCCATTGCCGCGAGCAACTGACCCGCGGGACCGTCATCTGGAATTGGATAACTGACAGGCATGATCGTTTGGAATCGATAGGTACCTGCCATATCGGTCCGGAAGCTCGCCCTCAGGTGACCCTGTGGTTGATCTGTGTCCTGAACGTCATACAGTTGATTTGGAGCAGTTTGCCAAACCTCTATCAATGCGTTCGCAACGGGCTGCCCCTCGGGGTCAGTGACATTGCCGCTCATCACTAACGGCTCGCTCGCCTCCTCCCGAAGCAGGATACTGTCGCCTAGCGCGAGTTCACGCTGATGCCCGGCATAGAACGGACCGAGGACTGTCGAGTCACTGATGCCTGGACCGGCTACATTGTCGACCGCGTCAACGAGCATGGAGATGCCAAGAATGTCCGAGAGCAGAATAAGCTCCTGGCGGCTTTCGGAACACATCTGGCCCGCACGGGTGAGAAAGTCGATGGCTTGCCACCACTCGCCTTGCGTTATCTTCGATTCTCTGACGATCGCATGCAAATGGCGGATGACGACCTCCATGACCTCCTGCAATCTGGCGCTCTTCGCGTTGCTCATGCGGTCAATGACGTCGCGGGTCAGTTCTGGAAAGACTTCCTCTGTTGGAACACCCTTCTGGTTGCCGATCATGACCATCATTTGCGCTCCTGCTTAAGACGGCCGGCGGCCGTGATAGGCGTCGTCGAGAAGGGCTCGGATCGGATCCCGCTCGATTGGGCGCGGATTCCAAAGCCGCGTTGCGCCGGCGGTGCGTGATGTGGATCGGAACGAACGAAGGCCCGTTTGCGACCCAGAGCGATCAGCTCGTCGGTAACGCGCGCGAGTGTTCCGAACCCGAAAATGACACGCGCTGGCAGCGCCGAATATTCAAACGCCTCCATGTCGCTTGCCCGGAATGTCATGTCCCCGTTCTGCGCGGGCGAATTCCTCGATCATCGCCTCGCGCATTGCAAACTTCTGAATCTTGCCGGTTACGGTTGATGGAAAACTCTCGACGAAGCGAATGTAGCGCGGAATCTTGTAGTGAGAGATCCGGTCCTGACAGAACCTGCGGACCCCCTCCTCGTCGACAGCGGCGCCGGCCTTAGAGACGATCCAGGCGCACAGTTCTTCGCCGTATTTCGTGTCGGGCACCCCGAAAACCTGGACGTCTTGAATATCGGGATGACCGTACAGATACTCTTCGACTTCACGCGGATAGATGTTTTCTCCGCCGCGGATAACCATATCCTTGATCCTGCCGACAATACGGCAATATCCATTGTCATCGATGGTCGCCAGGTCTCCGGTATGCATCCAGCCGGCTGAATCGATGGCTTCCCTTGTTCGGACCTCGTCATTCCAATAGCCGAGCATGACCGAATATCCCCTGGTGCACAGCTCCCCGGCTTCGCCGCGCGGCACCACCCGACCGTCGCGGTCGACTATCTTGACTTCAAGATGCGGCTGTATCCGTCCGACTGTCGAAACACGGAGCTCCAGCGAATCGTCACGGCGGCTCTGAAAGCTCACCGGGCTGGTTTCCGTCATCCCGTAGGCAATCGTTATCTCGCTCATGTGCATTGTCGAAGCGACTTCCTTCATGACTTCGATCGGGCACGGAGCCCCAGCCATAATGCCGCGCCGAAGCGAACTGAGATTGAAGCGAGAGAACTCAGGATGGTTCAGTTGAGCAATGAACATTGTGGGTACCCCGTAGAGCACGTCACAACGTTCTGCTTCGACCGTTTCCAGGGTTTTCAGCGAATCGAAGGACTCCGACGGGTAGACCATCGTTGCCGCATGGGTCACACAACCGAGATTGCCCATTACCATGCCAAAGCAGTGGTATAGCGGCACGGGAATGCACACGCGCGAGCCGGGCTCGATTCCCGTCGCTTCTCCTACGAAGAACGCATTGTTGATCAGATTGTGATGCGAAAGTGTTGCGCCCTTCGGCAATCCCGTGGTGCCGCTGGTGAACTGGATATTCACGGCGTCGTCCATCTGGATAGCAGCCGCCACCGAACTCAGCCGCTGGCTACCGAGTTGCTTCCCTCGGTCCAGGACCCGATCAAAGGCCAGGCAGCCGGCGTAGCTGCCGCTGCCAATCGAGACAACGTGCCGCAGCTCTGGCAAACGCGAACTTTTCAGCTCACTGCTTCCGTTTCCCAGCTCAGGGACAAGCTCGCGAATCATTGCAATATAGTCGCTGGTCTTGAAGCGAGCCGCAGTTATCAACGCTCGACATCCCACCGCGCGCAGCACGTGCTCCAACTCGCTCAGGCGATAGGCGGGATTGATGTTGACCAGAATCAGACCAGCCTTCGCCGTCGCAAACTGCGCGACCGTCCATTCCGCGCAGTTCGGGGCCCAGATGCCGACGCGATCGCCTGGCTCAAGGCCGAGGGACAGAAGCCCCGAGGCGAAAGCGTCGGAGCGTGATTTAAGTTCGGAGTAGGTCCAGCGAATTTTCTGGTGCGCAACGACCAGCGCTTCACGCCCCCCGTCAGTCGCACTCACCTCATCCAGGAGAGCGCCGATGGTCTTCCCGATCAGTGGTGGGCCGCTGTTACCATGCACATAGCTTTCACGTAGCACGAATACCTCCGATACCTTCGGATCTGGAGCCAGAGTCCTTTCGCGGTCGATCTACTTCCCTTCGAACACAAGGGTCGGCGGCTCGATATCCCTGTTGAACGCATCCGCCGTGTTGGCAAAGCCGCGCTGCGCATCAGGGCCGTCGTAGAGTTCCATCGCCACGTCGAGCATCACGAGATCCGCAGCGGCCACGCCTCCGCTTGACCACGCCTTGAGTAGCGTGCGCGTCGCGGCGTACGACCTGGTCGGCCCTGTCGCGAGCTGCTTCGCCAATGCGGCGGCGGCTGCCCCAAGCTCATTCTCGGGAACTACATGCGTGGCAATTCCAAGTGCACCGGCCTCGCGTCCGGAAATGGGCTCGCCCAGCATGGCAAATCGTGATGCCCGGGCACGACCGGCGCGCTCGGCGATTCGCTGGAGAGCGCCGGCGATCGGCAGCATAGCAGTCGTGACTTCCACGCAACGGAAGGTGGCGTTGTCGGCCGCAACAAGAAAATCGCAGGCCAGCGCCAGCTCGAAACCGCCACCGAAGGCGATCCCCTGCACTACCGCTACGGTGGGTATTTTCAGCATCTCGATGGCGCGATAGGACACGTTCACGTCGGCAACGAACGTCCGGAACCAATTGACATCCCTTCCCGGCCATTCCCGGACTTCGCCGCCGAAGCTGAAATGCGGCCCTTCGGAGCGAACCACCAGCACACGTATGTCGCTTTCACCGGCCTGGCGTACGGCTACCCGCAAAGCCTCCGCAAAGCGCAGATCCAGTCGGTTAAAAGGCGGGTTGGCCAGCACGATATTGCCAATCGCGCCGTCTCGTTCAAATCGGATCGTCGTCATAGCACTTCTCCTTTGGCCGGCGTCAGGCCGGACGCTGATCGCGGGGTTCAGGGATGATGGGCAGCAGCAGATGCGATGGCCGCTCTGCATCCCGATAGATCCTGTGGGTCACGGTCCTGCTGCTGCAAACGTGGTATGGAATGTACTCGACATTGGTCATCGCGCCGGTGCCGGTCGGAACATCCATGGATGTGACATCGAGGCAAATCCGGTGCCCCGCCTTAAATTGGTTTGCCGTAGCGAGGATCTGTATCCGGTACTCGACCACTTCTCCCGGCTTCACCGGAGCAATCGAATCCTGCGTGAGCTTGTGGAACGGCTCCCAGGGCTTGGAGCGCTTCTCATCGAGAGCCCGATAAGACGCTTTCAGCCAGCCCCGCGTCAGCTCGCGTTCGGGCAGCGTCGACGGAACATCGCGTTCACCTTCGCGCGCGGTACGAACCGAGACGTCGGGTCCCACATCCTTGAGCACGACAATCCAGTTGGTGTCTTCCTGATCGATTGCCGCAAACAGCGTCAGCGTGATCGGGCCGGCGACGGTGACGTCGTGCGGCAAGGGATCGGTCATATAGCGCAGCCGCTCGACCTTCGTCGTTCGGGTCACCGGCATTTGCGTGAAGACGTCGGGCTCGCGCGCGGCCGCTCCGAGCTCGGAGGCGGGTCGTAGGGGCTCGGTCGACAGAGTCTCCCAATGCGACAGATAGTATTTTGTCCATCGTGTCTCGGGCAGTGGCCAATCCATTCCGGTTCGCCACTCGTTGGCACCCATGAGCCAGTAGCGCACCGGCGGTTCGTCCATGATGCCGGTGTTCTGCCCCTTCAGCCAATGGTCATACCACCGGATGATCTCGTCGTGGTATTGATGAAATGGCCGCTCCAGATGAGCCGGGCCCGTAAACAACAGCTTCTTTGGCGCATCGACATTCTGAAAGTAGTGCTGTGCGCCGAGCCAATGGAGCTTGTAAGTGTAGGCGTAAGCTCCTGAACCGGTATAGAATGGTATTTTGATTTTCTTGAAGGTCTCTTCCGCGCGCTCGACAGTGCCGTCGAACTCCCAGGGATGTGTCATCATGAGATACATGATGAACGTCCGCTGCCCCTTTTGAGTGAGAATGTTGTAGAGGTTGATGTACTGCTTATAGTCCGGATTCCGCATCGCCCGGCGCCAAAGGTCTTCCTCCGCGGCGGGAAGTTCCGCGGGCCGGTCACGCGACTCATGAACCGTGCTGAAGACGTCGAGCAAATAGGGGAAGGAATGAAGGAGGCCGCCGGGATTGAAATCGCGGAATCCGAACATGCCGCCATAGGCGCTGCACGCGTCGTACGGGAAGATAGCTTTCAGGGCCGGATGTCCCTGCGCGGCCGCGCGCCATTGTTCTCCGGCAAATCCGGAGATGCCGACCATCCCGACCTTGCCGTCTGACCAAGGTTGCTGGGTGATCCATTCGATCAGGTCGTAGTGGTCTGTGTCCTCGTTGCCGTAATGCCCCTCCGACTTGGCCGAGCCCCTCGGCTGCGCGATCACATGAACATAGCCGTTGGCGATAAAACGCCGCGTGTCGCCCGCCTCTATGGGACCGAACCAGAGCGGTGCGTGGGCCGGTTGCGGCGGCAATATGTCCGCGATGTCTGGGCCTTGAATGTCCTTGTTATGCAGGGCCGACGCATAAAGTACGGGATACTTGCCCGACTTATCCGGTCGATAGACGTCTACCGCCAACCGCGTGCCATCTCGCATGGCGACACTGATGTCTCGCTCCTCGATCATCGCTTCGTCTCCGCCCATTTTCGCGACGCTGACCGCCGGCATTTCGGAATAGCGAGCGCGGCATCGACTGATCGTCGTCCGCGCCGCGCGGATTGGAAGATACCATTGTCCTTTACGTTCGTAAAGTATAACTTTCGATATATCGCGGTGAGGAAGCGCTCCGACCGCCCTGGAAATCGTTTTGCATCGGATAAGGAAGGCGTTCGCGGGAGCGTGACGACTGCACGTCCCCCGAGCATTCTCAATACTTGTCAGCGCACGCTCGGTCATGACGCGCTGAAAGGGCACCCGGCTTGGCCAGGAGCCCCACGATGGTGAGAATTGTCTTGCGCTGGTAGCGGCTTACGTCCGGCGCTCTAGGCGGTCGCACCGGCGATATTTTTGGTATCCCGCGTTCTGCGTGCGTCAAGGCTGTAGCGTTCGGCGCCGAAATGCGCGATTTGCAAAAGACCGCCGATAATCATGATGTTCTTGAGAAAATGGATCATCTGATTTCGGTCAGCAAAGTCGTGGTGAAAGAAGATCGCCGCTGCCAGGGTGAACACCGCAAGGCCTGACGCCACCTCCCGCGCACGAAACCCAAGTATCAACAACACTCCACCGCCAACTTCGAAGGCAACGGCAATTGCCCAGCCCAGCGGCGCCACGGGCAAGCCCGCGCTGCTGATGTAGGCTGTCGTCGGTCCGAAGGCGGCGAGCTTGCCGAGGCCGCTCACGAGAAACGGCAGACCGATAAGTATGCGACCAAGCAGTGGCAGAAATCTTGTAATTTCCATGTTCGACTCTTTTCGCGACACTTGTGTTGACGTTTAGCGGCGGTCGGAAAGGGACGGCCTGACGACCAATTCCTCCGTTAACATTATCCTTTACGATTGTAAAGTGCAATCGTAACATCGAGGCCAACACCATATTTCTCAGCATTCTGCTGAATACAATTCAGCACACATGCCCGTTGCTGAGGGGTATTGTCGCCAGGTCTCGTCAGGATCCAAGACAGAGATTGGCTTTTGGCGTCACTCGGACCCGCTCAAAAAGAATTGGATATCTTCCATGGACGCATGTGACCAGGGAGAAAGGGCGCATACGATGAATTCCAACGCTCATCTGTTCGAACAGATGCGTGGCATGCATCGAGCCTGGCTCGAAAAGCTAAGGGAAATTCGTGATCTCGAGCTGGACTACGGTTCCAGAATCATGGCCGCAAAAACTCCCTCGGAAGCGGTAAGCTTCTGCAGCGAATGGATGGTAAAGCGCATGGCTATCGTAGCTCACGAGCAAAGGATGTTTGCAAGCTCATGGGCTCGGCTACTTTCGGACATGATGGGCAAGCAGTCAGCTGTGTCTGCCGGACTCTCTGAACGCGATTAGTAAGGAGCTTACTCCGTCGACGAGCGACGGGTTTGCAGTGATGAGTGTGTCCGCCTTCTTGCTCCAATATCGGCTCATTCCCCCGTCCCCCCGGTTCCAATGGAATGAGCTGTAGCCCCGGCGTCGACCCCACCCGCGGACGCCGGGGCAATTTGTTTGGGAGCACCGTTCAGTCTCGTGTGTGCCCCACCCTCTCCCCTTCGATCGCAGACGAATTGTACGCGTTCAACAGGTTGGCCCTTACGACCTGGAGTGTCTCGACCAGTAGCTCGATCTCTGCCGGCGCAAGTCCCGCCAATGCTTCGCTGCGGGTGAGATCGCCCAATTCGCGGACTTCCGCCACCTTGGCCCGCGCAGCCGGCGTCAAGTTAAGTCGCCAGACTCGCCGATCGGATGGGTCGGTATGTCGTTCGATCAATCCCATGCTTTGCATCTTGTCGATCAGCCGCACAAGAGTGATCGCCTTCACATCGAGGAGCTGAGCCAGGCACGTTTGATTGATGCCTTCGTTTCGATGGAGATAGAGCAGTGCCTGACACTGAGTTCTGCTGAGGCGCAATCCGCGTGCTTTCGAGTCGAATTGCCTTCGCAGCAGGCGCGCAACGCCGTAAAGCAAGAACTCCAATCTCCGGGAACGCCCTCCATAAACTTGATTGGTATTTGTCGGAAGCGCCGCGACGCCATAATGCCTCTTACCCATGACGCACCGGAGCGTTCGTCACGCCGGACCGACGACCAAATCGCCCCTTCAGACGCTCACGGAGGCGCTGGAACGTCGTATAAAGCATCGGCACCAGGAAGATGCCGATCGAGCTTGCGGCGATCATACCACCGAACACGGCCGTTCCTACCGCGCGGCGGCTGATCTGAGCGGCGCCGGTTGCCACTACCAGCGGCACCAGACCGAGAATGAAGGCAACTGAGGTCATCATCACGGCCCGAAAGCGCATCTGCGCGCCCAAAACGGCTGCCTCGTCAATGTCCACTCCGGCCTCGCGCTGCTCCTTGGCAAACTCCACGATCAGAATGCCATTCTTGGCTGCGAGCGCGATCAGAACGACCAAACCGATCTGACCGTAGAGATCGAGGCTAAGCCCAGCCACCTTGATGCCGGCGAACGAGCCGAGTACGCCAACGACGACGGACAGAAGAACAGGAATGGGAATGGTCCAGCTCTCGTAGAGCGCGACCAGGAACAAATATGCGAACAAGACGGCAAGCGAGAGGATCATGCCGGTCTGGCCGGAAGCGGCCTTCTCCTGATAAGCGGTGCCGGTCCATTCGAAGTTGTAGCCCGTCGGCAAAGTCTGGTCGGACACCTTCTGCATAGCCTCCAGGGCAGTGCCAGAGGAGACCCCAGGCGCCGGCCCGCCGTTGATGGTGACGGCGCGATAGTTGTTATAGCGCGTGATGACCTGCGGGCCCCGCTCGAAACGCATGTTGGCAATCGACTGAAGCGGAACCATCTCGTTGCGGTTATTGCGAACGTAGACCTGCCAGAGGTCCGGGATATCGTTGCGATTAGCCGCCTCGCCCTGAACGTTGACCTGCCAGGTCCGGCCAAGCATGTTGAAATTGTTGACATAGATGCCGCCGAATGTGGCCTGCAGGGCTGTGAACACGTCATTTATGTTGAGGCCGAGCGCCTGCGCCTTGCCGCGGTCGATGTCGAGATAGATCGAGGGAGTGGTGGCGGTGAAAGTCGAAAACACCCGCGCCAGCAAGGGATCCCGATTGGCCGCGGCAATGAGGCCGCCCATGACGCTATTGATTGCTGCGGGCTCCTGCCCCTCCAGAGCCTCGAGCACGTATTCAAAGCCGCCGCCGACGGACAGGCCGATGATGGGCGGAAAATTGAAGGCCACGACGTTAGCCTCGCGAATTTTCGATCCTTCGCTGAACACCTTGCGGATGAGCACCTGGGCAGACGCGGCAGCGGTGGTCCGATCCTCAAACGGCTTCAATCGCACGACTAAAAACGCGGCATTCGGGAGATTGCCGCCGTCGAGGAGCGAATAGCCAATGATCGACATCGTATGATCGACTGCCGGCATCCTTTTCAGGATGTCCTCAACGCGTTTGGTGACCTCGCTCGTGCGTGCGACCGATGCTCCATCCGGCAGCTGGACCATCACAAAGAAGGCGCCCTGGTCCTCCTCCGGCAAGAACCCGGTAGGCACGATGCGCGAGACACCGTAGATACCGCCGGCGAAAACAGCTACAGCGACCAACGACAGAATGGACATTCGCAAAAGCCGGCGCACCCCCCCGGCATAACGATCTCGGGTCCAATCGATCCCCGCGAGGACCTTGGCCAGGATGCGGCGGCGCGGCCCCGTGTGCCGCAGGAACAGCGCGCAGAGGGCCGGCGACAGCGTCAGCGCATTGATCGCCGAGATCAGCATTGCCGCGCTGATGGTGACTGCAAACTGACGGAACAACGTGCCGGAAATCCCCGGAATGAACGCGATCGGAACGAACACAGAAAGCAGCACGAGCGTGATCGCAATGATAGGCGCCGTGATCTGCGCCATGGCCTTCTTGGTTGCCTCTCCTGGCGACAGGCCGGGCCCTTCTTCGAGAACCCGCTCGACGTTCTCGACGACGACGATCGCATCATCCACGACAATGCCGATCGCGAGCACCATGGCGAGCAGAGACACAGTATTCGCCGAATAGCCGATCACCAGCAGAACGGCGAATGTCCCGATCAAACTGACGGGAACGGCGACCATTGGGATGATGGTCGCGCGCAGGTTTCCAAGAAACAGGAAGACCACGACGACAACCAGGACGAACGCCTCGGCCAGCGTCCGCAGCACCTCCTTGATGGTGTCGGTTACAAATGTGGTGGTGTCGAATTGGACGAGGTAGTGGAGGCCGGCCGGAAAGTGGGCAGAAGCCTCCTTCAAAGTACGTTGTACAGCGGCGGCGGTCGCCACCGCGTTGGCGCCCGGAGCGAGATAGATGCCGATGCCGACGCCGGGACGGCCATCGATGCGCGACTCGCTGTCGAGATTTTGCGCGCCGATTTCGACGCGGGCGACGTCGCTGACATGCAACAACGAGCCATCCTGGTTGGCCCGCAACACGATCTTGCCGAATTCCTCCGGCGTCGCCAGCCGTCCCTGGGTCTGGAGATTCAGCTGGAACTGCTGGTTGTCGTCGGTCGGGCGCGCTCCGATCCGTCCGACCGGGGCCTGCACGCTCTGGGCCCGAATCGCGTTGACGACGTCCGATGGCGCAAGATTGAGGCTTGTTAGTCGTTGCGTATCGAACCAGATCCTCATCGAATAGTTCATCTTCGCGAACAGGGTCGCCTGCCCGACGCCTGGCGTCCGCGAGATCGCGTCCAGGACGTGGACCACCGCATAGTTGGTGATGAATACCGGATCCTGGGCGCCCGTATCGCTATAGAGAACGATGAATTGCAGAATCGCTGACGACTTCTTCTGAACCGTCACCCCCTGAAGCTGCACCTCGGGCGGCAGTTGCGCCAACGCCGCTTGTACGCGGTTATTGACGTTCACCGTGTTGATGTCGGGATTGGTGCCGAGCGCAAAGCTCGTCGTCAGCGTATACGACCCATCGTCACCGCTCGTCGACTTCATGTAGAGCATCTTGTCGACGCCAATCACCTGCGCCTCGAGCGGCTGGCCGACGCTCGCTTCCACCACCGAGGCCGAGGCACCCGGGTATGTGGCGGTGGCCGTCACCTGTGGCGGCACGATGTCGGGAAATTGCGCGACTGGAATCTGTGTCAGCGCCAGCAAGCCGGCGATGGTCATGACGAATGCGATCACAATCGCCAGCCGAGGTCGGTCGACAAAAACCGACGAGATCATATCAATCACCCGCCATCCCGCGTCATCGCCCGTTGCGCCGCATTTGTGCTGCCAAGCTGCGATGCGCCCGGTCTCGGCCCAACCCGCTCCGGCTGATTCATGGCGGCCTGGACTCCAGCGCTGGCCGGGCCTGGCGCGACCACCTGCCCCGGTCGCACGCGCTGAATTCCTTCGACGATGACCTTGTCGCCAAGCGAAAGGCCGGTCGTGACCGATGCGATCGTCGTCGTGGACTGACCGACCTGGATGCGGCGCTGCTCGACCTTGTTCTCCGTACCGAGGACAAGGACGTAGTTACCCTGCTGGTCCGATAGCACGGCCGCACGAGGGATTGCGGGAACCTCGACGGGCTCCGCGCCCTCAAGCATGACAGTCACCAATTCTCCGTTGGTAAGCTCGCGCACCGGGTTGGGCGCCAAGTAAAGCGGGGGATTGGGAATTGTGCCACGCAACAGCAGTGTGTCGGTGGTCTGGGTAATGGAGTTGCTCTCAAAGTCCAAATGCCCGGTCTGGCCGTAGATGCGACCATCCGGAAGCCTTAGAACGATGACGACGGCGTCGCGAACGCCCTTGGCAGCATATCGCTCGCGCAACACCAATGCCTGCCTCACCGAGACGGGAAAGGTCACATACATCGGATCCTGGCTGACAATGGTGGTCAGCGTCCCCGTGGTGGGACTCACGACGTTGCCCTCGGTGACCGCAGTGCGTCCGATCTTTCCGTCGATCGGCGAACGGATATCTGCGTAGTCGAGGTTGATCTGCGAAAGGTTGACCTGAGCCTCGGCCGCCTGCACCTGGGCTTCCAGGCTCTTCTGATTTGAGATTGCCGTATCATAATTCGCGCGCACTCCGGCCGGGCCGTTTAGCAGAATGCTCTGTCGCTCCGTCGTGAGTTTTGCATTGGCGAGGGTCGCCTCGAGCTGTGCAACCTGCGCCTTCCTGGCGTCAAGATCCGCCTGGAACGGGCCACGCTCGAGGAGATAGAGCTGGTCATTGGCCGACACCTCCGCTCCCTCGGTAAAGAACCGCTTTTCCAGGAAGGCCGTCACACGGGCAACGACGTTGACGCGATTGATTGCCTCGATGCGTCCCAGGAACTCGCTGGTCTCCGTGATCGGCCGCTTGACCACTTCGACGACGCCGACCGCCGGTGGATCCGGCGCATGCTGGGCTGGCGCCGCGCACGGCACCGCAAACGTCGCCCCCAACGCGAGGAAAGCCGCGATTGTTCTGGACACCCGGCTCGTTCCATACCTGAATAAGCACATGCCTGAAAATGACCTCACGGCTGCTACAAACCTCGCCGGCAACTATTGACTCGACGCGGCCGGATGAAAATCTCATATCAGTCCATCTGGTATTGAGAGGAATTCATCAATGAATCGCGGCGACCTCAATGACCTCAACACCTTTCTCGCAATCGCCGACCATCTCAGCTTTCGTGCAGCAGCGGCCCAGCTCGGGGTGACCTCATCCGCCCTCAGTCATTCAATCCGGCAGCTGGAAGAACGTCTCGGCGTGAGGCTGCTGCACCGAACAACACGCAGCGTGTCGCTGACCGACTCCGGCCTTCGCCTGTTGGAACGTCTAAGGCCAGGCATGGATCAGATCTCGGATGCGCTTGAGGAACTGAAGGAGGAGCGCCGCCGTCCTTCCGGTCGCCTGCGGATCTACACGCAACAGTGGACCGCAGCGACGGTCATCGCACCGGTCTGGCAGCGATTCTTGTCGAGCTATCCCGAAGTGCATCTTGAGCTTTGTGTCGACTCCGGACCGACGATCGATATCGTTGCGGGCGGGTTCGACGCGGGCCTCGCGGTGCGTGAGCGCGTGCCGGACGAAATGATCGCGGTCCGCGTGACAGGGCCGATGGAGGCGGCCGTCGTTGCGAGTCCCAGCTATCTTGCAAAACATCCTGCGCCCCGCACGCCGGACGATCTCGCGTCTCACCAGTGCGTCCAGTTTCGCATTGGACGAGATGGCGAGATCTTTCGGTGGAGATTCGAGCGGAACGGCAGCAGGAAATTCGTTTCTCCTCGCGGAAACATCACCGTCAACACCGCCGAAACGGCCATCCGCGCCGCGCTCGACGGACTTGGGATCGTCTACATGCTCGACGCCCTGGCAGAGCCGTTCCTGCGCAGCGGCCAACTTGTACGCGTCCTCGAACCCTGGTCGCCATGCATCGAGGGAGCTTATCTCTACTATCACGGCCGAAGGCAGCCGCCCGCCGCGCTGCGCGCATTCATCGATATGGTTCGCGCGCCCAAGGGACGCTCGGGCCGACGTTCACTCAAGAACCCATTTTGAAAGCCTAGAAGTCTTATTCTGCTTTGGGCGAGAGTGGAGCGGCACTTTGCGCCGCGTGGTCGACATTGATAAAAACCGCGCTCTAGTTCGGCGAGCTCTCACGGTGCGCAAGGTGGGGCGAGTAATGGCGCGGGTCGCGCGGAGCGGGGCGCTCCGAGGGATCGCGGCTGACGAAAGGCTTCAGCTCAGTGATGTCGATGAAGTCGTCGGCTTGGCGGCGCAACTCATCCGCAACCATCGGTGGTTGGCTGGCAATCGTCGAGACCACCGTGACCCGGACGCCGCGACGTTGCACCGCTTCCGCCAATGGCCGAAAATCGCCGTCGCCAGAAAACAGCACCAGATGGTCGATGTGCTCCGCCAACTCCATTGCGTGGACGGCCAGTTCGACGTCCATGTTGCCCTTCACCTTCCGGCGCCCGGTTGCATCGATGAATTCCTTGGTCGTCTTGGTAACGACCGTGTAGCCGTTGTAGTCCAGCCAATCGATCAGGGGCCGTATCGACGAATATTCCTGATCCTCGATGATCGCCGTGTAGTAGTATGCCCGGACCATCGTCCCCCAACCCTGGAATTCCCTGAGCAGGCGCTTGTAATCAATGTCGAAGCCAAGTGCCTTCACTGTCGCGTAGAGATTGGCACCATCTATAAACAGCGCGAGCTTGTCGGACCGAAATGACATTGGCATCAATTCCTGGGGACGAGAACCGCAAGGGCCGAGATGGGCTCCCGCTCGGAGGTTGACCCAAGTCGCTCGACACGTGCGTCTCGGTGGTGCACCTTCTGACGCACTCCTCGCTTGGCGGAATTCCTTACGGCCTCGATGAGGCGCGCATTGTGAAGTGCGTGTTTGAATCCCGGAGTTCTGTAGGTCCCTTCACGCAAATCGCGGACAAGCTGGGCGTAGACCTCTCCTACATTGATTGCCGTCTCCACGGTCCCGCCCGAGACCGCGGCCGCGTCCGGTTCAACGAATAGCACATTTGACGTCAGCTTGAGATCCCCGGCCTGGAAACCGTAGGGATGATTACTGGTCAGGCTGAGCCATCCAATCGATCCCCTGACCTCGAAGCTGAAGCGAATATTCTCTGGGCTCACTCCAGCGTCGACGTCGGCCGTGAATGGGGTGCCGGAACGTGTCGTTCCCAGGACGCCGACGTAATCGGCGGTGTCCCGCAGGCTCTCCGCGCCGGTCTCCGTCAACCTGACGGTAGCCCACCGAATCTCAGTCCTTGCGTCGACCTCGACAATCGGCCCGAGGATCGCTTCCACCAAATCGAGCGTATGCCCTGCGGTGATGGTGAGCAGGTTGGCGCCGGATGATGACTTATTGAAAATATCCTGCGCAACCGGGATTTCCGGCCCGAAACCGAAAGTTGGGGATGCAACTCTGGCGCTGAGCGGACGCCCGATCTTTCCAGAGGAAACCAACTCGGCCGCGCGTCGCACGGCTGGATTGTGCCGGCCCTGCAACCCGATCGCTGTGTGGTGCGAACGTACCGCGCGCGCCATCTCTTGTGTCTCGGCGACGCTGCGTCCCAGAGGCGCCTCGCAGTAGACCGCTTTGCCCGCTTCCAGCGCCGTCAGAACGAGTTCGCGGTGTGCCGGCACCCTGACAGCAATCGTTACGACATCAATCCGGTCATCGCGGATCATCGCGAACGGATCTGAAAACCAGCGATCAGCACCGAAGGCTTGAGCCGCCTCTCGTGCACTCTGCTCGTTGCGCGTTGCCACAGCCGCGAGTCTCACGCCCGGAAGGCCCTTGATCGCCGGAACGTGCGACACCTTCGCCCAGCTTGCTTTGGTGTCCGCACCGACGATTCCGACACGAATCTCTTCTTGGGTCACAGTTCAACCTCGCCATGTCGCATGTGATCGGCACGAAAACTCTAAATCCAGTCAATTCAGCCCGATCGCCCGCAACGATGTTAATCCTCAGCGAGAGGCATGTGCGATGAAATATGTTCAACAGAGTGCTGAGATCGATGCAGTAATCTCAAGGCATTTCGCCGGAAGCCAAGGCGCATAATTTTCACTGCAAGCTCGACACGCCAGCTTCGCGCCACGATCGGCCGCGGCCGCCGAACGCAGCATCATGATGATGTCACCCCGACGCGAAACAAGATGCATGGCCCGCCTCCGCTGGCCATTCGCGCTGCCTTTCTCCCCTGAACCTCAACCGCAGGTCACCGCATCGACAGCACTTGCGAATTCGACCAGCATGCCGTCGCCCGTCGTCTTGACGATGCGGCCGTTGTGAGCAGCAATGGCAGGATCGACCACTTCGCGGCAGTGTTTTTCATGGCGGCGAGAGTGCCGACCTCGTCAGCGCCCATCAGGCGACTCTAGCCGGCAACATCAACCGCCAGCACCGCCGGCAATCGCCGCGGCATACGGCCGCCGCTCACGAGACCCGCTCTGCCATCACCTCAACGACTTGACGCTACAGTTCGATGCCACCGCGCTTCAATTCGGCTTCAATCGCGTCAAAGACGATCTCGGCCGGCATCACTGCAAGGCTAGTCCAGAGGATGGCCACAGCGCGCGCGGCGATTAGGTATTCGGTCATCCAAACGCTCCTCCCATGCGAGAATGTTGGTTAGATCCGTGGTGTACGCGCGCGCGTGATAGCCACGTAAGCGGTCGATCTCGCGTCCGCAGCGGAGGAGCGGCGATGGTGTCGCGACAAAGTCTGCGGCGGTCGAGCGTGGCCATCGATCCTGGAATCGCGTTCGTTCGCAGACGCATTGGCCGAGTCGGAGAAGATGGGGCGGCCCGCACTCAACAGGTCGGCACCGGTTGATAGACCGCATACGCACCTTGGTTCAGATATTGCCTCCTCAGCAAACACGGGTTGTCCGCCGCCAAACACAGCAAGCAAGGTCGTCGCAACGATTGCAGGTTTGGACATGTAACTTGCTCCTCTTGATGCTATATGGAGTAGCTGACCTGCTTTGGACGATCTTGTTCATTCCTGATCCATTTGGACGGTTACTGCGCAGTTCCGTGCGCAAAGCCAGACTCTGTTCGTCTTCCAAGTCCTGCCAGCAAGAAGAACCACAGGCGCGCTTTCGACGAAGATAAAGTAGCGGGCTAAGGGCTCCGCCTATCGCTCCTGCAAATTGAGCAATGTCGGCTCGTCCACGACCGCGGTACAGCTCCGCAAGTGCGGCGCGACGCCGATGGGATCGGCGGCGAACTCTCGAGGAAAACCGCTTTCCACCCTAAACAGCCTTGCCATCCTGTTTGCCGATTACGCAGCGCCATGCCGCCAGACGCTCGACCGGATGCTGCTTCATCCACTCGGCGAGCTGCGGCGCGCCCATAAGGCAGGATTGCATTGAGACCTCAGCGAAGTCCGAGGTGGTGACGGTCTGCTCGTGGCAATTTGCCGGAGAGGAGAGACTGCAGAGCACGGCGATGATCTTGATCACGACGGGAGAACCCCGTCGCTACGACGGGCATTGGCGCCGCTAACCGCATGACCTACCGGTGCCTTTTTCTTCTCGCTGACTGGATCAGCCGGCGAGAAGATGCGGTCGTATATCGCGCGGGCCTCTCGAATTAGCCGGGCTCGCTCGCGCTCAGACATTGGGACAAATCGAATAATTTCGCCCATATTCACTCCAAACATTGGTTAGAGAAGGAGTCCGCAGTTAGAGAACGAGCCAACCATACGATGATGAAAGTCATCTAATGTGGATTTAGGATGTCAGCCCCAACTTTAAAGCTCTGCTGGCGGTAACGAAGGCATAAAACGTTCGTGACTGGGCCGCGCGCCAGTATCCCAACGTTCACCACACATCTCCTCCGCAGGCTGGACCGTGATGCTGTCCATCAGGTCATGTACGCCACTCGCCTTCGGCGTTGCTTTGGCCGCATCAACATGCGGGCCTTTCTCAGCTAGCCGCTGGTAGTCGTCGGCATGGGCCTTAAGATGACCCGCAATCGCTCGGTCGCTCATGGTTTGGGCAGGGCGAAGCAAAGTCTCTGCCGTTTTTAAATATCCGCTGGCTCGTTGTGAGATCCGCTGAAAGGTCATAGAGCCTTCGCGCGGTTCTCTGTCACTTGGTCTAAGGCGATTTGGAGCCAACGCAGCCAGTTCCGGTCACTTGCCCGGCGAACTCCGAAGCGATCGACGCACTTCTTGGAACAAAGGGGAGTTCGGCACGAGTAGTACCGGACGAGACCAAACCTGCCCTCACAAACCGCGCATCGCGCGGCTCTGCCACATCTAAGACTTTCGGAGCAGTTCAGCATTGCAGTCTCCTCTTGGTACTATCGTCGTTGCTGGTCGATCATCCTTCTTTCACCGTCGCACCTCATGATCCTGTGCGCCTTTCCAACTTATCCAGCCTAAGACGATCGCGGTCACCGGCTCAATAGACCAAAGTGGTCACGGAACAATACGAACGTTTTATGGCGCTCTATAAAGCCGGCCACTTCCCGATACGAGACTTTGATTAGCTCGCCGGTGTGGGCGATCACTCCTGTAGTGATCTCAGGGTATCGTGAACACCCCTACTAATCTTGGTCATTCGTGATCTGTTTAGAGGGAAACCGCGGTTTTGCTCTCAGCCTTCCAGAGCGGCAAATCGCTGCGTCCTTGCGTGTCCGTAAGATCGCAGCAAGCCAGGCGGCGACGCATAGGATGAGGCCTACAGAAGTGCACTGACCTTCAATTTGCCTCCGGGAAATGCCAGCCTATCCATGAGTCCCGACGCGCGACACGCTTACGCGATGCAGCTTTTGATAATACGGGCCCATCCGCCCACTCAGACCGACAACACTCCTCGCCCGTGCTCAATGTTGGTTGCTCGTTGCGCTTACGAGCTCTGGCCACATGAACCGACGGAAATACCCTTGGCTTACGCTTGGCTAGCGCGGGCCGGCGATGAGTATCGATCGGCCGTACATCAGGATTTAGCTTGGCCAGGGAGTCCACGCGCGTTTGATCCGTTGTCTCATCGGGCAGGCTCGCGACCAACTGCTCGGTCGGCGCCACCTCGATGCATGGTGTTGGGATCGTCAGCTGACTGGTATCCAGGACAACCTTTTCCGGCCATTTGCGCTCGGATCGGATCCGGATCGTCGCCCTGTCAATGACCTCCGGCCGATCAGGAAAACTCTCCGGGTGCTCCGGCAAAGACCGGCCGGCTATCAGCAGAAGAAGAGCAAGCGCGCTTCCGACAACTACAAAATATTTGGCAATGGGCACAGCCGATGGTTCCCGTGACTTCAACAATCCCGGTCAGCCCATGGCAGCGTTGCTTGACCACACTCATGTTGCGCGGAAAATCGATAGGGCGTGCCACACCGCCGCACCGCATCCACTGTGGAGGATGACGGCTCGACTAGACGAAATTCTCCTTCACCATTTCCCAGACGTCCCCTCCACGACCGTGCAGAATGGCACGAGTCGAATAAAGCGCCATCCCGATGGCCGGCTCTACCTGCATGAATGGCGGCATGACGAGCTGCATCGGGTTGACGTGCACGTGCAGAAGTGCTGGCCCTGGTTGCGCCAACCAGTCCTTAACAGCAGCTTCGAGCTGGTCCGCGTCCGAAACCGTCTGGCCCCAGAGACCTAACGCGCGCGCGACCCCTGCAAAGTTCGGATTCTTCAACTTCGTAAAGGTATCGAGCATCCCCTCAGCCTTTTGCTCGATCTCCACAAAGCCAAGCTTGCCGTTGTCATACACGGCAATCTTGATCGGCAACTCCTGCTGCACGACAGTCATCAGGTCTCCGAACAGCATCGAAATTCCACCGTCCCCTGCCATGCACACGACTTGGCGACCGGGTTCTGCCTTTTGAAGTCCAATGGCTGACGGCATGCCGTTGGCCATCGTTCCGTGAAGCAGACTAGCGAAAATGCGGCGCTGACCGTTCGCCTCGATATGGCGATAGGCCCAGGCCGCCGGGGTACCGTCATCGGCCGTGAACAGCGCATCTGTTGCTGCGTTGCGGCTGATCACCTGTGTCAGATAGGTTCCGGGAATGCTGCCATCGTGGCCGACAGCGACTTTGGCCCGTTCCGACTCCCGATACTTCGCGTAGCGTTTAACGTATGCGCTTCGGAACGAGGCGTCGGTGCGCTCAACCAGCATCGGTAGCAACGACGCCATCGTCGCCTTCACATCGCCGACAACGCCCTTCGTGATCGGATGACGTCGTCCCAGATGGGTCGGGTCAATATCGACCTGCACGATCTTTGCTTTGTCGGGATAAAATTGTCGCCAGGCGAAGTCGGCGCCCAGCATCAACAACGCATCGCAGTCCAGCAAGGCGTGGTAGCCGGCCTCGTTGCCGAGCATCCCGGTCATTCCGATGTTGTAAGGATTGTCGAACTCGAGGAAGTCCTTTGCGCGCGACGTATGCGCGATCGGCGCCTTCAGCTTGTTGGCAACCGCGAGAATCTCCTGATGCGCCCCCTGGCAGCCCGATCCGCCGTACAGCACAACATTTTCGCTTTTGTTGAGAATATCTGCGATCTCGGCGAGATCGGCGTCGTTCGGCCGCGTGACGGGCCTGGCGACATGCACCGAGTAAGGGATGCTATCATCCACGACTGAGGCGGAGATATCCGCCGGCACGATCAGAACGGCAACGCCGCGTTTCGCCAGGGCCGTTTGGCAGGCGATCACGGTCTTCCGGCGCGCCTGCTCCGGCGTATGGATCATGTCGCAGAAGACGCTGCAGTCCCTGTAGACCTGCTTGAAGTCAACCTCCTGGATGAAATCGAAGCCCAGTTCGTCGCGAATGATTTGACTTGCGATCAGGATGACGGGCGCACGATTCCGATTGGCCTCGAATATGCCGTTGATGAAATGCAGACTACCGGGGCCGCAGCTCCCGGCAACTGCCGTCAGGCGATCCGCTACCTGCGCCTCCGCCTGCGCGGCAAATGCTCCCGCTTCTTCGTGTCTCACCGACACCCACTCGATTTCGCTTTTTTCGAGTGAGCGGGCGATCAGATTAAGCGTGTCGCCTACGATGCCGTAACAATGCTTGACGCCTGCATTCTGCAAGGTTTCAACAATGATGTCCGCGACCAGCTTGCCCATTGCATTCGATCTCTGCTGTGACCATTCCTGCCACAACATGCATCCAACTGCAGGCTTGGGCTTGTATCGGAATGCGAGGACTTGAACCTGGCTGCGCAGACAGGGCACGGTACTCGAAGGTGTCCGCTTTAGCCGACGGCGGCCTCGGCGCCGGATTGGAGCTGGTTGAGGATTTGCAGGGCGCCCTTGCGAGTCGGGGATACAATTCCGGCTGGAGTTCGATCAAGAGCCGCGCTGAGATGTTTGTAGGCTTCTGGCAAGCGATCCTGTCGCAGCAACAGCCCGGCAAGGTCCGTCGCAGCCTTCAATTCAAACAGGGTGGCGGACTGGCTTTTCGCCCAGTCGATCGCCGACAGCAGACTTCCTTCTGCTTCGAAACAATCCTCGTCCGACCGAGACGCCAAGATGAGCCCTTTCATCCTGAACAAGGCAGGCATATGCAGAAATTTGCCAACGCGCTGCTGTTGCTCGATTGCATTCACGGTTAGGGTCAGCGCCTGCTCGTGTTCACCAAGGTCCACAAGAGCCGCGGCCAGGTCGCAGGTAAAATCCATATTCAGCATCTCGTGACGCTGGGCGCGAAGCTCCTCCAGCGCTCTCTTCAGCAATTCGATTCCATCGATGCGATTGTTTTGAAGGAGCAACCATTGACCCCTCAGGCCAGTCGCTATCGCGCGATACGGTATCAGGGAGTGCGCGGCGGAGAGATTACTCAGTTCACTGATGTACTCATCCGATTGCCTCAAGTCCGCCATGGTCAGAAAGACAGGAAGGACCAAGGCCAGGGATCGGCAAAACGTGGCGGGGTGGCCCGACTTTTTGCCTTCCTCTCTGGCGCGCTTTGCATAATCTAGGGATTGATCGAGCAAGCCTCTGTACAGGAGAGAACGTGCCATGCCGACGAGCAAGAAGCTCGTATAATGAAAAAGATACTGTTCGGTTCGAACGCCCCGACCGGACACCAAGTATCGGAGGCCCGATTCGCAATGTAGTTGTGCGGCGAGGTGATTTCCCAGCAGATGATCGGAGGCGGCCAACATTGCTTCCGCTAGCGCCGCGTCGTCGGGATTCCCCGTCTTCAACGCTAATTTCTTGCTCTGGACGGCGATGTCGGTCGCACCCCGAATGTCCATGGTCCAATGCGAATACGTGAAGAGTCCGCTTAAAATCCTCAGCTCGTAGGCGAGGTCTCCCTGATCGATCGCAATCTCCAGCGCGCTCGCAAAAGCCGCTCGGACGCGTTGATCGTTACCTTCAGTATGCATCAAGGCCAACGGTAACGATGCATAGATTTCCATTGCCCAGCGAGAGCTTTGATTTCGAGTTCCAAGGCGTTCTATCGCGCGTTCTGCCCATGCCTGGCATTCGATGAGTAGTGATAGCTCCAGAAACACCTGTGCTGAAGCGGCGGCCAGTCGCGTCGCTATTTCGTCGTCACCGTGTGAACCAAAGCTCCATTCGAGCGCCGCACGGATGTTGCTCAATTGGTCGGAATAGGCTGCGGTCCTCCTCGCTCTCGGCAAGGCCAGCATCATCTCCCTCTGCGATTCGAGAAATTCCGCAACGTATTTCGCGTGTCGGCCGGAGATCACATCGAGCTCGTCATGCTCCTCCAATTTTTCGAGTGCGTATGCCCGCGTCGTGTCAAGCAGTCGGTACCGTTGCTGACCGTCGTCAAGCCGAGTTACGATCAACGACTTTTCGACCAGGCCGGCGATGGCGTCGAAAATCTCTGCGTCGACGGAGCTCTGCTCGCCGGCGACATATCTAGCGCCCTCAAGGGTGAAATGGCCAACGAAAGGAGCGATGCGTCGAAAGACAATCCTCTCTCCGTCAGACAGCAGATCGTAGCTCCAATCCAATGTTGCCTTGAGGGTCCGATGCCTGGGAACTGCCGTCCGATGGCTTAGTTTCAGCAATTCCGGCCGAGACACCAGGCGGGAAACCGTGTTCTTGAGGCCGAGTGCGGCCACCTGACCCGCTGCCCACTCAATTGCCAGGGGTATGCCATCCAGCTTTCGGCAGATTTCCGAGACAAACGGCGCCTCCGCGTCGGTGAGAACGAAGTTTCCCGCTCTCGCCGCCACGCGCCGTACAAACAATTGCACAGCCGGATATCGAAGCACGGCATTTGCCGTTTGCTCTGAGCCGTCTGGTGGAAAATCAAGGGGAAGAACCCGGCAACAATGCTCGCCCTCTACTTTCAGCAATTCGCGGCTCGTGGCCAGAAGATGGACTTGCTCCGTTTCCCGGGAGAGTTGCTCGGCAATCAGGGCGACCGTCTCGATCACGTGCTCACAGCTATCGAGAATGATAAGAAGCTTTCGCGAACGAACGAGGTCGACCAGCTCCAGACCGGGATCTTTCGATTTGAGTGCGAGTCCCAGGGATGTCGCGACAGCCCCCGCAACAAGGCGCGGATCGGTCAGGCTTTCCAGGTCGACAAAATGGACTTGTCCGCCAAACTCCTCGGCAGCGGCGCGGGCAACAGCCAAGGCAACGGTCGTCTTGCCAATGCCGCCGGGGCCGAGCAGTGTCACGAACCGTTCATCGCGAAGCTTGTCGCTAACCTCACTGACGACCGTTTCGCGCCCAATCATCATGAGCGGTCGCACGGGGAGCCTGCCTTGGTGCCAGAACTTGGCGTTCCTGCTCTCCGTATTGCCTGTGAGAGGGACAACGGTGCCGACGAACGAGTAGCCCCGTCCCTTGATGTTTGCGATGTATCGGTTGCCGAATTGGCCGTCACCAAGCGCCTTGCGGATTGCGGCCACGTGGACCCGGAGGCTCCCCTCCTCGACCGTTACGTCCGACCAGACGTAATCGATCAGTTCCTGCTTTGCGATCACCTCACCCGAACGCTCGGCAAGGTAGATCAGCAGGTCCAGGGCCCTGCTGCCAAGGGGCAGCGCCTCGCCCTCGCGCCGCAGCACCCTCTCGCCCATCGAAAGTTCGAAAGGACCGAACCTCAGCTTCCTATGAACCGCGGCGTCAGACATGTGTCATCCAAAGCGACGGATTTCGCGCGCCCTGTATGCCGTCGGCCGGCAACTGCCACAATTGTACGAGCGTAAAGTTGGCCGCAACGAAGCTCGTAACAAACTGAACCTTGGTATAGCGCTTAATCACCTCAACGCGGAGGATTGAGCCGAACCCCGCGCCGCTGCGACCACAATGAGGGGCACGAGCAGCATGCGCCGGCACGGCCGTCCTGCGTTGCGCGTCCAGCCGCTGGAGCTGATTGCACTCGGCAGATAACGGACTGGTCATATGTTCGCGCCCTCTGCGATGCGCCGATGTTATTGAGTCGCATCGCCGATGGCCGACGGAGGCGACCTGTCGCGTGCTTAGTGGTCATTGATGCAACGTAAGCAAACTAAGGCGCGCCTCTATTTCCCTTTGCGCGATCTAGAGCGGTATGAATACAATTCAGGAGGTCGCTCTCATCGAACGGCTTGGGCAGATAACAGCTGACCCCAGCTTTAAGTGCGCGGGCACGAATATCATCGCTTGGATAGGCAGTTATCAGTACGGTGGGAATCTCTTTGCCCAATCGAGACAAATTGTTGTGCAGATCAAGGCCACTCATCTTGGGCATGTCGAAGTCGACAACCAGGCAGCCGGTGCGGCTCAGTTCGGGTGAGCGCAAGAACTCCTCCCCCGACGAAAATGCTTGGGCGACCAACCCTATCGAACGCATTAAAACTTCGATTGCGTTTCCAACCGCTTCGTCATCATCGACTATGGCCACTATTGGTCCGCTATTTGGCACTTGGCAAGACCTGTAACCGCGAGCAGCTTTTACGGAGGAACGTATATAGTCCGCGAGACACTTTCTTATCCAGCCTAGGCGCAACCGCTACGTGCTTCGATTATACAAATGTATAGGAACTCAACGATTCGCTTCGGTGGTCGGAAATCCTGTGGTCGATGGAGCAAGCTGCGTCACAGGCATCGACCTTCATATCACCCTAGCCCCTGTTACCTCACAAGAGCCCCTCCAGCTTGGACTGCGCTGCAGGGGCAAGGGAGGCCGCAGGGAGTGATCGGCCTCGAGGGAGGAGAACTTCACCATAATGGCACGCATTGGCGCTCACTATTGATCTAGCGGAAAGATCGAGTACCAAATAGGAATGTGCGCACTATACGAAGGTTGTGCGCTGCCAGCTTAGTCGGTTCGACTTTGGGCAGCTGGCTGCCTGACGCAGAACCTGGCCGATTTCAACCGGCTAGTTCGCCCATGGCTGCGATCCGTCGGAGCCGAATTGGGCTGGTGGTTCCCTCTATCGCCCATGCGGTAATCTCACTATGCTCCATAGCGGACTGGCAAAGCTAATGCGCATGTCAACGAGGAACATGTGGTAGAGCAACCGCCAATAGTGATAGTCGTCGACGATGATCCGGGGGTGCGGGACTCCCTGGGCAAGCTGCTTCGATCGGCGGGCTTTCGGGTCAGCTTACTTGGTTCGGTGAGCGAATTTTTCAAGGCGGACCGGCCAGAAGGACCCGCTTGCCTGGTGCTTGACGTGCGGCTTCCCGGCCAGAGCGGACTCGAACTGCAGCGCGAACTGGCAGGTGCCAAAAGCCAGCTGCCAATTATCTTCATTACCGCACATGGTGACATTCCAATGTCGGTGCAGGCGATGAAGGGTGGCGCGATCGAATTCCTACCAAAGCCATTCCGAGAGCAGGATTTGCTTGAAGCGATTCAGCTCGGTCATGCCCGTGATCGAGCGCGGCTTGAGCAGGAACGAGCTATGGCAGAGCTGAAAGTTCGTTTCGAAACGTTGACGCCGCGGGAGCGCGAGGTCATGGCGCTCGTGGTGACCGGGCGGTTGAACAAGCAGATCGCAGCCGATCTCGGCGTAAGCGAAATCACGGTAAAAGTTCATCGTGGCCAAGTAATGCGCAAGATGCGGGCATCGTCTTTGCCTGACTTGGCGCGCATGGCCGACCAATTGCAACTGACGCCGACAAAACCGCATAACCCGGGTCGCGTTGCCTAGCGCAGACGCGCATCTCCCGTAATGGTCCCATTGCGCCTCGCCACCGATGATCAGGGTGCCTGCTAGACTCGACGTCTGTCACGTAAGCGGCATTCCACTACGATGCGGCGGCCGGATGAGCAGGCGCAACAAAGCCAAAGATAGCGCCACGTGGCACGTTAGGTCTCGCCCACAATCGTCCGTTATGCGCTTCGATAATCGACCGGCAGATCGACAGTCCAAGCCCCAGACCGCTCGGTTTCGTGCTGTAGAAAGCCTCGAATACGCGGTCAATTTCCGCCGGCGCGAAGCCTGGACCTGAATCTCGCACCTCGACTGACACGCCATCCGGTTCGTTACGGGTGCTGATGAGCAATTCTCGCTCCTCTTCGCCGACGTCGCGCATCGCTTCGATGGCATTGATGATCAAGTTAAGTACTACCTGTTGCAGCTGGACCCGATCTCCCTGGACGCGCGGCAAGCCCTCCGCTAACTGCGTCCGCACCGAGACGCTACTGTTTTCGGCCTCCGTACGGGTGAGAGCAATAACCTCGAGGATGGCATCGTTGATCTCTACGGCGTCTTTTCGTGCGGGCGCCTTCTGAATGAGCGCGCGGATTCGCCCGACGACCTCGCCTGCGCGGTTCCCTTCCTTGACAATAAAAGAGAGCGCGTCATCCACCTCATGAAAATTCGGCGGCTCCGCGCGTAGCCAGCGCCGAGCGGCTAACGCGTATGTGACTGCCGCGGTGATCGGCTGGTTCACTTCATGGGTGATCGAGGCCGTCAACTGGCCCGTCGTCGCGACGCGATTTGCGTGCGCCAGCTGCATCTGCACCTTGCGGAAGGCCTCTTCGGCGCGCTTACGCTCGATGAACTGACCGATCTGGCTGCCGATGGTAGCCAGCATGTTAAGCAGCTCCTGATCGGGCTGCCTGATCTCGCGACTGAAAAACTCGATCACGCCCAAGACTTCGCCCCCGAGCAGGATGGGAAAGCCGAAGGCCGCGTGTAGTCCTTCGCGTTCGGCGATGGGTCCGCGCGGAAAGTTCTCATCAGAAACGACATCGCGAACGTATTCAGGCTCAAGGCTGGACCATACCCGGCCCGGTAATCCCAAGCCCGGAACGAAAGTGAACTCCCGGCTGACTCTTTCAAATTCCGGGACTTCTATCGAGGCTTTATGCCAAAGCTCGACACAGCGCAGCACCTCGGCCTCCCGGTCCACGCGCCAGAGCGCACCCAAGTCCCACCCCAGACACTCGCCCATAGCCCACAATATTCTCGGAGTGGCCTCTTCGATCGTGGCCGCTTCCGCCAAAATTTGCGCGACCGTGTGCTGCACGCGGAGGCGTTCCTCTGCGCGCTTGCGATCCTCGATGTCGTAGGCGGTTCCGTACCACTTAATGATCTTGCCGTTCTCGTCGCGCGCAGCGACACGATCGATGGAGAACCAGCGATACTGTCCGTCGGCACGCCGGACGCGCTCCTCCGTATGCCATGGCTCGCCGGTGGCAAAAGCGTCATGCCACATCTTCTCACCGGTCGCGATGTCGTCAGGATGCGCCACGACGGACCATTCCGTGCCGAGCGCAGCCTCGTCGGAAAGGCCCGTGTATTGTTTCCAGGCAGCGTTGACGAAGTCGCGCCTGGCGTCTGCCGAATAGCTCGCCACCGGAATTGGGATGGTATCGATCATCTGCCGCAGCTCGCGCCGCGCCTCGGCGAGCTGAGCCTCTCTCTCGCGCAGCGCATCCTCCGCGCGCTTGCGCCCGGTCAGATCGAGCACGAATGCGACGCCCTCGTTACCGCCCTCTTCAAATGTCGCCCCACCAATCAGCACGGGTACACGGCTACCGTCTTTTCTGGTGTATTCCTTTTCAAACGGCTCGAACCGGCCGCTTCTTTTTTGCCGTTCGATCCTTGCGTTATTCCTGTCGCGCCAGTCGGACGGCGTCAGGTCCGCCCACCTTATGCGGCCCGAAACCAGGTCTTCGCGATCGTAGTTCACCATGCGAAGAAATTCATCGTTGGCCTCAAGAACGCGACCGTCGAAATCCCAGATGAAAATTCCGATAATGTTGGAATCGACCAGGCGCCGGATTTTCGTCTCGCGCTCCGCGACGTCGCGATACAAATGGGCATTCTCCAATGCGATTGCAGCCTGCGAGGCGAGCAGTTTCAAGACTGAGATCCGGGCGGGCGCGAAGACGCGAGGCATCAGGTTGTTTTCGAGGTAGAGCACGCCGATGAGTTTGGCCTGATTGAGCAGCGGCAGGCAGAGAATGGACCGGGCCTTGCGCTGACAGATGTAGGAATCCACGCCAAACGGGGACTGGGCCGCGGCATCGTCCAGAACTACACTCTCGCGGGTGCGCAGGACGTAGTGCAGCACCGACTCGGGCAGCACGTGCTCGGTTACGGCCCCCTCGACCAGACGTACGGTCACCGTATCGCCGCTGGTCGTAGCTTCTGCCTCGATGCGAGGCCCTTGCCCGCACGGCATAATCAACAGCGCTCGCTCGGCACCGGCCTGCTCCATTGCGGTACGCATGAGCGTGTCGATCAGATTTTCGAGCACAATCTCACCTGAGACAGCTTGCGACACCTTGATCACCGTCGCGAGGTCGAGGTGTTCAACCGGCGCACCGATGGTGCTCATCGGGCCGGGAAGTGAGTCTTCCTGTCTGAGGTCTGGATACGTCTCGTCGAGTTGTCGCACCTTCCCGACGGCCCCCCAACGGAGATAACCGTAGCGGGCATTCCGCAGATACAGGTCCGCGATCTGCTTGAACCCACGCGCCGCGTAAAAGCGCGCGGCCCGTTCGTAGGCGAGCGCCTCATTGTGAATAAAGCCGTTCTCGCGGGCTGAACGGATGGCCCGTTCGTATAGGTGCTCGGCATTGAGCACACGGCCATCGATCCGAGCGATCTCCGCGCCTACCAGTGCGGTGCGGTTCTCGAAGTTCTCCGGGCAGTTTTCAGCCCAGACAGCGATCTGCCTGTAATGATCCGCCAGCGCCGCCAAATGCTGGGATCGCTCCTCGGCCGGAGCTTCATCGCACCGTGCCGCCCGGGCAAGGGCACCATAGAACTGGTATTCAGATTGCTCCACTTGCGTGGGCGCTGTCCACAGCAGCGGCGCGAGTTTCGTTGTGGCCGCGATCGCAGCTACGGAGTCGCCGGCGTAGACCCCGGCTTGTAGCTTGCGCACCCAATAGTAACAGGCGCAAATGGCCAGCTGGCGATTGCTCTCAAGACGTTGCACGAAGCGGCTCTCCTCGAACGCTTCGTCATTGAAGGAGCCAAAGTCCGGTGTCAGTCCACGCAGCATCCGGATCAGCCTGAGCTGTCCGGTGAGGCAGTCGCTGGCAAGACCAAACCGCACCTTCTGCGCAAATTGGAGCCCATTTTCGGCCTCTCGTTCGACTACCTCAAGTGGATCGCCGTAGGCGAAGAGATTCGTGGTCAAGTCAATGCAGCTATAGGCGGCATAAGAAAGGTCACCGGCTTCCTGCGCGGCCTCAAAGGCGCGCCGCAGGAAGGCGCGGCTGGTGGCCAGGGACTGTGTCCAGTGCGCGACATGGACTGCGAAGACCAGGTAGACGCGGGCTCTGAACCGATCAAGGCCACGCTTCTCGACTAGATCCAGGCCAAGCCTGCCGAAGCGGAACCCTGCCTGGTAATCGCCGAAGTGCGTCCCAAGGACGCCGCCCAGCCAAGTATATGCAAGGGACGATCCGTCGGTGTTGCCATGCTCCAGGCTGAGGGTCGCCATCCGGCCGACAACGAGGCGGAAAAGATTTAAATCCGTGAACAGGGCGGGTGACGTCAGCACCGTGAGCACGTCCATGGTTGCGCGCCGGTCGGGATCGGTCATCAGCGGCAGCTCGAGCAGCCCCTCGATCGAGCCGGATCCGAGCCGCTGCCGTAGCCGACCATACTCCTGCTGGACGTCCTCGGCCGTTGCATGCTGCGGCCACCGGGCGTCAACATGGCGGAGATAGTCCAGCCCCACCTCGACAGCCCTGTCGCTCCGGTCGACGGTCGTATAAAGATTGATGCGCACGCAGGCGACCGCGGCAGCGTGAACAATGGTCAGTGCCCGCGCCGACAGCAACGAGAGCCGTTCTTCCGCTGCCGCCAATTCCCCGGTCAGATATTCGCACTCGCCCCTATTGAGCTCAAGGTCGAAGGTGAGCTGGTAGCACTGTTCCCAACCCTTTTCTCCCAGCAGCAAGCGTCCGACGACAAAATACCGCAGGGCTGCGGCGTAGGCGGTTGCCGCCTTGGCGCGCCTACCTGCCATTAAATTGAACGTGGCGACCTGCTCGCGCTCCCGCTCTGTGCTGATAAGCGCCGCGCCACGGTCGAACTGGTTCACGATTTCGAAGATGTTCTCTTCGAGGTGCTCCGGTGGAGTGCGCGCTGCAAGTAATCGGCCAATGCGAAGATGCGACATGGCCCGCTCGTCCTCGACGATGAGCGTATAGGCCGCCTCCTGGACGCGATCGTGGAGGAATGCGTAGGTGCCGCCCGAACGAAGGACGAGGCCGGCCCGAACAGCTTCCCACAGCGCTGCGTTTGTCGCTTCGTCGCTCGCCTCGTGAACCAGCGCGAGCGTCTCCGACTCGGCAGCATTCCCCAGGCAGGCCAACTGGCCGAGAACCTTCTGAGTCGTTGGCGGCAGACGGCTCAGCTTCGCCGCCATGAAATCTGCGACGTTGTCAGTATAACCCTTGGCGCGAATGCGATTGAGGTCCCAGGACCATCGCCCTTCACCATAGTCGAATGTGAGCAAACCCTCCTCGACAAGTACAGAGATCAACTGAATGGCGAAGAATGGATTGCCTGCCGTCTTCTCATGGATCAGTTCTGCCAGCGCGGTGACGCGTTCCGGTTCGCAGTGAAGAGCATCCCCAATCAGCCGTCCCAGGTCTTCACGCGCGAGAGGCGTTAAGATAATTTCGTGCACGACCGCGCCCGCCTTGCGGATCGCTTCGAGCTTGCGGATCAGAGGATGGGCGGAATTGACCTCGTTATCCCGGTAAGCCCCGATCAACATCAGATGCTGCACGTCCGGCTGGGTCAACAAATCCTCCAGCAGGTCCAGCGTTGCCGAGTCGAGCCATTGCAAATCGTCGAGGAACAGCGCCAGCGGGTGCTCCCGCCGCGCGAACACGGCGAGAAAGCGCCGGAAGACCAGCTGAAAGCGGCGTTGCGCGTCATGGAGCGGCAGCTCGGGGATCGGCGGCTGGTCGCCGACGATGAGCTTCAGTTCCGGAACCAGGTCTATGATAAGCCGCCCGTTCGGGCCTAATGCTTCCCGAAAAGCCTCGCGCCATCCAGCCAACTCCGGATCGCTCTTGCCAAGCAGTGGTCGGATCAAGCTCTGAAAGGCTTGCGCCAGGGTCGAATAGGGGATGTCACGCTTGTACTGGTCGAACTTGCCTGATGCGAAGAGCCCGCGCGGCGGCACCAGCACCTTGTGGAGTTCATTGACCACCGAGGATTTGCCGATGCCGGAATATCCGGAGACCAGCACCAGCTCCGCCGCGCCATTGTTGACTATCCGATCGAAGCAGGCGAGCAAGGTCTCTATCTCGCGCGCCCTTCCGTACAGCTTCTCGGGAAGCAGCAGCCGATCGGGCGCGTCGTGTTCGCCAAGCGCAAAGGGGGCGATGCGCCCTTTACGCTCCCGCTCGGCAAGACAGTGCCGAAGATCGCTTTCGACGCCAGCCGCAGTCTGATAGCGCTCCTCGGCGGTCTTCGCGAGCAACTTCATGATGATTTCAGAGACCGGAACGGGAATATTCTTCGACCGTTCACTGGGCCGCAGCGGCGTTCTGGCGATATGGCAGTGCACCCACTCCATAGGATCGGCCGCGGTGAACGGCAGGGAGCCCGTGAGCATCTGGTAGAACGTGACGCCGAGCGCATAGAGGTCGCTGCGGGAATCTATCGAACGATTCATCCGCCCGGTTTGTTCGGGCGCCATGTAAGCGAGTGTACCGGCGACAGTCTCCGGCGGCTCGGGCGCCTGTCGCTCGCGCGGTGCACGTGATGCGATCCCGAACCCCGTAAGACGCACCTGCCCGTCAGCGCAGTTCACCATGATATTGGCGGGCTTTATGTCCTTGTGCAGCAGGCCTCGCCGATGAAGCTTGCCGAGAGCCACAGCGATGTCGATCGCCGGGCGCAGGAAGTGGTCCGTCTCCAAGGGCGCGCCGAGCAGCCGCTCGAGCGGCTCGCCGCCGGGATCCTCGAGCACCAGCATGGTGCGGCCGCCTTCGCGAATCAACCCGAGTGGACGCACCGCCCACGCCCCGTCCAGCTCCTCCTTCAGTCCATATTCGTGAGCAAGACGATCGAGGGTGGCAGGTGTGGGATGCTCTGCAGCAGGCAGCACGGCCAGTACAGAGCCGTCAGCGTTGGCGTGGCTACCGACCCTGCAGAAGACACGTTCGCCATCTTCCAACAAGGCCTGGAAGTTGGCATTCCCATCTGCGCCAAGCAGAGTAGATGGATTCAACTGCCGCACTCCACCGTCGAGCGGCTCACCAACTCGGGCTGAGAAATGCCCTATGACAATAGTCCACCCGGTTGGTTACACCGAGCCTAAACAGCTAGTCTGCCACATATCATGCTGAATCACAATTTCCGGGTCCTCGCGCAAAGCAGCCAATTAACTCACTTTGATAGGACATCGGACCGACAATCCTCTTGGAGAGGCGAACGCAGGCGGTGTCGCCGGCGCAGACCCTGAGCCTCGTGATGCTCAGCCCCCGTTTTTCTTTGCCAGTGCAGGCTGCAGTTACCATGCTTGGTATGGGTCAAGATGTGATTTCATGAAGCTCCCTCTCTGCTTGACGATTGCGCCCTCATCCAGCTTGTCGCGCCGGAGCGCTCGTCTGTTCGAGCAGTCGCTTAGCCCGAATGAGATCAGGCGTCGCGAGGTAGCCGGCGACGTATTCCGCATGGCGGCGGAAGACCACGTCGACTTCGGCATGCTCCTCCAGTTTTTCGAGTGCATACGCCCGAGTCATGTCCAGCAACCGATACTGCGCCTGCGCTTCATCGATCCGGGTTGCTATCAATGACTTCTCGACCAGGCCGGCGATCGCGTCAAATATTTCTCCTGTGCCTGCGCCGAGTTCGCCTGCGACAGACCGCGCGTCCTCTAGGGTGAAATGGCTGACGAAAGGAGCAATGCGTCGAAGAAGAATCCTCTCTCCGTCGGACAGCAGATCGTAGCTCCAATCCAATGTCGCCCTAAGCGTCCGATGTCTGGGAACGGTGGTCCGATGGCTTAGTTTCAGCAATTCCAGCCGAGACACCAGGCGGGAAACCGTGTTCTTGAGGCCGAGGGCGGCCACCTGCCCCGCTGCCAACTCAATTGCCAGGGGCATGCCATCCAGCTTTCGGCACATTTCCGCAACAAACGGCGCCTCCTCGTCGGTGAGTACGACGCTTCCCGTCCTCGCCGCCACGCGCCGTACAAACAACTGCACAGCCGGATATCGAAGAACGGCATTTGCCGTTTGCTCAGAGCCGTCTGTTGGAAAATCAAGGGGAAGAACCCGGCAACAATGCTCGCCCTCTACTTTCAGCAATTCGCGACTCGTGGTCAGAAGATAGACCTGCTCCGTTTCCTGGTACAGTTGCTCGGCAATCAGGGCGACCGCCTCGATCACGTGCTCAGAGCTATCGAGAATGATAAGAAGCTTCTGCGAACGAACGAGGTCGACCAGCTCCAAACCGGGATCTCTCGATTTCAGTGCAAGTCCCAGGGATGTCGCGACGGCCCCCACAACATGGCGCGGATCGGTCAGGCTTCCCAGGTCCACAAAATGGACTTTCCCGCCAAACTCCTCGGCAGCGGCGTGGCCAACAGCCAAGGCAACGGTCGTCTTGCCAATGCCGCCGGGACCGACCAGTGTTACGAACCGCTCATTTCGAAGCTTGTCGCTAACCTCACTGACGACCGTTTCGCGCCCAATCATCATGAGCGGTCGCACGGGGAGGCTGCCTTGGTGCCGAAACTTGGCGTTCCTGCTTTCCGTGCCACCAGCGAGGGAGCCAACGGGGCCGACGAACGAGTAGCCCCGTCCCCTGATGTTTGCGATGTATCGGTTGCCAAATTGGCCGTCACCAAGCGCCTTGCGGATTGCGGCCACGTTGACCCGGATGCTTCCCTCCTCGACCGTTACGTCCGACCAGACGTGATCGATCAGTTCCTGCTTTGCGATCACCTCACCCGGACGCTCGGCAAGGTAGATCAGGAGGTCCAGGGCCCTGCTGCCAAGGGGCAGCGCCTCGCCCTCACGCCGAAGCACCCTCTCGCTGCTCGAAAGCTCAAAAGGACCAAACTGCAGATTTCTATGAACACTGTCAGCCATGGCTCGCAACACGAACTTGGTGCGCCTTTCGGGGTTGCTCAATCATCAGCGTAAAACCCAAGCGTCCCTGATCGACGTTTGCTTGCTGCGGCTCTCTGCGCACAGCCTTGCTCAAAGGGATCAGCACGCGGCGACCGGCAATGCGGGATGCTTACTGCCGACGATGCCCAGGGCTTCCCTCTCGCTAACAGAGATCGTACACTTTCACCATTGTTTGCATCCCCCGAATGGGGGGAGGACCGACGTGGATAGGGGGAGCCCTTTGATCCAGCCGCGCTCGAGCTATTTTGCATATGGAACTGGCACCTTGCCCGTCGGAGGACCGGTGCCATTTCTGGCGACCAAGATCGTGTCGGCACGATTCCGGGGGTTGGTCGCACGTCCCCGGCTCCTCTCCATCTTGTCCGAACTCCCGGCTAAGCGACTTGGCGTCATCAAGGCGCCCGCGGGATTCGGCAAGAGCTCACTGGCGGCCGCCTGGGCCGAGAAACTCGAGCAAAGCGGCAATTGCGTTGGGTGGCTGACCATCGATTCAGACGACGACGAGGCCACGCGGTTTCTATTTTACGTATCTCAGGCCCTGCACCATGCCTGTCCGGACGTTGGTGCCGGAGCGATTGGGCTGATCCTCGAGAACAACCTGATCGACCCGACAGCGATCCTGTCGAGCCTGATCAACGATCTGGCAGAGATGGAAGATGATGTTTACCTGTTTCTCGAAGACTATCACTGGCTCCGCGCTCCTCGCATCCATCAGACGGTCGCGTATTTTCTGAAGCACGTGCCCTCCCACTGTCATGTGGTGCTTACGACGCGTACCGAACCTCCCCTGCCACTGGCGAACTTGCGAGCCCAGAATCAGCTGATCGAGATTGATTCCGTAGCCCTGCGATTCGATATGCAGGAAACACAAGCCTTTCTGGACAGCGCCAAGCCTGGCGCCTTAGAGCTCGCCGACGTCCAGCTATTGCAACGCAAGACTGAAGGGTGGCCCGCCGCCCTGCGAATTATCTCATCCATGGGGTCGCAGTCCGGGTCCGGCCTGAAAGAGTATGTACACAATCTCTCGGGTTCGCAGCGCCCGGTTGCCGCCTATTTGGCGGAGATGCTGGATGGGCTTCCGGTCGAATTGGTCGACTTCATGCTGCGAACGGCCATCCTTGATCGGCTATCCGGTCCCTTATGCGAAGCCGTAACCGGTTCGAGCGCGAGCCGCACAATCCTGGCATCGCTGGCCCAGCGCCAAATGCTGCTCACGCCGCTTGATAATGATGGTGTCTGGTTTCGTTATCACACGCTGCTCGCCGAATATTTGAGACAGAGGCTGAACGCGGACCGCGGCGTTGAAGTTCCTGAGCTGCACGGACGTGCCGCTCTTTGGTATGCCTCCCGCGAATTGTGGACTGAGGCGGTTCAGCACGCGATCGCAGCCGGTGCTCCTGATCGTGCGATCGGCTGGATCAAGAATTGCGCAATGGCTTTGATAAAGCGAGGTGATCTCTTCACCTTGCTTGAATGGCAACGCCAGTTTCCCGATGAACTCATGCGAGGTCAGTGCGAGGTCCGATTGGCGATCGCCTGGGGGCTATCACTCGCGCTACGTTTTGACGAAGCGCTGAAGCTCGCAACTGACATAGAGGGCGATATCGCTGCAATGGGTCTGCCAGAGAGCGAGTTGCTGCACGAATGCCAGGCGATCCGCTCTGTTGCTATCGCGCTGAAGGATGACAGCGAAAGAGCGCTGCCTCTGGCACAGGATTGCGTGAATAGTTCGTCCGATCCCTGGACGGCGAACGTTGCGTCAAACGTCGTTCGCTTCAGCCATATGAAGGCGGGCAACCTCAAGCAATTCCATGCGACGCCATGGATTCCCTATTCAGTCGAGGAAGATCGCAGGAACGTATTTGCCTCGGTGTATCGACACTGCCTGAACGGACTTGCAGAGGAGCGGCAGATACGTCTCGCGGCGGCAGATGGGCACTACCGCGAGGGCTTGCGGATCGCCGAGCAAGATGTCGGGCCGAATTCGATTGCAGCGGCCTTGCCGGCAAGTCTGATCGCGCGAATTAGATACGAACAGGGTCATCTCGATGATGCGGAGGCCTGGGTCATCGATCGCGTACCGCTGATCAGCTCGGGGACAATGCTCGACTGCGTGTGGAGCGCCTATTTCGTGATCGCCCGGGTCGCAACTGCTCGAATGAACTTCGAGCGAGCCCGCACGCTCCTGGAGCGAGCTGAAAATCAGGGCGTCACGCGAGACTGGGGAAGGCTCTCGGCTGGCGCGACAGCGGAGCAAGCGCGACTCTACCTGAACGATGGACGACTGGATGAAGCCGCCGCGTGCGTCGATCGACTGGAACGCCTTGCCCGGAAGTACCCGGCGCCAAGGCCTTGCGCCTGGTCGGAAATCGAGTGGTACCACAAGTTGGCGCGCGCTCATTTGTTGGGGCAGCAAGCTCGTCCCGACGAGGCCATTCCAATCCTGCAACAGCTACAACGCGAAGCCGAAGCGATGCAGCATCGTCAATTCCTGATCTGCATTGCGATCCGTCTGTCGGCAGTTCAGCTCAGTGCGGGCAAAGTCGCGGAGGCGGTGGGCCATTTTCGCCGCGTGCTTGCCGCGTGTGCTGCAGCCGGTCTTTATCAAACCGTTTTGGACGAGGGCCCAATCATTTCCGAGCTTCTCCGGACGACCCAGGAGGGCGGGAACGTCAAAACGGATCTGATTCCCTACGTCGATCGGCTCGTGGCAGGTCTGCAGCGAGCAGGACAAGATCGTTCGGCCCCGACCTCAGGTGCACGGATTCTCAGCGCATTGAGTCCTCGCGAGACTGACATTCTCACGCTGATCGCGGAAGGATTGTCCAACAAGGAAATCGCTCGAAATCTTTATATTGGTCCTGAGACCGTGAAGTCCCACCTCAAGAGCGTTTTCACCAAGTTGGGTGTGGAGAGGCGCGCGCAGGCGGTGTCACGCGCGCAGACCCTGGGCCTTGTCACCACGCGGTGAAGCGATACAGACGACAGACCCGACGAACGCGTAGGCCCCTCCCTTGATGTTCGAGATATATCTGCTGCCGAATTGACGCTCACCAAGCGCCTTGCGAATGGCCGCCATGTGGACCCGCAGCCTCGCCTCCTCAATAGCGGCGCCCGACCACACACGATCCATGAGTTCCCTCTCTGCTACAATCTCGCCCGGACGCTCGGCGGGATAGATCAGAATACCGAGCGACCTCCTCCCGGGGGTAAGCACCACACCCTCGTGTCGGAGCACCCTCTCCGTGCTCGAAAGCTCAAACGGACCGAGCTTCCGATAGAGGCAGAGCTAGACTAGAGCACACCTGGGTCGACAACATCCGTCCTCACGATTCAACATTGCAATTTGTCATTTGGGCAACGGTCCGTTCAAGCTTTCGCTCTGCCAGATGATTTCGCCACCCTTCGCCCGGTCTGCCGCGCCGGAACGCTCATCTGTTCGAGGATTCGCCTGGCCGAAATGAGATCGGGTGTTGTGAGACCTTCGGAGAACCGACTGTAGACGGGACTGATCAGATCATGGGCTCTCTGCACCTCGCCGCGCCCGATCCAGATACGCGCGAGTTCCAATCCAGCTCGCAATTCGAACGGCAGCGCTGATTCTTGCCGTGCCTGCATCATCGCCTTCGCGAAAAACTCCTCTGCCAACAGACTCTCGGGCACGTCCCCGGACGCGAACGCCGAGCCTTTCGCCAGGAAGAATGCGGGCAGGTGAAGAGGCTTATTGGCCTTGACAACGGCGGCAATCGATCGATCGATAAGCGCTATCGCTTCCGAACGCGCGTTTTGCTTCGCCAGGCTAACCGTCAATTCAGAGACGAAATCGCTCGTCAGGATTTCGTGCCGGTGAATTGCAAGTTTCTCCAAACTCTCTTGCAAATGTTGTATGCCATCTGCCATTCGGCCGACGCGGATCAAGTAGCGGCCCCTAAGCCCTAAAGCGACCGCGCGAGCTGGTGCCAACGAATGCATCTCGGCGGTATGCTCGAGCTTTGAAAGACTGCGTTCGACCTGCTCCAAATCGTCGATCCAAAAATAGAGCCGCATAGGGTTAGCGTGCGCCCGAAACAGTCCAATTGGATGCCCTGACCTTGCGGCCTCCTCAATGTTCATTTTGGCATAGTGGACGGCTTGGTCGAGATTACCTGAGAAAAATAGTGAATGGGTAAGAGCGCTAAGGGAAGAACTCCGCAGATCGAACAAGTATTGGCTGGCATTGAACCGTCGGAGGTGAGGCAAGCCATGTAATGAGCGTTTCAGATGTTCTTGCGCCCGCAGTTGGTCAGAACGCAGACAGTATGCCGCCCCCAGCATGGAATCGGCAATGGCCGCATCGTCTGGACTTCCCGTTTTCCTTGCGACGGCCTCGCTACGAAGCGCGAGTTCATACGTTCCTGCCGCGTCGACAATGCAGTGAAGATACATCGACATTCCGCTAAGTAGAGACAAATGCAGACGCGTATCTTCGTGCCGCTGCGCAAAGTTCAGCGCTGTATGGAACGCCTCGCGAACCCTCTCACTATTTCCTTCGGTGTACATGAGCGACAAAGCAAGCGCTGCCTGAATCTTCATCTGATGCCGAGGATCACAGTCCGGCGTCATCAGATCGATCGCCTTCTCCATCCATGTTCGGCATTCCAATAGCAGTGACATGGCCAGGAGTCGCTGCGAAGCTGCGGCCGCTAATCTTATGGCTGTGGGGTCGTCTCCATTGGGACCAAAGCTCCATTCAAGCGCGGCACGGATATTTCCAAGATAGTCTCGCACGGCGTTGGCTGCAGCTTCCGTGAACTCCAAATCGAAGAGATCGACCGGGTTTCTTTCCAGCATTTGAATCGAGAAGCTCGCGTGCCGCCCGGCAATAGAATCTTGCTCGCCACTGGTGGCCAACTTCTCCAAAGCGTAGGCGCGCGTCGTATCAAGCAACCGGTAGAACGGTCCCCGCGAGCTGGTCCAAACCCCGATCAGAGATTTATTGACGAGATTTGCTAACGCACCCGATATCTCGGACTCGCCTATCCCCACTTCCTCCGCCACTGCGAGCGCTGCCTCCAGCGTGAAGTGCCCTACGAAAATAGCGACACGTCGCAAGAGGACCCGTTCGATCTCCGAAAGATGCTCGTGGCTCCAGTCCAGCGTTGCGATAAGCGTTTGATGCCGTGGATTTGCGGTTCGTCGGCCGAACTTCAAGAGATCGAGGCGCGAACCCAGTCTCGCCACCGTGTTCCCGAGGCCAAAGATAGCGGCCCTTCCGGCGGCGAGCTCGATGGCGAGTGCAATGCCGTCAAGCTTGCGGCAAATCTCGGCAACCATGGAAGCTTCGTCGTCACCGAGCGAAAAGTCGCCGCGGCGAACGCTGACACGCTCGACGAACAACCGTGCGGCGGGATAGGCAAGCACCTCTGACGCAGTCAGCCCCGGCTGCTCTGGCGGGCAATCTAGTGGACAAAGACGAAGTACGCGTTCACCTGGGACGTGCAATGCCTCCCTGCTGGTCGCAAGTATGTAGATGTCGGGGGTATTTCGAAAAATATGGTCGGCGATCCCCGCGGCTTTCTCGATGAGATGCTCACAACTATCGAGAATGATAAGCACCCTGCGAGGGCGCAGAAAATTAAGCAACGCCTCCTTCGGATCGCCTAACGGTGAGTTGAGCCCGACCGCGGAAGCGATGGCGCCGATGACCTGCTCTTTGTCTCTGACGGTCGAAAGATCGACAAAGAACACCGCGTCGGAGAAGTGCGCCAGCGCCGAGTGTCCGACGGACAGAGCAACCGTCGTTTTGCCCATGCCGCCAGCACCCAGAATCGTAATCAGACGTTCCGTCTGCAGCCGGGCTTGAATCTCAAGAACAACATCGTCGCGGCCGACCATGCGGCCCAGTGCGGGCGGCAGGTTGGACAATCCCGCAGATGCGTTATCCTTGTCGCGGTCCGAGGGAAGTCGAGCGACCGGTGCGATGAAGCTATAGCCGTGGCCCTGTGTACTCGCAATGTACTTGTTACCGAATTGACCATCGCCCAATGCCTTGCGCAGCGCCGACAGATGGACGCGAAGACTGCCTTCCTCGACCGTTACGTCAGGCCATGCCCTCGCGATCAGTTCGGCTTTCCCGACAACCTCGCCGGCGTTTTCGAGAAGAGCGATCAGGATGTCGTAAGCCCTGCCACCAAGTGGAATGACCTGGTTCGCCTTCCTGAGCGAGCGCTCGGCGACATTCAGCTCGAATGGGCCAAACCGAAGCCGCATTGCACTCGACGAGCCAATTTGTTGAACCGACATGAGTTATTCCGCCAAGATCCTCGACGATTCGATCGTTGCGCCGTTCGTCGTCGGTCTTGTGCAAATACACCCCCAGCCCCTCAAGTGTTAGCCGAAACCTCTTCCAGCAACAAGCGGTCAGTGTAACGAATTGATGGCGCGATCGGGTCGGTATGATCCGTTCAACACCTGCTTGGCCAACCGTAGATCGACGGTCTCAAGGCCTTCTCGAAATTTCGCGCGAGTGGCTTGCAAGGTCCGCCATGCGGCCTCCTTTCGCCCGGCCGCCTCTTCGGCAAGAGCAAGGCTGGTCGCGGCCCTGAGCGCCCACGACAAGCTCCCTTGTCTGTCCGATAGTTCGAGCGCACTGAGAAAATACTGCCTGCCAACCGCAAGCCCCTCGTCGTTGCCGAGGGCCAGTTCACCCCTGATGCGATGCAATTCCGGAGCGTACCATTGGATCTCGTCAAGATCGATCTTCGCTCGTTCGAAGACAGCAAGTCCTTGCCGGGGGCGACCGGCGACGGCCGTACATCTTGCAAATTCTGCTTGCAGGATCCAATTGAAGACCCCATAGCGCGCCGCTGACAGCTTCTCCAGACCGCGATAGAGCATCGCCGAAGCTGCATCGCCCTCGCCCCGCCTGACTCCGCAGAGAGCCTGTATGCTGAGGCCGAAGCCGAGATAGCTCTCCACCGCGTATTTTCCGGCGTGGTCGACTAGCTCGTTGGCGAGCGCTTCAGTCTCGCGATCGTCCGGACTTGTCAGGTACGTGTTGAAGCTTGCCCAGGCGAGCGCCACGCAGAGCGGTACCGCGTGATCGAGTTGGCGTGCCTCGGCGATCGACATCAGGTTGAGGCGCCGTGCCTGATCAGGACAGCCCCGGAGCCAGGCCAGGTTGGCCAATACACCCAGGGCGTCGACTTTCCGATCGTAGCCAAACCGCTTGATGAGAGATTGTCGGCACGCTTCATCATCGCGATGCAGGGACAATTCGAAATGAGCTTCGGCCTGCAATATTCGCCCAATGTGGTGGTATGTTACGCCGCGCATGTAATTGGCCGTTGCGATCCCGCCACGATCGCCGCTCCCTTCAGCGACATCGCCGCATCGATCCGCCAATTCGGTCGCCTCGGCATAACTTGGAAGCCGTATCTGGTGAGCCCAGAGAACAAGCAGAGAATCGAGTTGGCATTCAGTGTCGTTGAGGCACTCGGCAAGAAGGCGCGTTTTAGCCCAGCTCGCGTACGACTCTTCGGTCATACCATCCGTGAACATCATGCAACTGGCGAGGGCGGATTGAATTATCATTTCTTGCCGTGAACCGGCGCTCGCATCGTCGAGTCGACTAATGGCTTTCGTCATCCACTCCCGGCATTCGGTAAGAAGGGCCATTGCCATCCAGGTGCTTGCCGAGGCGGCAGCAAGTTCAACGCCGATTATCGCATCACCCTCGACTGAGAAAGCCCAGTTCAGAGCGGCTCTGAGATTGTCGACCTCGCCCCCAAGCGCCCTGAGCCTTTCAGGCATATCCTTTGAAGCGCCTTGTTTGAACAAGTCGCAGAAGTAGAGGGCGTGACGCCGGCGCCAGCTGCCCTCCTCAGCGCTTTCGGCAAGTCGTTGTGAAGCAAAGGCAAGAGTGGTGTCGAGTAAACGCAGCCTCGCCCCGTGTCCCTGAGCGGCAATCATCGATTTCGAACGGAGTTCCCAAACGCAATCCGAGACATTTGCTTCATCTATCGTCTCGTCAGCGACAACGGCGACGGCCGCTTCGAAGGTAAATCCGCCGGCAAAAACGCTGAGCCGGCTCAGTACGCGCTTCTCTGCCTCACCAAGCAGGTCATAGCTCCACTCCAGCGCGGCGTTCAAGGTCTGGTGCTTCGGCGGAGCCGTTCTTCGCCCCATCCATGACAGGTTTAGTCGGTCGTCGAGCAAGCTTGCGGTCTTGCTGAGGCCAAATATGTCAACCCTGCCGGCTGCGAGTTCGATTGCCAATGGAATTCCATCAAGCCGCCGACAGATCCCCGCGGCAATCGGCGCGTCCGTATCGGCCAGTTCGAAGTCACCTCGTACGGCCCGCACGCGATTGACCAGCAGTTGGACAGCGGGATATTGCAGGACGTCGTGTGCCGACAAGCTGCTATCTACCGGAGGGCATGCGAGCGCGCAGAGTTCATAGACATGTTCACCTTCAACACGCATCGCCTCCCGGCTGGTCGCGAGCAAATGCAGTGTCGGAACACGGCAAATCAGTTCTTCTGCCACAGCCGACGCCCCGTCGACAAGGTGTTCGCAACAGTCGAGAATGATGAGCGTCGGCCTTTCCTGCAAACGATCAATCAAGGCTGGTACGACATTGTTTGTTTGTACCGACACGCCGAGTGCTGCGGCCACGGCCGGCGCGACGAGCGAAGCGCCGCCGAGAGCACTCAGGTCGACGAAATATACCTGGCCGTTGAAAGTGGCGCTCATCTCATCGGCAACTGCGACCGCTACCGTGGTCTTGCCGATGCCGCCAGGCCCGACGATCGTCACGAACTTCTGCTCGGCCAGCTTCATCTGGATCTCGGCCAGCGCGTTTCTTCGTCCGAGCATCCGCATCAAACGCGCAGGCAGTCGGGACCTCGAGGACGGTTTGAGATCCTCCGAAGTCGGCGAGGAAAGTGACGTTACCGGTACGACGAAGCTGTACCCCCGCCCGGGCACGTTCGCGATATATCGCCTGCCAGGGTCACTCTGATCGAGAGCCTTGCGTAGCGCCGAGATGTGGACGCGGAGGCTGACCTGTTCGACTCCTCTCTTTGGCCAAACGCGTTCGATCAGGGTTTTCCTGCCAACGACCTTGTTTGCTTGCTCCACCAGGACGATGAGGAGATCCATGGCGCGCGCACCGAGCGGTACGACCTTTGCGCCATTTGTCAGAAGTCTGTTTCCGATCGACAGTTCGAAAGGGCCGAAGCTCAGGACTGTCCCGTGCTGACCGCTCATGGGATATTCTCGTCCGCTCCGGTTCTTGAGGTGACCTCGCCAGGAATTCCGCGCTCGCGTCGCCAGTTGGCCGGACTTTGACCAAAGGCCTGTCTGAAGAGCCTACATAGATGTGCTTGATCCGAAAAGCCTACGCTCAGGGCTATTTCGCTCAGTGGTTCCACACTGGTCATCATCAGGTGGCAGGCTCTCTCCAGACGCCTTCTCACCACGTAGGCATGTGGCGGCTCGCCAAGGGCCAGTTTGAACTTACGTGAGAAGTGCGCCGGGCTTCGACGCGCGACAGCACTGAGATCCCGGATGTGAATGGTGCGGTGTAAGTTGCTGTCAATATAAGCTCGTACTCGAAGGATCTGCCAAGCCGCCAGACCGCCCCTTGTGGAGCCGTTAGCGCCCGAACAACGTTCGATCTCCGCTTGCAGGATGTGCGATGCTGTGACCAGTGACGCCTTGGCCGCCTCCTGATCACGCCCCAGCTCTCGCCTTGCAGTCTCAACCAGCTTGGCCACGCTGTTCGCAACCAGGTGGAACTGTTGATCCTCCGCAAAGGAAGACTCTGCCGCGATAGTTTGAAGTCCTTCCATGATCACTCCCTCGACGAGCTATCCGAGGCTTCGGATCGGCGAGAGAGTGCAGCAAGGGGCGCCGTTTGGCTCGTTAATCAGCGTTATGGAAGGTTAATGTTGCGCAGCCCCGCGAAACGACTTTTGCATTAAAGATCAATATGTTAGACCTTTGCGAACCTGAGTTCGCAACAATTCAGAACACCTCGGCAGTCGCTCAGATCCAAAATGCTATGAGAGACGCGAGGATGCAGACGTACAGGGCCGCCTCCGCGAGTGGAGGATTCGCGAACATTGATCGCAATCCGAGGCGGCCGACAGCAAATCGAACGGCGATCAGGATCACCAACGCGAGAAACAGATATCGCACAAAGGGAGCCACCAGGATGCCTCCCAAATCAATATCCCTTGGTACGCTCATTGGATCTCCCTAAGGCAGGTTTACCAGCCGATAGAAGAGCCCCCGGTCGCGCCCGACTACCGGCATTCCCTTTCCTCCGACAACCGAGACGCTGCAGGTCATTCCTGCAACGAGCGATACCTCCGGAGGGACTTGTTCGATCCTGATGCGCACCGGAATTCGTTGCGCAAGCCGAACCCAGGTGAAGATCGGGTCGACGTTTGGAAGGCCCTGCGTGCTGCTTGCCGCGTTCGCAGCACTGATTCCGCTCGTGATGCTTTCGACCTTTCCGTTGATCGGAGCCTGGAAGCCCAGCAGCGTCGCCTCCACCGGATCGCCGACATGGATGTTGGCGAGTTTCGTCTCCTCAAAATAGGCATCGATCCAATAGGAATGCTCGTCGATCACAGACAGGTTGGGGGCACCGGCCCGGGCGAAATCTCCCACGCGCATCAGAAGATTTGTGACGTAGCCGTCGACGGGAGACTGTACCTCGGTCCTCTGCAGATTGATCTCGGCTTGCGAAAGGGCTGCCTTGGCGCTAGCAAGCGCCGCTTCCGCCATTTTCGCGTTGCCGTCAAACACCTGCTTCTCCTCAATCGAGGTGGACAGCGTCGTGAGAATCGCCCGCCGGGCGTTCTGCGCTTTCTTGACTGCGAGGTCGGCCTCTCGGTTCAGGATTGTTGCCTTGGCATTGTCGAGCGCCACCTCGAAATCGAACTTTTCGATGACGTAGAGCACATCTCCCTTGTGAACGTGCTGGTTGTCGTGTGTTCGCACCTCAACGATCTGACCAGAGATCTGTGGCGCCACGTTTGCGACCTGCACACGGACCATCCCATCGCGCGTCCATGGAGATGTCATGTAAATCCGCCAAGCGTGACGCGCGGCAACAAGCGCCGCGACGACAAGCACGCCGGTTGCGACATAACGGAGCACCTTGAGCGATCGCCTTCTCGTCTTCAGTGCAACGACCATCGAATATCTCCTTTCCTGACCGCGCCATGGTCGCAGAAGTGCCGGATCCTGCGTTTCTCACGCTCAAGCACCATGCCTACCGACCAGAGGTCGGTCGCCGCCGCCAGAAGTGGCTCGCGTGCCCCGGCTTGACTGACGCGCATCCGTCGAAGAATCGATCTCGCGCCGGCGCAAAGTCGTCGGCTGTTCCCGGACCAAAGAGCGCGTTGCAATTGGCCAATCCTTGAACGGATTGCCGGATCGTCCGAGCTTTGCTCTAAATAAATATGCGCCGAGGCCGCAGCGAGCGACAAGTCATTGGTCGAAAGCAGGCCCCTGAGCACTTCCCGACGCGGCCGGCACGCGGCAGCCGACGCGACGTAGTTGGCGATCCGGGAAGCCAAATCAAATTCGAGCGCGGGCAGGCTGTATTCGGTGCCGGCGACGGATGTCGTCAATGTTCTCTGCGTCGCCCTGACGGCCGCATGTTGCTTGTCGAGCGCAGACACCGGCCACACCAGGCGGGAGGCCAGAAACACGACCCCGAGGGCGAAAGCGACGAACATGCATTCGGAATAGAAAGTGAGCGGATTGTAGACTTGAGGGTTGGACGGCGCGAGGAGGACCAGGAAAATAATGTTCATGATCAGACCGATGCCGGCGATCGCAGGACGGACACTGAGCAAACAGCCAAAAATCACGACTGGCGCGATTGCAACGGCAAGTCTCACGAAATCCTGTGACTCGGTCAGGACGTAGAAGCGCACGATTCCAGCGCTCACCGAGGCCAGCGCGAAGCTCACCATAGCTGCTACCGCGAATTTTGAAGGACTTGGCATTGTGGTGCTGAGCGCGCACAGGATCGCTGTAATCGTCAGGGCAGCAACAGATGCGGGCCATCCGGCAAACACCAGAAATGTGGCTCCCGTGACCAGCGCAATCCCAATGCGCGTTGCGTTGCCCAACGCAACGGCAAATTCCCCGCGCTGCGGCAGGTGGACCTCGCGCGCCGGCTCGAGCCCTTCGCGCAAAGATAGCAGTCCGTCGTCGAGCAGGCTTTTCGATTCCACGAAGCGGACAGCCTGTTGAATCTGCCAAACCGCTCCAACAACAATATCCGGGCGGGACAACTCGATTTCACGCAGCTTTGTCAGGAACGCAAATCCCTCGGCCTGATGGTCGTCGAGAGCGGCAAGACATTGGTCTTTGACAGTCACGGCCAGGGGATCACCGTGCGCGAGCAAACTCAACAGCCGAACCCGTTGGACGATCTCGACGAGTGCGAGCATGGCACTCCTTGCGCCCGCAGCCCGGTGCCGCCCGTCCGCCATATCGTGAGCGACGATGTCGACCTGGTCTCTCAACCCCGAGATTTGTGCAAGGAGTTCTCCCGTCCGTTCGGGATTCTCCTGGTTCCCAGCCAACACATCGCGCGCATAGCCGCGGACATCGCGCCAAATATCGCTTATCCGGCGATCCAATCCGCGCCACACCGGTGGTGATCCGAAGACATCATTTAGCAGCGTCACGCACAGGATACCGATCGCGATCGCCGCCATTCGGTCAGTCATCGTCGTGAACACATTCTGCGGCGTATCGATGTTGACGAGCGCAATGATTGCGACGGTGTAGCCGGACAATACGGCGGCGTAGGCCTGGTAGCCGCGGAGGTAGCTTGCGACGAAGACACAAATGCATATCCAGCAAACAAAAGCGCCGAGCATTCCGATCCGCTCGCCGGGAAAAAGACCGGCGATCACGACCGACATGGTGGCGCCTATGAGTGTCGCTGCGATCCTGTTAACCGCCTTGGCAAGCGCGGCGCCGCGCGTCGGCTGTGCCAGAATTGCCACGGTAACGGCCGCCGATGATGCTCCTCCAAGCTGCAGCCAGAACGCTATGTAAAGCGCGACTACCGCCGCCAGCCAGATTCTGAAGGCATAGGCCCATATGTGAACCGGTATTACCATGCGCGAACGTCACGTGCCTTCAAGGAACAGCTCCCGCCGTCCGCAATGACGTGGAATGCCTTGACACAAAGCCGCGCCAGGCCAAGCAGCAGAAGCTCGATCCCCATCATGTCTCTGCTCCCTACCGCATCGCCGTCAGCGGACGAGAGCTATTCTCGCCAGGTCGACAGGCTGGGTCGCTCGGCCGTCGAGAGCGGCCCTCGTCATGTAGATGATTTGGACCAAATATTCGTTTGCCCACTATCTTTCCTCACCTAACGCAAGAACATCTCCCCGCCGAGGGTCTCCGCGCGACGGGGGTGGCACGGAGACCCTCTCGGCGAAGCGCGGGACTGTGCGCTTCGCCGTTACGGCAGGAGTATTTTCAGTCACTTACGAGCCATGGTCTTCGAGGATCTTCAGATCGCTAACTGAGTATGAAAGTGAGTAACGAAACCCCGACTCAATCCTGTTCGGCGCGAGCGCGTGTAGTTCTTCGCCATTCGTTTCCGTAAAATTAAGCTCGCCCTTCCCGATCCAAGCGCCAGCAACGGTGAGATTGTCGATGATCGACATCGCCAGCTCGTTAACCGCCGGCTTATCCTGGTAGCCGGCCGCCAATCTCGGGAAGTATCGCAACAAGACCGTGGGTCGGCCGAGCAACGACAATCCGTTTTCGACCGGCTTGTGCAAGGTCACGCAGGCTTCCGCAAGACGTTGGCCATGCGCCGAGAGGCTGGCGCCAAACCGGCCGCCGGACGCAACCGGTGCTGCGGCGGGGCCTGAGGCCGCAAAGGAGCGCGTCTGAAAAATGCTACCCATTTTCTTTGGAAACCCCTGCGTCCAACCGCGCGCCAGTGCAGCGTCATTGTCGACATAAATGTACGGACACCACATGACCGGCACGTCGCGATACATTGCGTCGACCAAAATAAACGCCTCGCGATATTGATAACGAGCCGGCTCAAGATATTCGTCGTCCTGGGCGGTGAATTGCCAATCCAGAAACATCATGACGGCGCGACCGTTTGAGTTCGGATCTGGGGAAAGACCAATCGGCAATGTCGCCGCCGTCGCATCGGGGTCCGTCCAGAATTCGACTCCAACAGCATCGCCGGCATAGTGCCAGGGCGGTGGCGGAGTTAGAGCGGCCTGGCCGAATGGCGATTTCGGAACTGTAAAGCCCTTGAGCATTCCCGTGTCCTGATGCGTCTATCACTTTCGGCACCGACGCTACCGAAACCAGCCACATTTGATTTGATCGAAGTGCGTCGACTTGTTTATTCCTGCCGCAATCCAGGACGCGTTTGTTAGTCAGCCAAGATTGCTAGGTGGTCAAGTCTGCCAGGATCTCGATATCGGTGACGGAATAGGAAAACGAGAATCGATAACCGCGCCCCACCTTCAGCGGTCCCAACACTTCCAACTCTTCGCCATAGGCTTCCGGAAAATTGAGCTCGCTCTCGCCGATCCAGATGTCTGTAATCAGGACATGATTCGAGACGCATCGAACGAGTTCATCCACAGCTGGCTTCTCGTGCATGCCGGCGGAGAGCCGTGGAAAATGCCGCCGTCCCACAATCTGGCGATCGAGCAATCCGACAAGACGCTCGACTCTTTCGCGCAAGGTAACACGGGCTTGCACCAGTAAACGGCCATGAGCGGACATGCAGGCCGAGAATCTGCCATCATGCACGAGTGGCGCCGAAGCGGCGCTCGCCGTGCCAAAAGTACGGGTCTGGTGTACGGCACCCAACTTTCTTGGATAACCCTGGATCCAGCCTCTCATCAAGGCAGCGTCGTTATCCGCATAACAATATGGACACCACGCTATCCGTGCCCCCTTCCACATCGCGTCGAGGAGGACGGTGAACTGGCGACATTGATACCTGGCGGGGTCAAGATACTCATCGTTCTGCGCGGTGAACTGGTAGTCTGCGAAGAGCGCAACAGAGTGGCCTGGATGTTTCTTATCAAGCTCGACACCCGTCGGAAGGCTGTGGACTGATGCATCAGGATCATTCCAAAATTCCACCGCCAGAACGTCACCGGCAAAATGCCAGGGTGGCGACGGGACCAGCGCAGCAACGCCAAGGGGGGATCGAGGGGCAGTGAATCCTTTGAGCATTTCTCGTCCCCACCACCAGTGGCGTATCAGCCGCGCATTATTTCAACATGAAATGTTAGCGTCGGTGTTGTTCCCAACGCTTGGACAAACGTGTGACGACTTGGCGGTTTGTGCGCCCCGATGCTGAACTCGACCGGACCAGACGGCTTCGCATTCTGCTCGATGCGCCGCACTCCCACTTTCGGGAAGCGGGAGGACTGCTGCGGGGTCGAAAGCTACAAAGGCTGACGTTTCGCTACAAGCACCGGCTCCGGCAAGCGTGTATTCGTCTCGCTCTGATGCGTATCGACTTCGAGTACGGATGGCAGGTCCTCTGATGAACGTAGAAAGCCGGGGTAAATGGATGCTGCTTCGGCTTCCTTTGACGCAGTGGCGCGTGTCGCTGGCGTTGCTGTCTGCGACAGCCTTGCCCGCTCCCTCCTTCGCGCAAGGAACACTAGAACAACGCCTGGCGTGCACGCCCGACGTGCTCGGACTTTGCAGTGCCTTCATTCCCAATGCAGATGAAATAACGGCTTGTCTCAGAGAGAAGAATGCCGTGGTCAGCGTTGCTTGCAGCACGGCGTTCGAGGCGGGAATGAAGCAGCCGCCCAACGCGGGCGACAGCACTCAATCTCGCAAACGCACCAAAAACTGGAGGGATAGGTGAGATGTCAGTTCAAAAAATGAGGTTTGTGCTGGTGAACGACGTGGCACCGCGCACGACATCAATCTGCACGGCATGCTCGCGACCGCTGGAACAGGGCTACTTGCATGATCTTTCCACCTTGATGCGCTATTGCGGGATTGAGTGCTACCCCCGATGGATGGTGGTGGGCGGGTTCGTCGGAACGTTCGCTCCAACGAACCCATTCGAACTCGCTATCGCCTGGCGGAAGCTCACCGTTGACGTCGCATCGGCGCTGTTCGACGGCGCGTGGCGCGACCATCGCGGTTGACGCCTGAGACGCATTCCACCTGCTCCTGTCCTGTTCTGAAAGGCCGGCGCGCTACAGAGCGGCGCCGAAAACGCTATTTCGGGTTTTGTGACAGGCATATACCAGGTAAAGAACAATCGGAAGCTCGCGAGGCAATTGGTAGCTCACGTTTGCGCCCGCCTCGTCATTATCGTCGACCTTTGCGACGCGGCAGCGTTTATTGACAGGCACGGCGACCGCCCCCGGCCATGGGTCACCGCGGAGACCGCCGTCAAGTGCGCCGGTCGTAACCCACTCCTGATCGACCACGCCACCAAGACTCTCGAAACCGCACTGCGCGGGGACGGTATGCTTGATTAGCAGCCGGTATCCCTGCGACGCTCTTTAATGTTGCATCCTCATGCTCATCGGCGCGCCCGACGGCATCATCATGTTCGCGTTCATATCTGCCACGATCCACATTGTGCCGGCGACCACGACGAATACGATGAGAACGCCAAAGGCGAGCGCGAGTACGTTGTTGGTGCTTTCCGGCCCGCTGGTGATGTGCAGGAAAAACACCAGGTGAATGCCCATCTGGGCAATGGCGAGGACAGCGAGGCCCAGAGCTACGCCACCGGGCCAAATCAGCGAGGTGTTAGCGGCCCAGAAAGATGTCGCCGTGAGAAGAACCGCCACAAATAGGCCGATCGTGTAGACGAGAAACTCGGATGGAGCCGATGCGTCCATCTCGCGGCTCGGCCTGTCTCCGGGTGCGCGATCGTATCGAGCTTCGGTCATGGACTCACTCCCATCAGATAAACCACCGTGAATACCCCGACCCAAACGATGTCGAGCGCGTGCCAGAACAAAGAGAAGCACAGCAGGCGATGCTGCACCCTCGCAGCGAATCCGAATACCGCCACCTGCACCATCATCACGATCAGCCAGATCAGTCCGAGCGCGACGTGCAGCCCGTGGCATCCGACAAGCGTGAAGAATGCGGACAGAAAGGCGCTCCGCTGCGGCGTCGCGCCGATGGCGATCATGCTTGAGAATTCGCGGATCTCGAAACTAAGAAACGTGGCTCCGAGTGCGAATGTGATCAGGGCCCCAAGATAAGTCCCGAGACGGCGTCGTGAGTTGACGGCCAGTGACATCAGTCCGCAGGTGTAGCTCGAAACGAGAAGGCAAGCAGTTTCGATCGCGACCGTAGCCTGATTGAACAGCTGGGCGCCGGTCGGACCGCCGGCCGTGGAGCGCACGAGGACCGCGTAGCTCGCGAACAGCGCGGCAAACATGATGATGTCACTCAGCAGGAAGATCCAGAAGCCATAGGTGACCACGATCCTCTTTGGAGCAGGTCCCGATTCACTGGCACTTGGCAGTGCGTCTTGCGGGATCTGATCAATTGCGACGGCGACATTCATGCTGCAACTCCTGCCTGGTGGGCCCGTACGAACCGGGCGATCTCCTCGGCTGGCACCTCAATTTCGCTGTGACGGCGGAATGAGAAGGCAAGCAACGTCATGAATGCGCCAAACACTCCGACGCTGGCCAGCCACCAAATGTGCCAGATCAGCGCAAAGCCGATGACGACTGCGAAGAAGGCCGTAACAAAGCCGGTGGCGCTGTTCTTCGGCATTTCGACGGGCTCGTACTTGCGCGTCGGCGTCGGCTCGTCCTTTGTCGCTTGCGCGCGGTTTTTGCTGTTCCAGAACGCGTCCAGTCCGGCGACCTTGGGCTGGAACGCAAAGTTCCATGCCGGCGGCGGCGACGCCGTCGCCCATTCGAGCGTGCGGCCGTTCCACGGATCACCGGTCACGTCGCGCAGCTTCTCGCGATTACGGATCGACACAACGAGTTGCACGACTTGGCAAACGACGCCGACCAGGATGATAGCGGTGCCGAATGCCGCCATGATCAACCAGGGCTGCCAGGACAAATTGTCGTAATGTTGCATGCGCCGGGTCATGCCCATCAGGCCCAGCAGGTAGAGCGGCATGAAGGCGATATAGAAGCCGACGAACCAGCACCAGAACGAGGCTTTGCCCCAGCGTTCGTCGAGCTTGAACCCGAATGCCTTGGGGAACCAATAATTGTACCCCGCCATCACGCCGAACACGACGCCGCCGATGGCGACGTTGTGGAAGTGCGCGACCAGGAACACGCTGTTGTGCAGCTGGAAGTCGGCCGGGGGCACCGCCATGAGCACGCCGGTCATGCCGCCGATGACGAAAGTCACCATGAAGCCAATCGACCAAAGCACCGGCACCGAGAACCGAACCCGGCCGCCGTACATGGTGAACAGCCAGTTGAAGACTTTCGCGCCCGTCGGCAAAGCGATGATCATGCTCATGACGCCGAAGAAGCCGTTGACGTTTGCGCTGGCACCCATTGTGAAAAAGTGGTGCAGCCAGACCAGGAAGGAGAGGATACAGATGGTCATCGTCGCGGCTACCATCGAGCGATAGCCGAACAACGGCTTGCCGGAGAAGGTCGCCATCACTTCCGAGAACACGCCGAACGCCGGCAGGATCAGGATGTAGACTTCGGGGTGCCCCCATACCCAGAACAGGTTGGAGTACAGCATCTGATTGCCCTGGCCTTCGAGCGTGAAGAAGTGAAAGCCGAGATAGCGATCGAGCGACAGCATCGCGAGCGTCGCGGTCAGGACCGGAAACGCCGCGACAATGAGCAGGTTAGCGGCAAGCGCGGTCCAGCAGAAGACCGGCATGCGCATATAGCTCATCCCTGGTGCCCGCATTTTGAGGATGGTTGTGACGAAATTTATTCCCGCCAGCAAGGTGCCGATACCAGAGATTTGCAGCGACCAAAGATAGTAGTCGACGCCGACGCCGGGCGAGTATTGCAATTCGCTCAGTGGGGGATAACCCCACCAGCCGGCTTTTGAGAACTCACCGACCGCCAGCGAAATGTTGACCAACAACGCGCCCGAGGCAGTCAGCCAGAAGCTGACGGCGTTGAGCGTAGGGAATGCGACATCGCGAACACCAAGTTGCAACGGTACTGCGAAGTTCATGAGCCCTACCACGAACGGCATTGCCATGAACAAAATCATGATCGTGCCGTGCGCCGAGAAAATCTGATTGAAATGCTCGGGCGGCAGATAACCTTCCGCACCGCCGGCTGCGAGCGCCTGCTGCGCGCGGATCATGATCGCATCGCTGAAGCCGCGCAGCATCATGACGAGCGCCAGTATGCAATACATGGCGCCGATCCGCTTGTGATCGACCGAGGTGAGCCATTCGCGCCATAGATAGAGCCAGGCTCCCTTCGCCGTGATGAATCCAAGGACAGCTACCACGACAAGGACCATGAACGCCGTTGCGCCCATGATGATCGGCTGATGGAGGGGAATCGCGTTCCAATCAAGCTTGCCAAGGAGATTCATCGTTCGGCCTTCTGCGATGTTGAACAAATGCGTTGTGACTGATCGTCGGCAGCCGATGCGGTATTCACAATGCCGCTGAACAGATCGGCAGTCACGGTGCGGTAGGTGAACGGCGCGACCGCTTGGCTCGGCTTGACCAGGTCGGCACAAGCCCGCTTATCGAGTACGGAACCGGTTTCGCGGGTCTGGCGAACCCATTGCGCAAATCCGTCGTCTGTCACTGCATCGACCGTAAAGCGCATGTCGGGAAAGCCGTCACCGCTGAACATGGCGGATAACCCCGCATAGGTTCCGAGATGGTCCGCCTGCAGGTGGAGGCGCGTCGCCATTCCGGACATGGTGTAGATCTGGCTCCCGAGCTGAGGCACGAAGAAGCTGTTCATGACGCTCGATGAGGTCAGTTCAAAGCTGATCGGCGTGCCAACCGGTACGACCAGCTTGTTGACGCTCGCGATCCCCTGCTCTGGATAGATGAACAGCCATTTCCAGTCGAGTGAGACGACCTGAACGTTGACAGGCTTGACAGTTGAGCTAATCGGCTTGCCCGGATCAAGGTCGTGTGCGCCGACCCATGCGACGCCGCCGACCAGGAGCACCGTCATCGCGGGGATGGACCAGACCAGCATCTCAAGACGTCCGGAATATGTGAAATTTGGCCGATAGCGCGCACGCTCATTCGATGCACGAAACCAGAAAGCAAAGCCAAGTGTCGCAAGGATCACCGGGATCACGATCGCCAGCATGATGCCAAGCGCGTTCAGCAGAATCTGTCGCTCGGCGAGGGCAATAGGTCCTTTCGGATCGAGCACGCCTTCGGTGCAGCCACCGAGCGTGGCCGCACCGATCAGGACCACAGCAAGTAAACCGTATCGCATATCAGACCTCGCTGAAGTTGGCGATGCAGCAGGCGCTGCCGACGGCGCCTGACTTGAATTCGGCATGCACCGGGAGGCCGCGGATGGGCGGGAATGAGCCACTTCCATGGTCAACCAGGAGGGCCGCAAACAGCACGAACAAATAGAAGATGGAGAACACGAACAACCTGTGAGCAGCGCGGCGATCAACCCCAGTGCTCCTGTTGAGCTGAAGCGCGAGAAGAAGGAAAAGCGCCCCGCAGATCGCGGTGATCGCGCCATAGATCGCCCCTGCAAACCCGAGCATCCAGGGCAGCTCCGAGGCGAGAGCCAGCAGGCCGCTGTAGATCAGGATCTGCCGCGTCGTCGCAGCCTTTCCCGCAACCACCGGCAGCATGGGAACGCCGGCGCGGGCATAGTCATCGGCGCGATTGAGCGCGAGAGCCCAGAAATGGGGCGGCGTCCAAAGGAAGACAATGAGGAACAGCGCAAGCGGCTCGAGCCCGACTTCTCCGGTTGCCGCGGCCCATCCGATCACGGGCGGCAGCGCGCCTGCAGCGCCGCCGATGACGATGTTCTGTCGCGTCGCCCGCTTCAGCCACGCCGTATACACGACAATGTAGAAGAGGATCGTGCCGGCCAACAATGCGGCTGCTGTGAGGTTCGTCGCCAAAGCCAGAACCACCACTGCGAACCCGCCCAGAACGAGACCAAAGACAAGCGCCTCGAACCGGGAGACCTTGCCGCGGGGAATTGGCCGCATCGCAGTGCGGCTCATGATCGCATCGATATCTGCGTCGTACCACATGTTGAGCACGCCGGCGGCTCCAGCTCCCGCGGCAATGGCAAGAACCGCGGCAAGAGTGGTCAGCGGATCAAGTCGAACTGGAGCGCTGCTCAATCCGACGAGCGCGGTGAAGACGGCAAGCATCATCACACGTGGCTTCGTGAGGGCGACGAAGTCAGCCACACGCCAATGGCCAACCAGCGGACGAGCGGAACGAGACGACAGTGCAATGCGAACTCGTCCTTCCCCAAGCTGGCCAGCACTGGATTTGACGTTCATCTCGCTGCTCCGGGTTCTTCAAAATGAGAGCTGTCGTGTTCGGCTCGGACAGCCGCAGTGCGTGCTTTCAATATGCATCCCCACCCTCGCCCGTGATTGAACGCGGCTGCTCGATTGGGGCCAATCATGCTTCAAATCGTCGGCTGGCGAATTCGGTTCCAACGACACGCGTCGCGATCGCACGATTCGGGATGGTTCGAGCACGTTTCAACAAGCGCGCTGCGCCGGCTCTTCCTAAAGCATGCCCTTGTTCGAGTATGCGCAACGCGCCGCTTCCCAATTCTGATCGACGAGGTCTGTTGCGTTACCTGGAATCGGCCGCTTCACCTGACGGAGAACTATCGATGAAGACGCTTTCGCTCTGGATAATTGCAGCCGCCTGCCTTGTTACTCCGGCAACTTTGGCGCACGCGCGTTCCGCCTATGATGGCTCCTGGGACCTTAACTTCGTCACGCAAAGTGGCTCATGCGATCCCGCCTATAACTTCACCGTCAATATTTCCGACGGCGTTGTGACCCACCCCAATCTGGTAAAATTCAGGGGATATGTCGCTAAATCCGGTTCCGTTCGTGCATCGGTAACGGTTCACGACAAATTCGCTTCCGGCACGGGCAGGCTTTCCGGAACCTCGGGTCGCGGAAGATGGAGCGGCAGCGCGGCAGGAACGCGATGCTCTGGCTATTGGACCGCGCAACGCAATTGACAGGTGTGGAAACCGAAGCACCGTGTCCCGAGCCGCTGACGCGCGAGGCGGCATTAAAGACGACCGCGCTGGCCGCCACCCTCCTGTTTGCTCATGGGCAGACCACAGAACGGACGGTTACCGCTGCTGAGCAGCTTGGGCGCGCTCTCGGCGTGACGGTTAAGGTGCTGCCTTACTGGGGCGAACTCACCGTCGCACTCAACGGCGCGCCCATCTCACAAATCGTACCCGCCAAGCCGCTCGGCGTTGACATGGGCAGGGTACTGGCCGTTACGACGGTGATCGATCAGGTCTGCCACGGCACGTTGTCGGCCGAGGCTGCGCAATCCGCGCTTGAGTCGGCTGGCCGGCTGCCGCCAGCTTCCACGCCACGCTTCACTTTGTTCGCAGCCATTGGCGCGGCTTCGCTCGGCGTCATTTTCGGTACGCTCGATGCGACGAGCCTGCTGCTGATCGCGACCAGCGCCGCCATCGGTGCGCTCGTCCGCCGCTGGCTGTCCGGCTTCAGCAATAATCCACTGATCCAGCCGCTTTGCGCCGCGTTTATCGCGGGTGTCGTGGCTGCCGCTGCCGGCCGTTTGCTGCTATCGGATGCAGCAACGATGGTCAGTTTCTGTCCCTGCATGGTGCTGGTTCCCGGTCCGCATATCCTCAACGGTGCCATCGACCTCGCTCGCACGCGCATCGCGCTGGGAATCGCGCGCCTTGCTTATGCCGGCGTCATCGTGCTCCTGATCTGCGCCGGTGGCCCCTTCGGCTTCACGGCGGTCGGCGCAAACCTTGCGATAGCCGGACCATCTCCACCCGTGCCCTTGGTCATCGACGTGATTGCGGCAGGATGCGCCGTCGCCTCCTTTGGCACTTTCTTCTCAATGCCGTGGCGCCTGTTGGCGTTCCCGATCGCGGTCGGCATGCTCGCGCATGCCGCACGCTGGGCGCTAATCTCCGTCGTGGGGACAAATGCCGCGACCGGCGCGCTCGTCGCCTGCACACTCGTCAGCATCCTCGCAACTCCGGTCGTCGATCGCCTGCGTCTGCCGTTCGCGGCCGTGGCCTTCTCCGCCGTCGTCTCGTTGATGCCGGGCTTTTTCCTGTTCAACGCGGCAACGGGCCTCGTCGAACTGGTCTCGATCGGGCCGGCCGCGCCGGCGGCTTTGCCGACAAGCATCGTCACCAGTGGCGCCACCGCGTTTTTGATTATCATGGCCATGACCTTCGGGCTGATCCTGCCTCGCATGCTGCTCGAACGCGCAACGCCAGCCGCATGATGCGGCACGATCGTTCAACGCACGGCAGCGCGGTCCAAGAATGGCCCGAAGCGCCGCAGTACCAATGCCAATCGGGTGACTGGTCCCGGAGAGCGTCGGTGCATCCATGACTACAGTTCTGACCAAATCGTTCCCGCAGGAAAAGCCGACTGTGAAGGCGGATCCAGGCAAGAAACGCGTCTTGATCGTCGGCGGTGGCTTTGCCGGTATCGCGGCAGCGCGGGCACTAAAACGCGCCGATGTCGAGATCACGCTGATCGACCGGCGTAATCACCATATCTTTCAGCCGCTGCTGTACCAGGTCGCCACCGCTGTTCTGTCACCCGCCGAGATCGCGGCACCGATCCGTCAGCTCGAGGCAAAACAGAACAACCTCAGCGTATTGCTGGCCGAGGTTAAGGGCGTCAATCTCGGCGCTCGTACCATCGAGATCACGAGCCCAGGCGTTGGCAGCCAGAAACTCGAATACGACTTCCTGGTCATCGCCACCGGAATGCGTCCGAGTTATTTCGGCCATGACGAGTTTGCGCGGTTCGCGCCGGGCCTCAAGAGCCTCAACGACGCCGAGACGATCCGAACCAAGATCCTGAGTGCGTTCGAACTGGCTGAGTCGACCGATGACCCGAAAGAACGTGCTCGCCAGATGACCTTTGTATTGGTGGGCGGTGGCCCGACCGGCGTCGAGCTTGCGGCCTCGATCGCTCAACTGGTCTCGGTGACCTTGCGTAACAATTTTCGCAGGATCGATCCTGCCAAGAGCCGGGTTTTGTTACTGGACGGCGGCGCGCGTATTCTTCCGACCTTTGCTGAGTCACTGTCGGGAAAGGCAGCCAAGCGATTAACCAAGCTCGGCGTCGAGGTTTCGACCGGCGTAAAGGTCGAGAAGGTTGATGAGCAGGGCGTGATCGCAGCCGGCGTCCGGATTCCCAGCGCCACCGTCCTATGGACAGCCGGCGTCAGCGCCTCGCCGGTGGTGAAAATGCTGGGAACACAGACAGACCGCGCCGGGCGCGCTTTCGTTGGTGCCTTCATGGACATTCCCGATGCCCCCAACGTGTTCGTGGCGGGCGACGCGGCCACGATGACCCAGGATGGTCACCCCGTCCCCGGCGTGGCGCAGGCAGCCATTCAGCAGGGACGATTCGTCGGACGCGTCATCGCCAACCGTGTCAGGGGACGCAAGGACGGTCGGCCGTTTCGATACCGCAACAAGGGCAACATGGCGGTGGTCGGCAAGAATTTTGCCATCCTCGAGGCCGGTCATTTGCGAACCAGCGGCTTTGTGACCTGGTTGATATGGGCCGCGCTGCACGTGCTCACGCTCCCGCAGCTTCAGAACCGGTTCCGCGTTCAAACGCAATGGTTCTGGTCTTATCTGTCGGGGCAACGGAGCTCACGGCTGATTTCCGAAGGGCCGCGGTCGTCCGCGTCATAGTCATAAGGCCCCGTAGTCATCACTGCCTGGCAGTTGATTGGGAACCGCACCCGTGGACGTATCCATCATCTCCGCACTCGCTGCCCTCACTGGAGCAGCCGTCGGCGGCTTGACCAGCGGAATGGCAGCGTGGCTGAACCACCGAAGCCAGGTCCGCGTCGAGTGGGCTCTGCACGAGAAGAGCCGCCGGCAGACCCTTTACAGGGATTTTATCGAAGACGCCGCCAAATGCTACATCGATGCGCTCCAGCACGATAAAGCCGACATTCCCGGTCTGGTCAGCCTCTATGCGAAGCTGAGTTCGATGCGGGCGGTTTCCTCGAAGAAGGTGGTCCAGCGCGCCGACGATGTTGTCCGAAAAGTTCTGGATGCCTATCTGGAGCCGGACAAGAGCTTTGTCGAACTCCGCGAAATGGCCATCGACGGCACGATCGATCTGTTGCGAGGCTTCAGCGAGGTCTGCCGCGACGAATTCGAGCAAATGCGGCCAATACAATTTTGAGCTTCAGCACGCGACCCAATCTGCCGTCACGGTGTTGCCGCCCCAGGAGCCCTCCTGCAGCCGATCGCGCCCATCCCGATTGAAATATGGCAGATAATTCAATAGCTTAATTGCCAGCGCGGTTCGCTGCGCCGGCAACGACGAACGCAACACGCCCTATCTTCATCGCAGTCGCAAATCTTCGCTAGCTGGATGCCGCGGCCACCCGCGCTTGCCGCATGGAATCAGGTGCGCTGCCCTGAGATCGGATCGTCTCGACCCAGTTCGCGAACGCCTGCATGAAGTCCTGCAGGAATTTGCGGGTGCCGTCGTTGACGAGCTTGCCATGCTCATCGAAGAGCTTGTCGGCGTGGCCAATATAGGCTTCCGGCTGCTGCATGGTCGGCACGTTCAGAAATACGAGCGACTGCCTCAAATGATGATTGGCGCCGAAGGCCCCTATCGCGCTCGGCGAGCCGCTGACGATCGCACCAGGCTTGCGGTCCCAGATGCTGCTGCCATACGGCCTGGAACCGACATCCAGTGCATTCTTGAGAACGGCCGGCACTGAACGGTTATATTCCGGCGTGACGAACAACACCGCGTCGGCAGCCTTGACGCGCTGGCGGAACGCGGTCCATTGCGCGGGCGACGCGTCGGTCTCCAGATCCTGATTGAAAAAGGGCAATTGTCCGATCTCGACGACGTCGAGCTTGATCGAAGATGGCGCGAGCGAGATCAGTGCATTCGCCAGCATCCTGTTGACCGACCCCTTCCGCAGGCTTCCAACCAACACACACACATTCATCGGCTTATCCATGGTCTTCATCCCTTATGTTCGCGCGTATGCGGCCGCTGGAGACTTAATGCTCCTCGTGAAGTCAGGCTTGCGCTTTTCCAGGAACGCCGAGAACGCCTCCTTTGCGTCTTCAGAGCGGACTTGCACGCTGAACTCTTCGTTCTCGGCCTTCATCGTCGCCTTGATCTGCTCACGTGATGACTGCTTCATGAGCCTCTTGCTGGCATGCAGCGCTGCCGCCGGCTTCGCTGCCAGCTTCCCGGCCGTCTCGGTCGCTTTCGCCAGGACGTCCTTGTCGGATACCACCTCCGTAACCAGCCCCAACTCCGCGGCCCGCCTAGCATCAAACGGAGCGCCCAGCAGGATCAGCTCCGCGGCGCGGAGATGACCGATCCGCGCCGGCACCGAGCAGCTCGATCCGAATTCCGGCACGATCGCGAGATTGATGAAGGGCATCTGGAATTTCGCGGTCTCGCCCGCGTAGATGAAGTCGCAGTGCGTCAGCATGGTGGTGCCGCCGCCGATCGCCGCGCCCTGGACCGCTACGACCACGGGCTTGTCGAAGTTGACGAATGCGTGCATGAGGCTCGCCTGTGGCGATTCGCCCGGGCCCGGAGGATTCTTCAGAAAGTCCTCGATATCGTTGCCCGCGCAGAACGAATCTCCCGCGGCATGCCAAAGCACGACACGCGTGTTCTCGTCATTCGCCGCCTTGTTGAAAATGCCGGCGAGAGCCAAGTACATGGCCGACGTCATCGCATTCCGCTTGGTCGGGCGGTTGAACTGGACGCGCAGGATACTTCCTGCCTGTTCGGTAACGATATCATCCATGGTCGAACTCCCGGGTTCGTTTGGTGAATTGCACGACAAATCGAAGTTCAGGGCGGCTCACGCCGCCCCGACAGTGTCGTGTGCTAGGCCGCATGTTCCTTTGGTTTCGGAATGGCGCCGCTCGTACGCAAACCGTCGATTTCGGTCGCGCTGAATCCGAGTTGCCGGAGAACCTCGTCGTTGTGTTCTCCAATCTTTGGGGCGCGCTTCGCGGACACCTTGGCGACGCCATGCACCTGAAGCGGGCTGCTGATCGTGGACGTCAGCTTGCCGCCGGCACCTTCGAGCGGAACGATGATGTCATTCGCCCGGAGCTGGGGATCGCTGATCACCTCTTGTGGCCCACGCACCGCTCCGAACGTCACGTGAACGCCATTGAACACGTTATACCAATGCGCCATCGGCTCGGCACAGAAGGTCACGTCGAGGATCGCCGTGAGCTCCGTCATGTTCACCATCAGCTTCGCCGGGTCGGAGAATCGCGGATCAGTCAGGAGATCGGGCCGGCCGATCGCCTTCACCACGGCCTCCACCTTATCGGGCGTGATGATGAGAACGAACCAGGTGTCATCCTTGGCGCGATAGACGTTCATAGCCGCGTTCACGGGATGCTTGCGATCGTGCAGTCCGAAAAATTTCGCCTCGCACAGTGCGGCCTGGATCGAGACGCTTGCGGACCACACGCCTTCGGCGAGAAGTGAGGTCGTGACATGCGCCCCCTCCCCCGTGCGCTCGCGACGATAGAGCGCGGTGACGATCGCCGAATAAAGCCCGACGGCGGTGGCATTGTCACCGCTACCCGCTACCGGCCAGGTCGGCGGCGCACCGGCATCGCGCGTCATCGACAGTAATCCACTGCGTGCCCAGTACGACGTGATGTCAAAGCCAGGGAGATCCGCATCCGGCCCCTTGTCGCCGAAACCCGTGAGGTCCGCGTAGATCAAACGCGGGTTCCACTGCACCACATCTTCATATTCGAGCTTCAGTCGCGCGCGCGCCGGGTGCGGCGTGTTGACGATAAGAACGTCGGCCCATTTGACGAGCTTTTCGAGAACCTGATGGGCGCTCGGAGACTTCAGATCAAGCGCGATGCCCCGCTTGTTGCGATTGGCGAGGTGCCAGGGATAAGCATCCTCAGCGACCGGCTGCGGTGGCATCTGGTGCGCATGTCGCCATAGCTCGCCGCTCGGCGGCTCCACTTTGATGACGTCAGCGCCGAAATCGGACAAGATCACCGCGGCGCTGGGGCCGGCGATGAAGCTCGCCAAATCTACCACTTTCAGTCCAGAGAAAATGTTGTTGCTTGTCATGGCTGTCCTTTCCAAATCGCTGTGTGCGGCGGCTACTTCACCGACCGCGAAACTGCGGCGCTCGTTTCTCGAGGAAGGCGGAGGTGCCTTCCTTCTTGTCTTCGGTTGCGGCGCAAATGCCGAAATAGGACGCTTCGAGTGCAAACCCCTCGGCCTGGCTGGTGTCCATCCCCTTGTTCGCGGCCTCCAGCGAGAACTTCACAGCGATCGGTGCGTTGGCCGCGATCTGCTTCAGAATCGTCTCGGCACGGTCGATCAGGCTGGCTGCGGAGACGACTTCGTTGACAAGGCCTATGCGATAGGCCTCCTGCGCGGAAATCGTTTCGCCCGTGAGGATCAGCTGCAACGCACGACCCTTTCCCACCAGGCGCGGCAAACGCTGCGTTCCGCCACCGCCCGGCAGCAGGCCCAGCTTGACTTCGGGCTGCCCAAATCTGGCATGTTCCGCTGCGATCCTGATCGTGCAAGCCATCGCCGTCTCGCAGCCGCCGCCGAGCGCAAAGCCATTAACCGCCGCGATCACCGGCTTGCCGAGATTTTCGATGAGGTCCAGCACACCCTGCCCGAACCTGCTGGACTCCTCCGCATCGTAGGCGTCGACATGCGCGAGTTCGCTGATGTCGGCGCCGGCAATGAAGGCCTTGTCGCCTGCGCCGGTGAGGATCACGCCGTGCACAGACGCGTCGGCCTTTGCATCCTCGAATGCGGCCCGCAAATCGGTCCAGGTCGGCGTGTTGAGCGCGTTGAGTACCTTGGGCCGATTGACCGTCACGTAGGCGATCGAAGCCTTTTTCTCGTACTGGACGTTCGCAAGCGCCAATGCCGCCCTGGGCAGAGGGTTGGGTGCTGTTACAGCCATAGTCTACCTCCTGGATGGGGGCAGCCGGCGTCGGAGCGCCGGCCGCTGAGATGTCACACGAAGGCGCCAAGGCCGGTGACAGCCTTGCCGACGATCAGATTCTGCATCTGATACGTGCCTTCGTAGGAGTAGAGCGCTTCACAATCCGCGAAGAAGCGTGCCGCCTTGTAGTCGGCAACGATTCCGTTGCCGCCGATCAACTCACGGGCCCAGGCAACCGTCTCGCGGCATTTGGCGGTGGCGAACGCCTTGGCAAGGGCCGCATGGGCGTCCGTCAGCTTACCTTCTGCATGCAGCTGCGCCTGGCGCACGATCAGGCACTGCGAAGCCGTGATGTTGGCGATCATTTTGGCGAGAAGGTCTTGGACCAGCTGGAACGACGCGATCGGCCTGCCAAACTGCAAGCGCTCCTGGCTATACTTCAGCGCCGCCTCGTAGGCGCCCATCGCGCATCCAGTCGCCATCCACGCCACGGCGTAGCGCGTCATCTTCAGCACCTTCGCGGTGTCGCGGAATGAATTGCCGCTCTGGAGGCGGTTCGTTTCCGGCACTCGAACATCCTTCAGCGTGATGTGGCCGTTCTGGACCACCTTAAGCGCAATCTTGTTCTCGATCTTCTCGACGCTGAAGCCGGGCGTGGTCTTGTTCTCGACGATGAAGCCCTTTACCTGGTTGTCGGCGATATCGCGCGCCCAGATGATTGAAACATCGCACCACGGAGCATTGCCGATCCAACGCTTCTCGCCATTGAGGATCCAGGTGTCGCCCTCGCGCTTCGCCGTGGTCAGCAGGCCGCCGCTCGCACCTGAGCCCACCAGCGGCTCGGTCAGGCCGAAACAGCCGATCTTATCGAAGCGCGCCATCTGCGGCAGCCATTTCTGCTTCTGCTCTTCCGATCCGTCGATGTAGATGGAGCCCATCGCCAGGCCGCCATGCACGCCCATGAAAGTCGCGACCGACGGGTCGACGCGTGCGACCTCCATCTGAACAAAGCCCAACAGCGCCAGGCTCCCGCCTGCGCAGCCGTAGCCGTGCATTGCAAGCCCACCGATGCCCAGCTCCTTGATCGCCGGCAGCAATTCGAAGGGAAAAGCGTCCTTCACCCAATAATCTGTGATGACAGGCGCGACCTTGGCTTCCATGAACGCGCGCACCCGTTTCACCGTCGCGAGTTCGTTGGCGCTCAAGGTCTCGTAGACCTCATAGAAGTCGCTATTTGGCGGCGATAGCGGCTTCGGCGCGCTGGTTTTGCTTGCTGCGGTTGCGGTGGGCATTTGAGACTCCTGATGCTGTGGCTTGAAAGCCGGAAAAAGTTGAAGGACGTATGATCGATCTCGCCGGTGGCGCGTGATCTCAGGCGACTGTCGCCGTCAATTTCGCTTTGCTCGACTTGGCAACCTTGTTGCGTAGCTCAATCAGGCCGAGCAGGACTTCGTCACGTTCCGCCGCGAGTTCGTCGATCGAACGCGATCCGGCCTCGGCATGGACGCTGTCGATGAGCTTCTTTTGCACTTCCGGAGTTAGCACCGGCGAGCCGAGGGTCTTCCACCAGGCCGTCATCGGGCCGGCGAACTGCTGGAAGAAGTGCTCGATGCCGCCCGGACCACCGCCGAGATGGTTGAGCATCATGTTGCCCATAACACCCCAGCGCAAGCCAGGGCCCCAGCACAGGGCGGTGTCGACGTCGGCGGCGCTCACCACACCCTCGGCGACAAGGTAGTAGACCTCGCGCGCCAATGCGGCCTGCAAGCGGTTAGCGACGTGGCCCGGCATCTCCTTGTTGACGCGCACCGTCCGCTGCCCGATCGACGTGTAAAATTCCGCTGCGCGCTGGATTGTCGCTTCCGAGGTCTTTGCCCCGCCGACGATCTCGACCAGCGGGATCAAGTGGGGTGGATTGAACGGGTGGCCTATCACGCAGCGCTCGGGATGCATCTCGCACGCCGACTGGATCTCGCTCATGGTCAAGCCCGACGAGCTCGAGGCGATGATGACGCTGGGATGCAACAGCTCGTCCAGTTGGCGATAGAGCGTCTTCTTGAAATCGATTTTCTCGGGCCCATTTTCCTGGACCAGATCGGCATCCTTGAGAGCGTCCGTAAGGGCGGCGGTGAATGATAGCCTGTTCTGGGAGGCACCGGATGCGAGGCCACGCCGTTGCAGTGCGGGCCAGGCCGCCGCAACAAAGCGCTTCAGTGCCGCTTCCGCGCCTGGTGCAACGTCGGTCGCCACCACGTCAAGACCGTTGGCAAGGAAGAGCGCGGCCCAGCTTGCGCCGATGACGCCCGTGCCAATAATGGCAACTCGGCGAATAGCCTTGTTTTGCGACATGTCACTTCTCCTTCGGGATTTCGGCGTATGCGATGCCGGTGAGGTTGCCCTGTGCGTAGAGGAAATTTCGTTCACTGGATCCATCGAGCTGTGCTGAGTAAATTGAGCCGGCGAAATCGGTCACGAACATGCGGTCGTTTGGAATGTCGAGCGCGATACCGATCCCCTCCATGAGATGGGTCACCACGATCTCCGGCTCGACAGGCTTGTTGTCGATCGAGGCCCGGTTCACTGTGTTGCCGCGCGGAGGGTCGCCGCGGTCGGTCCAGTAGAGAACACGGTTCTTGTGGTCGAGCTCGATATCGATCGGTTCCGGCAGACCGTCGAAGAAGATCTCGATGTCGGACCTGGTCGCTGCAGTTTGGCCGGCGGGAATTTCGACATTGGCGCGGAAGATGCGACCGAGCCCGGCATTGTCTGGGCCTTTTTGCGTCCAGTAGATATGTCCGGATTTCGGGTCGATCGTCAGCCCAACGCACCATCGCGTCTGATCCCGGCGATCGACTTCGCCGCGGCCGGCTTCAATGAGCGTCTCCAGCTGCGAGCCGTCGAGATCGCAGCGCATGACGCGCATACCCTCGCGGTCGCACCAGTAGAGCTTGCCGCCTTTCTTATCGAGTATGATCTGTTTCGGAGTGTGGGTCTCTCCCTGTGCGACGATTGTCCTGCGGTTCTTGCCGTCGATGTCGGCGCGCTCGATGGACCCGTCATTCAGGTTTGGAATGCCCATGTTGGTCCAGTAGATATGGCCGGCATCGACATCGACGACGATGCCGTCGGGCAAATGGCAATCCGACACGATAGTCTTACGGTCGGAACCGTCCGTATTCATGGAGTGAATGCGGCCGGCGTTCAGCTCAAGAACAAAGAGACGAGGGGCAACGGCGATGGCTCTGGCGCCAGCGCTTAGATTGTTCTTCTTGACGGCTTCAGACATGTGGCACCCGTATGGCGATCTGACGCGAAATTGGTCAACGCTTGACCGCGACTGTGCCGCGAAGACTTGCCACGATATTGAATGGGACGATCGTCGCTGGAACGGTTGTGCTTTTTTAGCGCTGTCGTACGGCGCGGCTCATCCCTTGCCGCGCACTTGCAAATTTCGAACGCGAAGGATATTTTTTGACACCGGTCCATGACCGGTTCACAGAGGGTTTTGCGACTGCGGACATGCGGACCGCGCGAGCCCCGCTCAACCCGCTCCCGCAGCGTCTTCCATAACGCTTATTTGCCGGCGATGGCCATGCGCGCGAAATTCGCCCTGGCGCTACCTTCCGCCTCCAAACCAGGGGCGACAGTCAGGTTGCCACTGATCGACGTTCGCGTGCCGTGGCGCACGAGGCATCAGGACAACGCCGCACAACATGCCCCATGCGGCAGTTCTAGTTAGGGACCCTGCCCAGCCTGTGAGATGCGCTGATCTCAGCGCAATGGAGGGAGGATTGGATACCGTCAGCGATTCTTGACCACGACCGCTTCCGGCAAGCACCAATGCCAGCGGACCGCTAAGGCGCGCTTCGCGCTTGAGGCGCTTGACCGCTCCAGTACTCCATCGCTGTACCGGGCTGCGCGCGCAGCTCCCACTTCGACTTCGACCGCTCCGATCTCGCCAGCGTCGAACAGTCGAACACACGATCAGACGGCTCATCAAAGTCAGAAGCAAAGCAGCGCTGCGCTTTGCCGGTGCCAAGCCCCGGCATCGCTCTAATCGCGGATTCGGTGGCCGTATCCCATGGAAGTTGCGCGCGGCGGGATGCGTGATTGTGCGCGTCGTAGGTTCAAATCGGGAACCTGCAGCCACCGACGCCGACATTCGCTGACGGTCGATATTTAACGTGTGATAATGTATAGGCCCGCCCTGGCATCAGCTATTCAAATTCATCCACACCGCCTTGGGCTCGGTGAAATTCTCGATCGCCGCCGAGCCGTGTTCGCGGCCGAAGCCAGAATCGCGCACGCCGCCCCATGGCAACCGCACATCGGTGTAGCCATAGGTATTGATCCAGACGGTGCCGGCGTTCGCTTTCTTCGCGAAACGCTGCACGCGCCCGATGTCGCGGCTCCATACCCCAGCAGCGAGGCTGTAGGCAGTACCGTTGGCAATGCGCAGCGCATCGGCCTCGTCGCGGAACTTGATGACACTCACCACGGGACCGAAGATTTCCTCCTGCGAGATGCGCATCTCGTGCTCGACGTCGGCGAACACCGCGGGGCTGATGAAGTAGCCGCGGTCGCCGACACGCCTGCCGCCGGTCGTCAACACGGCGCCCTCCTTCTCGCCGATATCTACGTAATCGAGAACGCTTTTCATTTGTTTCTCGGAGATTACCGGGCCAAGTGCGGTGGCACGATCTGCCGGATCGCCCATCCGGATCGCCTTCGCGCGTTGCGTCAGCCGTTCGACGACCTCCTCGTAAACCTTCTCGTGCGCAAGCACGCGCGAGCCTGCCGAGCATACTTGCCCGGCATTGAAGAAGATTCCTGACGCAGCGGCCTTGGTCGCGGCCTCGATGTCGGCGTCATCAAAGATGACATTGGCTGACTTGCCGCCAAGCTCGAGCGAAACGCGCTTGAAGTTACCCGCCGCGCCGCGCAGAATTCCGCGTCCTACCCCCGGCGATCCCGTGAAGGTAACCTTATCCACGTCAGGATGATTGACGAGGGCGTCGCCGACGACCCGGCCGGGTCCAGTGACGATATTGAGCACGCCCGGCGGCAGACCCGCTTCGAGCGCCAATTCACCAATGCGCAGCGCCGACAGCGATGTCAACTCGGCAGGTTTCATGACAATCGTGCAGCCGCAGGCCAAAGCCGGCGCCAGCTTCCACATCCCGATCATCAGCGGGAAATTCCATGGTACGATCACCGCAACCACGCCGACGGGCTCACGGACCGTGTAGGTGAGCGCGTCGTCCCGCGTTGAGACGACTTCGCCGCTGATCTTGTCCGCCCAACCCGCGTAGTAGGTCAGCGTGTCGATGGCAGCCGGCAGGTCCTGGCGCAGCACACCCGAGATCGGTTTGCCGGCATCAAGACTTTCCAGCGCGGCGATTTCATCCGCATGCTTTTTCATCAGGTCTACAAGCCTGAGCAGGATATGGCCGCGCTCGGCGGCGCGCATCGTGCGCCAGGGACCTTCGAAGGCACGGCGCGCGGCAGCGACGGCCCGATCGACGTCGACCTCGTTGCCTTCCGCCACGGTCGCGATCACCTGCTCGGTGGCCGGATTCAGGGTTTTGAACGTACGCCCGGAGGCTGACCAGACGTGTTGCCCGTCAATCAGCAACAGTTTGGGTCTGGAGGCCGAAACTGAGGGTGTCGTCTGACGGGAATAGTCATATGCAATCGACATCATATTTCCTCCGGTGATTGTGCACCAAAATGAGGACAAAACATGCTGCTGTAAATATGATATGATCTGCCGATGCTTGCTTATGCTTGACTCGCATATGAAGTTCATTTCATATTCTTGGGGATGACCGATGCTACATATCGAGATCGAAACCATCTGGCGATTTCACAAGGACGACAGCCCGCAGACCGCTGTGGTCATGCTCGGAATCCTCAACGATATCCGGCAAACCGGAAAGCTCGCCAGCGCAGCGAAGCACGCCGAGCTTTCTTATCGGCACGTCTGGAATTTGCTCGAGCAATGGTCGGAATTTTTCGGTGTGCCGCTGGTCGAGAGCCATCGCGGCAAAGGCACTGCGCTCACACCGTTTGGGGAAAAGCTGGTCTGGGCGGGACAGCGTATGCAGGCGCGCCTCGGTCCGCAGCTCGAAAATCTTTCGCAGGAACTGGCGACCGAAATCAAACCTTTTCTGCGTTATGGGCCGTCCGTCATTCGCGTTCACGCCAGTCACGGTTTTGCCGTTGCCAAACTGCGCGAACTCCTCGACCAGACGCCGGGGATCGGCATCGATCTGCGCTATGTGAGCAATCAGAATTCACTGCTGTCGCTTGCGCAGGGGGCCTGCGATCTCTCGGGGGTTCACCTGCCGCGCGGCGAATTGCGCCAGCAAAGCATCGACGCCTGCGAAGAATGGCTCGATCCGCTCGAATATCGCGTCATCAGTTTCGTGACCCGCGAGATGGGATTGATGGTCAAGCGCGGCAATCCGCTCGCGATCACGTCACTCAAGGACCTTGCCGAGCGAAAGGCGCGTTTCGTCAATCGCGACCATGATTCCGGAACGCGGCTGCTATTCGACCAGCTGCTGGCGCTGCACAAGATCGACGAAGCCGGAATCAACGGATCGCAGCAGATCGAATTTACCCACGCCGCCGTCGCCGCCTATGTAGCCAGCGACATGGCCGATGTCAGTTTTGGCGTCGAAGCCGCAGCGCGGCAATTTGGGCTCGATTTCATCCGGCTTCTGACGGAAGACTATTTTTTCGTCTGCCGTCGCTCATTTCTCGAAACGGAGCCGATGCAGCGCTTGCTTGATGTCATGAAGGGCAGCACGTTCCACGAGGCCGTCGCCCGCCTGCCCGGCTATGCGGCAGTCAATACTGGATCGGTCAGCACCGTCCGGCAATTCCTGGACAGCCTATACCCAAAACCTGTCACATCCCGGAAGCGGCATCTGCCAAGGTGATGCAACCTCTCAACTCGAACCGTTGCCCGCTCCATCACGACAAAACTGACTCAACAAACTTCGCTGGATCTAACCGCCGGTCACTTTCTTGGCTTCTTCCCGCGAACCGGCGCTTCCCGCCGTTTTATTTCCTGCATCAACGCAGCCAACCAGCGCAACAAGCCAGCTCTCTTCATCGCATCGTGCCGGGCCGGTCCAGGCGGCATGCTACGCGCCATTTCTATAGCGTGATCGGCCTTTGTCTCCCAGTCGGTTTTTGGGTTCGTATTCCCCGTCAAAAGACGCCCCCATGCGGTTACGCGCCGCGCATTTGACCTTCGAAAATTCGCCTGCACGCGGCAGCGATTGACGAACGGGTCCGGGTCATTGCCTGAACTCGTTGGCCAATTCGCCGATGCCGTCGATCGCGATGGTGACCTTGTTGACCTGATCTTTCATTGACCCGACGCCCAGCGATGTGCCGCAGCAGATCAGATCTCCCGGCAACAACGTCATGTCGTGCGAAGTCTTGCTGACAAGTTGCTGTGCGCTGAAGATCATGTCCGAAATCGGATACGACTGGCGCTCCTCGCCATTGAGAATCGTCCGAACAACGAGCTTCGCCGGGTCGATCCCGGACGCGATGACAGGCCCAAACGGGCAAAAGCTGTCGAAGCCCTTGGCGCGAGCCCATTGCGCAAACGTGGCATCTTTGCCGATGATATCGGCGGCGGTGATGTCGTTGACGCAGGTATACCCGAAAATATAATCATTGGCCTGATCGACCGATACCCCGCTGCATCTGCGCCCGATGACGATCCCGAGTTCGCCCTCGTATGTGACTTTGCCATCATAGGACGCCGGTCGTTTCACGACCGCATTCGGCGCGGCTGATGTCGTTGGCGCTTTCAGAAGGTAGAGCGGATCGTCGGGCTCAGTGACCTTCAATTTCGCGGCAAGCGCATGAAAATTATTCCAAAGAGCGATGATCTTCGAGGGCTCGGTCGGAGCCAGCAGTTCGACATCGGACAAAGCGAGGCGCTGGCCATTTGCCCGTGAGTTACCGAACATCTCGCCGTCATGGACGCTGATCTCTGATTGCGAGATCGTTCCAAACCCGGTCATGTCGCTGTGTTGAAAGCGAACCCAATAGGTCACGATGAAACTCTCCGAAGTTCAAGAGCAAGGTTACTGCGCCGGCGTCGGGCCGGCCGCAGGGTGATAACCGCGTTCAATAGAGCCCTGCGATTCTGGCGCGTTGCGTTACGAGCGCGAGAACTGCGTCGATCGCCGGTGTCGGAGTCTGCGTGAGACGCCCCATTTCCTGAACCACGGTGACGAGCGGATCGATCTCCATCGGGCGTCCGCGCTCAAGATCCTGGAGCATCGACGTCTTGTGCGCACCGACCTTGCGCGCGCCTTCGATCCGGCGTTCGACGTCGACGCGGAATTTGACGCCAAATGTCTCCGCGATGCACTGGGTTTCCAGCATCATGGCCTTCGACAGGGCGCGGGTTGCCGGATCCGTGCAGATCTTGTCCAGGGTTGCGTGCGTCAGCGCGCTGATCGGATTGAAACAGACATTGCCCCACAGCTTGAGCCAGATTTCGTCGCGGATCCGATCGAGAATGGGCGCTTGCAATCCGGCCTTGACGAACATCGCGGCAAGCCGTTCGACATCTGCGGTTCTCTCGCCGGATGCCTCGCCGAGCGGGAAGCGATCGCCATAGACATGACGGATGACGCCAGGCGCCTCGATCTCCGTCGCGGGATAGACGATGCACCCGATCGCGCGCTCCGGACCCAATTCCCGCCATTGCCGTCCGCCCGGATCGATGCTTTCAAGCGTCGCCCCCTCGCACTCATTGCCGTGCTTGTAGAAATACCAGTAGGGAATCCCGTTGACTGCAGTGACGATGCGCGTGTGCGCGCCAAGCAGCGGCTGGATTGCTTCGATGACACCGGTGATCGAGTGCGCCTTCAGGCAAATGATCACGAAATCCTGCGGCCCCAGCTCGGCTGGGTTGTCGGTACAACGGGGATGCACTACGCGCTCCTCATCGCCGATCAGCAATTTGAGACCATTGGCGCGCATTGCGGCCAGGTGCGCGCCGCGTGCAACGAGGCTGACATCTGCCCCCGCTTGAGCCAGCTGCACACCGAGATAGCCGCCGATCGCGCCGGCGCCGTAGATACAGATTTTCATACCGTCCTCCAAAGCACTGGACTGGTCGTTCATGACCCGGTTATCCCTTCAGCACGTCGATCAACGTCTTCCCAAGACGCGCCGGCGAAGGAGACACACGAATGCCGGCGCCCTCCATCGCAGCGATCTTGGATTCCGCATCACCCTTTCCGCCGGAGATGATCGCACCGGCATGGCCCATGCGGCGGCCCGGAGGGGCCGTACGCCCTGCGATGAAGCCGACCATCGGCTTCCTTCGGCCACGTTTTGCTTCATCCTTGATGAACTGCGCGGCGTCCTCTTCCGACGAGCCGCCGATCTCGCCGATCATGATGATGGATTTCGTCGCCGGATCGGCGAGGAATAGCTCAAGCATCGCGATGAAGTCGGTGCCCTTGACCGGATCGCCGCCGATGCCGACCGCGGTGGTCTGCCCGAGCCCCTCTGCGGTGGTCTGATATACCGCCTCGTAGGTCAGCGTTCCCGAGCGAGAAACGATTCCGACGTTTCCCTTCTGGAAGATATTGCCGGGCATGATTCCGATCTTGCATTCACCCGCCGTCATCACGCCGGGGCAATTCGGGCCAATCAGCCGGGACTTTGAACCGTCGAGTGCTCGGCCGACCTTGATCATGTCCGCCACCGGAATGCCCTCGGTGATACAGACGATGAGCGGAATCTCGGCATCGATCGCTTCGCAAATCGCATCCGCCGCGCCCGGCGGCGGGACATAAATCACGCTGGCATCCGCGCCGGTCTTTTCGCGAGCTTCGGCCACGGTATCGAACACCGGCAAGTCGAGATGCCGGGTGCTTCCTTTGCCGGGCGAGATGCCGCCGACCATCTTGGTGCCGTAAAGCACGGCCTGCTCGGAGTGGAAGGTACCGTTTTTACCCGTGAAACCCTGGCAAATGACCTTGGTATTGCCGTCAATCAGAATGGCCATTACGCGGCCTCCCTTCGTGTGGCTCTGACGATCTTTTGTGCGGCATCGTCGAGGTTGTCCGCCGGCACGACATTGAGACCGGACTCTTTGATGATTTTTTTGCCAAGCTCCACATTGGTGCCTTCGAGCCGCACCACCAGCGGTACCGTCAAGCCGACTTCCCGCACAGCCGCGACCACACCTTCGGCAACGACATCGCAGCGCATGATGCCGCCGAAGATATTGACCAGAATTCCCTCAACATGCGGATCGGATGTGATGATCCGGAATGCCGCCGCGACCTTCTCCTTGGTCGCCCCGCCGCCGACGTCGAGGAAGTTTGCCGGCGTTGCGCCGTAAAGCTTGATGATATCCATGGTTGCCATGGCCAGACCGGCGCCGTTCACCATGCAGCCGATCGTGCCCTCCAGCGCGATGTAGTTGAGATCGTGCTTCGACGCTTCGATCTCCTTCTCGTCCTCCTCTGTCAGGTCGCGCAGTTCGACCAGGTCGGAATGCCGGTACAGCGCGTTCGAATCGAAGCTGACCTTGGCATCGAGGCATCGCAATTCGCCCTGCCTGGTGACAACCAGCGGATTGATCTCAAGCATCGCCATGTCGGTGCCGACAAAGGCCTTGTAGAGCTGCGCCGCCAGCTTCTCTGCCTGCTTTGCGAGATCGCCCTTGAGGCCGAGCGCGCGGGCCACTGCGCGCCCGTGATGCGCCATGATGCCGGTTGCGGGATCGACCGAGAAGGTCACGATTTTGTCGGGCGTATCATGCGCAACCTTTTCGATGTCCATCCCGCCTTCGGTCGAGACAACGAAAGAGACGCGCGACGTCTCGCGATCGACCAGCATCGATAGGTAGAACTCCTTCTCGATGTCGCAGCCGTCCTCGATATACAGGCGGTTGACCTGCTTGCCTGCGGGACCAGTCTGCGCGGTGACGAGCGTGCGGCCGAGCATTTCCCTTGCACAGGTGGCCACTTCATCGATTGATTTGGCGAGCCGCACACCGCCTTTTGCATCGGCCGGTAATTCCTTGAATTTGCCTTTGCCGCGGCCGCCGGCATGGATTTGAGATTTCACCACGTACACAGGGCCCGGGAGCGTCTTGGCCGCAGCGACGGCTTCTTCAACTGTGAGCGCCGCTTGACCTTGAGAGACCGGTGCGCCGAAGCTCTTTAGAATGGCCTTGCTCTGGTATTCATGGATATTCATGCCGTCCTCGACTCTTGTATTTTGTATGCCAGTACTTTGGAGACGAAAAAGAGAGGTGCACGGATGTTCACCTCGCCTGGATTTTCAAACAGTGGCGCTCAAACCACGCCCATCGTCCGCGCATCTGCGTCGACGCGAGCGGCTTCATTGCCCAGAATGAACGCACGCCGCATCGGCTTGATCACGAACAATGCAAGCAGCGCTGCGGTGGCGTTCAGGCCGACAGCGATGACAAAGACCGCCTGCCAGCCGTAGGTTGTCGCAACCAGGCTCGCGAGTGGGACCAGCAGCGCGGCCGTCCCCTTGGCGGTGTAGAGCATGCCGTTATTGGTGGTCGCAAACTTGGCACCAAAGGTATCGCCGCTGGTTGCGGGAAACAGGCTGTAGATTTCGCCGAACACGCCGAAATACACAGCGGTCGCAAGGACGAAGACGATTGGGATATTGCCAAAGACGGAGAGGGTCAGCACCATGAGCGCTGCCGTCGCGAACGCGATGAACATCGTATGCTCGCGGCCAATGGTGTCAGACAGCCAACCGAAGAGCGGGCGGCCGAAGCCGTCGAAAATCCGGTCGAGCGATATTGCGAAGGTCAATGCCGCCATCTGAAAGCCCAGAAGACTGACGGGTTCGTTCGCGATCTTGAAGTCATGCGCGATCGGCGCGATCTGGGCTGCCGTCATGAGACCGCCCGCGGCGACCATCACAAACACCAGATACATGACCCAGAATATTGGGCTGCGCAGCACCTGTGGCGGCGTGAAGTCGATCTTGGTTTGGGGCAGGTTGAGCTGCTTCTTTGTCACCGCCATCACTTGCGACGGCTTGCGGATGAAGATTGCCAGAACAAAAACGATCAGGCCCTGCCCGATGCCGAATGTAAGGAACGCGCTTTGGTATCCGCTGGAAGCGATCATCTGAGCGATCGGCACTACCGTGATGGCGGCACCGGCGCCGAAACCGGCCGCGGTCGCGCCGGCCGCAACACCTCGCCGGTCAGGAAACCATTTCAGGGCATTACCGACGCATGTTCCGTAGACCGAGCCTGCACCGATTCCGCCGAACACGGCGGCGGCGTAAAGCATCGTCAGCGAGGTGGCGTAAGAATTTAAGACCCAGGCGAGGGCGATCATGACTCCGCCGAACATGACGACAATGCGCGGTCCATATTTGTCGACAAACCATGCCTCGATCGGCACCAGCCAGGTTTCGGTGAGCACAAAGAGAGTGAAAGCCAACTGAATAGCTGCGCGGCCCCAGTGAAATTTTGCGTCGATCGGATCGACGAACAGGGTCCAGCCATATTGCAGGTTCGCGATCATCGCCATGCAGGCAATACCCATCGCGAGTTGCAGCCAGCGGAAATTCTTGCCTTCAACCGTCGGCAACGCAGCAGCCTTTGTCGTGATTGTCATGCTTCCTCCGGGCCTGGTTTTAAAATGAGCCTCGTTCTGTCCTGCACACCAGTCTGGTATGCAATATACCAGATGGCAAGCGAATAGTTTGCGGAACTTCAATAAAAATCGCGCTTGTTACGCCAATCCCATTAGCGCGTGAAATATTGTGTCAAAAAAAGAAAGCCCCGAAATTCGGGGCTTAGTTTGGGAGAGACGGTCGTGCAGACATGGCAGCAAGGTGTGAAATTAAATCAGGGGCGGCGCATCGCGGATTTTGACGAACGGGCCGGAGGTTGAATCCATTGGCTCGTAACAGGTTAGATATACCAGATGCCAGACATCGAGGCTCTGAAGTCGCTTACTCCGCCGCCTGCTTCCGCGGCGGATCGAGGGCGCCGGAATCGTGGATCTCGGCGACCTGATGGTCGGTGAAGCCGAGCACCTGGCGCAGGATTTCGTCGGTGTGTTCGCCGAGCAGCGGCGAACGGGTGACGTCGCTCGGGCTGTCCGACATCTTGATCGGATTGCCGACCGAAAAGTACTTGCCGCGGGTCGGATGATCGACCTCGACCACGGTGCCGGTGGCGCGCAGCGACTGGTCCTCGATGATCTCCTTCATCGACAGGATCGGCCCGCAGGGGATGTCGTCCTTGTTGAGGATGTCCATCGCCTCGAATTTCGTCTTCGTCATGGTCCACTGTTCGATCCGCGCGAAGATTTCGTTCAATCGCGACAGCCGGGCCGGCGGCTTGGCGTAGTCCGGATGGGTCTTCCAGCCGGGTTCGCCGATCACGTCGCAGATCTTCTCCCAGACCGGCGCTTGCGTGATGAAATAGATGTAGGCGTTGGGATCGGTCTCCCAGCCCTTGCATTTGAGGATGCGGCCGGGCTGGCCGCCGCCGGAATCGTTGCCGGCGCGCGGCACCGCGTCGCCGAACGGAATGCCTTCGCCGAACTGGCTGTATTCCTTCAGCGGACCGTGGGCGAGCCGCTGCTGGTCGCGCAACTTGACGCGGGCAAGGTTCAAGACCCCGTCCTGCATCGCGGCGGTGACCTTTTGGCCGCGGCCGGTGACGGTGCGCTGATAGAGCGCGGTGACGATGCCGAGCGCCAGATGCAGGCCGGTGCCGCTGTCGCTGATCTGCGCGCCGGTGACGAGCGGCAGCCCGTCGCGGAAGCCGGTGGTGGAGGCGGCGCCGCCGGTGCACTGCGCGACGTTCTCATAGACCTTGCAGTCTTCATACGGTCCGGGGCCAAAACCCTTGATCGAGGCCACGATCATCTTCGGATTGATGCTCTGGATCTTCTCCCAGGGGAAACCCATGCGGTCGAGCACGCCGGGGCCGAAATTCTCCACCAGCACGTCGCAGCTCTTGATCAGGGCGGTGAGGACTTCCTTGCCCTTCGGGTTCTTGGTGTCGAGGGTGATCGAGCGCTTATTGTGGTTGAGCATGGTGAAATACAGGCTGTCGACGTTGGGAATGTCCTGCAGCTGGCCGCGCGTGATGTCGCCGACGCCGGGGCGCTCGACCTTGATCACGTCGGCGCCGAACCAGGCCAGCAATTGCGTGCAGGTCGGTCCCGACTGGACGTGGGTGAAATCGAGAATGCGAACGCCCTCGAGCGCCTTTGTCATCGTCTTTGCTCCGTACTCTCGCCCACGCATCCGCAGGGCGTATTGGGGGTTGAAGGTCTGTTCACTTCTTCTTCAAGATGCTTTGCGGATTGAGGTTGCCGATGCGGCCGCTTTCGGAGCCGGCGGCGGGATCGATCACGGCGTTGATCAGGGTCGGCTTGCCGGAATCCATCGCTTCGTTCACGGCGCGCTTCAGTTCATCCGGTGACGTCGCGTTGATGCCGACGCCGCCGAACGCTTCCATCATCCTGTCGTAGCGCGAGCCCTTGACGAACACGGTGGGCGCGGGATCGGCGCCGGCCGAATTGACGTCGGTGCCGCGGTAGATGCCGTCATTGTTGAAGATCACGATGCAGACCGGCAGCTTGTAGCGGCAGATCGTCTCGACCTCCATGCCGGAGAAGCCGAACGCCGAGTCGCCTTCGACCGCGAGCACCGGCTTGCCGGTCTCGATGGCCGCCGCAATGGCATAGCCCATGCCGATGCCCATCACGCCCCAGGTGCCGACGTCGAGCCGCTTGCGCGGCTGGTACATGTCGATGACGCCGCGCGCGAGGTCGAGCGTGTTGGCGCCCTCGTTGACGAGGATGGCGTCCGGCCGTTCCTTGATGATGGTCCGGAGCACGCCGAGCGCGCCGTGGTAGTCCATCGGCGAGTTGTTGTTCATCAGCCGCGGCGCCATCTTGGCGACGTTCTCTTCGCGCTTTTTGGCGACCGCGCCGGTCCAGTCGGACGGCGCCGCCGCCCAGTTGGCGCCCATGCCCTCGAGCAGCGCCGTAACGCAGGAGCCGATGTCGCCGACCACGGGAGCAACGATCTCGACATTGGAGTCCATCTCCTTCGGCTCGATGTCGATCTGGATGAATTTTTTCGGCTGATCGCCCCAGGTCTTGCCCTTGCCGTGCGACAACAGCCAGTTGAGGCGCGCGCCGATCAGCATCACGACGTCGGAATCCTTCAGCACCGTCGAGCGCGCCGCGCCGGCGCATTGCGGATGGGTGTCGGACAACAATCCCTTGGCCATGCTCATGGGGAGGAACGGAATGCCGCTCTTCTCGACCAGGCTCTTGATCGCGTCATCGGCCTGGGCGTAGGCCGCGCCCTTGCCGAGGATGATCAGCGGACGCTTTGCGTTCCTGAGCACGTCGAGCGCGCGCTTGACCGCGGAGGGCGCGGGTATCTGCGCCGGCGCGGCGTCGATCACCTTGACCAGCGACTTCTTGCCGGCCTCGGCGTCCATCACCTGGCCGAACAGTTTTGCCGGCAAATCGAGATAGACGCCGCCCGGACGGCCCGAGACCGCGGCGCGGATCGCGCGGGCCAGCCCGATGCCGATGTCGGCGGCGTGCAGCACGCGGAACGCCGCCTTGCACAGCGGCTTGGCGATCGCGAGCTGGTCCATCTCCTCATAGTCGCCCTGCTGCAGGTCGACGATCTCGCGCTCGGACGAGCCCGAGATCAGGATCATCGGAAAGCAGTTGGTCGTGGCATGGGCGAGCGCGGTCAGGCCGTTCAGAAAACCCGGCGCCGAAACCGTCAGACAAACGCCGGGCTTTTTGGTCAGGAAGCCCGCGATCGACGCCGCGTTGCCGGCGTTCTGCTCGTGGCGGAACGAAATGACGCGGATGCCCGCGGCCTGCGCCATGCGGCCGAAATCCGTGATCGGAATGCCGGGCACCCCGTAGATCGTGGTGAGCCCGTTGAGCTTCAGCGCATCGATCATCAGGTTAAAGCCGTCGGTCAACTCGCGCTCGGCTTCAGTTGCATCAATGCTCTGCAGTACCGCTACGGACATTCCGCTTTCTCCCCGGCCATTTCCTGATGTGGACGAGCTTGTCGTCTTCTGTGTCGCCTCCCAAAGCGAAACCATGGCTAATCTGGCATACCAGATACCATACGGTCAAGTCTGTTTCCGCGATTAATATGCGTATTTTGTGAAACACTCTTGACAAAACGCTCTATTGGCATACCAAATACCACCTGTGCCAGCAGATCCTTGCAGGCTCATTGTGCGAACGCTGCCCGGCGAAAGCAGCGGCATCGCGGGCGCCGGGAACGAAGCGAAACGCGAGAAGGCCTGAACGCGGCGCGCGTGCAGAGCGGAATTTGAAATCGAGCAAACGAACACTCTTCACACGGATATATGCAGGTCGCGATGAAGAGAAACGTGATCCGCCGCAAGGCCATCGAGCTGAAATCCCGTTCGGACAGCGATCCCGACCCCGCCGACGGCGGCGTACAATCGGTGGATCGTGCTCTCCTGATTATCGAAACGCTGGCCGAGGATGATGAGGGATATCGGCTGACAGACCTCGCGGTGCGCACAGGTTTGTCGCCTTCGACGGTTCACCGATTGCTGACGACGCTGGAGAAGCGGCGGTTCGTCCAGTTCGATCGCGACGAATCGATGTGGCACATCGGGGCGCAAAGCTTCGCTGTCGGCTCGACATTCGTTCGGCGTCGCAATTTCGTGACACAGGCCTTGCCCTATCTTCGCAAGCTTCGCGACCAGACGCGCGAAACGGCAAACCTCGCCGTCGTCGACGACGGCGCGATGGTTGTTCTGACCCGGGTCGAGAGCCGGGAGATCATGCGATCTGTCACCAAAGTCGGTGGCCGGGTCCCCATGGTTGCCTCGGGGCTCGGCAAGGCTCTGCTATCGACCTATTCCGAACAGGACGTCTTCGCGATCATTCAGCGTGAGGGCATGCCCAGGCTGACGTCGAAATCCATCGTGCGCGCCGGCGAACTCTGCAAATCGCTTCACGACATCAGACAGCAGGGTTACTCGATCGATGATGAAGAAGCCCTGATCGGCCTGCGGTGTGTCTCCGCTGTCGTCTACGACGATTGCAGCGAACCACTTGCTGCCATCTCGGTGTCGGGCAAGGCCTCTCGCGTTCCGAACGACCGCCTGCCTGTTCTCGGGAAACTCGTGCAGGAAGTCGCAGCCGAACTGACCAAAGCGCTCGGCGGCACGATGCCCGACGCAAAGTCTTGCTGAGCGAGACTCTCCGGGATTGCGGTGTTCTCACCGGCAAGCGGTTATCGCTTGCGTCGGCCACGTTCGTCCACACTCGATATCTTCCATTTTAGAATCCGCCTAATCGTCTGATATCGCGCAAACTTCGCGATCCATTCCGCATGATGGGAAACAAATTCAATCTCATTGAGATACTTCCTCCCTCCCCTGATGATCACGCCCGAACCAAAATAAGTGAACGGGGTGTGAAATGGCGAAGATGCGAGCAATCGATGCTGCCGTGCGTATTCTGGAAAAGGAAGGCGTTGTGTGCGCGTTCGGTGTTCCGGGCGCCGCAATCAACCCGCTGTATTCAGCCCTGAAGAAGCGCGGTTCGATCAACCACATTCTGGCGCGTCACGTCGAGGGTGCGTCCCACATGGCTGAGGGCTATACGCGCGCCAAGGCAGGAAACATCGGTGTCTGCATCGGGACATCAGGCCCCGCCGGCACCGATATGATTACCGGTCTTTATTCTGCGATCGCCGATTCGATTCCGATCCTTTGCATCACCGGCCAGGCGCCCCGCGCGCGTCTCTACAAGGAAGATTTTCAGGCTGTCGACATTGAGTCGATCGCCAAACCCGTGACGAAGTGGGCGGTGACCGTGCGCGAGCCGGCGCTCGTGCCCCGCGTATTCAGCCAGGCGTTCCACATTATGCGTTCGGGACGTCCCGGTCCGGTGCTCATCGATCTGCCGCTCGATGTGCAACTTTCGGAAATCGAATTCGACGACGAAACCTATGAACCACTGCCGGTCTACAAACCGTCCGCAACCCGCAAACAGATCGAGAAGGCCCTCGATATGCTCAATGCCGCCGAGCGTCCGCTGATCGTGGCGGGCGGAGGCGTCATCAATGCCGATGCATCCGACCTCCTCGTCGCGTTCGCGGAGATCGTCAACGTTCCAGTCGTGCCGACGCTGATGGGCTGGGGCGCTATCCCGGATGATCACGTGCTGATGGCGGGGATGGTCGGGCTGCAGACCAGCCATCGCTACGGCAATGCGACGATGCTGGAATCCGACTTCGTACTCGGTATCGGCAACCGCTGGGCCAACAGGCACACCGGGTCGATCGAGACCTACACCAAGGGGCGGACTTTCGTGCATGTCGATATCGAGCCGACCCAGATCGGGCGTGTCTTCAATCCCGACCTCGGCATCGCATCCGACGCCAAGGCCGCGCTTGAACTGTTCGTCAAAGTTGCGAAGGAACGGCGGAAATCCGGCAAGCTGAAGGAGCGTCAGGCCTGGCCTGCGGCGTGCCAGGATCGCAAGCGCTCGATGCTCCGCAAGAGCCATTTCGACAACGTGCCGATCAAGCCGCAGCGCGTCTATGAGGAGATGAGCAAGGCGTTCGGGCGCGATACCTGCTACGTCAGCGTGATCGGGTTGTCGCAGATCGCGGGCGCGCAATTCCTCGGCGTCTACCGTCCGCGCAACTGGATCAATGCCGGTCAGGCCGGCCCCCTGGGCTGGACATTGCCGGCGGCGCTGGGCGTGCGCGCCGCCGATCCACATCGCGAGATCGTAGCACTCTCCGGTGACTACGATTTCCAGTTCCTGATCGAAGAACTCGCGGTCGGCGCACAGTTCAAGCTGCCCTACATCCACGTCGTCGTGAACAATTCCTACCTCGGATTGATCCGCCAGGCCCAGCGCGGGTTCGACATGGACTATCACGTGCAGTTGTCGTTCGAGAACATCAACGCGCCGGAACTTGGCGTCTACGGCGTCGATCATGTCGCGGTCGCCGAAGGCCTCGGCTGCAAGGCGATCCGCGTGACCGATCCCAAGGACGCGCAGGCAGCGTTCTCGACGGCGCGCGACTTGATGGCACGATACAGTGTGCCGGTCGTGGTCGAGTTCATCCTTGAACGAGTGACCAATATCGCGATGGGGACCGAGATCGACAACATCGTCGAGTTCGAGGAAATTCTCGACTTGCCGATCGACGATACGCCCCCAAGTCCGCATGCGCCGTCGCGAGGCACGCTTCTGCCTGTCTAGAGGCAGATCAATCCGGATCGATAAACACCGTTAGCGGAAGACACGAGGACATCCGATCGTGCCGAAATTTGCAGCCAATCTGACCATGCTCTTCAACGAAATGCCATTCCTCGACCGGTTTGCCGCAGCCAAGGCCGCCGGCTTCAGCGGCGTGGAGTATCTGTTCCCCTATGAGTTCGAAAAGGGCATGTTGCGCGAGCAATTGGAGCAACATGGACTTACGCAAGTACTGCACAATCTGCCGGCGGGCAATTGGGGGGGCGGCGAACGGGGGATCGCTATTTTCCCGGATCGGGTCGATGAGTTTCGCGATGGCGTCCTGCGCGCCATCGATTACGCAAAGGCGCTCGATTGCCGTCAGGTCAATTGCCTGGTCGGCGTCGCGCCCGCCGATGCCGACATGCGTGAGTTGAACGAAGTACTCCTGAAGAATTTGCGATTCGCTGCCGACGCGCTCTCGCCGGAAGGCATTCGCTTGCTGATCGAGCCGATCAACACGCTCGATATTCCCGGCTTTTACCTGAACGGGACCCAGCAGGCTGTTCAGATCATCTCCGATGTCCGATCGGAGAATCTCTTCATTCAATATGACATTTACCACATGCAGGTGATGGAGGGTGATATCGCGCGAACGCTGCAAAAACATCTGCCGCGCATCGGGCATGTTCAGCTGGCCGACAATCCCGGCCGCAACGAACCCGGCACCGGCGAGATCAACTACCCTTTCCTGTTCCGTCATCTCGACCAGATCGGATACGGCGGCTGGATTGGCTGCGAATACAAGCCGAGGACTTCCACGACTGAAGGCCTCGGATGGCACGCGATGCTAACAATGGACACATAGTCAAACACCTACAGGGAAGATCAAAATGATTGATGTCGGCTTCATAGGCCTCGGTATCATGGGACGTCCGATGGCCGGACATCTTCAGGCTGCCGGCCATCGGCTATTTCTTCACGACGTCGGGCCAGTTGCGCAGGAGCTCGTGGCCGCGGGCGGCATCGTCTGCAAATCCGGCAAGCAGGTTGCCGACGAATCCGACGTGGTCATCGTCATGGTGCCCGATACGCCGCATGTCGAAGCGGTCCTGTTCGGCGCAAGCGGCGTCGCGGAGGGAATTTCAAAAGGCAAGATCGTCGTTGACATGAGCTCGATCTCGCCGCTCGCCACGAAGGAATTTGCGAAAAAGATCAACGCACTCGGCGCCGATTATCTCGATGCCCCGGTCTCGGGCGGCGAGGTCGGCGCAAAGGCCGCATCGCTGACGATCATGGTGGGTGGCCCGGAGCGGGCGTTCAATACCATGAAGCCGCTGTTCGAGAAGATGGGCAAGAATGTCACCCTCGTTGGTGGAAACGGCGACGGCCAGACCACGAAGGTCGCCAACCAGATCATCGTCGCGCTAACGATCGAGGCGGTGGGAGAAGCTCTGCTGTTTGCATCAAAAGCCGGAGCCGATCCGGCTCTCGTGCGGCAGGCGCTGATGGGGGGCTTCGCTTCTTCGAGAATTCTCGAGGTGCACGGGGAGCGCATGGTGAAGCGGAACTTCGAACCCGGCTTTCGTATTGAGCTGCACCAGAAGGACCTCAACCTCGCGCTGGAAGGTGCACGGGCGTTGGGGCTTTCGTTACCGAATACCGCAACAGCGCAGCAGCTCTTCAATTCCTGCGCGGCGCAAGGCGGCAAGGCCTGGGATCACTCAGCGATGGTGAAGGCGCTGGAGCTGATGGCAAGCCACGAAATCGGCAGCGCGTGAAGCCGATCGGAAGCACACCATGAGTATCGATTATCGCCGTCTGTTGCTCAACATGTTTCAGGCGGCGGTGAACGCGGCGGCGCCCGCCCTGTGCGTGCCGGCGCATCTGCCGCCGCGGCCGAAGGGCCGCACAGTCGTTGTCGGCGCCGGCAAGGCGGCGGCTTCGATGGCGGCGGCCGTGGAGGCTCATTGGAACGGCCCGATCGAAGGTCTGGTGGTGACCCGCTACGGCCACGGCGTGCCCTGCAAGCATATCGAGGTGGTGGAGGCATCGCATCCGGTTCCGGATGAGGCGGGATTGAAGGCGGCGCGCCGGATCCTCGACAAGGTCTCCGGGCTGACGGCGGACGATCTCGTGTTGGTTCTGATTTCGGGCGGCGGTTCCGCGCTGCTCGCTTTGCCCGCCGATGGCGTATCACTTGCCGACAAGCAGGCCATCAACCGCGCCCTGCTGAAATGCGGCGCGCATATCGCAGAAATGAACACGGTGCGAAAACATTTGTCTGCGATCAAGGGCGGTCGTCTTGCCGTCGCGGCAGCGCCGGCGCGCGTGGTTGCACTGATGATCTCGGACGTGCCAGGCGACGATCTCTCCGTTATCGCGTCCGGTCCCACCGTGCCGGACCTCTCCACGCGCTCCGACGCGCTGGCCGTATTGACAAAATATAGCATTGAGATTCCAGCTAGCGTTGCCATGCATCTGAACGACGAGGCGTCGGAGACGCCGAAGCCGGGCGATCCGCGCTTTGCAAACGTCACAAGCCGTCTGGTGGCGACGCCGCAGAAATCTCTGGAGGCCGCGGCCAGGGTCGCGCGCGATGCCGGATTGGCTTCCCTGATCCTTGGCAATGCCATCGAGGGCGAGGCCCGCGACGTCGGTCTCGTTCATGCAGGCATTGCTCGGCAATGCAGCGATTGGGGCCAGCCGCTCGAAATTCCCTGCGCTCTCATCTCCGGTGGTGAGACCACCGTGACCGTGCGCGGCAAGGGCCGTGGCGGCCGCAATGCGGAATTTCTTCTGGGTCTTGGGATCGCTACCGATTGCAGGAACGGCATTTGGGCGCTCGCCGCAGATACGGATGGCATTGACGGCAGCGAAAACAACGCTGGAGCGATTCTCACGCCTGACACGCTGGATCGCGCCAAGCTCGCCGATATCGACGTCAAGTCGCGGCTTGCGGACAACGATGCTTACACCCTGTTCGCAGCCCTGGACGATCTTGTCATGACTGGCCCGACGCGCACCAACGTCAACGACTTCAGAGCCATATTGGTCACCAAAAGGAATTGATTTTGCGCCGCTCCCGGAACGCGAAGATCATTGCTACGCTTGGACCCTCCAGTTCGTCGCCGGCAACGATCAGATCCCTGTTCGATGCCGGCGTCGACATGTTCCGGCTGAATTTCAGCCACGGGACCCACGACGATCACAAGAGACGCTTCGAGGCGATCAGGGGTGTCGAACGCGATGTCGGCCGTCCGATCGGAATCATGATCGATCTACAGGGCCCCAAGCTTCGCATCGGTACTTTTTTCGACGGCCCTGTCGAGCTTCATTCCGGAGACAAGCTCAGGCTCGATCTCGAAAACACACCGGGCGACCGGACGCGCGTGCCCCTGCCCCATCCGGAGATTTTCGCAGCCCTGGTTCCCGGCACCGATCTATTGCTCGATGACGGCAAGCTGCGCCTCGAAGTCCTGGAATGTGGTCCGTGCTACGCCGAAACGCGCGTGATGATCGGTGGCAGATTGTCGGAGCGCAAAGGCGTCAATGTTCCCGGCGTCATTCTGCCGCTGTCACCCTTCACCGAAAAGGACCGTCGCGACCTGACCTTCGGACTTGAGCACGGACCCGACTGGGTTGCACTTTCGTTCGTGCAAAAGGCCGAAGACATCGCCGAAGCACGAACCTTGATCGGATCTCGCGCGTTGATCATGGCCAAACTCGAGAAGCCGGCGGCCATCGAAAATCTTGATGCCATCGTGGCACTTGCCGATGGCATCATGGTTGCGCGTGGCGACCTCGGTGTTGAATTGCCACCGGCGCAGGTTCCAATAATCCAGCGCCGGATCGTGCGCGCATGCCGTCGCGAGGGGAAACCCGTCGTGGTGGCAACACAAATGCTTGAATCCATGACTGCGTCCCCGGTTCCGACCCGGGCAGAAGCCTCGGACGTTGCAGCGGCAGTCTATGAAGGCAGCGATGCTGTCATGCTGTCAGCGGAATCCGCCAGCGGGCGTTTTCCCGTCGAATCAGTTGTCATGATGGATTCGATCATTCACGGCGTTGAAAATGATGCACACACTCAAACCCTGACAGGCCCCAAACCGGAGGATTTTCGGGCCAGCCATGCCGATGCGATATGTTCGGCCTTGCGTCTTGTCGCCAAGCTGGTCTCGGCGACGGCGACCATTGCCTACACAAAATCCGGTTTCACCAGCATGCGCGCGGCGCGCGAGCGGCCTCTCGCGCCGATTCTCAGTCTGACGCCGTCGATTGCAACGGCACGTCAATTGACGCCGGTGTGGGGCATTCATTCGGTCGTGGTGGAAACCGAAATCACTGATGAGGCGTCAATGACCCAGCTCGCCTGCGATTCGGCCCTTGCGGGAGATTTTGGAAAGCCTGGCGATAACATCGTGATCATTGCCGGCATACCGTTCGGCGTATCCGGCACGACGAATCTTTTGCGCGTGGTAACGCTTTCTACCGCGCTTGCACCCGCGGTCCTGACGGACTGATGATGGATCGAAAAAGATACCTGACGAACTGCTGAAGTGCTGCCCGTCTTGGATTCAAACATCGCGAATAAAGAAGACGGCGCCGGCTTCATCAAGCCTGCCCTAACTTTCGGTCGCCGCCCTCGCCTTCAGCTTCAAATCCCTGCAAAGCGCAGCTTCTGTATTGTTTGTTAGTCAGTTCCCGACTGGATAGTTTCCCCAGTATCTGACGGTCCAAAGGTTTTATCGCTGGTATAATCGGCCGCTTCAGATTCAGGTGATCGATGAGGTATTTCAGATCGCCGACAAAGTTCTCGCCGGAATAGCCGGCTTACGCCTTGTCGGATTGGCCGAAGCCGCGGAGATCGATGATGACGACCCGATAGTCGGCCGACAGCCCGCGCGCTTGAATACGGCACCGCTCATCATGATGCCGTGCGGGCATGTTCGGCATGGCGCGTACCTGGGCGCTGGAGACCGCGCCTCACGGCATCACGATCAATTTGGTGGCGCCGGGACCAATCGAGACCGACATGTTTCACGAGCTGGTTCCGCAGGGCAGTCCGAAACTGGATCAACTCGCCCGCTCGATCCCCGTTGGGCGCATCGGCCGGCCGGACGATGTGGCCCGAGCCGTCATGTTTTTCTCGAGCCGGGATTCCGACTGCGGCGGCGCGAGCGTCGGCTCAATCACGCTTTAGATTTTGCTCGATCTATCCGGCCATGAGACGAGACAACGCCGGACCGACGTCTGATCGGCGCGGCGGATCAGCCCCCGCACGCCCGCAGGTGAACGCCGCGCAAGCCGACGCGAACGACAACGCCCGGGCAAGCTCGCCGGAATTCATTCGCGCCAGCGCCCGGCGCTCAATCCGCCCGATGGCACGCAAGGCGAACAGCAGTGCAGCTTGAAAACTGTCGCCAGCGCCGATGGTATCCACCACATCCGCTGCGGGCGCCTCGACTTCAACCAGACCTGCCTCTCCGTGGCACGCCCGAGCTCCCTTGATTCCACGCGTGACAACGACGAGGCTTGCACCGGCAGCAATGAGTGACTTCGCCTTTTCCCGGTAGTCACTGCCGCCATAGAGAAATTCGAAATCGACATCGGACATCCGCACGATGTCGGCGGCGGCGGCGAACGCATCCATCTGATCCACGTAGCGCGCCTTGAGCTTGACCAGATTGGGCCGGCAGTTCGGGTCGAAGGAGATGGTGGTTGCACCGCCGGCGTCTTCGATCATCGCAAGCGCCTGGGCGGCCCCCTGGTCGTGGGCGAGCGTGGAAGATCCGACATGGATTGCCTCGATCTCATCAAAGGGTATGGAGCCGCGCCGATAGGTCCAGGCTCGGGACGCCGTCGCCTCGTCGTAGAACGCATATTGCGGCTCGCCTTCCAGGTGTCGGACGAACGCAAGTGTCGTCTGATGTTCGCTGCGCGTCGCATGGCGGAGGTCAACCTGCGAGCCGAGCGCGTGGTCGGCGATGATGCGTCCGAACAAATCCGTCGAGATGCCGCCCACAAACCCTGCCGGCGCGCCCAGGCGCGCCATGCCGACGGCGATGTTGAGACAGGATCCACCGGCAACCGGTACGGCCGCGTCGCGCCCGTCGACAGATGTGACGGGCAGGAAATCGACCAGGGCATCTCCACAACTCAGCAGCATGGTTCTAGCTCTTCGCGTCAAGTCCGGCGTTCGATGCGATCCCCTGCATCGCCTCGCGGCTTTCAGAATCAAGTCTGCGCATCAGCCCGTGAACCTTTCGCTTGGTGCGATGGAAGGACGCCACCCCTGGCGCCGTGGATTCGCTGAGCCTGCCGATCGCCGACATCGAAGCCATGGCATCGCCGATCGACCCGCGAGACTTCGCCGCAACGGCGCCCAGCATCGCGGCGCCGAGCAGGACGGGCTCTTGCGTTCCGGGGACGGCAACGGTCAGGCCGGTCGTATCCGCCATGATCTGGCGGACCAGCGGACTTCGTCCGGCGCCGCCGCTGATCACCATCATGTCGCTTTCGACGCCGTGCGATCGAAAGGCGTCCACAACATCCGCGAGTCCGTAGGCAAGCCCGCAGAGCCCGGCCACGAACAGCCGCTCCATCGAGCCGATGTCGGCATCGAGGTCCATTCCGACGAGGACCGCACGCGCGTCAGGATCAGCGAACGGTGACCGGTTTCCGAGAAACTCGGGCAGTACGTGGATGTCACGGGCAAAGAATGCCGCTTCGCCGGGACCTGTCACGCGCGAGACGATGCGCCGCTCGAGAAATTCCGGAACTTCCATCGCAGCCGCGCGCGCCGTTGCGACGGTCTCATCATACGCAGGATGGGACCTGACCAGATGGTCGATCGCCGCGCCGGCGGCGGACTGCCCGCCTTCGTTGAGCCAGAACCCGGGAACCATTCCTGAATGATAGGGACCCCAGACACCGGGCACGAAGCACGGCTCACGTGTCGTTGCCATGATGCAGGCCGAGGTCCCCATGATGTAAGCAAGGCGACGACACACATCGACCTCTTCACCCGATTTTCCCTGCCCGCCGATCGTGCCGACGCCGCCGGCGTGAGCGTCGATCAGCGAGGCGCCGACCGGCGTTCCCTCGAGCAGGCCGAAATCGCTCGCGGCGGATTTGGTCAGGCCGGCGCCGAGCGGCGTGCCGGCCGCAACGATCACGCTTCCAATTCTCGCATATTTGTCCGCGGCTAGATCGCCAAGACCGACGCACTCCAAATAGCTGCCGCTCCACCGCCGTTCGTGGGCGAGATAATTCCATTTGCACGCCAGCGTACACATCGAGCGCGCGGTCGATCCGGTCGCGCGAAACGAAAGGTAATCAGCGAGGTCGAAGAAATGCCCCGCTGCCTGATAGGTCGATGGAAGGTACCGCTTCAGCCAAAGCAGTTTTGGAATTTCCATTTCCGGCGAGATCGAGCCGCCGACATAGCGGAGCACGTCGTCCCGCGTCTCGTTGACCCGGCGGGCCTCGGCAATCGCGCGGTGGTCCATCCACACGATGACATTTCGCCTGATGTCGCCGGATGCGCTTACCGTCAGCGGGTTGCCGGCGGCATCCACGACCACAAGCGAGCAGGTCGCGTCGAAACCGACACCCCTGACTGCGGAAGCAGGAAGTCCTGCTTCCGCCATAGCCGCGCGGACCGAGGCCGCACAGGCGGCCCAGATCTCGGAAGACGACTGCTCGGCGACGCTGCCCGCCTCGTGCCACACCGTGATCGGATGGCGGGCGCTCGCAAGCAGACTTCCGTTCTCGTCAAATATCCCGGCGCGCGCGCTTGATGTTCCGACATCGATGCCGACGAAGGCCTGCTGCATTGCAACCCCGCTTCAGATCAGCGCCAGCTCACCAGCACGTATAACCTCCGTCGACGAGGACAACGCTCCCGGTCATCAGGCTGGCGGCGTCGGACGCCAGAAACAGGACGACGGACGCAATCTCGTCGACCTCCCCCATCCGGGCCATCGGCGTGCCGCCGATCCAGGCATCGTACATCTGCGGGCTGTTTTTGACGAATGCATTGAGAGGGGTTGCGATGTAAGTCGGCGCCACGGCGTTGACGCGCACGCCGCGCCCGCCCCACTCGGCCGCGAGCGACTTGGTGAGATGGTGCACCGCGGCCTTGGAGGCGTTGTAGTAGCATTGCTCCTGCGGTTTGTTGACGATGAAGCCGGACATCGACCCGATGTTCACAATGGAACCCGACCTGGCGTCCAGCATGAGTTTGCCGAAGGCGCGGCAGCACCAGAATGTGCCGTTGAGATTGACGTCGATGACGTTCAGCCAATGTTCGTCGGCAACCTTCTCGGCCGGCGTCTCGCTTCGTGCGATGCCGGCGTTGTTGACCAGGATATCGATGCCGCCATAGCGGGACGCCAACTGGCCGGCGACCTCGGAAACGCCGCGCGAGTCGGTTACGTCCATGATGACGATTTCGGCATCCAGGCCTTTTGCCCTCAGGCTTGTACGCCCGGCGTCGGCAAGCTGGGGGTCACGATCGGCGATCACGACTTTCGCTCCCGCCTCCGCCAGCGCTTCCGCGCAGGCCAGTCCGATTCCCTGGCCGGCGCCCGTCACCACGGCCGTTTTCCGGTCCAGCTTGAATTTTTCCAGATACATCTTGTTGTTTTTCCTGTTTGCTTATCGTGGCGTAGCGCGCCGACCGCTCATGTCCCGATGACGGCGCCATCCTTGTCGAAGCGATGCAGGCGGGCTGGATCGGGCGAAAGCCACACACGGTCGCCAGCTTTCAGGCTGAACTCTCCGATGCATCGCGCCGTCAGCATCCCAAGCTTGCCGGCGTCGACGTAGAGGAAGGTGTCGCTGCCCAGATGCTCGGCGACCGACACGGTCCCGGGCCAGCCTTCCCCCTCCTTGCCGATTTTCAGATGCTCGGGCCTGACGCCGAGCGTGGCGACGCCGGGCTCGCCGACTGCCTCGCCGGGCACAAAATTCATCTTCGGCGAACCAATGAAGCCGGCGACGAACAGGTTTGCCGGCCGCTCGTACAACTCCAGCGGCGAGCCGTATTGTTCGATGTTGCCCGCGTTGAGTACGACAATCTTGTCGGCCATGGTCATAGCCTCGACCTGGTCGTGGGTGACGTAGACGGCGGTGGTGCCGAGTTGCTTCTGCAATTTGGTGACTTCCAGACGCATCTGGACCCGCAGTGCCGCATCGAGATTTGACAAGGGCTCGTCGAACAGAAACGCCTTCGGCTCGCGCACGATCGCGCGCCCTATTGCGACGCGCTGACGCTGGCCGCCGGAAAGCTCGCGCGGCTTGCGGTCCAGATAGGGCGTCAGGTTCAAGGTGGCGGCGGCCGCCTCGACCTTGCGGTCGATGTCCGGGCGCGGCAGGCCGGCCATCTTCAGGCCGAACGCGATGTTGCCGCGCACGCTCATATGCGGATAGAGCGCATAGGACTGGAACACCATCGACAGCCCGCGCTTCGCCGGAGGCACGTCCACCACATTCTTGCCGTCGATCAGGATTTGACCGCCGGTGACATCCTCCAGTCCGGCGATCAGGCGCAAGAGCGTGGTCTTGCCGCAGCCGGATGGCCCGACGAAGACCACGAAGGAGCCGTTGTCGATATCCAGATTGGCATCCTTGATGATGTTGACCGGCCCGAACGATTTGCGGACTCCCTGCAGCGTGATCTGGCCCATGATCCCTGATCCCTTTGCTATTTGACGGCGCCGAAGGTGAGCCCGCGGACGAGTTGCCGCTGCGTGAACCATCCGAGGATGATGATCGGCGCAATGGCGAGCGTCGAGGCGGCTGACAATTTGGCCCAGAACAGGCCCTCGGGACTCGAATAGGATGCGATGAATACCGTGAGCGGCGCTGCATCCAGCGTCGAAAGGTTCAGCGTCCAGAACGCCTCGTTCCACGCCAGGATGAAATTGAGCAGCAGCGTCGAGGCGAGCCCGGGAACGGCCATTGGCGTCAGCACGTAAATCAGCTCGCGCCCGATGGTCGCTCCGTCCATCCGCGCCGCTTCGAGGATATCCTTGGGAATTTCCTTGAAATAGGTAAAGAGCATCCAGATCACGATCGGCAGGTTGCCGAGGCACAGGATCATGACGAGACCGGCGCGCGTATCAAGCATGCCGAAATCCCGGAAGATCAGATAGATCGGAACCAGCACGCCGACCGACGGCATCATCTTGGTCGAGAGCATCCAGAGCAGAACGTCCTTGGTGCGCTTGGTCGGCGCGAACGCCATCGACCACGCGGCCGGAATGGCAATGATCATCGCAATCAGTGTCGACCCGCCGGCAACGATGATCGAATTGAGCGCATGATGAATATAATCGCTGCGCTGCTGCACCGTCGCATAGTTCTCCGTGGTCCAGTGGAACACCAGGAATTTCGGCGGCATAGCGAACGCATCGAGCTCAGTCTTGAAACTGGTCAGGACCATCCACAGGATGGGGAGAAAAATCATAAATCCGAACAGCCACGCGGCAGCCGTGGACACCCATACGCGTCTCGCAGTCACCTTGCGCGCCATGGCCTATGCCTCCAGATTCCGCCCGACGATCCGCACCAGGAAGAACGCGACGATATTGGCGATCACGACCGCCACCAGTCCGCCGGCCGAGGCGTTGCCGATGTCGTACTGGATCAGCGCCTGCGAGTAGATCAGGAACGCGATATTGGTGGTCTGCAGGCCCGGGCCGCCGCCGGTGGTGACGAAGATCTCGGCAAAAACCGTCAGCAGGAATATCGTTTCGATCAGGATGACGACGGTGATCGGCCGCGCCAGGTGCGGCAAAGTAAGATAGATGAAGGTCGAAAGCGCGCTTGCGCCATCCATCTCGGCCGCTTCCTTCTGCTCCTCATCCTGGGACTGCAGCGCCGTCAGCAGGATGAGGGTGGCAAACGGCAGCCATTGCCAGGCCACGATCAGGATCACCGCGAGCAGGGGCGCATCGTTGAACCAGTCGATCGGCGTCGCTCCCACCAGTGTCGCGAGCCAGGCGAACAGTCCGGACACCGGGTGCATCAAGAGGTTCTTCCAGACCAGCGCGCTGACGGTCGGCATCACAAAGAACGGCGCGATCACCATCAGGCGGACGATGCTGCGGCCGATCACCTGCTGGTCGAGCAGCAGCGCCAGCGGCGTGCCGAGCAGGATGGTGATCGCGAGCACCGAACCGACCAGCACCAGCGTGTTCCGCAGCGCGGTCAGAAAAGCCGGGTCGGTGAGAAAATATCGAAAATTCTCCAGCCCGACGAAGCTCCAGGTTTCCGAGTCGAGCAGGCTGTAGTGCAGCGTCGAAAAATAGATCGTCATCGCGAGCGGGACGATCATCCAGATGAACAGCAATGCGACGGCCGGCGTCAGCAGGGCCCTACCGAGGACCTGGGTTTGCTGCGTTGCCATCGCCGCCTCCTGTTATCGCTTGAAGGGAGATGCGGCTGCCGTCAGTCCTTGCCTGACGGCAGCCTGGATGGGTGCGGCGCGCTACTTGATATAGCCGGCCCGCTTCATTTCACGCTCGGTGGCCGACTGCGCGGCGGCGAGCGCCGCATCGACGGTCGAAGCACCCGACAACGCCGCCGAGAATTGCTGGCCGACGCTGGTGCCGATGCCCTGGAATTCCGGAATGGCCGCGTATTGCACGCCGACGTAAGGCACCGGCTGCACACTCGGCTTGTTCGGATCGGCGGCGTCGATCGACGCCAGCGTCAGCTTGGCGAAGGGAGCGACCTTCAGATACTCCGGATTCTGGTAGAGCGAGGTTCGGGTGCCGGGCGGCACGTTGGCCCACCCCTCCTTCTTGGCGACGAGCTGGGTGTAGTCCTTGCTGGTCGCCCAGGCGATGAATTTTTCCGCAGCCGCCGTCTTCTTTGAGCCCGCGGGGATGGCGAGGTTCCATGCCCACAGCCAGTTGGCGTTCTTGCCCAGTCCCGCATTCGGGGCGAGCGCAAAGCCTACCTTGTCGGCAACCGTCGAATCCTTCGGGTTGGTGACAAAGGACGCCGCCACCGTGGCGTCGATCCACATCCCGCATTTGCCGGAGTTGAACAGCGCCAGGTTTTCATTGAAACCGTTCGAGCTTGCGCCGGGAGGGCCTGCGGCCTTCATCAGATCGACATAGGTCGAGAGCGTCTTCTTCCACTCCGGTTTGTCGAACTGCGGCTGCCATTTCTCATCGAACCAGCGCGCGCCGAACGAATTGGACATCGCGGTCAGGAACGCCATGTTCTCGCCCCAACCCGCCTTGCCCCGCAGGCAGATGCCGTAGACGCCGGCCGATTTGTCGGTGAGCTTCTTCGCCGCATCGATCACGAAGTCCCAGGTCGGCTTTTCCGGCATCGTCAAGCCGGCCTTCTGGAACAGGTCGGTCCGGTACATCACCATCGAACTCTCGCCGTAGAACGGTGCGGCATAGAGCTTGCCCGATACCGACACGGCATCACGGATCTTGGGCAGCAGGTCCGCGGTATCGTAATCGGCTCCGAGATTGTCGAGCGGAATGAGCCAGTTCTTCTTGGCCCAGATCGGCACCTCATAGGTGCCGATGGTCAGCACGTCGAACTGCCCGCCCTTGGTCGCGATATCGGTTGTGACGCGCTGGCGCAGGACGTTCTCTTCGAGGGTCACCCACTTCACGGAAATCTCGGGGTTTTTGGCGGTGAATTCGTTGGTCAGCCCCTGCATCCGGATCATGTCGCCATTGTTCACGGTGGCGATGGTCAGGGTTGTCTGGGCGATGGAAGGGGCTGCACCCAACAAGGTAGCCGCGCCCAGGAGGGCGCTGAGGACGTGCTTCACGGTAACCTCCCTTATTGGCGTTGAGCATATGCTCACGCTTTGCAATTATGTTCACACCGAGTCCCAGGGTTGTCAAGGATCGGAATCGCACTTCGGCACCAAACCAGCGGGCTGGAGGAGATGCTCGAATACGGGCACGCGCCGGATCGGCCCGCGGGCAACCCCGCGTCGGCGTGACAGCCTTGAAGGACCGGCCAGTTCGCTACGGCTTGAGGATGGCGCCTGCCGTCGCCTCGTCGGTGATCAGCCCGTTGAGGAGCCGCCCCTTCAGCGCCGCCCTGATCGCCGAAACCTTGGCACGCCCGACCGCCGCGCCGATGGTCAGCGCCCGCGCCGGTACCCGCGGTGGAATGCTGGTGAGACGGAGGTTGGTCCCGCCGTTGATGATTCGGCCCTCCGCGTCGAATGCCCATCCGGTCAATTCGCCGACGGCACCGAGCCGCATCATCTCTAGCAGTTCTTCGCGCGAGACGAAGCCATCGACATGGACTTGCGCCTGCTGATCCATCTGCCCTACCCCGACCAGCCGCAGGTCAGCCTTGGCGGCGACCGCTCTCACCTTGGCGATCGGATCGATCTTGAGCATCTGGTCGCGCTCGCGCTCGGAGGACATCAGAAACGGCAGCGGCATCGGATAATGGCGCGCCTTGGTCCGGTCCGCGAGACGGCCGACCGTGTCGAAAAAGCTGGCCGAGCCATCGGCCGAGATATTTCCGACCAGCGACACGATCTGGTGGTTCGGGCAGTCGATCGGGGACACGCGCTCAACGGCAGCCCGCACCGCCCTGCCGGTACCAAGCGCCACGATCGTCGGCTTTTCGGTGCGCAGCGTCGTTTCCAGGATGTTGGCGGCGCGTTCGGCAATTCCGGCGGACGAGAGCGGCGCGGCCGGGTCGGTCGGCACCACTTCGCAATACGCAAGATGAAACAAGTCCTTGAGCTGCGCGGCTAACTCCATGCACGCCGCGATCGGATGCTCGAGCCGGAATGTGATCAGGCGCTCGGCGAGGCAGAGTGAAACCAGGCGCTGGGCCGAGGCGCGAGAGACCTGCAGCATCTTGGCAATTTCATCCTGGGTGTGGCCGGCGATGAAATACAGCCAGCCCGCACGCGCGGCTTCGTCGAGACGCGATTTCTCGTTGTCGGATGCTGCCATCAGTCTGCTTGCCGTTCCGTTCGCCAGAAATCAGCCATTCGTCCGAACACGCGATCGGCCCCCGCTTCGCGGAGAATGGCCTTGCCGTCACGCGATTGATAGTGGCTGCCTCCGACAAATCCCCAAACCGTCATGCCGGCCGCCTTGCCGGCCCTGACGCCGCTAACGCTGTCCTCAATCACGAGGGTGCGGTGCGGATCCGCCCGCATCCTTTCGGCTGCGTAAAGGAAGAGATCGGGCGCCGGCTTGCCGCGCCTCACCATCTGCGAGGTATAGAGGTGCGCGTCGAAATGCGGCGCGAGGCCGGTCAGGGAAAGCGAGAACGCCACCCGATCGACATCGCTGGACGAAGCAACGCAATGCGGGATTTGCAGGTCCGCCAGCACCGAATTCACCCCCTCAATCGCACAAAGTGAGGAAACAAACGCCGTGCGAACCCCCGTTTTCAATTCGGCTGCAAATTGCTCGGGGATCGTGCATCCCAACGCTTCGTAATGTTCGAATACCGCACTCAGATTCCGTCCGAGGAACAGGTCAAGTGCCTGATCCACACCAAGATCGATGCCATAGCCCGCCAGCGCTTCCGAAAGGCAGCGGCAGCTCAGCATCTCGCTATCGACCAGCACGCCGTCGCAGTCGAAAATGATCAGATCGGGCCGGAACATCGCTAGTTTTCCCCATCCATGAGAGCATATACTCATAGAATGGGCAATAACCCTCATATTGGGGGATAGATTGAGCCCCTCAAAACCGAACTCCCGCGTCCGATTCCAGCGTGCGCCATGTCGCTTGCGACAAGCTACCGGGCACGGGCGAGGTCCGCGACCGCGCCATGGGAGTACACGGTCCGAGCGTATTTGGCGGGAAGCTACATTCCCCAACGCAAAGCCGGCGTATGGACCGGCGCGTCCCAGAGGCGCTTCATCTCGTCATCGAGGATCGATACGGTCGTTGAACAACCTGCCATGTCGAGCGATGTGACGAAATTGCCCACCAGCGATCGCGCCACAATCAGACCGGCGGGCTCGAGCCGTTGGCGCACGGCGTCGTACATCAAATAGAGTTCCGACAAAGGCGTCGCTCCAAAGCCGTTGATTAACAGGATGGCTTCGCCGCGTGCGCGCTCGCCCAGATCAGCCGTGATGGCATGGACCATGTCGGCCGCTATTTCGGCAGCCGGCTTCAATTTCACCCGGCGGCGCCCCGGCTCGCCATGGATGCCTACCCCGATCTCCATTTCGTCTTCGGCGATGTCGAAGGTTGGCTTGCCGGCGGCCGGAACCGTGCAGCTCGTCAGCGCGATTCCGATCGAGCGGGTGGCCGCGTTGACGCGGTCGCCAAGTGCCTTCAGGGAAGCCAGGTCGCGCCCCTCTTCGGCAGCCGCGCCCACGATCTTTTCCACGATCAGCGTGCCGGCAACGCCGCGTCGTCCCGTCGAAAAAGTCGAGGCCTCCACCGCGACATCGTCATCGGTAACGACGGTCGCAATCGATTTCCCGGACATCTCGCGCGCCATGTCGAAGTTCATGACGTCGCCTTCATAATTCTTGACGATGAACAATACGCCGCCACCGGTGTCCGCGGCCTCGGCCGCGGCGAGGATAAGATCGGGTGTCGGCGAGGTAAACACCTGACCGGGACATGCGGCATCCAGCATTCCCTGCCCGACGAATCCGCCGTGAAGCGGCTCATGTCCGGAGCCGCCACCCGACACCAGGGCAACCTTGCCCTTTGTCAGACGCCGGCGCTGCACGAACGGCGCTTGTTCGCCGATGCGCACGATGTCGGAATGCGCCGCACAGAACCCGGCAAGGCTTTCAGTCACCACGTCGTCGACGGCATTGATCAGCTTCTTCATCCTAACCCTCCCCGTTTTGCGCTTCGCTTCGGCGTCAGGTGTCCTCGATCAGCCGTGCGACTTTTTCCGCGAACTCGCTCAACAGCGAGTCAAGCTTGTGGTTCTTCTGCTCTGAACCGAGATCGGGCAGCATCAATGTGAGCCGTCGGCTGCGCTCGCGCTCCTTCAGAAGCAGCAGCCGGCGCGGATGCGCGCGGTGATAGGCTTCGAGAAAGCGGTCCCTCTCCTGCGCCGAGAAGTGGCAGACCTGAATGATGGCATGGACGTGCTGCGCCGGGATCGGCGTTTGATAGGCCGGGTTGGCAATTTGAGTGATGAAGCTGCGGTTCTTGCCGAGTGCTTCGGCCAAACGCTGGCGCATGCCCGACGGCCGCCGGTCGAGCACATCGCGAAGGACGGCCTTGTACGCCGCGATCAGATCCTGCGACGCCGCTGGCGTTACGTCCGCGCTCATGCGGCAGAGCCGGCATAATTGGCAATCGCCGCCTTGACGGCGCCAAGCGCTCCCGGCGTCACCGAAAGGACGCGCAAGCCTTGATCCAGGAGCGCCGCGACTTGCGCGGGATCGCCGGCCAGATCGCCGCACAAGCTCGCTTCGCGGCCGGAGCGGTTGGCATGATCCACGACATGCCGGATCAGGTTGAACACCGCTCGCGAGGGACGCGAGAGGTCGGCGAGCTGCGGTTCGTCCCGGCTCGCCGCCGCCACATACTGGATGAGATCGTTGCTGCCGATGGAAAAGAAGTCGGCGTTGAAGTCTTCGATGGTCAGCGCTGCTGCCGGCACCTCGACCATCATGCCGAGCGGCGGCATCTGCGCTTTTTGGCCCTCGCGAAGCAATTCGTCGCAGGCCTGCTCGAACAGCGCGCGGCAGCGGTCGAGTTCCTCGGGCACCGTTATCATTGGAATCATCACCTTGAGATTCCCCGCGACGGCGGCACGGGCCAACGCTCGCAACTGCGCGCGAAAGACGTCCGGGTACCGCAACGACAGCCGCACACCGCGCACACCTAGAAATGGGTTCATATCTCCAGGCTGCGTCAAGCCAGCGATCGGCTTGTCGCCGCCAGCGTCGAGCGTGCGGATCGTCACGGGCTTACCCGCTGCCCATTCAAGCATGCGCCTGTAGATCCGATATTGCTCTTCCTCGGTTGGGAGTTTTTCACGGCCCTGGAACAGAAACTCGGTCCGCATCAAGCCGATCCCGTCGACCTCCGCAGGATCGAGTACGCTGAGCTCGGCAAGGCCGGTCACATTGATCATGACCCGAACCAATTCGCCGGTCGCGGTTAGCGCCGGACCGCTGAATGACGCCGCGGCCTGTCGAGCCTTCGACTGCTCGGCACGGCGTAGACTGAAGCCGGCTCGCATATTGGTGTCGGGATCGACGATCAGAAGCCCGGCATCCGCATCGAGCAGTGCGTCGGTGCCCTGTTCGAGACGATCGACGTCTACCCCAACAATCATCGGGACGCCGCGCGACCTGGCGAGAATGGCAACATGGCTGCTGGGGCTTCCGCGGCGCAAGACCAACCCGCCACCGCGCCAATCCGTGGCCAGAAAGGTGGAAGGCGGCATATCGTCGGCGGCGAGGATGACGCCTGATGGCACGGTCTGATCTGCCTCACCTGCAAGATGCCGCAGCACCCGATCCCGCAGATCGCGCAAATCAGACGCGCGCGCGCGGAAATAGGGATCTTCGGCCGCATCATACGACGCGATTTCCGGATCGATCGCCGCGCTCCAGGCCTGACCCGCGCCATCGCCGGCGTCGATCCGCGCCAGCGCCGGCGCGACAAGGCTGTCGTCCTCGAGCAGCGCCATCTGGAAGGCGAGAATGGCTTCCGCTTCATCGTCGCCCGCCTGGCGCGAGAGCGCGCCGAGGTCTTCCTGCGACGCCGCGAGCGCATCGACAAGGGCCCGATGCTCCTCCGCCGCAGAGCGGTATTGATGGACTTCATGTTGCACCGAAATCAGGCGCACGAGCGGTCCCAACGCCAGTCCAGGGGCGGCGGACCGTCCCTCGATGCGATGAGCAGCCCGGTGCGTTCTATCGTCCATCCTGAAAATCTCCGTCGACAAGCGTCACGAGCGCCTCCAGCGCGGCCTTCGCATCGGCCCCCTCCGCGCGAAAATAAATCGTCGAATCCTTTGGTGCCCTGGTCGCCATCACCTTGACGATGCTCTTGGCATCGACCCAGGGACCGTCCGGCGACAGGCCAAGGTCAATGCGCGATTCAAACGCCTTTGCGAGCTTGGTCAACTTGACCGACGGGCGAGCATGGAGCCCCACCTCATGCCGCATAAGCACTGATGCCTTGTGTTTATTCATCACCCTTGCCCTGCATCAGACCGGCGTCAGTTCTTCGGCGGTTTGACGCACCGCTTCAAGCGAAGCCCCCGAAGCCGCTTCGGTCGCCGCCATGACGGCGCCCTCGACAACTGGCGCGTTGCAAACCACGACACGGGCGCGGCGCTCCTCGGGCAACATCTCGATCGCCATCTCGCTATTGGTTTCTGCGCCGCCGAGATCGACCAGAATGGCAACGCCTCGCTCCGACCACGCCCGCTCGATCGCCGCCATGATCGCCTCGACGCTGGTGCCGAGCCCGCCGCCCGGATCGCCGCCGCACCAGCCGAGCGGCACTTCATGGCCGACCATTTGCTCGACCATCAGCGCGGTGCCCCGCGCTACGTCCGCCGAGTGCGACACAATGACGATTCCAACATTTTCGCTCATGCCAATCCTTCCATGACGTCTGCGACCGCGTCGACGATCAGCGCCGAGGATCGTGCCCCCGGATCCATGTGACCTACGCTGCGCTCGCCCAGAAACGACGCACGCCCGCGAATCGCCCGCATTGGTATAGTCTCCTCGGACGCAGCCTTGGCTACGGCCTTCAGGCGCACCGGGAGTTCTGTGCCGCCTTCGCGCAGAACTGCGAGCACCGGAAAAAGCACGTCGAGCATGGTCTTTTGCCCGACATCGGACTTGCCCCGCGCCCTGACCGCATCGATGGCTGTGGCAAACGCATCGGCAACCCGCTCACACGTCACCTCGTCATCCAGCGTCTTGCCGAGCGACATGAAAAGCGTGCCGTAAAGCGGACCTGATGCGCCGCCGACTTTCATGACGAGAGTGGTGCCGACGCCCTTCAGGGATTCGCCGAGGTTTTTCGCGGAGAGCTCATCAACCGCCGCCAGCACGGCTTCAAAACCGCGGCGCATGTTGGCCCCGTGATCGCCGTCGCCGATTGCGCGATCGAGATCAGTTAATTCTTCGGCGCTGGCAATGACACGCTGCGCCACCGTTTCAAACAACAATTTGCGAGCCTCGCGGTCGATCATCATGCATGCCCCCGCAATCCTTCGGCGCCGATTCGGCGACCGGCCTGATCGAAATAAAGCGGGGACTCGAATTCGAGTGAAACCTGATCCCCCGCCTTGAGTGGCTGGACAGGATCGGCAAGCGTCACCAGCGAATGGGTCGCGAGCTTGAGGTGAACGTGGTTTTGATCGCCGAGATGTTCGACCCAATGCACCTGTGCGCGTGGTCCGGGGCCGTCCGCGGTCGAGATGCGGATATGCTCGGTCCTTAATCCCACCGTCTCCACCTGCGGCGGCACCGGTCCGCCCAGAAGCCCGGCTGGAATGAGGTTGATGACCGGTGTACCCAACCGGCCCGCCACATAGGCACTGTTGGGCCGTTCATAGATCTCTCGCGGCGTACCAAGCTGTATGAGTAATCCCTCGTTCATCACGCCGATCCGGTCCGCCATGGTCATCGCTTCGATCTGGTCATGCGTCACGTAGAGAATCGTCGTTCCCAATTCGCGCTGGATGCGCTTGAGCTCGAGGCGTAATTCGGCCCGAAGTTTTGCATCCAGCGAAGAGAGCGGCTCGTCCATCAGATAGACGGCTGGTTCACGCACCAGCGCCCTGCCGATGGCGACCCGCTGCATTTCGCCGCCGGAAAGCGCGGTGGCCCGGTTATCGAGCTTGTGTTCAATGTGAAGCAGCTCCGATATCTGCTGAACCCTGCGGCGTATCGTCTTCTCGTCGACGCGCCGGGCCGGAGAACGCAGGGGGAAAGCCAGATTGTCGTAGACCGTCAGATGTGGATAAAGCGAATATTGCTGAAAGACGAACGCGACGTCGCGTTCGGCCGGAACTTCCCTGGTCACGTCGCGGCCCTGGATCACCACATGGCCTTGATCGGGCCGCTCCAGGCCGGCGATCAACCGCAGCGTCGTCGTCTTCCCGGCGCCGGTCGGACCAAGCAGCACGACAAACTCACCATGCGCGACCGAGAGCGAGAGACCACGGACCGCTTCGACGGCGCCGTAGCTCTTGCCGACATCGAGCAGTGCGACCTCAGCCATGGAGCCCTCCATAAAGCGCCGACGAGAGCGCCCGGCCGCTGACCGCGTCGAACAGCGATAGTTTGTCCGGACGCAGCGCAAGCCCGACCGTTTCGCCAATTCGGACCGCGTTGCCTGACGGCAGCCGCGCCTTGATTTGACCGTTGGCCGTCGTCACCGTGACGATCTGCGTCGTACCGAGATATTCGGCGCCGATCACGCGACCGCGCAAGCCCGCGCTATCTGCGAACGACACGTTCTCGGGTCTCACGCCGAGTGCGAGAGAGCCCTCGGCACGATCTTCGAACAGTTGGGGCATTTCGAGCGGCACGCCGTCCACCTCGATACTGCGAGCGCCGCGCTGCAGCGACGCCCTGACAGCAAGAAAACTCATCGGCGGGGCACCGATGAAATCGGCAACGAACATCGACGCGGGACGATCGTAAATCTCCTGAGGCGTACCGATTTGTTCAACGCGGCCCTGATTCATGATCGCGATAACATCAGCCATCGCCATCGCCTCGAGCTGGTCGTGGGTGATGTAGACCGTTGTCGCATCGATACGGTCGTGCAATTCCCGCAGCTCACCGCACATCAACTTGCGAAACTCGGAATCGAGGGCGCCGAGCGGCTCGTCCATGAGAAATGCCTTCGGCCGACGCACAATGGCGCGGCCGAGCGCAACGCGCTGCCGGTCGCCGCCGGAGAGGCCGCCGACCCGGCGGTCCAGTAGATGATCTATTCTCAGCAATCTTGCCGTTTCCTCGACGCTTCGTCTGACCTCGTCGCGCCGGTAATTCTGGCAGCGCAGCGGAAAGGCAATATTCTGGCGCACGTTCATGTGCGGGTAGAGCGCAAACAGCTGGAACACAAAGGCAATGTCCCGCGCCGACGCGGGCAGCACCGTCACGTCTTCGCCATCGAGCAGGATGCGGCCGGACGTCGGCAGTTCGAGGCCCGCCATCATGCGCAAGGTCGTCGTCTTGCCGCAACCCGAGGGACCCAAAATGACGAAGAACGAGCCGTGATCGACGGTGACGTCCACGCCCTTGACGGCAGCGAATGTTCCGAACGTCTTGGCAACGGATTCGAGTTTGATCTCTGCCATGGCGGCTAATCCGGAAAGTGACTGACGATCACGAAGCCGAGCGTCCCGGCCAGGATCGTCACGAAGGAATAGCTGTACAGGTTCAACGACAGTGGCTGCATCAGCATCACGACGCCAAGGCCGATCAACGCCATCGCCACAGCCTCGCAGGGACCGCGACGGAGCCAGAGCGGCCATCTCGATATGTATCGTGCAATCCTTTCCGTCATTTGCGCACCGCCCCAAAGGTAATGCCGCGCAGCAAATGGCGGCGCAACAGGATGGTGAAGCAAAGGATCGGGATGAAGAATATTGTTGTCGCAGCCGCCACCGCGGGCCAATCCTGGCCACCTTCGCCGATGATGAAGGGGATAAAGGGCGGCATCGTTTGGGCATCGCCGCTGGTGAGCAGAACCGCGAAGGCGTATTCGTTCCAGGCGAAGATCAGGCAGAAGATCGCGGTTGCCGCGATGCCGGTCGTCGCCTGCGGAAGAACCACCTTGAAGAACGCCTGAAGCCGTGTGTAGCCGTCGACCATCGCAGCCTCTTCGTACTCGCGCGGGATTTCATCCATGAATCCCTTCAACAGCCATACCGCCAGAGAGACATTCACGGCGGTGTACAACAGGATCATCCCGAGCTTGGTATCGGTTAGTCCCAAGTGCCGAAACATCAGATAGATCGGGATCGCGACCGCTATCGGCGGCATCATCCGTGTCGACAGGATGAAGAACAGCAAATCGTCGGCAAGCGGCACGCGAAAGCGCGAAAACGCATAGGCGGCGATCGTGCCGAAGCAGACGGCGAGAAAGGTCGAGCCGAAGCCGATCACCACGGAATTCACGAAGCGCGGCACCACTTTCGACGGTCCGCCGATCACCATGTTACGCGAGCGCACGAGACGCTCATACCAGGTTTGCGGCGGCGGCAAGGTGGCCAGGAATTCAGGTGTCTGTCGCGAGCGCGTCGTAAACAAATTGACGTAGCCTTCCACCGAAGGCTCGAACAAGACCTTGGGTGGATAGGCGATCGAATCCGGCGGCGTCTTGAACCCGGTGAGGAAGATCCACAATAGCGGTAGAATGGTTATGACCGCGTAGGTGACGACCAGCAACGAAGCGATCAGCTTCGATCGTGACGATGGCTCGGCCACTGAATGAGCGGTGACGGGCGTGCTCATCGTTGCTTCACCCGGTTAAGCGCCTTTACATAGATATTGGCGGCACCGAAGACGGTGACGAAGAGAATAATGGCCAAGGCCGACGAATAGCCGGTCCGCCATTTTTCGAACGCCTCGCGTTTCAGGGTGATCGACGCGACCTCCGTGGTGGATCCCGGCCCGCCCGAGGTCAGCAGATTGACCATGTCGAACATCTTGAAGTTTTCGATCGCCCGAAAAAGGATGGCGAGCATCACGAACGGCATCACCATCGGCAGCGTGATGGACCAGAATTGCCGCAACGGGGATGCGCGATCGACCTCGGCTGCCTCATAGATGTAATCCGGTATCGAGCGCAAACCGGCGAGGCAGATCAGCATCACATAGGGTGTCCACATCCAGGTATCGACCATGATGATGGACCAGGGTGCCAACCGGACGTCGCCGATCATCTGGAACGAACTCGGATCGACCCCGGTCACCAGCGCGATCCCGCTGTTGAACAGCCCTATCTGCGGCTGCAGCAGAAAGGTCCAGAAGTTGCCGACGACCGCGGGCGAAAGCATCATCGGCAGCAGGATGATGGTGGTCCAGAAACTGTGGCCGCGGAAGCCGCGGTTGATCAGGAGCGCCAGGCCAAAGCCGAGTATTAGTTCGAGCGCTATCGACCACAGCACGAAATGAGCGGTGGCCTGCATGGCCTGCCACACCTCGGGATCCGTCAGTATGTCGCGGTAGTTGTCGAGGCCGACATATCGGAGCACCGCATTCGGGCGATTGGCCCGGTAGTTCGTGAACGACAGCTGGATCGTCCACAGCAGCGGGAAGATGTTGACCGCGAGCAGCAGCAGCACCGACGGCGTTATGAACAACCAGGCAATGGCCCTGTCGGACATCCCGCCGAACCGCAACGCAAGCCGGCGTGGGGTCCGGGCCACGGCCCGCTCTGCAAGAGTGCTCATCTGAGACCTGTCGTTCACGGATCGGAACACGATTAGGGGGTCTCCCGGCCGAGGCCGGGAGACCTGCGACGCGTCAGGTTAGATCTTACCTTCGTCCTTGAACACCTTCTGCCAATCCTTGACCAGCAGGTCGAGCGCCTCCTTTGCGGTACCCTTGTCGGCCACGACGTAGTCATGGACGCGCTTCTGCATATCGAGCAGCAGCGACGCATAGGCAGGCTCGGCCCAGAAGTCCTTGACGATGTCCATCGACTTCAGGAAGTCGGCGGCAAACGGCGCGCTCTTGGGGAAGCTGGGGTCGTTGAGCACGGCCTTGTGGCAGGAATAGCCGCCCAGCGCCCACCACTTCTTCTGAACGTCGGGCTGCGCGAACCATTTGATGTAGGCGAGCGCGTCGTCCTTATGGTCGGAGTAGGAGACGACCGAGATCCCCTGCCCGCCGAGCTGGGTGAAATGGAACTTCTGCTTCGGGTTGACGAAGAAGCCGATCTTGTCGCCGCCGACATTGGGATCCTTGTAGAGGCCGGGAAAGAAGGCGAAGAAGTTCATCTGCATCGCGACCTGACCGGACTTGAAGGCGTCGAGCCCCTCGGACATGTAGGCATTGCTCATGCCCGGCGCGGTGCAGCATTTGTAAAGCGACTTGTAGAATTCCAGTCCCTTGACCGCATCGGGCGAGTTGACGAAGCCTTCCATCTGATAGGGCTTTTTGGGATCGTCGTACTGGAAGCCCCAATCGTAGAGCGCGTTGGTCACGCCCATCGTGATGCCTTCGGAGCCGCGCTCGGTGTAAATGTAAGCTCCGTAGACCTTCTTGCCGTCGATCTCTCGACCCTGAAAGAACTCGGCGATCTGCTTGAGTTCATCCCAGGTCTGGGGCGGGCTGAGATCGCGCTCGTACTTTTTCCTGAACTCAGCCTGAATCTCCGGCCGGGCGAACCAGTCCTTGCGGTAGGTCCACCCGATCGCATCGCCCATCGCCGGCAACGCCCAATAGTTCGGAGTATTCTTCGGCCATTGCGAATAGCCGACCACGGTGGCCGGCATGAAATCGTCCATCGATATCTTTTCTTTGGCGAAGAAGTCGTTGAGCTTGACGTAGTGACCATTCTCGGCGGCACCGCCAATCCACTGGCTGTCACCGATGATGAGGTCGCAAAGTTTCCCCTTTGAATTGAGTTCGTTGAGGAAACGGTCGGCGTAGCTCGTCCATGGGACGAACTCGTATTTCATCTGAACGCCTGACTTGGCGGTGAAGTCCTTCGAAAGTTCCACCAAAGCGTTGGCCGGATCCCATGCCGCCCAGCACAACGTTAACTGCTTCGTCTGGGCGACGGCCTGACTGCCAAGACAGGAGGCGACAACAACCGCGGTCGCCCCCAAAGCACGTACCATTTGGATCATCACAACCTCCCTGTTGTCGCAGGCGATTGCCTGCTTGCGCTTCCCGTCCTCGCCGTTCGGCAGTCGTGAGCGCGGAGATCAATCCGCCATTCATTACCGCTGCGCGAGTGTTTAGTGTTTTTGTTAAGTTACAGATTTTCACTAAACACAATGACTGTCAATGGACACCATCGATTTTTCATCGAGCCAAGTTATTGCTGCAGCGCAACCACTATTGCATCGACGCGGACCAACTCACATCCGGCAGGGAAACTTCCCTTGTTTAGTAAATGAGATAGGACTGCTCTGCGTGTCCACGCGTGATAGCGGCGAACGCCAGCGCACGCCGCAGCGCTTTCACAACCCCGTTTTGCGAACAGAACCCTCGGGCAAGATCGGCCCCGCTACTTGCGGGATTTTCCGAACGAGATCACTCTCTTGAAGACCCGACGTGCAGTTGACCCGTCGCAATGCGCCGCCTGCAATCTCGCAGAGGATCAACAGCGCCGCGTTATCCGTCAGCGCTTGAATATCAGGCGCTGCGCACTCAAACGTTCCTGCCAATTGTAGCGTTCGAGTTCGGGATCGAGGTGCTCCTCCACCGGCCGGCCGATACAGAGATAGGCGATCAGGGTCCAGGATTCCGGCACCTCGAGGACCCGGCATAGCGTCTCCGGTTCGAGGATCGAAATCCAGCCAAGCCCAAGTCCCTCGGCGCGGGCGGCAAGCCATAAGGTCTGAATTGCGGCAACAACGGAATATCGAAGGGTCTGCGGCATGGTTTGACGACCCAGGCCACTGCCCGCCTCCGTCGCCTCGTCGGCGAAGACCGCAAGATGGACCGGAGCATCTTCGAGCCCCTCAAGTTTCAGTCTGGCGTAACGCGCACGCTGTTCGCCGTCATAGGTTTCGAGCGCATTTGCGTTGGCCCGAACAAAGCTCGACCTCACCGCTTCCCGGCATTCGGCGGATTCGACCAGCACGAACCTCCAGGGCTGGCAATGCCCAACGGACGGAGCGTGGCAGGCGAGTTCAAGCAGCGAGTGAATCAAAGCCGAATCGACGGGATCGCGGCGAAACCGGCGAACGTCGCGGCGCCAGAGGACGAGGTCGCGGAGCGACTGCCGAAAGGCGGCATCGAATGGTCGCGGAGATCGATCGGGCGTCTCGGTCATATCGCGATCCGGTCGATGACGTGCAAAAACGTGCCCGTTGTCGAGCCCTGTCGGGCACCTTGTTCAGGAACTTCCGCGCCGGCGGCATCCCAGCAATCGACCAGCGGATCGTCGCTCGTCGAAACCGTGCTCGCGTAGTGGAACTCATGGCCGAGCACTTCCGTGCCCTTCGCGCCCAGCGCGCAGGCTGCGCGAAGCCGCGCGCGTCGATAGCCCAGGTGCAGCCTGCGCTTCGCGAAGGAAGTTTCGAGTCCGAGCAGACCGGTCATTTCGTGCCTGTTGCCGTCGGCATCCTCGAGGCCTCGCCCCAGCACCATATGGCCACCACACTCGCCGTGGATGGGAATGGAGCGGCGGGCCAGTTTCTGAAGACCCTCCCGGAAGCTGTGAGCGGATGCCAGCGCGCCGGCATGGAGTTCTGGATAACCGCCCGGCAACCAGACGGCATCCGCCGTGGCATCGGGAGGCTCGTCGGCCAGCGGCGAGAACGGAACGATCTCCGCGCCCGCGTGCCGCCATTGCCGAAGGACATGAGGATACATGAAGGAAAATGCCCTGTCCTGCGCGAGCGCGATGCGCTGCCCGGGCGGCTGCAGCCGCGATCGAACTCCGTCAGATTGCGCTTCGCGGATCGCGATGGCGGCCTTCGCGGGCCCCGCCGATTGCCCGATTGCATCGAGATCGATTGCAGCGCCAATGATATCTGCAAGCGTTTCCAGACGCTGGTCGATCGCGGGTATCTCGCCGGCCTGGACCAGGCCGAGATGCCTCTCGGGCAGCGCGAGACGGTCGTCGCGCAGTATCGCACCGAAGATCCGCATATTGATCCGGTCGAACGCCGGCGCCACCAGTGAGAAATGACGCTTGCTCGCCACGCGGTTCAGGATCACGCCGGCGATATCGACGTCGTCCCGATATCGGGCACAACCGAGCGCGACGGCTGCCGCCGTCTCGGTTTGGCCGGCGACATCGAGCACGAGCACCACCGGCCACCCAAGGAGAGCCGCCAGATCGGCGGTCGCGCCGGTCCCGGACCGTCCCCGCGCCGCAGCGCCATCGAACAGCCCCATCACACCCTCGGCAATGGAAATAGTCGCGCCGGTTGACGCTTCGGTCGCGAGGGTTGCGATCAGTTCCTCCCCCATTGCCCAGCTGTCGAGATTGAAGCTCGGCCGGCCCGCGGCGATTTCGTGAAAAGCCGGATCGATATAGTCCGGTCCGCACTTGAAGGGCTGGACGGCACCGCCGCGACGCCGAAGCGCCCGCAACAGCCCGAGCGTCACCGTTGTCTTGCCGGCACCCGAGCGCGGCGCCGCGATGATAAGGCCCGGCGGACCGAGGGAAAAGTTCATCGCGCGCCAACCATATTCGCCAGAAGCCGTTGCCTCATTTCCGCAATGGCACCGACGATCACGATCGCGGGCGCGTCGACCCCTTGCATCGCGGCGTCCCGGGCGGCCGTCCCGAGCTGCGTTTCGATAATCCGTTCCTCCGGTGTCGTCGAGGAGCTGATGATCACGGCAGGCGTATCGGGAGCCATGCCGCCGCGTTCAAACGCGCTCATGATCTCCGGCAGATTCGCCATCGGCATATAGACGATGATCGGCTGCCCGGCGCTCGCCAGCTTCTCCCACTCGGCCGCCGACGTGTCGTCCACCGCCCGGCTTCCCGCCACCAGGATAACGGCGTGGTTGGTCTCCCGCATTGTCGCGGGAATGCCGGCCAGCGCTGCAGCGGCAAGCCCCGATGTGATGCCGGGAATGATCCTGAACCGAAGCCCGGCACGCGTCAGCGCCAAGGCTTCTTCTCCGCCCCGCCCGAACACAAAGGGGTCGCCGCCCTTCAGGCGCAGCACGCGTCGCCCCATCCTGGCGCGCTCGATCAGAAGGTCGTTGATATCGGCCTGCTGAGACGAAGGTCTGCCGCCGCGCTTGCCGGCAAAGATCAGCTTGGCCTGGTTGCCCGCGAGTTGCAGGATGCGTGGATCGACCAGCGCATCGTGAACGATGTCGTCGGCCGCTCTCAGCGCATGCAACGCGTGCAAGGTCAAAAGCCCGGGGTCGCCGGGACCCGCACCTGCAAGCCAGACTTCGCCAGGCGGAAAGTCCGGGAAATCAGGGAGACCGTCGGCGAGCAGCTTCATGGCGAAATCGTGCTAGGTTTTGCTGCGCCCGAACGGAGCAGAATGTGAACGACGCCGCAGACGCAAATCAAAGGAGGCCGGGCCAGCCGCTCAGGCGCGGCTGGACCACGGGTGCTTGCGCGACTGCCGCGACGCGCGCGGCCTACGAGGCGCTTGTCACCGGCGAGTGTCCGGATCCCGTCGAAATAGGGCTTCCCAGCGGCGCGCGCGTCAGTTTCGCGGTTGCGGTCTTCGAAACGTTTGACCGGGGTGCGACCGCCGGAATCGTGAAAGATGCCGGCGACGATCCCGACGTCACGCATGGCGCGCTGATCAAGGCGACGGTGAGAGCGGGTACGCCAGGGTCCGGCGTCACCTTTGCTGCGGGCGAAGGCGTGGGAACGGCGACCAAACCCGGCCTCCCCATCCCGCCGGGTGAGCCCGCGATCAATCCGGTGCCGCGCGAGATGATGCGAGCGGCGGTTCGCGAAGTGGTGGAGCGCTTCGGAGCCTCCGGCGACGTTATCATCGAACTCTCGATTCCCGGCGGAGACGCGCTCGCCGCCAGAACGCTCAATGCGCGTCTCGGCATTGTCGGTGGACTTTCGATCCTGGGAACGACCGGAATTGTCGTGCCCTATTCCTGTGCGGCCTGGATCCACTCCATCTACCGCGGCATCGACGTGGCACGCGCCAGCGGCCTCAAACACATCGCGGGCTCCACCGGCTCGACTTCCGAGACGGCAGTTCAGAAGCTGTACGGTCTTTCCGAAACCGCGCTCATCGACATGGGCGATTTCGTCGGCGGCATGCTGAAATACGCGAAACGACACCCGGTCCCGCGCATCACCATCGCTGGAGGCTTTGCCAAGATGACGAAGCTCGGACAAGGACTGCTCGATCTGCACTCCAAGTCTGGCAGCGTCGACCGTATCTGGCTTGCGGAACTTCTCCGGGAGGCGGATGCGCCGGCCGATCTCATCGAACTTTGCCGTGACGCCAACACGGCATTGCAGGTCTTGCGCGAAGCAGAGCAGCGCGGGATCCCGATCGGTCAGTTCGTTGCCAGGGCTGCGTGGAAGACCGCTGCGCAGGTTCTCGACGGATCGCCGAGCACCCTCGACATCGCCGTGTTCGACCGCGAAGGCAAAATCGTCGGACGCTGGGGATAGCGGTTCGATCATGCGCCGCCTCCCCGGAATCGCCGGCGATATCCGCTGTCGTAGAGTGCGCTGTCCCTGAAATCGCGCGCTGCCAGTATGTCACCGACGATGATCAGCGCCGTGCGCTCGATATCAGTCTTTTTCACCTCGGCTACGATCGTGCCGAGCGTCGCCCGGATGATCCGCTCGTCAGGCCAGCTTGCGCGAAACACGACGGCAACCGGGCAGTCCTCCCCGTAAGCGGGGACCAGCTCTGCGACGGTCTTGTCGATCGCGTGAATCGAGAGATGAATCGCCAGCGTCGCGCGGGTTGCGGCGAACGCCCGGAGATTTTCGGTCACGGGCATCGCCGAGGCGCGTCCGGGAGTTCGGGTCAGTACCACCGATTGCGCCACTTCGGGCAATGTCAATTCCCTGGCCAACGCCGCGGCGGCCGCGGCAAAAGCGGGAACGCCCGGCGTGACCGTGTACGGGATATTGAGGGCATCCAGGCGCCGCAACTGTTCGCCGAGCGCGCTCCAGATCGACAGATCTCCGGAATGCAGGCGCGCGACGTTTTGGCCGCGCTCGGTGGCGCGCGCGATTTCCGCTATGATCTCGTCGAGCGACATCGACGCCGTGTCGATGATACTGGCTCCGGGCGGGCAATAGCCGAGCAACGCTTTCGGCACCAAAGAGCCGGCATAGAGGCAGACCGGGCAAGCCGCGATAAGATCGCGTCCCCGCACGGTGATCAGGTCGGGTGCACCCGGTCCGGCTCCGATGAAGTGAACGGTCATGAGGCCTCACTGATGGCGATGGCACAGGTCACCTTGTTGGCCGCGACCCGCGCGCCGAGCAGCCGGGCATTGCGACCCGCCGCGACGAGGGCCGACGCTTCCGCGATCGACGGAACTCCCTTGAGCGCCTGAACGCGCGATGAGCGCGTCACGACCCTGTCGGTGGCGCCATCCAGATCCGCAAGCGAGCACCGGACAAGACGAACCGACAACGATTGCACAGCATTTGCAATTCCGCTCTCATCCGCCTTCGACGCTTCGGTCGCGATCGCATCGAGTTTCTCGCGCGCGATTCCAAAACTCGCAAGAACCGTGAGAATCAAATTCTCAATGTCTTCGGACAATGTCCCGCGGCCACATCCGATCCCAGCGACGATCATGGCTTCCTCACTCGCCATTGCGTAACCGGCATCGCCGGGCGCCAGCCAGACATGGCGCCCACCGTATCGGCTCTCGCGACCTGCAGTCGAATGAGCTCGCCGCCGAAACGGCCGAAATAATCGGTCAGCCGGGCCTCGGTCTCGAGCGACACCGCGTTGGCCACCAGGCGGCCGCGAGGTTTTAGAGCTGCCCAGACCGCTTCGAACACACCATCGTCCATCATGCCGCCGCCGACAAATACGGCGTCCGGTCTGGCAAGCCCGGCCAGCGCCTCCGGTGCGCGGCCTTGCACGATCTGTAGTTCCGGCACGCCGAGCACGGCGGCGTTGCGGGCAGCCCGGTCGGCCCGGTCACTGCGCGCCTCGATGCCGATCGCGCTCAATGAGGAATGGCGCAACAGCCACTCGATCGCGATCGAGCCCGCACCGAGCCCGACATCCCAGAGCAGTTCGCCATGTCGCGGTTCCAGCGACGAAAGGGTCACGGCGCGAATTTCGCGCTTTGTCAGCTGGCCGTCATGCTCAAAGAACGCGTCGTCAAGGCCGGATGCGAGGGCAATAAACGCAGCCTCCGGTTCCGCGATCACCTCGATGGCGATCGTATTGAGTGGGAGAATTTCCTCGATCTCAAAATGCGATGCAGTCGCGTGACGTATCCGCTCGCGAGGGCCCCCCATCGCCTCCAGCACCGTGACCCGCGATCGCCCCATGCCACGCGCGTCGAGAAACCCGGCAAGGTGCCCAGGTGTCGCGCCGTCCCAGGACAGCGCCAGGATGCGTGCGCCGCGCTGCAGGTGTCGAATGATGCCCTCGAGCGCGCGGCCATGCAGCGTAACAAGCGAAACGTCCTGCAACGACCAACCCATTCTCGCTGCGGCAAGACTGAAGGCGGATGGTTGCGGCAGGCAAACGAACTCCTCAGCTGGGACAAATGCCGCGAGTTGCTTGCCAACGCCGAAATAGAAGGGGTCACCGCTTGCGAGAACCGCGACGGAACGCCCGCGATACCGCTTGATCTCGCCAAACGCATCGCTCATGGGACTGGGCCAGGCAAGACGCCGGCCGCGGATAAGATCACCCGCGAGTTCCAGATGGCGCGCGCCGCCGACGACCAGTTCCGCCGACCCGATCAACTGCCGCGCCACGGAGCACAGCCCCTCCACGCCGTCCTCGCCAATGCCGATGATAGACAGCCAGCGCTTCTCCGTGCAGGTTGCGGACTCAGCACTCATGGAAATAGCCTCGATGCGCGTTCTCGTCCTCGGAGGAACAACGGAGGCCTCGGAGCTGACGCGCCTGCTTGCGGCCGACCCGCGTTTTGAGGTCACCCTTTCCCTTGCCGGGCGCACCTCGAGCCCCAAAACGCAGCCCGTTCCAACGCGGATCGGCGGCTTCGGCGGCTCTGACGGTCTGGTGGCGTGGCTGAAGCAGAACGCAACGGAAGTGGTCATTGACGCGACGCATCCCTACGCCGATCAAATCTCGTCCAACGTCGTGGCCGCCTGCGCACGACTTGCGATCCCGCTCGCTTCGATCGTACGCCCTGCCTGGGAACCCCAGCCGGGGGACAGCTGGCTTCCCGTCGCGAGCGCCGAAGCCGCCGCCGACGCGCTTGGGCCGAACCCCCGCCGGGTTTTCTTGACGCTGGGCCGCCTGGAGCTTGGCGCCTTCGCAAGGCGCCCTCATCATCATTACATTGCGCGCACCATCGACCCGCCCGGCGACGTCGCGCTGCCGCCCGATATCAAATTGTTGTCCGGTCGCGGCCCCTTCGACCTGCAGGCGGAAACGACGCTTCTCAAGCAGGTGAAGGTCGATGTACTCGTCTCCAAAAACTCGGGGGGAACGGCGACCTACGCGAAAATCGAAGCAGCACGCCATCTTGGGATTCCGGTCGTGATGATCGGGCGTCCGCTTAAATTGCGCGGACATGCCGTCGAAAATGCCGAAGCGGCGATGATTTGGCTCGAACAGGGGCTTGCTCATCGCACAACGTCCTGTTCCGCCCGCGGCGTATAGACCCAGGGTCTGCGCTCCCCTCGCGATATGAGCCGGGTTGCCGCCGATCCAATGATGACCAGCGTCCGCATATCGGCATGGGTTGGATCCGCCTCCGCCAGGACTGTCGTGACGACGCGTGTTTCGGGTGTCGCGGCACTTCTGACGAAGAGCACGACGGTCTGCGGCGACTTTGTCGCCCTCAACAGATCGAAAGCGCGACCGAGCTGATGTGGCCTTGCGCGGGAAGCGGGGTTGTAAAGCGCAATGACGAAATCACCCTCGGCCGCAGCCCGCAACCGGCGTTCGATCGTCTCCCATGATTTCAGATTGTCCGACAGCGAGATCGCGCAGAAGTCTGCGCCGAGCGGCGCGCCGGCTTCGGCCGCAGCCGCAAGCATCGCCGTGATCCCGGGCTCAACATGAATATCGAGATCTCGCCAGGCGGGATTGCCGCCTTCGATCGCTTCAAAAACCGCAGCCGCCATCGCGAATACGCCGGGATCGCCGCCCGAGACGACGGCGACGCTTTTGCCTTCCGCGGCGAGCGTGAGCGCGTGGCGTGCCCGGTCGATCTCGACGCGATTGCCGGAAGCATGACGGTAACCGGTGAAGAGAGTTTTTGGAATCCGATCGAGATAGGTTTCGTATCCAACGAGATCGGTCGCTGTCCGCAATGCTCGGCTCGCCGCCGGCGTCAGGAGATCGATCGATCCCGGTCCAAGGCCGACGACGACGAGCGAGCCGGTCACAGCCGCCTCCCCTGGCCGGGGATCAGCACCATCGAAAAGTAAGGGCCCCTGCCATCGGGACATTCGGACAAGGGCATGATCTGCTCCCCTTGCATGGTGCCGCGCTCGATATAGATCGCGCGCGACAGCAATCCGGCCGCTTCGACAGCCCGGCGGACCTTTGCGAGGTTCTTGCCGACTTTCATAATGACGGCAGCGTCGGTCTCCGCGAGCCGGCGCGTCAATTGCTCCTCGCCCAACGTCCCGGGTAATACCGAAAGGATGTCGTTGCCCCAGGTGATGGGCGCATTGGCGCGCGTCCAGCAGCCTGACATGCCGGTGACGCCGGGGACAATTTCGACCGGGAAATCGCCTTCGAGACGGCGCCACATATGCATGAAGGAACCGTAGAAGAATGGATCTCCTTCGGCCAGAAGCCCGACGGACTTGCCTTGGCGCAGCAGCTCCATCAGCGCAGCGCCGCTTTCCTCGTAGAACCGGCCGATCTGCCTTTGATAGGAAGGATCCTCGGGCGGGATCTCGTCGGTCACTGGATATTCCAGCCGGAGCTCGCTGCGCCCCGTTTCAATCAGAGGGTCGACGATGCCGCGGGCATTTCCCTGCAGCCCCCGCTTGGCGAAAAAAGCCACGACGTCGACATCGCGCACGAGGGTTGCCGCCCGCAGCGTCAGGTAGCGAACGTCGCCCGGTCCGACGCCGATGCCGTAGAGCGTTCCACCACTGGCGGTTCCCGCGATCGCGTCAAGGCTTGTCATTCTCGCTCACTTGCCAGCGCATTGATTGCCGCAACGGCCATGGCGCTCCCGCCTCTGCGACCGCGCACGACAAGGAATGGCACCCGCGTCTGCAATCCAAGGGCTTCCTTGGATTCGGCTGCGCCGACGAAGCCGACGGGAACACCGATGATGGCGGCGGGCAGCGGCGCGCCCTCGTCGAGCATATCAAGCAACCGAAACAGCGCCGTCGGCGCATTGCCGATGGCGACGATGGCGCCGTCGAGATTAGGCCGCCAGAGTTCCAGGGCCGCCGCCGAGCGCGTATTGCCGGCTTCCGCGGCGAGGCCTGCAACGGCGGGATCGTCGAGCGTGCACATCACCCTGTTGTCGCGAGGCAGCCTGTTGCGCGTGATGCCGTGTGCGACCATCTTTGCATCACACAAGATCGGCGCGCCCCTCAGCAAGGCCGCGCGCGCGCTTGCGGCAAATGTCGGGGACATCACGATATCGCTGGCGATGTCGGTCATGCCGCATGCGTGGATGATCCTGACCACCACCTTTTCCTCGTTCTCCTTGAAACGGGAGAGATCGGCTTCAGCGCGGATGATCGCAAACGAGTTACGGTAAATCTCGGCTCCATCCCGGATATAGCTGCGAAATTCAGTCATGGTGGCGCCCTTGGAAACGATCGAAGAGCGCGTCAGGATCAGCGACAAGCGCTGCGAACGAGCAACTCCGTGCAGGCCGATCCTGGGCGGTTCCGTTACGAACGATCCCGTAGAGACCATCAGCGCCGACAAGCGTGAGGTCGGCCGCGTCGGACTTGGCGCACCCCTTGGCGCAACCGGAGACGTGAGCGGTCCCTTCAAAGCCGAAGCGGGGTAACAATTCGGCGAGACGGCGAGCATCGCCACGGGTATCGAGGCTCGTCGATCGACAGGCCGGCGCACCCGGACATGCTTCGATTCTAAGCAGTGGATCGCAGGGTTCGGCAACAAAGCCTGCGGCACCGGCGGCAGCGAGGATCGCATTTCCCGCCGATGCCGAGGAAACCTCGGCATACAGGATACGCCAGGGTGACAGCCTGATTTCCTTGACACCGAAAGCCGCCATCTCGCCGGCACATTTGCGAAGCTGATCGGTCTCGACGCGGCCGAAAGGCGCTACGACGCCCACAGCGAACCGGCCCAGGCCCAAATCAAGCAGGCCAACTCGCCGATCCAGCGACACATCGATTTTTGGTGGATCGCGCGTCAGCGGATCGAGCCGTCGCTTCATCGCCGATCGGACGAAGGCAAGGCCTTCAACGGAAAGGTCGCGCATGCGTTGCCGCGTCCCGTTCGAGATCACCTTGAGGAAGGCGTACGCGGCTTCCATCGCAGCTGCAGCGGCCGTTGCGGGAGAGACTGAGCCCAGCCATTCGATTCCGGCCTGCGTGTCGAGGCCGACCGCGACCGCGGGGGCTGCGCCGAGGCGAATAGCGGCAAGACGAATATCGGCGCGCTCGCCCGCAAGCGTCAAGCTGCCGCAACCGTCGACGACAAAGCCGAACTTGGACGGCAACGCCCAGAGATCCTGCTCGGATGCGAGCATTCGCGCGAGATCCCCGGCGATGCCGCTGATATTGAGCACCTCGCCCGGGTCGATCCCCGCGAGCGGGCTGATCATGAGGTTACGCACCGCCTCCGCTTCCGGTGTCGGGTCGAGAAGCCCAAGCGCTCCGATCACGTCTTGCAGCCCGGGCAGATTTTCTTCGCCGACACCGCGGATTTGCAGATTGGCGCGCCGCGTCAGGTCGATATGACCGTTGCCGAAACGCCGTGCGGCATCGGCGAGAACGATCAGCTGGTCCAGGCTGAACATGCCGCACCGTGGGCGCACCCGCACAATCAATCCGTCGCCGCTTTGCATCGGCGTCAAAGCACCCGGACACCAGCCCTTCACCTCGAATGCCACGGCCCGATTCACTGTGCGGCCTCCATCGATGGACCGCGATCGCCCGGCGATTTCCTGGTGGCGCGGTCCAGCTCGCCGGCAACGGCGTTGCGCCGCGCGACCCAAAGTCCGCGCACCAACGCATCGCGCAGCCGCGCAACGATGGCTGCCGCGCCTGCCGGGTTGGTTGCGATCATTCCGGCGAGCACGGCCTCATCCGCAATCAGGGCATCGTGGGTGAGATCGAATAAATGACCGGGCACAGCACGGGTCGTCGCCGCGAAGGCGTAGAGCGCGTCGACGCCTTGAGCGATCTCGGCCACGCCGCGGTGACCGTGGCCGAGCATACCCTCGATCCAGCGGGGATTGGTCAGCCGTCCCCGCACCACGCGCGCGACCTCCTCAGCAACCGTGCGAGCCTTGGGCGTCGATGGCGTGCTGGTATCGAGGTGGTAGAGTTCTACATCATTGCCGAGCAATGCCGCCGCCGCCGCAAAGCCGCCGACGAAATCGGCAACCCCGTCACCATCGAGAAGATCGCGCTCGCGGTCGTCTTGCGGGTGGACCAGCGCATCGGCCAAGGACACGCGGGTACGGAAGCCATCACCCGCCGGCATGGCCGCCTGCGCGCCACCGTAGGAATGGGTCACGGCGGAGAGGTAGGCCTCGCCAAGATCTTCACGTGCTCCCCAGTTGCTGTCGAGCGTGAGCGCCGCGGTTCCCGCACCGTAACTACCGGGCGCACCGCCGAAGATGCGCGCAATATCGTCACCGCGCCGGCGCGCGCCGGCGATCGGATTATCGGCGTCGTCCTCGTCGAGATCGGCGATCCTGCGAATCGCCGTATCAAGCAGGGCGATCTGTGTTTCGAAAATATCCCTGAAAAGACCTGATATCCGCAGCGTCACATCGATGCGCGGCCGTTCGAGTTTCGCCAGCGGCAGAATTTCGACACCCGTGACACGGTTCGACGACGTGTCCCAGACCGGTCGAGCGCCCAGATAACCGAGCGCCTGCGCCAGGTCGTCGCCGCCGGTTCGCAGCGACGTGGAGGCCCAGAGGTCGATCACGAGCGAACGGGGATAGTCGCCGTGATCTTGCAAGTAGCGGCGAACCACTTCATCCGCGGCCCTTAGGCCGATCGTCGTGGCCGTCCGCGTCGGAATCGATCGCGGATCAAGCGTCGTCAAATTTCTGCCCGTGGGTAAAACATCGGCCCTGCCCCGGCTCGGAGCCCCGGCCGGGCCCGGACTCACGCGGCACCCGTCGAGCGCCGCCAGCAGCGCCCTCTCCTCGTGCGAGGCGCTGCTACGCACCGCCCCTGCAATCCGTTGACGCTGCTCACCCGTTACCGACGTGCCTGCTGCCGCAACGATCGCTTCGACCAGCGATGACTGTACATCATCCGCGGGAGCTCGCCCGAAAACGTGCAGCCGGTCGCGGATGCTGAGTTCCTTGATATCGCACAGACGGGCATCGAGCTTGATGATCGCGTCCCTTGCCGGCTCATCCCTCAAGAGATTGCATTCGGCGGCGAGACCCGACGTCCAGGCGCAGTCGATGATGGCGCCTTCGAGCAAATCGAGCCGGCGTCGATCGAGCCCCCCTGCTCCGGCATATTCCTCGACCAGCGCCTCCAGCTCGGCCGCTGCGCCGTGCAGCCCCGCTGCGCTCAGCGGCGGGGTGAGATGGCCGATGGTCACGGCACTTAGCCGGCGCTTGGCCTGCACTGCCTCGCCGGGATTGTTGACGATGAAGGGATAGATGACCGGCAACGGACCCGTCACTGCCTCGGGCCAGCACTCGGCGGAAAGGGCTAGCGCTTTGCCGGGCAACCACTCCAGCGTACCGTGGGTGCCGAGATGAATGAGTGCGTCGATCCTGGCCTGTTCGCGCAACCAGGCATAGAACGCAACATAGGCATGGCGCGGCGGAATCGACGTGTCGTGATAGCCGGCCTTGCGGTTATCAGCCAATCCGCGGTCGGGCTGAAGAAAAACCAGCAGCTTTCCGGCTTTGAGCAGGGGGAAGGAGAAGACACCGTTTTCAGCGGTGGGAGCGCCCCAGCTATTTTCGACCTCGTTCTGCAGGCGCGGCGGAAAGGCTTTCAGCCATGATGCGTAAGTGTTCACGGCAATGTCAATGCCGGCGCAGTCTCCCGAAAGCAGCCGCTCGACATCAGCCGCGCACAATCCTGCTTCGCCGACATCGTAGCCTTCCGCATGGAGCAGCTTGGCAATTTGAACGACGCTTTCGGCCGTATCGAGCCCCACGGCATAGCCGGCACGTCCCGCGCGAGCCGGATAATCGGATAGAACGAGCGCCAATCGACGCTCCGCGCGCGGGGTTCGGCCCAACTTGACCCAGCGGGCCGCCTGACGCGCGACAAACTCGATCCGGTCAGGACAAGGTCTGTGCCGAACAGACGCAAATTCGATTCGGGCATCGAACTCTTCCTCGGTCTTGAACGAAATGGCACGGCTCAACAACCGGCCATCCAGTTCGGGCAACACGACATTCATCGCGAGATCTGACGGAGACAATCCGCGGGGCGACGAGGTCCATGCCTCCTGCGAGTTGCTTGCGAGCACAACCTGCAGCACAGGAACATCGGCGGCGTCGAGAACCGTCGTGCCATCTTCGCGCAGAGCGGAGAACGCCGTCGCATTGAGGATAATCGCCGGCCGTCGAACCGCGATCAGCCGTTCGAGAACTTCTGCCGCCGCCGGATCCTTGAGGCTGGAGACCGCGACTGCGACCGGCGCGAGGTTCTCCGCTTCGAGCGCCGCCATCAAGGCGCAGATGGGAGCCGTGTCGGCCGCGAGCAGGCTCGCTTTATAGAACAGGACCAGCGCAACGGGGCGTTTGTCGACCGCGCCAAACAAATCCTTCAGGGGTACCGTGCGTCCGTCGGCGGAAAACCCGACGGCCGGTCCGACCGGCATCGGATCGGTCCAGGCGGTGTCTTGACCCAGCAGGCTGCCGACATATCCCAGGGCCTGGCGCAGATTCTCCGGCCCACCTTCGCGAAAGAAACGGTCCAGACGAGACAGCGTCTCCGTTGTCACCGTGGAGATTTCGGCCAACCGGGAATCGGGGCGAACGTCGCCGGGCAAGGCGGCAAACAGAATGCCGTTACTGCGCGCGATCGAAGCGATGATTTCCAGTCCATACCGCCAGTATTCGAAACCGCCGAGACAGCGCACGATGACCATCCGTGCATGCGCGACGACGCGCTCGACATAGAGGTCCACGGACATCGGGTGCTTCAGTTTTTTGAGGCTTGCAAGCCGCAACGCAGGGAGTACCTCGGCATCCGACTGCCAGGCGGCGGCCAGAGCGGACAGGTCGCTGTCCGCGAAGGACAGCACCACGACATCGGCTGGCGACTGTTCGAGATCGACCGCGGCTTCCGCCTCGTCCAGTTTCGCAACGTTGGTCGCCAGCAGATGCATGCGGAATCAACCCAGGATCAGGTTTCGAATCGCTGCGGCGTCGAGCCCCTTCTGGCCGATGACGACCAGACGGCTGCTTCGCTCCTCGTTCTTTTGCCATGCGCGATCGAACCGGTGCTGGATGCGGGATCCGACCCCCTGAATCAGCAGACGCATCGGCTTGTCAAGAATCTCCACAAAGCCCTTGACGCGAAGGATGTCATGCGCCGCCGCCGCCTCGGCAATTTTCTGAACCAGGGTTTGCGGGGTTTCGAAACGCCGGAGATCGATGACAAAGGACTCGAAATCGTCGTGGTCGTGCTCGGCTTCGGCATCGTGGTGGGAGAACCGGTTGGCAATATCATCTTCCGTGGCAACGCCGAGTCCCAGCAGGATAGCGGGCGACACGCGGCCGCTTTCCACCTCGACGATCTTGACCGACCTGGAAATCACCCGTCCGATCTCGCCGACCACCCGGCCCCGTTCTTCCACCGACATCAGATCGGCCTTGTTCAGGACAATGAGATCAGCGCAGAGAAGCTGATCCTCGTAGACTTCTTCGAGTGGATTGTCGTGATCGAGCGCTGTGTCCTGCGCGCGCTGCCGGCTGACGGCATCCGGATCGTCGACGAACCGTCCGGCGGCAACGGCGGCGCCGTCGACGACGGCGACCACGCCATCGACCGTCACGCGCGAGGCGATCTCCGGCCAATTGAAGGCCTGCACCAGCGGTTTGGGAAGCGCGAGGCCGGAGGTTTCGATCACGATGTGCTCCGGCGGAACCGGATGATCGAGCAGACGTTTGAGGGCGGGAACGAAATCGTCCGCCACCGTGCAACAGATGCAACCGTTGGATAACTCCACGATGCGGTCTTCCGGGCAGCTCTCGATGCCGCAGCTCTTCAAAATCTCGCCGTCGATGCCGATGTCGCCGAATTCATTGACGATCACCGCAAGGCGGCGCCCGCCGGCATTTTCAAGAACATGGCGAACGAGTGTTGTCTTGCCGGCGCCGAGGAAGCCCGTGATGATCGTGCAGGGAACTTTGGCTAGGGATGTCATCAGCAATCTTCCTTCAAATTTCTGTTCGCTAGACCGGGAGCGGCGGAACTCGCGCAATCGTGTTCTTGCGGATGTGGACCGGGCGTTCGCGCCAGACCGGCAGCCCTTCGGCATGGGCATGGTGAAGCCGCGCAAACCGAACGATGTCATCGGCATGCTGCTCGGGGTCGAGTGCGCCAAGCACGTAAGTCCATTTGCCGGGTCCCGAAACCGCCACCGTGCAACCGCGCGTGCAGTTTGACAGGCACTCGACAGGCACAATCTCGATCTCTTGCTGGCCATCCTCGATGAGCTGCGACAGGATCCCTATCAGACGCGCGCCGGGGCGCGGCTGCTGATCCTCGGTCGTCTCGCCATTGAGACGGCACGTGATGCAGACAAACAGCTTTGAGGCGCTCGGGGGCGGCAAGGCCGCGGTATCGATCAAATTGGTCATCGGCTTCCCGCGTTCAGCTCGGGAAGCCAATGGCGGCAGCGGTCACAGCGCCGATGGGGGCAATGACGGGACTCGCTGCAAGCACGCCTGGTCGATTGAGCAAAGTTGTCATCGCGGACCTCCGTCGTCATGGGCTTCGTGCGCCCTGGCTTGGTGCCGCTTCCGACGGAGCCCAGTCGCGACGAGATTCATCGTCGGCTCGTGAGCCTTCCTGTGACCATCGCGACGCCCCGCGCGATGAGCCGGATAACAGCATTCTCGACGGCAGGTCTCCTGGCTCTCGGGTCTCAGCGTCAGGCCACCTTCCCGGTTTCCCAGTGGTGTGTTGGCCTTCAGCTCACCGACTACAGTTGCGGGGGCAGCCGCGGATTTGGGGCCTGATGACCCCTTACCGCATTCCCATTCAATCCCCTTGCGGGGAACCGTCGCCCGATTGATAAGGGCAAGGATCAACCCCCGTCAATCGAATTCGCGGATCATGAGCGTTCCTCCCCTGCCTCGTCTGACCTTCGTTCTCGGCGGCGCGCGCTCGGGAAAGAGCCGATATGCCGAGGGGTTGGTGACGGGCTGCGCCCCGCCCTGGGTCTACGTCGCCACCGCTGAGGCACATGATGACGAGATGACGGCGCGGATTGCCGAGCACCGGCACCGGCGTGATCGCAGGTGGCGCACGGTCGATGCGCCGTTGGACTTGGCTGCAGCGATCCAAGCGCATGGCGGCACGGGACAGGCCGTCCTGATCGATTGTCTCACGCTCTGGCTCAGCAATGTCATGCTGGCCGGTCAGGATTCGATCGCCGAGCTGCAGCGGCTTGTCGCGGCGTTGAGCAAGGCCAGCGGCCCAATTGTCATCGTCTCCAATGAAGTCGGCTGTGGAATCGTTCCCGATAACGTGCTGGCGCGGAAATTCCGCGACGCTCAAGGCCGCGCTAATATGGAGGTTGCGGCCATCGCCGACCGCGCTGTCCTGATTGCAGCGGGATTGCCGCTCATCCTGAAATAAGTCGATGTGAGGAACGTTTTATCATGACAGCCGAAACCAACGATGAAGCGCGCCACAAGGCCAAGATGGCCAACCGCAAGGCAGCCCAGGACGCCGAGGTTGCCGGAAAGACCATCGAGAAGGGGCTGCTCATTGTCCACACCGGCAAGGGCAAGGGCAAATCGACCGCGGCCTTCGGCCTCCTGCTGCGCGCGATCGGGCGCGGTTTTCAGTGCGGCGTGGTGCAGTTCGGCAAGGGAGCCTGGCAGTCGGGCGAGCGTACCGCGATCGAGCGCTTTGGCGATCAGGTCAGGTGGCACACCATGGGCGAAGGCTTTACCTGGGAAACTCAGGATCGCGCGCGCGATGTCGCTGCCGCTGAGCGCGCATGGGCCAGGGCGACCGAGCTGATGGAAGATCCCTCCATCAAATTACTGGTCCTCGACGAGCTCAATATCTCCTTGCGTTACGAGCACATCGACCTCGGCCAGGTGCTTGCAGCGTTCGCGAACCGGCGGCCTGACCTGCACGTCGTCGTCACCGGCCGCAACGCCAAGCCTGAATTGATCGAAGCAGCCGACCTCGTGACCGAGATGGTGGCCGTGAAGCATCATTTTGCGGCCGGCGTCAAAGCACAGCCAGGCATTGAATTTTGATGCCTGCGCGCGCGATCATGCTGCAGGGTACAGGCTCGGATGTCGGCAAGTCGCTGCTGGTTGCGGGATTGGCGCGCGCGTTCGCCAATCGCGGCTTGCGGGTGAGACCGTTCAAGCCGCAGAACATGTCCAATAATGCCGCCGTTACCGCTGATGGTGGCGAGATCGGGCGCGCGCAGGCGCTGCAGGCGCGGGCTGCCCGTGTGCAACCGAGCGTGCACATGAACCCGGTGCTGCTAAAGCCGCAGAGTGAAACCGGGTCGCAGGTGGTCGTACAGGGCCGCGTCGTCGGCAACGCCAGGGGGCGCGAATATCAGGCCATGAAGCCCGGACTTCTTGGCGCCGTGCTCGAAAGCCTGCGCCACATTGCAGGCGAGGCCGACCTCGTGCTGGTCGAAGGCGCGGGTTCGGCCTCTGAAGTGAACCTGAGAGCCGCCGACATAGCCAATATGGGCTTTGCACGAGCGGCCGGCGTGCCCGTTGTGCTGGTCGGCGATATCGACCGGGGCGGCGTTATCGCCAGCCTCGTTGGTACCAAGGCCGTCATCGCCGCCGAGGACGCCGCGATGATAGCCGGCTTTATCGTCAACAAATTTCGCGGCGATCCGTCGCTGTTCAGCGATGGGATGGCAACGATCGCACGACACACCGGCTGGCAGCCGCTCGGTCTCGTGCCGTTTTTCGACCTGGCGTACAGGCTGCCGGCGGAAGACGCGCTCGGACTCGGGACTGGCCGGGCTCGCGGCGGTGGCGACCGCAGCTTGATCGTCGTGCTTGCTTATTCCCGCATCTCGAACTTCGACGATTTTGATCCGCTGCGCCTTGAACCCGGCGTCGATCTCGTCTTCATCCGACCTGGAGAGCCCATTCCCGGCGACGCCGCGCTGGTCATCCTGCCAGGCTCGAAGGCCACCATGGCCGACCTCGCCGTGCTGCTCAAAACCGGATGGGACACGGACCTCAAGGCGCATGTGCGGCGTGGTGGTCATGTGCTCGGGATTTGTGGCGGGTATCAGATGCTCGGCACGCATATTTCGGATCCCGACGGAATCGAGGGACCTGCCGGTTCCGTTGCCGGTCTTGGACTGCTGGATGTCGAGACGGTGCTTCAGGGCGACAAGATGCTCGTCGAAATCTTCGGCGAGAGTGCCGACGGGAGCGCGCCCTTCAAGGGCTACGAAATGCACGTCGGACGCACGACCGGGATGGAGTGCGCCAAACCGCTACTGCATTTCGCAGACGGACGAGCGGAAGGGGCGGTCGACGGCACGGGCCGCATCGCCGGCTGCTACGTGCATGGGCTCTTTTCCGACGACCGGCAGCGCGACCACTGGCTGCACCGCGTTGCAAATCAAGCTTCCGGTCTCGCCTACGAAACCGACGTCGATGCGACCCTCGATCGACTGGCTGATCACATCGAGCGACACATCGACTGCAACCGCCTGCTTGAACTCGCACGCGCGCCCAATCTCAAAGCAGCGTCATAGCGGCGGCGAGGCCCGCGACACACGCAAATTGAATGACGCAGGCGGCCCGGTATTGCCTGAGAGCCAGGCGAATGTCCCCGGCACAGGCGGTCTCACGGCCATCGCCGATCCAATGGTCGTCGGCCATCGCGCCGTCATAGGCACGTGGCCCGGCCAGCCTCAAACCCAGCGCTCCCGCCACAGCGGCCTCGGGCCATCCTGCATTCGGCGAGCGGTGCCCGTCCGCATCGCGCCGCACGGTCGCGATCGCGCCTCGGGAAGAAAGTCCGGATAAGGCCGCCGCGGCCAGCACCAGCCACAGCGCGGAGAGACGCGATGCGGGCAGATTGACGAGATCGTCCACGCGCGCCGACGCCCAGCCGAAGGCGAGATAGCGATCGGATTTGTGGCCGATCATGCTGTCGGCGGTATTGATCGCCTTGTAGCTGAAAACGCCGGGCAATCCCGCAACCAGGAGCCAGAACAGCGGCGTCACGACGCCGTCGGAAAAATTTTCCGCCAGGCTTTCGATCGCGGCACGGCTGACACCGGCTTCGTCCAGGGCTGCGGTGTCGCGCCCGACAATCATCGACACGGCACGACGGCCTGCCTCGATCCCCTCTTGCTCCAGCGCATCGGCAACGGCCAGGACATGCGCATCAAGGCTGCGTTGGGCGAGCAGCGGGCTGGCGACGGCTCCGCAAACCAGCGTCGTTGCGAAGCCTGCAAGAAAGTGCTGCGCCAGCAGGAAGATGACCGTCGCTGAGAAACCGCTGACGGCGAGCAGCAAGAGCAGCGTTCCAACGCCAAGCATACGCCGGCGCTCAAACGAGAACTCACGGCGGTTCCAGGCACGGTCGCACCATGCTATCAGCACTCCAATCCAGCCTACGGGATGGCCGATCCTGCGATAGAGGACGTCCGGAAATCCGAAAGCGGCTTCGATAGCGAGCGCAGTGAGAGCGAGTTCAGTGAACATGCGTGATCCGGAACATTTGGGTAGTGCAAGGGCCCTGCCTATCATGCGGCCTGCGACCGCGGAACCTATCTCGCATGGCGGCGATTTGGACGCTGCACGAGAACGGTATCCCGGCGCGCCGGAGCCGTGGATCGATCTTTCCACCGGCATTAATCCAATCCCCTTCCCGATTCCCAATCTACCGGCGGAAATCTGGTCGCGCCTGCCGGCGCGCTCTGAAGAGGAAGCGCTGCTGGCCGCGGCAGCGGCGAGGTATCGCGTCCCCTATCCCGGGATGATCGCCGCCGCATCGGGCACGCAGGCCTTGATCCAGCTTCTTCCCAGTCTCGTCCCGACATCTCGCGTGGAGATTCTCGGGCCTACCTACGAGGAGCACGAGGCCTGTTGGACGAGACAAGGCCATCGCGTTTCGGTCGTGAAGGATCTCGAGCAGAGTGAAGGCGCCGACGTTGTTATCGCCGTCAATCCCAACAACCCGACCGGGCGTGTTATTCCAGTGAACAGGCTTCGCACCGTTGCAACGGCGCTTGCCAGCAAGAACGGTCTGCTCATCGTCGACGAAGCCTTCATCGATGTGCTTCCCGAAGCCGCGAGTATCGCCTCCGATCCGCCGCCTGCGACAATCGTTCTGAGGTCCTTCGGCAAGACCTATGGACTGGCAGGATTGCGGCTCGGCTTTGCAATTGCCGAGATCCCGCTCGCAACGCGCATCCGCGCTGAATTCGGCCCTTGGGCGGTTTCAGGCCCCGCGCTGCGGATCGGCAAGGCAGCGCTCTCTGACCCGCGTTGGCTCGCCGAGACGACCGCGCGTCTTCGGTCTAATCAGCAACGGCTCGATGCCGTGCTGGAAGATGCCGGCCTTACTGTACTTGGCGGGACACCGCTCTTCCGTCTTGCCCGTCATGTCGACGCGATCAAGCTCGCCGAACGGTTGGGCCGCCATGGTATCCACGTTCGCAGCTTTCCACGTGAACCGCAGTGGCTGAGATTTGGACTGCCCGCAGACAAGCTGGCATGGGACCGTCTCGCTGCTGCGCTTTTGAGTGAATAACAGCCGCGTCTTTGATCTCCCGGTGCACACGGGGCTCTCTAATGCATTGAAAAATAGGCCTCGTCACCGGGCGACGGACGACGCTATAACATATTGTTTTTACTAGATTTTATAACAAGTCGCGCGTCATGCGGATCAACCGTCCTCCTGCGCGCCTAGGCCTCCCACCGATCGCCCTTGATGATCCGGACGAACTGGCGCGCGTGATATTCGGCGCTGTCGACATTCACGATGGTGACGTCGGGCGCAGCCGAAATGTCATCGACCGTCCGGCTTAACCGGTGCTCGATTTTGCCATCGCTGCTGCGCCCCCGCATCGCCAGCCTTTCAGCAAGAACGTTTGTCGGCGCCGTGATCGAAACCACCACGACGTCGGCGTAAGCGCGGCGCACCGTTGCAATCACGGTCCGCGATACATTGGCAATCACCGTGCGCCCGGCGCGCAGGTCGTCGTCGATCTTGCGGGACAAGGCGTAGCAATGGCCGTGCGCCTCCCAGTGCACGGCATATTCGTTCCGCGCCAGCGCCTGCCGGAACGCGTCCGGGCTGACCTCTTCATTGTCTTCAGACACCGAGGCTGCGCGCGTGATCACGCGGCGCGGAAAGACAATATTGGGATCGTCGGCGCAGGCGGCTTTTGCCAGCCCAAGCAGCGTATCCTTGCCGGCGCCGCTTGGGCCAACCACCAGAATGAGACTGCCGGGTCCAATCGCGGCGACACGATGTTCTGCGACAACAGGCGCCTCCGTCATGCCACACGCTGCCCTTCGCGCCACACACTGCGCACCGCCGGAACGTTATGGGCGACGTGCACCCGGATCACGTCGGCGCGCTTGCCGACCGCGATCTCGCCGCGGTCAGCTAACCCCACGGCTTCCGCCGGCGTCTTGGTAACGGTACGAACCGCCGACGCCAGATCGATTGCCGGCACGCGCTCGGGCAATTGCAGGGCAGCCATCAAAAGGCTCGATGGAATGTAGTCGGACGACAGGATGTCCAACAGCCCTTCGCGCGCGAGATCAATCGCGGCGATGTTGCCCGAATGCGAGCCGCCCCGCACCACGTTCGGCGCCCCCATCAGGATGCCAATACCTGCCTGATGCAGTCCGCGTGCAGCCTCGATCGTGGTCGGAAACTCCGCCACCGATACGCGGTCGCTGATGGCGTCGGCGACATTTTCCTCGGTCGTATCGTCGTGACTGGCGAGCGGGATTTCATATTGCTGCGCCAGCGCGACGATCGCGCGCATATTGGTGGCGGCATAGGTTTTCTGATAGGTAAACCGTCTCGCGAACAGCACATCGAGCTCGGCGTCCGTCATGCCGGCGCCCTTGCCGCGATAATAGTCGCGCAGCTTGACCTCGTCGCGGAACTGACGCTGGCCGGGCGTATGATCCATCAGCGACATCAGCCGCACATCCGGCCGTCCTATCAGCTCCCTGGCCTCCTCGACCACGCTTGGCATCGGGATCTCGCAGCGCAGATGCAGGAAATGATCGGCGCGCAGCAGGTTCGCCTCCCGCGCCGATGTGATCGCCTCAGCCAGTACGCCGGCCCGGCCGTCAACCTCTTCGGCGCCGTCCTCGCGCCAGACCCGCAGCGAATCCAGCACCGTCGTGATGCCCGATGTCGCAAGCTGTCCGTCATAGGAGACGACCGCCGCAATCGGATCCCAGAACACTTTTGGGCGCGGCACATAATGCGCTTCGAGATGATCGGTATGCAGCTCGATCAGGCCGGGCATGATCAGGTCCCCGGCGGCATCCTCGCTGCCGGCAGGCGCATGGCCTTCGCCGAGTTCAGCGATGCGGCCATCGGCAAAAGCCACCCAGCCACGTTCGATCACGCGATCGGCCAGGACTATCCTGGCGTTTGCAATGACGGTCTCGTGCTTGATCGAAGTCATCTCACATCTCTTCCTTCATGCCGCAGCCGCAAACGACGTCACATCAACGATTCGGTCGGCGATCAGATGACGGATCTCGTCGTCATGGACGATTGCCACCATCGCCACGCCCTGACGCTTCTTCTGGTCGATCAATTCCACCACCACGGCGCCATTGGCGGTATCGAGCGAAGCGGTCGGCTCGTCCAGAAGCAGAATCGGCAAATCGGAAATGAAGCCGCGCGCGATGTTGACGCGCTGCTGCTCGCCGCCCGAGAAGGTCGATGGCGGCAGCGCCCACAGCCGTTCGGGAATATTAAGGCGGTGCAGCAGCGCACCGGCCTGTTCGCGCGCTTCGGGACGCGCCACCCCGTTCGCGATCAGGGGTTCGGCCACGACGTCGATGGTCGCCACCCGCGGCACCGCGCGCAGGAACTGGCTGACATAGCCGATGGTAGCGCGACGCACGCTGAGAACCTGCCGCGGCTCGGCCTTGGCCAGATCCATCATGGCGCCATGGTGCCGGATTCCGATCCGGCCGCCGTCGCAACGGTAATTGCCGAACATCATCTTGAGGATCGACGATTTGCCCGCGCCGGATGGGCCGGACAGCACCACGCATTCGCCCGGCTCGACATGAAACGAGACACCACGGACCACCGGCAGTTCCACCCCTCCCTGCAGATGCATGGTGAAAGTCTTTTCGGCGTTGGTAATTTCGATCATCGCAGTCATTGGTGTGCTCATGCCGGCAAGATCGAGGAGACGAGCAACTGGGTGTAGGGCTCGCGGGGATCGTCGAGCACCTGATCGGTCAGTCCGGTCTCGATGACGCGGCCGCCCTTCATCACCATCACGCGATGCGACAACAGCCGCGCCACCGCGAGGTCGTGGGTGACGACGATGGCCGCAAGTCCGAGTTCGTTGACGAGGTTGCGCATCAAATCCAGCAGGCGCGCCTGGACCGACACATCGAGGCCGCCGGTCGGCTCATCCATGAACACCAGGCGCGGCTCGGTGACCAGATTGCGCGCGATTTGCAGCCGCTGCCGCATGCCACCCGAATAGGTCCGCGGCGTATCGTCGATGCGGCCAACATCGATCTCGACGCGTTCCAGCCATGACGACGCGGTGTCGCGGATGCGGCCATAATGATTCCAGCCGACCGCCATCAGCCGTTCGCCGACATTGGCGCCGGCGGAGACGGCCATCCGCAAGCCCTGCGCCGGATCCTGATGCACATAGCCCCAGTCGGTCCGGAACAGAAAGCGCCGCTCGGCCTCGCCAAGGCTCACGAGATCGCGCAACACGCCATCGCGCATCCGATACGACACCCGTCCGGCGCTCGCCGCAAGCTGCGCCGACAATAGCTGCAGCAGCGTCGTCTTGCCCGAGCCGGACTCGCCGACGATCGCCAGCACCTCGCCGGGGTAGAGCGCAAACGACACATCGTGGCAGGCGATCAGCCGGCCATAATTCTTGCCCAATCCTTCGGCGACCAGCAGAGGCTGATCGTTTTCCGACGCGCGCACCTGTTCAACCATGCGCTCTCTCCTTGTGCGGGGCCGCGCTCTCGCTGCCGCGATGGCCCGCCGCCTGGCGTGTCTCGCAATAATCGGTATCGGAGCAGACGAACATCCGGCCGCCCTTGTCGTCGGTGACGATCTCGTCGAGATAGGAATCACCGGCCCCGCACAGTGCACAGGGCGCGTCGAACCGGTAACGCGTGAACGGGTGATCCTCGAAATCGAGCGAGACCACCGTGGTGTGCGGCGGGATCGCATAGATGCGTTTCTCGCGCCCGGCGCCGAACAATTGCAGCGCCGGACAATTGTCCATCTTGGGATTGTCGAATTTCGGCGTCGGCGACGGGTCCATCACGTACCGCGCATTCACCTTCACCGGATAGGCGTAGGAGGTCGCGATGTGGCCGAAGCGGGCGATGTCCTCGTAGAGTTTGACGTGCATCAATCCATATTCGCCGAGCGCGTGCATGCGCCGGGTCTCGGTCTCGCGCGGTTCGAGGAAGCGCAGGGGTTCCGGGATCGGCACCTGATAGACCAGAATCTGTCCGTCATGCAGCGGCGCCTCGGGAATCCGGTGCCGGGTCTGGATCACGGTGGCGTCCGTAGTGTTGGTCGTGGTCGCAACGCCGGCGGTCTTGCCGAAGAATTTTCGGATCGAGATCGCGTTGGTGGTGTCGTCGGACCCCTGGTCAATCACCTTCAGCACGTCATCGGGCCCGAGAATCGCCGCGGTCACCTGCACGCCGCCGGTACCCCAACCATAGGGCATCGGCATCTCGCGGCTGGCGAATGGCACCTGATAGCCGGGAATCGCGATCGCCTTGAGGATCGCGCGTCGGATCATCCGTTTGGTCTGCTCGTCGAGATAGGCAAAATTGTAAGTCGGCGCGTTCATTCGGCGGCCTCCTGCAACGCCGGGGCTTCCGAGGCTTCGGCGAATTCCTTGCGTAATTTGCGCAACAGGCCGAGCTCGGATTGGAAGTCGACGTAATGCGGCAGCTTGAGATGCTCGACGAATCCGGTCGCCTGCACATTGTCCGAATGCGACATCACGAACTCCTCGTCCTGGGCAGGCGCGATAACCTCTTCCCCGAGCTCGCGCGCGCGCAGGGTACGGTCGACCAGCGCCATCGACATGGTCTTGCGCTCGCTTTGTCCGAACGCCAGACCGTAGCCACGGGTAAAGCACGGTGCTTCGCTCGCCGAGCCCTTGAACTGGTTGACCATCTGGCATTCGGTCAGCGCGATTCCGCCGAGCGGTACCGCGAAGCCGGCATCTTCAGCAAAAAATTCAACCTCGACCTCGCCGAAGCGAATTTCACCGGCGAAGGGGTGGTTGCGGCCGTAGCCGCGCTGCGAGGAATAGCCAAGCGCCAGCAGAAAGCCCTCATCGGCCCGCGCCAGGTTCTGCAACCGCAAATCGCGATCGGCCGGAAAATCGAGCGGCTCGCGTGTGAGGTCGTCGACCGGCGCATCGGCATCGGCCTTGGGTGACGGCTCGATCAGGCCGTCGCGGCCGAGAATGTCGGTGACGCGCGGCATGGCCGCGGCTGACGCTTCACCCGTCGCGGGCAACTCGGGCACCCACCCCTCCGCAAGCTGCGGGTCCAACAGACGATGCGTATAGTCGAAGGTCGGCCCGAGAATCTGGCCGCCCGGAATGTCCTTGAAGGTCGACGAAATCCGGCGGCGCACCTGCATCTCGCCGGTATCGACCGGCTCGGTCGCGCCGAACCGTGGCAGCGTGGCGCGGAAGGCACGCACCAGGAAGATCGCCTCGATCATGTCGCCACGCGCCTGCTTGATGGCGAGCGCCGCAAGCTCGCGGTCATACAACGAGCCTTCGGTCATGACGCGATCGACGCCGAGCGAGAGTTGTTCCGAGATCTGGTCGAGCGAAACCTCGGGAACATCCCGATCGCCACGGCGCTCATGCGCCAGCAGGCGGTGGGCGTTCTCGATGGCGCGCTCGCCTCCCTTGACGGCAACATACATGGTCAGGCCCCCCTTGCGATGAGCCGCGCGGTGCGGGGTATCGCGACAATGACATCGTCATGGACCAGCACGACGTCGATGCCGCGGGGAAACATTGTCTGATTGATCGCAAGCCGTTCGAACAGGTCCGGCGGCTGGATCGTGGCCTGCAGCACAATCGTGCCGTCGATGCCAGGACCCCGCAATTCGAAGGCCGGCCCTGTGGTGAGGCTTTCGACCTGCAGGATCAGCGTCGTGGAGCGATCGGGATATTCATTGCTGCCGAACGCGAACCGTTCCAGCGCCGGAAGGCCCGGCGCGTCGCCGATCAACGCAAAGCTGGCAATCGAGGAATCCGTAGTCACCGGCGCGCTGGTGTGGAATTTCAGCCATTTGGCGACGGCCGATGTCTGGGACATCCGGGCATCGAGCCAGATCGGCGTATCATGATCGAACAAGGTCAGTGCGATGGCCGCAGTGCCGCGCATCACGCCGGCTGGCTCGCCTGCGACCGCCTCGATGCGCTGAACGCTGCCGGGGCGCGCCATCGCATCCATCACCGAGCGGAAGGTCGACTGCGCCGACAATACCTTGTCGATAAATCCTGCTGGTAACTCCGCAACCGTGGTCATGCCTCACCCCTCACCGCGCACCAGTGTGTAGAAATCAACCCGCGTCGCTGCGGTCTCCGCAGCGTAGCGGTTCCGGTTCGCGACCATCGCGGCACGCAACGGCGCGATCACACCGGATTCGACGGCCCCGGCGAATTGATCCGACTGCAGCATGGCATCGCACAGCGCGATCATCCGGGCCTTCTGCCGGTCGCGCCCGAGCGTGTAGCCGAAACCCACTTCGCCGGTCGAAAGCCGCACCGCCGCACGCGATACCGTAGCCTCGCCAAGATTAAACGGCGCACCGTCGCCGCCGATGCGGCCGCGCACCATCACGAGGCCATTCTCGGGCTCACGCAGATTTTCATGGGCCGGCAACGCGACCGCATCGAGACGACCCGAGATGTCGGCTGCATCGGAATGCGCGAGCACCGCCATCGCCGCCTTGCGCTGCGCCTGCCTGGTAGTTTCTGTCGTTTCGGTCATAGCGGCCCTTGCCGGAATCAAGTTGTCTATGATACTAGACAACTTGATAACGAAACGCCATGACTGTTTCGTGACAAGAGGATGATTTTCCGGATGCGTTCCGTGGGCGGGTCCACACCATGAGCATGCAGGATGCTGCTACCGGCGTCGCGCTGTGGCGGCAGGTCGCCGACGGAATCGAGCGCGGCATCGCCGAAGGCCGCTTTCCGGCCGGTGAAAAGCTGCCGGGCGAGACCGAGATCGCCGAAACCTATCGGGTTAACCGCCATACCGTCCGCCGGGCCTTGGCGACGCTGGCGGAACGCGGGTTGGTGCGCGCCGAGCGCGGCAGCGGCACTTATGTCGAGACGCGGCGGCTGGCCTATCCCCTGCGCTCGCGGACGCGGTTTTCCGAAATCGTCGGCGCCGGCGGCCGCGAGCCGCACGGCCAGCTGATCGACGCCTCCGAGGAAGTCGCGACCCGCGAACTGGCGCGGGAACTTGCATTGAAGACCGGCGCGCCGCTGATCCGGATCGAATCGCTGCGATTAGCCGACCGAACCCCGATCTGTGTCAGCACCACCTGGCTATCGGCCGAGCGCTTTCCCGGCGCCGGGAGCGTGTTCGCCGGCGCACGCTCGATGACAAAGCTGCTCGCGCATTACGGCATCCGCGACTATCGCCGGGGATCAACCCGGATCAGCGCGGCTATCGCAGACGCTTCCGACGCCGCACGGCTGGACCTTGCGCTCGGGCGCCCGGTCCTCGTGGTCGACAGCACCGACGTCGACCCCGCCGGCAAGCCGCTCGTGACAAAACGCTCACGTTTTGCCGCCGAGCGCGTCGAGTTCCTGGTCGAGAACAGCTAGAACTGGGCGACCGCGCGTCGCCCGATAATGGCGAAGCGCAGCTTGCCCGAGATCCAATCGATCGCGGCAACCGCGACCAAGATCATCAGGATCAGGAACGAGACCTTCTGCCACTCCAGCACGCGGATCTGCTCAGCCAGCTGCAGGCCGATACCGCCGGCTCCGACGATGCCGATAATGGTGGCCGAGCGCGTATTCGATTCGATGAAATAGAGCACCTGGCCCGCGATCACAGGCAGCACCTGCGGCATCAAGCCGAAGCGTATCTCGTGCAGGACACTGCCACCGGAGGCGCGGATGCCCTCGACCTGTTTCTTGTCGGCGGCCTCGATCGCCTCGGAAAACAATTTACCGAACGCGCCGAAGTCGGACACCGCGATTGCCAGCACGCCGGCGAACGGGCCGAGGCCGACCACATTGATCCATACCAGCGCCCAGATCAGCGTATCGACGCCGCGGATGGAGTCCAGGAACCGGCGAACGGGAAAGCGGATCAGTTTCGAGGGAATGATATTTCGCGCCGCCAGCAGGCTGACCGGCAGCGCGAACACTGCTGCGATCGTGGTGCCCAGCAACGCGATCGACAGGGTTTCGCCGAGCGCGGAGAGATAAATCGGCAACGAGGAGCCTGGGTCGGGCGGGATCATCATCAGCGTGATCCAGCCAAGCTGGTGCAGGCCTGAGAACAATCTTGCCGGCGAGAACTCGAGATCGACCAGCCCGAAAATGAAAATGGCGAAAGCGCCAAGGATCATCGCCGGCATCGCCAGCCGCGCCGAAGCCGGCCGGTCGAAGACGTCGGGGTATTTCGCCCGCAGCTGCCCTGCATCGGGTTTCGGTAGCTGGCTCATGCGCGCGCGTCCTTGCCGAACAGCCGGCCGCGCAACCACCCGGTAGCGATATCAATCACAAAGACGGTGACGATGATCATAACCAAAATCGCGCTGACGTCCGAATAGTAGAATTTCCGGATCGCGACCACGAGCTCCTGCCCGATGCCGCCGGCGCCGACGAAGCCCATGACGGACGCCTCGCGGACGTTGATCTCAAAACGCAGCAGCGCGTAGCTCGCGTAGCCTGCGGTCACCTGCGGCAGCACCGCGAACCGCATGCAGGACAGCCAGCTTGCGCCGGTCGATCGTACGCCTTCAACCGGCTTCATGTCGGCGTTTTCGACGATCTCGGAGAACTGCTTTCCGAGCGCGCCGGTGGAATGGATGGCGATGGCGAGCACGCCCGCCATCGGTCCGAGGCCGAATGCGATGACGAAGATCAACGCAAACACAATGCCGGGAACCGTACGGGCGAATTCCAGCAGACGGCGGACCACGAAGCGCAGCCACGGCGCGGGCGAGGTATTTTCGGCCGCAAGGAAATTCAGTGCAAACGCCAGCACCGCTCCGGTCAGGGTGCCGACATAGCTGATCAGGATGGTCTCGCCGAGCATCTTCAACCATTTGTGCCAGCCCCAGAACCATTCACCGATGTCGGTCCACACCCGGGTGCCGTTTTCCAGCGTGAAGATACGGTCGAAATAGCTGACGAAGTTTCCGAAATAGGTGAAGAAGGTGCGCAGATTCACCTCCGCGCCGATGGCGGCAATGACAAGAGCGGCGAAAAACACCGCCGCCGCCAATGTCATCTGCAGGCGCTTGCGCGCGACCGCCCTGCGATAGGCCTCGTTGAGCGCCGCCAGTTGCGGGCCTGGCAGAATGGATACGGCCGTGGCCATCGACGATTACGATCCGGTTCAAATGCCAAACGAGAAAAAGGCCGGGTCGCATGGACCCGGCCTGGTCTTGTCTCCGCCGATCGATCAGGACGCCTTCTTGCGCAGATTGTCGACGAACTTAATCAGCTCGATGGTCTTGTCGTAGTCTGCGTTGGTAATCGGCTGCCAGGGCAGATTCTTGCCATCGGACAGCTTCTTGAAGGCTTCCTTGTCCTTTTCGGGCGCGTTGAGGAATGCCTGCCTGATCGCGGCCTTCATGTCCTCGGGCAGGTCGCTGAGATAAGCGTAGGGCGAGTTGATGATGAGGTCCGACTTCACGATGACGCGAAAATCTTCCTTCTTCAGCGGCGTGCCGTCGCTCGACTTGACCATGTTCTTGGCGAGCATGCGCGTGAGGTTCGAATCATCTTCCGCATTCCACCAATTGGCAGCGACATCGACCGTGCCCTGGGCCAGCGCCAGCACGGCGTTCTCATGGCTGCCGGTGAAAATCACCTTGGAGAAATAGGCGTCGGGATCGATACCCATCTGGTTCATCTTGAAACGCGGCATGTTGTTGCCCGACGTCGAGTTCGGGTCGACCAGGCCGAGGTTCTTGCCCTTTAGGTCTTCGATCTTCTGGTACGGGCTCTTGGCGAGCACGTAGAACACCGAATAATACCCCTTGGAGCCGTCGGCGTTGACATCGATCACGAAGGCGTCGGTCTTCACCCCGGTGAGGCGGGCGCGCGAGAACGACGCCGGACCGTAATAACCGATATGGATGTTGCCGGCGCGTTGCCCTTCGATGACGGCCGCATAGTCGTTGGCGACACGCAGATTCACCTTGATGCCGAGCTCTTTCGACAGATAGTTCACGAACGGCGTGTAGCGTTCAAGAACGCCCGAGCCGTTCTCGGCCGGAATCACGGCAAAGGTGATTTCCGGATATTTCGCCTTCCAGTCTTCGGCTGACGCGGATGCGGTGAACGCCAGCGCGGCGGCGCCGGCCAGAACGATGCGACGAGTGATCATGATGTACCCTCTTGTTGTAGTTACGCCCATCGGCCGATTGCAGGTGTGCTGCGGCCGCCCTGTACTGAAGCAATTGCTCAGGCCGCAGCTGCGGTGCCGAGCGCCGGAACGGTTGCAGTTTGAGGCGCATGAATCGGCGTGCTGCCCATGACTTCGTTGGCCTCGAGATCGTAAAGCTCACGCGCAATATGATCGGTCAGAATCGCGGGCGCGCCGTCGAATACCACGCGGCCAGCCGACATCCCGATCAGGCGATCGCAATAGCTTCGCGCCAGATCGAGCGAATGCAAATTGCAGATCACCGTGATGCCGAAGTGCTTGTTGATGCGCAGCAGTGCGTCCATCACGATCCGGGTGTTGCGCGGATCGAGCGAGGCGATCGGCTCGTCGGCGAGGATGATGTCCGGCTCCTGCACCAGCGCGCGCGCGATCGCGACGCGCTGCTGCTGGCCGCCGGAAAGCTGGTCAGCGCGCTGGGCCGCGAGCGAGCCCATATCGAACTGCTCGAGCGCGGACATCGCCAGCGCCTTGTCGTGTTCGGGCCAAAGCTGCGCTAGCGAACGCCAGGACGGGATTTCCGCCAACCGCCCCATCAACACATTGGTCAACACATCGAGCCGGCCAACCAGGTTGAATTGCTGAAAGATCATCGCCGAACGCGCACGCCACTGCCGCAAATCCCTGCCGCGCAGCGCAGTGACATCGACGCCTTCGAACAGGATCCGGCCTTCGGTGGGGTCAGCGAGCCGGTTGATCATCCGCAGCAGCGTCGATTTGCCGGCGCCGGACCGGCCGATCACACCGATAAAGGCACCGGGTGCTACCGAGAAGGAAGCATTGTCAACCGCGGCTTTGGTGCCGAAACGGCACGTCAAACCTTCTACCACCAGCATGCATTGCTCCAACCGCGTCGTCCTCGGTCATCGCTAGCGCCGGTATCTAACAGTTGTGTGACAGCCGCGCCGCGGTGCGGCGATCATCCACACCGGGGACAACTGTCATTTATCCGTCATGACATTGTCATCAGGCCCATTGATGACGTGCGCAGCACCTCTAATCACGATTGCTCATGGAAACGCAAATGGCCGGCAAGATGCTCTCCGTTGAACCGACCGTCGATCCCACCGCCTCGGTGCGTGAAAGCCAACTCGGCGCCTATACCGAGGTCGGTGCGCGGACCATCCTGCTCGACGTCACCATGGACGACTATTCCTATGTCGTGAACGACGCACAGATCACCTACACCACGATCGGCAAATTCTGCTCGATCGCGGCGATGACCCGGATCAACCCCGGCAATCATCCGATGTACCGGGCGTCGCAGGCGCATTTCACCTATCGCGCCAGCGCCTATTTTCAGGGCGAGAGCGACGACGCCGATTTCTTTGAATGGCGGCGCGAACACCGCGTTCATATCGGCCACGACGTCTGGATCGGGCATGGCGCCATCGTGTTGCCGGGGCGCTCCGTCGGCACCGGCGCGGTGGTCGCGGCCGGTGCGATCGTGACCAAGGACGTGCCCGCCTACACCATCGTGGCGGGAAATCCGGCGCGGGCGATCAAGCGGCGGTTTCCGGAGGCCATTACGAGCCGGCTGGCCGAGCTTGGGTGGTGGGATTGGGACCATGAGACGCTCCGTGCCGCCCTACCTGATTTCCGAAGGCTTGGCGTCGAGGATTTCCTCGCGAAATATGAGGCGGCGGGCAGTACGGGTCGCTCTCACGCCAGACGGCGGAGTGCAATATCGTGACAGATATCCTTCTTGAAGGCGGCCGGGCGCTGGTCGGTCGCAAAATTGTCGAGACCTCGCTGCGGGTCGCCGGTCGCGAAATCAGCGCCGTGGGTTCGGACCAGGGACGCGCCTCGCTCCACATTGATGCCGATGGCCTCAAGGTGCTGCCTGGCATCATCGACCTGCATGGCGACGCGTTCGAGCGGCAGATGATGCCGCGCGCCGGGGTCGACTTTCCTGTCGATGTGGCGCTGGCGGACAGCGACCGGCAGGCAATCAGCAACGGCATCACCACCGTTTATCACGCCACGACATGGTCCTGGGAGCCCGGACTGCGCAGCGGCGATAATGCAAGGCTTCTGCTCGAGGCGATCGAATCGATGCGGCCGCAGCTTGCCGCGGATACACGATTCCATTTGCGTCACGAGACCTATAATCTCGATGCCGAGGCCGAAATCGCCAAATGGCTGGCAGAAGGACGCATCGATCTCTTGGCGTTCAACGATCACATGGATTCGACGATTGCCAATCTGGCAAAACCGCAAAAGCGCAGCCGCATGGTGGAACGAACCGGACTCTCGAACGACGCGTTCGACCGGCTGGTGGAGCGGGTCGTTTCCCGCGCTCACGATGTGCCTCCATCGATCGCACGCCTGGCGCAGGCCGCGCGCGCAGCCGATGTCCGGATGCTGTCGCACGACGATGCAAGCCCGGAGATGCGGGCGGCATTTCGCTCGCAAGGCGTCGGCATAGCCGAATTTCCGGTGAACGAGGAAACCGCGCGCGGGGCGGCCGAGGCCGGCGACTTCATCGTGTTCGGCGCGCCCAACGTCGTGCGCGGCGGCAGTCATACCGGATGGACCAAGGCATCCGACATGATCGCCAAGGGCCTGTGTTCGGTGCTGGCGTCCGACTATTACTATCCGGCGCAATTGCTGGCGGCGTTCCGGCTTGATGCGGACGGCGTGCTGCCGCTTGCCGAAGCCTGGGAGCTGATTTCGGCGGCGCCGGCGCGCGCTGCGGGTCTTGGAGATCGCGGCGTTCTCGCCGAAGGCCAGCGCGCCGACATCATCCTCGTCGATGACCGGATGCCGCTGCGGCCGCGAATCGTCGCGGTCATTGCCGCGGGACGTCTGGTGTATCTGACGGATACGAGCCGTCTCATCCATTCGTCCGTCGCCCCACACAAGGCAGTTGCAGCCGCGTGAAGCGGCTCTATTCTGCGGCAATGGGGATTTATCCGCGCTACGCCATCTATTACGCTCCCGCACCCGGCAGTGTGCTGGACCGTTTTGGCGCAGATCTGCTCGGCTACGACGCCTATCGCGGTGACGACCTGCCCTTTCCGGGTGACGTGACCCTGGCCAGGCCCGACTGGCGCGACCTGACCCAGGATCCCCGAAAGTATGGCTTTCACGCCACGCTGAAGGCGCCGATGGCGCTGGCGCCCGGCAGGACCGAGGCTGAGCTGGCCGCGGCGTGCGAGTCTTTCGCCGCTACGGCACGCTCCATCCCGATGATTGAGCCCGTCGTCGGTTCGATCAGCGGCTTTATCGCCGTGATGCTGGCAAAACCGTCGACGGAACTGGTGCAGTTTGTCGGGGATGTGACCCGCGAATTCGATTCATTCCGTGCGCCGCTGACGGCTGGGGATCGCGCGCGACGAAATCCCGAGAAGCTGACGCCGAGGCAGTGTGAATATCTCGATCGCTGGGGCTACCCTTATGTGATGGAAGAGTTTCGGTTTCACATGACGCTGACCGGTCGACTGGATGAAGCGCGGCGCGTGCCCGTGATGGCGATGCTGAGGGATCGGTTTTCCGCAATCGGTCTCAAGACGCTCGCGATCGACCGGATCGCATTGTTCCGCCAGGACCATGCCGACGCACGCTTCCGGATCATCCAACATTGCGCCGTCAAGCAAATGCGGAACTAGCCGGGATCGGGGATGGCGGACCCCCAACTTGCGATCAAGGCGCCTAAGCGGGTCTGTCCGACGGATGCTCCGTCACCGGCTCATCATCGGCAATGGCCCGCCAGGCTGCGCCGTCGAGATCGTCATACTGCCCGCTCTTGAGCGACCAGAGAAATCCCAGCAGCCCCACGAGGCCGAGGCCAAGCGCCAGCGGCACCCAGCACTTCCATCATGACCTCGGTTGCACGACGCCGCGCGCGCGAAGCGCGTTCAGCATCACCAGCAGTGAGGAGCCGGACATCGCGACCGCCGCGATCAGCGGCGTCACGAACCCGGCAATCGCGATCGGAACCGCAAGGAAATTGTATCCGACCGCAAGCCAGAGATTCTGCCGCATCAAATACAGCGCCTTCCGCGAGAAATCGATCGCGGCAACCACGGGAGCGAGCGGCTTGCCGAGAAAGACAAGATCCGCGGTGGCCTGGCTCAGATGGGCGGCACTGATCGGCGACATCGAAACATGCGCGGCGGCGAGCGCCGGCGCGTCATTCAACCCGTCGCCGACTATCATGACCTTGAGGCCCTGCCGTTTCAGTTCTTCGATGCGCGCGATCTTGTCGGCCGGCGTGACGCCGGCGCGCCACTCGCCAATTCCGAGCGATTGCGCGGCCGCCCGGACCGCCGGCTCCCGGTCGCCCGAGACAATCTCCACCGCGATACCGCGTGTCTGGAGCGCGGCCATCATCGCCGGCGCATCCGGGCGCAGAAGCTGCCGGACCGCGAACACATAGCGGGCACCGCCCCGGCTGAACGCGACGACCGACACTTCCGGGTCCCGGATCAGAATCTCGTTGGCCAACCGGTCGGCACCGCAAAAGGACGGCCTACCCAGCCTGATCTCTTCGCCTTCGATGAAAGCACGAACGCCCTGCCCGGGCTCCTCGACTACGCCTGCCAGGGGTAATCGGGCGTTCGACGCACGCGCCACCGCAGCGGCCACCGGGTGATGGCTTGCGAGCGCCAACCGTCCGGCAAGCTCGAACATTTCGGGCGGAATAGCTGCGGAATTGACAACGTCGAGTTCCGGCAAGGTCAGGGTTCCGGTCTTGTCGAAGATGACCCGGTCGACCTCGCCGACCAGATCAAGGCGGCCTTGAGCGAACTCGGTGAGACCTTGAGCGGGGAAGAGGATCATGTCGAGAAACTGATCGCCGAGCGACCGATCACGACGCTCGCATCCGCTTTCGCGCTTGGCGTCGTCATCGGCTTCATGATGCGGAGGCACTAGGGTGGACAGCGAGAATGTCGTCAAAAAGATGTCGTATCTTTAGCCACGGCGTGATCGCAGCAGCGTTCGCCGGATGAACGAGAGCGCCGCGCTCTCACGGTTGACCTAGAGCTTTAGCCTGACCTCACAAATATCGTGCTCGACGGGATCCGGCTTGACCTCAAAACCGAGACTGCGGCACATCGCCAGCATGATCGTGTTTTCGGCAAGTACATCGCCCGAGATGGCTTTCAGCCCTTCGGATTTCGCGTATTCGATGATCAGTTGCATCAGCGCCCAGCCAAGTCCCCTGCCCTTGAGATCCGATCGCAGCAGGATCGCATATTCGGCGGATTCGTAGATCGAGTCCGAGTGAATCCTGACCACGCCCACCATCTCGCCGGTCACTTCGTCGAACGCGACAAAGGCCATGGCGCGGGCATAGTCGAGCTGGGTCAGGCGCGCGATGAACTGGTGCGAAAATTCCTTCATGGGCGCGAAGAACCGCAGCCGCAGATCATGGCTGGTCACGTGCCGCAACAGTTCATGGATCAGCGGTTCATCCTCGGGCAGGATCGGGCGGACGTATACCCGCCAGCCGTCCTTGACCTCGATATGACGCTGCCATTGCGACGGATACGGCCGCACCGCGAAGTTCGCAGGCCCGGAGCCTGCGAATTTCCGTTCCACGCGCCCGACAACGACACGCGCGTCGACCGCGAGCACGCCGGCCTCATCTGCCAGCAGCGGGTTGATGTCCAGTCCGCGAATTTCGGGAATGTCAGCGGCCATCTGCGCCAGCTTGACCAGGACCATCGCGACGGCATCCTCCTTGACCGCCGGCACGTCGCGGTAGGCGCGAAGCAGCCGCGAGACACGGGTACGCTCGATCAGGGCGCGCGCGAGCTGCAGGTCGAGCGGCGGAAGCGCCAGCGCCTTGTCGTTGATGATCTCGACCGCCGTGCCGCCGCGGCCGAATACGACGACAGTGCCGAAGGTCGGATCGTCGGCGAGGCCGAGAATGAGCTCACGCGCCTTCGGCCGCAGCACCATCGGCTGCACCAAAACGCCGGCGATCCGCGCTTCCGGCCGCAACGCTTTCGCCCGCGCGAGAATGTCCGACGTCGCCGCGCGAACCGCATCGGCGCTGGTGAGATTGAGCACGACGCCGCCGACATCCGACTTGTGAACGATGTCGCGCGACATGACCTTGAGCACCACGGTCGCACCTTGCGCGAACAAGCCCGAGGCGTGGGCAGCTGCCTGTTCGGCATCGGCGGCGGCGAATGTCGGCACCATCGCGATCTCATAGACGTCAAACAGCCGCTTGATTTCGATCGGATCGAGGAAATGGCAGCCATCGGCCAGCGCAGCGGCGACGACCCGCCGTGCGGCCCCGATATCGGGCGCAAACGCGCCGGGCATGGCCGGCGGAACCTGCGCCAGCGCCTCCACGACCTCACGATGCCGCACCAGATGCATAAAACCCCGTACCGCATCGTCCTCGGTCGGGTAGTTCGGTATCCCGGCGTCGCTCAGGAGATTGATGACCTTCGGTTCTGCGCCGATCCAGACCGCGAGCACGGGCTTGGCGGAGCCCTGGTGCTGCCGGCGATATTCCTGCACCACCCCCGTCACAGTCGCGGCGATATCGTCGGCGCGCGCGATCGCAGTCTGGACGTTCAGCACCAGGATGGCGTCATTGCCGGGATCGGCCAGCAACACCTCGAGCGCCGCCGCATATCGCGCGGGATCGGCGTCGCCGATGATGTCGACCGGGTTTGATCCGGACCATGTCAGCGGCAACACGGCGTTCAGTCTTTCCCGGATCGCAGGCGTGATAGCAGCGGGAATCCCACCCAGCTCGGCCAGCCGGTCGACGGCGAGCACCCCGATGCCACCGCCATTGGTCAGAATCGCGAGCCGTTTTCCCGGCGGCGACTTGAGCCGCCCGAGCGTCTCGGCACAGTCGAACAACTCGCGAAGATCCGATACCCGCAACACACCGGCGCGCTGGAAGGCCGCGTCGTAAACGGCGTCCGAGCCTGCCAAGGCGCCGGTGTGGGTCGCGGCAGCTTTGGCGCCCTGGGCCATGCGCCCGGATTTGACGACGACGACCGGCTTGATCCTTGCGGCGGCACGCGCCGCCGACATGAACTTACGGGCGTCCTTGATCGCTTCGATGTAGAGCAGGATGGCCTGCGTCTTCGGATCCAGCGCGAAGTAGTCAAGCAGATCGGCGATATCGACGTCGAGTTGATCGCCAACCGATACGATCCCGGAAAACCCGACGGCGCGCTGCGCGGCCCAGTCGACCATGCCGGCAGCGATGGCGCCGGACTGCGAGACCAACGCCAGATTGCCCATCGCGGGCATGTGCGCGGAAAAGCTCGCGTTGAGATTGACGCCGGGCATCATGATACCCAGACAATTGGGACCGATCAGCCTCATGCCGTATTTTTGCGCCGCCCGTTCGGCTGCGTCCGCCGACGATCCCGCACCATGGCCGAGCCCGGCGCTGATAATGATCGCGCCCGCGGCGCCGTGGCGGCCGGCCTCATCGATCAGTCCGACGACCGTCGTTGCCGGCACGGTGATGACCACGAGTTCCGGCGCAAAAGTCAGCTTGCCGAGGCTATCGACCGTTGTAACGCCGTCGACCTCGGCATAGCGCGGATTCACCAGGCCGAATTCGCCCTTGAAGTGCGCCTTGCGAATATTGCCAAGGATAGCCCGCCCGACGGAGCCGTGGCGCGGGCTGGCCCCGACCAGCGCGATCGAACGGGGCGACAGCAGATTTTTCAGGCGATAGGTCGACATCGGTCTCAATATCTGGCCGGTGCCGGCCCCTTGCGGACCCAGTGGCGTCTTCCGCGCCGAGGGTTCTTGAAGTCACATTGTAACCCGGCCCGGTCTCGGCCCGATGACAAATCTGGTCGCACTCCCCGTACCTTTCGCGGTCGATTTCCTGTTGAGACAGATCAAAGCCCGATCCGGCCCGGCGTGCGATCCTTAATTTGGAGTTCTTTCACCAAGGGTCATCTGAGGGAGACGTACCATGCCGGTAAATGTCGGAACGATTGATCAGTACGTGCGGATCGTGCTGGGATTGGCGCTGGTCGCATTTGCGTTGCAGGATGGCTTGTCGATTCAGGGATGGCATTGGGCCGGATTGATCGGTCTGGTGCTGCTCGCGACCGCGTTCTTCAGGAGCTGCCCACTCTATACCGCCTTGGGCATCTCAAGCCGCACGGCCCGCCAGTAACTCGGCCATCCCAGCGTTGGCTAGAAAACGCCTCACTGGAGCATCGGCTCTGATTCAATCAGAGCCGATTAGTCCTGGCACGATTGATCACCCCCGAACATAGTCGCCCGGTGCATCGGGCAAATTTCTGCCTTCCGCCGTGCCCATGCGCGGCGGCTCAGATAGCTCCCCGGACCGGGCGGCCAGCCATTTGGTCCATTCCGGCCACCACGACCCTTCGACCGGCGCTACCGTCTTTAGCCATTCGTCGGGACCGGTATAGGTTGCATGTGCCGGCTTCGTCCTGACCCGATAGCTGTGCCCCTGCTCGCTCGGCGGCGCCACGATGCCTGCATTGTGGCCGCCGCTGGTCAAAAGATACGTCACGTCCGCATCTACCAGAAGATTTATCTTGTAAGTCGATTTCCAGGGCGCGACGTGATCGCGCAGCGTGCCGGCCACGAACATCGGCGTGTGAATATCCGACAGCGAGATCGGCTTGCCCTCGACGAGGTAACGGCCCTCCGCCAGATCGTTGTCGAGGAACAGGTTGCGCAGATATTCCGAATGCATCCGGTATGGCAGGCGGGTGGCATCGGCGTTCCAGGCCATGAGGTCGCTCGGCGGCGCCCGCTCGCCTATCAAATAGTCGCGGGTCATCCGCGACCAGATCAGATCGTTCGAGCGCAGCAGCTGGAATGCGCCTGCCATCTGGGTGGTGTCGAGTACACCGTGCTGCCACGTCATGTCTTCGAGAAATGTGACCTGGCTTTCGTTGATGAACAGGGTCAGTTCACCAGCTTCAGTAAAATCCGTTTGCGCGGCCAGCAAGTTGATTGACTTCAACCTGTTGTCGCCCTCACGTGCCATGGTCGCGGCGGCGATCGACAACAATGTCCCGCCAAGGCAATAGCCCAACGCATGGACTTGACGGCCAGGTACGATGTCTTCGATGGTGGCCAACGCCGCTTCCGCCCCGAGCACGCGATAGTCGTCGAAGGCGATATCGCGGTCAGCGGCTCCAGGATTGCGCCATGAGATCATGAATACGGTAAAACCCTGGCCGGTGAGATAGCTCACCAGCGAGTTCTGCGGCGACAGATCCAGAATGTAGTATTTCATGATCCAGGCCGGCACGATCAGGATCGGCTCCGGATGTACCTTGCCGGTTACTGGATAATACTGGATCAGTTCAATCAGCTCGTTGCGGAACACGACCTTGCCGCGTGACGTGGCAACGGTTTCGCCGACGACAAAATCGCCGGCGTTGGCCGATGCCTTGCCGCCCGACAACAGGCGCATCCAGTCGCTACAAAAATTCTGCCAGCCGAGCAGAAAATTCTCGCCGCCGCTCTGGAACGCCTTCTGCAACACTTCGGGATTGGTCGCGGCGAAATTGGACGGTGCCAGCACGTTCAGCATCTGCCGGACGGAGAACTCGACGATCGCCTCGTTCTGCTTTGCAACTCCGCGCACCCCAGTGGTCGCGTTGTGCCACCATTGCTCCCCCAGCAGAAACGCTTGCGCGAATAGATTGAACGGCGGGCTTTCCCACTCCGGCCGGGCAAAACGCCGGTCCTGCGGCTGCGGCTTGATCAGCGACCAGGGCTCCTGATCGGGCTTTGGATATTGCTGTGCGGATTCGATCAGCCGCTTCGCATCCTGAACCGCCTCCTGCGAGATCTCGATCTGCCGCTGCGGCGATGCCGCCAGATGCAAGAGCCAGTCGGTGTACGCAAGCAACAGGGCAACCGGCGAAATGCCCCCTGTCAGGCGCGCCAACATCGCATGAAACGCGCGATCGGCCTGATGGGCTTCGCCTTCGGTTTGCTGGCGCGCTTGCACTGCTGTTGCCGTTACGTCACCCGCCACGGCGGGCGCAAGGCTGGACACGGCTGACGCTTCAGCCTTCGGCATGGTCGATGTCACCGGCATGGAATTCCAATCAGTTCAGCGGATGGCTCTTGAACAAGCTGGACGTAGCTTCGATCAGTCGTTCGCCATGCCTGAAAAGCCGATCGCAGTCGCGGCGTACAAACTCGATCTGGTGTTTGCTGCATTCCTCGTACATCGTCCTGATGTCCTTGACGGAATGCGCGCCGGACATCTTCGATACGAGCTCCGAGAACAGGTGCATCTCGGTCTGTGCCCGCTCAACCATCGCATTGCTGGTAAATACGAGTTCCTCGAGCATCAATTTTTGTGCTCCGAAGATGAAGTTGGCGACGCGCTGATTGGCCTTGGCCATTTGGGTGGCGGCTTCGGCCGTTGCCTGCTCTGGGCTCGCTGCATCCGCTTCTGAAAGCTCTGGCATGGACATGATGACCTCCGGTCTTGCGTTGGCTGAATTCCTACACCCCCACGTCAGCGAGCTTATTGAGCTGCATCAAACTAATCAGATCGAGTCCCCTTCAGGCCCGCTTTCTTGAGGCAAATCAACGGCCTCCTCGGGATTTTCCGGCAGGGGGGCAGAGTGGCGCCGCAAGGGCCTTGCAGCGCATCGCCCGGTCAGTGCGACATCAGCACCGGGACCGTCATCGATTCGAATATGCCGCGGGTGACGCCACCGAGGATGCGTTCTCTCAGGCGGGAGTGACCGTACCCGCCCATCACCAGCAGACCGATATCGATGTCGGCCGCGATCGACAGGATGGTGCCGTGAACATTTTCCCGGTCAGCCGTCAGCCGCTCAGCGCGCGCCTTGATGTCGCGCCGAGCGAGATGACCGACGATCTGATCCGAACGTGCTTCGTTGTCGTCGTGCCGATCCTCGTTTACGGCAATCACGGTGACGGCGTGGGCGGCGGTCAAAAACGGCAGCGCATCGCGCAACGCTCGAGCGGCCAGCCGGCTGCCGTCCCAGGCAATCCCGACATGGCGTGCATCGAGCTGTCCCTTGTGGATGTAGGGAACCATCAGCATCGGTCCACCGGAATTGAACAGAATCGCCTGCGGAATGATGTTGTCATAACTGGAATGGGAGGCTTCCGGCTGAAGCACGACCGTTAGATCATAAAGCCGCGCAAGCTCTCCCATGGTTTCTTCGGCCTCGGCGGGGATCGCCGCCAACGTCCGGGCGCCGTACGCGATATTGGCGAGCTTGGCCTCGATTTCGAACACCGAGATCGCCGCATTTGCCCTCTCGAGGGCCCGATCGTGCTCAACTCCCATCACGGCGGCGACGGCGGCGCCGCCACCTTCGACCACCATCCCGATGGCGCTCATGGATTCATAGCCGATGGCGATGGCATCGAGATGGGATCGACGCGCCGTGGCCAGCGAGACCGCCGCGTCAACCACCGGCCTGACGGATCGCTCCGTCGGAATATGAACCAGAATATTCTTGAACATGGTCGTTCTCCCAGGCATTTGCGAAGCGGCACGGTCATCACGATCAGACGTGGCCGAATGCCTTCTCGAGCTCTCTGCACATGCAAAAGTATCTGACAGTTCCGCTGCCAAGGTTGACGCACATCAAACCCGGCGAAGGCGGACTCAAGGATAGTTAGCGGTGGCATGGAAACAATACCCGTACGGTCGAGCGCGACGTCAGCGCGCCTCGACCTGCCTGAGGCCGCGATAAGCTTCGACCGCGGCCGCCAGCAGCTTCTTCTTTTGTTGTCGATAGCCCGGCGGCCGGAGATTACTTTGCTTGCCGCCTTCCGGCGGCAGCGATCCGGCACCAAGGCGGCCGAAGCGCTCCAGATCGCGAAGATCGCCCAGTACGCGCTGGAGGCGCTTTGCCGGTCGGTGCATTCGGCGGAATTCACGGTGCACGGATACCGGAACAATGTCGGTCAGCACTTCCAGCATGTATCGCAAACGTTTCGCCTTGATCCGCAGGCGGTGACGGCGCGACGCGCCCATGGTCCTGAGACGGCGCCCTTTGCGGATCAGCCGCTTATGCCAGCGGCCAAGCTTATGCTTGCTGTAGCTCCTCAGCGGCTCGGCAGGCTTGCGGCGCTCGGCCTTCTTCCAACGTGCGACCCACGGACCGCGCTCTATCCAGTCTGACAGTCCCTCCATCAGGCGCCGGAACCGTTGGGATCTCAGGCACCGAACGAGCCGGCGATGATCCCGCAACCGGCGGACATCGAGATCCTGGCCGATCGTGCCCTGGGCCCATGTCCGGTACCGCTTGCGGCCTGCATAATCCACGGCGACGTCGGTATCGCGCGCGGCGCCGAGCGATCCGTTCAGCCAGGCTATTTCCTTCTTGAGGCGGAGCCATTCCGCGTCGACCGTCATCTGCGCGAAAAAGGATACGGCCGCCCGCAACCGTGTGATGGCCACGCGGATCTGATGCACGGCTTCGGCATCGCCGGCGCACGCACTGCTGTGATGCGCAGCTATCCTTGCGGTGCAGTCCCGTGCGATACTTTGGAACGCCGCCGCGCAATCCAGCGGGACCGCTGTCAATGATGGCTTGCGCCGGCGATATGCCGGCTTCGTTTTTCCGGACTCCCGGGTCTGGCCCATTCTCATCACCGGCTATAAAGCGGGGCCGGACCAAGCGTGGAAAGCCAGGCCATGCTCCGGTGCAGCGTGTCGTCGGGGCTTCCCGAAGCATCGACCACATCCCAGTCGATCTCGCCGATCGCCGACGCCTCCTGCTTCAAGGCGACGTCCCGCGTCGCATCCGACGCGTCGTTTTTCCGTTGGGCGATCCGCGCCAGCCGCGTCGGAAGATCCGCGGTCAGGAACAGGCCAACGAAATGCGCGTTGTGCTTGCGTGCCAGATCGAACAGCCCTTTTCGCTGGGTCTCCTGCATAAACGCGGCATCGAGGACGACCGAGCAGCCCTGCGCCAAAACGCGTTGCGCGGTATTCGAAAGCACGTCGTAGACGCGCTGCGAGGTATCGGCCTGATAGGCGGTCTCCGGCAGGCCTGTGGTTTCGCTGACGTCAAACAGGCGTTTGCGAACGACATCCGAACGGACAATGACTGCGCCGGGCACGGGCTCGATGATGCCCGCAAGCCCCCGCGCCAGAAGCGACTTCCCGGTCCCGGACAGACCACCAATCGCAACCAGCAGCGGGGGCTTTGGCATGGCGAGGCGTCCTGCAAGGTCGAAATATTGCTTCGCGTCATGCCACGCCGCCTCTCCGCCCCCGGCCTGCTCGCTTTTCATAAAGAGCACGTGGGCCCGAATGGCCGCCCGCATCGAAAGGAACAGCAGTAACACGGCGAGGCCGTCCAGATTTTCGTCGGATGCCCCGGCGAGGTAGCGATTGAAGAGAATGTTTGCCGCCGCGCCATTCCCGAAATGAATCAGGTCCATCAGCGTAAATGCAAGATCGTAGAGGATATCCGTCGTGGCGATGTCCGGATCGAATTCGATCGCGTCGAACAGCAACGGCCGGCCGTCCACCAGCGCAATGTTGGCCAGATGGAGATCGCCATGGCAACGCCGCACGAAACCTTGCCTGGCGCGACGGGCCAACGTCGTTCGAAGCATCGTTACATGATCGCGGCTGCGGGCATCGAGCCGATCGATGGCTGCGCCGTCAAGCCCGCGCACGGTGTGGAATTTTGCGGTGTTGCGGTCGATGATTGGGGAGATGGAGGCGAGCCAGTTCTCGCCGCCGGCGCGCGGCGCCCTGTCGTGCGATTGCAGGATTTTGTCGGCAAGGGCGATCGCAAGCGCCGGCTCGATCGGTTGCGCCGCCGCAAGGCGATCAAGCGTCCGCTCCTCGTCGAAGCGCGCCATTTCGACCGCCCATTCGACCGGAACTCCGCTTCCGCCGATTTCAAGGGAGCCGTCGTTACGGCGTGTAATCGCGACCACGCGTCGATAGAGTTCCGACGCATTGCCGGCATTGACTTTCAATTCCTCTTCGCAGGCGCGCCTGCGTTTTTCGAGCGTCGAATAATCGAGAAATGGCAATCGTACGGCGCGCTTGATCTTCAATGCGATGCCGTCGCCGAGAAAGACAACCGAGGCGTGGGTGTCGATCCGCCTGCCGCCTTTCGCCCCGCCAAATCGGGAGCCATCGAGAAACCCGAGTACCCGGCCCTGACGGTCGGCTTCGGAGACTGTCTCAGCCTCGGCGGGAGGTTCCAGCGTCATGGCCGCAACACGGCAGCGCCGGTGATCTGTCCCGACCGCAACTTCGACAGCACCTCGTTGGCCTCTCGCAGCGGAAAGACGGTGGTATGCGTCTTAATGCCCGCTTGCGCCGCGATCGCAAAGAATTCCATTCCGTCGCTCCGCGTGAGGTTGGCTACGGAAAGAAGCTGCCGTTCCTCCCACAGGATATTGTAGGGGAAAGAAGGGATGTCCGACATGTAAATCCCGGCGCAAACGACGCGGCCTCCCTTTCGCACGGCGCGCAACGCCGTCGGCACGAGCGCGCCGACCGGCGCATAGATGATGGCGGCGTCCAGCGGAACCGAGGGCCGCTCATCCGAGCCTCCGGCCCAATCGCAGCCGATGGAAACGGCCAGGCGTTGCGCTTCGATATCACCCTCGCGCGTGAACGCATGGACCGAACGTCCCTGCCAGCGCGCTACCTGGGCGATGATGTGCCCGGCGGCACCGAAACCGTAGATACCGAGACGCCTCCCGTCTCCGGCCATGACCAGGGAGCGCCAGCCGATCAGGCCCGCGCAGAGCAGCGGCGCGATCGCGACGTCATCGCCCGCCTCGCCGAGCGGAAAGCAGTAACGGGCGTCGGCGACGAGGTGTGTGGCAAAACCGCCGTCGCGCGTATAGCCCGTGAACAGCGGACGGTCACAAAGATTTTCCCGGCCGCTCCTGCAATAGGCGCATTCGCCACAGGTGTAACCGAGCCAGGGAACCCCGACACGATCGCCGATCTTGACGGCGGCTACCCCGGGGCCAAGCACGTCTACCCGGCCGACCACCTCATGACCGGGAACGATGGGATAGCTGATACCGGGCAGTTCGCCATCCACGACATGCAGGTCGGTCCGGCACACACCACAGGCGCTAATCGCGATGCGGACCGCACCAGGTCCCGGCGCCGGATCGTTCCGTTGCTGAAACTGGAGCGGCGCGCCGGGCGCCGTCAGAACCATGGCGTGCATCGCGTGTGCCGTCCTCACCACAAGCGATCGTACCCTATCCATGGCGGCGCGGCCAAAGTTTGATCCTCATCAAACGGGCTCGATCCGGCTCCCGCTATGATGGCTTCAGAACAGGAGATTAGCCATGCGCGCCCATCAAATCATGACCCGGTCCGTCTATTCGGTCTTGCCGGAGGCTACCATCCTCGAGGCCGCGAACATCATGCTGCAGCGGCATATCAGCGGGCTTCCCGTCGTCGATGCCGCCGGAAAGCTGGTTGGCATCGTCTCGGAAGGCGATTTCATTCGCCGCAGCGAAATTGGTACCCAGCGCAAGCGGGGCCGCTGGCTCAAATTCCTTCTTGGCGCGGGCGAAGCGGCAACCGAGTTCGTTCATGAACACGGCCGCAAGATATCCGAGGTCATGACCAGAGATCCGCTGACCATCTCCGAGGATACGCCACTCGAGGAAATCGTGAAGACAATGGAGAACAATGGCGTCAAGCGCCTGCCGGTCATGCGCGGAGACAAGCTCGTCGGTATCGTGTCACGTGCCAACCTGCTACAGGCTGTCGCGACACTCGCCCGGGACATCCCCGATCCGACCGCCGACGACGATCATATCCGCCGCCGTATCGTCGACACCCTAGGGAAGAACGACTGGTGTCCGTTCGGACTCAACGTCGTCGTGCGCGACGGCATCGTTCATCTCAGCGGCGTTATCACCGAAGAGCGTTCCAGGCAGGCATCCATTGTCGGAGCGGAGAACGTTGCAGGTGTAAAGAAGGTTCACGACCATCTGTGCTGGGTCGACACCATGTCCGGAATGTATCTGGAGTCACCGGAAGACACGAACATGGCGAAGGCGAGTTAAGCCTGCTCCCGAAATGGCTGGTGCGGTTGAAGGCTGCCGCGCCGGCGTGACCGAGTACCTTCCAGTGCCCTTGCGCTGTTTCGATTGCGCACGCCGGACTTCCCTGTCAACCAGTTGGCGACAAGGTCGAAGGTAAAGCCTGGAACCTGATACTTCTGGTCATCGGTTAACCCGCAGATCGGAAACCTCCTCAGCGGGGGAGCGGCGCCTTGGCGCCCACGCATCGCTGCAAGGCGCGTATCACGTCTTCGCGTGAGATCATACCCGCCAGCCGCTGGTCGTTGTCGATCACCGGCATGCTGCGTATGCGATGATCGACCATCAGCTGAAGCACCCTGGCGAGCCTGGTGTCGGTCCCGACATAGATGAATTCCGAAGTCATGACATCAGCGACCGTGCGCTTCATCAGATCACCGTAGCGCGGCATCATGTGCGCCGGGGTGAAGATGAAACAGGCAAGATGATCGAACTTCGACACCAGCCCCACGACTTGGCCGTTTTCTTCGACCGGGTAGGTGTTGAAGTCGTCTCTTTCAAAGAGATCGCCGAGTTCGCGCAGCGTGACGTCGCGTGCTACCGTCTTGACGTCGCGCGTCATATGGTCGGCGACAATCTGGTCAATAAAGCTATCCAAGACGTGATCCTCGGTCGGGGCTCGACTCCATTCAAGCACGGCATGAGCCAGCGGCGTTGATTGAGATCAATATCAATGTGACAGCATGGAACAGCGGTTCGATGGATTGATGAGCCGTCGCGTCACGCCCCCGAGGATCCATTCGCTCAGCCGCGAGTGGCCATAAGCGCCGGCGATGACGACGCCAGCCCCTACGTCCGACGCGATCCTCTCCAGTTGCGTGGCGGCGTCGCCGCGCTGCTCGGGCACCAGTTGCGACGCACGCACGCCATGCCGCGACAGCCACGCCACGACATCCCCGACCCGCGACAGTGCCGCCGGCCGGTCGGCCTCGTCCTCGACAATTTCGGCGACGGTGACTTCCTTCGCCTGACCAAGCAACGGCAGCGCATCGCTGACCGCGCGCCTCGCCTCGGCGGTGTCCTTCCAGGCAACCAGGACGCTTCGCAGGTCCAGCCAGTCGCAGGTTTCGGGAACGACAAGCAGGGGGCGTCCCGTCTGCATCACGAGATCGCTCGGATTGACCTGCGCGAAAGGATCGGCCAAGGCGCCGCGGCTGGCTTCGCCGACCACGATGATATCGCAGGCGCGAGCCTGCCGGACGACATATCGCGTCGGAAAATCCTCGGCGCAGCGCCATTCCAATTCAGCCGCACGGTTTTGCATGGCGGCGCGAAACTCGCCTTCCAGCGCCGCCAGCCGATTTTTGACCGCGGCCCACCCCTGATCAATCAGCCTCTGGGCCGGTTCGCCTTCCGTGAAATAGAGCGGCGGAGTGAACTCGGCCGCGGCAACGCCGATTACCCTGGCACCGAAGCGTTCAGCCAGTTGCGCGGCAATTTCAAGCCGCGAGTCGTTTGGCTGGCCAAGCGCCATGCCGACCATCACCGTTGCATATTTCATTCCCGCCTCCGAATATCCACGTGGCACGATTTGTAGGAGGTTTGGTCGAGCGAGGAACTGAGGCAGATCAAGAAATCCACGATGCCGTTGACCTAAAGCAGCGGGGCGCTGACCCGCCGGTTCGGCCGACAGGGACTTGCTGCAAAGCAGTGGCTTGCCATCGGGCATCTTGGTATTCTTCAGCGATGCCCGGCAATAAAGGCGGAACGTGACCACCATCATACATCCAGCGGCAGATGATCCCGTTCGAAACGAGCGTTTTCGGCTGGGTATCGAAGGATCCGGCATTGGCGTGTGGGATCTGGACCTTTCGACGCACCGGCTGCTTTGGTCGGATACGACCAGGACACTCTTTGGCGTACCTCGGGACCTGCCCCTTACTTACGAACTGTTCCTTTCCCTTCTTGACCCGGAAGAGCGCGAAAGCACCCGGCAAGGCGTAGCGCAATCTGTCGAGACCGGCTGCGGTTTCGACATGCAATACCACGTCAACGGCCGATCGCAGTCGCGCCAATGGGTTCGCGCGCGCGGCAGCATCGTAAGGGGTGAGCAAGGAGGGCCCGGCCATCTCAGCGGAATCATGATCGACGTCGATGATCAGAAGCAGATTGAGCAAGCACTGAGAGTAAGTGAAAGTCACCTGCGGTCGATCCTCGATACCGTTCCGGATGCAATGATCGTCATCGACGGCGACGGCATCATGCAATTCTTCAGCAGCGCCGCCGAGCGGCAATTCGGCTACACGGAGCGCGAAGCGATCGGCCAGAACGTCAGCATTCTGATGCCCAATCCCGACCGCTCGCGCCACGACGGTTATCTCGCGCGCTATCGATCGACCGGCGAACGGCATATCATAGGAATCGGCCGAATCGTAACCGGTCAACGCAAGGACGGAACGACCTTCCCGATGCATCTTTCGATCGGTGAAATGCAATCCGGCGGAGCGCCCTACTTCACCGGCTTCGTCCGCGATCTGACCGAACATCAGCAGACCCAGGCGCGGCTTCAGGAACTGCAATCCGAGCTCGTTCACGTCTCGCGACTGAGCGCGATGGGAGAGATGGCGTCAGCGCTTGCGCACGAACTCAATCAGCCGCTCGCCGCGATCAGCAATTACATGAAGGGGTCGCGTCGCCTGCTGAGCGCGAGCTCCGATCCCAACATTTCAAGGATTGAAAGCGCGCTGGACCGCGCCGCCGAACAGGCCATCCGCGCCGGGCAGATCATTCGGCGTCTTCGCGATTTCGTCGCCCGAGGGGAATCCGAGAAGCGGGTCGAAAGCATTTCCAAATTGATCGAGGAAGCCGGGGCGCTTGGTCTGACCGGCGCCCGGGAGCAAGGCGTGCAGATTCGCTTCAACCTTGACTCGCTACACGATCAGGTGCTGGTCGATCGGGTCCAGATTCAGCAGGTCCTGGTCAATCTGTTTCGCAATGCGCTCGAGGCCATGGCGCAATCGTTGCGCCGCGAACTCGCCGTTTCCAATATTCCGGTTGCCGACGATATGATCGAAATCGTCGTCTCCGATACCGGATCCGGATTTGGGGACGACGTGGAGCAATGCCTGTTCCAGACCTTCTTTACGACCAAGGAAACCGGCATGGGCGTGGGCCTGTCGATCAGCCGCTCGATCATCGAGGCGCATGGCGGCCGGATGTGGGCCGAAGGCAATCCTGCGGGTGGCGCGACGTTTCGCTTCACGCTGCCGGCAGCATCGAGCGAGAGTTTGACAGATGGCGCATAGAGGAAGGGTTTATGTCATCGACGATGACGAGGCGATGCGGGATTCGCTCGATTTCCTGCTCGGTGCCGCCGACTTCAACGTCAGGCTGTTCGAGTCGGCCCTGCATTTTCTCGACGCCCTTCCCGGCGTCGACTTTGGATGCGTGGTCTCCGACGTTCGCATGCCCGGCATCGACGGCATCGAACTTCTGAAGCGCCTGAAGGCGGACCGCAACACATTCCCGGTCCTGATCATGACCGGACACGGCGATGTTCCGCTGGCCGTCGAGGCGATGAAACAGGGCGCTGTCGATTTCCTCGAAAAGCCGTTCGAGGACGATCATCTGATCGGCATGATCGATATCGCGTTGAAGCAGGCTGAATCGGACGCGCGAAGCGAGGCCGCGACGCTGGATGTAGCCGCCAGGGTCGCGAGCCTCAGCCCCAGGGAGCGTCAGGTCATGGAGGGCCTGATCGCAGGGCTCTCGAACAAGCTGATTGCCAGGGAGTATGATATCAGCCCGCGCACCATCGAGGTCTACCGCGCCAACGTCATGACCAAGATGCAGGCCGGCAGCCTCTCCGAGCTCGTCCGCCTTGCGATGCGGGCCGGCGCGATCAAGGATTGAGGAAAATCAAGTCGCCCCGCGCGCAAATGGGCTTTCATCATTCAATGGATGAATATTTCCAGATCAATCCGGGCGACGATTCCTGATGGCTTCGGTACCCTCAGCACCTGTTGTCTATGTTGTTGACGACGACACCGGCGTCCTCGGATCGCTGCGATTCCTGCTTGAAACCGACGGTTTCGACGTTCGGACTTTTCGCAGTGGCGCCGCCCTGTTGACCGGGAGCCTGGCGGGCGAGGCCGACTGCTTCGTGATCGACTACAAGATGCCGGCCATGAGTGGCATCGACCTGGCGAACCGGCTGAGAAACCGTCTCATCGGCGCCCCGATCATTCTGATTACCGGCTATCCCGATGAAAATATTCAGGAAAAAGCCGCGGCTGTCGGCATACACCACGTGCTGCTGAAGCCCCATCTCGAAGAAAGTCTCGTTGGCCGCATCAGGGGCGCGATTCGGGAAGGCCCGCCCGCGGCTCCCTGAGCTTGCACGCCCTGGCCTCCGGTAAACTACTTAGGGTGTTCGCCTTAAGATATTGAGCGAAATTTTCAGACCGGATCGCCCCGCGTAGAAATTGGTCATCGCCGCAACGGAGATGGCTCATGTTCACCCAATCGCTCAACACCTCAATTGGCTCCACCCAGGTTGTTCCGGTTCCCCCTGCCAGTCCTGACCAGTTCTGCGCCCTGACCGGGCATGCCGGCGTGGTGGCGACGGAGTTTTCGTACCGGAAGGACGAGGAGATCTACGGCGAGGATGAACCGGCCGAATATGTCTATCAGATCATCCGCGGCGCGGTTCGGACCTACAAGCTGCTTTCCGATGGGCGACGCCAGATCGGCACGTTTCATCTGCCGGGCGACATCTTCGGACTGGAATCGGGCAACAACCACCGCCTCGCGGCGGAAGCCATCATCGATACCACCGTGCGCCTGGTAAAACGCAGCAGCCTCGAGCAGGCGGCGGGCGTCGATGTCCGGGTCGCGCGCAAGCTCTGGAGCATGACGGCCGGCGAGCTCCGGCATGCGGAAGATCACATGCTGCTGCTCGGGCGCAAAAGCGCGATGGAACGCGTCGCGAACTTCCTGCTCGAGATGGATCGCCGCCTCGCCGTCGCCGGGATGATGGCGCTGCCGATGTGCCGCCGCGACATCGGCGATTATCTCGGACTGACGCTGGAGACGGTGTCACGGGCGCTTTCACAGCTCCATGGCGAGGGCGTGTTGGGATTTTCAGGCGCAAGGCAGATCGTGCTGCGCAACCGCCAGCGCCTGCGGAACATGGACGCCTGAGGCTCGGCTTCGGGCCGGTCCGGCAGCACGGAAGCAGCGCAATGATCGAAGCACAGCGCGCATCCCGGCTTCTCGTATCGAAGCGCCAAGGCTCCTTGTCCGCGCAAGGAGCCGCTCAGCGGAGCGCCCTGTCGACGCCCGGGAATGCCGCACTGCTTTTGCAGGCACCGCTCCCGCCCGCGCGTCCAATGGGCAGCGTCTACCTCCGCATCCGCGCCCGCCTGAAAGCTCTGATCGAACGGATTGACCTTACGAATTTCCCGGGATCATGCTGCGGATGATCGCGCGGCGATCCCCGTTCGCGTCAGGACGGGAATTCGGCATCGGCGATGTGAACGCGGTCGGCATGGAGCAGCCAATCCCCAACGTTCTCGGTCTTGCAAAATTTCGCCTTCGCCAACTCGGCGGCATCGGTCAGGCATGACGCCTCGATCTCGACCGAACGCTGGCAAATCTCGGCTTCGTGCCCGTTTTCGCCGAGCACGTCTTTCATGAATCGAGCGATATAATGTGCCATGTTGGGCTCCCGCCTGGTTTCGATTAACCCTCGTTTCAGTCTATGGCATGCAAAGCCGTTCGTTTTGACGCAAGTCAAACGGCAACGAATCACGCAAAATCGACAACCCCCTGTTGCGCCCCGCGCGTCGACCATGCGAGCCGCGCCGTGAGCAGCACTGCGCCAAAAGGCAAAATCCGCCGAACCAATTTCTGTCGGGGACCCCGCGATCAGCAGCGGCCTCAATTGGCTCGCGAGCCAGAGGATACTCCCATGGATGCGGGTCGCAATCACAATGTAGATCGCCCGGCCGTGCGGGCTGAAACAGCAGACCCGATCTGCCCGGATCATATTGAAAGGACCGGGAACGACCAAACACAGCGCATGTCTGTACCGCACGCCGGTAAAAGGGCCGGTGCAAACACGATCTCCACGCCGGCACCACCGCCCGGCACTGTGAGCAATACTGCCCCAAGCGCCGACGATCGACGGACCGGGCCAAGAGCCCTGACCCATTCGTTAGCTCCGGCCGGTGAGCAGCCGGCCGAAAGCGATTGAGAAACCGAGGAAGGCCGCAGCCCACGCCAAGGCGGCAAGATGCAGCAACGGTTCGTAATGCGATGGATCGACGGCCGCGCAAATTCGCGCGCGAGTCCGATCGCGGGCCGGAAGATCCGCAAACCCATGCCTTCGGCCTGCCGCCGCGCAATCTCGGGTTCCGGCTGGTTCGTGAGCCGAAGGCTTCGGCAGTATCGGCTTTGCCCGAAAGCTGCGCGAACAGCTCCAGCCGGTCCAGATCCACGTCCAAGCCAGGGCAATTTAATTCTCCCCTTCTCCCCGAAGTAAGCAACTAGCGCAACGTCAGTTTTGCTGTACAATTTATCCGGTTAGAACCGTGGTGCAACGTCCTGTGCGCGAACGCCAAATGACGGGGGTGTACAGCCTGTGAACCCGTTCACGTTCGATGTGGCACGCCGAAACCGCTCACAGCCCGGTTCGGGAGGTTTCTCGATCTGCATTTACGAGTCACGGGTCGCGAACGCGGCTCATCAGATAAAGGGGCAAGCACATCCACCGATAATCGCACAACCAGATGGATTTCGGGCATGACCAAGGGAGAGGCCGATGGCTTTAGATGCGAAGCAGCTACTCCAAATGTCGCAACAACAGCTCGACGCGCTATTCAGCGCGCATGATGCCGGGCCGATCCCGGACGGCGAAGCCAAGGGCACCGCGATCATCGCGCCCGGCACGTCGTTCAGCGGCGCGATCGCCGAGTTCATCAACATCTTCGCCTGGCAAGGCAAGGTGTTCGACGCCAAAGCCGGGCTGCTGCGAAACCACATTCTGGTGCTCGGCCTGAAGGCTATCATCGCTCGCGTCTACAAGGCGCCCAGCTTGCTCGACGGCAAGGAATGCATCGTTCTCGATTATTCGGAGACATCGCTGGTCGCGTCGCACATTCGCGACGAAATTCGCATGATCGAACCCGGGTTCTATCTCGGCAAGGTTTACTGGGACAAAGCCCGGTTGATCGATTTTTCGCTCGACTTCAGGACCTAAAGCCGGATTGGCGGCATGATCCCGCAAGACAGTTTTATCATCGTCACAAAGATCGATCCTGTTCAGCTCGACAAGCTGAGATCGCTGCTCAAGACCATGACCTTCGCCAACCGCACAGGCATGGCGGATCCCGACAACCCGCTGGTACGGTTTCGCGACTTCGACGAGATCCACTTTGCGCGGTTCGTCGTGCTCGCGGACAACACGTTGAACGATCGTGCCGATTATCCGCAGCTTCCAAGTAGGGAGCCGTTCTACCTCTGCTTCATGGTGGATTGCGACGGCTCGGCGGATGAGCTGTTGGCGCGCATGGCACAAAGGCCGGACGGATTGCGGACAATCTTCGGTCATTGCGAGGAGTTTGGCCAAACCACCGACCTGCTCGGCTGGCTCCGCGCGCGCCGCGTAAAGCCCGCAGCTTCCTACGTCAATTGGGTCGGACGCAGCGTCGGTCAGGTGCGGGAAGAGGCGCGGTTGCACGATCTGTTGCGCGCTGCGCTATCGGGGATCGAGGAGAGTGAGCCTCAGAAGATTCTCGTCCGCTTGCGGCAGTCGATTATGTTGCCCGAGCCGCTGAAGCCGGCGCCTCCGACGCCCCTCTCCTGGCGCATTCGTAACTTGGCGCATCTGTTGCTTCCGTTCGTGGTCGCGTTGGTCTGCCTCGCATTGTTTCCAATCATCACGATCGTGCTGCTGGGCATCGGCTCAGTGCTGTTTGCCGTCGCATTGCGCAGGCAAGAACAAACGGACAAATTCGTCAAACAACTTTACGACGCCGACTGGGTCGCAGAGCTTCGCAAGAGCGAGGATCATGATGTAACCAACCAGTACACCGCGATGGGCTCCATCAAGCCGGCATGGTTTCGTCTCAGGACCGAGAAGGCGATCCTTTACGGAATCAATTGGGTGGCTCGCCACATTTTCACGCGCGGATCGCTCGCGCGCATCGGCACGATACATTTCGCCCATTGGGTGTTTCTGGACCAGGGCCGCCGCGCCTTCTTCTGCAGCAATTACGACGGCGGTCATGAAGCCTATATGGACGACTTCATCAACAAAGCCGGCTTTGGGCTGAACCTCTCGTTCTCGAGCGGCATCGGCTATCCCACTACCAACTGGCTCCTCGCCCGCGGGGCATGGCTGGAGCAGGAATTCAAGCACTTCCAGCGCCGCCATCAGATTCCCACGGACGTCTGGTACAAGGCCTATCCTGGGCTGACCGCCCACGATCTCGCCCGCAACAGCCGCATCCGCAACGGGTTCGAAAAAGCGGCGATGAGCTACGACGAAATACGCCGATGGCTGGCCGAAATATGACGGCGCGAGAAACCAACATGCGACGTGAGATCGACGCAACCGACATCCAGGCGATCGCCCGAACCGCCTTCGGCTCGTACAAGAGCGCAAGATACATGCTGTTGCGCGTTGTCGAGCCCAGTGCCGCGCGTCAATGGCTGCGCGGCCTTACCCCGACGAGCCTTGCGAAAATGTCTCTGAAAGAGCTACCTCCCGAAATCAGCCAGATGGCCTTTACGGCGGAAGGCTTAAGGGCACTGGGCATCAAAGACACGATCCTGCAGCAATTCGCGCCCGAGTTCGTCGACGGCATGGCAAACAATGACAATCGCTCTCGGCGATTGGGCGACACCGGGGCAAATGCGCCGACGAACTGGTGTTGGGGCGTCGGCGAGAAGGAACCGCACATCCTGCTGATGCTGTTTTCGAGCGTGGAACAGATCGAAGCGTTCACCGACAGGATGCTGGATCAGGCGCTTGCCGCCGGACTGTCCAAGATTGATATCCTTTCGGACAGCGACATGGACAACACGGAGCCGTTCGGATTCCGCGACGGAATTTCGCAGCCTACATTCGACTGGGATCGCCCTCGGATCCCCGGCACCAAGGCCGATCAGGACTACACCAATCTGTTGGCGCTGGGCGAACTTCTCCTCGGCTATCGAAACGAATATGGCCTGCTGACAGACCGCCCGCTGCTCGCCGCAAGCGAAAAAAATGTCGACATCTTGCCGAAAGATTTGACGGATCATGGGGACCTTGGCCTGAATGGCAGCTACCTGGTCTATCGTCAGCTCGCCCAGGATGTCGCAGGCTTCTGGCGATGGGTCGCCGACGAGGCCGCGCGTTCCGGAATAACAAAAGAGCAGCAGGCCGAGTCGATGGTTGGGCGCAAGCTTGACGGCAGTCCCCTCCCCGACCTCCCCGTCGGCCGGTCGATTCCCGGCGTCGACGAGCGCAACTCCGATCTCAACGGCTTTCTGTTCGATACCGATCCGGATGGACTGAGCTGCCCAGTCGGCGCGCATATTCGTCGCGCCAATCCGCGTACCGGCGATATGCCCGGCGGCAGGAAGGGGCCGCTCGACAGTCTGCTGACCATGCTGGGGCTGACCACGCGCCGCGATCGCCGCCCGACTTCGTCCACGCTTCCCTGGCGGCGCAATACGACGGTGTGGCCTTTTATTCGATCCGAGGATGATGCGGTGGCTTCGGCCCGCTTTCATCGTATCCTGAGACGCGGCCGGGAATATGGCCCGAAGCCCGATCCCGACCTGGGGCACGATCCCGCGATCCCCGCTCCGGAGACCGGTATCCACTTCCTTTGCCTCAACGCCAATATCGCGCGGCAATTCGAATTCGTTCAGGGCGCCTGGATCGCCAGCGCGAAATTTGCTGCACTCGCCGGGGAGCAGGACCCGTTGCTCGGCAACCGTGAACCGTTTCCGACCACCCCGATCGCCGGGCCGCAGCCCACCGACGGGTTTTCGCGCCCGGCCGCCCCACCCCATTGCCGGCACGCTAGCGGCCTTCCGCAATTCGTCCGCGTGCGCGGCGGCGCCTATTTCTTCCTGCCGGGCCTAGCTGCCCTGAGGTGGATCGCCAGCGATTGACCCGCCGTCGAACCGTTCGTCGCCGTTCGGCTCGATGTGGATTGCGCCATTCATCTTCTGACGAAACGTTGCCAGTTCGTCATACATCCGCTTACGCGCCCGGCTCTGGTTGCCGAGCGGACGATGCTCCGGCAGGCAATGCCATGGATTGAACTTCAGATTGCGGGTGAAGGCGAATTGCGCGGGGCTGTCGAATTCCTGTCGCGGGATTCGTAAAGTTGCCACCGGTACGCGCGGAGACAGGCGCTCGGGCCAAAGCACGGCGTTGTTTTCGATCGGCATCAAAAAGGCGTCGGTCTGCAGCTGAACGCGCATCTCAAATTCGACGTCCATCTCCTTGAGGGTGCTGATCATGTTGTCGCGCAAATAATTGTCGGGTGGACGCAGCGGCAGCCGCGGGATCCTGCGGTGGACATTGGTCTTGGACCTGAAGCTGTATTGCATCGCCTGGTGCGGTCCCATGAGATAGGGAACGCAGCTGTAAAAGGTGGCGCCGAGCGGGTTGGTCTGGGTCTCGTTCCAAAGGCCTTGCATTGCCATGTCCAGCAGATGGGTCCCGCGAAAATCCATAAAATAGAACGCCGGCAGATGGCGGCGGCTCCAATATTGCAGCCGTGCATTGGCCTTGATGTCAGGCGTCACGAACGTCGGCGTGCAAACCGCCGTGAAGTCCTGCGTGTGCGTTTCGTCTTTCCACAGCTTGTCGCCCTCAACGCCCATCACTTTGACGCTGATGCTGACAAACCCGACGTCGTCGATATCCGGTTCGATATGCGGGCCGGGACCGGAAAAACGGACCCAGCACCGGTAGGTCTTTGGCGTCGCGAACAGGCCATGCCGGAAGGCTTCCGGCAGATTGTCGGCAATGGTCAATTCGCCGCGCACGAGGCCATGGGTCTTGGTGTTGCCGGCGCGCTCGAAGCCGCCGGGCGGGAAATCGATCACCAGATGACGCCGCATCTCGTCGATCATGGTCTGGACATCCTGATCCTCGCCCGGCTGCGGCGTCTCCTCAGCCAGCGCGACGTCCTCGCGGCTTCGCATGAGATTGATCAGTGCTGTGAGGAGCCGCGCGATCGGTTCGCGCAGCAAATAGTTAAACGCCGGCCGCAGAAAAGGCTGCTCGAACCGCCGTTCGAAATGCAGCAGGATATCGATGATACGGTGCAGGAACCTGAGAAGCATCGCCAGTCTCTCCCCAGCAGACGCCGCCTTGAGTACCGCCAATCGTCGTAAGCTTTCGGACTCGCGGACGCCCGCAAAACAATACGCGAAGAAACGCTTCAACCGTAGCTTTCAGTCGACATTGCCACGGACCGACGCGAAACACAAAACTCTGCGCGCCGCGATGCAACCGGTCTTAGGTCGGGTTTTTCTCGTTCGCGTTCCGTAAACATTTGAATTTGGTCGCACTTCGGAGGAATCGGCAGGAAAATCAGCCTCCTCGTCGCACCCGAGGAGGATCAAAACCTGTCACAACCTAAGGAAGCCCGCTTTAATATTGCGCGTTTCGATAAATGGCGCAAAGATGCAAGATGCAAGATGCAAGGTGCGAGGCCGCCTTTGGGCTTTGAATTGCTGTCCGGCGAGCGTCGGCTTGACGTCCCCATATGCGCTGCCGGCGGATTTCGGAAGCGAGGAAGCGATCATGCAAGCAATCCATTTGCGCGCTCGTACCGCTGGACTCATGGGAATTGTCGCGGCGGCCATGGTGCTTTGGGTACCCGGCACGCAAGCCGCGCCCCCCGCAACACCGGATGAGGCGCAACGCGCCGGGCGTACCCCGGCGAGTTTTCCGCAGGCAAAGGAGGACTATTTTCACGACATGGACAATGGCGTGGCCATGTCTCCTGAAGAGATAGAGGGGCGTAACATGTGGCTGCTCTGGACCGGCGGCAATGACCGGTTCTGGGACAAAGTGACGCGAAACAGCATGGCGACATTCGACCTCCTGAAGATTGTCACATCGCACCCAAGCCAAACTTATTGCGACGGAAAGCATTGCGATCGCGATTCGCGCTGGCATTGGCTGGGCGCACTCAACGAACCCTGCTTCGAAAAGCCTACGGCGCCAGATCCGAACCGCTTCGGTCTATGGCTCGATGCGCGCCGCAACGACTGTCCGGCGGAGCCATTCGAGGACGAGAAGGCCTATCCCGGCGTAAAGATCGGTGCGCGCGGCGCGACTTTCGCCGACGGCTCAAAGCTGCCGGTCGGCTCGTATTTCGGTTATGCGACGGGCATCGTCGGCTTGCGGCTGTTCCCGAATCCGGACTTTGACCAGGCGGCAAAGGACAAGTGGGATCCGGAGAAGTACTACACCGACGAAAATTATTACAAGAATCCCGACCTCGTCCGGCCCTATCGCGTCGGCATGGCCTGCGGCTTCTGCCATGTCGGCCCAAGTCCCATCCATCCGCCGGCCGATCCGTCCAATCCAAAATGGGCCAATCTCAATTCGACCGTGGGCAGCCAGTATCTCTGGATGGACCGGGTGTTCGTTTACTCCGGCGACACCAAGGAGTTTCTGTACCAGCTGATGCATTCCTATCCGCCGGGCACGATGGATACGTCGCTGGTCTCGACCGACTACATCAACAATCCGCGCACGATGAACGCGGTCTATCTGCTGGAGCAGCGGCTGGCCGAATCCCGCCTCTGGGGCAAGGAGACGCTGAAAGGGGGCGAGCTCAACAACAAGCAGTTGCCGCCCTATTTTGACGATCCGAACACGTCCTGGTCGCCGCGCGTGCTGAAGGACGGCTCCGATTCCGTTGGCGTGATGGGCGCGCTCAACCGCGTCTATATCAACATTGGACTCTACAGCGAAGAGTGGATGAAGCATTTCAATCCGTTCTTTGGCGGCAAGAGCATCACGGCGATCGAGATCGAGACCGCGGAGAGCGGCTCTGCTTATTGGCGGGCCACCGAGGTTGGCACGCTGAACATGGCGAAGTTTCTGCTCAAGGCCGGGCGGCCGGACCGATTGGCGGATGCGCCCGGAGGAAGCCAACATTTGACAACCGACTCAGCTGTCCTGGCGCGTGGCAAGACGGTGTTCGCCGAAACCTGCGCCCGTTGCCATTCGAGCAAGCTCCCCCCCGAAGCACGTGCCAAGATGCCGGACGGTTGCTCGGGACCCGGCTACCTGACCTGCTGGAGCCGGTATTGGAGCTATACCAAGACCGATGAATTCAAGGCCAGGATGCGCACGATCGTGGCTGACCCTGACTTCCTCAAGGACAATTATCTATCGACCGAAGCCCGCATCCCCGTGACATTGTTGCGAACCAATGCCTGCAGCCCGCAGGCGACCAATGCCATCCGCGGCAACATCTGGGACAACTTCTCTTCATCAACCTACAAGACCCTTCCCTCGGTCGGAAAAATCACGGTGCAGGATCCCTTCACCGCAGAGCGCTGGCAATACCCGATGGCCGGCGGCGGACGCGGTTTTACGCGGGTGCCTTCGCTGGTCAGCATCTGGTCGACCGCGCCATTCCTGCTCAACAACCGGCTCGGACCGCGCGGGCCGTTTTCCGACGATCCGTCGGTCGAAGGGCGCCTGAAGATTTTCGACGCCTCGATCAAGCAATTGCTGTGGCCGGAAACGCGCGATCACGAAGCGAACTTTGACGGCTATATCGCCCGCACCACCGAGCGAAGCGCGATCAATGTGCCCAAGCGGAGCATTCCCGTCGAATTGAAGAGCCTGATCGACAGCCTTCCGCCAAAACCGTTCGGGCGTCTTTTCGACAGCGATGGCGCGTTCAAGCTCGGCCCGATACCGAAGGGATTTCCGATCAATCTGGCGGCCAACTACCAGCCGCTGCCCGATCTCGATCGCGCCGCCGCCGGGGAACGCATTGCTCATGCCGCCAACTTCACGCGATTGGTGGCAAAATTCCTCGAGAACTGGCCGAGTCTCGATCTATCAGCCGATGACGCAACGCTGCTCGCCTGGGGCGCCAAGCTTCGCGAGCCGTTGCTCAAATTAAGCAAATGTCCGGATTTCGTCGTCAATCGCGGCCATTATTTCGGCACGGCGAAATTCAACGACACCGATGGGTTGAGCGATGACGAAAAGGCGTTCGGAACCGAACCGCCCCTGAGCGACCAAGACAAGCAAGCATTGATCGAATTCATCAAGACGTTCTGACCATGGCCCCCGCGTCAACCGACGACTACGACTACGTCGTGGTCGGCTCCGGGGCCGGAGGCGGCACGGTCGCCACGCGCCTCGCCGAAGCGGGAATGCGGGTCCTGCTGCTCGAAGCAGGCAGCGACCCCTGCGATCAGCCCGGCTGCGACCCTGAACTTCCGAGCCAGTACCAGGTTCCCGCCTTTCATCCCTTCGCCTCGGAAAACCCGGCGATGGCGTGGAATTTTCTGGTGCACGATTTTGGCGAAGACGCATCCCGCCGCCTGCCGCACAAGAATCCGCCGGCCGGGGTACTCTACCCGCGGGCGTCAGCGCTCGGCGGCTGCACCGCGCATAACGCCATGATCTTCATGTACCCGCACGAGTCGGATTGGGACCAAATCGCCACGCTGACCGGTGACCGATCCTGGAGCGCGGGCAACATGCGGCGCTATTTTCATCTGCTCGAGAATTGTCGGCACCGCCCGCTCTGGCGTTTCCTCTCCTGGCTGACCGGCGATCGCTTCAACCCGACAGGACACGGGTGGAAGGGCTGGCTGGAAGCCGAAATCCCGCTGCCGCGGAAGGCATTCGGCGATCGAGCGCTGATGCGAACGATCAGGGACACGATCCGCTCTGACCTCGAACCAGACCAGCGAACCACGGTAGTTGCCTGGCTGCGCGATATCTACCTGCGGCTGGCGCGCTTCCTGATCGGCGAGAGCGATCCCAACGATCAACGCTTGCAAGGGTTGCTGGCCGAGGGCCTTTGCGAAATTCCGCTATCGACATACACGGGGCGACGGCGCGGCGCGCGCGAACGCGTCTTGTCCGCCGTGCATAAACACGGATTGGCCGTCGAGTTCGACGCGCTTGCGACCAGAGTCCTGCTTGATGCCGACAAACGCGCCATCGGCGTGGAATTTCTCAAAGGCAAGGCCCTCTATCGCGCCTCACCGAACACCAGCGGCGAACCCGGTGTGCCAAGGCGCGTCGGCGTCATGCGCGAAGTCATCCTCGCCGGCGGTTCCTTCAATACCCCGCAACTGCTGATGCTATCGGGCATCGGTCCGCCGGCGTCCCTCGTCGCATTGGGTATCAATGTCGAGGTCCCGCTGGAGGGCGTCGGTCGAAATCTGCAGGACCGTTACGAGATCGGCCTTGTTCACAAGACCTCGCGTCCGTGGAGCTGCTTGCGGGACGCTCGCTTCGCCGCCGATGATCCCGTCTACCGCGACTGGCTGGCGGGCCGCGGCTTGTACATTTCCAACGGCGCGGCGATCGCCTTCGCCTTGCGTTCGAGCCCGGTCCAGGCAAACCCGGATTTGTTCGTGATGGCGCTGCTAACGCGCTTTTCGGGTTATTTTCACGGCTATTCCGACCTCATCCGCAACAGCCATGACGATCTCACCTTCGCACTCTTGAAGGCCCATACCCATAATCGCGGCGGCACGGTGTCGCTGAAATCGAGCGATCCGCGCGATCCACCGCAGATCGATTTTCGCTACTTCGAGGAAGGGACCGATCCAGACGGCGACGATCTCGCCGCGGTCGTAGAAGGTATTCGCCGCGTCCGGAAAATGTCGGCGGCGCTGCAACACAGCGGACTGATTCATCGCGAGGAAACGCCTGGCGCAGACCTCCAGGACGATGAGCAGTTACGGCAATTCGTCCGCGACCACGCCTGGGGACACCACGCGTGCGGCACCTGCGCGATTGGTGATCGAGATGCCGGCGGCGTCCTCTCCAGCGACTTTCGCGTGCACGGAACGAGCGGTGTTCGCGTCGTCGATGCTTCCGTCTTTCCGCGCATTCCGGGGTTTTTCATCGCCTGCGCGGTCTACATGATCGGTGAAAAAGCCGCCGAAGCAATTCTTGAGGCCGCGAAGACGACGCGTGGGCATTCGACCAGGCCAGCGACAGGCCAAAGCAGCGGAGGTATCCATGCTTGAAAGTCCATTGGCACTCGATCCACGGGTCCGCGACCTGATGGTGGAGACCAAGGTCACCTGCCCGTTTCTTGGCAGCCTGGTCCATCAGGAATTGCTCAGCGTCAGGGGCGCCACCGACAATCCGCTAGCCAACATTGAGGATGTCAGGCGGTTGGGCAACGAAGGCGGCGGTGACCTCGGCGACCTGCTGGCGTTTTTTGCCGCCGGCAATCATGCCTTGATGCGCAATAGTTCGGGAAGCGCACTCGACACGCCAGTGCAGGCCGGCCTGTTCTCGCTCGAACTGCCGGGCTCGCAGGGTTCCCACCCCGGACACAGCGGTATCCTGCAGGGAAACCCCACGACATTGGGCTCTGGACGACTAAGCCAGGAGGATTTCGATCGGCTCGCGAAGCTCGCCACCGACAACTTCCTGAAACGGTCGGATGTTGGCAAATTCATCGCACAAAATCTGAAACGGGATCCGAACTCGAAGGTGGCGAGCGCAAACGTCGCTGAGTTGATGGCTCGTGATCTGGCAGGCGTCATCGGGGCCATTTCCACGGCCCTGGCCTCGAAACTGCTCGGCTCCGGGTCCGACGCCAGCGACAATCACCGACTATTGGAACAGACACTTACAAAGCTGATGGGAGAGAACAATCTGGTCGGTTCTGCCGGCGAGTTCGGCCTTCTCTTCGCGTTCCTGACCCATGATCCCAACACCAAGGAAATAGAGGGCGAACCGGCGCTCGCGCTCGATCGGCTCCATGGCATGTTTGTGCAAAAGCAGCTTCCGGATGGGTGGCAGACCTGGAAGAAATCGCGCGTGGATTGGGTGGTCCACACCACGGCGTTGCTGCTTGCTGCGGGCAAGGAATACCACCAGCTATCGGCGAACTGACGGCCCCCTCGCGTCAGCGCCGCTGGTTGTAGACATCAAGGCACACCGCGCCGAGCAGCACCAATCCCTTGATCACCTGCTGATAGTCGATGCCGATGCCAAGGATCGACATGCCGTTATTCATCACGCCCATGATCAGCGCGCCGATCACGGCACCGGCGACCCGCCCGACGCCGCCATAGGCCGAGGCGCCGCCGATGAAGCAGGCGGCAATGACGTCAAGCTCGAAGCCGGCCCCGGCTTTGGGCGTTGCCGTGTTGAGCCGCGCGGCGAACACGAGACCGGCGAGTGCCGCCAGCACGCCCATGTTGACGAAGGTCAGAAAGGTCAGCCGCTCGGTCTTGATGCCGGAGAGCTTGGCCGCCTTCTCATTGCCGCCGACCGCATAGATCTGCCGGCCGATCGTGGTACGCGCAGTGACGAAGCCATAGAGTGCGATCAGTGCGATCATGATCACCAGCACGTTGGGCAGACCGCGATGCGAAGCGATCAGATAGGCGAAATAGATGATCACGCCGAACAGAAGAGCGTTCTTGAGCGCAAAGAAGCCGGTTGGCTCGACCTCGACGCCGTGGCTTGCGCGCCGGGCGCGGGTCTTGACGCTGACATAGACCAGACCAAGCGCCAGCGCGGCGCCGATCAGGATCGACGTAGGATAGAGAGCGCCGGCGCCGGGAAACAATTCTGGAATGAAGCCGGAAGAGAGTTTCTGGAAGGTCGACGAGAACGGGCCGACCGACTGGCCCTGCAGCACGGCCAGCGCCAGTCCCTTGAACACCAGCATGCCCGCCAGCGTCACGATGAACGACGGAATCTTGAAATAGGCCACCCAGTAGCCTTGCGCCGCGCCGATCAGCGCACCGAGCGCAAGACAGGCGATGGTGGCCGGAATGAAATGCACGCCATATCGCACCATCAGCACCGCGGCGATCGCGCCGATGAAGCCCGCCACCGAGCCGACCGAAAGATCGATGTACCCGGTAACGATCACCAGCAGCATGCCGAGCGCCATGATCACGATGTAGCTGTTCTGCAGCACCAGATTGGTGAGATTGAGCGGACGCAGCAGCGTGCCGTCGGTCACGAACTCGAAGAACAGCATGATCGCAAACAGCGACAACAGCATGCCGTTCTCGCGCAAATTGGCCTTGAGAAAGCCCGCATGTTTGGGCGCTTCGGGAAGCGTCACGGTCTTGTCGCTCATGGATGCGCCTCTCCCAACAACTTCTCTTCCAGGCTTCTATCAACCAGCCGCTCGCCCTTGCGGACGATGACACGCATGATTTTTTCCTGCGTCGCCTCACCGCGGTCGAACTCGCCGACAAACGCGCCTTCGGTCATAACGCAGATACGGTCACAGATCCCGAGCAGTTCCGGCATTTCCGACGAGATCACGATGACCGCCTTGCCGGCGTCAGCCAGCTCGTTGATGATGCAATAGATCTCGTACTTGGCGCCGATGTCGATACCGCGGGTCGGCTCATCCAGGATCAGGATTTCCGGATCAGTGAACAGCCATTTCGACAGCACCACCTTTTGCTGGTTGCCGCCGGACAGGTTGCCGGAGGTCTGGTAGACGTCGGAACAGCGGATGCGCATGCGGTTGCGATAATCATTCGCTACGTGCAACTCCTTGATGTCATCGATAACGCGGCCGGCCGCGACACTGCCAAGATTGGCAAGCGTGATGTTCTTGCGCACGTCGTCGGCGAGCAGAAGGCCGAGCTGCTTGCGGTCTTCGGTGACGTAGGCAAGGCCAGCGTCGATGGCCCGGCTAACGGTCGAGAGATCGACCTCGCGCCCGTGCAGCGTAGCGCGGCCGGTGATCTTGCGGCCCCAGGAGCGGCCGAACAGGCTCATGGCGAATTCGGTGCGCCCGGCGCCCATCAACCCTGCGATTCCGACGATCTCGCCGCGGCGGACCTGGAAGTCGACATTCTTGATGACTTGCCGATCCGCATGTTGCGGGTGATAGACCGACCAATTCTCGACCTTGAGCACCACCTCGCCGATATCAGGATCGCGCTTCGGAAAGCGATGCTCGAGGTCGCGATCCACCATCTTGCGGATGATACGATCTTCCTCGACCGCGCCGGCCTCGCAATCCAGCGTATCGACGGTGCGACCGTCGCGCAGCACGGTAATGCGGTCGGCGACACGCGCCACCTCGTTGAGCTTGTGCGAAATCAGGATCGCGGACATGCCCTGGGAGCGGAACTCAAGCAGGAGATCGAGCAGCGCGGCGCTGTCGCGTTCGTTGAGGCTCGCGGTCGGTTCGTCGAGGATCAGGAGGCGCACCTGCTTGGACAGCGCCTTGGCGATCTCCACCAGTTGCTGCTTGCCGACCCCGATATTGGTGATCAGCGTATCCGGTGCCTCGTTGAGCCCGACCTTTGCCAATAGCTGCCGAGACCGCTTGTAGACCGCGTCGCGATCAATCACGCCGAACCGCGACGGCGGGCTGGCGATAAAGATATTCTCGGCAATCGAGAGCAGCGGGATCAGCGCGAGCTCCTGATGAATGATGATGATGCCGAGCGCCTCGGAATCATTGATGTTGCGGAACTGCCGCTCCTCGCCGTCATAGATGATGCTGCCGTCGTAGTCGCCGTGGGGATAGACGCCGCTCAACACTTTCATCAAGGTCGACTTGCCGGCGCCGTTCTCGCCGACCAAGGCATGGATCTCGCCCTCCCTGACGGTGAAATTGACGTCGTTCAGCGCCTTCACGCCGGCGAAGGCTTTGCTGATACCGCGCATCTCGAGCAGTGTGGTCATTCGGATACCCTGGGGCAAGAAAGACGCAGATGGCCGCAAACATCGCGCACGAAGATGCCTCGCGCCCTTTGCCCGGCCACCTCAGGCACAGCCCGCCTCAGTTGACCTGCGCCTTCTTGTAATAGCCGCCATCGACCAGCACCTTCTCCCAGTTGGTCTTGTCGACCACCACCGGCTTGAGCAGATAGGACGGCACCACCTTGACGCCATTCTTGTAGGTCGTGGTGTCGTTCACCGTCACGGTCTTGCCGCTCAGCGCCGCGTCCACCATGTCGGCGGTGACCTTGGCAAGGTCACGGGTGTCCTTGAAGATCGTCGAGTATTGCTCGCCGCGCAGCATGGATTTGATGGAGGGTATTTCCGCATCCTGGCCGCTGACGATCGGCATTGGCATATTGCCGCTGCCATAGCCGACGCCCTTGAGCGACGACAGGATACCGATCGAAAGCCCGTCATAGGGCGACAGCACCGCGTCGACCCGCTTGGTGGTGTAGAACGCGCTCAACAGATTGTCCATGCGGGCCTGTGCCGTGGCGCCATCCCAGCGCAGCGTCGAGACCTTGTCCATGCCGGTCTGGTGGCTGGCGACCACGAGCTTGCCGCTGTCGATATAGGGCTGCAACACCGACATCGCCCCGTTGTAGAAGAAGTAGGCGTTGTTGTCGTCGGGTGAGCCGCCGAACAGCTCGATGTTGAACGGGCCCTTGCCTTCCTTCAGTTTCAGTCCCTGCTCGATCGACTGCGCCTGCAGCACGCCGACCTGAAAATTGTCGAAGGTCGCATAGTAGTCGACGTTGGGCGTGTCGCGGATCAGCCGGTCGTAGGCGATCACGGTAATGCCCTTGGCCTTGGCCTGCTTGAGCACGTCCGAGAGCGTGGTGCCGTCGATTGCCGCGATCACAAGCACCTTGGCGCCCTTGGTCACCATGTTCTCGATCTGGGAGAGCTGGTTCGGAATATCGTCCTCGGCGTATTGCAGGTCGGTGTTGTAACCGCGCTCCTTCAGCACCTTGACGATGTTGTTGCCATCATCGATCCAGCGCGCCGAGGATTTGGTAGGCATGGCAATGCCGACCGTGGGCTTGTCCTGCGCGAGCGCGGATCCCGCAAGGGCGACCGAACCGAGCACGATGGCGGATAGAGCAGCTTTGAATAGGTTCATCTTTCGCTCCCAGAGGGTTGAGCCTTAGTTGCCGCGTTGCTGCGGTTTGCATTTGGCGCCAGTACGTATCGGCGCATTGTCAGGTACCCATCGTGGCCGACGGAAACGAGGGGATGATCGATCACGCATTGTGGTTCTGCAAGCATCATAAACTCTTGTGCGATGGGGCCGCTTTTCATGCCGGACCGAGCCTGACACGCGGTTCCGCCCGTCCCCGTGCGCCGACGTCGAGAATGAACGTCCTGCCGTGGTCGGGATCGGCAGCCCTGGCCTGCTCGTTCATTCCCTCCCAGGCGGTGGTCACCAGCAGCCGATCGAAATGCCGGCCGACGAACGCCGGGCAGCTCGGCTGCGTCGCCGGCACCCGAATGGTGCGAACGCGCCCGCCTTCCGGCGTATAGACGTCGATGCACGACCCGCCCCAACGCGCATTCCAGATCAATCCCTCGCTGTCGACGACGGCGCCGTCCGGGCTGCCTGGCCCGTCGCTGTGGCCATCGAGTGTCGCGGGATTTCCGGTCGGCAGGGCATTCGCCGGGTCGACTGCGACGCGATAAAGAATTCCTTCACGGCTGTCGGTGAAGTAGGCGGTGGCGCCATCCGGCGAAAAGCAAATCGCGTTTGGGATGCTGACGTTTGCATAGAGCCGGCGCAATGCTCCGCGATGAAAGTGATAGATCGCGCCCGCCCCCTTTTCTCCCCTGCGGCCCATGGTTCCGATCCACAGCGCGCCGCAAGGATGGACCCGTCCATCGTTGGACCGCGTTGCCGCATTACCGGCCTCAAGCGGCATGTGAAGCGCAAGGCGGCCATCCGCGATATCGCGAACATAGAGGCCGTTTTCGGTCGCTAGCAGCTGGTGCTGGTCGTCAATAAAAGCAAGCGCGCTGGCCATCAGCGGCAGCGCGTGCGTAGTGACGGCGCCGGATTGAAGATCTGCCTGAAACAGGGTGCGCTCGATGATATCGAACCACCATGCGGTATCGGTCGCCGGGTCATAGGTACAGCCCTCGCCGAGATGGCAATGCTGCTCGCTCAGGATCCTGGTGCCGACTTCTTCCACGCGATGTCCCTTTCTTCTGCGCGGTCAGTTGGTGGAAAATCGATACAGCGAGGTATGGCGATAGGTCTGCCCGGGATCGAGCCGCGCCGACGGAAAATCCGGACGGTTTGGCGTATCGGGATAGACCTGCGGCTCCAGGCACAGCGCATCAAACTGACGGTGGACGCGGCCATATTTGCCGGTCACGGTTCCATCGAGGAAATTGCCCGAATAGAACTGGACACCGGGCTGGTTGGTCCAAAGCTCGAGAACACGGCCTGACCCCGGATCTTCCACACGAGCAGCAAGGCGCGGGACGCTGCTGGCGCCGCCACGCAGGCAGAAATTGTGATCGTAACCCTGCCGGATCCGAACCTGTTCGTCCGCATCGCGAAGGCGGGCGCCGACGCGATGGGGCTTGCGGAAGTCAAACGGCGTTGCATCAACCTTGTCGGGCGCGCCTGAGGGAATGCCGGCCGCGCTCACCGGCAAATACGAATCCGCTGCGATTGTCAGAACGTGATCGAGAATGCCGCCGTCGCGATCGACGCCCGCGAGGTTGAAAAAGCTGTGATTGGTCAGATTGACGATGGTCGGTTTGCCAGTCACCGCGGAGAATTCAAGCGAAAGCTCGCTGCCGCCCGAAATGCGGTAGGTGATCTCGGTCTTCAGTGTGCCGGGATAGCCCTCCTCGCCGTCCAGGCTGAGATAGGACAGCGTAACGAACGGCGCAGGGTTCTCGCCGATTGCGGTGATGGTCCAGGGTTTGCGATCGAAGCCTGCCAACCCGCCATGCAGCGCATTGGCCCCATCATTGGTGGGCAATTGAAAGCGGCGGCCGTCCAGTTCGAAGCTGCCGTTCGCAATCCGGTTGGCGTACCGCCCAATCGTCGCGCCGAGGAACCGCCGAACCGCGAGATAGCCTGCGAGATCATCGCGGCCAAGCACAACATCGGCAAGGCGCCCGGCACGATCCGGCACAAAGATCGACTGCAGCGCCGCGCCATAGGTGATAAGGCGCACCTCAAAACCGTTGTCGCCGCGCAACCGCACCATTTCAATCGCGGTGCCATCCGGAAGATGTCCGAAAATCTCGCGCATGACTTTCGGCGTCTGTAATTTGCCCATCTGCGTCACATCAATCCTCGATGAATGGTTCGACATCGCGGCGCCGGCCGAGCATGAAGGCATCCGCGACATGAGCCAGCGGCGACAAATCGACGTCGGACACTCCGTTGGCGATCAGTTCGACGAAATGCCGATAGATGCCGCGGTATTCCGCCTGCTTCTCGTCGACCAGGGTGCGGTCATCATGAACGAGGCGGCTGCCGCCGGAAGAGAGCGTCAGCCGTCCGCCATCGGTCTCGACGTTGATATCCCAGGTCTGGGGGCCGGTCTGGCGCCAGTCGAACTCGGCCCGGATCGGCAGACCAGTGTCATCCGAGAAGACGAGATCGGCCGCGATCGGCGCCGCACGATTCCGCGGGAAGGACAGTTCAGCCTGGGTCAGAAAGAATGGCCGCGGCAAAATGCGGGTGAGGATCGAAAGCGCGTTGATGCCGGGATCGAACACCCCCAGCCCGCCGGGCTCCCAGATCCAGGCCTGACCGGGATGCCAGACCTTCACGTCTTCCTTCCATTCGACCACAACCGAGTTGATTTGCCGGTCGGCGAGGAACGCTCGCGCCGGTTCGACGGCCGGTGCAAAACGGGAATGCCAGGTTGCGAACAGCGTTCGCCCGCTTTGCCGTGCCGACGCGATCAGCGGCATCAATTCGCTGACGGTCGCGCCCGGGGGCTTTTCGAGCAACACGTGCTTGCCGGCCTGCAACGCTGCCGCCGCCTGCGCCTGACGAACCTGCGGCGGCGTGCAGAGCGCCACGGCGTCGATCCCGGGTGCGGCAAAGAGCAGTTCGTCGAGTGTCGCAAAATGCGCGATGCCGTCGATGGACGCATTGCGGCTGGCGATGGCCGCTAGCTCGATACCCTCAGTGCCGGCGATCGCGGGGATGTGCTGATCCCTGGCAATCTTGCCGAGACCGACAATGGCGAGGCGGACGGCGGTCACCACGGCTCACTTACCCCAGCGCAACACGAGTGGATCGAGACGGCCCGCGATTTCGATCAAACCCCGATCGAACCGCCGGATGCAGCGGCTGCAGCGGAAGGCGGACGGTTTCGTGTTTGATAACGCCGCCTTCCTTCATCAGCGCCTTGCATGCAATAAGGCCGCATTGGCGATTTTCGAAATTGATCAGCGGCAGCCAGCGTTGATAGGCCGCCATAGCTTCGTCACGGCGGCCGGCAAAATACGGGTCCGTGATCTGACGAATGCCATCCGGATACCCACCGCCGGTCATCGCGCCGGTCGCACCGGCATCAAGGTCGGCCATCAGCGTGATCGCCTCCTCACCGTCCCACGGACCTTCGATTGCCGCACCGCCGAGTGCGATCAACTCGCGCAGCTTGGCGGCGGCTTGCGGCGTCTCGATCTTGAAGTAGGCGATGTTCTTGAGGTCACGTGCCATGCGGGCGAGGAAAGCCGCCGACAGCGGCGTGCCGGCCACCGGCGCATCCTGGATCATGATGGGGATCGCGATCGCGTCCGAAACGGTTCGGTAGAACTCGTAGATGGCGTTTTCCCCAACCCGGATGGTCGCCCCATGATAGGGCGGCATCACCATCACCATGGCCGCACCTGCCTGCTCGGCCCGCCGCGAACGTTCGGCACAGATATGCGAAGCAAAATGGGTTGTCGTGACGATCACGGGGACGCGGCCCGCGACATGGTTCAGCACGGCGTCGAGTATCAGGTCGCGCTCGGCGTCGGTCAGTACGTACTGCTCGGAGAAGTTGGCGAGGATGCAGAGCCCCTGCGAACCGGCATCGATCATGCAGTCGACGGCGCGCTTCTGGCCATCGAGATCGAGCCGGCCGTCGCCGTCGAACACCGTCGGCACGACCGGAAATACACCCTTGTAGCGCCGTTGAACGGTGGAATTTGCCATGACCATGCTCCGTTTTCGCTTCAACCCGCCGCGCCGTGCCGGCGCAGGCCGTTGAAGATAACCTCCCTCATCGCCGCGGCAGCCGCTTCGGCATCCCGGTCGGCGATGGCGTCGACAATTCGTTCATGGGCGGCGATGGTGAGTTCGCGTTCCCGCTCCTCGGTCGGCGCACTCAGCCGGAATGAGGCGCGCAACGCCGCCTCGATCACGGCGCCGATCGAGCGCATGAACGGGTTGGCCGAGATCGTCGCGACGTCCAGATGCAGCCGAAGATCCGCATCGGCGAATTCAATGCTGTCCGAAGCAAAACTACGCATCTTGGCGATGCTATCGCGCAGAACGGCGATCGCATCGTCCGCCCATCGCTCGGCGGCGAGCGCTGCCGCGCGCGGCTCGACCGCGAGGCGGATATCGGCGAGATCGCGAAGAAACCGCTTGTCGATCCCGGCCTCGAGATGCCAGCCGAGCACGTCGGGATCGAACATGTTCCAGGCCGAACGTTCCCTGACCCGGGTGCCGACACCCGCTTTGGAATTGAGCAGTCCCTTGGCCGATAGCGTCTTGACGCTCTCGCGCAATACGGTGCGCGAGACGTCGAACATGGAGGTCAGTTCCGCATCGCGCGGCAAAGGGGTGCCTTCCGGATAGCGGCCGACGATGATGTCGATCCCGATCGTCCGGGTCACTTCCAGCTGGCTGGAATGGCCTCGCCCCGGCGGAATCACGACGATATTGGAGGTCATGATGCTCCTCCCGCGGTTAGGCCGCGCGCCAACCCGATTCCGAACCGATCTGCGAGAAGCCGACCGTCAGATCGGCGGCGAAGGCGCTGGTTGCCATTACCGAGTGAGCGCGATGAGCGCTGCGGGAAGAAGTTTTTTGAGAGTCATGGCTGGTTTCGCTCCCTAATTGTTGCGGGCCGCCGTCCTGTCTCTTCGGGCAGGATCGGGCTGGCAAATACTCCATGCCACAACTCGCAATTGCGGTACAGAACATTATCATATTAGTATGACTTACTCCGGCAGGGATGGAACCGGCCGGGATCGGCGCCAAAAAGCGGGGGATCCGAGCAATTATGCCTTTTGGATCAAGCGGCAAGAACCGCCTCTGCATCCCTTCGGTCATCTTATCGATAAGCGTGTGGACGACTGTGACGATCTGCGGGCGAGCGCTTGCCCTGGCGCGAGACATGCGCGCGCCGGCGCTCAAGCGGCTGCAGCGCAATTGGCCCCACAACGAAAACGACGTGCCGAGTCCTGGCCCGTCTAGCTGCGCGGCGCAGGACGGTCGCGGCACCCGTCCAGAAACAGTGCGGCCGCGGCAACGACCCGCTCGCGCAGATCCTTGTCTGATCTGGCCGCGTTGCCACTGAGGATCAGGTCGCGGGTGTGGCCGTCGACCACCGCGTACAGGAACTGCTCGGCCAGGAAGCCACCGAGGCGGCAATCGCTGCGATGGTGGCCATCACGCGAAGCCCTTCTGATCGACGCGTTCCTGAACCAGGCCGCGCTGATGCTCCCGCTGTCCGGCGCCGGAAATCCGGCCGCGCGCGTGAGACGCCACGCCGCGGCGTACGCCGAAGCCCTGCAGGGTGAATTCGGCCGGGTGCAGCTCGCGGTTATCTCCGAATGCATCTCGATCGCCCCGTGAGATGTTCGTTTCAGGTCTGCAGGATCGCCGATATCTCGGCATTGATGAAAGCGCTATCCGCGGCATTGTTGACCGGATTTCCGGCACGGTGCCCATGGATTGACGGGATCGGATGCAATTCCACCGACTTTGCGTTGGTCAGCCGCCCGACCTCGTCTTCGTTGTCGTGGAAATCGAAATAACGATCCGTTCGTCCCGGCATCAGCAGGACGCGCGCCTTGATCGCGGCCAGCGCACGATCGATGTCGCCGCCGAATTCGGGACATCGGCTGATGTCACCATTTTGCCAGATGTCAATCTGCGCCAGCAGATCGTTGGCATCACGCCTTGAAAAGGCATTGTCCCACGAACCCGCCAGGTAGTCTTCCAGGGAATCGAATCCGGCCTCGCGCCAGATCTCGTCACGGTAATAGGCATGCGACATCGCCCATCCGGCATAGACGCGTCCCATGGCCCGCAGCCCGGCGGAAGGTTTTGCGACGAAGCGGCCATCCCGGTACGCGGGGTCCGCGGTGAGCGCCGCCTTCACGCCCTCGAGGAAGACGTGATTGTACGGCGAGCATCTGGCACTCCCGCATACGATCGCGGCTCTTTCCACCATGTCGGGATAACAGGCCGCCCAGTGATAGGCCTGCATGCCGCCCATCGACCAGCCGTAGACGAGCGCGATCTTCGATATCGCGAATTGTTCCTGCAGAAGCCGGCGCTGGATCGCGACGGCATCGTGATAGCTGATGGCCGGGAACGGTTCGGCTCCAAGCACATCCCTGGAATTGGACGGCGAGGACGAGAGACCATTGCCGAACAGATTGGGGATGACGATGAAATAGCGATCGGGGTCCAACGCACCGCCGCGCTGGACCAGCCACTCGGTGTCGGTGTGTTGTGCGCCAAAGGACGTCGGATAGACGATCACGTTGTCCTTGCGCGCGTTCAGCGTGCCGTAGGTCTTGTAGGCGAGACGCATGGAACGGAAGACCACGCCTGATCTTTGCCATTGAGGAAACACCGGTTCACGGCGAACCCGCAAGCAACGAATTGCTTTGATGGCGGCCGGTCAAGGTCAGCACCGTCGATCCGACGGCGCTCGGGACTCGTGCCGGGCCAGGCGCGATCGTGCGCCGGAAATCACCGGGACCCGCCGCGCGCAGAGCGCCGACGGGTCCGCATAAGGCGATGCGCGGAAACGCCGCTCAGTTCGCCTTGCCGAACAGGATCGGAAGCTGGCGCGGCCCGCGCACGGTGCCTTGCGACCACTTGACCTGGCCAGCCGGATCGAGACGGAACTCGGGAATGCGCTTCAGCCATTCCTCGATCGCGACCGTCATCTCCATGCGCGCTAGGTTGGAGCCGACACAGCGGTGAATGCCGAGGCCGAAGGCGGCGTGACGGTTCTCCTTGCGGTCGATCACGACCTTGTCGGCATCCGGGAAGACAGTTGGATCGCGGTTGGCGGCCGGGAACGACAGCAGCACCATGTTGCCGGGCTTGACCGGGCAGCCGCTGATGGTGGTTTCCTTCATCACCTCGCGCGCCATCGTCACCGGCGAATAGGCCCGCAACAATTCCTCAATCGCGATCGGCATCAATTCCGGCTCCGCGATCAGACGCTCGCGGTCCGACGGCGTTTTGGCGAGATGCCACAAGGAAGCGCCGATCGCGCTCCAGGTGGTGTCGATGCCGGCGATCAGCAGCAGCCGCAGCGAACCCAGCACGTGGGAGTCATCCAGCGGCTGGCCATTCTTGTCCTTGGCGTTCATCAGCGTCGAGATCAGGTCGTCGGTCGGATGCTGCTTGCGCGCTTCGATGTGGCCGGCGAAATAGGCGGTCATCTCCTGCACCGCCTGCATCAGCATCCGCTCGTCCTTGATGCTGAGCTCGAGGATCATGTGGATCCAGGTGATGAAACGATCGCTGTCCTGTTCGGGGATGCCGAGCATGTGGGCGATGGCGCGCACCGGAATGTACTTGGTATAGCGCGCCGCCGCGTCGCAACTGCCGTCGGCGATGAACTCGTCGATCAATTCGTTGCAGATCGCGCGGACCCGCGGTTCCAGCTTTTTCATCGCATCCGGCGTGAACGGCGGCAGCAGCAATTGCTTGGCCGGCTTGTGCTCAGGAGGATCGGAGGTGATCGGCGGGGCGGCGTTCCGCGTCACCTCCGGCCGCTCGTCGCGGACGATGACACGGCGCGAGGAGAAATGCTCGGTGTCGTAGGCGATCTCCTTTACCGCCTGATAGGTGGTCGGCATGTAGCAGCCGAGAAAGCGGTCGGTGTGGACCACCGGGCTGTGGGAGCGCAACTCGTCCCAGATCGGAAACGGATTTTCGGTCCAGCGCGGATCGGTGTGGTCGAAATCGCGGACCCAGTCGGTCACCGGAGGATGCTCGGGCAGCACGCTGGAAGAATCGGACATCGGATCATTTCCTCTGTTTTGCTCGCTTGGATCAATATTCGCGGCTTGCATCGTCCTCGACCCGCGGTTCATTCCTCGGTGATCTCGATCGCGATTTCCGGACAATTGGAATGCGCCAGCCAGGCCTTGTCCTCCAGACCCGGCGGCACGGTGCCATCGCCGATCTCATGCGCGTTACCGAATTCGTCGAGATCGAACAGTTCCGGCGCCAGCGACTTGCAGCGCGCATGTCCCTGACATTTGTCCTGGTCGACGCGGATCTTCAGCTTTCCGGACATGGTCTGTCTCCCCTTGTCACGCGCTGTTGGCCGCGCGCGTTTCCTCGTGTCGATTGGACCGCGCGGGCGGGTCGGCGCCACGCCGGAAGTTATACCGTATTACATTCGGTCCATGGTTGTGCTGTCAAGCGGAAAGTTATAGATCATAACACTGAATGTCGCCCCGTCCCGCCCGCAAACCGCTCAATACCTACCACCATGGGGATCTCAGGGATGCCCTGGTTCAGGCTGCGCTTCAGCAGGTCGAGCTTGGCGGCCCCGAGGCCGTCAGCATCAGCGCGCTGGCCAAGAAGCTCGGTGTCTCGCAACCCGCGCCCTACCGGCATTTTGCCGACCGCGAGACGCTGCTGACCGCGGTGACGGCCGAGGCCTTCCGCCAGTTCAGCGCAACCCTTCGCGAGTCGATCGGAAAACCATCGACACGTTCGAAGCTGTCGCGCTTTGCGCTCGCCATGCTGGATTTCGGCCTTCGCCGCAATGGCATCTACCGGCTGATGTTCGCCTCGCGCACCATGGCCTGCGCGCCAAAGGGCACCGAGCTTCACGCCGCCGCGATGGAAACCTTTGGTCTGGTTCTGGAGGCCCTGGAAGCTCCGGCCGTTGGATTGTTGCGCGAACGGCATGCCCTGAAAATTTGGGCCGCGCTGCATGGCGTGGTCATGCTGGCGGAACAGGGGCTGCTCACCGGGCAAGTTGCTCACATCACGCGCGAAGAACTGGTCGAGGATATCGCGGAACAGACCAAACTCAGTCTGTCGCTTGCGATCAAGGCGGCCGAGAAGGACCGATAGCGCTTCGGCGGCGTGCGTCACGACTTATTTCACACCCCGTCGACGTCTCAACCGCCATGCTCGATGGCGCGAATGGCGCCGCGCAATTCGGCGAGGCCACGCAGCCGCCCGATCGCGGTATAGCCGGGATTGGTCCGCTTGGTCTCATTGAGATCGTCGAGCATGCGGTGGCGGAGCCACCGGGTCGCGCCGAGCCTCTCACCGTCATTGCGAGCGAAGCGAAGCAATCCATCGCGCCGCGCAAAGAAAGAATGGATTGCTTCGTCGCAAGTGCTCCTCGCAATGACGGCTGTCCAAATTGCAAACACAGCTTCATGTCCTCGCGGCGCGATACGCCCGAGCTGTTAATCAATCTCCGCCCGAAAGAGGGCGCAGGGAATGCCGGGTGCGCGCTGCACCCGCGGTCTCGTGTGCAAGATGCACAAAAGAAAACGCACACGAGCATACAGGTTCAGCGGAAACACTCCGGCATTCCCCGCGCAATGGCTTTACGGCTTATGCCGCGCTCTCCCCGGCGACGAATTCGTTTTGTCACCGTCATCGGCGAATTGACGATTTTTCGAACCCGGTCGGGTTCGCAAAAATCTCCGCCGACTTGACACCAGCAACGGATGCCAGGACCACACGGTTTTGCCGTACGCTTCTGCGCCGTTCGTCCGGCGCGCCGGTGATCGCTCACGGGCCGAAGCCCGCCCTGCTTTCACCCTTGCTCGCCCGATGCTGTCGCGTCCACCGCAATCCCTGCCCAACGTAGCTGACGATCATGATACGCCCCTCCTTGGGGCGGGGACCGCGGGAGTTATAGTTTTGATTTGCCCGACGGGATGAACAAGAAAATTTCACTTCGAGATAAAAAAATGACTCGACAACGGAATCGCCACCCCACCGATTGATTTGCCCGTCGGGCAAAACGCGGAGACACCAGAGCAGATGCTCTCTCGTATCAAGATTTGGGCGCAACACCTCAAGCGGGACAGCCACGCCGTCTATCTCGCGTCCCGCGATCCGCGCGTGCCGTGGCACGCAAAGGTCCTTGCTGTCGCCGTTGCCGCCTATGCGCTGTCGCCGATCGATCTCATTCCGGACTTCATTCCGGTCGTCGGCTATCTCGACGATCTCGTCATCGTGCCCTTGGGCATCTGGCTCGTGGTGTCGTTGATCCCCGACGAGGTCATGGCCGAGTGCCGCGCCAGGGCCGATGAGGTTGGGCAACGTCCAGTGAGCCGGGCAGGAATGATCGCCATCATCGTGGTCTGGATCGTTGCGGCCGTCCTATTCGGCTGGATCTGCTATATCGCCTGGCGCCGGCTCAAATAAGCGGGATGCAGCGATTTCAGAATGTCGCCTTCAGCCCCGCATAGAAGGCGCGCGGCCGCGCCGGGCTGACCGATCGCGGGTCGGTGAAGGCAGCGCCGCCATTGCTGAAATTGGGTACGGCGCTGGTATCGAAAAAGGTTCCATAGGTCGCGTAGCGATTGTCGAACAGGTTGTCGATGCGGCCGTAGATCTGGAACGTCTTGTTGATCTGATACGAGGTGTGGACGTTGAAGACAGTATACGACGGCAGCCGCTGTGCCTGATTGGATTCATCGCCGACGAAATATTGACTGCCGACGAACAGCGCGTCGCCGCCGACCTTGAGCGCATCGGTGATCGAATAGTCGATGCCGGCCTTGACCCGGTCGCGCGGGATCGCCGGGATCCGGTTGCCCGGCAGTATCTGGACGTTGCCATTGGCATCCGCAAACGGAGAATTGGAGCCGACCTGCAGCGTATCGAGGAAGCGTGCGTCGACCAGGGCGTAGCTGGCGTAGAGCTGCAGCGTCTTCGACGTCAGAGTGACCTGCGCCTCGATGCCTTGCCGGCGGGTCGAGCCGACGTTCTGGAAATAACCAAAACCCTGCAGCACCGGGCTTGGAATGGCGAGGATGTCGTCGCTATTGGTCGCGCGGAAAGCACCGAGCTTCCATCCCAGCGTTCCCACGCTCAACTCTTTGCTGCCGCGCAAGCCGGCCTCCACCGTGCGGGATACCACCTGTTTCAGCGGCGGGTCGGAGACCAGGAACGCCGCGATGGTGCAGGGATGGGCCGGATCGGCGCAGCCCAGTTCCAGCGGGGTCGGCGCGCGGTTGGCTTCGGAATAGCCGGCATAGGCGGTCAGCTCCGGCGTGATCTTGTAGGTGCCGCCGATGATCGGATTGAAGCGCTTGAACGTCTCGCTGCCGTTGAGCGCGGAGCCGATCTGGTCTTCGAGTTCGATCTGGGCCAGATTGAACCGGCCGCCGCCCGTGATCGAGAACTTGTCGGTGACGTCGAAGGTGTCGAGCGCGTAGAGCCCGCTGTAGCGGTTGGTGGTGCGCAGCGCGACCGGACCGATCGAAACGGGTTCGCCGGATTGTCCGAGGAATATCCCGCTGCCGCTGATGACGAAGTCCGGCGCCATCGTGCCCAATTCCGCGCTGGCCGTGAAACGCGTGACGCTGGAGTCGAAGCTGGTTCCGACCATGAAATGATTGTCGTGCCCGAACAGTTTTTCGGTATTGGTGGCCTGCAAGGACGCCCCTGTCGACACCGAGCGGGTCAGCGTGCGGTCAAGTTCCCCCAGCACAGCCCCGGTGGGGAACGGGTTGGCGAGTTGGACGCCATTCAGACCGTTGGCCGGCGGTTGGACGCCAGTCAATTTGTTGACGTCGCCAAAGCAAAGCAGCGTCGCATCGGCATCGCATGGCTGGGTAGCGGTCGGATTGCCGTCCAACGCATTGTGCTGAAACGCGCGCACATGCGCTGATGCTTCGATGGTCCAGGTCGGCGTGGCCTCGACCTTCCCCGTGAAATTGAGATAGCCGACGCGGTTGTTGGTGATCTGCGGCGAGGTGTAGGTCGCGCCCCAATATTGCTGCAGCAGTTCCACCGGCACCGTCGCAGTGGCGCCGAATTTATTATCGGCGACGCCCATATTGACATGAAACTCGTTGCCGTCGTCGCGGTAGCCGACATCGCCATAGAAGCGGCGGACATCCGACGCCGAGAAGTTGCGAAAGCCGCTGTCATGCAGCCCTTCGAGCGCGCCATAGACGGCAAAATTGTCGATCTGCTTGCCCCACTGCGCCGAACTCTGGATCCGGCCGAACGAACCGCCCATCGTGTCGATCTCGGCGCCGTGATAGTTGAAACCGTCCTTCATCAAGACGTTGACCGCGCCGCCCAGCGCATTGAGCCCGAATGCGGGGTTGTTGGTCACCACGGTGACCGACCGGATCGCCGTGGTCGGAATCAGATCCCAGTTGACGGTGTCGCCGAAGGCTTCGTTGACACGCACCCCGTTCTGGTAAACCGCAAGTCCCTGCGGCGTGCCGGCGATCGGGGAAGCGACGAAGCCACGGAATTCCACGTTCGGCTGAAATGGATTGCCGCTGACTTCGTTGAGGACGACGCCGGGCACCTGCTGCTGCAGGGCATCCGCGATGTTCAGCGAGCCGGTGCGCGCGATTTGAGCGGCGCCAAGCGCGTTGATGCTGGCCGGCACCCTGTCGACATCCATGCCCGAGCCAGCTGTGGCAGTTGGCGCGGTCGGATAGATGAAAACCCTTCGCAAATTTTGCTTGACCGGGCGCGGATTTCGGGCGTGACCGGGTTTGGTGCTGGTCCGCGGCGCCGTCACTTCGATGGTGGGCAAGACCTCGGTGGTACCCGGCGCATCCTCGGCGCGCGCGCCGGCACTCCCGGAAATCAGACATATCGAGAGGATCCCGACAAACGGGAAACGCGCGCCCATTGCCTCGTCCCATTCCATTCCGGCTGCGGTAGCGTTCCCGCCGGTTAGCTGCGGATCAGTGTAATGCGCCGGCGGCGTTGCGCAGCATTCAAAAGATCGGATACCGCGGACACTTTCTCCCCGAATAAATCGGGAAGAATTCCCGATTCAAGCGCGCAGGTCGTTGGGAACCAGGGCTTCCACCGTGACGCCCCCCTCGCCGGACGCAACACTCAGCGTGCCGCCCAGCGCCAGGATGCGCTCGCGCATCCCCGTCAAGCCAAGGCCGAGCCTGTGATCCGGCCGCAAACCGCCGCCATTGTCGCACACCCGCACCAGGGCGCCGCTGCGACTCGTTCCCGTCGTTTCCGAAAGCTCTGACGGTTCGATGGAGACGCTGACGCAGGTGGCGCCGGCGTGGCGAAAGACATTGGTGAGGGCTTCCTGAATGGTGCGGTAGATCGTGAGATCGGCGGTCTCGCCGCGCTCGCCGAGATCCGGCGAAATCGCGGTTTCGATCACCACATCGGGGTGCGACTCGCCCCACAGACGCAACAGCGCCCCGAGCGCTTCGCGAAGGCCAAGCTCGGTCAAGCCAGCGGGGCGCAGTTTCTCCAGAACGCGCCGGTTGAACTGCTGCAAGGCATTGACCTGCTCCAATATGGCGCCGCCGTGCTTGCGCAAACTATCCATGTTCGGCTCGCTCGAATCCGCGATCCGCGTCAGCGCGCTGGCGTGCGCCCGCAACGCGAACAGGTAGGGCCCGAACTCGTCGTGCAGCTCGCGCGCAATCTCCTTGCGCTCGACGTCCTGCAGCGACACCACGCGCTCCGCCAGCCGTCTCTTGTCGTCGACGGCGTCTCCCAGCGTTCCCGCCAGGTGATTGAGCTTGTTGCAGATATCAGCGAGTTCCGGCGGGCCATCGGGTTTCACCCGCGTGTCATAGGCGCCGGATTCGATCCTGGTCATCGCCTCCGACAGCGTCGCGATCGGCGCCAGCGCGCGGCTGACGACCATGAAGGTGATGAGAAAAAGCACGATTGCGATCGCCGAACCGACCTGGAGCTGGGTGACGATGCCGTCCCAGATCTCGGCCATCTCGTCGTCCGGATGGGAAGTGATCAGCAGCGATCCCGGCTTGCCGTTGATCGCAATCGGGACGCTCACCGCGGTCTTTTCCGGATGCACGAGGGCTTCGAACCAGGCGGGCACCGACTGCGGCCCGCCGTCGCCGCTGGTGCTCGTCGCGGGTGCGGCCTTGGCCCCATCATCCTGCCGCGTGATGCTGACATGACGCAGCCGGTTGAGGTCCCCGACGATCCGGTCAAGCCGCGCATCCGCGTCGGGGGTTTCGTTCGGGCCGACGACCAGGGTTTCGATGAATTCGCGCGCCAGCCGTATCACGCTTTGATCTTCGGCCTGAACGCGGGGCGCGGCTTCCAGCACCAGACGCGTGATGTTGACGGCGAGGCCCAGCGCGAGAACGAGCGCCAGCAGCATGCTCAGCCGGGTACGCAAGGAAAGTTTTTGCCACATGCCATTCATCCACTGCCGCACAGCTAGCGGGTCCGCATCAAGAGCAGCGTTGACAGATAAAAAACGCGGCTATCTAATTGAACCGTACAGCAATCTTGCCTTGGATGCATGATTGGCCGGAACCGCATCGCGACCGGGGATGCGTCAGCCGGTCAATCTGGTGCGACGCAACAATGAACTGACGCCGGCTGATCGGGACTGCGATATCGATGCGTGTTCTGATTGTGGATGATCACCGCATCGTTGCTTCCGGCTGCCGCGCTTTGTTCGCGGACGATCCCGACATCGCCATCCTGGAGGCCCCCGACGCAGAGAGCGGCGAGCGGGTTTTTATCGACGAGCATCCTGAAATCTGCGTGCTCGATATCAACCTGCCGACCGTATCCGGGTTCGAACTGGCGCGGCGCATCCTTGCGCGCGATGCATCGGCGCGCATCATCATGTTCAGCATGAACGACGATCCGATCTTCGCCGCGCGCGCGATCGAAATCGGCGCCAAAGGCTATGTCGCCAAGACCGGGGATCCCAACGACCTGGTCGAGGCCGTCCGCGAAGTCGGCAAAGGCGGCACCTATCTGCCGCCCGCGATCGCCCGCAGCATCGCGTTTGCCGGACCCGCCTACGCCAGGAGCCCGTTGTCGAAGCTGACCGCGCGCGAGATGGAGATCCTGCGCCTGCTCAGCACCGGCAAGAGTCTTTCCGAGATCGCCTGGCTGGTCCATTCGTCGTATAAGACGGTTGCCAATACATCCTCGATCATGCGCCAGAAGCTTGGGGTGCGTACATCGGCGGAACTGGTGCGGCTCGCGATCGAGAGCGGCGTGGCTTGAAATGGCGTCGCACGGCGCCGGAGTTTTGAAATCATGACAATCCAGGCCGTTTCGCAGAATAAATCCTATGGCGGCATGCAGGGCGTTTATAAACACGCCAGTCGCGAGACCAAAACCGACATGGTTTTTTCGGTCTATGTGCCGCCGCATGAAGAAGGCGCGAAGCTGCCGGTGGTCTGGTATCTCTCAGGTCTGACCTGCACCCATGCCAATGTGACGGAGAAAGGTGAATTCCGCAGCGCCTGTGCCGAATTGGGGCTGATCTTCGTCGCACCCGACACCAGCCCGCGCGGCGAAGGCGTCCCCGGCGATGCCGCCAACGCCTATGATTTCGGGCTCGGCGCCGGCTTTTATGTCGACGCAACGGAAGAACCTTTTGCGCGAAATTACCGGATGTGGAGCTATGTCACGGAAGAATTACCGGAACTGGTCGCGGCGAACTTTCCCGTCGATCCGAAGCGGCAATCGGTCGTTGGTCATTCCATGGGCGGTCACGGCGCGCTGACCGTGGCACTGCGCCACCCCACCCGCTACCGCGCGGCAAGCGCTTTTTCGCCGATCGTGGCGCCCTCGCTGGTGCCGTGGGGCACCAAGGCGCTCGGCGGCTATCTCGGCGGCAACCAGGACGCATGGCGCAAGCATGACGCGGTGGCGCTGATCGAGGATGGCGCAAGGTTTTCCGATCTGCTGGTCGATTACGGCGACGCCGACCCGTTTTTAACCGACCAGCTTCGCCCGGAACTGCTGCAGAGCGCCTGCGAGAAGGCGGATATCCCCCTCAACCTGCGCCGCCAGCCCGGTTACGACCACAGCTATTATTTCATCTCCACCTTCATGAGCGATCATCTGCGCTGGCATGCCGCGCGGTTGAAAGCCTGAGCACCCGCCGAAGCGCGCTCTCATCTTCGTGAACCGTGAAATGCAAGCCTCCGCAACGACAAAATGCGGGGTTGCAAGCCCGGGCAATTCGGTCATGAATCACAGCAAGAATTTTTGTAACTAAGGAATCCCTCCATCGTCGATCAAGGCGAGGAGGCGTGTCGGGAGGATGCATGATCCGATGGTTGGTCGGTGCGATCGGCTTCTGCGTCGTGGCCACCCACGCGCTCGCGGCCGACGTGACCGAGATCGGCATCGGCTATCTCGGCCACACCGGCGTCAAACCGAAATTGTCACTGGTCGAGCAGCCCGCGGATAATGACGGCATGGCCGGCGCGCGGCTCGCGATCGAGGACAACAATACCACCGGCAAGTTCCTCAATCAGCATTTTACCCTCGAGGAGGTTCGCCTCAAGGACGGCGACGATGTCGCCAAGGCCGCATTGGCGCTCGCCGGCCATAACGGCTTCATCATCGCCGATCTTCCGGCGGACGCGCTGCTGCAAGCCGCCGACGCGCTGCGCGACCGCGGCACCGTGCTGCTGAACGCCGGCGCGATCGACGACCGGCTGCGCGAGCAGGACTGCCGCGCCAATGTGATCCATGTGGCGCCGACCCGATCGATGCTGGCGGACGCGCTGGCGCAATATCTGGTGTGGAAGCAGTGGAAGCGCTGGCTGCTGGTGGCCGGCTCGCACGATACCGACAAGCTCTTTGCCGACGCGCTGCGGCGCGCCGCGGCGCGCTTTGGCGCCAAGATCGTCCAGGAGCGAACGTTTGAGGACACCGGCGGCGCCCGGCGCACCGACAGCGGCGTCACGTTGATCCAGCGCCAGATGCCGGTGTTCACGCAAGCTGCCCCGGCCTATGACGTCCTGGTCGCCGCCGACGAGAGCGAAGTCTTTGCATCCTACCTGCCCTACCGGACCTGGGACCCACGGCCGGTCGCGGGCTCCGCCGGTCTGGTGCCGGCCACTTGGGATGCGTCGCAGGACCAGTGGGGCGCGGTCCAGATGCAGAACCGCTTCTTGAAGCTGAATTCGCGGCGCATGACGGCGCTAGACATGCAGGCCTGGACCGCCGCGCGCCTGATCGGCGAAGCGGCCTCGCGCACCAACAGCGGCGATCCGAAGAAGGTGTTCGACTTCCTCAAGGGACCGGATTTTTCGGTTGCCGCCTTCAAGGGCACGCGGCTGACCCTGCGGGATTGGAACCTGCAGCTTCGCCAGCCCATTCTGCTGGTCGACGGGCGCATGGTGGTTTCGGTCTCGCCGCAGGAAGGTTTTCTGCACCAGGTCTCGGAACTCGATACGCTGGGGGTCGATCGGCCCGAAACCAAATGCAAGCTGCAGTGAAGCAATTGAAGCAGCCTTTAGGGAAGATTTGGAGTTCGCTGATGTGGCGTCGCTACCTGCTCGCCGGAACGGTTCTGTGGCTCGCCGCCGCGACCCCCGCCTCGGCCTTCATCGCCTATGTGTCGAACGAGAAGGGCAATACGGTATCGGTGATCGATACCGACAAATGGGCGGTCACCAACACCATCAAGGTCGGCCAGCGGCCGCGCGGCATCGAGTTCACGCGTGACGGCAAATTCGTGATGGTCGCGGTCGGCGACGACGACACCATCCAGGTGATCGACGCCAGGACCCAGCAGGTGGTGGACACCCTGCCCTCCGGTCCCGATCCGGAGCTGTTCACCCAGGATGCCCAGGGCAAGCTGCTTTATGTCGCCAATGAGAACGACAACACGGTGACGATCATCGATCTCGAAAAGCGCGCCCGCCTGGGGGATATCCAGGTCGGCGTCGAGCCCGAGGGCATGGCGATCAGCCCGGACGGCAAGATTTTGATCAACACGTCCGAGACCACCAACATGGCGCATTTCATCGACACCGCGACGCACCAGATCGTCGCCAATGTGCTGGTCGATGCGCGGCCGCGCTTTGCCGAATTCAAGCGCGACGGTTCCGAATTGTGGGTGTCCTCGGAGATCGGCGGCACGGTGTCGATCATCGACCCCGCCAAACAGGCGGTGACCGGCAAGGTCACCTTCGAGATACCCGGCCTGCGGCGTGAAGCGATCCAGCCGGTCGGCATCGGCATGACCAAGGATGGCAAAAGCGCGTTCATAGCCCTCGGCCCCGCCAACCGCATCGCGGTCGTCGATGCCGCAAGCCACAAGGTGACAAAATATCTTCTGGTCGGCCAGCGGGTCTGGCACATGGCCTTCACCCCGGACGAAAAATATCTGCTGGTGACCAATGGCGTCTCCAACGACGTCTCGGTGATCGATGTGCCGGCGCAGAAGGTGATCAAGACCATCCAGGTCGGCGAACTGCCTTGGGGCATCACGATGGTGCCGCAATGACCGCAACCGACGCACAAGCCGCCGCCCAGATCGTGCCGGACGTCCCGCCGCGGACCGAGCCCGCCGGAACGTCGGCATTGTCGATCGATGGCGTCAGCCATTCCTATGGCCCGCGGCGCGCCCTCATCGACATCAATTTTACGGTTGCGCCGGCCAGTTTTACCGCGCTGCTCGGCCTCAACGGCGCCGGCAAGAGCACCCTGTTCTCGCTGGTGACGCGGCTGTTCGGCATTCAGAGCGGGCGCATCAGCATTTTCGGCCACGACATCGGGCAGGCACCGGGTGAAGCACTGCGGCAGCTCGGCGTCGTATTCCAGCCGCGCACGCTCGACCTCGACCTCTCGGTGACGCAAAACCTGCTGTATCACGCCGCCCTCCACGGCATCGCACGGCGCGAGGCGCGGCTGCGCAGCGACGAGGTGCTGACGCGCATCGGGCTTGCCGACCGCGCCGGCAGCAAGGTGCGCGACCTCTCCGGCGGCCAGATGCGGCGGCTGGAAATCGCGCGCGCCCTGCTGCATCGCCCGCGCCTGCTGCTGCTCGACGAGGCGACCGTCGGGCTCGACGTCAAGGCGCGCGCCGACATCCTCACCCATGTCCGCCAGCTCGTCACCGAGCAGGGCATCGGCGTGCTGTGGGCGACGCACTTGTTCGACGAGATCATATCGAGCGATGACCTCGTGGTGCTGCATCAGGGCCGCGTACTGGCGCACGGCCCCGTCGCCCGCGTCATCGCGGATGCGGGGGCGCAAGACGTCAACACCGCCTTTATGCGGCTCACCGGCGCCGCGGCTCCATCCGGGAGCCCCACACCATGAGCTCCGTCACCGCACAGAAAACCCAAAGCGGCTTCTCGCTGTCGGAATATCTCACCTGCCTGAACGGCATCGTGTGGCGCGAGGCGCTGCGCTTCCTGCACCAGCGCGAACGTTTCGTCTCGGCGCTGGTAAGACCATTGGTGTGGCTGTTCATCTTCGCCGCCGGCTTCCGTCAGGTGCTGGGCATTTCCATCATCCCGCCTTACGAAACCTACATCCCCTACGAGGTCTATATCGCGCCCGGATTGATGGCGATGATCCAGCTGTTCAACGGCATGCAATCCTCGCTCTCGATGGTCTATGACCGCGAGATGGGCAATATGCGCACGCTGCTCGTCAGCCCGCTGCCGCGATGGTATTTGCTGTTCTGCAAGCTGCTGGCCGGAACTGCGGTGTCGCTGCTCCAGGTCTATGCCTTTTTGCTGATCGCCTGGTTCTGGGATATCGCGCCGCCGCCGATCGGCTATCTCACGGTGTTGCCCGGGCTGATCCTGTCGGGATTGATGCTGGGCGCGCTCGGCATGCTGATCTCGTCCGGCATCAAGCAGCTCGAGAACTTTGCCGGGGTAATGAATTTCGTCATCTTCCCGATGTTCTTTGCTTCCTCCGCGCTGTACCCGCTGTGGCGGGTGCAGGAGGGTAGCCCGATGTTGTATTATGTCTGCCTGTTCAATCCATTCACCCACGCGGTCGAGTTGATCCGCTTCGCGCTGTACGGACAGATCAACTTGCTTTCGCTGGCGGTCGTGGGCTCCTGCACCGCTGCCTTCATGATCGGCGCGATCTATGCCTATGATCCGTCGCGCGGCCTGATCCGCCGCGGGCCCGCCGGAGGCGAGACATGAAATGGAGTGGCGCGAAATGGAGTAGTGCGACCCTGGCGTTGTTCGCCGTCGCGGCATCGACCGCGTCGTGCCTTGCCGCCGATCCGCGCTACCCGGACTGGCCGTGCGCCCAGGCCAAGGTGCCGGAGATTTCGCTCGCGGCCGTATGGGCCGGTCCACCGCTCGACGATGCCTCCGACAAATGGAAGGGCGATGCCAAGGTCAGCGCCCTGGTGTCGAAACTGGCTGCGCGGCGGATCCCGATCGAGGAAGCGCAGAAGGACATCACGAAATTTCTGACGGGGTCGACGACCGAGAAGACCACCACGGGCAAGCTATTGTTCGCCGGCCTGTTCGATACGCTCAATGCGCAGCGCTCCCAGGTCATGAACGGGCTCGAACGTGTCATGCGCAAGCAGCGCGAGGCCGCCGACAAGATCCGGTCCGATACCGTGGCGCTGCAGGCGCTGCAGGACGCATCCCCGCCCGATCAGGCCAAGGTCGACGAGCTCGGCAATCAATTGACTTGGGAAACCCGGATCTTCGAGGACCGCCGTCGCGTGGTCAAATTCGTCTGCGAGGTACCGACCGCGATCGACCAGCGGCTGTTCGCGCTGGGCCGCGCGATCCAGCAGGAGATGGAATAGCGGAGGCGGCGTATCCGGAGACCGAAGCATCTTCGGCTCCAGGGCCTCATGGTTCGAGACGCGCAGCTTCGCCGCTCTCCTCACCATGAGGGTCTAACACCTCATCAGGGTCTAAGACCTCATCCTGATGAGGAGCACGCGTCAGCGTGCGTCTCGAAGGATGAAGCCACCGACCCCGAAAACCTTCTAACGCGGCGATGCTCCCTCACCCGCCCGCGGCTCGGGCTGCGATTCCGCGACCGGCAAACTGGCGCGCTCCCAACCATCCGTACCCTCAGGAAACCAGGCCACATTGGTGTATCCGTACGACAGCGCGCGTTTGGCCGCATTCCACGACATCCAGCAATCGGTCTGGCAATAGATCACCAGCAACGCCGCGTTGTTGCCGCCGGAGGCGCGGGCAAGGCCACGCCGCAGATAGTCTTCGGTCGCTTCCGCCAGCTTTCCGTAGCCGGTGTCCGGCAACCAGATGCTGCCGGGAATGTTGAACCGCGGCTTGTCGCGCCAGACCGTGCCAGGGGGGAGATTTTGCGGTTTTGGCGGGCGCGGCAGCACGTCGATGAAAGCCCCGGTCCTGGCGCGCCAGATCGTCTCGGCCTCCGCGGTCGTGAGCACGCGGGCGCCGGCGAGTGTGTCGGGGACGCGCGTGCGGTAATCATCCATGCGGTAGCCGTCAGGCTCGGGTACGAGCGGCTGCGGATACGCCGGGGCCGTCGTTGCAAACGTCGCAAGGATCAAGCCTGCGAGCTTCCACATCTCATGGCGACTTCGTTGCGGTCTCCGCGCCGATCGGCCTGTCATTCTCGTCGAGCAAGGGAACGCCGAAATCGAGCAATATCTTGTTGATGGCCGGCTGGTTCTCCTGGATCAAACGATTGAGTTGCCGTTTCCAGTTCTGGTCGGCCGGCCGCACGCCCATGCCGATGCGATAGGCGAGCTTGGGTCCGGTGGTTTCCTTGACCAGCGGCGTGACATGGAGCGCGGGGCTGGCGTTCTTGGCATAGAAGCCCGCCATCGGCCCCCACAGCACGGCGGCGTCGATCTCGCCCTTCTGGAGATCGCCGATCATGGCCTCCGCCGACGAATCGAAGCGGGTGTCGATCATCAGCGGATAGGGCTTGGCATTCATCATCAAACCGTTGACCGCCATGTTGGTGGCGGGCGGCGTGCCGGCAACGATGCCGATATGCTTGCCTTTCAGCCGCTCGTCTTCCAGCGTCGCGACATCCTCAAGGCCGCTGCGTTGCTTGACGACCAGCGCGTAGGCCGTGCGGTAATAGGGGTTGGTGCCCTGGGCGAGATCGTTGCCTTGCGGAAAACCCATGATGACGTCGCAACGATGCGAGCCAAGCGTCATCCGGACGAAACCGGTCGCCTGCGGGAAGTACATGTAGTCGAGCTTCTTCTGAAGCTTCTCGGCGAAAAATTCGGCGAGCTTGTTCTCGAAGCCTTCGCCCTTCTCGTTCGAGAACGGCAAATTGCGCGGGTCGGCACAGACGCGCAACACCTTGGGATCGACCAGTTCGATCGAGAGATCGCCGCTTTCGCTGGTCTGCGCGCGGCAGATGTCCCGGCTGACAAGCGTTGCGGCGATCGCGAGAAGCGAAACCAGCAGCGCGCGATGGAGTCCGGTATTTTGACGCAAGAGCCTGTCCTCGATGTCAGATGGAAACGAACCGGCGCATGGGAAACCACCCATGCGCCGGAACGAGGTTAGCTCGGTTTACTTCGGCAGTGCGAACACCGTCAGGGCTCCGCCGAGCGCGGTGTAGTTGCTCAGCGCAGCATAACCACCGACGGCACCGAGGCCCGCGGTCGGATCGGTCAGACCGGCCGCTAGCCCAATGCCCGCCCAGCCGCCGACGCCGGACAGCACGGCCACATACTGCCGTCCGCCCTGCTCATAGGTCGTGACGTTGCCGATGATCCCCGACGGGGTCTTGAACTTGTACAGTTCCTTGCCCGTCTTGGCATCGACCGCCTTCAGGTAGCCTTCCAGCGTGCCGTAGAACACCACGCCACCGGCGGTCGCGAGTGCTCCCGACCAGACCGAGAACTGCTCCTTGTTCGACCACGCGATCTTGCCGGTCTTGCCATCCCAGGCAATGAAGTTGCCCATGTTGGTTTCGCCGGGAGGCGGATACATCGACAGCGTCGCCCCGACATAGGGCTGGCCGGCGGTGTAGCTCACCTTGAACGGCTCATAGTCCATGCAGACGTGGTTGGTCGGCACGTAGAACAGCTGCGTGTCCGGAGAGTAGGCTGCCGGCTGCTCGTCCTTGGAGCCGAGCGCGGCCGGGCAGATACCCTTGTTGTTGTGGTCCTCGCCCTGCTTGTCGGTCGAGTACGCATCGACAACCTTCGGACGGCCATAGGTCGGCGAGTTCTTGTCCATGTCGACGCCGGAGGTCCAGTTGACCTTCGGATCGTACTTGTCGGCAACCAGCAATTCGCCGGTGGCGCGGTCGAGCGTATAGCCGAGGCCGTTACGATCGAAATGCGTCAGCAGCTTGCGCGGGGCGCCGCCGACCGCCTGATCGCTCAGGATCATCTCGTTGACGCCGTCATAATCCCATTCGTCGTGGGGCGTCATCTGATAGACCCACTTGGCCATGCCGGTATCCGGATTACGCGCCCAGATCGTCATCGACCATTTGTTGTCGCCGGGACGCTGTTTCGGATTCCAGGTCGAGGGATTGCCCGATCCGTAATAGACCAGGTTGAGCGCGGGATCGTAGGAGGTCCAGCCCCAGGTGGCGCCGCCGCCGATCTTCCACTGATCGCCTTGCCAGGTCTTCAGGCTGGAATCCTTGCCGACCGGCTTGCCGAGTGCGGTAGTCTTCTCGGGGTCGACCAGGATCTGGTCATCCGGTCCTTCCGAGAACGCCCGCCAGACCTGCTTGCCGGTCTTGATGTCATAGGCGGTCATGTGCGCCTGGACGCCGAACTCACCGCCGGAAATCCCGACCAGCACCTTGTCCTTGACCACCATCGGCGCCGAGGTTCCGGTCTCGCCCTTGCTGGGATCGCCGTTCTTGGCGGTCCATACGACCTGGCCGGTCTTGGCATCCAGCGCAACCAGCGTGGTGTCGGCCTGATGCAGGAAGATCTTGCCGTCGCCATAGGCAACGCCACGGTTGACCGTGTCGCAGCACATCACCGGGATGACGTTCGGATCCTGCTTGGGTTCGTACTTCCAGACGATCTGGTTGTCCTTGGAAAGGTCAAGAGCATAGACCTTGTTGGGGAACGGGGTGTGGACGTACATCATGTTACCGATGATCAGCGGTCCGCCTTCGTGGCCGCGCAGCACGCCGGTGGAGAAGGTCCAGGCGACCTGCAGCTTGCCGACATTGGCCGCGTTGATCTGGTTGAGCTTGGAGTAGCGCGTATTGGCGTAGTCACCCGTCGGCATGACCCAGCCCTTGGGGTCCTGCGACATCTTGTTGAGTTCTTCGTTGGCTGTAGCGCTTCCTGCGGCGAACGCCGCCATCGCGCCAAGACCGGTCGCAAATAGCACCTTGCGCATCGTCAAATCCTCCCAGTTTGAGCTTTGGGTTTTCCCGCCGAAGCGGCCCAGCCTTCCATTATTCGTTCCTATCCCTATCCCGTCCGGCAATGGGAAACTTGCCCAAGAGAGAAACGCGCTTGCTCGTAAGCGAAAGCGATTGCACTTTCGCCTGGTCAATTTGGCCAGCTTCCAATGGATATCGGCGCTCTCAATGAACCGAAGTCGAGCAGAAGCCGGGGACCATCAAAAAGCTATGCTTCCCGATTGGAGCGTGCAACAGGAATAGTCCTTGCAATGGTTCGCTTGGCAATGGTTCGCTTGCGTGCTGCGACGCACACCAGCCTCGGCGATGGAACAAGAAGCTGTCGCTTCGTGGCGAGACGGAGGCAGGAGTGTAATGGTTCGCCGCCTTTCGATACTTGCTGCGCTCGCCCTGCTCGGCGCATCGACACTCTCGTTTGCACAGCAACAAGAACTCGCCGTCCATGAAATCGCCGCCGGCGTGTTCGTGCATGACGGCCAGACCGCGCTGATGACGCGCGAGAACGACGGCGCGATAGCCAATGTCGGCTTCATCATTGGCGCGAGCGCGGTGGCGGTGATCGATAGCGGCGGCAGCGTTCGCGAAGGGCGCGAACTATTGGCAGCGATCCGCGGCCGCACCGACAAGCCGATCCGATACGTCATCAACACCCACGGCCATCCCGATCACGTCTTCGGCAACGCGGCCTTCGTGCACGATGGCACGGTGTTTGTCGGTCACCGGAACCTGCCCCGGGCGCTGGCCGCACGCGGGCAATTCTATATCGATGCGTTTCGCCGCATCATGGGCGAGCAACTGATCGACGAGGTCCGCCTCGTGCCGCCGACGCTGCTGGTCGATGACACCATCACACTCGATCTCGGCGCGCGAACCCTGACCTTGAAGGCGTGGCCGGTTGCCCACAGTGACAGCGATCTCACCGTGCTCGACGAAGAAAGCAAAACGCTGTTTGCGGGCGATCTCGTGTTCCTCACCCATGTCCCGGTGATGGACGGCAGTATTCGCGGCTGGCTCGGCGCGATGGACCAACTCGCCGCCCTGCCCGCGCAACGCGTGGTTCCCGGTCACGGAGCCGTGAGCGAATGGCCGGCGGCGCTCGCTGACGAACGCCGCTACCTCGACACGCTGGCCTCCGATGTTCGCGCGCTGGTCGCCCGCGGCGCGCCGATCACGGTCGCCGCCGATACCGCTGCCGCCTCCGAACGACCGCGCTGGCAATTGTTCGAAGATTACAACGCGCGTAACGCGACCGCAGCATTTTCGGAAATTGAATGGGAATAGCCGCCGCGATGCCCTATGTTGATATCGTTGCTTCGATCCTCGCGAGGACGCGGACCATGTTCGGAACTCATTTCCGTCTGCTCTGCATTGCCGGCGTTTTGAGCGCCGCGTTCGGCGCGCGCGCAGCACCTGCGGCAACCGCCGATGCCTATGATCCGTGGCCCGGCCTGGTCCAGGACATCTTCAACAACCGTCCGATGAACGACGGCACCGAGGTGATCTCGATCGAGATGCCCTACCGCGCCGAGGATGCGGCGATCGTCCCGGTGACCCTGCGCACAAAACTTTCGCCCGGCGATACCCGACGCGTCAAGACGATCACGCTGGTGATCGACCAGAATCCGGCGCCGATGGCGGCGAAGTTCGAACTCGGGCCGGACGCCAATGTCTCGGAAATCTCGACCCGCGTGCGCGTCAACAATTATACTGATGTTCATGCGGTGGCCGAGCTCAGCGACGGCAAGCTCTACGTCACCAAGACCTACGTCAAGGCCTCCGGCGGTTGTTCGGCGCCCGCCGTCAAGAATGCCGATGAAGCCAAGGCGAGGCTCGGCCAGATGCGATACCGGCAATTCGCCAAGGCCGGCCAGGGTCCGGCCAGCGGTGCCCGCGACGCCCAGATCATGATCGGCCATCCCAATAATTCCGGCCTGCAGATGGACCAGGTCACGCAGCTTTATGTTCCGCCCTTCTTCGTCAACGAATTGCGGCTGACGCAGGATGATAGTCTGGTATTGGCGATGGAAGGCGGCATTTCGATTTCGGAAGACCCCAATATTCGCTTCACCTATGTTTCCAACGGTGCCAAGCGTTTCCGTGCCGAGGCCAAGGACACCGACGGCCATTTGTTCGAGCACGAATGGAAGATCGACGATTCGGGGATTTGAGCTCGTCATGCCCGGGCTTGTCCCGGGCATCCACGCCTTTGCAGTCCTTCCGCAAGAAAAGACGTGGATGGCCGGGCATAGGCGAGCGGAAGCGACGCCGTCCTTCGGACGGCTATGGCCCGGCCATGACGGAAAGCGGAGTCAAGTCTCAAAAACATCTCACCTCCGCCTCCGCCTGCGCGCGCCGGAGATCGTTGAGCGCGTTGGCCGCCTGTTCGGAGGAGCGGAATTGTCCGCCGAGATTACCCCTGACCTGCGACATGCTCAGGACGGTTTCGGCCGTGACATACCGGTCATAGGGCACCAGCGATGCAATGACATCGATCGAACAGGAGCATTGCTCGATCGCCTGCCGCGTTTCGCCGTTGGCTTTCAGGCAGCCGAACACGTATTCGGCGCGCGCCGAGGTCGGATAGTCGTTGAAATCCTCGGCGCCCGCGATCCCCGCCGTCGCCGCAAGGGCTGCGACTGCGGCGACAATAGGTCGTACCGATCCGGCAAATCTCATGGCCATCCTCCCGCTGCTTCTTGCGGAAGCTATGCTATGACTGCCATGCTGAAAAGAACATGACCTGAGGAAACGGCCCGACCGAAAATGAAATTCTTTGTTCGCATGCTGCTGGCCGCAGCCGTTTTCGCTGTCGCGCAAGCGGCCAGCTGTTACGGAGCGGAGACGATCCGTCTCGCCGTGCAGAAAACCGGAACATTTGCGTGGGAACTGGCGGTTATCCGCGCGCACGATCTCGACAAGCAGGCCGATCTGTCGATCGAAGTGACCGAACTGGCGAGCGCGGAGGCCGGCAAGATCGCGCTGCGTGCCGGGAATGCCGATATGATGGTGTCCGACTGGCTGTGGGTGTCGCGCGAACGCGCGCTTGGCGCCAAACTGACATTCTATCCTTATTCGAGCGCGCTCGGTGCCGTGATGGTGCCGGACGCCTCCCCGATCCGGACTTTGGCCGGTTTGAAAGGCCGCAAGCTCGCGGTTGCCGGCGGCCCGATCGACAAGAGCTGGCTGCTGCTGCAGGCCCGGCTGAAGCAGGACGGCATCGACCTGAAGTCGGAAGCGACGATCGTCTACGGCGCGCCGCCGCTTTTGACGGCAAAGATGCTCGGCGGCGAAATGGACGCCACCATCAATTACTGGAATTTCTGCGCCGCACTGGAAGCCAAAGGTTTTCGCCGCGTCGCCGGCATCGAGGACATTCTGCCGAAGCTGGGCGCCAAGGGCCGTATCGCGATGGTGGGCTACGTCTTCGACGAAGGCTGGGGCAACGCCAACCGCGATGTGGTCGCGCGCTTCATCGCGATGACCCGCAAGGCAAAGGAGATCTTGTCGACCTCGGATGCGGAGTGGGAGAAGATCGCGCCGCTGACGGGTACCTCCGATGCCGCGACGCTGCGCGTCTATCGCGATCGTTACCGGGAAGGAATCCCGCGCCGCCCGATCGCCGACGAGGAGGCCGACGCGCGTATCCTCTATCGTGTGCTGACAGGGATCGGCGGCCGCGAACTGGTCGGGCCGGCGCCGGAGCTCGAGCCCGGCACCTTCTTCCACGCAATCGCCGGAGACTGAGGTGCTGCGTCTGCTGTCCTTCATCGTGTTCCTGGCGACCTGGTGGATCGCAGCGCTGCTCGCCGGGCCCGAGAAGCTGCCGCCGCCGCCCGTCGTGCTCGCGGCGATGATGACGGAGGCGCGTTCCGGCGCGCTGTTCCTCAATCTCGGCGTCACGCTGGCGCGCGTTGCGCTTGCCTTCACGCTCGCAATGTCGATCGGTTCGGCCATCGGCTATTTGATGGGCCGGGTGCGGCTGGCCAACCGGCTGGGCGATCCCTGGCTGATCCTGCTGCTCAATTTGCCGGCGCTCGTCGTCATCGTGCTCGCTTATATCTGGGCGGGGCTGACGGAAGTGGCCGCGATCGCGGCCATCGCCATCAACAAGCTTCCGACCGCCGTCGTCACCCTGCGCGAGGGAACCCGCGCGCTCGATGCGGCGCTCGACGAAATGGCCACGGTGTTTGCGATCCCGCGCTGGCGCGCGTTTCGGCACGTGGTCCTGCCGCAACTTGCGCCCTATATCGCGGCCGCCGCGCGATCAGGATTGTCGCTGGTCTGGAAGATCGTGCTGGTCGCGGAATTGCTCGGCCGCCCCAACGGCGTCGGCTTCGAGATCGGCGTCGCCTTCCAGTTGTTCGACATCCCGCTTCTGCTCGCCTATTCCTTGAGTTTTGCCGCCGTCGTTCTCATCATCGAAACCGCGCTGGTGCAGCCATTTGAAGCCCGTTTATCCCGGTGGCGCCCCCGTGCAGCTTGAGGTCGATATCGAAAGCAAGACGTATGAGAACGCGGCGGGCGGGCGCCAGCACGTGCTCGCCGGTATCAGCTTTACGCTCGGCCCCCGAGAAGTCGGCGTATTCGTCGGCCCGTCCGGCTGCGGCAAGAGCACGATGCTCAAAATTCTCGCCGGCCTCGATCATGACTTCAGCGGGCGCGTGTCGCGGCCGGCCGGCGCACGGCTCGGCATAGTGTTCCAGGAGCCGCGATTACTGCCCTGGCGATCGGTCGAGGAAAATGTGCGGCTCGTCGCCCCGCACGCCGATGATGCGAAGCTTTCGGCGCTGTTCACCATTCTCGAATTGAACGCGCATCGCCGCCATTTCCCGGGCGAATTGTCGCTCGGCCTCGCCCGCCGCGTGGCACTCGCCCGCGCGTTCGCGATCGATCCGGATTTCCTGATTCTCGACGAACCGCTGGCCTCGCTGGACGAGGCGCTTGCCGCGCGGCTGCGCGAACAGATTGCCATACTGGTCGGAAGCCGTCCCGTGATGACGCTCCTGGTCACCCACAATCTGGACGATGCGGTGCGCCTCGGCGACCGCCTGTTCTTCCTGTCGGCGCGGCCGGCACGGATTCTCGCCGACGTGTCAATCCACACACCGCGCAACGCGCGGGGAGACGCCGAGATCGCTGCGATCAAGATCGACATCGCCCGGCGGATCAATGGCGATCGCATCGAGCGAGATGCCTCATAGGCAGCGATTGAGGCGCGTGCTAAAATACACTATCGGCGGAGTTGACGATGAAACGCACGATCTCGACCGCAGCGCTCGCCCTTGGTCTTGTCACTGCGGCGACGGCGCAGGACATGATGCGTGACATTGACCTGTTGTCGCCTGATATGGTTTCGGCCGAGATCACCCGCGGCGAGGTCGAGGCCGCGCTTGCTGCGGCGACCATCGCCGCGCCCGCCGATTTCACCGGAAAGCGATTGTCCGGCCTCGACCTTTCCGGGCTCAATTTGTCCGGCGCGATTTTTCGCGCGGCACGGCTCAACAAGACGAGGCTCGCCGGCGCGAGACTCGATCGCGCGGTGCTCGACCAGGCATGGCTGCTCGACGCGGACCTGACGGGCGCGAGCCTGAAGGGCGCCAATCTGTTCGCCTCGCAGATGGCTCGCGCCCGCCTCGACGGCGCCGATCTGTCGGGAGCACGCGTTGCGGCCGACCTTACCGGCGCAAGTCTCGTCGGAGCCTCGATCGCGGGCGCGAATTTGGGCGCCGACATGCGCAACCAGTCGATGGGCCTCATGCGCGCGGTTCTGAAATCCGCCAATCTGGAGCGGCTGAACGCCCGCGGCGCTGACCTGTCTCGCGTCGATCTCGAATTTGCCTCCCTGAAGGGCGCCGACCTCACCGGTGCATCTCTCAAGAGCGCCCAGCTTGGGGGAGCCGACTTGACCGGTGTCACGGTCATCGACACCGACTTCGACGGCGCCGATCTCGTTTCAGTGAAGTTGGTCGCCCCGATTGGCCTCGGCCAGGCAAAAAATTTCGACAAGGCAAAAAATCGCGACCGTCTGATAAAAGAGTGACGATTCCAAGCGTTCCACTTAGGAGGATTACCTGATGCGATGGATTCTGGTTTCGATCGCGCTGTTGTTGGCGAGTGCCGACGAACTTGCCGCGCAGGGCAAAGGCATCCGATTGTGGAACCTAACCACCGCGACCATTTCCGGTTTTCAGCTTTCACCCGCCGGCAAGAATGACTGGGGGCCGAACCAGACCCTGAACGACAAGGACAAGGAGGTCGATCACGACGAGCGCCTGCGCATCACCGGCGTGGAACCCGGACGCTACGATGCCAAGGTCAGCTATGCCGGCTCAAAGCAATGCTTTGTGCGCGATATCGAGATCAAGGCGGATGCGGTGTTTTCGATCGCGGACAAGGATTTGAAGGACTGCAAGAAGTAGTGCCTTGCAGCGATCATCTCCGCGGCTCACGCCGTCACGTCAGGATTCAGCCCGCAGGCGTCGCCTTGCCTGCATCCGCCTTGTCGTTGGTGTGCGGATACTCGCAGCGCCATTTGACCGCGTTCCACTTTGGATGCTCGCCGACCCATTGGGCAATATAGGGCGGCGCCGCCATCACGCATTGTTGCAACGAACCGCCCCAGTTGAACACCAGATGGGTCTCTTCGCAGGTGGCCGGTGACAGCACGGCGCATACCGTTACGATCAGATCGATCGGATTCATGCCTGACATCCCTAAATCGTCCATATCACAGAGAGAGACGTATTCGGGGGCGGTAAGTTTCACGCCACCTTGAAAATCCGGATGCCGGGCCGCACCCTTGTGGCCATCAGCGCTAGAAATTGACGCCGAATACCAGCCGCGCCTGGTGGCGTTCGAAATTGACGAGATCCAGCGCCGCGTTCGATCCGGCCTGATGTCCCCAGGCCTGAATGCCCCAGGTGGCGGTCAGCCGCGAGCGCGGCGACAGTTGGAAATAAGCGGTCGGGCCGATAAACAGCGCCTGGCCTGCGAGTTGTTCCAGGCCAATCCCCTCGTATCTTCGGAAGTATCGCGCCTCTCCTCCGAGAAAAATGCCCGGACGTACTTGCGCCATCAGACCGAACGCGGCGCCCACGGTGGATTCCTGCTCCGCCGCGCCGGTGCCGGCCAAGCGGGTCCATTCCGGCTGATAGGTCAGATTGAGTGCGGCGACCGCCACGTTTGGAATCACCTCCCGGTCGATCGCCAGCGTAAAGTCCGTTCCGTAATTCCGCACCACCGCAGCGGTCGTCTCGTCGACGCGGTCGGCGTGGGTTTCCATCGCAAGGGTGAGGCCGAAGGGTGCTGCGTCCTTGTCGAGAAACCGGTAGCGGAAGTCGACGGAAACGCCCTGCCAGGATAATTCGCGGCGATCGTCAAAACCCATCACGCCATTGATGTCGTGCGCCGCAAAGCTGGTTCCCATCTCGACGCGAAAATTGTTGGCGGGCAGGAATTCCAGTTCGAGTTGCTCGCCGACCGCGCGATAGTTGCCGCCGTTCTTGGCAAATCGTCCGGTGGTCTCGCTCTGGAATTCGCGTTCGCCGACGGTGCCGACGTCGGTGCCGATCATAAATCCGAACAGATGCTCGGTATCGATTCCTTCGGCACGAACGCCGCCGGCGAGCAACGCCGAGAGGCACACCGTCGCGGCCCGGAACGTCTTTGCACTGATGGGCATTCACATTCCGAAAGCCATTGGGATGAATGGAAGGAGACAGCACCGCTGCCGACACCTCACCCTATCACAAGGCCAGAACCGGCGGCTAGAGCGGTTTCCACTTGATGTGGGTCACTACGCGTATCCGGCATGTCGAAAGTAGTTCGCGCATTGCTCGGGTGCAAATGTCTTGATGAGCTTGCCGATCAGCTTCATCAGCGTTGTTACGGTGCGAGCGGCACCCTTGCGCAGCGCCGTCTTCAGCTTCGAGAATGCCATTTCGATCGGATTGAGATCCGGCGAGTAGGCCGGCAAATAGCGCACTTTGGCGCCGACCGCTTCGACCGCATGGCGAACGCCGTCGATCTTGTGGGTGCGCAGGTTATCCATGAAGACGATATCGCCTTTGCGCAGCGTCGGCGCGAGGATCTGCTCAACGTAAGCGAGGAACGATGGCCCATCCATGGCGCCGTCAATGACATAAGGCGCCGTCAGGCCATTGATGCGTAGCGCGGCAATGAGCGTCAGCGTCTTCCAGTGGCCGTGCGGCACGCTCGCAACGAGACGCTCACCACGTGGTGAGCGGCCGCGGTGCCGGACCATCTTGGTCGTAACCGCCGTCTCGTCGATGAAGACGAGGCGCGGCGCGTCAAGCTTGGATTGCTCGAGCTTCAGCTCGGCACGCGCTGCAGCGACATCAGGACGATCCTGTTCGGCGGCGTGCAGAGTTTTTTTTGAACGTGATGTCATGGCGTTCGTAGAAACGCCAGACCGAGGTCGTACCGGTTTTCAGCCGCCTCTCGGACTTGAGCCGAGCGCGAATCTCTTCGAGCGTCAAGTCCGGCTCCGCTGCGACCAGATCAAGCAGCCATTGGCGATGCGCCTCGAGCGGCGAGCGACTGTGGCCCGTGCCGGGCAATGCCGCTACACTGCCCGTTGTCGCCCAGCGCTCGATCCAGCGGATTGCGGTCGAGGCGCCGAGACCGAGCACCCGCGCCGCCTCCCGTCTGCTCTCGCCGTCTTCGACAAGCGCGACCGCCCGCGACCTGAGGTCCTTCGAGTATCCCTTCGCCATCGCGCGACCTCACTGTTGCTGTCAAAGCAACCCGAATCTGATTTGCGCGCCTTTGGGAACCCCCTTACTGTTCCGATTCACATCAACCGAAAACCGCTCTAGCGATCGGAACGCTTGATCGCGGCGTTCAGATCGGCTGCAATGCGAGGACTTAAACCTTGGACCTGGCCTTCGACCCGGCCGCCCAGCAATAACAATTGGGAGAAGAGACCAAATGGCAAAAGTTCTCGTGCTGTATAAAACGCCGACGGATCCTGCAGCTTTCGACAAATACTACGCCGCGATTCATATTCCGCTTGCGAAGCAAATTCCTGGCCTGAAGCGATACGACGTCAGTACGGGTGTGGTCAGAACGCCGGCCGGCCCGAGCGGAGTTCACCTGGCCGCGGAGCTGAATTTCGACTCGTTGGATGCGCTCGCCGCCGGCATGGCGTCGCCGCAGGGACAGGCCGCAGCCGCCGATCTCCCCAACTTCGCAACCGGCGGGGTGGATCTCTATCTGTACGATTCAAAGGAAGTGTGAAGGCTTTGCCGCTGTGCTGAGGCCGTGGGTGTAATGCGCCCGTGGGCCGGACGCCTGCCCGACTCCGAGCGGCGGATTGCCGCCGGAGCCGGGCAGATCGTTTCGAATGCAGACTATTTGCGTGCGGCGCAGGCGTACATGTTGATTTCCATGCCCACCGGCACTTCGACAATCTTCGGAGTTTTCCAGGTCATTCCGATCTCCCAACTAGCTTGCAAGTAGTTTGGCGCGATGTCGCGCCGAGGTTGAACCTAGGGCGGCCTCGGAAACAGCGCAAGTACGGAACAGCGCAGGCCAAGCACCTTTGAGAGCCGATACTTCTCTCTTGGACAAAACCATTTCGCTCTTGGACAAATTTCGCTCGGACAAAGCGCGACAGGATATGATTGCCGCAATCGCCGGTCGAACGCGGGTTTCGGGTGGAAAGAGAAATCCAGGCGGTGTTCGATCGCGCGATTCTCCATTCGCGCTGTGTCACAGCGTCGAGATTTTGCGAGGCCACCATGCGATTCCCATACGGAACATCGATCGTCTTCATCTTCGCCATCTGTCTCACATGGTCCGCGGTCGCCCAGAATGCGCGATCGCCTGACCAGCCTGCACCGAACGCGACCGTCCAGCAGGAAACGCTGACCGGCAAGGAGCGGCTCGGGCCGAAGTGGACGGACGAGCAGCGGATCGACAATTGCAAGGTGCCGATCGACAAGCGAGGAACCAAGCCACGGTCGAGCGGCTGTCCCCCTATTCCTACGGGATGAACGGGCACCGGCCAATGCGCAGCGCCAATGAATGGACGATGCCGGCGACGACGCAACCAGTTTGCGCGCGCAGGATTTGCCGAGCGGGTGCTGAAGTTCTGGCTGGCCTGATCTCGATGTTGCTGACCGCGCCTGTCTGCTCGCCGACTCTGGCCGGCGAACCATCCGTCACACCTGCAAGCATGACCCGTATCGGCGAGGTCGACGCACGTTTCCAATCCTACAACATCGAAATGGTCGAAGTGACCGGCGGAAGATTCTGGAAGCCGTACGGTCCGGATCGTTTCGAAGCCGGCTCGGACCTGTTTGCGCAGCGTGCACCGATCGATCTGACCAACACTCGGCTGCGAAAACTCGCCGCCGCGCTGGCTCCGGCCTATCTGCGTGTCAGCGGAACCTGGGCGAACGCCACCTATTTTGCGGATTCGGCCACGGTCCCATCGGCGCCGCCGGCTGGATTCAACGGCGATCTGACCCGTCAGCAGTGGCGCGGCGTGATCGACTTCTCGCACGCCGTCGGAGCACCGATCGTGACGTCGTTCGCGGTCAGCCCGGGCACCCGCGACGCGGCCGGCGTATGGACGCCAGATCAGGCGTCCCGCCTTCTCGCCTATACCGCCTCGGTCGGAGGCCATATCGCGGCCGCAGAATTCATGAACGAACCGAACGTCGCTGCGCCGGGCGTTGCGGCAGCCAGCAATGATGCAGCGGCCTACGGACGCGACTTCAGGATATTCCGTTCGTTCATGAAGCGTGAAGCGTCTGACATCCTGATCCTTGGCCCGGGCATGGCGGGTGAGACGGATGCGGCCGCACGCCTGCTTGCGGCGTCCGGGCTCGGCCTGGATGTTTTCTCGTACCATCACTATGGCGCGTCGTCCGAACGATGCACCGGCACCCGCCCCTCGGATGGTGCGCTTTCGGAACAATGGCTGGCGCGAACCGACCAGACGCTGAATTTCTACCGCCGGCTTCGCGACCGCTACCAGCCGGGCAAGCCGATCTGGTTGACCGAGACCGCGGAAGCCGCCTGCGGCGGCAATCGCCTCGCCGCCACATTCCTCGATACGTTCAGATATCTCGACCAGCTTGGACGATTGGCGAAGGCCGGCGTTCAAATCGTGATGCACAACACGCTCGCGGCCAGCGATTACGGCCTGCTCGACGAGAAAAATTTTGCGCCCCGGCCGAATTACTGGGGCGCGCTGCTGTGGCGGCGGCTGATGGGACCGATCGTGCTCGAGTCCGGCGTGCCGATCCAGGCCGGCCTTCACGTCTATGCGCACTGCCAACATGGCACGCCTGATGGTGTCGGCCTGCTGGTGATCAACACCGACCGCGATGCAGCGCGCGTGCTCAGGCTTGACGCTGCTTCGGAGCGCTACACGCTGGATGCGGCAACGCCGGACGACGGCACCGTGCGCCTGAACGGCCACGCGCTCGAGCTGAGCACAACGGATGATCTTCCGGAGATCACCGGTGATCGGACGCCCGCCGGCCCGCTGACATTCGCGCCGGCGACCATCACCTTCCTGGCCATTCCCGCCGCGGCCAACGCTGCCTGTCGCACGCGCCGTTAAAACGGCGAGTACCGTCAACTCGCCGGATCAATTCGGCACGGCGCGCGATACGCGACCGATCAGACGCCGCCGGGTTGAACGTAGCAAAACACGTATCTGTTGCGGCTCAGGAATACGATGCCATGGCCGGTTGGATTCGATCGATCCCATTTCAGCTTGTTGTTCGGGATTTCGATTTCCGTTCCGGCCTCGATGTGAGGCCGGCCGCGCGGTTCATCGGGCCGATCATCGGTGATGGTCGCATAGGTTTTGCCGTCGCGGACATGGACCTCATCAGCCCAGTAAGCATCGGCCTCGCCGCAGCATGACGCACTTGGAACGTCCGGCTGCATGAGCGCCTGGTACCATTGCTTCAGTGAGGGATCGACGGCGTCCCATTGGCCGAGATCGCGGGCGCTAACATTTGTATTCAAGTAGCCGAAAATACTGAGAAAAAGGATGATGTGCTTCATCCACCTCGCTCCTGGTTTTCCGGCGAGATAGACAAAGCAATGTTCGTGCCGCGAATCAGTCGCGAGGCCCATAAGCCACCCAAATATTGTTGGGTGGCCTGAGTCGGCCTGATCCGGTGCTCGCGGGAGCAAAAGCCTGCGAGTACCGCAGGTTGTACCAGCAATCTGGTATCCCACATCGGGTCGCAATCGCATTTCGCTTTCGCTTGCGTATTGACGCTTTCACCTTTCGGGAAGATTGTTGGCGCGCAGCGTCAGCATAGGCGCGCAAAAATCTGGGAGGGAATGAATGAAACGCCTCGCGCTTGTCGCCAGCCTTGCCATTCTCGCGCCATTCGGTGCGAACGCTCAGACCAATGATCAGTTGGTCAAGGGTGCGACCGATACAGCCAACGTCCTCAACTACGGCATGGGCTATAATCTGCAGCGGTACAGTCCGCTGACGCAGATCAACAAGGATAACGCCAAGAATCTCGTTCCAGTCTGGAACTACAGTTACGCCGATGACCGCAGCGAGGAGTCGCAGCCGCTGGTTTATCAGGGCGTTCTCTACGTTACCACCCACGCCGCCACGATGGCGGTCGATGTCAAGACCGGCAAGCAGATCTGGAAGACCAAGGTCGAGTATCCCCCGGAGACGCCGCGCCTCACATGTTGCGGCATCATCAACCGCGGCGCCGCCATTTTCGATGGCAAACTGTTCCGCACCACGCTCGACGCCAACGTCATCGCGCTCGATGCCAAGACCGGCAAGGAACTTTGGCGTCAGAAGGCGGCCGAGATCAAGGAAGGCTATTCGATGACGGTGGCGCCGCTGGTCGCCGACGGCGTCATCCTGACCGGCATCTCCGGCGCGGAGTTCGGCACCCGCGGCTTCATCGACGGGTGGGATCCGGCGACGGGCAAGCATCTGTGGCGTACCCATACGATTCCAAGTCCGGATGAACCCGGCGGCGACACCTGGAAGGGTGACACCTGGAAACTCGGCGGCGGGTCGACCTGGATCACCGGCTCCTACGATCCCGAGCTGAACACGGTCTATTGGGGCATCGGCAATCCCGGACCGTTCAATTCGGCGGTACGTCCCGGTGACAACCTCTTCACCTGCTCCGTCCTCGCGCTCGACCCGAGGACCGGCAAGACCAAATGGCACTATCAGTTCTCGCCGAACAATCCGTTCGACTACGACGCGGTCGCCGAGATGGTGCTCGCCGACATGACCATCGAGGGCAAACCGACCAAGGTGCTGATGGATGCCAATCGCAACGGCTTCTTCTACGTGCTCGACCGCACCAACGGAAAACTGCTCGCGGCTAATCCCTACGTGAAGGTCAATTGGGCGTCCGGTATCGACATGAAGACCGGCCGTCCGATCGAGACCGACGTCACCAAGGATGCGCGCGACGGCAAAAAGGTCGTGGTGTATCCGTCGATCCTCGGCGGCAAGAATTGGGAACCGATGTCGTTCAATCCGCAGACCGGACTCGCCTACGCCAATACGCTGGCCTTCGGCGGCCACTACAAGACCGAACCCGCAACCTACAAGCAAGGCGAATTCTATCTCGGCATGGATCTGACCGATCTGTGGGAATGGCCGCAAGGCGATGAACCGCGCGGGCATCTCAAGGCCATCGATCCCATGACCGGGAAGACCAAATGGGAAGCGCCGAGCGCCATCCCGCGTTTCTCCGGCGTGATGTCGACGGCCGGCGGGGTCGTGTTCTCCGGTCAGCTGACCGGCGAATTTGAAGCCTTCGACGCCGACAGCGGTAAGAAGCTGTGGAGCTTCCAGACCGGTTCCGGCATCGAAGGACAGCCGGTGACTTGGCAGCAGGACGGTGTGCAGTATGTCGCGGTCTCCAGCGGCTACGGCGGCGTCTATTCGCTGTTCTCCGGCGACGAACGGCTGGCCAAAGTGCCGACCGGCGGGTCATTGTGGGTCTTCGCGGTCAAGAACTGAGCGCGGATCGCACGTGACGAAGAGAGTATCCAAGCGGACGGTGGCGTATTTCGCCGCCGTCGCGGCGACTGCTGTCGCGCAAATGACGATGCCGGTTGCCGCACAACAGGCAGGCGGCGATCAGGCACAAATCGATCTGGGCAAGAGAACCTATGCCCAGAATTGCTCGCACTGCCATGGCCCCAATATGGTCAACTCCGGCACGATCACGCCGGACTTGCGCACATTTCCGGACGACAGGATGCGCTTCGTCACCACGGTCAAACAGGGCAAGAATGGTAAGATGCCGCCTTGGGGCGATATTCTGAGCGAAGACCAGATCGCCGATATCTGGGCCTTTGTAGCGAGCCGGAGGAATCCATGAGGGCCTGGCTTGCGGCATCTGCAGCGGTGCTTCTGCTTAGCGTGACGGCCATGACGGCCGCACGCGCAGCCGATGAGCCGTTGAAAGTCTGTCTCGACGAAGACCTGCCTCCGCTTTCGGCGCATCATCGCGGCCAACCGGACAGCGGGTTCGATGTCGCGCTGGCCCAGGCGATTGCCGACCGGCTCGGCCGGCCGCTCAAAATTCAGTGGTTCGAAAGCAAGCTTGACGAGGATTCGAGCCCTGCGCTCGAAGCCAATGCGCTGCTCTCGGACGGCCGCTGCGCGCTGGTCGGCAGCTATGCCTTCACCAGGGACTCGCTGGTGGCGCCCGGCGTCAAGACCGCAAAGCTACCCGATTTCGAGGGCATCACCCCGCCCGATCGCAAGCGGCGGATTCCGATCGGCGTGCTCGCGCCGAGCCAGCCCTATATCTATTCGCCGCTGACGGTCGTCCTCGGTCCCAAGGCGCGCGACCGCAGAATCACTGATGTCGGCGACCTTGCCGGACTTCGCATCGCCATCGAAAGCGGAACGCTTGGCGACGCCATCCTGATGACGTTCGACAAGGGACGGCTGATCGACGACATCACGCATCTGGTCCCGGGCCGCGACGACCTGCTCGGCGCCGCCGACCGCGGTGATTTCGATGCGAGCCTGCTCGACTTGCGCCGGTTCGACGCCTATCGCGCCGCGCATCCCGAGACCAAACTTGTCGGCTCCGGATATTATTATCCAATCGGCGTCAATCGCGGCTATGTCGGCCTCGCCAGCGACCCCACTCTGCTTGCCGAGGTCAACAAGGCGCTTTCCGATTTGCAGGGCGCAGGAACCATCGCTGAGTTTGCCGGGACGGCGGGCCTCACCTACCTCGCCCCCCGCGAGCCGATCATTCTCGGCGATGTCTGGCTGAAGATACTTCAGAAGTGAGGGCGGATCAGTCGCGGCATTCTACGGCGCGGCGGTTGCCGCAAACCTCATGCACGCGGAGCGGATATCCCGTTCCCTAGGGAACTTCCGGCGACAGGCCGGCGTGCTGCGCCTTGTGGATGGCAGAGGGAACAAATCCAAAATATTTGCGGAAGACGCGGCTGAAATGGGATGAGCTCGAAAAGCCCCAGGAGAATGCGACGTCCGTGATCGTCTTTCCGGCCTGCGTCTCCAGCTCGTGGCGGCAGTTCTGCAGCCTTGTCTGCCAGATATAGTCGCTGACGGTCATGCCGCGGTCGCTGAACAGCATGTGCAGGTAGCGCTTGGTGCAGCCCAGGGCCGCGGATATCTGATCGATGGTCAGATCCGGATCGCGCAGATGTTCGCGGATGAAGCCCTGCGCCCGCACATACATCGCCTCGGGACCGACACGATCGAACATCGTGTCGGCCTCGCGCAGCGGCAACAGCAGCAGATCGATCAGCGAATCGGCGACGCCGGCGGCGTTGTTCGGTGACAGCTTGGTCGCCTCGTCGAACACGGCATGCACGAAGTCATGGGCAATGCGGCCGGTGCCGGTGCGCGCCGAAAGCTTGCACGCCGACATCTTCGACAAACGGAAGCCGCGCTCCAGCAGCAGCTCCTTCGGCACGATGACGACTTCATGCCGCGTGTGGGCCGGACTGACGATGGTATGCGGGCAGGATACATCGTAGGCGAGGCAATCGCCCGGCATCACCACGATCTGGCGGCCATTCTGTTCGAAGTAGGAAATTCCGTGGGTCTGGAACAGGATCTTGACGTAGGGATGTTCGCTTAAGCGTGCCCGCGAAATGGTATGCGCGATCCGGTGCTGGCTCGCCTCGATCTGACAGAGCTTCAACTTCGAAACAGTCGTATAGTTGACCCGTCCTTCGAACGACGACGCCTCCATCGGATCGACGTCAAAGTGACCGCAAAGATCGGTCAGCGCATCTGTCCAACATTGGATCTGCTGCTTCGGCGCCAATCCGGAGGTGCTGAGTGAACGGACTGTATCAGACATTAGCCAGCCACCGATTCGAGATCAGAACGTGAGGCGCGCCACATGAGCGCGATCACGGTGAAGCGTCATTTATCTCAATTTAAAGCGGTCTTGGGGTTTGAGCAGATTCCGTCCCGGTATCCATTTGATAATCCTCCGACTTAGTTTCGGCCCCGTCAAGGGGAACCTAACCGCGGGCTGCGCGTTTGGAGCACGCTCCAGAACGCTGCCGCATCGCGCGGGGTGGAGGCGCCGCCAGCAAAATCCATAGCCGAAAGCTAAATAGTTCGTCTGGTTTCGCTTACGAGCAAACCGGCTTCGCTCTTGGGCAAGTTTCCCGTTTTCGAACGGGATAGGGATATGAACCAAGAAAATAGAAGAACTGGGCCGCTCCGCGGAAACCCACAGCTCATAACTGGGAGGATTTGACGATGCGCAAGGTGCTATTTGCGACCGGTCTTGGCGCGATGGCGGCGTTCGCCGCAGGAAGCGCTACAGCCAACGAAGAACTCAACAAGATGTCGCAGGACCCCAAGGGCTGGGTCATGCCGACGGGTGACTACGCCAATACGCGCTACTCCAAGCTCAACCAGATCAACGCGGCCAATGTCGGCAAGCTGCAGGTCGCCTGGACCTTCTCGACCGGCGTGCTGCGCGGCCACGAAGGTGGGCCGCTGATCATCGGTAACATGATGTACGTCCACACCCCGTTCCCCAACAAGGTCTATGCTCTTGACCTTTCCAAGGACAACCAGATCGTCTGGAAGTACGAACCCAAGCAGGATCCGAACGTCATTCCGGTGATGTGCTGCGACACCGTCAACCGTGGCGTTGCCTATGGCGACGGCAAGATCTTCCTGCATCAGGCCGACACCACCCTGGTTGCGCTGGATGCCAAGACCGGCCAGGTGGTATGGACCGCCAAGAACGGCGATCCCAGCAAGGGCGAGACCGGAACCTCGGCGCCGATGGTGGTCAAGGACAAGGTGCTGGTCGGGATTTCCGGCGGTGAGTTCGGCGTCCAGGCGCATATGACCGCCTATGACATCAAGACCGGCAAGCAGGTCTGGCGGGCGTTCTCGGAAGGACCGGATGACCAGATCCTGGTCGACCCCGAGAAGACCACCGCACTCGGCAAGCCGGTCGGCAAGGATTCCAGCCTGAAGACCTGGCAAGGCGATCAGTGGAAGATCGGCGGCGGCGCCACCTGGGGCTGGACCTCCTACGATCCCGCGCTCAACCTGGTCTACTACGGATCGGGCAATCCCTCGACCTGGAATCCCAAACAGCGTCCCGGCGACAACAAATGGTCGATGACGATCTGGGCGCGTGATCCGGACACCGGCATGGCCAAGTGGGTCTATCAGATGACGCCCCACGACGAATGGGATTATGACGGCGTCAACGAAATGATCCTCAGTGATCAGACGGTCGGCGGCGCCCCGCGCAAGCTGCTGACGCATTTCGATCGTAACGGCCTCGGCTATACGCTCGACCGCGCCACCGGCGAATTGCTGGTTGCCGACAAGTACGATCCGAAGGTCAACTGGACCTCCGGCGTCGACATGGACAAGAACTCGCCGACCTATGGCCGTCCGAAGGTTGTCGATGCGTACTCGACCGACAAGCAGGGCGAGGACCACAACAACAAGGGTATCTGCCCGGCCGCGCTCGGCTCCAAGGACGAGCAGCCGGCAGCCTACTCTCCGGACACGCAGCTGTTCTACGTGCCGACCAACCACGTCTGCATGGACTATGAGCCGTTCAAGGTGAGCTACACCGCCGGCCAGCCCTATGTCGGGGCGACGCTGTCGATGTATCCGCCTCCCGGCGAAACCAACATGGGCAACTTCATTGCCTGGGATGGCAAGACCGGCAAGATCGCATGGTCGAACAAGGAGCAGTTCTCGGTCTGGTCGGGAGCACTCGCGACCGCCGGCGGCGTGGTGTTCTACGGCACGCTGGAAGGCTACCTGAAGGCGGTCGATGCCAAGACGGGCAAGGAACTGTACAAGTTCAAGACCCCGTCCGGGATCATCGGCAACGTCACGACCTATGAGCAGGGCGGACGGCAGTATGTGGCCGTGTTGTCCGGCGTCGGCGGCTGGGCGGGTATCGGCCTTGCGGCCGGTCTGACCGATCCGACCGCGGGCCTCGGTGCTGTCGGTGGTTACGCTGCGCTGAGCAACTACACCGCGCTCGGCGGAGCCCTCACGGTGTTCGCGCTGCCGCAGTGAGCTGAACCTCGTTCCGGCGCATGGGTGGTTTCCCATGCGCCGGTTCCTCTCCATCTGACATCGAGGACAAGCTCTTGCGTAACATCTGGTTTGTGGCTGCTGCGATCATCCTCGCGGCATCAGGAAAAACTGTCTTCGCTGAAGACGCGGCCGATCTGGCCGCCGTCAAATCCGAGGACGGCAAATATCTGGACAAGGAAGGCAACCCGACCTTCAAGGTCGCCGCCGACGGCACCGTGGACTGGTACACCTATTCCGGCTACCGCCGTTATCATTCGGAATGCCACGTCTGCCATGGCCCCGACGGAATGGGATCGACCTATGCGCCGGCGTTGAAGGACTCGCTCAAGACCATGAGCTATGCCGACTTCCTCGGCGTGGTCGCAAGCGGCCGCAAGAACGTCACCTCGTCGCAGGAGAACGTGATGCCCGCGTTCGGCGATAATCCAAATGTCGCCTGCTACATGGATGACCTCTACGTTTATCTGCGGGCCCGCGCCAATGATGCCGTCGGACGCGTGCGTCCGGCGAAGCACGAAGACAAGACCGAGGCCTATGCCAAAGCGGAAAATTCGTGCATGGGCCACTGAACGTGCCAGGGACGGATCGAAGTGCGGATAACGACATGTTTTACGGTTTGGAGATACTACGATGAAGACACGCGCCGCCGTCGCTTTTGCGGCAAAGAAGCCGCTCGAAATCGTCGAACTTGACCTCGAAGGGCCGAAGGCCGGTGAAGTCCTTGTCGAAATCAAGGCGACCGGAATCTGCCACACCGACGCCTACACGCTCGACGGCTTCGACAGCGAAGGAATCTTTCCGTCGATCCTCGGCCATGAAGGCGCCGGTATCGTTCGCGAGGTCGGTCCGGGCGTGATTTCGGTGAAGCCGGGCGATCACGTGATCCCGCTTTACACGCCCGAATGCCGCCAGTGCAAAAGCTGCCTGAGCCAGAAGACCAACCTCTGCACCGCGATCCGCGCCACCCAGGGCAAGGGGCTGATGCCCGACGGCACCTCGCGCTTCAAATACAAGGGCGAGACCGTCTTCCATTATATGGGCTGCTCGACGTTTTCGAACTTCACCGTGCTGCCGGAAATCGCGGTGGCGAAAATCCGCGAAGACGCTCCCTTCGACAAGAGCTGCTACATCGGCTGCGGCGTGACGACCGGCGTCGGCGCCGTGGTCAACACCGCCAAGGTCACGCCCGGTTCGAATGTGGTCGTGTTCGGGCTCGGCGGAATCGGACTCAACGTCATTCAGGGCGCCAAGATGGTGGGTGCCGACAAGATCATCGGCGTCGACATCAACGATTCCAAGGATAATTGGGGCCGCCAGTTCGGCATGACGCACTTCGTCAATCCGAAAAAGGTCGAGGGCGACATCGTCCAGCACCTGGTGACGCTCACCGATGGCGGCGCCGACTACACCTTCGACTGCACCGGCAATACCACCGTGATGCGCCAGGCGCTCGAGGCGTGCCATCGCGGCTGGGGCGTCTCGGTGGTGATCGGCGTGGCGGAATCCGGCAAGGAGATCGCCACCCGGCCGTTCCAGCTCGTGACCGGCCGGGTGTGGAAGGGCACCGCGTTCGGCGGCGCCCGTGGCCGCACCGACGTGCCGAAGATCGTCGACTGGTACATGAACGGCAAAATCCAGATCGATCCGATGATCACCCACACGCTCAAGCTGGAGGAGATCAACACGGGATTCGACTTGATGCACGAGGGCAAGTCGATCCGATCGGTCGTCGTATTCTAAACCCAAACGTCCAAACAAGGAGGAGAGGCCTATGACTGTTCATATCCACCCATCCGTTGACAGCGGTGTAATGAAGGGTACTGGCAGCTTTGCCGGCGGAACCCTTGTCTGCAAATGCCAGGACAAGCCGGTCAAGGTCGGCATCAAGGGCGATGTCGCCCACAACCACGCCTGCGGCTGTACCAAATGCTGGAAGCCCGAAGGGGCGACCTTCTCGGTGGTCGCCGTCGTGCCACGCGAGAACGTGACCGTGCTCGAAAACGGCGACAAGCTGCAAATCGTGGATACCTCCGCGGCTATCCAGCGGCACGCCTGCAAGGCCTGCGGCACGCATATGTACGGCCGCATCGAGAACAAGGGCCATCCGTTCTATGGCCTCGACTTCATCCACCCCGAACTGTTCCAGGAAAGCGGCTCGGCCGCCCCGGGGTTCGCGGCGTTTGTATCGTCGGTGATCGAGTCGGGCGTCAGTCCGTCGGAGATGCCGGGCATCCGATCGCGTCTCAAGGAACTCGGGCTCGAGCCCTATGATTGCCTGTCTCCGGCGCTGATGGATGCGATCGCCACCCACGTGGCGAAATCGCGAGCCATGGCGGCCTGACCGGACGACCGCGCGCGACTGCCGGTGGTGGGCGCCACCACCGGCGGAGCCGCGACCAATTCACGCGACGCCTTCGCGAGATCCGCCAGGGGCGATTCTCGACGACGATGTTGCGTGTGCCCAATATCTGCCCTGCGCCATTGGCGGCCCGTAAAATAAAACCCGATTGTGCGAAACGGAAGCTTCCTGGGCGCAAGTCGCGATGGCAAGAACTTATCTCGCACCGCAGTGTAAGGCCCGCTGACCAAAGCCGCGCCGCCGCGACAACAGCCCAGCTTTCGCCAAATACAGATGCAAGACAACGCGTTGTGAAGTCGATTTTCGCTGGTTTTCTGTTAGTGTCCGGGCACGCCGATCGCGCCAGGCGCGCGCCCCCTTGAAAAAGCAAAAAATCAAGACAGGAGGATGCCCGACACAAAAACCCAAGCCGATCCTACGGTGTCGTCAGCGGCTTCTCAGGGAGTTCGCTTTCCGCCGGATCATGCGAGCAGACTCACTGCGAGAAAACTCATTGCAAGAAGACTCATGGCAACGGCGCTGAGCGGTCAGGAAATATGTTCTCGCTCACGTCGAAAAAATATCGGCAGCTTATGAAGAGCGAGGGACGATCATGATCAAGATGAAGATTAACGGCGAGGAACGAACCTGGGACGGCGACCCGGATCTTCCATTACTCTGGTTTCTCCGCGACGAAGCCGGCTTGACGGGCACGAAATTTGGCTGCGGCGAGGCGCTCTGCGGCGCATGCACCGTCATCGTCGACAAGCAGGCCGTGCGCGCCTGCATCACTTCGGTTTCCGACGTGGTCGGCCGCGAAGTGACCACCATCGAAGGCCTTCATCCCACCGGCGATCACGCGGTTCAAAAAGCCTGGCGTCAGGTCAACGTCCCGCAATGCGGTTATTGCCAGGCCGGCCAGATCATGCAGGCCGCTGCCCTGCTGATACAAAATCCAAAACCGTCCCACGACCAGATAGTTGAAGCGATGTCCGGCAACATCTGCCGCTGCGGCGCTTACCAGCGGATCGAAAACGCCGTGCGTCTCGCATCGACGGGGGTGTGACCATGAACATCATTATGAACCCAAAAAAACTCCGTGGCTTTGAACAGTTCATCAAGGTCAAGGTCGAGAACGTATCGCGTCGCAGCATCCTGAAAGGCCTTGGCATTGCCGGCGGCTTCGTGCTCGCGGCTCCCGTGATGTCACGCCCGGCCTTTGCGGCCTACAAGACCGGCGCGGACAAGATGCCACACGGCACCGTGGTCGATCCGCGCGTGTTCGTGGCCATCGCCCCGGATGGAATCGTGACCATCGTGGCGCACCGCGCCGAAATGGGAACGGGTGTCCGGACCAGCCTGCCGTTGATCGTGGCCGAGGAAATGGAAGCCGATTGGTCGCGCGTCAAGGTCACCCAGGCGCCCGGCGACGAGGTCAAGTTCGGCAATCAGGATACCGACGGCTCGCGCAGCACGCGGCACTATCTGATGCCGATGCGCCAGATCGGCGCGTCGGCGCGCACCATGCTTGAAGCCGCCGCCGCCAAGCGCTGGGGCGTGCCGGTAACCGAGGTCAAGGCCACCAATCACGAGGTGGTCCATTCGGCCAGTGGCCGCCATCTCGGATTCGGCGATCTGGCTGCCGACGCCGCCAAGGAAGCGGTGCCGAGCCTCGAAGGTTTGAAGCTGAAAGACCCGAAGGATTTCCGCTATCTCGGCAAAGGCCAGATCGGCATCGTCGACCTTCACGACATTACGACCGGAAAAGCCCATTACGGCAGCGACACCCGCCTTCCCGGCATGAAGTATGCCGTGATCGCGCGACCGCCGGTCACCGGCGGCAAGCTTGTGTCCTTTGACGCAAAGGATGCGATGAAGGTCTCCGGCGTCGAAAAGGTCATGGAGGTGCAGGGCTGGCCCTGGCCGTCCAAGTTCCAGCCGCTCGGCGGCGTCGCGGTGATCGCGCGCAACACCGGTGCGGCGATCAAGGGACGCGACGCGCTGAAGATCGTCTGGGACGACGGGGCCAACGGCAAGTACGAGTCGGTGGCCTATCGGGCCGAACTCGAGGCAGCCGCGCGCAAACCCGGTTTGGTCGTGCGCAAGGAAGGCGACGTCGATGCCGCGCTGAAAACCGCCGACAAGGTCATTGTCGGCGAGTATTACCTGCCCCACCTCGCGCATGTGAGCATGGAGCCCCCGGTTGCGGTCGCCGACGTCAGGGATGGCAAGGCCGAAATCTGGGCGCCCGTGCAAAGCGCCGGCGGCACGCGCGAGGACGCCGCCAAGACGCTGGGAATCCCCGAAGACAAGGTGACCGTCAACGTCACCCTGCTGGGTGGCGGATTCGGGCGCAAATCGAAATGCGATTTCGCGCTCGAGGCAGCCCTGCTCTCAAAGGCGCTCGGCGCGCCGATCATGGTGCAATGGACGCGGGAGGACGACGTTCGTCACGACTTCCTGCACACGGTCTCGGTAGAACGTATCGAGGCCGGGCTCGACAAGAACGGCAAGGTGATCGCCTGGCGCCACCGCAGCGTCGCGCCGTCCATCGCCTCGACCTTCGCACCCAACACGGTGCATCAGGCAGCCTTTGAACTCGGCATGGGGTTGATCGACATGCCGTTCGAGATCGCCAACATCCAGTGCGAAAATCCGGAAGCCGCCGCGCATACCCGCATCGGCTGGTTCCGCTCGGTGTCGAATATCCCGCGGGCGTTTGCGGTCCAATCCATGGTCGGCGAGCTGGCGCACGCCACCAACCGCGATCAGAAGGATATGCTGCTGGAACTGATCGGCTCACCGCGGATCGTCAGTCTCGCCTCGGTGAAAGATCCCTGGAACTATGGCGAGCCCTACGACAGCTATCCGGTCGACACCGCACGCCTGCGCAAAGTGGTCGAACTCGTCGCCGACAAGGGCGGCTGGGGACGGTCGGTGCCCAAAGGCAGCGGGCTCGGCATTGCCGTGCACCGGAGCTTCGTCAGTTATATCGCGACCATTGTCGAGGTCGCCGTTGACGCCAAGGGCAAGCTCACGGTGCCGCGGGTCGATACCGCGATCGATTGCGGAACCTATGTCAACCCGGAGCGCATCGAGTCCCAGATCGAAGGCGCCGCCATCATGGGGCTCAGTCTCGCCAAATACGGCGAGATCACCTTCAAGGACGGCAAGGTGCAGCAGGGCAACTACGATACCTACCCCGTGATCCGGATGGACGAGTCGCCGCTGGTGACAAACGTCTACATCGTACCGCCCGGCCCCGATACCCCGCCGAGCGGCGTCGGCGAACCCGGCGTGCCGCCGTTCGCACCGGCGTTGATCAACGCCATCTTTGCCGCCACCGGAAAACGCATCCGAAGCTTGCCGATCGGCAAGCAACTGGAGGCGTAAGACGACATCGCGCGCCTGGCGCGCGCGCCAATCAAAAAAGGGCGGCGAACATCTTGTCCGCCGCCCTTTTCTTTCCGCCTTGGCTCCTACCCCAGGGCAGGTTCGATCCGCAGGTTCGATCCGCCGACTACTTCTTGACCGCGAACACCCAGACGACGCCGCCTTGCGGCACGTTATTCTCGACGCCGATATTATTGGTGGTCGCCAACGCGTCCTGGATACGCTGTGCGTCGACACCCCAGCCCGACTGGACCGCGATGTATTCCGTGCCGTCCACCTCATAGGCGACCGGCATGCCCATGATGCCGGAGTTGGTCTTCTGCTCCCATAGCAATTCGCCGGTCTTGGCATGATAGGCGCGGAACATCCGGTCGTTGGTGCCACCGACCAGAACGAGATCGCCGGCGGTCGCCGTCACCGAACCGAACAGCTGCGATTTGGGGTAGTTCTGTTGCCAGACCTTCTTTCCGGTCGCCGGATCCCACGCCTGCAGTTCACCGTAATGATCGGCGCCGGGCTTCACCTTCAGGCCGATATCCTCCGGCTTGGTCCCAAGCCAAAGCTGGCCGGGAACCAGCGGCACCTTCTCGCCGGTAAAACCGCCGCAGAAATTATCGTTGGCGGGAACGTAGACGAAGCGGGTCTTCGGGCTATAGGCCGCCGACGGCCAATCCTTGCCGCCCCACAATGACGGGCAGAACTCGATCCGCGTACCCATGACCGGCTTATGCGCGGGATCGACGATCGGCTTGCCGGTCTCGGCCTCGATGCCTTTCCAGACATCGGTTTGAACGAAGGGCCAGCCAGCGACATAGTTGATCTTGTCCGCCTGGCGTTCCAGCACCCAGAAGATCGCGTCGCGCCCGGGATGAATGAGGCTCTTGAAGGAGCGGCCATCCCGTTGCAGGTCGATCAGGATCGGCGCCTCCACCTCGTCCCAGTCCCAGGAATCGTTTTGATGGTACTGGTGGTAGGCCTTGATCTTGCCGGTGTTGGGATCCAGTCCGAGCACCGAACTTGTGTAGAGGTTGTCGCCCGGGTGCGTTGAGCCGGGCCAGGGCGCGGCGTTTCCGACGCCCCAGTAGATGGTCTTGGTGTCGGTGTCGTAATTGCCCGTCATCCACGCCGATCCGCCACCCGTCTTCCAGTCGTCGCCGCTCCAGGTGTCATGGCCGGGCTCACCTTCGCCGGGAATGGTGAAGGTCCGCCACAGTTCCTTGCCGTCATTGGCGTCGAACGCGACGACATAGCCGCGCACGCCGAATTCGCCGCCGGAACCGCCGACGATGACCTTGCCGTCGACGACCAGCGGCATCAGGGTCAGGTACTGACCCTTCTTGTAGTCCTGGACCTTGGTGTCCCAGAGAACCTTGCCGGTCTTGGCATCGAGCGCCACGACATGATCGTCGGTCGTGGCCAGGTACAGCTTGTCCTGCCACAAGCCGACGCCGCGGCTGGTCGGATGCAACTGGAAGAGATCGTCGGGGAGCTGGCGTTTATAGCGCCAGTACTCGTCGCCGGTCCTGGCGTTGATGGCGATCACCTGCCCCATCGGGGTCGCGACGAACATCACGCCATTGTTGACGATCGGCGGCGCCTCGTGGCCTTCGACCACTCCGGTCGAGAAGGTCCATACCGGCGTCATGCTCTTGACGTTGGTGGTGTTGATCTGGTCGAGCGGGCTGTAGCCCTGCCCGTCATAGGTCCGGCGATAGAGCATCCAGTTGCCGGGTTCGGGATTTTCGAGCCGGGCCGATGTCACCGGGCTGTAATTCTCGATCGGACCGGCGCCGGCGGTGGTTGAGACAAGGCATGTGAACGCGACGGTGCCAGACAATAGCCATTGCTTCGTGGTCATGGACGCTACCTCCCTGCTTGTTTTTCACTTGTTTCAGTGTTGCGCGGAATCCGACCCGGGCTGCCGTCAACCCGGCTGCTGTACCCCTACCTTTCCAACAAATGTTGCAGCTACCGTGAAGTAACCATCGGCTGTCGTCAGCGGAAGCGCGGCAAGCCGCCGCGGCGCCGGTCCGAATACGACTTGCGCGCTTTGTCGCGGATCAAATTCGGAATTGTGACAGAAGCATTTGAAAACGTTCTTGTCGCCCGTCGCGCCCTTCACCCAGCCGGTGATGGGACATCCGGCGTGGGTGCACGTATCCGAATACGCGACGATGCCGTCGGCAAACCGCGCGCGCGTTTCGTCATCGAGTTCGGCCGGATCGAGCCTGATGACCAGCACCTCGTTCAACCGGGAACCCTTGCGGACGACGGAGGTTTTTGGATCCTTTGGCCAGGCGCGCACCGGCGGACCGCCGAGCTTCAGATCCTCGGGCTTGATGACTTCGCCCGTACGTTCGCCTTCGGCGAAAACCAGGACGTCGGCTTTTTGAGGTCGCTCGTCGCTGCCGGGCTGATCCTCGTCGGCACGGGCCGATGGTGACGCCGCCGCGCCCGCCGCCGTGGCGAGCACCGCCAGGATCACCGTGCGCCGTGTCTGATCAGAAGACGATGACATTGCCGTCTCGCGTTCTGCACTGATGCCTGCCGTCGATGCTGCAGTGCGTGACCGGATTTAGAGATGACTCAAGCTGAACGGTCGAACTCGGCCAAAAAGAGGCGACGGACGATTTTTGTCACGCGACCTGCAATTTTCCGATGATACAACCTTAGCAAGAATACTATTTCCACTCCAATCAAATCATACTGCAGAAAATGACGTCATGCACCATTTCGCAGATCAGCTCGAATGCACGCGCGGCGCGTTACAGCGCGGCCCGAATGCGTATCGGTCAGGATTTGTGGAACCTTTTAAACATCGGGAAGTTAACGTCGACGCGCTTTGTGCCCTGCATCCACATCGTCCCTGGTCAACGACCGCCAAGACGCCGATGCCCGGTAAAATACCGGTTGGTCTGTAGGGCTCTGCTTTCGGGTTCGCCTTTTGACGCCGCAACGGTTTCACTGTGAACCGGCGGCCTCGCTGAAGAACTTTTCGAACTTGCCGTCCAGGCCTTCAAACTCCTCGGCGTCGGAGAGCGCCTCTTTCTTGTCGGAGATATTGGGCCAGACCACGGCAAATCTTGCGTTCAAGGCCAGCCATTTTTCCAGGCCCGGCTCGGTATCCGCCTTGATCGCATCCGCCGGACATTCGGGTTCACAGACGCCGCAATCGATGCACTCGTCGGGGTGTATCACCAGCATGTTGTCCCCCTCGTAGAAGCAATCGACGGGACATACCTCGACGCAGTCGGTGTATTTGCACTTGATGCAGGCTTCGGTGACGACATACGTCATCTGACGCTCCGGACTATCGCGGCTTCAAGAAATCCGCGAGGCGACTACGCGCCCGATTTTGCCTTACCGGCGGCGATCCGCTGCAGCCCCCAGCGCGCGTTCTTCCTGACTTCGGGATCGGGATCATTGGCCACGAGCACGAGATACGGTTCGGCCGCCGCGTCGGCAATCTCGCCTAGTGCCGCGGCCGCTTCCTTGCGCAGATTGGCCTGCTCGTGGGTGATGCATTTGCCGATCGGATGGACCGCCCGCTCGATCTTCATCTTGCCGAGGCTTCGGATCGCCTTGAGCCGCACCTGCCAGAAATCGTCCGCCAGCGCTGCTATCAGTTGATCCGCCGCCACCGAGCCGTTGGCATTCTGGCCAAGCGTCTCCGCCGCCATCTCGCGGACCATCCAGTCGTCATCGCCCAACGTGCGGGTGATCGATTCGGCCGCGGGCTTCATCTGCGAAAACGCCAGCGCGCTGACCGCCGCCCGCCGGACATGGGAATCGGAATCGCCGGTGGAAGCCGTCAGCGCGGGAATCGACTCTTCCAGCTTCAGGAAGCCGATGACGCCGATCGCCTGGACGCGGACCGCGGCATCGCTGTCCCTGAGCGCTTCGAGCGCGGGTTTAAGCGTATCCTTGCGCCGCAATTCCTTCAGCGCCCGCAGCGCGCCCATGCGGACGAAGGCGTGGCCGTGCTTGACCAGCGGCAATATCGCGTCGGCGCAGGCCGGATCCTTGAACTCGGCCATGCTGTCGGCCGCAGCGGACGCCACCGCCTGCTCCGGATCGACCAGCAGTCTCGCCAAGGCAGCCGCCGACTCCGGCCCATCGAATTCCCCGAGCGCCATTGCCACCTGCTGACGCACGCCGGCGTCGGGGTCGGAGACCATATTGGCGAGATGTCCGACCGCGGCCGGATCCCCGGAATGGCCGAGCGCGATGATGGCGACGCGACGTTCGGCCGGATCGGCCGCCTGAAGGCGTTCATCGGCGTCCTCGAGATCGTCGTAGGATTCGAAAGGGCCCGACATGGTTACCTCAGGAGGTAGGGAATGTTGACGGTGACGGCGCCGGTCGGGCAATCGGCCTCGCACGGCATGCAATACCAGCACTCGTCGTAGGCCATGTAGGCCTTTCCGGTCATGTCGCTGATACGCAGCACGTCGAGCGGACAGACGTCGACGCAGACGGTGCAGCCCTTGTCCGCGATGCATTTGGCATCGTCGACGACGACCGGCACCGACGTCTGATAGCTGGCGAGAGGCATGTGTTAAATCTCCTGTTGCTTCGTTGCAGGGCGGTTACGCGCTGGCACGGATGCGTTGCTTGTCGTAGAGATCCTTCTCGTCGTCGGCGATCGGAACCACATAGGGCTCCACATCCCGCTTCTCGCTGGTCATCTTGCCGTCCTGCTTGCTGAGCAGCGTGTGGCAGAACCAGTTCTCGTTGTCCTTCTCCGGGAAATCGGTCCGGAGGTGATAGAGGCCCCAGCGGCTCTCCTCGCGGTACAGCGAGGCGTGGGCGGCCATGTCGGCGCAATCCAGGATCGACTGGGTTTCCAGCGCGCGCAGCAATTCGTGCGAATTGCGCGCGATCATGCGCTGCTCCATGTCCTCGCGAACTTCCGCAAGGCGGCGCTGGCCCAGCTCGAACTTGCGCGTGACCTTCGGCGGCTGCAGATAATCGTTCACCAGGCGACGGGCCTTGTATTCGATCTGGTTCGGGGGAATGCCGTCTTCCCGCTTGGTCGGCGCCATCACGCGGTCGCGTTCCCTGGCGACGTCGGCGGCATCGAACTCGGCAAAGTCGTGGTTGTCGGCGAACTCCATCGCGTCGATGCCGGCGACCGAGCCGTTGGTGAAGGCGCCGAGCATGTAATTGTGCGGCACGCTGGCCATGTCGCCGGCGGCATAAAGGCCGGGCACCGTGGTGCGCGCAAAATCGTCGACGAACACGCCAGAGGCGCTATGCCCCGAACAGAACCCGATCTCGGAGATGTGCATCTCGATCGATTCGGTCCGATAGTCGGTGCCCCGCCCCTTCTGGAACAGGCCGCGCGTCGGCCGCTCGACCTTGTGCAAGGTGGATTCGATCTCCTCGATCGTGTTCGGATGCAGGTGCTTGAGCTGCAGGAACACCGGCCCCTTGCCGGACAACAGCTCGTTGTAGAATTCGAGCATCATCTGGCCCGACCAGTAGTCGCATTCGATGAATCGCGATCCTTCGTTATTCGCGGTGAATGCGCCGAAGGGACCCGCGACATAGGCGCAGGCCGGCCCGTTGTAATCCTTGATCAGCGGATTGATCTGGAAGCATTCGAGGTTCGCAAGTGCAGCCCCTGCATGATAGGCCATCGCGTAACCGTCACCTGAATTGGCGGCGTTCTCGTAAGTGCCGAACATATAGCCCGATGTCGGCAGGCCGAGACGTCCCGCCGCACCCATGCAGAGAATCACGGACTTGGCCTTGATGACCAGGATTTCCGCGGTGCGGGTGTTGACGCTGATGGCGCCGGCGACGCGTCCATCGCTCGCCGTCAGCAGACGTGTCGCCATGTAGCGGTTCGAAATCAGGATCCGCGCCCGACGGAGCTGGCGGTAGAGCGCCTTCTTCACGGTCTCGCCGTTCGGCATCGGAAGCACGTAGGTGCCGATGTGATGCACCTTCTTGACCGCGTAGTCGCCGTTTTCGTTCTTCAGGAAGCGGATGCCGAAACTGTCGAGTTCCTCGATGATGTCAAAGCAATTCTGCGCGTATTTATAGACCGCCTTCTGGTCGACGATGCCGTCGTTGGCGATGGTGATTTCCTTGGTGTATTGCTCCGGCGTCGCGTAGCCGGGAATGACGGCGTTGTTCAGCCCGTCCATACCCATCGAGATGGCGCCGGACCGCTTGACGTTGGCTTTCTCGAGCAGAACGACATTCGCCTTGGGATTTTTCAGTTTTGCTTTCAGCGCGGCCATCGGCCCGGCGGTGCCGCCGCCGATCACGAGCACATCGCAGGAAACTTCCGAAAGCCCGTCGACGATTTCATCCATTGCCATCATTCGCTCCTGGTTCGGCGCAGTCGCCGCCGTCGTCAGCAGATTTGTTCAGTTGTCCCTCCGGCGATAGCAATTAGTTGTCGCCGGAGGGAGAATGCCAATGTTTGGCCCGTTTGCTAAAATCGAAGCCAGCTTCATGATCAACAAACAGGCAAAAACATTGGCTGAACGTTCCCTAGGAAACCAAAGTCGCGCAACGCCGGACTTTGATTTCCGGTCGATTAGTTTCCAATTTTACGCGGAAGTGAAAGTGACGCGATCATCTAAAACATCCGTGATGCAGCATTTTCGTGCTGCGTCTCGCGCGCTCACCGGCAATTAGTTGCTATCCACGCCATCGGCCGCAACATAACGTCAACAGCGAGGGATTTTCAGATGTCGATGACGGAACCGCCAGCGACCGACTCATTCACCTGCGAGGTGAGCGCCGATCTCGCCGCGCTCTCCATGATCGCAGCCGACGGATCCTGCACCACCCTCAGCGCGGAGAAGCTCCGGCTGTTCTGCAAATGCGCCCATTGCACTCGCGCCCGCTTCGACGAGCGCTTTCCGGAGCACTTCCCGGGGATCGCGATCGTGGAAGTCGCCGATCTCGGCTACGGCCTGAATATCTGCTTCTCGGATGGGCACAATCGTGGAATCTACCCCAAGAGTTATCTAGCGAGCCTGACTGATCATTGATTTCATTGATCTTTTTGTTCGCGCCCCCTCGCTCAATCTGGCACGAAGATTGCTGCTTTTTAGATCAGTCATAAATGATCTGGAGACCGGCAATGTTGCTGCAGGCTACAAACACGGTGGGCAGAAGCCCGCCTTCGGCCGCGGCGACCAAAGCGAAATCGAGTTCGTCCCTGCTCTTGACCGAGAACCAGCAATCGATCGGCGGTCCACCCTCCCTGATGGAGAAACTGACGCTGCGCGAGCGGGAAACCGTTCTCAAGCAAGGACGCCGAAAGGTCCTCAACCGCGGACAGACGCTGTTCAGTCAGGGCGCGAAACACGACGGCATTTTTCTGATCGAAAGCGGCCGCGTCCGGGTGTTCTATTCCTCGCCGGCAGGGCGCGAGATCACGCTGGCCTATTGGCATGCCGGTAATTTCGTCGGCGGGCCGGAGGTATTCGACCACGGCATTCATCAATGGTCCGGCATTGCTTCCAGCAATTGCAGCGTCGTGCAACTGCCGGGCAAGGAACTGCGAACGCTCGCGGGCGAAATTCCGAACCTTGCCATCGGCTTGATCGAGGGGCTTGCCTTCAAGGGCAAATGCTATTCGGCGCTGGCGCAGATGCTGGGAACCCGTTCCATTACCCAGCGGCTTGCGCACCTGCTGTTGCACCTGATGGATCTCTACGGCGTCGAAGATCCCGATGGAACGGTGATCGCCGCGGCCTTCACCCATGCCGACCTCGCGCACATGGTGGGCGCGACCCGGCAATGGGTCACGATCAGCCTGAAGCGCATGCAGGAAAAGCGAATCGTGCTGACGAAGCGGTCGCAGATCGTCGTCTGTCTTCCAAACGTTCTGGAGGAGATGCGGGGCCAGGCCTCTGATTAACAAGCCTCTGATTAACAAGCCTCGGATTAAAAGGGATGCACACGCAAACGGCTTTGCCTGGCAAAACTGCCCAACGAGTATGCAACCGGCTTTTCACGGCAACTAATCGACTATGACCACAAGTCCGCATTTGCAGGGAGCGCCTCCCCAACCAATCATGGGGACCGCAGCACATCCAACCGAATGAGGATGAAAATGGTCCGCCACGTTCAAACACTCTCGACAGCGATGTCCATAGCGGCCGTGGCCCTGGCGCTCGCGCAGCCGGCCAAGGCGGAAACCGTCAGCATCGGCATCGGAACCCAGGATACCACGACCAATACCGTGACGGCCGGTACCGTGATTCGGCAGCTTCATCTGTTCGAGAAATACCTGCCGACCGACGGCAAATACGCCAACATCAAGTTCGAACTCGAATGGCAGAACTTTACATCCGGGCCGCCCGTCACCAACGCGATGATGGCGAACAAGCTGCAGTTCGGCATGATGGGAGATTATCCGCTCATCGTGAACGGCTTCACCTTCGAGAGCAATCCTGAAAGCAAGAGCCGCCTGATCGCGGTCGCCGCCTACAGCCTGTCCGGCTCCGGCAACGGCATCGTCGTCCACAGGGACTCGCCCTACTACGACCTCGGGGACCTCAAGGGCAAACTGGTCAGCGTTCCCTTCGGATCCGCAGCGCATGGCATGGTCCTCAAGGCCATGCAGGACCGCGGCTATCCCGCGGATTTCTTCCAGCTGGTCAGCCAGAGTCCTGAAGTCGGCTCGACCAACCTTCAGGAGAAGAAGATCGACGCGCATGCCGACTTCGTTCCGTTCGCCGAGCTGCTGCCGTTTCGCGGCTTTGCCCGCAAGATTTTCGACGGCGTGGAAACCAACCTGCCGACCTGGCATGGCGTCGTGGTCCGCACCGACTTCGCCGATAAATATCCGGAGGTCGTGACCGCCTACATCAAGGCGATCATCGCCGCCAACCAGTGGCTCCGCGCCGATCCAAAACTGGCGGCCGAAAAAATCCAGGAATGGACCGGCATCGCCAAGGAAGTCGTCTACATCTTCCTGGGCCCAAGCGGCAACATGACCGCCGATCCCACCATCAAGCCAGCGCTGATCGAGGCTGCGGCCACCGACGTCAAGGTGCTGCAGAATCTCGGACGCATGAAGGAGTTTGATCCCAAGAAATGGGTCGAGGACAGCTTCATCCGCAAGGCCTATGGCGAAATGAAGCTGGACTACGACGCGGAGCTCACCAGCGCCAAGAACTACGAGATTTCAGGCGAAGACAAGTTCTGCAAGAAGCCGATCGCCGATCCCCGCAAATCCGGCGAGGTGTGGGTCGACGACGAGGGAATCCTGCCCTTCAGCAGCACGACCTGCACGCTCGGCGCCTACGCCGATTTCAAGGCCAAGGGCAAGAAGATCAACGTCGCTTACGTCTTCGATACCGCGCGCGGCATCAAATTGTTCGCCGACCAGGCCTTCTTCGCGGTCGCCGGCGGCGATATCGCACCGTTCCTGCTGAAGAAGGATGCGGAAGCGTATGCTGCGAAGAATAACGGCAAGGTGCTTGGGTTCGAGGATGCCGTGAAGTCGACCGTGACCGGAGGCAAGACGTGAGCAGCCCCTCGCTCGTGCGACAACCAACGGAAAGCGAGACATCCGCGACCATGGTCGAGCCGACGCCGCCCACCTCAGCGCCGGTGATCGATCCCGTCACGCTCCGCGTCCTGGCCGGGCGCTGGTTCCGGCTCAACAAGGAGCGCATGCGCGCGATGCTGATCGGCGTGATCTCGCTGGTCGCATTCCTGATCGTCTGGCACCTCCTGACCAAATACCGCGTGGTGTTCTTCGTCCGCTTCACCAACGTTCCCTCGCCGCTGGCGGTCTACGCCAGCTTCACGAAGGCCATCCACGATCCAAAATTCCTGCTGCACGTGTTGCTGAGCTGCCGCCGGATCATCTTCGGCTTCTCGCTCGCAGCCCTTGTCGCGGTGCCGCTCGGCCTCGTGATGGGCCGTTTCAAGCTCATCCACGAAATCGTGTTCCCGGTTTCCGAAGTGCTGCGGCCGATCCCGGCGATCGCCTGGGTGCCGATGGCGATCATGCTCTGGCCGACCAACGAGCAGAGCATCGTCTTCATCACCTTCCTCGGCTCGTTCTTTCCGATCCTGGTGAATACACTGCACGGCATGTCGCTGGTCGACCCGGTGCTGGTTCGCGCCGCGCGATGCCTCGGCGCCAAAGAAGCTTCGATCTTCCGCGAGGTGTACTTTCCGGCTTCGCTGCCGCACATCTTCACCGGGCTTACCGTCGGGATGGGCGTAGCCTGGGTTTCGCTGATCGCCGCCGAGATGATCTCCGGCCAATACGGCATCGGCTACTTCACCTGGGAAGCCTATTCGCTGGTCCAGTACGCCGACATCGCGCTCGGCATGATCGCGATCGGCGTGCTCGGTCTGTTGTCCAGTCTCTTGATCCGCTCGGCCGGAAAGCTGGCAATGCCATGGGGGCGCACATGAGCCTGATCGAAGCCAAAACCGCCCAAGGCCACATCGAGGTCAAGAATTTCGCGCTCAGCTATGAGACGATCGACGGTTCGGTGGCCGCGGTCACCGACACGCAGATCCACGTCAAGCCGGGCGAATTCGTCTCGATCGTCGGACCCTCCGGATGCGGCAAATCCACATTGCTGAACGCAGTCGCGGGATTCCTGAAACCCACCAAGGGTACGGTCACCGTCGACGGCGAAGAGGTGAAGGGACCGAGCGCGGAACGCGGCATGGTGTTCCAGCAATATTCGCTGTTCCCCTGGAAGACGGTCCGCGAGAACGTCGAATTCGGATTGAAGATGCGCGGCATGGAGCGCTCGCGCCGCGAGCGCGCCGCACGCACCTTGCTTGGAATAGCCGGGCTGGAAGCGTTCGAGAAGCATTATCCCGATAGACTCTCCGGCGGCATGAAACAGCGCGTCGGCATTGTGCGGGCGCTCGCGACCGGGCCGAAGGTGCTGCTGCTCGACGAGCCCTTTGGCGCGCTGGACGCGCAGACCCGCGTCATCATGCAGCAGATCCTCACCAACATGTGGCAGCGGTTGAAGATCTCGGTGCTGTTCGTGACCCACGATATCGACGAGGCGATCTTCCTGTCCGACCGCGTCTACTGCATGACCGCGCGCCCGGGCTCGATCAAGGCGGAAATTCCGATTCCGCTGGAACGGCCGCGTCAGCAATCCATGATGATGTCGTCGGAGTTTTTGGGCCTGCGGCGCGGCCTGATGTCGTTGATCCGCGAGGAAAGCCTGAAAGCGATGGGTGGCGAAATCAGCGATCTCGGCATGCAGGGACTGAATATCGACCTGCACGGGCAATCCCTGGCCGACGTGCTTTAGAGGCGTGTACCCATAAATGCGCGATGTCCGCTTTTGGGCGTAGAGCACACATGCGCTGGTCACTCCGGAATTTCGCATTTTGACCCACTGCGGACATGGGCCGCGATCACCAATCCGCGGATGGTTGAAGGTGAAGGAGCTAATTTAAACCGCGAACGCCAAGACAGCGATTGACCCGGGCTCCCGTCCCTGAAACCATGGTTCCATTGAGGGAACTGCTGTGCGCGCATTGAGCTTTTCTTTGAGAACCAAGCGGCCAATATGCGGCTCCTTCGGAAAGTGATGGCCCGACGTGATCGGTTTCGATGGAGTCTCCGCCCAGGCGTTATCTGACACGATCGGCGCGATCTATGATTGCGCGCTCGATCCGCATCAGTGGCCGGACACTTGCCGGAAGATTGCCGATCTGTGTGAAAGCACAGCGGGCGGCATCTGCGTTCACGATATGCGACAAGTACAAAATGACCAGTTGTTCGTGTTCGGATACCAGCCGGAATTCCTGGAAAAGCTGGGAAAGAACTATGCACAAACACCAATGGCAGCAGCGGACATCGTCTCCAATATTGGCCACGTCAGCGCCCTCTCCATGGAACCCCACGAATTGCTTGAAAGCCGGTTCTATAGAGAAGTGCTAAAGCCGTTCGGACTACTGGATATAATCTGGTTTCCTGCGTTGCGGACCGGCGGCCGCATGGCTTCCATGCACGCCTCCCGGAGCGAGAAGGCCCCGCATTACCAACAGCTAGATATCGGCCTGTTCAAGCTCCTGTCCCCGCACGTCTGCCGCGCACTCACCATCTCGGATGCGCTCGATATCAGGGCGCTGAGGTCGGAGATGCTGGAAAAGACGCTTGATGTACTTGTCGCGGGTGTTTTCCTCACGGCACGCGATGGCCGCGTTGTCTATATGAACGACGCTGCTGAGCGCCAGACCAGGACCGGCAATTCCATTCGCATCGTAAACAACCGGATTTCTCCCACCGATCCCACCGCGCGCGCGGCCCTATCGAAAGCCATTGACGAGGCGTCGCGCGACGACATCGACATGGATATGAGCGAACATTCCCTGGCAATCCCGGATGTCGACGGCGCCGGCTACATTGCAACCCTGCTTCCGGTGGATCGTGGTCAGCGCAGCGGCATTATCGCGCCGTTTGCAGCATCGGTCGCTGTGTTCACGAAGGATCCTGCTCAGGCGCCCCTCATGCCGGGCGAGGCCTTTGCTAGGCTTTACAGGCTGACCGGCGGCGAACTTCGCGTGCTCCTAGCGCTTGCCCAGGGGCTCGGCGCCAAGGAGGCGGCCGACATGCTCGGCATCAGCGAGCCGACCGTGCGCACTCATCTGCAGCACATGTTCTCCAAGACCGACACGCCCCGGCAGTCCGACCTCCTGCGCCTGTTGCAGAACTCGACGCCCCAAATCCGGGCCCCACAGCAGCCTGTTCATTAATTCCTGAGGCGACCTGTCTCTATCGCTAATGCGCCCTATGGGCGACGGGACCGGTGCAGCTACGTTCTGACCTCGGTCCGTTTCGCCCGCCAGACTACCCCGCCATCATTCGCAAGTCGGCCGCGCGGCCAGCAAATAGCTGGGGAACTTGGCCTGTCCGCTGGCCATGCCCGACGAGCCCGATCGGCATTCGCGAGAGTCGGTTCAGCAACTGCCGCAATCCCTCATTGGTTCCGATGATGCGGCGGCCGGGGAAGACCGGTCTTATCCGCAGAGTCGGAATTTGGAGGTCACAATGGCTGCCGTAGCGAGAGCTCTCTCCCGTGCACTTCCCCCAACCTCGCTTCAGGCCGAGGCTCTCAAACAGCTCGCCCTTATTTGCGGGGCTGGCCTGTTTGTTTTGCTTCTCTTGGCGAGCTAACGCGGACTTGGCGCTCGATTTCGGCGATTTAACGTTACCGCCAGCTGCTTGGGGCACGTTCAATGAATAATATCATTCTGCTGTTCGTCTGCCTCGTTCTCGGCATGGGTCTTCGCACCACGCGACGGCTGCCGGAAAACGCACATGTTGCGCTAAACGCGTTCATCATCAACATCTCCCTGCCTGCCCTCATCATCCTGCAGATCCACCACGTTGCCCTCCAAACGCAACTGCTGTTCAGCATCGCGATGCCGTGGCTGATGTTCGCGCTCGGTGTCGGCTTTTTCTGGATGCTTTCCTCGCGTTTGAAATTCTCGCGCGAAACCACCGGGGCGCTGATGCTGGCCGGCGGGCTCGCGAATACATCTTTTGTCGGACTGCCGATGATCGAGGCCTTTTTCGGCGCTTCCAATATGGCGACCGGCATCCTCATAGATCAGCTGGGTACCTACCTGGTCCTGAGCACATTGGGGATCACGGTCGCCGCCATTTATTCGGCGGGTACGGAATCCAAAACCGCTATCTTCAAGCGGGTCCTCACATTCCCGCCTCTGCTTGCCCTGATCGCTGCATTCATTCTGATGCCCTTCGAGTTTCCCGATTGGGTCTCCGACGCACTCAAGCGTTTAGGCGACACCCTTTCCCCATTAGCCCTCGTTTCAGTCGGTTTCCAATTGAGGTTTGACCAAACCACCGGGCTCAAGACCGCGCTTGCGATGGGCCTGGGGTTCAAGCTGCTCCTGGCCCCCATCGTAATCGCTTCCATTTACTTCATCGTTTTGGGCACCGGCGAAGAAATCACCCGAGTGACCCTGTTTGAAGCTGGGATGGGCCCGATGATCGGCGGTGCAATCGTCGCGGCCCAGCACGGCCTGAACCCGCCACTGGTCTCGTTGATGGTCGGAGTTGGCATATCACTTTCGTTTCTCACACTGCCGCTGTGGTCCTACGCCTTGCACCACCTTTGACGGATGAAATCGATGACGGCTCGCAAAAATGAAAGGGAAACCAATGAAAATCCTTGAAGCGCTACAATCATACGAAGTTAGCTCCAGTGGAAGAGATCTGCACTTCATTTTCGGCTATTTCGGATTGGCAATGTGTATGTTGGGTACGATCTATGCTGCCGCGTTGTCTCCCGGAAACACGGTTAGCGATTTGGCATTGATGTCCGTGTTTCCCTGACAATCCAAGCTCTGCCGGCACGGGCGTCGTCCGCTATCAGTGGTGAGCCGACTTCCGCTGTTGGCACAAAGCAGACATGCTTTAGGCTAACGCGAATGTCCGCTTCCGAGGTGCCGGCTCAACCGGTCGCCGCAACACTTTATCTTAGAGGGAAAAGATGGAGTGTGGGATGGAACGGAGATTTCATAGAGGTTTTACTGCGGCAGAGAAGACGGAGTTATGGGATCGCTGGAAGCGTGGGGAGTCGCTGAAGGCGATTGGACGAGCTTTTGGTAAGCAGTCATCGTCGATCTATTTTTTGGTAGCTCCGCATGGTGGGATTCGTCCTGCGGAGCGGCGTCGCTCCAGGCTGGCGTTGACGCTCGCGGAACGCGAGGAGATTTCCAGAGGCGTTACGGCACATCAATCGGCACGGTCGATCGCCAAACGGCTTGGCCGCTCACCCTCGACGGTGAGCCGGGAAATGAGTCGCAATGGCGGCTATGATCGCTACCGAGCGACACTTGCGGACGAGAATGCCTGGGCGCGATCTCGTCGTCCAAAATGTTGTAAGTTAGCGACCAATCCGCGGCTGCGGCAGGCGGTGGCAGGGAAGCTCAGATTGGATTGGTCCCCCGAGCAGATAGCCGGTTGGCTGAAGAGAACGCACCCTGAAGACGAGTGTAATCAGGTGTCACACGAGACCATCTATCGCAGCCTGTTTGTCCAAGCGCGCGGCGTGCTGAAGAAAGAGCTGCTTAGCCATCTTCGATCGAAGCGCTCGATGCGTCGCTCCAGGCCGGTTGACCCGAATGGCGATAAACGGGGGCATATCAAGGATATCGTCTCAATCCGTCAGCGACCGGCGGCGGTTGAAGATCGGGCGGTGCCTGGTCATTGGGAGGGCGATCTCCTGTCCGGGCCGAACAACACCTACATCGCGACCTTGGTCGAGCGTCATACCCGTTACGTGATGTTGGCCAAGGTGGCAGGCAAGGACACCCGGACGGTTGTCACCGCGCTCATCAAGCAGGCGAAGAAGCTACCAAAGGAGCTATATAAATCCCTGACCTGGGACCGGGGCAAGGAACTTACGGATCATCGTCGCTTTACGTTGGCGACCAAAATCGACGTCTATTTTTGCGATCCGCAAAGCCCGTGGCAACGCGGGTCGAATGAGAATACCAATGGCCTGCTGAGACAGTACTTTCCCAAGGGCACCGACTTGTCGATGCATTCGCAAGCCCATCTGAACAAAGTGGCTCGTCAGCTAAATGAACGACCACGTGAGACCTTGCAATTTGAAACACCAGCAGAGAGATTTAACGCCTGTGTTGCGGCGACCGGTTGAGCCGGCAGGGGCAAAGCGGACATCGCTAAGCTCACGGGCGTCGCGACGAGCCAGCTCGGGACGGCCGCCAAAGCCGCCATGGGACCCGATATCCCGGGGCCAGTTCCGGAATGCGCCCGGTGCGGGCGCGCATGCGGCGTTCACGGCTTGAATCCAGCGGCCGGCGGGGGCATAAGACCCAAAAATTCCCCGACAGCCCAAGGATTTAGGATGCCCCCCTATCGCTCCCGCACCACTACACACGGCCGCAACATGGCGGGCGCCCGCGGCCTCTGGCGCGCCACCGGCATGAAGAACGAGGATTTCGGCAAGCCGATCATCGCGGTCGTCAATTCCTTCACCCAGTTCGTGCCGGGGCATGTGCATCTGCAGAACCTCGGCCAGCTCGTGGCGCGCGAGATCGAAAAGGCCGGCGGCGTCGCCAAGGAATTCAACACCATCGCGGTGGATGACGGGATCGCGATGGGACATGACGGCATGCTCTACAGCCTGCCCTCGCGCGAGCTGATCGCCGACAGCGTCGAATACATGGTCAATGCGCATTGCGCCGACGCGATGGTGTGCATCTCCAACTGCGACAAGATCACGCCGGGCATGCTGATGGCGTCGCTGCGCATCAACATTCCGACCGTCTTCGTCTCGGGCGGCCCGATGGAATCCGGCAAGATCGTCATCAAGGGCAAGAAGCGCGCGGTCGACCTGATCGACGCCATGGTGGCCGCGGCCGACAGTTCGGTGAGCGACGCCGAAGTCGAGGAGATCGAGCGATCGGCCTGCCCAACCTGCGGCTCCTGCTCGGGCATGTTTACCGCCAATTCGATGAACTGCCTGACGGAAGCCCTTGGCCTCGCGCTGCCGGGCAACGGATCGGTGCTGGCAACGCATGCCGACCGCAAGAGCCTGTTCGTCGAGGCCGGGCATCTGATCGTCGATCTCGCCCGCCGCCATTACGAACAGGACGATGCCAGCGTGCTGCCGCGCGGCATCGCCAGCTTCAAGGCGTTCGAGAACGCCATGACGCTCGACATCTCGATGGGCGGTTCGACCAACACCGTGCTGCATCTTTTGGCGGCGGCCCACGAGGGCAAGGTCCCCTTCACCATGAGCGACATCGACCGGCTGTCACGCAAGGTGCCGGTGCTGTGCAAGGTCGCGCCGTCGGTTGCCGACGTCCATCTCGAAGACGTTCATCGCGCCGGCGGCATCATGGCCATCCTTGGCGAGCTGGATCGCGCCAGGCTGATCACCACCGACCTTCCGACCGTCCACAGCGCGACGCTCGCCGACGCGCTCGATCGCTGGGATATCGCGCGCACGCAAAGCGAAAAGGTCCGGCATTTCTACATGGCCGCACCCGGCGGCGTACCGACGCAGGTGGCTTTCAGCCAGAACGAGCGTTTCGACGAACTCGATCTCGATCGCGCCGAGGGCTGCATTCGCGATGCCGCGCACGCCTATTCGAAGGACGGCGGTCTTGCGGTGCTGTCCGGGAACCTGGCCGAGGACGGCTGCATCGTGAAGACGGCTGGCGTCGATCAGAGCATTCTCAAATTCTCCGGTCCCGCCCGCATCTTCGAAAGCCAGGACGCCAGCGTCGAAGCCATTCTCACCAACAAGGTGAAGCCGGGCGACGTCGTCGTGGTTCGCTATGAAGGTCCGCGCGGCGGTCCGGGCATGCAGGAGATGCTGTATCCGACGAGCTACCTCAAGTCGAAGGGACTGGGCAAAGTCTGCGCGCTGATCACCGACGGCCGCTTTTCGGGCGGCTCATCAGGACTGTCGATCGGGCATATTTCGCCGGAAGCCGCCGAAGGCGGCCTGATCGGACTCGTCGAAGAGGGTGACCTGATCGAGCTCGACATTCCCAACCGCAGCATTCGCCTGGCCGTGCCGGACGCCGAGATCAGCCGCCGTCGCGCGGCCATGGTCGCAAAGGGCGCAGCTGCCTGGAAACCGGCGCCACGCAAGCGCGCGGTGACGACGGCCCTGAAGGCCTATGCGGCGTTCGCGACCAGCGCCGCGCGCGGCGCGGTGCGCGTCGTGCCGGAGTGATCGAGGGGAATCAAAAAGCCTGAGAGGTGAGGTCTGCGCCGATCAGGCGCCCGCGGCCGGCAGGCTGGCGGCGGCGATGGCGACGATCTGGGCCAGACGGCGTCCGATCATGGCCGGCGCGGCGCGCAGCAATGAAGTTACCTGTCGCATCTCATTTTCCTTTTGCCCCGGGAACGCCGGGTGCATCAGGAAAATGGTCGTTGGCGGCTAACTAGTCGAGACTACAGCGAAAATAGCAACAGCCGCTTCGCCCCGAGGGCAATTCGCAGTGGATTTATTGCCACGATCGAGCCTGCGGCGGACAAAATCTTCTCCCCCGGAGTTTGCCCGCCGGAGCCGCTATTTCGGCACAAAGCCGAACGTCCGTTCGAAGCGCCTGGCGTAGTCAGGCCAGACCTCGGGGTTGACGATACGTGGCGGCCGCTTGCCGTCGAGCCCGTCGAGAATCTGCTCGGCGGCGATCTTGCCCATGTTCATTCGCGCTTCCCTGGTCACGCCGGCCGTATGCGGGCTGGCCAGCACGTTGTCGAACTGCAGCAACGGATGGTCCGGCGGCGGCGGCTCCTTGGCCCAGACGTCGAGGCCGGCGCCGGCGATGCGTTTGTGGCGCAACGCATCCTCCAGCGCGGCCTCGTCATGAATGAAGCCGCGCGCGGTGGTGATGAAAAACGCGTGCGGCTGCATCAGCGCGAATTCGCGGCTGCCGATCATGCCGCGATTGTCCTTGGTCAGCGGGCAAGAGATCGACACGAAGTCCGAGCGGCGCAGGAGATTGTCGAGTTCGACCTTCTCCCCGCCCCGCGCGGCCATTTCCTGCCCAGTGAGATAGGGGTCGTAGGCAATCACGTTCATATGGAGCAGGCCCTTGCAGAGTTCGGCGATGCGGCGGCCGACATTGCCGAGCCCGACAATGCCGATGGTCTTGCCTCCGACTTCGTTGCCGATCAGCGCATTGCGATTGACGTTCGCCTCGCGCCGCAGCACGCGATCAGCCTCGAGGATACGTTTCGACAGCGTCAACAACATTCCCAGCGCGTGCTCAGCGACGGAATTGGCGTTGCCGCCGGATTGATTGACGACCAGCACGCCCGCCGCCGTGCAGGCGTCGACATCGACCGGATCGAAGCCCGCGCCGTTTGACGAGACGATCAGCAGGTTCGGCGCCCGCCGCAGCAGGTCCTGATCGACATGGAAATGTCTTGCCAGTTCGTCGCGCGCCGCGCCAATCTGATAGGCGTGCGCGGCGGACAGGATGGGGGCCGTGAGGTCATCCGGGCTTTCATTCTCCAGCCGGTCGAGCCGCACATCGGGCCGGGCCTTGAGGATCTCGGCATAGATCTCATGGGCGAGATATTTGACGTAGAAGACGCGCTTGTTATTCACGGACATTGCCTGGACGACTTTCAGTGAGGGAAGCCATAGAGTTTTGCTGGGTTGGTGACGAGAATGCGCTGCTGCGCCGCCTGATCCGGCGTCCAGGCTTGAAACAATTCGAGCAGATGCCCGGCATCGGGCATCTCGCCCTCGACGCGCGGATGCGGCCAGTCGCCGCCCCACACCAACACTTCCGGGTTTGCCTTCACCAGCGCTTCATGAAACGGCCGCGCGTCGGGATAATCAGGCGCGTTCTGGCTAAGGCGATGCGCGCCCGACAGTTTCGCCCAGCACCAGCCGTCGCCGACCGCGCGCAACAGGCTCTGGAAACCTTCGGTGCCGGTGCCCGCGCGGGCATCGGTGCGGCCCATGTGGTCGATCACGACCGGCAGGCCGAACGATTTCAGGAGCGGAATCGTCTGCGGCAAATCCTTCACATCGATCCAGAGCTGAAGATGCCAACCGAGTTCGGCCATGACCGGCGCAAGCTTTTCTGCCGCGGTGAGCGGCACGCCGCCGCGATAATGCAATTGCCCGCCGCGAAAGAAATGGTTGAAGCGCAGGCCGCGCACGCCAAGCCTGTTCCACTCGCGCAAGGTCGCCGGCGAAATATCGGCGTCGGCCACCGCGACGCCGCGCAGGCGCTCGGGCTGACGTTTCAGCGCGTCGAGCATCGCCGAATTGTCGTGGCCATGCGCGCTGCCCTGCACCAGCACGCCGCGGGCAAAGCCGATCGCGTCGAGCATGGCCAGATATTTTTCCAGCGGCGCATCCGGCGGCGTGTAGCTGCGGTCTTCCGCGTAGGGAAAGCGATCCCCCGGCCCGAACACATGGGCATGGGTATCGCAGGCGTTTGGCGGCAGCGGCTGTTTCGGGCGGCCGACCTCGCGCGGCGGCAGGCAGGCGGGAATCATCTGATGTGCCACCGCGTCATTCGGCTGTCATTCCGGCGGCCTTGATGATCGGCCCCCATTTGTCGTAGTCGGCATGGATCTTGGCATCGAATTGCTGCGGCGTGCTGCCGATCGGCACGGCGCCGAGCTTGGTCAGGCGTTCCTTGACCGAGTCCGTATTCACCGCTGCGACAAAATCATGCGAGAGTTTTGTCAGTAGCTCCGGCGGCATGCCGGCCGGTCCTAGCAGGCCCCACCATACTTCGGTGTCATAGCCCGGCACCGCCTCCGACATGCTGGGCACATCGGGCAGGAACGGCGCGCGCGTGGCCGTGGTGACGGCAAGCGCGCGTACGGTGCCGGCCTGCAGCTGTCCGATCGATTCCGGGCCGTTGTTGAACGACATCGGGATCTGCCCGCCGAGCAGGTCGTTGATCGCCGGCGCACCGCCTTTATAGGGGATGGCGTCGAGATCGATTTTGGCGAGGTTCTTCAAAAGCTCGCCGGCCAGATGCGTCGACGTTCCCGTGCCGGCGTGGGCAAAGGACAGGCTCCCCGGCTTCGCCTTTGCCGCCGCGATCATGTCGCCCAGCGTCTTGAACGGCGAATCCGCCCGAACCAGCAGCACATTGGGCGAGGACGCCAGCAACGAGATCGGCGTGAAATCCCGGAACGTATCGTAGGGAATTTTGGGATACAGGAACGCATTGGTGGCGTGGCCGCTGGCGACGACGATCAGGGTGTAGCCATCCGGCGGCGACGTCGCCAGCGCCTGCGAGGCGATCAACCCACCGGCGCCCGGCCGGTTTTCGACCACGACCGACTGTCCCCACTGCTTTGAGACCACGTCGCCCAACGTGCGCGCCAGGACATCGACGCCCCCGCCGGCGGGATAGGGCACGAAAATATGCACGGCCTTGGAGGGAAATGATTGCGCGGATGCCGCGCCGGCCACAGCGCACATGACCGCCGCGACGGCAGCCATCCGGAACCGGCTTCCCATGATACTCCTCCCGATCTTCTCGTTATCTCACATTGTGGCATGCCGACAGCATGGCCACATCGCCACCGCGCGCAGACCACGGCAACGACGGGGCATGTTGACAATCCCGCTGTTCGCGTCAAGTTTCGCCGCCTGAACAAGGCGACCGCGATTTGGATCGCGAACGAAAATCGTCGCGAAACAAGGGAGAACAAGATGGCGGTTGCGGAGCAGCGAACCTCGCCCGAAACCTCTGACAAGAAGACCTCTGACGAGAAGAGTTCTGACGAGAAGAGCTGGCACGGCATCGTGCTGCAGGCGCTCAAGCGCAACGACATCCGCCTGGTGCCCTATGTGCCTGACCGCGTGCTGACGACGCTGATCAAGAACATCCACGCCGATCCGTTCTTCACGACCTTTCCCACCGCGCGCGAGGAAGAGGCCGTCGGCATCGTCTCCGGCGCCTGGATGGGCGGCATGCGCGGCGCGGTGCTGATGCAGACCAGTGGCTTCGCGACGCTGGCGAACGTGCTGGCATCGCTGGCGATCCCCTATCAGATCCCGCTGATCATGTTCGTGTCCGAGCGCGGCACGCTCGGCGAGTTCAATTACGGCCAGTCGCTGGTGTGCCGCACCATGCGTCCGGTGCTGGATTCGCTTGCCATGGAGCATCACACCTGCACCCGGCTCGAAGAGTTCGAGTTCATCGTCGATCGCTCGATCAAGCAGGCCATCACCACCCAGGCGCCGGTGGCGCTGATCCTCTCGCCGCTGTTGACCGGCGGCAAAACCTTCGACAAGTGAGCGATCGCATGAACACCGCAACCAACCTGCCTGCGCGCAACACCAAGGTGATGAACCGCTTCGATCTCACCTCGCGGCTGATCAGAAAACTCGAGCATGAGGAAGCCGTGATCGGCGGCATCGGCAACACCAATTTCGATTTGTGGGCCGCCGGGCACCGCCCGCAGAACTTCTACATGCTCGGCAGCATGGGCCTCGCCTTCCCGATTGCGCTCGGCGTGGCGCTGGCGCAACCGAAGCGGCGCATCTTCGCGCTCGAAGGCGACGGCTCGCTGCTGATGCAGCTCGGTTCGCTGTCGACCATTGCGACGCTGGCGCCCAAAAACCTCACCATGGTGGTGATGGACAACGGCGTCTACCAGATCACCGGGGCGCAGCCGACGCCGGCCGCTGCGGTCGCCGACATCGTCGCGATCGCGGTCGCGTGCGGTCTCGTCAACAGCGCCTGGGCGGCGGACGAGGAGGATTTCGAACGCCTGATCGATCAATCCATGGCGGCCACGGGGCCGACCCTGATCGGCGTGCGGATCGACGACAAGCCGGGTGTCGGCACCACCCGCCGCGATCCCGTACAAATCCGGGAGCGCTTCATGCACGGCATGGGCGTGCGGGAACCGCTGTAGATACATAGCGTTTTCAAGCGAAGTGGGTACCGGTTCGCGCAAAGAAAACGCGTCAATCTGGGGCAATTGGCGTATTAACCACACGCCCACCTCGAGCCGGCGTGAACGATATCAGGCGGACAAATCGTGCTAATCCGGCACGATGAACACCGTCCTCAGAATCCTCGCCTGGGCGTTGGCCGCAGCCGTTGCTTTCGCAACGCTGGGCCCGCCATCGCTTCGGCCGCATTCCGACCTCGGTCAGGACGGCGAACATGCCCTCGCCTTCGTCCTGGTCGGCGTCGCGTTCGGGCTGGCCTATGGCCGTAACCGGCTGATGACGACGGCGGTCGCCGTCGTCATGATCGGCGTGCTCGAGATCCTGCAATTCTGGGCGCCGGGACGGCATGCCCGGCTCGAGGATTTCGCCGTCGACGCATTGGCGGCCTGTGTTGGCCTTGCGATGGCGGCTGCATTGGACTGGACGATCAAGCGAACCCGCCGGCCGAACATCGGCACTTCCTGACAGGAATAATCGCCGCGGGTACAGATCGGCAAAGGGTCGGAAGCGTCGTTTTAACACTCGCCCGGTCATTTTCAGACTTCAGGCCGCGTCTGAGTAAGGTCCGCTGTTCCCCCAATAGCCGACGTGCAGCGACTGCATCGACATGTCCGAAAAGTGCCAATTCCGGACTCATGCACCGCAGCAAGGGCGGTACTATTCGACAACCTCATCGGCGCGGGCGAGCAGCGAGGGCGGCACGGTGACGCCGAGAGCGTTCGCCGTCTTGAGGTTGATTACGAAATCAAACTTGGTTCGGGGGCAAGGCGGCTGGTGAAGAGTACGCCGACGTCAAACCCCTTTGCCGCGGCATGTTGCTCGGCCTTGTCGAGCCAGGTCTCGAGGTTCTTCAGGGCCTGGATGCACTGTCTAATTATTGGGTAATACATGCGTCATCTCCGCTTTGGTGTGACATTCCGTCGAAATCAGTGTGTTTCGTGATCGTTGACGATGCCGACCGCCTGCATCCAGGCGTAGACGATGACGGATCCCACGAATTGGAAACCGCGCTTCCTCATGACATTTGAAATTGTCTCGGACAGAGGCGTTCTTGCTGGCGTCGTCTTGCCGTCGCCCACTACGACGCGCTCGTTGATTACGGGTTTGCCGTCAGGCTGACATCACGACAAAACCGGCGCGTGGGAAATGCACACAGACCTGTCCGACCGCGGGATCGCTGCGTCGGATGACGATCTCATGGACGCCCGAGGCGACCAACTCGCCGACGACCGGGTCGCGTCCGGTATCATCCGGCGTGACGGTCACTGTCTGACCAGGTTTCCGGCCGATCGGATCTCGTGGATCGGGGATTACGCTGGCGATCGACGTCGCGTCCCTCGCCGCATCGAGCGCTTTTTTCGAGGTCGTTGGGCTCCGCCTGCCGTGGCCGATTGCGGCAATGCGCTCGGTCCAACTCAGCAGCCTCGGAAAGCCGTCGAGCGGCACCGCCGTTGGCCCGAATTTTTGTTTCAAGAACCAAATCGGATGGTAGGCGGCGAGATCGGCAAGGCTCGCAGCAGAGCCCTGCAAGAATGAGCGCTCGTCGATCAGCATCTGATTCAGCCAATCGAAATGCGCGCGCAACTGATCGAGCAGGTTCGGTACTGCCGCCATCATCGCGGCCGGATCGATATTTCGGCCGGAGAATTTGGCCCGGTCTTCGAGAAATCCTTCGGGCAACGCGTCGGGTCTCTTCGCGAACGCGATGCTAACAGCCGGGCTGAACGTTGTCTTCTCGGCCCACCAGGCAAGCGCATCGGCCGCGCCGTGGCCGGCGGGATAAAAGCTCGGGGTGGGATGCCGGCGCTCGAGTTCGCGCATAATCAACTGGCTATCGCAATAGATGTCCGCGCCGATCTGCAACACGGGCGTCTTGCGGTAGCCTCCGGTCAGCGCCGTCAGGTCGGGTTTTGGCAAGATGACGGGGATTTCCACCGATTCCCAGGCCAAGCCCTTCAGACCAAGACCGAGCCGAACTTTCTCCGAATAGGGAGAGGTCTCGTAGTGATGCAGGATGATATCGGTCATCGAGACGGCCCTCGTTTTGGGATGATCGTTCCCCTGGATATCCCGCTCACATCACCGGCTCTACCATAATCTTTAGCGATCTTACGTTCGGCGGTCGGCCAACTTCAGGAAAGTCGAGAGGAGTGTTGAAACGCCAAGGGTGTAAGGCCGTAAGCCTGTTTAAATGCGGTACTGAAATGGCTGTAGCTTGAAAAACCGAGGTCGAGCGCCAAGCCCGTCAAATCTGAACAATCATCAAGCAGGTCAAGCGCCCGGGCGAGCCGCAGTTGGAGTTGATAACGACAAAGCGGCAGACCCTCGACTTGCCGGAACACCTGAGTGAGATAGACCGGCGAGACGCCGACGGCACTGCCAATCTCAGCCAACGTCCATCGGCGTCCAAGATCTGAAGAAAGCACAAGTTTGGCGCGGTCCACCAGTTTTTGCCGCCCTACGCTGCCGGACGCGGCGTACGATGTGCGCTTCCCGAGGGCGCGGCTTACCAGCGATAGGATCAAATCCTCAGCTTCAAGAGTCTCAGTCATCCCGCGGGCAAGACGATGACGCACAAGTGCTGCGAGCAACTGTGCGGGCGCATCGATACGCATGCGAGGCCGGTTGAAAAGGATTCGATCTTTGGTATGGAGGAAGTCGGCAGGCGCCAGCTCCAACAGCGTCGCCTCATCGATTCCGATCGATAGACTTGCATCGCCGCCTTCAAGAGGATGGCTAACTCGATAGGGTTCACTTTCATTAAAGAACACCACCTGATTCGCTTCCGCGACTGTCTCGACCTGACCTGTATGATGCACGTAGACGCCGCGGTAAGGAAACACGAGATGTGTTGTGCTAACGCATTCCTCGGCGCTTTTGTGCTTGCATGTGCCTGAGCACAAAACGTCCCACACCGCTACGGTGTCAGTCGCCAAAAGTGGGTGAGAGTTGATTTCAGCCATTGTTGAACTGCCTACCCGGCCGCGTCGAGCTCAGTATCCTCGGTTGTCGGTTACGGCTCCTCGCCAGCTAGGTCATGGCCGCCTGCGCGCGGCATCGGCGTCTGCTATTTCCGAGAGCGGATATTCGCCAAGGTGAATGGTAGGTCGGCTAAGGGGCCATTTCCGGACTCATGACGTCAACGGAGTTCTTTTTCGACCGTTCCATTGAGGTCTATGAACTCGACGGCAAGATTTTCTCCCTCGGCATATCCAAGTTCTTTCAGCCGCTGTTCGAATGCTGTCCACAATGGTCCCGTGCGGGGTTGAATCGTCGCGATACCCACCCGCGTCATCTTGCGCGGTGCTTGCGCGCTGGACAGACGTGCAAGCGTGGTACCACCTCCCATGACGGCTAGGCCGGTGAGGAAATCACGCCGTCTCATGGATTTCTCGCCCCTAAGAGTGCTGCGCTGTAAAAGCCTAGCACAGTCTTCGAACGACTACGGTGTGGTCGCATTGCAGCAAATTGGGCCGCTCGACTTCCGCATCGGGTCAAAAGCTGAAAAGCTCAATGGGAGCATATGTTTTCCGCTCTGCCCCCAACAACGGACATCTTCACAGCCGGTCGGCATGTCTCAAAAGTGCCAATAAGCGGCATCGCGCAACCTAGTTCGATCACCCCGTCGCCAAGTATCCGTCCAGCGTAGATGCCGGCTTGCTGAAAGGTTTACTTTCTATCGACGAATGAAAGTATCAGGGCAATGGCCTGATCGGGCTGCTCCTCCATGATCCAATGACCGGAATCGCTTATCACGGCGCCGCGCACATTGGCCGCGACAAAACCGATCTCGGTTGCGAGGCGCGCGCCCCATGAATGATCGCCCCCGATTGCCAACACGGGGATCGTCAGCTTGCCCTTGGCGAGCAGTTCCTGATTGTCGACGGCATCCTGCGCAAAGGCGGCATATTGTCCGCTAAATGCGTTGTGGATGGCGCCGGGCCGTGCATAGAGCGCAGCATAGTGATCACGGGTCAGGTCATCGATGCGGAGTGGATTGGCCGAAAGTTCGTTGTAGAACCGATCCAGCAAGATGCGCTCCCGCCCGGCGACCAGGCGCTCAACATCGGGACCGCGGAAATTGAAGTGCCAAGCCCTTGGGTTTTTCAACTGCTCGTCCCAATGCCCGATCCCCGGGAGACCCGTGTCCAAGTCCAACCATCTCGTCACGCGCTGCCGATAGAGCGCCGCAAACGCGTAGCCAACCATATTGCCGAAGTCGTGGGTTACAAGGGCAACTTCTTGGATTCCAAGCTGGTCCAGGATTGCGGCAAGGTCGCGAGCCTGCGCGGTCTTTTCGTAACCGCCTTCGGGATGGGATGATAAACCCATGCCACGGAGATCAGGAATGATGACCGTGTGGTCCTTGACCAATGCCTCGGCGAGAGGCCCCCACATATCTCCGGTGTCACCGAAGCCATGCAGCAGGAGCACCGTAGGGCCTTGACCCCCGACCCGAACATATTGGGTGCCTCCGCTCACCGGCATTTGCCGGGCGCGAAAGGTGTCAGGCCAGACGCCGATCGTTGCGTCGGCTGCCGGCGTCCAGGCTATAAGCGCCGCTACGAAGGCCATCAGCACTGTGGCGACCAATGGATACGGAGAGCTTAAGTTTAGCATCGCCCTTACCTGTTCCTTTCGGCGGCTGGCTCAGCCCACAGGCTGCGCCTCGGGGAATCTCCATGTGCCATCGAAAATTTTCGGTCGCGGTTGAAAGAGGCGAACCGTGTAATTCCAGCCCTGCGTGATCGGCAGACAATTGGGGATTTTGCCATCGCACCCACCGAACTGGATGGTGACTGAGCCATCCGGGGCTTTTTTCGCGGTGATGCCGTTCACCGCATAGGTGTTGTATGGGTTCGGATGCAAGTATCCTTCACCGTCGTAGACGGTGACCGACCAAAAACCATCGACAGGGATGTCCTTGACTGTCAGCTTGTAGATGGTGCTGCCGTCATTTCGAGCCGGCGTGATCGGGAGATACAGCGCATCCTTTTCGGGATTGCCGCCCCACAGCATTGCGCTTCCAATCAGGTGCTTCACAGGGTCGACCTGATGCTCGTTGGCGCCAAACATGCGCCGTGTATCGGAGACCGTACTTCCAAGCTGTAATAGCGCTGCTTTCACCTTCTTGAGGCTCCCCTCATCCCAGTTCGGGATTTCGAACGTGCCGGAGCGCTCTTGGTCGAACTTGACCGCATCCTGCAAGGCGTGGACTCGCAGGATCTCTTCTTTGTTCGAAAAATCCACGAGGAAGCGGACGACGGCAATGGCATAGCGCGTGCCAATCATCTCGCGGGTCAGGGTGTGGCTGCCTGTACCGTAATAGACGCCCGTGGTGTACTGATCCTCGTTGACGACCTGCATTACCATGAAGCGCTTGGCACCGTCCGGCAGCGTGATCGTCACCGGTCCGGCCTCGAGGTCGAAAATCGCAAGCGAATACAACGTATCGCGATTGGGACGGACGATGCCTTGCTGGACGGGAGCAGCAAGTTCGCGGCCATGGCGGAATTTTCCGAAACCGCCATTCTTCACCACCCCGGCGAAATAAACATCGGTCTGAGCGCGATTGTAATTCTCGAAGACGACAGGCTCGGCTGTCGAAGTGGTTTGTGCCGAGTCAAGCGAACTCGCTAGTGCAAATGACATGGCTGCCAAGACGCTCGTGCTTGTCATTTTCATGACTTTTCCAACGAAGATCGCGTTTGGCGCTACGTAGACCAATCAAATATGAAAATGAACAGCCAAAACTGACAGTTGGTCTATCAGATGTGGTAGGTTGGGCACATGGATCTAAACGCCACCCGAATGTTTGTTGCGGTGGTCCAGGCAGGCAGCCTCTCGGCGGCCGCCACCCGCCTCGGAATTCCGCTTCCAACCTTGAGTCGCCGGATACGGGCCCTGGAACGGCAACTCAAAGTGCAGTTGCTGGAGCGCTCGGCTCGGGGTGCGAAACTCACCGATGCTGGAAAGAGGCTGTACGAGCACGCCGGCCGGGGTATCGAAACGCTGGCGGACGCCGAGCTGGCCGTCGTGAGCGACCAGGCCCACTTGAAGGGACGCTTACGGGTGTCGTTGCCGCAGACGTTTGAGCCGTGGTGGGACCTGCTGGCCGCTTTCCAGCGACGCTATCCGGACATCCAAATTCACGTTTACTCAACCGAGCGTCGCGTGGATCTGGTCGAGGACGGAATCGATGTCGTCCTTCGTGTCGGCGCGATCGTTCACGAGGCGATGGTGGCGCGACACGTTCTGTCCTATCGCAATGTTCTCGTTGCAAGCCCACTGTTGCTGGAGCGCTTCGGTGTGCCCGCACAGCCCGATGCCCTTCATCGCTACCCGTGTGCGGTGTGGGCATCGCGCATCGATGTCCCAGTCCGATGGGATTTGGGCGGACATGTGATCGAGCCCAAGGCCGTGCTGTCTACCAACGACTATCATCACTTGTGCCGCCGCGCACTCGGTGGCGACGTGGTAACGGAGCTGCCGCCCTTCCTGGCAGCCGGGGCTATCCGGGAGAACCGCCTCGTACCGCTCCTGCCGCAATACCCGTTACCCGAGTGGTCCATAAATCTGCTGTATCCGCCACACCGACACCAATCCACCATTGTCAGAACATATCTGGATTTCTGCCAGAGCTATCTCCCGAAAATCATTCAAGCCTGTAAAACCTGAGCCGCGACGGGTCCGCTTTGCTCACAAAGCGACCAAAATCGTGCGGCGGGGAAGTGTTCTGTCTGCTTTCCGCTGCCGAGGCAACGCTCGCGCGACGAGTTCCGGTTTGGGTCAAAATCGGAAGTGGCAGGGCTCGCGCGGCACGTCCGTTCTACCCTCAACAGCGGACATCGTCAGGCCGGCCCAGCACGTCCGAAAAGTGCCAACAGCGGACATCCGGGACGATGTGAATGAGAAAGAAAGACCGCCTTGCGGCGGTCTCTCAAAAATCGTGTCACGCCTTCACGCAGTTCTAGCTGCCCTGACTACGCTGCCTTGGATTTCTGAACGGCCTGTGCGGCGTTGCGGATCACGTCCAGCACAGCCTGTGGCTGGGAGAGCATCGGGACGTGACTGGAGCGTAACTCGACAGTTGTGGCGCCCATGCGCTTTGCAACGAAGCGCTCCAGTTCCGGCTGAATGGTTCGATCTTCAGTGGCCACAATGTACCAACTCGGCTTCGACTGCCAAGCGACACCGTCGATCTTTTGGTTGAACAGGTCGGGTACAGGGGCGGCCTGGGTCGCCCACACAACCTTCTGCTCCGCCTCGGGCAGATCACCCGCGAAGCGTGGGATGCCGTCAGACTTTAGCCAGATGCGTCCATCAGCGACTTCGATATGAGAAAATACCTCCGTAACGGGAAACTTCTGCTGCAGGCTTTGCGAGGTTTCGGTCTCGTCGGGTGCGAGGGCGGCGATGTAGACTAGGGCGGCGACTCGGCTATCCGTCCCGGCATGGGTGATCAGGGTGCCGCCGTAAGAATGGCCGACAAGGACCACGGGACCACTGACCCGCCCGAAGCAGCGGGTGACGCACTCCACATCGCCTTTGAGAGAGTCCAGGCCATGCTGGGAGCACATCACTTCGTGCCCATCCGCCTGCAGTGCGGGGATCAGCTTCTGGAAGCATGAGCCATCGGCCCAAAGTCCGTGGGCGAATACGATGCTTGGTTGGTTCTGCTTTGCCATAGTGCGACTCCTGATTTGATTTGGCTGTGTACGCACCCCCAGTAAACGCCGGAACGCTCTCGTCTAAAGTTGGTTCCCATGGAGCCGACGCCGGGAGATACTTCCCGGAAATTCTGTCATGTCCGCGTTGGGTCAATCGCTACCGAATCGGACCTTTCGGACGACGTCCGCTTTTCCCCCGACAGCGACCAAACTGCGGACAGCGCTGATAGTCCGGCTGGCGGCAAGAGCGTCGGTTTGCCCCCGAACCGGTGACTTCCGAATCGATTTCGGATGTTCTCGTCGCCGTTGGCGTTTTCACACCGCCAGGATCGTTCGAACGGAGCCCGTATCGCCACCGCTAACGTTGCAATCCCGGCCGACAGCAAAAATGCCGTCCGACGATCGGGCGGCATTTTCGATTGGCTCGCGTTCAAATCGTTTACAGGAGGCCCGCGCCGCGCGCCCATTTGTATTTGGCGCCCAGCACCTCGACCGGCAGTTCGGTCGAATAGGCATAGGACGGGATGCCGTTCTGGTAGAGATATTCGGCGGCCTCCTCGACCTCGACGTCGCCGGCGAGCGAGGCGACCATCGGCTTCACAAAGCCCTTGGCCTCCATCTCCTTCTTCACCTCGACCATGTTGCGGGCGAACACCATCGGCGGCGTGACGATGGTGTGCCAGTAACCGAGGATCAGCGCGTGGATGCGGTCGTCCGACAGGCCGAGCTTGACGGTGTTGACGTAGGTGATCGGCGGCTCGCCGCCGGTGATGTCGACGGGATTGCCGGCGGCGCCGAACGGCGGGATGAATTTCCGGAACGCCGCATCGAGATCCGGCGGCATCGCCATCAGCGACATCCCGTTATCGACCACCGAGTCGGACAACAGCACGCCGGAGCCGCCCGCGCCGGTGATGATCAGGATGTTCTCACCCTTCGGCGTCGGCAGCACCGGCACGCCGCGCGCGAATTCGAGCAACTGCCTCAAGCTGCGGGCGCGGATCACACCGGACTGCTTGAACACGTCCTCGTAGATCTTGTCGTTACCGGCAAGCGCGCCGGTATGCGAGCTTGCTGCCTTGGCGCCGGCCGAGGTGCGGCCGGCCTTGAGCACGATCACCGGCTTCTTCTTCGAAACCCGTTTTGCCGCTTCCGCAAAGGCGCGGCCGTCCTTCAGGTCTTCGCAGTGCTGGGCGATCAGATTGGTGTTCGGATCCTGCTCGAAGAAGGCGAGCAGATCGTCCTCGTCGATATCGGACTTGTTGCCGAGGCCGACGATCGCGGATACGCCCATCTTGGCCGAGCGCGAGAAGCCGATGATCGCCATGCCGATGCCGCCGGACTGCGACGACAATGCCGCGTGGCCCTTGACGTCGTAGGCCGTGCAGAACGTGGCGCAGAGATTGGCCGGCGTATAATAGAAGCCGTAGATGTTCGGCCCCATCAGGCGGACATTGTACTTCTGGCCGATTTCGACGATCTCGGCCTGCAGTTCGGGCGCGCCCGCTTCGGCAAAGCCCGACGGAATCAGAACCGCGCCGGGGATCTTCTTCTCACCGCATTCGACCAGCGCGCCGGCGACGAATTTTGCCGGGATAGCGAACACCGCGGTGTCGATCACACCGGGCACATCCTTGACGCTCTTGTAGGCCTTGTAGCCGAGAATCTCTGATGCCTTCGGGTGGATCGGATAGATCTCGCCCTTGTAGCCGCCATTGATCAGGTTCTTCATCACCGAGTTGCCGATCTTGCCGTCTTCGGCAGAGGCGCCGATCACGGCGACTGCCTTCGGCTGCATGATCCGGCTCATCGCCGTGACGATTTCCTCGTTCGAGCGCGGCGCCGGACGGGGCTTGTAGTCGAAGTCGACGACGATGCGGACGTCGGCGGCGATCGCATCCTTCTTGGTGGCGAATACCGGGTTGAGATCGAGTTCGACGATTTCGGGGAAGTCGCTGACGAACTGCGACACCTTGACGATGACGTCGGCCAGCGCCTCGCGGCTGACCGGATCGCCGCCGCGCACGCCCTTGAGCATGTCATGGGCCTGGATGCCGTCGAGCATTGACAGCGCGTCATCCCTGGTCGCGGGCGCGAGGCGGAAAGTGATGTCCTTCAGCACCTCGACCAGCACGCCGCCGAGGCCGAAGGCGACGAGCTTGCCGAACGAGCCGTCGGTGATCGAGCCGACGATGACCTCGGTGCCGCCGGCCAGCATCTGCTGGACCTGGATGCCCTCGATCTTGGCATCGGCTTTATACTTCCTGGCATTCGCCAGAATGGTCTCATAACTCTTTTCGGCATCGGCCGCGGTCTTGACGCCGACCACCACGCCGCCGGCTTCGGTCTTGTGCAGGATGTCCGGCGAGACGATCTTCATCACTACCGGGAAGCCGATGTCGGCCGCGAGCTTCGCGGCTTCGCTGGCAGATTTGGCCACGCCCTCTTTCGGGACCGGGATGCCGTAGGCATCGCACACCAGTTTGCCTTCCGGCGCCGTCAGGCTGGTGCGTTTATCCGCCTTGACCGCATCGAGCACTTTGCGGACGGCATGTTTTGGCATCGGCGCCACAGGTTCGACGATCTTGCGGGCCGCATCTGCAGAATTTGACATTGGCTTCCTCCTGGGGCTAATTTGATGGCATTTGGTATGCCAGCGAAGAGATTGTCAAGACCGACGAACCTGTGGAAACGCTGAAAACACGGGCAACTTGACAATCTGGCATTTGGTATGCCAAAAATCTTGCGGTATTCTTCTGCTACAAGACGTCTCCCAATGGATGGAGACGAATCGTGCCCGCACGTAAACAACCCAAGGCGTTGCCTGCTATGGCTGAGGCAGATATCGCGATCGTTCGGATTGCGCCTGAGACGAGCTTCAAGAACAAGGCCTATGAGGCCTTGAAGGAAGCCATTCTCAAGATGGATATCTATGCGACGCCCGAGCAGGTGATGCTCGATGAGCGCGCGCTGTCCGAGCGCCTCGGCGTCAGCCGCACGCCGATACGCGAAGCGATCGCGATGCTGGAGCAGGACGGCTTCGTCAAAACCGTGCCGCGCCGCGGCATCGTCGTGGTTCGCCGGACCAAGACCGAGATTGTCGACATGATCCGCGCCTGGGCGGCGCTGGAGAGCATGGCGGCACGGCTTATCACGACCACGGCGCGCAAGAAGGACATCACGGCGCTGCGCGACTTCTTCAAGGATTTCAACAAAGACCGTCTGCCCCAGGACCATATCGAGGAATATTCCAAGGCCAATATCGCCTTCCATCAGGCGCTGATCTCGCTTTCGGAATCACCGGTGCTGGTCGACATGACCAACGACATCCTGCTGCATGTGCGTGGCTATCGGCAGCTGACGATCGGGCGGAAGGATCGCACCGCGACCTCGCTGCCCGAACATATGGGTATCATCGAAGCGCTCGAAGCGCGCGACACCGAGCTTGCCGAGAAGCGTGCCCGCGATCACACGCTGGGGCTCGCCGCCTACGTCGAGGCGCACGGCCAAGAGCTGTTTACTTAACAAGAGCTGTTTACTTAAGTTTACGCAAGCGACCAACTTCACACAGAAGACGACGCACTCGTCCACGCCGAGAAATGACCAGGGAGAAAGTGGAATGTCCGTAACCGCAGCCAAGAGCATTGATGCAACTGAAGCCGAGCGCGAGCTGACCGACGGCTTTAACCTGATGATCGATGCGCTGAAGCTCAACGGCCTCACCACGATCTACGGGGTGCCGGGTATTCCGATCACGGATTTCGGCCGCATGGCGCAGGCCGCGGGCATCCGGGTCATTTCGTTCCGCCATGAGCAGAACGCCGGCAACGCGGCGTCGATCGCGGGCTTCCTGACCAAAAAGCCCGGCGTTTGTCTGACGGTTTCGGCGCCGGGTTTTCTGAACGGCCTCACCGCGCTCGCCCACGCCACCACCAACTGCTTTCCGATGATCCTGATCTCGGGCTCCTCCGAGCGCGAGATCGTCGACCTGCAGCAGGGCGACTATGAAGAGATGGACCAGCTCGCGATCGCCAAGCCGCTGTGCAAGGCGGCGTTCCGCGTGCTGCATGCCGCCGACATCGGCATTGGCCTCGCCCGCGCGATCCGCGCCGCGGTCTCGGGCCGCCCGGGCGGCGTCTATCTCGATTTGCCGGCAAAACTGTTCGGCCAGGTGATGGATGCCGAGGCCGGCAAGAAGTCGCTGGTCAAGGTGATCGACGCCGCGCCGGCGCAGATACCCGCGCCCTCGGCGGTCAAGCGCGCGCTCGACGTCCTCAGGAACGCAAAACGCCCGCTGATCATCCTCGGCAAGGGCGCGGCCTACGCCCAGGCCGACGACGCGATCAAGAGCCTGGTCGAGAAGAGCGGCATTCCGTTCCTCCCCATGAGCATGGCCAAGGGATTGTTGTCCGACACCCATCCGCAATGCGCCGGCGCGGCGCGCTCGACGGTGCTGAAGGACTCCGACGTCGTGATGCTGATCGGCGCGCGCCTCAACTGGCTGTTGTCGCACGGCAAGGGCAAGACCTGGGGCGATCAGCCGAAGAAGTTCATCCAGATCGACATCGAGCCGAAGGAGATGGACTCCAATGTCGAGATCGTCGCCCCCGTGGTCGGCGACATCGGCTCCTGCGTCACGGCGCTGCTCGAGGGCATGGGCGCCAACTGGGCGGCGGCGCCGTCCGACTGGACCGGCGCGGTCGCCAAAAAGCGCGAAGAGAACGTCGCCAAGATGGCGCCGCGGCTGATGAACAACAACTCGCCGATGGACTACCACGGCGCGCTCGGCGTGCTCCGGACCATCATCAAGGAACGGCCGGACGCCATCCTCGTCAACGAGGGCGCCAACACGCTCGACCTCGCCCGCGGCGTCATCGACATGTACCAGCCGCGCAAGCGGCTCGACGTCGGCACCTGGGGCGTGATGGGCATCGGCATGGGCTATGCCATCGCGGCCGCCATCGAGACCGGCAAGCCGGTGCTCGCGGTCGAAGGCGACTCGGCGTTCGGCTTCTCCGGCATGGAGGTCGAGACGATCTGCCGCTACAAGCTGCCGGTCTGCATCGTGATCTTCAACAATGACGGCATCTACCGCGGCACCGACGTCAATTCGGCCGGCGCCGACCCCGCGCCCACCGTGTTCGTCAAGGGCTCGCGCTACGACAGGATGATGGAAGCGTTCGGCGGCGTCGGCGTCAATGTGACCTCGCCGGATGAACTGAAGCGCGCCGTCAACGAGGCGATGGATTCCGGCAAGCCGACCCTGATCAACGCGGTGATCGATCCCGCCGCCGGCTCCGAAAGCGGCCGCATCGGCAACCTCAATCCGCAAAGCATCTTGAAGAAGAAGTGAACAGACCTTCAACCCCCAATACGCCCTGCGGATGCGTGGGCGAGAGTACGGAGCAAAGACGATGACAAAGGCGCTCGAGGGCGTTCGCATTCTCGATTTCACCCACGTCCAGTCGGGACCGACCTGCACGCAATTGCTGGCCTGGTTCGGCGCCGACGTGATCAAGGTCGAGCGCCCCGGCGTCGGCGACATCACGCGCGGCCAGCTGCAGGACATTCCCAATGTCGACAGCCTGTATTTCACCATGCTCAACCACAACAAGCGCTCGATCACCCTCGACACCAAGAACCCGAAGGGCAAGGAAGTCCTCACCGCCCTGATCAAGAGCTGCGACGTGCTGGTGGAGAATTTCGGCCCCGGCGTGCTCGACCGCATGGGTTTCCCCTGGGAGAAGATCCAGAGCATCAACCCGAAGATGATCGTGGCCTCGATCAAGGGTTTTGGCCCCGGCCCGTATGAAGACTGCAAGGTCTACGAGAACGTCGCGCAGTGCACCGGCGGCGCCGCCTCCACCACCGGCTTCCGCGACGGGCTGCCGCTCGTCACCGGCGCGCAGATCGGCGACAGCGGCACCGGCCTGCATCTGGCGCTCGGCATCGTCACCGCGCTCTATCAGCGCACCGTCACCGGCCGCGGCCAGAAGGTCACCGCCGCGATGCAGGACGGGGTCTTGAACCTTGCCCGCGTCAAGTTGCGCGACCAGCAGCGCCTCGCCCATGGTCCGCTGAAGGAATACAGCCAGTTCGGCGAAGGCATTCCGTTCGGCGACGCGGTGCCGCGCGCCGGCAACGATTCCGGCGGCGGTCAGCCCGGCCGCATCCTCAAGTGCAAGGGCTGGGAGACCGATCCCAACGCCTACATCTATTTCATCACGCAAGCGCCGGTCTGGGAGAAGATCTGCGACGTGATCGGCGAACCCGGCTGGAAGACCCATCCGGATTACGCCAAGCCGCCGGCCCGGCTGTCGCGATTGAACGAAATCTTCGCGCGGATCGAACAGTGGACGATGACGAAGACCAAATTCGAGGCGATGGATATCCTCAACAAGGACGACATCCCCTGCGGGCCGATCCTGTCGATGAAGGAGATCATCGAGGACCAGTCGCTGCGAGCCACCGGCACCGTGGTCGAGGTCGATCATCCGACCCGCGGCAAGTACTTTTCGGTCGGCAATCCGATCAAGATGTCGGACAGCCCGAGCGAGGTGACCCGTTCGCCGCTGCTCGGCGAGCACACCGACGAAATCCTGCGCCAGGTGCTCGGCTTCACCGACCATCAGGTCGCCGAGATCCACAATTCCGGCGCCCTCGATCCGCCGCGGAAGCAGGCGGCTGAATAAGCAACGCCCTCCGAACAACACGAAAGGCCGCCGGTTTCGGCGGCCTTTTTTGTTGGGGCGGGATCAAGTCAGACATCGGCAGTTTCATCGACCAGCATAACGCGGCACCCGAGCCGTTCAAACCGGCGTTCAACATGCTGGCCAGCATCGAGCGCTTCTCGATCCGAAGCACGCCGCCAGACCTCACACATGCGGTGATGCGAATTTCTGTTTCAAATCACTAGCGCGGCACATCACAGGGTGCTCCGTCAAATCGGACGCGAGCGGCATGGATATCGGAATAACGACGGTCGGCCCAATCGATGAGGCTCGCCATCGGGTCCAGCAGGGATTGGCCTAGCGGGGAAAGGCAATATTCAACGCTCGGCGGCTTGGTCGGAAAGACATGGCGGGTGATAAGTCCGTCGCGCTCCAGGTCGCGCAGCGTCTGGGTGAGCATGCGCTTGGAGATGTCGCGGATGGCTCGGTGAAGCTCGCTGAAGCGCTGCGGTCGCATCGCGAGATTCACGATCATGAGCATGCTCCATTTGTCGCCAATGCGGTCGAGCACGTCTCGCACCGGGCAATGTACGGGTTCCACTGACTGTGCGTCGTCCGATTGATATCGGCTGAATCGCTCGATCGCGCTCAATGCGTCGCTCATGCGGGTCCCCTTTTTCTCTCCTGGTTACAAAAAACTGCCTCCTTACGGTGCAGGTCAAAGGTCTCTATGTGAGACCTACCCTAGAATATAGACCATTCAGCACCGGGAGAATACGCATGTTTCTAGTCACTGGAGTTACAGGAAAAGTCGGCGGCGCAACGGCCAGACATCTGTTGGCGCAAGGTAAGAAGGTACGCGCGCTGGTTCGCGACCGCGCGAAGGCGGCAAGCTGGGCGGATCAGGGCGTGGAACTGGTGGACGGGGACTGGAACGACACGGCAGCGATCGAGCGGGCGCTCGACGGCGTAGACGGCGCCTTCGTCATGCTGCCGGCCGTCTGGGCCCCCTCGCCGGATTTCAAGGAAGCCAACGGCGTCATCGCGAACTATGTCGAGGTGCTGACCAAGGCCGCGCCGCCGCGTGTGGTCGCGCTCTCGTCGATGGGGGCGAACCGGACCAGCGGGCTGGGAATGATCACCGCCCTGTCGCTGCTGGAGCAAGGCTTTCGCGACTTGGCGTCGCCGGTCGCTGTCGTGCGCGCCGGCGGATTCTTCGAGAACTTCCTTTACGGCCTACACGTCGCCCAGGGCGGCACGCTCCCAGTTTACTACAATCCGACCAGCCGGAAATCGACGATGGTCGCGACGAACGACATCGGTGCCGAGGTGGCGATGCTGCTGACCGGGCCAGCGTGGTCGGGGCATCGCGTCATCGAACTTGGTTCGATGGTCAGCGCGGATGAAGTCGCAGCGCAACTGGGCGATGTCATGCGGCGCGAAGTCAAGGCCTTCGCTGTCCCGCGGGCCGAGTGGCCGGCAGCGTTCGAGCAGTTCGGCATCCCGAAGGGCCAAACCGGACCGGCTGAAGCGATGTTCGAGGCGGTCAACGCGGGGTGGATGGACCTCGGCGTCGCGGGCACGGAGCATGTCGCCGGCACAACGCTTCCCCGCGATGTCTTCGCGGCGGCCCAGAAGGCCGCCACGGCGTAGGTCCGCGGATCAGCGATGAGATGCGACTTTCGGACCTGCTCCGGAAATTCGCATCTCCTTCGGAATGAATGCGTCGCGGCCGCCGTCTCTTGGCGCCGCCACACACACACAGGTCCTCCGCGGCGCCCTCATCAGAAAAGGATAGACAAATGTCAAAGATTTCCTGGCGCCAGGTCTCGGCCTTGGCGCTTGCAGCTTTCTTCGTCGTGGGATCGCTCAGCAACATCTTCGCCCCCGGGTCTATCTACGAGGAATATCTGCGGTGGGGATACCCGCACTGGTTCCATTTCGTGACCGGATCGCTGGAACTCACGACCGCCGTACTGCTGGCGCAGGCACGGACGCGGCTGTGGGGCTCGGCGCTCGGCTACACCGTGATGTTGGCGGCGCTCGCGACCGTCACCCTCCACGGCGAATACGCGCACGGGGTGCCGCCGCTTATCGTGGCGACACTATCAATAGTCGTCGGCTGGATCGACTGGCGGAAGCGGCTCCCCAGCTCGGCGTGACTGACGCCACTGGGCCATCGGGCTTCCGCCAGCCCTTTTTTTCGCGATGGCTTTACCAGCCAAGCGGAATGGCCGAATTGCGCGAAATCCAATAGCGGAGTCAGGAAAGCGGGTTGCGTGAGCGATGCCCTCCGAAGGTGGAGGCCGCACGTTCGAATCGTGGCGGGTGCGCCATCTCCTCATTGCCAAGGTTGGGGTGAGGGTTCAAATCCCTTCGCCGCTCCAAATTTTCTAAAGAAGTCAGGTGGCTGGCTTGGCCCCTCGGGGCCGAGCGACTGCTTACACTATTTCGCGTCTGAGAATGTAAGCACTATGTAAGCAACCCGGCGAACGCATGGTGCGGTTTGAGCGTGTCCAGGTGTGCGTCAGGATGGCCACGCCAACCTTCGAGCGTTTGCGTACACGGCCTTCGCTGCGCTGCTTACGTGGGCGGATCGCTTCGGCTCGCCCCCCTGCACCGTGGCCGTCCATTCGCTACCACTGTGGTCACCAGCTTTGGGGTCACCCTTCGGGAAGCGTGGGAGAGCTACTGCGATAGCCATATGCGCCGTAAGGGACGTAGTGAGGGGACAATCACCAACTACCGCGACCATAGCGAGCGGCTTCTCGGCGACTGGATTGACGGGGAACAGGTTTGCCGGGCCAAAGTCAGTGTTCGTCAGAGTATTTCTTTACCCAACCGGCAAATGTCAGTAGCTGCGGATATTCTTGCCGCACCTGGGCAATGTCCGCTTTGAAGCCCTTTTCGCGAATCCAGGTGAACATGTCCAAGAACTCCTTCGGCATCGCCCTCTTGGCCAAAAAGGCGGGAATCGGCGCCACCCAAGGCTTGCGCCCGGTGACGGTCTTGAAGGTCCTGATTATTTCGCCAATGCTCAACTCGTCCCCCGCGAGCGGGATAACGCGTCCGGCGTAGCGCTCCGGATCTTCGAGCGCGCGCGCGGCAAACCAACCGATGTCGTAGGTCGCCACGAATTGGACGGGGAGTGAAACTCCAAAGTTCGCTCTGAATATTCCGAGGAACATTCCGCGCTGCATCGCTGGGACGCCAAACGCATCCATGAAACCGACCGGACGCAGGATCGTGGCCGCGAGTCCTAGATCACGAATATGCTGCTCAATCGCCCATTTGCTCTCGTAGTGGCCAAGGCCGCTTTTCCGCTCGACCCCCTCCGCCGATGAGTAGACGAGATGAGGGCTGCCCGATGCCTTTACCGCATCGGCAAACCGCTTCCCGTGTAGCTCCTCCGCCGCGGTTCCACCCTTTTCCGTCCATTGCTGCACCGAATACGCAGCGGAGACGCCTGCCAACGCCGTCCTAAGCGAAGCCACGTCGTCGAAGTCACCCTTGACGAGCTCCACGCCACGCGCGGCCAGGCTCTTGGCCTTCGGCGAGTCCAAGTTCCGCGTCAGGACCCTCACGCGAACTTTTTTCGCCACCAACAAATGAGTGACGGTCGCACCGCCCTGACTGCCGGTTCCACCAGTAACCAGCACCACGTTTTCATTAGACATAGATTTCATACCTTCTTGAATGGACTGAGGAAAGCGTGTCGGAACACGGCAAGAGATCTCCGATCAGAAGACGGAAGACAGTGGCCGGCCAGGCGCCTACCGATACGAATCTCCACTTGTCGCCACGAGCGACATGCCCACCTGGTCTGGCCTTACGACAGGGCCGCTCGCCAACAATTCCGATTGAAATTTCTTGAACGATGGAAGGCCGGTGATGACTGCAGACGGATCGTCTTGAGAGGTCACCAGGTGAAGAAAGGTTTGCCCGTCCTCTTCAAGGAATACCCGATAGGAAAGGCCACGCACCGAAGCCGCCGTCAGCGCTGCGATGAAATCATCAAGGTTTAGCCTGTTCTGCGCAACGTACTCCGGCTTCACCGTGTATCGATGGCGTGTGATTCTCATTTGGTTGGCGACTTGCCCGAACGCCCCATGCCGACCAAGTCTGGAGCAAGACACCGCCCAATGTCGCTGACGTGCGGAATGATGTTCCGCCAAAGGTACGAGGACGTCGGATTGCCGTGCAGGAAAACGATGGGATCGCCTTCGCCCACGTCTACATAGCTCATCTCGGTGTCGAGGACGGCGACACGCTTTCTTGGATGTGGATCGGAGGCTGTCATGTTTGACTCCCGTCAAGAGGTTTTGGCCGTTGAAACTGTGGATTGAGAGTCTTGCTGAGACCGCGAGCGCTCACCAAGCGCTGCGCTTCCACTCCGAAGCGGCCTGTGTTGCGAAAGCCTCGGAGCTACAAGGCGCACGCCCCAGTAGCTGCGTCAGCGCAAAGCAACGTCACGGATGCGAGTACATATTGACAAGATTTCCGTCCGGATCGCGAAAGACGATAGCGCGGGCGCCCCAAGGCATGACCTTCGGTGGCATCACCCAATCGCTCACGCTTTCCTGCAACCGTTCGTATTCAGCATCGACGTTGTCGACTTCGAAATCGAGGATCACAGAACGATTGGCCCCCGCTTCGGTGACGTCTTCGCCGTATGCTCGGGTCGACGTTAGCTCCACTATGGCTAATCCTTTGCAAGCCTCATTTTGGAATTGGACGTAGCTACTGTTAAGGACCTCGGCCTTGGATTGGCTGACGTTTTCGTAGAATCGCGTCAGCTTCGCCACATCGGTGGTAATCAGTCGGGTTTGCTTGAGAGTCATGGTAACGTCACCTTTAATGCCGTGCATTATGTTGAAGCTACGCTACAGTATCGTATCTAGCCATGAGGAGTCAAGGAGTGTCTACAAAGTCCCGCAGCGAGGGGGAGCCAGCCAAAGGACCGGGGCCGCTACGGCGCTCCAAGGAAGCCGTGAAGGTGGCGAGCTTGGCCGCCGCCTACGAATTGCTGACAGAGTTCGGACTGAGCGGTGTCAGCGTCGACGAAGTGTCACGGCGATCGGGCGTCGCCAAAACCACGATCTACCGGCACTGGCCATCGCGCACAGCCCTGCTGTTCGATGCCGTCATGCAATTTGCCCCTCGGCTTCAGACGCCCAACACCGGCAGTCTTCGGAACGACCTGACCGCATTGGCACTGGGCTTGGCTCAACGCTTGCAGACAGGCCGGTGGTCGTCCGCGATGCCCTCGATCATTGACGCCGCCGAGCGCGACAAGGAGGTCGCTGAGTTTCAGTCGCGCACTCATGCTGGTATGATGTCGGGGTTCAGCGCGATTGCTGCGCGGGCGCAAGCGCGCGGCGAGTGGGGCCCGAATTTCGATGTATCCGAACTCACGGCGGCGATCGCCGGGCCGCTCTTTTATCGCCGGTGGTTTTCGCGGCAAGAGCTCGATGACGCTTTTGTCCGTGGCGTCGTCGAAAGGGCCCTTGGCTGGGATTCCAGCGGCCACGGCTAGATCCAGCTTGAACCTCGGCTTGTGGTTGGCCGCAAGACGAGCCCTGGAGAGGTATGCCGAGGGCATCCAGCAGACCTTTTTGACTCCTTTAGCGTAGCTACCGTATTGTTTCCTTTTTGCCGTGCCGGCCCTTAGAGATACCGCTGGGGGAGCGGTTGGCGACGGTCCAAACGCAAAGGGACCACGGGTTCCCCACAGACTGTCCAAGGGACGGCTGACGGTCGGCTGGATCGCCTGGCGGAAGCGGTCCCCCAGTTCGCGTGACTGACGCCACGAGGGCCGCCGGGCTTCCGGGGGCCCTTTTCGTCGTCTGGGATGCCAATTCCCCGATCTATGCTGCATTGCACGCGCCAAATTGCTGCTATGCAAACAAAGGCGTTGTTCTTGGCATCTGGTATACCTAGATTGTCCTGAGATCACGGGGCGGCTGACGGCTGCCCACCAGGAAAGGGGACACAATGTCCAAGACTGCTTCGATTACGCTCCGGCCCTCCAGCACCCTGTTCGGCCGCCTGTTGGCCACCATCGACCGGTTGTTGATGAAGAGCGCCGAAATCGCGAACCGAAACGGCGACCTTCCCCGCATCGGCCTCTGAGCGCCGCGCGCCCGGCGGTCTCTCGATCGCTGCTTTCGTTTCGGGACCCGATCCGAAATCCTACTTTTGTCGAATGGCCTCGATTTTCGAGGCCATTTTTCTTGCGTTGGAGTACTCTCCTACCGCGGCGGTGCAGGCAGCTTATGCGGCATTTGCGCACGTTTGCGCTCGCGTCGCTTGTAGCTTGGCATGTCGAATAGCCAAAATGGCCGCCGGGTAGCGCTCAACAAAATCAGAAGCGCATCGGGAGGGAGCTATGACGGAGATGGTTCACGCAACGGGCCCCTCAGCCGCCCGTGTCAGCGACACCTATCGCTGGACGCAACTCGTGATCGGCGTCGCCGCGATGGTGATGATCGCAAACTACCAATATGGCTGGACGTTCTTCGTCCCCGACATCCAGAAAAAATTCGGCTGGGACCGCGCGTCGATCCAGTGGGCCTTCACGCTGTTCGTGCTGTTCGAAACCTGGCTGGTGCCGGTCGAAGGCTGGTTCGTCGACAAATACGGTCCGCGCCTTGTCGTCCTCATCGCCGGCATCCTCTGCGCGCTCGGGTGGGCGATCAACGCGCAGGCGACCACGCTCAACGGCTACTATCTCGGCATGATCGTCGCGGGCATCGGCGCCGGCGCCGTCTACGGCACCTGCGTCGGCAATGCGCTGAAATGGTTTCCCGACAAGCGCGGCCTCGCCGCCGGCATCACGGCAGCAGGCTTCGGCGCGGGCTCGGCGCTGACGGTCGCGCCGATCCAGGCGATGATCAAGGATTCCGGATTCCAGAACACCTTCCTCTATTTCGGCCTCGGACAAGGCATCATCATCGTGATCCTCGCCTTCTTCCTGTTCGCGCCGAAAGCGGGACAGGTTCCGGCGGCCATCTCGACCGGCACCGTGATCCAGTCGCGCCGCAACTATGCGCCGACCGAAGTGATCCGTGAGCCGATCTTCTGGCTGATGTACTTCATGTTCGTGCTCGTCGGCGCCGGCGGATTGATGGTGACGGCCAATCTCAAACCGATCGCGGTCGACTGGAAGGTCGACAACATTTCCGTCACGCTGGTCGGGTTGACGATGACGACGGTGACGTTCGCCGCGACCATCGATCGAATCCTCAATGGCCTGACGCGGCCGTTCTTCGGCTGGATCTCCGACATGATCGGCCGCGAGAACACGATGTTCATCGCCTTTGGCATCGAAGGCGTCGGCATCTGGGCACTGTACATGCTCGGCCACGATCCGGTCTGGTTCGTGATCCTGTCGGGCCTGGTGTTCTTTGCCTGGGGCGAAATCTATTCGCTGTTCCCCTCGACCTGCACCGACACCTTCGGCGCGAAATTCGCCACCACCAATGCGGGCCTGCTCTATACCGCCAAGGGCACCGCGGCGCTGCTGGTGCCGATGGCGAACTACATGCAGCAGGCGTCGGGGCATTGGGACACCGTGTTCGTCATCGCCGCCGGCGCCAACATTCTGGCATCACTGCTTGCGCTCGCCGTGCTGAAGCCCTGGCGCAGGACGGTTGTCGCCAAAGCGAGCGCGTAAGCGCCAACACCATCGCGGTCTGAACGAAGCGCTCGGCCCTCGGGTCGGGCGCTTTTTCCTTTGTCCGGCATCCCTGAAGCTGTGCCGAACCGGCCCGGCCGGGCGGTGGAACTTCTCCCGCGATTATGCTGTCCCGCAATTATGCCGCACCACAGCCTAAGGATGGGCTTGCATTCTGGGATATAGTATACCAACATCGGTCTGACGCTTGCGACACTAGGTCACACAAAAGAGCGCGCTTGGGGAGGACTTGATGGTTTCCAGCAGTACCACCACAGCTTCAGCACCGTCGTCCAGCAGCTTCCGCTGGCTTCAGCTTGTCATGGGCATCGTCTGCATGGCGATGATCGCTAACCTGCAATACGGGTGGACGCTGTTCGTCGATCCGATCGATGCGAAAAATCACTGGGGCCGCGCGGCGATCCAGCTCGCGTTCACGATCTTCGTGGTGACGGAGACCTGGCTGGTCCCGATCGAAGCCTGGTTCGTCGATAAATACGGTCCGAGCCTGGTTGTGATGTTCGGCGGCGTGATGATCGCGCTGGCCTGGGTGCTGAATTCCTACGCGGATTCGCTGACGCTGCTTTACGCTGCCGCTGTTCTCGGCGGCATCGGCGCCGGCGCAGTCTACGGCACCTGCGTCGGCAACGCGCTCAAATGGTTTCCGGACCGCCGCGGCCTTGCTGCGGGAGCCACCGCCGCCGGTTTCGGCGCAGGCGCTGCGATCACCGTGGTGCCGATCGCGAGCATGATCGCCACCAGCGGCTACCAAAGCGCGTTTCTCACTTTCGGCATCGGACAGGGCCTGATCGTTTTCCTTCTCGCCTTCTTCATTCGTCCGCCATTGGTGGCGATGCCCGCGAAAAAGAAGCAGCTCCATTTGCCGCAGACCAAGATCGACTTCACGCCGCCGCAAGTGCTGCGCAGCCCGATCTTCTGGGTCATGTATGTGGTGTTCGTGATGGTCGCGGCCGGCGGCCTGATGACGGCGGCGCAAATTGCGCCGATCGCGCATGACTACAAGATCGCCAACACGCCCGTCAGCCTCGCCGGTTTCCAGATGGCGGCGTTGACCTTCGCGATCTCGCTCGACCGCATCTTCGACGGTTTTGGCCGCCCGTTCTTTGGCTGGGTGTCCGATACCATCGGCCGCGAGCACACGATGTTCATCGCGTTCGGAACGGCCGCGATCATGCTGCTGACGCTCTCGGCCTACGGCCACAATCCGATCGTGTTCGTGCTGGCGACCGCCGTTTACTTCGGCGTGTTCGGCGAAATCTACAGCCTGTTTCCGGCAACCTCCGGCGATACGTTCGGCGTGAAGTACGCCACCACCAACAACGGCATGCTGTACACCGCAAAAGGAACCGCCTCGCTGCTGGTTCCGCTCGCGAGCGTTGTCGCCGCCAGCTACGGCTGGCAGGCGGTGTTCGTGATCGCGGTTGCGCTCAACGCCACCGCGGCCTTGATGGCCCTGTTCGTGATCAAGCCGATGCGGCGTGCGTTCATCCTGGGCAACGAAGCCGCCGCCGAGGAAGCGGCCGCGCGCAAGGTCAAAGCCGCCTGACAGCCATCCAGTCGCGGACAAAGAGGCGCACTCCGGTGCGCCTCTTTTTTTGCCTGCCGCCGCAGGAATACAAAATACAACGAAACGTTTTCGCCCCTGCAGCACCCAAAAATAAATGCGTCCCCGGCGGTCAGAATGTCAGCATCGCTGCCGTAAAATAACTGCTTCTTGAACGGGATCAGCGAACGACGCGGTATTGACAATTGGCATTATGTATACCAGTATTTGCACAAATTCACGTCAGAGGAGGTTGCCATGCAAGTCGGAGACGTCCTGCGCAAGAAATCTGGCCGTGTTGCAACGATCAGAATGAACGAGACGGTCGCGATCGCCTGCCAATTGATGCGCTCCGGTAATATCAGCGCGCTCGTGGTCAAGGACGTCGTGCGCACCGAGTGCAATACCGCGGTCGGCATGTTCACCGAGCGCGACGTGGTGCGCGCGATCGCCGAGCACGGCGCGGCCGGCGTCAACCTGAAAGTGTCGCAGCTGATTTCGGTGCAGCAACTGGTGTCCTGCAGTTCGTCCGACTCGCTCGAACACGTTCGGCGCCTGATGAACCTGCACCACATCCGGCATCTGCCGGTGATCGACAATTACAGCCTGATCGGCGTCATCAGCATCCGCGACATTTCGACCGCGTTCGACGAGGAAGCCAACGCCACGCTGGCCATTTCGGCCTGACATTTGTTCGGAGCCTGAACACCGGCGCGCCGGCCTGAGACACGTCCAGCGCCGGCGCGGGCTCATACGACGGAATTGTCCGCCCGGCGGAAACAAAAGCCCCCGCTTTTGCATGATTGCGATGCCCTGACCTCTACCGCCCCCCGTGGACATTTGCGGGAGGTGACGGCATCCTGCCCCTCGAAATCTGCAAAAAAGAGCATGCGCGCGATATTCCGCGCCGGGGAAACACAGGGCAGACCATGATCAAGACGCGATTTACCGAACTCGTCGGCGTAGAGCACCCGATCGTGCAGGGCGGGATGCAATGGGTCGGGCGCGCCGAACTGGTTGCGGCCGTCGCCAACGCCGGCGCGCTCGGCTTCATCACCGCGCTGACGCAGCCGACCCCGGAAGACCTCACCAAGGAGATCGCGCGCTGCCGCGGCCTGACCGACAAGCCGTTCGGCGTCAACCTCACCATTCTGCCCTCGATCAAGCCGCCGCCTTACGCCGAATACCGTCAGGCCATCATCGAGAGCGGCATCAAGGTGGTCGAGACCGCCGGCAACAAGCCGCAGGAGCACGTCACCGAATTCAAGAAGCACGGCATCAAGGTCGTGCACAAATGCACCAGCGTCCGCCACGCATTGTCGGCCGAGCGCATGGGCGTCGATGCGATTTCGATCGACGGCTTTGAATGCGCCGGCCATCCCGGCGAGGACGACACCCCCGGCCTGATCCTGATCCCGGTTGCCGCCGACAAGGTGAAGATCCCGATGATCGCCTCCGGCGGTTTCGGCGATGGCCGCGGTCTGGTCGCCGCATTGGCGCTCGGCGCCGAGGGCATCAACATGGGCACCCGCTTCATGTGCACCAAAGAGAGCCCGATCCATCAGCTGGTCAAGGAGCGCATCGTCGCCAATGACGAGCGCGAGACCGAATTGATCTTCCGCACCATGCGCAACACCTCGCGCGTCGCCAGGAACGCGATCTCGACCAAGGTGGTCGCGATGGAGAAGGAAGGCGCGAAATTCGAGGATGTCCGCGAGCTCGTGGCCGGCGCGCGCGGCAAGATGGTCTACGCCACCGGCGACGCCGATGAGGGCATCTGGTCGGCCGGCCAGGTGCAGGGATTGATCCACGACATCCCGACCTGCGCCGAACTGATATCGCGCATCATGCGCGACGCCGAAGCCATCATCCAAAGCCGCCTCGAAGGCATGATGTCCGGCGCGCGACAGCAGGCGGCGGAATAAGCGGCCGCTCGCTTCTCCCTCGCCCCGCTCTTGCGGGGAGAGGGTTGGGGTGAGGGGCTGCCTCCGCCAAGATGCTCTATCGATAGACCTGTACCCCCTCACCCGGATTGCATCTGCGATGCAATCCGACCTCTCCCCGCAAGCGGGGCGAGGTAAACCGAATCCGCTTTGCGATTTACCCAAAACCCCTTTCGCTCCAACCAGCCGAGAATGATCCCATGAAAGCCTATGTCTACGGCGCCAACGGCGCTGAAATCACCGACGTCGCCAAGCCGTCGCCGAAGGGCACCCAGGTGCTGGTCAAGGTTCACGCCTGTGGCCTCAACCGCGCCGACCTCGGCATGACCAAGGGTCATGTGCATGGCGCCGCCGGCGGCGTTGGCACCGTGCTCGGCATGGAATGGGCCGGCGAAGTCGCCGAACTCGGGCCCGACGCGAAAGGCGTAAAAGTCGGCGACAAGATCATGGGCTCCGGCGGCGCCGCGTTCGCCGAATATACGCTGGCCGACCACGGCCGCTTGTTCCGCGCGCCTTCCAACATGAACTTCGACGAGGCGGCCACCCTCCCCGTCGCGCTCGCGACCATGCACAATGCGGTCGTCACCAACGGCGCGCTGCAGCCGGGCCAGACCGTCCTGATCCAGGGCGCCAGCTCCGGCGTCGGGCTGATGGCGATGCAGATCGCGAAATTCAAGGGCGCCAGGATGGTGATCGGCTCCTCGACGGATGCGATGCGCCGCGGACGCCTGAAGGAATTCGGCGCCGACCTGGCGGTGGATTCCAGCGATCCCGGCTGGGTCGATGAGGTGCTGAAGGCCACGGGCGGCGAAGGCGTCGACCTGATCGTCGATCAGGTGTCCGGCAAGGTCGCCAACCAGAATCTCAAGGCCACCAAAATCAAGGGCCGCATCGTCAATGTCGGCCGGCTCGGCGGCACGCATGCCGATTTCAACTTCGACCTGCACGCCGCGCGCCGCATCCACTATATCGGCGTCACCTTCCGCACCCGCTCGATCGAGGAAATCCGCGAGATCTTTGACGAGGTGCGCAAGGACATCTGGCCGGCGGTGGAGCAGCGCAAGCTGCAATTGCCGATCGACAAGGTGTATCCGTTTGCCGAGATCGGCCGTGCGTTCGAGCATATGGAAGCGAACAGGCATCTCGGGAAGATCGTGGTGACGATGTAGGGCATGGCCCGCAGAGGGACGCCTTGGTGAAGAAGCTCGGTAACCTTTCGGCTCTGGACATGGCGTAGAGCTCTCGGCATGGAGCCAAAGACCGCGCGTCCGCCGAGGCGCTCCAATTGCCCCTGAGAAACCCGCCAAGGTTTCCTGCGCTTTCGAGCAACATCCGCCGCCAAATTGGCCCCGACCTGTCGTAAGTCCGGGTTCTCACACCAAGGAAAGCATCAACTAATTCGCGACGATTGCAAAGCCCTCACCCGAGCGGCTTTCGCGCGCGCTCAGGTTGCGTTATCTTTCCGCTTTATCATTGATTTGACGGGTCAAAGCTTATGACGGTTCCAGCCGCTCCAACGTCCACAGCGATTGCGCTGCCCAATTCCACAGCCCTGACCGGGAAAATGTTAGACGATCTTACCAAAGTGCTGGGAGTGGCGCGCTCTACTTTGCCCAGCGATCAGCAGATCGCTCACGCATGGACGAATCTCCCTCGCCTCCTCGAAAAAATACCGCATCAACACCGCAATGAGACGGTGGTCCGAATGTGCGTGGCTGTTTCAGCCGGCCTATTCGACAGCGCGATTAATTACGCATGGAATGCCGCGGTGGTTGAACTTCGCGAAAAAGTTCGACGGTTTGGTCTCGCGGTGATCCATCATGTTACCGGAAGCACCTTCGACGAAGCTGCGTTGTTGGATCTCAAAGACGCCGAACTTCTATCTCTCTGCCTCAAATTGAATTTGATTTCAGAGGATGGCTTCTTTTTTCTAGATCAGTGTCGAGACACACGAAATAACTTTTCAGCTGCGCACCCGTCGATGGGTAACCTAGACGAAGATGAATTCCTCGTTTTCCTGAGCAGGTGTTCAAGACACGCGCTGACCGCCGAACACAATCCGCGCGGCGTTGACCTACATGCGTTCCTCGCCGCAATAAAAGCATCCGGCTTTACAAAAGAACAACTTCAGACGTGGATTCAGCGCCTGCAACAGACTTTCGAAGCGCAGCGTGACGCATTGTTTGGTACGCTTCACGGGATTTATTGCGATCCAGCATCGGGAGAGCAGACCCGTCTGAACGCTTTAAATGTATTCGAGCCATTCAAGGCGTCGCTCTCCCCCAAAGCCCAGTCTGATCTTGTTGATCGACATCAAGAATACAAAGCCAAGGGAGACAATCAGAGAAGCAAGGCATCGTCACAGTTTTTTGAAAATCTCGGTCTTTTGAGTTTACTGGGAGAGACTGAACTACACGCGATATTCACGAACGCGAGCCAAAACCTCCTCGCCGTGCACAACGAGATGAATAATTTTTATAACGAGCCACCGTTCGCTCGGAGGTTATCAGAAATAATGGTCGGCAGCGCAGTCCCCGCTAGCGCCCAGTATGCCGTTGTAGAAGCTATAGTTACGTGCGCGGTTGGTAATCCATATGGAGTTTCGAACGCCGCGGTCCCATGGTACGAAAAAATGATCCGATCGTTCTCGCCGAACGAGGTAGCGATCATGCTCAATTTTGGATCGCTGCCAAACACGATTATCAATCAGCGGATGAAAAGCTATTCTGCCTGCCGAAATCGTTTTGCCAAATTGGTGACGCTGATCAATCCGGGAAGCGTTCCAACGCTGTCTCAAACTCAATATAATTTTTGGGTTGCCGAGTCCAAAAAGTGATGCAGGGGCTTTAAGCCTGCCCATAGCTGACAACTCCGATCCATTTTATTGCGGTGACAGTGCACAAAATCGCTGGATAAGTTAAATGCGCTGTCACTTCTGAACGCGACAAAGAGGCGAGACTGAAGATGATCAAAGTCCATGATGACCGGACGCGCGCCGGGAGTTCGCCATGTCGCTCGTGCTGACAGTATTTGGCATCGCCGCGCAAGCCGAGAGTCCGGTCTTCTGCTACGCTTTCTTGCGCGACGTTCGCGGCACAGGCGCGTATCCGAAACCCAATCTGCCAAGAAACAAAGTACCCAATGGGACAACACGTCTTCCCCTCGGGGCATTTGAAGGGCTTGAATTGGTTTGTTGGGATAAAATACTGAATGACGACGAAGCAACTGCTGCTCAAGAAAACATCGCACTTGGCCGGTTTTCAGTTCCCAAACAGTGCCCTATTGAGTCCAGCACAGAATTTACTGGGGATTTAGGTGAACCCAGCATTGTCCGCGAAGGCAAAACCTGGGTTCGATCCAGCGGAACGGCAATTCTCTGGTGTCGAAGTCTGGCGATCTCCGGTGGGATCGATCGCATCAGTGAATGCTTAGCTAAATCGCAGGGTATCGGAAGAGCCCCCGCCGCGCTTTTCAAACTCATCGAGCTCATCGCCGAGCAATCCGGCCTCGGAGAAACGTTCAAGAGCGGACGGCGAATTGGCTTGGTCGATCGACTTTATCGCGAAGAAAACGACGTCTCCCTTAATGGACCACTTCTGACGGTCGTTCCTGAAAAACCTGACTTTCGTAGTAAGGCTCCGATGCTCTGCTGCAGTGTTCAGCGTCACTCTGCCGCGCAGGATCGGCCTTTTACTCTACACGTGTCCCTCGCCAATCATGACGAGCTGCTGACGGACTATATTGTTGAAATGCCAGCGGGCGTCCCGGAGGTGATAATCGAAGCTGCGTCACACATCACTGATGTCGTTCTGGAAGCCTTCAATCCGGACGGCAAGCTTGCCCAACGATTAGAAGGAACGTTCATACAAGGCTTCGAGTTCGGAATTGCGGCGCTTGGACGGGCAGATCTTTTGCCGAAGGTTTTTCGGGGGGCTCCGGAAAGCGCCGACCTTCAAGATCGGCCGAGAGTCAGTACCGTTGCTTTCAGCGGACCCTCTATCGGCGATCGTTCAGGCGGTTTTGACACGATCAGGCGCAATCGGCGGAGCGTTGCGGCCCTTGTCGGAAAAGAGAGCTGGTCGCCGACAAGCCTTTGGTTCGAAAGGGGCGTCGACGGTCAGATTGCGGTTATTCGCTGGATCAAGGTCAAGCTTGAAGAACCGAAAACCGCGAGCGCCTACCTGGTTGATCCCTTTCTCGGCAGCGAGGCGTTGCAAAGGGTCATCGCACGGCAAGGACACGAGAATATCACTCTTACGATTTTGATCTCTCCGGGCGATGTCGATCCGGACGCGGAAAGTCCGGATACAAAGGCGGTAGAAAGCCACTCAAAAAAATTGGTGGATACGGCGAACGAGTGGTCTGACCGTTTACGTGGTAAAATCTCGATCGTTGATGTGCAGCGGGGAGATAGGCAGCGCCAGGCATTCCACGACCGGTATTTGGTTGTTATTGACCACAATGACGTACCAACGGCCTTCCTCCTTTCCAATAGCATGAGCAAAGCGGCGGGCGATTGGCCTTTTGCAATTTGCGAGCTCGATCAAGTTACCTCGCATCGCGTGAAGGCCTACATCGAAGATCTGCTGCAGGGGATTGACGGAGAACGAGCGGTTAAGCCGATCATAATTTGGAGCAGCGAGCAATCGCAGCCCGTCGAGAGCGTGACCCAACCGGCGGCCGTAAGCGATCGTCCGGCTTGGATGGAGGTAGCGGAAGCCTTTCTCAATAAACTTCTCTTCGTCGCAACCCGGAATTCAACGGATGGGCACGAGATCGACGAAACGGTCGATGAGTTTCTTGCTGTTTGGCCCGCAGGCATGGACCTAAAGGCCCTCGCCGAAAAACTCATGCAGGTGGTCGGCTATCGCGAACAAAATGTCGCGCGAATATCCTCTCGCCTTGCGGCAGGAACCGATGAACAGCGTGATGTAGCCAGTAAGGTCGATGAATTGCTGCTGAAAAGGTTTCTTGATGGTCTACCCCGCGCTTCAGAGAACACGCAATCCTCGTGGATTCACATTCGCAAGCGGGACGAATTAATTAGACATCTCGGGCAGGCAATCGCCCGGAAAACGGCTCCGACCAACTTTGTTAGGGACCATCTGAACCCGGTCATTGAAGAACTCATACAGGCAATGGAATTCCAGAGAATTGACACGGGGACAACATACTTGACGCTGCAGATTGCAACCTGCCTTATCAGCCTCGGACTCCAAGTAGCCGGGACGTCCGGCGCGCCCCAAGAATTCCGAGAAGGAATGGCTGTAGACTTTATCCATTTGGCCGGACGGCTGATGCGCGCGGAGCCCGCACATACCAGGTTTGAACACGCAAACGCGTTTGACGAATTCTGGAGCGATGACGTCACCTTCTGCGTCCGTCAAATCTCAAGCGCGCGCGACGCCTTGGGATCAAAGGTGGAAGATTCGATCAACCGCGTGCTCGAAGACAGCATGGTCTTGCCAGCCTTCAAGGACATGCTCCGGGACGGCCCTACCACCGCTTGACCACCTTATACCGCGAAAGAACGTCAGACGACGTCACGAAAAACGTCAATGTTCTCCAAGATATTCGAGCAGGCAGGGTCACTCATAACGGTCTGCTTGCAGCTTCGAATTACAGTTAAAGTGCATTTTACTGTCCTCTGTCATCACGCTCGCATTCGCGCGACCCGTCGGCTGTCGTCGAGCTAGTTAGTGCAGCAACCAGCTGTGCGGCCCCCTTACCTCTGCCCGTCGGGCAAATTATCGACGTGCGCGGAAAATTGATTTTCTGTAACGGTTTCAACGTGATTTGCCCTGTCCAGACCCTCCAACAAAAATATTCCTCTTCCCATCTCCCCCCAAATCAGCGGCATAACTCCCGCCATCCCGTCCCGGTAGAGGGGCGTTGGCCATCGTCACGAACGTGGGGCGGGATGCGGTGGACGCGGCAGCGTCGGGCGCGTGGTGGTGTTCGCAGGGCGGGCTTCGGTCCGTGAGCGAACACAGCGCGCAGACGACCGGCGCCAATGCCCGGCTTGACCCGCCGAAGTCCGGTTTCGGACGAAGGCGGTTGGCAAAGTCGAGCGGCTGCGTACGGCAAAACCGTGTGGTCCTGGCACCCGTTGCTGGTGTCAAGCTGGCGGAGGATAAGTCGACCCAACCGGGTTTTGGCAATCCTTCAATCCGTCAGCGACGGTGACAAGACGAATTCGTCGCCGGGGAGAGCGCGGTATAAGCCGTAAAACCATTGCGCAGGGAATGCCGGAATGCTCCGACTGTACCTGTATGCTCGTGTGCGTTTTTTGCACACTTTTGCACACGAGACCGCGGGTGCAGCAAGCACCCGGCATTCCCTGCGCCCTCTATTTCTTTGGGCGAACCAGTCATTAACAGCTCGGGCGCATCGCGCCGCGAGAGTGCGGAGTCGTATTCTGTGGAAGCCACGTCATTGCGAGCCAACGGGTCGCGCGAATGCGCGCCCGATGACAGGCTCCGCGAGAGCAATCCATTGTCACCTCGCATGCGGAAAGATGGATTGCTTCGCGGAGCCTGTCATCGGGCGGCGCTTTGCGCCGACCCGGTGGCTCGCAATGACGGCTCATTAACTGAGAACAATTCGCAACAAATATGCTTCTGCAAGCGAGTAGCGACTAGGGTTGTGGATCGCCGCTTGATGTTAGCGGATGGGCTGCTAAACCGCCGCCCATGAACGCCAATGACCACAGCACCAAATCGAACGTCGCCGCGATTTCGATCTTCGCCAGCGCCGGCATGGCCGCGGCGAAATTCGTGGTCGGCATTGCCATCGGCAGCCTGGCGCTGATCTCGGAGGCGCTGCACTCGTCGGTCGACGTGGTCGCGACCGTCATCACCTGGCTGGTGGTGCGGGTGTCCGACCGCCCCGCCGACGACGAACATCATTACGGCCACGGCAAGATCGAGAGCCTGTCCGCGCTCGGCGTCATTGCGATGCTCTACGTGCTGGCCGGCGGCATCCTGGTCGAGTCCTGGAGCCGCCTGACCGAAGGCGCGCCGCCGCCGACGCTGTCGGCGATCCCGTTCGTGGTGCTGCTGATCGACATCGCCGTCAATTTCTGGCGGGCGCGGGCGCTGCATCGCGCCGCGCGCGACACCAAAAGCCAGGCGCTGGCCGCCGACGCGCTGCATTTTGCCTCCGACGTGCTGGGTTCGATCGCCGTCATCATCGGTCTCGCGCTTTCGGGGCTGGGTTACGTCTGGGGTGACGCGGCGGCTGCGATCGCGGTTGCGGTGATGATCGCGCTGCTGGGCTTGCGGCTGGCGCGCTCCACCGTGGAAACCCTGCTCGATCGCGCGCCGGAAGGCGCCGCCGAGAAAGCCACCGCGGCGATCCGGTCGGTACCCGGCGTGGTCGGTGTCGAGCGGCTGCGCGTGCGCATGGTCGGGCCGACGCATTTCATCGACGCCATCGCAAAAGTGCCGCGGACCTACCCGATCGACCGCGTCGAGCAGATCAAGCGGACGGCGCAGGCTGCGGTGGCCAAGGCGCTCGGCGACGCCGACCTCACCTTCACCGCGGTGCCGGTCGCGCGCGACAATGAGAGCGTGCGCGAGCGCATCATGGTGATCGCCCGCAATTCCGGTCTCGCGATTCACCACGTCACCGTGCACAATCTCGGCGACAAGCTCATTGTCGGCATCGACCTCGAAGTCGACGGCGAGATGGCGCTGACGGCCGCCCACGCCATCGCGCACGCGCTGGAGCGGAGCATCCGCGAGGATTTTGGCGAGGACGTCGAGGTCGATACCCACATCGAGCCGCTGGAGCCGGAATTGCCGCACGGCACCGACGCCGCGCCCGAGCGCGTCGAGGCCGTCAAGGCCGCGCTGTCGCGCTTTGCCGCCAATGGGGCCATCCACGACATCCATAATGTGCGGGTGCGCAACACCGACGCCGGCGAAATCGTCAACTTCCATTGCCGCGCCGCGCCCTCGATGAGCGTCATCAAGGTCCATGAGAAGGTCGACGAGATCGAGCGCGCGTTGCGCCGCGCATTTCCTTCCATCAAGCGCGTGATCAGTCACGCCGAACCGCCGCACGCGTAATATTACGGACCCGTTCCCGTTTCGGACTCACGCATGCAGTCCCGATTCCCCGTTGGACAAGATTTATTTCGCATTAACGAATCGTTGACTCTCGACAGCCCCGGAAAACTGGATTCAAATCGCTGTGATTCGGAAGCGGCGTGGGGCTCCTTCCGGACATTGTGCAAAAAGAATATTTTGGGGGTTTAGGCATGGCGCGCGCGCATGCGGCGAACGCGTGCGTCCAATCCGATTCGATCAAGGGATTGGCGCAATCGATCGCGAAACCTGCCTATCACAGGCTGCTGACCGCGGAGCCAGCGCTCCGCCGGGCGGTACCTACCCTCATCATCGCCTTCCTGATCACCATCTGTCTCGGCGCCTTCGTGCAGGTGATCGACCAGAGCCGGCAAAAACGCGCCGCGATGAAGCTCGACCTCTCGGCGCTCTCCGACATGCTGGCCGAGCGCCTCGACCGCGTCTCCTCGGTCCGGCAGGATCGCGTGACGAGCATCGAGCGCCTGCAGGCGTTGCTGCCCGATCTCATTCCGTCGTGGGGCTTCGCCCCCGGGCGTCATGTCATCGTCACCGGCGCGGACCATCGCGTGCTGGCCCGCGTCCCCGTCGAGAGCCTCGGCGACAGCGACGGCATCCTCGACGTCATCAGCACCGCGCAGCTGCTCGCCGCGCCGGGCCAGCAGGGCACCGTCAGCGACATGATCCTGCCCAACGGCAACGGCGCGATGGCCATTTCGCGGCTGGTCAAATCGCTGCCCGGCCAGGTCACCGTCATCCAGGAAAAAAACGAACCGCTGTGGGGCTCCGATGCCGCGCTGTCGGTCACGCTGTCCGCAACCACCGGCTTCGTCGTGCTGATCCTCGGCTTTGCCTTCCACTGGCAGTCGACCCGCGCCCGCGAGGGCGATCTCATCAATGACGCGGTGCGCGGCCGGATCGATACCGCGCTCAACCGCGGACGCTGCGGCTTGTGGGACTGGGATCTGTCGCGCGGCCGGATATTCTGGTCGGCGTCGATGTTCACCATGCTGGGGCTGGACTCCCGCAACGACCTGCTCACCTTTGGCGAGGTCAACGCACTGGTGAAATCCGACGACATCGACCTGTTCGAGATCGCCGACCAGCTGATCTCCGGCCAGATCCACCACATCGACCAGACCTTTCGCATGCAGCACACCGGCGGCCACTGGATCTGGCTGCGCGTCCGCTGCGAGCTCAGCCAGGCCGCCGCCGATAACGGCCTGCATTTGATCGGCATCGCCGTCGACATCACCGAGCAGAAGAGCCTCGCGGAGAAGACGGTGGAGGCCGATCTGCGGCTGCGCGACGCGATCGAGACCATTCCGGAAGCCTTCGTGCTGTGGGACGCCGAAGACCGCCTCGTGCTCTGCAACTCGCACTTCCAGCGCCTGCACAAGCTTCCGGACTCGGCGGTCACGCCGGGCACCTCCTATGAGACCGTGATCGAGGTCGGCAGCATGCCGGAGGTCCGCACCCGGCTGCAGGAGACCGGCGCGCAGGCGCCGGGCGCGCGCACCTTCGAGGCGCAGCTCGACGACGGCAGCTGGCTCCATATCAGCGAGCGCCGCACCAAGGATGGCGGCTATGTTTCGGTCGGCACCGACATCACCCGCATCAAGGAGCACGAGCAGAAGCTCGTCGACAACGATTTGCGCCTGCGCGCCAACGTGCTCGACCTGAAGCGTTCGCAGGCCGAGCTTGCCGATTTGGCCGAAAAATACTCGCAGGAGAAGAACCGCGCCGAGGAAGCCAACCATTCCAAATCGAAATTCCTGGCCAATATGAGCCACGAATTGCGCACGCCACTCAACGCCATCATCGGATTCTCCGAGATCATGGGAAGCGGCATGTTCGGAACGCTCGGCTCCGACAAGTATCAGGAATACTGCCACGACATCCTCACCAGCGGCAAATATCTGCTCGAAGTCATCAACGACATCCTCGACATGTCGAAGATCGAAGCCGGCCGCATGAAGCTCGACATGGAGCCGCTCGATCTGCCGAAGATACTGGCGGAATCGCTGCGCGTGGTGTCCGGACGCGCCGAGGACAAACATCTGACGCTGGACGCGGATTTCGAAAGCGCGATTTCCGTGGTGGCCGATCGCCGCGCCGTCAAGCAGATCATCGTCAATTTGTTGTCCAATGCCGTGAAGTTCACCCCCGATGACGGCAAGGTCATCGTCCGCAGCCAGGTGTTGAGCGATTCAATCGTGCTGGTGATCGCCGACACCGGCATCGGGATCGCCCCGGATTCGCTGCGGCGGCTGGGCAAGCCGTTCGAGCAGGTCGAGAGCCAACTGACAAAAACCTATCAGGGCTCGGGACTGGGGCTGGCGATTGCGCGGTCGCTGACCAATCTGCACGGCGGCACGATGCGGCTGCGCTCGAAACTCGGCACCGGCACCGTGGTTCGCATCACGCTGCCGCGCGATGGGCGAAAGGCAAAGGAAAAGGTTCAGGTCGCCGCTTGATGTGGCGCGTCAGAGAGCCTCGATCGACCGGGTCGCAGGCGGCGGCCTTAATCGTCCCAGATGCGCTCACCGCACCGGCATTCGTACATGCGAAGGGTTTTGCCCGTGCGCGGGTCAAGCATTACCTGAACGATGGTGGGCCGATCACCGCAGCGAATGCACCTGAGCTCTTCCTTAGTCTCTTCGCCGATCAGCTTGCGAGCACTAAAAAAGTTCATGTTGTGCCCCTATGGGTATCCAACAGGACGACGGAACTTGGTTCCGGAAAATTGGCTTAATAGTGAATATTTCGTGGCTCCATCGTAGAATTACTGCGCTCGGAGCAAGACCGGTGAACAGCTTGCTGCCGGGTTTGTCCCCTTTCAAGACACGCCATTGAACCTGTAGACTGTCACCTTGGAGCGAGGTCCCCCACCGCAAAGGATTTGTGATGGAAAGGGCAAGGTTCGGTAAAGTCAGGATTTCCGCGTTTGGCAGCGCCCGGAGTACTGCGACCTACCTGGTCGAACTTTTGATACTCGCCGCGAGTTACAGTGGCCTTGCCGGGTCCGCGCTGTTGCTACCCGCGATTAATCCGGCCGCGACGCCGTTGTGGCCACCAACCGGGTTCGCGCTCGCGCTGGTCCTGCTGCGCGGCTATCGGATTTGGCCCGCGATTTTAGCGGGGTCTCTCTCGCCTTACCTCATGGCCGGCCGATCGCTCCTGGAGTTGGGCTCAGTCGGGATCGGTACTCTCCTCGCCGCGTTTGCCGGGGCATGGCTGATTGGTCGCTGGTCGAACGGTCACCAGACGTTTGATACCCCCCCTGATGTCGCAAAGTTTGCAATTATTTCCTTTGTGCCGACCACGATAATTAGTTCAACCGTCGCCCTGGCAGGATTCGTTCTCGCCAACACACCCGGTCTTTACGATTCTGTCTTCACCTGGTTAACCTGGTGGCTTGCAGACGCGGCCGGGACCTTGGTTATTGCTCCGGTCGTCGTGCTCTGGGCGACGATGCCTTTGCGCGGTTTTTCCGAATGGAAGCTGCTGGAATCCGTCGTAGTCTGTGTTCTCGTGAGCGTCATCGGGATCGTTGCTTACAGCCCGCTCATCGGCAGTAACCTCATCAGCGATGACCTCAACGTGAGGCTGCCGTATCGGAGTCTTCTTGGCTTTCTGGTTTTACTACCGTTGATGTGGGCTGGTTTGCGCGGTAATCAACGCAACGTCGCCTCAGCCGCGCTCATTTTCTTCGGAATCGCCGTGTGGGGTTTCTCGGTGGGTAGCGATCCATTTCCAAAAACGGATCTGAATGGAGCCCTGCTATCGATGCTCGTGCTTTCGATCAGCATAACAGCGCCGCCTCTCGCGTTGGCTGCAGCAATTTCGACACGCCAAAACACCGAAGCCCATTTGCTTTCTGTGCAGAACCAATTGAACCGTCAGATTGAACGGAAAACTTTGGTGCTCAACAGCGTCAAACGCCACTTCCAAACTTTAATCGAAGGCGTTGTCGACTATGCAATTTTTGCGCTCGACAAAGAAGGGCACGTTGCAAGCTGGAATAGCGCCGCACAAAAAATCATGGGCTACACCGCGGACGAAATTATCGGCAAGCATTTTGGAATATTTTATCGACCGGACGAGCGCCGCGCGGGCGCACCAAACCACGCACTGGAATTGGCAATCCAAAGAGGCAAGCACGAAGTTGAAGGTTGGCGCATCAGAAAAAATGGCACGCCGTTTTTCATCACCGGCTCGGTCTCGTCGAACCGTGATGACGCTGGAAATCTGGCCGGCTTTATCAATATCCTCCGGGATGCAACCGAGCGACGCGACGCGGAAGAGAAACTGGTCCAGGCACGCGAACAGCTTGCGATGTCGCAGAAAATGGAGGCAATCGGCAAATTAACTGGCGGGATTGCGCACGACTTCAACAATCTATTGATGATCATTGGAGGTAGCGCCCAGATCTTTGCACGCCTACTTGATCCGAAACTGCCAAAAGCAATCGAAGCCATACAGACCGCGGCCAAGCGCGGAGAAAGTCTCACACGCCAATTATTGACATTCTCTCGTCATCAGCATCTTAGCCCGACGGTCGTCGATTTGAATGCTTCCATAAAGAACATGCGGACCATGATTGAAAGCTCGCTGCGCGGGAACATTGTGTATAACGAAAATATTGGTGACGGGGTTTGGCCGGTTAAAGTGGACCTCGCCGAACTGGAACTTGCGATTGTCAATATCGCCGTCAATGCCCGCGACGCAATGCCAAACGGCGGCACATTCACGCTATCCGTCAACGAGGTGACGGCGAATCAGGAGATCGGCGCCTTCCTTGCGATAACGTTTAGCGATACGGGCACTGGTATTCCGCCAAATCTTCTGTCCAAGATGTTCGATCCTTTTTTCACAACCAAAGAGGTCGGCAAAGGAACCGGGCTCGGTTTGTCGCAGGTATATGGTTTTGCGCACCAGGCCGGTGGAACGGTGACGGCAAACAGCGAGGTCGGAAAAGGAACAACGATTACGGTCTATTTACCGTCTTGTGCGGACGAGCAAATCACCAGCAAAGAGGCCTCCGCTGCTAAAACAAGAACACAGCATTCGCAACGGCAGACGGTCCTCGTTGTCGACGACAGCGCTGATGTGGCGGAAGTAACATCCTCGATGTTCGAGCATTTGGGCTATGAGACCATCTATCGAGATTCGGCCGAAGCGGCATTAAAACTGCTGGAAGCCGGGACGAAGATCGATCTCGTCTTCAGCGATATCGTCATGCCAGGGACCATCGACGGTGTCGGACTTACGAGAGAAATCCGTTCGCGGTATCCCAATTTGCCGGTGGTCCTTACGACCGGTTACAGCGATGCGGCAAACGCAGCTCCCCCAAATGTAAGGGTACTGCGTAAGCCGTTCGATACCGAGGCGCTAAGAGATTTTATCCATGATATTACGCCTCTGAGATTATTGAAACCATCCGGCGTGCCGCCGACGTCAAGCACGGCTAGCGCTTTGCGCAGAAGTTGATCGACCGTGGCCGGCGGCTGTGCCGACGCAGTAATCGAACAGGCTTCTTTTGTTACAGTGCATGAGTCCGGTTTTGGCGCTTTTCGGACCTCTCGCGATGTCCGACGTGAGTCCGGCGTGCCCACCATAGCGGACGTCCGCCGACCACTCCGAATTATGGGTTCACGCCCTCGATCAGCCTCCGGAATACCGAAAACTGAAAATGCTGAATGGCGGCCCATGGGGTCGCATGATCGTGGAGGCGGGTGTGAAGCAATTCGAAATCGCCTCCCAGCGCCCTGCCGAGGCTCGCGGCGTCATGACAGACGATCGGCAAGCCGCTGCAACGCTCGGGACCATTCATCGCGAACGTGCCAATGATGACATGGCCGCCCGGCTTGACGGCTTTCTCAAGCCGCTCGACATAAGCGGCCTGATCGGCCGCTGTGGTGAGGAAATGGAAGGCGGCGCGGTCATGCCAGATATCGAAAAGCTGTGTCGGGTGCCATTTTGTGACATCTGCCGCGATCCACCGCGCCCTCGTCGCTCTGTCACCGAGCCGGGTCCTGGCAGCGTCAAGCGCCGCTTCCGACAGATCCAATACGGTCACATTGATGAAGCCGCGGTCGATCAGCGCATCAACGAGATGTGACGCTCCCCCGCCGACGTCCACGACGGCGGCGGCAGGCGCAGGCCTGGCAAGGTCGATCAATTCGAGCGAGGGTGCGGGGCTCTCCTGAAACCAACTGACCTCGTTCTCCGCCTTCGTGCGGTAGACATTCTCCCAATGGGCCTTTCGGCTCGCATCGTTCATAAGCGTCTCTCCGGCCCGCGATCACGGGGAATGCTGGAATGGCCACGCCTCCGATACTCAGCGACAAGCATACCACCTCCCCCTCGGTGTTTGTATGGTGGTGCCGTCTTACGCCGACAGATTCAGATCGCGGTCAAGCCGCCATCGACTGGGAGGTCCACGCCTGCGATGAAGCTTGCTTCGTCAGAAGCGAGGAACAAGGCGGTCGACGCGATCTCCTCCGGGCGGCCGAGCCGCCCGAACGGGACGGCCGCGGCGAACTGGGCGCGGGCTTGGTCGGCCCCCTCCTTGGTCGGCGCCTGCTGCTCGAAGATCGGCGTGTCGATCGGTCCCGGGCTGATCGCATTGACCCGGATGCGACGATCCTTCAACTCAGCCGTCCAGGTGCGGACGAAGGAGCGGACTGCAGCCTTGGTGGCGCTGTAGGCGGTGAAGCCGGGGATGCCCTTGTTCTCGGCGATCGAGGTGATCACAATGATCGCCCCGCCGTCATTCAAAAGCGGCAGGGCCTTCTTCACCGTGAAGGCCAAAGCCCGCGTGTTAATCGCAAAGAGCTTGTCGAAGCTTTCTTCCGTCATCTCGGCGAGCGGCTGAGGATCGACGATACCCGCCCCGGCAAAGAGGATATCGATCTTCCCCTTCTCGCTGGCAATCCTGACGTAGAGTCGGTCGAGATCGGCGAGGTTGGACACGTCACCCCGCACTGCGGCGACGCTGCGGCCGATCAGCGATACCGCCTTGTCCAGTTCGGTCTGGCGGCGCCCGGTGATGTAGACGAAGGCGCCTTCTTCAACGAAGCGCTTGGCGGTGGCGAGACCTATTCCGCTGCTGCCGCCAGTGACGAGGGCAACTTTTCCTTGGAGCTTTGGCATTGAAATCCTCTTTACAAGATGGGAACGGCCGCGCTTGGGCCGGTCGGGAAAACGGCGCGCCGGACGGTTGGAGCGCTCGGGAAACGATCGCCTGGGGCTGGCTCAGACGGAGCACATGCCGCCATCGACCAGCAGTTCGCTGCCGGCGACGAAGCTGCTGTCCTCAGAGGCCAGGAACAGCATCGCGGCCGCGATCTCTTCCGGCCGCGCCATGCGGCCGAGCGGGATGCTCGCGGCATGCTTGGCGCGGACCGCGGCCGCCTCATCGGGCGAACTGACCTGGGCATCGATCAGCGGCGTGTCGCAAGGACCCGGCGTGATCGTATTGACCCGGACGCCCCGGTCCTTGAGCTCCATCGTCCAGGTCCGGGCATAGGAGCGCAGTGCTGTCTTGGAGGCGGCGTAGGCGCTCCGACCGGGGAAGCCGCGCAGGGCGGCGATCGTGCTGGTCAGGATGACGGATGCGCCATTGTTCAGGAGCGGCAGCGACTTCTGCACCGTGAACAGCACGCCGCGGGCGTTGACGTCGAAATTGTGGTTGAAGCTCTCGATGGTGACATCGGTAAGTTTCACGCTGTCGACGGCGCCGATATTGGCGACCACCACGTCGAGCTTGCGGCCATCGGAAGCGACCCTGGCGTAGAGGCGGTCGAGATCCTCGAGCTTGCGGACGTCGCCCTGGACGCCGGCGATGTTCCGGCCGATCGAGGTGACCGTCTTGTCCAATTCGTCCTGACGGCGGGCGAAGATGTAGACGAACGCCCCTTCGGCGACGAACCGCTGTGCCGCTGCCAGTCCAATCCCGCTGGTGCCGCCGGTAATCACGGCGACCTTGTTCTGTAGTCTCGACATCGTTGCTTCCTCAATCGCTGGAGTCGGGCGCGGCGCGAGCCGTTCCCTTGAAGACCGCAGCCTAGCGGCGCCCTGCCGCCACCGTCGTGTCAGCAGCCGCGGCGGAATAGCAGTCATTCCAGGATGGAATTATCGCCCGGCGGCGTCAGCTACAGCCGTCCGTCCGGTTTCCCGAGCCTCCAGTTTCGGAGCTTGAATCACGTCTGCGGCGGCCCCATCAACCCGCAATGCCCAGTCGCGGAGCCGCTAATGCTCTGACTACACTTTCGCTTTCAGCAGCAAAGCGGACTTGGCCGGACGTGTGGCCGGCTCCCTTCGGTCGCGAATGATATTTTCAAGCGTGTGCTTGGAAAATGGTGGTAGGCTGACGCATCGAGCATCGGGGTGGACAACTGGATAACGCGGACCGTGCGACCGGCCCAAGGCAAATCAAATGAGTATGGCGGGTTGAAGCACGATTGGATGAAGCGGCTCTAGAAGCCGCGCTGGCGTTGATCGTGTGACGACCAGCTTCATGACAGGCCGGCTCTATTGATATCGTAATCCCGGTGATAGGGGCGCCTTCATTACAAGAAACAAACGCACCCGTATTTCCCGACGTGTTTCTCACTAGGACTCGCCATGAAAGAGCTTCACGGAAAAGTTGCGGTGATTACAGGTGCGGCCAGTGGATTTGGTCGTGAATTTGCGATCCGTTGCGCCGACGAAGGAATGAAGGTTATTCTCACAGATATCGATACAGGTGGCTTAGGTACCACCGTCGCGCTGCTCAAGCCTGGCACCGAGTCCCTCGTGATTGGCAGCGACGTCTCAAGTGCCGACAGCATTGAGCATCTGGCAAGGTCGACATACGACCGCTTTGGCGCATGCCACCTGCTCTTCAACAACGCGGGCGTGGGAACGGCGGGGCCGATCTGGACGGCCACGCTCGACGACTGGAAGTGGACGTTGGGTATCAACGTGATGGGTGTGGTACACGGGTTGCGCAGCTTCGTGCCGCGCATGCTGGCGCAAAAGGAAGAGTCTTACATAGTCAACACGGCCTCCGCAGCGGGTCTGCTTGCGCCCCCGGGCTCCGGCGTCTATGCCGCGAGCAAACACGCCGTCGTCGCGATCACGGAATGCCTTCATCACGAGCTGCGCGGCCAGAATGCGCCGATCGGCGTTTCCGTGCTATGCCCCGCATTTGTTGATACCGGGATATCGAACTCCGAACGCAACCGGCCCGCGCAACTCGCGGACTCCAATCCGGAAGCGGAGCAGTACTCGGATCGCATCAGACAGGCGATCAAATCAGGAAAGCTTTCCGCCGCCGATATCGCAAGGATCACGATCGACGCGGTGAAGGACGGGCGCTTCTATATTCTGCCGCACCCGAACGTGAAAATCGCGGTGGAAATCAGGATGAACGATATTCTGTTGGATCGGCAGCCGACCAATACATCGCAGCGCTGACGTCGCCGATTTTCCGCAATTGTTCATCGGCGCGTCGTTGTGGCATCGTTTGCGCCAATGTCGCATCTTGGCACATCGCGACATTTCGCTGCGCCGCCGGATTTGGTCTCTATCGGCGCACAGCGGACTTCAATCAAGCAGCAGCGACCAAGCTCAATTCATAGGTACGCCAGCTTTCACTCCAGCGTCGGCGCGACTTCGCGGGCGACCTGCACCAGCGCAGCGATCAACGGCGTCATCGGATCGCGCTGCGGGATCACGAGGCCAATGCTGTAATTGACCGCGGGATCGACGATCGGAATGCTGCGGACGGTATCAGCAAGGCCCAGCGTCTCCGCGAGTTTGGCGGGCATCACGCTGGCCCAGCGGCCGGTCTTGACGTGGGTATAGAGCACCAGCAGCGAATTGGAGGTCAGCGTCGGCGTCGCCTCGGCGCCGACCGAAAGCAGCGCGCGATCGATGATGCGCCGGTTCTGCATGTCCGGGGTCAGCAGGCACAGCGGCACCTGCCCCACTTCCTTCCAGGTGACCTGCTTGCGGTCGCCGAACATGCCGTCGGGCGACGTCAGCAGGCGATAGCTCTCGTTATAGAGCGGAATGGTGCGAACCCGGCCGATCGGCTCGTTCTCGATATAGGTCAGGCCGGCATCGACCTCGAGATTTTCCAAAAGACCCAGCACGTCTGCGGAGGTGCAGGACTGAATCCGGAAGCGCACGTCCGGATGGCGCGCGCGGAACGGCGTGGTCAGCGATGCCACCATGCCGAGCACGGTCGGGATCGCCGCGATCCGGATCTCGCCCGACAGCTTGTCCTTTAATCCGTTGATCTCCTGCTTCATCGCGCGGGCGTCGCCGACGATGCGCCGCGCCCAGTCGAGCGTGCGCTCGCCCTCCGGCGTAAAGCCCTGGAAGCGGGAGCCGCGCTGCACCAGCATAACGCCGAGGATTTCCTCGAGCTGCTTGAGGCTGGTCGACATCGTCGGCTGGGTGACGCCGCAGGCCTCGGCGGCCCGTCCGAAATGACGTTCCTTGGCCAGCGCGAGCAGAAGTTCAAGCTTGTCGATCAAGAAGGGAGCCTCACAGGATAGGTAGAATAGCCGTCATGAATATCACGGCCGCTGCCGGACCCATACGCCAAAAGCCGCGCCTTGGGCGCGCGATTTTCACATTGCATTTCCAAATCGCCCGATTTCCCGGGAACATTGATCGCGTTTTGATATCGCAGCATGAGACAGCTTTATTGATCTTTGGAGCAATTCCAACTCTCATCAGCGGGTGCCAGCAACCCCTGATTTGAGAGCGCGGATGACACCGGTCTATGAACCCTGGGATGAGGCGCGCGGCGCCGAAATCATCGCCGAGCACGACACGCTCGAAGGCGCCACGCTGGTGATCCTGCATGCGCTGCAGGAAGCCTTCGGTTACGTGCCGGAGCCGGCGATTCCGATGATCGCCGCAGCACTCCATCTGTCGCGCGCCGAGGTCCACGGCGTGTTTACCTTCTACCACGATTTCCGGCACCAACCCGCCGGCCGCCATGTGCTGAAACTGTGCCGCGCCGAGGCCTGCCAGGCCGCGGGCGGCGATGTGCTGGCCGCGCGCGCGGAAGCAAAACTCGGCATTTCCCTTGGCAACACCACCGCCGATGCGCGGGTGACGCTGGAGCCGATCTATTGCCTCGGGCTCTGCGCCACCGCGCCGTCGGCGATGCTCAATGGCCGTCTCGTCGGCCGGCTGGATGACGCAGGGATCGATGCGCTGGTGGCGGAGGTGCAGCGATGACGATGCGCATTTTCATTTCCCGCGATGCCGGTGCGGTCGCCGTCGGCGCCGATGACGTCGCCGTCGCGCTAGAGCAGGCCGCCGCAAAGCGTGGCCTCGCCGTCGAGATCGTCAGGACCGGATCGCGCGGGCTCTATTGGCTCGAGCCCATGATCGAGGTCGCAACATCGCAAGGCCGAGTCGCGTTCGGCCCGGTGACCACGACCGACGCGCGGTCGGTGCTGGATGCGATGGCAGCCAGCGGCCCGCATCCGCTGCGGCTTGGTGTCGCCGACGAAATCCCCTGGCTGAAGCGGCAGACGCGGCTGACCTTCGCGCGTTGCGGCGTGATCGATCCGCGCGTGGTCGAGGATTATCGCGCCCATGAGGGCTTCAAGGGCCTGGAACGGGCGCTGCGGCTGACCCCGGACGAAATCCTCGCCGATGTCACCGCCTCAGGGCTGCGCGGCCGTGGCGGCGCCGGCTTTCCGACCGGGATCAAATGGAAGACTGTGGCGCAGGCCAGCGCCGAGCGGAAATACATCGTCTGTAACGCCGACGAAGGCGACAGCGGCACGTTTGCCGATCGCATGATCATGGAGGGCGATCCCTTCGTGGTGATTGAGGGCATGACGATTGCGGGCATCGCGGTCGGCGCCAGCAAGGGTTACATCTACATCCGCTCGGAATATCCGCACGCCGTGGCGGCAATGAAGGCGGCGATATCGGCCGCGAAACGCGCCGGCTATCTCGGCGCCCGCATCAACGGCTCCGCGCACGATTTCGACCTCGAAGTCCGCGTCGGCGCCGGCGCCTATGTCTGCGGCGAAGAGACCTCGCTCCTGGAAAGCCTGGAAGGCCGCCGCGGCATCGTGCGCGCCAAGCCGCCGCTGCCGGCGCATAAGGGCCTGTTCGGCAAACCCACCGTGATCAACAACGTGCTGTCGTTCGCGGCGATCCCCTTCATCCTGGCCGGCGGTGCAACAGCCTATGCGGATTCCGGGATGGGCCGTTCGCGCGGCACCATGCCGATCCAGTTGGCCGGAAACATCCGATATGGCGGCCTGTTCGAGACCGCCTTTGGCGTTACCCTCGGCGAACTGATCGACGATATCGGCGGCGGCACCTTGACGGGCCGTCCGGTCCGCGCGGTGCAGGTCGGCGGCCCCCTGGGCGCGTACTTTCCCCGCGCGCTGTTCGATACGCCGTTCGATTACGAAGCGTTTGCGGCGCGCGACGGCCTGATCGGCCATGGCGGCATCGTGGTGTTCGACGACAGCGTCGATATGGCGAAGCAGGCGCGCTTTGCGATGGAATTCTGTGCGGTGGAATCCTGCGGCAAGTGCACGCCGTGCCGGATCGGCTCCACTCGCGGCGTCGAGACCATCGACAAGATCCGCGCCGGCGAGCGCGTGGCTGAAAATCTCGCGGTGGTCGAAGACCTCTGCAACACCATGAAATTCGGCTCGCTCTGCGCGCTCGGCGGCTTCACGCCCTATCCCGTCATGAGTGCACTGAAACATTTTCGGGAAGATTTTGGCCCGGCACCGGCCCGTCTGCAGGCCGCGGAGTAAAGGAAATCGCCATGTCGCTGATCCAGGAAACCGACTTCGGAACGCCCCGCTCGAAATCCGAGACGATGGTGACGCTCACCATCGACGGCAACAGCGTCACGGTGCCCGAGGGCACCTCGATCATGCGCGCGGCGATGGAAGCCGGCACGCAGATCCCAAAGCTGTGCGCCACCGACATGGTCGATGCGTTCGGCTCCTGCCGGCTGTGCCTGATCGAGATCGAGGGCCGCGCCGGCACGCCGGCGTCCTGCACCACGCCCGTTCTGCCCGGCCTCGTGGTTCACACTCAGACCGAGCGGCTGAAGAAGCTGCGCAAGGGCGTGATGGAGTTGTACATCTCCGACCACCCGTTGGATTGCCTGACCTGTGCCGCCAACGGCGATTGCGAATTGCAGGACATGGCCGGCGCGGTCGGCTTACGCGACGTGCGCTACGGCTATGAGGGCGACAACCACGTGTTCGCCAAGTCTCACGGCGAAGCCAATGCGGCGTGGATGCCGAAGGACGAGTCCAACCCCTATTTCACCTATGATCCCTCCAAATGCATCGTCTGCTCGCGCTGCGTCCGCGCCTGCGAGGAAGTGCAAGGCACGTTTGCGCTGACGATCTCGGGCCGCGGCTTCGACAGCCGGGTGTCGCCCGGCATGAGCGAGAGCTTTCTGGGATCGGAATGCGTCTCCTGCGGCGCCTGCGTGCAGGCCTGCCCGACCGCGACGCTGACGGAAAAATCGGTGATCGAGATCGGCCAGCCCGAACATTCTGTTGTGACGACTTGCGCTTACTGTGGCGTCGGATGCACCTTCAAGGCCGAGATGCGCGGCGAGGAAGTCGTGCGCATGGTGCCCTACAAGGACGGCAAGGCCAACCGCGGCCATTCCTGCGTCAAGGGCCGCTTTGCCTGGGGCTATACCACCCACAAGGAGCGTATCCTTAAACCGATGATCCGCGAGAAAATCGCCGATCCCTGGCGCGAAGTGTCGTGGGAAGAAGCGTTCAATTTCGCTGCCGCCAAATTCAAGGGCATCCAGGAAAAGTACGGCCGCGACGCCGTCGGCGGCATCACTTCGTCGCGCTGCACCAATGAAGAAACCTATCTGGTGCAAAAGCTGATCCGCGGCGGGTTCGGCAACAACAACGTCGATACCTGCGCCCGCGTCTGCCATTCGCCGACCGGCTACGGCCTGTCGACCACGTTCGGCACCTCGGCCGGCACCCAGGATTTCGACTCGGTCGAACACACCGACGTGGTGCTGATCATCGGCGCCAATCCGGCCGCCGCTCATCCGGTCTTTGCATCGCGTCTCAAGAAGCGGTTGCGGCAAGGTGCAAAGCTGATTGTGATCGATCCCAGGCGCACCGAGATGGTCGAGGCCCCGCATCTGACGGCGCTGCACCTGCCACTGATGCCCGGCACCAATGTCGCCGTGCTCACGGCGCTGGCGCATGTCATCGTTACCGAAGGCCTTGTCGATGAAGCCTTCGTGCGCGAGCGCTGCGACTGGAGCGAATTCGAGGAATGGGCCGCCTTCGCAGCCTTGCCGAACAACAGCCCCGAGGCCACCGCGATCATGACCGGCGTCGATCCGAAGGAGTTGCGCGAAGCAGCCCGGCTGTTCGCCACGGGCGGCAACGGCGCGATCTATTACGGGCTCGGCGTCACCGAGCACAGCCAGGGCTCGACCACCGTGATCGCGATCGCCAACCTCGCGATGGCAACCGGCAATATCGGCCGGCCCGGCGTCGGCGTGAACCCGCTGCGCGGCCAGAATAACGTTCAGGGCTCCTGCGACATGGGCTCGTTCCCGCACGAACTGCCCGGCTACCGCCATATCTCGGGCGACGCCGTGCGCGACCAGTTCGAGGCGATGTGGAACGTCAAGCTCAATCGGGAACCGGGCCTGCGCATTCCCAACATGTTCGACGCCGCGATCGAGGGCACCTTCATGGGGCTCTACGTGCAGGGCGAGGACATCCTGCAGTCCGATCCCAATACCAAGCATGTGGTGGCGGCGCTGTCTTCGATGGAATGCGTCATCGTCCACGATCTCTTCCTCAACGAGACCGCGAACTACGCCCACGTCTTCCTGCCCGGCTCGACCTTCCTGGAAAAGGACGGCACTTTTACCAACGCCGAGCGGCGCATCCAGCGCGTCCGCAAGGTGATGACCCCGCGCAACGGGCTCTCCGACTGGGAAGTCACCATCGGCCTCGCCAAGGCGATGGGCTTCGAGATGCGCTACGACCATCCGTCTCAAATCATGGACGAGATCGCGGCGCTGACGCCGACCTTTGCCGGCGTCTCGTATACAAAACTCGACGAACTCGGTTCGGTGCAATGGCCCTGCAATGAGAAGGCACCGCAGGGCACGCCGGTGATGCATATCGGCGGCTTCGTCCGCGGCAAGGGCAAGTTCGTGATCACTGAATATATCCCGACCGACGAGCGCACCGGCCCGCGTTATCCGTTGCTGCTGACCACCGGCCGCATCCTCAGCCAGTATAATGTCGGCGCCCAGACGCGGCGCACCGATAATATCATCTGGCACGAGGAAGACCGGCTCGAAATTCATCCGCACGATGCCGAGCAGCGCGGCGTGCGCGACGGCGACTGGGTAAGGCTCGCCAGCCGGGCCGGCGAAACCACCTTGCGTGCAGAGATCACCGATCGCGTCGCGCCCGGCGTGGTCTACACCACCTTCCACCATCCGGACACGCAGGCCAACGTGATCACGACCGAGTATTCCGACTGGGCGACCAACTGCCCGGAATACAAGGTCACGGCGGTGCAGATTTCGCCGTCGAACGGCCCGTCCGACTGGCAGAAGGCCTATGACGAGCAGGCCCGTCACTCGCGCCGGATCGCGCCGGTCGTGGAAGCCGCGGAATGACGATGCACGATCCCGTCCGCAAGGCCCGCCGCCAGGTCTGGCGCGACGGCTGCCGGAGTGAAGGCCCGCGCCTGATCCCGGAAGAAACCGCGCTGGCGCTGACCTACAACGGCGGCACCTACGCCGTGATGATGGGCACGCCGCAGAACTTAAGAGATTTCGCCGTCGGCTTCAGCCTCAGCGAAGGCATCGTGCAATCGCCTGACGAGATCGAGACCCTCGACATCGTCGAACTCGACGACGGCATTGAACTGCGAATGTGGCTGAAGCCTTCGAAGGCCGCACTCATCAACGAGCGGCGGCGGCATATCGCCGGCCCCACCGGCTGCGGCATCTGCGGCATCGACTCGATTGCCGAGGCCGTTCGCCCCGCAGCCATAGTGCCGGAGGGCCGCGGCTTCGCGCCCCATGAGATCATGGCGGCGATGGCTGCGATCGCGCCGCTGCAGCAAATCAACATCGAGACCCGCGCCGTCCACGCCGCGGCGTTCTGGACGCCGGCGCGCGGCATCATGTGCCTGCGCGAGGATGTCGGCCGCCACAATGCGCTGGACAAGCTCGTGGGTGCGCTGGCGCAGGCCAAGGTCGCCGCCGGCGAAGGCATGGTGCTGCTGACCAGCCGGGTCTCGGTCGAGATGGTGCAGAAGACCGCCGCACTCGGCGCGCCGCTGATGGTTGCGGTTTCGGCGCCGACGGCGCTCGCGGTGCGGATGGCGGAGGCGGCCGGCATCACGCTGGCCGCGATCGCGCGATCCGATGGTTTTGAAGTGTTCACGCATCCGGAGCGGATTGCGGCAGAAGTCATGGCCAAGGAGGCCGCTGATGTCGCCTGATCGACTGATCTACATGGCCAACCAGATCGGCAAATTCTTTCAGAGCCAAGGCCGCGACAAGGCCGTACCCGGCATTGCCGATCACATCAAAAAATTCTGGGATCCGCGGATGCGCAAGGCGATCTTCGCCCATGTCGACACCGGTGGCGCCGGCCTCGATCCCAATGTCCGCGACGCGATCCAATCGCTGAAGCAGGCGTAGCGCATCAAGCGGTTGTGATTGCTTTAGATCGAACGCGCCTGCTCCGTTAGCCTGAGAGGCTGTGAAGCTATTTCGGACCTCATCCTGAGGAGCGGCGTCTTCGCCGCGTCTCGAAGGATGGCCGCGCACACCGGAGCAACCATCCTTCGAGGCTCGCCGAATACGGCGAGCACCTCCAGCGACAACGGCGACGCCGTTGCGCAGGGATGACGGCGATAGCGCGAGTAGTTGGCGCGGCATCGCCGACTCGTGAAAGCCTACTGCCTCTCGAGCTTCGTGATGGTTTTGGCTCCGCCCGCTTCGGTGGCGGAGAATGTCACCCTGTCGCCGGCGTGCAAATTGTTCAGCATGCTTTCTTGCACCTTGAACTCCTCGGCGGAGCTGCCGGAATTCGCTCCGACCGTGCCGCTCTGGGTTTCTCGAATGGCGATGATGCCGCTGATCCGATCAATTTTGGTGACCGTTCCCGTCGACGCTTGCTGGGCCAGAGCCGCCGAACTGACGACGATGAGGGCCGCAAAACCGGCCAAAACGATCTTTGCCATGTTCATGGGATTCTCCCGGAATTCGAACCGTCGGCGATAAGCCGCCATGGCCGGATTTGTTCCCAGCGGCGTGACGATTGAGGTGCAACAGGCGGTTCCATCGTCACTCACGCATGCTCTGTGCCGTCTCGCTTCGGGAGGTTGCGTAAGGATGCGGTTCAGCGCTAGTTTTTGTTCCCGAACAAGGAGACTGTGATGCGCTTTGGTCTGTTGCTACTGGGATTGATTGCCGTTGCCGCTCCGGCGCATGCCGAGCAGCGCCTGGCCTATGTGACCATGGTCCTGCAGGCTTTCGCCGCCAAGGTGGAATGCCCCGGCACGGATGTCGCCTATCAGGATCTGGTTCAAAGGGCGCAGGAGATGCAACTGCCGGATGGAACCACCGAGCAGGTGCGCAAGGCCATCGCCTACATGCACACCGGCGGCAAAATGGGCGAACGCGGGGATGAAGAGCTGATGACGGAAGTCGCGATGGCGACGAGGTCGACGGACCTCGACCAGAAGCGGATCGGCATGGCGGCCTGGTGTGAGGCTCAGAAAACCAAGCTTGCCGGGTTTATCCGCACCAGGAACTAACCCGGTACCGCACCGCTCGCACGCAGGCGCAGGATCATTTTTTCAGCGCGCCAAACCCAAAGCGCAGCACGCTGCGTTTTGCGGAATGAGCATCGTCACGCCTTCCCATCCGCCAGCATCCTGGCGCGGATCTCGGATTTCAGCACCTTGCCGACTTTGGAGCGCGGAAGGTCATCCCAGACTTCGATCTGCTTGGGTGTTTTGACGCTTCCGATCCGCTCCTTCACGAAGCTCGATACCGCGGCGACATCGATTGTGCGCCCTGCTCTCGCCTGTACCACGGCGACAACGCGTTCACCCCACTTGTCGTCCGGCAAACCGATCACGGCGCAGTCCTGAATGGTTTCGTGGGCCTGAAGGGCGTTCTCAACTTCGACCGAATAGACATTGAAGCCGCCAGTAATGATCATGTCTTTGGCGCGATCGACGATGTACAGGAAATTGTCCGCGTCGAGATATCCGATATCCCCCGTATGGTGCCAGCCGTGCGCGGAAGCCTCCGCCGTGGCTTCGGCGTTCTTGTAGTACCCGTCCATCACCAGCGATCCGCGGACGACGATTTCGCCGCGCTCTCCGGCCGGCAGCAAATTGCCGTCGCTATCCATGATGCCGACCCGAACCAGCGGCCCGACACGGCCCGCCGACGACAGCCGTCCCGTCGCGATCGAACCGTCGGGATTGTAGTGGTCCGCAGGCGGCATCATCGAGATCATCATCGGTGCTTCGGTCTGCCCAAAAAGCTGCGCCATCGGGCCAATCTTTTCCAGTGCCTCGGTCAGGCGCGCTACCGAAATAGGGGCCGCGCCGTACCAGAAGCATTGCAGCGAGCTGAGATCGGCACTTTCGAGCTTCGGATGATCCAGCAGCATGTAGATGACAGTTGGCGGAAGGAACGTGTGCGTGACCCGGTAGCGTGCGATCAGGTCGAGGAATTCGCCGACGTCCGGGTGATGCATGATCACCACCCTGCCTCCGAGCGTCATGATGGGAAAGCACAGCACGCCGGCAGCATGCGTCAGCGGCGCGAGCGCCAGATAGATCGGCCGCCCCTTGAACGGATAACCCATCAGGGTCAACGCAGCCATCGTTTCGATGTTGCGTCCCGAGAGCATCACGCCTTTGGGTTTGCCGGTCGTTCCGCCGGTGCCGGGTATCATCGCAAGGTCATCAACGCAATCGCGCTGAAAGGGCTGGTCGTCGACGTCGGCAAGCCAGGTTTCGAACGACGGCGCGAAGGACATCTCGGTGTCGAGACATACAAGCTGACGCAATTTCGGCAGCTGCGGCCTTAGTTTGTCGACCATCGGCGCGAAGCCGCTGTGGAACAGCAACAGGCTGCAATCGAACGCGTCGAGGATGAACTGGTTTTCCGCCGCCTCGTTGCGTGGGTTGATCGGACACCAGACGGCCCCGGCGCGGGAAATACCGAACACGCAGGCAAAGGCGACCGGATCGTTGCCGGAAAGGATCGCGACTTTCTCCCCGGGAGCAACGCCGCAATTGTCCAATCCGCGTGCGATTCGGTAGCTAAGGCGCTGCACGTCACCATAGCTCAGGTCGTTTCCGTCCATGGTCAGGCATGGCGCATCGGCGCCAAGCGAGGCGCCCTTATCCAGATAATCGAGAAGTCGCACGGACCACCTCCGGAAAGAAGACGGGTGGCGCGGTGGTCCGCGCCACCCGGTTGCATCAATTATGAACCGTCAGAACCGGATTCATGACCAGTCCGAAGCTTCGCAACTGACCCAGCAGTTCGCGATGCCCGAACGCCTGACAGGCGGAGGCAAAGCCAACTTTCCTGGGAGCCGTCTGCAACAGCGAGAATGCGGCATAGGCCTGCAGCATTCCGGTCTGCTTGTAATTGCAGTTGCCATGAATCACGCAATGCGCGCGGCCGAGCGGACCGGATGCATAGACGGAGTCGATCGAGGTATTGATGCGCGGATTCTCGCGCGGCGGCATGCTTGCCTGCAGCGTTGCCGCGATGTCGGCCAGCGCCTTCTCCTGCTGGTCGGGCGGAAGCGGCCTGATTTTCTCTTTCACCATCTCCTGGGTTTGAACCACACCGAGCATGATGTCGCGCTGCATGACGCCACCGAGCACCTTGCAGTTGGAGACGCGCGGATCGTTCTTGAACCAGACCGGATGCGCAGTGCCGCCCCACGGCACGGCAATGGCGCCCTCATGCTGACCGGGAACATTGACCTCGAAATTGGCGGCCACATCCCATTCAACAAATTTGTTCTGGACCAGATAGTACCAGTTCGCCTTGAGAATGGTGAAGATCGTCTGCGTCGAGGCGTAGGTCGGGAACCCCTTCCACAGCACCAGGATATCGAGCGTATCGAGACCCGGCGTTTCGAGGCAAATGTTCGCCGCGATTTCTCCCGTCGTGTACATCTGCGCGACGTTGGGCGCCAGCAGCAATTCCTTTGCCGCGAATTTTGCTCCCCAGCGTTCCTGCGCCAGCATCACCCAATCCTGTTCGCCGGTCGTATCCGTGTAGTGACAGCCGGCCGCAAGACAGGCTTCGACGACTTCGGGGCCGAACTTGATAAACGGGCCGACCATATTGCTGACGACCTTCGCGCCCTTGAACAGCTCAGTCAGCGCTCCGACCGTTTGTTCAACCTCGGCAATCTCGTAGTCTGCCGTTTCGATGCCGGGAATTTTTTCGACGACGGCCTTCACTTTGGCGGCGTCGCGGCCGGCCGCAATGAAGGGAATGTTGTACTCACGCAGGTATTCGCAAACCAGACGCCCGGTGTAGCCGGAGACGCCATAGACGATGACAGGTTTCTTCTCGCTCATATTCATATCCTCCCGAATTTCTGTTTTTTTGCGTTTGGCGATTTACATGCCCATGCCGCCGTCGACCGGCAGGCCGGCACCGGTGATGAAGCGCGCCTCGTTGGAGCAAAGGAAAACTGCGGCGTCGGCCATATCGCCGACCTCGCCCAACCGGCCAAGCGGTGTCTGCTCGACGACCGAGGCGACGGCGGCGCCGACGTCCGGTGCTAATCCGGCGGCGACGATGTCGTTGGCCAATTGCATGCCCATGTCGGTGGGGACAAGCCCGGGATAGAGACAGTTGATCCGCACGCCATAACCGAGCTTGCCGGCTTCCATCGCGGCGACCCGCGTCATGCGGTCAACGGCCGATTTGGTGCCGGAGTATCCGGCAATGGCCGGAAATGCGATCGTAGCTGCGACCGAGGCAATGTTGACGATGGCCCCGCCGGCACCGGCACTTCCGCCAGGTCGCATCGCGCGAAACGCGTGCTTCATGCCGAGAGCGGTGCCAACGATGTTGACGTCGCACATCCGGCGCAGATCTTCAGCCTTGAGATCGACGACGAGCGAGGTGATCTCGATGCCGGCGTTGTTGATCAGGATATCGTAGCCGCCCAGCGTGGCGATGGTGGCAGCGACTGCCTTTTCCCATTGCGCGTCGTCGGTGACATTCAGTTCCACAAAGCCTGTCTTGGCGCCTGTTTTGGCAAGACGAACGGCGGTTTCCTTGCCGAGATTGCCGAGAATGTCGCCGATCATCACCGAAGCGCCGGCATTCGTAAGCGCCTCCGCGATCGCAGCGCCGATGCCTCGCGCGCCGCCAGTGACCAGAGCCTTGCGGCCAGCCAGATTCTTCGTACTCATCGTTGTCCCTCCCTTGTGATTTCTGTTGTGACGCGCCGAGGCACGCGCCAGCGCGTTCTCCCTATGCACGGCTTCTTCCGGCCGTGAATCCTGAAAACTTGACGATTGTCCAAGATTATCTTGACGATTGTCTAAAATCTTGACATTTGTCAAGCAATCCTTGACTGAGGATGATTTCGGAAGGCATTTCAGGGCATTATGGCCGCCGAAGTAACGCGGCGATTCGGAGTTTTGGACGTGCGCAAGCAATCTGCGGTGACGCAGCGGAAAATTGAAACGCCAAGCCGACCAAGCAAGCCTTCGGCTCGGATCGAGCGTTCGCGTGTCGATAAATTCAGCGCCCGACGCATCGAACTGGCCGAGGCGGCGTTGGAAACCCTGGCCGAGCTCGGCTATGCGCGAACCAGCCTGCGCGAGATCGCGCAGAAATCCGAGTTTACGCACGGGGTGCTGCACTATTACTTCAGCGACAAGGTCGACCTGATCTGCTGCTGTGTTCGTCACTACAAGTCGAAATGCGTCACGCGGTACGACCAGATCACGTCAGCGGCGCAAAGCCGCGACGAACTGATGAAGGGCTTTCTGGAGAAGCTCGGCGCCACGGTTCGCGACGAGGCCGGGATGCATCGCCTTTGGTACGATCTTCGTTCGCAATCCCTGTTTGAAGGGGCCTTTCGCGACGACGTCGCCGAGATCGACAAGAGCCTGGAAGACATGGTGTGGCGGATCGCGTCTCGCTTTGCCGCACTTGGCGGCCGACAGCCTGTCGTCTCCCGGGGCGCCCTCTATGCGCTGTTTGATGGCCTTTTCCAACGCTGCCTGTTTCGGCATCTCTCCGGCGATCGCACGGCCATCGCGGACCTGCAGGAAGAAGTGGGGCGCCTGCTCCCGACCATTGCATAACGGCCGCCGGCAGCGGTCACCCGCGGAGGCGACAGCATGGTCGGGAGGATTGCAGGATCGAGCACACAGCAGCCTGCTGGATGCCGGCGTCCTCGACGCTAGTTGAACCCGACCTTGATGAAGAACGCCAGAAGTGTGCCGCCTATGACGGCGCAAATGGCCGCGAGGATGAGCGGCGCCAGCGAGCCCTGCCGATTATCCGGCTCCAGCACGGCATTGCCCGGCCGCTCCGGATCGTAATAGACGGTGACGGGTTGTCCCGGCCGGTAATGGCCCGCGGCTTTTTCCGCGAGTTCGCGAAGGCCGTAGATCGCGGTCCCTCCCCAGTTCGCCGCGGTGCCGACGAAATCGCGCTTGCCGACCTGATACGCGTAGCGCAGGTCGACCTGATAGCGATGGATTTTGCGAATGAACGACTTGTCGTCATTGCTCTTGTCCTCGATCGCCTCCTCGATCACGCCCGAGGTGGTAATGCTGCCGGCCACGGTCGGCCACCGCAGGCTGGCGCTGGCGACCTGCCGCCCGCGGACGAATGCGACGACGCCGAAGACAGCGCCGAGCAGTGCTAGGATCGGCAACGGGAAAACGAACAGCGGAACACCGTTGCCGGAATAAAGCACATGGCCTGCGATCGAATGCGCGGTCAGAATCGCCGCAATAAAGCCGAACACGATCGTGAAGGCGGTCAGGGCCGAGACATTCCGCAGCTCGGCGGGCTCCAGCAGCGTTTGCTTGGGGTTGTTCGGGTCGACATAAACATCGACGTGGGCGCCGACCGGATATCTCCCGACCAGTTTGCCGGCGAGCACGCGGGTCATCAGCGGCTGGCCGCCGATCGCGACCTGGTCACTCTCCAGTTCCTGACCGCCGGCGCGATAGCGATAGCGGATGATGGGAGTGGCGTCGTTCAGATCGTCCGAGACATGCTCGGGCGGTTGATCCACCTCGGAGACGGTGATGACGCCCTCGATTTTGTCCCAGCTGCGGGCCGCCTGCATTTGGCCTCGCATGCGAAACAGATTGAACAGCATCGCGCCAAAAATCAGCAGGCAAACGCCGGCGGCAATTTGCGTCCAAAGCAATTGATGGGCATCCAGCATCTGGTTTCCTTATTTGAATTGCAAAAATCGCAACGAAGATGGTCGTCACGGCTGAAATCACGTGCCGGCCGGCAGACGGCCGGACCTCAATTTGTCGCGTAGAGAAAACACCCGATTGCCCCCCGATGCAGCGCGAGCGCGCCACGTGCTGGCCGCCGGCGCGCTCGACCAGGCGTTACCTGATCGCACACAGCCTTGGTCGCGCCCTGCGCCATTTAAGTTCACAGGCGTCGTGCCGGGCCGCAACATGAGGGGTCGGGAGCGACGCTGCGGGCGGTGGTCCTGGCGCGCCGCAAACGTCCGGTGATGGAAGTCCGGCGCCCTAGCCGCCAACCAACGCCCCGAACACCCGCCGCACCTCGGCCTGGGTTTCGCGCACGCGGGCTTCCAGCGTTGAAAAGTCCGGCGTGTCGCCGGCCCGCGCCATCACCCGCAACAAATCTTCGCCCGCGGTTTCCGGCTTGAATTTTTCAGTGACGCACAGCCTTAGGATCTGCGTGAGATCGTGGTAGAGCCGCGCGGCCGAGCGCAGGATTTCGGTTTCCGGCTGCGCCAGCACGCCGAGCCTGGCGGCATTGTCGAGCACCTGCAGGGTCGAGACGTTGAGAATTTCCGGCTTCTCGGCGGCGTGCACGAGCTGGAGATATTGCGCGATGAAATCGATATCGACGAGGCCGCCGGCGGCCAATTTCAAATCCCAGACGTCGTCTTCGCCCTTCTCCAGCGCGATGGCGCGGCGCATGTCGGCGACGTCGGCCGCCGTGCCGGCCGGATCGCGCGGGCGCGTCAGCGCGGCGCGGATGATGGCTTCGATCCTGCCGCGAAGCTGCGGCGAGGCCGAAATCACCCGCGCCCGCGTCAGCGCCATGTGCTCCCAGGTCCAGGCTTCGCGCTCCTGGTAATCGGCAAAAGCGTCGACCCGCGACGCCACCGGTCCGGCGCGGCCGGAAGGACGCAGCCGCATGTCCACGTCATAGAGCACGCCGTAATTGGTCCGCGTCGTGAACGCCGAGATCAGCCGCTGGGTAAGACGCGCAAAATACTGCGCGCCGTGCAGCGATCGCTCGCCGTCGGAATCCGGCTGCTCGTGGTCGAAATCATAGAGCAGGATCAGGTCGAGGTCGGAGGACGCCGTCATCTCGCGGCCGCCGAGCCGGCCCATGGCGAGGATCGCGGTCTCCTGCCCCTTGATCCGGCCGTATTGCGCGGCGAACTGATCGGTGACCAGCCCATGCACAGTATGGACGATGCCCTCGGCGACGTCGGCGAAGGCGACATTGGCCTGCTGGGCGGAAACCGTGCCGGAGAGAATCCGCGTGCCGATCAAAAACAGGCTCTCCTGGCCGAACAGGCGCAGCCGGTCGAGAAAGTCCTCGTAGGAATGGGCGTCCTTCAGCGTCGCCGCCAACCGCGCCGATAATTCCTTCTGATCCGGCATCGCGCCGAAGAAGCGCGGGTCGATCAACCCGTCCATGATCTGCGGTTGGCGCGCCAGCATGTCGCCGAGTCGGGGTGCTGCGCCGAGGATCAGCGCCACCAGCGCGACCAGATCGCGGTTCTGGCTCAACAGCGAGATCAGCCGTCCGCCGCGTTGCAAGGCCCCCAGAAAACGATCGAACGCCGTCACCGCATCGTCGGGGTCTTCGGCATGCGCCAGCCCGTTGATCAGGCCGGGAATAAACTCGACGAAGGCGCTCCTCGTGGCATCGGCGCGCAGTGCGCGATAATCGCCCTGCATCCATTGCTGCACGGTCTTTGCCACCATGAGCGGCTTCTTGAAGCCGAGCGTGGCGAGATGGTCGAGCAGACGCGGATCGTCCGGGCCGGTGCCGTAGTCGACATCAGGCAGTTTTTCGGTGCCGGTAGGGTCGCCTTCGAACAGCTTGCTGTAATGCCCCTGCACGGTGTTGAGATGGCCGAGCAGGTCCCTGGCAAAGGCGGCGCGGCTGTCATAGCCGAAGAAATGCGCGAAGCGTTCCACCGCCTCGGCATCCTCGGGCAGCGCATGGGTCTGCTCGTCGGCGATCATCTGCAGCCGGTGCTCGACCCGGCGCAGGAATTCGTAGGCTGCGGCCAGTTCGTCGTGCGCCTGGAAGGTGATCCAGTTGCTCGTCGCCAGCACGTTCAACGCCGCCAGCGTCGGCCGCACCCGCAACTGCGGATGACGGCCGCCGGCGATCAATTGCTGGGTTTGAGCAAAGAACTCGATTTCGCGGATGCCGCCGCGTCCGACCTTGACGTTATGGCCCTCGACCGCGATCTCGCTCTGGCCGCGATAGGTCTGCATCTGCCGCTTCATGTCGTGGACGTCGGCGAGCGCCGCGAAATCCAGATGCTTGCGCCAGACGAAGGGCGCCAGCTCCGAAACCAGCGCCTCGCCGGCTTTGGGATCGCCGGCGCAGGGCCGCGCCTTGATCATCGCCGCGCGCTCCCAGGTGCGCCCTTCCCGCTCGTAATAATGCAGCGCCGACAAGGTCGAGATCGCGACCTGGGTCGAAGCCGGATCCGGCCGCAGGCGCAGATCGACGCGGAACACATAGCCGTCGCCCGAGCGCTGCTGCAGCAGCCGCGACAGCGCCTGCGTCACGCGCACGAAAAACGGCTGCGGCTCGATATCCGGAACCAGCGACGTCGCGGCCGGATCGAAGAACACGATCAGGTCGATATCGCTGGAATAATTCAGCTCGCCGGCGCCCATCTTGCCCATCGCCAGCACGATCAGGCCGCTGTCCTGCTCGGGCCGGTCGGGGTCGGCCGGAATCATCCGGCCGCGCGCAACCTCCTGCCGCAGCAGAAACCGCAAGGCCGCCTGCACCGAGGCCGTCGCAAGATCGGTCAGCGCCGCCGTCACCCGCATCACCGGCCAGACCCCGCCGATATCGCACAGCGCAATCAGGAGCGCGGCTTCCGCCTTCATGCGACGGAGCAGGTGCATCACGTCGGTCTCGCCGGCGGCGGCGAACACCTCGTTTGATGTCTTCTCGATCAGCGTAGCGAGGTGTTGTTCCGGGTCGCACGCCAGCAACCGGATCAGCCGCGCGGCGTCGGCCCGGATCAGATCGAACAGATAGGGCGAGAATTCCGCGATCCCGAGCAAAATGGTTTTGGCGAACGGATGATCCAGCAGTCCGCGGAGCGCAGCCGATTGCGCCGGCTCCAGATCGGAGAGCCAGTCGTTCAAGAGCTGTTCGGCTTGATTGGAAGCGGAGACATGCGGCCCGTCCGCGAATCGCGCGACCAGTCGATGTCGTTCCGCGTTGCCCGGCGCGGATGAATTCATGCCACCTTCTGTGGCACATCCTGCGTTTGAGCCGCAAGCCTGTCACTGGCCGCGGGGAGTGCGGGGATCGCCAGCGTCGCGATCAGCCCCGGATAGGAATCACCGAGCCTGAGCTCGCCGCCATGCAGCGTCGCCACCGCCGACGCCAGGCTGAGACCAAGTCCGGAACCCGGCAGGGTGCGGCTGGCCTCGAGCCGGACGAATCGTTCCACCGCGTGTTTGCGATCGCCTTCGGGAATGCCGGGACCATGATCCCTGACGCTGAGCAGTATCTGGTCGCCCTCGCGCCGCGCCTCGATCAGGATCTCCTTGGTGCCCGCCACGGCATCGGCGCCCAGCGGCTGCGCCGATGGGGCCGGCTTACCGTATTTGATCGCGTTCTCGACCAGATTGGCCAGCGCCTGGCTGATCAGCTCGCGGTTACCGTGAAGCCGCGCCGGGGCGGATTTGACGTGCAGGATCATCCCGTCGTCTTCCGCCAGCGGCTCATAGAGTTCGTGGATGCCGTTGGCGACGTCGGCGGCGTCGAAATCGTCCATATTGCCGCGCGCCTGCCCGGACTCGGCGCGCGCGATCATCAACAGCGCATTAAAGGTGCGGATCAGGCCGTCGGATTCCTCGATGGTCCGTTCCAGCGCCGCGCGGTATTCGCCCTCGCTGCCGGAACTCGCCAGCGCCTCCTCGGCGCGGTTGCGCAGGCGCGTCAGCGGCGTCTTCAGGTCGTGGGCGATGTTGTCGGAGACTTCCTTCAACCCCATCATCAGGGCCTCGATCCGCTCCAGCATGGCATTAAGGTTTTCGGCCAGCCGATCGAGTTCGTCGCCGCTGCGCCCGACCGGCAGCCGGCCCGAGAGGTCGCCGGCCATGATGCGCCGGGTGGTGCCGGTCATGGCGTCAATCCGGCGCAGCACCCGTCGCGCCACAAAGATGCCGCCGCCGATACCGAGCACCACGACGACCAGTATCGACCATTGCGCGGCGTGGGCGACGATCCCGAACAGCCGCCGGCGCTCCTCCAGATCGCGGCCGATCAACAACCGGAAGCCATTGGTCATTTCGGTAACGCGCACCAGCGCCCGATGATCGGTATTGTCCTGATCCTCCATCCGCCGGTAGGCGGTCTCCGACCAGCCCGATGTCGCCATCACGCCCGGCGCCAGCGAGCCGACATTGCCGGCAAGCGCCTGTCCGGTCGGCGTGGTGACGAGATAGAGATTGGCGCCTGGCCGCAGCGACCGGTTGCCGATCGACAAGATAAGGCCGCGCAGCCCGCGCCGCGCATAGATATCGCTGATCTCGCTGACTTCGACGTTTACCGTGGTGGTGATCTGCTCGGTGATCAGCCGGCGCGTATTCCAGGCGAAATAGCCGAGCAGCGAAGCGGCAAACAGCGCAAACAGAAACAGATAGACCAGCGTCAGTCGAAACGCCGTGGTCCGGATCAGTTTACCGAATGCCGTCACGGATCATGTATCCGGCGCCGCGGATCGTATGCAGCAAGGGTCGTTCAAAACCCTTGTCGATCTTGGAGCGCAGCCTCGAGATATGCACGTCGATGACGTTGGTCTGCGGATCGAAATGATAATCCCAGACGTTTTCCAACAGCATGGTGCGGGTCACCACCTGCCCTGCGTGCTTCATGAGATATTCGAGCAGCCGGAACTCGCGCGGCTGCAGGGTCAGCTCGTCCTTGCCGCGGGCGACGCGGTGGGAGAGCCGGTCCAGTTCGAGATCGCCGACCTTGTAGGTGGTTTCTTCCGCCGGGCCGCCATGACGGCGCGACAGCACTTCGACGCGCGCCAGCAACTCGGCGAACGAATAGGGCTTTGGCAGATAATCGTCACCGCCGGCGCGCAGGCCCTTGATGCGGTCGTCGACCTGCCCGAGCGCCGACAGAATCAGCACCGGGGTCCGGTTGCCCTTTTCGCGCAGGGAACCGATCAGCGACAGGCCGTCGCGCTTCGGCAGCATGCGGTCGACCACCAGCACGTCGTAATCGCCGCTGTCGGCGAGCGACAGGCCTTCCTCGCCATCGCTGGCGAGATCGGCGACATAACCGACTTCACGGAACGCCTTGACCAGATAGTCGGCGGACTCGCGGTCGTCTTCGATGATCAAGAGGCGCATCTGGGGGGCGGTTGCGGTCAAGTGATTGGCTTTCTCTCACCATGGCGCGGGCCGCATGCCGATGCAAGGCGACCCGGAACCCTATCGATTATGTGAAAAAAGCGGGCGGTGAAGCTGGGGGACCTCACCGCCCTTAGGCCTTCCGACGGAGGGGGGCGTATTCCACCGGAAGGTAGCCAGTGGGAGCGAACCTTGAGCCCGCTCCCCGGAAAGTGCCGTCGGCGGGGGCGACGAATGCCGGCGACACCCTCCATTGGTGTAGTTAACCCTTGGCCAGCGGCAACGCCACAAACCGCGACGAACCGCCGCTCTTCACGCGCATGAGAACGCTGTTCTTGTTGTCGGTGCGCGCGGCATTGATCGCCTCCCGGATGTCGCCGGCATTAGTGACGCTCTTGCCGGCGACTTCGAGAATCACGTCGCCTTCCTTGAAACCGCGTTCCGCTGCCGCACTCTTCGGGTCGACCTCGGTGACCACGACGCCGTCCTTGCCGGCGCCGGCCACGCTGTTGGCGGGGGCCACCGTCAGGCCGAGCTTCGGCACGTCGGTGCCGCGGGTGACGCCGCCGCCCTTGTCGTTGTTGTCGGTATCGGCCTTGGCCTCCAGCGTATTCGGCAACTGGCCGAGCGTGAGGTTGATGACCTTGTCCTCGCCCTTGTGCAGCACGTTGAGCTTCACGGCGTTGCCGGGCGCCAGACCGCCGATGGTGCGGGCGAGCTCGCGGGCATCCTTGACCGATTCACCGTTCACCGCAGTGATCACGTCACCGGATTCGATGCCGGCCTTGGCCGCCGGGCCGTTGGCCTGGGGTTCCGCAACCAGCGCGCCTTCCGCCTTCTTCATGCCGAGGCTGTCGGCAATGTCTGAGGTGACCGGCTGGATCTGGACGCCGATCCAGCCGCGGCTGACCGAGCCCTTGTCCTTGAGCTGCGCGATCACGCTCTTCACCGTCGAAGCGGGGATCGAGAACGCAATGCCGACGCTGCCGCCGGACGGCGAATAGATCGCGGTGTTGACGCCCATCACCTCGCCTGAGGTATCGAACGCCGGGCCACCGGAGTTGCCCTTGTTCACGGGCGCGTCGATCTGGATGAAATCGTCATACGGGCCGTTGCCGATGTCGCGGCCGGAGGCCGAGACGATACCGGCGGTCACGGTGCCGCCGAGGCCGAACGGGTTGCCGACCGCCAACACCCAATCGCCGATCCGCGGCTTGCCGTCGGACAGTTTTGCGAACGGGAAGTTCGATCCGCCTTCGACCTTGATCAGCGCAACGTCGGTACGCGGATCGGTGCCGATCACCTTGGCGGTGTAGGTCTTGCCCTCGTCGGTCGTCACTTCGACCTTATCGGCGCCGTCGACGACGTGGTTGTTGGTCACCGCATAACCGTCAGGCGAAATGAAGAAGCCCGAACCCTGACCGGTTATGGCGCCACGGCCGCCGCGCGGACCACCGCGCAAGCCCGGAGGCAAGCCATCCGGTCCGCCGAAGCGACGGAAGAAGCGCTCCATCGGCGAGCCCGGCTGGAACGGCGAGTCGTCGTCCTTGCCGGCGCTGTCGTCCTTGCTGACCTTCTCGTTGATGTTGACCTTGACCGAAATCACCGACGGCTTCACGCGCTCGACAATGTCGGCAAAGCCGATGGGCTTCTCGACTTTGCGGACTTCGTTGTTGACCTGCGCGTGCGCGGGGCTGGAGAAGATATTGACGGGGTCGTGCGACGGGCTGAAGCCATAAACGGCGACGCCGAGGCCGGCGACGACGGAAGCCATCAGCGCGAATTTGCGCGCCGAGAACAGCGAGCGCCGCGGCGCACGATAGGACGGAAGCGAAGAAAGATCGGTGGGACGGTCGGTCATTGTTCGGAATCTCCAGGGCCAAAATCGACGGTGCCGGGCGAGCACCTGACAGCACCAAACATGGGGATTTCCGCCTTACCGCGCGCTGGCGAGGGAATTAAACTTTGGTAATGGAGGCATAACCGGATGCGGCAGAATAGCGCAGGCCAAAGAGGGGGTTAAAAGAGGGGGTTAGACGAGACCTAAAGCAGCTTTTCGGTCGGCTCCGCCGCCATCAGGCGTTCCAACCGGGCTTTTTCGTCCGCGGTCAATTTGACGGCGGAGTCGTCGGTATCTCCTGCGGATTTTCCGCGACGGCGGCTGTACCGCCACATCGCAAATCCGCCGCCCAAAAGCACCAGCGGCGGCACCAGCCACAGCAACAGGGTGTGCTGATTGACCCGCGGCTTCAGCAGCACGAACTCGCCATAGCGCGCGACCAGAAAATCGATCACCTGCGCGTCGCTGTCGCCGGCTGCGATCCGCTCACGGACCAGAAGCCGGAGATCGCGCGCCAGCGGCGCCTCGGAATCGTCGATCGACTGGTTCTGGCATACCATGCAGCGCAATTCCCGCGACAGATCGCGCGCCCGCGATTCCTTGGCTGGATCCGCCATGATCTCGTCGGGCTGCACGGCGTAGGCGGCCGGGCATCCCAGCAGGACGGTCACGGCGAACAGGCAGGCAAGGAACTGCTTCAATGGATCACTCCGCCGCCTGCAACCCGCGCAACGCCCTCGCCGGTTTCGGCGCCCCGACCCGCAGCCTGCGGTCCGACAGCGACAGCATGCCGCCGAACGCCATCAGCACGGGTCCCCACCAGATCAACAGCACCAGCGGCTTGTGATAGATGCGCACCGCAATCGCGCCGTCGGCCGTGGTGTCGCCAAGCGAAATGTACAACTGGCTGGCGCCGCGCGTCAGCAGCGCGGCCTCGGTGGTCGATGCTTCCCGGGTGGTGAAATTGCGCTTCGACGGCGTCATCACGCTGAGCTTTTGACCGTCGAGATCGACCGTGAACCGCGCGATCATCTCGCGGAAATTCGGCCCCTGCCGCTGGACCATGTCGTCGAGCTTCAACTCGTAGCCTGCGACTTTCGCCACGTCGCCCGGCCTCATCGTGCTGATATATTCGCTGTTCCAGGTGGTTTCGCAGACGATTCCGATCAAGGCGATGCCGACGCCGGCATGGGCGAACGCCGAGCCCCAGGTCGCGCGCGGCAATCCGCGCGCACGGCGCATCGCCGTTCCCAAGGGAACCCGGAACAGGCCGGTGCGCTCGGCCAGATCAGTGAACGCGCCGGCAATGACGAACACCGCAAGGCCGATCGCAAGCGGCGCCAGCGTGCTGCCGCCATACGTCCATGCCCACAGCAGCGCGATGGCGATCAGCGCCACGAAGCCGGCCGCCGTCAGCCGCTGCGCGGCGCCGAGCAGATCGCCGCGTTTCCAGGCGAGCAACGGCCCGAACGGGACGGCGACCATCAGCGGCACGAACAAGGGCGCAAAGGTCAGGTTGAAGAACGGCGCGCCGACCGAGATCTTGTCGCCGGTCAGGACCTCGAGCGCGAGCGGATACAGCGTGCCGATGAAAACCGTCGCGCAGGCGGTGGTGAGGAACAAATTGTTGAGCACCAGCGCGCCTTCGCGCGAGATCGGCGCGAACAGCCCGCCCTGCTTCAGCGCGGACGCCCGCCAGGCGTAGAGCGACAGGCTGCCGCCGATGAAGATACAGAGGATCAAAAGGATGAACACGCCGCGCGTCGGATCGGTCGCAAACGCGTGCACCGATGTCAGCACCCCCGAACGCACCAGGAAGGTGCCGAGCAGCGACAGCGAGAAGGTCAGGATCGACAAAAGGATGGTCCAGACTCTCAGCGCGTTGCGCTTTTCCATCACGACCGCGGAATGCAACAGCGCGGTGCCGGCCAGCCACGGCATCAGCGAGGCGTTTTCGACCGGATCCCAGAACCACCAGCCGCCCCAGCCGAGCTCGTAATAGGCCCAGTACGAGCCCATCGCGATGCCGAGCGTTAGGAATATCCAGGCCACCAAGGTCCACGGCCGCACCCAGCGCGCCCACGCCGCATCGATCCGGCCTTCGAGCAAGGCTGCCACGGCGAACGAGAACGAGATCGAGAATCCGACATAGCCGAGATAGAGCATCGGCGGATGCACGGCGAGCCCGATGTCCTGCAGCACCGGATTGAGGTCGCGGCCCTCGATCGGCGGATTGGCGATCCGCAGGAACGGGTTCGAGGTGATCAGGATGAACAGATAGAACGCGCTGGCGACCCAGGCCTGCACCGCCAGCACATGGGCGCGCAGCGACAGCGGCAAATTATTGCCGAAGGCTGCGACCAGGCCGCCGAACAGCGCCAGGATCGACACCCACAGCAGCATCGATCCTTCGTGATTGCCCCAGACGCCGGTGATCTTGTAGATCAGCGGTTTGAGCGAATGCGAATTCTCGTACACGTTGACGACGGAGAAATCCGAGGTGACGTGCAACGACACCAGCGCGGTGAACGATATCGCCGCGAACAGCAATTGCGCCAGCGCGGTGGAGCGCGCGACATTCATCAGGGCGACGTCGCCCCAGCGCGCGCCCGCGATCGGCACCGTGGACTGGATCAGCGCCAGCGCGAGCGCCAGCACCAGTGCGTAATGTCCGGCTTCAGCGATCACCGCATGGCTCCCTGCGTCGGCTGGGGGGCGGCCGATGCGCTCGGCTTTTTGCCGTAGTCGTCCTTCCAGTGGCCCTGCTTCTTCAGCGCGTCTGCGACATCCTTGGGCATATAGGTCTCGTCATGCTTGGCCAGCACGGTGTCGGCCCTGAATGTGCCGGAGGCATCGAGCGCGCCCTCGGCGACGACGCCCTGCCCTTCGCGAAACAGGTCGGGCAGGATTCCCTTGTAGGACACCGGCAGCGTGGCGCTGCCGTCGGCGACGCTGAAACTGACCGCCAGATTGTCGCCGCGCTGGAGCGATCCCGGCTGTACCAGCCCGCCGAGGCGGAAGCGCTTGCCGGCGGAGATATGTTTTTCGGCCACCATCGACGGCGTCGAGAAGAACACGATGGAATCGCGCATGGCGTTCAGCACCAGTGCCGCCGCGACCGCGAGCACCGCGAGCGAGCCACCGATCATCGTCAAACGCCGCTGCTTGCGCGTCATGGTCTTCCCTTGTGCATTCGCCTGATCATCCATCAAGCCCGAGATTCTTCAGGCCCTCATTGAGCTGGCGCAAGCGCTCCGCATTGTTGGCGACGGCCTGACGGGCATCGGTGACCGCGCTTGCTGCCTTGTCGCGGTCGCCCATCACCATATAGGCCCGCACCAGCCGCAGCCATCCCTCGACGTCGTCGCCGTTTTGCTTCAGCCGCGTCGCCAGGCGATCGACCATGCCACGGATCATCGCGCCGCGGTCGGCGTCGTTCATTTCCTTGGCCGCGGCCATCGCGCCATCCGGCAGCGCAGGCACTGCCGGACCGCCGACCCGGACCAGCGCCGCCTGGACCAGCGGCCGCCATGGCGCGTCCGCCGGCGCCTTGGCGAGCATCCCACGCCAGATCGAGGCGGCATCGGCGTTGCGGCCGTCCTGCTCGGCGGCGAGCCCCAGGAAATAGTTGGCCTTGGGATCGTCGGCGCTCAGTGCGATGGCGCGCTCGAATTCGGCCTTGGCGTCCGAGGTGACGACACCGCCCGCGGCACCCGCAAGGGCTTCGCCAAGATCGGACCGGCGCTCGGCGCTGTCGCCGTTATAGGTGATCGAATTGCGATAGGCGCGGACCGCCTCGTCGAAACGGCCGAGCCGCGCCAGCACCGGCGCCAGCACATTCCAGCCGCGGCCATCGGTCGGGTTCTGTTCCAGATGGGCTTCGACCTGGGCCACCAGACTGCCGAGCGACTGGGTGGCGTCGGCGACGCGGGCGCGCCCGGCAAGCGGGAAATCGCCGAGTTGCGGCGATCCCAGCGAAAGGTAGAAAGCAACCGCCACGACAGGCAGCCCGATTAATGCCGACACCGCAGCCAAACGGCGCAATCTGACGTTCGACTGCATCGTGGGATCGCGCTGATCGTCAACGGCGGCCAACAGACGGCGGCTGATTTCGACCCGCGCAGCATCCGCCTCCGGCGGCGCGATCAGGTCGGCGGCAACATCGCGATCGATCTCGGCGAGTTGATCCTTGTAGACCGCAGCCTCACTGCCCCCACTTTGCGGCCGGGCGCGCCGGCCCAACGGCCAAAGCACGGCAAAGATCGCCGCGACCGTCATCAGCGCGAACACAAACCACAGCGTCATCAAGCGGTTCCCGGGCGGAACGGCGCTTTTCACGGAAGCGCCGATGCGCCGCTTTACACTACCGGCGGCAAGCCCGGCAATTGACAATTACTGGATCGAAACCCGGGCCGGAAGACCCGGAATTCGCTGGCAAATGAGACTGCCGCCCTATCCGGCGCGGGAGGGTTTGCGCTCGCCGGTCACGGCGTTTTCGGCGGCCCGGCTCATCAGCGACGCATAGTCGTGGCCGAACAATACCTCGCAGAAGCGGATCGCCGCCTTGACCTGCATCTGCCGGTAGGCGCGCGCCCTGGTGTCGCCGCCGCGCAGCGCCTGCACCAGCCCCTCGGTGGAATGTTCGACATATTGTTGCAGGTCGGAATAGGTCCGCAGCGTGACCTCGTTGATCGCGAGCTCGCTCGCATAGGTGCGGCACACCGCGACGAAGTCGATCAGGGCGGCGGCTTCCTCGACCTCCGACGGATCGATCTTGGGAGCGGAGGAAATGTCCTTGTCGGCACGCTGACGCAGGATACGGCGGACCCGGCCGGGCACGCTGTCGATTTCCGACTGCAGCGAGTTGGAAATATCGGCGCGGATCGCCGTCAGTTGTTTGCCCCATGAGGAATCGTTGCGCAGATCGAGTTCGGTCCGCAAGCCGCGCACCCCGTCATGGAGGATTTTCAGCTGCTCACCGACATTTTCAAAATGGCCGCGCCTGATATCCGTCCGCAGGCAGGCCGCGAGGAAGTAGAGATCGTGCAGCGCGATGGTGACGGCCACGCCGTAAGGCGTAGCGGCAACGCGAATTTCATCGTCGGATGCCGCCATCTTGATCGCGAGGCGGATGATCTGCCAGGGCGCCGCCAGCCGCAGCATGATCAGCGACAGCGCAAACGGCAGCAGCTGCGGCGTTTGCAGCGAGGGAACATTGAGCGCCGAGCTCACCGACGCGATCTGGGGGTCGGCAAAAACCCGCAATTGGCTGGGGAGTCGGCTGCCAAGCGTATCCAGCGCCTCGCGTGCCCGCAGAACCGCGCCGATCGACAACAGATCCTCGACGACATTGGACGGGCCGATGCGGGATAGCGATCGCTGCTTGTCGTCGCCCGGTACGGTTGCAACCTTCGAGATCGCCTCGACCGCGGCGAGCTGGAACTTGCGGGCGGCCGCTTCGAGCATGGACGCCGTGCCGGCCTGCCGCGCCTGGGACAGCATGGCTTCGAATTCGCGCGCCTGCACCGGCGCGCCGTCACGACTGAGCCATTGCCAGACCGGCAACAGCGACGTGCGCCGGATCTGGCCCGGCCGCACCGGAAAAATGCTCTCGGCGAGAAACGGCTCGAGCGGACGGAACAGGAGACGCGCCGGATCGTCGGTCCGCGGCTGCGCTTCCTCGTCTTCCTCGGTTCCGCGCGCGAGCTTGCGCAATTGCTCCAGCACGAGGGTCGCGACCGCGGTGTCTTCGCCACGCTCGATGGCGCGCTCGAACCCCCGCATCAGCAGCGCCTGCGCCTGCGGCGGGAGCTGCGCGAGATAGTCCCTCAGCCGCTCGGTCGATGTCTGGCTCATGCGTCCGGTAAGGATGCTTGTTCACGCGGACGGCAAAGCGCGTCCTCTGCAATCATAAAAGTGCGCGCGTTAAGAAGTCGTTTAGGAATGATGAGTTGACAGGCTTCAAGGCTCATTCCGGATCGAAATTGCCCTGTGTTTCCCGCGGGTCTGGCATTCACACCCCCGGCAGCACCAGTTCCGCGCGCAAGCCGCCGGTCGGGGCGTTCCCCAGCGAAAGATTGCCGCCATAGAGGCCGGCAAGATCGACCACGATCGAGAGCCCGAGCCCGGAGCCCGGCTTTGATTCGTCGAGCCGCTGGCCGCGCCGCGAGACCTGCGCGCGTTCGGCGGCCGACAGGCCGCGACCGTCGTCATCGACGATAATCCGCAGCCTCGGTCCCACGCCCGGCAATGCCGGCGGTTCCACCAGCACCTCGATGAAGACCTGGGACGCGGCCCATTTGCAGGCGTTGTCGACCAGATTGCCGGCCATCTCCTCGAGGTCCTGGCGTTCGCCGCGAAACTTCGCCTGCGGATCGGCCTTGAGCTCGATGGCGATGCCGCGATCGCGGTGGATCTTCTCCATGGTCCGCCGCAAGGCCTCGATCGCGGGCGCGACTTCGGTGACGGTGCCGATGATGGTGAGCCGCGCCGCGATGCGCGCACGCTCCAGATGGTGCGCCACCTGATCGCGCATCACGTCGGCCTGCTCCAGCACCTTGCTCGCAAAGGGATCGGCGGCATGCGCCGAGGCTTCGTTGACGATGACGGAGAGCGGCGTCTTGATGGCGTGGGCGAGATTGCCGACATGGGTGCGCGCGCGCTCGACGATTTCTCTGTTGGCATCGATCAGCGCATTGGTCTCGCGCGCCAATGGCGCGATCTCGACCGGAAATTCGCCCTCCAGCCGCTCGGCCCGGCCGGAGCGGACGTCGGCGATCGATTCGGAGATGCGCTTGAGCGGCGCGAGGCCAAAGCGGACCTGGAAGATCGTGGTCAGCAACAGCACGATACCAAGTGCTGCGAAGGTGCCGCCGAGATAGTAATCGAAGCTGCGGGTTTCGTCGAAAATTTCGGAAGCGTCGCCGGCGACGCTGACCAGGAACTTGCCGTCGGCGCCGAGATCGACCGGCCGCTCGACCATCCGCAAACCCTGGCCCTCCGGGCCGTCGACGTAACCGAGACGGATTCCGGCGGCGGTCAACTCCGCGCCGTGCTCTTCCAGCTTCGGCAGTTTCTTGTCCCACAGCGAACGCGACGCCCGCGTTTCCGCTTTCTCGGTATCGGTCCGGACGATCTGCCAGTACCAGCCGGACAGGGGCAGATCGAACAGCGGCTCGCCGAGCGACTGGAACTGGCGATCGGGCGGCTCGTCCGGGGTTGCTACTTCGGCAACCAGGGTGCGCAGATAGAGATTGAGGCGGCGATCGAAGGCGCGCTCGGTCGCATCGCGATAGACCGACGACAGCACGACCCCGGTGATGACGAGGATCACCACCACCCACGCGGTCGCCGACAGGAACAACCGCGTGGCGAGCGAGCTTCCGCGCATCAGAGCATGATCCCGAAAAGCATGTCCTTGGGCCCGGAGCCTGCGGACGGAGGCCCGTTTTCGGACAATATCATGCCCACTACAAGAGCAAGCGCGGCGCTCAGGCGCCGGGCGCGGGCGGCGTCAAGAGATAGCCGAGCCCGCGCACGGTCTGGATGATATCGACGTCGAGCTTCTTGCGGATGCGGCCGACGAACACTTCAATGGTGTTGGAGTCGCGGTCGAAATCCTGATCGTAGAGATGTTCGACCAGTTCGGTACGCGACACGACGCGTCCGGTGTGATGCATCAGATAGGCCAGCAGCCGGTATTCGTGCGACGTCATCTTGATCGGGTTGCCGGATACGCTGACCCGGCCGGTGCGCGTATCCAGCGACACCGGACCGCAGGTCAGCTCGGACTGGGCGTGGCCGGCGGAGCGGCGCAGCAGCGCGCGAATCCGCGCCAGAATTTCTTCGAGATGAAACGGTTTTGCGACGTAGTCGTCGGCGCCGGCATCGAAACCCTGGACCTTGTCGCTCCAGCGGTCGCGCGCGGTGAGGATCAATACCGGCATCGCGCGCCCGTTGCGGCGCCATGCCTCCAGCACCGAGATGCCGTCCATCTTGGGCAGGCCGATATCAAGCACGACGGCGTCATAGGGTTCGCTGTCGCCGAGGAAGTGCCCTTCCTCGCCGTCGAACGCGCGATCGACCACATAGCCGGCATCTGTCAGCGCTGTCGTAAGCTGACGGTTGAGATCCGGATCGTCTTCAACGACGAGCAGGCGCAAGCTGGCCTCCGATAATGAGCTTCACAATAACTGGTCTCAAGATGAGGCTCACGGGCGTGAACAGGCTATGAACAGGGCACCCGGCAAAAATTACATTTTCTTCATAACCGCTTGTTCTTCATAACGGCTTTCGGCGGCCCGGGTTCATCTCCCGTCCGCGCCGCCAGCCTCAGGAGAGGCCAAGCCGCTGCCTAACACGGCGAATCGGAAGCCCCAAGAGGCTGTAGCTGGCTGTGAAGAGGCCGCGACCGCAAGGCTCCCGTTAACCTCCGGCCGGCGGCCCCGTGACCACGATAAAATCGACCGGGCCGCCCGCTTTGTCGTCGTCGAAAACCCCGACCGTCAGCCGTCCCGTTCGCCAGGCAAGCGTGTCCAAATTGGTGCGGCCTTCGTATAGCAGCGGGCCGTCGGGATCATTGTCGTGACCATGGACCACGTGAAGTTCGCCGAAGCCGTGCTTGTATCCCTTCGGATAACGCTTCCACAACATCGTTACCTCGTCCTGCCGGTCCAGGGGAACTTCGGGATCGACACCGGCGTGAACGTAGACGCGGTGTGCGTCGACATGCATCAGTTGCAGTCGATCGAGCCAGGCGATGTGGGTTTGCGGCACGGCGAAGGGGTCGCCGCCGTAGGACGCCAGCGCCGCGTCGCCGCCCTTCTCCAGCCACGACGCCATCTTCGCGGGATTCCGCAACGCCTGCTCCATCATGGCGTCATGGTTGCCCTTCAGCGCGATGAGGCGCCAGCCATCGGCAACGCCCGACAACAGCCGGTCAATGACCTGCCTGCTGTCCGGGCCCTTGTCGACATAGTCGCCGATCGCGACAATGATTCCGGCTTCGCCGCCATACGCGGCGATCTTCGTCAGCGCACGGCCGAGCAGATCATCGCGGCCATGGATATCCGGAATGACGTAAGTGAGGCTCATACCGCTTGCGCATTTCCGGCTGTCGGGTCGGGACGCGACGGTCCTATTCCAATCGACCACGGCCGGCAACCGACGCCCGCCGGCCTGGCTCGGCTTGCGGTGTTGGCGCGATCATCACCTCCAGAGCCAGCCTCGCCGCCTGACCGCCGCTCAGGTCCGGAAGAACACGAACCAGACCACGCCGAGGCTCAATACCGCGAGCCCGGTGGACGCCGTCAAAAGCGCGAGCACCGAGGGGCCCGGTTCGGCCTGGCGTGCCTCGGTCGGGGTTTCGACAATCTGGCCGTGTCGACGCGTTACCATGGGGACCTCATTGCTTAAGTGCCTGTAATGCCAGCCAATGCCTCGACACCGCCTGTCGAAAGCAACGCTTGATGGAAGATCATGTTCCGATCTTTTGGGCACCGCGGCGCGAGGCCGATCCGTGCAAAAGGTCGCAGCGGATCGAACCTTCCCCCGGGGACGGTTAACGCCGTTGCGAGATTCCCTGCCCCGCCATGTTTGAAACCGCCTGCCCCGGTGGTATCCTCGGCCCTTCGTCAGTTGCGTTTTCGGAGTTTTCCCATGGCCCCCCGCGCCAACTGGAAAGGCTTTTTGCGCCTTTCGCTCGTGACCTGCCCGGTCGCCCTGTATCCGGCGACTTCGGACACCGAGAAGGTCTCTTTCAACCAGATCAATCGCAAGACCGGCCATCGCATCAAATATGCCAAGGTCGATGCCGACACCGGCGAGGAAGTGGCAGCCGAAGACATCATGAAGGGCTACAAGATCGACACCGACACCTACATCGAGGTGTCGAAGGACGAACTCGACGACATCGCGCTGGAATCGACCCGCACCATCGAGATCGACGAATTCGTGCCGAAGACCGATATCGACAACCGCTATCTGATCCGCCCCTATTATCTCGTGCCGGACGGCAAGGTCGGCCACGACGCGTTCGCGGTGATCCGCGAAACCATCAAGAGCATGAACAAGGTCGCGATCGGCCGCGTGGTGCTGACCAACCGCGAGCACATCATCGCGCTGGAGCCGCTGGACAAGGGCTTGATGGGCACGCTGCTGCGTTACCCCTATGAGGTCCGCAGCGAAAAGGAATATTTCGACGACATCCAGGACGTCAAAGTCACCAAGGACATGCTGGATCTGGCCAAGCATATCGTCGAGCAGAAATCCGGCTCCTTCGAGCCGGAAGAATTCGAGGATCGTTACGAATCCGCGCTGATCGAACTGATCAATCAGAAACGCAACGGGGTTACGACCGCAGCGAAGGCCGCGCCGAAAACCGCCGGCAACGTCATCAATCTGATGGACGCGCTCAAACGCAGCCTCGCCAGCGAAAAGCAATCTGCCCCTGCGGCCGCCAAGGAAACCGGCAAGGCCAAAGGCAAGAAGCCGAAGAAGGCAGCCTCCGGCCAGCGCGAAATGCTGCTGCCGATCAGCGGCGGCGGCAAGCGCGCCGTGAAGGAAGCCGTGAAGGAAACGCCGAAAAAGGCGGAGAAGCCGGTGCGTACGCCCGCCCGATCGAAGAAGGCTGGATAGCCGGACGGACCGTTGCGGTAGGTAGCCCGCGATGCCGTGGTCGACGCCGTTCGATGAACCGATAGCGCTACGCTCCGGCCGCAAGCTCGCGACGCTGCAACACGCCGCCGATCACATCATGAAGCTGCCGGAAGACGCCCAGCAAAGCCAATGCTGGCAGGTCGCGGTCGAGAATTTGATCAATGCCGCGGAGACCGGTGGCGGCTGGCTGATGTTCGCACGGATCGCGATGATGCGGGCGCTGAATGCGAATGAAGACGGCTGATCCGGCTTACTTCAGTGAGGTGCTCACCGTGGTGAACGTGGTGGTGAGTTTGGTGCCGATGCCGTTCACGGAGGCGACGATGACGATGCTGATGCCAGCCGCGATGATGGCATATTCGATGGCCGTCGCGCCGGACTCATCACCCAGAAATTTGGTCAATAACCGTCGCATCCCGATAACTCCTGTCGACGCCTTCCCCCGGATTTGTCCCGCGCCTGTTCGGACCTACTCTAGATTGTGATTGGTTGACAGTGCATTCACGAACACGATGAACGCTTGATTAAAGCCGGGCTGCGGATTCCGTGCCTTCCGTCCGGTATTCATACGGGACGGAAAATTTACGTTCGATTGTCCATAGCCGCTGCATGCTCGCCGGATCAGCACCCCCTGGAGCCAGCGCCATGTCCACGCAGAAGCGTGAGCCGGGAAAAAACTACATCGGCCTGATGATCGACGACGAAGGACAACGCGCCACTGAGCCGACGGCGCCGTCCGATCGCCGTATGCAGGATTATTTTCTTGGCCTGGTGGCCGCGGTATTCAATCGCCGCAGCGACGCAAGGTAATTTCCCCCTCGCCTCGCCTCGGCGTCGACCCCGAACCCCGGCGGTCAGAAATTGCGCTGCGCCCGAATCTGCAGCGAAACCGCATCCTGATCCTTGAACTCGTACCGCGCCGTCGGCTTGGGCGCCGCGGGCCCGAGCACGGCCGTACCCTGGAACATCTGGTCGAGGTGGAACCACTGGACTTCGGCCGAGAAGGTCAAATTCTTCACCGGCACCCAGCGGGTGATAACGCCAAGCTGCGAGACGTTGTAGTCGGGATTGCAGACGTAATCCGCACTGACGGCCTTGGCCGGCGTCGTGTAGTTGGCGCACATGAAGGCCTTCGCCGTCCCGTCATATCGAACGGCGGAATAGCTTCCAAAGAGGCTCGTCGACCAGTTCGGATTCCAGTTGTGGTTGAAGGCGCCGCGGACGCCGTAAGCCGTCGTCAGATGCAGCGAACCGTCGCCGCCATTCGCCACCGGAAGATAGACCGCATCCGTCGTCGCACCGAACCCGATGCTCTGATAGGCGCCGGCAGCACTGGTGCCGCCGAACATCGCAAAGCTCGGCGAGGCCGCGGCGGTGGAAATGACGTTTTTCGTCTCTCCCTTCGCGTAGCTCGCATCGATCTTGAAATCGTCGGCGGGTCCGGTCGGAAGGTTCTTGATCTGCAATGCCGCCATGACCGAGCCGCCCCATTTGGTCTCGGGGTGGCCGGAGATTTCCGACAGCGCGGTCGGCGAGGCGCCGGCCACGCCGACCGAACCGGCAGGGGCAGCAACGGCGTTGAGGATGTTGTAGGAGCCGCTGACCTCATGTGCCGCCGCCGAGACCTGGAACAGGCCCCAGGCCTGGTCGACGCGGATGTTGCCTACGATATCTGGCGCATGGGCGCCCGCATAGGCGTTGCCCGAGTTAAGTGTGGCATTGAGCGGAAGCGACAGATTGTAGACCGCGGTGCGGTCCCAGACGACGGGATCATCGAGGCCGATGGTGCCGGACACGCCGTTACCGAACTGGGCGGTGTACTGGATGTTGTTGACGCCGGTGTCGGTATTTTGACCGCCGAGCAGGAACGACGAGATGTTGCCCGGGAAACCCTGCCAGGGCGTCGCATAGGCCGAAGCGGACTTGCCGAAGGTGAACCCGGCGAACTGGAGGAAAATGTACTCCGTCGCGACGTAGCCTTCGCCGGGCTGGTTGAGCAGGGCCGTGTTAGTGCCGGCGGCCGGCGATGCGGTGAAGTTGGCCGGATTGACCGTGTTGCTGCCCTGGGTCGTGAACTGGATATTGGCTTGCATGAAGGTGCGGACCACGCCGTATTCGCTGGCGGTGCGGGTATCGACCGTTAGCGCCAGACGGGACCGCGCAGCATAGTAGTCGTGGTAGCGGTTCTGCTCGCCGAGATCGCCGTTCCAGGCCGGCTGGCCGTGCGTGCTGCCGTTGAAGGTGACGTCGGCGCGGAAATAGCCGCCGAGCTTGATGCAGGTATCGGTACCCGGGATGAAGAAGAAGCCGGCGCCATACAGCGAGCAGATCCGCACATATTCCACCGCCTTGGCCTTGACCGGAAGGTCGGCCGCCTGCGCGCCGCTAATGGCGATCAGGCCTGCCGCGGAGCCAAGAACAAGGGTTCGCATCGCTTTCATTTGCGTCTCCCGCCCCGCGATTCATGCAGGCGCATACGTTCAGAACCTAGCTACTCCAAAAATTCCCGACCGCAATGCCAAGCCGAGACGTCGAAGCACTTGGCCGCTTACTGTGATTTTTTCGCCACGCGTCGCGGCCGAAACCGCCGTCCGCAGCCGACTTTCGCCCAAGGCACTGGTCGCCGACAGCAAGAATATTCTCTTCCTGAATCGTCGCCGTCGTGCGGGTGCGCATTCGCCGCACGCCTGACCGTCACGAACGCCGCGACGATCACCTGCTATTGGCAAAGACTGGAAGTAGACCCAACGCCAAAGTGGAGATAGTGCATCGCACGCGGTCACTGACGAAGAATTGCAGCTGGCGGATGGAGGGCCTATGTTGACCCTATCATTATGCAGCCGCCCATCGTACGCGAGGCTCTGCAGGAAGACCTTGTGGCGGGTGGTTTGCCCACTGCACCGGAGGTCAAGTCATGTCCATTGCACCCACACTCCAGAAATACCTGGCCGCTGAAAACATCCAATACGAAGTGATCCCGCACGAATTCAGCATGACGTCCACTCGCACGGCTGAGGCATGCCATATTTCGGGCGATCGCCTCGCCAAGGGCATCGTGTTGCGGCGCGACGGCCAATTCATTCTGGCCGTCTTGCCCGCATCGCATCACCTCCGCCTGTCGGACCTGAGGACAGAACTCGGTGACAATGTCCACATGGCCGATGAAACCGAGATCAATCGGCTGTTCGGCGACTGTGCACACGGTGCGGTTCCCGCCGTCGGCAAATGCTACGGGCTCGACATCATCGTCGACGACAGCATCCAGGCACAGCCGGAAATCTATATGGAAGCCGGCGATCACGAGACGCTGCTTCATATGGGTCACGCGCAGTTTGCGCGCCTGACGGCCAACGCACCGCACGGTCGCTTTAGCGCGCACGACTGAGGATTTGTCGGTCGTATCGGACGGTCCACGGCGACCGTCGTGGTCCCGAACGGGAATATCTTGCCGCTGCTTGACTATTCATGCGGCGGCGCGACGCCTCTTTATGTCGCATGCAGGCGAAGACCAGGACCCCGCCCTCGCCTGCCAAACCCCAAAACGCATATCAGCACTTCCGCCCGCACGCGCCGGGCGCGCTTTACCGCTCCGCAAAATCCTGTTCCAACTGTAAATAACTCGGTCGGACCAAACCGGCCTGAATCAAATGGGGGACAGACCGCCATGAAGCTCGGCACCGCGATCGCGGAAATCATGAAGCGCGAGGGGATCGAGATCCTCTGCGGCTATCCCGTCAATCATCTGATCGAACATGCCGCCAATGCCGATATCCGCCCCGTGATGGTGCGGCAGGAACGCATCGGGCTGCACATGGCGGACGCGATCTCCCGGGTCACTTCGGGCTACTCCATCGGTGCGTTCTGCATGCAGCACGGGCCGGGCGCCGAAAACGCCATGGGCGGCGTGGCGCAATGCTTTGGCGAATCCGTCCCGGTGCTCGTGCTGCCGATGGGCTATGCGCGCCGGCTTGCGAACATCGAGCCGAACTTCAATTCCAGCCAGGCGATGAAGGCTTTTTCAAAATCGTCCGAACCGATCAACATCGCCGCTGAAGTCTGCAACATCTTTCGACGCGCTTTCACAAAGCTGAAGAACGGCCGCGGCGGGCCCGTCATCGTCGAGATCCCGGCCGACATGTGGAACGAGGACGTGCCGGAGCCCTTGAACTACACGCCGGTGCTGCGCACCCGCTACGGGGCTGATCCCGTGCATGTGAAGGAAGCGGCGGCGCTGTTGATCGGCGCCCGGCGGCCGGTGATCTATGCCGGCCAGGGCGTACACTACGCCAAGGCATGGCCGCAGCTGAAACGCCTCGCCGAACGGCTCGCCATTCCCGTCACCACCAGCCTCGGCGGCAAATCGTCGTTTCCCGAAACGCATCCGCTTTCGCTCGGCTCCGGCGGCCTCGCCGTGCCGCGCGCGGTGCCAAAGTTCCTGGCCGAGGCCGATGTGATCTTCGGCATCGGCTGCTCGTTTACCGAAACCTCGTTCGGCATCGCGATGCCGAAGGGCAAGACCATCATCCATTCCACGCTCGACCCCAACCACCTCAACAAGGATGTCGAGGCCAGGATCGGCCTGGTCGGCGATGCCGGCCTGGTGCTTGATGCGCTCTTGGAAGAGATCGGCAAGAGCGTCGCCAGGGATCGCGACGCAAGCGCAGTGGCCGCCGAGATAGCGGCCTCGCACAAGGAGTGGCTGGCGAAATGGATGCCAAAACTCACCCATAATGACGCGCCGCTGAATCCATACCGCGTGCTGTGGGACCTGCAGCACACCGTCGATATCAGGAACACCATCATCACCCACGACGCCGGCAGCCCGCGTGACCAGCTCTCGCCGTTCTGGAAGGCGGTCGAACCACTGTCCTATATCGGCTGGGGCAAGACCACGCAGCTCGGCTACGGCCTCGGCCTCGCAATGGGCGCCAAGCTCGCAAGGCCGGACAAACTCTGCATCAATGTCTGGGGCGACGCCGCGATCGGCTTCACCGGCATGGATTTCGAGACCGCGGTGCGCGAGCGGATTCCGATCATGTCGATCCTGCTGAACAATTTCTCGATGGCGATCGAATTGAAGGTGATGCCGATCTCGACCGAGAAATATCGCTCCAGCGACATCTCCGGCGACTACGCCGCGATGGCGCGCGCCTTCGGCGGCTATGGCGAGCGGGTGACCAAGCCGGAGGACATCATCCCGGCCATCCAGCGCGGCATTGCCAAGACCAAGGAAGGCATTCCGGTGCTGCTGGAGTTCATCACCTCAAAGGAGACCGAGGTATCGAGGCCGGGAACCTGAGGTCCAAGCGCGCCAAGCCCGTTTGCCAGCATTAACGCCGACCGGAAAAATGGCCCGTGGCGCTGGCCGGGATGTGTCCGGAGTGGAATAATCAGCTACTGGTATTCCAGCCCGGCGCCGCCAGGCCCCTGGCGCAATGGATTTGGGTAAATGACCACGGTACCCCCGGATGCAGTAGCCGATCTCAGGCGGGAGAACGCCCGGCTGCTGACCGAGTTGCGCACTGCCCGGGATCGCCAGGCCGCCAGCGCCGAGATCCTGCGCACCATCGCCAGCGCGCCAAACGATGCCGAGCGGGCCCTGCAGCAAATCGCCGAAACCAGTGCCCGCCTGTTCGGCGCACCAAGTGCCACGATCCATATCGCCGAAGGCGACGGCTGGGCCCGGACCATACGTTTCGGCGCCAGTTCGAAACGCGTTGGCGCAGGCGTTCCGGACTCGCAGCTCAAGATCGGCGGCCGGAACATGCCCGGCACGATCGTCGCCGAAAATCGCCAGATCCACATTCCCGACGTTGACAATATCGACCCCGCGATTGCCGACTGGCCGGGCCTTCCCTACGTGCGGGCCGCAGGCACGCGTTCGATGTCGGGCTCGCCGCTGCGGCGCGAGGGCAAGGCGATCGGCGCCCTCATCGTCTACCGCGACCGGCTCGCGCCTTTCACCGCCGAAGAGCTTGCGGTTCAGCAAACCTTTGCCGATCAGGCGGCGATCGCCATCGAAAACGCGCGGCTGTTCAATGAGACCAGGGAGGCGTTGGAGCGGCAGACTGCGACCGCCGATATTCTGAGGGTCATCGCGAGTTCGCCGTCGGACGTGCAGCCGGTGTTCGACGCGATCGTCAACAGCGCAGCGAAGCTCTTCGAACCGTGCTCTGCCACGATCACAACGTTGAAAGACGGGAAACTGCACTGGAATGCGGTCGCCCAAATCGTTCCGAGCTTTGATCACAAAGCGGCCGAGGCCACGTATCCGATACTATTCGACCCGGACCGCTCACCCTCGGCACGCGCCATTCTCGAGCGCCGCATTATCCAGATTCCCGACATCAAGGCACCCGGCACACCAGAGTTTACCCAAAGGGCCGCAGCTGGAGGCGGTTTCCGGAACATCATCTTCGTGCCGCTGATCAGCGAAAACAAGGGCGTCGGCAGCATCATCCTCACGCACCCGCAGGCTGGTTTCAAATTTTCGGACAGGCAACTCACACTGCTTCAGACCTTCGCGGACCAAGCGGTCATCGCGATCGAGAATGTCCGGCTGTTCAACGAGACGAGGGAGGCCCTGGAGCGGCAAACCGCGACCGCCGATATTCTGAAGGTCATCGCGAGTTCGCCGTCGGACGTGCAGCCGGTGTTTGACGCCATTGCCGAGAGCTCCAAAAGGCTGATCGGCGGCTTTTCGGCCACCGTGGTGCGCTTCGTGGGCGACATGCGTCAACTGGTCGCGCTCACACCGACCAATGCGGCGGCGGACGAGGCCTTGAAAGCGACATTCCCGGTGCCGCTGGCCGAATTTCCACCCTTCCTGCTGGTCCGCGACGGCGAGGCCGTGCAATTCGCCGATACCGAATCAGAGGATGTGCCGCCCCTGAACAGAGAACTGGCACGCCAGCGCGGCTATCGCAGCATGGTGTTCACGCCTCTGATGAACAACGGGACACCTATCGGCATGATCAGCGTCACGCGCAGGGAGCCGGGGACGTTTGCGGAGCACCACGTCCAGTTGCTTAAGACCTTCGGCGATCAGGCGGTGATCGCGATCGAGAACGCGCGGCTGTTCGATGAGGTACAAGCGCGGACGCGTGATCTTTCAGAATCGCTGCAACAGCAAACCGCGACCGCCGACGTGCTCAAGGTGATCAGCCGTTCCGCGTTCGATCTGCAGGTTGTTCTCGATACGCTCGTCGAATCGGCGGCGCGCCTCTGCGAAGCGGACATGGCGGCCATCACCCGGCGAATCGGCGACGATTATTATCGGGCCGGCTCGTACGGCTTTCCGCCGGAGTTCACGAAATATGTCAGGGGCCTTCCGGTACAGCCCGAGCGACGCACGATTACCGGCAGAACCTTGCTCGAGGGCCGCATTGTCCATGTCAACGACGTACTCGCCGATCCCGAATACGACTTTGAGGGCCAGCAGCTGAGCGGCAATCCCCGTACTTTTCTCGGGGTGCCGCTGCTGCGTGAAGGCACGCCGATCGGCGCGCTGACCATGACCCGATCCGTGGTGAGGCCGTTTACCGACAAACAGATCGAGCTGATCGCGACCTTCGCCGACCAGGCCGTGATCGCGATCGAAAACGTCCGCCTGTTCGATGAGGTGCAGGCGCGAACAGACGATTTGCGTGAATCCCTGCAGTTCCAAACCGCAACATCCGACGTGCTCAAAGTCATCAGCAGTTCTCCGGATGCATTGCAACCGGTGCTTGATGTTATCGTCGATACATCCCGGCATTTGTGCGGCACTGAGACCTCAACCATTTTCCTGCTCAAGGATGCGCAATTCCACATCGCCGCAGCATCGGGCGCGATGCCGGAATATCTGACATTCCTGCAGGCCAATCCGATCGCGCTGGATCAAACCGGATCCTCGACTTCGAGGGCGGCGCGCGAGAGGCGCACGGTACATATCCCTGATATTGCCGCCGATCCCGAATTCGGCCAGGGCCCAATGTCTGTCGGACAGCGCCGCGCGCTGCTCTCCGTACCTCTGATGCGCGAGGGCGTCGCGATCGGCGTGATTACGATGCGCCAATCCCATTTGACGCCATTCACGGAGCGCCAGATCGAGGTTGTTCAGACGTTCGCCGACCAGGCCGTGATCGCCATCTCCAACGTCCGGCTATTCGAGCAGGTCCAGCAACGGACCCGCGAGCTATCTCAATCGCTGGACAATTTGCGCACCGCGCAGGACCGGCTGGTGCAGACGGAAAAACTCGCCTCGCTCGGCCAGCTCACCGCAGGCATCGCCCATGAGATCAAGAACCCGCTCAACTTCGTCAACAATTTTGCCGCGCTCTCCGCGGAATTGACCGACGAGCTGAACGACGTGCTCAAGGCGGCGACGATCAGCGACAAGATTCGAAAAGAGATCGATGAGCTGACGGGTCTGCTGAAGGACAATCTGCAAAAGGTGGTTCAGCACGGCAAGCGCGCCGACTCCATCGTCAAGAACATGCTGTTGCATTCGCGCGAGGGATCAGGCGATCACCGGCCCGCCGACATCAATGCCCTGGTCGATGAAAGCCTCAACCTCGCCTATCACGGCGCCCGCGCCGAAAGGCCCAATTTCAATGTCACACTGCAGCGCAACTTCGACCCGGGCGCCGGCATGGTCGACGTATTTCCGCAAGAAATTACCCGCGTATTCCTCAATCTGGTCGCGAACGGCTTTTATGCGGTAACAAAACGCAAGAGCGAGAACGGCGATGCGGCGTTCGATCCCATACTCAGCGCGGCGACCCGCGATCTCGGCGACAGCGTGGAAATCCGCATTCGCGACAACGGCACCGGCATCCCGCCGGAGGTGAAGGACAAGATGTTCAATCCGTTCTTCACGACAAAGCCCGCCGGCGAAGGCACCGGCCTTGGCCTGTCGATGAGCCATGACATCATCGTGAAACAGCACGGTGGCACCATCGACGTCGAGACCGCGCCCGGGCAATTCACCGAATTCCGCATCGTGCTGCCGAGGATCGGCAATCTTCCAAACAAGAACAGAGGTCAGACGTGAGCGTTTTGGTTCTCGTGGTCGATGATGAGCCTGACGTCGAGGCGCTGTTTCGCCAGCAATTTCGCAGAGATTTGCGCGCCCAGCGTTTTGTGATGGATTTTGCCAATTCGGCGGCGGATGCGCTGGCGCGGATCGCCTCTACGATCGAGCAGTCGCTGATCCTGATCCTGTCCGACATCAACATGCCCGGCATGACCGGCCTCGAGATGCTGCCCAGGGTCAAGGAAATCCGGCCCGAGGTCCCCGTCATCATGATCACCGCCTACGGCGATCCCGAGACCAGGCGCAAGGCGATCGCCGGCGGCGCGAGCGGGTTATTGACCAAGCCGATCGATTTTGCGCTGCTGCGGGAAGAAATCGATACCCGCCTGGAGCGGGCCGGTTAGCTCACGGCTTGAAGAACGCGGGATCGTTGAGCGCCTTGATCATGGTGTCGACCATGTCGGCGGCGCCGTGGTCTTCCCGCTCTTCCAAGAGCTCCCACATCTTGCGCAAATTGGCGCGCATCGGCGCTTTCAGCGAAGGATCGCGCTCGATCAGGGTCCGCGCGATGCAGAACGCGATGCCCTCCGCGCCCATCTTTGTCTGCTCGATGGACGGTTTGCTCATGGCCGGCTCCTTGTCGGATTTCAACGTTTGATGTGCTGCGGCCGCTGTAGATCAAATCGCGGCTCAGGGATAGCCACGCGGATGGCGCGGCGGCAGCCGACGGCGCGAAAAGGGGCTCACGCGCCCTACTCCGCCATCTCCGCGGGCACCGTCGCAGGACCGGCCAGCGGCCGTTCTTCCATCGCGACCATGCACAGCGCGGCGCCGGCGAGCATTACGGCAGCGGCGCCGAACACGTAGTGGAACGCCGTGATCATGTCGGCGACGGGGATCGAGTTCACGGGGCCGCGATGTTCGCCGGCGAGCGAAATGTCCGCGCCCAGCGCCATCAGCAGGATCGCCGCGAACGCCGCGACCGTGAACGAGGCCATCAGCGCGCGGAAGAAATTCATCGCGCCGGTCACGGTGCCGATCTGCGGACGCGCCACCGCGTTCTGCAGCGACGTCACGCTGACCGGGAACGTCGTGCCAAGCCCGAGCGCGAGCAACGACAGGATCGTCAACAATCCCCACAGCGGCAGTGTGGTCGTGGCCAGCACAATTCCGAAAACCGTCGCCAGCGACGTTCCGGCGATGGCGACGCGCTTATAGTGCTTGGCGCGCGCCATGGTGCGGCCGGCAAACGCCGCGCCGCAGGTCGAGATCGCGGCGAGCGGGATCAATGCAAGGCCCGCCTCGCTGGCGCTGAGATGGTAGACCACCTCGTAATACAGCGGCAGATGCACGGTCAGTCCGATCAGCGCACCGAGCGCGCAGGCGCCGGCGACCATCGCATAGGGCACCACCGTCCCGCGCGTCAGCAGCGACAGCGGCAGGAAGGGCTCTTCGGTATTTCCCGCGTGCCAGACAAAGGCACAAGCCAGCGCGATCGCCGCGCCCATCATCGCGAGAATCGTTGGTGACAGCCAGAGATAGCGGTTGCCGCCCCAGGTCAGCACCAGCATGACCGCGACAGCGGACGCCATCAGCAGCACACCGCCGAGCCAGTCGACCTTGCGCTTGCGATGGAACACCGGAATCTTGCCCATCTTCGGCAACAGCATCGCCAGCGACACCACCGCGAGCGGCACGTTGATCCAGAAGATCAGCGACCAGTGCAGATGCTCGGCGAACACGCCACCGACGACCGGCCCGACCAACCCCGCCGCCATCCACACGCCGCTGAAATAGGCCTGGTACTGCCCGCGCTCGCGCGGACTAACCACGTCGGATATCACGGTCTGCACCACCGGCATGATGCCGCCGCCGCCGAGCCCCTGCAGGCCGCGCGCCAGAATCAGCACCGTAATGTTCGGCGCCACCGCACAGAGGATCGAGCCCGCGACGAACAGGCTGAGCGACACGATGATCATGACGCGGCGGCCGTAGATGTCGCTGAGCGTACCGAAGACCGGCGCGACCGCGGTCGACGCCAAGAGATAGGCCGTGATCACCCAGGACAGATTGGAGACGTCCTGGAACTGGCGGCCAATGGTCGGCAGCGCGGTCGCCACGATGGTCTGGTCGAGGGCTGCCAAAAACATCGTCAGCAGCAAGCTCATCAGGATGGTGCGGACCTCGCCCGGCGTCAGCGGCGCGGGCGGCGCGATCGGCGGGGCATCGCTGATGTCGATGACCTCGGTCGGCATGCGCGCCAGCTCGGCGGCGACGTCTTCCGGCAACGTCTTGATGTCAGCAGAGTGACGGCCCTGCCGTTCGTATTTGTTCATGTCGGACTTATTATTTGCTGCTTATTTGCTGCGCGGCGCAACACCGCAGCGGAATCGTTCTGTTGACCGCTATTTACGCGGCAAAATCGTCTCCAGGCAGGCGCTTGCACGCATGGGTGCATCCCGCGACGGCATCTTCGCAATCATGTGATCGATCGGCCCCAGGAAACAGCCTGAAGAAAGTCAGGCTTTCGGCCGCTTTTTCAGCCGCGCCCGCTTCGGCAACTGCGCCGGCCATTGCACGATGTGATCCTCGAGATCGGCATCCGCGATCTCGTTCTCGGTGCCCTGCACCCGCCCGCGCACGGAAACCCCGGCTTCATGCACAGTATTGGGGTCGCCGGAAATCAGCGGGTGCCACCAGTACAAATCGCGGCCTTCGGCGACCAGTCTGTAGCCGCAGCTCGGCGGCAGCCAGTTCAGGGTGCGGACATTTTCCGGGGTCAGCCGGACGCAGTCGGGAACCTTGTCGGAACGGTTGGGGTAGTCCTTGCAGGCGCACAGCCCGGAATCGAGCAGCTTGCAGGAGACATGGGTGAAATAGATCTTGCCGGTATCCTCGTCCTCTAGCTTCTCCAGGCAGCAGCGCGCGCAGCCGTCGCACAGGCTCTCCCATTCAACATTGGACATCTCCTCCAACGTCTTGGTTTTCCAGAAGAATCCTTCCTGGGTGGAGGGCGGTTTAGGCGGTGCGGTCATGAAATCGGTTGGTTCCGGTTCGGCTGGGCGTCAGCCCTTCTAGGAGGTGGGGTGGCCGGGGCGCAAGCGGCAGGGTGTGCAACCGCAAAAAAGCCGTGGGCAGCATTAGCACTACTGTTCAAAATCGTGAGCCCGACCATTGGTTTATGGCGTCTGCTCGGATAGAACAGCCGCGAGTCTCCAAGGTCGTTATAGCGGGTCGCAAAAGCGCCTTGGGTTTGCCGCAACATGGAAGCAAGACGTCTCAACAGTGCCCGGCGGGCGCTTGAGCGCCTTCGAACCGACCAAGGGCCCCGGTGCGCGAGATCATTCCAGCGCGATGGAAAAACAGGATCCAGAACTTCTTTCTGGACCTGGACGCGCGCATCGACTCGACGCTGTTCTCGTCGGGCAAGGGCTTGCGCGAACTCTATGAGCGCTACTCGACCTTCATGGACCGCTTCTATGTCGGCCGCTGGAAGCGCTGGGTCTTCATCGAACCTTTGTCTGAAGCCGCCACCATCGGCCTCGGCGGTTCGATCCTGATGCTGGCGCTGGCGGTGCCGGCGTTTCGCGAAACTGCCGACGATGACTGGCTGAAGAAGTCCGATCTCGCGGTGACGTTCCTCGACCGCTACGGCAATCCGATCGGCAGCCGCGGCATCAAGCACAACGACTCGATCCCGCTGGAAGATTTTCCGGACAATCTGATCAAGGCGACGCTTGCGACCGAAGACCGCCGCTTCTACGACCATTTCGGCATCGACATCGCCGGCACCGCGCGCGCGCTCTTGACCAACGCGCAGGCCGGCGGCGTGCGCCAGGGCGGTTCGTCGATCACGCAGCAATTGGCGAAGAACCTGTTCCTCAGCAATGAGCGCACGATCGAGCGCAAGGTCAACGAGGCGTTCCTCGCGGTGTGGCTCGAGACCCGCCTCACCAAGAATGAAATCCTGAAGCTCTATCTCGACCGCGCCTACATGGGCGGGGGCACCTTTGGCGTCGACGGTGCGGCGCATTTCTATTTCAACAAGTCGGCGCGCGACGTCAATCTGGCGGAGGCCGCGATGCTGGCCGGCCTGTTCAAGGCGCCGACCAAATACGCGCCGCACATCAACCTGCCCGCGGCGCGCGCCCGCGCCAACGTGGTGCTGGACAACCTCGTCGACGCCGGCTTCATGACCGAAGGCCAGGTGTTCGGTGCGCGGCGCAATCCGGCCTTCGCCGTCGACCGCCGCGACGAGGCTTCGCCGAACTATTATCTCGACTACGCCTTCGACGAGATGCGCAAGCTGGTCGATACGTTCCCGAAATCCTACACCGAACGCGTCTTCGTGGTCCGCACCGCGATCGACATGAACGTGCAGCGCGCCGCCGAAGAAGCCATCGAGAACCAGTTGCGCCAGTTCGGCCGCGACTATCACGCGACCCAGGCCGCCACCGTGGTCGCCGATCTCGACGGCGGCGTCCGCGCCATGGTCGGCGGACGCGACTATGGCGCAAGCCAGTTCAACCGTGCGGTCGATGCCTACCGGCAGCCCGGCTCGTCGTTCAAGCCCTATGTCTATTCGACCGCGCTGATGAGCGGCTTCACGCCGAACTCGACCGTGGTCGACGGCCCGGTCTGCCTCGGCAACTGGTGTCCGCAAAATTATGGCCACTCCTACTCCGGGACGGTGACCCTGACGCAGGCGATCACCCGCTCGATCAACGTGGTGCCGGTCAAGCTGTCGATCGCGATCGGCAATTATCCGAAGGGCCAGAATCCGAAAAACGAGTGGGAGGCCGCCAAGAGGGGCCGCGCCAAGATCGTGGAAGTGGCGCGCCGCTTCGGCATCAAGGCGCCGCTGCCGGATACGCCCTCACTGCCGATCGGCGCCGACGAAGTCACCGTGATCGAACATGCTGTCGCCTACGCGACCTTCCCCAACAAGGGCAAGTCAGTGACGCCGCACGCGGTGCTGGAAGTGCGAACCGGCGCCGGCGACCTGGTCTGGCGCTTCGACCGCGACGGCAAGAAGCCGCTGCAGGCGATCCCGGCCTCGGTCGCATCCGATATGGCGGGCATGATGAGCCACGTCGTCAGCGAAGGCACCGCGCGGCGCGCGGCGCTCGACGGCATTCCCACCGCCGGCAAGACCGGCACCACCAACGCGTATCGCGACGCCTGGTTCGTCGGCTATACCGGCAACTTCACCTGCGCGGTCTGGTACGGCAATGACGACTATTCGCCGACCAACCGCATGACCGGCGGCTCACTGCCGGCGCAGACCTGGCACGACATCATGGTCGCGGCGCATCAGGGCGTGGAAGTCCGGGAGATCCCGGGCATCGGCATGGGCACGAAACTGCCGCAACCGACGACGCCGGCGACGATCGCGGCCAACAACGCGCCGAAGGTGCTGGAGACCAAGCCGGGACCGCCGCCGGTCCTGACCAAGCGCGGCGCGGATATCCTGGTGCGCGTGGAAAAACTGCTCGACGAGGCCGGCAAGACCGCGGGCAAGACGTCGTCCAGCGATCAGGCGGCGCCGGTCTCGACGGGCGCGCTGGCGTTCCCGGAGAACTACGCAGCGGTGGGACCGGGCGACCAGACCGCGCCTGCGCCGCGGAAGAACTAGTGCAGTGAATTTGCGGAGCACTGGGCCGTGCGGCTGATCTTCATCACTTTGCTGGCGCTGATCCTCGCCACCGTGGTCGGCCTCGGCTCGACCTATCTGACGGCGACGCGCGGCACCGATCTCGGCACGCTGACGATCGGCGCCTGGACCGCACGGCCGAAAAGCGGCACCGCCGATGTCGATCCCTATTCGCGGGCGTCGATTGCCCGCAGCGGCGAATTGCCGATCGGCACCGGCGACGGCATCGCCTTCTCGGCGACCACCGACGACAAGAAGAAGCCGCTCGACGGCCGTTGCGACATCGTCGTCAGCGGGGTTACGCCGGCCGCGCGGTTCTGGACGCTGACGCTGTTCGACCGCAAGGGGCATCTGGTCGCCAATTCGCTGCAGCGTTACGGCTTCACCAGCCAGGAGATCATCCGCGGCTCCGACGGCGCGTTCGATATCCGCGTGGCCTCGCGTTCGCGCGCCGGAAACTGGCTGCCGACCGGCGGCATCGAACGTTACGCGCTGATGCTGCGGCTGTACGACACGCCGGTCGGGGTTGCGACGCGAACCCAGCGCGATGCGCCGATGCCCTCGATATCCACGGTGGGTTGCCCATGATCCGCCTCGTGTTCACCATCATCGCGGGCGTGCTGCTGGGCGGCGTGGTGCATCTCGTCAGCGTGCTGGCGTTGCCGCGGATCGCGAGCCAGGATGCCTATTCGCGCCTGACGCCGATGACCAAGCTCAACGCCGTGACGCCGCTGCCGCTGGCCGATCCGAACAACGCGCCGATGCCGTTCATGGATCCGGCCTTTGCGCTCGCGATCTGCCGCTACGATCTGTCGGGCGGGCCGATCAAGCTCACGGTGCCGGTCAGCCAGGCCTACACCTCGGTGTCGTTCTATACGCGCAACGAGGTTGCCTATTACGCCATCAACGACCGCTCGGCCGGCCGCAAGGTGATCGAACTCGATCTGATGACGGAAGCGCAACACAATGAATTGCCGGAAGATGAAGAGGTCACCGCCGCCGACCGGCTGATCATCGACTCCCCGACTGCCACCGGCCTGATCGTGCTGAAAGCAATGGCGCCGGAACCGGGCCTGATGCCGCAGGCGCAGGCCTCACTCGCGGCATCGAGCTGCAAGGTGCAGACCGATGCACCGGTCGCCAAGCAGGAAGAGCCGGCGCCCGCTCCGCCACCACCTCCGGCGCCGCGGGGCAGGCGCTAGTCAGCCGTCAGCGTGCCGCGAACCGCAGCGGCAATTCTCATAGTCGACGGGATCATGGCTGTTGACGATCGTCACGGCATCGCCGTGGGTTGCCTTTAGCGTCCGCAATCGATCCTGGTTGGCGATGCGCGTGGCGCGGTCCATATCGGCCTTGCGCTGAAACATACCCAGCACCAGCGGCATCCGTGGCGGCGTCTGCAATTGACCATGGAAGAAGTAGCTGTCGCCGGCGTGCAGCAACCATTTGTCCCTGGACCGCACGGCGATGCCGCAATGGCCCAGCGTATGGCCGGGCAGCGGGATCATCAGAATATCCGGTTCGCTATTTCCCAGTGCGCGCACGCCCTTGAAGCCGAACCAGTCTTCACCGCCTTCACCATAGAACGCCCAGTCGGGACCGTGCTGCCATTGATCAGTGATGTAGCGGCCCTTCGGCGCGGGGATTTTTTGCGACACCGCCATCTCGTATTCGCTGCGATGGACATGCACCTTCGCCTTCGGGAAATCCGGAACGCCGCCGGCATGATCGCGATCGAGATGCGTCAGCAAGAGATGCCTGACATCGCCGGGTGAATAGCCCAGCGACTTGACCTGCTGGATTGCGGTCTCGGCCGGATCGAGCCGCGGCGTCGTTTGCCGGACCCATTTGCGGCCGAGCCGCGGCGGATTTTTGATGTCGTCCAGCCCGATGCCGGTATCGACCAGCGCCAGCCCGTCATTGGTCTCGACCAGCAGGCAGTGACAAACCATCCGGGCGCGCTGGAAGATGCTGCCGGTGCCGTTCACGAGACGCCGCCCGATCGGGCACATGGTACCGGTGTTGAGATGGTGGATGCGCATGACGAATTCCCTGGCTGGAGGTCAGGTGCCCTGCTTGCCATCTGAATTTCCATAGGTAAAATATTCATATCAGATATCATCGATAGGATAGAACTATGGATATCCGCGAGCTTCGGTATTTCGCCTCGGTGTTCCGGGAACGTAACCTGACTGCTGCGGCCAAACGCTGCTTCATCTCGCAGCCCTCGATCTCGGCCGCGATCACCCATCTGGAAGCCGAGCTCGGCACCACGCTGTTCATCCGGCACAAGAAGGGCGTCGCGCCGACGGCGTCGGCCGAACAGTTTTACGCGGCGGCCCGCCGCATCATCGACGACACCGATGCTGCGCGAAATCTGTTCAGAAAGCCGTCGACCCGGCATGCGCTGACGCTCGGCCTGATGCGCACGCTGGATCAGCCCCGCACGATCGCCTTGCTGAAGCCGCTGACCGGCAATTCCGAGATTGCGCTCCGTCTGGTCGGCATCAAGGAAGCCGCGGATGCGCGGATCATTTCCAAGAACATCATCGACGCCGGCGAGCACTTCATTCCACTCTGGGTCGAACGCTATGTCGCAGCACTGCCGCCATCGCATCCGCTCGTTCTGAAAGAACGGCTTCGCACCTCGGACCTTGCCGGCATGCCGATGATCGATCGCTGCCACTGCGAGCAGAGCGCGTTCTTCGGCCGCAACGCATCGGCACGCCAGCCCGCGGCCATCGCCGAATCGGAGGACTGGGCGATGGCGCTGGTCGCCGCCGGCGTCGGCATTGCCATCGTTCCGGAAGGCGTGGCGCGCGCCAATCCCGACGTCGTCGTGCGCGAGATCGAGGTCGACGTGAAGCGTCAGGTCGGGCTTGCCTATAGCGCAGCCCGGCCGCCGTCAGATGCGTTGCAGAACTTTATCGCGAAACTTCAGAAGCAGCGCCCCAAAGCGGGCCGCGCCGGGCTTGCCACCAAGCGCAAGCGATAGTTTAGCCCTTCACCGTCACGGCGCGCCCGATCACGGGCTGGGCTGCCACCGGCGGATTGGCGGTTTGGGCTGCGAGTTCGCCGATCAGCCGGTCGGCTTCGGCGGCGATATTATCCGGCGCCTGGATCACCAGCCGCTCCAGCGCCCAGCGATAGGACGAGATCCGCCGCTCCAGGCATTGCTGGACCCACTGCACGATCAGGCTGTTCTCTTCCATGCGGGCGATCGCGTCGGCCCGTTCGGGCGGCGACAGCTCCGACACCATCTTGAGACTCGCATTGCGCTTGCGGTCTAGTTCGATCACGCGCGCGGCCGAGGCGAAGAATGGCTCGAACCGGGTGATGTCGTCGCGCACGTCCTCGATCAACTGCTGATAGCGCGAGGTGTGCGAGCGGTGCGGCTCGTCGATCAGGGTGCGCCCGTAGGTGGTGCGGTCGAACACGACCTTCTGCCGCCACGGCGAAGGCAGCGGCTGGTAGTCACCGAACACGCTCTTCCAGGCCGGGCGCGAATGCGGCGGCTCGATCAGGGGATATGCGAGATCACGCAGCTGGCGTTCATTGTCGGTGAGCTGGAACTGCGACGCCTTGAGGCCGACGCTGCCGGTCACCTCGGCGCCCAACCAGCTGTGCATGTCGTCGTTGCGAAAGTCCTGGCGGGTACGGCCGAAATCGCCGCCGCTGCAGCCGCCTAGGGCTGCGCCGATCAAGCAGAGAGCGAGAGCCGGTAGTGATCGCCGAACTCCGGTAGTCCGGATCGGAAGGCACATCTCCGGCATTTTCAAACGTCCAATGTCAGGGGCGCCGACGGCGACGGCGACCGGGTGCTGCACCTTCTTCCGGTCCACGCCCACCGCTCGTACCGTCGGTGCCGCGTTCGATCCGGACAACGGGAAGGATCAGCAAGGTTCCCAGCCCCTCGCGTGACGCGCCATCCATGCCCGGCCGCCGCGAAGCCGCATCCGCCGGAAATTCAATGATGGTGCACATGTTCCGTTCTCTTTCGTTGCCGCGCGGACATCATCTGGCCGGCGACATGCCATCATTAAGAACAGCATGTGGTTAACGGCATGTTAATTTATGGACAGGGCCGATTACGGATCAGCCGCTGTGGTCGTTCGACACCCCGCCAATTTTATCCGATTTCTTCACCGGTTGTTTTCCTTAACCGACTCTTAAAGCCGCCCGCGTAGGCTGGGGGTTAGAACCTCCAAAGTCGCGTACGCTGACATGACTGCAACTCCCCTGTTTCCGGGTTTCGACGGCTTGATGACGCTCTCGCGCCGCGAGGGCGTCGATATCCGCCCTACTTTGCTGCGCGTGCTGACCGATCTCTATGTTCAGGCCAACTCCCATTCCGGCGACGAGGAGCGGCAATTCATCGAATTGACCTCCCGCCTGATCGAAGAGGTCGACGACGCCACCCGCGCGGCCGTGCGGGCCCGGCTTGCGGTCTATCCGGCGACCCCGGCTGAAATTTTGAACAAGCTCGGATTACGGCGTTCCGACCCCGGCCAGATCGTGCCGGTCGCATCGGCGATTCCCACGTTCCCGGCGGAAACGCCGCCGCTCAAGGCGCCGACCGAAGCGCAGTTGCGGATGGCATCGAATTTGTCGATGCGGCCGAACGATGCCGCCGAAATCAGCGACATGTTTTTCGCAGCCAGCGCCAGCGAGCGCGCGCTGATCCTGCACAATCTCAATGCAACACCGCTGAAGGCTTCGGCGCGGATTCCGGCTGCCCGCGCCGCGCGCGCCATCGAGACGCTGGAGATGGCAGCGTTTGCCGAAGACAGCGAAAACTTCATCCTCGAGCTCGGCGATGCCTTGATCCTGCCGACGCGGATCGCTGCCCAGGTGGTCAACGACCCCGGCGGCGAACCGCTGGCCGCGGCGATGCGCGCGCTGGATATGCCAAGCGCGGTTTTCCAGCGGGTGCTGATGTTCCTCAATCCCGAATTCGGCTCCTCGGTGCACAATGTCTACCGGCTGTCGCGGCTTTACGACCGCCTGAGCGAACGATCCGCCCTGGTCATGCTGGCGGCGTGGCGTGGCTCGACCATGGCGGTCACCCGCGCCAAATATCGCCCCTCGCTTTACGACGACGAGCGCAACCGCGCGCGCACAGCGCCCGCGCAAACGCGTCCGGCCGTGCAGCCGGGCACCGCACCCGCTGTAAGAACGGGCACGGATGGCTCGGGGCGCTAAGTTGATGCGAGCTTGATGAAGGCCAGATAGTTGGCCGCGAGCATCGCAGGTTACCGGCCCCAGAACGCCGGCGTCGCCTTGAACCGCCGCCATCTCCTGCGCAACGTTTTCGTCACCGCCATCTGATCGCGGGCTTGCCAGCCGGCCACCGCCCCGATGGCGAGATGAAGCTCAGGCTGGTCGTCCTGCCGGATGGCATCGAGCAGGATGCGGGTGCTTGCGATGTCGCGCACGCGTCCCAGACTGGCCTGGAGCCTGGCGAGCCGCCTCACGTAGCGCTTCGCGGGCGCATGGGTGGCATAAAGCGGCAGGAAGAACTCCGCCGCATAGCGCAATTTCTTGAGATCGATTCTGAGATCGTGCTGCGCACCGATGTTGAGCTGCCGGAAATGCGCGCCACGCTTGAGGGCCTTGCGATGCAATCGTGCCAGAATTTTATCGGCAAGCGTCGGTATCGGTTGCGACAGGACGGCCAGCGCTTCGCTGTCGACCTCGTTGCGCCAGCCGCGGCGTTCTACCAAATGCCCCAGCGAGAGCAGGAAGCGGCTGCAACGGGGATCGGCGAGAACGATCTGCAACGTGGCGTAGCTCGACTTGCGCTGCCGTTCGACCGCCTCGCGCAGGCCGCCGAGGTTGACCTCCGGAGCCGCCGTGACCAGGCGAGTGGTGGTCGCCTCGGCGAATACATCCCAATCCCGCGCCGGGCCGAGCTGCTGCATCAGCCACTTCGCCTCGCTGTTGACCGCCTGGAATGCGGGCGACGGAATATCGCGCCGGAACAGCGCACAGATCGTCCGCAAACGCCGCAAGGCGACGCGCATCTGGTGCACGCCTTCGGGGTCCGATCCCTCCTCCGCCACCCTGTGATTTTTAAGAAGATGATGCCAGCAGGACCCCACCAGGAGTGCGATGACGTCGTCGACCACATGCTCCGCGGTAACGCTGAATGACTCAGCTTTCGCCGCAGACTGCACCACGTCGAATGCGAGCGCATAGCCGCGTTCCGCCTTGCTGCGCGTGCCGACCCGTAGCGGCGCAGCGTCGAGCAACTGCGTTCCGAGATCGAACAAGACGCCGGCATTGCCACTCTTCAATTCGAGTTCGATTTCCGACAGGACTTGCTGGCGCGCACCGGCCTCGATCGTCCCCTCGTCGAATGCGATTTCAACCGACGCATCGGGCAGGTCGAGCTGCCGCGCATGCCGGCGAACTTTGGTGGCGAAAACCGGCACCAGTGCGTCGTTGGTCAGTGTCGTCACGGGATCACCGACCTCGTCGGCGGGAAGCCGCGCCAGATCAGGGGTGATGCCGTCAACCGGCGCTTCCCACTGCCGTCGCGCCAGCGGTTGCCCGCTATTGGGTGGAAGCTTCAGTGTCTGGATGAAGTGCTTGCCGCTGTGTCGCACGCGCAGCGACATGCCATGTTGGAACAGCAGCCGCTCCGGCGTGTCGTAGTACACCGTTTCCAGCCGGTGAAACGCACCCCGGTTGCGCGCATGCTGCACGATGACGGGCGCCTCGCGCAGTTTTTCGAGGGCTCCTTGCGGCGCAAGCAGCTTAAGTTCAATTTCCGCACCCGGGCGCACAGCAATGCCAGTGCCCGCATCGCTCGCGATTGGCTGCCGCGCGTTCAACGATATCTCCATCGGGATGGCGTATGAAGATTTTATGACAACGACAAGGCATATCCTAATAATCCAAGGGAGATGAGTCGCGAATTGACGCGGAGGCTACGCGGTGAAGTTGTGCGACGCCACGATGCTGCAAGCCAAAGTCGAGGAATGCCTCACTGTTGCGGAAGACCCTCAGCGGCCTCCCGGACTTTGCTCATGCGCCGCAGCGCAGTCGCGACCGGCCCGATTCAGCAGGTAACGTGAAAAAGGCCGATCTTCTTCGCATGCGAATTGTTGAACGTGCGAATCGCCTCGGGAGTCGGCTGCAACAGGACCGTGCAACCCTTTTTCGCAAAATACGCCTCAGCTTCCGGAGACAGATGCACGTTGCCCATCTGACCCGAGCCAAGAACCAGCTGCTCGCATCCCTTCTCAAAGACGAACTTCGCTTCGTCCTTCGAGAGGACATGCGAGGTGCCGTAGTACCGCTTCGACAGCTTTTTCTTCCGCCTTGCCACTTCGCCGGACAGACGAATGATCACGTCGTGTTCATAGGTCTTTCCGTCAATCGTGATAGTGCCAAATGCAGTGCGTTCGATCTCCAGGGCCTCACCTCCCTATGATCTCGGCACGAGGCCCTGACTCCGAGTCGGCAGACCAGCCTGGCATCGATGTCGGGGCTCCGTTGCTTCGTGTCGCTCGCCAGACCTCAGCCGCTCCGCCCATGTCGGCAAGGTTCGGCGGCGGCGAGCAACCGCGCTATGGGCGCCCAGGGGTTGCTCCCTTCCCTAGGTATGGCAAAGCCACCATCCCGCAACTGCGAGACCGGGCTGGGTGTATTGGGCGCTACTCACCCCGGAATGGGTCAGCGTGCTTGTAGTTTTTCGACCTGCCGCTCGTTCGGTAGAGACGAACTAAATTAATTGGGCTCAACGGAATGAAGGCTGTGAAATCGACGCTTTTTCATGAAAATTTCGATGCGCAGGGACTAGCGACTGCCCTCTCGCGTGAGTAATTTAATACCAACTCTTCCGAATCGGGGGAGGCTTACATGCTTGCTGAGAAATTTTTTCTGTGTCTTGAAACGCTTATGAGCCACGCCGCCGACGGCGGTCCGATCGTGGTAAGCAGCGTGCCACACATTCCGGTCGGTTGTGCCGTTCAGGAAACTGGTTTGAGCGGCCGTGACGTTGGCATGTCGTCGGGGCATATTTCGCCCGATGAAAAAGTCCGACGTCCAATGCCCTGATTGCGCGGCAGGCTACCGGCGTATCGAGCTAACCTCCAAAGGAGGGCGAAGCGGGTGCCTACCGCCGTCAAGTGTGTGACCGCCTTCTTGAGGTGTCTGAAGGCACCACTTAAGTCGCCTATCGGCTGACTACCACGCCCGAAAGAATTTTTGAAAGGCGGAGATAATCGGCTTTCAGCTCCGGCGCCATGCACTCGAAAGCCGCTTGTGAGAAGCACGCCTGAAAGCGTGGTGCCGCCGCCTGAACCGAGTTTCGAAGCGGAGCGCGGGTGTGCGTCCGGTCTCACACTTCACTGCATTTGGAAGCTGGCCACGAGCGACACGTTCGAATGAGCCCTAAGCGTTGGCCAAATCCAGAAAGTGCCGCCCTGCCCGGTCCTCGGTCTCGACGATCCAGGCATCCGGGTCGAAGCGGATTTCCTTGGCGAGACGTTCTTCCACCGATTGCTCCGGCACCGGCTGCGGCGATGCCGCGGTAAAGATGCGTTCGGCCGGACGGCTCTCGTCATAGACCGTCTGCGGCGCGGGCGCATAGAGCATGGCATTGCCGTCAAGCGTCGCCACCTTGACGAAGACAGCACCGGCTTCTTCCGCGCCGCGCCGGCGTACGGCGCCGAAGATGCCCTCGGTTTGACAGCGGCGCAGATAGGCCGCCACCCAGATACTTGATTTCAATCGCATGGGGCCGACGATAGGCCAGCGGATATTTTGAAGCTAGTACCCTGATCCCCAGGCCGCGCGGCTGCCGCCGGGGTCAGCGACGTCGTCTGTTTGAGCTTGTATCGCGGGGACAAGTTACGCACACTTCGCCGTAAGGGAGGAGGTAGAAGCGGGATGGCTGATCAAAATGATGATGGTCTCCTGGCCCCGGCCGAGCGGGATCTGCGGCTCGATCTGGTGCGGGGCATCGGACAATGGATGGTCTTTCTCGATCACATCCCCTACGACATCGTCAGCTGGTTGACGCTGCGCAACTACGGTTTCAGCGACGCCGCTGAATTCTTCGTTTTCATTTCCGGATATACCGCCGGCTTCGTCTACGGCCCGGCGGTTGCCAACGGACAGCTCCTCGCCGCCACCAAGCGACTACTGAAGCGGGCCTGGCATCTCTACGTCGCGCATATTTTCCTGTTTCTGTTTTTTGTTGCGCAGATCGCGCGCGCCGCTCGCCGCTTCGACAATCCGATGTACGGCAATGAGTACAACATCTTTCTGTTTCTCGAGCACCCCGACGTGATGATAGGGCAAACCCTGATGTTGAAGTTCAAGCCCGTCGATCTCGACGTGCTGCCGCTCTATATCGTGCTGGTACTCGCGTTGCCGGCGATCCTGTGGGGCCTCGTCAAAATTCCACGCTGGACCCTGCTCGGCTCCTCGGTCCTTTACGTACTGGCACGTTATTTCGACTGGAATCTGCCTTCGTTTCCGGGAGGAAACTGGTACTTCAATCCGTTCGCGTGGCAGCTGCTGTTCGTGTTCGGGACCTGGTGCGGCCTTAACGGAGCCGCGGAGATTGCGGCATTGATCCGGTCGCGCGCCGTGCTGATCCTGGCCCTCGTCTGGATCGCGTTCTCGTTCCTGATCGTGATGACCTGGCACCTTCCGGCGCTGGACGCGATGATTCCGAAATGGATGATCCATGTCATCTATCCGATCGACAAATCCGATCTCGACATGTTCCGGCTGATCCACTTCCTGGCGCTGGCGGTAGTGTTCGTGCGGTATGTGCCGCGCAACTGGCCGGCCCTGCGTTCAAACCTGCTGCGCCCGCTCGTTCTCGTCGGGCAGCACTCGCTGCCGATCTTCTGCCTCGGCGTATTCCTGTCATTCGCCGCGCACTGGTTCCTTGTCCAGATCGAAGGCGATATCGCCGCCCAGATCGTCGTCAGCGTTGCCGGTATGGCGGCGATGGTGGGCGTGGCCTGGGTATTGGACAAGTTCAAGGCGCTCCCGGATCACTTCGCGCCGCGCAAGGCAGCCGCACCGGAAACGGCGTAACGTGGCCTAGTCGATCGGATGCCCGATCATCGCAGCGAGCTCCTTCACCACGCGTTCCGATATCTGTCCGGTCACCGGGAGCTTGCGGTCGCGCTCGAATTTCGAGATCGCGGCCTGGGTGTCCGAACCGATGGTGCCGGTCGGCCTCAACTGGCCGTAGCCATATTCGGTGAGCGCGCGCTGCACCGCCGCTATGCGGTGCGCGGCGGTGGATTGGGTGATGTCGCCATGGGACGGGATCGGCGCCGGCGGCCGCGCGACGTTCAAAGCAGCAATGGGAGCAGCGCTGGTCGGTTTGACCACCGGATTGGCCGCGTTGGAAGTTGCAGCGGGAGCCGAACTGGTCGATTTAACCACCAGATTGGTCATGGGATCTGAGGTCTTGGGATCTGAGTTCTTCACCTCAACCGGTTTGGCCTCGACCGCCTTCGGTTCTGCCGGCGCGGGCTCTGCGGGTCTCACCGCAACTTCGACCGGGCGCGGACGCGGCAACGGGCTTGCGACGGCTACCGGGGGCGCGGGCTGCGGCAGCGTGACGACCGATCCGCCGAACATTGGCGACGGATGACGGCCGGCCTGCAGGAACAGCGCGTTGGTGATGATGGCCAAGACTGCGGCGACAGCCAGCGCGCCGGCCACCATATCCTTCGGACTGTGCAGCAGGATGCGCATCACAAGGCCGCGTTCCTCCTCGGCTTCGATCGCAACCGCCTTCGCGCCACGCCGGCGGCGGGGCATCAAATCGTCATCGGCAATCTTTCTAGGCACTTTTCTTCACCTGATGGGCTTGGTCTTGTAATCCGGACCGCAGCGCCGGCTTCAGCGTCGCGATATTGCTCGACGGCTCTCGCGCCTGTGGTGCGAACGAAAGCGGCAACGCAACGGTCACCGTGGTTCCCTCGCCGACCTTGCTCTGCACATTGATCTCGCCATTATGCAATCCGACCAGGCCTTTCACGATCGACAATCCGAGGCCGGTGCCTTCGTGCTTGCGCTGATAGGTCTTGCCGGCCTGGAAGAAGGGATCGCCGATCCGCTTGAGGTCGTCGGCGGCGATGCCGACCCCGGTGTCGGCGACGCGCAGCATCAGACGCGATCCCTCGACCACGGCCGAGACCGTCACGCTGCCGCCGCGCTCGGTGAACTTGATGGCGTTGGCGACGAGGTTCAGCGCGATTTGCTTGAATGCGCGCGGATCGCCGTTCATGACGGGCAAATCTTCCGGCGCGCGGGTGACGAGATCGACGCCGCTTTCCCGCGCCTTCAGCGCCAGCAGGTTGCAGCAGTTGAGCAGGGCTGCGCGCGGCGCGAACGGTTCCGGCGATATCTCGAAATTACCCGTTTCCATCTTGGACATGTCGAGGATGCCGTTGACCACCGACAGCAGATGCTGGCCGGAATCGTTGATCAGCTGCGCATATTCCTTGCGGCGCGCAGCATCGATCATCAGCACGTCCTCCTGCACGATCATCTCGGAAAATCCGATGATGGCGTTCAGCGGCGTGCGCAGTTCGTGGCTCATGGTGGCAAGGAAGCGGGTCTTGGACGCATCCGCCTGTTCTGCGGCGATGCGCGCCAGTTCGAGCGCCTCTTCCTGGACCTTGCGGTCGGTGACGTCGCGCATGACGGCGACGACCTCCGCTTCATCAGATGCCTGCTCGAGCGGCCGGCACCGCATCTCGACCCAGATGAAATCGGCGGGTTGGTTCTGGCCGCGGACGGCATCGCGCCGCAGCCGGAACTCGACGCTGCGCGCCTCGCCGCCCCGCGCGGCATCCGACAGCGCGGTCAGATAGGCCGGGCGATCGGCGACATGAACGCGGTCGAACAGGCCATGGCCGAGCAGCCGGGCGACCGGCGCCCCGACCATGGTCTCGGCGGCGGGCGAAACGAACTGCACCGCGCCGTTGCGGCTATGACGCGAAATCATGTCGCTCATATTGCGTGCCAGCAGGCGGTAGCGGTCTTCCTCAACATAGAGCAAGGACACGGTGGTGCGCGCCAGCGATTCGGCGCCGAAGGCAAGGCCGGCCGCATAGAAGATCGCCGATACCACGCCGAACCCGGTCAGTGCGCCGCGCAGCGCGGTGCCAAGATCCGGCACCGGCAGCAGGTGGTAATGGCCGAGCACGATCAAAAGCGCCGCGCACGACATCGCCAGTGCGAACGAAAACGCTACCACGCGGCGCGAGGCCGAGAGCGCGGCCTCGAGCGGAATGACGATCAGCCAGACCGCGGCAAAGGATTCGATGCCGCCGGTGGCCGCCGCGACCGCCATGACGAAACCCGCCAGCGCCAGCGACGACAGCACATGTGCGCCTTCGTAACGGCCGGTACGCGACAGAAACCACGACAATAGAATGGGTGCGATCAGCCAGGCGAATGCGGCGACCTCGAGTGCGGTGGGCGCGCCGCGCATCGCGAGAAATACCGGAAATGCCGCAAGCAGGGCGAGGCTGCCGAGCAACCGCGGCGCCATGAAGGCGCGATGACGCGCGCGCGTCAACGCGTCATAGCGCGCCGACGGGTGCAGCAGCGCATCGAGACAGTCGCGGATGATACTCAAAACACTCACGGTTACTTGCGCTTCGGCTTGTTGGTCGAACAGACGCGCCGGAACGCCCCCTTTATCTTTGCCCCACCGTGTCAGAGCGAACTTAAGCGAACACTAAGGTGCGGCGGCCGGCCGCCAAACACCTGACATTCGCGGGGGTTTGACGCAGGATGCGATGCGCATTCGACGCGGATGGTGAACGTCGGGTTTCCAGCGCGTTCGCGCTATGGTTTCGAAATGGTGGACGCGCAGGGCGAGCGGAGTTCACGCGCCAAGATGATATCAATCGAAAATTTACATCGAATCAAATCAGTCGGATTTTCAGCCAATTTTCGGCGAGTTTACCTCAATGCAAACACTTACGATTTATCGACGGCTGCTAGTCAGGAGCAAACGGCGGCATCAACCGCAATTCAACCAAAAGAAATCATCGGGGTCGCGAGATGTTTTTCCTGCTTCGCATGGCATTCTGGCTCGGGCTTGTGCTCGTGCTGTTGCCCAGGGAAAAGACACCTGCATCGGACAAGATGCCGCAGATCGGCGCGTCCGAGGCCGTATCGGCTGCGACCGCAGCCGTGTCCGACATGAGCCAATTCTGCAAGCGCCAGCCGGCGGCCTGCGAAGTCGGCGGGCAGGCCGCAACCGCCATCGGCCAGCGCGCGACCGAGGGCGCCCGCAAGCTGTATCAGATCATCACCGACAAGAAGGCGCCCGATCACACCGGCTCGATCAGCGGTGGCGAGAATATCGACGCTCCGCTCACCGTCGCAGCGCCCCGCGACACGCTGACGCTGGACGATATGACCGTCGAATGGCGCGTGCCGCCGGCGCCGTGACCGCAAATTAGGCGCGGAACTGGTTCCATTTTCGTCGCTTTCGGCCGCCTGCGATCCTATATAACGGTTTCAGGATTGGACCCAGGCCACGATGACGATCGACGAAATCAGGGATAATTTTGCGCTGCTGGACGAGTGGGACGACCGCTACCGGTACGTCATCGAACTCGGCCGTATGCTGGCGCCGATGCCGGAGGCCGAGCATTCCGCGACCAACAAGGTCAATGGCTGCGCCAGCCAAGTCTGGCTTTCGAAGCAGATCGATCGCACCGGCAATCGCGAACCGCGATTGAATTATCTCGGCGACAGCGACGCCCACATCGTCCGCGGCCTGATTGCGATCCTGCTGACGCTGTATTCCGGGCACACGCCGCAGCAGATCCTGTCGACCGACGCGATCGCGGTGTTCGACGAATTCGGATTCCGAGAGCACCTGACGCCGCAGCGCTCCAACGGCCTGCGCTCGATGGTCGAGCGCATTCGCTCCGATGCGCGCGAGGCGCTCGCCACCGCTTCCTGAAAATAGCGCCTATTTCCGCTTCCGCTGCTGCTGGCCGAGCCCCATCTTCTTGGCGAGCTGCGAACGGGCCACCGCATAATTCGGCGCGACCATCGGATAGTCGGCCGGAAGCCCCCATTTGTCGCGGTATTGCTCCGGCGTCATGTTGTACTGCGTGCGCAGATGGCGCTTCAGCGACTTGAAGCGCTTGCCGTCCTCGAGACAGACCAGATATTCCGGCGTCATCGATTTCTTGATGGAAACCGCGGGCTTTGCCGGCTCGAGCGGCGCCTCCACCCGGCCGGTCGATACCCGCATCAGCGCGGCATGAACCTGGCTGATCAGGTTCGGAATTTCCGACGCCTGGGTCGGATTGTTGCTTAGATATGCCGATACGATACTGGCGGTGAGTTCGACTGGCGTCTTGCCGGCGGCATCGGTCATGGCTCAACCTTCCCTCGGATTGCGGACGGGCCGCGCGATTCTGACAGTATCCGGCCACGTCTATACGCTGCGGAACCTTGCACGACTTGACGAATATGAGCGGATCGCCGGGAATCTGACAAGAACAACGGTGTTTTATTTTCAAAATGGATTTTGCTGCAAGTATTGCCCGCTCAGGGGCGCTGATCGAGGTGCGAGCGCAATTCGTCGATCGAGGCAAAGCGCATCATGCCTTCCGGCATTTGCGCCTCGATCGAACCGTCGGAATAGAGCGAATAGGCCATCCCTTCGACAACGCCTGACTTCAGGACCGTGACCTGCGGCTGATCCTCGTTTCGCCCGGTGGCGGCATTTTCGCTGAATGTCGAGGATGGCGTCGAGGGTGGCCTGGGACTCCACCGCTGCGGCGAGACCTCGCCAGGCGACCTCGGCCGTTCCGATTTTGGCCAGGCAGTGTCGAAGGAAGCGGGCGGCGCTTCGGTTGCTTCGAGCGGTGGAGGTGCTGCCGGTGGATTGGGGCGAAGCTCCGGTGACAGGATATCGGGCGGCAACGGTTCGCTGGTTCGGGTCTGGGCGCGCTCGCGCTCTTTCCGCGACGACGAGGAAAACAGCAGGTTGCGCTTTGGCTTGGCGGGCGGTGCGGCCTCGGCCGGCTCGGTCTCTGGCGGCACCTCGTTGCGCGGGCGATCGCGCGAGGCGGCTTCTTCATGCCACGGCCGCGGCGCTGCGGGCGCGGCCGGTTCGGCGTAGCCGGCATGCTCGGCTGCGGGCGGCTGGTCGCGACTGAACAGAAAGCCGCCATCGCCCGGCGCTGGCGCGCGCGGGGCCAGCGGCTGTGCCACGACTTCCCCGTGCGGTTCGGCCGAGATTCCCGCGCCAAGCCGCCGCGCGACGTTTTTCAACTCCCGCACGGCCATCCAAAGGCCGAGCATGATTGCGCCGGTGCAAACCCCGATAACGCCCGTGAGAATCAGCGTATTGCCGAAACTGAACTCCTTGACCGGGATACCGAAGCCGATCGCCAGCAGGCCCGCCAAAACGAAGCCAAACCCGGCGACCAACATGACAACCATCATCGAACTCACCCCCTGCAGCCGCGCTCGAAACACTCGCAAGCCGCCAACGCCACGATACCGTCATATTGTGTGCATCGCCAACCGGCAATTACGGAGCCGGTTCCCCAAAAATCGGCCCTCGGCTGGAAGATTCCGGTCAACACTTTGCGGCTCGCCGGCCCGCCCGGCCCCGCCCGTATTTTTACCGTCTACCAATTGATATGCCATATGTTGCGTTGCATCAGGAAAATTACGCCACAATTGCCAATTACTTGGAAAGGGAACTGCGCTATATGGATGCCGGGGAATGAGGCCCAAAAGCGCCAACGCTGGGCCAAAGGGACGCCGGGTTACCAATAGCCATGTCATCCATCACGACTTCGGCCATCGAAACGCCGGCGAGGCGCTCGTTGGAGCGGACTTGCGACGAACTCGCCATCATTGTGCTGGGCGCGGTCGCTTTGGTCGCAAGCCTTACCTTCCGCGATTACGGACTGGGGTGGGACGATTATACCCACGCCGAATATGCCGACCTCCTGCTGCGCATGTACGGTTCCGGGTTCAGGGATACCGGCGCGCTGTCGTTCGCCAATCTCTATATGTATGGCGGCGGCTTCGACATGGCGGCAGCATTGCTGCACAAGGTCATCCCGCTAGAACTATTTGAAACGCGCCGCCTGCTCGGCGCCGTCGTCGGCGTCATCGGCCTTGCTGTGACATGGCGGCTCGGACGGCGCGTCGGCGGCCCGCTCGCGGGCCTCGCCACGTTGCTGTTGCTGGCGCTGTGCCCGACCTTCTACGGCCACATGTTCATGAACCCGAAGGACGCGCCTTTCGCGGTGGCGATGGTGATCCTGATCCTGGGCCTGGTCCGATTGGCGGAGGAGTATCCCCAGCCGTCGCCGCGAACCATCCTGATCGTCGGATTTGGCGCCGGCCTTTCGATCGGCTGCCGGGTCCTCGGCGGGCTGGCCCTGGTCTACGCGGTGGCCGGTTTCGTGCCGCTGCTGCTCGAGGAATACCGCACGCAGGGAGCGCGCGAAGCGGCGCATCGCTTTGCCCATGTGGTTTACGTGCTGCTGCCGGGTCTCGCGTTCGGCTATCTCCTCATGGGCCTGATCTGGCCATGGTCGATCATGGAGCCGGGACACCCGTTCGAGGCGCTGACCTATTTCTCGCATTTCTTCGAAAAGCCCTGGAAGGAAATGTTCGACGGCGCGCTGGTGTCGGTCCCGGACATGCCGTGGTCCTATCTGCCGACGCTATTCGCGCTGCAGCTTCCCGAAGTGCTGCTTGCACTGTTGGTTGCCGGCGTCATCGGCACGTTGATGTCGCTGTCGCGGCCTGACGTGCCGGGCCGCCGCAAGACGGTTCTGCTGATGCTGACGCTGGCGGCGACGCTGCCGCTCTTGATTGCGATGGTGAAACGGCCGGCGCTCTACAACGGCATCCGCCATTTCATTTTCGTGATCCCGCCGATGACGGTGCTCGCGGGCCTTGCCTTCGCCCGCGGCATGGACCGGCTGCGAGAGAACCGCCGCAGCTGGCAGCCGGTGGCGTTGGCGGTGTTCGCGTTCGGCTTGCTGCTGCCGCTCGGCGAAATGATCCGCCTGCACCCCTACCAGTACACGCACTTCAACCATATCGCCGGCACCGTGCGCGCCGCCGATGATCTGTTCATGCTGGATTACTGGGGTCTGGCGCTGAAGCAGGCCTCCGACGGCCTGCGCGAGGAACTGACCGAGCGGCAGGAAGCGCCGCCCCACGGTCGCAAGTGGAAGGTCGCGGTCTGCGGTCCGCAGCGGCCGGCGCAGGTCGCGCTTGGTCCGGATTTCACCATCGGCTGGGACAGCCATTCCGCCGATTTCGCCATGACGCTCGGCGAGTTCTATTGCAAAGGCCTGACCGCGCCGGTGCTGGTGGAGATCAAGCGCGACGACGTGGTGTTTGCCCGCGTCTACGACATCCGCGGCCGCAGCATCTCCAGCCTGCTCTCGATACCGGCGCCGTAAGGCGGCACTCACTCACCGTCCGAAAGCATATCTGCCACCCCGGGCCCGCGCCTTGCTGCGGACCGGGCGCAGGGCTAGGCTCTCGGTCAAATCAGCCATTCACACGGAGATACCTCATGTCGCCCGCCGAAGCTCGCCGGAAGGAAGTGCCGTCGGACATGACGGATGCGGAGTGGAACCAGCGCGTCAATCTCGCCGCCTGCTATCGCCTGGTCGCGCTGTACGGCTGGGACGATCTTGTCGACACCCACATCTCGGCGCGCGTGCCGGGACCGGAGCATCACTTCCTGATCAACCCCTACGGGTTGATGTTCGACGAAATCACCGCTTCGAGCCTGGTCAAGGTCGATCTCGACGGCAACCAGCTCACCAAGAGCGACTACAGCATCAACCCGGCCGGCTTCACGATCCATTCAGCGATCCATGAAGTCCGCGAGGACGCCGGCTGCGTGCTGCATCTCCACACCCCCGACGGCACCGCGGTCTCAAGCTGCATGGAGGGCCTGCTGCCGCTGAACCAGACCGCGCAGCTCGTCACCTTCGATCTCGCCTATCACGATTATGAAGGCATCGCGCTCGATCATGACGAGCGCCCTCGCCTGCAAAGGGACCTCGGCAACAAGAACCACATGCTGTTGCGCAATCACGGCACGATGACGGTCGGCCGCTCGGTCGCCTCCGCCTTCGAGCGCATGTATCATCTGGAACGCGCCTGCACCATGCAGGTCCGCACCCGCATGCTGGGGCCTTCCGCCTATCCGGTCGACGAGGCCGTGGTCGACAAGAACACCAATCTGCTCTCAAACCGCGACCGCGCGGAATTGCGCTCGACCACGCTGGTCTGGCCGCCGCTATTGCGCAAGCTCGACCGCATCGACCCCAGCTACAAGAATTGAAATTTTACCGTTTCCGTGTAAGATCGCGTCCAACGACCTCTGCACGACCGAATCAAAACGCCGCCCAATTCCGGGCGGCGTTTTTATTTTTGATGATCGTGTCCCGGACGCGGTGCAGCGTCCTTCACGCTGCTCCGCAGAGCCGGGACCCAAGCTTCGACTATCATGGGTCCCGGCTCTGCGGTTCACCGCGCCGCTCTGCGGCGCAGTGCACCGCGTCCGGGACACGCGCTGGATACTGTCGTTACCGCGCCGCGTCCGCGAACGCGCCCAGGATCCGAGCCCAGGAGCGGATGCCCTTGTGGAAGCTCTTCAGGTCGTACTTCTCGTTCGGCGAATGGATGTTGTCGTCGTCGAGACCGAAGCCGACTAGCACGGTATCGAGGCCGAGCGTGCGCTTGAAATCCGCCACGATCGGGATCGAGGCGCCGGAACCGATCAGGAGCGCTTCCTTGCCCCATTCGTCGGTCAGCGCGCGCTTGGCAGCCGCCAGCGGCTTCATGTTCCAGTCGAGCGCAATCGCCGGTGCGTTGGAGTGATCGGTGAACTCGGCCTTGCAATCGCCCGGCAGACGCGACGTCACATAGTCGCGAAAAGCCTTGCGGATCTTTTCGGGGATCTGGCCCTCGACCAGCCGGAATGAAACCTTCGCCGACGCTTCGGCGGGGATCACCGTTTTCGAACCCTCGCCGGTATAGCCGCCGATGATGCCGTTGATGTCGCAGGTCGGACGCGAGGAGACCTGCTCGATCAGCAGGCGGTCCTTTTCGCCGGCGGGAAGCGAGAGGCCGATCGGCTTCAGGAACGATTCGGGCGTGAGGTTGAGGTTTTTCCATTGCGCCAGGATTTCCGGCGGCAAATCCTTCACGCCATCGTAGAAGCCGGGAATGGTGATGTGGCCGTTCTCGTCATGGAGGCTGCCTAGAATGCGGGTCAGCACCCGGATCGGATTTTGCGCGCCGCCGCCGAAAATGCCGGAATGCAGGTCGCGATTGGCGGCCTTGATCTTGACCTCGTCATAGACGAGTCCGCGCAGCTGCGTGGTGATCGCCGGGGTGTTCGGATCCCACATGCCGGTATCGCAGACCAGCGCGAAGTCGGCCTTGAGGTCCGCCTTGTTCGCTTCGAGAAATGGAACGAAGTTCTTCGAACCGATTTCTTCCTCGCCTTCGATGACGATGGTGATATCGACCGGCAGCGACCCCGTCACCGATTTCCAGGCGCGGCAGGCCTCGACAAAGGTCATCAACTGGCCCTTGTCGTCCTCGGCGCCGCGCGCGACGATGATCTTTCGCCCATCGGCGTGATCGGTAACGACGGGCTCGAACGGCGGACGATGCCAGAGATTGAGCGGATCGACCGGCTGTACATCATAATGGCCGTAGAACAGCACATGCGGCCGGCCGTCGGTACTGCCATTGGCCTTGGCGACAATGGCGGGATGACCGGCGGTCGGCCTGACCTCGGTCGCAAATCCAAGCGACGCAATGTCTTTGGCGAGATGATCGGCGGCCGTCTTGCAATCGCCGGCAAAGGCCGGATCGGCCGAGATCGACTTGATCCGCAGCAGCGCAAACAGCCGCTCGAGGCTGTTGTCGAAATCGGCGTCGATGCGGTCGAGGACCGGCTGAAGCTTTGGGTTGGACATCACGATATTCCCTGACTGTGGGCGTTATGATCTGCGCCACGTTGTAGCCCGCTTGCGGCCGGAGGCAAGGCGTCCGCGACGAGCGGATGCAGCATATGCCAGACCAGCCCTGCCACCAGCACGACGGTTGCGGCGAGGTTATTGCCGAAAGCCTGCAAATCGATCGGGAACACCGGAAGCGACAGCAGCATCAGACCGCCCGCAACGGCCAGCAAGGCCCAGGTGCCGGCCCTGACGGCCGGACGCGGGTCGTAGGCGGCGCGATGCATCAGCACGGTCATCGGAAAGAACAGCCACATAAAATAATATTGTCGGGCCAGCGGCGAGGCGACCGTCATCAGACAAAACAGGATGCCGATCTCTTCGGCGTCGGACCGTTCGGTCCGGCGCGAAGCCTTCGGCATCACCGCGAGATAGCCGAGCCCGATCAGAAGCGAGACCGCCACGACGATCAGGTTCGCGGTCTTGAAATCGAGATTGGCGACATTCATGTAGCGCGCGGGCTTGATTTGGGTCGGATCGTCCTGGCCGTAATTGACCGGGCGCGTCAGCCGGTGCGTCATCGCGATGATGGACTGATTGACCCACGACCAGTTCTGCTCGTCGCGCTGTCCGAAGCCCTTCTCGGAGCTCGACCCGATCATGCCCTGGTACCAGGTCTTCAACTCCCTGACATTGTGCTGGTAACCGCGGAACGGCGCCGGAAGCACGAACAGAAACAGCCCTAGGAAAACCACCATGCTGGCGGCTGCGGTCCACTGTTTGCGCCAGATGAGATAGGGCAACACCGCCACTGGAAAAACCTTGATCGCGGTCGCCAGCGCAAACATGCTGCCCGCCATCCATGGCCGCATCCGCCGCAGCAGCCAGAACCCATACAGCATCATCGCCAGTAGCATCAGGTTCGGCTGGCCGAGATCGAACATGTCGAACACGAAGGTCACGGTGACGATGCCCGGCAACGCTTCCAGCCAAACCCCGGGCTTGCGGTCCGATCCGGTCATCGCGTGCGAGAATTGCGCCGTCATCCACCAGGCGACGATGTTGAGCAACGACAGGCACAGATACAGCGGTATCTTGCCGAAGAAGCTCGGCACCGCGAGCAGGACCGCGGGCAGCGGCGGATAGATGAATTCGAAATAGGCGCCGGGATCGCTGGGGTAGAGATCCCTGCCCTGCAGCACCTGCTGCCCGGCCCAGAACCATAGCGGATAGTCCTTGGTCTTGCCGTGCCCCCAAATCTCGGGGGCGATGACATCGGCCGTCAGCGCGATACAGCAGATCAAGAACAGGATATCGAGCGGCGCTCGCAGCGATGGGTATCTCAGCACAAGCTCGTTCCGGACATCAGGAAGCTATCCATTCTTTGGTTCAGCGGCGATACCATGGATTGCTTCGCTTCGTTCGCAATGACGAGCGAATACTTCTAAATTCGTCATTGCGAGGAGCGAAGCGACGAAGCAATCCATACTTTCCGCGGAAGGTGGTGCGCGACACTAGCGCCGCAGCAATCCGCCGAGCGCGCCGCGCACCAGCGCGCGCCCGACCGAACCGCCGATCGAGCCGCCCATCGATTTGCCGAGATCGGCGACGGCGCCGCCGACCACCTTGTTGGTGACCGAGCGCGTGACGCTTCGCGCGATGATTTGCCCGGTCGACATCCGGCCGCGCGATACGTTGGTACCGAAGATGGTGCCGACAATCGAGCCGATCTGTCCAAGGATTCCGCCGCCAGTGCCGCCATCCGACCCATCCGCCGGCGCCGCCATCCCGGCGACGCGCTTCTGCAGGATCTCATAAGCGGATTCGGCATCGATCGCCGTGTCGTATTTACCCTTCACCGGACTGTTGTCCATGATCACCTTGCGCTCCTCCGGCGTGATCGGTCCGATCCGCGCCGATGGCGGCCGCACCATGACGCGCTCGACCATCGCCGGCGTGCCGCCCCCTTCAAGGAACGACACCAGGGCTTCGCCCTTGCCGAGTTCCATGATGACCCGGGCGGTGTCGAGCTTCGGGTTGGGCCGGAAAGTTTGCGCCGCCGCGGTCACCGCCTTCTGGTCGCGCGGCGTGAAGGCGCGCAGCGCGTGCTGCACGCGGTTGCCCAATTGGGCGAGCACCTTGTCCGGCACGTCGATCGGGTTTTGCGTGACGAAATAGACGCCGACGCCCTTGGAACGGATCAACCGCACCACCTGTTCGATCTTGTCCATCAAAGCCTTCGGCGCATCGTTGAACAACAGATGCGCCTCGTCGAAGAAGAACACCATTTTCGGTTTGGGCAGGTCGCCGGCCTCCGGCAGTTCCTCGAACAGTTCCGACAGCATCCACAACAGGAAGGTCGCATAGAGCCGCGGGCTCTGCATCAGCTTGTCCGCGACGAGGATATTGACCATGCCCCGGCCGTCGCGGTCGGTTTTCATGAAATCCTTCAGCGACAGTGCCGGCTCGCCGAAAAATTTCGTCCCGCCCTGGTTTTCCAGCACCAGAAGCTGGCGTTGAATGGTTCCAACCGTCGCCCTGGTGACATTGCCGTAGCCTTGCGCGGCCTTTCTGATCGGCGCCAGCGGATCGTCGGCGTCCGCACCCTTCTTGGTCGTGTCGGGGACGATCGCGTCCAACAGCGCGCGAATATCTTTCATATCGATTAGCGCCAGGCCGTTCTCGTCCGCGACACGGAACGCGACATTGAGGACACCTTCCTGCACGTCGTTCAGATCGAGCATCCGCGACAGCAGCAACGGCCCCATTTCCGTGACGGTGGCGCGGACCGGATGGCCTTGTTCGCCAAACACGTCCCAAAATACCGTCGAGAACTGGTCCGGCTGGAAGGTCAGGCCCATCTCGCCTGCCCGCTTGACGATAAAATCCTTGGCCTCGCCGACTTCGGAGATCCCGGACAAGTCTCCCTTGATATCGGCCGCAAAAACGGAAACGCCGGCACGCGCAAACCCTTCCGCCATCACCTGCAGCGACACGGTCTTGCCGGTTCCGGTCGCGCCGGTGACGAGGCCGTGCCGATTTGCAAGCGCGAGCGTCAGCCAGACTGTCTCGTCACCCTTGCCGATAAAAATATTCTCGTCGGTATCGGCGGTTTTGTTATCGGGGGTGGCCATCGCATCGCCTCTTCGCGCGTATCGGGGAGGTTCGGTCAGCAAGCAACCCGATCATAGCGCATCCTGCCCGTCGATTGAAACCGTCAGCGGACATGGACCTATCGCGCCGCCGCGAAAACCATGCTCGTCATACTTTTCTCCGATCCCCGGTAGGCAAACGGAGGACGCGCTGCGGCAACTTGACCTGAATCAATTGCATTGCTGCAACACTCGCCGCGCGATCTCAGTCGAAAATCGCCTTGGTGTGCGGTCATCGCTTGTATTTCAGGTCGCAGGCGATCAAGATAAATTCACAAGCAAATGACCCGGTAATCAACCGGCTGAGGGCGGGGCAATATGGACGAATTGATTGGAAGGCTGGCCTCGAAGGCTGGCATCGATAGCATTGTCGCTGAAAAAACCATCGGCATCGTTCTGGGATTCCTCCGTAACGAGGGGCCTTCGGACAAGGTCCAGGCTCTGATCGACCAAATTCCAGGTGCGGAAGCTGCGATCGCGGCCTCGAGCAGCAATGGCGGGCTCTCCAGGTTGATGGGCGGCGGCTTGATGGCGCTCGGTACCAAGCTGATGGCGCTTGGTTTGGGCATGGGCGAGATTCAGAGCATCGCGCGTGAACTTTTCCGGTTCGGCCGCGACAAAATCGGAGCGGATCAAATGGGCGAAATTATTTCGGGGACGCCGGGCCTGAGCCAGTTCGCTTAGCAGCACCGTTCGGCCTGCGCAATTTTCTTTGCATATCGAGTATCATGACATATCCCCTTTCCGAGATTGATGGCTTGACCGCCTATTCCGCTTCGAAACTGAAATCGCTTGGCATTCGCACCACCGAAGCGTTGCTTGAAGCCGCGAGTACAGTCAAAGGGCGCAAGGCGCTGGCCGCGAAGACCGGCATCAGCGAACAGCAACTGCTCGAATGGGCCAATTTTTCCGACTACATGCGGATTCCCGGGATGGGCAAGGCAAAGGTCGGACTGGTGCGCGCCGCCGGCGTCCCCACGGTCCGTGAACTGGCGCTCCGTAATCCCGCGCGCCTTGCCCAGAACATGAAAGACGTGAATAGCAAGCGCAAGCTCCTCCGCGTCATGCCGTCGGAGAAGTCGGTCGGGCAGTTGATCGCGCATGCGCGCAAGCTGCAGCCGAAAATCAGCTACTAAGCCGGGTTACAAAGCCGACCCTGCCGGCGTGCTTGGCCGGCTCTCCTGCCTTGACTCGCTTGCGCGGACCGCGCAAAGCGACCGCATGATCGCAACCATGCCAAGACCCGCCATGGCGGCCGGCCCGGCCGGTCATCCCCTGCTGAGGGCGCTGTTGTCCAGGCCCTATCCGGCCGTGATGGGCGTCTTGAATGTCACGCCGGATTCATTCTCGGACGGCGGACAGTTCGCGACCCCCGAACACGCGCTGGCGCAGGCCCGCCGGATGGTTGCCGAGGGCGCCGACATCATCGACATCGGCGCGGAATCCACCCGACCCTACGGTTCGGAACCGATATCCGCGGATGAAGAACTGAAACGGTTGCAGCCGGTGCTGCCCGACGTCGTTTCGCTCGGCGTTCCCGTATCGATCGACAGCATGAAATCCGCCGTCGTCGCATGGGCGCTCGACAATGGCGCCGTGATCGCCAACGATGTCTGGGGCCTGCAGCGCGATGGCGGCATGGCCGCGCTGGTGGCCGCGCGCCATGCACCAATCATCATCATGCACAACCGCGACAGCGCCGATCCCGCCATCGACATCATGCAGGATATCGCGGCCTTCTTCGTGCGCTCACTCGACATTGCAACCGAAGCGGGTATTTCGTCCGACCATATCGTGCTCGATCCCGGGATCGGGTTCGGCAAGACGCCGGAACAGAGCATGACCGCGCTGGCGCGCCTGAATGAACTCAGCATTTTCGGCCTGCCGCTGCTGGTCGGCGCCTCGCGCAAGCGCTTTATCAGCACGGTGACGCCGTCCGAGCCGCAGCAACGACTCGGCGGCTCGATCGCGGCGCATCTGATAGCCGCCCAGCGCGGCGCGCGGATCGTACGAACGCATGATGTGGCGGAAACCGTGCAGGCATTGCGGGTAGCGGCAGCGATCAGGGAACGCGAATGAGCGATACCATCTTCATCACCGGCGTCGTCATCCATGCCCGCCATGGCGTAATGGAACACGAGACCGAGGTCGGGCAGCGCTTCGTGATCGACCTCGAACTCTCGGTCGATTTGTCGGAATCCTCGCATACCGACCGCCTCGCCGACACCGTGTCCTATTCCAACGTGGTGGCGACCGCGACGGCGGCGTTCAAGAATACCAATTACAAGCTGCTGGAGCGCGCGGCCGGCGCCGTCGCCGACGCCATTTTGTCGAGCTTCCCGCGTATCAGCGCGGTCGAGGTCACCGTCCACAAGCCGCATGCGCCGATCGCTGCGATCTTCGACGATGTCGGCGTGGTGCTGATGCGCACACGGCAACCCTCCCATGGCTGACGTGCTGATCGCGCTCGGCGGCAATGTCGGCGACGTCCGCGCGACATTCCAGAAGGCGATCTCCAATATTTGCGGCATGACGCAGGCCGCGTTGCTGGCACGGTCGTCGGATTACGCCACCCCGCCCTGGGGCGACGAGCAGCAGACCGACTTCATCAATGCCTGCATCGAAATCGAAACCAGCCTGGATCCCCATGCCTTGCTGTTCACGCTGCACAAGATCGAAAAGAAATTCGGCCGCGACCGCGCCCAGGAAACGCGCTGGGGTCCGCGCACCCTCGACCTCGATCTGATCGCCTATGACGACGTCAAAATCGACAAACCCGAGTTGACGCTGCCGCACCCCCGGCTGTTCGAGCGCGCTTTCGTGCTGGTGCCGCTCGCCGAGATTGCCCCGGACCGTCTCATCGCGGGACGCAGTGTTGCGGCGGCGCTGGCACAAGTTTCGACCGAAGGTATTTTGCGGCTACCCGAACTGGGCTAGCCAAAAAGGACCGAAAACAACCGTTTGGCTTGGCGACCGCCCCGTGGCAATTTCCGGCCAAATAGAAGAAGCGACCAAGGAACGATTGGCCGGATGACCACCACAAAAGACGAGCTGCGATTGGCCGCGGACTTTGCTCCCGCGACTTACGACGACTGGCGCAAGCTGGTCGACGGAGTGCTGAAGGGCGCTCCATTCGAAAAGCTGGTCGGCAAGACCTCCGATGGATTGAAGATCGATCCGATCTATCCGCGCGCAAAGGGCGCAACGCCGGTCGCCGCGCGGCCCGCGGCCGCCCCGTGGCAGATCATGCAGCGGATCGATCATCCCGATGCCAAACAGGCCAACGCCCAGGCGCGGCATGATCTTGAGAATGGCGCAACCGGGCTCACGCTCGTCTTCGCCGGCGCCAATGGCGCCTATGGTTTTGGACTGGAGCCCACGGCCGAGGCGATCGAGCAAGTGCTCGACGGCATCTACCTCGATGCCGGAATCGCCATCGAACTGCAGATCGGTCCGCAGTCGCGGATGGCCGCCATTCACGTCGCCGAATATGTGAAACGCAAAGGCCTGAGCCCGGCGGCCTGCGCTATCCGCTTCGGTCTCGATCCGCTCGGCGCCTGCGCGGTGTGGGGGTCCAGTCCCTATAGCTGGCCCGAGATCGTGCCGGCGGTAACGGGCGCGATCAAAGGCCTCGCCGCGATGGGCTTCAAGGGTCCGTTCGCGGCGGCCGATGGACGGGTGATCCATGATGCCGGCGGATCGGAGGTGCAGGAACTGGCGTTCGTGCTGGCTTCCGGCGTTGCCTATCTGCGCGCGATCGAACAGGCCGGTGTTACGCTGGAAGATGCGCAGGGCATGGTCTATGCCCGGCTCAGCGCCGATGCCGACCAGTTCCTGACACTGGCGAAATTCCGTGCGCTGCGGCTGCTGTGGGCGCGGATCGAACAAGCCTGCGGCCTCACGCCAAAGCCGCTTTACGTCGCTGCCGATACCGCCTGGCGCATGCTGACCCAGCGCGACCCTTACGTGAACATGCTGCGCGCGACGATGGCGACGTTTTCCGCCGGCCTCGGCGGCGCCAACGCCATCACCGTGCTGCCGCACACGCTGGCGCTGGGACTGCCCGATCCGTTCGCCCGGCGCGCCGCGCGCAACACGCAGCTGGTGCTGCTGGAAGAATCCAACCTCGCCAAGGTGTCCGATCCCGCGGCCGGATCCGGTGGCATCGAGACACTGACGAAACAGCTTTGCGAAACCGCGTGGGCGCTGTTTCAGGAAATCGAAAAGGCCGGCGGCCTGTTCGCTTCGCTCGAGCAAAACCTGATCCAGCGCAAGGTCGCAGCGACCCGGGCCGTGCGCGAGGCCAATATCGCCAGGCGCCGGGACGTGCTCACGGGCGCCAGCGAATTTCCAAACCTGCACGAGGCCGAGGTCGCGGTGCTGGACGCAAAACCGGTCGCGCTCGCACCCTACGGCGAGGCCAGGTTCAAATTCGATGCACTGCCGCCGATGCGGCTGGCGGCGCCGTTCGAGGCGCTACGCGATAAGTCGGATACCCAGCTCAAGAACACCGGGGCGCGGCCAAGAATCTTTCTCGCCAATCTCGGCACGCCCACCAACTTCACGGCGCGTGCTGCGTTCGCAAAAAGCTTCTTCGAGACCGGCGGCATCGAGGCGCTCGATACTCCGGGGTTTACCGAGCCGATAGCGCTTGCCGCCGCCTTCAAGGCTTCCGGCGCGGCGGTGGCGTGCCTGTGCTCGTCGGACAGGGTCTATGCGGCGCTCGCGGGCGCTGCCGCCAAGGCCCTTCAAGCCGCTGACGCAAAGCATATCTATCTGGCGGGCCGTCCCGGCGGGCAGGAAGCAGGCTTGCGGGCCGCCGGCGTCGGCGATTTCATCTTTGCCGGCGGCGACGCGCTGGCGACACTGCAGGAAGCCTGGCGGCGGATGGAGTGAGCATGACCGAGGAGACCAAGACCGTCCTGACCGGCGGCTGCCAATGCGGCGCCGTCCGCTTTGCGCTGTCGGGGCTGCCGGCCAAGATCAGCATCTGTCATTGCCGGATGTGCCAAAAGGCCTCCGGTGCGCCGTTCGCCTCGTTCGCCGACATCGAGCATGCCGATTTCGCCTGGACCCGCGGCAAGCCGGCGGCGTTTCAGTCCTCCTCCATCGCCGTGCGTGACTTTTGCAGGGATTGTGGCACGCCGCTCAGCTTCCGCCGCATCGACGGCCCGCGGATCGAGATCATGACCGGTACGTTCGACCGGCCGGATCAGATCATACCCACCCGGCAGTATGGAACCGAATCCCGGCTCGGCTGGGTGGTTGGCATCGCCAATTTGCCGAGCCAAACCACGCTGCAGAATTACGGGCCGGAAAAGGCAAATGGCATCGTCAGCCACCAGCATCCGGACCATGAGTGAGGCTGGCAGCGCAATGACGCTCATGGCCGGCTATGATATTGTCGCTATCAACCCGTCATGCCCGGGCTCGTCCCGGCTCGTCCCGGGCATCCACGTCTTCTTTCGCCAACGAAACGGACGTGGATGGCCGGAACAAGTCCGGCCATGACGAACGAGGCTAGCAGAATGACCCGCATACCGAACTTCGCTGATGTCTCTTTCGAGCCCGTCGCTGCGGCGATGCCCGCCGGCAGCGCCGAGCCCTGGCTCACGCCCGAGGGCATCCCGGTAAAGCCCGGCTACAGCGAAGGCGATCTCGAAGGCATCGATTTCCTGGAGACCTGGCCCGGCATCGCGCCGTATCTGCGCGGCCCCTACCCGACCATGTATGTCAACCAGCCCTGGACCATCCGGCAATATGCCGGGTTCTCCACGGCGGAAGATTCCAACGCGTTCTACCGGCGCAATCTGGCTGCAGGGCAAAAAGGCCTGTCGGTCGCGTTCGATCTCGCCACCCACCGTGGCTACGACAGTGATCATCCGCGCGTCACCGGCGACGTTGGCATGGCCGGGGTTGCAATCGATTCGATCTACGACATGCGCACGCTGTTCTCAGGGATCCCGCTCGACCAGATGAGCGTGTCGATGACCATGAACGGCGCGGTGCTGCCGATCCTGGCGCTGTTTGTCGCCGCCGCCGAAGAACAGGGCGTGCCGCCGGAGAAACTTTCAGGGACGATTCAGAACGACATCCTGAAAGAGTTCATGGTGCGCAACACCTACATCTATCCGCCAGCGCCCTCGATGCGGATCATCTCCGACATCTTTGCCTACACCTCCCAGAAAATGCCGAAATACAATTCGATCTCGATTTCCGGCTATCACATGCAGGAAGCCGGCGCGACGCAGGACCTCGAACTCGCCTATACCTTGGCCGATGGCGTCGAATATCTCCGCGCCGGCCTGGCCGCCGGTCTCGATGTCGACCGCTTCGCGCCGCGGCTGTCGTTCTTCTGGGCGATCGGCATGAATTTTTTCATGGAAGTCGCCAAGATGCGCGCCGCGCGGCTGCTGTGGGCCAAGCTGTTGACGCAGTTCAACCCGAAGGACCCGCGCTCCCTGTCGCTGCGCACCCATTGCCAGACCTCCGGCTGGTCGCTGACCGCGCAGGATGTCTACAACAACGTGATGCGCACCACCATCGAAGCGATGGCCGCGACCCAAGGCCATACCCAGTCGCTGCACACCAACGCGCTCGACGAAGCGCTGGCGCTGCCGACCGACTTCTCGGCCCGCATCGCCCGCAACACGCAATTGTTCCTGCAGCAGGAAAGCGGCACCAACCGCATCATCGATCCCTGGGGCGGCTCCTATTATGTCGAGCGGCTGACCCGCGATCTCGCCGCCAAGGCCTGGGGCCACATCCAGGAGGTCGAGGCGCTCGGCGGCATGGCGAAAGCCATCGAGGCCGGCGTGCCAAAGCTGCGGATCGAAGAAGCTTCCGCCAAGACCCAGGCGCGGATCGACGCCGGCCGGCAGGCCGTGATCGGCGTCAACAAATACAAGCCGGTCAATGAAGCCGCCATCGACGTGCTGAAGGTGGAAAATTCCACGGTGCGGCGCCTGCAGATCGACAAACTGTCGCGGCTGAAGCAGGAACGCAACCAGAAGGACGTCGACGACGCGCTGGCGGCGCTGACCCGCAGCGCCGGCGAGGGCAACGGCAATTTGCTGGCACTGGCGATCGACGCCGCCCGCGCGAAGGCTACCGTTGGCGAAATTTCGGACGCGATGGAGAAGGTGTTCGGCCGGCACCGCGCCGAAATCAAGTCCATCACCGGCGTCTACAAGCGGGAGGCGTCTGCCATGTCCAACCGGGTCGAAAAGGTGCAGGCGTTGATCGATGCGTTCGAGGATGCCGAGGGCCGCCGCCCGCGCATTCTGGTCGCCAAGATCGGCCAGGACGGCCACGACCGCGGCCAGAAGGTGATCGCCTCCGCCTTTGCCGATGTCGGCTTCGACGTCGATATCGGGCCGCTGTTTGCGACCGCTGACGAAGCTGCGCGGCAGGCGGTCGAGAACGACGTCCATATCCTCGGCGTGTCGTCGCTGGCGGCCGCCCACCTCACCGCGGTGCCGGAATTGAAGGCCGCGCTGAAGAAGCAGGGCCGCGAGGACATCATGATCATCATCGGCGGCGTGGTGCCGCCGCAAGACTACGACGCCCTCTACAAGGCCGGCGCCGAGGCGATCTTCCCGCCGGGCACCGTGATCGCGGACGCCGCCGAAGAGCTGATCCACAAGCTCAACGCCCGGCTCGGCCATAGCGAGGCGGCGGAGTAATTCCGCTCCCCGCCTCCCGTTGCTTCAAAGGAATTCCCGTGCACACCGCTGCATTCGTCACGTTCGTTCGCCGGATGAGCCTCGTCGGCGCACTCGCGTGCTTCGCCCTCCCTGTCTTCGCCGCCGACCCAAAGCCCGACGCCGCGATCAAGAGCAAGATCATCGACGCCGGCGTGTTCCTTGACGACAAGATCAAGGCCGATCCGGCGCTGGCGGCGGATTGTCTCGCCGAGGGCAAGGCATGGGCGGAGAAGAACCGCACCGACGCCGAGAAGGAACGCAAGCAGGATCCGCAAATGTTCCGCAATGGCGCGTGGTCGATGGAGCGGAAATACGAGACGCGCTCGGTGGTCGACGGCCGCTATGTCAGCATCGTCAGGTCCGACTACATGGACACCGGCGGCGCTCATCCCAATTCCGACGTCAACACCATTCTCTGGGATAAATCCGCGAGCAAGCGCATCAGCATCCGGCCGTTCTTCACCGAGACCGCCGACGACGGCCCGACCATGAAGGCGATGGTCAAGGCCGTCATCGCCTCGCTCAATGTCGAGAAGAAGAAGCGCGACACCAGCGAGACCGCGACGGCGGAATGGTACAAGGATCTGAAGCCGACCCTGCTCAAGATCGGCGCGGTGACGCTGGCGCCGTCGACCGTTTCAGGCAAGAGCTCCGGCCTCACCTTCCACTACCCACCCTATGCGGTCGGACCCTACGCCGAAGGCGAGTATGTCGCGTTCGTGCCGTGGGAAGCGTTGAAGCCGTTTCTGACGCCGGAAGGCGCCAACGTATTCGGCGGCGCGCGGCCCAAGGGCGACGATGACGGTCAGCAATGAGCGGGAACAAAACGCTCGACATCGACAAGCTGACCAAAGACCTCCGCGCCGGCCACCGCGCGGCGCTGGCGCGCGCGATCACGCTGATCGAAAGCCGCCGCGCCGATCATCAGGCCGCGGCGCGCGATCTGGTGCAGGCGTTGCTGCCGGACACCGGCAAGGCGATCCGCGTCGGCATCACCGGTTCGCCCGGCGTCGGCAAATCCACCACCATCGACGCGCTCGGCATGTTCCTGATCGAGCGCGGCCACAAGGTCGCGGTGCTTGCGGTGGACCCGTCGTCGGCGCGCACCGGCGGCTCGATCCTCGGCGACAAGACGCGGATGGCGCGGCTCTCGGGCTCCGACGGCGCCTTCATCCGGCCCTCGCCGGCATCCGGAACGCTCGGCGGCGTCGCCGCAAAGACCCGCGAGGCGATGCTGTTGTGCGAGGCCGCCGGCTTCGACGTGGTGCTGGTGGAAACCGTCGGCATCGGCCAGTCCGAGACCGCGGTCTGCGACATGACCGATTTCTTCCTGGCGCTGATGCTGCCCGGCGCCGGCGACGAATTGCAGGGCATCAAGAAGGGTCTGGTCGAACTCGCCGACATGATCGCGATCAACAAGGCCGATGGCGACAACATCAAGCGCGCCAACCTTGCGGCCGCCGAATATCGCGGCGCGCTGCATATCCTCACCCCCCGTTCGGAGCACTGGCATCCGCCGGTCCTGACCTATTCGGCGCTGACCGGGACCGGCATGGACACGCTGTGGGAGAAGATCCTGGACCACCGCACCGCCATGAACGCCTCGGGCGAGTTCGCCGCACGGCGGCGCGAGCAGCAAGTGAAATGGATGTGGTCGATGCTGGAGCAGCGGATGATGGCGCGGCTGCGCTCCGATCCGGCGATCCGGGCGAAAGTGAAAAAGACCGAAGCCGAGGTCGCGGACGGCCGGATCACGCCGGCGGTCGGCGCCGCAGAGATCGCGGAGATGCTGCGGTGAGCGCCAGGCTTCGCATCCTCATCACCGGTTTCGGTCCGTTTCCCGGGGCGCCGTTTAATCCGACGCAAGCGCTGGTGGCGCGGCTAAAGCGGCTGCGCCGCCCGGCGCTTGGCGATGTCGAAATCATCGGCCACATCTTCCACGTCACCTACGCGACCGTCGATCGCGAACTGCCGCTGCTATTGGCAAAGCACCGGCCGCAGGCGCTGTTGATGTTCGGCCTCGCCGGCCGCACCGCGCATCTGCGGGTCGAGACCCGCGCCCGCAATGCCGTCACCACGCTATGGCCGGACGCCGATCGAACCCGCGTCCGCAAGGGATCGATCCTCAGTGACGCCGACGCCAGAATGTTCGGCCCGCATACCGCCAAATTGCTGCGCGCGGCGGTCGGTACCGGAATAAACGCCCGCGCCTCGCGCGACGCCGGCAGCTATCTCTGCAATTATCTGAGTTGGCGCGCGATCGAGGCAGTCAACAAGGGCGACGGCCTCCGTGTGGCTTCGTTCGTACACATTCCGCTGCTCTCACGCGACGGCGCATCCCGGCGCAAGGGTTCACCTCGCATCACGCTGGAGGACCTGGTCGATGCCGGCGAGGCGATGCTGCTGGAGATAGTGCGGCTGACGCGACAGGCGGCACGGACTTCGTAGAGCGGGCTTCGGCGGGCGTTAATTATTCCACCCGCGATTAACCCTACCTCCAACAATCGCCCTGTTCCGCCCGTCTCTTCACCACGCGCCGCCGTATTTTAGCGTTACGTAGAAAGCGCGAATGCCAAAACGTGCGTTGCGCGAGGGCCATTCAATCATGGACATCAACCGCCGCCATCTGATGGGCGCATCCGCCGCCGGCGTTGCCGGCGCGCTGGCGATGTCGCCGGATACCGCGCGCGCAGCGCCGCTCACTTCCGCGCTTGGGCGCGACGTCACGCAATTTGGCGTTCGGCCCGGCAGCACCGACGATCAGACCAGGAATTTGCAGCGCGCCATCGACGAGGCCGCGCGGGCGCAAGTGCCGCTGGCGCTGCCGCCCGGCGTCTACCGCACCGGCATGCTTCGGCTGCAGAGCGGCACGCAGCTGATCGGCGTCCGCGGCGCGACCAAGCTCGTGTTCAATGGCGGACCGTCGATGCTACAGGGCGAAGGCGCGGGCAGCATCGGCCTTTCCGGCATCGTTTTCGACGGCGGCAACATACCGCTGCCGACGCGGCGCGGCCTCGTGCATTGCCTCGGCGGGCGCGATGTCCGCATCATCGATTGCGAACTCACCGGCAGCGGCGGCAACGGCATCTGGCTCGAACAGATCTCCGGCGACATCAGCGGCAATATCTTCACCAACATGGCGGCGACCGCGGTCGTTTCGTTCGATGCGCAGGGCCTGATCGTCTCGCGCAATACCATTACCGGCACCAACGACAACGGCATCGAAATCCTGCGCACCGCGATCGGCGATGACGGCACGCTGGTTGCCGACAACCGCATCGAGGACGTCAAGGCCGGCCCCGGCGGCTCCGGGCAATACGGCAACGCCATCAATGCGTTCCGCGCCGGCAATGTGATCGTGCGGGGAAACCGGATCCGCAACTGCGATTACTCGGCGGTGCGCGGCAATTCGGCGTCCAATATCCAGATATCAGGCAACAGCGTTAGCGATGTCCGCGAGGTCGCGCTCTATTCGGAATTCTCGTTCGAAGGTGCCGTAATCGCCAACAACACCGTCGATGGCGCGGCTGTCGGCGTCTCCGTCTGCAATTTCAACGAGGGCGGCCGCATCGCGGTGGTCCAGGGCAACATCATCCGCAATTTGATCCCGAAACGGCCGATCGGCACCGCGCCCGACGACGACGCCGGCGTCGGCATCTATATCGAGGCCGACAGTTCCGTCACCGGCAATGTGATCGAGAACGCGCCGTCGTTCGGGATCGTCGCCGGCTGGGGCAAATATCTCCGCGACGTCGCCATCACGGGCAATGTGATCCGAAACGCCTTTGTCGGCGTCGGCGTATCGGTGGCGCCGGGCGCGGGAACGGCGCTGGTCAACAACAACATGATCTCGGAAACCCCGCGCGGCGCCGTGGTCGGGCTCGACCACGCCCGCGCCATTACCACCGACTTGTCCGCCGACGGCGCCCAGCGCTACGTGCAGGTGGTGATCGGGACCAATGCGGTACGGCGGTAAATACTCGTCGCCTCCGCGAACCTCTACAGCGCGTTGCGCAGCAGCGGATAGCGATCCTGCATCGCGTCGAGATCGAGCGCCGCTAACGACGGCTCATCCACGACCGGCGCATCAGGTGCGGAAGGTGCCTCATCCGAGGCAATGAGTTCGTTTTCCAGCGCGAGCAGAACATCTTGCGGGATTGCGCGTTCCGGAATAGCCAGCGACGGCGCGATCGTCGCTGGCGCAGGCTGCGGCTGACGCAGCTGGGCCCGCTCGCGCAATCTGTCGCCGGGCGGCAGCGGCAGGCGCGCACCGCTGAGCCTGGAGACATCGACGGCTGAATTGTCGAGCGCGGCCTCGCGGTTCAACAGATTGCGCCAGGTCTCGACCGCGGCCTTGGCTTCCTGGATGTTTTCGAGGAAGGCGAGTTCGCTGTGAAAGCGGCGCCAGCGCCCGGTCTCGAACAGTTCGGTGAGGTATTCCAGCCGTTGCTCGGCAAGGTTGCACCAGCGCGCGACGACATTGCGGCCACGCGCCACGTCTACATGAAGTGTCATGAATCAGCCCGCAAAGAGAAAAACGGACGCGGACGCAACAGAGACGAATCAATTCGATGTGACAGGGATATTCTGTGGAAAACTTCTGCGTTGTCCAGTGCGCGACAATACGGGTCACGTCCCAATCGAAGAACGCCGCACAAATACAGGGTTATTTGCGCTATCCACCGTCAAGCCGCACGGCGGCATGGCCGCGTTGCGGAGCGCGGTCGGTCATTGCGGCGAACGAACGCACAGGAAATATCGGCACAGATTTTCGGTTCGAAAGCCCTGCGGCGCGTTTCCTCAACCCGGCGGCCCGCGCGGCGGGCTTTGATCAAAATGCTCTCGAAAACGAAAAGACCCGTCCGGGGGGACAACCGGACGGGTCAAGCCATATGGGGCGCTTGGGGTGGATGGGCGCTCGCGCCGAATATAGCCGATGGGGAGGGATTACCGCTCCCACATTGATAAGTCGCAGCAGGCGCGCCGGACGTTCAAAACATCAGGCGATTTTTTTGATTTTTTTATTCCGAGGTTCCGACGGCTTTCCAGCGGATTTACCGCTGAAAATCCGGGCAAAATCACCGCGTCGCTGGGCGATTGGGGTCGTTTGCCGCAGATTTGTCCGACGCCATCGAGGGCGCAGGGTCATTCAATGCTCTGCTCACGGAAGCGTTATTGCGATCGGGCGCTTTTTCCGCGGCAGGCTGACCCGAAACCGCGGCGACGGGCACCGAAGCCGGGCCGATCGCGGCCGTGACCGCCGCGTATGCATCGGCCTCGCCCGCCCCGAACAGATCGTCGCGGCCGGGCGCGCCGAGATCGCGGGCGGTATTTTCAAGAATTGCGCGCACTTCGTTCGGCTTCAACGCAGGATTGCGCTCCAGCATCAGCGCCGCGATGCCGCTGACGTAAGCGGCGGAAAACGAGGTGCCGGACGTCATCTGATATTTTCGGTCCGGCGCCGGCAGGAAGATATCGGCGCTGGGAGCCGCCAAGGCGATGTAGTTGCCCCGGTTCGACGCCGCGAACAGCTTTTCCTTGGCGTCGGTGCCGCTCACCGCGATCACGTTCGGATTGGCGGCGGGATAGAGCGGCGGCGATTTTGCGCCGGCATTGCCGGAGGCGGCGACCAGCACGATGCCTCTCGCCGCAGTCGCGGCGACGCCGCGTTCGATCAGTGGATCCTTCGGACCGGCAAAGCTCATATTGACGATCTGCGCCCCGTGCAAAGCGGCATAGTCGAGGCTTTTCAGGATCACCCACGAAGTGCTTTCCGCGCCGCCGTATGCCGAGCCAAACGCACGGATCGCCAGGATCCGCACCTCCGGCGCACTTCCCATCAGCTTCGCATGCGCGGCGATCGCGCCGGCAATGCCGGTGCCGTGAACGTGCGGACCCTCCGTGCTGCCAAGCGCGTCGAACGTGTCGGCAATCGAGTTGGTCAATTCCGGATGTTTGGCGTCGATGCCTGAATCGATCACGGCAATCGTGACGTTCATGCCGTGGGCAAGGGTATGCGCCTGCGGCAGGCGAAGCTGCGCCAGCGCGTATTGCGCCGGATCGCCCTCGCTGGGTACCGCCTTCTGATCCTGCAGCACATAGCGGAAATTGGGCTGCACCGAGCGGGCGCTGGCGGCCAGTTCACGGCTCACGGTCTCGACCGGGCGGCGATCGATGATCCGGAACAGGCCGATGGTGCCGCCAACAAGCTGAAAGTTCTGCGACTGGATGCGCTCGAGGCCATGACTCCGCGCCCACTCGTCCGCCTGCGCGTCCGACATCGCGCCGTCGAGTTCCGCCACGAGTTCGTTGGCAACGGTACGCAGATTGACCGCCGTTTGCGGATTATTGCCGCGCGGGCCGCCGCTATTGCCGTTCTTGGCCGAGCCACCGCCGGTGCCGCCGCCATCGGTCGTGATGACGCGGCGGTCATAGCATTCGCCGTCGGGCCCGCGATAGGCGTACTCGCAAACGGGATAAAGATTATGCGAATAGCGCGCGTAAGGCAGCGTCGACCCCACCGCTATGCGGGAAACCGGATGCATGGCCGAAGTCGATCCACCAACCCGGGACGTCGTTCGTCCGCCGCCGTCGACGCTCACATGGGTGCGGCCGGCGATACCGGGATTGACCCGCGGCGCAACCGTCGGGTTGATGGTGGAGATCCGCGACTCGATGTGGAGGCTGGGCGTGCGCATGATGCTTTGCGCAAGAACCGCCGATCCTTCGAGGCAGGCAAACGGCAGCAGCGCGGCGGTGAATGTCACCGCCGTCTGGATGCGCCGATTCAAGGGATCACGGGTCATCGGACCTCTGGCTTTGGCTAAGAAACGCCGGACGCCGTTACGGCGTCTCAACTGCGAGACTGACGATCTTCTCCTTCTGCAGCTTGCTCATCAGCGCCGCGAGATCGTTCTTGCCCATCGCGCTGTTGCCGAATTGCAGCCGGAACATGCCGCCCTTGGCGCCATCGACGATCGAGGCTTGATAGTTGTCGAGCAGTGCGGTGATGTCGGCAACGCGGGCATCCTCGGAGAACCGGACCAGCGCGCGCGGCGGCGACGACCCGCCCAGGTCGCGGGTGATGGGTGCCGACCGATCGTTCACGATCAATGACGCCGTCTGGAACGAGCCGCCCTGGCTCTTCACCAGCACCGCACCGATCACGCCGGCCTGCAACAATAGCACCACCGCACCGAGGCTGGCCGACCAGGCCAGCGTCCGCGGCGAAAGCCTTGCGAAGAATTCCGATATCCGCGCGGAGATATTGACCGACACCGATGGCTTGCGCACGGGCTCTCCGTCAATCGCAGCAAACAGCTTCTGCATCGCGCGCGCCGACGGCGCACCAAGGCTTTCGTTGAGGTGAATGGTCTCGGCGTATTCCTCGCGGATGACGGCGTATTGCCGGGCCAATGCGGGATCGCTGGCGAGAGCCTCGTCGACACGGCGCGCATCACGCGCGTTCAGCGTGCCGGCCGCATGCCATGGCAACAGCACCTCGATTTCGCTGGGCTCTTGATCCAGCATTTTTTTGCTCGCTGCCATCATGGCCAACCTCGCTCTATGCCGGCTGCCTTCAGCAACTCGGCCAATTTCTTGCGCGCATAAAACAGGCGCGTCTTGACGGTGTTTTCCGGAATACCGACGATTTCGGCCACCTCTTCCACGGACTTCTCGTGGTAGTAGACGAGATCGACGATCTCCCGATGGTCTGGCGAAAGTGATGTCAGGCACTTGCGCAACGCTTCGCTGGTATCCTTCTTCTGCACCACCACTTCCGGATCGTCGGACGTATCCTCGATCGCGTTTGCGGCCTCCTCGTCCAGTCCAACGTCCTTGCGGCGCCGCAACGCCGACAGGGCCTTGAACCGTGTAATCGCCAGCAGCCAGGTGGTAACGGCGGATCGCCCTTCGAACTTGCCAGCCTGACGCCACACATCGAGAAAAACCTCGCTGATGAGGTCTTCCGCAACCTGTTCGTCCCGAACGAGCCGGAGCCCGAAACGAAAAACCCTGACATGGTGCCTTCCGTAGAGCACCTGCATCGCGAGCCGGTCGCCTTGGGCGATCCGGGCGATCAGAACCTCGTCTGAAGCCGCCTGTGTCGCGCTCAATGGCCGTCTCGCAAAGTTGGTCTGATGGGGGGGGCCGGTGGTTCGATGGGGGAGGCAAGATTCTTCACAATACGGCAATGTCCGAAATGCATGTGTGATCTACCCCACAGAACATGATTGCCGGGCAGTCTTTCTGCTGGTGAAAACGAACAGAGCCGCGAAATCGGTATCATAATACGGAAATACTTTCTGAGAGATTGCGCGTCCGCGGCGACCTTACCAAGGCGACCTTACCAAGGCTTGGGCCGCAAGGCAGCACCTGCTTACTCCCCGACCAGCCCGCCCGGCCAGCGATCCGGCGTCCCGGATGCAATGGATTTCCGTTGCAAAACAGGGCAATGGCGGGATTTTAACGGACCAGATTCGGCCCCAAAAGATACCAAACCTAAAGGCTTTCCCACTTAGATTTTTTATTGGGTTCCACCAACGGCGAGACCATGGGCACCGCTGCGTCCTCATTCCTGAATCCGATTGCGGCCGAACTGGACGGCGTGGGTATCAGGCCGACGGCGCAAGCACTAATGCGCCGCGCCAAGCAGCGGCGCCAGATCCAGGGAATGATCGGCGCCAGCTATGTCGTCGATGCCGCGGTGCTGATGCTCTATGCCTATGCCGGCACGATCCCGCTCATGATCGGCCCTGCCTTTGCCGCCTGTGGCCTGACCTTGACCGCCTGCAGCATCACCCTCTCTGAACTCGGCTTCAACGAGCGCTTCAAGGACCATTATCTGGTCGCGCCGCAGTCGACCACCAACATGATGATCATGCTGGTCTTCACCTGGATCGCGCCCGAAGTCGGCGTGATGTTCCTGTGCACCCTGTTCGTCGTGTTCAGCTTCAGTTCGCTGCGCTCCACGCCGCGGCAAACGATGATGATCTGGACGGCGATGGCGCTCGGTCTGTCCGGGCTGTTCCTGCTGACCGACAAACCGATCGCGATGCCGCACGGCAGCTATCTCGAGCGCGTTGCCACCATGCTGGTGTTCATCCTGACCATCGGGCGCTGCATGTTCGTCGGAATGTTCTCCAGCTCGATGAAGCAATCGCTCTATCAGAGCGGGCAGAAGCTCAAGGAAGCCTACAAGCGTATCGAAGAGCTCGCCGAACTCGATGAACTGACGGGATCGTTCAATCGCCGCTGCATCATGCGGATGCTGGACGAGGAAATCGCCCGCGCCGGCCGCAGCGCATCGCCCTGCTCGATCGCGCTGATCGACCTCGACTGGTTCAAGCGCATCAACGACGGCTATGGCCACCCGACCGGCGACGAAGTGCTCAGAACGTTCGCGATCACCATGTTCGCCAATATCCGCGGCGTCGACCGGTTCGGCCGCTATGGCGGCGAGGAATTCCTGCTGGTGCTGCCCGATATGGCCGCAGACAATGCCATACGCGCCCTGGACCGGCTGCGCGCGATTATCGCCGATCTCGACTGGAGCGCATTCTCGCCCGGCATGAAGGTAACGATTTCCGCAGGGGTTGCGACGCTGAGGCCGAACGAGACCCCGGACAGTTTTCTCGCGCGCGCCGACAGCGCGCTCTATGCAGCCAAGGCACGGGGACGCAATCGCATCGCCAGCGCCTGACATTTTCAGTTTCCGGTGACGGAGAAGCCATCACCGCCATACACTCCAGGACAGAGTCATGAGTTCGAAGTCTGCTACCGCCCCCGGAAACCTGCTCGACGAGCTGCAGTCCACGCTCGCGCACGGAACCGTCGCGCGCCGGGTCGAGACCCTGCGCCGGGTAACCGATCTCTTTATCGACGGCGTGGTGGATTATTCGGACGAACAGATCGGGCTGTTCGACGATGTCTTCCAGTGCCTGATGGATCACATCGAGACATCCGCCAAGTCGCTGCTTGCCAACCGTCTCGCCCCGATCGACACCGCGCCGCCGCTGACGATCCGGACACTGGCATTCGACGACGTCATCGAGGTTGCCGGACCCGTGCTTTCTCAATCGGCGCGGCTCGACGACAAAACCCTGATCGAAAATGCGCGCAGCAAGAGCCAGGCGCATTTGATGGCGATTTCGACGCGAAAAGTGCTGAGCGGCGCGGTAACCGATGTGCTGGTGCAGCGCGGCAACGACGAGGTGGTCCAGAGCACCGTCAACAATCCAGGCGCGGAGTTCACCGAGCGCGGTTTTACGCGGCTGGTCAACCGCGCCGAGGGCGACGATAACCTCGCGACCTGCGTCGGCCTCCGTCCGACCATTCCGCGGCACCTCTATTTGAAACTGCTCGCGAAGGCGTCCGACATCGTGCGGCAGCGGCTGGAAGCCGCCAACCCGCAGCAGGCGGGCGAAGTGCCGATGGCGGTCAGGGAGGCGACGCGGCGCGCGCGCGCCCGCCCTCGGCGATCACCCGGAACACCGAGATCGCCCACGCGCTCGTCAAGTCGCTGCACGCGGACGGACGGCTCGACGAATTTCAGGTGGCGTCATTCGCCGATGCCGGCAAATTCGACGAAGCCAACGCGTCGATCGCGGCACTCGCCAACGTGCCGGTGACGATTGCCGAGAACATGATGATCGAAACCCGGGCCGAAGGCGTGATGATCCTGGCGAAGGTCGCGGGGCTGTCGTGGTCGACCGTGAAATTGATCATCAACATGCGCGACGAGCTGTCAGGCGGCGACCCGACCGACCTCGCGGCTTGCAAGGACACCTATGAGCGGCTGCGGCCGTCCACCGCACAGCAGGTGCTGCGCTTCCACCGCATGCAGCAGAACATGCCGGCGGCGTGAGCTGTTAAGTGCAGCGTCGTCCCGGCGAAGGCCAGGCGAAGGCCGGGACAACGAAAAATCAGAACCTCAGCAGTTTCGATCCGGCCAGCGCGCCGATCGCCGTGACCAGCGCGGTTGATACCGTGTACCAGGTCGCAACGAACACCGGTGAATCATCCGTGCAATGCGACGCATAGAGCGTCGCCGCCAGTCCTGCCGACAACAGCCCGGCAACGGCGCCGGCGACCGCAGGCCGCGCCGGTGCGCCGTGACGCAGGCCGATCAATGCCCCTGCCAGGATCGGCAACGACATCAGCGGAATGGCGGTCATGCATACCCTGGAATTGCTGCCGACGAGCCGCGTCATCATCGGCAGCCGCTGCGGCATCATCATCTCGCCTACGATTCCTGCGGTCAGGATTCCGGCCGGGATCAGCAGCAGCCAGCCCCAGCCGCGCAATGAGGCCTCCGGCCGCGACAGATGCAGGCTGACCACCATCGCCGAGATCGCCAGCGCCAGCGTCACCGCGAACTTCAGGTCGAAGAACGGGTTGCGCATCGCAATCATGACGTCGGGCCGGACGCCGAGCTCGGTGAAGAACATCAGCAACGAGACCGGAGCCGCGGCAAGCAGCGCCAGCATGAGCGCAAAGCCGACCGGCCGCGCGCGGGACGAATTGTCTGCGGCAAGGGTTCGAATGAGCTGATCGGTATCCATTCTCACTGTCCCCGTAACTTCGCCGTCAGGCTGGCGAGGCCGCGATGCAGCGCCACCCGCACCGCGCCTTCGCTCATCGCAAATTTAGCAGCCGTATCCTTGATCGAGGCGCTGTCGACCGCGATCGCCTGCAGCACGTCGCGCTGACGGGCCGGCAGCGACTGCAGCTGGGCGGCGACCTCGCCCGCCGAAGCGGTCTCGGCCACCGCCTCGCCCGGCATCGTCTCGGCGAAATCGTCGATATTGACGAAAATCCGTCTTCCGCGCCGGCGCAGCGCATCGATCAGCTTGTTGCGGGCGATCGCAAACAGCCACGGGGCGAACGGAGCGCTGGCGTCCCAGGTATGCCGCTTCAAATGCACTGCCAGTAGAATGTCCTGCACGATGTCCTCGGACTGATCGACCGGTTGCCCTGCCCGCGCCAAGCCGCGCCGCGCCGCCGCCCGGAGCACCGGCGTGACGGCCTTGAGCAGGCGATGATACGCCGCATCGTCGCCTGAAATGGCCGACCGCATCAGGCCGGTCCATTCGTCCTCAGTTTCGCGCACGCGCGCTCCCACATTGCAATTCGGTCGATCTTTCAATTTGTTACGTCGGAACCCGATTATCACGAAGTCGTGATCGAGGATCCCTCGGCGAGATGGTCGAACGGCCCCTCGGGGAATCGAGACAGCCAATTCCATCCTGGCAGGCTCATAACATCGATTGCGCCGCCTCGCACCCGCCGCCGCCACGGCGGAAGTCCGCCCGCAACGAGCCAGGCGCTGTTGCCCTGCTTTCGCCCGGTCCAGCCCGAAGATTCCCTTTTTTTGCCCCGCTGTGGACACGCAGCGGGGTCTCATTTCGCCTTCGGGGACGGGCAAATGGGGAGATTGCCACATGAAGATCAAAGCCAGCGGGCGCTCGGCGTTGATACTGGCGACAGGACTGTTCGTGTGTTTCGCGGCGCCGTCGCAGACAATGGCAGCCAGCGCCGACAGCGCGGCCACTATTTTGAAATCGGACGGCGCAACGGCCGGCAATGCCGTCAAACCGAGCACGCGGCACTGGAAACGGTCCGCGCATCGCAAGGCCCCCTCGAAATCCGAGGAGACCAGGAAGGCCGATGTCGCCGACGCCGCCGGCAATGCGCCCGCCGCGATCCCGGCTTCGGTCGCCAACGCCAACGCGCAGTTGACGTCCGCTGACGCCCCCGCCGACAGCGCCTGGGCAATGTCGGCGAAGGCCAGCACGATGCTGATGGCCACAACCGACAGGCCGGCCGACGCTCAGGCCGCCCCCGACGCTGAGCTGGTCGCCTCCGATGAGCTCAACGATGTCGATCGGGCATTGCAACAGAGCCCGCTGCCGTCAACCCAGACGGTTGCGATGGCCAACGCGAAGGCTGCGCCCGCCGCCCGGGTGTTGGCCTCCGGCAGCGACAGCTCGACCTGGGATCAGACGTCGCTGATCGGGAAGATCTTCATCGCCTTCGGCGCCTTGCTGACGATGGCCTCCGCCGCACGCATGTTCATCGCGTGAGTAGTTTCGTGCCCCGGCGCAGCGCGTAAGCGTTGCGCTGCAGAGCCGGGGCCTAAAGCAGTGCAACGGAATTATGGGTCGCGGCTCTGCGGAGCAGCGCAAAAGCGCTGCACCGCGTCCGGGACAAGGTTTTGTCCCCCACTTGAAGCCCATCCCGGCAGCAGGCACATTGCCCGCGAAATCAGGCACCGGGGTGGACCATGGCTACATTCGAATACATCATCGTCGAGAGCAAAGGCGCGGTCGGCGTTATCACGCTGAACCGCCCGAAAATGCTCAACGCGCTGTCGTTCGGCGTGTTTCGCGAGATCGCCGCCGCCGTCGATGACCTCGAGGCCGACGACAAGATCGGTTGCATCCTGCTCACCGGCAACGAAAAGGCTTTTGCCGCCGGCGCCGACATCAAGGAGATGCAGCCGAAGACCTTCATCGACATGTTTTCCAGCGATTTCGCCGCTATCGGCGGCGACCGCGTCGCCCGATGCCGCAAGCCGACGATCGCGGCCGTCAGCGGCTATGCGCTCGGCGGCGGCTGCGAACTTGCCATGATGTGCGACATCATCATCGCATCCGACACCGCTAAATTCGGCCAGCCGGAAATCACCCTCGGCACCATCCCCGGCATCGGGGGCACCCAGCGGCTGACGCGCGCGATCGGCAAATCCAAGGCGATGGATCTGTGCCTCACCGGACGGATGATGGATGCCGCGGAAGCCGAGCGCTCCGGCCTCGTCAGCCGGGTCGTGCCGGCGGACAAATTGATGGAAGAGGCGCTGTCGGCTGCGGAAAAGATCGCCTCGATGTCGCAGCCGGCCGCCGCGATGGCCAAACAGGCCATCAACCGCGCGTTCGAGACGCCGCTGTCGGAGGGCATGAACGTCGAGCGCAATTTGTTCCACTCGACGTTTGCGCTGGAAGATCGCTCCGAAGGCATGGCGGCGTTCATCGAAAAGCGCAAGCCCGTGAACAAGAACAGGTAGGATTGTTCCTTTTCGTCATTGCGAGCCAACGGGTCGCGCTAATGCGCGCCCGATGACAGGCTCCGCGAAGCAATCCATAGCGCCGCAAAGAAAGTGTGGATTGCTTCGTCGCTGCGCTCCTCGCAATGACGGTATTCCCCGTCAGTCCTTGCGGCTCCGCACCAGCGCCGCACTGACCAGCGCGCGATAGGCGCGCTCGGCCAACGTCACAGGCTTGTCGAGTCCGAGCCGCGTCAGGCATTCGCTATCAGCCGCATCCTGCTGCCGGAAAAGCCCCCGCCACAACAATCCCGGCAGCCGCAGCGGCGTGCGTTGCGCGTCCTGCAGCACCTGCAAGGCCGGGATCAGCCGCTGCTCGGATTCGGTGAAATCGCTGCCGAACGGAAACGACGGCAGCAGGCCGGCTTCGCGCGCAGGCTTCAGGGCCTCGGCGATCCGCTCGGGAAAATTCTCGCGATGCGCGGCCGGAATTTCAAAATTCTTCGGCAGCTTGCCGGCATCCTTGGCGAGGCGCGCAAGTTCGGCCTGGAAGCGGGAATCCGTCACCTGCAGCATCGCCGCGATCACGTCGGCGTCGGATTTTCCTTTTGTATCGGCAACACCGTATTCGGTGACGAAGACGTCGCGCAGATGCCGCGGGATGGTCTCGTGGCCGTAGTTCCAGCGGATATTCGATTGCGTCCTGGCGCCGGCCGGCCTCGTCGCCTCCAGGGCCAGCAGCGAACGCGCGCCGGCAAGCGCGAACGCTTGCGCCACGAAATTATACTGGCCGCCGACGCCGCTCACCACCTGACCGTCGTCGAGGCCGTCGGAAATCGCGGCCCCCATCAAGGTCGCCATCATCGCATTGTTGACGAAGCGGGCGTCGACGCGCGCGCGACGCTTGGCGGCCTCGTCACCGTAGAGCTCGTTGGTGAAGGACACCGGCATCATCTGGATTCGTGCGAGCTGGTCGGGCGGCATCTCGCGCAACGCGCGATAGAACGATTTCGGCCCGAGGAAGAACGCGCCGTGCAGCATCACGCCGTCGACGTCGCGCTTGATGATGCCGGCGTCGATCAGGCCCAGAAACGCCTCGAACAGCATTTCGCTGACGCCATAGAGCCCCTTCTCGAACGGTCCGGTCTCCAGCGCCGAGAGCTGCTCGTTTCCCCGCGCAAGCCGCTTCATGATGGCGTGGAATTGCGTGTTGTCGCGATGGCGGACCACCAGCCCCTGCGCCAGCGCGTCGCCGACCTGCCCGATGCCGATCTGCAGCGTGCCGCCATCGCGCACGAGGCCCGCGGCATGAAGCCCGATGGCGTATTTGGTGTCGCTGATCGGCTCGGCGGGCGGCGCGAACAGCGGAAAGTCGGTCTCGGGGCTGTCGAGTACCGCGGAAAACTCTTGCCCCGGCAGGTCGCCCAGGCCCGGCATGAACGGCAGTTCGGAATTGACCTGGCCGATGAGTTTGAACGACGCCCGGCCTTCGGCACGGGCGCGCAATATATCCAGGGTGGTATCGGTGTTGCAGCTCAGGCTATAGCGCGCGGCGCCATCGACGACGCGCCTGGCCACCAGCTGGGTGACGACATTGAGCCCGCGCGCCAGCAAATAGGACGCGGCGTGGGTATAGTTCGCGGAGATGTAATGCTGCTGCGCGAACGGCACATGCAGCCACCGGCCCGCCAGGAAGAAAAACTCGATGATCTTGATGTTGGGCGGCAATGCGCCGGCATGCAGCGCGTCGGCGTAGGCGAGATCCGGATAGCTTCCGAACAGCCGGTCGATCACGGGCCCGATAAAACGCCGTTCCAGCAGGTTGTTCGGTTTCGGCTTTTCCAGCGTCAGCGCGGAAAAGAACGTCAGGTTGATGGAGCGGTCGGCGGCGGCCCGGGCGTAGAGCGCATTGACGATGTGATTGGCTTTGCCGAGACCGAGCGGCAAGCCGACCACGAGGTTGGTTCCGACATCGCGGATGACGTCTTCCGCGATCGCTTCAGGGTCGGAAAACAGCTTTGGCATCAAATGCGGACCCGTGGCACGACTGCATGGCCATCCGCCCTGGAATCGGACGCAGCCGCTTGGGAGCTATAGCGCATTTATGGCGGCTGTTCGTCTGTGACGAACCGGCAACAGCCAAGCACTGAATTGATGTGCGGATGTCGCGCGGCCGTTTGCCTGTGGCGGCGCCGCCCCCTAAACAGGTAAATGTGTCGAGGTTGTCGGCGGGGCCGGACGGCCAGGGTTGTTACGGGATCACATGGTTGGGCGTGCCGCTAGAATTGGCCACGTTGGAAGGCGCGTGCTTCGATCGGGCATTTGTCTTGGCGTGCTGATTTGCGCCGCGTTTGCCGCGCCGGTGGCTTTAAGTTTTGCCGCTACCGCGGCTCGGGCCGAGGGCCTCCCGGAGGCGCTGGCCAAGGCCTATCAGACCAACCCGCAGCTCAATGCCGAACGGGCGCGCCAGCGCGCCACCGACGAGAACGTGCCGCAGGCGCTGGCGGGTTATCGACCCCAGATAATCGCCAGCCTGAGCGCCGGCTTGCAGGCGGTGCGCAACCTTCTGCCCGACAATACGTTCCAATCGGCGACCCTGAAACCCTGGACGATCGGGGTGACCGTGACGCAGACGCTGTTCAACGGTTTCAAGACCGCCAACAGCGTGCGGGTGGCGGAATTGCAGGTGCGGTCCGGCCGCGAGGCGCTGCGCAATGTCGGTCAGGGCGTGCTGCTCGACGCCGTCACCGCCTATACCAATGTGCTGGCCAACCAGTCGCTGGTCGAGGCGCAGCGCGCCAATGTGGCGTTCCTGCGGGAAACCCTCGGCATTACCCAAAAACGCCTCAACGCCGGCGACGTGACCCCGACCGATACCGCACAGGCCGAGGCGCGCCTCAACCGGGGCCTCGCCGATCTCAACGCCGCCGAGGTCAGCCTCGCCATCAGCCAGGCGACCTATACCCAGGTGATCGGCAACCCGCCCGCGCAGTTGCGCCCCGCCGAAACCGTCGACCGCTATCTGCCACGCAGCCGCGACGATGCCACCGGCCTTGCCTTCAAGGAGCATCCGGCGGTGATGGCGGCGGGTTTTGACGTCGATGTCGCCTCGACGAGCATTCATGTTGCCGAAAGCAGCCTGATGCCGACCATCACCCTGCAGGGCAGCGCCAGCCACAGCAGCGATTCTGACCCGACACTGAGCACGTTCAGAACGGACCAGGCCTCCGTGGTCGGTACGCTCACGCAGCCGATCTACGATGGCGGCACCGCGGCCTCGCAGACCCGGCAGGCCAAGGAAGTCGCCGCCCAAAGCCGGCAGGTGCTCGAGCAGGTCCGCAATCAGGCCCGCACTGCGGCGGTCGGCGCCTGGGTCGCCAATGAAGGCGCCAAGATCGCGGTAGCGGCGTCCGAATCCGAAGTCCGCGCCGCAGGGGTCGCGCTGGCGGGCGTGCAGAAGGAAGCCGCCGGCGGCCAGCGCACCACCGTCGACGTGCTGAACTCGCAGCAGGACCTAATCTCGGCCAGGGCGCGGCTGATCGGCGCGCTGCGCGACCGCGTCATCGCCTCCTATACGCTGCTCAGCGCCATCGGCCGGCTCGACGTCAAGACGCTCGCGCTCAATACGCCCGACTACCTGCCGGAGGTGCACTACCACCAGGTGCGCGACGCCTGGCACGGATTGCGTACGCCGTCGGGGCAGTAGGTCGGGTATTTCGGCAATCTGAAGGTTGAGAGGCCAGGCTTGCTCGGACCCTCCGCGGCCAATCGAACATTTATCAGTGCATCAACCTCCCGCCTGCGACGTCGATCGTGGCGCCGGTGATCCACGAGGCACTTTCCGAGGCGAGAAAGAGTGCGGCGGCGGCAACGTCAGCCGGAATCCCAAGCCTGGAAATCGGGTGCAGGGCAGCAATCTGCGATCTTTTCCCTTCAGGCATATGCAAAGCTGTGCGTTCGGTGAGAATGGCGGAAGGCGAGAGGCAGTTGGCGCGAATATTGAAGCTACCAACCTCCTGTGCCACATGGCGGGTCAACATGATTACGCCGGCCTTTGCAGCAGCGTAAGCCGGGGAAGCTGGTGAGGAGGACCGGCCAGCGGTCGACGCCATCGTCAGAATAGAACCCGACCGTCTCACCTTCATGCCGGGAAGGAATGTCTTCAGCGTCAGAAACGTCGCGGTAAGATTGTGATCGATACCAGACCGCCAATCGCTCTCGGAGGTCATTTCGACTGGCGCGGGCATGGCAGTGCCGCCGCCTGCGAATGCGACAAGAATGTCTATTGGCCCTAAGCGCTTTTCTGCATCACTCCGCGCACGCTCCAGCGATTGCGCATCTGTGCATTCCGCTGGGATCGCTGCCGCTTCGGCGCCTGCCCCCCTCAATTCAGCCACAACTTGGTCTAGCGCTTCTTCGTTGCGTCCGCTGACGGCAACCTTGACGCCATTATCTGCCAACCAGCGACAGGTCTCAGCGCCGATGCCACCAGATCCACCGGTAACGAACGCTATCTTTCCCTTCAGATCGGGGTACGTCGGCTTGCTCAAAGGCTGTCTCCATTTCCTAAAAGAAACGCATCGATGGGCAACGACGAATCGCGAACCGATGCTGGTCATACTGAAGCGGTTCAAAACGCAATTTTGAGTGCTGCTTGGCCTCCGTAGTCGTCGCCGCCCCGGCGGCCGAAGGTGCTGTTCGCAAACACCTGAACCAACATCCGCGAATTTATGGTGCCTGATACGCCGCCTGCGACGCGCCCATAGACGTTTTGGGAGTTGCCGTCGTGGATATTCAAAGTATTGACGATGATCGGAGCGGAAGTCGCGCCGTATTGGATAAGTCGGCTATCTCCCAAAACGTCGCTCTCGGCGGTCAAATTGATGAACGGCTCTAATCTGAACGCAGGCAACGTGCCAGGAAAGCGGAATTGCGCACCAGCGCTGACAACGAGCGCCTCCCTGGTCTGCTTGCCTACGCTGAGCGTCAGTGCAGCGTCGCCGCTCTCGGTGTAGTTATCTACCCGGGTGCGTCCATAAATCAGTCCGGCGATCGGTCCGGCGCGACCCCCAGCGAAATCGAATAGCTTACCGACCTTGCCGCCGACGGCGAGGGTGGTGCCGTCCGGGCTCGATGAGATTAGATCGAATACTCCCGGCCGGATGTTGTGATAATTCTGGAAGCCGACGATGCCGATGCCTTGCGCGAAGAAGTTGGCACTGGTCCAGCCGCCGTATAGGCCAAATTGATAAGAGTCGGTATCAGTTTTGGTTCGTCCGTCACCCAGCACAATCGTTGGTTTGGAATAGTTGAACGCCGCGCCGACAATTGCATTGGCGCTCAGTTGATATTCCGCGCCGACCGAACCACCGAAGGATGTGAATTTGTAACCCGATGCCGTCGCGGTGCTTTGCTGGTCGCCACCGCCGCCATCGACCGAAATATAGACCGAAACAGGCGAGCCAACCGGTGGCTGTGCCGGCGGAGCCTTGGCAAGGGGCGACGGGTAGTACGCCATCGCTTGCTGGAAACCGCCGCTTTGGGCGGTGCCGCCGAACATGTCGAGGCGGGCGAACAACGATTGGGCGAATGTCATCTCGACCATCGCGCCGGTTTCCGCCTGCGGCCCAAACGTCATTGGCGCGTTCAGTCGGTTGATGATGTACTCACCGATTACCGCGAAACCATGTGACGTGAGGTGAGTATCGTCTATGTAAAAGAGGTATTTGAATTGCTCTGCGCTATTGCCGTAGCACGCCATCGTACATGCCCCAGCGCTGGTAAACCCGTAGATTGCCGGGTTCGATCGGATTTTGTTCAGGATAAGGCTCGTGTCTAAATACTCGACGCGAACGCCGGTGGCCGCGACGGAGGAAAGGCCCGATTGTATGATCGAGTTGGCGGTCCGGTTGAATGCCGAGGCGATCGGGGCATGCACCGGATCAGCCGTAGCCAGGGGAAACGTGCCGGTATCCAGCGCAGTGAATACTATGTTGCGAGCTCCAGCGGCCACCAACGCATTGATCCCGACCAACGTTTGCGTCGCGGCATAACCCGCTGCCGCGGGCACGCCGGCCATCGTTCCGCCGATCCCGCTCGGAAAAAAGCCTCCCGGCGGCGAAGCATATTGGAGCGCGTCGTTGGCGGTAACATTCAGAAGGACCAGATCGGTGGGGGCAATTCGCAAGCCCCCCGGACCAGCGAAAAGTCCCCATTGTTGCGCAAACCCCGGCTGGCCCGGCTGCGCATTGGTATTGTCGGTCTTCGCGCCGCCATAGGCAAAGTTCAATTGATTTGCTTGCGGGATGCCCAACAGAGTCGAAACCGTATCGACATAGTTGGTCCCGCCGCTGAAGCGTCCGGTCGAATAGAGACCAACATAGTAGGCCAGATAGGCAAACTTGACGGGATCCGACTTATAGAGATCCAGAAGCGGTTTGATAGCGTTCCCGGTATCGGGAAAGCTGTCGCCGAACGCCACCGTCCTCGTGAATGCAGTCTGAGCTTTGGCGGACTCAAGACAAAATGCCGCCGATGCCACCAGAAATACGGCGATAGTCACTCCGCAACTGCGCGGTGCAGTGATTTTACCCCGAGCCATAATTTCCCCCACGCTGTTCGTTGACGTTTCAAACGGCGGGGATGATGATATTAACTAGACTTATTGTCTACTTAAATATTTGCACAATTATAAGCGATTTGTGCTTTTTGTTGACCATCTCAGGGTCATTCAGACAATATGTCTATTCAATGTTGGGCTTCGGCGACGAAGAAAAAAAGCGGCGCACACGCCACACGGGTTCGCGAGGATGGCGGTGTGGAGGTCGCCTGCGCATCGGCCACGCCGCCAGGCAACGCGTTGTGGCGTTGACCGAAAGTTCGCCCTACCTTGTTCGCCGAGGATTGGCCAAAACCGAGGAGTCTTCATTATTTCGAAGCGGCTTTGACTTGGCGAAACAGAGCGACCGGATAACGGCTTCGACCAGGTCGAGCATCAACGCTTCCACCTCGGCCTCCGAGCGTTCGGTCGCTATCAATTGACCAATAAATTCGTAGCTCGTCATTCCGTAAAGCGCATCGATTAGATCGTCGGCGCGATGGAGCGTCAGTTTCTGAGCAAGGCGACCAACAATGACGGCTATGCCGCGGCGGCGGCGCTCCGATCGAGCCGTCAATCGCGCTGCCGCTTCGTCATCCGCTAATTCACGCGAGAGGCGCGGCCAAACTTCTCTCTGCGCGATCCAAAACCTAACAAAAACGGACGTGAATTTTTTCAACGCCTCCACAGGATCTGGTTCTGTGAAGGCCTCAGGCAAAACACCCAACCCCCCTTCGTTGGCGATCGTGTCGAAGACAGCTTCGAGCAGACTCCCCCGGTTCTCGAACTGTAAATAGACCGTTGCGCGCGCCACGCCCGCCTTTTTTGCCACCGCATCCATCGAAAACGGCGTCCGACTACTGCGTTCGCTCAATATCTTCCGAGCTGCCGCAATTAATTGAGAGCGGGTATTTTCCGCTTCCGCCTTCCTGCCGCTGTTGTCGTAGATCCGCTTAGCCATATGCGACGTCGTTCATCGTCAAACCTTCGAGTTGGAATTACGGTGCACTTAACTCTCGATTCGGTTCGGCGATCTATATGGCCCGCCTCCGACGCCATGAAACACCCGATCCCGGTGTCCGTCCATCAAACCGGCAGCAATTCCGTCGCTCGAAAACGCTGATTTATCGAGCCGATTCAACGTGATTTGCCCTGTCCAGACCCTCCAACAAAAATATTCCTCTTCCCATCTCCCCCCAAATCAAGGGCATAACTCCGCCGTCTCATTCCGCTCGAGGGGCGTCGGCCGTCGTCACGAACGTTGGGATGAGATGCGGTGGACGCAGCGGCGTCGGGCGCGAACGAGATCGCAGGGCGGGTCTCCCGTGAGCGACCATCGCGCGCCAGACGAACGGCGCTGAGGCGTACGGCAAAACCGTGTGGTCCTGGCACCCGTTGCTGGTGTCAAGTCGGCGGAGGTTTTGTGAATCCAACCGGGTTCGGAAAAACCTTCAATCCGCCAACGACGGTGACAACACGAATTCGTCGCCGGGGAGAGCGCGGCATAAGCCGTAAAACCATTGCGCGGGGAACGCCGGAATGCTCCGACTGTACCTGTATGCTCGTGTGCGTTTTTCTTTGTGCATCTTGCACACGAGACCGCGGGTGCAGCAAGCACCCGGCGTTCCCTGCGCCCTCTCTTTAGGGCGAAACGATTTGCAAGGCCCGGGCGAAACGCGCCGCGGGAACGCGGAGGTGCGTCATGAATTCGTCATTGCGAGGTGCGTTTGCGACGAAGCAATCCACTCTTTCTTTATGCCGCACGATGGATTGCTTCGCGGAGCCTGTCATCGGGCGCGCGTTCGCGCGACCCGGTGGCTCGCAATGACGGGGCTGGCGGTTGATGTTTGAACCGAGAAGCCGCGGCGCACTGAATCGGCTCTGGGGGTAATTCATTAAATGCTGTCGCATTACGCTTTCTGCATCGCCCGCCCCCGCCGTTGATTGAACCGTATTGCGAGGCCCCGTGATCTCCAACATCCTGCGCTGGTCGGCCAAGACCCTGCTTGTGCTGCTGGCCCTGATCATCCTTGCGATCGCTTCATTTCGGATGGCCGCATCGTTGCGCGAAACCGGTCCACGCGCCGAGCTTGCCCCACCGACCGGCCATCTGGTGCCGACGAGCTCGGGCGGCGTGTTCGTGCAGGAAAAGGGTCCGGCGAGCGGCGTTCCCGTGGTGCTGTTTCACGGCACGGCAGCGTGGAGCGAGTTGTGGCGGCGCACCATCGATGCGCTCGCCGCGGCCGGATTTCACGTCATCGCACTCGACCTGCCGCCATTCGGATTCTCGGACCGGCCGGGCAGTTACACGCGGCAGGATCAGGCCGCGCGCGTCAACGATGTGCTGGGCCGGCTGCAAGCTGCGCCTGCCATCATTGTCGGCCATTCCTTTGGCGCGGGGGCAGCGACCGAACTCGTGATGCGGTATCCGGCGCGCGCACGCGCGCTGGTACTGGTCGACGCGGCGCTCGGTCTGACGTCAGAACCGTCCGATCCGCCGCTGTTGCTGCAGCCAAACGGCGGCGACCGACACGCCGGTTTTGAATTTTTGAGAGAATTTTCGCATGATTGATTCCAAGTGATGCCGAAGTGTCCGGGGGCGGGAAGGATTAGTCAAATCCGGAAGGCGGCTGGTTCGATTAGCTGGTGCATGTTACCGAAACAAAAGATCGGGGCCGGAGCCGAATGACCATGAACGACAGATCCGCGCTTTCGAAAGCCGCGCAGCCCTCAACGCCGGTGAATTTCGACATTCCCGCCGGCGCCTGCGACTGCCATACCCATATCCACGGCGATCCCGAGAGATTCCCGTTCTTCGCGGGCCGCGTCTATACGCCGGAGCTGGCCTCGCCCGAAGAGATGTCGGCCCTGCACAAGGCACTGCATATCGAGCGTGTCGTGATCGTGACGCCGAGCGTCTATGGACCGGACAACTCCTCCACGCTGTACGGCATGAAGGCGCGCGGGGCGACCGCGCGCGGGGTTGCCGTGATCGACGACAACACGCCGGAGAGCGATCTCGACGCCATGAACAAGCAGGGTTTTCGCGGTATTCGGCTCAATCTCGCCACCGGCGGCGTCAACGATCCGACCGTCGGCCGGCCGCGTTTCTCGGCCGCGGTCGAGCGAGTGAAGGCACGCGGCTGGCATGTGCAGCTGTTCACGAGTCTTGCCATGATCTCCGCGATCAAGGACCTCGTCGCCGCCTCGCCGGTGCCGGTCGTATTCGATCATTTCGGCGGTGCGCAGGCCGAACTCGGCCTCGACCAGCCGGGGTTTGCCGACCTGCTGGAGCTGGTGAAGTCGGGCAAGGCCTATGTAAAGATCTCCGGCGCCTACCGGGCGTCGAAACTCGGTCCCGATTATGCCGACGCGGCGCCGCTGGCCAAGGCGCTGATCGCGGCCAATGTCGACCGCATCGTCTGGGGCACCGACTGGCCGCATCCGGATTCCGTCCCCGGCCGGAAAGTCACGGATGTCACTCCGCTGCTCCAGATCGACGATGGCCGCCTGCTCAACCAACTCCCGGTCTGGGCGCCGGATGCCGCGATCCGCAACAAGATCCTGGTCGACAACCCGGCGCGGCTTTACGGGTTCGGATAAGCAGAATCGCGTTGCGACATCTGCGGTCGTGGACAACCCGCGAGAAAAATCATCGCGCCCGGCGCGAGAACACCGAGATCAGGACCGGCAGCGTCACCAGGATGACGAGCGGCGCCAGCATCATGCCGGTGACGACCACCACCGCGAGAGGCTTTTGCACCTGCGATCCGATCCCCGTCGACAGCGCGGCCGGCAACAGCCCGACGCCCGCCACCACGCAGGTCATCAACACCGGCCGCAATTGCAATTCACCGGTGCGGATCACCGCGCGCACCCGGTCAAAACCCTCGTCGATCAGCTGATTGTACTGCGACAGGATGATGATGCCGTCCATCACGGCGATGCCGAACAGCGCGATGAAGCCGATCGCGGCCGACACGCTGAAGGGAATGCCCGTTATCAACAGCCCCAACACGCCGCCGAAGATCGCCATCGGGATCACGCTCATGGCGAGCATGGTGTCGACCATCGAGCCGAAATTGAGAAACAGCAGCACCGCGATCAGCGCGAGGCTGATCGGCACCACGATCGACAGGCGTTTGATGGCGTCCTGCAGATTGCCGAACTCGCCGACCCACTCGACATGCGATCCCGGCGGCAACTGGACCTGTTCCGCAACCTTTGCCTGCGCTTCCTGGATCGCGCTGCCGAGGTCGCGCTCGCGCACCGAAAACTTGATCGGCAGATAGCGCTCCTGCTGTTCGCGATAGATATAGGCCGCGCCCGAGACCAGGTTGATCGAAGCGACTTCGCTCAGGGGTATCTGCGTAATTCCGCCGTTCGGACCCGCCACGCCGATCCTTAAGTTCTGGATCGCTTCGGCGCTTTTGCGGTATTCCGGCGCCAGGCGGATGATGATCGGAAAATGCCGGTCGCTGCCGGGCTCATAGAGGTCGCCAGCGCTGTCGCCGCCGACCGCGACCTTGATGGTGGCGTTGATATCGCCCGGCGCCAGGCCGTAGCGGGCGGCGCGCGCACGATCGATATCGATCTGGATGGTGGGCTGGCCGAGCGAGGTGAACACCGCCAGGTCGGTGATGCCTTGTACCGTCGAGAGGACGGATTTAATCTTGTTGGCGGTGTCGCTCACCGCCTGCAGATCGTTGCCATACAGCTTGATCGAGTTCTCGCCCTTGACGCCCGAGACCGCCTCCGAGACGTTGTCCTGCAGATATTGGGAGAAGTTGAATTCGACACCGGGGAATTTGTCCTGCAACTGGGCCAGCAACTGGCCGGTCAATTCTTCCTTGTCATGGGTACCCGGCCATTCGCTTACCGGCTTCAGCGGTGCGAAGAATTCGGCGTTGAACAGACCGGCGGCGTCGGTGCCGTCATCCGGGCGTCCGTGCTGCGAGACCACGGATTCCACTTCGGGCCGGGCACGGATCGTCTTCCGCATCTCGTTGACGTAAGCGTTGCCTTCCTGCAGCGAAATCGTCGGCGGCAGCGTAGCGCGAATCCATAAATTACCCTCTTCCAGCTTGGGCAGGAATTCGAGGCCAAGCAGCCGCGAGAACACGATGGTCATGACCACGAGACCCGCGGCGCCGGCCATGATGATCGTTCGGTTCGCGATTGCCCAATTCAGGACCGGTACGTAAAGCTGGTCCAGCTTCCTCACGATCCAGGTTTCGGTTTCAGCCAAATGCGACGGCAGGATGATCGCGCTCAGCGCGGGCGTGACGGTAAACGTCGCCAGCATCCCGCCCGCCAGCGCGTACGCATAGGTCCGCGCCATCGGCCCGAAGATGTTGCCTTCGACGCCGCTCAGCGTGAACAGCGGCAGGAAGGCGGCGATGATGATGGCGGCGGCAAAGAAGATCGAGCGCGACACGTCGGCGGCGGCGGAGAGGATGGCGTGGCTCTTCATCCCCATGGCCGTGTCGTAGGAAATGTGGCTCTCCTCGGCCTCCGACAGCGCGGTCGTTTGCGACAACCTGCGGAAAATCGCTTCCACCATGATGACGGTGGCGTCGACGATCAGTCCGAAATCGATGGCGCCGACCGACAGCAGGTTGGCGGATTCGCCGCGCAGCACCAGGATGATCACGGCAAAAAACAGCGCGAACGGGATCGTGGCGCCGACGATCAGCGCGCTGCGCAGATCGCCCAGAAAAATCCATTGCAGAAGCACGATCAGGAGGATCCCGACCACCATGTTGTGCAGCACGGTTGCGGTGGTGAGATCGATCAGGTCCTTGCGGTCGTAAATGCGCTCGATCTGTACGCCCGGCGGCAGGATGGTGGAATTGTTGATGGAGGCGACGACCTGTTCGACTCGTGTGATGGTCGGCGAACTCTGCTCGCCGCGCCGCATCAGCACGATGCCCTGCACGATGTCGTCGTCATCGTCGATTCCGGCGATGCCAAGCCGCGGTTTCTCACCGACAGTCACGGTTGCGATGTCCTTGACCAGCACCGGATTGCCACCGCTTTGCGATACCATGGTACTGTTGAGATCGTCGATCGAGCGGATCAGGCCGACGCCGCGGACCACGGCGGATTGCGCGCCGATATTGACGGTATTGCCGCCGACATTGATGTTGGCATTGCTGACGGCCTGCAGCACCTGCGGCAGCGTCAGTCCGTTGGCGACCAGCTTGTTGAAATCGACCTGGAGCTCATAGGTCTTGGTCTTGCCGCCCCAGCCGGTGACGTCGATCACGCCGGGCACGGCGCGGAAACGGCGCTGCAAGACCCAGTCCTGCAGCGTCTTGAGGTCGAGCACGCTGTAGTTTGGCGGCCCCTTCAACCGGTAGCGGTAGATTTCGCCGATCGCGCTGAGCGGCGAAATTCCCGGCTGCACGTTGCCCGGCAGCGGCGCAAGCTGCGACAGCCGGTTCAACACCTGCTGCAGCGCTTCGTCATACGTATAGTCGAACGAGAACTGCAGTTTGACGTCGGACAAGCCGTACAGCGAGATGGTGCGGATGGTGCGAAGGTTCTTGATGCCCGCGACCTGGGTCTCGATCGGGATCGTAATGTACCGCTCGATCTCCTCCGACGACAGCCCCGGACTTTGCGTCACGATGTCGACCATCGGCGGGGTCGGGTCGGGATAGGCCTCGATGTTGAGCTGCTTGAACGCGATCAGGCCGCCGACGAACACCGCGACGAACATGCCGACCATCAAATAGCGGCGGCTGACTGCAAGGGCGACAAGGCGATCCATTCAGACCGGAGCTTTCAAAGGCTTAAGGGGTTACGTACCGGATGCAGCGCGGTCGATGAACAGGCTGCCCCTTGTAACGATCTGTTCGCCGGGCTTCAAATTGTCCATCACCTCGACAAGATCGCCGTTGGTGAGGCCGGGTTTGATGTTGCGCAGTTCGATCGACTTGTCGTCGTGCGCGACCCAGACCCGGACCTTGTCGCCCTCATAGATCAACGCCTGCTTTGGCACGCCAACGGCGGGATGATCACTGGCGGAGTAGAGCGTGACATTGGCGAACATTTCCGGCTTCAACTGACCGTCCTTATTATCGATCGTGGCGCGGACCAGGAGCCGGCGCGTCGCAGGATCGATCGCCGTGGCAACATAGTTGATGCGTGCCGACAAAGGTCGCCCCGGCAGCGCCATGACATTGAAATTGAGGTCCTGCCCGACCGAGACCTTCGCAGCGTCGGTCTCTCGGACGAAGGCGACCAGCCAGACCGTGGAGAGATCGCCAATGACATAGACCGGGTCGCTGGCGCCGGTAGAGACATATTGTCCGGGGCCGACCTTGCGCTGAACCACGGTGCCCGCGATCGGCGCAAAAACCGTGGTCTCCGGATTGATGCGGCCCTTTTGCCGAAAGGTGGCAATGTCCTCGTCGCTGAAGCCGAGAATGTGTAGTTTGTTGGTTGAGGCTTCCAGCGCCGTTTGCGAAGAGCGCAAATCGTTCTGCGCCTGAATCAGCGTCGCCTGGCTCTGCTGGTAGTCCTTCAGCGGAACGGCCTTGCCTTCGAACAGGTCCTTGGCGCGCGTGTCCTGGATCTTCGCGAGATCGACCGCGGACTGCGCCTTGTTGAGGCTGGTCATGGCCGCGATGTAATCATTTTGCGCCTGCACCGTGTCGGCGGCTTCGATCACGAACAGCGGCTGGCCCTTTACGACGCTGTCGCCCGGCCGCACCAGCAATTTGGTGACCCGGCCGGTATAGGGCGAGAACACCGGCGTCGAGCGATCCTCATCGATCGCGATCTTGCCCTCGGTGACATATTCGGCGCGGAAGGCCCGCTCGGCGACCGGCTGAAAGCTCAGGCTGGCCCATTCGGCCGGCGTCGGCGTGTAGCGCTGCAATCCCTTGCGGGACTGGCTGGACACCTCCGAATGCGCCTGCTTGGCGCCGTTGAGATGCACGAACCCGTAAATGGCCGCGGCGGCAAACCCCAGCAACGCCAGGGCCGCCGCCTGTCGTTTCCCGCTAAGCGCCTGCAATTGCTTGTTAAATTCGTTCAGCATGCGGTCCGGATCAAGTCGACGATGTTTCCGGCAAGGACTGCCCCTGCGGTGCGCTAATAGTGCCCAATTGATATTTCAAACAACCTAAAAAACGCGATTAGCCTTAGCGTTTGTCGTTAAAGTTTCGAGAGACAAGCCCCGAGGACTTCAACCGCGCGCCGGCCATTGGGGCAGATGACTGCCGAGCGGCATCGCCGGCCGAGCCCAGAAGGCGGGCGTTTTCGACAAAACCGCCGAATGCCTGACCGACCGCAGCGGTCCGAAGCCCGACGCGACTTCCTCGATAAAGGGCATCACCGTTTCTCCCTTCAAATCCTCGGTCATAAAACCGTCGGCGACGCGGCCGAGATTCCATAGCCACCGCCCGGTTTGCGCCAGCGACACCCGGACATGCCAGCTGCCGCCTTCGCGAGCCTGACGCGCTTTGGCCATCATGGCGCCGAACGCCATGAAGTAGCCGGTGGCGTGGTCGAGCATCTGCGCCGGCAATTCCTTCGGCCCGTCGACGCCCGCGGCCTGGCCTTCGGCATGGTTGAAACCGGACGCGGTCTGCACCAGCGAGTCAAAGCCGCGGCGCTCCGCCCAGGGACCGGCGCGGCCATAGGCCGACAGCGTCACATAGACGATACCGGGATTGATGCTGGCCGCCTCGTCCGGCGAGAAGCCGAGCCTGGCGATCGCGTGCGGCCGATAACCCTGAGAGAAGATATCTGCCTCTGCCAACAGATCGCGCAATGCGCCGCGGCCCTGCTCGCTCCTCAATTCGACAAAGCTCGTGAGCTTGCCGCGGCCGGTGTCGATGGTGAGCCAGGGAATCGCCGGCAAATCCGGACCGGAGATCAACAGCACATCGGCGCCATGGGCCGCGAGGGTACGGCCCGCGACCGGCCCCGCGATCACGCGCGACAGATCGAGCACGCGAATGCCGGCCAGCGGCCGATCGCCGGTGGGCCAGGGTTTTGGCGCCGCGTCGCCGATCTTCTCAATGCTGATCAGCGGCAATTCCGCCAGCGCTTTTGCGTGCGGCGTTGCCGACCACTCCTCATGCGAGCGCATCAACGCAACCACGCAACCGCCGGCATAGGCCGCGGTCTCGAACGCCTCGCCGTCCCACTGCATCAGCGCCGCCTGCACCTCGTCGCGCTCGGGCTTGCAGTTCAACACCTTGCAGACGGCGTCGCGGTGATGCCTGAAATTGGTGTGCAGCCGCACGAAGCGTTGATCGCGGGTGTTGTAGATTCCAGCGATCGCATCCCATGCCGGCGGCGGCGGCTTGCCGTCGACCCGCAGATAGCGCTCGCTTCGGCATTCGACCACGGCATGACGCATATCGACCGCGACGTCCTGGCCTTGCCCGCTGCGCAGCTTCCAGATCTGCGCCGCCGCCAGTCCGGTCGCGGCCACGCTGGTCTGCGCCGCGGCAGCGACGCGAAACGACGACGGCAATTGCGCTTCGTCACCGGTCAGCTTGACTGCGTCGAGCGCGGCCGGATCACCGCCGGCCGATGTCCAGATATCGGAGAGGATTTCCTTGGGGCTTTCCATGCGGCTTTCCTTGGGGCTTTGCATCACCGTCCCTCTTCTCTAGCTTTCGACAAGCTCTGCCTCACCCTGGAGGGAACTGCAATGGCCGCCATCGATCCCCTCACCGCCGGTGCCGTCTTGCTTGCAACCGCCGCAACGGACGCGGTCTATGTCATGTTCACCTCGGCCGTGGTGGCGCGCAAGCGGGTGCCGGCCGCGACCTGGAGCAGCGTCTGGTATCTGCTCTCGTCCTATGCCGTCATCAGCTACACCGAAAACTGGGTCTATGTCGGGTTTGCGGCGGTCGGTTCGTGGATCGGTGCCTTTGCGTCGATCACATTTTTGCACCGGCCGCCCGGTGGCCCACCGGTGGGAGCGGCGCCGGAGTAGCGCAGCATTGGCTGTCATTCCCCGCGCATGCGCGGAATCCAGTACGCTGCGGCCTCTCGGTTCAATCATTGGCGTCTCTGGAATACTGGATCGCCCGCTTTCGCGGGCGACGACGAATGGGATGGCACCGACTTGTCCACGTCATTGCGAGCCAACGGGTCACGCGAATGCGCGCCCGATGACAGGCTCCGCGAAGCAATCCATCTATCAGCGCAAGCGGAGCAATGGATTGCTTCGCTTCGCTCGCAATGACGGCTTGCTACATCCCGCAAACATAAATCCGCATTCTCGCGGCGCGATGCGTCCGAGGTTTGCCAGAACACTGTCCCTCTCGAAAACAGAGGGCGCAGGGAAAGCCGGGTGCGCGCTGCACCCGCGGTCTCGTGTGCAAGCTGCACAAGAAAATGCGCACACGAGCATACAGGTTCAGCGGAGAGCATCCGGCCTTCCCTGCGCAATGGTTTTACGGCTTATAGCGCGCTCTCCCCGGTGACCGGCTTTCTTGCCACCGTCATCGGCGGGATACTTCCGCCAACTTGACGCCAGCATCGGGGCGTCAGGACCACGCGACTTCGCCGTCCGCATCGGCCACGCTCGTCAGTCGCAGCTTTCGCGTCCACCGCATCCCACCACGCGTTTCGTGACGATCGCGAGCCGCCCCTCTTGTCGGGTGAGACGGGCGGAGTCAAATCACTGATTTGCCCGACGCGACAAGCGGAATATTTTCTTGGCATTGGCTTGACAGAAAATCACTGATTTGCCCGTCGGGCAATCTGCGGGGCAAATCACTGGATGAACCGCTCCAAATCATGCAGTCTTATTGCGTCGCCTGCGGAAACCCTGTGTTTCCCAGCGCAGTCTTGCCAGACAGCGAGCGACTATTAGCTCGTAACCAAATAAGAACGCGGCGCCCTTCGTCCGGGTCGAGGATTTGGCGTCGCAGCCTGCTCCTCCCGTTCACGCATATTGAAAACTCACGGCGCGATGCGCTAACGCATGCCAAAAGGCATGCCACAACCGGATACGACAGATGACCACCCCGCTCGAATTTGGGCTCGATACCTTTGGCGACGTCACCAACGATGCGCTCGGCTCGCCGCTGCCGCCTGCGCAGGTGATCCGCAACGTCATCGAGGAGGCGGTGCTGGCCGACCAGCTCGGCATCGACTTTATCGGCCTTGGCGAGCACCACCGGGCCGACTTCGCGATCTCTTCGCCCGAAACGGTGCTGGCGGCGATCGCCGCGCGCACCCGTCGCATCCGGCTCGGCTCGGCGGTGACGGTGCTGAGTTCGGACGATCCGATCCGCGTGTTCCAGCGGTTTGCGACCGTCGATGCGGTGTCAGGCGGACGCGCCGAGGTGATCCTCGGCCGCGGCTCGTTCACCGAATCTTTCCCGCTGTTCGGCTTCGACCTGCGCCAGTATGAAGGGCTGTTCGAGGAGAAGCTCGATCTGTTCACCGAGCTCTTGAAGCAGCAGGCGGTGAACTGGCAGGGCAAGCTGCGCCCACCGCTCAATAACCAGCATGTGTTTCCGCCGATCGAACACGGCACGCTCAAGACCTGGATCGGCGTCGGCGGCAGCCCGGAGTCGGTGGTGCGCGCGGCGCATTATGACCTGCCGCTGATGCTGGCCATCATCGGCGGCGATCCGAAGCGGTTCGCACCCTATGTTGACCTCTACCACCGCGCCTTCAAGCAGTTCGGCCGCCCGGTCAAGCCGATCGGCGTGCATTCGCCGGGTTATGTCGCCGATAGCGACACGCAGGCGCGCGAGGAGCTCTGGCCCGACTACAAGACCATGCGCGATCGCATCGGCAAGGAGCGCGGCTGGCCGCCGATGGGCCGCGACGAGTTCGTGCAGGAGGCCGATCACGGCTCGCTCTATGTCGGTTCGCCGGAGACGGTGGCGCGAAAGATCGCGGCCACCGCGAAGGCGCTCGGCATCGCGCGCTTTCAGCTGAAATATTCGGCCGGCCCGCTGCCGCATGAGAAGCTGATGCGCAGCATCGAACTGTACGGCCGCAAGGTCGTGCCGCTGGTCCGGGACATGCTCGCGCAGGAAGCTGCTTGATCGATCCAGCCAGGCGAGCGAGGCCGTTTCAGCGGACCAGAAAAACCAGCTTGCCGCGAAAGTGGCGGGATTCGCTTACCCTGTGCGCGGCTACGGCGTCGCTGAGCTGATAGCGTGTCACTTCCGGGGGACGGACGGCCCCTGCCGCAACCAGCGCCACGATGCGCTCGAGATGCGGCCGATCGCGTCCGACGTTGGGCCGCAAGGCAACGACATCGCTGCGGTCCGGTTTTGGCGCCTGTGCGCCCGAGGCAATAAAGGCCGCCCGGCCGCCTGGTTTCAGCACGCTGAACGACCGCTGCGCGACATCGCCGCCGACGGTATCGAATACGGCGTCGCAGCCGCTCACGGTTTTGGTAAAATCCACCGCATTGTAGTCGATGATCTCGTCGGCGCCGATTTGGCGGAGATAATCATGGTTCGCAGCGCTTGCGGTCGTGATCACGCGCGCCCCCAGATGTTTTGCCAGCTGGACGGCAAAGCTCGCGACGCCGCCCGCGCCGCCCTGGATCAGGATTGTCTCGCCCGCCTTCAGTTTCAATGTGTCTTCGACGGTGCAAATCGCCGTCAACCCGGCAAGCGCCAGTGCGGCGGCATCGACATGCGACAGGCGATCGGTTTTCTTTGCGACAATAGCCGCCTTGATCGCAATCTTCTCGGCATAGGCACCCTCCTGGCCAACGTCGCAGACGGCGAAGACCTCATCGCCGACGCGCAGGTCTGTGACACCTTGCCCAACCGCCGAAACGACGCCGGAGAAATCCCGCCCGAGAATGTAAGGGAATCGCGAAAGCTGGCCCGATTTGCCCTCGCGCACTTTCCAGTCCGCGCCATTGACGCTGGCGGCGACAATATCGACCACGACCTCGCCGGATGCGGCCACGGGATCGGGCATCTCGCCGAATTGCAGAACTTCCGGTTCGCCGTGCCGTTCGATGAAGGCCGCTTTCATTGGTGCTCCTCGCTTTGGTGGAACCAACGTCGCATGTTTGATTGACGCAATCAAATTCGATATCAGGTCTTCCCCTCAAAGCCGACATTCATCAGCGCTACGGCGATGTCCGTTTTGTGCCAATAACGGAAGTGACCGCACTCATTCGATCACACGGTCGGAGAGTGCGAGCAGGTTTGCGGGCACGCTGGGGCCGAGCGATCTGGCAGTCTTGAGATTGATGACGAACTCGAACTTGGTTGGAGCCTGCGCCGGAAGACTAGCCGGGGTTTCTTCACAAGCAAAGGCGCCGGGAAATGAGGGCGGCGAGATTGCAAGAGCTGGAAGAAATGGCGGCGGAACTGTTGGCGACCGCTCGCAAGCTTCCGCCGAGCCAGGAGCGCCACGAAATTTTTCAGGAAATCGGGAAAATCCGTGCGCAGATCGATGCGCTGAAGGCGAAGGGGAATGAGCGGTGCGAGTGGCCTGGGGACACCATGCGAACGACGATAAAAGCCCGCTGATGGTGTCAGCTAAAAAACCGAACAAAGAGATTTCGAAAACCCGAAACAAGTAAGCCCAGAATGGCTCCAGCGATAGTGCCACCAATTAATCCGCCACCGGCTTGCCCGCTCATATCGACTTGTGTCCAAAGCCCAATCTCCAGAAAGGCTGCGTAGAGCAGTCCTAGGCAAGCTCCGTACATGGCAAATCTAAGCGTGTTCGATTTGTTCATTTGGCTGCTCAATCGTCCTGGGGTCGATATGGAAATTCACATGGCATCGGCACTACCTGTCGGTGATCTCAGCGTCCGGATGCGAGACGATCGTCATGAACCAAACGGCGCTGAAAAACAGTGACCAGAACGTATCCCAGTAACATCGCAGCTGCTCACGCAACGCCACTGGGGCTGTGGCCATTAATTCGCTGCTTTAGAATGGCCGATGGCTTGAACACGATTACGCGACTCGGAGAAATCGGCGCCTCGATGCCGGTCTTCAGGTTACGGCGCGATACGCTGATCTTTCTTGAGATTTTTTTCATGGCTCTACGCGCAAGATAGCCTTGCGAACCTGGTGAAATCGCTCGTGAAGCATCAAGGTCGCTTGTTCCGGCGTATAGCCTTGAGAAACTTTAGCCGCGAAGAATTCTTCAGCAGCGCGCTGAAGATCTTCGTCTCTCTTTTTCTCGTTGTCCGTCATTTACTCTCTCCAAGATTTGCCGGGCGATGTCCTGAGCGGTGCATCGCGCTTTTCGGCGGCTTCGCGAAGTCGTCGCAAGAAAGGACGGCATGCTCCGGTCCCGATGCCCTTGAACGAGGTGGCGAGAGCCGTGTCGAGAACATCAAACATCAGTAGTTCGATTTCGGTCCGCCATGATAACGGTGCGCATTGGGGTCGACCGTCTGCGTCGCCATCGCCGGATCGAATGCATTGAAGGCGCGTACCACTTGCCGGTCTGAGGGGTCGGTCGCTGTGGGCCAATACCGCGTCTTCGGTGCGGCCGCGCCTGCAAGCGCCGGTCCTGAGATCGCAACCAGCATCATCGTTATCGATGCGGCTAAAGCGAGATTTTCGTCATAACTTTGTTTCCTTGCTGTGTGAGAATCCCCGATCGTCGGGAAATGCCCATCACGGCATAGGAATGCGAGCAGGATTCAGCCGTCCGTTCATAAACGCGACATAGGAAACGAGACGCATGGTTGTGGCGGGGAAATTGAGGTTGATCGGACGACCATCAGGCACATATTTGCGGGATGACGCGGCAACGCATTTTTAGAAAGATCGGCATTGTTGGCGCGGTCATATTGCTGCCAGCCTGGTTTTACTGGGGCTATCTGGAAAGCGTCTATGTCGGCGTGTGCAACCGCGATGTCCGCTTTACCGCGATGAGCCGAAATTGTCGGCCGGTACTTCAGAGCTGGCAGGTAATAAGCTTCATCGCTTTGTCGCCTGCCTGGTAATCGGGACGGGGAGCCAAAGACTTTTGATCTGTGACGACGGCATCATTGGCTTCGTCAACCCGCAAAAGCTTCCATCCGATTGGTTCTTTGTCGTCGGCGCCGCCTCGAATTTGCCAGGCACGCATGATGGGGTTGTCTTCTTCGGTGAAACCCACGGCATGAACTTCGACCAATCGAGAATAACCATCGTATTGGAGTTCAAGAACGTGCCCTGAACGAAGGGCTCACATGCCGTTTGCACCAACATTCCATGCTCCCGTATGGACCAATCCTTGAGCGCAGAAGACAGGCTGCTCTTCCCTGACCCGACGGCCTTGATGCAGCTCAAATGCGGGTCACCTGCGTCCGAACAGTCCGCCCACGACGCCGCCAATCAGTCCGCCTGGACCGCCACTGCTGTGATGGCGAGCACCGCCCCCGCCGTGACGACGGGCCGAGCGGTCGTCATCGGATGTGTCGCTGCCGCTGACGCTGGCGTGTGCCGCCGAGACGGACTCGGTCAGCAGCGCCTGATGCTGCAGCGTGTTGAGGAAGCCCGTCCTGGGATAGCCGCGTGCCGCCTGCCAGCGCGCGATGACGGTGCGGGCCTGCTCGTCGAACCGTCCGTTGACCCTGGTGTCGAAGCCGATACCGGTCAGCCGGCGCTGCACGTCGCGACGCTTTGCCTTGTTCAGGCCAATCTGATCTTCGGTTTCCTGAGTTGCCTCGTCGGCGGAGGTCGCCGAATCGAGGGATGCCACCAACTCGCGGTCGGTCGTGCTCGGACCGGCTTTGGCAACATTTGCACCGGCGAGAATTGCCAGGACTGACAATGCGAGGATGAAGACACGCAATGGCTTGATCTTCCCTGATCTTGAAGTCTCTCGATGATTTCGCTTTGAAAACCTATGTCGGTTCAAATACACCGCCACTCGAACTTCCGGCGGCGTCTAAATCAAAGGTCGATTCCGGCTTGGTCGTTGGGCAACGGTTGTCCGGATGACTTGTTCCTTGGGGCGCGTCGATTGTTACACTGCATCGCACTGAGGCTGCCCGACAAAAGAAACGGCACGGTAAGGACCTCTGTGTGTGACGGCCGCTTTGCCCGCGCCGCGGTTCTGGTACAGTCGCGCGGGTCAACAAAAGGAAGAACAAAATGGATTTGGGCTTGAAGGGACGAAACGCGGTCGTGCTCGGGGGCACGCGCGGCATTGGACGCGCGATTGCGGGCACGCTGGCTGCCGAAGGCGCAGGCGTCGCGGTCTGCGCCCGCAACGCGGATCAGGTCGGAAGCACGGTTGCCGAGTTGAAAGCCCAGGGCGTGCGGGCGACGGGCGCGCCGGTCGATATCACCGACGCCGCCGGGCTGAAATCATGGATATCGGGCGCGGCGCAGGAGCTCGGCAGTATTGACATGCTGTTTTCCAATGCCGGCGCGATGGCGCAAGGCGGCGACGCCGCGTCGTGGGAGCAGAATTTCCGGCTCGATGTGCTGGGCGCCGTCCATGCGTTCGAGGCCGCGCGTCCGTTCCTCGAGGCCAGCGGCGAGCAGCGCGGCGACGCCGCCTTTCTCATCATTTCATCGGTTTCGGCGGCGCAGGCGGAAAACGCCAGTTCGTACGGTCCGATCAAGGCGGCGCTGGTGCACATGGCGAAGGGATTGGCGCGGCAATACGCGCCTAAGAAAATCCGCGTCAATGTGGTGTCGCCGGGCACGGTGTATTTCAAGGGCGGCGTCTGGAACATGGTCGAGCAGAACGCGCCCAAGCGCTATCACGATACGCTGGCGCGCAATCCAACCGGCCGCATGGCCACCCCGCAGGAGATCGCCAACGCAGCCGTGTTCCTGGCCAGCCCGGCTTCCTCCTACACCACGGGTTCGAATTTGATCGTCGACGGCGCGATCTCGAACCGCGTGAATTTTTAAGCGGCGAAAAGGCGAAGGGCGGCCTCCCGACATGAAGCCGGGGAGTTTGGGAGTCCGCCCCTATCGTGAAATGTGATATGTTTCTCCGAGATGATCTTGATGCTCGGGGAACCGACATGAAGCGCCGCGATTTCATCAAGGTGCTGAGCGGCGTTTTGATTTGGCCGCTCGCTGCTTCTGCACAACAAGGCAAGATATGGCGTATCGGCGTGCTGGAAACGTCCGCACTCGCCTTGAACACTGCCAATATGGAAGCCTTTCTGGAGGGCCTGCGGGCATTGGGTTATGTCGAGGGACGCAACCTCATGATCGACTACCGGTCGGCGGATGGAGTTGCGGAGAGGTTTCACGATCTGGCCACCGAGCTCGTCAAGGAGAACTGTGACCTCATCCTGACGAGAGGCACACCGGCCGTGCTTGCTGCCAAAAATGCGACGGCAGCGATTCCGATCGTCATGGCGGCCAGTGGCGCCCCGGTCGGCGTCGGCGTGGTCGCCAGCCTCGCGCAGCCGGGAAAAAATGTCACTGGCCTGAGCGCCTTCACAACGGAACTGGAATCGAAGCGGGTCGAAATCCTGCGCGAGATCCTGCCGGAACTGAAACGATTGGCCGCGCTGTACAATATGTCCAATCCGATTTCGCAAGCCCGATGGGAATCCCTGGAGGGATCTGCCCGGAGCCTTCGGATAGAGCCGCAACTTCTTGACGTGCGAAAAATGGAAGATCTGGAATCCGCGTTTGCTCGGGCGATCGAGCGGCACGCCGATGCCCTCATCGTCGAAAACGACGGGCTGATTCATGCGAACCGTCGATTGATCACCGGTCTGGCGAGCAGGCACAAGCTCCCGGCCATGTACGCAACGCGTGAGCTTGTCGATGAAGGCGGCCTGCTCTCGTATAGCGTCGACTATGCCCACCTCTATTTCAGAGCAGCGACCTTTGTGGACAAGATATTGAAGGGAGCGAAGCCCTCCGATCTGCCGGTCGAACAGCCCACAAAATTCGAGCTGGTGGCAAATCTGAATGCCGCCAGGAGTATCGGTCTCACGCTGTCCGAATCTTTTCTGCTCCGGGCCGATAAGGTCATTGAATAGGCGAAAGCTCCATCGCCCCGTCGTCGGCCGTGCGCCGTCGGACATTTTCCAGAACGTCGGCGCGGACACGACCAGGGCGGAAGCCGTATTCGCGCCGACTGCCGTCCTGTCCGATCAAGCTGACCCAGCCGCACCGCAACATAATTCCACTTCCGCCTAAGCGGGACATCAGGTGCCAGCGGATCGAAGATGCGCTATGCTTGATGTCTTCGGCAATGCGATGGGACGTCACGAATTGACTTGAGAGGGCGACTGAAGCGGGGCAGCACCAATGATGACATTACCGGAGCTGGCGGCGAATGCCCTGGAGGAATTTCTCCGTTCCTTCATGCGGCGTGCCTTCGGGTCTTCAGAGGTGCAGTTCGCGGAGATCGTGCCGAACGCCGCCCGCGTCGCGCTGGAATGCATCGGAAACAGCGACGCGCTGTACCACAACGTCGAGCACACGCTGCTCGTCACGCTGGCGGGACACGAGATCTTCTGCGGCCGAGTGTTGCATACGCAGCTGACGGCGAACGATTACGCCCATATCATCATCGCCTGCCTGGCGCACGATATCGGTTATGTGCGCGGACTTTTCAAGGAAGACGATGCGGACGGCTTCGTGATCGATTCGACTGGCCGGAAGGTGATGCTGCCGCGCGGTTCGTCGGACGCCAGCCTGATGCCTTACCATGTCGACCGGTCGAAGCTCTATGTGATGGAGAGGCTCCAACCCATCGCTCCGCTCGACACGCAGCGAATTGCCATGGCGATCGAAGGAACCCGATTTCCCCCCGTCGAAGGCCAGCAACATGGCGAGGAGGCCTCGATCGTTCGCGCCGCGGATTTCATCGGCCAACTCGGCGATCCGAATTACATCAGGAAGGCCAACGCGCTCTACCATGAATTCGAGGAAGTCGGCATGAATCGCCAGCTTGGCTATGATTCTCCCGCCGACATCGTCAATCGCTATCCGCAATTCTACTGGAACAGCGTGGCGCCGTATATCCAGACTGAAATAGGCTACCTCAACAAGACGACGCGCGGACGGCAGTGGATCGCCAATCTCTATGGCAACGTGTTCCGCGCCGAACGCGACATCGCGCTGTCGGGGCCACAAAGGTAGCGCGGGGATCGCGACCGTGTCGCCCGCGGCCTCATGGTTCGAGACGCTCAGCGTTGCCGCGCTCATGGCAAGGTCAGCTTTCGCCGTCATTGCGTTGAACGCCGCAATCGGTTGGCGCCGTCTGGATACAGCGTTTCTCGAGGCGACGAATGCAGACCCGGTCAGGCGGGCGAGCAATTTGAAGTGGAGCCGCCGCCGGTCTTGCCGATCGTCCCGTCGGGATAGGCGATCGTGGTCGGCGGGGCCTGCGCTCGCGCGGATGCCTTATTCCTCGGGCATGAGTTCCTACCTGCTTCAGATCACGCTGCCATTCTAGTGAAAATCCCGCGACGGCGGCAGGATGCGGACGTTGCGCGGGTGGCGGATTTTTTGCGCCGGCGTGTCGGGATGGTCGCGGCGGTCGCCGTTGAGCGGCTCGATCAGCGCGGGCCCCGCCGGTACCGGAAGCTTGCGGCTGAGCGCGTCGTTGGCAAGCCCGATCAGATCGTGCGAGCGATCGAACATCCGCTGCGCGACCAGATGGGTCACCTGCTCCGGACTGCTCTGGATATAGCCCTCGACCAGGATCAGCCGCGCGCCCATCACTTCCTTGCGGTACTGCTCCATCACCTTCGGCCACACCACGATGTTGGCGATGCCGGTTTCATCCTCCAGCGTCATGAACACGACGCCCTTGGCGCTGCCCGGACGCTGCCGCACCAGCACCACGCCGGCGCAGCGGACCCGGCGTTTGTCGTTGCGATAACAGATTTCGTTGCAGGGAACAACGCGCTCCCTGGTGAACATCTCCCGCAAAAATTCCATCGGATGCCCCTTCAGCGACAGCCGGACGGTCTGATAGTCGGCGACCACCTGCTCCGGCAGCGGCATCTCGGGCAACGGCTTTGCATTCTCGTCCGGCTGCTCGCGCGCGGTGGCGGCTTCGAACAGCGGCAGCGGCAAATCGTCGGGCAGCCGCCGCACCGCCCAGAGTGCCGCGCGGCGATCCAGCCCGATGGAGCGGAATGCATCGGCATCCGCGAGCAGGATCAGCGCGCGCTTGGGCAAACCGGTGTCGCGCGCAAAATCCTCCAGCGAGGTGAAGGCGCGGCGTTGTCGCGCGGCGACGATGCGGTCGGCCCAGTCGTTTACTCTCTCGTCGTTCCGGGGCGCTGCGAAAGCAGCGAACCCGGAACCTCGAGATTCTCCGATGCGCAATTGCGCATCGTAGTTCACGCTTCGCGTGCCCCGGAATGACAGCAAGTTTCGCTTCAACCCCTCCTCATCCGGATCGACCCAATGAAACCCGTCGATCTGGCGAAAACCGAGCCGCACCGCGCAATACTTGCCCTCGCCCTGCTCCAGCGTGTTCTGCGCAAAACTGAAGGACACATCGATCTCGCGCACCTCGACGCCGTTCTTGCGGGCATCGCCGACGATCTGCGCCGGGGCATAAAAGCCCATCGGCTGCGAATTCAACAGCCCGCAGCAGAACGCGTCGGGGTGGTAATGCTTGAGCCATGACGAGATGTAGACGAGCTGCGCAAAGCTCGCGGCATGGCTTTCCGGAAAGCCGTAAGAGCCAAAACCCTTGATCTGCTCGAAACAGTTCTTGGCGAACGCGGGATCGTAGCCGCGCGCGATCATGTTGCCGATCATCTTGTCTTCGAATTTGCCGATGGTGCCGACATTGCGGAAGGTCGCCATCGAACGGCGCAGCCCGTTGGCTTCCTCGGAGGTGAATTTGGCCGCCTCGATCGCGATCCGCATCGCCTGTTCCTGGAACAGCGGCACGCCGAGCGTCTTGTGCAGCACCCGGCGCAATTCGTCCTTGTCGCCATGCTCTGGCGACGGCGACGGGTAGCTCACCTTGTCGATGCCATTCCGCCGGCGCAGATAGGGATGCACCATGTCGCCCTGGATCGGGCCGGGCCGCACGATCGCGACCTCGATGACGAGATCGTAAAATACCCGCGGTTTTAAGCGCGGCAGCATGTTCATCTGCGCGCGGCTTTCGACCTGGAACACGCCGAGCGATTCACCGCGGCACAGCATGTCGTAGACCGGCTTGTCGTCCTGCGGGACCGTCGCCAGCTCCCAGCGCCGGCCCTTGTAATCGGCGATCAGATCAAAACATTTTCGGATGCAGGTCAGCATGCCCAGCGCCAGCACGTCGACCTTCATCATGTTGAGCGCGTCGACGTCGTCCTTGTCCCATTCGATGAAGGTGCGGTCATCCATCGCGGCATTGCCGATCGGCACATAGCTGTCGAGCCTATCTTGCGTCAGCACGTAGCCGCCGACATGCTGCGACAGATGCCGGGGAAATTCGATCAGCTCGGTGGTCAATTCGACTGCGAGTTCGATCATCAAATTTTTGGGGTCGAGCCCGGCCTGCCTGACCTGCATCTCGTTGAGGCCCTTGCCCCAGCTTCCCCACACCGTATCGGCCAGTGCTGCGGTAACGTCTTCCGTCAGCCCCAGCGCCTTGCCGACATCGCGGATCGCGCTGCGCGGACGATAGTGGATGACGGTGGCAATGATCGCGGCGCGGTGGCGGCCATAGCGGCGGTAGACATATTGCATCACCTCCTCGCGCCGCGAATGTTCGAAATCGACGTCGATGTCGGGCGGCTCCAGCCGTTCCTTGGAAATGAAGCGCTCGAACAGCAAATCGACCTTGGTCGGATCGACCGAGGTGATGCCGAGCACGTAGCAGACGGCGGAATTGGCCGCCGATCCCCGGCCCTGGCAGAGGATGTTCTGGCTGCGCGCGTAATGGACGATGTCGTGCACGGTGAGGAAGTAATGTGCGTATTTGAGCTCGGCGATGAGGTCGAGTTCCTTGCGCAGGGTGGCGCGGAGCTTTTCGTCGATCTGGCCGGCAAAATACCGCTTCACGCCCTGCCATGTCAGGTATTCCAGATGCTGCTGCGCGGTCTTTCCCGGCGGCACCGGCTCGTCCGGATACTGGTATTTGAGCTGATCGAGCGAAAAATTGATGCGGCCGGCGAAGCGCGTGGTTTCCGCGATCGCGTCCGGGAGATCGCGAAACAGCCGCGCCATTTCGTGGCCCGGCTTGAGATAGCGCTCGGCATTGGCTTCAAGCCGCTTGCCGATTGCCTCGATCGTCGTCTTCTCGCGGATACAGGTGAGCACATCCTGCAGCGGGCGGCGCGCGGGGTGGTGATACAGCACTTCGTTGGTCGCGAGCAGCGGCACTTTTGCTTTTATCGCGATGTGATGCAGCCGCGCCAAACGGCGCTTGTCGTCGCCGCGATAGAGCAGGCTCGCGGCCAGCCACACGCCATCGGCGCGGCCGGCCTTCAAACGGTCCAGAACTTTCAAAATTTCAGCCGCATCAAAACGATGCGGCAGGGTCAAAACCAGAAGCTGGCCTGCGGCGAACTCCAGGAGGTCATCGAGTTTGAGGTGGCACTCGCCTTTTTCGATCCGCTGGATGTCGTCGCCGCGCTTGCCGCGGGTGAGCAACTGACACAGCAGGCCGTAGGCTGTGCGGTCGCGCGGATAGACCAGGATGTCAGGGGTGCCGTCGATAAAGACGAGCCGCGAACCGATCAGCAGTTTCGGCTTGTATTCGACCGCGGGATTGTCGAGCTCCTTCCAGGCGCGCACCACGCCGGCCAGCGTGTTGTGATCGGCGATGCCGATCGCAGGAATGCGCAGCTTGCCTGCCTGATGCACATAGGCGCGCGGATCCGAGCCGCCGCGCAGGAACGAGAAATTCGTGGTGATGCCGATTTCGGCATAGCCAGGCGCTGGTTCAATGCCGGTCATGCGAACAGCCCGTGCACGAACCAGTTGACCGGAACCGGCTTTTCCTCCGCGCCGCCAGCTTCGCTTTCATAGAGCCCGTCGCGAAAGATCCAGAAGCGCAGGCCCGCTTCGTCCTCGACGCGAAAATAATCCCGCGTCAGCGCCTTGCCGTCTTGTTTCCACCATTCCATGGCGATGCGCTCGGGCCCCTCCACCCGCACCACCGCATGCGTGACCCGCCGCCAGGTGAAATGGTGCGGCGGCCCATCCGGCACCGTCGCGAACGGCACCTTGATCGGCTCCGGCTTTTCGAACAGCCGCAATGGCCGCAGCGGCGGCTCGCTTTCGGTGCGCTCAGGCCATGCGGCCTGCGCCGCGGCGGCCAGATGATGCTGCGCCGGCACCGCCATCACCGCGCGCTCCGGAATATGGGTGTCTTGCGGCAAATGCACGACCACGCGTTTTCCACCGATGCGCGCGGCGATGCGGTCGATCAGCGCGGCCAGTTCGTCATTGTCATGGACATTGGCATCGAGATCGCGCTGCTGCTGCACCACGATTTCGGTGCGGCTGGCGGACAGCCTGACGAGATCAAAGCCGAAACCGGGATCGAGGGGATCGTTGAGCGCATCGAGCCGTTCGCGAAACAGGCGGTCGATCATTTCGGCCTTCGTCACCGGACGCCCGGTATCAACCATGATCGTGCGCACCGCGCCGTCGGTGCGGAAGAAACTCGCTTCCAGCCGCCGCGCACCCTTGCCCTGCTTGTCCATCGCCGTGACCAGCATCGCGGCCAGCCGGGACAGCGTCGCCGATATCACGCCTTCGGTGGCGACCGGTTCGGGGAAGCGTTTTTCCACAATGTAATCCGGCAGCGGTTTGCGCGGACTGATCGGCGCATCACCCTGCCCCAGCGCCTGCTCCAGCAGGATCGTGAAGCCTGCGCCGAACCGGGCCGATAGCTCGTGGCGCGCGCGCGCGGCGACATCGCCGATGGTCTTCAGGCCGGCGCGGCGCAGGCCGCTTGTGATGGCCGCATCGGCGCCGAGCGCAAACACCGGCAATGGACTGACCGCATCGGCCTCCTCGCCGTCGGCGATGATTTTTCCCGACACATGGCGCGTCATCGTGCGCGCGCAGACCGATGTTCCGGCGATGCCCGCGCTGACGGCAAAGCCGCGCCGCGTCAGCGCGCCAGATACGATCTGCAGCAGCGCGCGTTCGCCGCCGAACAGATGGGCGCAGCCGGTGATGTCCAGAAACAGGCCATAGGGCGGATCGAGCGCCACCAGCGGCGTAAAACGGTCGCACCAGTCGGCGATGTCACCCAGCGTTTTGGCATCCGCCACCGCATCGGCATCGAACACCGTCAGCTCCGGACAGATGGCGCGGGCATTGGCGAGCGGCAGCCCGACCTCGAGGCCGCAACGCGCCGCGGTATCATCGAGCGCGTAGATCTGCAGCGCGTTGTTCTGCTTGGCGACGACGACGCTGGGCGTTTTATCCAGCTCGGCGTTGCAGCTCCCCATCATGCGCTTGATGCGGTCGATGGGCAGGCGCGGCAGCCACAGGCTGAGGATACGCCGCCGGTTCAAAGAAAAGGCACTCATCACATTTCCATTCCATGATCCACCGCCCAACCGGGCCATGACGGTTACGAACGAGCTGCGCGTCGAACACCGGCGCGCCCCATGCGTGCCAGGGATTGCCCGGCGGCGAATGCGCCGCGCGCACGATCCATCGCGTCTCCGCGGTCGAAGGCTGAGGAGTTGCCGCCAGCCGCAGCAGCAGCGCGGTAACGCCGGAGGCCTGCGCCGCCAGGGTCAGCTTGCGGCTGGCGACGAGATCGAGCTGCCGCGCCTCGCCCCAGACTTCCAGCACGACGAGGCCCAGCGCATCGCAGGCCAGCGCATCGGCCGCCGTCCGCAACGCACTGTCGGCGTCGGCCGCGCGCACGGTCACGAGCAGGTGCGGATCGAGACCGAGTTCGGAAAACCCGCTCATCGACAGCGCGCCGGATTCGATGTCGGAAAAATCCTGCCGCACCCAGACCAGCGGCCGGCGCGCGGTGATGCGCCCCGCAAGGCCTGCGATGAATCCGGTCGCCGCAGCGCTCTGATGTCCCTCGGAAAACACTTCATGCACCGCGGCCAGCGCAAGGCCGCCGCGCAGCGTCGCATCGGCGCCGGCATGGCCGAGCGGCACCTTGTTGGGGGCGTATGCATCGCCATGCGCTTCGATGCGCTCGATGCGTCCTCGCAAAGTCGCAAGCGTATTCGTGCGTGCGCCGCTCATGCGCCGCTCCCTTAAGATTTTGGGCCGTTACGGGTTGGTTGAATGAACCCGCTGCTGGCTCATTTGTTCATGATATGTTCTAATATAAAGCTAACAGGGCCGGCGGAGTCAATCGGGATTCACGGCCGGGAAATTCATGAATAGAATCAATAGGATTCGTTCGCTGTTGTGCAACGGGATTTTAGACTGCCGTCATGGTCGGGCTTGCCCTGGCCATCTACGTTCTTTTGCTCGACGAGAGGTAAAGTGTAAGGTTACGTTCATCTAGATGAACAGCCGGATCTTTTCGATCCTCTCTATAAGTGGCGTGTCTAGGCGGACTCACTCCGAGAAAAAGTTAACTTTATCCCCAAAATGTTCTTGTTTTGTACTAATTTCGCGTCAAGTTGTTAACCAGCGCTGATCGGATTTAGCAGACAATTGTTAATTCACGATTCTGAGCTGCACCCGGTTCTGTTGACACCTGCTTAAGCTAATCCAGCCTGCTGCTCGAACTCCATAGGGCTCAAATATCCGATCGTCGAGTGCCGGCGTTTCGGATTGTAGAAGCGCTCAATATAATCGAAGACGTCAGCCTTGGCGTCATCCCTCGTTCGGTACACTCTGCGCGTAGTCCGCTCGGTCTTCAATGACGAGAAGAAGCTCTCCATCGCCGCGTTATCCCAGACGTTGCCTGACCGGCTCATCGAGCAGACGACGCCGTGATCGGCCATCAGCCGCTGGAACTGTTCGCTGGTGTATTGGCTGCCGCGATCGGAATGATGCAAGAGCGCGTCCGGTTTGCCCCGTCGCCAGATCGCCATCACCAGGGCGTCAGTGACGAGCTGGGCCGTCATCGCTGCGTTCATCGACCAACCAACCACACGGCGGGAGAAGAGATCGACGACAGCGGCAACATAGAGCCAACCCTCCGCTGTCCACACGTACGTGAAGTCAGCGATCCATTTGCGGTTGGGAGCGGACGCATCGAAGCTGCGGTCGAGCACGTTGGGAGCGACGGCGGCGACCTGCCGCTCACCCAGATCGGGCGGCAGTCGCCGCCGTCGTGGACGGGCTTTGAGAGCCTGTAGCCGCATCAAACGCTCGATCCGATGCAGTCCACACAACCCGCCTTCCGCCAACATGTCGTGCCACACTCGCCTCGCGCCCATAGGTTCGATCGCTGGCGAGGAAACTGGCGCGAACCTTCGCGCCCAACTCCTCATCGCTCCGGCTGCGTTGGCTGCGCGGCCGTGTCAGCCAGGCATAGAACCCACCCCGCGAGACACCGAGCGCCCCGCACAACCATTCCGCCGGCCAGATCCCCCGGTGCTTCGCGATGAAGGCGAACTTCATGTTGATTCCTTCGTGAAGTAGGCCGCGGCTTTTTTTAGATGTCCCGTTCGGCTCTCAGCTTGGCGACCTCGCGCTTGAGCTGCGCGATCTCCAACTGCTCCGGCTTCATCTGGCCCTGGCCGGGGAATGCATGCTGCGGATCGTCCGCCAGCTGCTTCACCCAATTGCGCAACTGCGTTGGATGAACGCCAAGGTCTGCTGACGCCTGCGCATACGACACGCCGCGCTCCTTGATCAGGCGTACAGCCTCAAGCTTGAACTCTCGCGTAAACTGCCGTCTCTCCATGACACACCTCCTGCTCCATAAAACACCTAACTCGGTGTCCTCGGAACCGGGTGCAGCTCATTCGCGCTTGCTTTAATGAAAAAGAACGGGAGATACTCCATGATGCGCCTCAAAGTTGAAAAAATCGGCGAAGGCCTTCACCCGAGCGAGATCGTGGTTTCCGTTAAAGGAAAAGATGGTCTGATTTCTCTAGTTTTAGATCCTTCCATTATCTTTGAGGACAGCACTGTAAACGTTGGTTGGCCCGTCGCGACTAACGGCAATTTTTTTCTTATTGAGCTTCCTCGCGAAACGATGAACGGATCGTGGCGCATTTGGGTTCCGGGAGAGGAACTTAAAAGCGAAGAGGAAAGAAAACGAGCGATGGCTTGATTTTAACAGATCGCGAAATTCGAAATTCTCTGGAAGCAAACCTCTTCGATATTCTTCCGAGGCCATCTCTCGAAGCATACTCGTCAACTACGGTTGACCTCACTTTGAGTCCGGTACTACGGGTTTACAGATCGCAACCCACCGGACTCAAAAGCGCGATTGATCCATCGCAGCCTGGATTCAACGCCATTAAACTGATCAACCAACTCACGGACGTCGCCGATATTGACGATAAGAATGGGTACGATCTCCCTCCCGGAGTTCTGGTTCTAGGTTGGACGCTAGAAACTATCGATCTCAAGGATCACTGTCGGTTGGCTGCTAGAGTTGAGGGGAAAAGCTCGCTAGCGCGCGTCGGACTTGGCATTCATGTCACCGCACCGATCATTCACACCGGCTTTAAAGCGCCCATTCAACTTGAGATGATCAATCACGGGCCGCTTCCGATTTGCCTGCGCAAAGGAATGCGTATTTGCCAGATCGTGTTTGAACAAACACTCGGCATGCCTGACCGCTCCTATAAGGGGCAGTTTCTTGGACAAACCGCGACTTAGATTCGCTTTGCTTTTCGTTGGTCACGCGCACCTATCAGCGCGACGATATCTTCCATGTTCCAAAGCTTGTCGGACACACCAGCGGCCATCGCTGGAGCAACCTTCAGCGTCTTATGGATGCTGAAGTACAACGCCAGCGCGTGGCAGTGATTTTCCAGATTCTCTCCGTAGCAATCCTGCCGACTACGATGGCAGCACCGATCACGTCGGCCGGGCGCTTTTCGCCTTTTGGTCCTCTTGGCATTTGCAACACAACCTCTAGACTTCTTGGCCGATGATAACACCACTTGTTACCGGTATAATGGGCGCATACTTCACAAAGTTTATTACGCTGGCACAGGCGTTTGAGCTTGGAGGACTAGCTACCATCGTCTTGGCTGGACTTTGGATTGATTACGACCGGGACATAGCCAAAGCCGCCAAGGGGATTCAAAGAATCGAGGAGCGCGTCAATCAGTTCGCGGGAGAAGAGTTATTACAATGGGAATCTAAAAAGGGGCGCGGCGGCGTAATTGGAAAGCACCTCATCAAGTAAAAATTTCAAACTGAGACATTACCCGACGAAAGGAAGGACGTGGATGCCCGGGACATCTAGCGCGAAGACGCGCTTCGCGCTTTTGCCCGGGCATGACGAGAAGCGAGCGAGTGTCATGCACGGCATCACCCTCGGCAGCGAAACCGATTTCGACGGCTGGCGGAAAGCGGCCCGGACGCTGGCACTGCATGAAGTGCAGCCGTCGGCAGTGACATGGCGCGTCGGCAGCAACGGGCCCGAACCGGTCGAACCGTCCGCCGCGCCACTCGAAACACCGAACAATGCCATCAGCGTACCCGCAAAGTTCGTCGTGCTGGCGCAATCGGCGATCCTGCACCGCGATCCCCTGCGCTTTGCCATTCTGTATCGCCTGCTGTGGCGGCTGCGCGGCCATCACGATCTGCTCGGCGTCGCTGATGATCCCGATGTCTCACGCGTTCTTGCAATGGCGAAAGCCGTGCATCGCGACCAGCACAGGATGCGCGCCTCGGTCCGTTTCCGCGAAATCGGCCGCGAGCAAAAATCGCATTACGTCGCCTGGTTCGAGCCGGAGCATCACATCGTCGAAGCGACCGCGCCATTTTTCGCCAGCCGTTTCGCCGACATGCCATGGTCGATCCTGACCCCGGATCTCTGCGCCCATTGGGACGGCCACGCCGTCGCGATCACGCCTGGGATCGAGGCGCCGGGCGAAGACCGGCTGGAACAAACATGGCGGCGCATTTACGCCAACATCTTCAACCCAGCGCGGCTGAAAACGGTACTGCCGCGATAATCGCCGCGCGCGGCATAAACATTCCAAATGGCTGGGGAACCACAAATTGCCGTGACAAGCGGTGATAAAACGAAAAATAAATGTACAACCTTTAATTGATAGATGATATTATCGCATTGTCGGCAGGAAATTGGGGCGTCCTGTTCACGCCATGACGTTCCCATGAGGTCGGCGCGCTGCACGGTACGAACAGCCCCAGTGCTGTGCAGCGCGCGACCTACCCACCTTCCAAAATCTTTGGCGTTTGCATCGCTACCAGCGAAGGCCTGCGCAGCGTCGCGCCCATGGCGGCTGTCAGCGCCTCATTTCCGAGCATCGCGGTTCGAACATCGTGGCCCGCACAGCCAGCGGCTGCCCGCCAACTGCATCGCACCAGGAACTGGCGTTCCCGCCCGCATTTCCGTCCGCGGCAACGATGGGAACAGCCGATCCGCATTTCAATCAACTGTCACAAGCATCCGCCAAAATCGGAGGCATTGGGACAGGAGATTGCAATGAGCGATATGGCATTACCCGGTTCGATCGAACCCGCATTGCGGAAGGGTCCGGATCTCGACAAAGGCTTTCATCCACTGACCGGCATTATCTACATGGGGGTGGTCGCTGCCGCCCTGCTGTTCGTTGCCTACAGCATCTATTCCGACATCTATGCGACCGGCACGCGCGTCACCTCCTACATGCCCTATATCCTGCTCTTCGTCGCCTTGCTGATCGCGCTCGGCTTCGAATTCGTCAATGGCTTTCACGACACCGCCAATGCGGTCGCCACCGTCATCTATACCCGCTCGCTGCCGGCGCACATTGCCGTGGTCTGGTCGGGCATGTTCAATCTGTTCGGCGTGCTGCTTTCCAGCGGCGCCGTCGCCTTCGGCATCGTGTCGTTGCTCCCGGTCGAACTGATCCTGCAGGTCGGCAGCAGCGCGGGTTTCGCCATGGTGTTCGCGCTGCTGATCTCGGCCATCATCTGGAACGTGGGCACCTGGTATCTCGGGCTGCCGGCATCGAGTTCGCACACCCTGATCGGATCGATCATGGGTGTCGGCATCACCAACGCGCTGTTGCGCGGCCGCGACGGCACTTCCGGCGTGGACTGGTCGCAGGCCGGCAATATCGCCAAGGCGCTGCTGCTGTCGCCGCTGTTCGGCTTCGCGCTGGCCGCGATCCTGCTCTATGTCCTCAAGCTCATCTTGCAGCGCGCGACGCCTGCGCTGTTCGGAGAGCCGAAGGGCGACCAGCCGCCGCCATGGTGGATCCGGGGCGTCCTGATCCTCACCTGCACGCTGGTCAGCTTCTTCCACGGCTCCAATGACGGTCAGAAGGGCATGGGCCTCATCATGCTCATCCTGATCGGTACGGTGCCGACGGCCTATGCGCTCAACCGGGCAATGCCCGCGAGCCAGATCGAACAGTTCACGGCGAATTCGATGACCGCAAGCAAGGTCATCGAGGGCAAGGCCGCCGGTTACAACGTCATCGGCAACCCGCGGCCGGCCGTGACCAACTATGTCGCGCAGCACCAGATCAACGAGGGCACCTATCCGTCATTGGCGGTGCTGGTGCGCGACATCGGCACCCAGGTCACCCAGTATGGATCGCTGGCGAAATTCCCGGCGGAGACCGTCGGCAACACCCGCAACGACATGTACCTGGTCTCCGAGGCCATCCGCTTTCTGATGAAGGACAAGGAAGCCGAACTCTCCAGCGCCGATGTTGCCACGCTCAACAGCTACAAAGGCTCGCTCGACGCTGCTACGAAGTTCATTCCGGGCTGGGTGAAGTTCGTCGTCGCCATCGCGCTCGGCCTCGGCACCATGGTCGGCTGGAAGCGCATCGTCGTCACCGTCGGCGAGAAGATCGGCAAGACCCACCTGACCTACGCGCAGGGCGCCTGTGCCGAAATCACGGCGGCCGCGACCATCGCAGCGGCCGACGGCTACGGACTGCCGGTTTCAACCACGCACGTGCTGTCGTCCGGCATCGCCGGCACGATGGCGGCCAACGGAAGTGGGCTGCAATGGTCGACGATCCGCAACATCGCCATGGCCTGGGTACTGACCCTGCCGGCCGCGATGATGATCTCGGGCGCGCTGTACTTCGTGTTCTACCATCTGTTCTGAGAAACGCGCCTGCGGCGCTCCCTGCTGCGCCTAAACGAAAAAGGCCCGCGCCGAAAGTGCGGGCCTTTTTTTCTCGAAAGCGACTCCGGATCACCTCCTCGTCATTGCGAGCGAAGCGAAGCAATCCATTCTTTCCTTTCCGTGGAGAAATGGATTGCTTCGTCGCTATCGCTCCTCGCAATGACGCTGAGGGAGAGCCTCACGCCGCCAGCGTGTTCTCGACCAGCTTGATCCAGTACGAGGTGCCGTACACGATCGCATCGTCGTTGAAATTATAGGCGGGGTGGTGCAATCCGGCGGTGTCGCCATTGCCGCAGAAGATGAACGCGCCCGGCCGCGCCTGCAGCATATAGGAGAAATCTTCCGCGCCCATCATCGGCGGCGCTTCCATGACATTGGCGTCGCCGGCGATTTCCTTGGCCACCCGAATCGCGATATCGGTCTGCGAGGCGTGATTTTTCGTCACGGGATAGCCGCGCTCATAAACCAGATCGATCCTGGCGCCGGTCATCTGCGCGACACCGGCCACGACTTCGCGGACGCGCTTCTCGACCAATTCCCGGACTTCCTGGGTCAGGGTGCGCACGGTGCCCCGCAACTCGGCGGTCTGCGGGATCACGTTGCGGGCATTGCCGGCATGAAACTCGCAGATCGAGATCACCGCCGAGTCCAGGGGATCGATGGTGCGCGCGACGATCGATTGCAGCGCGGTGATCAGCTGCGAGCCGACCAGAACCGAGTCGATGCATTTGTGCGGCCGCGCGGCGTGACCGCCAAGGCCTTCGATCCTGATATCGATCGAATCGGTTGCGGCCATGATCGGACCTGGCCGGATCGCGAACGAGCCGACCGGAATTCCCGGACCATTATGCATGCCGTAAACCTGCTCGATGCCAAAGCGGTCCATCAGCCCATCCTTGATCATCGCGTCCGCGCCGGCGCCGCCTTCTTCCGCCGGCTGGAAAATCACGACCGCATCGCCGGCAAAGTTCCGGGTCTCGGCGAGGTAGCGGGCGGCGCCGAGCAGCATCGCGGTGTGGCCGTCATGGCCGCAGGCGTGCATCAGACCCGGCGTCTTGGAGGCGTAAGGAAGGTTGGTTTCCTCTTCGATCGGCAGCGCATCCATGTCGGCCCGCAGCCCGATCACCCTGATGTCGCCGTTGCCGGCGGGCTTCTTGCCCTTGATGACGCCGACCACGCCGGTGCGGCCGAGACCGGTGGCGACCTCATCGCAGCCAAATTCGCGCAGGCGATCCGCCACGAATGCCGCAGTGCGGTGCACCTCGTACAGCAATTCGGGGTTTTCATGGATATCGCGGCGCCAGGCCTGGATATCGGGTTGCAGATCGGCGACGCGGTTGACGATGGGCATGAGGGGTTCTCGACTTCGGGTTGGAACGCTTTGTCCTCTGTAGCATGCAAGCACCGGTCCACCCAACAACTAGAACGGTGCCCTGATCCGCGTGGCGGGCTTGTCCCGGCCATCCACGTCTGACTAATAGCAGCTCAAGAAGCATGACCGCCGGGAACAGGAAATGCCGCGCAGGCTTGAAGGTGATTTCGACTATATCGTCGTCGGCGCGGGCACGGCCGGCTGCATCATGGCCAACCGGCTGTCGGCCGACGCCAACAACCGCGTGCTGATCCTGGAGGCCGGCGGCAACGACAACTGGATCTGGTTTCACATCCCGGTCGGCTATCTCTTTGCGATCGGCAATCCCCGTTCGGACTGGATGTTCAAGACCGAGGCCGAACCCGGCCTCAATGGCCGCGCGCTGGCCTATCCCCGCGGCAAGGTGATCGGCGGCTCCTCGGCCATCAACGCCATGATCTCGATGCGCGGACAGGCCGCCGATTACGATCACTGGCGTCAGCTCGGCCTCACCGGCTGGGGCTATGACGACGTGCTGCCGCACTTCCGGCGGCTGGAAGATCACTTTCTCGGCGAGAGCGAACATCATGGCACCGGCGGCGGCTGGCGCATCGAGGCGCCGCGGCTGTCCTGGGACATTCTGGATGCGGTCGGCGACGCCGCGGTGGAAATGGGCGTCCCCCGGATCGCCGATTTCAACACCGGCGACAATGAGGGCGTCAGCTATTTCCACGTCAACCAGAAGCGCGGACGGCGCTGGTCCTCGGCACGCGGTTTTCTCAAACCGGTGCTGAACCGCGCCAATCTGCGGCTGGAGAAGAACGTGCTGGTCGATCGCCTGATCGTCGAGCACGGCCGCGCCGTCGGCGTGCGGTTCATGCAAGGCGGCGAGGTCGTCGAGGCCCGCACCAAAGGCGAGGTGATCCTCTGCGCCGGTTCGATCGGATCGACGCAGGTGCTGCACCGCTCCGGCATCGGCCCTGCGGACTGGCTCAGCCCGCTCGGCATCGACGTCGTGCTCGACAAGTCCGGCGTCGGGCGCAATTTGCAGGACCATCTGCAGCAGCGCGCGATCTACAAGGTGCAAGGCGTCCGCACGCTGAACGAGACCTACTACAATTTGTTCCGCCGCGGCCTGATGGGCCTCGACTATGCCTTCCGCCGCCGCGGGCCGTTGACCATGGCGCCGTCGCAGCTCGGTATCTTCACCCGCTCGGACGCTACCCGCGAGCGCGCCAACATCCAGTTCCATGTGCAGCCGCTGTCGCTCGACAAGTTCGGCGATCCCCTGCACCGTTTTCCCGCGATCACGGTCAGCGCCTGCAATCTGCAGCCGACCTCGCGCGGCACCGTGCGCATCCGCTCGGCGCAGCCCGACGAAAAGCCCGCGATCGCGCCGAACTATCTCTCGACCGACGACGACCGCCAGGTCGCCGCCGACGCCATCCGCACCACACGGCGGCTGATGAAGCAGAAGACGCTTTCGAAATATCACCCGCAGGAATTTTTGCCGGGCCCTGCCGTCGGCGACGACGATGCCTCGCTGGCCAAAGCCGCCGGCGATATCGGCACCACCATCTTCCATCCCGTCGGCACCGCGAAGATGGGCGCGGCGTCGGACCCGGCGGCCGTCGTCGACGAACGGCTGCGGTTTTACGGGATCGCGGGCCTTCGCATAGCCGATGCTTCGGTGATGCCGACGATCACCTCGGGCAATACCAACACGCCGACGGCGATGATTGCCGATAAGGGCGCCGCGATGATTTTGGAGGATTCGCGATAACGCAAAAAAATGCCGTCCCTTGTGACAGGGACGGCAACACGCGACGCTACGCGGTACTAGACCGAATTAATGCTGGCCGTGGTGCTCGGCGTGATGACGGCTGGCCTCGGCATGATGCTCCTCGGCTTGGCTGGCGTGGCCATGGGCGCTGTAGGCGTGGTGCGCGGCCTTGTCGTGATCGCCGGCCTCATGGTGCTTGGCGGCTTCGCGATGATGCCTGGCGGCGTGTTCGTGGTGCTCGGCAGCTTTGTGATGGTGCTCGATACCTGCGTGGTCGCTCATATCTGCTCTCCCGGTCTGGCGATTGAAGTCCGGCTGGTTTACCCAGGTCACCTGACACGGTGCTGACGGCGGCAAGACAGCTTTGTTGCAGCCGGGCCGGCTGGACGCCCTCTTCGTTCACGGAAACGTTACCGCCTCCCCGCCGGTTCCGGCGGAGGGGCCGGGAAGCCCGGGAATAAACCCCGCTCCGGCCCGATAACGTCCCCGGAAGCCCAATCAAGGGCTCTCTCTGGGAGATTTGTCATGAGCCACCACGATCATCACGACGACGAAAACCCGGGCGTCAGCCGCCGCCGCGTCCTGGAATGCATGACCTGGGCGGGCACTGGCGTGCTCTGGACGGTTACGGGCGGCGTGCCCCGTTCGCTCGGACTTGTCGACTCCGCGGAGGCCGCCGAACCGGCCGGAATGACCTTCCTGCAGATCAGCGACAGCCATGTCGGCTTCGACAAGCCGGCCAATCCCAACGCGCTCGGCACGCTCGAGGAAGCCATCAACAAGATCAAGGCGATCCCGACCAAGCCGTCGTTCATGATCCACACCGGCGACATCACCCATCTGTCGAAGGCCGCCGAATTCGACAACGCCGAACGCATCATCTCGCAGGCCAAGCTTGACGTGCATTACGTGCCCGGCGAGCACGATTTCATCGACGAAGAGGTCAAGCTCTACAAGGAGCGTTACGGCAAGGGCACCAAGGGCGCCGGCTGGTATTCGTTCGACGCCGGCGGCGTGCATTTCGTCGGTCTCGTCAACGTGGTTGACCTCAAGGCCGGTGGCCTCGGCAATCTCGGCAACGAACAGCTCGAATGGCTGGAGGACGACCTCAAGGGGAAATCGAAGTCGACCCCGGTCGTGCTGTTTGCCCATATCCCGCTCTGGACGGTGTATCCGCAGTGGGGCTGGGGCACCGAGGACGGCGCCCGCGCGCTGGAATACGTCAAGGGTTTCGGCTCGGTGACGGTGCTCAACGGCCATATCCACCAGGTGATGCAGAAGGTCGAAGGCAACGTCACCTTCCACACCGCGCGCTCGACCGCCTTCCCGCAGCCGGCGCCGGGCACCGCCCCCTCGCCCGGACCGATGAAGGTCGAAGACGCCAAGCTTCGCGGCCTGCTCGGCGTCGCCAGCATCAACTTCAAACAGAACAACCAGCCCCTCGCGATCATCGACACCCCGCTGCAGGGCTGAGAACCAGAGACCAAGGGAACTTGAAAATGATATCGGCAACTCTCCGCAGCCTTGGTCGTCAAAGGCTTGGCATTCGAAGGCTTGGCATTCGAAGCCTCGGCCTGGCCATCGCTGCGGCCATGCTCCTGCATGTCAATTTCGCCAGTGCTGAAGACGCCAAGGTCGAAACCGCCAAGGTCGAAGACACCAAGGTGATGATCGACAATTTCACCTTCGAGCCGGCACAGCTCACGGTGAAGGTCGGCACGACCGTGACCTGGACCAACCGCGACGACATTCCGCATACGATTGTCTCCGCGGGCAAGTTCAGATCGAAGACCATGGATACCGACGGCACCTTCTCGTTCACGTTCACGACAGCCGGCGAATACAAGTATTTTTGCTCGCTGCATCCGCATATGACAGGGACAGTCAAGGTTGAATAGCCTGCGAAACCAAGGCAACACTGCGGTGTCCGGCGGCTGGATCGAACCCGGTCGGGCACCGTTGTTGTCTGTAGCAGCCGGACGAGAGGCGATGCCCGTCAAAGCATCCGACGACAATCCCGAAAAGGCGCGGCGGTTTCGCGAAGCCGCACTGCCGTATCTGGATGACGCCTATACGCTGGCGCGCTATCTGCTTCGCAACGCCGCCGACGCCGAGGACGCGGTGCAGGAATGTTACCTGCGCGCCTTCAAGCATTTCGACAGCTATCGCGGGCCGGCGATGAAGCCGTGGCTGTTCGCGATCCTCCGCAATGTCTGCCGCGCCGAATATGCACGCCGGGCAACCACGCCGACCAGCGCGATCGAGGACGTGCCCGAGAGCGCCGAACAGGCGCCGCTGTGGCACGAAACCCAGGAAACGCCGGAGGCGCAGGTGTTGCGCCGCTGGGATTCGGACACCATCCGCCGGCTGGTGGCCGCGCTCGCCGAACCGTTCCGGGAGACTTTTGTGCTGCGGGAAATCCAGAATCTTTCATACCGCGAAATCGCCGATGTCGCCGAGGTGCCGGTCGGCACCGTGATGTCCCGGCTCGCGCGCGCCCGCGCCATGCTGCGATCGGCATGGATGGCGGAACAGGAGCAAGTGAAATGACCTGCGACGAAGCCGAAGTTCTTCTTCACGCGCTGATTGACGGCGAACTCGACGCCGGACATGCGCGCGACGTCGAAACCCATATTGCAGGCTGCCAGCACTGTGCGGCGGCGCTGAGCGACTATCGCGAAATGAGCAAGGCGGTGGCGGACGCCGATCTGCGCTACAAGGCGCCGCCTGAATTGCGCCAGCGCATCGAGGCCGCGCTGCCGCAACCCCAGGCGCAGGTGGTGCCGATGCCGAGCCGGCGCGCGGTGCTGCGCGGCTTTGCGATGGGATCGGCGGTGTCAGCGCTGGCCGCGACCGGGCTCGTCGCCATCGTGCTGCGCAACGACGATATGGAGCGGATCCAGTCCGAGGTGGTGTCGGCGCATCTGCGCTCGCTGCAGGCGGGACATCTCATCGACGTGACCTCCACCGACCAGCACACGGTAAAGCCTTGGTTCAATGGCAAGCTCGACGTGTCGCCGCCGGTGATCGACCTGACCGCGCAGGGCTTTACGCTGATCGGCGGCCGGCTCGATTACGTCGACGCCCGCGCCATCGGCGCGGTGGTCTACCGAAGGCGCCAGCACGTGATCAATCTGTTCGTGGCGCAGACCGCCAGCACCGAACGCCGCTCGGCGAAAATCGAAACGGTGCAGGGCTTCAATATCCGGCACTGGAGCAATCGGGGATTGAACTACTGGGCGGTCAGCGATCTCGCCAAGGACGAACTCGCCGAATTCGGCGACAAGTTCGAGGCCGCAATGGGAAGCAATACCGGCTAGAAGCAGGACGGGGCATTGACGGCTGGAATTGTTGCCTACGCCGACTTCCGCACCGCGTTGTCGACCAGCGTCTTGCCGAGCGACCAGATCGCGCCGGGGACCTTGTGGCTGGAGGCGATCACGGTGTCGAACGCCTTTTCGATCCAGCTGCAATCCTCGTCGGTGATGACGAGCGGCGGCAGCAGCTTGATGGTGTGGCTGCCGTGGCCGGAGACCTGCGTCAGGATCTTGTGATCCTTGAACAGCGGCACGGTGATGAGCTGGCAGAACAGGCCCTTGTTGGCGGTTTCCAGCACATTCCAGGATGCCTTGAGCCGCAGCGATTTCGGCGGACCGAACTCGACCCCGATCATCAAGCCCTTGCCGCGCACTTCCTTCAGCAATTCGTAGCCCGGCACCATCCGGGTCAGCGCCAGCCGGAGCTCGGCGCCGCGCTTGGCCGCCTGCTCGACCAGTTTTTCGGCCTTCATCACTTCGAGCGTGGCGATACCGGCCGCCATCGCCAGATCATTTTTCGCAAAGGTCGAGCCGTGCACGACGGCGCGGTCCATCTGATTGAAGATCTTGTCGAAGATGTTCTTGCGGGTCAGAAGCGCGCCGACCGGGACGTGTCCGCCGGACAGCGCCTTCGCCAGCAGCACCATGTCGGGTTCGACATTCCAGTGCTCGACCGCGAGGAATTTTCCGGTGCGGCCGATGCCGGTCTGGATCTCATCGGCGATGAACAACGATCCGTATTTGCGGCAGAGTGCGGCGGCCCCCGGCAGGAATTCATCGGAGGGCATGTTGACGCCCTTGCCCTGGATCGGCTCGACGATGAAGGCGGCGACCTGTCGCGACGACAGGGCCTGCTCGAGCGCTGCGAGATCGTTAAAAGGGATGGCGGTGCACCCCGGCAGCAGCGGCTCGAAGCCGCCGCGAAAATTCGGATCGTCGGTCAGCGACAGCGCGCCATAGGACAGCCCGTGGAAGGAATGGGCGCAGTAGACGATGCCGGGCCGGCCGGTCGCGCCGCGCGCGAACTTGATCGCGGCTTCGACGGTTTCCGCGCCGGAATTGGCAAAGAACACCTTGTCCAGATATGGGACATGTTCGAGCAAGCGCTCGGCGAGCACGCCCGCTAGCGTTGAAACGTCAAGCTGCACCAGATTGGGCAAATCGCTGTCGAGCACGCTCTTGAGCGCCTGGCGCAGCGCCGGATGATTGCGGCCAATCGCAAAAACGCCAAAACCGCTCAGTAGATCGAGATACTTGGCCCCATCGCGATCGAAGAGATATTGACCTTGCCCCTTCTGAAAGCCGACATCGTAGCCGATGGTCTTGAGCACGCGAACGAGCTGCTCGTTCAAATGGCGCGCATGCATGGAACTGCGCTGCGCCTGCCGCTCCACAAACATCTCGGAAACGTCTAGATTTGAACTTAGCATCCGCTACATACTTCGCTTGATGGCCATTTCGTCAACTGAAAACGCTCATTGCGGTGCGTTTTGCCCCCCGCTGGATCATCTAATTAAGCATAGGTTCAAACCATGTTGCACTGCCCAAGGACGATCGCGCGCACAATAGCCTATTCCGGACTTTTTTTGGCCACGGGTCTTTGCTCGGCGCTGGCGGCGGACCCTACCGGCGACTGGAAGGTGGCCGATGGTGTCGCCAACATCCGAGTCGCGCAATGCAATGGCAGCATGTGGGGTGCCGTTGCCTGGGAGCAAAGGCCGGGTGGCAAGGATATTCACAATCCGGATGCCTCAAAGCAGACAAGGCCGACGCTCGGCATGCCGATCCTGATCGACATGAAGAAAAAGGCGGGCGTCGATGCGTGGGAAGGCCAAGTCTATAACGCCAAGGACGGGCAGTTTTACAGCTCGACCATCAAGCCAACTGGTACCGACCAGATGGAGATTCAAGGCTGCGTACTGGGCTTTCTTTGCGGCGGCGAGACCTGGACCCGCGTCGCGCCTCCGATCCCCTCAAGTCCGGCGAACAGCATGGCCAAGGGCGCGGTGAAGGGCACGACGCCTGCTCAGGCGAAGGCTGGAGCACCGGTCAGCCCGAAGACCACCGGTTCAGTGAACCCCGCTCCCAAGCCTGCCGGACAAAAGCAGGCCGCCGCGCCGTCAGGTGACGTCGTTGGCGATATCTGTCTCCTTCCCGATATTGCGCGGTTTGCCCATTAGCGCGGGCTGGAACAGCAGCACCGCGGCAAGGGTGGTGACGAGCGACAGCGCCAGCAGCTTGCCCATGCTTGCTGTGCCCGGATGGCTCGACAGCCACAGGCTGCCGAACGCCGTGGCCGTCGTCATCGCACTGAAAAAGATCGCGCGCGTCAGGCTGGTCTGCAGCAGATTCGTTCTGCCCGAGCGCCACGCCGTCACATAATAAATCTTGAACGCGACGCCGACGCCGAGCAGCAGCGGCAATGCTACGATATTCGCGAAATTGAGCGGCAGCCCGATCAACACGCAGATCTCCAGCGTCACGATGCCGGCCACCAGCAGCGGGATCAGCGTCATCAGCACGTCGGTGATCCGCTGCAGCGTCAGCCAGAGCAACAGGCCGATCACGACCAGCGCGTAGATGCCGGCGTGGATGAACGCGCTCACGACGACGTCGCCGGATTTGAGGATCGAGACCGGTCCCCCGATCGCGGTCGGCTCGGCGACCAGAACGGCATCGGCGAACCGGCGCAGATTGTCGTTGTCGTTGGGATCGCCCTTCGGCAAGGCCTCGACGCGCATCAGGCCGTCCTTGGTCTTCCAGCCGTTGACGAGATCGGCCGGCAGCGTCTTCAGGCTGACCGGCTGTGCCTGCAGCGTGTTCTTCAACTGGTCGAACACGATCTTGAGCGGGGCGACGAAAACATCCTGGGTCTTTTCGCGCGTGGCCTGACTGGATTCGGCAAGCTTTGACAGTGCGTCAGCCAACCGTCGCGCGGCGTTGGCGCCCGCACTCTTGTTGTCGCCGGCGGTTTTGCGCAGGCTCTCGACCGAGCTCTTCAGCGCGTCCACATTCTCCGCGTCAGAGGGCGCCGCATCGATGGAATCGGGATTGAGCGCCGGACCAACCACCTTGGCGGCCTGCGCGATCAGCTTCAGCTTGGCCGGCTGGTCCTCCGGCACGAAGCTGTCGAGCGACATGACGCGAAGCACTTCCGGCAGCTTCTCCAGCTTTGCTTCGATCTTCTTCGCGTCGGCCTCCGAATTCGTCATCACATTGATGGCGTTGGCGCCGGTGTTCGGATCCTTTCTCAGATCGAGGAAGGTCGCGATCGACTCGGCGTTCTTGTTGCGAAGATTGATCGGATTGAAGTCGAACTTCATGAAATAGAGCAGCGGCAGGCCCGCCACCGCCACCAGCAGCGTGCCGACGATGATGATGACGCGATGCTTTTCGAGGAAGTGGTCAACCGGCGCCAGGAACGCATAGCCGACGGGGTCCTTTTCCCCGGGAGGATTGAGCAGGTCCAACAGCGCCGGCAACGTCGTGATGCTGGTCAGGAACGCAACCAGCATGCCGGCGCCGGCGATCTTGCCGAGCTCCGAGATGCCCTTGTAGTCGGTCGGCAGGAAGCACAGGAAACCCGCCGCCGTCGCCATCGCCGCAAGCGAGAGCGGCACCGCGGCGCGACGCGCCGCATTCTCCAGCGCCAGCGGCAAATTGTCGTTCTTGAACCGCTCGGAACGGTAGCGGACGCTGTACTGAATGCCGAAGTCGACGCCGAGACCGACGAACAACACCGCGAATGCGATCGACAGCAGGTTCAGCGAGCCCACCATCATCAGGCCGACTGCCGTGGTGACCGAAAGGCCGACGAACAGATTGACGAACACGGCGAAGATGATCTTCGCCGAGTGCAGCGCCAGCCAGAGAATCACAAGCACGATCACGACGGTGCCGATGCCATTGGTGATCGCGCCGTCCTGCACCGTGGCGTATTCTTCATTGGCCATCGGAACCGGTCCGGTCAGCCGGACCCGCGCGCCGTATTCGCTGGCGAAATTGAGATCCTTGGCCGCCTGCCTGATCGCGTCGGTGGCGTCCTTGCCGGGCTGCAGCGCGTTGTAATCGAGGATCGGCTTGAATTCGATGAAGGAACGCCGGTCGGCGTCGGTCGACGGCTTGTCGCTGGTGAGCTCGCGCCAGGAGAACGTGCCGGTTCCCTTGCTCACCACGTTCTCGACGGTCTGGGCGATCAGGTTGAAGGGCCGCTCGGCATTTTCCAGCTTGGCCTGCCCGCGCTTGATGCCGGCCAGGCCGGTTTCCAGCGCGCCGGTCAAACCACGGATCGACGGATCGCCGGCCATGATCTCGATCAGGGGCGCTGCGGATTCGAGCTGGCCGGTGACCTGGCCGACCTCTTCCACCGGCAAGAACAACAGCCCGTTCTTTTCAAAGAACTCGCCCGAACCGAGCGGCGTCACCGACTCGAAATTCCGGGTGTCGCCGGAAAGCTTCTGCGTCAGCGCCTTGGTCGCGGCACTGGAGAGTTCAGGCGTCGGGGCCTCGACCACGGCCAGAATCAGCCGCTCCCGGTCGAACGCCTCCTCGAACTGATTGTCGCGCTTGCGCCAGTCGAGCTCGGACGAAATCAGCTTGTTGATGTCGGTGTTGATGGAGAAGTTCCGGGCGGTATAGAAGCCCGCGCCGATCGCGAGGACCAGCGAGACAATCACAACAGGAATGGCAAACCGCGTACACGTTCTAACAATCGAGACAACAGTACTTGTCAGCACATCGATTCTTTCTCAGGCTTAAGGAGCTTGGGCTTAAGGAGCTTGCCGAAAACGCCCGCTGTCTAGCGGAGTTCCAGGGACCGATCTAATGTTGTTTTGGTTACCGTCTTCGGGGTTCAAGAACGGGCAACAAAACAGCGCAAAACGGCGTTGAAGGCTCGGTATAGACCGCCACGAAGGGCGATAAAGTGGCGGCCAGCGAAGGCAAGAGGGTCGCAGGGGACGAGCGGGGCGTATCATATTACCGTAGCATGGGATGGCGGGCGCGAACTTTCGCGTTGCACCTTTTCGAAGCGCTGATTTTTTGACACAAAGCCCTGTGCTTCCATGCGCTTGGGCCGGGATTTAAGCGCCGGAACCGGTCATGGTGCGAATATTGCAGATATCGGGCATATCCGGACGGCACGGGGGCTTTTGAATGATTTTGGTGCAACTTGCGTAGTGGACGTCCCATGGAAGTGTATTTGGCTCAACCGCGCGGGTTTTGCGCGGGCGTCGTGCGTGCCATCGAGATCGTCGAGCGTGCGCTTGAGAAGTATGGCCCGCCGGTCTATGTGCGCCACGAGATCGTCCACAATAAATACGTGGTCGAAAGCCTGAAGAACAAAGGCGCTATTTTCGTCGAGGATTTGTCGGAAGTACCGCCGCTCGCCGTGACCGTGTTCAGCGCCCATGGCGTGGCACGGAGCGTCGAGGAGGAGGCTGCGGTCCGCGGCCTGCCGGTCCTCAATGCCACCTGCCCGCTGGTCACCAAGGTCCATAATCAGGGCAAGCGCTATATGTCGAAAGGCCGGGCCCTGATCCTGATCGGCCATGCCGGCCATCCCGAGGTCGAGGGAACCATGGGCCAGGTTCCAGGCCCGGTTCTGCTGGTCCAGAACGTCGACGACGTGGCGGCCCTGACGCTGCCGGCCGACACCCCGGTGGCCTATATCACCCAGACCACCCTGAGCGTGGACGACACAAAAGACATAATTGCCGCCCTTCAGGCCCGATTTACGGATATTCAAGGCCCGGACATCCGGGATATCTGCTATGCGACACAGAACCGCCAATCTGCGGTAAGGGATCTGAGCAAACTGGTGGACGTCATTTTGGTGGTGGGGGCCGCCAATAGTTCCAACTCAAACAGGCTACGGGAAATCGGCACCGAAGTCGGCGTCGCGAGTTATCTCATTGCCGATGGCAGCGAGCTCAACCCCGATTGGCTGAAGGATGCGAAAGCCGTCGGCATTACGGCGGGCGCCTCGGCGCCCGAAGTTTTGGTCGACGACGTGATCGAGGCTTTGAGGCGCATCGGACCCGTCAAGGTCTCGGTGCTTTCGGGCCGGGAAGAAAATATCGAATTCCGGCTTCCAGCCGAACTGACTGCGGGCTGATCCACTTCACGACTTGTTAGGTCCAGAAAGAGAACTTGTAATGGCTATACCGTTCTTCAAGGAAATGCGTATCGGCGGCTACCTCATCAAGCAGAAGCTGCTTGGCCGGAAACGCTATCCGCTGGTGCTGATGCTGGAACCGTTGTTCCGCTGCAACCTCGCATGCGTCGGCTGCGGCAAGATCGACTATCCCGATGCGATCCTCAATCGCCGCATGTCGGCGCAGGAATGCTGGGACGCGGCCGATGAATGCGGCGCGCCGATGGTGGCGATCCCCGGCGGCGAACCGTTGATCCACAAGGAGATCGGCGAGATCGTGCGCGGCCTCGTCGCGCGCAAGAAGTTCGTCTCGCTGTGCACCAACGCGCTGCTGCTCGAGAAGAAGCTCGACCTGTTCGAGCCGTCGCCCTACCTGTTCTTCTCGGTGCATCTCGACGGCCTGAAGGAACACCACGACAAGGCGGTGTCGCAGAAGGGCGTGTTCGACCGCGCGGTGTCGGCGATCAAGGCTGCCAAGGCCCGCGGCTTCACCGTCAACGTCAACGCCACCATCTTCGACGGCCATCCGGCGGAAGAGATCGCCAAATTCCTCGACTTCACCACCGAGCTCGGCGTCGGCGTCTCGATGTCGCCCGGCTACGCCTATGAGCGCGCGCCGGACCAGGAGCACTTCCTCAACCGCACCAAGACCAAGAAACTGTTCCGCGACGTGTTTGCGCTCGGCAAGGGCAAGAAGTGGAACTTCATGCACTCCGGCCTGTTCCTCGACTTCCTCGCCGGCAACCAGGAATACGAATGCACGCCCTGGGGCATGCCCGCGCGCAACATCTTCGGCTGGCAAAAGCCCTGCTATCTGCTCGGCGAGGGCTACACCAAGACCTTCAAGGAATTGATGGAGACCACCGACTGGGAGACCTACGGCACCGGCAAGTACGAGAAGTGCGCCGACTGCATGGCGCATTGCGGTTACGAGCCGACCGCTGCGAATGCGGCGCTGACCAATCCGTTAAAGGCAATGTGGGTGGCGCTGCGCGGCGTCAGGACCACGGGTCCGATGGCGCCCGAGATCAATCTCGATAAGCAGCGTCCGGCGCAGTACATCTTCTCGGCCGAGGTGCAGAAGCGGCTGTCGGAGATCCGCAAGGATGAGGCGGCTGCCGCCGCGGCGAAGCAGCAGCAAAAGGCGTCCACCGCCGCCTGAGCGCGGCCGGGGGCGCAACGGGTTGCCATTCGTTGCGCTTTTAGGTGCGGCTGATCGGATAGTTAAGTTACTGCCAAAACGCGAAAACGCCGCTCTCTGGGAGCGGCGTTTTTATTGAAGCCGGCTTGACGCCAGCGCCTGTCAGATATCCGCGGTGACGAGCCCCTCACCGCCGAGCAGAAAGCCCCGGCAGCCGCGCAGGGAACGCAGCGCGCGATTGAAATCGATCCCGGTCGAGACCAGCGCGCGCAGCGTTCTCGGGTTGCGCGCAACCCCGCGCAGCACCTTGCGCAGATCGATATCGCCGTTCGGCTTGACCGCGCTCATGGCGAGCGCCGGCAGCGCGCGGCTGGCCGGATCGCTGATGACCCGCAAGGCTGCGAACGGAAGGCCAGCCTCGGCCGCATAGGCCGCCGCAATATGGCTCTCCATGTCGACGGCAGCAGCCCCCGTCTCGGAGTGCAGCGCCGCCTTGCAGGCCGTCGCCGCGATCACCTGTTCCACCCCCGCCAGAACGCCCCGGACCACGCGCCGGCGGCGCAGCGCGGCGCTGGCGATCATTTCCTCGTTGAGCGCAAGACCGGCCAGAAAGCGGGTGTCGCCGGCATACACTTCGGTCGCCACCACCACGTCGCCGGACTTCAGCGACGGATCGAGCCCGCCGGCGACGCCGAACGAGATGACGCCCCTGAATGTGGTCGAATCCAGCGTCGCGAGCAGCGCGCGCAATTGCTGCGGATCGCTGGAACTGCAGATCACGATCATGCCGGGCCCGGCCGCTATGCGGGCCTCCTGCACCAAACCTGTCACGATCAAAACCGGCCGTGGATCAATCGTATTGCCCACGGTCACGGCGGCCCCCGCCAAAATCACATCCCGACCCCTACCACCCTGTTGTTGGTGCTGCTCAAATTTCGATACCGCGCCAGCGCCCAGAGCGGAAAGAACTTCGAGTAGCCATGATAACGCAAGTAAAACACCCTCGGAAAGCCCGTTGCCGTGTAGCGCGCCTCGTCCCACAGCCCTTTTTCGGTCTGTGTGCTTTTTAGGTACTCCACGCCACGGGCGACAGCCGGGTTTTCGACCTCGCCCGCCGCCATCAGTCCAAGCAAGGCCCATGCCGTTTGCGAGGAGGTCGACGGCGCGCCCTCAAATCCCTTGTAGTCGAGTCGGTAGCTGACCGCATCCTCGCCCCAGCCGCCATCCCGGTTCTGGATCGAAATCAGCCAGTCCACCGCCTTGCGCGTCATCGGGTCCTGGTGGTCGATTCCGGCGGCATTGAGCGCGCACAGCACCGACCAGGTTCCATAGACGTAGTTCAGCCCCCAGCGGCCGTACCACGATCCCTCCGCCAACTGGGTCCGGCGCAGATAGGCGACCCCGTCCGCCACCGCCTTGCTGGTCTGGGCGGTCTCGCCGAGTTGCGCCAGCATCGAGAGGCAGCGAGCGGTGACGTCCTCGGTCGGCGGATCGAGCAGCGCGCCATGGTCGGAGAACGGGATGTTGTTGAGGTAGTATTCGAGGTTGTCCACGTCGAAGGCGGCCCAGCCGCCGTTGCGGCTCTGCATGCCCTCGATCCACTCGCGGCCGCGCGCGATCGCAACGTCGTATTCGCCGCTGCCGGATTGCCGCCGTACGCGATCCATCGCCATCACCACCACGGCGGTGTCGTCGAGATCGGGATAATAGTCATTGTTGTACTGGAACGCCCAACCGCCCGGCCGCACGTCGGGGCGTTTCACGGCCCAGTCGCCCTTGAGGTCCAGCACCTGCTTCGGCTTCAGCCAATCCAGGCCCTGCTTGGCCGGCAGCATCGCCTCACCCCCGGCTTCGATCATCGCGTGGCAGGCGAGCGCGGTGTCCCACACCGGCGAAACGCAGGGCTGGCAATAGGCTTCGTGCTCGCGGATCACGAGCAGCTTGTCGAGACCCCGCCTTGTGACGGCGCGCGGTGGATAATCCGCGGGCCTGCCGAACGCCTCATACATCATCACGGCGTTGGCCATCGGCGGATAGATCGCGCCGAGCCCGTCTTCGCCGTTCAGCCGCACTTCGATAAACTCAACGGCGCGCTCGATCGCCCTCGCGCGGAGCTTCTTGGGAAACATCGGTTCGAGAAACCGCAGCACGATGTCCAGCGCGCGGAACAGCGCGAACCAGCCCCAGCTTTGATGCGGCGCCTTGGCGGTCATGCCGATCGAACGCGGATCCTGCAGGAACAACTCGTCGATGCCGACGCCTTTCGGGTTTTTCGCGCGCGGCTTCAGCGCCGCCAGCACCATCAGCGGCACCATCGTGGTGCGCGCCCAGTACGAGATCTTGTTGATGTGGAACGGCGACCACATCGGCAGCAGCATGATCTCGATCGGCAGCACCGGCACGCTGCGCCAGGTCAGCACCTCGAACATCGCCAGCATGAACCGGGTGAAAACGTTGCTGTGGATGCCGCCGCCGCGCGACAGGATCGCCTGGCGCGCCCGCACCATATGCGGCGCGTCGACGGAATCGCCGATCATCTTCAGTGCAAAATAGCATTTGACGCTGGCGCTCATGTCGAACGCGCCGTCCTGCACCAGCGGCCAGCCGCCATGATCGCCCTGGACGCGGCGCAGATAGTTCGCGATCTTGGCCTCCAGCACGCTGTCGACGGGCTCGCCGAGATAGTGGCGCAGCAGCACATATTCCGCCGGGATCGTGCTGTCGGGTTCAAGCTCGAACACCCAGTGCCCGTCGGATTGGCGATAGCCGAGCAGCGCCTGCGTCGCCTGGGAGATGCTCTTCTCCAGCGTGGCTTGATCGACTGCAGCGGTGTGATGGCCGGAAAGCATTTCGCTTTACATCCCCCTGTTTGCGCGACCGGCGGACCGCCGGCGCTGTGTCCGATCAGCCCGGCGGCCTCGCCAGAACCAGATCGGCAGCACGGTCCCCGGACCGCACCGAACCCTCGATGGTTGCCGGCAACCCCGTATCAGTCCAGTCGCCGGCGAGAAACAGGTTTTTATGGGCGGTAACCGGGCCCGGCCGCAGCGCATTCTGCTCCGGCGTCGCCTCGAACGTCGCACGGCGTTCGCGCACGATCTGCCAAGGAGGTAATGGCGGCGGCAATTCGCCCTGCACGCCCGCGGCCTTGCAGACATCCCGCCAGATTGCCTGCGCGAGTTCCTCGCGCGGCATATCGACCAGCCGGTCGCCATTGCTGATGGTGACCGACAGCCGCTGCGGAAACGCAAACAGCCACTCCACCAGTCCGCCGACGACGCCGAGGATGGCCGGCGCATCCTTCGGCGGATCGAAGCGGAAATGCGCATTGACGATGGCGCGGAATTTCGACGGCGTTTTCAGGCCCGGCAGCAGCGAAGCCGCCGGGCGTGGCGGAACGGCGAGCACCACGGCATCGTCGGCTCCGAGGGCGATCGTGTCGTCGCCAAATTTCAATTCGACGACCTTGTCGCCGGCCATCACGAACTCGCGCAGTTCATGCCCGAACTGGATGGTGGCGCCTTTTTCCTGCAGCAGCTTGACCGCGGGCTCGATCAGCACCGAACTCAAACCGTCACGCGCGATCAGCGGCCGGCAGGCCTGGCCGCCGGCCAGCAGGGTTTCCCGCACAATCGCGCCGGCAAGGCCCGCCGAGCCCTCGGGCGGGTCGACGTTGAGCGCGGCCAGCAACAGCGGCTGCACCAGCCGCCGGTACAGCGTGCCGTCGCAAGGGATCGCGTTGCCGACCAGCTTGTCCGTCCCTGCCCAGATCAGAGGCATCAGCGCGAGATAATCCAGCAGGCCGGTGTCGGGCACGCGGCGCGCCGCATCGAACACCCAGAGCGGCAATTTGGAGTCGCCGAGATCGAGTTGCCAGCGCTTGCCGCTGGTCAGGTCGACGAACGGAAATTGCGCCCGCTTCGGTCCGACCAGCCCGGCCTCGGTGCCGATCGATCTGGCGTAGGCCAACGCGTGGCGGTTACCCGACAGCAGCAAATGATTGCCGTTGTCGATCATGAGATTGGTCGCGGCGTCGAAATAGGATCGGCAGCGGCCGCCGGCCGTTTGCGTCGCCTCGTGGACGTGCACCCTGTAATTGGCGTTGGCCAGCCGGACGGCCGCCGAGAGGCCGGAAATGCCGGCGCCGATGATATGAACGGTTTTCTGCATCAGATGATCGCGTAGCGGAGCAGGATGGCGAGCTTGGCCATCTTGTTGACGCGAACCGGCGCGCGCGGGGATGCGAATCCCCGTGCAACCAATAGCTCCAGTATCGCGCGATAATATTTCGACATGATCCTTGGCGCGCGCACCGCGCGCCGCGAATTGCGCTTCATGATCTCGTCGGACTTTTCGAAATGCGCCCTCGCCCGCTCGACCAGCGGCAGGCATACTTTCGGCAACGCCCGTTCGGCCGACACCTTGAGCGGATCGTCGCTGGTGATCCCGGCATGCAGCAGGCCTTCGCGCGGCAGGTACAGACGGCCAAGGCCCGCGTCCTCGTCGATGTCGCGCAGGATGTTGGTCAATTGCAGCGCGCGGCCGAGGTGATGGGCGAGCAGGATGCCGTCATTCTCGGGCAAGCCGAACACCCGCACCGACAGACGTCCGACGGCGCTGGCAACGCGGTCGCAGTACAGATCGAGCGTGGCCAGATCCGGCGCGCGGATGTCCTGCGGAACGTCCATCTCCATGCCATCGACGATGGCCAGGAAGTCCTCGCGCTTGAGACCGAACCTTCGAACCGACGCCACGTAATCCTGCAGCCGCGCCGGCGGGCGGCCCTGATACAGCGCGTCGATATCATCGCGCCATTGCTGCAGGGCGGCCAGCCGCTCGGGCCGCGGGCCGTCGGAATCCGCGATGTCGTCGACCTGACGGCAAAAACTGTAGATCTGGAACATCGCCTCGCGCTGTTCGCGCGGCAGGATGCGCATCGCCGCGTAGAACGAACTGCCGGACGCGGTCGTATCGTAATTTGCGTTGGCCGCCGCCTCGAGCGTCATGCGCCGGCCGCCGGTTTCGACAGGGGCCGGCGTCCGACCGCACGGCGCGCGATCTCGCTGGCGATGCCACCGACGCTCTGACCGAGCAGTTCGAGCGGACCAAGATGCACGCGCTCGCTGAGGGGATCGCGCACTTTCAGCATGCCGACAATCCTGTCGGCGAAGGCCTGGATCACCGAAATCTCGAGCCCGAGCCGGAAATCCCTCACCTCGGCGGCGAGCGATTTGCTTTCGTCGAGCAGCGTTGCGGTCCGCACCGCCAGCGCCTTCAGGCATTGCAGCAGCGCCGCGGGCGACTTCGGCGCTCCCAGCATCTCGACGGTCGCCCCCGAGGCCGCCAGCGCGTCGCGCGGCAGGTAGACGCGGTTGAGATTCCGGTAGTCCTTGGCGCAATCCTGCAGGTGGTTGTTGATTTGCAAGGCTGCGCACAGCGCGTCCGACGCGGCCCAGGTCGAGGTGCTCTCGCCATGCACGTCGAGCATGAAGCGCCCGACCGGCATCGCCGAGTAGCGGCAATAATGAATGACGTCGTCCCAATTCTCGTAGCGAAGTTTCGTCACGTCCATCCGGAACGCGATCAGGACATCGAGCGCATGACGCGGCGGCATCGCGCGCTCGGCCAGCGCGATCCGCAGATTGACCGCCTCCTTCTGCGTGTCGCCCTTGCCCAGCAATTCGGCTTCGAGCAGATCGAGGTAGCCGAGCTTTTCCTCGGCACTCAGCGTCGCGTGATCGGCAATATCGTCGGCGGTCCTGACGAAATTGTAGAACGCCAGGATCAGCGCCCGGTGACGCGGATGAATGATCCACGACGCGACCGGAAAATTCTCGTCGCGGTGGGTCTTTCCGGATCGCAGATCGCTCGCGCTGGTCATCAGGAACTGGCTACATTCATCTGGGCATGGCGCATACGCCGATGCTCAGCGCATGCGAGGGATCGCGTGCCCCATATAGGGGAATACGCCGCCAAAACCAATGCTATCTCAGCCAGCCATGCATGCCTGCGTGCCGGATCTCACACACCGGTCACGCGCCTTGCGGCGACTTTTGGATGCGCGCGCGGTCTATTGCCCGTGGCTTTTCAGCACCTGATCGCACGCCACGGATATCTTGGGGCGATTGGTCTGCAGGCAAGCGAGAATGGTGAAGTCGCCCTGATCTATCACCGGGCGGCAGTAGCGCTGCACGTCACGGGCGCAGGCCTTTTGCTCCTCGGGCGTGCCGCTGCGTTGCTGCTGGGCAAAGGCGTCCGACGAAACCGATGTCGACATAAGGGCGAGAACCAGGAGAAATTTACGCATCGTATTCCTTCATTTAGGCAGCAAAAACCTGTTCCCGAATTGCGTTTCGGCATGGCCGGGACGGATTTGTTGGGATTGCAGACGCCGCGTACCGCAGCAACGAAAAAAGAACAAGCACTGGTAAATGCGGCCAAATTTGCAGTGGGGCTCACCTCCCGGACAACCATTTGATATATAGAGTATATTTTTAAGGCTAGCTTTGTTCGAAAATGGCTGTTGCAGACGATGGCGGCGGAAAGTTAGATGCGTGTCCGCGACGCCTGGATCATCGGATGGTTTGATTCCGCTGAGCGAAATGCTATTTGCGCGGCGATTGCCGCAGCCGGCATTTTGTCATTTTGAACCTAACATACTGCGGGGACACTAAATCTTCGATGCGGCGAGACGGGTCTTTTCGAAAGAACGTCTATTTTGATGGGAAAATTCGCTATGAAAATGTTTGGTTCCAGCTTGTTCGGTCAGGCTGTCAAGGCTGCAGGCGTCGGCGCCGCGCTCATGCTGTCGGTCTCGGCAGGTCACGCCCAGGCGTCAGGGCCGTTTGCCGGTTTTGACGGTTCCTGGAGTGGCTCGGGCACGGTTGCGCTGTCCAACGGCACCACCGAGCACATCCGTTGCAAGGCCGACTACAAGGTCAACGCCTCCGGGCTCGGCCTGAAGCAGAACCTGCATTGCGCCAGCGACAGCTACAAGTTCGATCTCAGTAGCGACGTCACCAGCCAGGGCGACCGCATCTCCGGCAACTGGAGCGAAAAGAGCCGCAACATCTTCGGCAATCTGCAGGGTACCGCGGGCGGCGGCCAGATCGACGTGTTCGTCGAGGCTTCCGGCTTTGCCGCCAATCTGAACCTGCGCACCAACGGCAGCAAGCAAATCGTCCAGATCGACTCCAAGGGCGAAATCCGCGGCGTCTCGATCACGATGACGAAGGGCTGATCTAAGCCCTTCGTCCGGTACCCCAACTCAACACCAGACCTACTCTGCCGGCTTCGCGTGACCTGCGGTCCCGCGAAGCTTTTCCGACAAATTGATCAGGAACATCGACGTCGGCCGCAGGATGAAGAGGTCGGCGACGAGGGCTGCGATCATCGAGAACGCGCTGAGCCAGCCGAACAGGCGCAGCGACGGCAGGTCGGAAAACACCGTTACGACGAGGCCGCAAGCCAGCACCACCGTGGTCAGGATCAGTGCCGGACCGACCAGCACGGTGGCGCGCTCCACCGCCAGTTCCGCGCTGATGCCCGGCTTTCGCTCCAGCCGCAGGCGGTTGAGGAAGTGGATCGTCGCGCTGAGGCCGAGGCCAAACGACACGGTCAGCGCCACGACGCTGGCGAATTGCAGCCCTTCGCCGAGCAGCCACAGCACGGTGCCCGACATCACGACCGGGAAAATGCCGGGCAGGATGCAGGAGAACATCACCACCACAGAGCGGAACGCCAGGCCGATGAAGATCGCAACCAGCAGGAATTCGACGGTCAGGCCGCGGTTGAGTTTTTCAATCATGTTGGCGCTGTTGCGCGCGGCGATCACCGACAGACCGGTGACCGCGATCTCGTAACCGGGATGCTCGGCGCGCACCTTGTCGAGCGCGGAATCGAGTTTATTCACCACGGGAAGCAGCTCGCTCGAATCCAGATCGGGTACCCGGCCCGACACCACCACCGCATCCTGATCGGCCGAGATAAAGCGCCGAACCAGATGTTCGGGAATCACGCCGACATATTCCTTCAGCGTCGCGACATCCGAACTGCCGGCCTTTTCAGCGAGCCAGCGGCGCAAGGTTTCCAGCGACCAGACGTTGCCGACGCCGGCCGCGGTTTCGACCATCGAATGGACATCGGCGATCGTCTTCAGGGTTTCCGGCGCGTAGAGCGAGGCGCCCTTGGGGAATTCGATCAGCACATCGACCGGATTGGCGCCCGTGAGCTTGGCATCCAGGCGGCTTGAAGCCGCCACCGCCTGCCGCTTGTCCGGCACCTGGTCGGCGAGCCGATAGCGCGGCTCCAGATTGGCGTAGATGATGCCGAGACCGCCGACGACGATCACCGCGATCAGGCTGAACACACCGGGGCGGCTAACCATGCGCACCGCGATCCAGTAGCAGAAATTGCGCAGCGCCTGAACGCCGGCGTCGGCGCTCTGGAATTTCACCGCAAAGACCTTTTCGTTGCGCACCAGAAGCACGCCGAAAACCGGCACCAGCGACAGCACCGCGATCAGCGCAATGATGGTGGCGGCCAGTCCCGCCTCGCCGAATTTGCGAATCAGCTCGGAATTCGAAAATTGCAGGGCGATGAACGAGATGCCGGCGGTGCCATGGGTCAGCACGCAGGCCGGCCCCACAACCATCACGGCGTTCCTGAACGCGGTGTATTTGTCCTGGCCCGCGATCAGCCGGTCGCGCGCCGCAAAGGTCAGCTGCATCGAGTCCGAGAAGCTGATCACCATGATCAGCGGCGTCATCACGTTCAGGAACATGTTGAGATTGAACCCGGCCCAGCCGAGGCCGCCGAGCGCGAGCAGGATCGCGATGATGGGCGGAAACGCCGCAACCACCATGAACGATATCTTGCGGAAGAAGATGATCGCGATGATGCAGCCGGCCAGAATGCCGAGAATGTTGTAGGTCAGCCCGTCGCGCTTGACCGCGTTGCGGATCTCGAGCTGCATGACGGGAACGCCGGACAGCTGCGCGTTGAGCCCACTGCCCGAGAGATCGTCGGCCATGATCTTCCTGATATCGCCGACGGCCTTCGTAAGGCTGTTGCTGGCGACGATATTCGGCTCGAGCGAGAGCACGACCAGCGCCAGCGTGCCGTCTTCGGACAACAGCTTGCCGCGGATGATCTCGTTGGACTTAACGGTCTCGACGAATTTGTCGTAAGCAGCCCCCTCCGGCAGCTCCGGCGGAAACAGCGCCGCCGGCAGCTTGCCGGGCGCCGGAGCCTGGCGCGCCGAAAACAGCGAGACCAGACCGCGCACGCCGTCGACCAGTTGCAGGTCGGTGACCATGTCACGGATCTTCTCGAGGTTGTCGCGCGCCAGCAGCGTCTTGCCTTCGACCACGACCAGCACGTCGAATTCGGTCGCCGGGAAGCGCTTGGTCACGGCCTCGTATTGCTTGTAGTCCTTGGAATTGGAGCGGAACAGCTGGCTCAGCGAATCGTCGATCTTGATGCGATCGATGCCGAAAAGGGCCGCAATGATCAGCGCCACCAGAATGATGCAGGACAGCACCGGCTTCTGAACCGCGATCAGCCCGATGCGCTCGAGCCCGAAGGCGATGCTGGCGCCGGCCGGCCGCTCCTCCGTCGCTGCGACGTGGACCTGACTTTCGGAGTTCTTTTCGAGCATACCCTGTCCAGTTCTCACATCGGCTTAAATTGTCTAGCTTGGGTTCCGGGCGCGAATGAGGCTTTGTCAGCTCTGACCGATCGGCGCTAGCCCTTGAAAACACGCGGTAAATTAACCGCCGCCGTTTTACAGGGCCGAACCGCATACGGCAAGCGCAGGGGCGACGTCAAATCCGTACGCCGATGCCGATAACCGATATTAAGTATCTGATTTGTCACACGAGAGTGCGCATCGCGCATTTGTGCGCTTCAGGCTGGCCTGTTCCGGAAATCCTTGTCCGGTTTGCGCCGGCGGGCCGGGATTGTGCCCTAGTACCCGGAATCAGAGCTGAGTGATACGGCGGCCTTTGAAACGGCGTTGACGGACCTTTTTCTTGGTCCAGACGAAGGGCTCGGCTTTGTCGTTGTACGCGTTGACGTAGGCATCGATGTGTTCCTGAAGCTGCTTGAGGCTTGTGAAGGAGGTGCCGCTAAGCGACTGCCCCTGCAAGATCGAAAACCATACCTCGACCTGATTGAGCCAGGACGCACTTGTCGGCGTGAAATGAAATTGCACGTTGGGGTGGGCCTTGAGCCAATGCTCGTTTTTCTTGTGGGTGTTGAGGTTGTCGAGGATGACGTGAAGCTTTCGGCCCGGAAAGGCCGCGGTGAGGCTGTTCATGAAGTCGAGAAACTCGACGCGACGACGGCGTTTTGAATGCGTTGCGATGATCTTTCCGGTGGCGACTTCGAGCGCCGCAAACAATGTTGTGGTGCCATGCCGCTTGTAATCGTGGCTCTGGCCGGTCAAGGCGCGGCCATTGGGCAACTTCAGATAACCCTGCGCTCGCTCCAAAGCCTGGATCGAGGGCTTCTCGTCCACGCACAGCACAATGGCCTTCGCGGGCGGGGCGACGTAGAGGCCAACAACATCGGCGGCTTTGGCCGTAAAGTTCGGGTCGGTGCTCTCGCACCAGGACTTGCGAGCCGCGAGGTCAATCTTGTGGCTGCGCAGGAACCGCCAGACATATTGGACGTCAACATCGCCCAGCGCCTCGGCCAGCAGAGGGCCGGTCCAGCGCGCAAACCCTTGCGGGGGCGGCTTATCCAGCAGCTTCAGAATCCGCTTGTCGGTCGTCTTCGTATAAATCGGCTGCTTGCCGGGCCGCGGCTTGTCTTGCAGCCCTTCAAGGCCATGGTCGGCATAGCGATGCCGCCAAAGGCTGACAATCCGCGGCTGGACCCCAACTTCCTTGGCGATCGACCGGGTGCTGCGCCCGTCCGCCGCCAACAGAACTATCCGCGCCCGCTTCAAATCGCGCTGCAACGTCACCGGTGAGCGACAACACGCCTCAAGCACCTTGCGATCTTTCCTCGAAAGGTGGACTTCTCTTGCTTCGGGTATCATCCATATCTTGAATCACGACTCACGATCCAAGAAAAGTGGGTACTAGCTTTGGCCGGTCGCGATTCGCTGAGCCGTTCCACTGGCGCTCTCATCTTTGAGCGCGACACCGGTGATCCGCCGCGCCAGGCCCTCGCGCACCAGCCACGCGATCTTGGCGGCGGCTTCATCGTAACTCAGCCCAGCGCCGTGGATATTGGATACGCAATTGCGCTCGGCGTCGGTGAGGCCAATCCGCGGTGCATGGGTCAGATAGGCCCCGAGGCTGTCGGGCGCGGACAGGCCCGGCCGCTCGCCGATCAGCATCACCATCATGCTTGCGCCGAGAATGGCGCCGATCTCGTCGCCCAGCGCCACGCGCGCGCCCGACGCGACCACGGCATGGCCGATCGGAATGCCGGCCGCGGCCAACCGTGGCGCGAGATGGCGAACCAGTTCGACCGCGTGAATATTGACGGCGGCGGGCGACAGGCCGTCACCGATGACGATCGCAAGCTGATCGATCTTGCCGCGGCGGTCGGCAAGCTCGCTCCGGGAGGCCGCGTCGAGCATGCGTCCGAGGTCGGGACGGCGGAGATAATCGCGCCGGTTGCGCGCCTGGCTGGCAAGCTGCACCGGCTGCAGGCCGAGGCCGCTCAATCCGGCAACAATCCCCGCATGATCGAAGGCGGCATGAACGGCGTCGCGCGCCCGCGCGTGGTCAAGGGTAAAGCCGAGCAGCGCTGCGGTCGGCAGGCTCGCGCCGGTGCGGCCGAGCCCGACCCGGGCCGGCGTCAACTCGCGCAGAAGTTTAAGCGAACCGGACGATGGCGCCGGCGGCTTCATGTTCGCATCATTCGGCCGGAACCGAGGCCTCGCGCAGCCGGATCGAATAGTTCGAGGCGCTCTGCTGGCCGCTGGTAGCTGCGCGCGCAAACACGATCAGATGATGCGCAATCATCGACGATCCGATCAGGCCTTCGATGTCGCCGCGCCGCAGCCGACCAAACGCAAACTTCCAGAACACCTTCTTGTAATCGCCGAGCACGCCGACTTTCCAGACGATGTTGCGCAGCATGATCAGACCGCGCCGGATGTTGCGCCAACTTTTCATTTCCGGGCTGACAGGCACTTTCAGCCGGTTTGTATAGGTGTAGTTGCACTGGTACTCGTAGCGCGCGAACAGCTTCGCCGGCTCGTAGGCGGTCTCCATGCACCTTTTCCAGGAGCTGACGACATCCTCATAGGGTAGCAGGAAGTCGACATTGGAATCGCGGTCTTCATCTTCCGAGATCAGACGGCCCTCTCGCTCGAGTCGGTCCCACAACGGCGTCTTCGGCAGCGCCTGCAGCAGATTGATCGTCAGCAGCGGAATCCGGGATTCATCGACAAAGGCGAGCAGCGCATCGCCGGTCTCCGGCTTGTCGGTGTCGAGCCCCATGATGATGCCGGAGACGACTTCCATGCCGTAGGAGTTGATGGTGTGGATGCCCTCGAGGATCGGGACCATCATGTTGTGGTCCTTGTGCATCGCCTTCAGCGCGTCGGGATCCGGGGTCTCGATGCCGCAGAACACCGTGACGAAGAAGGCCTCGCGCATCTTATCGAGGATTTCCGGCCGCTTGGCGATGTTGAGGGTCGCCTCGCAGGCAAGCCGCGTGATGTAGCCGGTTTTCTTCTGCCATTCGATGAGGTGCGGCAACAGATCCAGCGCCGCCTTGCGGTTGCCGATGAAATTGTCGTCGACGAAATACACCGTGTCGGTCATGCCGCATTCGCGCAGCTTGTCGAGCTCGGCGATGATCTGCTGCGGCGTCTTGAGGCGCGGATTGCGGCCGTAGAGACCGGGGATGTCGCAGAATTCGCACTGGTAGGGACAGCCGCTCGAATACTGGATGCTGCCGAGGAGATATTTCCTGGTCTCCGCCAGCTCATAGGCCGGAATCGGAAAGTCGCTCATCTCAACGCGATCGGCGGTCTTCAGCACCACCTGCTGCTCCGGACGCGACGTGTCGCGCGCCAGCCGCGCGATCAGCTCATTGGTCGCGTCGCCGAGTTCGCCGACATGGAGATAGTCGAACGACGGATAGTAATCCGGGCATGCGCTGACCGACGGCCCGCCGATCGCGACCGCGAGATCGAACGCATGCGCGCGGCGGCAGATATCGTTCATCTGCTGGCGCTGGATGTGCATGCCGCTGACGAACACCGCTTCGGCCCATTCGAAGTCTTCACTGGTCGCGGGGCGGATGTTCTCGTCAATGAACCGGACCGGCCAGTTGGCCGGGAGATAGGCTGCGATCAGCAGCAGCCCCTGCGGCGGCATGAAAGCCTGAACGCCGTCGGTCAGGGGATAGGCGTGTTCGAAAGTACCAAAAGAAGACGTATAGCGCGGGAAGACACACAGAATGCGCCGTACCGTCTCAATGCCCTCAGCTCTCATTCAAACGTCCTCGCAAACGTCCTCGGACGAAACCAGCAAATTTAACCACGGGTTGACAGGCTGGGCCAGAAATTCTTCAACATTATGACGCGGGCTAACGTCCGGACGGTTCAATGGTCGCGCGGAAAGACCCGCCGCGGACCGCGCTTACGCAATCAATCTCGAGGCAAATTCGGGCAGCAGGCCTGGATCGGAGGCAAGGCGAAAGTCTCTGCCGGCCAGACCGCTGCGGAGCAGCCAATCGTCGAACTCGGGCGCCCGCTTCAGGCCAAAGAGGTCGCGGACGTAAAGCGCATCGTGAAACGAGGTGGATTGATAGTTCAGCATGACGTCGTCGGCGCCCGGCACCCCCATGATGAAGGTCACGCCGGCGGCGGCCAGCAGCGTCAGGAGATTGTCCATGTCGTCCTGGTCGGCTTCGGCGTGGTTGGTGTAGCAAACGTCGACGCCGAGCGGCAGGCCGAGCAGCTTGCCGCAAAAGTGATCCTCCAGCCCGGCGCGGATGATCTCCTTGCCGTCATAGAGATATTCCGGCCCGATGAAGCCGACCACGCTGTTGACCAGCAGCGGATCGAACGCGCGCGCCACCGCGTAGGCCCGGGCCTCCACGGTCTGCTGATCGACATTGTGATGGGCGTTGGCCGAGAGCGCCGAGCCCTGCCCGGTCTCGAAATACATCACATTGTCGCCGACGGTGCCGCGGCGCAGCGCCAGCCCCGCCTCCCGCGCTTCACGCAGCAGCGCCAGGTCGACCCCGAAACTTCGGTTGGCCGCTTCCGTCCCGGCAATCGACTGGAACACCAGATCGACCGGCACGCCCTGCCCGATCAATCCGAGCGTGGTGGTGACATGGGTCAGCACGCAGCCCTGGGTCGGCACCTCCAGCCGCGCGATGATGCCGTCGAGCAGCCGCAGCAATTCGCCGATCACCTTGGGATCGTCGCTCGCCGGGTTGATGCCGATACAGGCGTCGCCCGATCCGAGCAGGATGCCGTCGAGGATGGAGGCGGTAATGCCCTTGATGTCGTCGAAGGGATGATTGGGCTGCAGCCGCACGCTCATCCGCCCAGCGAGGCCGATGGTGTTGCGGAAGCGGGTCGTCACCTGGCATTTTTTCGCGACCAGGATCATATCCTGATTGCGCATCAGTTTTGAAACCGCCGCCGCCATTTCCGGCGTGATCGCGCGCGACAGCTCGCGCAGCACCTCCGTGGTCGCGGCATCGGACAACAGCCAATCGCGGAAAGCGCCCACGGTCAGCGACGATATCGCCGCAAAGCTCGCGGCGTCGTGGGTATCGACGATCAGGCGGGTGACTTCGTCGTCCTCGTAGGGCACGACGGTTTCACTCAGGAACTGCTTGAGCGGGACATTGGCGAGCGCCATCCGCGCCGCGATCATCTGCTCGGCGCTGTCCGCGGCGATCCCGGCCAGGCGATCGCCGGACCGCGGCGGCGTGGCCCTGGCGAGCAAATCGCGCAGGTCATTGAACAGGTAACTGGTGGCATCGATGGCTTGGCGATAGACCATGGCGGCTCCGGGCCCATCTGCGTCGAAATGGGCATCGCCAAGCTATCATTTCACGATGGCCCTCGCCGACTGGAAGCGAAGAAATCGCCATCAGATCGTTGGTGCCCCCGGTCCCAAAAGGTGCGCCCTCTGGTCACAGCAGACCAATTATTTTGTATACCAATAGTTTACAGCAACGCAACTATTTGATTTTATTATATATTTATTCCACGGTTGCAGTGCAGCGAACTTCGCGCGTTAAGAAATAATCCATTCAAGTTAAGCATAATTTTTGACGGCCGACGGAACTCACCGGCCTCTTTGGAGAGCCGTTATGGCCGAACTCATGAAATCCTCCGGTCCCAGCCCTGTCGCCGCCGCGGCGTCCCGGTTTTCGCTCGCAGCCAGGCTGTATTCGATCTTTGCGTTGTTCGCGGTGCTCACCGCCGCCATCACCGCGCTGTCCGACTACAATACCCGCCGCAGCGCAGAACTCATGGAGGCGGTCGACACCGCCAGCCGCGCGGCGCTGAACGTCGAACGCATCAATTCGCTGGTCTATGCCGTCGTGATGGAATCTCGCGGCGTCTATATGTCGACCGACCCGGCCGTCGTAAAGAAATACGGCGAAGGGCTGCTCAAGTTCAACGAACGGATTCTCGCGGTCGTCGCAAGCTGGCAATCACTCGTCCAGGCCGATGACGCCCAGCAGTTCGCCACCTTCAAGAAGCGGATCGAACAGTTCGTCGACTTCCGGAAAGAGCTGGTTCGCCGCGGAGTCGAGATCAGTGCTGCGGCCGGCCGCGAATGGGGCGACAATGATGCCAATCGTGAAGTGCGCTCGGCGCTGAACAAGGATCTCGAGGCGCTCTCCAAGGTCTACGCCGAACGCAGCAAGAAGCTGGCGCAGCAGACCGACATCAACCACACCATGGCCTTTGTGCTGACCTGTCTCGGCGTGCTGGCGATGGTCGTGGTCGTCATCGGCGTGCTGATCATCTTCCGTTCGGTCGCGCGTCCGTTGTCGGTCATCACAGCCACCATCAAGCGCGTCGCCGAAGGCGACGAAAACGTCGAGGTCCCCCACACCAGACGTGCCGACGAGATCGGCGCGCTGGCGCGCGCGATTCAGATCTTCAAGGAAGCGATGGACCGTAACCGCAACCTCAACTCGCAGGTGGTCGAGGACTCCAAGGCCCGCGAAGAGCGCGCCAAGCACATCGAATCCTCGGTCGACGCGTTCCGGGAAGCGATCGGAGGCGTGCTGCGCGCAGTGACCGACAATGCAACGTTGATGCGGGCCACCGCCGAGACCATTGCCAGCGTCTCAGCCGACGCCAGCGGACGCGCCGTCGCCGCCTCCGGCGCGACCGAGCAAGCTGCCAGCAACGTTTCCGCCGTCGCCAGCGCCGCAGAAGAACTCTCCACCTCGGTTCAGGAGATCGGCCGGCAAGTCCGTCAATCCGCCGGCGCCGTCGAGCAGGCGGGCCAGCGCACCGACAAATCGATCGCCGAAATCGAGGGCCTTGCCGCGGCCACCCAGCGCATCGACGGCGTGCTCAGCCTGATCCAGGCGATCGCCGAGCAAACCAACCTGCTGGCGCTGAACGCGACCATCGAAGCCGCGCGCGCCGGCGAAGCCGGGCGCGGTTTCGCGGTCGTGGCGCACGAGGTCAAGGCGCTGGCCGGACAGACCGCGAAAGCGACCGCCGAGATCGGCCAGAACGTCAGCACGATCCAGGAATCGACCCGGACCTCGGTCGAGGCTGTCCGCGAGATCGGCAACGCCGTGCGCGAGATCAACACGGTGACGTCGAATATTGCCGGCGCCGTGGGGCAGCAGGACGCCGCCACCCGCGAGATTTCGGTGAATGCGCAGATGGCCGCGCAGGGCAATGGCACCCTGGTCGTCAACATCGGCTCGCTCCGCGATGCCATGAGCCAGACCTCTACGGCCGCCGAATCAGTGCTGGCGGTATCGAGCGAATTGACCGCGACGGCGGCGACACTGTCCCGCGAGGTCGAAAAATTCTTCGGCACGCTGCGCGCCGATCCGCTTCAAGGCGCAAGGCGGACGGGGAGCTAAACTAGGCCGCGCCGCTCGGACCTTCCTCGTCATTGCGAGGAGCGATAGCGACGAAGCAATCCATGCTTCAGCAAGCGGATAGATGGATTGCTTCGCGGAGCCTGTCATCGGGCGCGCATTCGCGCGACCCGTTGGCTCGCAATGACGTCGGGAGAGCTGCGGACTCTTCAGTTCAACTCACACTCTCCTACTCCACCAGCAGCACGTCGACGGCGACGCTGAGCTTCTGCTTGCGTGAGCCCACGATGATACCGTCGACCGGCGAGACATCGGAAAAATCCCGCCCCACCGCCAGAATGATGTGATCGTTCTCCACCAGGAGATCGTTGGTTGGATCGAACCCGATCCAGCCGATCTCGGCGCCGCACCACACCGAAGCCCAGGCGTGGGTGGCGTCCGCGCCCTGCAGGCGCGGTTTGCCCGGCGGCGGGATGGTGCGCAGATAGCCGCTGACATAGGCCGCCGGCAGCCCGAGCCCGCGCAGGCCTGCGATCATCACATGGGCAAAGTCCTGGCAGACGCCGTGGCGCTTCTCGAACACCTCCTTGAGCGGCGTCGAGATCACGGTGGCCTTCGGATCGTACTTAAACTCGGTCCGTATCCGGTGCATCAGGTCGACCGCACCGGCGATGATGCCGCTGCCCGGCGGAAAGCTTGCCGCGGCATAGGCGGTGACCGGCGCCTGCACCGGCACCAGGGAACTGGCGAACACATAGCCGACGGGCGACGAGGGCCCGAGACTGGTGGCTTCAAACGCCACGTCGCGGACGCTCTCCCACGACGGGCTCGGCGCGGCGCGGCCGGGCGCGCGGCGCGACAACGAAACCCGCGACCTCGAATCGATGCGGAGATTGCGGTGCGCGGTCTCGATCAGGACGCTCTCGGTGTGGGTACCGAAAAAATCCCGCCTGACCGTGCGCTCCGCCGGCCGCGGCCGGATCTCGACGCTGTGGGAGACCAGTTGCTGTCCGTCGCCGCTGCGCGGCTCCAGCCGCAGCGAGCACCGCGCAAAACTCACCGGGCTCTCGTAACTGTAACTGGTGACGTGACGGATGTCGTAGATCACGCGAGGCCCGTCAGCTTCTCCGGCCGGCTCGCATTGGGACCGTGCGGGAAATAGTGCAATCCAATCGCATCGGCGAGATTGAGCAGATCCTGCTCCAGCGCGAACAGGGTTTTTGCGTCCAGCGCCGCGGCCTCCGCGGTCGTCAGCGTCGCCTGCAGCGCTACCGCCAGACGCTGCGGCCGCTCGATCATGCCGTACTGCTTGAGGCTCGGAAGGCTCGCGATGTGCTCATTGAGCGCGGCAACCTGGAACGCGACGGAACGCGGATTGTAGGGGTCCAGCACCGCGAGATCGCGCACCGGCGCCAGCGCGGGGCCGACGAGATAGCGCGAACGATAGGTGATCTGGCAATCCACCAGCGTCAGCAGCACGTCGAGGTCCTCGTCGCCGGCTTCATCATAGGCAAACTGCCGCGCGAACCGCGCGGTGTTGATGGCGCGCTCGGCGCGGCGGCCCATCTCGAGGAAGCGCCAGCCGGCGGCGCGGTTCATGTTCTCCTGCGCCAGGCCGGCGAAGCTCGCCAGTTCCTGCAGCGTCAGTTCGGCGGCGCTGACGACGCCGTCGTCGTCTTCGACTTCATGGGCCAGCCGTTCCGCCATCTCGGTAATGACCTGCCAGGCATCCGGCGACAGCCGTTCACGCAGCGAGGTCGCGGTCCGCTGCGCCGATCGCACCAGCGACAGCGCCGAGCCGAATTTCTCGGTGCTCTGCAGCGCTTCCGCGGCGACCTTGCCGGGGTTCGCTCGCGTCGCCTGCGAGGCCGCGCCCCAGGTCACCAGCAGCCGCTGGATCCGCTCGACCGAGGGAAGCCCCGTCGTCGATGCCCCCTTTGCGGGATCGCGCGTCGGCGTGCCAAGCGCACGGATCAGCCGCAGCGTCGCCTCGGCGCGTTCGAGATAGCGGCCGAGCCAGAACAGATTGTCGGCGGCGCGGCTCGGGACCACGCCGGCGATACGCCTGATCCGCACCGTGTCGGCCGCCGGCAGCAGCGTCGAGGCCGATACCGCCTTGTCGGATACCACCCAGACATCCGCGGCCCGCGCGCCATCGCCCATCGACACGGCGCGGGCATCGGGTTGCTCGGCGATCCGGCAGAAGCCGCCGGGCAGGATGGTCCAGCCATTCGGGGTCGCGGCGGCAAACACCCGGAGCACGAACGGGCGCGGCGTAATCCGGCCGTTTTCCCACACCGGGGTAGTCGACAGCCGCACCAGTTCCTGGCCGACATAATCGATGCCGCGGTCGGAGATTGCGGCCCGGAGCCGCTCGCGCTCGGCGGGCGACAACTGACCGGGTAGCACCGGGCCGTTGCCCGGAAACCCCGGGACGCCCCGGCCATAGGCGCCCTCGATCGCGAACTCGTCGAGCCGCGACAGCACTTCCTCGCGCGCGCGTTTCTGGCCGCACCACCAGGTCGCAATGTGCGGCATCATCAGTTCTTCACCGAGCAAACGCCGGCAAAGACTGGGCAGGAACCCGAGCAGCGCCCGCGCCTCCAGCACGCCCGAACCCGGCATATTGGCGACGACGACGCCATTTTTGCGCAGCACGTCGATCAGCCCGGGTACGCCGAGATGCGACGAAGCATCCAGTTCCAGCGGATCGAGAAAATTGGAGTCGACCCGGCGCAGCAGCACGTCGAGCCGCTTCAGGCCGGCGACGGTGCGGATATGAATGCGGTCGCCGCTGACGGCGAGATCGTCGCCCTCGACCAGGAGAAAGCCGAGATAGCGCGCGAGCGTCGCATGCTCGAAATAGGTCTCGTTGAAGGTGCCCGGCGTCAGCAATCCGATCCGCGGCTCGTCGCGGTCGGCACTGGCGCGCAGGGAGTCGCGGAAGGCCTCGAAGAACGGCGCGACGCGCTCGACGTTCATCGATTTGTAGAGATTGGAAAAGGCGCGTGACAGCACCAGGCGATTTTCCAGCGCGTAGCCGGCGCCCGATGGCGCCTGCGTTCGGTCGCCCAGCACCCACCAGCGCCCGTCGGGCCCACGGCCGACGTCGGCGGCGTAGAGATGAAGGTAGCGCCCGCCCGGTGGTTTGACGCCGCAAACCGAGCGGAGATATTCGTTCGAGCCGGCGATGGCGGCCGCCGGCACTGCGCCGTCCGCGACCAGACGGCCCTCGCCATAGAGGTCGCGCAGAACCATTTCGAGCAGTTGCGCGCGTTGCTGGATACCGGCGGTGAGTTGCTGCCAGTCGGTCTCATCGATGATCAGCGGCAAATGGCTCAGCGGCCACAACCGGTCGGCGGTCTCGCCGGGCGCACGATAGGTGACGCCGGCTTCGCGCAGATGCCGGTCGGCGGACGCGAATCGGCGGTCGATATCGGCTGGCGCCAGCGCCGCAAAGGCATCGAAGAACCGGGTCCAGGCTGCCCGCGGTGCGCCGTCCTGGCCGATATATTCATCGGGAATTCCGGGCAGCCGCGCGTAGTCGCGCGTCCATTGCGCCATCCGGCGCTGACCCGGACGGGTCTTGTTTTCCTGACTACTGCCTTGGCCGCCGTGTCCCGCCATTCCGACTCCAGAGAGCAAAATTAATGCAGGAGCGGTGTCCTCAAGTCGAGGGTCAAAGGGAATTCAATTGTGCGTTCTTCGGGCGGCGGATCGATCTTGCCGGGGGTGTGGCCGTGATCCTGGAAGCGGGCCAGCCGCCTGGCCTCGGCCTCATAGGAATTGACCGGCTTGGTCTCGTAGCTGCGGCCACCGGGATGGGCGACATGGTAGACGCAGCCGCCGAGCGAGCGGCCATTCCAGGTATCAATTAAGTCAAATGTCAGCGGCGCATGGACCGGAATGGTCGGATGCAGCCCTGAGGCCGGCTGCCAGGCCTTGAAGCGGACGGCGGCGACCGCCTCGCCGGAGCGGCCCGTTTCCGTCATCGGCATCCGCCTGCCATTGCAGGTGACGACGTGGCGGCCTTCGACAAAGCCCGTCGCCTTGATCTGCAGCCGTTCGACCGACGAATCAACGTAGCGCACGGTGCCGCCCGCCGACCCCTCCTCGCCCATCACATGCCAGGGCTCCAGCGCCTGCCGCAATTCCAGCGCGACGCCGCCATGATGAACGCGGCCGAAGGCGGGAAAGCGGAATTCGAGCTGGGCGGCGTACCATTCCGGCGAAAATTCGTAGCCGGACTGCCTCAGTTCATCGAGCACGCCCAGAAAATCTTCCCAGAGAAAATGCGGCAGCATGAACCGATCATGCAGCGTGGTACCCCAGCGCACGAACTTGCCCTGCTGTGGCTCGCGCCAGAGCTTTGCGATCAGCGCCCGGATCAGCAATTGCTGCGCCAGCGACATCCGCGGATCGGGCGGCATTTCCAACGCCCGGAACTCGACCAGGCCGAGCCGGCCGGTCGGACTATCCGGCGAATAGAGCTTGTCGATGCAGATTTCGGCGCGATGGGTATTGCCGGTGATATCGACCAGGATATGCCGGAACAGCCGGTCGACGAGCCAGAGCGGCGCTTCGATGCCGGGCGGCGGCACGTGCGCCAGCGCGATCTCCAGTTCATACATGCCGTCGTGCCGCGCCTCATCGATGCGCGGCGCCTGGCTGGTCGGGCCGATGAACATGCCCGAGAACAGATAGGACAGCGACGGATGCCGCTGCCAGTACAGCACCAGGCTCTTGAGCAGATCGGGCCGGCGCAGGAACGGCGAGTCCTGCGGCGTGCTGCCGCCGACCACGACGTGATTGCCGCCGCCGGTCCCGGTGTGGCGGCCATCGACCAGAAAACGGTTGGCGCCGAGCCGGGTCTTGGCGGCGTCTTCATAGAGTCCGAAGGTGATATCGACCGCCTCGCGCCAGGTCTGCGCCGGCTGGATGTTGATTTCGATCACGCCGGGATCGGGCGTCACCTTGATCACTTCGACCCGCGGGTCGTAAGGCGGCGAATAGCCTTCGACATGGACCTGTATCTGCATGTCTTCGGCGGTCGCCTCAACTGCCGCGATCAGTTCCAGATAATCTTCGATCTTCTCGACCGGCGGCATGAAGGCACACAAAATGCCGTCACGGATTTCGATCGACATCGCGGTACGCACGGGTTCCAGTTTGGGTTTTGGCTTCTCCTTGGCCACCGAGCCGTCCGCTTTGGAATCGGAGGCCGCAAGCTCGTCACGCGGCTCCATCGGATCCTGCTCGACGATGTAGGGAAATTCCTCGGGTGGAATGTGCTCCAGCGACGCGATCGGCAACCGCAAGCCAAGCGGCGAATCGCCGGGCGTCAGGAACAAATGGCCGCGCCGCACTTTCCAGTGCTCGCTGCGCCAGCGCCCGCGATACGGTTCTGCGGCAGCACTCCAGCGTTGGATCGGCAGCACAAATCCCTTCGGCGTGTTCAGCCCGTGATCGAACACCCGCGCCATCCGCAAGCGTTCTTCCGGATCGGACAATCTGGAATCGCCGGGATCGACATTGTGCGGCAGGCTGGCTTCCTTCTGGATCCAGTGCGCGGGATCTTCGAACGCCGGCAGGACGTAGCCGGTGCCGAGGCCAAGTTTCTTCGCGGTGCCCTGCGCGAAGCGTTCGGCGGCGGCGATATCAGTTTTGTGAGGATTGTCGATCGTCGCAATCAGATCGGAATTCTTCCAGATCGGTGCGCCGTCCTTGCGCCAATAGAGCCCGAACGCCCAGCGCGGCAGGCTTTCGCCCGGATACCATTTGCCCTGCCCGTAATGCAGCAGCCCACCGGGCGCGAAACGGGCGCGCAATTTGCGGATCAAATCATCGGCTAGCGCGCGTTTGGTCGGACCGACGGCGGCGATATTCCATTCCGGCGATTCCAGATCGTCGATCGAGACGAAGGTCGGCTCGCCGCCCATCGTCAGCCGCACGTCGTCCTGTTTGAGATCGGCATCGACCTGTTCGCCGAGCCGGTCGAGCCGCGCCCAGGATTCATCCGAGAACGGTTTTGTGATCCGCGGAGCCTCGCGGATGCGCTTGACGCTCATGTCGAAGGCGAATTCGGTGTTGGCGAAGCCGGCGGTGCCCGAGATCGGCGCGGCCGAGCGGTAATGCGGCGTGGCGGCGACGGGAATATGCCCCTCGCCTGTCAGCATCCCCGAGGTGACGTCGAAGCCGATCCAGCCGGCGCCGGGAAGATAGACCTCGGCCCAGGCATGCAGGTCGGTGAAATCGTTCTCGACCTCGCGCGGTCCTTCGACCGGATCGATGTCGGGGCGCAATTGAATGAGATAGCCAGAGACGAAACGCGCGGCGAGCCCGAGATGGCGGAAGATCTGGATCAGCAGCCAGGCCGAGTCGCGGCACGAACCAGAACCGCTGCCAAGCGTCTCCTCCGGCGTCTGGATTCCCGGCTCCATGCGGATGACGTAGCGAATTTTCTTCTGCAGTTGCGCGTTGAGGTCGACCAGGAAATTGACCGTGCTGTCGGCTTCGCGCGGAATCTCCTTTAAGTACGCGGCCAACAGCGGCCCCTGATCCGACGTCGCGAGATAAGGCGCAAGTTCGGTCTTGAGGTCGTTGGTGTACTGAAACGGAAAACTGGTGGCGTAGGGCTCGACGAAGAAATCGAAGGGATTGACCACGGTCATCTGCGCCGTGAAGTCGACCTCGACTTTCAGCTCGGTGGCCTTCTCAGGAAACACAAAGCGCGCCAGCCAGTTGCCCTGCGGATCCTGTTGCCAGTTCACGAAGTGATTGGAAGGCGTAACTTTAAGCGAATAGCTCAGGATCGGCGTGCGCGTATGCGGCGCCGGACGCAGGCGAATGGTCTGGGGGCCGAGGTCGATCGGTCGGTCGTATTTGTAGTGGGTGACGTGATGTAGTGCGACGAAGATCGACACAGGCTGATAACTCCAGCAGCTTTTTTAAGCAGAACACTGGTTCCGGTGTGGATCAAGCACTAACAACGGGCACGGGGTGCCTACGGGGAGTGCGCTGGCTCCCACTCCCCGACATTGCGAGGAGCAAAGCGACGAAGCAATCCATGCCTCGGCTTGCGGCGCTATGGATTGCTTCGCGGAGCCTGTCATCGGGCGCGCATTCGCGCGACCCGGTGGCTCGCAATGACGGCCGTAGCGAGCGCCTTGCGCAAATCACCCCTTCCGTTGGTTATGGGGCCCGGCCTTCACCGGGACGACCCAAGGAACTACATCGTTGCCCCAAGCACCCACGGCGCGAACTCGGCGCCGCCGAAATCAAAGCTCTCGCTCTTGGTCGGCTGGCCGGAGGCGGTCTTCAGCATCAGATCGAAGATGCGCTGGCCGCATTGCTGCACCGTCTCCTCGCCGTCGAGGATGGTGCCGCAATTGACGTCCATGTCGTCTTCCATGCGCTTGTACATCGGCGTGTTGGTCGCGAGCTTGATCGACGGGGCCGGCTTGCAGCCGAACACACTGCCGCGGCCGGTGGTGAAGCAGACGAGATTGGCGCCGCCGGCCACCTGCCCGGTCGCCGCGACCGGGTCGTAGCCGGGCGTGTCCATGAAGACAAAACCCTTCTTGGTGACGGTTTCGGCGTAGTTGAGAACATCGACGAGATTGGTGCTGCCGGCTTTCGCCATCGCTCCGAGCGATTTCTCCAGAATCGTGGTGAGGCCGCCGGCCTTGTTGCCGGGGCTCGGATTGGCGTTCATCTCGGCGCCTTCGCGCGCCGTGTATTCCTCCCACCAGCGCATCAGCCCGACCAGCTTTTCGCCGACTTCGCGGCTGACCGCGCGACGCGTCAACAGATGTTCGGCGCCGTAGGTTTCGGGCGTCTCGGACAGGATCACGGTGCCGCCATGGCGCACCAACAGATCGCTCGCCGCGCCCAGCGCCGGATTGGCGGAGACGCCGGAATAGCCGTCGGAGCCGCCGCATTGCAGCGCCACCGTCAATTCGCTGGCCGGGACCTTCTCGCGCCTCACCTTGTTGGCATCCGTCAGCGCCTCGCGCACAAAGGCGACGCCAGCCTCGACGGTCTTGCGGGTGCCGCCGACTTCCTGAATGTCCATCGCGCGCAGACGTCCGGCAAGCTTCTGTTCCTGCATCAGGCCGCCGATCTGGTTGACCTCGCAGCCCAACCCCAGCACGACCACCGCGGAGAAATTCGCATGCCGCGCATAGCCGCCGAGCGTGCGCCGGAGCAACGCCAGCGGCTCATCCTGGGTCATGCCGCAGCCGGTCTTGTGGGTGAGCGCGACCACGCCGTCGACATTGGGGAAATCGGCCAGCGGATTGTCGCCGGTGAACGGATTCTTCTTGAAGATATCGGCGACCATGCCGGCGACATGCGCGCTGCAATTCACCGAGGTCAGAATGCCGATATAGTTGCGGGTCGCGACCCGGCCGTCGGCGCGGCGGATGCCGTCGAAGGTCGCGGGCAGATCGAAATTCGGCACCGGCTTGACGTCGACGCCGTAGGCATAGTCCTTGGCGAAATCGCCCATGCCGCAGTTTTGCGTATGCACGTGCTGGCCGGGCGAAATCGGGATGGTCGCAAAGCCGATGATCTGGCCGTAGCGCCGGATCGGCTCACCGACAGCGATCGGCCTGATCGCCACCTTGTGGCCCGCGGGAATCCGCTCGACCGTGGTGACGCCGTCGGCCACCACCAGGCCCGCCGGCAGGCTCGAGCGCGCAATCAGCACGCCATCGTCAGGATGCAAGCGGATGACGGGTGCTGGGGCCATGATGGATCTCCTTGGTATCCAAAACTATCGTGCCTCGGATGCTGCGCAGCGCGCAAGCGGTGCGCTGCTGATCCGGGGCCCACGCTTCGTGCTGCATCCAGGTCCCGGCTCTGCGGTGCACCGCTGAAGAAGCGCTGCACCGCGTCCGGGACACGTGACGTTACGCCTTGCCGGCGGAATCCTTCCGGGTCTGGTTCACCTGCATCTTGGCGTAGGTCATCATCAACCCGCTCTCGTTCGACAGCGTCACGAGCTTGAAGCCCATGTTGATGGCGCGCACCGCGCCCTCGGCACCGGAGCAGTGGATGCCGGGATAGAGGCCGCGCTTGCCGCATTCCTTGACGATCTTCTCATAGATCTTGAGGATCTCCGGCTCGTCACGGTCGAGCTTCGGCACCAGGCCGTAGGAGAAGCCGAGGTCGGACGGGCCGATATAGACGCCGTTGATGCCTTCGACGTCGAGGATCGATTCCATGTTCTCGACCGCCGTCTTGGTCTCCATCATCGGCAGCAGCACGATCTCGTCGTTGGCGGTCTGCTGATAGGTGCCGGCCGAGCCGTACATGCCGGAACGGATCGGGCCGTTCGACCGCGTGCCCTTCGGCGGATATTTGGAATAGGCAACCAGGTTCTTGGCTTCCTGCGGCGTATTGATCATCGGGCAGATCACGCCATAGGCGCCGCCGTCGAGCACTTTTCCGATGATGCCGGGCTCGTTCCAGGGCACGCGGACCATCGGCGTCACCGGATGGCCGTTCATCGCCTGGAAGCACTGCACCATCGACAGGTAATCCTGCACGCCATGCTGCATGTCGACGGTCACGCTGTCGAACCCGCATTGCGCGATCACCTCGGCGGAGAAGCCCGACGGGATCGCAAGCCAGGCGTTCACCACAGCCTTGCCCGAGGCCCATACTTTCTTGACGTTATTTGCCACTTTGGATTCCTTCCCTGTTGTCCAAATTTTGCGTCATTGCGAGGAACGCTTCGCTGCGCTCGCAATGACGTGCGAACTATGCCGTTGCCCGCTGAATGCTGACCTCGCTGACGCCGACCTCGCGTGCGGTATTCACTATCGCCGCCCAGGTGTCGTCAGGCAAGGGTACCCCGTTTTTGGTGCGCTCGGCGCGCATTTTCCGCTCGGGATCGCCGGGGATCAGCACCGCATCGACGCCCGCGACCGGCTTGGTGGCCCGGATGAAATCGACATAGCGCGAGATTTCGCCGTCGAAGAAATGGCTGGTGTCGATCACCTTGGGATCAACATAGAACGCCAGCATGCCGTTAGCGAAACGCCGGTCCGGCGCGGTGGCACCGGTGCCGGTCAACGCGCCGCCGAGCAGTTCGCAGATGAAGGCCAGCCCCGAGCCCTTGTGCTCACCGAAGGCGCGGATCGCGCCTGACCCATTGGTATGGTCGCGCGGGCCTTCCGCGGTGTGCGGGCCGTACAGCACCGCCGGGTCCTCGCTCAACGTGCCGTCGGCGTCGATCAGCGCCCCCTTCGGCAATTTCTTGCCGCCGCGGCTGGCCACCAGCACCTTGCCTTCGGCGACGATCGAGGTCGCGAAATCCAGCACGATCGGATCCTGGCCCTGGCGCGGAATGCCGACGCAATAGGGCGCGGTCGACAGCCGCTTCTGCACGCCACCAAACGGCGCGACCAAAAGCGAACCCGCGGCATTGACGAAGTGGACCGACACCAGCCCTTCGGCGGCGGCCATCTCCGCCCAGTCGCCGACGCGGCCGATGTGGCCGGCATTGCGCAGCGCAATGGCGGCAAGGCCCGCCTTCTTGCACTTCTCGATGCCGATCCTGACCGCCTGCGGCGTCACCGTCTGTCCATAGCCGAACTTGCCGTCGACCACCGCCAGCGACGGCGTATCGACCACGACCTCCGCGGTCTGATTGGGAACCACCGAACCCATCTTCTTCCACCTGACATAAACGGGCACGCGGATCACGCCGTGGCTGTCATGGCCGGTCAGGTTCGCGGTTGTAAGGTACGTCGCGATGCGCCGGGCTTCCTCGGGCGAGGATTCCGAATGCGAAAATACCTCAGCAACGAAATTGATGAGGTTTTCAACCTTGATCGTGACCATGAATGGTTAGCTCGTTACTTTGGTTTGAGCATGATCTTTTCGGAAAACCGGTGCCCACTTTTCCGGATCATGCTCTAGGCGCTTGCTTTGGCGTGACCGCCGAGATAGGCGGCGGCAATGGCTTCGTTGCCCCACAATTCGTCGGGCTTGCCGCCCAGCACGATCCGTCCGGTTTCCAGGACGAAGCCGTGATCGGCAACTGAAAGTCCCATGCGCGCATTTTGCTCGACGAGCAAGACCGTGGTGTCTTGTCTGATCTGCGAAATAATGCGGAACACCGCCTGCACGATCACCGGCGCGAGCCCCAGCGACGGCTCGTCCAAGAGCAACAGCCGCGGCTTCGCCATCAGCCCGCGGGCGACCGCGACCATCTGCAACTGGCCGCCGGACAAGGTCCAGCCCAGCGCATTGGAGAACGCGCGGATGTCCGGAAACAGGTCGAACATCGCGTCCGCTTCGCGCGACAATTGCGACGTTGCGACCCGGCGATTGGACGCGCCGAGCATGATGTTTTCTTTCACGGTCAGGCCCGGGAACACCCGCCGCCCTTCCGGCACGTGCGAGATGCCCATGCGCACGATCGCTTCCGGTCCGAGACCGGCGATCGGCTTGCCGTCGTAAAGGATGTCGCCGGATGCAGGCTTGGCGAGACCGGAGATCGCGCGCAGCGTGGTCGACTTGCCGGCGCCGTTGGCGCCGAGCAGGGTCACCACCTGGCCCTCTTCGACATTGAGCGAGATACCGCGCAGCGCCTCGATTTCGCCGTAGCGGACCACCAGATCGTGGATTTCGAGCAGCGCCATTATTCGGTTCCGAGATAGGCGGAGACGACGTCGGGATGGCGCAGCACCGCCATCGATTCGCCGTCCGCGATGCGGCGTCCGAAATTGAGCACGGTGATGTGCTGGGCGGCTTCCGAGACCAGCGTCATGTCGTGATCGATGATCAGGATGGTGAGGCCTTGCGCTGCGATCCGCTTCAGCAGTTCATGCAGTTCGAGTTTTTCGGTCGAGTTCAAGCCGGCCGCGGGCTCGTCGAGCAAAAGCAGCGTCGGATTGGCGGCGAGCGCGCGTGCGATCTCGATCAGCCGCTGGTGGCCGTAGGAGAAGCCCGAGATCAGTTCATTGGCGCGGCCGCCCAGACCGACGAAGGTCAGCGCTTCCATCGCCCGTTCGGTCAGGGCGGCGTCACCGCCCTCGCCGATCATCTTGTTGCCGGGACGCTCGGCACCGATCTCGACGTTTTCCAGCGCGGTCATCGAGCGGAACAGACGGATGTTCTGGAACGTACGCCCGAGGCCCGCGGCCGTGCGCTGATGCGGCGGCATGGTGGTGATGTCGGTGCCGTCGAGTAATATTTTGCCCGCGGTTGCCTTGTAGAGGCCGGAGAGCACGTTGAGCGTCGTGGTCTTGCCGGAACCGTTCGGCCCGATCAGCGCATGCACGCCGCCGCGCTTGACCGCGATATCGACGCCGTCGACCGCTTTGAGGCCGCCGAAATATTTCGAGAGCCCGGTGACTTCGAGCACGATATCGCCGCCGACGGTCGCGGGCTTCAGTTGCAACGCGGCCGCCGCCGGCGGCGTCTTGAGCTGCGCGCGCCATCGCTCAAAGGCGGCGGCGACAAAGCCCCAGATACCATCAGGCATGAAGCGTATGATCAGGATCACGGACAGGCCGTAGATCGCCAGATAAAGTCCGGGAACGCTTTTGAGGAAGCGCAGCCATTCCGGGATCAGGATCAACAACCCCGTGCCGATCGCCGAGCCGATTGGAGAGGCCACGCCGCCGAGCAAGGACATCGTGAGGAACACGATCGATTCGGCGAACGAAAATTGATCCGGGCTGACATAGGCAAATCCGCCGGCGAACAGGCCGCCGGCCAGCCCGCCCAGCACCGCGCACAGCGCGAACGCGTAGACCTTGGTGCGGAACACGTCGATGCCGACGACGCCGGCCGCAAGCTCGTTGTCGCGCACCGCGCGCATCGCGCGTCCAAGCCGCGTGTCCGGCAGATGCCAGACGAAATAGCCGACCAGCGCGAGCATGCCGACGCAGAACGCGAGATAGGATTGCGAACTCTGGAACAGATCAGGCCGGCCGATCCGCGACACGCCGTCCGGACCATGGGTGAGCCAGATCGCGTTGATCATGACCAGCGTGACGATCTGCTGGAACGAGATCGTCACCATGGCGAGGTAATGCCCGCCGAGACGCAGCGTCGACATGCCCAACACCGCGCCGGCGACCAGCGCCATCAGGCAGCCCGCCAGCAGGCAGAACCAGTAGCTGATGTGGTAGTCTGACGTGCCGATACCGACGGCATAGGCGCCGAAACCGAAGAACGCCGCCTGCGCCAGATTGATCTGGCCGCAGAGGCCGAGCACCACCGAAAGGCCGAACACCGCGATTGCAAACGTGGTCGCCTGCATCAGGATGTTGAGGATGTAACCATCGAACTGCATGGTTGCGGCGAGCGCGACGAGCGCAGCCGCGCCGATGAAATACGGCAGATGCCGAAGCAGCAGCGGCTTCGAACGCGGCACGGACACGGTAACCGGCATATTTTCGCTGGGGGAGCTCATGCTTTCTCCGCCACGCGTTCGCCAAAAATACCCTGCGGCCGGAAGATCAGGAACGCCACCAGCACCAGGAACGCAAAGCCGTCCTTGTAGGGCACGGAGATATACGCCGCGCCAAAGGTTTCGATCACGCCGAGCGCCAGTCCGCCGATGATCGCGCCCGCGACATCGCCGAAGCCGCCGATGATGGTGGCGGCAAAGGCTTTCAGCGCGATCGTCGAGCCCATCTGGATCGACACGAACAGCACGGGTGCGACGAGGATGCCGGCGAGACCGCCGAGCACGGCCGAATAGATGAAGGTGATCATGATCATCGTGGAAACGGAAATGCCGAGCAGCGAGGCCATTTCCTTGTCCTGCGAGGTCGCCTGCAGCTTCTTGCCGAGCAGCGTCTTCTCGAAGAACCAGTAGTTGAAGATCACCAGCGCAAACGTCACTGCGATGATCAGGAGATACTGGCTGTCGAGATAGACCGGGCCGAGCTGGATGCCGGGCGTCTCGAACCAACCCTGCAGCACCTGCGGCTGCGGGCCGTAGATCGCAAGCACGGAATTGGCGAGCAGGATCGAAGCGCCGATGGTCGCGATGATGACGGGCAGGAACGTGCGATGACGCAGCGGATAATAGACCCCGAGATTGAAGATCACGCCGACCAAGGCCATGCCGGTGAGCGCGAGCAGGAACGACAGCCAATAGGGCCAGCCGAGATCGACGGCGAACACCACCATCAGATAGGCGGCGACCATTGAGAATTCGCCTTGCGCAAAATTCACCACATTGGTGGCGCGGAAGATCAGCACGAAGCCGAGCGCGACCAGCGCATAAACGGCGCCGATGCCGATGCCGGTAAAGAGCAGTTGCAGTGCGAGATCCATGACAACACTCGGTGGGAGAATTCGCTCGCGGCCATGTGACGACCGGCAGCAGCGCGAAGCCGGTCATCAAAAGCCCGCGGGCTCCCCTCACGCGAAGGGAGCCCGCGTCGCGATCAATCGTTGAAGTCGATGTGCTTGTCGTAAACGATAGTTCCCTTGTCGTTCTTCACGACATTGTAGCCGTGCAGGCCATCGCCGTTCTGGTCGAAATTGTATTCGCCTTCCGCACCGGGGGTTTTCTTGGTGGCAAGCAGCGCCTCGCGGATTTTCCCGGGATCGGTCGAGCCGGCCTTGTTGATCGCCGCCGACAGGATGGTGACGGCATCGTAGGGCCATGCGCTTTGATTGTCCGGCGCGGTCTTGTAGGCGTCACGATAGGCCTTGCCGAAGGTCTTGGAGGCGTCGCTGGATTCTTCCGCGTAATCGGCCACGCCATAGGTGCCATACAGCGCCGGGCCGGCCAGTTTGGTCGACGAAACCGCCACCACCGAGGGCGAGCCCACCCAGGGAATGTTGACGCCGAGCTGACGGAGCTGACGGGCGAAAATCCCGAGATCGTTTTCGAAGGTAAAATACGTGCCGAGAACGTCGGCGCCGGACTGCTTCACCGCCAGCACGACCGGCGTGAAATCCTGGCTCTGGTTGGCATAGCCCTGGTCGAGCACCGCCGGGGTGCCGAGCTTTTCGAGCGCCGAGGCCAGGGCCTTTCCCCCTGCGGTTCCGAAGGCGTCGGTCGAATGGACGATCGCCCATTTTTTCTTGCCGAGCGTGTTGACGCCGTAGTCGGCGATGACGCGGCCGGAATAGCTGTCATTGGGCCGGAAGCGGAACAGCCATTGATTGCCCATATGGGTGAGCGTGGGATCGGTTCCCCCGATCATGACGGGTTTGCCGAGCTTGAGAACGTCGGGGGCCATGGCATGCACCTGGGTCGAGCGGATCGAACCCAGGAAGGCGACGATGTCGTTCTGCGCGGCCAGTTTCGAAAACGCCAGAACGATACCGGGATTGGTGGTTTGGTCGTCTTCGATGACGAGTTCGACCTGTTTGCCGAGCACGCCGCCGGCCTTGTTGACGGCTGCGAGCGCAAGCTTTGCACCGTTCTGCGCCCAAAGCCCCTGTTCGGCCGCGGGCCCCGTCGCCGGCACGCACATGCCGATCTTGATAGTGGCGCCCTGCGCCTTCGCACTGGTGATGATGTGGGGTGCGGCAATACCGGCTACGATACCGGCCGCGAAATCGCGTCTCGTAAGCTTCATCCATTCCTCCCTGAGGCCGGGCTTCTTCGTCGGCCTTTCTTGGTTTTAGCGGTCCTTGACCGGACGCGTAACCGGATGCGTCTTAAGGACTCTCGCGCCCTTAGTAAATTGATATCGCGGGGAGTTCGACTAACGGTGCAGATGTGTCGCCGAATGCGACGGCCAGAGAATATTAACGCCTGACTGCCCGGCCTATTCCCGGCCGTTTCGTGCGATCGGCAATCGCTTTGGCTGCTCAAACAACGTGCAGCGAACCCAAGCTATGCGTCCCGTTATGCATTATCATGCAAATTTGCGCTCACTCGTCCGCCTCGGCATCGCCGGCGCCAGCGACTTCCAGTCCCGAAAGGCTGTCCTCCAGCGCGCTGAGCATGTCCTGCAATTCGCTGAGTTTGCGGGCACCGTAAAGTTTGGTGATAGCGGCATAAATAGATTCTGACGTCGGCGCGACCGCCTCAATCAGCTTCAATCCCTTTGCCGAAATCGACACCATGCCGCGGCGCAGATCGGCCTTGGCCGCGCGTCGCTCGATCAAATGGCGCGCCTCGAGGTCCCGCAGGATTCGCGACAGGCTCGGGCCGAGCAGGAAGGCGACCCGCGCCAGTTCCGTCACCTCGATCGCGTCCACCGCGGTCAGCGCGCGCAGGATCCGCCATTGCTGTTCGGTCAGGCCGTGATTGCGCAGCGACGGACGGAACTGGCGCATGACCGCCTCGCGCGCGCGCAACAATGACATCGGCAGCGAACGCGAGAATTCGCGCATCGGTGTCCGCCGAACCCTGGACGTCTCTGCGGCGGTCGAACCTGGACCGTTCGGGGATTTCTTACCTGCCATCGTCAACCTTCCGCGATCAGGAAACGCCGGTTTCGACGGGCTGCAAGTTTTGCAGTGCAACAACGTCAATTCGATTTGATCTGATAAACTTAACATGTTAATCATCTCCCCGCATCCTCTTTTTGCGTGTCGCCCATGGCCCTCTCCAAAGACGAAATCCGCAGCGCCGCCGAACGGCTCGATCACGCGGAGAAAACCCGGACACAGATCCGGCAGATTTCGCTGGAGCATCCCGGCGTCGATATCGCCGACGCCTACGCGATCCAGAAGGCGTGGATCGAGATGAAGGTGGCGCAGGGCCGCGTCGTCAAAGGCCACAAGATCGGCCTGACCTCGAAGGCGATGCAGAGCGCGCTCAATATCGACGAACCGGATTCCGGCATCCTGCTCGACGACATGTTCTTTGCCGATGGCGGGCTGGTCCCGACCGATCGCTTTATCGCGACGCGCGTCGAAGCGGAGCTTGCCTTCGTCATGAAGACGCGGCTGGCGGGGCCGGACTGCACCATGTTCGACGTCCTCAACGCCACCGACTTCGTGGTGCCCGCGCTGGAAATCCTCGATACGCGGATCGAGCGGGTCGACCGAGAGACCAAAGCGACCCGAAAGATCTTCGACACCATCGCCGACAACGCCGCGAATGCCGGCATCGTGCTCGGCGGCCGCCCGATACGGCCGATGGATGCCGATTTGCGCTGGATCGGCGCGCTTTGTTTCCGCAACGGCCAGTTGGAAGAAACCGGGCTTGCCGCCGGCGTGCTCAATCATCCCGCGACCAGCGTAGCCTGGCTTGCCAACAAGATCGCGCCGAACGGACTGGCGCTCGAAGCGGGTCAGGTGGTGCTGGCGGGATCCTTCATCCGCCCGATCGAGACCCGCAAAGGCGACACGATCCAGGCCGATTATGGTCCCTGCGGCTCGGTGAGCTGTTACTTCGCTTGATGGTTTCAGACCAATTGCAGGAGTGAGCCGGCCATGCCCCATTTCACGATCGAATATTCCGCCAATCTCGATGCCCTCGTCGATATGGGCAACGTCGTCGAACTGGTGCGCAAGGCCGCGGTCGAAACCGGCATCTTCCCGCTCGGCGGCATCCGCGTGCGTGCTGTCAAATGCGAACATTATGCGATCGCCGATGGCCAGAAAAACCTGGGCTTTCTCGACATGGTACTGCGGCTTGGCGAGGGGCGCGATCTCGCGACCCGCAAGAAGGCCGGCGAACACATCTTTAAGGCGCTGTCGGCCCATCTTGATCCAGTCTTTGCCAACAGCAAATTCGCGCTGTCGTTCGACATGCAGATCAACGACAAGGAAACCAGCTGGAAGCGCAACAACATCCACGAAGCCCTGAAAGTGGAGAAAGTCCATGGATAAGATCGCGCCGAAAGATGTGTTTCAGGCCAACCGCGACCGCGCAGCCCCGCTGCTCGCCAAATTGAAGGCCGAGGGCATCGGGCACATGATCGACGGCAAGATCGTGCCGTCGATCTCCGGCCAGACCTTTGAGACCAGATCGCCGGTCGATGGCGCGTTGCTGGCCTCCGTCGCCCGCGGCAATGCCGAAGACATCGACCGCGCCGCCACGGCGGCGGCGCTGGCCTTCAAGGCCTGGCGCGATATGCCGGCGACCATGCGCAAGAAATTGCTGCACCGGGTGGCCGACGCGATCGAGGACCGCGCCGACGATATCGCCGTGCTCGAATGCATCGATACCGGCCAGGCCCATCGCTTCATGGCCAAGGCCGCGGTCCGGGCGGCCGAAAATTTCCGCTTTTTCGCCGACAAGTGCGCCGAAGCGCGCGACGGCCTCAACACGCCGAGCGAAGAGCACTGGAATATCTCGACCCGGGTGCCGATCGGCCCGGTCGGCGTGATCACGCCGTGGAACACGCCGTTCATGCTGTCGACCTGGAAGATTGCGCCAGCGCTCGCGGCCGGCTGCACCGTCGTACACAAGCCGGCCGAATGGTCGCCGGTGACGGCCGACCTGCTGGCGAAACTGGTAAAGCAGGCCGGCGTGCCTGACGGCGTGCTCAATACGGTGCACGGCATCGGCGAGGAAGCCGGCAAGGCGCTGACCGAACATCCCGCGATCAAGGCGATCGGCTTCGTCGGCGAAAGTTCGACGGGATCGGCGATCATGGCGCAGGGCGCGCCGACGCTGAAGCGCGTGCATTTTGAACTCGGCGGCAAGAACCCGGTGATCGTGTTCGACGATGCCGATCTGGATCGCGCGCTCGATGCGGTCGTGTTCATGATTTACTCGCTCAATGGCGAGCGCTGCACCTCGTCGAGCCGGCTGCTGGTCCAGCAAGGCATCGCCGAAAAGTTCATCGAAAAACTCACCGCGCGGGTGAAGGCGCTCAAGGTGGGGCATCCGCTCGATCCCGTCACCGAGATCGGGCCGCTGATCCACGAGCGGCATCTGGCAAAGGTCTGCAGCTATTTCGACGTCGCGCGCAAGGACGGCGCCACCATTGCGGTCGGCGGCCAACCGCATGACGGTCCCGGCGGCGGACATTATGTGCAGCCGACACTGGTCACGTCAGCGCATTCGAAAATGCGGGTGGCGCAGGAGGAAGTGTTCGGGCCGTTCCTGACCGTGATCCCCTTCCGCGACGAGAACGACGCGATCGAGATCGCCAACGGCGTGCAATATGGCCTGACCGGCTACGTCTGGACCGGCGACATGGGCCGCGCGCTGCGCGTCGCGGATGCGCTGGAGGCCGGCATGATCTGGCTCAATTCCGAAAACGTCCGCCATCTGCCGACCCCGTTCGGCGGCATGAAATCATCCGGTATCGGCCGCGACGGCGGCGACTATTCGTTCGACTTCTACATGGAAACCAAACACGTCTCGCTCGCGCGCGGGACGCACAAGATTCAGAGACTGGGGATTTAACAACAGTCGTCATTCCGGGGCGGAGCGCAGCGACGAGCCCGGAATCAATAACCACGATCGTGCGTATGGATTCCAGGCCTGCGCCAAGGGGGCGCATCCCGGAATGACGAACTCAATAGGGAAACAGCATGCCCGTTCCAAAGCACATCTTCGATCCGCCATTCAACATCATCCGCTCCAGCCACGCCGTGCTCGACGTGACCGATCTCCGCGCCAGCCGCGCCTTCTATGAAAAAACCGTCGGCCTCCATGTCGAGGACTCTGACGACAAGGCGGTGTATCTGCGCGGCAGCGAGGAGCATCAGCATCACTCGCTCGTCTTGCGCAAAGCGCCGGTGGCGGCCTGCAATCGCCTGGGCTTCAAGGTCGGCAATGACGGCGATCTCGACAAGGCAGCCAGCTTCTTTTCCGAGAACGGCATCGCCTACGCCTTCACCGAGCAGCCGTTCCAGGGCCGCACGCTGCAATTCACCGATCCCTTCGGCTTCCAGATCGAGTTGTATGCATCGATGGACAAGCGCCCGCATCTGCTCAGGCGCTACGACCTCTACAAGGGCTGCCACCCGCAGCGGCTCGACCATTTCAACGTCTTCGCCGCCGAGGTTCAGAACACCGTCGACTTCTACGCGCGGCTGGGTTTTCGGCTGACCGAATATGGCGAGGAAGACGGGCCGAACGGGCGCATTGCGGCGGCCTGGATGCACCGCAAGGGCAATGTGCATGATTTCGCCATCACCAACGGCAAGGGCCCTCGCCTGCACCATTTTGCCTACTGGGTGCCGACGGCGATGAACATCCTGCATCTCTGCGACGTCATGGCCTCCAGCGGCTTCCTCAATAACATCGAGCGCGGGCCCGGCCGTCATGGCATCTCGAATGCATTCTTCCTGTATGTCAGGGATCCCGACGGTCACCGTCTCGAACTCTACACCAGCGATTATTTCACCGGCGATCATGACCATGAGCCGCTGCGCTGGTCGTTGAAGGACCCACGGCGGCAAACGCTGTGGGGGGCGCCGGCACCACGCTCCTGGTTCGAGCAGGGCTCGCCCTTCGCAGGCCAAAAGGTGCGCGAGCCGGCCTTTGTCGCCGACGTCACGATCGGGGACTAGGGTGCGTCGGGTCCGGTCACAACGAGGATATCATGAGCAAGCCGCTGACTATCGCCGTCGCATTGGGCTTGTCGCTGCTGTCGGCGGCCGCCATGGCCAGTGAACTGAAAATCATCGCCGGCGGCTCCATCACCAGCTTGCTGAATGCACTCGGCCCGCCCTTCGAGAAGGCCAGCGGGCACAAGCTTTCAATCCACTTCGACTCCACGCCCAACATCATCACCCGGATCAACTCGGGAACGCCGTTCGATCTTGTTGTGGTGCCGATCGATGTGTTCAAAAATGCTGAAGCGAAAACTCATTTCGCGGCCGGACCGACCATCGACATCGCACGCGTCGGTTACGGCGTCGCCGTCCGCGCCGGCGCACCAAAACCTGACGTCTCCACACCCGATGCGTTGAAAAAGACTCTGCTCAGCGCGTCATCGATCGCGTTCGTGCCGGCCAGCGCCGCCGGCGCGTACGTGACAAAAGTGTTCGAGCGCCTCGGCATCGGCGAGGAGATGAAAGCCAGGACCAGGGCGCAGGCCGGGCCGCCGCAAATCGCGCCGGCCATCGCCAAGGGCGAGGTCGAGCTTGGCGTGTTCCTCACCAATGTGTTGATCGCGCCCGGCGTCGAGCTCGCCGGCCCCTTCCCGGCCGAGCTGCAGCAGGAACTGGTGTTCACCGCCGCCATCGCTGCCGACAGCAAGGAAGCTGACGCGGCCAGGGCGCTGATCGACTACTTACGCACCCCCGCAACGGCGGCCGCGATCAAGGCCGCCGGAATGAATCCGGGTTGAACAGGAACTTTCATGACCGCACATCGTCTCGCAACCTACACCGTCGGCGGCGTCACCCGATATGGCGCGGTGACCGACAACGGCATCGTCGATCTGTCCGCGCGCTTCGGAAACGACTATCCGACGCTGCGCGAAGCCATCGCCGCCGGTGCGCTTTCGAAACTGGCCGAGGATGCCGCGCGGCATTCGCCGGACCATGCGCTCGATGCGATCATCTGGCAGCCGCCGATCCCCGCGCCGGAAAAGATCATTTGCATCGGCGTCAATTATCCCGACCGTAACGCCGAATATAAAGACGGCACGGACGCCCCGAAATATCCGAGCATGTTCCTGCGCACGCCGCGCTCCTTTGTCGGGCACGACACGCCGCTGGTCCGGCCGCGCGCGTCGCCGCAGCTCGATTACGAGGGCGAACTGGTGCTGGTCATAGGCAAGGCCGGCCGTCACATTCAGGAGAGCGCGGCACTGGATCACATCGCCGCGGTCACGCTGTGCAATGAAGGCACCATCCGCGACTGGGTGCGGCACGCGAAATTCAACGTCACGCAGGGCAAGAACTTTGATTCCACCGGCAGCCTCGGGCCGTGGCTGGTCCCCTACAGCAGCGAGTCGCAGATCGCCGATGTTCGCCTGACCACGCGCGTCAATGGCGAGACCCGGCAAGATGACCGCACCGGCCGGCTGATCTTCGGCTTCCGCTATCTCATCAACTACATCTCGACCTTCACGACGCTGGCGCCCGGCGACGTCATCGTCACGGGAACACCGACCGGCGCCGGCGCGCGGTTCGACCCGCCGCGCTACCTCAAGCCCGGCGACGTCGTCGAGGTCGAAGCCGAAGGCGTCGGCACCTTACGCAACGGCGTCGCCGACGAAGCCTGATAAAAATCTCTCGAACGAGTGGACAGTAACATGACTTCAACTTCCGGCGGCGAAGCGATCGTCAATGGCCTCGTCGCGCATGGCGTCGACACCGTGTTCGGCCTGCCCGGCGCGCAGATCTACGGCCTGTTCGACGCCTTCCATCAGGCGCAGCTGAAGGTGATCGGCGCGCGGCATGAGCAGGCCTGCGGCTACATGGCCTATGGCTATGCGCGATCGTCCGGCAAACCCGGCGTGTTCAGCGTGGTGCCCGGCCCCGGCGTGCTCAACGCCGGTGCGGCGCTGCTCACCGCATTCGGATCGAACGAGCCGGTGCTGTGCCTGACCGGCCAGGTGCCGACGCAATTTCTGGGCAAGGGCCGCGGCCATCTGCACGAGATGCCGGATCAGCTGGCGACGCTGCGCACTTTTGTGAAATGGGCCGACCGCATCGAATATCCGGATATCGCGCCCGCCATGGTCTCGCGCGCGTTCCAGGAGATGCTGTCGGGCCGACGCGGACCGGTGTCGCTGGAAATGCCCTGGGACGTGTTCACCCAGCGCGCGCAAGTCGGCCCCGCAAAAGTGTTCGATCCCTTGCCCGCCCCGCAGCCCGATCCGGACCGGATCAAGGCGGCTGCGGCGCTGATCAAGGGCAGCAAGACGCCGATGATCTTCGTCGGCAGCGGCGCCATCCACGCGCGTGAGGAAACTCTCGAACTGGCCGAGATGATCGACGCGCCGGTGGTCGCGTTCCGCAGCGGCCGCGGCATTGTCAGTAACGCCCATGAACTCGGGTTGACGATGGCAGCGGCCTACAAGCTCTGGCCAAAAACCGATCTCATGATCGGGATCGGCACCCGGCTGGAATTGCCGACAATGACGCGCTGGCCGTTCCGGCCCGAGGGGCTGAAATCCGTTCGCATCGATATCGATCCCGTAGAGATGCGGCGGTTCACGCCGGATACCGCCGTGATCGCGGATTCCAGGGCAGGCACCAGCGACCTGGTCGCCGCGGTGAAAAAGGCCGGCTACAGCAGGACCAACGGCCGGCGTGCGGCGATCCGTGAAGCCACAGCCGCGGCGCATCAGGAAATCCAGAAAGTCCAGCCGCAGATGGCTTACCTGAACATCCTGCGCGAGGTGCTGCCCGCGAACGCCATCGTCACCGACGAACTGTCGCAGGTAGGCTTCGCCTCCTGGTACGGTTTTCCGATCTACGAGCCGCGCACCTTCATCACCTCGGGCTATCAGGGCACGCTCGGCTCCGGCTTTCCCACGGCGCTCGGCGCCAAGGTCGCCAATCCGGACCGGCCGGTGGTCGCCATCACCGGCGACGGCGGCTTCATGTTCGGCGTGCAGGAACTCTCGACCGCCGCGCAGTTCAAGATCGCCGTGGTGACGCTGATCTTCAACAACAACGCCTACGGCAATGTGCGGCGCGATCAGCGCGAGCGCTTTGACGGCCGCGTGGTGGCGTCCGACCTCGTCAATCCGGATTTCGTCAAGCTTGCCGAATCCTTTGGCGTCGGCGCTGCCCGCGTCACCTCGCCGGATCATTTCCGCACCGCTTTGGAAAAAGCGCTGGCCGATGGCGGGCCTTACGTGATCTCGGTGGAGGTGCCGACCGATTCCGAAGTCAGCCCGTGGGCGTTCATTCACCCGGCGAAGCCGTAGCTGTCCTCATGGTGAGGAGGCGCTTCTTCAGAGCGTCTCGAACCATGAAGCCCGGGCCCCATCCTTCGAAACGCGGCCTGAAGGCCGCTCCTCAGGATGAGGAGAATTACACCCGGCGCATCAACATACTCCGCTGCGCCCGCGACGCGGCGGGCTCGCGGCCCCGCCAGCATAGACCAGACGAAACTCGAATGGGAAGACGACCTTCCTTCCCTCTCCCCTTGTGGAAGACGGTGGACGCGATGCGAAGCAGCGCGGACGAGTGAGGGTCTGTCTCCGCGAACACCGAATGCGCGGTGAGAGACCCCTCATCCGCTCCTCGCTTCGCGAGGATCACCTTCTCCCACAAGGGGAGAAGGAAAAAAGCGCGCACGTTAGCGCGCCTTGCGAAAGGTCAGATTGACGCGCTGGCGGCCCAGCACGGCGTGTTCGCCATCGGCCAGCGGCGCGACACCGTGGAAGAACAGGCGCGATGGCCCGCCCCATACCGCGATGTCGGCATGTTCCAGCCGAAACCGACGCGGCTTGTCGCTGCGTTTGATGCCGCCGAACAGGAAGATCGCGGGCAGGCCCAGCGACACCGAGACGATCGGCGCGCCGAAATCGTTCTCGTCCTTGTCCTGATGCAGGGACATCCGCGCGCCGGGCTCGTAGCGGTTGATCAGGCAGGCATCCGGCGTAAAGCCATCGAACCCCCCAGCGGCCGCCGCACGCAACGCCAGTTCGCGAAAGGCCGGCGGCATCGCCGGCCATGGTTTTCCGGAATCGGGATCGATACCGTCATATCGGTAGCCGCTGCGATCGGTGACCCAGCCGAAATTACCGCAATTCGTCATCGCCACCGACATCCGGTGGCCGCCGGGCGTGAACATATGCCGGAACGGCGCCTGGGCGACGATCTCGCGCAACGTCGAGAGCAGATTGGCTTCGATGGGCTTGGCGAAGCCGCGCAGCAGCACAGCGCCATCCGCCATCACTTCCCGCGACGGGCGCACATCGGGCACGGCTTCGAACAGGTCCGCAGTCAAAGTGGATCGCACTCACTTCGCATCATGAAAGATCACGCCGACGGTATGACGGTGGCCGGAGCGGATTTGGCTGACGCCATGGCGCAGATTAACCCGGTAGAAGCCGCGCGTCCCCTGCACCGGCCTGTGATGCACAGCAAAAGCCACCGCGTCGCCTTGCTTAAGCGGCACCACCTCGGGCCGCGACTGCATGCGCGGCCGTTGTTCCGTGAGCACGAATTCGCCGCCGGTGAAATCACGGCCCGGTTCCGACAACAGGATCGCGACCTGCAGCGGGAATACATGCTCGCCATAGAGATCCTGATGCAGGCAATTATAGTCCCCGGCGCCATATTGCAGCAGCAGCGGTGTTGGCCGGGTCTGTCCGGCGTCGTGGCAGCGCTTGAGGAATGCTTCGTACGTCGGGGGATAACGGATATCGATCCCCATGGTCTCGTTCCAGCGATTGGCGATGCCGGTGAGTTGCGTATACAGCGCCGGCCGCAGCTCCGCGATCAGGTCGGGCAGTGGATAGGCGAAGTATTTGTATTCGCCGCGGCCAAAGCCATGGCGGCCCATGACGATCCGGCTGCGGAAGTGTTTGTCATCGGGATACAGCGATGCGAGGGCGTCGCATTCCTCAGGCGAGAGCAACCCCTTGAGGACGGCGCAGCCTTGCGCGTCGAGATCGGCGGTCGCCTGCGCCCAATCGAGGGCCTCGACGCGGGCGGCGATGTCGGATGCCGGCGCAATCTGGTTTTTCATGTTCGCTTTCATGGGCGGCAGTTTCGCAAGCTTTTCTGCAGCAGGCCACCCGATTTCCGATCGTCAAAGTTGAAAGACTTCGCGAAATTCGCCGCAGCGCGCAACCCGCAGGATGGGCAGCGGGGCGTTGGCGAAGGTCCGCTTTGGTTCGCATAACCTGTAACTTTAGGTATACTCCGGTCAATTTAACAATCTTGGCCACGGAGCAGCCATGAGCATCGCACAAATTTTGAAAATTATCCGGGACCACACCGGGAGCCATGCAAGTGATACGGTAAAGATAACCCACCAGGAAGTCGTCGATATGCTCGCGGCGGCCGACGAGAACGGCTTCATCCCGATTAGAGCGCGTTCTCTGCTGTTGGAAGCATTGACCACCTTTGGAGGAAACGAAATTCATCCCGACATTTTTTCCAGCCCGGAAGATAAGGCTGCGATCGGTGCCGCCGCGATCAAGGGTATCGAGACCGCGGACAAGTTTGCGAAGTTGCCGCCGAAAAGCCAGCTCAAGTTCATCAAATCGACCCTCGCCTTGTTTGAAGGTGGCTCCGTGGGATTTAGCTCGTCGGTCCTGCGCGCGGTACCCGCGGATGTCCAGACGAAGATAGATGCTGTCCTGCGGTCCGTCGAACGACGTGCGGGTCAGTCTATTTCGGGTACCCCTCACACAACGGTCCGGGCCTTTGTGCGAAACGCACAACCATACGGATATGAAGGAACGGCATTTTGGGAATCGACAGTTGAAGCCGGGGGCACTTTTTTCGCTACCTTTTATTTGGGTCCATCCGGCGACTTACTCCAGGTTTCGACTGATGAGGAACCGCCAGACGACGGTTGAGGATGACGCAAATCGCGTTCTTCGTCGCGCATCGGCCGGCGCGATCTTCCCAGGCGAACATGGCTTCGGCTTTGGCACGCCTGCCCGCACGAGCCAATACGTCAAATCCGTTTCATCGTGCTGTCACCAACTACTCGAAGGTCGATCCTGCCGATCAATTCTGAACGGAGCACCTCGGCGGCGGTCATGGCGGCCATCGTCTGTCGCAAGGTACTGACGTTCGATCCGAGCGACACGGTTCCGCCCAGCACCACAGCAATCGATCCGATAGCGGTGACCTGATTGGATCCGACCAGGCCGAGCATCACAACGAGCAGCAATGTGACGCCGCCGGCGATGGCCGCCTTGGAAACCAGAATGATCTTCCGGCATCGCTCGGCGACGTCGGCAAGCTCCTCGATCCGCGCTTCGATCCGTGAAATCTCGTCGATCGGGCTGTCCTCGTCCGTCAGATTCAAGATCGATCTCCGCTGGGGTTACTGTCAAAAGCGGCGCACGGTCGCGGGCGGCCTTTTGAGCGCGTTTATCTTGGCATAAACGGCGCCCGGAAAGTGTTCAGTTTTTTGGCAATCAGACCGATTTTGACCCAAATTGGGCTATCCCCGCGATGTCCGGTTTACCTCCGTTAGCGATCGAAACTTCGGATCTCTCCGGAGGTCCGGTTGGTGCCATGAACGGACATTTCCGGGGAGCCGCAGCTGGCGGTTCGAACTGGATGACAGGCGGACCTCTCGGCGACCCTGCTTCCGCTACCGCGATTGAGTGGCGGGTCGCAGCTTCACGGTGTCCGTTGGTCGCGTTGAGCCAACTCGGCTGCATCGAGGGGCCAACAGACGTCCCAACGACCGTACGTGCCATCCACAAAAGAAAGTGATAGTCTCCGTAGTCACCAAGGTTCGCTTAGGCCGCACAAAGACAGTGGGGGCCGCCATGCAGCAGATTGCGGACTGGCTCAACACACTTGGCCTCGGGCAATACGCGCAGCGCTTTGCCGAGAACGACATTGATCCAAGCGTTCTGCGCGATCTGACCGACCATGACCTCGAAAAAATCGGTGTATCGCTCGGCCATCGCAGGAGAATATTGCGCGCGATTGCGGAATTTGATGAGGCCGGACCGAGACTCGCGCCTGCTCCTCGGACCGCGGCCGAGAGACGTCATCTCACGCTGATGTTCGCTGATCTTGTTGGTTCGACAGCGCTCTCGACAAGGCTCGACCCTGAGGACTTGCAGGAAATCATGGGCGCGTACCATCGCTGCTGCGCCGAGCAGATCGAGAAATTTGGCGGGTTCGTTGCCAGATACATGGGCGACGGCGTGCTCGCATATTTCGGCTATCCGCGGGCGGATGAGGACGATGCTGAGCGCGCGGTATGCGCCGGGCTGGCATTGGTCGCGGCCGTGGCAGGACTCGATGTCGGTCCGGGGGCAAAATTGCGAGTGCGAGTTGGCATTGCCACCGGGTTGGTGATCGTCGGCGATCTCATCGGGGATGGCGCGTCCCAGCAGCATGAGGTGGTCGGTGAGACCCCCAATCTGGCCTCGCGGCTTCAGGCCCTGGCCGAGCCGGACACGGTGGTCATCGACGGCAGCACCCGCCGCCTCGTCGCGGGACTCTTCGAGTATCTCGCTCTCGGGACCGTGTCCATCAGAGGCTTCAGCGACCCGGTGCCGGTCTGGCGAGTCATGGGCGCAAGCGCGGTCGATAGCCGCTTCGAGGCCTTGCGCGTAGCCAGAACGCCACTGCTTGGCCGCGATGAAGAGATCGAGCTGCTGATGTGCCGCTGGCAGCAGATAAAACGCGGCGATGGCTCGGTCGTGCTGATATCGGGTGAGCCCGGCATCGGCAAATCGCGCCTCGCCGAGACCGCGGTGGAGCGGCTGAGCGATGATCCACACATCCGCTTGCGCCGTTTCTGCTCGCCGCACCATCAGGACAGCGCGCTTTTCCCGACCATCTCACAGCTCGAGCGGGCAGCGGGATTCCGGCGTGACGATACGGACCAGCAGCGGTTGGACAAGCTCGAAGCGTTGCTCGCGGAGGCAAACGTTGACCTCAGCGAGGCCGTCCCTCTGATCGCGGACCTGCTGTCCGTGCCGATCGGCAATCGCTATCCACCGCTCAGCCTCACACCACAGAAGCGCAAGGAGAATACGCTTCGGGCCCTCCTGGCCCAGCTCGAGGGACTGGCGGCGCGTCGGCCCGTGCTGATGATGTTCGAGGATGTGCACTGGATCGACCCCACCTCGCTCGACCTGTTGGACCTCATCGTCGACCGGGTGGCCACCCTCCCGGCCTTGTTGGTCATCACCTTCCGGCCAGAGTTCGCGCCGGCCTGGATCGGGCGCTCGCACGTGACACAGATCAGCCTCGGTCGTCTGCCGCGTCGACAGCGCGCCGAGATGGTCATGCGGGTGACCGGCGGCAAAGCGTTGCCCCAGGAGATCGCCGAACATATCATCGATCGGACCGATGGCGTACCGCTGTTCATCGAGGAATTGACCAAGGCGGTGATCGAGAGCGGCATGCTGACCGACGCGGGCGACCGCTTTGATGCGAGAGGGCCCGTGCTTCAGGTTGCCATCCCTACCTCGCTCCAGGCCTCGCTCCTGGCACGGCTCGATCGCCTGGCACCCGTGCGCGAGATGGCGCAGATCGGTGCGGCCCTCGGACGGTCGTTCTCGCATGAGCTGATCAGCGCCGTCGCGGCTGTGCCGCAGCACCAGGTGGACGGGGCCTTGGCGCAGCTCGTAGGCGCCGAATTGGTCTTCCAGCGGGGCACCCCACCCGATGCAGAGTACACTTTCAAGCACGCGCTGGTGCAGGACGCAGTCTATAGCACCCTGTTGCGCGGTCGACGCCAGCAGATCCATGCCCGCGTTGCGACGACGCTGGAAAGCCAGTTCCCTGAAATCGTGGCCGCTCAGCCGCAACTCATGGCCCACCATTGTGCCGAGGCCGGTTTCAACGAGAAGGCGGTCGGCTACCGGCTCAAGGCCGGCCAGCAGGCGGTCGCGCGGTCGGCGATGACAGAAGCGGTGGCACAGTTGCAGAAGGGCCTGGAATTGCTGGCGAACATGCCCGAGGAGTCCCGGCCCGTGCAGCACGAACTCGACCTGCAAATTGCCCTCGGGCGGGCGCTGATGGCAGCTCGAGGGTATTCGGCGCCGGTGGTGGGCGATACGCTTGTCAGGGCGCGAGCACTTGCTGAGCGGTTCGATCGGCCGGATCGTCTCGTTCCGCTGCTCTATTCCCAATGGGGTTTCCATATGGTTCGGTCCGAGCACGAACTGGCGGTGTCCCTTGCCGAGCAGATGGAGAAATTTGGCGAGACTAGAAAAGATCAGGTCGCTCTGCTGCTGGGTCACTATATCCACGGCGCCAGTTGCTACTTTCGCGGGGAGTTTGTGACAGCGCGCGCCCTTCTCGAGCTGTGTGATGGCCTGAAAGATCCGGCCGCTCGCGCGATTTGCGCCGCCATAGCGGTGGCCGATCCGTACGCCGCGAGCCTGGGTCACCTGGCGTTGACATTGGCGCTTCTGGGCCACATCGATCAGGGACGCGCGCGCGTGGACGAGGCGTTGTCGGAAGCCCGCGGGCTCGACCATCCGTTTACGGTGGCCTTTGTGTTGAGCAAGGTATGTGCGGTGGAGGCGGCCGCCGGCTTGCCGCAGGACGCACGGCGGCACGCGGAAGAGCTGGTCGCTCTCTCGAACGAGCACGGTTTTCCACTCTGGTTGGGCCTCGGACTTCTCCAGCATGGTCGCTCATTGACAGCACTTGGACAGGCGCAGGATGGCCTCGCGATGCTCGCGAAGGGGCTCTCGGTGCTTCGTGGTGCCGGAGCCGTCGTGCACACGCCGCGCGCGCTCTGCTTTCTCGCCGAGGCTCACGCCAAGGTCGGGCATCTGCAGGAGGGACAGAATTGCCTCGTCGAGGCTGCGCAGCTCATCGAGACGACCCACGAGCGGTCCGGTGAGGTCGAGCTGCATCGACTTCGAGGCGATATGATGAATGCGCGAGGCGACCAAGCCGCTGCCGAGCAGAGTTATCATCGAGCGCTCGCTGTGGCGGAGCGCCAGAGCGCGAAGACATTTGGGCTGCGCGCTACGACCAGCCTCGCCCGCCTGTGGCGCGATCAAGGCAAGTGCACGGAAGCTCGTGACCTCCTCGCGCTGGGGTATGGCTCGTTCACCGAAGGCTTCGACACGCCGGTCCTGCGGGACGCCAGGGCGCTGCTCGAAGAGCTGACCTGATGCAGTTCACCTCTTGCGTGGCGGGATAGCTGCACTCCAGGGCTTTACGCACTTTGGTCGATGATCTCATCAAGTGTCATTTGCAGCTCGTCGCCGCCCGCGCAGAGTGTGAGGATGGAATGCGACATATCACATACACCGTGCAGGACACGCTGCACGCGTGGAACACGGCTCTTCAGCTGACTGACAGGAAATGATGCCCTGCGCGGGAGGGCACAGCCGGTCGCGCTGTGCCCTCCCAGCGAAGTGCGTCTATCATTCGCGTCGTTGTTGCCATGCCTGCAACATGCCCGCTATCCGGCCCATTCCAGTTCGCAGGGCGCAATAGCGTCAGCGTATGGCTCCGAAAGGCAAGTGAATCGGCGGAATACGCTGACGCTATTCCGCCCTAAGAGCTACGAGCTCTGCCACATCCGGTTTACCCCAAACAAGGGACATTATCAGACCGGTCGGGCTGGTCCGTTTGGTGCCAGAACCGGAAGTACGATCATTGTAGCCAAGGTGCGAACGCGTCCTCAAAATGGTCCCAGGTGAATGCCGCACGACCATCAGCCGGTTTGTCTTGAAGAAGTTTTCCGCAACCATGCAGCGCGTTGCACGAATGCGGCAAGACATAACAGTGGTCCGACGACTGAAAGAGCGGCAAAAGGCAAGTATCCTACCAAATACTTGAAACTGCCAAATTGCGGGTATCCCAAAAAATCCGTCGCAAAAGCATAGGCTATGTAATTGAGCCCGACCGCGCGTAAGAACCACCAGCCCTTTGACCCCAGCGCTTTTTGCAGACGAGGGATCGAGAACAACGCAAGAAGGTAGGTCCACAGGGCGGCGACTCCAAAAAAGAGAAATACCCCGCGAGCTGGCGCGTGGCCAATGTAAGTGAGCCACGCGACAAGCCCGAGGTGCACTAGGTGCGCTGAAGCAAAGGCGAGGCCAAACTCACGCCCGCGCCGTTTAAGGGGCTCGAAAGCTGGTCCGAATAAAGTCGTCATCGCTCCGGCGGCATAAGCCAGCCAAAACAACAGGAACGAGAACCGCGCGGTTACCTTTAGTGCCAAGATGGTGCCGTGCTCTCCCGGTCCCAGTGTTGCAAGCGCCAGAGCCGCCAGACCGAGCGCCGCGCAGAAGGCCGAGCCCATCCACGCAGCGGCAACAGGTAAGGCAAAGCCAATGAGGTTCAGAGAGTGTCTCTCCTGCTGACCCATCGCTCTTACTGCCGATCCGTCGGAGCTTGGTCATTTAATGATGCCACATCCGGCTCCCTGCTGGAAACGGAAATGCAAACATCGCACGCGGATGGGACGGCCATTTAATTGTTCTGCGCCCGACGGCTAATGTCCGAAGTGGGTCAAAAGCGTCGTTTTGATCGAGCACCGGCGACTTTCGGTCTACCCCGGTGAACGGACATTTTCAGGACAGGCGGGCATAATCAAAGGTGCCATGAAGAGACATGAGCGGACCAACGCTCCATCACCCTGTCCGTGCCACGATACGGCGGCCATATCGTATGATCGTCCTCCAGCGATGCGAAACGCCCGCTGTCTGCGACGTTCCGACAAGTTTTTCTACGCTGTCCCTTAAAGCGAGTTGAGGCCTGGGATCGGCATACCCATCGTTTGCGGTTGGGGACATGAGGGGTTTCGCAAGCTCAACCCATGCTGCCTGCTAACCCAGCATCGGCAGCGTGATCACGTCATAGCCATGGCGGATGGTCCGCTTCAGCACGGGATCCTCCAGTTCGAACTCGAACCGGCTCGCGGGGCGGATGCCGCCCTTGGCGGCAAAGGTGCCGCCGAACATCGCGCAGCCGTCGGGCAATCCTTTGCCGCCGAAGCCGCCTGCGATCAGGTCTTTTACGGGAAGCATGCCGTCGAGCGTCCCTTCCTGGTACAGCACCTTTGCGCTGTCGATGAAGGCATAGGAGCGCAGGATCATCTGGTCCCAGTGGCCGATCACGTCCTCCAGTTCCCACAGTTCGGAGGCGATCGGCTTGTCGCACATCTGTTTTGACACCGTGACGCTATAGGCCTCGACCTTGCGGTCGGTGTGGTCGGAGCCGCAGCCGACAAAGATGCGGCCCTGCCAGCCGATGAGCACGAACTCGACCTCGCCGCTGGAGTTCTCGCCGCAGACCTCGATCGCGTCGGCCATGGTCAGCCGCCGCGCCGAGACGCGATAATAGATCGGTGTCGAAGCCGGCCGCGCGATGCCGATCGCTTCCAGCTCGGCAATGTGCTTGTCGCGCGCCACCGGATCGCGCCCGGTCCAGCCGGCGATCACGGCGCGATCGATCGGCAGCGTGAGGTAGGTGGCCGCGCCGTTGTCGTCGACGGTAAAAGTAAGATCAAACACGGATGAGATCCTCCATTCCGGCCGCGAGTTCGAAGATACGGCGGTCCGATCCGCCCGACGATGCAAGCATCAGGCCGACCGGCACCTCGCCTTCGCGATGCGCCGGCAGCGAGATCGCGCAGCCATCGAGCATGTTGATCAACGTGCAATTGCGCAGCGCGCGCGAATTTTCTGCAGCAAACGCCTTGTCGTCGGCGAGATCGGCGATTTTTGGCGGCGTGTTGGCCGTGGTCGGCAACACCAGCGCGTCATAGGGCGCGATGCGCGCTTCGGTCCGCGCGATGAAGGATTTTCGCGCGTTGATGAGATCGATATAGTCGGCCGCGCTGATGCCTTCGCCGCGCAGGATGCGCACGTAAACGCGGGGATCGTAGAAATCGCCCTTGCTCACGATCAGATAGCGATGCCAGGCAAAGCTTTCCGCGGCAGCAAAACCGCCCTTGGAATTCATCACGCCGACGTCGAGGAATTCCGGCACCTCGATCCGCTCGATCAGCGCTCCCTGACGCGACAGCGTCTCCAGCGCGCGCTCAAAAGTCTTCGCCACCGCTTCGTCGAGATCGTCGAGCGCAACCGTGGTTGGTACCGCCAGCCGCATGCCCTTGACGGGATGCGGCTGCAAGGGCTGCTCGGGCTCGTCGGCGAGCACGGCATCCAGCACCGCACAGCATCCGACCGTCCGCGCCAGCGGCCCAAAACTGTCGAGCGAGAACGACAACGGTACGCCGCCGTCGAGCGGTATGCGGCGCTGCGTCGGCTTGAAGCCGACGATGCCGTTGAAGGCCGCCGGAATCCGGCACGAGCCGCCGGTATCGGTGCCGAGCCCGCCATGCGCCATACCATCGGCGATCGAGACCGCCGCGCCCGACGATGAGCCGCCCGGCACATGGCCGACGCTGCGGTTCCAAACACTTCTCGGCGTGCCGTAATGCGGATTGATGCCGATGCCGGAATAGGCGAACTCGGTCATGTTGGTGCGGCCGATCACGATGAAACCGGCACGGCGCAGCCGCGCCACGACCGGCGCATCGGCGTCTGCCGGACAACAATCCTCCTCCAGCGCACGGGAACCGGCGCGGGTCACCTGCCCCTTGATGTCGAACAGGTCCTTGATCGAGACCGGAATGCCGGCATAGGGCGACGGCGCCGCCTGCGCCTTGCGCAGCCGGTCCATCGCGTCCGCCGCCTCGAGCGCAGCGTCCTTGTCGACATGGATGAACGCACGCGCGCCTTCGCCTTTGGGATCGGCGATTTTGGCGAGACATTCCTCAACCAGCTTGCGGGCGGAGGTCGCCCCGCTGTCGAGGTCGGTGGCGAGGGAGGCAAGTGTCGGATGGTTCGGCATGGTGTTCTCTTCGCTTCTTTGAGCGCTACTTGTCGTCCGAACCGGGCTCAATGTCGAGATCAAGCAGCGCCGAACTCAGCGATTTGCCGTGGGCGTCGAGCGCCAGCGAACGCGTCACGCCGCCGCCGAGCGCGCTGGCCATCACGAAATTCAGCGCGGACAGATTGGGCAGTTCATAGCGAACCACCTCGCCTTCGACCACGCCGGTAAAATGCGCCTTCACCCGCGCGCTGGTGACCTGCGCCAGCAGCAGCGGATAGTGCCTCGCGTCATAGGCGATCACGGAGATATTGGAAGTGTTGCCCTTGTCGCCGGTGCGGGAATGGGCGATCTCGCGCAGCTTCATCTCACGCTCCCACGAAGCGGACTTGCGGCTTCGCCACCTCGCGCGGCAGCAGCACCGATGCCACCGCGACCACATCGCGCGCCGACTTCCATGCGCCGCCGCCGGCGGCCGGGCCATTGGTGTAGAGCGTCTCGACCTCGTTGCCGATCCTGACGGCCTCGCGGAGGTTTTCGGTGCGCCCGGTGACGCGAACGCGAACCTCATAGGGTTCATTGGCGTGCGCGGAGATTTCTGCACCGTGTAGCGCGTCGACGCCCACCAGTTCAAACCGCAATTCGCTGGACGCGACGCCGATCAGCTTCAGCCGTTCGCGGACGATCTCCAGTGCCAGCCGCCCGCGCGCGAGCGCGCCGGGGCCGGCGTAGGAAATCTGGCCCTCGCCGATATAGCTGTCGACATAGCCGACCGAGACCTTCAGTGTATCGGTGCGCTTCGTTCCACGACCGCCGCTGACGCGGACGCGATCCGGGCCGATCTCCTCGACCCTCACATGCGAAAAATCCGCGACCACGTCGGGCTGGACGTATTTGGCGGGATCATGCACCTCGTAAAGCAACTGCTCCTTGCAGGTTTGCGCCGTCACCGCGCCTCCCGAACCCTTGACCTTGGTGATGACAAGCGAGCCATCCTCGCCGACTTCACCGATGGGAAAGCCGAGCCGCGCCAGATCGGGCACATCCTTGTAGCCGGGATCGGCGAAATAGCCGCCGGTGATTTGGCCCGCGCATTCCAGCAAATGCCCGGCGACGGTGCCCTGCCCCAACAGATTCCAGTCGTCCATCGCCCAGCCGAAGGCGTCAATCATCGGCGCCAGAAACAGCGCCGGATCGGACGCGCGCCCGGTGATGACGATATCGGCGCCGGCGCTCAACGCTTCCGCCATCGGCGCGGCACCGAGATAGGCATTAGCCGACAAGAGGCGGTTGCCGAGCTGTTTGATCGTGCTCTCAAATTCCATGATCGGCAAATCGCCGTCCTTGCAGGCCTCGAGCACATCGTCGCCGACGATGGCCGCGATCTTCAGCGACGAAAGCCCTAGCGATCTGGCGATCTCCGCGGTCTTTTTCGCCGCGGCCTCCGGATTGGCCGCGCCCATATTGGTGACAATCTTGATACCCTTGGCGGCGCAAACCGCCAGCACCGCGCGCATCCGTTCTTCCAGCAGCGGGTCATAGCCGCCTTCCGGATTTTTCATCCGCGCCTGTTGCGCCAGCGCGACGGTGCGCTCGCCGAGACACTCGAATACGAGGTACTGGATGTCGCCATTTTCGGCGAGTTCGACCGCGGGCTCGATGCGATCGCCCGAATAGCCCGCCCCTGAGCCGATCCGGATCGTTCGCATCATTTCAATCCGAAATAGGCGCGCCGCAGCGCTTCATTGTCGGTCATTTCCGCAACCGTCCCGGAAAACTTGATACGGCCACCTTCGAGCACGAACACGCGGGTGGCGACTTCGAGAAATCCGATATTCTGTTCGGCGATCAGAAGTGCCAGCCCGCGCCCACGCAGTTCGCTGAGGATACGAATGACTTCCTTGACGAAAAGGGGTGACAGTCCGGCCGACGGCTCGTCCATCACCAAAAGCTTCGGCTCGGCGGCAAGCGCCTTGGCAATCCCGAGCATCTTGCGCTGGCCGCCGGAAAGACTGGATGCGGCGGCACGCCGCTTGTCGCGGAGCACGGGAAAAAGACCATAGAGTTCCTCGACGCGCGCACCGGGATCGGCATGGCCGAGCGCCTGCGCGCCGACGCGGATGTTTTCCTCGATCGACAGATCGGGGAACACCGCAAGCTCGGACATGTAGGTCATGCCGCGCTTCATGCGATCGCTGGAGCGCGTCCGCGTCACATCCTCGCCGCCGAGCTTGATGCTGCCGTGCCGCGCCTCGATCAATCCAACCAGCGATTTGAGGAAGGTGGTCTTGCCCGCCCCGTTGGCGCCGAGCAGCAGCACGGTTTCGCCGGCGCGGACGTCGAGATCGACGCCCCACAGCACCTGCATGGTGCCGTAGCCCGCATCGACGCCGGACGCTTCCAGAAGTGAAATCGTCTCAGGCGGCATGCTCGCCTCCCAGGAATACTTCGATCACCTGCGGCACCTTGACGGCAACCGCGAGCGTGCCTTCGAAAATCTCCTTGCCCGCATTGAGGACGATGACGCGATCGGTGATGTGTTCGATAAATCCCATCAGATGCTCGACCACGATGATCGCCATGCCCGTGCTGGCCAGTGCCTTGATCTTTTCGGCAATCCAGTCGAGTTCCGCCGGATTGAGGCCGGCAGCAAGCTCATCGAGCAGCAAAAGCCGCGGACCGGTGGCCAGCGCCCGGACCAGGTCCAGCATCTTCTGCTGCGCGCTGTTGAGGTCGGCGGCAGGACGGTCGGCGACTTCAGTCAACCGGTACTCTTCCAGTAGCGCCGCCATCGCCGGCGGCGCCACCCCGGCACGGCCATAGGCGAGTGCGACCTCGATATTCTGGCGCACCGTCAGCGACAGAAACGGTTTCGGAATCTGGAAGGTGCGGTTGATGCCACGATGAACCAGTTTGTGGGATGCAACGCCACCGATCGAATGACCATCGAGCGCCACCTCGCCTCCGTCAGGCGCATAGAGACCAGAAATCACGTTGATCGCCGTGGTCTTGCCCGAGCCGTTCGGCCCGACCAACCCCAGGATCTCGCCAGACGTGACGTGGAAGCTCAGCCCGTCGAGCGCGTGAAAGCCGCCGAAGCGTTTGACGAGCGTGGTTACCTCGAGGATCGGCGCGTTGTCAGGGGACATGCCATCCCCTCCGCGTCGCCAGCGAAACCAGGCCGGCCGGCAAAAACAACACCAGCCCCATGATCAACAGCCCATAGATTAGCTGGAAATATTGCGGCGTGGTGAAGCCGATCAGATTGTAGACGCCATAGAGAATGATGACGCCGACGATCGGCCCGGTGATCGTGGCGACGCCGCCGAACAGCGCGAACACGATCGCAAAGATGCTGAAATCGCCGCTGAAGACATTGTCGGGATAGAACACCGACACATACCAGGCATAGACGCCGCCGGCGAGACCCGCGACTAGCGCCGAAGCCAGCCACGCGATCACGCGCATGTTGACGACGCTGACGCCTGCCATCGACGCGCTGACGGCATCTTCACGCACCGCCTGCAACGCCAGACCGAAGCTCGAGTTCTTCAGGTACACGACCGCAGCAAGCGTCAGCGTCAACACGACAAGTGCGGCGGTGTAAGCGTCATCGGGATTGAATGTGCCCGTCAGCGAAACACCGTACGGCCCGCGTGTGATATTTTCGAGCGCCGGATTGGCAACGAAGTGAAGCACGGCCAGCGACGCGGCCAGATTGGCGATCGCAAAATACGCGCCCGAAAGCCGCAACAGCGGCGTCAGCAACAGTCCCAGCGCGACGCCGACCAGCCCCCCGACCAGCACCGCGATCACGGCCGGCGATTGATAGTGCATCACCATGATCGCAAAACCGTAAGCGCCGGCGCCGAAGAATCCGACATAGCCGAACGGCAGATAGCCGGTGAAGCCGTAGATGATGTTCACGCCCTGCGCCAAGGTCAGGAAAATGACGAAGTTGAACAGCAGCAGATGGTTTTGATAGACACCGGGAAGCACCGCAAACACAGCGATCAGCGGCACGACAATGAACAGCAGATGTCTGAGGATGCTAGGCAACGCGCACCCGCCTTCCGAGCAGACCGCTCGGACGCAACAGCAGGATGAAAATCAGCAGCACATAGGGCAGAAGATCCGCCCAGGAACTGAGATAGGTCTGCACCAGCATGTAGCAGACACCATAGACGACGCCGCCAAGCGCGGTGCCCAGCGGGTTGCCGAGTGATCCCAGCACCACGATCGCGAATGAAGTGACGGTAGCATCCGCGCCGAAAGCCGGCGTCACCGAACCAAACATGAAAGGCGCGAACACGCCCGCCAGCGAGGCGAGCCCGAGGCCAATGCCGAAGGCCGCCGCCGAAACACGGTCAACGTCGATGCCGGTGGCCAGCGCTTCATCGCGACGCGACATCACCGCGCGGGTCAGCGTGCCTAGGCGTGTCCGGTACAAATAGACATAAACCAGCGCGATCGCGATCAGGCTGGTCACTGCCGCGATCACCCAGGGCGCCGGAAATCCCTGGCCAAAAATCTGGATCGGGCCGGAACCATCCGGTTTGCCGCCGAACAGCTTGACCTTGATGGTCTGAAATACCGTGCCGAGCAAACGGCTCTGGATCGAGCGCTCGCTGGTGCCGAAGAAGATCGTCGTGACGGCCTCGATCACCTGCGACAGCCCGAAGAACAGGATAATCGACAGCATTTCGGGATTGACCGATCCCTGCAGCCGCGGCACCAGCACCCAATAGAGCAGCAGGCCGACGAGCAGGAAGATCACAAACGCCAGCGGCACCGCAAACAGCGGATCGATGCCGGCCAGCGTCACGACGCCGAACGCGACGAACGCGCCGAGCATCAGGAAGTCGCCATGCGCAAGATTGACGATGCGCATGACGCCGAACACCAGATTGAGGCCGATGCCGACCAGGCTGAAATACAGCCCGAACAGAACGCCGGCGACGAGCGCATAGACCAGCATCAGCGCGTCGCTCCGGTCGTCCGGTTCGGGATTGCAATCCGCGTCATGGACGCGGATAGACCGGCTTGCCGGTGGCGGTTTCGTGCGGATAGATCGAGATGAACTTGATGTGTTCGTGCTCGTTCAACTCGAGCTGGCCGAGCGGCGTCAGTTCGCCGATCTGGCCGCCCATTTCATCCAGTGCGAAGGTGCCGTCCAGCGTCTTGAGATTGCCCGACAGGCTGAACACCGCACGCCGCAGTTCAAGTTGATCGAGGCTGCTCGCAACCGACAGCGTCTTCTCGATCACGAGACCCGTGGTGTATCCGGCAACCGCATTAAAACCGAACTCGATCTTGCCGTCAGGATATTTCTTGTCCCACGCGGCCCGGTAATCCTTCATGCTCATCCCGAACTCGACGGGGTATTCGAGTTCTGAAGGCGGCACGTAGGTAAAGACGTGCTCAAGGCCCTTCTCGCCAACGTTCTTCTCCAGAAGCTCGGTCTCAAGACCGGCATAGATGCAGAACAGCATCTTGAACTTGACACCGACATCCTGAACATTGCGCAGGAACGCGATATCGTTCGGCGCGTAACCGAAGTGAATCACCGCGTCCGGATTGGTGTTGTTGATATTGTTGATGATCACGGTGTAGTTCGTGGTTTCCGTCGGGATGCCCTGATCGTAGACGATCTCGATCGGCGCGCCGGAGTCCTTGACGAATTTGCGGAATGCGTTGGCCTGCGTGCCGGTGAATTCGTTGGTGGAATAGAGGATCGCGACCTTCTTGATGCCGAGGCCCGGGCCGTCATGCGAAACGAAGTCCGCCACCGGCTTTGGCCATACGGTCGAAACCGGATCGGCCATCAGCGCGATGTAGGGATTGTCCTTGGAAAAAAAACTGGCGCCGGTGCCGGTCTGGTCGAACAGGAACATCTTGCGGTCGCGCGCGATCGCCACCGCCGGCGCCGTCAGCACCGAACCAGAATCCGCGACCAGAAGGTCCACCTTGTCCTGCGTGATGAGCTGATTATAGAGCGTGGAAGCAGTCGCGGTATTGCTCTGGTCGTCATAGGCGACGAGCTTGATCGGGATTTTCTTGTCGAAGGCCTTCACATAGGTGCCGCCGTCGGCATTCTTCTGATCGACCCAGAGCTTGAGAGCGCTGAAAACCGGCATCGAGATCGACGCATAGCGCCCCGACGAGGCATAGAGCGTGCCGATCTTGATCTCGGCCGGCGCATCAGCGGCAAAGGCTTGTGCGCCAAATGCCAATCCTGCGGCCAGCACTGTGCCCGTCAACTTGAACATGGAATCCTCCGGATTTTCTTCGATCTGGCCGCCCTTCTACCGCGCCGGCTTGGAGAGATACAAGCATTCCCGCTTCATCCCCTATGCGCCTACCGGGACGCGGCATGCGGGAGTATGCGCTGGACCGTTGACGCCGAGCCGTCCAATGTCGCATCAAGATTGGAACAAACGGGCCAAACGGGCCGATCCAGGGAGGAATTGCCGACATGGCGGAGCCAGCGCGCGCTAAACCAAAGCCGACACCGGAAACCCAGCATTTCTGGGACGGCACGCAGGCCGGTGAGTTGCGCCTGCAGCGCTGCGACGCCTGCGCCAATGTGTATTTCCCGCCCCGCCCGTTCTGCCCGTCCTGCGCCTCGCGCAAGGTCAGCGTGTTCAAGGCCAGCGGCAAGGGCACACTTTACAGCTACGTCATCAACCACCGGCCCGCCGCGCCCGGCTTCACGCCGCCTTACGCGATCGCGATCGTCGAACTCGACGAAGGTCCGCGCATGATGAGCAACATCATCGATTGTCCGCAGACGCCGGAGGCACTCGAGCTCGACATGAAGCTTGAAGTCGCGTTCGAAAAACTCGACGACAAGATCACCCTTCCCCTGTTCCGTCCGGCGAAGGGCTAAGCACCATGCGCAGAAACCAGGTCGCCGTCGTCGGCGCTGCCGAAACCACCGAGCTCGGCGTCATCCCGAACATGTCGCAGATCCAGTTGCACGCCGATGCGGCGCTCAACGCCATCGCCGATGCCGGACTGAAATTGTCCGACATCGACGGCATCGCCACCGCGGTGGAAACCCCGCAGCAGATCGCGCATTACCTCGGCATCACGCCGACCTGGGTAGACGGCACCTCGGTCGGCGGCTGCTCGTTCATGCTGCATGTCCGGCACGCTGCGGCGGCGATCGAGGCCGGTATGTGCAAGACCGTGCTGATCACGCATGCCGAAAGCGGCAAGTCGATGATCGGCAAGCAGCCGCGCTCGACGCCTGCGGACAGCCTCAACGGCCAGTTCGAACAGCCGTTCGGCGTCTACGGCCCGCCCAGCATGTTCCCGATTCCGGTGCTGCGCTACATGAAGACCCACGGCATCACCCACGAGCAGATCGCCTCGGTCGCGGTGGTGCAGCGCGAATGGGCCGCGAAGAATCCGCGCGCCACCATGAAGGACCCGATCACGGTTGCGGACGTCCTGAACTCGCGGATGATCGCCTACCCGTTCCGCATCCTGCAATGCTGCCTCGTCACCGACGGCGGCGGCGCGCTAATCCTGACTTCGGCCGATCGCGCCAAGGACTTTCCGCGGAAGCCGGTCTACATATCAGGCACCGGCGAGAGCGTGGAAACGCCGATGGTCAGCCAGATGAAGACGTTTGACAGTTCACGCGCCTTCAGGACCGCGGGCCCCCTCGCCTTCAAGGAAGCGGGCATTGCTCACAAGGACGTCGATCACCTCATGATCTACGACGCCTTTGCGCATCTGCCGCTGTATGGCCTCGGCGATCTCGGCTTCATGCCGCATGAAGAGACCGGAAAATTCATCGCCGACGGCAACACCCGCCCCGGCGGCAAATTGCCGCTCAACACCAATGGCGGCGGCCTGAGCTACATGCATTCGGGCATGTACGGCATGTACGCGCTGCAGGAAAGCGTGCGGCAAATGCGCGGCATCGCGCCGGCGCAGGTGCAGGGCGCCAAGATATCGGTCTGCCACGGCGTCGGCGGCATGTTCGCCGCGTCAGGCACGATCATTTTTACGAACGAGAAGTAATCACCTTCGTCATTCCGGGATGGTGCGTAGCACCAAACCCGGAATCTCGAGATTCCGGGTTCGTGCTTCGCACGCCCCGGAATGACGAAAACAGCGGGAGAACCATCAATGGCCAAATCACTGCAGGACAAAGTCATCATCGTCACCGGCGCCGGCCGCGGTATCGGCAAGGAAATCGCGCTGCTCTGCGCGGCCGAAGGCGCCAAGGTCGTGGTCAACGATCCCGGCGTCGCCGCCGACGGCTCGGGAACCAGCGCAGCACCGGCCGAAGAAGTGGTCGAGGAAATCAAGAAGCGCGGCGGCACGGCGATCGCGAATTTCGAGACAGTCGCGGAAGCGATTCCGGCCAGCAAGATCGTCAAGATGGCGACCGATCATTTCGGCAAGCTCGATGGCGTCGTCAACAATGCCGGCATTTTGCGCGACATGATCTTCCATCGCATGAGCGTGGAAGCCTTCGAATCCGTCATTAAGGTGCATTTGATGGGCTCATTCTATGTCGCGCATGCCGCGGCACGGCTGTTCCGTGAGCAGGAAAGCGGCTCGTTCGTGCACTTCACCTCGACCTCGGGCCTCGTCGGCAATTTCGGCCAGGCCAATTATGCCGCCGCCAAACTCGGCATCGTCGGCCTGTCGAAATCGATCGCGCTCGACATGAACCGCTTCAACGTGCGCTCGAACTGCGTTTCGCCGTTCGCCTGGAGCCGACTGATCGGAACCATCCCGACCGAGACCGAGGAAGAGAAGGCGCGCGTCGCAAAAATCCAGCAGATGGGACCGGAGAAGATCGCGCCGGTCTGCGCCTACCTGCTCAGCGACGCCGCCAAGGACGTCACCGGACAGATCTTCGCCGTGCGCATGAACGAGATCTTCCTGATGGGCCAGTCGCGCCCGCTGCGCTCGGTGCATCGGGGCGAAGGCTGGACACCGCAAACCGTCGCCGAACATGCGATGCCCGCGCTGAAGTCGTCGTTCTACAAGCTCGACCGCTCGGCGGACATCTTTAACTGGGACGCGATTTAGCCGTCATTCCGGGGCGACGCGAAGCGGAGAGCTATGATGTGCAATTGCACATCAGAGAATCCATAACCGCCATCGTGAGTATGGATTCCGGGCCTGCGCCCAAGCGGCGCATCCCGGAATGACGAGAGTTGAGCGTGCGCGTCATCCCGCCATCTCAGGTTGTTTTCCAAGACTTCGCCCGCTTTATGCCGGATTGCGGGCAGATGGTTCCCCTCCCAACAAAAAAACGGGAGGAAACCATGACTGCACCACTGACCTTTCCCGATAACCAATCTCTCAACCGCCGCAACCTGATCAGAGGCGCGGCGGCGCTCGCCGCAACGGCCGCGACGATGAAAGCGGCCTCTGCGGCAACGGTGGCGCCTCTCGGCCAAACCGGCGCTCCAACGCTGTCAACGGAACCGCTGCCCTTGGGCCCGCTCCCGGGAAGCCGCTATCCAGATTCCCATCTGGAGTCCGCCAATCCCAAGCTTTCGTTCGGGCCCACCGACTTCCCGGCCTTCGCCGGCACCATGGCGGTTGAGCGCGTCGCAACGGGGATGCGCTGGGCCGAGGGCCCGGTCTACTTCCCGGCTGGACGCTACGTGCTGTTCAGCGACATTCCCAACAACCGCATCATGCGGTTTTCGGAGGACGACGGTCACCTGAGCGTATACCGCCAGCCGTCGATGAACTCGAACGGCAATACTATTGATCGGGAAGGACGCCTGATCACTTGCGAACATAGCGGCCGACGGGTCACCCGGACCGAACTCGACGGCTCCATCACAGTCATCGCCGACAAGTACAACGGCAAGAAGCTGAACTCGCCGAACGACGCGGTTGTCACTTCCGATGGTGCAATCTGGTTCACCGATCCGGTCTACGGCATCGGCGGCTTCTATGAGGGCATCAAAGCCGAGCCTGAGCAGGAGAAGCACAACGTTTACCGGGTCGATCCTAAATCCGGTGATATCAAGGTTGTCGTCGATGACTTCGTGGAGCCTAACGGTATCGCATTGTCGCCCGACGAGAAGACGCTCTATGTCATCGACACCGGCTTCACGGACGGGCCGGACAATCCGTCGCATATCCGCGCGTTCAACCTGGATGTTGGGGCAGGAAAGGCATCGAACAGCAAAGTCTTTGCCGAAATGCCCAAGCCCAGCATTACCGACGGCGTCCGTTGCGACACCGAGGGGCGCGTTTGGTGCTCCGTAGGTTGGGGCGACCCCAAGGAGGACGGCGTGCGCTGCTACACCGCTGGCGGCGAACTGCTCGGCAAGATCCACATCCCGGAAACTGTCGCCAACCTGTGCTTCGGCGGCCAGCAACGAAATCGACTTTACATCTGCGGCTCGACGTCACTCTATGCCGTGTACACGAGTGTACAGGGCGCAATGAAGCCATGATCGGTTGGCGAATAGGGAGTGGCGAGTAGCGAAACCGCCTGTTCATGACCGCGAGCCAGTCGCTCTACGCGGTCTATGTGGAGACCCAGGGCGCGCATAATTGTTGAGGGGCTAGCACCGTCATTGCGAGGAGCAAAGCGACGAAGCAATCCATTCTTTCTTTACGCTGCAAGATGGATTGCTTCGCTTCGCTCGCAATGACGGGGTGAGATTTTCACCTCTTGCCTACCCGCTATTGCGCAACCCCGCCGAGATCCCGTTGATGGTGATCTGGATGCCGCGCAGCACCGCTTCGTCGGGATTCTGCGCGCGATGCTCCTTCAGCAGCTCGACCTGCACGTGGTTGAGCGGATCGAGATAGGGAAAGCGGTTGCGGATCGAGCGCTCCAGCAGCGGGTTGCCCTGCAGCAGCCGCTCCTGCTCCATGATGTTCAACAGTATGTCGATCGAGGTTTGCCATTCCTGCCGGATGCGCCCGAAAATCTTTTCCCGCAGCGCCTCGTCCGGCACCAGCTCGGCATAGCGCGAGGCGATCGCGATCGAGCTTTTCGCCAGCACCATGTCCATGTTCGATAGCAGGGTGCGGAAGAACGGCCATTCGCGATAGAGTTCCTGCAGGAACGGCATGCCCTTGTCGGGATGCTCCTTGATCCAGGTCTCCACCGCGCTGCCAAAACCATACCAGCCCGGCAGCATCAGCCGGCATTGGGCCCAGCTGAACACCCAGGGAATGGCGCGGAGGTCCTCGATCTCGCGGGTTTTCTTGCGCGAGGCCGGGCGGCTGCCGATGTTCAGCGTGGCGATTTCGGTGATGACGGTGGAAGACCAGAAGTAATCGGCAAATCCTTCGGTTTCATAGACCAGCCCGCGATAGGCCTTGAAGGCCAGCGCCGACAATTGCTCCATCGCCTTGAGATATTCCTCACGCGGCGCGCTGTGCTTTGGCTGCAGCAGGCTCGCTTCCAGCGTCGCCGCGGCGAGAATCTCCAGATTGTTGCGGCCGACTTCGGCGTTGGAATATTTGCTGGAGATGATTTCGCCCTGTTCGGTGATCCGAATCTGGCCATTTACCGCGCCGCCCGGCTGCGCGATGATGGCCTCATAGCTCGGCCCGCCGCCGCGGCCGACCGAGCCGCCGCGGCCGTGGAACAGCCTCAACCGCACGTGATGGCGCTCGAACACCTCGATCAGGCCGATCTCGGCCTTGTAGAGTTCCCAGCCCGAGGTAACGAAGCCGCCATCCTTGTTGCTGTCGGAATAGCCGAGCATCACTTCCTGCACGCCGCCGCGGCTGTCCACCAGCTTGCGGTAATCATGCAGCGACAGCATCCGGTCCATGATGCCGCTCGACGCCTGCAGATCCTCGATGGTCTCGAACAGCGGCACGATATTGATCGCGCTGCGGCCCGAGGGGTCGACCAGGCCGGCCTCCTTCAGCAGCAGCGCGACCTCCAGCATGTCGGACATCCCCTTGCACATGGAGATGATGCATTGAGGAATCGCGTCGGCGCCGAATTTGGCGTGGGCTTCGGCCGCCGCATGGAAGACCGCGAGTTCGCCGATCGTTTCTTCGCTGTACTTGACGAAGGCCGACGTCAGCGGCCGTGCATTGCGCAGTTCGCCCGACAACAGCGCAATCCGCGCCTCTTCGTTCAGCGCCAGATACGACATGCCAGGCATCGCCGCATCGATCAGCTCGGCAACCGTGCGCTCGTGCACGGCCGAATTCTGCCTGATATCGAGACAGGCCAGATGGAAACCGAAGCAATCCACCGCCTGGCGCAAGTGCCGCAGCCGTCCGCGCGCGATCACGCGCGAATTGTTCGATATCAGCGAGCGATAGAGCGTATCGAGATCGGCCTTGAACTCCCCCACATCGGCATAGGGCGCGGCGGCACCGACCGGCGGCCGGGTGGTTTCCACGTCCAGCTTCGCAGCGGTAGCGGTGAGCCGCGCGTAAATGCCGGACACCGCCAGCCGGTACGGCTCGCCGCTTCGATGCGGCGAAGTGTCGGGCGAGCGTTCGGCCAGCGCCCGCAGATCCTTGGAGACATCGGCAAGATGCGCCGCGAGCGACAGCTCGGCGCCGAGCAAATGCAGCTCTTCGAGATAGAAGCGCAGCACACGGCTGCTCTGCAGGCGCAGCGTTCCGCGCATCACTTCCGCCGTCACGAACGGATTGCCGTCGCGGTCGCCGCCGATCCAGCTGCCCATTCTCAGGAAGGACCCCACTTCGCCCTGCGCCACGCTGTCGCCCTCGTTCAACCGGTCCTCCAGCGTGCAATGCAGCCGGGGCACTTCGTGCAGGAAAGTGTAATCGTAGAAAGAAAGCCCGTTGGCGACCTCGTCGAGCACGGTCAGCTTGGTGCGGCGCAACAGGTTGGTCTTCCACAATGTCAGCACCGCGCGGCGCAGCTGCTCGTCGCTCGCCTCGGCTTCTTCAGGCGTCAACTGGACCCGTTCGCGCCGGTCCAGCAGTGCCGCGATCTCCATCTCGCGGTCGATCGTGCTCTTGCGGCGCACTTCAGTCGGATGCGCGGTCAGAACCGGACTGACCAGCGCTTCGGCGAAGAATTTGCGCAAGTCAGCCCCGCTAAAGCCGGCGGCGCGCGCATGCGACAGTGTCAGCGCCAGCGTTCCTGGCCTCGGCGTCCCAGCGGCGGATGAGCGGGCCCGCATCTGCCTTATGTTGTTCTGGTCTTCGGCGATATTGGCGAGATGCGAAAAATAGCTGAAGGCGCGCACGATGCGCACGGTTTGGCTGATCGACATGCTGTCGAGAATAAGCTCGAGCTCGCGGCGCGCCGGCTTGTCGTCATCGCGGTGGAACCGGATCGAGGTCTGCCGGATGCGCTCGACCAGGTCGAACACGTCGGCGCCCTCCTGATCGCGCACGGTGTCGCCGAGGATGCGTCCGAGCAGCCGAATGTCCTCGCGAAGCCGCGCGTCGGCCTCCAGTGCCTGCGCATCCTCCATGCGATTGGGACGGACTTCGGTCTCGGAAGGCATGGTCTGGGGTGACATGGCTGGCTACTCCAGAGGCTGCCCGGCAAGTTAGCAGTCTGCAACTTTTTTGCCGCAGTGCAAGATAAAGATGGAGGCGGCGCACACTTGACCTTCCTCCCTCGTCGTCCCCGCGAAAGCGGGGACCCATAACCACAGGACGCCGGGCTCAAAAAGGTCTCTCCCCAGAGCGCCAAACGAGAGGACACGGCGTATGGGTTCCTGCTTTCGCAGGAACGACAGATCAAATCCTTCTCCCCGCCCGCTCCCAATACGGGTCGCGCAGCCGGCGCTTGAAGATCTTGCCGGAATCCTCGCGCGGCAAACTGGCCTGGATTTCGACGTGTTTCGGCACCTTGTAATCGGCCAGCGACGTCCGGAGCTGGGCGCGGACCGAGGCGACGTCCAGCGTTACCCCAGGCTGCGGTTCTACGACCGCCATCAGCGCCTCGCCGAATTCCTCGTCGGGAATGCCGAACACCGCGCAATCGTGCACGCCGGGCACCGCGTGCAGCGCCGCCTCGATTTCGGCCGGGTAGATATTGACGCCGCCCGAGATCACCATGTCGCGCTTGCGGTCGCAGATGAAGACATAGCCGTCTTCGTCGATGTAGCCGACGTCGCCCGAGGTGATAAAACCCTCGCGCTCGATCTCGGCGCGCTTTCCCGGCTTGTTGTGATAGGTGAAATCCGGATTGCCGGATATCCGCGAATAGATTTCGCCGATCTGGCCTGCGGCAACTCCTTGCCGTCGTCGCCGATGAAACGCAGTTCCGCGCCGGGCGATATCTTGCCGACGGTGCCGGGCTTCCTCAGCGCGTCCTCGGAATTGGCAAAGGTGACCGCGCCCGATTCGGTCGAGCCGTAGAATTCATAGATCACCGGCCCCCACCACTCGATCATCGCGCGCTTGACGTCGGCCGGACACGGTGCCGCGGCATGGATGATGTGGCGCAGCGATGACATGTCGTATTTGCGGCGGACCGCTTCCGGCAGCTTCATCAGCCGGATGAACATGGTCGGCACCATGAAGATGGTGTCGATCCGCTCGCGCTCGATCAGCGCCAAAAATTCTTCCGCGTCGAAGCGCGGCATCAGCACCAGCGCGCCGCCGAGACGCCCGGCGCGCAGGCCGAACGAGTTCGGCGCCGAATGATAGAGCGGCCCCGGCAGGATCGCCCGCGCGCCCGGCTTGAGGCCATAGATCATGCCGCGCATGGCTTCGGCGTTCGCGGTCTGCTCCGGCGTCGGCGCAAAGCGGCGCACGCCCTTGGGATGGCCCGTCGTGCCCGAGGTGTAGATCATGTTCTGCGGCTGCGGCACCGCCGGCCCGTCATAACGCGGCTGAACGTTCAGCCATTGCTCAAAATCGATCGCGAAATCGGGCGTCGCGAGATGATCGGGATTGATCTTGTAGTTGGCCAAAATCTCCGGCGGCGTCGGAACGCTGAGCACGGTGACACCGGACGGAATCGCATCGCGCAATTGATGCAGCATGTCGGCATGCGCGATCAGGACCGTCGAGCCGGAATCCTTCAGTACGTAGTTGATCTCTTCCGGCTTGAAGTGCCAGTTGATCGGCACGCCATAGGCGCCGAGCCGCATCGCGGCATAGGCGGCCTCCATGAAGGCGATATCGTTGCGCATCAGCATGCAGACGCTGTCGCCCTGGCTGACGCCGAGCTTCTGCAGTCCGGAGGCGATGCGGTCGGCGCGATCGGCGACCTCGGCGTGATCGCGCCTGCGCTGGCCGCTGATGATGCCGAGGAAGGGTTGGGAGGACATTGTCGTTTTCCGATCTCTCGTCGGGTTAGGATGCCATGCCGTCGTTCCGGGGCGATGCGAAGCATCGAACCCGGAATCTCGAGATTCCGGGTCTGGTCCTTCGGACCATCCCGGAATGACGAAGGTTGTTTATCCAGCCTCCGCAAACCGCGGCGCGCGCTTTTCCATGTTGGCGCGGACCGCCTCGGTCTGGTTCGGACTGCCCAGCAGCTTCTGCTGCTCCACTGACTCCGCGAGCAGCGCCGGGCCGGGATCGACCGACAGATTGTTCAGCATGCGCTTGGCGGCGCGGATCGCGTCCGGACTCTTGCCCGCGATCTCGCGCGCAAGCTCGAAGGCGGCAGCGCGCGGGTTGTCGCAGATCCGGGTTGCGAGCCCGTAGCTCAGGGCTTCCTGGGCCGAAAAAATCCGTCCCGTATAGGTCAGCTCCCGCAAAATATCGTCGCGCACGAGGCTGGCCAGGATCGGTGTGCCCGCCATGTCCGGCACCAGCCCCCATTTGATCTCCATGATCGACATCCGCGCGTCCGGCGTGAGGAACCGCATGTCGGCGCCGAGCGCGAGCTGAAAGCCGCCGCCGAACGCCACGCCGTGGATCGCGGCAATCACCGGTACCGGGAGCTGCCGCCAGCCCCACACTGCCTGCTGCGGAAAATTGGCTTGCCCATGGGTGCGCTCCGTCAGGTCGCGCTTCTCGCCGCCGGCTATCCCGTTACCGCCTTGATCCTTCATGGCGGCGAAGCGTCCCATATCGAGGCCGGCACAGAACGCCCGTCCCTCGCCGGACAATACTACCGCTCGAACCCCTTTCTCATGGGCAAGCCGTCCGGTCGCGGCCACCAGTGCGTCGAACATCGCGGCATCGAGCGCGTTCATCTTGTCCGCCCGCACCAGCCGGACATCGGCGACACCGTCCGAAATCGATATCGAGACGCGTTGCTCCATGAGAATGTTCCTCCGCTGCTGTTATTCTTTGTTTGCCGCTTTACAGAAAGGCCGTTGTCCGCTTTTAGTCAATCGACCAATTAACAACAATTCCTTTGGGTGGAAACGATGTTCAACGATCAACTTCTCGCCGGGCGGCGCATCCTCGTGACCGGAGGCGGAACCGGCCTCGGCAAATCCATGGCTTCGAAATTCCTCAGCCTCGGCGCCGAGGTCCATATCTGCGGCCGCCGCAAGAGCGTCTGCGACGAGACCGCAACCGAATTGATGGATTTGCACGGCGGACGTGTGGTGAGCCACGGCGTCGATATCCGCAATTCGCTCGCGGTCGACGAAATGATCCAGTCGATCTGGACCGGCGGGCCGCTCACGGACCTCATCAACAACGCCGCCGGCAATTTCATCTCGCGCTCGGAAGAACTCTCCCCGCGCGGCTTCGACGCGGTCGCCAACATCGTGATGCACGGCACCTTCTATGTGACGCATGCGGTGGGCCGGCGCTGGATCGCCGACAAGCAGCCCGGCAATGTGGTGTCGATCACCGTGACCTGGGTGCGCAACGGCTCGCCTTATGTGGTGCCGTCGGCGATGAGCAAATCGGCGATCCACGCCATGACGATGTCGCTGGCGGTCGAATGGGGCAAATACGGCATCCGTCTCAACACCATCGCGCCCGGCGAAATTCCGACCGAGGGCATGAGCAAGCGCATCAAGCCCGGCGACGAAGCCGGCGCGCGCACCAGGGCGCAGAACCCGATGGGCCGGGTCGGCACCATGGAGGAATTGCAGAACCTTGCCGTGTTCCTGATCTCCGGCGGCTGCGACTGGATCAACGGCGAGACCATCGCCATGGACGGCGCCCAGGCGCTCGCCATGGGCGGCAATTTCTATCAGCTGCGCGACTGGAGCGACGACGACTGGACCAAGGCCCGCGACTCGATCAAGGCGCAGAACGAAAAGGACCGCGCGGCACGGGGATAGTCTCTCCACGTCATTGCGAGCCAACGGGTCGCGCGAATGCGCGCCCGATGACAGGCTCCGCGAAGCAATCCATCGCACCGCGAAGGAAGCATGGATTGCTTCGTCGCTGCGCTCCCTTGCGCAAACGCTTCGCGTTTGTCGCAGGCAATGACGAACGATTGCGTTGCGTGCTCCGAGCCAATATCATCCCGAAGGTAAAACAACAAAAGACCCTCGGGAGAAACATGTCCGCTGCCCAGCAACTGACGAACCTTGCCGACATGGTGCGCGACCGCGCCAGGAGCCGCGGCGATGCGGTAGCCTACGAATTCGAGGGACGCGAGACCAGTTTCGCCGAGTTCGACGTCAAGACCAACCGCGTTGCTAACGCGTTGATCGCGATGGGCGTCAGGCCCGGCGAGCGCATCGCTTATCTCGGCAAGAACAGCGACATCTATTTCGAGCTGCTGCTCGGCGCGATAAAAGCCAACGTGGTGATGGCGCCGGTGAACTGGCGCCTCGCCGGCCCCGAGGTCGCCTTCATCGTCGCCGACTGCAAGGCGCCGGTGCTGTTCGTCGGGCCCGAATTCATCACCCAGGTCGGCAACATCAAGGCGCAATTGGCTGATGTGCGCACCGTGATCACGACCGAAGGCGGCGCGGCGGAATGGCAGGATTTTACGGCCTGGCGCGACGCCCAGAGCGGCGACGACCCAAAAGTGCCCATCAGTTCGAAAGACATCGCGATCCAGCTCTACACTTCCGGCACAACAGGCAAGCCAAAAGGCGCGATGCTGTCGCACGCCAATTTCCTCAATTTGGTTCAGACCGGCAACGAGGCCGAAAAGCCCGAGTGGAACAAATGGACGACCGACGACGTCTCGCTGGTGGCGATGCCGATCTTCCATATCGGCGGCTCCGGCTGGGGCGTGATGAGCCTCTATCACGGCGCGAGAGGCGTGATCGCGCGCGAGTTCGATGCGACCAAGGTGCTGGACTTCTTCGAGCAGTCCGGGATCACCAAATTGTTCATGGTGCCGGCCGCGATGCAGTTCGTGGTGCGGCAGCCCCGCGCCCGTCAGGTCGATTTCTCGCGGCTGAAATACATGCTCTACGGCGCCTCGCCGATTCCGGCGGCGCTGCTGAAGGAATGCATCGAGGTCTTCAAATGCGGCTTTGTGCAGATGTACGGCATGACGGAGACGACCGGCACCATCGTGGCACTGCCGCCGGAAGACCATATCGAGGGACTGGACCGGATGCGCTCGGCCGGCAAGGCCCTGCCCGGCATTGAACTTGCGATCCTCGACGCCGACGGCAAGCGCCTGCCGCCGGGCGAAGTCGGCGAGATCGCCACCCGCTCCGGCTCCAACATGGTCGGCTACTGGAACCTGCCGGAGGCCACCGCTAAAACGCTCGACAGCGACGGCTGGCTGCGCACCGGCGACGCCGGCTACATGGACAGCGACGGCTACCTCTATATCCATGACCGCATCAAGGACATGATCATCTCCGGCGGCGAGAACATCTATCCCGCCGAAGTCGAGAGCGCGATCTGCGATCATCCCGATGTCGCCGAAGTCGCGGTGGTCGGCGTCCCCGACGACAAATGGGGCGAGGCCGTCAAGGCGATCGTGGTGATGAAGCCGGGCAAGCAGGCGACGTCGACCGACATCATCAATTTTACCCGCGAGCGCATTGCCGGCTTCAAGACGCCGAAGACGGTCGACTTCATCGAGGCGTTGCCGCGCAATGCGTCGGGCAAGATCTTGCGGCGCCATCTGCGCGATCCCTATTGGGCGGGGAAAGACCGGCAGGTGAATTAGCTCCGTCGTCCCGGCGAACACGACGACACACCCTCAGCGTCGTCCCTGCGAAGGCCAGGACCCATATGTGGACGGCCCCCGTGCCGCAAGAGCTTTTTGACGGTTTGATCGGATCGCTTGCATCCATATGTCCGGCCTGTTGATGCGGTTGGTGGCCGCTGGCCAAGATGGTTTTCCGCGACGCGAGTTCCAAACACGCCAGCGACCTTTACGGGCCAATGGGTCCCACGGATTGTCTCGCACCTCGGATCGATCGATCCTACCATCTGTCTCCTCTTGCAGCTCCGGCTCAGCCGGTGCGGCGAACCCGCCGCCCGACTGATCTCTTAAGCGGCGAGTGCGGATGCGTCAGGCATCCGCGCGCCGTCGTAACTCTCGCCCGTCACCAACAGCTTCCAGGCGATGCGGGCAATCTTGTTGGCGAGCGCCACCGCTGCGAGCTTTGGCGACTTGCGCGCCAGCAGCGCAAGGAGCCAGGGCGACGCACGGCCGCGGCTTTTTCTGGCTTGCTGGATCACGGCGGTTGCTCCCGCCACCAGCACGCTACGCAGCATCTCATCTCCGGCGCGGGTGATCTTGCCGATCCGGGTCTTGCCGGCGGTGGAATGGTCTTTCGGGGTCAGCCCGATCCAGGCCGCAAAGTGCCGGCCGGAAGGGAACAGGCGAGGATCCGGCGCCTTCATGACCAGCGCGGTGGCGCCAATCGGCCCGATCCCCGGAATCTTTGCCAGACGTCGGCTGTCGGCATTGGCGCGGTACCAAGCCATCAATCTGGCCTCGATCGCCTTCAGTTCGGCCTGCAGTCGCGCATACTCCCTGCCGTGCGCCGCAAACATCTCGCGCGCCAGCTCTGGCAATCTCTCTTCCTGAGCGATCCGCGCCAATAGCGGCTCGAGCTTGTCGAGACCCTTGGCGGTGATCAGACCGAACTCCGTCGCATAGCCGCGGATCGCGTTGCCAAGCTGGGTGCGCCTGGCGATCAGTTGCTGGCGGACCCCTATCAGCATCAGCGCCGCCTGCTGCTCCTCGGTCTTCACCGATACGAACTGCATCGTCGGCCGGCTCATCGCCTCGCACAGCCCCTCGGCGTCGCGTCCGTCATTCTTGTTGCGCTTGATGTAGGCCTTCACGTGCTGCGGCGCCATCAGCTTCACCTCGTGGCCGAGCTTGCGCAACTCCCGCGCCCAGTAGTGCCCCGCGCCGCAGGCCTCGATCCCGATCACGGTTGGCGGCAGCTTGGCAAAAAACGCCAACACCTCGTTGCGTCGCAGCTTCCTGCGCAACACCGGCCGCTCGGCGGCATCCACCCCGTGCAGCTGAAAAAAATGCTTCGACGTATCCATTCCAATGCGGATAATCTGGTCCACGGACGGCTCCCTTGTCTGAGATTTGAAACAACCTCATTCTGGCACAATCGATGCCGTAGGGGGCCGTCCACACCATCACGCCGTGCGGTTTGTTGAATGGGAAGTGTTAGTTGCCTTGTTTGATCAGTGTGCCTCACACCGCGTCCTGTGGTTATGGGTCCCCGCTTTCGCGGGGACGACGGGTTGAGAGAACGTGCGCTCGTCTCCCTCAATGCTTCCCCGCCCCCATATAGCCGAACAAAAATCCCGCCACCTTCCGCTTCTGGATTTCCTCGCTGCCTTCGGTGATGCGGTAGCGGCGGTGGTGGCGGTAGATGTGTTCGAACGGCTTGTGGCGCGAATAGCCCATGCCGCCGTGCACCTGCATGGCGCGGTCGGCGGCCTCGCAGCAGAGACGGTTGGCCCAGAAATTGCACATCGAGACCTTGTCGGACAGCGTGTGCTCGACCTGGGCCTGGGTGAGTTGGTCCATCTCCCAGGCGGTCTTGCGGATCAATAGCCTGAGCATCTCGGCTTGCGTGGCGAGTTCCACCAGCGGCCACTGGATCGCCTGGTTCTCGGAAAGCGCCTTGCCGAACGGTTTGCGTTCGCGCGCGTATTTGACGCTCTCGTTGATGCAGTAGACCGCAGCGCCCAGCGAGCTTGCCGCCTGGCGGATCCGGTTCTCATGCACGAAGCATTGCGCCAATGAGAGGCCGCGGCCGACTTCGCCGAACAGCGCGTCGTCAGGCACGAACACATCCGTAAAGCTGACCCGCGGATGATCGGTCGGCATATTGAAGGTCCACATATATTCCTCGACCTTCACGCCCTCGGCTTTGGCCGGCACCAGCAGGCAGGTGATGCCGCGCGCATCGCCGTCATTGCCGCTGGTGCGCGCGAACAGCGCGCAATGCGTGGCGACGTGCATACCGGTGGTCCACATCTTCTGGCCGTTGATGATCCAGCCCTTGACGTTGTCGCGGGTCGCCGGCACCGCCCGGGTTTCCATATGCGTCGCGTCCGACCCGTGCTCGGGCTCGGTCAGGCCAAAGGTGATGCGGTACTTTCCGGTGATGGAACCGTCGATCATCGCTTTCTGGTCGTCGCGGCCGTAGCGATCCAGCATGGTCACGATCGGGAGGTTGCCGACGATCGAATGCTCGTTCTGCAGATCGTTGTGCAGCCCGAGACCCTTGGCCGCGAAATGTTCGCGGATCACGGCCATCCAGAGATTGGAACCGTCCTTGCCGCCGTAACGTTTCGGGATCGCAAAGCGCAAATGGCCGGCGGCGTCGGCGAGATTTTTCGCCTTGCGCAGCAGCGCTTCCCATTCATGCCGCGGCAGGCCGCCCTTGTCGAAATCGGTGCGCGCCCATTCGCGGCGATGGTCGAAGAAGCGGATGTTGTCGTCGGCCTCTTCCAGCGGCTTGATTTCGCGCGCGATGAAACGATCGAGTTCGTCGAGATAGGCAACGAGGTCAGCCGGCAGGTTGAAATCCAAGGCAGTCTCTCCCGAAAATGTCGCTTATTGTCGTTTTGCGTTAAGGCGCTACGGGCCTTTTTGATCGATCGATTAAGGTGAGAAGATGCTGTCCAAGTCAAGCAACCGGATAAGGCTTGGCACGCGCGGGCGCCTTGCGTAATTGGATGGTATCGGGCAGCGGCCACGCCGCTAATATCCGGCCAATATTCTTCGCCACAGAAAATCGAAATGGGAGCAAACATGGATCTGAAATTCTCAAAGGTGACGCGCAAGGGGCCGATCACGATCGTGACGCTGTCGCGGCCGGAAGTGTACAATGCGCTGCATATCGACGCGCATTTCGAACTCAACAAGGTGTTCGACGATTTCTCCGCGGACCCCGAGCAATGGGTCGCGATCGTCACCGGCGCCGGCGACAAGGCGTTCTGCGCCGGCAACGATCTGAAGTGGCAGGCCGCCGGCGGCAAACGCGGCTGGGACAAGGGCGGTTTTGCCGGCCTGACCTCGCGCTTCGACTGCGACAAGCCGATCATCGCCGCCGTCAACGGCGTTGCGATGGGCGGCGGGTTCGAGATCGCGCTGGCCTGCGACCTCATCATCGCCGCCGAGAATGCGACGTTCGCCTTGCCCGAGCCGCGCGTCGGCCTTGCAGCGTTGGCCGGCGGCGTGCACCGGCTGCCGCGGCAGATTGGCCTCAAGCGCGCCATGGGCATGATCCTGACCGCGCGCCACGTCTCGGCCAAGGAAGGGCAAGAGCTCGGCTTCGTCAACGAGGTGGTGCCGCAGGGTGAAGCGCTGGCCGCGGCCGAACGCTGGGCGGAGACGATCTGCAAAAATTCGCCGATGTCGATCCGCGCCTCCAAGCAGGCGATCCAGAAGGGCCTCGAGGTCTCGCTGGAGCAGGCGATATCAGAGCAGCGCGAATACCCGGCCGTAAAGGCGATGGCGGCGTCGCAGGATTATATCGAGGGACCAAAGGCATTTTCGGAAAAGCGCGCGCCGAAGTGGGTGGGGAAGTAATCTCCGCCGTCATTGCGAGCGAAGCGAAGCAATCCATTTCTCCGCGTAAAGAAAGAGTGGATTGCTTCGTCGCTTCGCTCCTCGCAATGACGAGGATGGAAGACTGGCGCTAATCACTTCGTCCCCAGCTCCCTTTTGTACGACGCATAATTCGGCTGATCGACGGCGAGCTTGTCCATCGTGGTTTGCCATAGATGCTGCGATAATCCCGGCGTCTGCAGGTCGATCTCGCCTTTTGCAATCTTGTCCGACAGCGCGCGGTTAAGCTCCTTCAGCGAACCGTCCGCGCCGAGTAATTGCTTCAGCCGTGCGGCCTCGGCGGCATCGCCGTCACTCTCCAGCGCCAGTTGCCGCGTCACCAGATCGAGCGCGTTGATGCCGACGCGGAGCTTGAAGGCGTTGTGGCCTTTAATCACAGGCGTGATTTCGTTGCGCAGAAACTCCGCGACCGCCTTGATCAGTTCGGTGGGTGTCGGCTCGTCCTGCATCTCATCTCCCCCGTGGAGCAAGTAGCCGCAGCAAATCGATCTCCGTCTCCGACGAACGCCGCCCGATCATCGCGCGTTCCATCGAATGATCGGGACCACTGCGGAACCGCTGCATCATACCGCAGCACATCACGCCCCAGCGCAGTGTGCCCATCACTTCCCAAAACATCACGCGATCCGGATCGGCGCGGCGGCCGGCTTCCTCGTATCCCGCAAACAGATCCTCGCGCGTGCCAAACCCGCCGACCGGCTTGTCGATCTCGCCAAAGCGCCAGGAATTGACGCAGATCCAGCCGAGATCCTCCATCGGATCGCCCAGATGCGCGAGCTCCCAATCCAGCACCGCGCGGACGCCGTCGGGGCCGATGATTAGATTGCCGTGGCGGAAATCGCCATGCACCAGCGTCACCTCGGCCGACGGGCCGGGATCGTGGCGCTTGAGCCAGCGCAGCGCCAGTTCGAACACCGGCCGCGGCCAGTCGAAGCTGCGGTATTCGCGCTCGAGATCGGCAATCTCCTTGGTCGACGTCATCTGCCGCAGTTTTGGCAGTTTCGAGCCGTCGAGCCCGTGGATGCCGGCGATGACCTTGCCGAGTTGGCGCGCCAGCATCGGCCGCGCTTTTGCAAATTGTTCATCGCGAAGGATCTTGCGCGCGATGGTTTCGCCCTCGATCCGCTGCATGATGAAGCCGGTGCCGAGGTGGTCCTCCGGCTGCAGCACATGCATCACGCGTGGCGACGGCAGGCCGGCGTCAAACGCGAGCTGCATCAGCGTCGCCTCGGCATCGAGGCCGGCGGCCCGCCCCGGCGAGGCGCCATAGCCCGGCGGCGCGCGGCGCAGGATCGCGCCGATGACACCGCCGGGATGGACGATGTCGAACGACCAGGTCTCCTGGCTGGCGCCGCCGGAGAGTTTTGCCGCGCCGGCAATGCCGGTCGCGCCCGGATAGAAGGCGGCGACGCAGCGTCCGAGTTCCTGCTCGATCATTTGCCTTTGAACTTTGCCGGGCGCTTTTCGAGGAAGGCGGTGACGCCCTCCTTGAAATCTTCCGCCGCGCCCGCGGTGCGCTGCGACTCGAACTCGAGGTTGAGTTGCTCCTCGAACGAGTTCTCCGGGCTGTCCCAATACAGTTTGTGGATCAGCGACAGCGCAATCGTCGGACCGTTGGCGAGCTCATGCGCGAGCTTCATGGCCTCCTCCATCAAAGCCGCATCGTCATGGACGCGGTTGACCAGCCCCCATTCCAGCGCCTTTTCCGCCGGCAGCCGCTCGCCCATCAGCGACAGCTCGACCGAGCGCGCCTTGCCGATCAGCCGCGGCAGCAGCCAGGTCGATCCGCAATCCGGCACGAGGCCAATGCGGCGGAACGCCTGCAGGAAATAGGACGAGCGCGCGCACAGGATCATGTCGCCCATCAGCGCAAAGCTCATCCCGGCGCCGGCGGCCGGGCCGTTGACCGCGGTGACGAGCGGGCAATGCAGATTGCGCAACCGGCGCAGGAACGGGTGAAAGCCGATTTCCAGCGAGGCGCCGGCGTTGCTTCTGCCCGGCTTCTGGTTGTTGCGGCCCCGCAGATTGGCGCCGGTGCAGAACGCGCGCCCCGCGCCGGTCAGCACCACGCAGCGAATTTCGGATTTCTTCTCGTCGATGGTGTCGAGCGCCTCGGCAAGGCCGCCCAGCATGTCCATCGAGACCGCGTTCATGACCTCCTGATGGTCGAGCCTGAGAACGGCGACCGGTCCATCGATGTCGAGCGTGACGTGCTTGAACTGCATTGTTTCCTCATGACTTGTGTTTACGCGCTATTGCGTTGCGCGGCAGATTGAATCTGCCATCTCGGCCCATATTTGATTTTTCTGATAGCCTTGTCCATGGTTGGCTCTGAACATCTGGCCATCATTGAACGCACGACCTAACGTGCGCCATACCAAATGGAAACACCCATGAGCATCTTCGACCTCTCCGGCCGCGTCGCCATCATCACCGGCGGTAATGGCGGCATCGGGCTTGGCATCGCGCAGGCGCTGAACGCCGCCGGCTGCAACGTCTCGATCTGGGGCCGCAACGCCGAGAAGAACAAAAATGCCGCGGCCACCATGGCGGCCGGTCCCGGCAAGGTCGACACCCGCATCTGCGACGTCGCCGATCCCGCCTCCGTCAAGGATGCGATGAAGGCGACGCTCGACACCTTCGGCCGCGTCGACGGCTGCTTTGCCAATGCCGGCATCGGCGGCGGCGGACGGCGCGCCTTCATCGACCGCACCGAGGAGGAATGGCGAAAAATGTTCGCGACCAATCTCGACGGTGTCTTCCATGTGTTCCAGGCCGCCGCGCGCCACATGACCGAGCGCGCCGACGCCGGCGACAAATTCGGCCGGCTGGTGGCGACCTCGAGCCTCGCCTCGCTGTTCGGCACCGCGCGCAACGAGCATTATGCCGGCACCAAGGCGGCGCTGAACGCGCTGTGCCGCGCGCTCGCGGTGGAACTCGCCCGATACGGCGTCACCGCGAACGCGATCCTGCCCGGCTGGATCAAGAGCGACATGACCGCGAACATCATGGCGAACGACAAATTCGTCGCCAATGTGATGCCGCGGATTCCGGTGCGGCGCTTCGGCGAGCCCTCGGACTTCGGCGGCATCGCGGTGTATTTGATGAGCAAGGCCTCGTCGTATCATACCGCGGATTGCTTCGTGATCGACGGCGGGTATACGGCGTTTTGAGATCGAGGTCGTCATACGCAGCTCGTCGTCCCGGCCCATATGCGCAATTGCGCATCAGGAGCCGGGACGACGTGGATGGAGTTTCGCTGATTTTTTGCCCGCCGGGCAGGCACGTACCTTCCACGGGGCGGAAAAACCACAGCGTCGTTTGCCTGTGCAAAGGCCAAGCGGACGTTTACAGTGACGACCAGAAACAAGCGTTTCAGACAGATCGCCCGAGCGAACGGGAACGAACGATCTGCCCCAATGGGAGGACTGCATGAAACACGCCTACATACCCCGCACCACGACCTATACGCTCAATCCGGAAGACGAACTCAACGATCTTAGGATGTCGGAGAAGGTCCGCCCGCTCTACGACCACGTGAAAAAATTCATCCGTGAAACGGTCGAGCCAATGTCGGTCGAGTTTTACCGGCATGGCGAGAAAAAGACCGACCGCTGGAGCTTCACGCCGGAGCAGCTCGAGGTGCTGGGCAAGGCCAAGGCGAAGGCCAAGGAAGTCGGCCTGTGGAACTTCTTCCTGCCCGACGCCGAGACCGGCGAAGGCCTGAAGAATCTGGACTACGCCTATATCGCCGCCGAACTCGGCAAGAGCCCGCTGGCCTCGGAAACCATGAACTGCTCGGCGCCGGATACCGGCAACATGGAAGTGATCGAGCGCGTCGGCACCAAGGAGCAGAAGGAGAAGTGGCTGAAGCCGCTCCTGGCCGGCGAAATCCGTTCCGCCTACGCCATGACCGAACCGAATGTCGCCTCCTCCGACGCCAAGAATATCTCGACGACCGCAAAACTGGTCGGCGACGAATGGGTGATCAACGGCGAGAAATACTACATCTCCGGCCTCGGCGATCCCCGCTGCAAGATCATGATCGTGATGGTGAAGACCAGTCCGGACGCTGCACCAAGCAAGCAGCAGTCGCAGATCCTGGTTCCCAAGGACACGCCCGGCGTCGAGATCATCGGGCCGATGCACGTGTTCGGCCACGACCACGCGCCGCGCGGGCACATGCATCTGCGCTTCAACAATGTCCGGGTGCCAAAGGAGAACATCCTGCTCGGCGAAGGCCGCGGTTTTGAGATCTCGCAGGTCCGGCTCGGACCGGGCCGCATCCACCACTGCATGCGCACCATCGGCAAGGCGGAAAAGGCGCTCGACCTGATGGTCTCGCGCGGCCTGACCCGCGAGGCCTTCGGCAAGAAGATCGCGCATCTCGGCGGCAATTTGCAGATCATCGCCCAGGCGCGCTGCGAGATCGAGGCGATGCGGCTGATGGTGCTGAAGGCCGCCAAGGCGATGGACGTGCTCGGCAACAAGGAAGCCCGCACCTGGGTCAGCATGGTCAAGGCGATGGTGCCCGAGCGCGCCTGCAAGATCATCGACCAGGCGATCCAGATGCACGGCGCCACCGGCATCTCGCAATGGTCGCCGCTCGGCGAAATGTACCAGGACGTGCGCCACCTCCGCTTCGCCGACGGTCCGGATGAAGTGCACTGGATGGTGGTCGGGCGGCATGAACTGAGCATGCCGTAGGCTAGCTTCTCCTTCTCCCCGCTTGCGGGGAGAAGGTCGGGATGAGGGGGACTCTCCACGGGCTCGCTCGCTGAGAGTCCCCCTCACCCGGATCGCCTAAGGGCGATCCGACCTCTCCCCGCAAGCGGGGCGAGGTAAGCAAGTGGATCCCGCCTCAACGGAATACACCATGCAATACGCCCCTGGCGATCTCACCCAGCGCGAGCTCGCGCCCTCGACCAAGATCGCGGTGCCGCGGCTCGCCGACGCGCCATGGGCGATGGAATGCAGGACCTGGAAAACCATCGACGTGAACGGCGACCGCCAGCTCATCATGGGCGAAGGCATCAACTTCCACATCCGCGACGAATTGTGGGACAGCAAAACGATGCGCGTGCATATGGACCGCTATCACCCGGTCGGCCGCATGTTCGCCGACCGCTATTGCCGCACCGACGACCGAATGGTGTTTCCGCCGGCGCAGGGGGTAGTGGCGACTTAATTTGCAGGGTGGGCAAAGGCGCGTTTTGCGCCGTGCCCACCGATCCAAAACAGGAGCGCCCATGACCGACAATTTCAGCGACAATGAAGCGCGCGATCGGTTCGAACTCGATGTCGACGGCACGATCGCCTTCGTCACCTACCGCAAATCGCCCGGCGCCATCACGCTGGTGCACACCGAAGTGCCGCCGGAACTGGGCGGCCGCGGCGTCGGCTCGAAACTCGGACGCGCGACGCTCGATGCGGTGCGGGCGCAGGGACGAAAACTTTCCGTCGAATGCGATTTCATCCGCAACTACATGACCAAGCACGCCGAATACAACGATCTGCTGGCCGACGGCGAGGCAGCGAAAACGAATGCGGCCACCTACAAGGCCGGCTGCTTTTGCGGCGCGGTCGAGGTGGAGGTGACGGGCACGCCGGTGTTCACGGGCTACTGCCATTGCGGGGATTGCCAGGCCTGGTCGGCGGCGCCGATCAACGCCTTCAGCCTGTGGAAGTCGGATGATGTGCGGATCACCAAGGGCGAAGCCGAAATCGGCACTTTTCACAAGACCGAAAATTCCTACCGGAAATTCTGCAAGGTCTGCGGCGGCCACATCATGACCGACCATCCGCGCATGCGGCTGATCGATGTCTATGCCAATCTGCTGCAGGGCTACACGCATGCGCCGACCCTGCATGCGAATTACGGGAGCAAGATGGTTTCCGTAAAGGACGGCCTGCCGAAGTACAGGGATTTGCCGGCGGAGCTCGGCGGTTCCGGAGAGACGCTGCCGGATTAGAGCGTGATGGCTTGGGTGAAATCAGCGCAGCCGTCATCCTGAGGTGCGAGCGTAGCGAGCCTAGAAGGATGGGCCACGGGCCGTGCTCATGCTTCGAGGCGCGCAAGGGCGCGCACCTCAGGATGACGGAACACAGACACGGCTGCCGCCCTACGCCGCAGCCGGCCGATGCGCCCGCAGGAAGGAACGGATTTGCCGCACCGCGAGCGGAATCCGCTCCTGGGGCTCCTTCCACGGGAACATGCTGACTTCGGCGTTCGGCGCCAGCATCGCCGCTTCCATCGCGACCGCATAGGGATGGGCCGGGACATCGTCGGGCAGGATCAGCACCGGCGTCTGGCACTGGCGGACGAAGTCGCGCGTCACGGTGAAGACGAAATCGGGGTTGGTGCGGTACATCCTGGTCAGGAATTTCTCCACCGTCTCCATCGTGACTTCGGACCGGCGTTTGACCAGCTCGGGCCCCCAGCCTTTCATATTGTTGTCGTAGAACAGGTTGCGCATTTCCGGGCGCGAGCCGCTGGGCTGCGCCAGCACCGCGGCGACGATGCGATTTGGCGCGCGCCGCAACAGGTTCCAGATCATGGGGCCGTCGATGCAAAAGCCCAGCACCATGAACTTGTCGATACCGAGATGATCCATCAGACCGAGTTGGTCGTCGGTGTGAGAATCCCAGGGACGCTCGATCTCGAGCGGGCCGGTGGACTGGCCGGCATTGGCGTTGCGCAGATCCGCGGCGATGCAGCGGTATTCGCCCTTGAATTCCACGAAGGAGTCGAAGGGCGGGTAACTGCCGCTGAGGCCCGATATCGTCGAGTTCAATCCGCCGCCCGCAATCAGCAGCAGCGGGTAGCCGGAACCGGCCTCCTCGTAGTGGATGCGTACGGCGCCTTTTTCAAAAAAGCTCATGGCGGCTCCTCCCTGCCCGGTCTGCTGCGCGAACGCGCGCGGTGCTGTGGCGATCGCCGTCACCGCGGCGCCCGTGGTCAGTATGGTGCGTCTGATCGGATCCATCATCGGCCCCCCTGATCAGTTTCTTGGCCGCTACGTGCGCCCTACGGCGACGCGCTGACGACCTCTCCAATCTTGTCCTGCGTCTTCGTTTCGAAATCGCTGGCGTCGTGGCGCTCGTGCAACTGGCTGGCGGGATCGCCCCACGTGCGGTTCACCATGCGGCCGCGCTGCACGCCTGGGCGTTTGGCAATCGCATCGGTCCAGCGCTGCACGTTCTTGTAGTCCTGCACGGATAAAAATTCGCCCGCGCCATAGAGCACGCCCTTCACCAGCGAGCCATACCAGGGCCATACCGCGATGTCGGCGATCGTATAGTCGTGGCCTGCGAGATATTCGTTGTCCGCAAGCCGCCGATCGAGCACGTCGAGCTGGCGCTTCACCTCCATCGCGTAGCGGTCGATGGCGTATTCGATCTTTTCCGGCGCGTAGGCATAGAAATGGCCAAAGCCGCCGCCGAGAAACGGCGCGCTGCCCATCTGCCAGAACAGCCACGACAGGCATTCCGCGCGCGCCTGACCGCCCGATGGCAGCAAGGCCCCGAATTTTTCCGCAAGATGCACCAGGATCGCGCCGGATTCGAACACCCGGATCGGCGTCGGTCCGCTGCGGTCCATCAGCGCCGGGATTTTCGAGTTCGGATTGACCGCGACGAAGCCAGAGCCGAACTGGTTGCCGTCGATCTTGATCAGCCACGCGTCGTATTCGGCGCCGCTGTGCCCGAGCGCGAGCAGCTCTTCCAGCATCACGGTCGCCTTGACGCCATTCGGCGTCGCCAGCGAATACAACTGCATCGGATGACGGCCGACCGGCAGCTCCTTGTCATGCGTTGCGCCTGCGATCGGGCGGTTGATGCTGGCAAAGCGGCCGCCGCTCCCCTTGTTCCAGGTCCAGACTTTTGGCGGCTCGTAGGCGGGGGTTTCAGTCACGGGTGCGTCGGTCACTCGGTTAGCTCCTGATTGTGAATTCGTAGGGTGGGCAAAGGCGCTTGCGCCCTGCCCACCACCCAAGCTCCGCACTAGATGGTGGGCGCGCTTCGCTTTGCCCAGCCTACGAGACCCGATTTTTTTACCCCGTCATTGCGAGGAGCGCAGCGACGAAGCAATCCATTCTTTCTTTTCGTGGTGGGATGGATTGCTTCGCGGAGCCTGTCATCGGGCGCGCATTCGCGCGACCCGTTGGCTCGCAATGACGGTCATTGAGACGCCGCCACTTTCCGCTTCTGCTCCGCGCCCGCCATCACAAACCCCTCATAGCCCTTCGCCGCGATGTCGTTGCAGATCTGCCGGTACGGTCCGACGCCGCCGATATAGGGCATGAAGATCCGCGGCTTGCCCGGCACGTTGGCGCCCATGTACCAGGAATTGGCCTGCGGATAGAGCGTGGTGTAGGCAACCTCGTTGACATGGGCCACCCACTTGTCCTCGGCGTCCTTGTCCGCTTCCATCGTCTGGAGGCCGTGGTTGCGCATATAGGCGACGCAATCGGCGATCCAGTCGACATGCTGCTCGATCGAAACGATCATGTTGGACAGTACCGACGGGCTGCCGGGACCGGTGATGATGAACAGGTTTGGAAAACCCGCGCTCATCAGGCCGAGATAGGTTTTTGGACCCTCGGCCCATTTCTGGTTCAGCGCCTGTCCGTTGCGGCCGCGGATGTCGATTTTTGCGACCGAGCCGGTCATGGCATCGAAGCCGGTCGCCAGCACCAAAGCATCGACCTCAAAGTCCTTATCGCCGGCGCGCACTGCATTCGCGGTGATCTCCTCGATCGGGCTGGACTTGATGTCGACCAGCGTCACGTTCGCCCGATTGAAGGTCGCGAAATAATCGGTGTCGATGCAGATGCGTTTCGAACCGATCGGGTGGTTGTTCGGCTGCAGCAGTTTTGCGGTTTGCGGATCCTTCACGATCTCGGCGATCTTCTCGCGGACGAAATCGGCGGCGGTGTCGTTGGCCGTCTTGTCGAGCGCGAGGTTGTTGTAGACCGACATGAAGGTCAGCCCGCCCTTGCTCCAGCGTGATTCATATTTGGCGCGGCGCTCGTTGTCGCCGTCGTCAAGCGCGCCGCGATCGGGCAGATCGGTATAGATGCCGTTGCGCGCCTCCTCGCGGGCAAAGCGCCTTATTTCCGGATATTTTTCGCGGAACCGTTGTCGCTCGTCTTCGGTCAGAACAGCGTTGCGGGCGGGAATGGAAAAATTCGCGGTGCGCTGGAATACCGTAAGATGGCTGGCCTGCTCGGCGATGATGGGCACCGACTGGATGCCCGACGATCCCGTGCCGATCACGGCCACGCGCTGGCCGGTGAAATCGACCGCTTCGTGCGGCCAGTGGCCGGTGTGATAAACCTTGCCCTTGAAGCCATCGAGACCCCTGATGTCGGGCATCTTCGCGTTCGAGAGGCAACCGGTCGCGAGCACGACGTACTTAGCGGTCACAGTCTTGCCGCCGGACGTGGCGACCGACCAGACGCCGGCGCTCTCGTCGAACTCGGCCCGTTCGACGCGGGTGTTGAATTGGATATCGGGGCGGAGATTAAAACGGTCGGCGACGTGGTTGGCGTATTTCAGGATCTCGGGCTGCGGCGCGTAGCGCTCGCTCCAGTCCCATTCCTGCTGCAGCTCGTCGGAGAACGAGTAGGAATATTGCATGCTCTCGACGTCGCAGCGTGCGCCGGGATAGCGATTCCAGTACCAGGTGCCGCCGACGCCATCGCCCTGCTCATAGACCCGCGCCGTCATTCCCTGCTTGCGCAGCCGGTGCAGCATGTACATGCCGGCAAAGCCGGCGCCGACCACGACGACGTCGTAGGTCTCGGAAGCTTTACCGGATACGGATGGCAAGGCGGCGGACATGAAGGCGGGCTCCCCAAGGATTTCTTGTCGATTTGCAGAGCAGCATTCCCTTCGGCCAGCCAAAGCGCAAGAGACAAAACCGTCGTTCCGGGCTGCATATTCTGCAGCGTGGAATGCTCATTCCTCATGGTGAGGAGGCGCACTTGCGCCGTCTCGAACCATGAGGCCCGTGGCCCATCCTTCGAGACGCGGCGACGACGCCGCTCCTCAGGATGAGGTCGGAGACTTGGCATGCACACCCTCGATGCGCTAGCGTCCGGCAACAACGCGTGAATTCGAAACGAAATGAGCAGCACCAAAACGCTGCCGCAGGGAGTGAACAAAACCATGAAATCACCGATCTGCGACATGCTGGGAATTGAATTCCCCCTGCTGGCCTTCAGCCATTGCCGCGACGTGGTGGCAGCCGTCAGCCGCGCCGGCGGTTTCGGCGTGCTGGGTGCGACCGCGCACTCGCCCGAAACGCTGGAGCGGGAGCTGAAATGGATCGACGATCACGCCGACGGCAAACCCTACGGCGTCGATGTCCTGATCCCCGAGAACATTTCGACAGCGGGCGAAAAGGACGTCACCTGGAAGAGCCTGGAGGCGCGGATATCGCCCGCGCATCGCGACTTCACCCGCAACCTCCTGAAGAAGTACGGCATCGAACTGACGACGACCAATGTCGCCGACAATCAGCCGCAGCCGTTCGACGCGCAGCGCGCGCTGGAACTGCTCGACGTCTCCTTCGATCATCCGATCCGGCTGATCGCCAACGCGCTCGGCGTGCCGCCGAAGGCGATGATCGATCGCGGCAAGAAGCACAATGTGCCGGTCGCCGCACTGGTCGGCGCCAAGGAACATGCGCTGCGCCAGGTCGCGGCCGGCGTCGATATTCTGGTCGTGCAGGGCACCGAGGCCGGCGGCCATTGCGGCGAGGTCTCGACCATGGTGCTGGTGCCCGAGGTGATCAAGGCGATCAAGCCGATCCGCGACGTGCCGGTGCTGGCGGCGGGCGGCATCATGACCGGGCGCCAGATGGCGGCGTGCATGGCGATGGGCGCCGCCGGCGCCTGGACCGGCTCGGTGTGGCTTGCCACTGTCGAGTCCGAGACCACCGAAATCTTCCGCGAGAAAATGATCGCGGCGTCCTCGCGCGACGCGATCCGCTCCAAGGGCCGCACCGGAAAACCGGCGCGGCAACTCCGTTCGGTGTGGACCGACGCCTGGGATCGCGGGCCCGACAGCCCCGGCGCGCTGCCGATGCCGCTGCAGAGCATCATCAGCCGCGACGCCTTCAACTCGATCGATCGTGCAGCCGCAGCCGGCAATACGCAGGCGCGCGATCTCGTCAGCTATTTCGTCGGCCAGGGCGTCGGCCTGATCGACAGCGTGAAGTCGGCGGGCGCGGTGGTGCAGGAGTTCAAGGAAGATTTTGTCGAGGCGGTGGAGCACATGAATGCGCTGGTGGCGGAGTAGGTGCCCGTCATAGCGAGCGAAGCGAAGCAATCCATCTCTCCGCGGAAGGAAAGAATGGATTGCTTCGTCGCTTCGCTCCTCGCAATGACGGATGTAACGAATTGACGATCTGAGAGAGTGAAACAAAAAAAATGACAAAATCCCCCCTCCCCGAAGACCGCATTCCTGTTATCGTCGGCGTCGGCGAAATCGTCGATCGCCCGAAAGAACCCACCGCGGGCCTCGAGCCGCTCACCTTGCTGGAGCAGGCACTGAAGCGCGCGGAGGCGGACTCAGGCGCAAAATTGCTTGGCGAGATCGGCTCGCTCGACGTCGTCAATTTCCTGAGCTGGCGCTACCGCGATCCCGAGCAACAGCTCGCGGCGCGTATTGGCGTCCAGCCTTCACATCTCTATTACGGCCCGGTCGGCGGCGAGAGCCCGATCCGGTATCTGCACGAGGCCGCGCAACGTATCGCGCGCGGCGAGTGCAGCGTGGCCGCGGTCTGCGGCGCCGAAGCGCAATCGACCGCGACCAAGGCGCAGCGCGCTGGTATCGACCTGCCATGGACGCCGTTCGCGCATGACGTCGAGGAGCCGAAGCGCGGCGCGGTGTTCCAGAAGCCGCTTGCCGTGAAACTCGGCGTGTTCCGGCCGATCACGGTCTATCCGCTGTATGAATCCGCGACGTCGGCGTATTGGGGCCAGACGCCGCGCGAGGCGCTGGCGGAGTCGGGTAGCCTGTGGTCGACCTATTCGGATGTCGCTTCGCAAAATCCCAATTCATGGCTGAAAAAACATTTCACGCCGGACGAAATCACCACGCCCTCGCCCGATAACCGGCTGATCGCGTGGCCGTATACAAAACTGATGGTGGCCAATCCGACCGTGAACATGGGCGGTGCGCTGCTGATGACCAGCCTCGCCAAGGCCCGCGCGGCGGGCGTCCGCGAAGATCGCATCGTCTACGCCTGGGGCGGCGCGTCGGCGGAAGAGCCGCGCGATTATCTGGTCCGCGACCAGTTTTACGAGAGCCATCCGCAGAATGCCGTGCTGAAAGCGGTGATGGATCTGGTCGAAGGCGACGGCAAAAATTTCGATGCGATCGAATTGTACAGCTGCTTTCCCTGCGTGCCCAAGATGGCGCGGCGGACGCTGGGCTTAGGTGCTGACGTGCAGCCGACCGTGACCGGCGGGCTGACGTTCTTTGGCGCGCCGCTCAACACCTACATGACGCACGCGGCCTGCGCGATGGTGCGCAAGCTGCGGAATGGGGCAAAGCTCGGCCTGCTCTACGGCCAGGGTGGCTTCGTCACCAAGCATCACGGCCTGGTGCTGTCGCGCGCGGCGCCAAGGCAAGCGCTCGCGCAGGACACCAGCGTGCAGGCCGCAGCCGACCGCCGCAAGGGCGCCGTGCCGGAGTTCGTCACCGAAGCCGGCGGCAAGGGCAAGGTCGAAAGCTTTACCGTGATCTATGGCGGCAAAGGCGAGATCGAGCACGGCGTGGTGATGCTGCGCACCGCGAACGACGCGCGGACATTGGGACGAATTCCCGCCAGCGACGCGAAGACGCTGGCGCATCTGCGCAACATGGACCGCACGCCGGTGGGGACGGTCGGGAATATCGTCACGGCCGAGGATAGCGTGCTGGAATGGCGGGTGGGGTGAACATCCTCTCCGTCATGGCCGGGCTTAGCCGTCCGAAGGACGGCGTCGCTTCCGCTCGCCTATGCCCGGCCATCCACGTTCTTTGTTGAACCGAAAGAAAGTAAGTCGTGGATGCCCGGGTCAAGCCTCACGGCTGTCCGGTTTAATTTTAGCATAGGCTGAGGCTCAACTGTCGCTGATCTTTGATGATCGGAGGCGGTGGAAGGAGCAGCCTGTTGATCGGTCGTCTGTGCATAAGGTTTACGCGCACCAGACGGGTGAAGGTGAGCAGGCTGTGAACGGCTCGCTGGGCGGTGTGTGCCAGGCGCAGCAGTAGGAAGGCGATCAGAGCCACTGCGATCTGAATGCGCACGGCATTTTCGGAGCGTCCAATGAACTGCTTGATTTTGAGGGTCTGCTTGACCCAACGAAAGAACAGCTCAATCTGCCAACGGCGTTTATAGAGATCGGCGATATCGGTTGCCGGTAGATCGAGGTCATTGGTGAGGATGCGCAGGATCCTTCCGGTGTCGATGCGCACGCGGATCTCGCGGACGGGATCCTGGAACGGGTTTTGACGGTTGCGTGCCATACGTTGCGGCAGATGGCCGATGCGATCAGAAAGAATATTTGAGCCTGCCGCGACTGCATTCTTGTGGACCACGTGAAGCTTGGTGTTGCTCTTGAGCCGGGTCACGATCCGGCAGTCCGCGGCGTGGAGTTTGGCCCACCAGGAGTAGTCATAATAGCCGAGGTCGAACACGTAGGTGGCCCCGGCCTCGATCGGCATGTCCTTGGCGGCAGTGATGTCATTGATGTTGGCCGGCGTGACAGCGGCATAGATCGGGCAAACGGCGTCGGGGTCATAGACGATGTGCATCTTGGCGCCGCAGACACCTGCCGAGAACCTCGCCCAGTCCTTGCTCAGCGCGCTCAGACGAAGGCTGCTCGAATCGATCAGGTGCACCGCTTCGCCGGTCTTGCGCTTGAGCCCACGCGTGAGCTGCCCGACCAAATGCGCGAACAGGCCGCTGAACACCTGCCAGGGCCGCTGTGCGTTGGCATCCGCAAGCGTCGAGCGCGACACCTCATCGCTGCCCAAATGGTAGAGCCTGGTGGCGTGGCTCTGCAGACCGGCCTCGATCTCTCGCAGGCTCTGCGCCCCCGACAATTGTGCGTACATCAGCGCAATTAATTGGCTCTTCGTCGTCAGGGTGCGAACATGCTTGTCGGCCCCGTGCTCATCCACAAGCTGATCAAAGCGATGCCACGGAACCTGCTTCAATACGCTGTGGAATACACTATTGTGATGCTGCATGGCTTGATCCTTCTCCGTGTCCCAAAACGTCGCCAAACGCTTGGAACACAGAAGAATCAATGCCATGCGCCATGTCCACCAAAATTAAACCGGACAGCCGTGGGTCAAGCCCGGGCATGACGGATGGTAGAGGTCGGCCCGCCCCTACCCCTTCACGTCCTGCTTTTCCGACGCCGTCGTGGGTTTTGCGCCCTTGGCGCCGGCGCCGACGACGCGCACCGGATCGCCGTCGGCGATGCCGTCGGGCGGCGCGGTGATGACGCGGTCGTCGGGGGCGATGCCGGAGGCAAGCTCAATCTCCTTGCCGAGATCGCGGGCGATCGTCACCGTCTTGAACAGCACCTTGTCGTCCGGGCCGACGGTCGCAACGCGCAAGCCGTTCTGGTTGAAGATCAGCGCGCTGGCCGGGATGTGCAGCGGGATCGTGCCGCGCTGCAGGTTGAGGCGCACATTGGCGTAGCCGCCCGGCATCAGCTCGCCGGCGGAATTATCCAGCGCCAGCTGCATCCGCGTCGTGCCGGAACTAACATCGACCGATTGCGAGGAGGCTTCCACGGTCGCGGCAAAGCTGCGGTTCGGATATTCCGGCATCGTGATCGCGGCCTTGGCGCCGATCTTGATCGACGGCACGTAATTCTGGGGAACGTTGACATAGACGCGCAGCTTGGTGATGTCGGAGACCACGAACATCGCCGGCCCCGAGCCGCCGCCGGCATTGATCAGCGCGCCGACGTCGGTATCGCGCGCGGTGACGACGCCGTCGAAGGGGACGGTGATCTTCTTGTAGCCCGCCAGCGCTTCCAGCCGCTCGACATTGGCCTGCCCGGAATTGACCGCGGCCTTCTTGTTGGAAAGGTCGGCGGTGCGCTCGTCGATTTCCTGCGCCGAGACGAAGTTGGACGCCACCAGCGTCTTGCGGCGCGTCAGCGTCGCTTCAGACAATCTCGCGCTGGCTTCCTGGCTGGCGAGATCGGCGCGGGCCTGGAGCAATTGCTGGTCCAGATCGGGCGCCTCGATCTCGGCAATCACCTGGCCCGCCCTGACCTTGGCGCCGATATCGGCGCTCCAGCTTTTCAGATAACCCGAGACGCGCGCGAAGATCGGCGCACGATAATAGGCTTCCAGCCGGCCCGGCAGCTCGAAGGTTGGATTGAGGGCGCGAGCGTTGGGGAGTGCGACGGCGACGGTCGGAACCGCCTGATTGTCGGTCCATTCGCGCAGCCTGGAGCCTTGATCCTCACGCGCCCGGATGCCGGTTGCGACGATCAGGCCGGCGCCGATCACCGCCACCACGGCGAAGATGCCCAGCTTCCGGCGCGAGACCGTCGGGGGCTGTTCAGTGGGCATTCGGCATCTCCGGTGAGGCGGCGGCAGTGACGCCCTGTTTCTTGTGTACCATACTGAATACCACGGGAACAAACATCAGGGTGGCGATCGTCGCGAAGATCAAGCCGCCGATCACGGCGCGCCCGAGCGGCGCGTTCTGCTCGCCGCCCTCGCCGAGACCCAGCGCCATCGGCGTCATGCCGATAATCATCGCCAGCGCCGTCATCAGCACCGGGCGGAACCGGACGAAACCGGCCTCCAGCGCCGCCGCGATGGGGTCGCCGAGCTCTTCGTAACGTTCGCGCGCAAAACTGATCACCAGCACGCTGTTGGCGGTGGCAACGCCCATGCACATGATGGCGCCGGTCAGCGCCGGCACCGACAGCGTGGTCTGCGTCGTGAACAGCATCCAGACGATGCCGGCAAGGGCTGCCGGCAGCGCGGTGATGATCACGAACGGATCGGACCAGGACTGGAAGTTCACCACGATCAGGAAATAGATCAGCACAACTGCGGCAAGCAATCCGAACAGCAAGCCGGAAAAGGCGCTGTTCATGGTCTGCACCTGGCCGAGCAGAACCACCGACGAGCCCTTCGGCACTTCCCTAGCGGTATCTGATATCACCTGCCGCACGTCGGCCGCGACCGCGCCGAGGTCGCGCCCCTGCGGGGTGGCGTAGATCTGCACCATCGACTGGATGTCGTATTGCGACACCACGGCGCTGGAGATCGTGCGCTTGATGTCGGCAATGCCGCCGAGGATCGGCGACTGCGGGTTGCCGGTCGCGGTGATCGGCAGCGTCTGCAACGCGCTCAGCGAGTCGATCTGGTATTGCGGCGTCTGCATCACGATCGAATAGGACACGCCGTTATCCGGGTTCAGATAGTAGGTCGGCGCGACCTGCGAACTGCCGGCGAGGTTGACGACGAGGCTGTTGGTTACGTCGCGCTCGGTCAAACCGACATATTGCGCCCGGGTGCGGTCGACATCGATGTTGAAGGTCGGATTGTTCGGCGATTGCTGGATCCGCGCATCCGCGATGCCGGGAATCCGGCGGATCTGGCTCAGCAGCTTGTTGGCATAGGCGAAATTGGCTTCGAGATTGGCGCCGCGGATCTGCAGATCGATCGGCGCCGGCGCGCCGAAATTGAGGATCTGGCTGACGATGTCGGCGGGCAGGAACGCAAAACTCAAGCCGGGAAACTGCCGCGGCAATTGTTCACGCAGCAGCTGGACATAGTCGGCGGTCGGGCGGTGGCCTTCTTTGAGCTTGATCTGGACGTCGCCATCCTGCGGGCCGATCACGCCGGTATTATTGTAGGTCATGTTGATGCCGGAAATCGGCATGCCGATGTTGTCGGCCAGCGTATCGATCTGGTCAGGCGGGATGATCTTGCGGATCGCCTTTTGCACGTCGGCGAGCTGGTTGGCGGTTTCCTCGACCCTCGTGCCCACTTGTGTCCGCACATGCATCAGGATGTTGCCGGCGTCGACGGAGGGAAAGAAGTTGCGGCCGAGATACGGCACCAGCAGGAACGAGACCGCGACGATGCCGAGGAAACCGGTCACGAACAGCGGCCGCCGCCCGAGCGCCATCGACAACAGATCGCGATAGGTGCTGCGGACGCGCTCGAACCGCGCCTCAAAACCGCGCTGGAAGCGCACCAAGGGATTGCGCGACCGCGGCGGCTCGCCGTCATGTTGGACATGCGCCTTCAAGAGATAGTTCGCCATCGTCGGCACCAGCGTGCGCGACAGAATGAACGACCAGATCATCGCGAACATCACGGCTTCGGCCATCGGCACGAACAGGAAGCGCGCGACGCCGGTCAGGAAGAACATCGGCACGAACACGATGCAGATGCAAAGCAGCGAGACGAAGGCCGGCGTCACGATCTGGTTGGCGCCGTCCAGGATCGATTGCTCGACCGGCTTGCCCTGCTCGAGATGGTAATTGATGTTCTCGATGGTGACGGTGGCATCGTCGACGAGAATGCCGACCGCGAGCGCCAGCCCGCCCAGCGTCATGATGTTGAGCGTCTCGCCGATCGCCGACAGCATGATGATGGCGCCCAAGACCGACAGCGGGATCGAGACGGCGATGATGACGGTCGAACGCCAGCTTCCCAGAAACAGCAGGATCATCACGCTGGTCAGGAGGGCTGCGATCACGCCTTCATTGGCGACGCCGGTGATGGCGCCGCGGACAAACAGCGACTGGTCGCCGATGAAGCCGATCTTCAACGCATCCGGTAGCTGATCCTTGACGTCGATCACCTTCTGCTTGATGCCGGCGATGATATCCAGCGTCGAGATCGCGCCGGCTTTCAGCACCATCATCAGCACCGAGCGGTTGCCGTCGACGTGAACGATATTGGTTTGCGGCGGGTTGCCATCGCGCACGGTAGCGACATCGCGGACATAGACCATCGCGCCGTTGACGGTCTTGATCGGCAGGGCGCCGAGGTCTTCCATCTTCAGCGGCGAGTTGTTGAGCTGGATGTTGTATTCGAACTGCCCGATCTTCTGGGTGCCGACCGGCGTGATCAAATTCTGTGCAGCCAGCGCATTGGCGACGTCCTGTCCGGACAGGCCGCGCGCCTGCAGCGCCGTCGAATTGAGATCGATCTGGACCTGGCGCTGCTTGCCGCCGAACGGATACGGGATCGCAGCACCGGGCACGGTAACCAGCGGGGTGCGGAGCTGGTTGATGCCGATATCGGCGAGGTTCTGCTCGGTGAGGCCGTCGCCGGACAACGCAACCTGGATGATCGGAACGGTGGACGCGCTGTAGTTGAGGATCAAGGGCGGCGTTGCGCCCGGCGGCATCTGCTTGATCAGGGTCTGCGAGATCGCGGTCACTTGCGCGTTCGCGATCCGGATGTCGACGGTCGGCTGGAAGAAGATCTTGATGATGCCAAAGCCGTTATAGGAATTGGCGACGATGTGATCGATATCGTTAACGGTCGTCGTCAGCGCGCGCTGAAACGGCGAGGTGATGCGCCCGGCCATCTGGTCCGGCGGCAGGCCGGTATATTGCCAGACCACCCCGATCACGGGGATGCGAATATCCGGAAAAATGTCGGTCGGCGTGCGCAGCGCCGCCAGCGGTCCGATGATCAGAAGCAGCAGCGCGAGCACGACAAACGTATACGGCCTGCTCAGCGCGATACGGACCAATGCGATCATAAACGAGGCAACCCCCTGGAAAGGCGGTAATTGGCTTCCCGAAAGGCCAATCCGCTCGGGCCGATTTACCCGAATCGAACCGGAATGCCAACGCAGCGGCGCGCAGGCGGCCTTCACTTCCCCGGCATAGCTCGTGCCTGCACGCCCGCGGCCGGAACCGGAGCCGCCAGCCGGCGGCGTTACGCCGCCCGCACCGAGTTCAGGAACTTGCCGACCTCGAGCTTGAGGCGGTTGCTGTCGCCGGACAGCGACTGCGCCGCGGACAGAACCTGCGAGGAGGCCGAGCCGGTCTCGCTGGCGCCGCGCTGCACGTCAGTGATGTTGGCGGAGACCTGGTGGGTGCCCTGGGCGGCCTGCTGCACGTTGCGGGAGATTTCCAGCGTCGCGGCACCCTGCTCTTCCACCGCGGCTGCAATGGTCGAGGAGATCTCCGCCAGCCTTTCGATGGTGCCGCTGATTTCCTTGATCGCGTTCACCGAGTCCTGGGTTGCGGCCTGGATGCCGGCGACCTGCTGACCGATCTCGCCGGTCGCCTTGGAGGTTTGCTCGGCCAGCGCCTTCACTTCGGACGCCACCACCGCAAAACCGCGGCCGGCTTCGCCGGCACGCGCGGCCTCGATGGTGGCGTTGAGCGCCAGCAGATTGGTTTGTTCGGCGATGGTATTGATCAGCTCGACCACATCGCCGATGCGGGAGGCCGCCTTGGACAATTCGCTGACCCGGTCGTTGGTGGTGCGGGCCTGGCCGACGGCCTCGGAGGCCATCCGTGCCGATTCCTGGACCTGGCGGCTGATTTCGTTGACGGAGGTCGACAGTTCCTCAGTCGCCGACGCCACCGACTGCACGTTGGTCGACGCTTCCTCGGAAGCGGCGGCGACCATGGTGGTGAGTTCCTGCGAGCGCTCCGCCGTCGAGGTGAGCGTGCCGGCCGACGCCTCGAGCTCGGTCGAAGCCGACGACACGGTCTCGACGATCTCGCCGACGGCACCTTCGAAATCATTGGCGAGCCGGATCATGTCCGCCTTGCGTTGTTCGGCAGCGATCTGTTCCTGCCTGGTCTTGGCCGCCGCCTCGTCGCGCGCCTTTTGCTCGGCGTTCTCGCGGATCACGGTGACGGTCTTGGCGAGGTCGCCGATCTCGTCGCCGCGGCCGGCGCCGGGAATTTCGATATCGAGCTTGCCGCCGGCCATCTCGCCCAGCGCGCGGTTCAGGCGCGTCATCGGACGCGCGATCCCGAGGAAGGAGAATACGCCTGAGGCGACCAGGGTCAGGATGACGATCCCGGCCATGATCAGGTTGATGCGATTGGCCTGCGCGGTCTCGGCCGCAACCTCGTCTCTGGAAACCGCCGAATTCTTTTGTGCGGTACTGACCGTCATTTCCATCAATTCGGCGGCCTCATTGGCAAACTTGACCGCACGATTGGCAATAATGTCGTCCTTCAGCGCCTCGGTCCTGACGACGTCGTCATTGGCAGCGAGGAAACGTTTGACGACCGAATCCAGCGAGCTAATCACGGAGAGCAATTCGCGGTCATCGGCCTCGCCCCGCAACAGGTTGAAAATGGTCTTGAGCGCGGTCTGGGTCTTCGCAATCTGGTCGATCAGGCTGGCATCGCCGGTGGCGCCTAACCGCCAGACCATGGCCTTTAGCGCGTTCACCTTGGCGTCGGCCTGATGCAGCAGCTTTTCGACCTCGGCGCGATTGTCCAGCTTGGTCATTGCCGGCGAAGCCAGTTCGGCCTCGATAGCCTTGGTCCATTCACCTGAGATCGCCGAGCGCTTGTCGATCTGCGCGAGAAGTGCTGCCTGCGCTTTCGCGATCTCCTCCACGCCGGCACTGAAACGGTCCATCAGGGATTTTATTTTCTGCAGCCGCTCCCGGGTCTCCGGCTTCTGGGCGCTCGCCAGTGCGGCTTCCAACTGGCTGGTTTCGGACGCTTTCAGGCGCTCCAGTTGGGCGAAGTGCTTTTCGACTTCGGCGGGAGTCCTCGACAATCTGATGTTGCGCCCCGCGAGCTCCATCTGCCGCATCGCCAGGTTGGCGGCCAGCGCGGCGTCGGACACCCGTTGCGAGCGGCCGGCACGGTCGTTAACGGCCGCCACCGATGCGTCGGTCATCATCTGGTTGGCGGCCATGCCCATCGCCAGCAAGACGCCGACGGCGCCCGCCAGACCCAGTTTGTACCCGATGCGATTGAGCTTGATCATTTCGCCGAACCTTTGACTTCCCGGAATTGGGTGAGCCGCGACGGCAAGCGAAGACAAGTGACCAGCGCGACTGCTGGAAGATACCGGCTGTAGAACTATGGAAGGTTAATGGGGTTCAGTGGAACTACCTAGCCCGTGACCGAACTTCGCAACGCATAGCCCAATGCAAAAAGCCCGGCCCCTTTTGGGCCGGGCTGATCGATTGTCGCCAGTGGCGTTGTTGTCAGGCCGCCCGGACCGAATCCAGGAACTTGCCGACTTCGAGCTTGAGGCGGTTGCTGTCGCCCGAGAGCGACTGGGCCGCGGAGAGCACCTGCGACGAGGCCGAGCCGGTCTCGCTGGCGCCGCGCTGCACGTCGGTGATGTTGGCGGAGACCTGCTGAGTGCCTTGGGACGCCTGCTGCACGTTGCGGGAAATCTCCTGCGTCGCAGCACCCTGCTCTTCCACCGCCGCCGCAATGGTCGAGGATATCTCCGACAGTCTCTCGATGGTGCCGCTGATTTCCTTGATCGCGTTCACCGAGTCCTGGGTCGCGGCCTGGATGCCGGTGATCTGCTGGCCGATCTCGCCGGTGGCCTTCGCGGTCTGCTCGGCCAGCGCCTTCACTTCGGACGCCACGACCGCAAAGCCGCGGCCGGCCTCGCCGGCGCGCGCCGCCTCGATGGTGGCGTTGAGTGCCAGCAAGTTGGTCTGGCCGGCGATGGTATTGATCAGTTCGACGACGTCGCCGATGCGGCTGGCCGCCTTCGACAATTCGCTGACCCGGTCGTTGGTGGTGCGGGCCTGACCGACGGCGTCGGTGGCCATCCGCGCCGATTCCTGGACCTGGCGGCTGATCTCGTTGACGGAGGACGACAGTTCCTCGGTCGCCGACGCCACCGACTGCACGTTGGTGGAGGCTTCCTCGGAGGCCGCCGCCACCGCGGTGGTCAATTGCTGCGAACGTTCCGCCGTCTTCGACAGCGTACCGGCCGAGGCTTCGAGCTGTGTCGACGCAGACGATACCGTCTGAACGATCTCGCCGATCATCGATTCGAAATTGCGGGTGATGCTGTCGACCCGGCGGCCGCGCTCGATCTTGGCTTCCGCGTCAAGCGCGGCAGCCTCATCGGCGGCCTTCTTGGCAATCAGGGCTTGCTTGAACACCTGCAGCACGTCGGCCATGGCGCCGATCTCGGTCTTCTCGCCCTGATGCGGCACGTTTGCACTCAGATCGCCCTTGCCCAGCGCCTGCATCGGGGTGACGATCGAAGATATACCGGTCGAGACGTCGCGAACCAGATAGAAGCTGACGCCGATGCCGATGATGACGGCAGCACCAAGGATGGCCGCGAGCATCATCAACGCCGAACTGTAGCTGTCGGCGGCATCCTGCGCCGCCTTGTCGGCGCCGGTGTTGTTGAGGTCGATGTCCTTTTTCAGGATGGCGTCCGCCTCGAGCCCGATCTTGTTCACGGTCTTGGTGTTCAATTCATGCGCCTCGGTCGGACTCTTGCCGGCGGCCTTGCGGGACAGCGCCATCACTTCCTCGGTGCCCTTCTGGTATTTGTCCCAGACCTGCGACCATTCGTTGTAGAGCGCGCGCTCTTCCGGCGCGGTAATCATCGGCTCGTAGGTCGCGCGGATCTTGTTGTTGCTCTCGACCACGCCCGCCAGGGTCTTTTCCGCGGCTTGCTTTTCCTCAAGCGTCTCCGACAGCATGTGCTCGCGGATCACGTTACGGTAGGTGATGATGCCGGCGCGCAAATCGCCCAGCACCCGGACGCTCGGCAGCCAGATCGTCGCGATATCGACGGTGTTGGCATTCATCGCGCGCATGTTCTTGACCGCGAGCAGGCCCATGCCCGTCATCGCGGCGAGCAGGAAGGCGACGACGGCGATGATTTTGGCGCGGATCGAGTATTTGGCGAGCATGGCTGGGAATCTCTTGGTTTTTTGGGCGCGTGGGGCGCGCCTGATGTGACGAGCTTCAGAGTCCGTTAGAGCGCGGGACCGCCTGCCTGCACCAAGCCCTAACGCCTGCTGAGGTTGTGTTAATTTGGCAGTCCGTGAAACTACGGTAGTCGACAGCCGTCACCAACAAATGAACGGGGAGACGCGATCAGCGCATCAATGCGAGAGCGTCGGAGAAAAATTCCGGACCGCCGAAATTGCCTGATTTCAGTGCAAGCAACATTTCACCATTGTTGGCACCGACCGCGCGTAAAACCGGCACGCCTGCAGCGATTTCTGCGCCAACCAGAAAGCCGGGAATCCGCAGCCGATCCACGACGGCGCCTGAAGTTTCACCACCGGCGACCACCAATCTGCGCACGCCGGATTGAACCAGGCCTTCGGCGATATCGGCCATCGCCTGCTCGATGGCATGTCCGGCTGCATCACGGCCATGACGTGACTGCAGAGCTGCGACCTCTTCCGGCGTCGAACTACTGGCGATCAGGATCGGGCCTTGATTGATTCGCGTCTTCGCCCAGGCCAGCGCGCGCCCGGCTTCGTCCTTGCCGGCCACGACGCGCTCGGGATCGAGAAGCAGCACCGGCATCGTCTTTTCGGCGTTGGCGATCTGCTGCAGCGTCGCCTGCGAGCAACTGCCGGCGAGACACGCCGCGGGTCCGCCGACCGGCGTATCGGGAACGGCACTTGGCGCGCTCGATTTGACCTTGCCGGAGGCGACAAGCGCCCGGGCGATGCCTAACCCGATACCGGAGGCGCCGACAGACAAGCGATGATCCAGCGCGACGCTGCCGATGGTTTCGAGGTCGCGGTCGAACACCGCATCGATAATGGCCGCGCCAAACCCCTTGGCCGAGAGATCGGCCAGTTGCGCGCGGACCGCATCCGGACCGCGCGTCAGCGTTGCAAGGGCAATCAGCCCGACCCTGGTCTTGCTCTGGCGCGCCAGCACCCGCACCAGATTGGAATCATGCATCGGATTGAGCGGATGATCCTTTAGCGGGCTTTCGTTCAGCGGCACCAGGCCTACGAACAGATTGCCCTGATAGACGGTGCGGCCGGTTTCCGGAAAGGCCGGCGTCACCAGCACTATTGTGTCGGCAGACTCCGCGCGCAGCGCGTCCATGACCGGCCCGATATTGCCCGCATCGGTGGAATCGAAGGTCGAGCAGATCTTGAACAGCACGTGATCCGCGCCGCGGCTGCGCAGCCATTTTTCCGCCGCGCGCGAGCGCGTCACCGCCAAACCCGCTTCGATCGAGCGGCTCTTCAGCGAGACGACGACTGCATCGACCTCGGGGAGCGCCAGATTGTCGGAGGGCACCCCGATGGTTTGCACCGTACGCAGGCCCGCGCGCGTCAACGTATTGGCGAGATCGGAGGCGCCGGTGTAGTCGTCGGCAATGCAGCCGAGAAATAATTTGCCGGCCAGCGTCACGGTTTTACTCCGGCATAGGGTTTGAACCAGGCAAGGCCATCGGTGGTCTTGGCCCGCGGATTGTATTCGCAGCCGACAAAGCCGCCATAGCCGAGCTTGTCGAGTTCGGTGAACAGGAACGGATAGTTCAGCTCCTCGCCGTCAGGTTCGTTGCGCGAGGGGATGCTGGCGATCTGGATGTGGCCGATCACCGGCATCATATCGCGCAGTCGCATGGTGACGTCGCCATGGATGATCTGGCAGTGATAGATGTCGAACTGCAGTTTCAGATTGGGAATCTTCAATTCGTTGATCAAATCGTGCGCGAAGTTGAAGTCGTTGAGGAAATAGCCGGGCACGTTGCGCGGATTGATCGGCTCGATCACGACATCGAGGCCATGCGGCGCAAAAAATTCCGCGGCCCATGCCACCGATTTATAAAACGCCTCGACCGCCTTGCGCTCGCTGCGGCTGGCGATGCCGGCCATCAGATGCAGCCGCTTGACGCCGGTCGCCTGCGCATAAGGCAGCGCGGTCTGCAGACTCTGCTTGAGATCGTCGAAGCGCTCCGGCAGCGCGGCAAAGCCCTTTTCGCCGGCCGCCCAATCGCCCGGCGGCAAATTGAACAACGCCTGCGTCAGGCCGGCGGCCTTCAGCCGTTGGCCAACTTCTTCGGCCGGATGGTCGTAGGGAAACAGGAATTCGACTGATGTAAAGCCCGCTTTCGCCGCCGCATCAAAGCGGTCGAGGAACGGCACCTCGTTGAACATCATGGAGAGATTGGCGGCAAAACGGGGCATCGCTGTCCTCTTGTTGTCGGTTTATTTCGGTTCGCCCGGCAAAGCCGTGCCGGTGACGCGGGCATACATCCGCGCCACCGAGGCGTCATCGTCGCGGCCCATGCCGGAGGCCGCTGTCATCAAGAACATCTGCAGCGCTGCGGCGGCGACCGGCACCGGGAATTTCGCCGTGCGCGCCATGTCCTGGATGATGCCGAGGTCTTTGACGAAAATCTCCACCGCGCTGCGCGGCGCATAATCGCCGTCCAGCACATGCGGCATGCGGTTCTCGAACATCCAGGAATTGCCGGCGGAAGCCGTGATCACCTCATACACCTTCCGGATATCGAGGCCCTGCTTGGCGGCAAACGTAATCGCCTCCGAGGCCGCCGCGATATGAACGCCGGCGAGCAGCTGGTTGATCATCTTGAACGCGGCGCCCTGGCCCGCGGCATCGCCGAGTTCATAGAGTTTTGCCGCCATCGCATCGAGCGCCGGCCGCGCTTTCGCAAAAGCCGCAGCACTGCCTGAAGCCAGAATGGTGAGTTCGCCCTGCGCCGCGCGCTGGGCGCCGCCGGAGATCGGCGCGTCCAGATAGAGCCGGCCGGATTCTTCCAGGTGCTTTGCCAGCCGCCGCGCGACATCGGGATCCATGGTGGCGGAGGAAATGAAAACCGCCCCCTTGGGCAGGGTTTCAGCAACACCATTGGCGCCGAACAAAATGGTCTCGGTCTGCGCGGCGTTGACAACGACGCTGACCACAATGTCAGCGCCTTTGGCCGCTTCCGCCGGAGTTTTGGCGCCGCTGCCGCCGTCGGCCACGAACCGCTTGACCGATTCCGCCGAGACGTCGCAGCCCGTGACGGCAAAGCCCGCCCGCCGCAGCGAGGTCGCCATGCCGAACCCCATCGAGCCCAGCCCGATCACGGCGACGCTTGGTTTTACGGATTCAGGCATACGGCGTTCCCTCAGAAGTTTCCTTGAGCATGATCTTTTCGGAAAACCGGTACCCACTTTTCCGGATCATGCGGCTTGCGGCTTTGCCTCTGGGTATCACGGCTTGGCCGCGCTGCCAAAGCATGAGACAAGGCGGCAAGAGGATGCTGCCATGAGCGAAACCAAGCTCCGCGAGGAAATCTGCCGGCTCGGCCGTTCGCTGTTCGAGCGCGGGCTGACGCCGGGCTCATCGGGCAATATCAGCGTGAAAGTCTATGACGGCGGCTGGCTGGTGACACCGACCAACGCCTCGCTGGGCTCGCTCGACCCGGCGCGGCTGTCGCGGCTTGACGCGTCCGGCAGGCTGCTCTTCGGCGATGCCCCGACCAAGGAAGTGCCGCTGCATACCGCGCTCTATCAGACCCGCAACGCCGCCCGCGCCGTGGTGCATCTGCATTCGACCCATTCGGTGGCGCTGTCGATGCTGCCCGAAATCGATCCGCGCGCCGCCCTGCCGCCGATGACGGCCTATTACGTCATGAAGTGCGGGGCGACCGCGCTGGTTCCGTATTATCGGCCCGGCGATCCCGCGGTCGCGGATGCGATCAAGGGACTGGCCGGCAGATACTCATCCGTGCTGCTGGCCAATCACGGCCCGGTGGTATCAGGCGACACGCTGGAAGCCGCGGTGTTTGCGATCGAGGAACTGGAAGAGACCGCGAAATTGTATCTGCTGCTGCGCGGGCTGAACCCGCGCTATTTGTCACCGGAACAGGTCAAGGATTTGACGAAGGTGTTTGGGCTGGCGTTGCCGGAACACGCGCACGACTGACCTCCCCTCGTCGTCATGGCCGGGCATAGCCGTCCGAAGGACGGCGTCGCTTCCGCTCGCCTATGCCCGGCCATCCACGTCTTCGGCGCGACAAGAAAGTAAGGCGTGGATGCCCGGGACAAGCCCGGGCATGACGGAGAGAACTGGGACACGCTCTCTCCACGTCATTGCGAGCAAAGCGAAGCAATCCATCTCACGACGCAAAGAAAGAATGGATTGCTTCGTCGCTACGCTCCTCGCAATGACGAATCACAGCCCGAGATACGCCTTGCGCACGTCCGGGTTGGTCCTGATCTCAGCCGCACTGCCCTGCATCAGCACGCGGCCGGTTTGCAGGATGTAGGCGCGGTCGGCGATTTCGAGGCACTCAGCCATCCGCTGCTCGACGATCAGCACCGTCAAACCGGTGTCGCGGATGCGCATCACGGCCTGAAAGATTTCGTCGACCAGTTTTGGCATGATGCCCTGCGAAGGCTCGTCCAGCATGAGTAGCCGCGGGCGCGTCATCAGCGCGCGGCCGATCGCCAGCATCTGCTGCTCGCCGCCGGAGAGCGTTTCGGCGCGCTGCTCCAGCCGCTCGGACAGCCGCGGGAACAGCTTGAACACGAGATCCAGCGGTTCGTCGCGGTTGGCCTCGCCGCGATAGAGGTAGCTGCCGAGCCGCAGATTGTCGCGCACCGACAGCCGCGGGAACAGCCGGCGGTTTTCCGGCACATAGGCGATGCCGTCCTTGGTGATCAGGTGCTGCGCCTTGCCGTCGATGCGTACGCCGTCGAAGGTCACGGTGCCCGAGCGCGGGCGTTCGGCGCCGGCGATGGATTTCAGCAGGGTCGACTTGCCGGCCCCGTTGGCGCCGGCGACGCAGACGATCTCGCCCTTGGCGACTTCGATGCTCACCGCCGAGATCGCGACCAGCCCTTGATAGGCGGTGGTGACTTCATGCACCGACAGCATGACGGTCCCCCAGATAGGCGCTGATGACTTTGGGATCGCGGACCACCTCGGTCGGCTTGCCCTCGACCAAAACCTTGCCGAGATCGAGCACGATGGCGCGATCGACCAGCGGCATCACGATTTCCATGACGTGCTCGACCATCAGCACGGTGACGCCGGTATCGCGCACCTTGCGTACCAGTTCGACGCCGGTTTTCGCCTCGACCGGCGTCAGACCCGTGAGCACTTCGTCGAGCAGCAGCAGCTTTGGTTCGGTCGCGAGCGCCCGCGCGACTTCGAGCCGGCGCTTTTCCGACGGGACGAGCTCGCTGGCCAGCACGTTGGCGCGGGCGGCTAGGCCGCAGAATTCCAGCACCTCGTAGGCCTTGCGGCGCGCCACGCGCATCACGGTGTTGCGGACCAGCGCGCCGACGATGACATTGTCGATCACGCTCATGGTCTCAAAACTCTTTACGACCTGAAAGGTGCGGCCGATGCCACGCTGGCAGCGCTCGGCCGCCGGCAGCTTGGTGACGTCCTCGCCGTCGAACCAGATCGAGCCCTGGGTCGGCGGCAGCACGCCCGCGATCAGATTGAACAGCGTCGACTTGCCGGCGCCGTTGGGCCCGATCAGTCCGACGATTTCGCCGCGCCCGACCGAAATCGAGACATCGCTGTTGGCGATCAGGCCGCCGAAGCGTTGCCAGACGCCGCGGGTTTCCAATAGAGGCGTCATCGCACCGCCTCCTTGCGCTTCGGAGAGAACAGCCCGATCAGGCCCTGCGGCCGCGCCAGCGAGATCAGCACGATCAGCGAGCCGTAGACGATCAGGTCGACGCCGCGGCCGGAGCCGCCGATGAAGGAGCGCGTCAGTTCGGTGAGCGGGATCAGAATCACCGCGCCCAGCATCGGCCCCCACAATGTGCCTATACCGCCGACCACCGCAGGCAGCGCCATCAGCAGCGAGAACTGAAAACCCATCACGCTTTCGGGATCGATGTAGGAGACGAACTGCGCATAAAAGCCGCCGCCGACCGCGGTGAGGAAGGCCGACACCGCTGCCGCCCCCATCTTGGAATTGAACACGACGACGCCGAGGCTTTCGGCGGCGTCCGGATTGTCCTTCACCGCGCGCCACCAAAAGCCCCATTTGGAATCTTCCAGCCACCAGGTGACGAACCAGGCGACGCAGGCCAGCCCCAGCGCGAAATAGAAATAGGGCAGCTTGCTGCGCGTGAACTGGAATTTGAGCCAGCTGTCGCCGCGCACGGGAATATCGATGCCGAGCGCTGCACCCGCCCAATCCCAGTTCTGGATCAGCAGCAACGCGATTTCGGCGATGACGATGGTGGCGATGACAAAGTAATGTCCACGCAGCCGAAAACATGGATAACCCAGCGCCATCGCGATGAGCGCCGAGATCAACCCGCCGCCGAGCATGCCGAACCACGGCAGCACGCCGAACTTCGTGAACAGGATCGCGGTGGTGTAGGCGCCGAGTCCGAAATAAAGCGCATGGCCGAGCGAAATCTGTCCACAATAGCCAGACAAGATATTCCAGCTTTGCGACAACGCGGCGTACATCAAGGTCAGAACCATGATGTTCTGGACGTAGACGTCCTTGACGAACAGCGGGACGAGAGCAGCGATCACGGCGAGGCAAGCGGCGACGATCAGGTCGCGGCGGCGGCGCTGGGCGAAATCGCTATCCATCAGATCGACCCGAACAGGCCGCGCGGCCGGACGAACACCACCAGCAAATAGACCGCGTAGATGCCGACCGATTTCAGCGACGGCGGCAGGATCATGGCGGTGGTGGCTTCGACAAGGCCAACGATGATGCCACCGGCAAAGGCGCCGAACACGCTGCCGAAACCGCCGAGCGCCACAGTAACGTAGGCGATCAGCGCAAACGACGCGCCGACATCGGGATAGATGTAGAAGAATATCGACATGATGGCGCCGGCCAGGCCCACCAGCGCAGCACCGAGGCCCCAGCCCAGCGCGAACACGCGATTCTTGTCGATGCCGACAAGTGCCACCGCGCCGGCGTCCTCGCGGGTGGCTTCGAGCGCGCGGCCGAAATCGGTGCGGTTGATGAAGAAATACAGCCCGCCGAACGCCGCGATCGAGACTGCTGCGCCGACCAGTTGCGGCTCGGGCAGGAAGATGCCGCCAAGCGAGATGGTTTTACCGCCAAGCCAGGAATGGGTGACGCTGCGATAATCCGGCGTGAAGAAGAATTGCGCCAGGCCGCGCATGACGATCGCAAGCCCAAAGGTGGAGAAAATCTGCACCATGCCGGCGTTGGCCTTGGCGCGCACCGCAAAGCGCACGATCAAAAGGTAGACCACCGCCCCGAACACGAACAGCGCCGCCGCCACCAGCGGCGCCGCCAGCAAGGGATCGATCGCGAAGAATGCGAACAGAAAGAAGGTCGCATACATCGCGATCATCAGGAATTCGCCATGGGCGAAATTCACGACGTCCATCAGGCCAAAGATCAGCGCCAGCCCGACGGCGATCAGCCCATAGAGCAGCCCCATCAACAGGCCGCTCGCCAGACTCTGGATGATGGTCTCGGCTGTCACCGGGGTTGCTCCAGGCTCACGACCTTATCGTGAGGGTTCGTCATTGCGAGGAGCGAAGCGACGACGCAATCCATTCTTTCTTCTCGCTGCACCATGGATTGCTTCACGGAGCCTGTCATCGGGCGGCGCTTCGCGCCGACCCGGTGGCTCGCAATGACGAAAGGCGCCAGACTCTGGATAATGGTTTCGGCTGTCACAGCCCGGTCCCCCCGCCCCCGCGCGCGACCATTACATCATCGGCCAGACGGCTTCGGCAATCGCCGCTTGCGGCGGCGAGACGGTGACGAACTTGCCACCGGTATATTGCAGCAGCACCGGGTCGGCGTCGTTGTTCTGGCCCATCTCGTCGAACTTGATGCGCTTCCACGGCATGATGGTCTGCTCGCCCGCGATGTCGGTCGCCACCAGCGCCTCGCGGATCTTGTCGCCGTCGGTGGATTTGGCGCGGTTGATGGCTTCCGCCATCACGATCAGGCCCATGAACTGCCGCGACGTGAGGTCGTTGAAATCCTTGCCGGACTTTTCCTTGAACATGGCGTTGATCTTGCCGACCATCGGCCGCTTGGCGGCGAGATCGAGCGAGAAGGTGCCGCGCGAGATCACGCCTTCGAGCTTGTCGCCGACCGCGTCATACAGCGCCTTCTCGGAGAAGCCGGCGTCCTGGGCCACGATCGCATTCGGCTTGTAGCCGAGTTCGCCCATGGTCTTGACCAGGAGGATGCCGTCGGTGGTGTAGCTCGAGGGCATCAGCACGTCGGCATTGGCCGCCTTGAGCTGCTGCACCTCGGCCGACAATGACGGCGAGTTGGCGCGGTATTTGATATCGGCGACCACCTTGTAGCCGCGCTCACTGGCCAGCTTGAGCTGGGCGTTGGCGGAATCGGTGCCGAAGATGGTGTCCTCGTGGAACAGCGCCAGCGTTTCGATCTTGGTGCCCTTCTTCTTCATGGCATCGAAGAAATCGAACATCGCGGCCGAGTACATCTCGTCATGCGGTGCGGCGCGGAAGTAAAATTTCAGACCGCGGCGATGCAGGCTCGGCGAGGAATTGTCCGCCGAGATAAACGGGATCTGGTAGCGCTCGCAGATCTGGCTGACGGTGACCGCGACCGCGCTCTGATAGGTGCCGATGACGGCGCAAACCTTTTCCTGGGTGATCAGGCGTTCGGTCTCGGCGCGGCCCTTCTGCGGATCGGACTGGTGGTCGGCGAATACGAGGCGGATTTTTGCGCCGCCGAGACCGGACAAACCTTCGCCCTTGGCCAGCGGCAGAACGAAATCGTAGTCCTTGTTGATGATTTCCAGCGCGGTCTCATAGGCCTTCTGGGCATCGACGCCCAGCTGGGCGTTGGCGCCGGAGAATGGATAGATGACGCCGATCACCACTTCCGTGGTTTGCGCGCGGCTCGCGATCGGTGCGAGAGCTGCGACAGCGGTGGCTCCGAGCAATATATTGCGGCGAGTGATCGTCATTGTAAAATCCCCTGTTAATCCCAAGACTATCTGATTCAAGACTATCGATGAAACGCGCGAGGCTTGCGGTAAAGCCTCAAAGAACGGCAGACGCTGCCCATTAAAGCACGGCCAATTGCTTGTTCTTCAGATCGGTCACTAGCATCAATCCCGGCGCATGCGTGATCGCGAACGGCAGCTTGGCGGCTGATATCACCGCCTGCGGCGTCACGCCGCAAGCCCAGAAAACCGGAATCTCGTCGGCTGCGACCGGTACCGGATCGCCATAGTCGGGCTTGGTGATATCGGCGATGCCGATCGAACCCGGCAGGCCGAGATGAACCGGCGCGCCGTGCACGGACGGAAAGCGCGAAGTGATCTGCACCGCGCGGATCGCATCCGCCGGCTTGAACGGCCGCATCGACACCACCATCGGACCGGCAAACGGTCCCGACGGGCTGCAGGCGATGTTGGTGCGGAACATCGGCACGCGCACCTTGTGCTCGATGTGGCGGATCGGCAGCCCCTCGTCCAACAGCGCCTCTTCAAACGAGAACGAGCAGCCGAGCACGAAGGCGACCAGATCGTCGCGCCAGTACGATAGGATGTCGGTCGGCTCGTCCACCACCTCGCCGTCGCGCCAGACGCGATAGCGCGGCACGTCGGTGCGGATGTCGAGGTCGAGGCCGAGCGAGGGAATGTGGGGGTCGCCGACATCGGACATGCCGATGATCGGGCAGGGTTTCGGATTGAGCTGGCAGAAGCGGTGAAACGCGCCGGCGAGCTTTTCCGGCAGGATCGCGAGATTGCCCTGGACGCAGCCGTTGGCGACACCGGCGGTGCTTGCCGCCATTCCGGCGCGGTAGGCATGCCGGGCCGCGACGCTGGGCGAAAGATCCGCCGCCGCTTGATCGATAAGCCGCTCTGTTTTTGCGAGGCTGGTCATCGTTGATCCCGCGCTAATTTGCTCGACAGACAATGGCGCATATGGCTACCATAATGTCTAATCGTAGTTTTTAATCAAGATCGATAAATCAAATTTATCGATCTGCGAGATTGAAGTGCATGGTCGATTTCAAGGCAATTGAGACCCTCATGTGGGTGGTGACGCTGGGCAGCTTCCGCGGCGCGGCCCAGAAGCTCAACACCACTCAGCCCGCGATCTCGCAGCGGATCGCCCAGCTCGAGCAGGAGGTGGGCGTGAAGCTGCTGCAGCGCGACCGCCGCATGGTGCTGCCGACGCCGCACGGACGGCAGATGATGGTGTATGCGGAAAAGCTGATCGGCCTGCGCTCGGAAATGCTGGCCGTGGTCGGCGACCACTCGGCGATGCGCGGCGTGCTGCGGCTCGGCGTCGCCGAGACCATCGTCCACACTTTTCTGACGCAGCTGATCAAGAGCGTCAATCACGCCTATCCCAACCTCTCTGTCGAGATCGAAGTCGACATCACCTCGAATTTGCGCACCCGGCTGCTGGCGCAGGAAATCGAGCTCGCGTTCCTGCTCGGACCGCTGACCGGGCCGACCATCAGCAACCGGGTGCTGTGCGACTATTCCGTGGGATTTCTGGCCAGCCCTTCGCTCGGCCTGGGCAAGGAGCGACTGACGGTGCACGATCTGGCGAAATTTCCGATCATCACCTTTCCGCGCAAGACCCCGCCTTACGAGATCGTGCGCGCGCTGTTCAACCGGCCCGATTTGCCGCCGATCCGCCTGCACGCCAGCGCTTCACTGGGAACGGTGATCCATATGGCGATCGAAGGCCTCGGCATTGCTGTGATACCGACCGCGATCGTCGAAAACGAACTGGCTGATGGACGGCTGCAATTGCTGTCGACCAACCTGCAGATACCGCTGTTGACGTTTTCGGCGAGCTGGCTGGCCTCCCCCGACACCGTCGCCATCGAGCGGGTGGCCGAACTCGCCGCTTCCCTGGCGCAAGGCGGCGTCGTTGTTGACGCGCCGCTGTCGCCGCGTCATTGAAACGGATCGCCTGATCTTTGGAATAGCTCCGGAATAGCTCAATGACAAAAATCGCATCCAATTTGCAAATCGATTCCGCCCGCCTGTGGGACACGATTCACGAAACCGCGAAATTCGGCGCCACGCCCAAAGGCGGCGTGCGGCGGCTGACGCTGGGCCCCGAGGACAAGCAGGTGCGCGACTGGTTCCGCAAAGCCTGCGAGGCTGCGGGCCTCGAGGTCCATGTCGACACGCTCGGATCGATGTTCGGCCTGCGCAAGGGGCGCGACATGTCAAAGCCTCCGGTCGGCATGGGCTCGCATCTCGACACCCAGCCGACCGGCGGCAAATATGACGGCGTGCTCGGCACGCTGGCCGCACTCGAAGTGGTCCGCACCCTCAACGATGCCGGGATCGAAACCGAGATGCCGATCTGCATCTGCAACTGGACCAATGAGGAAGGCTCGCGGTTCGCGCCGGCGATGATGGCCTCGGCCGCCTATGTCGGCGACTTCACCACCGACGATATTTTGTCGCGAAAGGATGCCGAAGGCGTCACCGTCGGCGAAGCGCTCGACAGCATCGGCTATCGCGGCGCAAGCCCGGTCGGCCGCCAAAAATTCTCCGGATTCGTCGAACTGCACATCGAACAGGGGCCGATTCTCGAAGCCGAGAGCAAGACCATCGGGGTGGTCGATTCCGGCCAGGGCGTGCTGTGGTACGATGGCAAGATCACCGGCTTTGAGAGCCACGCCGGCTCGACGCCGATGCCGCTGCGCCGCGACGCGCTGGCAACACTGTCGGAAATCGTGCTGGCGATGGAGGCCATCGCCAGGAAACACGGCCCGAAGGCGGTCGGCACCATCGGCGAATCCGTGATCGCCAACCCCTCGCGCAACGTCATCCCCGGCGAAATCGCTTTCACAATGGACTGCCGCAGCGCCGATGCCGCGATCATGGACGCGCTCGACAAGGATCTGCGCGCGGCGATCGCGGAAATCGCCGCCCGGCGCAAGGTCGAGGTCAAGCTCGATCTGGTCTGGCGCAAGCCGCCGACGCACTTCAATCCCAAGCTGGTCGATGCGGTCGAGAACGCCGCCACGATGCTCGGCTATTCCCACCGCCGCATCACCTCAGGCGCGGGTCATGATGCCTGCAACCTCAACACCATCATGCCGGCCGCGATGGTGTTCGTTCCCTGCAAGGACGGCATCAGCCACAACGAGCTGGAGGATGCGACCCAAGCCGATTGCACGGCGGGTGCCAACGTGTTGATGCATACCGTGCTGGCGCTCGCCGGCGTCGCGTCCTGACCATCATCCCATAATCGGAGAATTCCCGTGCACGGTGTTTTTGTCGATGCCAATGAATCGCTGGCGGTGATTTTTGAGCGGCTGGAAAAATCCGGCGATCCAAAGGTTCGCATTAATCGCAACCCGGACATCACACCAGATCAATATCCGAAACTGCTGGATGGCGCCGCCATCGCGATCGTCGATCACACCGCGCTGCCGACCGAGGTGGCGAAGAAGTGCACCGGTCTTAAGCACGTGGTGTTCCTCGGCACCGGCGCGCGCAGCTACATGAACCCGGAAGAACTCGACGAGCTCGGCATCGCCGTACATCTGATCAAGGGCTATGGCGATACCGCGGTCGCCGAATGCGCCATCGCGCTGATGTGGGAAGCCGCGCGCGGCATCGCGCGAATGGACCGCGAGATGCGCGCCGGCAACTGGCTGCGCGAGGACGCGATGCAGCTCACCGGCAAGACGCTGGGCCTGATCGGCTTCGGCGGCATCGCCGCCGAAGTCGCGCGCATCGCATCCGGCAGCGGCATGCGCGTGATCGCCTGGAACCGGTCGCCGAAGAAACATCCAAAAGTCGAGTTTGTCGATCTGGACGAACTCCTGACCGAGAGCGATGTGGTGTCGATCCATCTGCTGCTCAACGACGAGACCCGCGGGCTGGTCTCGCGCGCCTGCATCGAGGCGATGAAGCCCGGCATGATCCTGGTCAACACCGCGCGCGGCGCCATCGTCGATGAAGCTGCGATGATCGATGCCTTGAAGTCAGGCCAGATCCGCCACGCCGGCCTCGACGTCTTCAACGTCGAGCCGCTGCCGGCCGATCATCCGCTGACCAAGCTGCCGAACGTGACGCTGTCGGCGCATTCGGCCTTCCGCACGCCCGAGGCGAGCGAGAATTTGATCGGCGCCGCGTGGGCGCATTGCCGGAGGATTGCGAAGGGTTCGAAGTAGGCACGGACGCCCTTACTTCCCCTCTCCCCTTGTGTTCTCGGGAGAGGGGCGGATGTTGATGGAAGTTGTTTCCTAAAGGTGGATGCAGCGGTGATATTGCTTGCGTCAACTGAGAGGAACTTTCCCAAAATCGGTCGGCGCCGGAAATCTCACGGATGCTTCGCCGAGAGGTCGGGTCGGCATGGGGAAGCCGCAGCATTCCGGTCGTCGGCAGGCTTCAGCGCCGCCGTCCGAAGCACAGCCACAGATCGGTCGTGGCCGGCTTTCAGAAGCGGAACCGCAATCCGACTGTGGGAGCGATGTTGTTGCGCTGGAGAAAGCCGAAGGCCAATCCGCCATTCACCTGCGTGAACATGATCCCGGAATAGACATCCCACTTTGGTGCAAACCGCCAATCGATAGCGGCAGAGATCCCGTCGAACGTCCCGGCGCATTGCGGGTGCGAGCTGTCGGAGCAGAAGGCGGGCCCAGCGGCGGGGGTGCCGAAATAGGAATTCTGGATGTAGTGGTAATAGGCGCCGATCACATCCAGATTTTCGGTAACAGCGTACTTGGCGCCGGCCCACATGACTTGGAAAGTTTTGTTACCAAGACCGTTCACGCCGAAGGCGGTATTGTTGATATTCGTGTTGTTGATCGCATCACAACCCATACAAAGAAAGCTTCCCGAGATATCGGTAAAAGCGGTCTGCGGATTGCTGGGCGCCATATATCGAATATGTTCGTAACCGGCGTACACCTTCAGCGGTCCGTTGGTGTATTTGGCCACAAGCATCACGGCTTCATTGTCGGAGATCGTCGCTGTGAGCGTCTGTGGCAGGAACGGGGGTATCGGCACGCCATTGGCGTTATTGCTTCCCGGCGCAAGTGCGACAGACACGGAATCTGTGACATGGCTGTAGATTGCGTCGAGCGAGAGCACACCTTTGCCCCACGTTGAGATATCGCCGCCGGCCTGGAACTGGTATGCTCCATTGGAGGCATTGTTCTGGGCGTAGCCGCCGAACTGCCACAGCGCCGCCGCCCGGAACTGGCCGACATTGACCCGATATTTCAGTGAGGTCGAATTTCTGCAGTTTTCGGTATTGCCGCCGCCGCAGGTTATTCCCTGAAAGCCGATGGGCGAGAAGCCGTAAGAGGCGCCGAACGGATCGTAGTCGAAGACAGCGTCCAGGGTCAGCGAGTTCTGTCGGAAAACGGTCAGGGTGCCATAGGTCGGAGAACTGACGCCGACATAACCCTGGCCGTTGAACCACTGGCCCGCTCGGCTTGAATCGGAGTAGGCGGTTGCAAAGTTTTGGGGGATGCCGGCGTTCGCAGCAATCGATCCCGGTCCATTGGAGAAGCGCAAGGAATATGGGTCGAAGCCGGCATCCAGAGCAAAGACAACAGATAAGTTCCCGCCGATCGGCTCAGTTCCCTTGATTCCAATGAATGAATTGGACAACGCGTTGGGTGCAGGGCCCCACAGCGCCAAGTTGTTCTGTTTCTGGATTAAGTATGAGGCTCCGACAGCGGATCGTGGATCCCACGGCGCGCCGTGGCTCTGCCAGCCGAACCCCGTGTCAATCGCGCCGTAGACTGTGATGCCCTGCCAGGTCAGCTGGCAGTCCGTGGCAATAAAGCCCCAACCGTCGGTGCATGGCTTGGGCGTGGAAGCCGCCGTCGCCGCGGCGGCCCCGGCCGGGAGGACGTCGGCGGCCCGCGCCTCCACCCCGCAGAAGGCGCCAGCGGCCGCGAGGATCACTGCAGCAAAAATGCCGAGCTTTGCCATGCGAGCCTCCCTGGCTCAACAATGCATAATTGTAGGATGGTAAAGTTGGTTGGCAAGACAAAGTCGGCGCCATATGCAGCGATGACAAAAAATTCCGATGCGAGTGGCAACCGAGCCACAGTCATCTCAAAGGGCCAAAAGGGTTCGGCGGCGACAGTTGCTCTAGGGCGACCGCCGATGAGGGTCAGCTAATGAAATGGTCCGGCCGTGCTCCGGCCCTGCCAGTACGAGAAACTGGCAAAGGGCACTCAAGACAAGGAGCACGCCATATCTCAGAAACTCAACGCAGTGATCGCCGTGATCGGCGTCGATATCGGCAAGAACTCGTTCCACATCGTGGGTCATGATCACCGCGGTGCCATCGTGCTGCGGCAGAAGTGGTCACGCGGCCAGGTGGAAACGCGGCTCGCCAACCTGCCGCCGTGCTTGATCGGTATGGAGGCCTGCGTCGGCGCGCATCATCTCAGTCGCAAGCTCCAAATGCTCGGCCACGACGCCCGACTGATGCCGGCGAAATACGTGCGCCCCTATTCGAAGGGACAGTGTGGTCGCGCCGCCACAGTTCCTTTTTTCCTTCGCCGGAAGGCATTTTGTGATTCGCGCCTGCTGCTGGCGCTATGCAAGTCTATAAGCACCGCGGCGGGTCATTCATAGCCAATTGATTTTGAGCCCGGTGGCCGCTGGATGCAATGTCCAACGGCCTTTTCGCGCTATGCCTGCGAAGTATCGAACAGCGCTCAGCGAGCCCCAATGTCCGCTTTGAAGCGCATTACGGACTCAAGTCGGACATCGCGCCACGGACATCGCGCCACGTCCGACAAGTGCCACTTTCGGAAGTCGCCGCGCCCATTCGACTATTTCGTCCGAGCGGACGAACGAGATGGGGCGGCTCCCGATTGATTACAGATCGCGCAGCCTTCTGGTGTGCGACACCGCATAGGATGGTGAACGAAACAGTAGAATTGGATCGTTGGTCGCCTCAATCCCTTCGGCCATCATTAGCGGATCAAAATTTATCTTGTAACTCCCAGCCTTGGGGTCTGGCATTGCTGACGAAAGCGTCAATGTTCCAGCCCTTACTTCCTTTCGATTGTTGGGCCACAGTATTGTCGGGTCGTCCTCGGGATCGCCTGGCTGGCCGATTGTCACCAGCATGTCCCATCGCACCGGACCCCGATGCGTGCGGTGGATGAATGCCTTTTCGAGAAAATCTCGCGGCATGGACTTCTGCTCGGCATCGGAGAGCTGTTTTTCACCATCCTGCGGCACGAAGCGAAACCGGACCATGGTGACCTTGTTATGCTTGTTGACGAACTTGAAGGTGTGAATGCCGTAAAAGGAGCAGTTGGCATAGCTTGGCGGTGGGTTGGTGGTCTGGAGGAAATGAAACTGCGACGTGTTGTCGGGGTGGCTGTTGAGGAACGCCTTAAATTTTTCGGGATCAGGCTTCCCGGTTGCGGGGTCCGGTCTCAGCGCGAGGAATTTATCGAGAAATGTCTTCGGCATCGTTGCGAAGAACATCGGCGTGTGAATCATCGTGATGTGATGCAGACTGCCGCCCGGCAGCCGGAATTGAAGGCCAAGCCCCCGCGGACTTTTTTCCGTATCGGAGGCTTCAGGGTCACCACCAGCCAGGGAAAACCGCGCGACAACCTCGATCTCCTGTCCGGAAAATAGCTGCGAGCGCGAATATTCCGCTGCCTCCGGTGCACCGACAAATATGCCCAGTGCTCCGAACCCCTTAGTATGATTTCTCCGCTTGCCTTGATTGACGCCGTAAGCTGCTTCGAGCGTATTCACGACGTTGTCAGCGGTCGCTTCGAAGGTCTTTTCCGCGATCTCGCTGTTCGGCTCGGCGGCCGCCGCTGGCGATACGAGCGATGACGAGGCGATGGCTTGTCCCATCGCTCCCGCAATTGATAAACTTCCGACTGTCGTAAGGACCTGCCTGCGGCTGTGGCCTTCATTTCCATTGGACATTGAACACTCCTGTTTTGCGATGACTTCATCGGTTGCACTGTGTGTGACTCACGGGAGATAGCGGCCCGCGCGGACCTGCCAATTAAATACGAATTCATTCGTGAGCCTAACTGACGGCCGTTGTCTTTGGATGAAAGCGATTTGAGACGTCGAACTCGGACATTGCTCGACGCAGTCGGCATGTCTCAAAGGTGCCGATCCATTGCGCGATTGAGCGCCTCGGCGCCGTCGTCTCACGACCTGTCCTTGGCGGCCTTCACCATAAGTATCGCAGAATCTGAACTAATTTTCGGCACACACTGGGACTGACTTACCGGTTGCCAAAGCTTGCTACGGATCAGCAGAGAGCCTGGTGAGGCAGCCAAGACGTTGCGGTTTTGACAGAAACTGGCGCGCCGTTCAGAATAAAACGACGAACTCCTGTAAGAAGCGAACGCGCAGGCCTCACCAGATTCGAGTTCAAAAAAGCATCGATCAGCGCATCAGGGTTGGGCCTGCGATAAGCCCGGATCTGTCGAGATCGGACGCAGACCGTTGGATTCCCGTGCCGCTGCGGCGATCGCAGGCTCTGGGAGCCGGATGGGTGGAACTGCCTGGTAGTGCTCCCATCCGCCGCCGAGTGCCTTGTAGAGGGCGACCAGCTGAACGCCTGCTATCCGCCGGGAGATCTCGTATTGGGCTTCGATTTCAAACCGCTGTCGCTCGGCATCGAGGACGTTGAGGAAGTCCGTCAGCCCTCTCTCGTAGCGCTCGGTCGAAAGCCTGACTGCGTCAAGCGCGGCACCGCGGGCGCGGGAAAGGCTGTCCAGCCGACTCTGTTCGGCGTTGTAAGCCGCAATCGCCTGGTCTACCTCCTGCACGGCACCTAGCACATTCGCCTTGTATCGAAGCAGCGCTTCGCGGGCCCGATAGTCAGCCACCTCGATACGCGCATCCAGGGTCCCGAAGTCCAGGACCGGCCAGTAGAGCGCCGGACCAATCCCGCCGATGAACGTAATGGGTGTTCCGGTAGCAGCACGCGGACCGCCCTGCCCGCCCACGGCACCTGTCACAGCCACGCGCGGGAAAAGATCGGCGATTGCAGATCCCATGCGGGCTGTCGCGGCCCCTATCTCAAATTCCGCTTGCTGAATGTCCGCACGCCGCTGCAACAGACTGACCGGCAGCCCGGTCGGAACCTTGGCCGGAAAACGTGGAGCGGGTCCATCCGCCCTGAGTTCTTTCGCCAACGTCTCCGGATACTGTCCGAGCAAGGCGGCGATGACGTAGCGGCTTGACTGGACCTGGCCCGTGAGCGGTCCGAGGCCGGCCTCGAAAGCGGCCAGCTGGCGTTGCGCCAGCGTCACATCGAGCTCGTTGGTGAGTCCCTGGTTGAAGCGGTCCTGCACGAATTCAAGACGCCGCCGGGCAGATTCGATGTTGCTGCGGGTTACAGCGGCCTGCGCCTGAAAACCCCGCAGCTCGATGTACGCGCGAGCAACGTTGGCGATGACCGATACGAGAACCGCGTCGCGGGCCTTCGCGGCCGCCAGCGCATCCAAATGGGAGGCCTCGATCTCGCGACGCAGCTTGCCAAAAATATCAAGCTCCCACGCGGCATCGAAGCCGCCGGCTTCGTCTATGTGATTATAGCCGGTCGTATTGGCCGCACTATGCAGCGTGTCCCCGACGCGTGCGCGAGTATTGTCGGTGCCGGTTCCATAAGCAGCGCCCGCCGACAACTCCCCCTTCGGAAGCGCCGCGCCAATCGCGATGAATTGCTGCGCGCGGGCCTGCTGCAATCGCGCAAGCGCGATTGCGATATCCGGATTGGCGGCGATTGACTGCTCGACAAGCGAAACAAGTCGAGGGTCCCGGAAGGAGCGCCACCATTGCGTGAGATTGACGCTTGCCACGAGCTCGGAGGCCGGGGCGGTCTTACTGGTGTTCACACCAGCGAGGTAGCGTTCCGGAAGCCCCGTTTCGGGAAGCTGGAAATCAGGGCCCACGGAACAAGCCGACAGACCTGCGGCTCCGCAGCACGCAATCCAACCTCTAAATACCCGCCTGGAAAGGAGTGAACTCATATTGTCCCCCTGCCATTATCAAAGGCTGCGACAAATCTGGATTCATTTCATTCCGACGCATTCACGTCGCGACGTTCTCCGACTCACTCCCCTGAAGGCCGGCCACTGGGCTCATGCCCATCAACCTTCATTCCAAAGACGATTTAGCTGCTAAGGTTCACGCAACCTTATCACCTGCCTTGGGGCAAGATTCGGCCTGCGCGACATCTCCATCGTCTATCCGGTCTTGCCCTCTTCGAAACTCTACCACAATTCTTTCCGTCGATGATCGCAATCTGACGGGAGGGTGCGTGGCCGACGCAAGCCCAGCTCTAGTTCGCTTCAGCTTCCTTTTCTGACCCATCCGGCGGGTTGCCTGGGGCGGGATGGCCGGCAATGCGCACGACGTCGCCGGATCCAAGCGAATCGGGCGGGCTATCGACGACCCTGTCGGTCGGCATGAGACCGCCCGTCACTTCGACCTGGACGCCAAGGTTCCGACCCAAACTGATCTTCTTCAGCGTGACCTTATCGTCGTCGCCGATCACGGCGACTTCCAGACCATCTTGCCGGAACAATATCGCGCTGGCCGGCATCAGCATGGTGCTGGGATCGCTCGGAAGGTTCAACCGAGCTTCGACATAAGTGCCGGGCTGAAGCAGCCCATCCGGATTGTCTGCCTGAAGCTCGACCAGCAGGGTTCGCGACGACGTGTTGACCGAGCGTGAGGTCGTCGTGGCCTTGGCCGTAAAGACCTTGCCCGGATATTGCGGCAGGCGCAGTTCGACCGTCAGGCCCCGGTGAATGTTTGCGGCCTGCCGCTGGGGCACCTTGACGTAGATGCGCACCTTGTGAATGTCCGCAACGCTGAACAGTTCCCGCGCCGTGCCGTTGCTACCGGCATTGATGAGCGCGCCGATGTCGGTTTCGCGCGCGGTCACAACGCCATCGAAGGGGGCGACCACCTGCTTGAAGGCTTGCAGCGATTCCAGGCGATCAACATCGGCCTGGGCCATAACCATATCGGCTTTGGCCGCGTTGAGGCGCGCCATGCCGCTCTGATAGTCCGCCTGTTTCGCGTCCTGTTCCTGGACCGATACCACGCCGCGCGGCGAGTCCCGCCAGCGCTCGTAGGTCGTCTTGGCGAACTGGGCTTCGGCGTCCCGAACCTTGACCGTGGCGCTTGCCGCATTGAGCTTGGCCTTGGCGGCCGTCAGCTGGGCGTCAATTTCCGGCGTCTCGATATCGGCGAGCACCTGACCTTTCTTCACCTGAGCTCCGAAGTCGAAGTACCAGTTCTTCAGATAGCCGTTGACCCTCGCGTAAATCGGCGCTTCGTACCAGGCATGGATATCGCCCGGCAGGACGACTTGCTGCTCCGGCGCGCCTTTGGTGGGATGAACAATGTTGACAGTCGGTATCGCGGCAGCATCGGTCCATGCAGCGACCGCCTTCTCTTGCGACTGACGAAGTAAGACTCCATCAAGTGCGACCGCCATCACAAGGACGACGGCGCTTACGCTGAGCAGTCGCGGCATCTTGCGTGGCCGCGGCTTCGCCGGGATGGATTCTTGAACCTTGTCGCCGTGTTCCGACACATCGTTTCTCCCATTCAGGTGGCAGGTTCCGCGGTCTGCTCGGAAGGCGGTCCGCCCTCGGTCGCGTGAGTGTGGCGGCCATGCAGAAGGCTGAACACCGTTGGAACGAAGAACAGCGTGGCCAACGTTGCAACGAGTAGCCCGCCGATGACGGCTCGCCCAAGCGGAGCGTTCTGCTCGCCGCCTTCACCCATCGCGAATGCCATGGGCAGCATGCCGATGACCATCGCAAGGGCGGTCATCAGCACCGGTCGAAAACGGGTGAACCCGGCTTCGAGCGCCGCGGCCGTCGCGTCCAAACCTTCCTCGAGCTTTTCGCGCGCGAAACTGACCAGCAAAATGCTGTTTGCTGTCGCGATGCCCATGCACATCAGGGCCCCCGTCAGAGCAGGAACCGACAACGTCGTCTCGGTAATGAACAGCATCCAGACAATGCCGGCGAGTGCCCCAGGCAACGCCGAAATGATAATGAGCGGATCGAGCCAGGATTGGAAATTGACCGCGATCACCAGATAGATCAGCACGATCGCGCCGAGCAGGCCGAGATAGAGCTGGTCATAGGCGCTCGTCATCGTCTGGACCTGCCCGCGCAGCGCCACATAGGAGCCGGGCGGGACGTCCTTTTTGGTCTCGCTGATAATGCGGCGGATGTCGGAGGCGACCGCGCCAAGATCCCGTGCTTGGGTGGCGCCGTAGATATCGATCACCGGCTGAGCGTCGTAATGCGATACGACTCCCGCGCTCGGACCGAAGGAAAAGTCGGCCAGCCCGCCGAGATATTGCGGCGTTCCGGATTTATTGGACGTGATCGGAACATTGGCGAGATCGGACATGGTGTCGATGCGGTACTGCGGCACCTGCGCGACGATCGGGTAGGAAACGCCGTTCTTGGTATTGAGCCAGAAATTCGGCTTCACCTGACCGCTGCCGGACAGCGTGACCAGAAGGCTGTCGGCGACGTCGCGCTGGCTCAGCCCGACCTCGTCCGCAAGCGTCCGATCGACCGCAACATTGATTTGCGGATAGCTGTAGGTTTGCTGGATGCGCAGGTCGGCGATCCCGGGCACCTTGCGGATGCGCTTGAGGAGCTCAGTCGCATACGCGTAATTGGCTTCCTGCTTCGTTCCGATCACTTGCAGATCAATCGGCGCCGGCAGGCCGAAATTAAGGATCTGCGTAACGATGTCGGCCGGAAGGAATGCGAACGTTGTGCCGGGGAATGCCTGCGGCAGCAGGGTCCGCAACCGCTTGACGTAGGAGGCCGTCGGCGAGTGGTTCTCGTGAAGCGAAATGAGGATATCGGCATCCGAGGGACCGATCGTGCCGGTGTTGCTATAGGCGACGTTGATGCCGCTGATCGGCAGTCCGATGTTGGTCACGGTGCTCGCGAGCTGATCCGGCGGGATCATCTGACGAATTTTCTGCTCGACCTCGTGGCACAGGCTCGCGGTTTCCTCGATTCTCGTTCCTGCCTGCGAGCGCACATGGATCAGGATTTGCCCTGCATCGACCGACGGAAAGAAATTCTGCCCGAGAAACGGCACCAGGACGAACGACGACACGGTACAAGCCAGGAATCCGGCGACAAACAACTTGGGACGCCCGAGAGCGCCGGAGAGAAATCTGTGGTAGGCGTTGCGGATTTGCTCAAACCGATACTCGAATCCGAGTTGGAAACGCTTCAGCAGATTTCGCGATGGAGCGGCCGGGCGTGCGGAACCATCGGCGCCGTGGGCAAGGTGCGGCACACGCAGCAAATAATTCGCCAGCGTCGGGACTAAGGTGCGGGACAGCAGGAACGAGCCGAGGAGGGCGAAAACGACGGCTTCCGCCAACGGCCTAAACAGATAGCCGACGACGCCGGCAAGCTGGAACATCGGTGCGAACACGATGCAGATGCAGACCAGTGTGACGAAGGCAGGAACGACGATCTGCCGGGCTCCGTCCATGATTGCCGATTCCAGCGACTTGCCCTGTTCGAGATGCCAGTTGATATTCTCAAGGGTGACGGTGCCGTCATCGACCAGGATTCCAACCGCAAGCGCGAGCCCCCCGAGCGTCATCACATTGATCGTTTCGCCCAACAACGACAGCGTGGCGAGCGAAAATAGAATAGCGAGCGGGATCTCGATCATGATGATGATGGTCGAGCGCCAACTTCCGAGGAACAGCAGGATCATCAATCCGGTCAACGCCGCCGCAATGGCGCCTTCGCGAACCACGCCGGTGACGGCGGCCCTAATAAAGGGCGACTGGTCACCAACGGTGTGGAGGTCGAGCCCAGACGGCAATCCCGCCTCGATCCTGGGCAGCCGCGCCTTGACGCCGGCGATAATGTCCAGGGTCGAGGCCGACCCGGCATTCAGGATCGACATCAGCACGGCCTTGGCGCCATTAACCCGAACAATATTGGTCTGCGGCGGCGAGCCGTCATGCGCATAGGCGACGTCGCGGACATGAATGACTGTGCCGTCAACCTTCTTCACCGGGAGGTCATTGATCCGGTCCAGCACAGTTGGGCTGGCATTGAGGCCAACGTTCCACTCGAATTTGCCGATCTTTTGCGTACCGGCTGGAAGGACCAAATTTTGCGCGGAGATCGCGTTGACGACATCGTCGGCCGACACATTGTGCGATTGCATCGCCCGCTGATCGAGGTCGACCTGAGCCTGAAGAATTTTGCCGCCATAAGGGGAAGGCAGGGCGGCGCCATTGACGGTTGCGAGCTGCGGGCGAATGGAATTTTGGCCAAGATCGAATAACTGATCTTGGGGAAGCTTCTTGCTCGAGAGCGCCAGATTGAGGATCGGCACGCTCGAGGCATTGTAGCTGAGGACATAAGGTGGAGTGATGCCAGCCGGCAGGAGCTTTAGGACGGTCTGCGACACGGCGGTCACCTGAGCGAGCGCAGCCCCGATGTCGACACCCTTCTGGAAGAAGATCTTGACGACGCCGTAGCCGCTCAGCGACTGCGACTCGACATGCTCGATGCCGTTGACCTGCGAGGTCAGCTGGCGTTCGTAATAGTAGATGACCCGGTCGGACATGTCCTTCGGCAGCAGTCCGGAATAGGTCCAGACGACACTGACGACAGGAATATTGATTTTGGGAAATATGTCGGTCGGTGTCCGTAGCGCCGACAACGAACCGAAGATCGCAATGAGAAATGCCAACACGATGAACGTGTAAGGCCGCTTGAGGGCTACTTGAACAATCCACATTTGTATAGCCCCTCCGGCCCGTCCGACGATTGCTCTTTCCGCGTTGACATATTCTTTGGGCGCAAGATTTCCCCACAAACGAGCGCATCATGATGGACGGCCCACATCCAGCCGACGCCGTGGACCGCATAATGTCGCCTCGGGGGACAAGCGTTGCGTGGTTGCCCGGAACGTTATCTAGGCCGCGGGTCTATTTGCGCGATTAAATATTGGTTTAGGGTTGCTCATATTGTTCTGAGTGGTCGCAGGATCAGATCCTATTTTCCGATCAACTGCGATTAGGTATTCCGCCGCACGCCAAGTCGTATCGTTCGGCGAAGGCCTGACAGGACCGGCTCTTTGAGTACGGAGGGCTGATAGCCGAAGGAGAAGCGGTCCGCCGCTTTCTGTCATGTCGCAGGGTCTGCGCCGTCCTGCATCTCGACGGTGGTGATCCCACTGCGCAGGAGAAACGCGTACTGGTCCGGTAGGATGTTGCCCGTCGCTCTGATCTCGGCAGAAAACGCCAGGTGCCCGCGCAGGCTACGGGCCTGAGTAAAACCGCGCCCGTCACGAAACGTCGGGAAATTGACAGCAACGAGAGACAGTCGGTCGAGATAGGGCGCCAGAACCTCTGCCGGTTGGTCAACCGGCAGGGCGACGCCGAGACGCAGATGCGTTGCAGTTCGAACGGCCCGTCTTGCTTCAAGCAAGACAGGTTCAAAATACAGGGGCCCGAAGGCAGCGCCGCGTCGTCCGCCGTGCTCGACAACTGCGCCGACGACATCGCGTTCCGTAAACATACCAACCGCGGTGTTGCCCTGAGTCCGGCAACATCCTTAACCACAAGGGCGCTTATGTTGTCGGCGCGTATTAACTTGGGCGGCAACGACGACGGTTTCGTTCATTAGACCCGTCGCAACGCAAGCGATTTTCTTGCGCAAGATGTCTCCGAACTTGCATCTCAATACTCCCTCAGATGGCCTGCTCCCAGCTCCCGTCAATGTCAGAACGCATTCTTGAATCGCGCGACATAGTCTGGGCTTCCGTAGACCCACATAGGCTCGTCGCATTGGCTCGGGCCGTGGTCGGTCATACAGGCAGCGCTCCAAGGCGGAGCCGCGACCTCGCGGCCCTCGATGCCAAATGTCTGCGAGGGAATCCTGCTTTCGTGCGTTCGCGCCTGAACCGTAGCCGGCGTAGCGAGTGACGGTACTAGCAGCAGCGCCGCCAAAAGATATTTCGTCTTCATCGTTTGGCTCCTCGTTTGCGGGAGCCTCATATTGACTGCTCTCCGTCACCAAAACTGGATGCTCGCAGCACTCGAAATCGGATCATCGAGCTGCGCGCGAGCGCTAACGAGAAAGATAAGAACGATGCACGGGACGACCATTAAATTGATTTTTAAGGCATTAAACTCGAATTGAAATCGGCAAGAACCGCAAAAGAAGGAATGTTAGATGATCGCCTGTCAGCATTGCTTCAGTAAAAACGCTGCTGATGTCGTTTGCATTATGCGTGAAGGATCATTCGCCGCCAACTCGCATCCAAGTCCGCGCGCGCCCGAAGCCGACCTGCTTTCAAGGCCGTAACCGGCCACACATGGCCCTAGTCCTCTGCAACCAAGGATTCGCGGCATTCCGGGAAGCGGGCGATGACGCGGGCATCGAGCCGGTCGGTCTTCTCCAGAACTCCCATCGACTCGGCGTAGCGGCGGACGCTGCGCGGATTGGTCAGGGCGCAAGACAGACCCGCCTCCCACAACGACAAAAACGCCAGGCGTTCATAGCCCCCGGTCGCTTCCATCACCACCAGTCCCGCCTGATGCTGGCGGCAAAACGCCGCCAGCTCGGCGATCCCGGCGGCACTATTGTCGAAACTCGCGAAGACCGCCCCGGGCTCAATGCACGCATCGAGCCTGGCCTTCGAAAAGATCAACTCCACAAATGATCCTCATCACGGTAACCTGCCTTGTTCGTGCGATCGTGATCCAGCGACTGTTCGGTCGTGCGTGACAACGGCGAAGATCCCAGGCTCACCCACGGTTGTTGCCGGAGGGGTATCGGGCGACATCGCCGCGCTTTGGGGGGGGGGGGGGGGGGCCCCCCCCCCCCCCCCCCCGCCCCCCCCCCCCCCCCCCCAAAGCGCTCAGTCGCTTCCATCGCACATTTTGGTCAATGGGCAGATACAAGGGGTCTTCTCCGCGCATAGAGACCCCTCATCCGGCGCGGACTTCGTCCGCGCCACCTTCTTCCACAAGGGGAGAAGGAAAGAAGTCCCTACGCCACCATCTCCGCCACCGCCTTGCCGCACGCGGTCGTGTCCGCATTGCCACCGAGATCCCTGGTGCGCAGCGTGCGTTCACCGAGCGTGCGCTCGATGGCGTCGACGATCGAGGCGGCCGCCTGTTTCTCACCGAGATGCTCCAGCATCATCGCGCCCGACCAGATCATGCCGATCGGGTTGGCGATGCCCTGGCCTGCGATATCGGGCGCGGAGCCGTGCACGGGCTCGAACACCGACGGGAAGTTACCTTCCGGATTGATATTGCCCGATGGCGCAATCCCGATGGTGCCGGTGCAGGCCGGGCCGAGATCGGACAGGATATCGCCGAACAGATTGGAGCCGACCACGACGTCGAACCAGTCCGGGTGCAGCACGAAATTCGCGGTCAGAATATCGATGTGATATTTGTCCCACTTCACTTTCGGATAGCTTTTGGCCATCGCCTCCACCCGCTCATCCCAATACGGCATGGTGATCGAGATGCCGTTGGATTTCGTGGCCGAGGTCAGGTGCTTCTTCGGGCGTGACTGCGCCAGATCGAACGCGAATTTGAGGATGCGGTCGACGCCGATCCGGGTCATCACCGTCTGCTGGGTGACGAATTCGCGGTCAGTGTCCGGGAACATCCGGCCGCCGACCGAGGAATATTCGCCTTCGGTATTCTCGCGCACCACCCAGAAATCGATATCGCCGGGCTTGCGGCCCGCGAGCGGCGACGGCACGCCGGGCATCAGCCGCACCGGACGCAAATTGACGTACTGGTCGAATTCCCTGCGGAATTTGATCAGCGAGCCCCACAAGGAAATGTGATCGGGGATTTTTGCGGGCCAGCCGACCGCGCCGAAATAGATCGCGTCATGCTTGCCGATTTGCCCCTTCCAGTCCTCCGGCATCATCTCGCCGTGCTTTTCGTAATAGTCGTAGGACGCGAAGTCGAAATGGTCGAAATGCACGGCCACGCCGTGCTTTTTCGCGGCCGCTTCCAGCACGCGCAGGCCTTCCGGGACCACTTCCTTGCCGATGCCGTCGCCGGGAATGACCGCGATCCGATACTGCTTTTTGCTCATTGGGATTTCCTTAAGGTAACTCGCCGCGCCGCTAATGCCGCTTATTTGACGGCCTTGCAATGGACCAAACCTTGCCGTGGCGCAACGCTGCACTGCAAAGTTGACCACCACACCACCGGCCGCTTACCAATTCAGCCGACCTGCCGACATCCCCCAGCAAGCGAGCATTCCCATGGATCTGCATTTACGCGGCAAGCGCGTCCTGATTACCGGCGCCTCGAAGGGCATTGGCGCTGCCGCGGCCGAAGCCTTCGCCGAGGAAGGCTGCGACCTCATGCTCGCTGCCCGCAGCGGCGACACGCTCAACGCGCTCACCGAGCGCCTTCGCTCCACCCATCAGATCAGCGCCACGGCCCACGCCGTCGACCTCCGAAATGCCGCCGATCTTGCAAAACTCGCAAAGGACGCCGCCGACATCGACATCCTCGTTAACAATGCCGGCGATATCCCGGGCGGCTCGATCGACAAGATCGATGAGGTGACCTGGCGGCACGCCTGGGAACTCAAAGTGTTCGGCTATATCAACCTGACCCGCGCTGTATATGCGCAGATGAAGGCGCGCGGCCACGGCGTGATCGTCAACGACATCGGTGCGGCCGGTGAAAAATTCGACGCCAATTACATCTGCGGCAGCGCCGGCAACGCCGCCCTGATGGCCTTCACCCGCGCGCTCGGGGGAAAGAGCCTGGCCGACAATATCCGCGTGGTCGGCATCAATCCCGGCCCGGTCGGCACCGACCGCCACGTCACGCTCTTGAAGACCCGCGCCAAACATCAGTTCGGCGACGAGAACCGCTACAAGGAATTCCAGAAAGGCATGCCGCTCGGCCGTCCCGCCCATGCGCGCGAGATCGGCGACCTGATGGCGTTCCTGGCTTCCGATCGCTCGGGGTATACCTCGGGGGTGATTTACACGGTGGACGGCGGCATCAGCGCGGGGTGGGGGTAGTTTCAATGTCCGCCGACAGGAGATTGTGGATGGCCCGTCGTGGGCCGACTGACTCGCCCGACACCAGACGCCGTCATTTCCTGAGACAGCTGGCGACGGCCGGCCTGGCGGCAGGTGCGCCGGGATTTCCGGCGACGGCGCAAACCGGGCAGGATTCCGCAACGGCCGGAAGAAATCCGGTTTCGCTGGCGGAGACGCTGGCCCGCTATGCGACCGAACTGCGGTACGAGGATCTTCCCGAAGATGTCGTACGGATCGCCAAGCGCAGCATTCTCGATACAATTGGCTGCGCATTCGGCGGTTACGCGGCGGGACCGAGCAAGATTGCCATCAAGCTTGCGAGCGACGTCAGTTCAAAGCAGCCTGCGACCGTCCTGGTCAGCGGTATCAAGACGAGCCCCGATCTGGCGGTTTTCGCCAACGGCGTCATGATCCGATACCTGGATTTCAACGACGCTTTCGTCAGTCTCACCCATGGCGCCGGGCATCCGAGCGATACCATCGCGGCGCTGCTGACCTCGGCCGAACTCTCCGCGCGCAGCGGCCGCGATCTCGTCGTTGCGACCGTGCTCGCCTACGAAGTATTCTGCAAGATCGCGGATGTCTTTGACTATCTCGGCAACGGCATCGACCATTCGACCATCACCGGCATCGCGGCCGTGGTTGGCGCCGGGCGCCTGATGGGGCTGACGGCGCCGCAAATGGTCCACGCGATCGGGATCACCGTCGGTGGCAACACCGCAACCCGACAGGGCCGCGCCGACGAACTGTCGAACTGGAAGGCCTTCGCGGCGGCCGACGCCTGCCGCAAGGCGATCTTCGCCGCGCAACTCGCACAAAACGGAATGACGGGGCCGGGCCAGGTGTTCGAGGGACGCTATGGCTTCTTCAAGGTGATGGGCCGCCAGCCGGTCCAGCCGCCGCAGCTCGGCGAGCCGTTCGGCATAAGGCGCGCCTTCACCAAACGTTTTCCGCTTGGCCAGTTCTCGCAAACCGTTGCCCAGGCGGCCGTGGAAGCGCGGCCGTTTTTCAAAGACCCGGACGACATCCAGCAGGTCAACGTCCACGTCTCGCACTCCGCGATCAAGATCATGGCTGACGGACCAGACAAGTGGCGGCCGCAGACGCACGAAACCGCCGATCACAGCATCCCCTATGCGGCGGGCATCGTGCTGATGTACGGCAAGATCGAGCCCGAATACTACGAGGACCCCTATCTGCACGACCCCCACCTGCTCGACCTCGTCAGCCGTATCAAAATCCTGCCGTCGGATGAAGCCGACAGGACGGAGCGGGAATTCAATCTGTGCGAGCTGGAAGTCGTCCTCAAATCGGGCCCGCGCAAGACGGTCCGCGTCGAATACCATCGCGGGCACTTCAGGAATCCGATGACCGACGCCGAAATGGAAGAGAAGTTTCGGCTGATGGCGCAGAAGCATCTTGGCGCCGATCGCGTCGACAATCTGCTGCGCCTTTTGTGGGGAATCGAGAGTGTGCCGCAGGCGAATGCCCTCATCGCCGCGACGCTGATTTGATCGCCAGCGCCGGAATACGACGATCAGGCCGCCGTCCGCTCGAACAACTGCCGGATCAGCGTCGTGATCCGTCCCTCCCGCGCCATCATCTCCTGCATGATCGTAAAATGGTTGGCGCCGGGAATTTCCTCATAGGTCACCGGCAATCCATATCGGGCGCGGTGACCGGCAAAATCCGCGGTCTGCTTGCGCAGCAACGGCAATTCCGCGCTGCCGACCACCAACGACAACGGTTTTGGCGGGCCGCCCGCCTGCGTCATCGGCGAGTTGCGGTGCGACATCGGCCCATCGAGCCTGAGCTTGACGTTGAGATAGCTGTGCCGGATCGGATCGAGATCGTAGATACCCGATATCGCCATCCCCGCTTTCACGTGCGGATGCGACAGCGCCATCGAGGTGAGATGGCCGCCGGCGGACCAGCCGGATACCACGATGCCGTCTTTGGCCGCGCCAAGCGCCGGCAATTGTTTTGCCAGAAAGTCGATGCCGGCATGGATCTCGGCGACGATCTCGTCCAGCGTCGCATCCGGCGCCAGCGTGTAGCCGATCAGCGCGACATTGATGCCGTGCGCCATCGGGCCCTCGGCCACGATCGTAAAGACCTCCTTGGCCCGCGTCTGCCAATAGCCGCCATGGATGAACAGCAGCGTCGGCGCATTGTCGACCGCCTTTAAAAAATCGATCCGGTTTCGCTCGCGCGGGCCATACCGGAGGTCGATGTGATCGGGGTAGCGCTTGCGCATCTCGGCGGAACGCTGTTCCCAGCCGGCGACCATGGCGACGCTTTCGGGCACCGCAACGCCGTTATTGAAGCCGCGGTCGCGCTCCTCCTGGCTCATGGTGCGCCAATCCAGCGCAGCGAACGTCGTCGTCATGCTTGGGTCTCCGATTCGAGCCACAACTTGAGCACGTTTCCTCTTTTCCTGAAAATGTTCTACAGCACCATCGGTGACCTCAAGGCGGGACGCATGGGAGAGACGCGAGTGGCTGATCAAGACTTGGTGAAGGAAACGGCGTGCGCCGTCGTTGGCAAACTGAACGCGGGCGAAATCACCCCGCTCGATCTGCTCGACGTGCTGGAAAAACGGATTACCGAAGTCGATGGCAAGGTCAATGCCCTGCCGACGCTGTGCTTCGATCGCGCCCGCAGCCACGCCAAAACCCTGATGAAGAAGCCGGCCGGCGAACGCGGCCTGCTCGCGGGCCTGCCGGTGCCGATCAAGGATCTGACCGCGGTCGCGGGCGTGCTCACCACGCAGGGCTCTCCGATCTATAGGGACAATATCCCCGCGCGCTCCGATATCCTGGTCGAGCATCTCGAAAACAATGGCGGCGTGATCTACGCCAAGTCGAACACCCCGGAATTCGGCGCCGGCGCCAACACCTTCAACGAAGTATTCGGCGCGACCCGCAATCCCTGGGACACTTCGCTCTCCGCCGCGGGCTCCTCGGGCGGTGCTGCAGTGGCGCTCGCGACCGGCATGGCCTGGCTCGCCCACGGCTCCGACATGGGCGGCTCGTTGCGCAACCCCGCGAGCTTCTGCGGCATCGTCGGTCTGCGCCCGAGCATCGGCCGCGTCGCGCATACGCCAAAATTCGGGATCAACCGCACCCTCGGCGTCCAGGGACCGATGGCGCGCAATGTCGAAGATCTCGCACTGCTGCTTGACGCGATGAGCGGCGAGCACGCGGCCGATCCGCTGTCCCTGCCCGCGCTGCCGAATTCGTTTCTTTCCGCCGCGCGATCCGGCGGCAGGCCGAAGCGGATCGCCTATTCGCCGGATCTCGGCATCACGCCGGTCGATCCCGAAGTCAAAGCGGTCACCCGCAAGGCCGCCGAACGCTTTGCCGAAGCCGGCGCGATCGTCGAGGAGGCGCATCCCGACCTCAGCGAAGCGCATGAATGCTTCCACGTGCTGCGCGCCTTTGACTTTGCGATCAGCAAGGCCGAACTGCTGCGCACCAAGCGCGACCAGCTCAAGCCGGAAGTGATCTGGAATATCGAGGAAGGCCTCAAGCTAACGGTCGAGCAGCTCGAGCGCGCCGAAGCGCAGCGCGTCACCATGACCGCACGCACGCTCGAATTCTTCCATACCTACGATCTGCTGCTGACGCCCGCGACCATCGTGGCGCCGTTCCCGGTTGAAAACCGCTACGTCGCCGAATGCGCCGGCAAGAAATTCGACAATTATGTCGAGTGGCTCGGCATCGTCTATGCGATCACGCTGGCGTGCTGCCCGGCGCTTTCGCTGCCCTGCGGCTTTACCGCGAGCGGCCTGCCTGTCGGGTTGCAGATGGTGGCGCCGCCGCGCGGCGAGGCGCAACTTCTCGCAGGCGCCAAGGCGCTGGAGGACATTCTCGGCGTGCGTGGCACGACGCCGATCGATCCGAGGGCGCCGAGGTAATTTGTTCCCTCATGGTGAGGAGGCGCACTCCCGGCAGTGCCTTGGCGCTGTCCGGTGCGCCGTCTCCGGACGATGCTTCGCATCGCCGGGAGAACCATGAGGCCCCAGCCGGGCTTTCATCCTTCGAGACGCGGCGAAGACGCCGCTCCTCAGGATGAGGTCAAGAAGATTTTCCACGCTGGCGAATGGCGCTTGCGCGGCTATAATCCCGTCAACGAAAATTCAAGGCGCGCGCAACGCGTGCCGCTGAGGGAACGCCGGCCATGTCGGGAAAACTGAAAATCCGCGTCGACCAGGACAAATGTCAGGGACATGCCCGCTGCAAGGCGCTGGCGCCCGAACTGTTCGATCTCGATGAATTCGGCAACGCCCACGAGGTCGGCGACGGTTCCGTTCCCGCAGGGCTGGAAGACAAGGCGTGGCTGGCCCAGACCAATTGCCCGGAGATCGCCATCGCGGTCACCGAGGAATAGCCCGATCCCGAAGGCCATCCAATGACAGAACAAGCGATCAAACCCGCGGCCGATCATCTCGACATCGCCGACGTCGAACGCCGGATCAAGGCGATCTTCATCGGCTCGGTCTACCACCTTCGTGATCTTCGGCTCGCTGATCTTCGCGACCATCCTGCAGCCGCTCTACGGCGCGCTGTCGGACCGCATCGGCCGCAAGCCGCTGCTGATCTTCTTCGGCGTCGCCGGCACATTGTCGACAATCCCGATCCTGACCACCTTGAAGGAGACCAAGTCGCCCTTCATGGCCTTTCTGCTGATTTGCGCCGCCTGGATCTTCGTCGCCGGCTATACCTCGATCAACGCCATCGTGAAGGCCGAATTGTTTCCGACCAATGTCCGCGCGCTCGGCGTCGGCCTGCCCTTTGCGATCACGGTGTCGCTGTTCGGCGGCACCGCGCCCGCGGTCGCGCTGTACTTCAAGAGCCTCGGCCATGAGGACTGGTTCTATTACTACCGCTCTGGCATGATCTTTCTGTCGCTGCTGATCTATGCAACGATGCGCGATACCAAACATGAATCGGCGATGCATCGCCACGAATGACTGGTCCCGGCATGACCGACGACAACGAGCCGCCGCCCGAGAGCAAGCTGACGCGCAGCAAGGAACGCTGGGCGCGCGAGGGACGCTTCCTCACCGGAAAGATCTCGCGTCCCGAAGACCAGCGCCTGCCGCCCGGACAGCATCTAACGAAGGATTGGCCGACGCTCGATCTCGGCTTGACGCCGAACATCTCGCGCGAGCGCTGGCGGCTCGACGTTTACGGCGTGGTCGAACAGCCGATCTTCTGGGATTTTAATCAGTTCACGGCGCAGCCCCAGACGAAATTCCTGTCCGACATCCACTGCGTCACGACCTGGTCGCGCTACGACAATCAATGGGAAGGCCTCGCCACGCGCGATCTGCTGATGGCCTGCCAGCCCCGCGACGAGGCACGCTTCGTGGTGCTGCATTCCCATGACGGCTACATCACCAATCTTTCGCTGGAAGATTTTGCCGCCGAGGACGCCCTGCTCGCGCATAGCTGGTCGGGCCAGCCGCTGGAGCAGGAGCACGGCGGCCCGGTGCGCCTGGTCGTGCCGCATCTCTATTTCTGGAAGAGCGCCAAATGGCTGCAGAGCATCGAATTCCTTAGCGAGGACGCGCTGGGCTATTGGGAAGTGCGCGGCTATCACAACCGCGGCGATCCCTGGAAGGAAGAGCGATATTCCGGGGATTGAGTGCGACGCTTGAGTTCAGCAACACCTCTCCCATTGGGAGAGGTGAAGACCAACACCCTGGAGAGAACACCGTGCCAACTGAACGTTTCCAATTCACCGGCGAAGGCGGCCATCAACTCGCCGCGGCACTCGATCTGCCTGAGCGCAAGCCTACCGCCTACGCGCTGTTCGCGCATTGCTTCACCTGCGGCAAGGACGTGCTGGCGGCGAAGCGGATCGCGACCGCGCTGGCGGCCAAGGGAATAGCGGTGCTGCGGTTCGATTTCACCGGCCTTGGCTCCAGCGAAGGCGATTTCGCCAATTCGACCTTCTCCTCCAACGTCGCCGACCTCGTCCGCGCCGCCGATCATTTGCGCGAGACCCGGCAGGCGCCGACGATCCTGATCGGGCACAGCCTCGGCGGCGCCGCGATCCTGGCCGCGGCTGGACAAGTTCCGGAAGCCAGGGCGGTGGTCACGATCGCAGCCCCCTCCGATCCCGCGCATGTCACCAATTTTTTCAAAGATCGCATCGAGGACATCCGCAAGCACGGCGAGGTCGAAGTCGCACTCGCCGGCCGGCCGTTCCGCATCAAGCGCGAATTCCTCGACGACATCGCCGAGCACGGCCTGATGGCGCATGTCGCGAAACTGCACAAGGCGCTGCTGATCATGCATTCGCCGACCGACGATACCGTCGGGATCGACAATGCCACGCAGATCTTCGTCGCAGCAAAACATCCCAAGAGTTTTGTCTCACTGGCGGGCGCGGATCATCTGCTAAGCGGCAAGCGCGATGCCGCCTATGTCGCCGGTGTCATCACCGCCTGGTCCGAACGCTACATCGACGTCGCTGCCGCGGAACCGACCGCCGATCCGGGCGAAGCGCCGCGCCATGTCGTGGTGCGCGAGACCCGCGCCAGCAAGTTCCAGCAAACCGTCAGCATGGGGCCGCACCAGATGCTGGCCGACGAACCCACAGCCGCCGGTGGTCAGGATAGCGGCCCCGGGCCGTATGATTTCGTGCTCGCGGGCCTCGGCGCCTGCACCTCGATGACCATGCGGATGTATGCCGACCGCAAATCGCTGCCGCTCGAGCGCGTCACGGTGACGCTCCAGCACAGCAAGATCCATGCGGAAGATTGCGCCGAATGCGAAACCAAGGTGGGGATGCTCGACCAGATCGACCGCGTGATCACGATCGAGGGCGCGCTCGACGCCGATCAACGCCAACGGCTGATGGAGATCGCCGACAAGTGCCCGGTGCATCGCACCCTGACGTCGGAGGTGCGTATCGTGACCAAGGCTGCGGATTGACCAACAATTGGGCGGGCCTGGCTCTTCACCTCTCCCCGCGAAGAGCGGGGCGAGGGAGAAGAAATCTAGCTAGGCCGCGGCCAGCGGCCGGACGCGGAGCGCGCCGCGCAGGCCAATGGCAGTGCCCGCCAAAATTCCGGCGACCGCAACGAATGACGCCAGCGACAGCGTCGAGAGCCCCGTCAGCCCCTGCCCGATCGAGCAGCCGAGCGCCATGACGCCGCCGGCGCCCATCAGCGCCGCGCCGCCGGCGGAGCGCAGCATATGACGCGGCGATTGATAGCCTTCGAGATGAAAGCGGCCGGTGGCCAGTGCCGTCGCCAGACTGCCGGCAAACACGCCGAACACCGTGACGATGCCGAAATTCAGCGTCGATCCCGTCGACAGCATGACATATTGCAGCGCGTCCGCGATCGGCGCGATGAAGGTGAGCGAAGTCACCGGCGTCGGATTGAAATCGTCGGCGCCGAGATAGCCGGTCGCGTACCAGCCGGCGGCGACGAGAACGCCGACGATAAGGCCGGCGGCGATCTGGCCCCATGATTTCCGGAACGGCTCATGCGCGAAAGCAAAGATGATCAGCGCCGCGCCCAGGACCGAAGCGGCGATCATGCGCGAGGGGATCTCGCCGAGCCCGGCGGCGGACAGCAACGCCGGCACCGAGGTCAGCTTCGCCGTCGCCTGCGACGCCTGCACCATCGCGATGCGCGCCGGCGCGATCAGACCCTTCAGCGTCATCTCCGCGAAAATGCCGAGCACGATCACCACGACGAAGGAACGCAGATTGCCGCGGCCGAGCAGCACCAGCGCCCGCGAGCCGCAGCCGTTCGACATCACCATGCCGTAGCCGAACAATAGCCCGCCGAGGAACATAACCGGCGCCGAGAATGACGGCTGCAGATAGATCGACTTGCCGAGATCGACCAGACCGCGTGCCGCGAGAAGCTGCGAGGCCGCAATCGCAACCCCGATCGCCAGCGCGTAGGTGCGGACCAGTCGGCCGTCGCCCTCCGCCCACAGGCCGCGCAGGCTGCTCATCATGCAAAAGCCCGAGAGCAGCCCAACCGCGCCATAGATCAGACCGATGACGAGGCCGGCAAGGACGACGATGTTGGCGGCGGAGTCCATGGGCGTGTTCCCTCAATCCTTTCCGTCATTGCGAGGAGCGAAGCGACGAAGCAATCCATTCTTTCTTTTCTTGGCGAGATGGATTGCTTCGCTTCGCTCGCAATGACGGCTAATCTACTACGGCCGCAGGATGACGCGGTCGCGCGACGAGCCCGCGACTGCGATGAACGCTGCCTTGGCCTGCTCCAGAGGATAGATCGCGGCCGGCTTGATCGGAAACGGTTTCAGATGCCCGCCAGCGAAGCCGGGGCCGAGCTCGCGCAGCACCGCGCCGGTCGCGATCGACGACAGGCCGAGCGTGTCGATGCCGACATAGGTGTGCTGGCCGCGATAGAATTCCAGAATGTTGAACTGCACGATGCGGTCGACCGCGGCGATCAGTATCTGGCGTCCGCGCAAGGCGAGCGATTGATGCGCGGCCTGGAAATAGGGATCGCCGACAGTATTGAACACGATATCGGCGCCCTTGCCGCCGGTGAGTTCACGGACCCGCGTCGCGACATCCGTCGCCGAGGCATCGATGACGTCGACCTTGGAATTCGTGTGGCCTTCATAGGGCTCGTTTCTGCGCACCACGCCGATCACGCGCGCGCCGTGCCAGCTCGCGATCTGCACCGCCGCCTGACCGACCTTGCCGTTGACGCCCATGACCAGCACGGTCTCGCCCGGCTTCGGAACGCCGGCGCGGCGCAGGCCTTCCATGGCGGTGACGAAGGGAACGCCGATGCCCGCGGCCTGCTCCCACGATAGACCCGCAGGCTTTTCGACCACCGCATCGGCTTCGACCACGAGATACGTCGCATGGGTGCCGTCGCGGCGGATGCCGAGATCGCCGGAGGAGCCGAACACTTCGCGCCCGACCCAGCCCGCCGGGCCGTCGACCACGACCCCCGCATAGTCGCGGCCCGGCGTCCGGGGAAATACCGCATAGGCCATCAACCCGGTGGCGGCCTTGACGTCCGACGGATTGACCGCCGCCGCCTTGACCTCGATCAGCAGCTCATCGGCGCCGCGCGACAAAGCGCGGGTCTCGACCCCCGGCGCCAGCGAAGCGGCATTGTCCGCCCTCGCCGACAGCCGGACGCAACGCGCCTCGATCGCAACAGGTGGCGCATTTGGCTTTTCGGCAACCGGCATCAAGGATATTCCCGCTGTCTCGTCTGACTCGAGAGGCAGGAGTTACCCTTTCGGCCGCTTGTCGTAAACCCGTTTCGCCTTGCCGAGCGAACGTTCCAGCGTGTCGGGCGCCACCGCCTTGATGCGCGCGGTGACGCCAATCGTGTTCTTGATGAAGACCGCGACCTTTTCGGCCTGCCCGGCCAGACCGCTGCCGTCCCAGCTCTCGGAACGCGCTTCCGCCAGCACCGTCATTTCGTCCATTCGCCCTTCGCGCGTCAGCTCGATGACGAAATGGCCGCCGCACCAGTCGGTGGCCAGCAGCGCCTCCTCGATCTGGGTCGGGAACACGTTGACGCCGCGCAGGATGATCATGTCGTCCGACCGTCCCGTGACCTTCTCCATCCGCCGCATACCCGGCCGCGCCGTGCCCGGCAGCAGCCGCGTCAGGTCGCGGGTGCGATAGCGGATGATCGGAAAACCTTCCTTGGTCAGCGAGGTGAACACCAGCTCGCCCTTCTCGCCGTCGGGCAGCACCACGCCGGTCTCGGGATCGATCACCTCGGGATAGAAATGATCCTCCCAGATGTGCAGGCCGTCCTTGGTCTCCACGCATTCCTGCGCGACGCCGGGGCCGATTACCTCGGAGAGGCCATAGATGTCGGTCGCGTCCATGTCGAAGGCATGCTCGATCTCGGCGCGCATCGCGTTGGTCCAGGGCTCGGCGCCGAAGATGCCATATTTGAGCGAGCATTTGCGCGGGTCGAGGCCCTGCTTTTTGAACTCGTCAAGGATCGCCAGCATGTAGCTCGGCGTCACCGTGATGATGTCGGGCTTGAAATCGTTGATCAGCTGCACCTGCCGCTCGGTCATGCCGCCGGAAACCGGCACAACGGTGCAGCCGAGTTTTTCGGCGCCATAATGGGCACCCAGGCCACCGGTGAACAAGCCATAGCCATAGGCGTTATGCATGATCATGCCGGAGCGGCCGCCGGCGGCGCGGATCGATCGCGCCATCACATCCGACCAGGTGTCGATATCGCCCCTGGTGTAGCCGACCACGATCGGCTTGCCGGTGGTGCCGGAAGACGCGTGGACGCGCACGAGTTTTTCGCGCGGCACCGCGAACATGTAGAACGGATAATTGTCGCGCAAATCGGTTTTGACCGTGAATGGAAATTTGGCCAAATCCGACAGCTGCTTGAAATCGGACGGATGCACGCCGGCCTTGTCGAACGATTTTTTGTAATGCGCGACGTTGTCGTAGGCATACGCCAGCGACCAGGCGAGGCGTTTGGTCTGCAACGCCATGATCTCGTCGCGCGAGGCGCGCTCGGCGTCGTCCATTTCGGCGCGGTAGCCGCTTCTGCTGGATTTGAGTTTCGTCATGGCCATGGCGCGTTTCCCTAAAATCTATTTTTGTTTGGTCTCGGTATCCGCCGCCGGCAACCAGGTGCCGCCGATGCTGCGCGAATGGCCGCGAAACTCGGCAATCACAATGTCGTTCGCGGTGACGCGCACGTCGTAGATTCCGGATCGCCCGCTGCGCGAGATTTCGCGCGCGGTCGCGACCAGCAGGTCGCCGAGCTTGCCCGGCCGGATGAAGGTGATGTTACCCTCCGCGGCGACGACGCGGTCGTTATGGGTGTTGCAGGCAAAGGCGAAGGCGGAATCCGCCAGCGTGAAGATGAAGCCGCCATGGGCGATGCGCTGACCGTTGACCATGTTCGGCCTCACGGTCATGGAAAGCGTCGCCTGCCCGGGCTTGATCTCGACAATCTCCATGCCGAGGCCCTGACTGGCGTCATCCTCCTTCCACATCGCGTCCGCGCAGGCGCGCGCGAGATCTTGCGGCGAAAGCGTAGCCTTGACGTTCACTTCGAACTCCCTGTTGCCGGGCCCGTATAGTCAGGCCTCTCTGCCGTTAGTGTTGAGCGCAGCACCCGAGCTGTCAACGCTGTCCACTTCCGTCATTCCGGGATGGTCCGAAGGACCAGACCCGGAATCTCGAGATTCCGGGTTCGCGTCTACGACGCGCCCCCGAATGACAATCAAACATGGTCGTAATCGACCACGACCTTGTCCGAGCATGGCCGCGCCTGGCAGGCGAGAATAAATCCCGCCTTCAGCTCCCACGGTTCCAGCGAATAGTTCACTTCCATCTGCGCTTCGCCCTCGACCAGCTTGGCGCGGCAGGTCGAACACATGCCGCCCTTGCAGGCGAACGGCAGATCCATGCCGGCGCGCAGCGCCGCATCGAGGATCGATTCATCCTCGGCGACCGGGATTTCACGGCGCTTGCCGTCGATGATCAGCGAAGCCGTTGCCTTCGGCGGCGCGCTCGCCGAAACGACTTTCTTCGCGCGCGGCTTGCCGCCGAATTCAGAGACAAAGCGCTCGACGTGAATTTTGTCATCGGCAATGCCGATCGCGCGGCAGGTGGTCTCGATGTCCTCGCTCATGCCTGATGGCCCGCAGATGAAGACGTGGTCGACGCTGGGCGCCGGCACCAGCGAACGCAGCAGCACCCTCACCTTGTCGCCATCGAGCCGGCCGTGCAGGATCGGAATGTCCTGCTCTTCGCCCGAGATGACATGGAACAGCGAGAAGCGCTGCATGAAACGGTCTTTCAGCTCTTCCAGTTCTTCGAGGAACAGCATGCCCGAGGTCGAGCGGTTGCCGTAGAACAGGAAGAAGCGGCTGTTCGGCTCGCGCGTCAGCACGCCCTTCACGATCGACAGGATCGGCGTGATGCCCGAGCCCGCGGCAAATCCGACATAGACCCGCGCGGAATCGGGCGCATGCGCGACGCCGAAGCGGCCGGTCGGCGTCATCACGTCGAGCTCGTCGCCGGCCTTCAATTCATCCGCAGCCCAGCTCGAGAACGCCCCGCCGTCGACCTTCTTCACGGCGATCCGCAATTCACCATCATCGGGGCCGGAGCAGATCGAATAGGACCGGCGCACCTCCTCGCCGTCCATCGTCATGCGCAGGGTCAGATATTGGCCCGGCGCGAAGCTGTAATCGTCGGCCAGCTCTCTGGGAATCGCAAATGTCAGCGACACCGCATCCGGCGCTTCGCGGCGCAGGTCGTTGACGGAAAGGCGGTGAAAACGCGGGGCTAGCGACATCAATAAACTCCCCCCGTCATTGCGAGGAGCGAAGCGACGAAGCAATCCACACTTCCTTTGTGGCTCGATGGATTGCTTCGCTTCGCTCGCAATGACGGATCATCTCAGTGACACTTGAAATAGTCGAAGGGTTCGCGGCAGTTCTTGCAGCGCCACAGCGCCTTGCAGGAGGTCGAGCCGAACTCGGACAGCACTTCGGTATCGACAGATCCGCATTGCGGGCACGCCACCCGCTGTTCGCCGAACAGCGCGCGGCGGCCGCTGCCAGCCTGCGGCGGTGCGATGCCGTATTCCCTGAGCTTGCGGCGGCCATCGTCGCTCATCCAGTCGGTGGTCCAAGCCGGCGACAGCACGGTGCGGATGTTCGGCTTGCGAAAGCCTTCGCGTTCCAGCGCCAGTTCGATCTCCAGCGCGATCATGTTCATCGCCGGGCAGCCGGAATAGGTCGGCGTGATCGCGACCTCGACATGGCCGTCGCTGACCGCGACGTCCCTGAGCACGCCGAGATCGGCAATCGTCAGCACAGGGATTTCCGGGTCGACCACTTGGGCAGCCGCGTTCCAGGCGCGCTGGCGCAAATCAGCATCGCTGAGCACGGCGGCTACCATGTCGCCCCCGGAAAAGTTCGCGGCATCGATTGCAATTCGCTGAGGAGATGGCCGAGATGCTCGCTGTGCCGGCCGCTGCGGCCGCCCTGCTGCATCCAGTTGCTCTTGGGCAGCGCGAGCGTCGCCTCATCCACGACATCGGACACTATCTTGAGCCACTGCGCATGCAGCGCCGCGGGATCGATCGCGATGCCGGCATCGATCAGCGCGCGCTCGCTGTCGTCGACCGCGAACATCTCGCCGGTAAAAGCCCAGAGATCGTCGATCGCGGTTTGCGCGCGGGTGTGGCTTTCCTCGGTGCCGTCGCCGAGCCGAACCATCCATTCCGACGAATGCCGCAAGTGATACGCGCTCTCCTTCTCCGACTTTGCCGCGATCGCGGCCAGCGTCGGATCGCTCGACTTCATCATCGCGCGCCAATAGAGATCGGCGAAGGCGGCATAGAAGAATTGCCGTGCAATCGTGCGCGCAAAGTCGCCATTCGGCTGTTCCAGCAGCAACAGATTGCGGTACTGCCTGACGTCACGCAGATAGGCGAACTTGTCTTCGTCGTTGCCCTTGCCCTCGACCTTGGCGGCGTAGCTATAGAGCTCGCGCGCCTGGCCGAGCAGATCGAGGCCCATATTGGCGAGCGCCATGTCCTCTTCCAGCATCGGGGCATGGCCGCACCATTCCGACAGCCGATGGCCCAGGATCAGCGCGTCGTCGGCGCGGCGCAGGGTGTAGAGCACCAGCGGGGTTTCAGAGACCTGGATCGAGGCGGTTGCCATGTTTCTTGACCTGATCGCGCTACATTGTTGTCGTCATTGCGAGGAGCGAAGCGACGAAGCAATCCACACTTGCTTTGCAGCCCGATGGATTGCTTCGCTGCGCTCGCAATGACGTAGAGAGAAAATCACATATGCCCGACTTCGTCCGGCACATCGTAAAACGTCGGGTGCCGGTAGATTTTTGACTCAGCCGGCTCGAACATCATGCCTTTCTCGGCGGGATCGGAGGCCGTGATCGCGTTCGACGGCACCACCCAGATCGACAGGCCCTCGCCGCGGCGGGTGTAGATGTCGCGCGCGGCCTGCAGCGCCAGCGTGGCGTCGGTCGCATGCAGCGAGCCGACATGCTTGTGCGCAAGGCCATTGCGGCTGCGGATAAAAACTTCCCAGAGCGGAGTGTTCGGTGTCGCCATCACGGTCTCCCTCTATTCGGCGGCTTGCGCGAGTTGCCGATGCCTGCGCTTCTCGGCAAACGCCAACGCGGCCTCGCGCACCCAGGCGCCGTCGTCATGCGCCTTGCGCCGCGCCGCCAGCCGATCGCGGTTGCAGGGCCCGTTGCCGGCCAGCACCGCATTGAATTCCGTCCAGTCGATCGCGCTGTATTCCCAGTTACCGCCAGCATTCTGCTTCATGCCGGGATCGGGAATCGTAAGCCCCAAAAACTGCGCCTGCGGCACGGTGGCATCGACGAATTTCTGGCGCAGCTCGTCATTGGAAAAACGCTTGATCTTCCATTTGGTCGAGGTGTCCGAGTGCTGGCTGACCTTGTCGGGCGGGCCGAACATCATCAGCACCGGCCACCACCAGCGATCCAGCGCGCTTTGCGCCATCGCTTTCTGCTCTTCGGTGCCACGCGACAGCGTCACCATGATTTCAAAACCCTGACGCTGATGGAACGACTCTTCCTTGCAGACCCGGATCATCGCGCGCGCATAGGGACCATAGGAGCAGCGGCACAGCGGAATCTGGTTCATGATCGCCGCGCCGTCGACCAGCCAGCCGATCGCGCCGATGTCGGCCCAGGTCAGCGTCGGGTAATTGAAGATCGAGGAATATTTTGCCTTGCCCGCCAGCATCAGGTCGACCAGCTCTTCGCGGGAGGTGCCGAGCGTCTCGGCCGCGGCGTAGAGATAAAGCCCGTGGCCGCATTCGTCCTGAACTTTAGCCAGCAGCGCGGCCTTGCGGCGCAGTGACGGCGCGCGGGTGATCCAGTTGCCCTCGGGCAGCATCCCGACAATTTCGGAATGGGCGTGTTGGGAAATCTGCCGGGTCAGCGTCTTGCGATAGGCCGCCGGCATCCAGTCATTCGGCTCGATGCGCTCGTCGGCATCGATGCGCGCCTGGAACTGCGCGGATCGTTCGGCGTCCTCGATGTGGCGGTCTTCGCCGTCGGACGTGTTGAGCGCCTGCGTGTACATGGCCGGGCCTCCCGAATGTTGTTGGCTTTGATATATATCAAAACTTTAAACATGCAAGATATTTTTGTAACATATTCACATCCCGTCAAACCGCCGCGCCAGTTCCGCGGCGGGCTTCGGCAGCGGGCCGTTTTCGTTCGTCGCGTGGCGGTCAAGCCATTGTTCGGACTGACGAAGCAGCCCGCGATAGATCTCGCCGCAGAGCTCCCTCGCCGCCCCACCCGGCCAATCCCGGGGCAACAGCGACGTCGGCAACAGCGGATCGCGCAGCACCACGCGGCGGTAATGATGGATCAGCAGGATGCGCGCGGCGAAGGCGTCGGCCTCGGTGAGTGGCTCGCCGCGGCCGATCCAGCCGCGCAACGGCTCGAAGGTTTTCATGAACTTTTGATAGGCATCCGCAGTGCGTTGCAGCGGCCAGCTTTCACTGAGCAGACGCCTGCCGCTGTCGTCCTCGGCGGAGACTTCGAGGCGGATAGCGCCTGCGGCTTCCTCGGGAACAGCCACGCCCGACGGCGCCACCCAGACGCCCGGCAGCGGGCTGCCGAAGCCCGCGTTCTTCAGGGCCTCGCGCGACGCGTCACGGTCCTCGCCATTGCCGATCAGCAGCAGCTCGAAGCGTCCGGTCCAGTCGGACGGCGGCGGATCGTAGATATGCCGGGTGGCGGCGGCAAAGGTCTGCCGGCCCTTTTTGGCCAGCCGGTAAAAACTGTTGCGGCCGACCTTGTTGCGCTCGAGCCAGCCGTCGGTGGCGAGCCGCGACATCGCCGTGCGCACCACGCCGCTGTCGATGTCGAGCGCTTCGAAAAACTCCAGCAGCGTGCCGAGCCAGACCGAGCCGCCGCGCGGCACGATGGCATCGCCGAACACGGTGATGACGATGGAGCCGGTGCGCGACGGTTCGCGCTTCAACTGGTCGACGATGCGGGCGAGCGGCGGTTGCGGCATGCGTCAACGCATACCGCGTTTTGTGGATTCACGACAACGGCAGTGCTGCTTCTCCCTCGCCCCGCTCTTGCGGGGAGAGGGTTGGGGTGAGGGGCTGCCTCAACGAATACCGAATGCGCGGAGAGTCCCTCTCACCCGGCGCTACGCGCCGACCTCTCCCCGCAAGCGGGGCGAGGTAAGCAAGCGCCGCGCCGACTTACGCCGGCGCTTCGCAATCAGCGGTTCGGATCGGGATAGGCGAGGCTGCGCCAGCCCGAACGGTCGAACGGCGCCCATTTGCCCTCGGGCTGCGCCAGGCGATCGGCGACCGCAAAGACCGCGGCGGGATGATGGCCCATGCCGCAATGGCTGCTTTCGACTTCGATGCTTTCGGACATCGACGAGGTCTGTTCGCGGCAGCCTTCCCAGGCGCAGATGCCGTCGGTGCGGCTGAAGATCGCGGTGGTCGGCACCGGGGGGGTGCCGGCCAGCGATCCACCGAACCGCGCCTCCTCTTCGTCGGCGCGACGGCCGCTGGCCATCTCGTAGACGCGCCAGGCGTTGGTCGCCTTCGGACCGCTTGCAAACGGACTGCCGAGCGTGATCACCGAGCGCACACGCTCCGGCATCATCTTGGCGAGCTGGCGCGCGTAGAGACCACCGAGACTCCAGCCGACCAGCGAGACCTTGCGGCCATGGGTGTCGTTCAATTCCTGCACCAGGTCGACCATCGCGTGCTGCACGCCATGGCGCAGCCCGAGATTACGACCCTGCCGCCAGCCGCTGACGGCGTAGCCTTTGCTCTTCAGAAAACTGCGCAGCGGACGCGTCGAGGTGTCGGAGGCGACGAGGCCGGGCAATACCAGCACCGGGTGTCCGTCACCTCGGGGCGCCAGGCTGAGAAGCGGCAAGGCCCCGAGAAACGCGCCCAACTCGGAAATGGCCCGCCCTTCCAGAAACATCAGTGTTCTGGATGGCGGGCGAAGCGTCTGCGCAGCAACGGACATCGTATCTCCTGTTCAGGCCTGGCCCCTTACGTCTCGGCAGCCGGCCAAATGTGGCAAATTAGAAGACGTCTCTTCGGTACAATCGTTCCGCAACGCAACAACCTGACTTGGAAAGCTAGGGAACTGATTCTGCCCTTTCAAGCGGAACGCACTGCAACAATGGCCAGTAAAAACGCAGTCGTGATCAATTAGTCACAGCCACCGCAGCAGGTACTCAAGCGTGTACAACGCCAGGCCGGCAAGCCCGCCGATCAGCGAGCCGTTGAAGCGGATGTATTGCAGGTCCCGGCCGATGTTGATTTCGATCAGCGAGATCAATTGCCCCATGTCCCAGGCCTTGACCTGATCGGAGATGAAGGTCGAGACGCCGCTCTTCTGCTCGGCGATCACGGTTTTGAGCACGGCCACGAGACCCTGGTTGATCTCGGCGCGCAGTTCGGCATCGCCGGCCAGCGCCTCGCCCGCCTCCGCGAACATCCGCGCCAGAATCTGCTGCAGCACCTGCGTCTCGCCCGAGGCGCTGCGTTCGATGAACGAGCGCGCGTTCGACCAGACATTGCGCGCGAGGTCGCCGAGCTCCGGCCGCGCCAGCAGATCGCGCTTCAGCCCGTCGATGCGATCGGCAAAGGCCTTATCCGTGCCGAGGCGATCGACGAACGACAGCAGCATGCGATCGAATTCACCGCGGAACGGGTGTTTTGGATCGTTGCGCACTTCCTCGAAGAAGGTGGTCGCGGAGGCCACGATCCGGTTCACCAGAAACCGGTCGGCGCGGTAGAGCTTCAAAAGCGTCGGCAATTCAGCGCGGATCTTTTCGCGGATCACGGCCATGGTTTCCGCCTGCGTCAGCGTTTGATGCATCACGCGCAGGATATCGTCGAGCAATCCCTGATGGCGGCCTTCCTGCACGAAGCCGCGCAGCGTGCCGGCGGCGAGCGGCGCGAGATCGATCGACATCAATTTCGCGGTGATGCGGCGGCTGACGAAGGTCATCAAGCCCGAACTTTCCGTCGCCGAGACCGCCTCCGGCAACAGCCGCAGCGCGAAGCGGGCGAGATCCTCGCTGCGCTTGCGGTCGCGCAGCCAGTCGGCGATGAACGAGCCGAAGTCGATCTGGCGCAATTTGGCTTCGACGGGAGCGGCTTCGAGGAAATGCACCTCGATGAACTCGCCGAGCTTGTCGGCGATGCGGTGCTGATTGCTCTGGATGATCGCGGTGTGCGGGATCGGCAGTCCCAAGGGCCTGCGGAACAAGGCTACCACGGCGTACCAGTCGGCCAGGCCGCCGATGGTGGCGGCTTCCGCGAACGCCGCGATGAAGCCGAAGGCCGGATGCAGCGGCAGCAGCACCTTCGCGGCGACGAACAGCAACAGCGTTGCCGCCAGCACCGATGTCGCCAGCCACTTCACGCGCCGCAGCTCGGCGGCGCGTTGCGCGTCGCCGGGAGCGTCGATGACGAAGGTGGCGGGAAGGCTCATGACGGCTTTCGGATGAATGACGGCGACTTCAAGTATAGCGCGATGCACCCATCGCCGTCATTCCGGGGCGTGCGAAGCACGAACCCGGAATCTCGAGATTCCGGATCGCCGCTTCGCGTCGTCCGGAATGACGCGGATGTAATCGTCAAAAAGAAGGCCCGCCTAAGCGGGCCTTCGAAACGGCAGTTGGCAGGGAAACGCGATCAGGCGGTCTTGGTGTAGACCTTGGAGAAGTTGTCCTGCGCGGTCTTGGCACCGTCGGCGACGAGCTTGCCGAGATATTCGGTGGTGGCCTTCGCCCGCGTGACGAGAACTTCGCCGCGCGCACGGACCATGTCCGACTGGATCTGGGCGGCTTCGCTCAGCGACTTGGCCGAAGCGAGCTTGTCGATGCCGGCGAAGAACGCTTCCGCGTCCTGATAGAGCGCCTGCTGGATGTTGCGGCTGATCTTGGCGGCCTCGGTGACCGAACCGGCAACGGCGGTTTCGATCGCGGCGGTCACCTTCTCGGAACCGGCATGGAGGTCGGCGGCGCGAACCTTGGCGGTCTCGGCCTGCTTCTTCACGAACTCACGGGCAGCTTCCGGAACTTCCAGGTTCTGGAGCTTGGTGAACGCCTCGGTGACGGGCGCGAAGGCTTCCTTGACGGTATTCAGCACGGAATTGGTCTCGGTGGTCATGGGGGTCTCTCCATCCTCAGGTTTGAGCTATGGGCTCACCCCGTCCGGTTTGGCCCGGGGCGAGAGGGTTGTGCCATAATTAATGGTGCGTTGCAACATCAATGGTGCAGCGCGACATCACTAATTCGTGATCAGCCTTAACGCTGAGCGATTTGCCTAGCGAACCGGCGAAAGTTCCACTTTAGGCTAATGCGTGACCGCCCCGGGAAGCCCATAGGCCTCCATCTGTGCCCGAACCTGCGCCACATTGTGCCCGAGCACGACGATGTCGTGCTTCTTGCCGTCGACGTCGCGGACGTGGTCGCGCAGCAGCGCCTCGGCCTTGAAGCCGAGGCTCTCGAACAGCGCGATCGCCGCCTGCTGATCGACCGTCATCTGCACCGACAGCTTTTCCAGCCCGGCGCCGAGCGCCAGCGCAAAGGTCTCCTGCGACAGCGCCCGGCCGACGCCCTGGCCGCGCACGTCCTGCGACACCACCATCCGGATCTCGCCGACATGGGGCGACCAGGAGTGCGGATCGCGCACCAGCGTGCCGCAGCCGACCACCGCCCCCGCCTTCACCGCCAGCAGGCTTACGATCGCGCCACGCTCGATCTCGTTGACCCAGGCCGACAGCACTTTGGGCTGGCTGATATTGCGCGGCAGGAACAGCAGATCATGGGTCGGCAGTTTCTGCGCGAAGGCGAGCACGGCGGGCTCGTCGGCCGGCGCCATCAGGCGGAATTCAATCTCGCCGGCATCGGTCTTGACGTGCCGAGGGTAGGAACGTGTTTCACTCATATCGATCTTCCACCTAACCAGTTGTCCAGTTTCGGCCACAGCCGCTTGATGGCGTTGGCCCCTGCAACGAGGCTGACGTGACCGCCCTTGAGCATCACCTCTTCCTTGTCGGATGAGCCGACCTTCGCGATCAGATGCTTGGCCGCGTCATAGGGCACGATGTGGTCGTGCTCGGCCACCGCGTGCAGGATCGGCACCTTGATCTTGGAAATATCCGCCGCACGGCCGCCGACTGACATGGTGTCGTTGAACAATTTGTTGTCCCACATCAGGTCCTTGGTGATGGCGCGGAAATATTCGCCGGCCAGCGGCAGCGTATCGGTCGCCCAGCGGTCGAACATCCGGTACGATTTGACGAACTCGTCGTTCCAGATGTTCTCCCATAATTGCACCTGGCTGACCGCGCGGGAGGCCGGCCGCAGCATTTCGAACGAGGACAGGATCATTTCCGGCGGTACGTTGCCGACGCTGTCGACCAGGCGGTCGACGTCGAAATAGCGCCTATCCGAGAAATTCGAGAACAGCTTCATCTCACGGAAATCGATCGGCGTAGTGAAGCAGATCAAATTCTTCATCGGCCCGTCGCTGAAGATCGAGCCGTACAGCAGCGACAGCACGCCGCCGAAGCAATAGCCGATCACCGTGACATCCTGCTCGCCGGAATCCTGCTGCACGCGGCGGACGCAATCCGGAATGAAGTCGAGGACGTAGTCCTCCATCCCCAGCGACTTCTCCTCCGGCTTCGGCGCGGTCCAGTCCAGCATGTAAACGTCGTAACCGCGCTTGAGCAGGAATTCGATGAAGCTCTGGCCGGGCACCATGTCGAGGATGTAGCCGCGGTTGGTGGTCGCCATCACGATCAGGATCGGCACACGGTAGATTTCGTCCGCCATCGGGCGGTAGTGATAGAGGTTCATGGTGCCGCGGACCGCCAGGATGTCTTTCGGCGTCGATCCCAGCGACGGCCCGGACGAAGCGATATATTCGACGCCCTTGATGCTGCGCTGGATCGCACGCTGCACCTCGGACTGGATCCGGTCCGGGATGTCAGCCAGATCGAGGCCCGCAGATCTGAGGCCAGCGCTGGCGCTCATCTCTGTTCTCCTTCCGAGGGAGGACGCTTGGTGCGCGGCGGCCGCGGCGCGCCATAGCCGCTATCCGGCGCGCTGGAGTTGTTGTGCACCTGGTGCAGCAGCGCCTTGATCTCGTTCAACTGGCCTTCGATCGCCTGAATCCGCTCGGCCATGCCGACGAGCTGCGCCCGGCTCGGCAGGTTCATGCTGACGAGATATTTCTCCATGAGTTCGCCGAGCTGCTTTTGCGCACCCGCCGTGACGCCGCCGACCTGATTCATCACCTTGGAGAATTCAGGCGACGCCATCGCCTTGTTGGCGAAGGAGTTAAAACCCTTCTCCATCTCGCCGATCATCGTCTGCCAGATCACGGCAGGATCGTTGCCCTTGTCGACCATTGGCGCTCTCCCGGACGGTTACGAGCGCTTTGCACGCTTCGCTTGTTTCCAAGCATACCATACCGTTGCGGCGGGCTGGTCAACACCAAGTCACGGAAAGCCTTCTGCGCTGCGACAAACCGTGGCATAGAGTTTCCTCATCGCGATACCACCCAGGGGATAGCCCACCGTGAACCCGCAAGCTCATCAGCCGCCGCAGATCATCAGCGCCAACGGCATCGACATTTGCTACGAGGTTTTTGGCGACCCGAGCGCAGAACCGATGCTGCTGATCATGGGGTTAGGGGCCCAGATGATCCACTGGGACGACGAGTTCTGCCGCCAGCTCGCCGCGCGCGGCTTTCGCGTCATCCGCTTCGACAATCGCGACATCGGCAAATCAGGCAAATTGAGCGGCGGCAAGCGGCTCACGCCCGTCGAACTGCTCAAGCTGCGGTTCCTGAAGATCCCGGTCGCCGCGCCCTACAAGCTCATCGACATGGCCAGGGACACGACCGGGCTGATGGACGTGCTCGGCATCAGGTCGGCGCATCTGGTCGGGGCGTCAATGGGCGGCATGATCGCCCAGGAAATCGCGATCTCGTTCCCGCAGCGGGTGCGCTCACTGACCTCGATCATGTCGACCACGGGCAATCCCAAAGTGCCGCCGCCGACCCGCGAGGCCTCCGCGATGCTGATGGCGCCGCCGCCGGCCACCAGGGAAGAATATTTCGAGCGGTTTGCACAGACCTGGAAAATCCTGCGCGTCGGTTCCTTCCCGGAAGACGAGGCGCTCGATCGCTCGCGCGCGGAACGCACGTTCGAGCGCGGCCTCAATCCGGCCGGCGTCGGCCGGCAGCTCCGCGCCATTCTGGCTTCGGGCAGCCGCAAGGAACGGCTGCACGCGGTGAAGGCGCCGACACTGGTGATCCACGGCACCGTCGATCCGCTGGTCCGCCCGGAGGGCGGCAAGGACACCGCGGCGTCGATCCCGGGCGCAAAGCTCCTGATGGTCGAAGGCATGGGCCACGCGCTGCCGATCCCGCTGTGGCCGCAGATCATCGACGCCATCGACAAGCACGCGCATGGCGCGGCGGCCAAGGCGGCGTAGCCCAGCGCTTAATCGTTACATGCAGCACCGGTCGTGCGCGTCCAGGGGAGCAGTACGATGGTGGCATCCGATAAACTATTTGCCGGTTCTATCCCGGAAATCTACGACCGGTTTCTGGTCCCGCTCATCTTCGAGCCTTACGCGCGCGATCTCGCCCGGCGGCTGGCACAAGCAACACCGGGGAATGTGCTGGAAACGGCCGCAGGAACCGGCGTTCTGACCCGCGCGATGGCGTCGATCCTTGCTGCGGAGGCGCGCATTGTCGCAACTGACCTGAACCAACCGATGCTCGATCGGGCAGCGCTATCGTCCGGGGATGGACGGATCGAGTGGCGGCAGGCCGACGCGCTTGCCCTGCCATTTACAGATCAAAGCTTTGACGCGGTGGCCTGCCAGTTCGGCGCGATGTTCTTTCCGGACAAGGTTTTGGCCTACAAAGAGGCGCGCCGGATCTTGCGGCCGGGCGGACGTTTCCTTTTCAATGTGTGGGGCCCGATCTCGGATAACGAATTCGCGGACACGGTCACGGATGCGCTCGCCGTGCTGTTTCCGCACGATCCCCCGCGCTTCATGGCCCGCACCCCGCATGGCTACCATGATGTCCAACTTATCCGACAGGAACTGGATGCCGCCGGGTTCACGGCCGTCTCGATCGACACCGTGGACCACCGCAGCAAGGCGCCCTCGCCGCGCGAGCCCGCAATTGCCTATTGCCAGGGAACGCCGCTGCGAAACGAGATCGAGGCCCGCGACGCCTCAGGCCTCGAGGCGGCGACCCAACGAGCGACGGAAGCATTGTCACGCCGATTTGGCACCGGGGCCATCGAAGGCCGCATCCAGGCGTTGGTGATCAGCGCCAGCCGCGGCTGATGCGCGCGTTATTCCCTGGTCGCGATCCAGATCACATGGCGCGCGCCGCCGCCTCTTCCAGTGGCGCGGATGGCAACTTCGTTGACGTCGAAGCCGGCGCCGCGCAGACGTTTTGCAAAGGGCGGATTGGGTCCGGACGACCAGACCGCCAGCACGCCGCCGGGGTGCAACGCCGCGTGCGCCGCTTTCAGTCCGGCTGAATTATAGAGCGCATCATTGGCCTTGCGGGTCAGGCCCTCCGGACCATTGTCGACATCCAGCAGTATCGCATCGAAGGTTCGTGCACGCGACCGGATAACCTCGGTGACATCAGTCTCCAAAACGCTGACGCGGGGATCGATCAGGCTGTCGCCGAAAATCTCGGCCATCGGGCCGCGTGCCCAGGCCACCACCGCCGGCACCAGCTCAGCCACCACGACCTGCGCCTTGATTCCGAGCACGCCGAGTGCCGCCCGCACCGTAAAACCCATGCCGAGGCCGCCAATGAGCACATGCGGCTTTGCGACCTTTTCGATCTTCTTGGCTGCAAGCGTCGCGAGCGCGGCCTCGGAACCGCTGAGGCGGCTGTTCATCAGCTCGTTGGTGCCGAGCATGATGGAGAACTCGGCGCCGCGCCGCATCAGCCGCAATTCCGCGTCGGTGCCGGGAATGCGCGCGGTGTCGATCTTGACCCATGGAATCATGGAAGGGGTTCTAGCACACGAATTGCCGTCGTCCCGGCGCAGGCGGGACGGCGGAACTACCCCCCGGCCCACACATCCAGCACGTAGCGATTCTTCGTGCCCATCTCGTCGATCCAGCGCTGCCCGGCTTCCGCGCCTGCGCCGGAGTGTTCGCGATAGATCGCGACCAATGCGGCCTTGACGTCCGGCTCCATCTTGCCGCCATCGCCGCAGACATAGATGATCGCGCCCTGCTCGATCAGGCTCCATACCCGGTCCTTCTGCGCCGCGACCAGGTGCTGCACATAGGTCTTCGGCCCGTCGGCGCGCGAGAACGCGGTGTGCAGTTCGGTGATGCCGTTGGCTGCGAACGCTTTCAGTTCGTCGGCGTAGAGATAATCCTGTTCGGGATGACGGCAGCCGAAGAACAGCATCGCCGACCCGAGGCTGGCGCCCTTCGCCTTGCGGTCGGCGCGCTCCTGCAGAAAACCGCGGAACGGCGCCAGGCCGGTGCCGGGCCCGATCATGATGATCGGCTGGGCGGCGTCGTCGGGCAGCCGGAAGCCGGCCTTGGTTTCGCGAACCGTGGCGTGGATGGTTTCCCCGTTGCGGCGGCCGGCGAGATAATTCGAGCAGACGCCCCTGTAGATGCCGCGGCCCGAACTTGCGGGCGCCTCGACCACGGCGACGGTGACGCTGCAGCGCGCGGCATCGCCAGCGGGCGACGACGAGATCGAATAATAGCGCGGCGCCAGCAGCGACAGCATTTCCAGATAGGCATGGAACGGCAGTTCGCAGGCCGGATGTTCCTCCAGCAGGTCGAACACCGATTTGCGCTTTCCCAGCACCTCGGTCCGGTACCGCTCCGTCGAATCGGCGTCGTCGCCGACAAGGCTAAGCAATTTCGGCTTGGTGACCGGACACCGGGTGTTTTCCGACATGATCTGGATCTGCTTGCGGGTCGCGACCTGCTGCAACTCGACGAACTCGGTCAGGAGACGCCCGACCGACACCGCGTCGCCGACCGGCAATTGCGCGCGGCGGCCTTCGGCGACCTGCAGCCGGATTTGATCGGCCGGCAAAAAGCCGAAGCGGCGCGCGACGGAATCGACCAGCGCCGGATCGTTGCGCGGCACTACGCTGAGGTGGTCACCGACGCGATAGGTGATGTTGGACGGCAGTTGCACCTCGATATGCCGGGTCGAGCGGTCGGATGGCTGGGCGCCCGCCTTGTTCTGCAGCTCGGAATTGACCAGCATCTTCATCGGCGCAGCGCCGCCCAGGGCGACGATCGCATTCACCGCTGAGGGCGCCACCGGCTCGATCTTGTAGAGCGGCTCGTCGTCGGCGCTGCGCGTGATGTTCGAGGCGAGGCCGAACTCCTGCGCCGCCGCCGGTCCCAGTGCGGCGAACCATTTTTCGAACTGGCCATCGAGGTCGCTGCGGGCATCGCCCTCGCCGCGCGCATAGACGCTGCGCCCGCCATGCGCGGCCAGTTGCTCGTCGATCCCGCGCGGAACCGATTGATAGGTTGCAGCCCAGTCGCTGTTGCCGCAGCCGAACACGGCATAGCGCAGCTTTGCAAAGGCATCCTTCGGCAAATCGCCACCGAGCCATTTGACGAATTGCGTGGCATTGTCGGGCGCAGCGCCATTATAGGACGCACAGAAGATCAGGACGCCGCCCTGCTCCGGTAGCTTGCCGACGTAATCGTCGAGCGGCGCGAGTTTGGTCGCAAAGCCGTTGACCTCGGCGAGATCGGCGACCCGCGTCGCCAGCTCTTCCGCGGTGCCGAGGTTGGATCCATACAGAACGAGCAGCGGCGTGTTGTGTCCCGGACGCGTCCGGGCGCGAGGCGCCGCCGCGGTCGACACTGCGGCCGCCGCCGTACCGCCGGTGAACGCACCGCGCTCCCGGTCGGCGCGCGGACGAACCTTGATCTTGAAGCCGTCGGGCTTGATCGTCAGCGTTTCCTTCAGATGCATCTGGTAGCGGTGATTATCCACCAGCTTGAAGCGCTGCAGGATCATGCCAATCGCCAGCGCCGCCTCATGCATGGCAAATCCGCGCCCGATACAGGCGCGCTGGCCGTTGCCGAACGGCTTCCACGCGTTGATCGGGCGCGCCGCCTCGGCCTCGCGGCTAAAGTTTTCCGGATCGAACTTGTCCGGGTTCGGTCCCCACACGCTCGGATCGCGGTGCAGCGCCATGACGAGCACGGTGACGAAGGTGTTCTTCCTCAGCTTGTATTTGCCGCCGATGGTTTCGTCATTGAGCGGCGCGATGCCGTAGGCCGGCGCCGGCGGCCACAGCCGCAGCGCCTCTTTGAGGATCTGCGTGATGTAGGTCAGTTGCGTGACCTGCTGATAGGTCGGCCGGGCGTTGGTATCGGGCCCGAGCACCCGGTCGACTTCCTCATAGGCCTTCTTGAGAATGTCGGGATGCTTGAGCAGCGCGTAGATCGTGCAGGACAACAGGCCGCTCGTGGTCTCGTGGCCCGCGATCAGAAACGTGTTGATCTGGTAGCGGATGTTGACGTCGTCGAGTTGCTCGCCGGTTAAGCGGTCGACGCCGGTCATCATGGCGCCGAGCATGTCCTTCTTGCCCTCGGCGGCTTCGGCGTTGCCGCGCCGCTCGGCGATGATCTCGTCGACCATCCTGTTCATGAAGGCGACGTCCTGCGCCAAATCCTTGCGGCGCTTCTGCAGCCACAGGCCCTCGAGCGGCAGGCCGCGGGTCATCATGATGGTCTCGAGCGAGCGCACCAGCGATTCGACGAATGGATGGTAATCGCGGCGGTAGAAGGAATTGAAGCGGTAGTCGAACCCGCAGAGGCCGATGGTGTCGAGCGTCAGCGCCGTCATGTCGTGAACGACGTCGATCTCCTCGTCGGCGTTCAGCCGCTCCCATTTCTTGACCAGCTGCTCGGCGATATCGACCATGCTCGGGTGATAGGACTGCATCGCGCGGTTGCCGAACGGCTGCAGCAGGATGTTGTGCGCCTTGCTCCAGTTCGGCTCCGAGGTATCGGCGGTGAACAGCCCGTCGCCGCCGACCGCGCGGACCCGGCGCAGCGAGCCGCGCACCGCCTTGTCGAAGCGCGTTTCGTCGCTGAGTTCATCGACGAGATCGTGGCCCGACACGATCACCAGCGGCGCCCCCATCATGTCCAGCCAATAGATCGGCCCGAGCTCCCTCGTCAGCCTTACCAGATGCTGCACCGGCGCGTTCGGATCCAGCGACAGCATGTTGCCGACCACGGGCTTTTTCGGCGGATGCGGGATCGGACTGAGTTTATTGGGTGACGCCATTGCGGTAGTCTCTCCTGCGATCTCGCTACATAACCAGCGTCATCCCCGGACGAACGCACTTGCGTTCGCTCGGGAGGTGCGCGCACTTGCGCGCCTCGAAGGATGGGCCGCTTGCGCCCGTCGCCGCATCCTTCGAGGCTCGCCGAAGAGGGCTCGCACCTCAGGATGACGACACCGGATACGCCTCACCCAAATCTCTTCCTACGCCATTCGATCAGCTTGGCGCTGACCTCTTCCGGCTTTTCCTGCTGCGTCCAATGGCCGCTGCCCCGGACCAGATATTTTTCCAGATCGAGAACGAGCTTCTCCATGCCGTCGGCGGCGGAGGGCGGCAGCACCGCGTCGTTCTCGGCCATGATCATCAGCGACGGTACCCGTACGGTGAAATCGAGGCCGGCCGAGCCCTGCCAGTTGCGGGTGAAGTTGCGATACCAGTTGATGCCGCCGGTGAAGCCCGTCTTCGTAAAGGTGTCGACGAAGACCTGCTTTTCCTCCGGCGACAGGATCGGCGTGCGCGGATCGTGCTTGGCGTCGTAATTCGCGATCATCTGCGGAAACGCCAGATTGAGTCGCGCTGACGCGCCGACGCCCGCAATAGGCTGTTCTTCCGGCGTGCCTTCGGGGCGCGTCACCGGCTTGCGCATGAAGGCGTCGAAAGTCTGCTCGACACGGCTGCCGAAGATCTTGTCGGGTTCGCGGCCGGGGGCCTGAAACTGCACGATATACATGCTGTCGCCGAAGCGCTGGCGGAACAGCTCGATCGGATCCGCCGGCGCGCGACCCAGGTGAGGCGTGTTGACCCCGACGACCCCGGCGACGCGTGAAGGATGCCGCAGCGGCATCTGCCAGACGACAAAGCCGCCCCAGTCGTGGCCGACGAAAATCGCCTTGTCGATCTTCAGATGGTCGAGCAGGCCGACGAGATCGCCGGTCAGGTGCTCCATGTCATAGGCTTCGACCGGCTCCGGCCGGTCGGTCGCGCCATAGCCACGCTGGTCCGGCGCGATCACGCGGATGCCGGCCTCGCCCAGCGCCTTGATCTGGTAACGCCAGGAAAATGCGATCTCCGGCCAGCCATGGCAGAGAATGACCGGTGGCTTGTCGGTTGTCGGGCCCGCCTCGTAATAACCCATGCGGATCCCGTTGGTCTGGGCGAACTGCAGCGGCGGCATCTCTATCATCGAACGATCTCTGTTTTCTCTTGGGCATGATCTGTCGAAAAACCGGTTTCCCACCCCGCATCAACTGCGGGGCAGGCTTTTTTCGGATCATGCCCTATTCAGCTGCGCCCTTGATATCGGCGGGCGGTGGCGCGAGCGCCTTTTCCAGCGCCTCGAATTCGAGCGGAAGCATGTCGCACAAAACCTGGACATGGGGAATGATGTTGGCGCCGGCGATGAAGCCGAAATCGAGCTGGTCGCGATAGCTCTGCACGGTGATGTTGAGCGCAAGCCCGTGGGTCGAGATTGACACAGGGAAGATGTGCAGCAATTCGGCGCCGGCCGCATAGAGCGTCTGCCGCGGCCCCGGCACGTTGGAGACCGTGATGTTCGCCGCCGGCGGCAGCACGTTGGAGAGATCGGAGCGGCTGTAGAGCAGCGCCATGATCTGGACCAGGATCGGCGTGCCCAGCATCGAGATATTAGAGACCTGCGGCATGAAGGCGCGCAGCGGATGCGACATCTCCTTCGACTTGGTGGATTGCGCGATGATGGTTTCCAGCCGCGTCTTGGGATCCTCGACGTTGGTGGCAATCGAGCAGATCATGCCGAACACCTGGTTGTTGGCGTCGGTGTTGCCCTCTTCGCGCAGCGAGATCGGCACCGCGGCGGTCATCGCCTTGGCCGGGAGGGCGCCGCGCTCCAAAAGATAGCGCCGCACCACGCCGGAGGCGAGCGCCAGCACGACGTCGTTGAGCTTGCCGCCGGATTGTTTGGCCAGCGCCTTGGCTTTCGACAGCGAGATCGAGGTGCCGGCAAAGCTGCGCTCCGACGAGATCGCCTTGTTCAGGATCGTCGAGGGCGAAACCATGCTGGCGATGCTGTCGCGCGATTTGGGATCGGTGACCTTGCCGATCACCTCGGAGACGCTCTTCAGCATCGTCGGCACGCTGCTGGCGAATTTCACCGCGCTCTCGATCTGGAACATGGCGTTGTCGAACAGGATCGACCCGAGATCGCTCTTTCCGGAGCGCGGCAGGTCGATGGTCTTCGGGCTCGACGAGGCATCGAATGGCTGCCGCCAAAGCGCCTGATAGGAATCGATGAGGTTGGCGGCGATGTCGCGCGGCTCCGGCCCGCCCTTGGCCTGCGGAATCGGCGGCTCGACCACCCGCGGCACCGGCGTCACGTCGTAGATCATGTTGGTCAGCGCCGCGCCTGCGCCGCCGTCGATGCAGGCGTGATGCATCTTGGAGTAAAGCCCGATCTCGTTGTCCTTCATGCCCTCGAAGACATAGAACTCCCAGAGCGGACGGGCGCGGTTGAGCAGTTTGGCATGCATCCAGCCGACGATGCGCTCCAGCGTCGCGCGGTCGTAGGGGGCCGGCAGGCTGCCGCGGAAAATATGCCGGTCGATATCGAACTGGTCGTCCTCGACCCAGGACGGATGATCGATGTCGAGCGGCGCCTTTTCCAGCCGCGCTTTCAGGATCGGCGCGATGTGCAGCCGGGAGGCGATCATCGCCTTGAACTCTTCGAAGAAATTGCCGTTGTAATTCTCGGGCAGGCGAAAGATCGCCATGCTTCCGACATGCATCGGCATTTCCGGCGTTTCCAGATACAGGAACGAGGCGTCCATCGAGGACAGCTTTTTGGCGTCGCTCATATTTTTCCTCCCGAGAAACAAATCACGCGGCGCCTTGGCGGCGCTTCTGGCGTTCTCACGGCCCTGAAGATATCAGGACATCGATCAGGATTGTGCATTTTCCGGGGGCGCATATGCAATGGCAAACGGCCCCGATCGGTCAAATTGCCTGAATTCACCCTCCGGCTGCGCCAGCCGATCGGCCACCGCCCATAGCGCGGCGGGATTGACGCCCAGACCTACGTGGCTGGCGAGATAGACCTCGATATTTTCGGCCGTTTCGGACGGGCGCAGCAGGCAGGTATGGTAGTTCACGATGCCATCGGTACGGGAATAGATCGAGGTAGCGGGAACCGGCAGGTCGCCGGCGATCGCCTCCCGGATCTCCGGATTGTCGTTCACGCCCTCGCCCGACAACGCCTCGTAGAGCCGCGTGGCGTTGGTCGCCCTGACATCATTGGCGAACGGACTGCCGAGCGTGATCACCGATCGCACCATGTCCGGCAGTTGCAGTGCGAGATCGCGCGCGTAGACGCCGCCGAGACTCCAGCCGACGATAGAGACCTTGCGCCCGGTGATTTCGTGAATCCGTTTCAGGAGGTCGCGCAGCGCGCCGCGCAGACCGGAGATGCCGCCGAGATTGCGGCCCATGTTCCAGGCATAGGCGTCGTAGCCGAGTTCCTTGAGATATCGCCGCATCGGCGCCATCGACAGGTCGCTGGCGAGAAATCCCGGCAGCGTCAGCACCGGATGACCGTCGCCCTTCGGCGCGCGCAGCAATAGCGGCGACAGCAGCAGGCTCGAATTGAGTTCGAACAGGCTCCTCGCCTCGGCCAGCATCAGGAACAAGCTCGGTGCACGAAGCTTTTTTTGTTCCGCCGGCGCGCTCCCGTCCGTCGCGGCCACTATTTCTTACTCTTGCTGGCGCCACCGAGGCCGGCCATGGTCACGAACATGTCCTGAAAGCGCTCGGCGATCTTGGGATCGAAGGTGAACCAGCTCTGCATGAGGGCTTCGGGCGAGACCTTTTCGATATTGCTCAGCATCTGCTGTTGCAGCTTGTCCATCACGGCCGTCTGCATCGGCTGCACATCCGGCAACCCAATAAACTGCCGGGCTTCGAGGGGCGTGCAATCTATTTCGACGTTTACCTTCATGACCGCTCCTTCTCTTGATCGCCTGCCGCAGTATCGCCGCGTCAGGCTGAGTCACGCAAGGACAAGACACTGCCCTTGCCCCTCATTCGTCCCACATGGTCAACCAAAACGCTCCACCGCAAAAGGCCTGATATCGGCGAACGGGACCTCGCCGGTCATCATTTCCGCCAGCAGGCGGCCGGTTGCAGGCCCGAGCGTCAGCCCGTGGTGCTGGTGGCCGAAATCGAACCACAGCCCGGCATGGCGGGGCGCCTTGCCGATCACCGGCAGCATATCCGGCAAGCAGGGCCGCGCCCCCATCCAGGGTTTGGCCTCGATCGGGTCTCCCAGCGGAAACAGCGCATGCGCCCGCGGCAGCGCCCGCAGCACCTGGAGCGGCGTTGGCGGCGCATCGCGGCGGGCGAACTCCACACCCGTGGTCATGCGAATGCCGCGGTTCATCGGCGCCAGCAGGTAGCCGAGATCGGAGTCCAGAACGGGATGATTGAGCACGGCATTGCCGCGCGGCTGAAGATGCAGATGATAGCCGCGCTTGATGTTGAGCGGGATCGAATAGCCGAGCGGACCGAATATCTGATCGGACCACGGCCCCATCGCGACGACGACCTCGCGCGCGGTCACCGCCCCCTCCAGCGTCGCCACCCGCCACCGCCCGCCGGACGCTTCGAGCGTTCGCGCGTCGCCGACGAGAAACCGCCCGCCCTTGCGGCCGAACAGCGCCGCATAGGCCTTGGCGAGGCCCCCGGGATCAGGAACGAAGCCGGGTGTTGGAAAATAAGTTGCGCCGGCGAAGTCACCGGTCAGATTGGGCTCGCGCGCCGCGATCGCCTTGGGATCGAGAATCTCGCTCGCAACGCCATATTGTTTGGCGCGTTCGAGGTCGCGGCCGGCATTGGCAAGCGTCGCTTCGGAGCGAAACAGCTTGATCCAGCCGGTGCGCCGCAACAACTCCGGCACCCTGGCTTCCGCGATCAGCGCCTCGTGCTCGATGAGGCTGCGCTGGATCAGCGGCAACTCGGCCATCGCGCTGTGCAGTGCCCGCGCCGGCGAAGACGCCAGATAATATCGCACCAGCCACGGCAGGAATGCCGGAAGATCGGACAGGCTGTAGCGCACCTGCGGCGAGCGATTCATCGCGTATCGCAGGATCTGGCTGAAATCCCGCGGAAACATGTAGGGAAATACCGAGGCGCATTCGATCAGCCCGCCGTTTCCAAAGCTGGTCTCTTCGCCGGCGAGCGCGTGCTTGTCGATCAGGACCACATCGCGGCCCCGCTTCTGCAGATGCAACGCAGCGCCGACGCCGACCATGCCCGCACCCAGGACGAGTACATCGGCCTTCAATTCCGCCATCGGCGCTCCGAAAGTTGAATGTCACGCGCTTGCGCGCCCGGCTTAAGGTGAAGCTAGTCATTGCGGCATTGCGACGCAAACCGGTTCGCCAATACGGGAAATCGCGCTTGCGCGGCGGCCAAACTCTGGCAACAATACAAAAAGGTAATATCTGCCGGTAGCGCGCGAACCGGCTGATCATAACGGGAACAAGGTCAGTCATATGTCGGTACGTCAGAGTTTGCTTGCAACGGCCACAGCCTTAACTGTCGCGATTGCGACGCTGCCGGCATCGGCCCAAACCTTGCGCTACGCCAACCAGGGCGACCTGAAATCGCTGGATCCCTATACGCTCAAGGAAACCACGACCATTGCGCATCATGCGCATGTCTATGAGGGCCTGGTCACCCGCGACAAGGATCTGAAGATCGTTCCGGCATTGGCGGAAAGCTGGGAAATCCTGAAACCAACCCAGTGGCGCTTCCATCTGCGCAAGGGCGTCAAGTTCCACAATGGCGACCCCTTCACCGCCGAGGACGTGATCTTCTCCGCGGATCGCGTGCGTGCCACGGGCTCCAATTTTCTGACCAACGTTGCGACCGACGCGAAGTTCGTCAAGGTTGACGATTACACGGTCGACGTGATGCTCGACTCGCCCAATCCGATTCTCGTTTCGCAATGGGACGGCTGGTTCATCATGGACAAGAAGTGGTGCCAGGAAAACAACTCGGTGGCGCCGACGCCCGCCTCGGCGACCTCGCCGAGCTACGCATCGCTGCACGAAAACGGCACCGGCCCATTCTACATCGAGAGCCATCAGCCGGGCGTGAAGACCGTGTTCAAGGCTAACCCGAACTGGTGGGGCAAGCCCGAACATAATTTGAAGGAAATCGACTTCACGCCGATCGCTTCCGCCGCGACGCGCGTTGCCGCCCTGCTCTCGGGCGAAGTCGACGTCATCGAGCCGGTTCCGATTCAGGACATTGAACGCGTCAATGCGAGCGGGATCGCCAAGGTTCTGACTGGGCCGGAACTGCGCACCATCTTCCTCGGATTGGACCAGACCCGCGACGAATTGCTGTACTCGAACGTCAAGGGCAAGAACCCGTTCAAGGACATCCGCGTCCGCGAAGCCTTCTACAAGGCGGTCGACGTCGACCTGATCCAGAAACGCGTGATGCGCGGCCTCTCGACCCCGTCGGCGCTGATGGTCGCCCCGCCGCTGTTTGCGCTTTCCAAGGAGTTCAAGCGGCCGAAATTAGACCCCGACGAGGCCAAGAAACTGCTGACCGAGGCCGGTTACCCCAGCGGCTTCGAAGTCACGATGGATTGCCCCAACGACCGTTACGTCAATGACTCCGCGATCTGCCAGGCCGTGGTCGGCATGCTGGCGCGCATCGGCGTCAAGGTTGACCTCCTGGCGCAGCCGAAGCAGCAGTTCTTCGCCAAGGTCTTGAAGCCCGGCGGGTTCAAGACCTCGTTCTATATGTTGGGCTGGACGCCGGCCTCATCGGACTCGCACAACGTGCTGCACGACATCATGGGCTGCCGGGACGACGAAAAGGACCCCAACCGCGGTGAAGCCAATCTCGGCGGGTACTGCAACAGGGAACTGGACGTCCTCACCGACAAGATCCTGGTCGAGACCGATGCGGCCAAGCGCGACCAGTTGATCAAGCAGGCCTTCGAAATCGGAAACAAGGACTACAGCTACGTCCCGCTGCATCAGCAGGCCCTGGCCTGGGGCGTCTCGAACAAGGTGAAATTGACCCAGCGCGCGGACAACGAAGTGCTGTTGTACTGGGCGACCAAGCAGGAGTAGCAGCTTGAATGCACGGGTCCCGGGAGCCTCGCGCCTCCGGGACTTTTCGTTACGGTTCGCAATGACGCGCACCGCACTTGCAGAGAAGTGAAAGGATCACATGCTCGCTTTCACTCTTCGCCGGGCGATCCAGGCCATGGGCGTCATGATCGCGGTCGGCATCATCGCGTTCTCGATGTTCCGGTTCGCCGGCGACCCCGTCAACCAGATGGTTGCGATCGACACCTCGGCCGCCGAGCGCGCCGCGATCCGCCAGTCCCTCGGCCTCAACGATCCCGTGCCGGTCCAGTTCGTGCACTATTTCGCCAACGCCGCGCAATTCAAATTTGGCGTCTCCTACCAGTTTCGCCAGCCGGTCTCGGACCTCCTGAAGGAGCGAATGCCGGCGACGCTGGAACTCGCGATCTGCGCCACGATTTTCGCGATGGTGTTCGGCATCCTGATGGGCGTCTATTCGGCGCTGCGGCGTGACACCGTGCTTGCCAAGATATTCCAGGCGGTATCGCTGATCGGAATCTCGCTGCCGACTTTCCTGATCGGCATTCTCCTGATCTATCTGTTCGCGGTGACGCTGGGCTGGCTGCCCTCGTTCGGCCGCGGCGAGGTGGTGCGGCTCGGCTGGTGGACCACCGGCCTGCTCACGGTTTCCGGCCTCAAGGCGCTGATCATGCCGTCGATCACGCTTGGCTTGTTCCAGATGACCCTGATCATGCGGCTGGTGCGCGCCGAAATGCTCGAAGTGCTCCGCACCGACTATATCCGCTTCGCCCGCGCCCGCGGGCTGACGACGCGGGCGATCCATTTCGGCCACGCGCTGAAGAACACGCTGGTTCCCGTGATCACGGTGGCCGGGCTGCAGTTTGGCTCGGTTATTGCATTTGCAATCATCACCGAAACCGTATTCCAGTGGCCCGGCATGGGCTTGCTATTCGTACAGGCAGTGCAAAACGTGGATATCCCGATCATGGCGGCGTACCTGCTGATGGTGTCGCTGATCTTCGTCACCATCAATCTCGTGGTCGATATCCTCTATACCGTGGTCGATCCGCGCCTGCGCTCGACCATCAGCCGTCCGGGCTAGAGCGAGATTTTCATGTCCGACGCCGTTGTCCCACACCAAGCCGAACCGAGCGCACCGCACGGCCGCGGCTGGTTGCGGCGCGCGCTCGAAAGCGACGTGTTCTATTCATTCCGCCGTTCCAGACTGACAATGGTGGCGGCGGCCATCACGATCCTGTTTTTCCTGCTGGCGATCTTCGCTTCCGTCCTGGCCGTTCAGAACCCGTTCGATCCGGCACAGCTTCAGTTGATGAATTCGCGCATCGCGCCGCTGTGGACAGCCGACGGCCAAAGCCCGTTCCTGCTCGGCACCGATGAGCAGGGCCGCGACGTGCTTTCGGCGATCCTGTACGGCCTGCGCATTTCGCTCGTGGTCGGCGTGCTCGGCGTCGTGTTCTCCGGCGCGCTCGGCATCATGCTCGGCCTGATCGCGGGCTATGTCGGCGGCGCCGTCGACAGCCTGATCATGCGGATCGCCGACGTGCAGCTCACCTTCCCTGCCATTTTGATCGCTCTGCTCGTCAACGGCGTGGTCAAGTCGGTGTTCGGCAACCGGCTGGACGCGATGAACATGCTGGCCGTGCTGGTGGTTGCGATCGGCCTTAGCTTCTGGGTGCAATATGCCCGCACCGTGCGCGGCTCGGTGCTGGTGGAGAAGAGCAAGGATTACGTCGCCGCAGCGCAGCTGATCGGCCTGCCCGCCCCCGTCATCATGCTGCGTCACGTGCTGCCCAACACGATGGGGCCGATCCTCGTCATCGCCACCATCAACCTCGCGCTTGCCATCATCACCGAGGCGACGCTGTCGTTTCTCGGTTCAGGGATGCCCGATACCATGCCCTCGCTCGGCACCCTGATCGGCATCGGCAACAATTATCTGTTTTCCGGCGAATGGTGGATCGTCGCCTTCCCCGGCATGGCGCTCGCGGCGTTGATCCTTTCCATCAACCTGCTCGGCGACTGGCTGCGCGACGCGCTCAATCCGAAGCTCAGATGAGACGCGGCTTTCTCAGAGATTTGGCTGTATGACCGCTCCTGTTCTCTCGGTGCGTAATCTCGAGGTGGAGTTCGTCACCCGCCACCATACGCTGCGCGCCATCGACGGGGTTTCGTTCGACATCGCCAAGGGCGAAGTGCTCGGCGTGGTCGGGGAATCCGGCGCCGGCAAATCGGTCACGGGACTTGCGGTGATCGGGCTGATCGACCCGCCCGGCCGGATCGCCGGCGGCGAGATCTATCTGTCGGGCATGCGGATCGATCATCTGCCGCCGGAAGAGATCCGCCGCATCCGCGGCAAACGCATCGGCATGATCTTTCAGGATCCGCTGACCAGTCTCAATCCGCTCTACCGGATCGGCGACCAGATCATCGAGACCATCCGCACCCACAGCAATTTGTCGGAGTCCGCAGCGCGCAAGCGCGCGATCGATCTGTTGGCCGAGGTCGGCATTCCCGCACCGGAAAAGCGCATCGACGCCTATCCGCACGAATTCTCCGGCGGCATGCGCCAGCGCGTCGTGATTGCACTGGCGATCTGCGCCGGGCCGGAGCTGATCATCGCGGACGAGCCGACCACCGCGCTCGACGTCTCCGTCCAGGCCCAGATCATCTCCTTGATCAAGCGCCTCGGCCGCGATCACGGCACAGCCGTCATGCTGGTGACCCACGACATGGGCGTGATCGCCGAAACCTCCGACCGGGTTGCTGTGATGTATTCCGGCCGGATTGCCGAGATCGGGCCGGTACAGGACGTCGTGCAGAACCCGCTGCATCCCTACGCCAAGGGCCTGATGGGCGCGATCCCGACATTGGCGGGCGAAGACAAGCGGCTGGTGCAAATTCCGGGTTCGATGCCGCGGCTGTCGGCGATCCCGCCGGGCTGCTCGTTCAACCCGCGCTGCGCGTTCGCATTCGATCGCTGCCGCGTCGAACGGCCGGAGCCAACTCCGCACGCCACGCAGGCGGTGGCCTGCCATCTCTACGACCCCGCCGCCAAGGAAAACGTCAAGGAGACCGCGGCATGAGCCCGGCACCCTTCATCGACGTCAGGAATTTGCGCCGCGTGTTCGACGTTTCAAAACCGTGGCTGAACCGGGTGCTCGAAGGCGGCCATCTGGAATTTCTCAAAGCGGTCGACGGCGTGACCTTCGATATCAGGCGGGGCGAGACGTTTGCGCTGGTCGGCGAATCCGGTTCGGGAAAGACTACCGTCGCGCGCATGGTGGTCGGACTGTTGCCGCCGAGTTCCGGCGAGGTGATCATCGACGGCATTTCGATGACCGACCGCAAGCAATCGCAGGCTCGCCAGCGTCTGCGCCGCCGCATCCAGATGATTTTTCAGGACCCCTATGCGAGCCTCAATCCGCGCTTCCGGGTCGATGCCATCGTCGCAGAGCCGATTCGCGCCTTTGATCTGATCCAGGGCGAGCGCGACATCAGGGCGCGCGTCGGGGAGTTGTTGAACCTGGTCGGCCTGCATGCCGATGACGGCCTGAAATTTCCGCATGAGTTCTCCGGCGGCCAGCGGCAGCGCATCGCGATTGCGCGGGCGCTGGCCTCGGAAGCCGAATTCATCGTCTGTGACGAGCCGACCTCGGCGCTGGACGTCTCCGTGCAGGCGCAGATCCTCAACCTGATGCGCGACCTGCAGGACAAATTCGGTCTGACCTATCTCTTCATCAGCCATAACCTCGCGGTGGTCCGCCACATGGCGAGCCGCATCGGCGTGATGTATCTCGGCCGCATCGTCGAGATCGCTGAGGGGCGCGAACTCTTCAACAATCCGCGGATGCCCTACACCAAGATGCTGCTCGGCGCGGTTCCCGATCTCGCGATGTCCGGCCGGCAGCGGATTCCGGTCAAGGGCGAGATCCCCAATCCGATCGATCCGCCGCCCGGCTGCGCCTTCAATCCGCGCTGCCCGCTGGCGTTCGATCTCTGCCACAAGGTGGCGCCATCGCTGATCGACGGCGTCGCCTGTCACGCCGTCAACAATCCGGTCCCGGCGAAAGCTTCCGCATGATCACGCGAATGGAAGCCAACCTTGTCAACCAAACGGTTGGCAGCGGGCCTCTCCTGTGATCAAGTGCGCCCGCACCAAGATACCAGCGCAAACGAAACGATAGGTTCCCATGGGCAACATCAATCCCGATCCGTTCACGACCCGGCCTGAAATCGAAGGCACGTTCGGGGTCGTCACCTCGACCCACTGGATCGCGACCGCCGTCGGGATGGGTATTTTGGAGAAAGGCGGCAACGCCTTCGACGCCGGCGTCGCCACCGCGTTTACGCTGCAAGTGGTCGAGCCGCATCTGAACGGCCCGGGCGGCGACGTCCCGATCATCGTGCATGACACCAGGCGCGCGCGCACCGAGGTGATCTGCGGCCAGGGCCCCGCGCCTTCGAAAGCGACCATTGCGCATTATCGCAGCGAGGGGCTGGAGATGGTGCCCGGCACCGGACTTTTGGCCGCCTGCGTGCCCGGCACATTCGAATCCTGGATGCTGCTGTTGCGCGACTACGGCACGATGCGGCTGCGCGACGTGCTGGAGCCCGCGATCGCCTATGCCCGCGACGGTTACCCGCTGGTCGAGCGCGCCGCCGCCACCATCCAGATCGTCGAAAAACTGTTCCGCACGCACTGGAAGACGTCGGCGGCGGTCTATCTGCCGAACAATGAGGTGCCCAAACCCGGCACGCTCTTCACCAACAAGACGCTTTCGGAAACCTATGCGCGCATTCTCAAGGAGGCCGAAGCTGCGGGAGGCGACCGCACAGCCCAAATCGAAGCCGCGCGAAAGGCCTGGTCGCACGGTTTTGTGGCCGAGGCGATCGACAAATTCTGCCGCACCCAGGACGTGATGGACGTCAGCGGCTCGCCGCATCGCGGCGTGCTCTCGGCCGACGACATGGCGCGCTGGCAGCCGACCATCGAGGCGCCGCTGACCTATGATTACGGCCGCTACACCGTGTGCAAGGCGGGGGTCTGGAGCCAGGGCCCGGTGATGCTGCAGCAGCTGGCGCTGTTGAAGGGATTTGAGCTCGACGGGCTCGATCCCGCCGGCCCCGAATTCATCCATCTGCAGATCGAGGCAGCCAAGCTTGCGTTTGCCGACCGCGAGAAGTTCTATGGCGATCCCAAGTTCACGGAGATCCCGATCGCGACCTTGCTGTCGGACGCCTATAACGACGAACGCCGCAAGCTGATCTCCAGGGATAAAGCCTCGCTCGACTTCGTCCCCGGCTCGGTCGAAGGTTTTGGTTCGGTGGTCAAACTGCGCCGCGCCGAAGGCCATCGCGAGGCCGTCGGCGCGATGGGCGCGGGCGAGCCGACCGTTGGCCGGTTCGGCGAGGTGCGCGGCGACACCGTGCATTTCGACATCATCGATCAGGCCGGCAACATGATCTCGGCGACGCCGTCCGGCGGCTGGCTGCAATCCTCGCCGGTTATTCGGGAACTCGGCTTCTGCCTCGGCAGCCGCGCCCAGATGTTCTGGCTCCAGGAAGATCATCCGGCGGCACTGGCACCCGGCAAACGCCCGCGCACCACGCTCTCGCCCACCATGTGCTATCGCGACGGTGAGCCGTACATGGCCTGGGGTTCGCCCGGCGGCGACCAGCAGGATCAATGGACCACGCAATTCTTCCTGCGGCACGTCCACGCCAAATTGAACCTGCAGGAAGCGATCGACGCGCCGGCCTGGCATTCCGAACATTTCCCGATTTCGTTCTGGCCGCGCACCGCGCGCCCAGGCGTGCTCGTGGTCGAAAACCGCGTGCCGAAGGCGACCGTGGATACGCTGAAGAGCCGCGGCCACGTCGTCGAGATCGGGCCCGACTGGTCGGAGGGACGCCTGACCGCGGCTTCCAAGGTAGGCCGCCGCCGCCGCGCCGCTGCCAATCCGCGGGGCATGCAGGGCTATGCGGCCGGACGGTAGGCTGAGATGACTGTCAGCGCATGATGACTTCGCATCGAATCGCAGAGCGAGCCCCAAACTCCACCTCGCCCCGCTTGCGGGGAGAGGTCGGAATTCAAGCACAGCTTGAATTCCGGGTGAGGGGGAGCCTCCGCGAACCCGATTTCCACCTTGTTTGCCGAACAAGCCCCTCACCCCAACCCTCTCCCCGCGAGGAGCGGGGAGAGGGAGAGAAGATTTGAGATGACCTGGTCGATCATCGCCCGCGATAGCGCTACCGGCCGTTTTGGCATCGCGGTCGCGACGCGTTTTTTCGCGGTCGGCGCCCGCGTGCCGCACATCGCCGCCGGATGTGGCGCTGTCGCGACGCAGGCGCTGGTCAATCCCTATTACGGCATCGACGGCGTGAAATTGCTGCGCGAGGGGCGCGAATCCTGCGACATCGTCAAAACCTTGATCGCTGCCGACAGCGGCCGGGAGAGCAGGCAACTGCACGTCATGGATGCCAAGGGCCGCATCGCGTCTTTCACCGGCAAGGAATGCGTCGACTGGTGCGGGCATATTCAGGGCGACGGCTTTTCGATTGCGGGAAATATGCTGGCGGGTGCAGCCGTGTTGGATGACACTGCGAAAGCCTATGCCGCGAGTGCCAGCCTGCCCTTCGCCCGGCGGCTGATCGCAGCGATGCGGGCCGGCGAAGCCGCCGGCGGCGACAAGCGCGGCAAGCAATCGGCGGCGCTGCTGATCCACGGCGAGGAAGAATGGTCCGATCTCGACCTGCGCGTCGACGACCATGCCGATCCGCTTGCCGAGCTGGAGCGGCTTGAACAAGTCAGCCGCGAGCGCTGGGTACATTTCCGCCAATTTCTCCCGACCCGCAAAAATCCGGCCGGGGTGACCGACCGCGAGACCATCGACGCCGGGATCAACGCCGCGATTGCGAGTCAGGGATGACAGCGAGCCCGCTGATCGAAATCGAGGGATTGCGCGTCATCTTCCATGGCGATGACGGCCGTTCGACACATGCGGTCGATTGCGTCGATCTCAGCGTCGCCAACGGCGCGACACTGGGGCTGGTCGGCGAATCCGGCTGCGGCAAGAGCGTGACCTCGCTCGCGATCATGGGGCTGCTGTCAAAATACTCCGCCGAAGTCTCCGGCTCGATCCGGTTCGACGGCTTCGATCTGCTCGACGTCCCCGACCAGACGTTGCGCGACCTCCGCGGCAATCGGCTGGCGATGATCTTTCAGGAACCGATGACCTCGCTCAACCCGAGCTTTACCGTCGGCGACCAGATCATCGAGACCATTTTGCGCCATCGCGGCGGAACGCGGCGCCAGGCCCGCGAGCGCGCGATCGAGCTGTTGCGCCGCGTCCATATCCCCTCGCCCGAAAAGCGCATCGATGAATATCCGCACAAGCTTTCCGGCGGCATGCGCCAGCGCGTGATGATCGCGATGGCGCTGGCCTGCGATCCCAGGCTTCTGATCGCAGACGAGCCGACCACCGCACTCGACGTCACGCTGCAGGCGCAGATTCTCGATCTGATGCGCGAATTGAAAGCCGCAAGCGGGGCCGCGATCATTCTGATCACCCACGATCTCGGCGTCGTCGCCGAAGTCTGCGACGAGGTCGCCGTGATGTATGCCGGCGAAATCGTCGAACGCGCGCCGGTGGACGAATTGTTCGCCAACCCGCAGCATCCCTACACCGTCGGCCTGCTCGGGTCGATCCCGCGGCTCGACCGCCGCGCCTCGCATCTGGCGACCATCGAGGGTATGGTGCCGAACATGGCCAATCCGCCATCCGGCTGCCGCTTTGCCGCGCGCTGTCCGTTCGTCAGCGACATCTGCCTCGCCGCGCCGCCACCGCTGGCGTTGCTGAGCCCAAGTCACGCGTCGCGCTGCGTCCGGGCCCCACTGGAGAGGCTGGTGTCGTGACCGCACTCCTCTCCCATCTCGTGCCCCGGGCGCGGTGCAGCACAGGCGTAGCGCAGTGGTGCACCGCTGAACCGGGGCCTAACTTTGATGCCGAGAAGAATGGGTCCCGGTACTGCGGAGCAACGCTTCGCGCTGCGCAGCGCCCGGGACACGAGAACTTCGGAGCGCGAAAATGACCGCTCTGCTCGAAGTCGAAGGCCTGGTCAAACATTTCGTCGCCGATCGTTCGGTGTTCGGCCGGCCGACCGCCCACGTCAAGGCCGTCGATGGCGTCAGCTTCTCGGTCGATGCCGGCAAGACGCTGGCGCTGGTCGGCGAGTCCGGCTGCGGCAAGTCCACGGTGAGCCGGCTGGTGCTGCGGCTGATCGAGCCCGATGCGGGCACGGTTCGCTTCGAGGGGCGCGATCTGCTCGCATTGGACGCCAACCAATTGCGTATCTTCCGCCGCGATGCGCAGATCATCTTTCAGGACCCTTACGCCTCGCTCAATCCGCGCATGACGGTCAGCCAGATCCTGACCGAGCCCCTGGCGCTGCATGACCTCGTGCCGCCGCCGCGCCGCCGCGAGCGGGTCGAGGAATTGCTGCGGCTGGTCGGGCTCGAGCCGCGCTTTGCGCGCCGCTATCCGCATGAATTCTCCGGCGGCCAGCGCCAGCGCATCGCCATCGCCCGGGCGCTGGCGGTCGAGCCGAAACTGATCATCTGCGACGAGCCGGTATCGGCGCTCGACGTCTCGATCCGCTCGCAAATCCTGAACCTCTTGCGCGACCTGCAGGACCGGCTCGGCCTCGCCTACATCTTCGTCTCGCACGATCTGGCCGTCGTGAAGCACATCGCCGACCGGGTCGCAGTGATGAATCTCGGCACCATCGTCGAGATCGCCGAGGCGCAGGCGCTGTTCGCCGCGCCAATGCACCCCTATAGCCGCGCGCTATTGTCGGCCATCCCCGTACCAAAACCGCGCGCAAAACGCAGCCGTATCGTGCTGCAGGGCGAGATGCCGAGCGCGCTCCGTCCGCCGCCGGGCTGCCGCTTCCACACCCGCTGCCCCTATGCGATCGAGCGCTGCCGCGTCGAGGTGCCGCAACTGCTCGCCGACGGCACCGGACATGCAACGGCCTGTCACCGCACGGCGGAACTGCCGCCACCCGAGAGCATCGTTCCAGCCGATGGCGGCTTTTCGTCGACACTGGAAAAATTGGTCGCCGCGTTCAGCGGTGGTGCGGAAGGGCCGGCGCGGGCCGGGGTTGATACAGTCGGGACTTAATCCAAGAGGACATTTAATCCAAGAGGACATGGGGACAGAGCGATGAAAATCCTGCGTTTGGCAGTGACGGCGGCGGCCTTGCTGCTGTCGTTCGAGGCAAATGTTCAAGCCCAGACCACGCTGCGCATCGGGCTTGCCGAGGACCCTGATATCCTCGACCCGACGCTGGCGCGCACCTATGTCGGCCGCATCGTATTTGCAGCGTTTTGCGACAAGCTGTTCGACATCGACGAAAAGCTCAACATCGTGCCGCAGCTCGCGCTGTCGCACGAGACCTCGGCCGACGGCAAGGAGGTCACGATCAAGCTGCGGCCGGGCGTGAAATTCCAGGACGGCGAGCCGCTGGACGCCGCGGCTGCGAAATTCTCGCTCGATCGCCACCTGACGATGCCGACGTCGTTTCGCAAGCCGGAGCTTGCCGCCGTCGACCACATCGACGTCGTCGATCCTCTGACCATCAAGATCGTGTTGAAGACGCCGTATTCGCCGCTGGTCGCGCAACTCACCGATCGCGCGGGGATGATGGTGTCGCCGAAGGCGGCGAAGGAGGAAGGCGACAAGTTCGGGCTGCATCCGGTTTGCGCCGGCCCCTACAAATTCGTCGAGCGTGTGCAGCAGGACCGCATCGTGTTCGAAAAATTCGCCGATTACTGGAACAAGGACAACATCCACATCGACCGCATCGTCTATCTGCCGCTGGTGGATGCGACGGTCCGCCTCGCCAATCTGAAATCCGGCGGCCTCGATCTGATCGAACGGCTGCTGGCGACCGACATCAAGGCGGTGCAGGCGGACCCGAAACTCAAATTATCCAGCGCGATCGAGCTCGGCTATCAGGGCGTGACCTTGAACATCGGCAAGGACAAGGCCAAGGGACCGCTCAGCCAGTCCGCCAAGGTGCGCCAGGCGCTCGATCTGTCAATCGATCGCGAGGCCATCAACCAGGTCGTATTCAACAGCGAGTTCAAACCCGGCAATCAATGGGTCAATCCCGATCATCCTTACTACCAGAAATCCTTCCCGGTGCGCGGGCGCGACGTCGCCAAGGCCAAGGCGCTATTGAAGGAAGCAGGCGTGACCGCGCCGGTCAGCGTCGACTTCATGGTGCCGAAGGGCGCCGAAACCGAAGCCGTCGCGCAGGTGATCCAGTCGATGGCGGCGGAGACCGGCTTCGACATGAAGATCAGGGTCACCGAGTTCGCGACGTCGCTGAAGCAGGCCGAGGCCGGCGAATACCAGGCCTATATGCTGGCGTGGAGCGGGCGCATCGATCCGGACGGCAATTCCTACATCTTCCTCAAAACCGAAGCGCCACAGAACTATAGCGCCTGGTCGAATCCCGATGCCGACAAGGCGCTCGACGACGGCCGCCTGGTCACCGATCAGGCGCAGCGCAAGGCGATCTATGAAAAGCTGACGAAGGCCGCACTCGACGAGGAGCCGATCCTCTACATCTTTCACCGCAAGATACTGATCGCGCATACCACGAGGCTGGAGGGCTACAAGCAGATGCCCGACGGCCTGGTGCGCGTGGTCGGGCTGAAGCTGAAGTGAGCATGGCTGCGCCCGCATTCTCGTGTCCCGGACGCGGTGCAGCGTTCTTACGCTGCTCCGCGGAGCCGGGACCTGCCGCGCATCGTGGATGGGTCCCGGTTCTGCAGCGCACCGTTGCACGCTGCGCTGCGCCCGGGACACGATAATGCCATGCTGAACTTCCTCGCACGGCGTATTGTCCAGTTGATCCCGACACTGTTCTTCGTGTCGATCCTGATCTTTTCGCTGCAGCATCTGTTGCCCGGCGATCCCGCGCTGATCATGGCCGGCGAGGAGCGCGATCCCGCGGTCATCGAGCAAATCCGGCAGCAGTACCGGCTCGATCGGCCGGTGCCGGTCCAGTATGTCTACTGGGTCAAGGGTGTATTATCCGGCGACTTCGGCGAGTCCTTGCGCATCAAGGTGCCGGTGCGCGAATTGATCGCGCAAAAACTGCCCGTGACCATGCAACTGGCGGCGATGGCGATCGTGATCGCATTCCTGATCGGCATCCCCGCCGGCATCGTGTCGGCGGTAAAGAAGGGTACGGCCTGGGACTACGGCGCCAATCTGTTCGCGCTGTGGGGAATCTCGACGCCGAATTTCTGGCTCGGCATCATGCTGATCTTCCTGTTCTCGATCGAACTCGGCTGGTTGCCGGCTTCAGGCTATGTGCCGCTCAGCGAAAACTGGCGCGCCAGCCTCGCCTCCACCATCATGCCCGCTTTCGTGCTGGGCAATGCGATCGCCGCGATCCTGATGCGCCATACCCGCAGCGCCATGCTGCAGGTGCTGGAGAGCGACTACGTCCGCACCGCCCGCGCCAAGGGCCTTTCCGAGCGCTCGGTGATTCTCAAGCACGCCATGCGCAACGCGCTGACGCCGGTCATCACGCTCGGCGCGCTCGAACTCGGCACGCTGTTGTCTGGCGCGGTGCTGACCGAGCAGATCTTTTCGATTCCGGGTTTTGGCAAGCTGATCGTCGACGCCGTATTCAACCGCGATTATGCGGTGGTGCAAGGCGTGGTGCTGGTGACGGCGACGATCTACATCACGCTGAATTTGATCGCCGATATCGCCTATATCCTGGTCAATCCGCGGCTGAGGGCTTGAACGGCATGACCGACGCTGCACTCAACATTCCCATTGGGGTCTCCGAAGAACTGGAGAGCCCGACGCGGCGCGCGCTGCGCCGGCTGTTCCAGCGCAAGGGCGCGGTGGTCGGCCTGATCGTGATCGCGACGTTCATCCTGCTGGCGCTGTTTGCGCCCTTGATCGTGCCCTATGACCCGATCGCGACCAGCTGGTCGCTGGTGCGCAAGCCGCCGTCGGCTTTGCATTGGTTCGGCACCGACGATCTCGGCCGCGACATTCTGGGCCGCGTCATCTACGGCGCGCGGGCCTCGCTGGTGGCCGGTGCGATCTCGGTCGGGATTGCGCTTTCCGTCGGCGTCCCCCTCGGATTGCTGTCGGGCTATCGCGGCGGCTTCATCGACGCCCTGATCAGCCGCATCACCGATGCGATGCTGGCGGTCCCGTTCCTGATCCTCGCCATTGCGCTCGCGGCGTTTTTAGGTCCCAGCCTCGGCAACGCCATGATCGCGATCGGTGTCTCCGCCACGCCGATCTTCATCCGGCTGACCCGCGGCCAGGCGATGAGCGTCAAGGTAGAGGACTATGTCGAGGCCGCGCGCGCGATGGGCAACCCGCGCTGGCGCATCGCGCTGTTCCACATCCTGCCCAACATCATGCCGGCGCTGCTGGTGCAGGCGACGCTGTCGATCGCGGCCGCCATCATCGCCGAAGCCGCGCTGTCGTTCCTGGGCCTAGGCCAGCAGCCGCCGCAGCCGTCCTGGGGCAGCATGCTCAACGCCGCGCAGCGCTTCCTGACCAACGCACCCTGGATGGCGCTGTGGCCGGGGCTTGCGATCTTCCTGGTGGTGCTGTCGTTCAATTTGGTCGGCGACGGCTTGCGCGACGCGCTCGACCCAAGGGAGCGGTGATGCCGCTTCAACATCGTCATTGCGAGCGCAAGCGAAGCAATCCATCTCACCACACAAAGAAAGAATGGATTGCTTCGTCGCTTCGCTCCTCGCAATGACGAAAGAAGGCCTGTTTCGCTCCAGTCAGACTCTCAAATCACCATCTCGCGCGCCACCCTCCGGCAATCCATCTCGTATTCGAGATCGATCACCGGCGGACGCGCGAAGTGCCAAGTCAATCCGGAGCGCGTGGCGCCGCGGCGCGCCAGTTCGTCGACCATGACGGGATGGAAGTCGTGCACGGTGTAGGCCTGCGCCGCCGTGGTGTCGTTCCAGCCGAAACCGAACTCGGCGAGGCGGCGTTCCATCTCTGCGGTCGTGAACCTCACCTTTTCCTTCAAGCCGTCCGGACTGAGATCGCGGTAGCGCACGATGCGCTCGGGATAGCTCCCGGCGCCGCCGCGCGCTTCGGCGCTGCCGGCGATGACGAAGGACGGCGACGTGCCCGAACCCGGGCGCGTGAACGAGAACGCGTAAAACGACGGCTCGGCGGGCGGATCGATCTCGGGACAGACATTGCTGCGCGCCACCGGGTTGGTGGTCCCGTCGAACAGGCCCCATTCGGCCAGCGTCTTGACGTAATGCTGGTTGAAGGCGCGAAAGCCATCCTCGGTAAACGCCGCGGGCGAGCGCAACTCGCAGGCGCAGAACGACGTCAGCGGCCGCCCCGCCGCCTGAATATATGTTGCGATCCGCGCAAAGCCCTCGGCCAGGGCTACCGGTTTGTCGAAGCGCACGCGCTCGATTTCAAAGCCGGGAGCGGCGGCGGCGCCGCTCGAATATTGAAACACCGCCGGAATGAACCGGTAATTCCCGGCCGGAAAATCGCGCGTCATGTCTGTTCCCCAGATCCTGTTACTCGTATCCCGTTATTCCAGCTGCATGCGGACGCCCTTGGCGCCGTTCAATAGCCGCTTCAGATGAAAGCCGGCGAGCGCATCGTCGGCATGCAGCCCGACCAGCGCCGCAAAGGCCGGCATCGCCGTGGCATCGCCGGCCTCGAGCTTGGCGAAGGCATCGGAATATTGCGACGTCGCGGACTCCGCGAACACCGCCTCCGGCAACGGTTCGTAGGCGCGCAGCGGCTCGCTGCGGCCGCGCAGCATGAGATCGCCGACCGGCCGCCCGCGAAAATCCGCGGCGGCGTCGGCCACCACGGCGCTGACGCAGATCCGGGTGCCCAGGAACTTGTTGGCGGCCTCGAGCCGTGCTGCGGTGTTGATGGTGTCGCCATAGGCGGTGTAGTCGAAGAACCGGCTGCCGCCGAAATTCCCGACCAGCGCCGGACCGGCGTGAACGCCGATCCGGGTGGCGCCGAAATTCACGCCCTTCGCCTTCCAGCGTTCGCGGAACGCCTGGGCCCAGATGTCGAGATCATGCGCGCAGGCGATCGCGCGCCTGGCATAATCCGGCTGTTCTCCCGGCGCGTTGAACAGAATCTGGATCGCATCGCCGATGATTTTGGCGACCGTCCCCTCATGGGCGAACACGACATCGGTCATCCCGCCGACATATTCGTTGAGCAGCGCGCCCAGCACTTCAGCTGCTGCGGTCTCCACCAGCGAGGTAAAACCGGTGATGTCGGTGAAGATGACCGCGACGTCGCGCCAATGCACCTCCATGCCGTCGCTATCGCCGATCGCGGCAAGCCGGCTTGCAATCTGCGGCGAGAAATACCGCGACAGCGAGGCATGGGCGCGCTCGGCCTCGGCCTGGCGACGGCGGGCTTCGCGCATCATCTCGACATGGCGGATGGTCTTGTCGATCGTCATTTCGAGATCGCCGAAATCGATCGGCTTGGTCAGGAAGTCGAACGCGCCGCGGTTCATCGCGGTGCGGATGTTGCTCATGTCGCCATAGGCGGAAACGATGATGGTCGATGTCTTGTCCTCGGCCTCCTGCAGCTTTTGCAACAGCGACAGCCCGTCCATCCGGGGCATGTTGATGTCGGACACCACCATGTCGACATGCGGATGTTGCTCGATCGAGGCCAGCGCCTCGATGCCGTCATGCGCGAACACAAAGGTCATCGCGCCGTCGCGGATCTGCCGGCGGAATTTTTGCAGTACCAGAGCCTCGAGATCGGGCTCGTCATCGACGACGAGGATGGTTGCGGTCATGCGGCTTGCCCGAGCCTGGTATCGATCTCGTGGCGCAGCAGCGCGAAATCGATCGGCTTGGTCAACAGACCCACCGCGCCGCGCTCGATCGCCTTGCGCCGCGTCTCGGCGTCGCCATAGGCGGTGATCATGATCACGGGCACGTCGGGCCGTTCGGCGCGCACCTTCGGCAGCATTTCAAGGCCGCTCATGCCGGGCATATTGATGTCAGATAGGATCAGGATCAGCGACGGGTCACGAATTTCCGCGGCACGCAGCAAGGCCGAGGGCGCCGACGGAGCAAACTCCATCGTGAAGCGCCCGGACTTGAGATCGCGCCGGAATTGCTGGCGAAACAAGGCTTCGACATCGGGCTCGTCATCGACGACGAGTATGTAAACGCTCAATTCTTGCCTCCAATATATTTGAGCACGATCTTTCCCGAAAACCGGTTTCCACTTTTCGCTAACGCGGCCCTTCGGGTCATGCCTTTGCTTGTGCCGCCCCGGTTCGGGGCAGCGTAATGATGAATTCGGTAAATACGCCAGGTTCGGTATCGACGTCGATTGCGCCGCCGTGCTGTTTCACCACGATGTCGTGGCTCATCGACAGGCCAAGCCCGGTTCCCTCGCCCGCGGGCTTGGTGGTGAAGAAGGGATTGAACATTTTCTCCTTCACCTCCAAGGGGATACCGGTGCCATTGTCGCGAATCCGGATTTCGACCTTGGCGCCCAGGCTTTTGGTCGACGCCCTCAACGTCGGCTCGAAGGTTCCGTCGCCGGCTCCCTTGCGCTTGGTCGCGGCGTAGAAGCCGTTCGAAATCAGGTTGAGGAAGACGCGCGTGATTTCCTGCGGGTAGAGATCGACCATCCCGGCTGCGGGATCGAGGTCGCGCTCAAGCTTGATGTTGAATCCGGATTTTTCCGCGCGCGCGCCGTGGTAGGCGAGATTGAGGCTCTCCTCGACGATCGCGTTGATGTCGGCCGGGCGGTGCTCACCCGATCCCTCGCGCGAATGCAGCAGCATGTTCTTGACGATCGAATCGGCGCGCTTGCCGTGCTGAACCACCTTTTCCAGATTGCCCTTCAGCATATGCGTCAGCTCGTCGATCTCCTCGCGCGTCTTGTCGTCGAGCGAAGCGTCCTTGAGCAGATCGTTCAGTTCGTCGATCAATTCACCCGACAGCGCCGAGAAATTGTTGACGAAATTGAGCGGATTCTTGATTTCATGCGCGATGCCGGCGGTGAGCTGGCCGAGCGAGGCGAGTTTTTCGGTCTGCACCAGGCGGTCCTGCGCGGTGCGCAGGTCTTCCAGCGAGAGCGACAGCTCCCTGGTGCGCTCCTGGACCTGCTCGAACAGGCGCACGTTCTCGATAGCGATGACGGCCTGGTCGGCAAAGGTCTGGACGAGATCGATCTGGCGCTCGCTGAAGGGCCCGGGCCTGGGCCGTCCCAGCAGCAGCACGCCTTCGACCGCGCCGTCGCGCATCAAGGGCACCGCGAGCACCGCCCTGTAATCGCCGAGTGTGGATGCTGGACCAAAATTATATTCGGGATCGCGTTGCACATCCGGGACGTGGACAGGCTTGCTGTCCATAAAAACCCGGCCGGTGATCGTGTTACGGCCCGGCTTGATCGGGTTGGCGTGCATGAAATCGATAAAGGCCCGCGTACAGCCCGATTCGGCCTGCAGCCGCATTACCTCGCCATCCCTGAGGCAAATGATGCCAAGCGATGCCCCGCACAGCGCCTTGGCCGATTCCGTCAGTGTCGTCAGCACCGATTTCAGGTCGAATGCCGAGCGGCTGATCACCTTGAGCACATCCGCGGTGGCCGTCTGCTGCTGCAGCGATTCGCTCAGTTCCGCAGTCCGCTGCTCGACCTTGTTCTCCAAGTCCGCGTAGGATTCCTGCAAGCGTGAGCCCATGTCGTTGAACTGATTGGCGAGGCCTTCCAGTTCGTCGCCGGTTTTGATCGAGATGCGCTGGGCGAAATCGCCGCCGCCGATCCGCTCCGCGCCGGCCCGCAACGCCTGGATCGGGCCGACCATGCGCCGGGCCAGGAATATCCCGGCGAGCACGGCGAAGATCGATGCCATCAGCAGCACCACCGCGAGCCGCTGCAACGCCTGGTACAGCGACGCATAGGCTTCCTTGACCGGCAGTTCGACGAACATGGTCCATTTAAGCGGCAAGATCGGCGCGGAGGCCGTCAGCACCTCTTGCCCTTGAATGTTCAGCGCACCCTGCAACGGGTCCACGCCATCCGGATTTCCCGACATTGCAGCCTGCACCTGCGCGAGCTTCGACATGTCGGTGTTGCGCAGCACCAGGCTGATGTCGGGATGCGCGATCAGGCGGCCCTGCGAGCCCACCACATAGGCGTGGCCCTTCTCGCCGACCTTGATCTGCGAAACCACGTCCCAGATCAGCTTCAGATTGACCTCGGCGATGCTGACGCCGGCGTCCTTGCGGGTGCCGGCCAGCGACAGCGTCATGTAAGGCTCGGATTCGCGGCGGAAATAGACCGGCCCGTAATAGACCTTGTTGGCGACGGCCTCGGTAAATTTCGGGTCCTTGGAGAGGTCGACGCCGGAATCGACGACGTCCATGGCCAGGCGCGAAACCCGCAAGCGCTCCTTGCCGGTCGAATCGATCTGCGACAGTTCGGTAATGGCCGGCACCTGCCGCAACAGCCGCAGCGCATCGAACCGGCGGTCCTGCAGCGACCCGGCCGACCAGGGCAATTGGGTGGTCCAGCCGAGCTGGCTTTCGATTTCCTTGATGAACTGGCTGATCTTGGCCGCCGCGGCCTCGGCCTGCTCGTGCTGAATCCGGATCAGGGCCAGCTTGTGCTCGCGGTAGTAGAAGAAAACCTCGAAAATCCCGTTGGAAAGCAATGCAACGCCGACCACCGCGACGAACAGCGCGACGTATTTGGTGAACAGCCGGCTGCGGATCTTGGTGCCCGTCGGTCCCGATGCGGGCGGCACGGCCGCCGCCGGCGATGCCGCCAGCGTCCGGCCTTCCGGCGTATCGGGATGCAGTGAAATGCTCATCCCGCCCTGTCTAGCAAGAACGCAGGAATTTGTCTCTTGCCGCAGTGCGGTAGGGTTTAAACAGCCGCGGCGGCCGAGGCCGCCGCTGGATCCTCAACGCTATTGGGCTTGCGGCCTCAGGTCGGCTTCAGCGCCGTCCGGCCGAGATCGAATTCCTCGATCTCCTTGGTGCGGTCGGACTCGGCATGGGCCCGGTGATCGGTCGCGATCGTCACATAGACCGCGGGCAGCACGAACAGCGTAAACAGCGTGCCGATCGACATGCCCGAGACGACCACGAGCCCGATCGAGAACCGGCTTGCGGCGCCGGCGCCCGATGCGGTCAGGAGCGGAATCAATCCGGTGACCATCGCCGCCGTCGTCATCAGGATCGGACGAAGCCGGATGCGGGCCGACATCTCGATCGCCGAGCGCCGGTCGAGGCCTTCGTTGAGCTGCAACTCATTGGCGAATTCCACCATCAGGATGCCGTGCTTGGTGATGAGACCCACCAGCGTCAGCAATCCCACCTGCGTGTAGATGTTCATCGTCGCCACGCCGAAGAACAGCGGGATCAGCGCGCCCACGATCGCCATGGGCACGCTGATCATGATCACCAGCGGATCGCGCAGACTCTCGAACTGCGCTGCCAGCACCAGGAAGATGATGATCAACGCAAACCCGAAGGTGATCGCGAGCTGGTTGCCTTCCTGCACATATTGGCGGGAGTCGGCGAGATAGTCGTGGCTGAAGCCCGACGGCATCTTCCTGGCCTCGCCTTCGAGGAAGTCGACGGCCTGGCCCACGGTGACGCCCGGCATCGGCACCGCCTGGAAGGTCGCGGAGTTGAGCTGGTTATAATGCGTCAGCGCATTCGGATCAGTTCCGGTCTCGATCGACACGATGGTCGAGATCGGCACCAGTTGCCCGGTGTTGGTCGGCACGTAATAGCCGCCGAGCGATTCCGGCGACAGCCGCAGGCTGCGTGGCACCTGCGGGATCACCTGGTACGACCGCCCCTCGAGGTTGAAGCGGTTGACGTAATTGCCGCCTAGCAGCGTCGCCAGCGTATTGCCGACCTGCTGCATGTTGATGCCGAGGTTGCTCGCCTTGGAGCGATCGACCTTGATCCGCACCACCGGTTGGTTGAAGTCGAGGTCGCTGTCGGAGACGATGAACAACCCGCTCTTGCGCGCGGCCGCCTTCAGCTTGTCCATCTGTTCATAGACGGCCTGGAAGCCCGCGGTGGTATTGATGACCATCTGCACCGGCAAGCCGCCCGGCCCGCCCGGCAGCGGCGGCAGGTTGAAGGCGAACGCGTTGACGCCTTCAATCTTGGAGAGTTCCGCCTGCACCAGCGGCTTCAGCTTGATCGACGAGCGGGTGCGCTCATCCCACGACGTGAGCAGCATGCCGGCGATCCCGCCCTGCGGACCGTTGATGCCGTTCAGAACGAAGCGAAGGTCGGTTTCCGGAAACTTCTGGAACTGCTTGTCGAGCTTTTCGCCGTAGTAATCGATATAGTCGATGTTGGCGTATTTCGGCGCCTTGGTCACAGCAAACACGATGCCCTGGTCCTCTTCCGGCGCGAGCTCCTTCGACGTGTGCATGTAAAGGAAGCCGACGAGGCCGAGGATCGTCAGCGCGAACAGCCCGGTGATCGGACGATAATCGAGCGAGCGGTCGAGCTTGCGGCCGTACCAGCGCGTCATGGCGCCGAACACCTTGTTGACGATCCTGGCGAACCGGCCCTCTTCGGTGTTCTTGAGCAGGACCGAGCACATCATCGGCGACAGCGTCAGCGCGATCACGCCTGACACGATCACCGAGCCCGCCAGCGTGAACGCGAATTCGCGGAACAACGAACCGGTGAGACCGCCGAGGAAGCCGATCGGCGCGTACACGGCAGCGAGCGTGATCGTCATCGAGATCACGGGACCGACGATTTCACGCGCGCCCTGCAGCGACGCCTGTACCGGCGATTTGCCCTCTTCCAGATGGCGGTGGATATTCTCCACCACCACGATGGCGTCGTCGACCACGAGCCCGATCGCCAGTACCATCGCCAGCAAGGTCAGCAGATTGATGCTGAAGCCCATGATCAGCATCAGGCTGCAGACGCCGACCAGCGACAGCGGAATCGTGACGACGGGAATGACGACCGAGCGGAACGAGGCCAGGAACAGGAAGATCACGACGACGACAATGAGCACGGCTTCGCCGAGCGTCTTCTCCACTTCGTTGATCGATGACTGGATGAATTTGGTGGAATCGTAGGCCACCTTCATCTTCATCGACGGCGGCAGGTTGCGTTCCATCTCGGGAAACAGCGCGCGAACGCCCTTCACCAGTGTCAGCGGGTTGCCCTGCGGCGTCGCCTTGATACCGATGAAGATCGCGTGCTCGCCGTTGAACGCAACGCTCGCATCCGTGCTCTGCGCGGCAAGTTCGACAGAGGCGATATCCTCGATCCGCACGAAGCCGCCGTCCTGCGATTTGACGATCATGCGCTTGAACTCGTCGAGGTTGCGCAGGTCGGTGTTGGTCGAGACGTTGGAAACGATGAAATAGCCCTTGGCCTGACCGGCCGCGGCCTGGAAGTTGTTGGCGGCGATGGCCAGCGACACGTCGTTCGGCGACACCCCGCGTCCGGCCATCTTGACCGGGTCGAGCCACAGCCGCATCGCGAAGGTCTGGCCGCCGAGAATGTCGGCCGACGCCACGCCGTCGACCGTCGATAGCACTGGCTGCACTACGCGCGTCAGATAGTCCGAGATCGCCGAACCCGAGAGCTCCTCGCTCGAGAAGCCGAGATACATCACGGCAATGGTATCGCCGGTGGTCTTGCTGACGATCGGATCGTTGGATTCCTTGGGGATCAGGTATCTAACCGAGTTTACCTTGGCGAGAACCTCGGTCAGCGCCTGGTTCGGGTCGAAGTTCAGCTTGACGAAAACCTGGATCGTAGAGGTGCCGAGCACCGAGGAAGAGGTGATGTAGTCGATGCCTTCGGCGGAGGCGACCGCCTGTTCGATCGGCGTCGTGATGAAGCCCTGAATCATATCCGCCGCCGCGCCCGGATAGACTGTCGTGACGGTCACGACCGTATTCGACAGTTTCGGATATTGCCGGATCGGCAGCGTGGTCGCTGCCCGCAGACCGATCAACAGGATCAGCAGGCTGACGACGACCGAGAGAACCGGACGCTTGATGAAGAGATCGGTAAAAACCATCGCGACAGTCTCTCGTTATCAATAGCGCGGCGGCTGCGCGGGGATGGGCGGGGCCGGATCGGCGGAGATCGTCACGGCCGCGCCCGACTGCAGCTTGAGCTGGCCGACAGCAACAACCCGGTCTCCGGTCTTCAGGCCCTTGAGAATTTCAGCCCGTCCGTCGAGGCGATTGCCAGTCTGGACGAAGGTGCGCACAGCCGTCAGGCTGGTCTTGCCATCGTCTTCCTTTTTCTCGGTGATCAGATAGACCGCGTCACCATAGAGCGTGTAGTCCACCGCCGTTTCGGGAACGGTGACGACCGCCGGCTTGTCCGGCAGCACCACGGTGGTGGTGGTGAACATGCCGGGCTTGAGAATATGATCGGGATTGGTAATCGTCGCCTGTACGCGGATGTTGCGCGTGTCGGTTGCGACCTGCGGCTCGATGGTGCTGATCTTGCCCTCGAACTTGCGGCCCGGATAGGCGTCGACAGCGATCCGAACGGTCTGTCCGACCTTGAGTGCGGCGCTGCCCTTTTCCGTCACGGTGAAGTTCGCATAGAGCTCGGACAGATCAGTCAGAGAGACGATCTGGGTGCCCGCGGTCAGGTACTGACCGACTTCGACCTTGCGAACGCCGAGCTCGCCGTCGAACGGCGCGCGCACCAGCTTCTGCGAGATCAAGGCCTCGGTCTTGGCAATGCCGGCCTGGGCCTGGTCGAACGCCGCCTGCGCAGTATCGACGGTCGCCTGCGGACCGAACTGGCGCGAGGCGAGCTGCTTGGCGCGGTCGAGCGAAAGCTGCGCCACCGTCGCCTGCGCCTTGAAGTTGGCGAGGTCGCCCTGGTCGGGGGCGTCGAACAACTGAACCAGCGGCGTACCCGATTTCACGCTGGCACCCGGAGTGAACATGATGTCGGTGATGCGCCCGCTGACATCGGAGGTGACGTTGACCTGGTGCACGGCGGCGAGATCGCCGACCGCGATCAAGAGGTTGGGAATCACTTCGGTCCTGGCCTCCGCAATGCTGACGGAGGCCGGCGGCGGCTTCATGTTGGCGAAGTACTTCGCCATCCCGTAACTGCGTAACGCATTGAAGCCGACCAGACCGCCCACCAGCAGCGCCAGCAACAGCCCGACGATGATAAACCAGCGCACCATCCGAATCGGACGCTTGCGCGATTTTTCGCCAATCGGTTCGCCCGAGATATGGCTTTCGGTTACAATGTTCATGTCATGCACTTTCTGCGGTTACCGATTGTCCCGAATTCGGCGACAGCTCGCGATCCAGATGAAAAGCAATTGCGGCTTCGTTAAGCCCGATTCCGCGGAGTATGAATTGACAAAGCTGCCGCTCGTGGCCGGCGGCATCGCCATAGGAAAGACAGGGCACGGCGGGAAGCCGCACCAGCGCCGCCATCAGCACGGTGTGATGCGCAAACCAGAACAGATTGAGCGGCGCGTGGCCGATGGCTGAGGCATCACCGGCGGCGATCGCGCTTTCGAGCGAGGTGGTGAACACCGACCCGATCAGATTTTCGATCTTGCCGTAGAGCAGCCGCGCGAACTCGCCGTCGTCGAGATGGCTCGTCACCATCAGCCGCAGCCGCTGCGCCTCTTCCTGGTCCGGCGCCTCGAGAAGCTCCCTGAAATGCCCAACCATGCCGCAAACCAATTCGACCAGCGTCGCGGTCGACGGCTCCTGGCCGAGCAGATGCATCAGATCCGGGTCGGCCTCGCACTCTTCGGCGAGGATTTCGGCATAAAGCGCCGCTTTGGAGGGGAAATGCTTGAACAACAGCCCTTCCGATATGGCCGCCGCCGCCGCGACGCTCTTGGTCGTGGTTCCGGCAAAGCCATTTCGGGCGAAGCATCGCTTGGCGGCGCTCAAGATCAATTGCCGCCGCAAATCACTGGTCATGCGCAGGGTAGACATGGGAATGTGAGTAATCACTCACCAAGGTGAATGTCAAGAAATATGGCAACGCTGCGGGCGAATTCCGGTACGCTGCGGCGCAAAAATCACACCCTCATCTCTTTGTTTGAACGTCAGTTTTCCGAAAACCTAAGCCTCATTACTTGCGGCTCACTCGGATCGGCCTGCGAGCCCCAGCGCACCGCTTGTGGTCCCGGCCGGGCGTCGTGGTCGTAATCGCCCGGCATCATCGCTTCAATCCGAGTTGACGCCGGCGCGGGAACAGCATTTAAGATAGTTGCAGGTGCGACTAATTTTGGTGGTCGTTCATTTGTCCGTCTTCACGAAGAGTGACAGGCATGAATTCAGACGCGCGCGAGCTGGCGGCCGGTTTCGACCTTGAGAAACTGACACCGGAGTTCTACGCCAACCCCTACCCGACCTATCGGGCCCTGCGCGAGCACGAGCCGGTCAAGTGCCTGCCGAACGGTTCCTGGTTCCTGACCCGCTACGACGATCTGGTCTCGGCCTACAAGAGCACCAAGGTGTTCTCATCCGACAAGAAGAAGGAGTTTGCGCCGAAATATGGCGCCTCCCTGCTCTACGAGCACCACACCACCAGCCTCGTCTTCAACGATCCGCCCGCCCACACCCGCGTGCGGCGGCTGATCATGGGCGCGCTGTCGCCGCGCGCGATCGCGGCGATGGAGCCCGACCTGATCGCCTTGGTCGACCGCCTGCTCGATGGCCTCGCCGCCAAAGGCCAAGTCGAGGGCAGCGTCGACCTGATCGACGATTTTGCTTCCGCGATCCCCATTGAAGTGATCGGCAATTTGCTCGACGTCCCCCACGACGAGCGCGAGCCCTTACGCGACTGGTCGCTGGCGATTTTGGGCGCGCTCGAACCCGTCGTCAGCCCGGACGCCTTTGCCCGCGGCAATTTGGCGGTGAAGGACTTTCGCGCCTATCTCGAAGGCCTGGTCGAAAAGCGGCGCGCCAAGCCGGGAAATCCCCTCAACGACGTGCTGACGCGGCTGATCCAGGGTGAAGACAATGGCGAGCGGCTGACCAAGAAGGAATTGCTGCACAATTGCATCTTCCTGCTCAACGCCGGCCACGAGACCACGACCAATCTGATCGGCAACGGCCTGGTGGCCCTATTGGATCATCCCGCCGAGAAGCAACGGCTGATCGAACACCCCGAACTGATCAAGACCGCGGTCGAGGAAATGCTGCGGTTCGAAAGCTCGAACCAGCTCGGCAACCGCATGACCGTGGAGCCCGTCGAACTCGGCGGCGTCACGCTGCCCGCGGGCACGCCGGTGACGCTGTGCATCGGCGCCGCCAACCGCGATCCCCTGCAATTCCCCGATCCGGAGCGTCTCGACATCGGCCGTACCCCGAACCGCCACCTCGCCTTTGGCACCGGCGCGCATCAATGCGCCGGGATGGCGCTGGCACGGCTCGAAGGCGCGATCGCGATCTCGCATTTTTTGGCGCGGTTTCCGGAGTATAAGCTGAACGGCGAACCGGTGCGCGGCGGCCGGGTGCGATTTCGCGGTTTTTTGAGGGTGCCATGTGTGGCCAGCTAATGCTGCATCAATCTCGTCATCACCGATGAATGAAGCCTGATCCCATGGACATCGATCAATTGCGCGATCGCTTGGCCGATTCCCTGCTGACGGCCCTCACCATTCTGCTCGTCGTCATGCTGTTTGTCGTGGCCCCGCTGCAGGCGCAGGGCATTTTCGCGTTTCAGGTGTTCGAACTGGTGCTGGCGCTGTTTCTCGTCGGCGGCGTTTTCTTCATGTCGGGCAGCCGATGGGCGGTGATCGCGATGCTGGTCGCGCTCAGCATGATCGTCACCGGTGCCATCCTGCGCATCCGATCACCCTCGATCCTCGACCTCAATCTGTTCGCGGCGTCCTGGCTGATAATGGGAGTGACGATGGGATGGGTCGTCGCGCGTGCGACCTTTGCGCCGGGACGAATCACCTATCACCGCGTCATCGGCGCCGTGCTCTTGTACCTGACGGTCGCCGTCGTCTTCGCAAGCCTGTACACCTTTGTCGGAACGCTGGAGCCGAAGGCATTTTCCGGCATGATTGTCGAAGACAGCCCGGCGCTGGCGAGCCGGCTGATTTATTTCAGTTTCGCGACGATGACCACTACCGGCTATGGCGACGTTGCTCCCGTCGACCCGATCGCGCGCAGCCTCTGTAATCTGGAGGCGATCTTTGGCCAGCTTTATCCCGCGACGCTATTGGCACGGCTGGTGACGCTCGAACTGGCGCACCGGGAGAAGGATTGACGCCCAACCATGGTCGGGACCAGCGAGCCGGGCCATGCGACTTGCCCGTTCGGCGCGGCGCCCTGCGACCAGGGAATATTTGCAATTAGGTCGGCATCAATCCTTCCCAGCGGCCGGGCCGATGCCCAAGTGATTGATAGCGTGATTGATAGCGTGATCGATAGCGTGATTGATGGCGTCGTGGCTGGCGCTGTTCCGAGCGCTTTGGTCGCGCCGGCGCGGCCTGCCAGGGGAGTGACGAAAGATGAATCGATCGGTCACTGATTTCCTCGCCACCGAAGCCCGCCTGGGCACCTACAATTACGAGCCGATCGGGGTCGTGGTGTCGCGCGGCGAAGGCGTCTTTGTGTGGGATACGGAAGGCAACCGCTATCTCGATTGCCTCTCCGCCTATTCGGCGGTCAACCAGGGCCATTGCCATCCCAAGATCCTGGCGGCGATGGTGCAACAGGCCGGCCGGCTGACGCTGACCTCGCGCGCCTTCCACAACGATCAGCTGGCGCCGTTCTACGAAGAACTCGCGCAGTTGACCGGCTCGCACAAGGTGCTGCCGATGAACAGCGGCGCCGAAGCGGTCGAGAGCGCGATCAAGTCGGTGCGCAAATGGGGCTACGTGATCAAGGGCGTGCCTGACGGGCAAGCCGAGATCATCGTCTGCGCCAACAATTTCCACGGCCGCACGCTCGGCATCGTCGGCTTCTCTACCGATCCTGAGACGCGCAAGCATTTTGGACCGTTCGCGCCCGGCTTCAAGATCATCGCATTCGGCGACGCTGACGCGCTGGAAGCGGCGATCACGCCAAACACCGTCGCCTTCCTGGTCGAGCCAATTCAGGGCGAGGCCGGCGTCATCATTCCACCGGCGGGCTATTTTGCGCGGGTACGCGAGCTCTGCACCGCGCATGACGTGATGCTGATCCTCGACGAGATCCAGACCGGGCTCGGCCGCACCGGCAAGCTGCTCGCCGAGCAGCATGAAGGCATCGAGGCGGATGTGACGCTGCTCGGCAAGGCGCTGTCCGGCGGCTTCTATCCGGTCTCGGCGGTGCTTTCCAACAACGACGTGTTGGGCACGTTGAGGCCCGGCCAGCACGGCTCGACCTTCGGCGGCAACCCGCTCGCCTGCGCGGTGGCACGGGCCGCGCTGCGCGTACTGGTCGAGGAAGGCATGATCGAGAATGCGGTCGTGCAAGGCGCGCGCTTCCTCGACGGGCTCAAGACAATCCGCGCCAACACCGTCCGCGAGGTGCGAGGCCGCGGATTGATGCTGGCGGTCGAGCTTCACCCCGAAGCCGGCCGCGCCCGCCGCTATTGCGAGGCGCTGCAGGCGCGGGGCCTGCTCGCCAAGGACACCCACGAGCACACCATCCGCATCGCCCCGCCGCTGGTGATCACAAGCGATCAGGTCGACTGGGCGCTGGAGCGGATCGATGCGACGCTGAAGCAGGATTTGTCATGACGATGGTGCACGACCGCCGTCGCAGCCGCCGATTCTCTTGAGCGAATTGGGTTCACCCGTTCCCCTGCGGCGTAAAATCGCAATGCCGCAATCGTCGGCGGGCGAACGATTCTTGCGCTCTCGCGTTGAGTTCGGTGGGCGACCGGACCTACCGGGGAGCTACGATGATCCTTCCACGTGGCGCTTGCCTTGCAGCGTTATTTGTTGGTCTCTCCGCGATCGCGGCGAGCGTCGGCGCGCACGCCCAGCAGAAAGGGCATGGACCGCCTGCGGCGGCCGCCCGGCCCGCCGGACCGCCAGCCGCGGCATTTCATCCTGCAGCACCGCCGGCAATGGCACGGCCGGCCGCACCGGCATTCCATTCCGCTCCCCTACAGCGTCCAGCCATGGCGGCGCCGCGCCCGATGCCTCACTTCGCTGCACCGCCACACGTGGCTGCACCGCGCGTTGCAGCTCCGCGGCCTGAGTTCCATCGTGGTCCGGCGGCGCTGCCGCAGCGTCCGGCCATGACGCGGCGGCCGGAGCCCCACATCGCCGCACCATCGCGCCCCAACACAGCGCCCGCTGTGAGCGCGCGGCAGTCGCGACAGGAACAACGCGCGCAACAGCGTGAGCAGAACATCCAGCAGCGACAGCAAATCGTGCAGCAACGTCAGCGCGAGACGCTTTCGCGCCAGACTGTGGAGCGTCAGACCCGTATCGATCGCCTGCAGCAGCGCGTGCAGCAATTGCAGTCGCAGAAGCCGCAAGGCGCGCGGGCGCAACGCCAGCAAGAGCGATTGCTGCAGGCGCAGAGCCGCCTGCTCGAGCGCGAGCAGCATGCGCAGCAGAGTGATCTGGCGCGCCAGAAGCAGTTGGGACTGCAGTCTCCCGCGGCTGGGCGAGCCGCCGCGGCAGCCGCCGCCGTGCAGGCCGCCGAACGCGGGCGGTTTGCGGCGCGCTTCCGCGGCAATGCCAACCCGCAGGCCCAGGCGGCACTCACCGTCCGACAGCACGGCTGGGCTCCCCGCTTCGCCTGGCGGCGCGGCCTGCACGCGGCGTTCGTGCCATGGCTTGGCCCGGTGTTCTGGCCCTATGCCTATTCCGACATCTTCGATTACACGTTCTGGCCTTACGCCTACGACCCCGGCTATTGGGCGTACGCCTATGATGACTTTTTCGACACCGTATTCTGGGGCGACGAAGGTCCGTATTCCGCCTACGCCATGCTTGGCCCGGAACCCGGAGGCGAAGGATACGCTTCGCGCGCACGCGAACGGCCAAGCGCGAGCCCGCAGACCCTGCGGCAATTGTGCGGCGATGCCGACAAGGGCGTCACGGCCTGGCCGTTGGCCTCGATCGCGCGGGCGGTACGGCCGACGCCCGAGCAGCGTGCGTTGCTGGACGAATTGAAGACCGCGGCGGCACAGGCTGCCGCCGTGTTCAAAGAATCCTGCTCCGATACTTTTGCGATGACGCCACCCGGCCGTCTGCGGGCGATGACGAACCGCATCAGCGCGACGCTCGAGGCGGTGCGGATCGTGCGGCCGGCACTGGAGAAGTTCTATAATTCGCTAAGCGACGAGCAACAGGCCCGCTTCAACGCGCTTGGTCCTCATGTCGGTGAGCGTCCGCCGCAGCAACCGTCGCAGGATGCGAATGCGCAGTCCGAAAGCTGCGGCCAGCCCAAGTCCAGCCTGACCCAGCTGCCAATCGAGCGGATCGAGGCCGTGGTGCACCCGGCCGGCAAGCAAAAGGAAGCGCTCGACCGCCTGAGCGCGGCGACCAGGAAGGCCGTTCAGGGATTGCAGGCGGCCTGCCCGGACGAGGTGCCGCTGACGCCGGTCGGGCGGCTGCAGGCGATGCAGAAGCGGCTCGAGGCCATGCTGGAGGCGGCGAACAGGGTGCAGCCCGCGCTCGACGAGTTCTATGCCGAACTGAGCAGCGAGCAGAAGGCCCGCTTCAACACACTGCAGCAGGTCGCAAGCCCCTGACCTAATCCGAAGAACGCATGTCGCAGTTTACGAACCCAGGAGATTCGACATGACCACCAGATTCGGCATGACAATCGAGGACATCGCGGTACCGGCCGGCTTGGCTGTCCTGTTCTGCTGGACCTATATCTTCCTGCCGCTGGCGTTTTACCACGGCTGACGCGTGCCCCTTTGCCGACCGGGCGTTGGAGAGGATCGGAGCCGCCTTGAAGCAGGATTTGTCGTGGGCCGCGACCTGCGGCCGCTATCGCGCAAGTTCAGTTCGGCTTCTTTTCCATTCGATAGACCCGGTTGTTCAATCCGAACAGCGCCGTGCCGGCGTTGACGAAATGAAAATCGATGGCGCCGTCGCATCCGGTCTCGATTGTCGGGATCGTCTTGTCGGTAAAACCCAGCGCCGTGGCCTGCTTGCCGGGATCGGTCAATCCGCCCTGAAACAGCATGTCGGGCGCATATTGCTTGATCGCGTAATGCGGCTTTTTGCACCCCAGCGGAGGCGGCGCGTCGATCCGGTCGGCGCGGAACGTGACGGCGTGGCCGATCAACGCTTTCGCGCCGCTCAAACCACTGTCCGGTGCCGTTCGATGCAGATCTGCAAGACCTCATCCATTGGCCTGCCCCACCAATCGCTGGAAAAAATCTCGATCTCGGAATAGCCGGCAAATCCCTGCGCTTCGACCGCCGCGCGCACCGATTTGATGTCGATGACGCCGTCGCCCATCATGCCGCGGTCGTTGAGGATGTCCTTGGTCGGCACCAGCCAGTCGCAAACATGGAACGCGAGCAGGCGATCCTTGCCGGTGCGGGCGATCTGCGGCAGCATCTCGGGGTCCCACCAGATGTGATAGACGTCAAGCGCGACGCCGAGCGCGCCTGATCGTTGCGGGTCCAGCGCGTCACAGAGATCGAGCGCCTGTTTTGTGGTGTTGACGCAGGCGCGGTCGGCGGCATAGGCCGGATGCAGCGGCTCGATCGCCAGCGGCATGTTTGCCTGTCTGGCGTAGTCCAGCATTTCGGCCAGGCCGTCATGGACCTGCGCCCGCGCCGCCAAAATATCCTTTGAGGCGCTGCTGCCGGGCCGCGAATATTGCGGCAGGCCACCCGCGACCAGCACGATGCAGGGTGCGCCCAGTGCCTTGGCCTCATCGATCGTGCGGTGATTGTCGTCGCGCACCGCGATCCGGTGCGCGGCGTCGGCCGTGAACATGCCGCCGCGGCAATAGCCTGACAGCTCGAGCCCGGCGTCGCGCACGGCACGCGCAGCGCGGTCGAGCCCGATCGCTGCGATCTGGTCGCGCCAGGGATCGATGGCGCGGATGCCATGGCGGGCGCAGGCGTCGATGATCTCAGTGAGATCGCCCTGCTTGCGGATAGTCGCCGTGTTCAGCGACAGCCAGCGATGATCGCCCGAAAAATCCCGCATCAGGATTCAACGCCGCGGGTGGAAAGCCACGTTTTCATCCGCCGTGTCGCCAACTCCGGATTGGCGAGCAGGCCGGCCTTGTCGGCGAGACGAAACAGTTCGGCCAGATGCAGCGTCGAGCGCGTGCTCTCCTGCCCGCCAACCATGGTGAAGTGGTCCTGATGGCCGTTGAGCCAGGCCATAAAAACGATGCCGGTCTTGTAGAACCGCGTCGGCGCCCTGAAGATGTGGCGTGACAGCGGCACCGTTGGCCCCAGCACGTCGTGAAAGCCCGCTTCGTCGCCGGCCGCCAACCGCGACAGCGCATAGGACGCCGCCGGCGCGATGGCATCGAAGATGCCGAGCAGCGCGTGCGAAAAGCCCGCGTCGTCGCCGGCGATCAGTTCGGCGTAATTGAAGTCGTCGCCGGTATACATCTTCACAGATTTGTCGAGCCGGCGGCGCATATCGATCTCGCGCTGCTTGTCGAGCAGCGAGACTTTTACGCCGTCGACCTTGGCGGCGTTGGCATTGATGATGCCGACCGCGATGTCCATCGCGGTATCGAGGCTGGACGTGCCCCAGTAATTCCTGAGCGCCGGATCGAACATGTCGCCGAGCCAGTGGATGATCACGGGCTCGCGGACCTGCGACAGCACGCGGTCATAGACTTTTGCGTAATCGTCGGCGCTGCGGCCGAGCTTGGCCAGTGCCCGCGACGCCATCAGGATGATGCGGCCGCCGGCTTTTTCCACCGCCGCGATCTGCTCTTCGTAAGCGCGGATCACGTCGTTGATACTTTTGGCGTCTTCGACCGCGAGATGGTCGGTGCCGGCGCCGGAGAACACCAGCGCGTTGCCTCTGGTCTTGGCGGCCTTCACCGAGCGCTGGACCAGTTCCAGCGAGGTCGGCCAATCCAGCCCCATGCCGCGCTGCGCGGTATCCATTGCTTCGGCAACGCCGAGGCCCAAGTCCCAGACGTGTTCGCGGAACGCGATCGTCCGGTCCCAGTCGACCGCCGCCGTCAGCCACGGATCGCACTCGGCCAGCGGATCAGCCACCACATGCGCGGCGGAAAACGCGACGCGGTTGAGCGTGCCTTCAAGTTTGGCCGGAAAGGTCCGCGAGGCCGCCAATCGATAGGTCTCGATCGAACGATCCGCATTCGGCAGTTTTAGCGACAGCGACGAGACGGGCAAAACGGGCTTGTTCATGGCCCTCACCTCACACCTTGATCGGAGCGACGTCGATCCAGCGGCGCTCCTTCCAGCTCTGCAGCGCGCACTCGGCGAGCTGCACGCCCTTGGCGCCTTCCAGCAGCGTGTATTTGTAGGGCGCGTCCTCGCAGACATGGCGAATGAACATTTCCCACTGCTCCTTGAATCCGTTGTCGTAGACGACGTTTTCGGGAAGCTTTTGCCAGTCGCCGTAGAAATCGTGTGTGCGCTTTTCGTCCGGATTCCATACCGGCCGCGGCGTCGCCTGTCGCGCCTGAATGACGCAATCGGTGAGGCCCGCCACCGCCGAGCCGTGGGTGCCGTCGACCTGGAAGGTAACGAGATCGTCGCGATAGACCCGCGTCACCCAGCTCATGTTGATATGCGCGATCACGCCGCCCTTGAGGCGGAAGGTGGCGTAGGCGGAATCGTCGGCGGTCGCGGTGTACTTCTTGTTCTTCTCGTCAAAACGTTCGGGAATATCCGTGCTGCCGAGGCAGCTCACGCTCTCGACTTCGCCGAACAGATTGTCGAGCACATAGCGCCAGTGGCAGACCATGTCCAGAATGATGCCGCCGCCGTCCTCGCTGCGATAATTCCACGACGGCCGCTGCGCTTCCTGCCAGCCGCCCTCGAACACCCAATAGCCGAACTCGCCGCGCACCGAGAGCATGCGGCCAAAGAAGCCGGAGTCGCGCAGGAAGGCGAGCTTCTTCAGGCCCGGCAAAAACAGCTTGTCCTGCACCGTGCCATGCTTGACGCCTTTGCCGTTGGCAAGCCGCAGCACGGCCACCGCCTCGTCGAGATTGGTCGCGATCGGCTTCTCGCAATAAACGTGCTTGCCGGCGTTGATCGCCTTGGTCAGCAGCGACGGGCGCGCCTGCGTCGTCGCGGCATCGAAGAAGATCGTGTCATTCCTGTCGGCCAGCGCCTTGTCGAGATCGGTGGTGCAGCGCTGCACGTCGAAGCGCTTGGCCAAGGCTTCCACCTTTTCCGCGTCGCGGCCGACCAGGATCGGATCCGGCATCATGCGATCGCCGTTCGACAGCAGCACGCCACCCTGGTCGCGGATGGCGACGATGGAGCGGATCAGATGCTGGTTGAGCCCCATCCGGCCGGTGACGCCGTTCATGATCAGGCCGAGGCGTTTGGTGGTCATACAATCTGCTCCTGCAAAACTTGTGTTGTTGGCCGCGCCAGCGGCGATAGCGTGGACCAGTCCGGATGGACGGATGTGGCAAAACCGGGTGCGGTCAGCGATCCCGTCAGGAGATCCCCGTCGTGGATCGCTAGGCGGATTTTGTTGCCGTCGCGGGCATAGAGATCGGGATGCGCCGACAAGAACGCTTCGGCTTCGCCGGCCGGCGTTTCGGCGAAACCGTCGACATAATGGTGACCGTTACGCTCGGCGTGGGTGACGCCGATCAGGGCGCCCAGCGCAAGGTCCTGCTGCACGCCGAGGCCGGCCTGACAGGTCAGGTCTTCGCCGGTGATGAAGTACTTCTCGCCCTTCGCGCTCCATTTGGCGGCGCGGGTCGCATTGACGATCGACTTGTAGATGCCCTTGCACGATTTCGAGGAAATGCCGCGATAGCCGAGCGCGCGCGCCACCGGGAAGGCGTCATAGCCATCGTCGGCTTCGTCGATGATGAAATTGCGGCCGGCGAGCGCGCCCAGCGGCGATTGCCGGGTAACGTCGCGCGGCATCGGCTGTTCGAGATATAACAGTTTTGCCGCAATCGGCTTTAGCGCGCTATCGCGGTCGAGCCGCTCGACCAGCGCGCCTAGAACCGTCAGGTCGGCATATTGCTCGTTGGCGTCCAGAGAAACCCTGTAGTCATGCGGCAGCGTGGCGAGTTCCTTGCCGATGCCGGTCAGGCGATCCGCGTCATGCGCGGGATCGCCATTGAGCTTCAACTTGAAATACCGCGCGCCGGCGGTTTCCTTTGCGTCGGCAACGCCGCCCTCGCCTTCTATCCTGTCGTCGAGCCCGACGGTGTGCCGGATCGCGACGCGCTCCAACCGTTGACGTCCGGCCAGGAAGCCCGCGATCTCCTCATCGTTCAAATCGCGCGACAGACGCGCGTCGATACCGCTGATATTTCCGGCCATGCCGTCGAAGAAGTTCACGCCTACACAGCGCAACAGCGCATCGAGGATGGCCTTGTCGATCTCGGCCGGGCCGTAAGCCGCTGCAAGCGGCGGGATATCCTCGCGCGCGCAAGCCTCAACCTGCGCATCGATGCACGCCGCATGCAAGCCGAACGCGGTCTCAAAACCCTTGCGCCCGAGATAAAGCTCGCGAGCGATCGTGAGCGAGCGCCGCAACGCTTCCACCGTTTCGTCCGGCGCAAGATGCGGCCGCTTGTCGAACCATTTTGGCACCAGCAACTCGGCGCTGGCACCGGTGGCCGTGCCCTTGCCTTCGACCTCGATCTCGACCCGCACGAACGCCTGCGGCGTGGCGTTGATCGTTACCGCGCCGAAGCGGAACGGCCGGGCAAAACTGACCGGACGTTCGAAGAAGGCGATATCTCGTACGGACAGGCGATAAGGCATCAATCCAGCGTGCCCTGGGTGAAGAAATGCTTGCGGATCCGCTGCACCAGTTCGGTGAAGGCGGGATCGGCCATGGCGTCGAGCGAGCGCGGCCGCGGCAGCGGCACGTCGTAGATCGCCGCGATCGCGCCGGGCCGCTCGGTCATGACGAGGACACGGTCGGCCAGGAACACCGCTTCCGGTATGGAATGCGTGATCAAGAGCACGGTCTTGCCGGTCTCGCGCTGGATCCGCATCAACTCGACATTCATCTTCTCGCGCGTCATCGCATCGAGTGCGCCGAACGGCTCGTCCATCAGCATGATTTTCGGGTCGTGCACCAGCGCCCGGCAGATCGAGGCGCGCTGCTGCATGCCGCCGGAAAGTTGCCAGGGCAGCTTTTTCTCAAAACCCTCGAGCCCGACCAGTTTCAACAGCGCCTTGGCGCGCGCCAGATATTTTTCGCGCGGCAGTTTTTTCATATCGATCGGCAACATCACGTTGGACAGGATGTTGCGCCACGGCAGCAGCAGCGCGTTCTGGAACACGATGCCGACATTGCCGTGCGGTTTTGTCACCTGCTCGCCTTCGACGAGGATCTCGCCGGTTGAGGGCGGCAGCAGGCCGGAGATCATCTTGAGCAATGTGGACTTGCCGCAGCCGGACGGACCGACCACGACAAAGAACTCGCCTTCGTTGATGTGGAAGTCGAGCGGCCGCAGCGACGGCACATCGCCGTCGCGCGACCGGTAGGTTTTCGACACGCCGGAGAGCGTGATCCCCGCCGTGCCGCTGGCGGCGCGATCGGACACCAGGCGCAGATGCGCGGCCGGCTGATCGATTTGTTTGGTCGCTGCGCTCATTCAGCAAATCCATTCGAAAAGCGGTGTTGCGAATCCGTCATTCCGGGATGGTCCGCAGGACCAGACCCGGAATCTCGAGATTCCGGGTTCGATGCTTCGCATCGCCCCGGAATGACGGCATCTGCTTGTCGCGCTCACGAGCCGCCCTTCGGCAGATAGTCGTTGGTATAAAACGCCTTCGGATTGTCCTTGGCCTTGGCATCGAGCCCGCCATATTCGACCATCAGATTGACCGTGTCGGTCATGTTCTGGTCGGTGACCTGGAACGGCCGCCTGGCCTTGGTTTCCGGCGTCCGATAGAGCGGGATCGTGAGCTCAAAGCCTTGCGTCAGCGTTTCGATCTTGCCGCCCTTGGGATTGGCGTCGAGGATCGACTGCGCCGCACCCTTGGGATCCTTCTCGGCCGCTTCGACCGCCTTCGTGGTCGCCGACATGAAACGCTTGACCAGATCGGCGTTGGCCTTGACGTAATCGGTGTTGGCGATGATCCCTGAGGAGACCATGTTGATGCCGTAGTCGGCGAATTTGATCGGATAGACGTCCTTGCCGGTGGCGTCCTTGATCTTCATCGACTGGTCCATGACATAGCCGAGCAAGAGATCGGCCTGGCCGTTGATGACAGCGTTGAGCTTGGTCTGGCCGTCGCCGGCAACGGTCTGGAAGTCGCTTTCCTTCAGGCCGGTCTTTTTCAGGAACAGCGGCCAGATCTGGGTCATCGAATCCGCAGGCGTGATCGCGACCGTCTTGCCCTTGATGTCCTCGGGCTTCCTGATGTTCTTGTCGACAAACCCCATCGCCGACATCGGGCTGGTCTGCAGCAGCACGCCGGTGGCAATCACGGGCGCGCCCTTGATCGCCGCGCGCATCATGGTGGGCACGTCGACATAGCCGAAGTCGGCGGTCTTGGCCGCAACCGCCTGCGTGGTCGCCGCCGAGCCACGGCCTTCCTGGATTTCGAGATCGATGCCCTCAGTGGCATAAATGCCCTTGGCCTTGCCGTAATAGAACGGCGCGTGCTCGCCATAGACGTACCAGTTCAGCATCAGCACGACCTTGTCCGCCGCCGATGCCGGCACCACCGCCAGCGCCGTCCAGATCAGTGCAGCGAAAACCGCCGCCAGCAAACGCATCATCATATTTCTCCCCTCTTCTTTGTTGTTCGTCATTGCGAGGAGCGTAGCGACGAAGCAATCCATTCTTTCTTGTGACGCTATGGATTGCTTCGCTGCGCTCGCAATGACGGCTTATTTCTCTTCTCGTTCACGCCGCAAGAATGATGTCCTCGCGCTGGCTGACATGCCAGGGAATGACGAAACTTTCGATCATGTCGACGATCCAGAACAGGATGACGCCGAGCAATGCCAGGATCACCAGTGCTGCGAACATCGTCGGCAGATCGAAAGTACCGATCGAACGCTGCAACACATAGCCGATGCCGGAATTGGAGCCGACGAACTCGCCGACGACAGCCCCGACCACCGCCAGCGTCACCGACACCTTCAGCCCGGAAAAGATCGCCGGCATCGCGTGCGGCAGATTGACCGCGCAAAACACCTGAAAGCGGCTGCCCTGCATAGCGCGTGCAAGATCGACCATGTCGGGGTCGACCGATTTGAACCCCTGCACCGCCGACACCACCACCGGAAAAAATCCGAGCAGGAACGCCGAGATCACCTTCGGGATGATGCCGAAGCCGAACCAGACCACGAACAAGGGTGCGATCGCGATCTTCGGCACCGATTGCGAGAACACCAGCAGCGGATAGACGTAACTCTCCACCGTCTTCGAGCCCGCGATCAGCATCGCCACGGGAATGCCGAACAACGCCGACAGCAGGAAGCCGCAGATCGTCGCATACGTCGTGGGCCACGCCTGCCGCAGCAGCTCCGGCCAGTCGCTCCACAGCACCGCCACGACATCGCCGGGCGCCGGGATCTGATAGGCGGGAATGTGGAACAGCCGGATGCTCAGGTCCCAGGCCACCACGATGAAAATCAGGAACAGAAACGGCCGCACCCACGCCGCGTTCAGCGCTTTCGCTACGCCTCCAGGGCCCTTTTGTTCGGCCACGCTCTACTCCCTCGGTTTTCGTTTTTCGCGGAGAAATTAACTCGTTGGATAAATACTGTCTAGTGGCTTGCGTGTGACATTTTGGGGCTCGTCGGGCCTCACCCTCCGCCGTCATGCCCGGGCTTGACGGAATTTTGAGACTCCAGGTTCCGTCATTGCGAGGAGCGTAGCGACGAAGCAATCCATTCCTCGGCTTGGACCGCTATGGATTGCTTCGCTTCGCTCGCAATGACGGGGTAGGATTTGGACGTAACGCGCAAAATTCAGCCCGACGGGCAAATCACCCAAAATCTGTCTAGTCCCCTCGTGAAAAATATTTCTGTTTTTCCGAAATGCAAATCAGGCTATTGATTTGGCCGTCTCACCCGGCAAGAGGGGCGTTGCGCACGTCACGAAACGCGCGGTGGGATGCGGTGGACGCGGAAGCTGCGACTGACGAGCGTGGCGGACGCGGACGGCGAAATCGTGTGGTCCTGGCGCCCGACGCTGGCGTCAAGTTCGTGAGAAGCAGGCTTCTCGCGGGCGATGGTGGCAAAAGAGCCCGGCTCACCAAGGAGAGCGCGCCATAAGCCGTAAAACCATTGCGCAGGGAAGGCCGGATGTTCTCCGCTGAACCTGTATGCTCGTGTGCGTTTTTGCTGTGTGCATTTAGCACGCGAGACCGCGGGTGCAGCGCGCACCCGGCTTTCCCTGCGCCCTCTGATTTCAGAGGGTGGGACATTCAAGGTAAAACTCGCGCGGAATGCGCGGCGAGATCGCGAAAGCATGTTTGCGAATAAAAATGAAGCTGAACTACTCTCTCACTGTCATCGCCCGCGAAGGCGGGCGATCGAGTATTCCAGGACGTTAGCGATAGAACCGAAAAGCCGCGGCGTACTGGATACCCGCCTGCGCGGGGTATGACGGCCGCCTGTGGCGGAGTGGCGTTCGCCGGGACGACATCGAATTCAAACCACCTGCTGTGCCGCAGACCGCAGCTTCGGCGCCGCGTCCTTGCCGAAATCCGCGGTGGATTTTCCGGTCAGCGCCGCCAGCACCAAGGCCACCATGTGCGCGAGGCGCTCGTCCCGCGCCTCCTTCTTCAGGAGGTCGCGGCCGAAGATCACGCTCAACGTGGCGCTGTTCGACAGATAGAAAAAGCACAGGCCTGCGATCGAAATATAGAGCTGGACCGGATCGACCGCAACGCGGAAATCGCCGCTTTCGACGCCGCGCCTCACCACCGTGCGGATCATCTCGACGAACGGCGAATGCATCGATTTGACCTTAGTCGAGCGCTTGAGATGGCGCGCCTTGGCCAGGTTTTCAGTGTTGAGCAGCGCCAGGAATTCCGGATTGCGGAGGAAGTAATTCCAGGTGAAGTCGATCAGCCGCTCGATCGCCTCGGGCGGATCGAGATGTTCGAGGTCGAGCCCGCGCTCCTCGGCGCGGATTTTTTCGTAGGCGCCTTCGAGCACCTCGAGATAGAGGTCCTCCTTGTTGCCGACGTGATAATACAGCATGCGCTTGTTGGCGCCGGCGCTGGCCGCGATCCGGTCGACCCGCGCACCAGCAATGCCGTGCGCGGCGAATTCCTGCTTCGCGGCCTCGAGGATGCGGATCCGCATGCCCTCGGGGTCACGTTGCCATTTCAGAACTCGCTTTGCCTTGGCCAAATCGTCTCGCCCGGGTGATGTCAGACTGGATGTAGCACGCATGGCGGCATTTGAGAATGAATCATGCTCCATCCACCGTCATTGCGAGGAGCGTCAGCGACGAAGCAATCCATTCTTCCTTTGTGGCCTCATGGATTGCTTCGCGGAGCCTGTCATCGGCCGGCGCTTCGCGCCGACCCGTTGGCTCGCAATGACGTTGATAGAGATCGCTCCGCTTCACGCCAAATCACTCCCGTCCCGCCGACGGCTGCACCAGCAGCGTCGGCACGCCGCAGGTGCCGCTGCGCACGGTCATGACCCGCGTCCCCGGCTTGCGGCCGGTGCGGACCTCCGAGACATCGACGCCGTCGGCGGCAAGCCGCGCCCGGGTCGCGTCGATATCGGCGACGCGCCAGCAGATGCCGCGAAGCCGGTCCTGCGCCGTGTCCGTTGGCTTGTCGCCAGGCTTGCGCGGCCGGTGCGTCACCTCGACGACGAGATCGCCGCAGCGGAAAAACATCAGCCGGCCCCAGTCCGGATGCGAACGGTCGAGCGCCATGTCGAGCCCGAGCCGCGCGCCATACAGTGCGGCGGCGCGTTCCGGATCGCCCGTCGAGACCACGACGTGGTCCATCGCGGTGATCGATGCGGGCGCGGTCCGCACCGAGAGCGGGCGCTCCTTCGAACGCTCGAGGAAGAACAGCCGGACGCCGCGCGTTGCATCGGTCGCGGCGCGGGTGCGCTTCCACGACAAGGTCGCGCCCGAAATCAAGTCGTGGCTCTCGACCTCGGAGACCGGTTCCGGCTTCAGCGTCAGCCGGTCGAGCCGGCGGTGCATTTTCGCGATGTCGCCGGTGCGGAAGCAAAGGCTCGCCAGCCCCTCGCCTTGCGCCGCCAGCACCGTGCGGATCCGGTCCGCAGGCGCCCCCTCGCCGCTCGGCGCCATCAGCTCCAGCGTCATGTTGTCCAGCGTGAACAGCACGCGCTCGGCGCCGTCGCCGCTGTTGCGCCAGGAAGGCTGCCGCGCGAACAGCGTCTGATACGCCGCTTCGCCGGCTGCGATGTCCCCGACCAGGACGACGACATGATCAAGCCCGGTAATCACGGAAACACACCCCTCTCCCTCTGTCTCGCTGCCCGGAACTCAAGGCCGCGGCCGACCGTTATCGGCGGCATGCTGGTGAAGCCCCCTGAACTCGGGTTTACCCGAGTTCAGTTATATCGATGTCCAAGTCGGCAACAGCCGACTTGGATCGACGGTCCTAGTCTCCTCATATCCCCATCTCAAGCTGCAAAGACGGCAGGCATGCGAATAATTTCAGCGAATGCATCCGATAACCGGTGCTAATGTATCGACGCCGGCCGGGTACCACCCCTCAGCCACGACGGAAAACGAATGCAGGCTCTCTTCATCGGACAGACTTATATCGACGTTACCTTCATCACCGACCACATGCCGACCGGCGACGAGAAACATGTGGCGTCCGCTTACGCGGTTTCCTTCGGCGGCAACGCCGTCACGGCCGCGTTCTGCTGCGCCAAGCTCGGTATCGTGCCGGACCTCGTCGCCACCGTCGCCAATGACTGGCTGGGGCGGATGTTCTGGGATATGAGCGCGAAATACGGGATCTCGATCCACCCGCGCAAGGTCAACTCCTCGTCGCTGTCCTTCATCATGCCGAAGGACGGCAAGCGTGCCATCGTGCGCTGCCGCGACGACGATCACATCCATCCCTTTCCGATGCTGAACCTGAAGGGTTGCCGAGCCCTGCATGTCGACGGCCACCAGCCCGACGCTGCGATCCACTATGCCAGGCTATGCCGTGAGGATGGAATTTTGACCTCGCTCGACGGCGGCGGGCTGCGCACCAACACACACGAGCTGCTGGAGTTCATCGATGTCGCCATCGTCGCCGAGCGGCTGTGCGAGCAGATGGACCTGACCCCGGAAAAGATGCTGGATTATCTCAAGAGCCGCGGCTGCCGCGTCGGCGGCGTGACCATGGGGGAAAAAGGCCTGCTCTGGTATGACGAGGCGGGGGCGGTTCGCACCTTGCCCGCGCTTCCGATCGCGCCCGATCGCGTGCTCGACACCAACGGCGCGGGTGACGTATTCCATGGCGCCTACATCTATTCCTATCTCGCCAGTCCCGGCAAAGGCTGGAAGGACCATTTCGAGTTTGCGCGCGCGGCCTCGACTTACAAGATTCAAAAGCTCGGCAATGAGGCCGGACTGCCGACGCTGGCCGATATCGAGACGGTCAAGCAGGAGTTTCAAATCGGAAGCAAGAAGGAGTTCTGGGATTAGGCGGGCAGTCATGGCGCGGGTTTTCGTCGCCGGCAGCATCAACATGGATGTGGTGGCGACGGCCGACCGGCATCCCCGGATCGGCGAGACCGTCGCCGGCAAGGCCGTGCTGTATTTTCCCGGCGGCAAGGGCGCCAACCAGGCGGTATCCGCGGCCAAACTGGGCGCGCCGACAACGCTGATCGGCCGGGTCGGCACCGATGCGTTCGGACGGGAGTTGAAGGCGTTCCTCGCCGCGCAGGATGTCGACATCTCCTTCGTCAAGGACACGGCCGAGGCGCACAGCGGAACGGCTGTCATTACCATCGCGAAAGCCGACAACACCATTGTGGTCGTGCCCGGCGCCAATGGGTTGGTGAGTGCCGAGGATATCGCCGCACCGGTGCTCGCCAAGGGCGACATCGCGGTGAGCCAGTTTGAAATCCCGCTAGCGACCGTTAGCGCGTTCTTCAAGCGGGCGCGGGCCGCGGGCGCGACCACGATTCTCAATCCGGCGCCGGCGGTCGAATTCGGCACTGAGTTACTCGATCTCGTCGATATTCTCATTCTCAATGAAACCGAGCTTGGCCTTCTCACCAAAACCGAGCTGCGCGACAGCGACGAGCCCGCGCGCTTCGTCGAGGCGGCGCGCCGGCTGCCGGCAAACCTTGGCAGAACGATCTGCGTGACGCTCGGCAAACGCGGCGTGCTGGCGCTGATCGAGGGCCAATCGCTGCTCGTTCCGGGCCATCAAGTCAAAGCCGTCGACACCACCGGCGCCGGCGATTGCTTCGTCGGCGCGCTGGCGGCGCAGCTTGCAAGCGGGAGGACGATCGACGAAGCGCTCGACTACGCCAACGTCGCCGCCTCGATCTGCGTGCGGCGGATGGGCGCCGCGCCGTCGATGCCGACGGCCGCGGAAGTTGCGGCAATCATCTCCGCCGGTCGTCCCGAAGCGCCGCTGTAGCTATACAGTGGTTTCCCACACCGCTCCGAAAAAAGGAAAACCATCCGCGCCATGACCTCCTTGCCGGCCGGCCCGTCACTTCAGCGCTTGCAATTCGTCGTATTGCGCCCGGCTCCAGCCGGCGCCGGCGGATGGATCGTTGTGCAGCGGGATCGCCGCCTTGCGGAAGGCTTCGCGGTCGGGCACGACCACGGTCATGCCGAGCCCCTTGAACTCGACGGCAAGCACCCGCTCGGAGGCCTCGATTGCGTCCGTCGCTCGCGATGCGGCTTCCTTCAGCACCTCCGCAAAAATCTTTCGCTCATCCGGCGTCAGCTTGCTCCAGACATGGTTGCCGACCACCGTCAGCATCGATTCCATGATGTGGCCGGTCAGAATGAGATGGCTTTGCACTTCATAGAATTTCTTGGCCATGATCGTCGGCATCGGATTTTCCTCGCCGTCGACTGTGCCCTGCTGCAGGGCGCGGTAGACTTCCGCGAATGCGATCGGCGTCGCACTGGCGCCGACAGATTTGGTGAACATCAAAAACAGCGGCGCCGGCGGCACCCGCAGCTTCATGCCCTGCATGTCCTCAGGCTTCATGATCGGCCTGTTGGCGGTGAGTTGACGCAGGCCGTAGTAGGTGAACGCGACGATCTTGTGCCTGGTCTTGTCCTCGTAACCGCTGGCCAGATCCTGGAACAGCTTGCTATCGCGATAGGCCTTCCAGTGCTCGAAATCGCGCAGCATGAACGGAGCGCCGCTGATACCGAGCGGCTTGTAGGTCGCAGCCGCAAAAGTCACGCCGGTGTAGATCAGATCGATGGTGCCGAGGCCGAGCCCTTCGTTGATCTGGTTCTCGTTGCCGAGCTGCGAGAGCGGAAACACCTCGATGTCGTATTTGCCCTTGGTGCGCTTCTTGATTTCGCCGGCCGCCCACAACGCTTCAGTGTGGAAGGGCTCGGTAATCTCGTAGACATGCGCCCATTTCAGCTTGATCTGGGCCGAAGCCGGGCCTGCGACTACGGCTGCAACGATCAATGCCGCCGATAGCGTGAGACAGCGTGTCCAGACCGGCATGATACCCTCCCAGATGGCCGCCTGAGACATCTTTGACGGGTCTTGAGTCGATAGCGTTGCCGAAATGACCAACGGATGCAAGTGGAAGCGGGCGCAACTTAAGTCAGCGCATGCTTCAGATCGAAGCCGGTATCGGCGGCCTGCTCCGGCGTGATCGAGCCGTTGGCGGCGAGCAGGCGCCGGCCGAACATGTGATCGCCGGCGCGGTTGACGGACTCGATGCCGACGAGTTGCCCGGATTTGTAACAGAAGGCCGAGAACGCGCCCTGCGCGCGATCGCCCCGCACCACCACGCGGTCGTAGCCGGTGGTCAGACCGGCGATCTGCAGCTTGTCGGGGCCCTGATCGCTCCAGAACCACGGCAGGCCGTCATAGGCCTTGGCATCACCGGTCAGCCGAGCCGCGACGCAGCGCGCGTGATCGGTGGCGTTCTGCACGGACTCAAGCCGCAGCGACGCGCCGAACCGTGGGCTCGCATACAACGCGCAATCGCCAATGGCCGAGATGTTCGGATCCGCGGTCAGCAGGTGCTCGTCGACGATAATCCCTGACGCGACAGGCAATCCGGCCTCCGCAGCAAGCTCGACATTGGGCAAAACGCCGACGCCGACCACGATGAGGTCGGCCGGGATGTGCCGGCCGTCGCTGAGGCTGACGCCGGTGACCTTACCGCCCTCGGCCTCGATGCTGGTGACCTGCACGCCGAGATGGATGCGAATGCCCGCCACCGTATGCCTTTGTTGGAAGAATTCCGAAATCTCCGCGGTCACCGCGCGCGCCATCACGCGGGTGCCGAGTTCGATGACATCGACTTCAAGGCCTTTTGCGCGCGCGGTCGCGGCGAATTCCAGCCCGATGAAGCCGGCGCCGATCACGACGACGCGCTGGCCCGAACTGATCCGCTGCCGCAACGCCTCGCTTTCGTCCAATATCCGTAGATAGCGCACGGCTTCCAGATTGGCATTGGGGATATCGAGCAGGCGATTGCGCGCGCCGGTGGCCAGCACCAGACGCCAGTAATCGAGCGACGCACCGGAGGCGAGCAACAGCTTCCGCCTGACACGATCGATCGACACCGCGCGATCGGAGATCAGATCGATGTTCTGGTCGTGATAAAATTTGTCCGGCCGGAACATCAGGCTGTCGGGACGGCCTTCGCCCTTGAGATAGGCCTTCGACAAAGGCGGCCGCTGATACGGCAGATGGCCCTCGTCGTTGATGAGCGCGATGCGCTCGCCAAAACCATGTTGGCGCAACGAGGCCGCGAGCTGAAAGCCGGCGTGGCCGGCGCCGACGATAAGGACGGGTCCTTGCGTCATCGCGACAACCCAATTGCAAGCGCACAGGAATGACCCATGTCGTCTCCTCTCTCTGCCGATTTTGGCTTGCTCGCCTCATCGTTCTAAGGAGCGGCGCTCGTGTCCGCGTCCCGAACGATGGCGGGCTTTATTTGGCCTCATGGTCCAGGGATGCGCAAGAGCGTCCTTGCCCAGGAGGAAGGTCAGGCCGCATTTTGCAGACTTGGCCGGGGATTGTCACCCCTTCCCTTCTGCTATTTAAATGCCCCGCTATCCAGAGGATCCGCGACCGCTCCGACCGGAGGCCTGCCAATGCCCGCACCCGCTCCTACCACCGCCCCTGCCGACGATCCGGCGCTGCTCAGGGTCGAAGGCCCGATTGCGACCATCACGCTCAACCGGCCCGCCGCCTTCAACTCGATCGATCTGTCTATCGCGAAAAAGCTCGAACAGCTGGGCCTCGAGGTCGAGGCCAATGGCGATGTCCGCGTGCTGGTCATCGAGGGCACAGGCCGGGCGTTCTCGGCCGGCGGCGATCTGCAAACCATCGGCGCCGCCGCGGCCGCGGACACCATCGCTCCGGTGGTCGGGGAATTGCTGAAACACTATCACGCGTTTATCGAGACCGTGCGCCGGATGCCGAAGATCGTGCTGTCCAGCGTTCACGGTTCCGCCGCCGGCGCGGGCATGGGGCTGGCCTTCGTCACCGACCTCTGCATCGCCGCCGACGACGCCCGCTTTACGCCGGCCTACGCCAAGATCGGCGTCTCCCCGGACGGCGGCAGCACGGTCGGCATGGTCGGCACCGTCGGCGTCCGCCGCGCGTTGCAGATATTTCTGGCGGAGGACAGTTTTTCCGCGCAGCAGGCGCTTGATTGGGGTCTTGTCGCCAAAATCGTTCCGGCGGTGGAACTGAAAGCGGCGACCCGGCAATTCGCCGAACGGCTCGCCCAGAATCCGCCGGCCGCCATCAGCGGCACCAAATCACTGGTGTACCAGGCCTGCGTTACCCCGACCAAACAGCAACTCGACGCCGAAGAAGCGAAGATCATCGACGCCATGAACACCGACGAGTTTCGTGCGGCGGTGAAGAAATTCACCAGCAAATCGAAGTGAAGCCGTTGGCGGCGCCGTCGCGTTCCTTTCTCTGCCTGCGTCACGGCGCCACCGACTGGAACCGGCAAGGGCTGTTTCAGGGACGCACCGACAATCCCCTGAATGACGACGGCATCGCGCAGGCGCAGGCCGCCGCCCGGCGCTTGCAGCCCGTCCGCCTCGACCACATCGTCACCAGCCCGCTGGTCCGCGCGGCGAAGACCGCCGAAATTATTGCCGCGGCTTGTTCGAAGCCGGTCAGCACAGACGACGGCATCACCGAATGCGATTTCGGTAGCCTGGAAGGAATATCGATTCGCGGCGCCATGGCCGAGCACGGCATCAGCGCGATGGAGGAGATGGTCTCGATCCTGCCGCCCGATGGCGAGGCATGGAGTTCGGTCTCAACCCGCGCGCTGTATTGCGTGCGCAAATGGCTCGACCATCTTCCCCAAGCCAACATCCTGTTCGTCTGTCATGACGCGGTGATGCAATCGCTGGCGTCGGCGCTGTGCGGTCGCTGGTTCGACAACCGCCACCGCACGCCGTTCCGCTTTGCGCGGACGGGCGATGGGTGGAATGTTGAGGAAGTAGGTTAGCCCCATCGTCGTCCCTGCGAAAGCAGGGACCCATAACCACAGGGTCTTGGTTGTTACGGAAGGCGTCGGCCTTGCCTCATCGAGAGCACAACGCGGTATGGGTCCCGGGTCGCGCTTCGCTTGCCCGGGACGACGATTACGGCGGACAGATATACCCCGTCCCCGCCGGCGACTTGAAGCAGCCGACCGATTCCGGGATCACCTGCTTCGGCAGCCACAGCACCACTTTTGGAAAATAGATCGTGAAACAGATCGTCACCAGAAACACCACATAGATCGGCAGCGCCGCGCGCAACGCTTTGGCGAAACTGACGCCGACGAACTTCGAGGCCATCAGCAGCACCAGCCCGTAAGGCGGCGTGATCAAACCGAAGGCCAGCGTCGCAATCAGCACCACGCCCATATGGACGCCGTTGATGTCCCCCGCCTGGGTCAGCGCATTCACCAGCGGCATGAAGATGATGATGGTCGGCACCGGCTCGATGAAATCGCCGACGACCGTGAACAGCAGCACCATCAGCAGCATGATCAAATGCGGATCGTGGCCGGCGATCCCGGTGATCGTGTCGGCGATGTAGATGGCGCCGCGCAGGTAAGCCAGCATCCAACCAAAGGCGTTGGCGGCGCCGATGGTGATCAACGGCAGCGAGAAGATCAGCCCGGCCAGGCAAAAGTCGTAAGGGATCTTCTTGATGTGCCCGCGGTTGAGCGCGGGAATCACGACCGCGATGATCCAGACCACCGCAACGACGCCGGCTTCCGTCGGCGTAAACCAGCCGGTGAGGATGCCGCCGAGCAGGATCACCGGGATCATCAGCGGCAGCGCGGCGTCGCCGGCGGCGAAGGCGACCTGACGCAGCGGCGCGCGCGGCTTGCGCATGCCGGAGGGGCCGAAGAAATAGCAATAGATCATCAGCCCGAAGCCGATCATCAAGCCCGGGACGACGCCGGCCATGAAAAGACCTGCGATCGAGACGTTGCCGACCGCGCCGTAGACCACCGCGGTGATGCTCGGCGGCACCAGCGCCGCGATGGTGGAAGCGGATGCGATGATCGCCGCGATGAAAGCCGGCGTATAGCCTTCCCGCTTCATCGGCCCGCCCAGCGCCCGGCTCATCACCGCGACGTCGGCGGTGGTCGAGCCCGACATTTCCGAGAAGAACATCGAGAACACCACGACGACCTGCGACAGCCCGCCCCTGACGTGCCCGACCAGCGACACCGACAGATTGGCTATTCGCACCACCACATTCGCCGAACTCATGAGTTCGCCGACCAGGAGGAAGAACGGGATCGCGAGCAGCGCCTCGGAGTCCACGCCGTCAAAGATCTTCTGGATGATCGCCGCCAGCGAGACATCGGACAATATCGCGCCGACGAACACGCCGGCCAGCAGCGAAAACGGCACGGGCACGCCCAGATAGCCGAAGAACAGGAAGCAGAACGACATCAACGCGAGGACGACGGGCGCGCTCACGGCTGCGTCCCGATCCGGGTGGTGTCGATCGCAGGAATCGCGAGGTCTTGTTCCGGCGGTTCGGGATGGTCAAAGCCATTTCTGATGCCGTTGACCATTTGCTCAATCGTGAACAGTCCGATCAGGATGCCGGACAGGGGAATGATCGCGTAGAGCGAGGCGATCGGGGTGCCCGATGGCAGCCGGAAGCTGCCAAATCCCCTGATATAGTTGAGATAGCCGTACCAGATCAGAACGAACGCGACGCCAAGCACCACCATGCGGATGATGATCTCGACGATCATGCGCGGCGTGCCGTGCATCGCCTCGGAGATCGCGGTCAGGTACAAATGATCGTTGCGGCGGGTGGCGACTGCCGCACCGATGAAGATCGCATAGATGAACAGGGTGGAAGTGACTTCCTGCAGCCACAGCCAGGGATGGCCGATGGTGCGTGTGACGATGTCGCACGTCACCGAAAGCGAAAAGCCGAAACACAGCACGCCGCAGAGGATCATCAGGACCAGTTCGAGCCGGTCGAACGACTGCCATTTCAGATGGCGATGCCGCTGCAGCACCAGTTTATCGGCGATGGCCATCAAAATTCCTGAGCGGTTGGTATTCCCTCGTCATGGCCGGGCTTGTCCCGGCCATCCACGTCTTGCCTCGGCATCAAGAAAGACGTGGATGCCCGGGACAAGCCCGGGCATGACGACTTAATTGCAATTCATTCCACGACCTCAGTTGATCGCGCGGATCAGGTTCTTGATCTTCTCCGCGTGCGGCCCAAGCTCCTTGGCGAGCTTGTCGAGATAGGGATCGGAGACCGCGGCAAAGCTTTTCTTGTCCTCATCCTCGACGATCTTGACGCCCAAACCCTTCAGCCTGGTGGCCGCAGCCTTCTCGAGCTCGAACGCCTTGGCCGGCTCCCTGGCGCTGACTTCCGCCGCTGCCGTCTTCACCCACGCCTTCTGTTCGGCGGAAAGACTCTGCCACAGCTTGTCGCTGACGAACAACAGCGCATTGTTGGCCTCATGCTCGGTCATCGACAGCACGGGTGCGACTTCATAATGCTTGTTGACGAGATAGACGTTGATGCTGTTCTCGGCGGCATCGACCACGCCGGTTTGCAGCGAGGTGTAGACGCTGCCGAACGGCATGTGCACGGTCTGCGCGCCATAGGCCGGGAAGATCGCGTCCTCCGTCGCCGTGGCCTGTACGCGGATCTTGATTCCCTTCATGTCGCCCGCGTTGTGGATTTCCTTCTTGCTGTAGATGCTGCGCACACCCTGCGAGCCGGTGGCAATGACGTGCAGGCCTTGCGTGGTTTCGTCGATCATCGCCGTGATCGCATCGATCACCTGCTGGTCGGCCAGCGCCTTGACAAGGTGATCGGCGTTGCGGAACAGGAAATGCAGCGACATCACGCCGGCCTGCGGCGAGATGGTCGCGGTATTCGCTGACGAGACGACGGCGAATTCGATGTCGCCGGATTTCACCAGTTGCAGCAGCTGCGGCTCCTGCCCGAGCTGCGCGCCGGGATACTGGTCGACCAGCATGGTGCCATTGCTCAGTTCCTTGAGCTTTGCGGAAAACATGTCGTAGGCGACGCTGTAGCCGGTGTTGAGCTGCTGATCGTGGGCGAAACGATAATGCTTCACCTCCTGCGCACCGGCAGCGCCCGCGAACACGAAAGCCGCCGCAGCGACTGCCGCGGCCATGAACGTCCTTCGATTATCCATCGCGCCGTTTCCCCCTGTTTTGGTTTTCCCGATCATCCCATCAAGGTCGCCGGATTGTCAATAAAGTAACGGGCAAGCGACCACTTGCGGCAATTCGCGGCGCGCTGGAGCGAAGATTGTCTATAATTCAGCCATCAGTTCCCTCTGCGTCATGGCCGGGCTTGTCCCGGCCCATCCACGTCTTTTCGGCACAGCTGAAGGAAGAACGTGGATGCCCGGGATCGCAGACAAGTCTACGCGGTCTGCGCAAGCTTGACCGCTATGCCCGGGCATGACGATTTCGTTTTCCTCGCTGCTCGCCTACTTGATCGCGCGGATCAGGTCTTTGACCTTCTCGGCGTGCGGCCCAAGCTCCTTGGCGAGCTTGTCGAGATAGGGATCGGCGACCGCGATGAAGCCGGACTTGTCGACGTCGGTGACGATCTTGACGCCGATCTTCCGCAGCTGGTCCTGCGACTGATGTTCGAGCTCGATCGCTTTCGCCGGTTCGGTCTTGTTGACCTCGTCGGCGGCGGCCTGCACCCAGCCCTGCTGCTCCGGCGTCAGGCTGTTCCAGAGCTTGTCGCTGATCCACACCAGGCTGTTGTTGGCCTCGTGCTCGGTCATCGAAAGCACGGGGGCGACTTCGTAATGCTTGTTGGCGAGATAGACGTTGACGCCGTTTTCCGCGACGTCGACCACGCCGGTCTGCAATGACGTATAGACGCTGCCGAACGGCATGTGCACGATCTGGGCGCCATAGGCCGGGAACATGGTGTCCTCGGTCGGCGTCGCCTGCACGCGCACCTTGAGGCCCTTCATGTCAGCGATGTTCTTGATCTCGCGCTTGGCGTACATGCTGCGTAAGCCGAGCGTCGACAGCGCGATGACGCGGGCGCCCTGCACGGTATCCGCGATCATCGCCTTGACCGCCTTCGACACTTCGGGGTCCGCGATCGCCTTGATCAGATGCGCCTCGGAGCGGAACAGGAAGTGCATCGACATCACGCCGGCCTGCGGCGACAGCGTCGCGGCATTGGCGGAGGAGGAAATGCAGAACTCGACGTCGCCCGCCTTCACGAGCTGCAACACCTGCGGCTCCTGCCCGAGCTGCGCGCCGGGATACTGGTCGATCAGCATAGTGCCCTTGCTCAGCGCTTTCAGTCTGTCGCTGAAGATATCGCCGACGATGCCGTAACCCGTCGTCTTCGGCTGATCATAGGCGAAGCGATAATGCTTCACCTGCTGCGCACCGGCACTTGCCGCCGTCATCATCACGGACACGGCCGCGATCGCACCGAGCATTGCTCTCAATCTGGTCATCGTCTCCCCCTGTGATATTTTTGTTTCATCATCCCATCGGGATTGTTTGAAAGTCAATCAAACCAAAGGCGGCAACGCATGTGCGAGATGGCGGCGTGCGATCACACCTACTACCGTCAGAGGAGCGAAGCGACGAAGCAATCCACTCTTTCTTCTCGTGGCGCCATGGATTGCTTCGCGGAGCCTGTCATCGGGCGCGCGTTCGTGCGACCCGTTGGCTCGCAATGACGGGGAAGCAGCGGTGATTACTGGATGCCCGCTGGAGCCTGTCATCGGGCGGCCGTTCGGCCGACCCGTTGGCGGGCATGACGACCGTGTGTATGTGCGAAGAAACTACCCCTTCCCCTCGCCGCGCATGAAATCGAAATCACAGCCTTCGTCGGCCTGCAGAATGGTCTCGTTGAACAGGTGCGCGTAGCCGCGTTTCGCCCAATCGGGCGTCACGGCAGGCTTCAGCGCGGCGCGGCGCTTTTCGAGTTCGGCCTCGTCGACCAAGAGATCGATGCTGCGCCTGGCGACATCGAGCCGGATCATGTCGCCGTTCCGGACCAGCGCCAGCGGCCCGCCGACGGCGGATTCCGGAGTGATGTGCAGCACGATGGTGCCGAACGCGGTGCCGCTCATGCGCGCGTCCGAGATCCGCACCATGTCCTTGACGCCGGCGCGTCCGAGCTTCTTCGGGATCGGCAAATAACCGGCTTCCGGCATGCCCGGCGCGCCCTTCGGCCCGGCATTGCGCAGCACCAGCACGTCGTCGGCGGTCACATCCAGCGCGGGATCGTCGACCCGCTCAGTCATGTCCTCGACGGATTCGAACACCACGGCGCGGCCGGTGTGCTGCAGCAGCTTTGGGCTCGCCGCGGAATGCTTGATGACCGCGCCGCGCGGCGCGAGATTGCCGTGCAGCACCGCCATTGCGCCTTCCGGCTTGATCGGATCTTTGCGCGGGCGGATCGCGTCCTGGCCGGGCACTTCCTCGGCGCCGGCGACCACATCGCGCAACGTCGCGCCGGTAATGGTTTTGGCATCGAGGTCGATGAGGTCGCCGAGTTGCGCCATCAGCTTCGGCACGCCGCCGGCATGATGAAAGTGCTCCATGTAATGCTCGCCCGACGGTTTCAGGTCGATCAGCACCGGCACCTCGCGGCCGAGCTTGTCGAAACCTTCGAGATCAATGCGATGCTTGGTGCGGTTAGCGATCGCGGTGAGATGAATGAGACCATTGGTCGAGCCGCCGATCGCCTGCAGCACCACCTGCGCATTGCGGAACGATGAAGCGGTCAGAAACTCGCTCGGCCGCGGGCTTTTCGCCTTGGCCATCGCCGCCGCTACCTTGCCGCTTGCTTCGGCCAAGCGAAACCGCTCGGCATGGGGCGCCGGAATCGTTGCGCTCATCGGCAGCGACAGACCGAGCGCCTCGGTGATGCAGGCCATCGTGCTCGCGGTGCCCATCACCATGCAGGTGCCGACCGACGGCGCGAGACGGCCATTGACGGCTTCGATCTCGACGTCGTCGATTTCGCCGGCGCGGTATTTGCCCCACAGCCGCCGGCAATCGGTGCAGGCGCCCAGCACCTCGCCCTTGTGATGCCCCACCACCATCGGCCCGACGGGGATAACGACGGTCGGCAGATCGGCCGAGACCGCGGCCATGATCTGCGCCGGCAGGGTCTTGTCGCAGCCGCCGATCACGACAATGGCGTCCATCGGCTGGGCGCGGATCATCTCCTCGGTATCCATCGCCATCAGATTGCGCAGATACATCGAGGTCGGATGCGAAAAGCTTTCGGCGATCGAAATGGTCGGAAACACCATCGGCATGGCGCCGGTCAGCATCACGCCGCGCTTCACCGCCTCGATGATCTGGGGCACGTTGCCGTGGCAGGGATTGTAGTCGCTGTAGGTGTTGGTGATGCCGACGATCGGGCGGTTCAGCGCGTCGTCGGAATAACCCATCGCCTTGATGAAGGCCTTGCGCAGGAACAGCGAAAACCCGGCATCGCCATAACTTGCCAGTCCCTTGCGAAGTCCTTCAGCCATTTTCTCATTTCCTGTCGTGGTGGTGGGGCACTAAACGAGCCCGTCGAATTATTGTCAATATTTGATTATTCGACCTCTGGAAGGCGACAATGGACCCCAAAACGGCCATCATTATTGACAATGGCTGCCGTACCGTGCTGATTTCCGGCGATGATCCGACGCGGATGGCCATGAAACCGCTTGCCAGCCCAACCGAACCTTCCGCGCTGTCGCGCGAGGAGGAGCAGGCGGAAGTCATTCGCCGGCTGGAGGAAGACATCATCTTCGGCCGCTTCGCGCCGGGGTCGCGGCTGGTCGAAGACACCTTGATGTCGCGCTACGGCGCCAGCCGCCATTTCGTGCGCCAGGGCCTGTTTCAGCTCGAGCGCCAGGGCATCGTGCTGCGCGAGAAGAATATCGGCGCCACGGTGCGGTTCTATTCCGCCGAGGAAGTGCGGCAGATCTATGAGGTGCGGGAAATGCTGACGCGGCAGGCGGCGCTGATGATCGCGCTGCCGGCGCCTGCCGGCCTGATCGAACAATTGAGCGAGTTGCAGCGGCAATATTGCGCCAGGGCCGACGCGCAGGATCTGCGCGGTATCCATGAGGCCAACGACGCCTTCCACGTCGCGCTGTTCTCGGCCTGCGGCAATCCCTATCTGGTGCGCTCGCTGCAGGACTATATGAACCTGACCTTGCCGATGCGCGCCAAGAACCTCGCCGACAAGGAGGGCCTCGCGCTATCGCGCCGCCAGCATGAGTTGATGATCGAACTCCTGAAAGGCCGCGACAGCTGGGCGCTGGCCCAGCTCTGCGTCGATCACATGCAATACAGCAAGTCGGATTATCTCGGCCGCATCGCGGCGGATGATAGGCCGCAATAACCCGATGAGCTGCGAGCGATCGTGAGGGAATCGTCCATGAACCGCGCGCTTGTGCTGCTTGCGTTGATTGCGGCGTATCCGGTGTTTGGCGGCAGCGCCGCCAAAGCCGACGATCCCCGCGCCATGCAGCTCACCTATGGGCCGTGGACAAAACTGTGCTTCAAGCGGGCCGACGGCAATTCGGACTGTTTCATTTCGGCGGCCGCGCGCGGCGCGTGTCATCCTTCCGGCGGTGGCGTCTCGATCTCCATTCGGGATGAAAAGACCCTGAGCCTGCTCGCCAATTTCGGCACCAAGCGAGCGCTCGAAGGCGGGATCGGCGTCCAGATCGATCAGGACACTCCGATCCTGATATCGCACCCCGAATGCTTCGGGCTCGGTTGCCGCGGCAAAATCGACATCGACCGCGGCTTCATCGAACGGCTGAAGCGCTCGCGAACGATCGCCATCGAGGCGACCGATGCATCCCACCAAAAGCTCAGCCTTGCCTTTTCCCTTGCCGATTTCGCCGCGGCCTATGATGGGCCTGCAAGCGATCCACCCAAGGTGCGCGACGAGACCGCCACGGGCGACAAGATGAAGCAGCTGACGAAACAGTCGGAGCAGCAGAAGCAGGCGTTTGAATGTAGGGAGTAGAGGTCGTCATTCCGGGATGGTCCGTAGGACCAGACCCGGAATCTCGAGATTCCGGGTTCGTGCTTCGCACGCCCCGGAATGACGCCGGTTACACAATCCGGCTTGTGTCGCCGTCGAACTCGATGCTGCAGAACCCGCCACCCTGGTAGAAATCGCCGATCGGATCCGGCTTGAGCTTGGCCTGCTCGGCCATCGCGTGCTCGCGGAAATCCTCGGCCCTGCCGGTCGGCCGGTAGCCGAGATCGTGGGCGCGATGATTGTCCCACCAGCCGCGCTCGTTGTCGGAGGCGCCGTAGAAAATCTCGAAGTGGATGTCGGGATGGTCGAGCCCGATCCGGCAGAGCTGCGCCAGATCTTCGGGCTTCAGCCAGATCGACAGCCGCCGGTGATCCAGCGGCTTTTCGCCGAAATTGCCGATGCGAAGGCAGGTGACCTTGAGCCCGTGCTTGTCGGCATAGAGCGCGCCGAGCGCTTCGCCGAACACCTTGCTGACGCCGTAGCGGCTGTCCGGCCGCGCGGTGACATCGGTACCGATCCGGTGATGCCTCGGGTAGAAGCCGATCGCATGGTTGGAGGAGGCGAACACCACGCGCTTGACGCCTTGCCGGCGCGCGGCCTCGAACAGATTGTAGACGCCGATGATGTTGGCCTGCAGGATGCCGTCCCAGGGCCCTTCGACCGAATAGCCGCCGAAATGCAGGATGCCGTCGACGCCCTCGCAGATCGCCTCGACCTGGGCGAGGTCGGCGAGATCGGCCGCCTTGAATTTTTCGTGTCTGCCGAGATCGGCCGGCGCCTTCAGATCGCTCAGCAGCAGATCCGGATAGACGGGCGCTAACAGCTTGCGCAGGCTTGTGCCGATGGCCCCGGCGGCGCCGGTTATCAATATGCGTGGCATTTCTTCCCTCGTTTCTTGCGACCGAATTGCGGTCATAGGCCGACAATGATAGCAAATCAAACCGCGAGGAAACGCAACAACAACGAGAACAGCAAATGTCCGAGGCAACATCCCGCGCTGGCTGGCAGCCGGCGACCTATTATCCCGATCCGGCCATCCACGCACTCGATCCGCGCTTTGAAAAATACTGGCTGAAACTCTCGGCCGTGGAGCGGCTGACCACGGGCCTGCGCTGGGCCGAGGGCCCGGTGTGGTTCGGCGACGGGCGCTATTTATTGTGCAGCGATATTCCGAACCAGCGCATCCTCAAATGGGAGGAGGAGACCGGCGCGGTCAGCATTTTCCGCAAACCCTCGAACTTCGCCAACGGCAACACCCGCGACTGCCAGGGCCGGCTGGTCACCTGCGAACATGGCGGCCGCCGCGTCACCCGTACTGAATATGACGGTTCGATCACTGTGCTGATGGATTCGTTCGAGGGCAAGCGGCTGAACTCACCCAACGACGTGATCGTGAAATCCGACGGCTCGATCTGGTTCACTGATCCGGTGTTCGGCCTGCTCGGCAATTACGAAGGCTACAAGGCCGAATCCGAGATCGACATGAATGTCTACCGGATCGACGGGGCCACCGGGAAAGCCACCATCGTCGCCGAGGGCATCCTCGGGCCCAACGGGCTGTGCTTCTCGCCGGATGAGAAGATTCTCTACATCATCGAATCGCGCGGCGTACCGGCCCGCAAAATCCTCGCTTACGACGTTGCCCCCAGCGGGACCACGATTTCCAACAAGCGCGTGTTCGTCGACGCCGGCCCCGGCACCCCCGACGGCATGCGCGCCGACATCGACGGCAATCTGTGGTGCGGCTGGGGCATGGGCGACCCCGAGCTCGACGGCGTGGTGGTGTTTGCGCCCGACGGCGTCATGATCGGCCGCATCGCGCTGCCCGAACGCTGCGCCAATCTCTGTTTCGGCGGCCTGAAGCGCAATCGCCTGTTCATGGCGGCGAGCCAGTCGATCTACGCGCTGTACGTCAACACGCAGGGCGCGCTGGGGGGATAATTCTCCGTCGTCCCTGCGAACGCAATGCGAACGCAGGGACCCATACGCCGCGGCTGCCGTGTTCAAGCACGCTGGTAGATACCTTCTGCAACAACGGGCTTCGGTGGTTATGGGTCCCTGCGTTCGCACATATGCGTTAAGATAGTGGGGATAGTGGGAACATTGTTTGATACTGACGTTTTCTTGGCGGCTCGCGGAGATGGCGTTGGAGGACCGATTTTGCTCGGCGCAGGCGGTCGATCGTGGGCTGTGGAATCACCGCTTGGAGCAGCGAGGCGATGAGATGCTGGAGCAGACGCCAGGCACCAGGCGGTGTCAGGCGGCTTCGACCAAGCGGGGAGAGTCCTCAAGTTCGTCGATGAGCGGCTCGAGCAGTAGAATAGTCAATAGATGAGCCAGCACATGAGGTCTGGCGGAGCGTTCGTCGATTCCTGGTGGTCCCTTGAGACCGATCAGGCTCTTTAGCCGTTTGAAGCCGAGTTCAATCCGCCATCGCAGGCGATAGAGTGCGAGAACATCCGCGGTCGCGAACTCTGTCGGCTTCAGTGAGGTCACCAGGATCACCCAATCTGCCGCGTCGAGCGTTTGCTTGGATATCTGATGGCCTCCGCGCTGGGCGGCCCGACGCGCCTTGCGTCGCGCCTCGGCAGCAGCATGCGCCGGCTTCTTGACCGCGACCAGACGCAAGGCGAGAGGCTCGCCGCTTTTGCGTTTTATCCAAATCGGCCGATCGATCAGCCCACGGGCCGCCGCCTTGCGCAACTCGGCGACGAGATCGAGCACATTGCCTTTACCATCGAGCCAGCACGCGCTCTTCCAACCAGCCCGGATCACGAAATCTCCGCCGGCTTCGATCACGCTCGCCATGCGATCCGGTTGCAAATAGGCACGGTCGCCAAGGCGAATCTCGCCCGCCACCACCGGTATCCGGTCGAGCGTCTCGCCCGCCTGCTGATCGGTCAGTTCGAAGTGGCCAAAGCGCTCCTGCGGAAGATCGAAGGCGCTGTGAATCCGCCACAACTCGTTCTTCTTTCTGGCGTCAGCTCCGTTCTTCGGCACTGTAGTGGCATCAACGATGCGGATGATCCGACCGCGGCTCGCTTGCGGGGCGGCGGCCGCAAGCATCTGACCCACCAGCAACGCGAGCCAGTCTCCGCACTGACGCAAGCGATACAGCAGCGCCACGCTCGAAATATCGACAAGGCCCACCGATGTCGCCCAGGCCGCAGTCGACCGCAACCCCCGCTCGCCCAGACAATAGGCCAGGATCACGCGCAGCAAATCCACCGCGTTGGTGATCTCTCGCGGACGCAAAAACGCTTTCGTCTCGCGCGCCGTCACCTTGAGCGTTTCCACCCCGCCAAGCCGGGCGACAACATTCTTCCAGTCTTCGTTCACAAGCGATTCGTGTCTCATGACACTTTGGAATCACAGACGATTCCGCGCCGCAAGACTATTTTAACGCCTATGTGCGTTCGCAGGGACGACACTGAATTTGTTCAACACTCCTCTACAAGCGCAAAAACGCCGGAGCGGTTTCCCGCTCCGGCGTCTGCATTGATCGCTCGAAAACTTACGCCGCGTTGTAGCCGGCGACCGCCTTCACTTCGAGATATTCTTCCAGGCCGTACTTGCCCCATTCGCGGCCGTTGCCGGACTGCTTGTAGCCGCCGAACGGCGCGGAGCGGTCGTTCGGCACGCCCTGTAGGTTGACGTTGCCGGCACGTATCTGGCGGCCGACCCGGCGCGCGCTTTCAACGGTATCGCCGGAGACGTAACCGGCGAGGCCGTAGGGCGTGTCGTTGGCGATCTTCACCGCATCGGCTTCATCCTTGGCACCCAGGATCGTGAGCACCGGCCCGAAGATTTCCTCGCGCGCGATGGTCATGTCGTTGGTGACGTCGGCGAAGATGGTCGGACGCACGTAGAAGCCCTTGTTGACGCCTTCCGGCAGGCCCGGGCCGCCGGCAACCAGCGTCGCACCTTCCTCGATGCCCTTGTGGATCAGGGCCTGGATCTTGTCCCACTGGATGCGCGACACCACCGGACCGATGGTGGTGCCTTCCGCGCGGGGATCGCCGGCCTTGGTCTTGTCGGCGACGCCCTTGGCGATGGCGGCGACTTCCTTCATCTTCGACAGCGGTACGATCATCCGCGACGGTGCGTTGCAGGACTGTCCCGAATTATTGAACATGTGCATCACGCCACCGGTGACGGCCTTGGTGAGGTCGGCGCCTTCGAGGATCACGTTCGGCGACTTGCCGCCGAGTTCCTGGCTGACGCGCTTCACGGTCGGGGCCGCGCGCTTGGCGACATCGACGCCGGCGCGGGTCGAGCCGGTGAACGAGATCATGTCGATATCCGGGTGCTCGCTCATGGCGGCGCCGACTTCGGGGCCGAGGCCGTTGATCAGGTTGAACACGCCTTTCGGCACGCCGGCTGCATGCAGGATTTCCGCGAAGATCAACGCCGACGACGGCGTGAATTCCGACGGCTTCAGGATCATGGTGCAGCCGGCGGCCAGTGCCGGCGCGACCTTGCAGGCGATCTGGTTCAGCGGCCAGTTCCAGGGCGTGATCATGCCGATGACGCCGACCGGCTCGCGCACCACAACCGCAGTGCCGACGTTTTCCTCGAAATGATAATTCTTCAGCACTTCCAGGGTGGAGGCGATATGGCCGAGGCCGGCGCCGGCCTGCAGCCGCTCGGCCATCGGCAGCGGCGCGCCCATCTCGTCGGAAACGGCGGCGCCGATATCCTTCATGCGGGTCTTGTAGACCTCGATGATCTTTTCGAGCAGCGCCACCCGCTCCTCGCGGCTGGTCTGCGAAAACGTCACGAAGGCGCGCTTGGCAGCAGTGACCGCCTTGTCGACATCGGCCTTGGAGCCGAGCGCAACCTCATACATCGCCTCTTCGGTCGCCGGATTGACGACGGGCGTGGACTTCTTGACGGCGGGATCGACCCAGGCGCCGTCGATGTAGAATTGCATGCGATTGACCATCGGAAACCTCTTTATTTCGGGGCGAATTGATAAGGGAACGGAAGCGTTCGGCAGGCATCCTTGCACGAAAGCCGGGCAAATTGAACCCGCCATATGCGGGACGCCGCGTTGCGGCAGACACCGGATATAAGGTCAGGGGGGTGGAGGAAGCAAGACTTTGCCGTCATTCCGGGGCGCGCGAAGCGCGAGCTTTGACGTGCAATTGCACGTCAGAGAATCCATAACCACCATCGTGAGTATGGATTCCGGGCCTGCGCCAAGTGGCGCATCCCGGAATGACGACTTCAATAGCCTACACCGCCATCTTGCGGTGCCGCACCGGGGCGCCGGCGGTAAGGGCTTCCGCTGCGTCGATGATGGCGTTGGCGTCGATGCCGTGGTGGCGATAGAGGTCCGAGATGGTGCCGGTCTGGCCAAACTGCTCGACGCCGAGCGCCTCGACGCGGTGGCCGCGCACGCTGCCGAGCCAGCCGAGCGTCGCCGGATGGCCGTCGATCACGGTGACGATGCCGCAGTCGCGCGGCAATGGCGCCAGCAGCCGTTCGATGTGGCTGAGGTGCTGCACGCCGCGGCGGTCGCGCCGCAAATTCCGTGCGGCGGTCCATCCACCATGCAGGCGGTCCGCCGAAGTTACCGCCAGCAGTCCGACGTCCCTGCGGCTTTCGCCGATGAAGCCTGTGGCCTCGATCGCCTCGGGCGCCAGCGCGCCGGTATAGGCGACCACGATTTCACAGTTCGGGCCCGGCTTGCGCAGCCAATAGGCACCGTCGGTGATGTCCCGCTGCAGGTCAGGCGTCATGATCCGCTGCGGCTGCTCGAGCGTGCGCGTCGACAGCCGCAAATAGACCGACCCGCCCTCGCCGCCTTCGCGCTGCATATGCCGGAACCCCCAGCCCATGATCACGGCAAGTTCATCGACAAACGCCGGCTCGAACGAGGCCAGGCCGTCCTGCGCCATGCCGATCAGGGGCGTCGCGATCGACTGGTGCGCGCCGCCCTCCGGCGCCAGCGTGATGCCGGACGGCGTCGCCACCACCATGAAGCGGGCGTCCTGGTAGCAGGCGTAGTTCAGCGCATCGAGGCCGCGCTCGATGAAGGGGTCATACAGCGTCCCGATCGGCAGCAGCCGTTCGCCGTTGATCTGATGCGACAACCCCAACGCGGAGAGCATGATGAAAAGGTTCATCTCGGCGATGCCGAGTTCGAGGTGCTGGCCCTTCGGCGAAAAATCCCAGTTGAAGGTCGAGGGTATCTTCTCCTGCCGGAACAGATCGTGGTTTTCCGCCTTCGCAAACAGCCCGCGGCGGTTGACCCAGGCGCCGAGATTGGTCGACACGGTGACGTCAGGCGACGCGGTGACGATGCGCGAGGCGAGCTCGGTATCGCCGCGCGCGATTTCGTTTAGCACGAGCCCAAAGCCCTGCTGTGTCGACATCTGCGCCGCCGGCTTGAACGCCAGTTGCGGCGGCACCTCGATGACGGGCGCATCCAGACGGCGACGACCTTCGCGGTTGAACGGCGCCTCCGCCAAAAATGCCTCCAGCGTCGCGGGCTCCTGCGACAGTCCCTCGAACTTCTCCCATTCATGGCCGGGACGGATGTTCTGCGTCGCGCGCCACTTCTCCATCTGCGTCGGCGTCATCAGCCCCGCATGGTTGTCCTTGTGGCCCTGGAACGGCAGGCCGACGCCCTTGATGGTGTAGGCGATGAAGCAGACCGGACGGTCGTGATCGATCGACTCGAACGCATCGATCATGCTGGTCATGTCGTGTCCGCCGAGATTGGACATCAGCGCCAGCAACTCCTCGTCACTGCGGCGGTCGATCAATTGCGTGACCGGGCCCTGATCGCCGATGTCGTCCTGCAGATGCTTGCGGAACGCCGCGCCACCCTGGAAACACAGCGCGGCATACATCTGATTCGGACAATTATCGATCCAGCGCCTCAGCGCCTCGCCGCCTGCTTCCGCAAACGCCGCCTGCATCAGCGTGCCGTATTTCACGATCACCACGTCCCAGCCGAAATTGCGGAACATGGATTCGAATTTCGCCCACAACCCTTCGCGGACCACCGCATCGAGGCTCTGGCGGTTGTAGTCGACTACCCACCAGGTGTTGCGCAGCCCGTGCTTCCAGCCCTCCAGCAGCGCCTCAAAAATATTGCCCTCGTCCATCTCGGCGTCGCCGACCAGCGCGATCATGCGGCCCTCGGGCCGGTCCTTCATCCAGCCATGCGACTTGACGTAGTCCTGCACCAGCGAGGCGAACAGCGTTTGCGCCACGCCAAGGCCGACCGAGCCGGTGGAGAAGTCGACGTCGTCGGCATCCTTGGTACGCGACGGATAGGATTGCGCGCCCTTGTAGCCGCGAAAGTTTTCCAGCTTCTCGCGGGTCTGGTGCCCGAACAGATACTGGATGGCGTGGAACACCGGGCTCGCATGCGGCTTCACCGCGACGCGGTCCTGCGGCCGCAGCACCGAGAAATACAAAGCCGACATGATGTTGGCGAGTGAGGCCGAGGAGGCCTGATGGCCGCCGACCTTCAGGCCGTCGGTATTGGGCCTTATGTGGTTGGCATGATGGATCGTCCACGACGACAGCCAGAGAACTTTGCGTGCCAGCGCGGACAGCAATTCGAGGCGTGCGGGTTCGATTCCCATGGCAAAGCTCCGGAGACATCCAGTATGCGCCGATTTTAGCGGTTCTGCCGCCGCCGAAATTCTCAAATCCTCGCGACATACCCCCAAATATTGGGATAAATTACCACTCCCACTCCCAAAAGCCCGAGTTTGTCCCAATGCCTGCCCTCGATGCCATCGACCGAAAAATCCTCAGCCTGCTGCAATCCGACAGCCGCATGACCATGCAGGAACTGGCCGACAAGGTCGGCCTGTCGGTATCGCCGTGCCATCGCCGGGTGAAACTGCTGGAGCAGCGCGGCGTGATCACGCGCTATATCGCAACCGTCGACCAGAAATCGCTCGGCCTGCATGTCAGCGTCTTCATCTCGATCAAGCTGGCGCGGCAGAAGGAGGAGGACCTGAATCGCTTTGCCAAGGCGATCTCGAAATGGGACGAGGTGCTGGAATGCTATCTGATGACCGGCAACCGCGACTATTTGCTGCGCGTCGTCGCCGCCGACCTGTCGTCCTATGAAGCATTCCTGAAGAACAAGCTGACCCGGCTCGACGGCATCGCCTCGATCGAGTCGAGCTTTGCATTGAGCCAGGTGAAATATTCGATTGCGCTGCCGGTGTGATATCGGTGCAGCGGATGATCTTGGAGCCGTCATTGCGAGCGAAGCGAAGCAATCCATATCTCCACTTGCTGAGGCATGGATTGCTTCGTCGCTATCGCTCCTCGCAATGACGCGTTGAGACATCGGATTCAACATTCGAACACCTGAAGAATATGACTCCGCCTTCTCGCGGCACGAAATGCCCGAGGTTTGCTTCGGTTTCACCCTCTTAACAACAGAGGGCGCAGGGAAAGCCGGGTGCGCGCTGCACCCGCGGTCTCGTGTGCAAGATGCACAAAGAAATGCGCACACGAGCATACAGGTTCAGCGGAGAGCATCCGGCCTTCCCTGCGCAATGGTTTTACGGCTTATAGCGCGCTCTCCCCGGTGAACGGGCTTTGTTGCCACCGTCGCTGCGCAGGCATTCCGCGCAACTTGACGCCAGCGTCGCGGCGTCAGGACCACACGATTTCGCCGTCCGCCTCAGTGCCGTTCGTCAATGGCACATCCGCGTCCACCGCATCTCACCGCACGTTCGTGACGATCGCGAGCCGCCCCTCATTCGGGTGAGACGGGCGGAGTCAAATCACTGATTTGCCCGACGCGACAAGGGGAATATTTTCTTAAGAGGGGCTTGACAGGAATCCTTGATTTGCCCGTCGGGCAAAAACGGCCAGAGCGCGTACTCACAAAGCGACTTGATGTGTAACCGGCCCAAGCACGGAACGGAGATCATGGCTTAATCAAAGGTTACTCGGCAGGTCGGATTTTCCTCGATCGCCTATAGAGAACTTAAATACCTAGGCGGGAATATGTGGCGGAATCAGGCAAACGCAGGGGGGAGTCATGAACTCCACGGGCAACTGCCGTACTCGTTTCAGGAACATTTCGTGCGCTATGGCGCATGCTCCTATGATTTCCGAGCCGAACGGCAAACGCTTACTACGACGATTTGCTGCCGATAAGTCCGGCAGCAACGTGATTATCTTCGCGCTCATCATGCCTGTTCTGGTTGGAGCCGCCGGCCTCGGCACTGAGGCCGGGTGGTGGTCCTACAAGCACAAAAACATGCAGAGCGCGGCAGACTCCGGGGCTGCGAGTGCGGCGACCGCAGGCAGTAACCTGAACACCGAAGCCAACGCAGTAACAGCGACCTATGGTTACGCGAATGGGTTGAACAACGTTACGGTCACCGTCAACCAGCCGCCGTCCACCGGCAATCATACCTCGGACCCGCAGGCCGTCGAAGTTATCATCGGCCAGCCGCAACCGCGGCTGTTCTCGGCGCTGTTCGGCTCCGCCCCGGTTCTCATCACGGCGCGCGCCGTGGCGGTCCCAAACGCCGGAACGGGTTGTGTGCTCGCGCTCAACTCGACAGCCAGCCCCGCCGTGACAGTGGGCGGCAGTAACCAGCTCAATCTGGTTAATTGCAATCTCTACAGCAACTCCAGCGCCAGCCCGTCGCTGAACGTCGGCGGCAGCGCAGCGGTGTCCGCCAATCAAGTCGGGGTAGTCGGCAACGTCTCCGGCGCAAGCAATATTACAGCGACGAACGGCATTCGGACCGGCATGCGGCCAGTCGTCGACCCCTATGCCAGCGTTTCTCCGCCCCCGGAGCCGAGCTGCAGCAGCGCCAAGATCACGGTGAACAGCAACGGGAAAACCAACTCGCTCGACCCGGGCTGCTATACAGGTAGCATCACCGTCAATGCCGGAGCGACGCTGAACCTGAATCCCGGTATCTATTACCTGGATGGCGCGAACTTGAGCGTGGCAGGCAATGCCACGATCACCGGAACCGGCGTAACTCTCGTGTTTACCGGATCTGGCGGCAATTGGGGCACGGCCTCAATCGGCAGCAATGCCAACATCAACTTGACGGCGCCAAGCTCCGGATCGACGCAGGGCATCGTGATCTACGGCGACCGCAACATGCCGGCGGGTACGACTTTCAATCTGACCGGCGGCGGCACGCAGAATTTCGGCGGCGCCATCTACCTGCCAAAGGCGAACCTGAGCTTCAGCGGCGGCAACGGCACGACCACCTCGTGCACCAAAGTCATCGCGGACACGCTCACCTTCACCGGCAGTTCGAATCTCAAGGTTAATTGCGCCGCGCTTGGCGTCGCCGCGATCGGCATCAGCACCGCGCAGCTCGTCGAATAGATGAGGTGATTCGAAATGACGCACATCTCCCCCGTATATCGCGTTCGCCGAGGAGCCAGCACGCTCCGCCGCTTTTTTGCCCGCGTGGCGGGCGATCAAACCGGTGCGGCAGCCATCGAGTTGGGCCTGCTTGCCCCGGTGTTGACGCTCATGATGGTCTCCATGATCGATATCGGCCTGGGCGTCTACCGTAAGATGCAGGTCGAGGACGCCGCCCAGGTCGGCGTCCAATACGCCATGAGAAATCCCTTTGACGCCGACCTGATCTCCAACGCCGTGGTCAGCGCGACGAATTTTTCGTCGATCGCTGCGTCGCCCGCGCCGGTCAAGTTTTGTGGCTGCGCGACGGGTTCCGGCATCAATACTGTAAGCTGCGGTACGACATGTCCGGGAGGAGCGCTGGCCGGAACGTACACCACGGTTTCGGCGCAGGCCAGGTACAGCTCGCTTCTGAACTATCAGATCGTTCCCCAAAACTATAATTTCAGCGCGCAATCGACGGCGAGGTTGCAGTGAAGTTCGCGAAAATGTTGAGAGATCAGAGCGGTACGTCGGCGCTTGAATTCGGGTTGACGGCCCCGGTGTTCTTTTTGTTTATTTTCGGCGTGATCGAAGTCGGATTGCTGTTCTGGACCCAGATCGGTCTGCAGCATGGCGCCGAAATGGCCGCGCGATGCGCCAGCATCAACGCTGCACTTTGTCCCATCAGTAATCCGAATGCCATTACCGGCTATGCCACCCAACAGGCGTTCGGTTTAGGTCTGCCTGCCTCGACCTTCACCTACAGCAGGCCGACTTGCGGAAACCAGGTGAACGCGAGCTATTCGTTCCAATTTCCCGGCATCATCCCCCTCGACCCACTAACGCTGACGGCGCAAGCGTGCTTTCCGATATAATGCTCGCGTGAGCCGTACGAACTGGCCACCAAACCAGCCGATCTGCCGGTGGAACAGGCGTCTAAATAAATACGAGCTGGTAATCATACCGCCAGGACCCGCGCCCTACAGGACCTTCCGCTTCGCCAGATTCCGCATCAGCGCCGATATACCGAACGTCCACGGCTCGCATTCATCGCTGTTGCGCATGCGGTTGACGAGCTTGCCGAGCTGAGGCGCTGCGATGGTGACAACATCGTCGCGCTTGTGGGTGAAGCCCTGGCCCGGCGCGTCGCGATCCCTAACGGGCGCGAACATGGTGCCGAGGAACAGCGCAAAGCCGTCGGGATATTGATGCACCGGCCCGATGGTCTGGGCCACGAGATCGGTCGGATCGCGGCTGATCTTGCTGATCGAGGAATGGCCCTCGAGGACGAAGCCGTCCGCGCCCTGCACGGTCAATCCGACGTCCATCCTTCTGACGTCGTGGAGCGAAAAGGTCTGGTCGAACAGCCTGAGCAACGGGCCGATCGCGCAGGAGGCGTTGTTGTCCTTGGCCTTGGACAATAGGAGCGCCGAGCGTCCCTCGAAGTCGCGCAAATTGACGTCGTTGCCGAGCGCCGCGCCGACAATGTTGCCGCGGCTCGACACCGCCAGCACGACTTCCGGCTCCGGGTTATTCCAGGTCGATTTCGGATGCAGGCCGGCGTCCATGCCTGACCCGACCGAGGACAGTACCGGCGCTTTTGTAAATACCTCGGCGTCGGGACCGATGCCGACTTCCAGATACTGGCTCCAGGCGTTTTGCTCGATCAGCACCTGCTTCAGCCGGATCGCCTCGGCCGAGCCGGGCTTGAGCTTGGAGAAATCGTCGCCGACCAGCCGCACCACTTCCTTGCGAATGGCGTCCGCGGAAGCAGGATTGCCGCGCGCCCGTTCTTCGATCACCCGCTCCAACATCGAGACGGCAAACGTCACACCCGCAGCCTTCAGCACCTGCAGATCGAGCGGCGCGAGCAGCCAGGGTTTTTCGCGATCGCGCCGGTCGGGCGGCGTGTTGGCGGCAAGGTTTTCGAGATCGCCGATGCGCTCGCCTTTGAACGCGCGCAACGCAGCCGCCGGATCTTCCTGCTCGCATAGCGCGCTCACGGTAGCAAAGCTCGCCGTGACATCGAAGACGCCATCGCCGCGAACCGCAATCACCGCGGGCCCGTTCAGCCGCGGCAACCACGCCCGCCCGACCAGCGTGCCGCGCGTGCCGTCGTCGGGCAGGAGGTCTTTTGTTGTCAGTGTGATCATGGCTGCTCCGATTTCATTCGACTGGTCCTCCGGTCGTCGTCCCGGCCTAGTGCGCAATTGCGCACGGGCGCCAGGACCCAACCGCAGTGCCACCTTGTCGCGCTCAACACCAGAAGCACAATTCGATCCCCGACAATCAACCGGCTTGACAAGCGTCGATCTTAACGAGAGCATATCGCGATATTCCTCCTTTGATTGTATGACGAAGATGCATATTTCGAACCCCTCCTTGCACCCTCCCGTGGTGATGATGCAATCCGACCGGGATTCGCTCGCGAGCCAGTTGTCACCCATCTCTGCAGAATTGGCAGCCCGCGTGACCACGGTCTCGCGCACCGCCGTGGCGGCGGCCTCGCTCAATATCCCCCTGACGACGGTGTCACTCAATGGGAATTTTGACGCCTACATTCACATCACTTACCGTGACGCGCCGGCAACCCTTTCCGTGCCGCTGATGGTCGATTCCGGCAACTTCTCGCTCATCGTTCCGGAATATGAAAAGATCGCAGCACTGCCAAATTTCGGGACGGACTACGCCATCCTTGCCGACAACGTGACCGAGCCCTGGGGCTGCCCGGCCAAAATCCTGAAAGGGCCCATCAGGATCCCGACGCAAGACGGCAGCATTTACGAAATTCCGGGTTGCGTGTTCTATGCGTGTACCGGGACGAGCCCCAGCACCAAACAGCGCACCGCGAATTTTGGCGCCGGCTGCATTTCACCTTGGGGACGGGAAGGGAATGTCACGATTCAGTCCCCGCTCTCCTTCGACCCGGCCTACCCCTTTGCCGAATTCAACTATGTTTCGGCCAGCAGGATTTTCTCGGCAACAAGTCAGGTGAACCTTGCGCAGGGATCGTCGCTGACCTTGTATCGAACGACGCCGACAGGCTATCAGATGTTCAACATCATCAAGAATCTGATGTGGATGTCGCTCATCCCGCGGTCCCTGAGTATTGGTGCCGTCAAGACTGCCTGGCCTGGTCTACTCACCCTGCCGCCCATCGCCATGGTGGATACCGGCGGCGGTCCCGTTTTTCTGAGCGATCCCAATGCCGACATCTACACCGCCAACTGGCCCAACATCGTTCCTTCGCCATCATGGACGTCGCCGGGATCGCTGCCCTGCGAGTCCACCAAGCAGGATATCACGATTGATGTCGGCGACACCGGCAGCTCATTCACGTATCGGATCGATACCTCGACGCTGCCGCCGCCGGTTCAGGGACTGACGCTGGTCATGTGCAGATCGTGCGAATACATGAGACAAAATCAAGGTATGAATCTCGGCGGTATTTCCGCCCTGTTCAACTACATCCTGATCGATTTTTCTTCCGGTAAAGTAGGCTTCAAGGCGAAGGCGGCGGCGCTCGTCTGACGTCCGGTGCCGGAGAAGCCATCACCGGCCTACCGCCACGGCTCGACGATGATCTTGGTGTGCGCTTCCGGATTGGCGAGATCGGCGAACGCTTTTGCGACGCCGTCGATGCTGACGCTTGCGGTCACCATCGAGGCGGCGTCGACCTGCCCTTCCGCGATCAGGCGCAGCGAAGCGGCGAATTCGTCGGGCGTATAGCCCAGCACGTACTGGACGTTGAGCTCCTTCATGATGCCGAGCATCGGCTCGGAGCGATCGTTCTCCATGCAGACGCCGACCACGACGATGCGGGCATCGCGCGGCGCGCCCTCGAACACCTGCTGGATCAATCCGGGGATGCCGACGCATTCGAAAATCAGCGCCGGCTTGAGCGCCGGCAGCATCGCCTGCAGCGGCGGCCGCGCGGCTTTTTCCTCCGGTGACATCTGGGCATGCTCGGCCCAGGTGGCATAGGGCTGCGAGCGCGCAGGATCCACCACGATATCGGCGCCGAGTTTCTCGGCGAGCGCGCGGCGCGCCGGCGAATAATCTGCCGCTATGATCGGGTGCAATCCACTGATCTTGAGTGCGGCGATGACCGCGAGCCCGACCGGCCCGCAGCCGATCACCAGCGGCACCTCGACGCCCTGAATATTGGCTTTGGCGACCGCATGCACGCCCACCGCAAGCGGCTCGGTCAGCGCCGCATGTTCGGCCGAAAGCCCGTTCGGTACTTCCAGCAGCAGCGCCTCGCTGAGCAGCATGCGCTCGGCATAGGCGCCGACATTGTCATTGGAATAGCCGATGCCCTGCACGCCTTCCGGCGTCAGCAGCGCCGGCAGCGAGCATACTTTGGTGCCGGTCTTGAGCTTGCGCGTGGTGCCCGGACCATAATCCAGAATCTCGCAGCAGAATTCGTGGCCGAACACGACGTCGCGCGCCAAATCCATCGGCTTGCGGCCGGGAAAATGCCGGGATAGTTCGACCATGCGGTGGGCGTGCTTGCGCGCGTGCAGGTCGGATCCGCAGATGCCGCAGGCCAGCGATTTGACCAGCACCTGGCCGATTCCCGGCTTCGGCTCGGGCATGTGATCGACGACGATCTCGCCGTTCCTGAAGATGGCTGCGCGCATGGTTCCTCCCGCGTGGGTTTTCCCACTCATAGCATGCAGGATCACCACGGAATCCTTTGATTTGAAACGAAAAACAGTCGTTTTCCGACCCAACTGTTGCCCACACGCAACGCCTGTGCTGCAACAATTCTCACCCTCACCCAACGCACGATTTCGGCCGGAAGGCTCAGGCGTTCGGCGACGGCTCCGCCGGCACCACCAGAAGCTGCGAGTGCCGCACCCGCTCGCGATGCGCGGTGTAGAGGCCGCTGGCGACGATGAAAGACGCGCCGGTCACGGTCCAGACGTCGGGCAATTCGCCGAAGATCAGGAAGCCGAGGATGCTGACCCACAACAGCTGCGTGTAGGAAAACGGCGCGAGCACCGAGGCATCGGCGTAGCGGAACGCGAGCACCACGATCCATTGCCCCACCGTCGATGCGACGCCGATGAAAATGCCGAACATGATGTCGTGCCAGGTCGGCGCGACCCAGACGAACGGCACCAGCGCCGAAAGGATGCAGACGCCGGCGATCGACGAATAGCTCATGATGGTGACGGCGCGCTCGCTGCCGCTCATCATCCGCGTCATGATCAGGGTGCAGGCCCAGGCCAGCGCCGAGACGATCGGGAAGAACGCGGCGGGATGAAACGCGCCGGAGCCCGGCCGCAGGATGATGATCACGCCGACGAGACCGACCGCGGTCGCGATCCAGCGGCGCAGGCCGACCTTCTCGCCGAGGAAAAAGATCGACAGCGCGGTGACGAACAGCGGCGAAACGAAGCCGGTGGCGGACGCTTCGGCGATCGGGAGAAACCGCAGGCCGGAAATGAAGAACAGCGATGAACCGAGCAGCGCCGCGCCGCGCAGCAATTGCAGGCCGGGCCGTCCGGTCTGCAGGGCGAACAGCGGCGAGCCCGGCAGCATCGCCGGCGACATGATCAGCGCGAAGGTCAGAAACCTGATCCAGGTGATCTCGATCGACGGCAACGTCGCCGACAGATATTTCGCCGTGACGTCGGAGGCACCCAAAAATATCGTCGACGCAAGGATCAGCGCGATGCCCTTGAAGGGACGATCGGCGCGCGCGGGCGCTTTGCGGGCGGCGGACTTCTTCTCGGGCAACGGCAATGGAGCGCGGTCCAGCCTGGCGGCTGCGGCGGGGGGCGGTGTCACGGCAATCTCGAAAGGCAGCAATCGTTGAATCGGGCGAAGCTCCAAAAAACGCCATTTGCGGGGGAACAACAAGCTCCGAAAACGGGACTCCGATATGCGCGAGCGGGCGCGGCCGCCCGCCGCGGCAGCTTGCCGTAGCCCGCGCGGCTGTTGCCGTAGCCGGCGCGGCGCTTGCCGTCGCCATTGCAACACTTTGTTAACAAGTGTGCTCGCTAGAGCATCGGCAAACCGCGCGGCTTGGGGCCACGCGGAAAAGCGCTGTCGAGTCCGGCAAGCTCGCTGTCGCTCAACTTCAGTCTGCCCGCGGCGGCATTGTCGGCGGCGTGATCCGCGCTCGAGGCTTTTGGAATCGCAAACACCGAAGGCCGGCGCGTCAGAAAGCCGAGCGCGACCTGACGAGCCGTCGCCTTGTGCGCGTCGGCGATGCTCTGCAACATCTGGCCTTGCTTGCTGCGTGGCGACGGAAAATCATCGTGGCCGAACGGCGAATAGGCGACGACGGCAACGCCATGTTTCTCGCACCACGGGATCACCGCATGCTCGATCGCGCGTTCCTGCAGATGATAGAGCACCTGGTTGCAGGCGATCCTGCCCTTGCCGGCGACCGCCAGCAGTTCGTTGAGATCGTCGGTATCGAAATTGCTGACGCCCCATGAGCGGATTTTTCCCGCTGCGATCAATTCATCGAATGCCGCGACGGTGTCGTCCAGGGAAAAGGACCCGCGCCAATGCAGCAGATAGCAATCGAGATGATCGGTCTTCAGCCGCTTGAGGGATCGCTCGCACGCCGTGATCGTGCCGCGCCGCGAGGCATTGCTCGGCAGCACCTTTGAAACCAGGAAGAGCTCGTCGCGCAGACCTGCGATCGCGTCGGCGATCACGAGCTCGGCATCGCCATACATCTCGGCGGTATCGATATGGGTCATGCCTGTTTCGATGCCGCGCCGGAGCGCCGCGACCGCCGACTTGCGATCGCCGCGATCGAGATACCAGGTGCCCTGCCCGATCACGGACACGTCGGGACCGCTATTGCCGAATTGCTGTTTTCGCAAAGTCGCCTCGTTCGTCCATGAAACCACGCGCGGCGGAACATAGACGAAACGGATAGCGCTGTCCTCCCACAACGTCGTCCCGGGCAAGCCAACGGGTCGCGCGAATGCGCGCCCGATGACAGGCTCCGCGCGACCCGGGATCCATACGCCGCGGCGGTAGTAATTTTGCGAAGTCTCTAATTCACTGCCGAAACGAGAGGCCGCGGCGTATGGGTCCCGGCGAACGCCCATAGGCGTTAAAATAGTCTTGCGGCGCGGAATCGTCTGTGATTCCAAAGTGTCATGAGACACGAATCGCTTGTGAACGAAGACTGGAAGAATGTTGTCGCCCGGCTTGGCGGGGTGGAAACGCTCAAGGTGACGGCGCGCGAGACGAAAGCGTTTTTGCGTCCGCGAGAGATCACCAACGCGGTGGATTTGCTGCGCGTGATCCTGGCCTATTGTCTGGGCGAGCGGGGGTTGCGGTCGACTGCGGCCTGGGCGACATCGGTGGGCCTTGTCGATATTTCGAGCGTGGCGCTGCTGTATCGCTTGCGTCAGTGCGGAGACTGGCTCGCGTTGCTGGTGGGTCAGATGCTTGCGGCCGCCGCCCCGCAAGCGAGCCGCGGTCGGATCATCCGCATCGTTGATGCCACTACAGTGCCGAAGAACGGAGCTGACGCCAGAAAGAAGAACGAGTTGTGGCGGATTCACAGCGCCTTCGATCTTCCGCAGGAGCGCTTTGGCCACTTCGAACTGACCGATCAGCAGGCGGGCGAGACGCTCGACCGGATACCGGTGGTGGCGGGCGAGATTCGCCTTGGCGACCGTGCCTATTTGCAACCGGATCGCATGGCGAGCGTGATCGAAGCCGGCGGAGATTTCGTGATCCGGGCTGGTTGGAAGAGCGCGTGCTGGCTCGATGGTAAAGGCAATGTGCTCGATCTCGTCGCCGAGTTGCGCAAGGCGGCGGCCCGTGGGCTGATCGATCGGCCGATTTGGATAAAACGCAAAAGCGGCGAGCCTCTCGCCTTGCGTCTGGTCGCGGTCAAGAAGCCGGCGCATGCTGCTGCCGAGGCGCGACGCAAGGCGCGTCGGGCCGCCCAGCGCGGAGGCCATCAGATATCCAAGCAAACGCTCGACGCGGCAGATTGGGTGATCCTGGTGACCTCACTGAAGCCGACAGAGTTCGCGACCGCGGATGTTCTCGCACTCTATCGCCTGCGATGGCGGATTGAACTCGGCTTCAAACGGCTAAAGAGCCTGATCGGTCTCAAGGGACCACCAGGAATCGACGAACGCTCCGCCAGACCTCATGTGCTGGCTCATCTATTGACTATTCTACTGCTCGAGCCGCTCATCGACGAACTTGAGGACTCTCCCCGCTTGGTCGAAGCCGCCTGACACCGCCTGGTGCCTGGCGTCTGCTCCAGCATCTCATCGCCTCGCTGCTCCAAGCGGTGATTCCACAGCCCACGATCGACCGCCTGCGCCGAGCAAAATCGGTCCTCCAACGCCATCTCCGCGAGCCGCCAAGAAAACGTCAGTATCAAACAATGTTCCCACTATCCCCACTATCTTAACGCATATGGGCTTTCGCCGGGACGACGGCTGATTTAATGACGCGCACCCCTAGTAATTGGTCGCGGACTTCTCGTTCGGGATGCCGTCGATCGGGCATTCGTCGGTGCCAGCGGTCGGGCGGGTCATCGCCTCGACCATTTCGCGCGTGCCTTCCGGATCGGATATCCACTTCGTGTAGAAATCGTAGGGACAGGCCGCGAGGCCGCGCGCGCTTTCGCCGGAATTGATCATGCCGGTATAACCGCGATGGACCAGCTTGTAGAGGTGGTTCTGCGACTGGCCGTTGCGGCGGAAATCGCGGATCAGGTTCTTCGACAGAGCTGCATACTGGATGCCGTATTCCTCCTCGCCGGTCTCGCCCAGGGTGCGGCCGTCGAAACCGATGATCGCCGAGTGACCGAAGTAGGAGTAGACGCCGTCGAAGCCGGCGGCATTGGCGACCGCGACATAGACATTGTTGGCCCAGGCCATCGCCTTGGAAATCAGGATCTGCTGTTCCTTGGCCGGATACATGTAGCCCTGGCAGCGCACGATCAGCTCGGCGCCCTTCATGGCACAGTCACGCCAGATTTCCGGAAAGTTGCCGTCGTCGCAGATGATCAGGCTGACCTTGAGGCCTTTCGGACCGTCGGAAACATAAGTGCAATTGCCGGGATACCAGCCTTCGATCGGCACCCACGGCATGATCTTGCGGTATTTCTGGACGATCTCGCCCTTGTCGTTCATCAGGATCAAGGTGTTGTACGGCGCCTTGTGCGGGTGTTCCTCGTGGCGCTCGCCGGTGAGCGAGAACACGCCCCAGACCTTGGCCTTGCGGCAGGCTTCGGCGAAGATGTCGGTCTCGGGACCAGGGACCTGCGAAGCCGTCTCGTACATCTCTTTCGAGTCGTACATGATGCCGTGGGTGGAGTATTCCGGAAAGATCACCAGATCCATGCCCGGCAGGCCGGTCTTCATGCCCACCACCATGTCGGCGATCTTGCGGGCGTTGTCGAGCACCTCGGCCCTGCTGTGCAGCCGCGGCATTTTGTAGTTGACGACGGCTACGCCGACGGTGTCGTTGCTTGAGGAAATGTCGCCATGAAGCATGGGGATCGCCTTCTGTTTTTGGTTTGAGTTTGCTGTCGATCAGACGTCGTGGGGCATCAGTGGCTGATCATCCAGGGCCGCGCGGTCGGAAAGCCCTTGGCGCCGCCCTTCGTTTTTGTCACCAGCCGCGCCGGCTTCTTGCCGGAACAGCAGCCGCAGCCGGGTGCATGCGACGCCTTATATTCGCCGACGGTTTTGGGCGCGTTGGCGCTGCGCTCGTTGGTGGCATGGGCCTTGCGCTTGTCGGAGGGCATGCAGAAGAAAGCCGGCGCGGTCAGGATCACGCGCGGCGCTTCAATGTCGCATTGCGGACAGTCCTGCGGCAGATCACATTCGGCCATCGGCCGCATATCCGTGAACGGGCCGCAATCATTGCAGAGATATTCATAGACGGGCATTTGGTTTCCCTTGCGCGATTGAATTGTTAGGCGGCGGCGGATGCGGGGCGGCCGATACTCAAGCCGTCCCGCATCCCGTCGCGCAGGGATCATTTGTCCGGCGAGAGCGGCATCTGGATGTCGCCCTTGATGTGTTTGATGGGACCGACCGACGACGGCATGATGTCGAAGTCGAAGATCTCCGTCGGCAGCCACAGCGTGGCGCAGGCGTTCGGCACGTCGACCACGCCGGAGATGTGGCCCTGGCACGGCGCGGTGCCGAGGATCGAATAGGCCTGCGCGCCGGAGTAACCGAACTTCTTCAGATACTCGATCGCGTTCAGGCAGGCCTGGCGGTAGGCGATGTGGACGTCGAGATAGTGCTGCTTGCCTTGCTCGTCGACCGAGATGCCCTCGAAGATCAGGTAGTCCTTGTAGTTCGGCGTGATCGGCGACGGCTTGAACACGGGATTCTTGATGCCGTATTTGGCGACGCCGTCCTTGATCACGTCGACCTTCAGATGCAGCCAGCCGGCCATCTCGATCGCGCCGCAGAAGGTGATCTCGCCGTCGCCCTGGCTGAAATGCAGATCGCCCATCGAGAGCCCGCCGCCGGGCACGTAGACCGGGAAGTAGATTTTCGAGCCGCGCGACAGATCCTTGATGTCGCAATTGCCGCCATGCTCGCGCGGCGGCACCGTGCGGGCGCCCTCGGCGCCGATCTTGGCCTTGACGTCGCCTTTCGCCTGGCCGGCGTGCGCGGTCGGCGCGAACGGCGGATTGGCGAGGCCGGGGATGCGCGTCGGGTTGGTCGCGATCAGCGCGGCCTCGCGCTCGTTCCAGGTCGCCAGCATTTTCGGGTCGGGCAGACAGCCGATCAGGCCGGGATGGATCAGCCCCGCGAAGTTCACGCCGGGAATATGGCGCGAGGACGTATAGAGGCCCTTGATGTCCCAGATCGATTTCTGCGCCAGCGGGAAATGATCGGTCAGGAAGCCGCCGCCATTCTGCTTGGAGAAGAAGCCATTAAAGCCCCACAGGCTTTCCTTCAGCGGCCCTACATCGAGCAGATCGACAACGAGAAGATCGCCGGGCTCGGCGCCCTTGACGCCGATCGGGCCGGACAGGAAGTGCACGATCGATAGATCGATGTCGCGCACGTCGTCGGCGGAATCGTTGTTCTTGATGAAGCCGCCGGTCCAGTCGACGGTCTCGATGATGAAGTCGTCGCCCGGCTTGACCCACGCCACGATCGGGATGTCGGGGTGCCAGCGGTTGTGAATCATGTCGTTGTCGTAGGCCGACTTCGAAAGATCGACCTTGATCAGTGTCTCTGGCATCGGATGCTCCCCTTTTTACTGGCCATGTTACAGTTCAGACGGACAAATATTTCGAGATCTGCGCGGCATCGACGTTGTCGCGCGGATCGTCGCGCACGATCTCGCCGTTCTCGATCACGAGCACGCGGTCGGCGATGTCGAGCGCAAAGCTCAGCACCTGCTCGGAGACCACGATCGACAGCCCGCGCTCGTCACGAATGCGCTTCAACGTGCGCGCCATCTCCTTGATGATCGAGGGCTGGATGCCTTCGGTCGGCTCGTCCAGCAGCAGCACCTTTGGCTTGGTGGCGAGCGCACGCGCGATCGCGAGCTGCTGCTGCTGGCCGCCGGACAGATTGCCGCCGCGGCGATCCTTCATCTCGAGCAGCACCGGGAACAGCTCATAGAGGTCGCCAGGGACTTCCTTTTCGCCTGATGCGACAAGGCCGGTCTCGATATTCTCCTTGACGGTCATCGCCGAGAAGATCATGCGGCCCTGCGGCACGTAGGCGAGCCCCTTGACGACGCGCTCGTAGCTCTTGAGGGCCGACAGTTCGGTACCCTCCATGTTCACCGAACCGCTCCTGGTCGGCACGATGCCCATCAGCGACTTCATCAGCGTGGTCTTGCCCATGCCGTTGCGCCCCATGATCGCCACGATCTCGTTGGGCGCGACGGATATGTTCAGGCCATGCAGCACCTCGCTCTGGCCGTAAGCGACGTGAAGATCGGAGATTGCCAGCATCACGCGTTCCTTATCCGTTAAGCACCGAATTACCTCGCCCCGCTTGCGGGGAGAGCAAAGGCCGCCTCCGGCGGCCGTTCTTGTAGAAGAACGCCGAAGCAAAGCTTCGGCTATCGCGCAGCGCCGGGTGAGGGGGACTCTCCAAGCATACCGCTCGTGGAGACTCCCCCTCACCCCAACCCTCTCCTCGCATGCGGGGAGAGGGAGACGAGGCACCGCATTCGCTTCGATTGAACTTCATCTGCTCAGTGACCCAGATAGACTTCGATAACCTTGGGATCGTTCTTGACGTGATCCATCGTGCCTTCCGACAGGATCTGGCCCTGATGCAGGACCGTGACCTTGTGCGCGATGTCCTCGACGAATTTCATGTCGTGCTCGATCACCAGCACCGAACGATCCCTGATGATGCGGTTGAGCAGCTCGGCGGTCTTGACGCGCTCGCTGACGCTCATGCCGGCGACCGGTTCGTCCAGCATCAGCAATTCGGGATCCTGGATCAGCAGCATGCCGATCTCGAGCCATTGCTTCTGGCCGTGGCTAAGCAGTTCGGCGCTCATATTGAGCCGGTCCTTCAAAAAGATCATTTCGGCGACCTCGTGAACGCGGTCGCGCACGATCGTGTCGCGCGTGAAGGTCAGCGCGCCGAACACGGTACGTCCGCGCGGAAACGAGATCTCGAGATTCTCGAACACGGTGAGGTCGTCGTAGATCGAGGGGGTCTGGAATTTTCGTCCCACCCCGGCCTGCACGATCTGGTTCTCCTTCAACTTCGTGAGTTCCTGCCCACGGAATTGAATCGAGCCGGAGGTCGCCTTGGTTTTTCCGCAGATCAGGTCGAGCACGGTGGTCTTGCCGGCGCCATTGGGGCCGATGATGACGCGGATTTCGTTCTCCTCGACGTAGAAGGAGAGATCGTTGACCGCCTTGAATCCATCGAAGGAAACCGTGAGCGCCTCGACCGCGAGCAGAAACTCCTTGGACTGGTGGCCTATGAGCATGGTCTATCTCCTCATTCCGCCGGGGCGCCGTCGGCAACCGAACCGTCGGTCCAGCCGTCGCCGGATTTCGGCTTGCGCGAATTGACCAGCCGGTCGATGCGCGGCTGCACGTAATCGCCCCAGATCCCGGCGAGACCGTTGGGGAAGGCGAGCACCACCGCGATGAACAATCCGCCGAGCCCGAACAGCCACAATTCGGGGAAGGATTCCGACAGGCTGGTCTTGGCGAAGTTGACCAGCAGCGTGCCGTACACCGCACCCAGGATCGAGAGCCGGCCGCCGACCGCCGTGTAAATCACCATCTCGATCGACGGCACGATGCCGACAAAGGACGGCGACATGAAACCGACATTGAGCGCGAACATGGCGCCGCCGATCGCGGCGAATATGGCCGCGACGCAGAAGGCGAAGATCTTGAAATTGGCGACGCTGTAGCCGGAGAAGCGAACCCGATCCTCCTTGTCACGCATCGCGACCAGGATGCGGCCGAGCTTCGAGTGACGGATGAACTGGGCGATGAAGATGCAGACGAACAGGCAGCCGACCTCGAAGAAGTAGAGCACGATCTTGGCGTGGTCCGGCCGGATGTCCCATCCCTTCAGGGTGCGCAGGTCGGTCATGCCGTTGATGCCGCCGGTATAGCCCTGCTGTCCCACGATCAGGATGGTCAGGATCGCGGCGACCGCCTGGGTGATAATGGCGAAATAGGTGCCGCCGACCCGGCGCTTGAACATCGCGGCACCGATGATCAGGGCAAAGATGCCGGGTACCAGGATGACGGCGGCAATGGTGAAGGTGAGACTGTGAAACGGCTTCCAGAACAGCGGCAGCGAGGTGATCTGGTTCCAGTCCATGAAATCGGGAATGCCGGGCGTCGACTGGATCTTGGTGTTCTCGACGCTTGACGCTTCAAGCTTGAGAAACATCGCCATGCAGTAGCCGCCGAGACCGAAGAACACGCCCTGCCCGAGGCTTAAGATGCCGCCATATCCCCAGCAGATCACCAGCCCCAGCGCCACGAAGGCGTAGGTCAGGTATTTCGCGACCAGATTGAGCCTGAAGACATCGAGGCAGAGCGGCAGGATCACCACCAGGAAAACGGCGAGCAGCAGAATTCCGATCAGCTCCGATCGATTGACAAAGCGATTGTCGGTCATGGCTTCAGCCCTCTGTTATTTGCGGACCTTGAGGGCGAACAGACCCTGCGGCCGCAGCATCAAGATTCCGACGACCGCGAGCAGCGTGAGGACCTTTGCCATCGACCCCGACATGAAGAACTCGAGCGTCGATTGCGTCTGCGAGATGCTGAATGCCGATGCGATGGTGCCGATCAGGCTGGCTGCGCCGCCGAACACGACCACCAGGAAGGTATCGACGATATAGAGCTGGCCGGAAGTCGGCCCGGTGGAGCCGATCATGGTGAACGCGCTCCCGGCGACGCCGGCGATGCCGCAACCGAGGCCGAAGGTGTAACGATCGACTTTCTCGGTGTTGATGCCGACGGCGCCGGCCATGATCCGGTTCTGCACGACGGCGCGGACCTGGCGGCCCCAGCGCGATTTGTACATGATGTAGGCCACTGCCATCGTGATCAGCAGCGTCAGGGCCATCACGAAGACGCCGTTGATCGGAACCTCGATGCTTTCGGTGACATGCAGCGAGCCCAGCATCCACTGCGGCAGTTCGACGCCGACCTCACGGGCGCCGAAGATCGAGCGGTAGGCCTGCTGCAGGATAAGGCTCAAACCCCAGGTGGCGAGCAGCGTATCCAGCGGACGTTTGTAGAGATGCCGGATCAGCGCCCATTCGACCAGCATGCCGAGCGCTCCGGACGCGAAGAACGCCAGGATCATCGCGAGGAAGAAGTAGCCGCCGAACAAACCCGGCAGGTAGGCCTGGAACAGGTTCGACGTCATCCAGGTCACGTAAGCGCCGAGGATCATGAACTCGCCATGGGCCATGTTGATGACGCCCATCTGCCCGAAGATGATCGCAAGTCCGAGCGCCATCAGCACGTAGACGGAAAACAGGATCAGGCCCGCAAAACCCTGCATGACAAAGATGGAGCCCAGATCGCCAATCGAATAATCGCCGAACATCGATGTTCTCCGTCGGGGGAAGTCCCGCGTCGCGAGCTAAGTTAGCGACGCGGGGGTGTGCAGCGTGGACTTGCGATCCACGCCAGGGAGCGGCTTGATTGCGGGGAAGACGACGGTGGGCCTTACTGGTAGCCCTTCGGGAACGGATCCGGCTCGACCAGATCGGCGGTCTCGTAGATCAGTTCGAACTGGCCATCGAGCTTGGCGCGCCCGACCCGGGTCTTCGACCAGAGATGATGGTTTTCATGAATGCGCACGTAGCCTTCCGGCGCCCCCTTGAATTCCACGCCGGGCGAAGCTGCCGCGATCTTGTCGACGTCGAAGCTTCCGGCCTTCTCGACCGTTAACTTCCACAGCCACGGGCCGAGATAGGCGGCCTGCGTGACGTCGCCGATCACGGTCTTGGCGCCCCACATCTTCTGGAATGCCGGCACGAAGGCCTTGTTGTTCGGATTATCGAGCGACTCGAAGTATTTCATGCAGGCATAGGCGCCCGCGATGTTCTCGCCGCCGATACCGTCGATTTCGTCTTCGGTCACCGAGATCGTCAGCAGCGCCTGCTTCGACAGGTCGATGCCGGCCGCCTTGAGCTGCTTGTAGAACGCGACGTTGGATCCGCCGACGACGTCGGTGAAGATCACGTCGGGCTTGGTCAGCTTGATCTTGTTGATCACCGAGTTGAACTGGGTATTGCCGAGCGGGTAATATTCCTCGCCGACGACCTTGCCCTTCAGCACGTTTTCGACGTGCTTGCGTGCGATCTTGTTCGAGGTGCGCGGCCAGATGTAGTCCGAGCCGACGAAGAAGAAGGATTTTGCGCCCTTCTCCTTGGCGATCCAGTTCAGGCCGGCGAGGATCTGCTGGGTGGCTTCCTGGCCGGTATAGATCACGTTCTTGGACTGCTCGAGGCCTTCGTAGAAGGTCGGATAATAGAGCATGCCGTTATATTGCTCGACCACCGGCAACACCGCCTTGCGGGAAGCCGAGGTCCAGCAGCCCATGATCGCCGCGACCTTGTCGTTGACGAGCAGCTTCTTGGCCTTCTCGGCGAAGGTCGGCCAGTCGCTGGCGCCGTCTTCCTGGATGAACTTGATCTTGCGGCCGAGCACGCCGCCGGCGGCGTTGATCTGGTCGATGGCGAGCTTCTCGGCTTCGATCGAACCGGTTTCCGAAATCGCCATCGTGCCGGTGGCCGAATGCAGGATGCCGACCGTCACTTCAGTATCGGTAACCGCGAGGCCCGTGGTGTTGATCGCGGAGGTTGCCGGCGCTTGCGCAAAAGATGGGCGAGGAAGCATGGTTAGAGCGGGAATTGCGGCCATTCCCATCAGCAGTTTGCGGCGAAATGCCGACTGCAGGCCCTTATTGGTTTCGTCTGACATGAGCACCCCGTTTGGTTCGAGAACACGCTTATTGGTCAGGCAAGGATTGCTCACATTTGTGCACTGCACAGATACGTGAGATCGCGTATATTGCACCGCAAAATAGCGACGTAGGTTTTTGGTACGGGAATTGCGAGCGGAATCACGAACGCAATCGCGAACGCAATCGCGGTCGGTTTCGCGTGCAGTCGGGCTTGAGGAGTTAATCGAAGTGGCAGGGCGGCAGCGGATCGACCGCGTCAGACGCCAGTACAATCAATGGGTTGCGAACCAGACCCTGGAAGACTACGCGCTCCGCTTCACCGCCAAGAGCGCGCGGCGATGGTCGGCCGCCCGCGTCGCCAACACCGCGCTCGGCGCGATCTCGTTCCTGGCGATGGAGGCGATCGGCGGCACGATCACGCTCAATTACGGTGCAATGAACGCGACCGCCGCCATTCTTGTGGTCAGCGTCATCATTTTCCTGTGCGGTTTGCCGATCGCCTATCACGCCGCCAAATGCGGCATCGACATCGATCTTCTGACCCGGGGCGCCGGCTTCGGTTATATCGGCTCGACCATCACCTCGCTGATCTACGCGTCGTTCACCTTCATCTTCTTTGCGATCGAAGCCGTCATCCTCGCCAGCGCGCTCGAGATGTGCTTCGGAATCCCGCGGCCGATCGGCTATCTCATCAGCGCCGTCGTCATCATCCCGCTGGTGGCGTACGGCATCACGCTGATCAGCCGCTTCCAGTTGTGGACGCAGCCGCTGTGGATCGTGCTTCACATCATGCCGTTCGCGGCGATCGCCTATGCCAATCCGTACTCCTTTACCGAATGGCGAAAATTTGCCGGCGAGCATGGCGATGCCGGCGGCCATCTCGATCTCTTGCTGTTCGGCACCGCCGCCTCGGTGGTGTTTTCGCTGGTGGCGCAGATCGGCGAACAGGTCGACTTCCTGCGCTTCCTGCCGCGCGACCGGCGAACCTCGCGAAAATCGTGGTGGATCGCGCTGCTGAGCGCCGGTCCCGGCTGGATCGTTCTCGGTTCGCTCAAGCTCTTGGCGGGATCGTTCCTCGCCTTCTTCGCGCTGAGCCACGGCGTCTCCAACGAGCACGCCGCCGAGCCCGCGCATATGTATCTCGAAGCGTTTCGCTATGTGCTGTCGCAGCCCAATCTGGCGCTGGCATTGACCGGCACCTTCGTGATCCTGTCGCAGGTCAAGATCAACGTCACCAACGCCTATGCCGGTTCGATCGCCTGGTCGAACTTCTTCTCCCGCCTCACCCACAGCCATCCCGGCCGCGTGGTCTGGCTGGTGTTCAACGTCATGGTCGCGCTCTTGTTGATGGAGATCGGCGTCTACAAGGCGCTGGAGCAGACGCTGGCGCTCTACTCCAACGTCGCGATCGCCTGGGTCGGCGCGCTGGTTGCCGATCTCGTGATCAACAAGCCGCTTGGCCTGCGCCCGCAGCACATCGAGTTCAAGCGCGCGCATCTCTACGACATCAACCCGGTCGGCGTCGGCGCGATGTTGATTGCGACCATCGTCTCGATCAGCGCCTTCTACGGCCTGTTCGGTCCGACCGCGAAGGCGCTGTCGGCTTTTGTCGCACTGGCCGTTGCCTTCATCGCGGCACCGCTGATCGCGTGGGCGACCGACGGCAAATATTACATCGCGCGCAAGCCGAAGCGGAGCTGGCAGAACCTCGAATCGATCCAGTGCTGTATCTGCGAACACGCGTTCGAGCCGGAGGATATGGCCTCCTGCCCCGCCTATGCCGGCCCGATCTGCTCGCTATGTTGTTCGCTCGACGCGCGCTGCCACGATCTCTGCAAGCCGCATGCGCGGATCCAGGCGCAGGTCTCGGAAACGCTAGGAAAAATGCTGCCGGAGCCGATCTATACCCGGATCAACTCCCAGCTCGGGCATTATCTCGGCGTGTTCGCGATATCCGCCGGTATGGTCGGGCTGACGCTGGCGCTGATCTACCTGCAGACGTCAGCGACGGTGCATGCCGCCGGACTGTTGTCGGACGTGCTCTGGAAAGTATTCTTTGCGCTGACCATCATCATCGGCGTGGTGGCGTGGCTGTTCGTGCTGGCGCAACAAAGCCGGCGCGCGGCGGAAGCGGAAACGCGGCGGCAGACCACGCTCCTGATCCAGGAAATCGACGCGCATAAGCGCACCGACGCCGAACTGCAGCGCGCCAAGGAAGTCGCCGAGTCCGCCAATCTCGCCAAGAGCCGCTATGTTGTGGGCATCAGCCATGAACTGCGCTCGCCGCTGAACGCGATCAGCGGCTACGCCCAATTGCTGGAGCAGGATTCCAGCCTGCAGACAAAACCGCGCGACCAGGTGCGCGTGGTGCGCCGCAGCGCCGACCATCTGTCCGGGCTGATCGACGGCATTCTGGATATCTCGAAAATCGAGGCCGGCCGGCTCTATCTGTCGCGCGACGAGGTGCGCCTCAGCGATTTCCTCGATCAGCTCGTCGGCATGTTCCGCCTGCAGGCCGCCGCCAAGGGCGTCGACTTCGTCTTCAAGCGGCCGACGCTGTTGCCGGTCGTGGTGTATGCCGATGAAAAGCGGCTGCGCCAGATCCTGATCAATTTGCTGTCGAACGCCATCAAATTCACGCAAGCCGGCAGCGTGCGGTTCGTCGTGCATTACCGCAGCCCCGTTGCGGAATTCGAGGTGATCGACACCGGTCCGGGCATCCAGGCCGGCGATCTCGAACGTATCTTCGCCCCCTTCGAGCGCGGCGCGCTCGGCGTGTCGCAGCCGCAAACCGGCACCGGCCTTGGCCTGACGATCAGCCGGCTCTTGGCGGGCGTCATGGGGGGCGACATAAGGGTCACCAGTACGGTCGGAACCGGCAGCAATTTTCGCGTCAAGATCCTGCTGTCGGAAGTCACCAACCCGACGCGGATCGCCCCGGTCGAGGCCCCGATCTATGGCTATCACGGGCCGCGCAAGACCATCCTGGTCACCGACGACGATCCGACCCACCGCGATCTGCTGCGCGAGGTGCTGGCGCCGCTCGGCTTTATCCTCCTGAGCGCGCCGGACGGACCCGCCTGCCTTGCGCTGGCCCAGCATTGCCGGCCCGATCTTTTCCTGCTTGATATCTCGATGGCCGGAATGGACGGATGGACGGTGGCGGAAACATTGCGTTCGAACGGCCATCATCAGGCCCGTATCCTGATGGTGTCGGCCAGCGCCCTCGAGGCACACGGCACGCCGCTGGCGCAGCCGTTCCATGACGGCTATCTGATGAAGCCGATCGACATTCCCCGCCTGCTGGAATCGATCCGGCAGTTGCTCAAGCTCGAATGGCAGTATGAGGCCGATGAAGAAATCCCCGTGCCGCACTGGAAGCCCGATACCGGCTCGCGGCCGCCGGTGAGATATGTCGAGGAACTGATCGGCCTCGGACAATTGGGTTATATCCGCGCCATCCAGGTCAAGCTCGACGAGATCGGCAACGATTACCCCGAGCATGCCGATTTCGTCACGCAAATGCGCGCACTGATCGACCGTTTCGACCTCGACCAGTACATGGCGACCTTGAAGACCCTGCACAGCTATGATCACTGAATCCAAAAAGCGCGATGTCGCGCTCGTCGTCGATGATTCCCCGGAGACGCTGCGGCTGCTCACCGACGCGCTCGACGGCGCGGGCATGACCGTGATGGTCGCGCTCGACGGCGCTTCGGCGATGCGGATCGTCGACCAGATTACGCCCGACATCGTGCTGCTCGACGCCGTGATGCCTGGCATGGACGGTTTTGAGACCTGCAAACGGCTGAAGCGCGACGCCGGCCTTGGCAACGTCCCGATCATCTTCATGACGGGGCTGGCGGAAACCGAACATATCGTCCGCGGCCTCGAGGCCGGCGGCGTCGATTACGTCACCAAGCCAATCGTGGTCGAGGAGATGATCGCGCGGATTCGGGTCCACCTCGCCAACGCGCGGCTGACGCAGAGCGCCCGTGCCGCGCTCGACGTCTCCGGCCGCTATCTTCTCGCGGTCAACGGCCAGGGCAAGATCATGTGGGCGACCCCACAGGCGCAAAAACTGTTGTCGGCCACGCTCGCCGCCGATACCGAGGAAGAATTCGTGCTGCCGGATCCGATCCCGCACTGGCTCAATCAGGCCCAGCAGGGCAAGGCCGGATCGAAGGCCGCGGCGATGGCGTCTTTTGCAGGTCACGAGCAGTTGCGCTTGCAATATATGGGCAAGCTCGGCCCCAACGAATTCCTGCTTCGGCTGGCCAAGGACACCGGCGCCGACACGCCGGCGGAATTCTCCAGCGAACTTGGCCTGACGACGCGCGAGGGCGAGGTGCTGTCGTGGCTGTCCAAGGGCAAGACCAACCGCGACATCGCGCAAATCCTGGGCTTGAGCCCGCGCACCGTCGACAAGCACCTCGAGCAGATCTATTCCAAACTCGGCGTCGAGAACCGCACCGCGGCGGCCGCGATTGCGGTCAATGCAAAGCATCGGAAGTCGTGAGGGTGGCTACAAAAGCCGTCACTGCGAGCGAAGCGAAGCAATCCATACCTAACGTGGAAAAGAAAGAATGGATTGCTTCGTCGCGGAGTTTATCATCGGGCCGGCCGAAGGCCGGACCCGTTGGCTCCTCGCAATGACGGGCTAACCATCCAGCACGCCGATATCCGCCACCAGCACCGAGCCGGTTACCGACTCCGTAATATAGAGACGGTCGCGCTTCTCGCCGCCGATCGCGACATTGGTGCAGCTTTGCCCGGCGCAGGATTTGATGCGGGCGATCAATTCGCCGTTCGGAGCGAACACGAAGACATGCCCGAGCGAGGCATGCGCCACGAACAGCCGGCCGGCCTGGTCCATGGTCATGCCGTCAGGGCCGCTCGGTCCAAACATGGAACAGAAGCGGCCGACTTTTGAAACGCTGCCGTCCTTCATGAACGGCATGCGCCAGACCGCATTGTCGCGGGTCATTGCGACAAACAGCACCGCCTCATCGGGATCGAGCACCAGCCCGTTGGGGCTGATGCCGGTATCGATCAGGCAGTCGAGCCGGCCGTCGGTTTTCAGCCGGTATACCCGCCCTGTCGGGTCGTGCAGGCCGGTCTGGCCCTGATCGGTGAAATAGATGTCGCCATTGGAGGCAAGATGCAGGTCGTTGCAGCCGCGGAACGATTCCGAATTGCGCGATGTCAGAACCTTCTGCATCCGCCCTGCCCGCGCATCGAGTTCCATGATGCCGTGCATGTAGTCGGCGACAAAAATGCGGCCGTCGCGGCTGATCTTGAGGCCGTTGGGCCAGCCGTCATATTCGACCACCAGCGACCATTTCCGGTCTGGCGTGATCTTGAAGATGCGCCCGAACGGAATGTCGACGACGTAGAGATTGCCGTCAGCGTCGAACGACGGGCCCTCGATGAAGCAATCGGTCGCCGCGCCCGGCCGGTTGGCGTCGGCCCAGTCGGTGCGCTCCTTGCGGCGGAACTCGGCGGGCATCGCCGAGAAGATTTGGGTTTCGATCAGTCGCGGCGGCGTTTCCAGATACATCATTTCTTGGGTCTCACCCGTATTGCAAAAGCAGGCGCACCATAGAGGACGTCTTCCGTACCGTCGATTGGCCGCAAGGCGGGTATTCCGCATTGACAACTACATACCGATATGACAATATATTGTCATGTCAAAGCGAGACGAAACCGTTGCCGACCTCATCGTGTCGGTGTTCCGGCTGAACGGAGCGCTGATCGACACCGGCAATCGCCTGGTCGCCGATATCGGCCTGACCTCCGCGTGGTGGCAGGTGCTCGGCGCGCTTGATTTGTCGCCGGTGCCGCTCCCGGTCGCGCATATCGCCCGCAACATGGGCCTGTCGCGGCAGGCGGTTCAGCGGGTCGCCGATCTCCTGGCGGAGAAGGATCTGGTGCGTTTCGCGGCCAATCCGCATCATCAACGCGCAAAACTGGTGGTGTTGACGGCGCAGGGGCGCGCCGCGGTGAAGGACGCCGAAAAGCGTCAACGACCCTGGGCGCGCGACCTGATGGCGGGATTGTCGCTGGAGCGCATCTCCACGGCGCTCGACGTGCTCACGCATATGAACAGCAATTTGGCGCAGGCCGCCGGCGAGGCGGATGAATATCTCGCAGCAGAGGAGAAGTAACCATGCTTCAGCTAAGGGAACTGGATGAACGCGTCTCGATCCGCGACCAGATACAGGACCAGAGCAAGGAGCCGGTCGTGCTGGTCAATGTCTTCCATGTCGCGCCCGAACAGGCCGATGCCTTGATTGCCGCATGGACCGACGATGCGAACTACTTCAGGGCGCAACCGGGCTTTATCTCGACCCAACTGCATCGCGGCATCGCCGGAAGCGCGACCTATCTGAACTACGCGGTCTGGGAGAGCGTCGGCGCGTTCAGGGCCGCGTTCACCAACCCCGACTTTCAATCGAAGCTGCAGCACTACCCGGACGGTTCGACCGGCTCGCCACATCTGTTTCGCAAGATGGCGGTCGACGGTCTTTGCGTCGCCTGAGATTTCCAGCGCGCTAATGAGCCGTGGCCGCCAATTGCTGCGGCGGGGAATTCACACCTGTCTGCGCGATCAGCCGCTTCAGTTCCGGAATGCACGAGCCGCAATTGGTGCCGGCTTTAAGCTTCGCCCCGATCTCGGCGGCGGAGCGCGCACCGGCCGCAATGGTGTCGCAGATCGTGCTGCGGCCGACCCCGAAGCAGGCACAGACGATCGGACCGGCGCTGGCGAGGCCATCCGCCGATTTGCCCGAGAGCAGCATGCGGCGCTGCACGTTGCTGAGCGTGTCGGCCGCAAACAGCCCCTTGACCACGTTCCAGTCGCCGGCATCGCGCGCGGGCCCGATGAACAGGCAGGTTTCGATACGGTCGCCGGCAAAGGACGCCGCACGATAGACGCCGCCGCCAAAATCCTTGTATTCGGCAAAGTCATGCCCGGCGCGGGACTTCAGCCAGGATTGCCAGCCGGTGAGATCGGCATTGTCGGCGAACAGATAGCCGTAGCCGCCATTGACGGCGACGCGCACAACCCACGCATGCGCCGGCAAGTTGAGTGGCTTGCGTGACAGCGCAAAGCCCCGGAACACGTATTCATACGGCGCGATCGAGGCCGGCGTCGCCTTGTTCTCGGGCTGGCCCGAGTATGGATCGGTGTGCGGCGCCACCAGCGCGCCGACGCGGGCACCGGTGGCGTTGGCCTCGCTCCAGTGGATCGGTGCGAACAGCATGCCGCGCTGCTGCCGCTCGCTCACGACGACTTTTAGCGTGCATTGTCCGTAATCGGTCGTCACCCGCGCAAAGTCGCCGTCGGCCACGCCGTGCCGTGCGGCATCGTCGGGATGAACTTCGACGAACGGCTCCGGCAGATGCTGGCCCAGCCGCGGGCTGCTTCCGGTGCGGGTCATGGTGTGCCACTGATCCCGGATGCGGCCGGTGTTCAGCCGCAACGGCCGCGCGGCCGTGGTCTCGGTCCGCAACGCCGGAATTTCCGGCGCGATGAAGCGTGCTCTGCTGTCGTTGGAGAAAAATCCGCCTTCGCCAAAGAAGCGCGCCTGCGGCTGTTCATTAAGGCGGATCGGCCATTGTACCGGCGCCATGGCGTCGAAGCCTTCGTCCGATACCGCTTTCAATGCGCCGATATCGAAATCGCGGGCGCCGTCATTCTCGAATGCCGAAAGTGCTGCGTGCTCGCGGAATACGTCCGCCGCGGAGTTGAAATCGAATGCCGCGCCAAAGCCGAGCCGCTTTGCGATTTCGCCGACAATCCACCAATCGGGCTTGGCCTCGCCCGGGGCGTTGAGAAACGCGCGCTGGCGCGAGATGCGCCGTTCCGAATTGGTCACCGTGCCCGATTTCTCGCCCCAAGCCTCCGCCGGCAGCAGCACATGCGCGCCGGCGTCGACGGTGTCATTGGAGCGCACATTCTCGGAGACCACGAACAGTTCGAGCTTCTTCAGCGCGGCGCGGGCCGCGTCGGCGTCCGGCAGCGACACCGCCGGATTGGTGCCCATCACCCACAACGCCTTGATCTCGCCGCGCGCTACGCCCTCGAACATCTGCACCGCCTTCAGCCCCTCATGGGTGGCGATGCGCGGCGCCTTCCAGAACCGACGCACGCGGTCGATGTCCGGCGGCGTGAACGCCATGTGGGCGGCGAGCTGGTTGGCGAGCCCGCCGACCTCGCGCCCGCCCATCGCATTGGGCTGTCCGGTCAGCGAGAACGGCGACGCGCCGACTTTGCCGATCCGGCCCGTCGCGAGGTGGCAATTGACGATGGCATTGACTTTGTCGGTACCCTGCGCCGACTGGTTGACGCCTTGCGAATACAGCGTGACCACGCGCGGCGTATTGGCAAACATCTGGAAGAACGCCGCGACGTCGCTTTCCGACAGGCCGGTCGCCAGCGCGGTCGCGCGCACGCTGCCGGCCATGCTTCGGGCGCGCGCAATCGCTTCGTCGAAACCGGCCGTGTAGCGGTCGATATAGTCGCGGTCGAGCGCGCCATGGTCGGCAAGGTGCGCCAGCAAGCCGGAGAACAACGCGGTATCGGTGCCGGGCTTCAATCCGAGGAACAGGTCGGCATCGCCGGCGGTATCGGTCCGCCGCGGGTCGATCACCACGATGCGGGCGCCGCGCGCCTGCTTGTTCGCGAGCATGCGCTGGAACAGCACCGGATGGCACCATGCCGCGTTGGAGCCGACCAACACCAAAAGATCCGCCTCGTCGAGATCCTCATAGCAGCCGGGCACGGTGTCCGCGCCGAACGCGCGGCGATGGCCCGCGACCGACGACGCCATGCAGAGCCGCGAATTGGTGTCGACATTGGCGCTGCCGATAAAACCCTTCATCAACTTGTTGGCGACGTAATAATCTTCGGTCAGCAATTGGCCGGACAAATAGAACGCAACCGCGCCGGGACCGTCACGGGCGATGATATGCTGAAAGCGGTGCGCGACATGATCGAGCGCGTCGCTCCAGGCCACCCGCTCCAGGGTCCCCTTGTCGCAGCGGATCATCGGATAAAGCAGCCGGTCCTCAAGGCCGAGCGTTTCGCCGAGCGCCGAGCCTTTCGAGCACAGCCGGCCGAAATTGGCTGGATGCTCGGGGTCGCCCGATATCGCCGCCCCGCCCCTGCCGTCGGGCGTCGCCAGCACGCCGCAGCCGACGCCGCAATAGGCGCAGGTGGTGCGGGTGGCCCGCAGTTGCGGATCGACCGCGGTCATGTGAACGCTTCGGTCATGCCGCCTCCGAACGGGTGGCGAGCGAGCGGCCGAACATCATGTCGGCGCGGATTCGCGCGGTCGGCTGCCGGTTGCGGATCAATTCGAGATACCAGAGCGCGTCGGCGACATCGCCGATCAGCACCGCGCCGGTCAATTTTCCCTCCGCGATCACCAGCTTCTTGTAGGTGCCGTGATTGATGTCGGTGAGTACGATGGTCTCGGAGCCCTCGGCACCGATGAAATCGCCGGCCGAAAACACGCTGACGCCGGAAACCTTCAGATTGGTCGCGACCACGCTGCCGCCATAGGACGCGGCGGCGCCAGCGAGGTGTTGCGCCAGCACCCGCGCCTGCTCATAGGCCGGTTCGACCAGGCCATAGCAGGTGCCGTGGTGTTCGGCGCATTCGCCGATCGCAAACACGCCCGCAGCGCTGGTCTGCAGATGGTCGTCGACGACGATGCCGCGATTGACTGTGATGCCGGCCTCCTTGGCCAGCGCGACATTCGGCCGGATGCCGGCCGCGAAGATCACCGCATCCGCATCGATCAGGCGGCCATCCACGAGTTCAACGCCTTCGACGCGGGTCTCGCCATGGATGCGCGCGGTGTTGGCATTGAGCAGGATCTCGATGCCCTTGCGCTCGACGAGGGATTTCAAAAGCTCGGCCGCGGGCACATCGAGCTGGCGCTCCATCAGCCGGTCCATCAGATGAACCAGCATCACCGTGGCGCCGGCCTTGGCGAGCCCGTAGGCCGCTTCCAGTCCCAACAGGCCGCCACCGACCACGACCACGCGCTTTTTCTGCGCGGCCAGCGTCAGCAGGAGATCGACGTCCCTGGTGTCGCGAAAAGTGTGCACGCTGGCAAGTTCAGCGCCGGGCACACTCAGCCGCAATGCCGACGAGCCGGTGGTCAGGATCAGCCTCGAGAAAGCGATGCTCTCCTCACCCGCGATCTTGAGCTCGCGGCGGCCGACATCGATCTCGGTGGCGCGGCAGCCATATTTCAAGGTCACGCCGCGGTCGCGCCACCAGGTCGCGGGCCTGAGCTCGATGTCGTGTGACGCGGTCTCGCCGGCCAGAACCGACGACAGCAGCACGCGGTTATAGGCCAGCCGCGGCTCGTCGCCGATCACGGCGATGGCGTAGCGCCCGAGCGCTACCTTCGCCAACTCGTCGACCAGACGGGCGGCCGCCATTCCGTTGCCGACAATGACCAGCGGTTCGCTCACGGCATTTCCTTACTCGGCGGCTTGAGCGCGGCCGTAGGCTTCCGAGATCATGTAACCCGACAGCGTGCCATAGGCCGCGGTCCAGGCCGCCGCGACGTCAGTTGTCCAGGCTTCGCCGAGGCCCTTTTCGAGGGTCCACAGCAACGCGCCGCCGACGACGGGATAGTGCTCGGGCTTGGCGCCATAGTTGACGTGACGTTTTGCCAGCGCGCTTGCAGCCGGGAGGATGGCTTCGAGATTGGAAAGTCCGTTGACGACGACGGCGAGCGCCGCCATCAATTTCTTGCGCTGCTCGGTCATCTCATTGGGAAACATCGCCCGCACGGTCGGCGCGACCTCGAACAGGCGATCGTAGAAGATCACCGCGGCCTGCTCGGAGATCGGCGCAACCTTCGAAAAACTCTGCTGCACGAGCGTGACTTGTTCGGGTGTCATTTTTTTCTCCTGCCTTTTCCAATCCCTCTCCCCGGGGAACGGGGAGAGGTAAATGGCATCTGCGGTTTCAGGCGCTCTTCACGTCATCAAATCCGCGCTTCGGCGAGGCTCGGCACGGTCGATGCCGAAGGACTCCGGCGCAAGTAGTTCCACCAGGTCAGCGCGAGGCAGACCGCGTAGAACGCCAGGTAGATTTCCAGCGCGAGCTGCGGGCCGCCGGTCATGGCGATCGACTTGCCGAAGCCGCTTGGGATCAAATATCCGCCGCACGCTCCGATGGCGCCAATGAAGCCGAGTGCGGCACCGCTCTCGATGCTGGCCGCCTTCAGCGCCAGCGCCTTGCCGGCTTCGCCCTTGCCCCTGGCCTTTTGCAGATTTTCCTCGCGGAAAATCGACGGAATCATCCGGTAGGTCGATCCGTTGCCGACCCCGGTCGTGACGAACAGGATGAGGAACATCACCAGGAAGCCGGTGAAGTCCTTGATCCCCACGAAATACAGGACGCCGACCGTCGCCGCCCCCATCGCGATGAAGTTCCAGAACGTCACGATCGCGCCGCCGACCTTGTCGGCGAGCAGACCGCCGAGCGGGCGCGACAGTGAGCCCACCAGCGGTCCAAGGAACGCGATGGCGATCGTGACCGCCGGGAATTGGGTCTTGATCAGCAGCGGGAACGCTGCCGAATAACCGATGAATGAACCGAACGTGCCGATATAGATGAACGCCATGATCCAGGTATGCTTGCGACCGACGATTGCGAGCTGGTCCTTGAACGAGGACTTGGCCGAGGTCAGGTTGTTCATGAAGAACACGGCACCGAATATGGCGATGCACAGCGGCAGCACCCACATCAGTCCGGCATTCTGCAGGTAGACTCCCGTGACCGGCGTCGCCTGGTAGAGGTTGATAATGCCGACGCCCATCAGAATGGGCGTGAGCAACTGCACGCTGCTGACGCCGATATTGCCGCCGGCTGCATTGAGGCCCAGCGCCCAGCCCTTCATGCGGTCGGGATAGAAGAAAGAGATATTGGCCATGCTCGATGCAAAGTTACCGCCGCCGAGGCCCGCGGTGGCAGCGACCAGCAACATCAGCCAGAACGGCGTATCGGGCTGGCTTACGAAATAAGCGAGCCCAAAGGTCGGGATGAAGAGCACCGACGCACTGAAGATGGTCCAGTTGCGACCGCCGAACATCGTCACGGCAAAGGTGTAGGGGAAGCGCATCAGCGAGCCGATCAGCCCGGGGATGGCTACGAGTTGAAACAGCTGGTCGGTGGTGTAGTGGAAACCAGCTGCCGGCAACTTGGTCGCGACGATGCTCCAGATCAGCCAGACCGAAAATCCGATGTGCTCGGCCACGATCGACCAGATCAGATTGCGTCGGGCGACCGTCTTACCCGTGGTATTCCAGAACGTCTCGTCCTCCGGGTTCCATTCTGAAATCCAGGTCGGATTCGGCGTGCTCATTGAAGTTATCCTTTCTAGCGCTGTCGCTTGCAGACACGAAGGCGCGCTCTGGGGAGGCCCCAGCGTCGGCGGTGTCGCAATTCGGATGATTGGTTTCGAAGGACGGCGTCGATGGCGTCAGGCCTGAGCAATTCAAACTTCGTGCCAAACCGGAATTTCACAAAAAATGTAAATATTTTAATATGTTATCAGGACTGCCTGAAGGTTTTGCAGTCGAAAATCCGCATTGAAAACTTGCGATTCGCTCATTTGTTGTGCGTCGCACAATTAGCGAGCATGCCGCCCAGGAACTAAGCAGGCCCGTAGTTACCGCGCTCGACTCGCATCTGATTCGGTCGACCAATTCCTGGAAATGGCACGCGATTTCGAGCGTTCTGTCTCGTGCGAGTTGGCACAACCATTGCTTCGAATCTTGTCAGTCAACGAGGACTACGGTTCGCCGAACCGCCGAGGCCAGCACTGGCCGAAGCTGCCGGCGGTCCTAATGCCGCTCCACCGAGGTAGCTCGGCGCAGTCGTCGTGACGCCATCCCACAAGGCATTCGCGCCATTGCACCTCTTCCGCGGTCGTCCACCGCGCTCACTTGCGCAGTCAAACCGGGTGTTTTCATTCATCAGAAGCAAGAGGAATTACGATGTCATATCTGGCGCCTTCAGAATTCGTCACAAAAATGGTGGACGCAGGCGAGTCCAAAATCTTCATGTCTACCCGCGACACGGTGATCCGGGCCTATATGGCCGGCGCCATCCTCGCACTGGCGGCCTGGTTCGCCGTGACGATCAACGTCAACACCGGCCAGCCGATCGTCGGGGCACTTCTGTTTCCGGTCGGATTTTGCATGCTTTATCTTTTGGGCTTCGATCTGCTGACCGGCGTGTTCGTCCTCTCGCCGCTGGCACTGCTCGACAAACGCCCCGGCGTCACGCTCGGCGGCGTGTTGCGAAATTGGGGCCTCGTGTTCATCGGCAACTTTGCCGGCGCTCTGACCGTCGCTTTCATGATGGCCTTCGTGACAACGTTCGGCTTCACGCAGGACCCCGACAAGGTCGGCATGACGATCGGAAGCATCGGCGAGGGCCGAACGCTGGGCTACGCCGCGCATGGCGCGGCCGGCATGGCAACGCTGTTCATCCGCGGGATGCTGTGCAACTGGATGGTTTCCACCGGCGTCGTCGGCGCCATGATCTCGACGACGGTCCCCGGCAAGGTCATCGCGATGTGGATGCCGATCCTGGTGTTCTTCTACATGGTGTTCGAACATTCCGTGGTGAACATGTTCCTGTTCCCGTCGGGATTGATGCTCCATGCGAAGTTTTCGATCATGGACTACCTCATCTGGAACGAGATTCCGACCGTGCTGGGCAATTTGGTCGGCGGCCTCGCCTTCACCGGATTGACCCTCTATGCGACCCACGTTCTGACACAGCCGAAGCGCGAGGCCTCCAAGCCGGCTCCGACCCGCGTTGCCGCCTGATCGATTGCGCCTCAACAAAGGGGGCCGCGCCCGATAGGGTGAGGCCCCTTTAACTTTTGGTGCCGGGAATGTCGCGAAGACTGCAAATCTCGGTCGGGCAGTATTCCGACCAAGGCCGCAAACCGGCCAATCAGGACTTTCACGGGATTCTGATTCCGGACGAGCCGCTGCTGAGTTCGAAGGGCATCGCCATCGTTCTGGCCGACGGCATCAGCAGCAGCAGCGTCAGCCACATCGCCAGCGAATCCGCCGTCAAGAGTTTCCTGACCGACTACTACTGCACGTCGGAATCCTGGTCGGTGAAGACATCGGCCCAGCGCGTCATCGCCGCGACCAATTCCTGGCTGCATTCCCAGACCCGGCGCAGCCAGTACGCCTACGACAAGGACAGGGGCTATGTCTGCACGCTGACCGCCATGGTCATCAAGTCGACGACGGCGCATATCTTCCACGTCGGCGACTGCCGGATCTACCGCCTCGCCGGCCATTCGCTCGAGCAACTCACCGACGATCACCGGATCATTGTCTCGGAGGAACAGACCTACCTTGGCCGTGCGCTGGGAATAAACCCGCAGATCGAAATCGACTATCAGACGCTTCAGGTCGAAAACGGCGATGTCTTCCTGCTGGCGACGGATGGCGCCTATGAGCACGTCAGCGACCGGTTCATCGCCGCTTCGCTCAGGGATCACGCCGGCAATCTGGACCAAGCCGCGTCCGTTATCGCCGGCAAAGCCTATGAGCAAGGCAGCACCGACAACATCACCGTCCAGATCGTCCGCATCGACGGGATACCGGACAATGCAGCCGGCGGGATCTTCCCGCAGGCGGCCGAACTGCCGCTGCCTCCGCTACTGGAGCCGAGGATGGTGTTCGACGGATACCGGATCGTGCGAGAAATCCACAGCAGCAGCCGAAGTCACATCTATCTCGGCGTCGATGTCGAAAGCGACACGCCGGTCGCCATCAAGATACCGTCGATCGATTTGCGCGACGACGCCGCCTATTTGAAGCGGTTCCTGATGGAGGAGTGGATCGCCCGGCGCATCGACAGTCCCCACGTTTTGAAGCCCCGCCCGCAGCTCCGAAAGCGCAATTACCTCTATGTCGTCATGGAATTCATCGAGGGGCAGACGCTCACGCAATGGATGATCGACAATCCAAGACCCGATCTGGAGGCCGTACGCGGCATTGTCGAGCAAATCGCCAGGGGTCTGCGCGCCTTTCACCGGATGGAAATGCTGCATCAGGACCTGCGGCCGGACAACATCATCATCGACAAAACCCGAACCGTGAAGATCATCGACTTTGGCTCGACAAAGGTCGCCGGTGTCGCCGAGGCGTCGCCGCCTACCGGCCAGCACGACGTGCTGGGCACCGTTCAGTACACGGCGCCCGAGTACTTTCTCGGCGAAGGCGGCTCGCCGCGCTCCGACATGTTCTCGCTGGGGATCATCACCTACCAGATGCTGACCGGGAAACTGCCTTATGGCGCCGACGCGGCCAGGGCGAGAACGAAATCACAGGTCCGCAAGTTGAGATACAACTCCGCGCTCGACGAGGATCGCGAGATTCCGGTCTGGGTTGACGGGGCGCTGCGGAGGGCGGTGCATCCCGATCCCTACAAGCGCTACGAGAGTCTGTCGGAATTTGTGTTCGACCTGCGACAGCCCAACGCCAGCTATCTCAATCCCTCGCTCACGCCCCTGATCGAGCGCAACCCCCTGTTGTTCTGGAAATGCACGACGGCGATACTGGCGTGCATCATCGTCGTGCTGCTCGCCATTCATCATGGTGCGCGGTGAGAGCTCGGCCTGACCGCGATTTCAGGCGTCCTCGGTCGTCTTCGCCGCCATCGCCTTCGGCGCAGCACCGCCGCCCGGCTTCATGCGGAACTCGTAGGTCATCAGATGCCACGGCCCGCCCGCGGGCTTGCCGTCCGGCATCGTCGCATCGGTGCGCTTCTCGATTTTCGCAATCAGTTCGTCCTTGACCCCGAACACGACATCGGAATCGATATATTTGTCGCCCTCGATGAACACATGCGTGATCAACGGCTCGTAACCGGGCGCATTGACCAGGAAGTGCACGTGCGCCGGCCGCATCGCATGACGGCGCACGCCGATGATCATTTCGCCGACCGGGCCGTCGGTCGGGATCGGATAGCTGCACGGCAGAATGGTGCGGAAGAAGAACCGGCCGTCCTTGTCGGTGACGAACCGCGCCCGCGACGACGGGCCCTCGGTCGCGTAGGTCGGCCGCTGTGAATCGTAATAGCCTTCGTCGTCGGCGTGCCAGATGTCGACCGGAACCCCGGCCAGCGGCTTGCCCTTGAGGTCGGTGACGCGGCTCTGCACGAACATCCGCTCGCCCGGCAGATTGGCCGAGACATCGGTGCCATGGGGCATCTGTTTGTGCTCGCCGACATAGAACGGGCCGAGCACGGTGGTCTCGGTAGCGCCCTCGCGCTCCCGGTGGTTCACGGCGTCGACCAGCATCGAGACGCCGAGCACGTCGGAGAGCAGGATGAATTCCTGGCGGATCGGCGTGCACTTCTGGCCGGTGCGGGTCAGGAAATCGATCGCATATTCCCATTCCTCGAAGCTGAGATCGGTTTTGCGGACGTAGTCGTGCAGCGACTTCACCAGTTCCTGCAGCAGGAATTTTGCTCGCGGGTTCGGCGTATCCTCAAAGCTGCGGACGACGGCGGCGGTCAGTTCGGTTTCGTTGAATTGGGGCATTTTTTGCTGTCCTGCGGAATATGCGATGGCGCGGCTGAGCCTACACCACCGTTCCCGCCGGGGTAAGCGGCCGGCGATTGGAACAGGCCACACTTTTCGGCTATCAAGGCCTCCCTTGCCAGCCGGAGACCGCCCCGATGTTAGCCCCTACCCCCGCCTCGCCCGAATCCGCCGGAATGTCCAAACAGGCCCTGGATCGCCTCGAAAATCATCTGAAGCGGAATTACGTCGATGCCGGCCGCTTTCCCGGGACCCAGCTTCTGGTCTACCGCCGCGGCAAGATCGTCCACTCGACCGTGCAGGGTTTTGCCGATCTCGAGCGCAAGGCGCCGGTCAAGGACGATACCATTTTCCGCATCTATTCGATGACCAAGCCGATCACAAGCGTCGCCTTCATGATGCTGGTCGAGGAAGGCCGCGTCGCGATCGACGAGCCCGTTCATAAATACATTCCGGAGTGGAAGAACCTCGGCGTATTCCAGGCCGGGACGCACCCCGCCTTCCTGACCAAGCCACCGTCGCGGCCGATGCTGATCGTGGACCTGCTGCGGCACACCTCCGGCCTCACCTATGGCTTCCAGCAGCGCTCCAACGTCGATGCCGCCTATCGCGAAAACAAGATCGGCGAGGTCATCAAGGCCGGCACGCTGCAGGGCATGATCGAGGACCTCGCAAAAATTCCGCTGGAATTTTCGCCGGGCGAAGCCTGGAACTATTCGGTCTCCACCGACGTGATCGGCTATCTCGTAGGCCTGATCAGCGGCATGCCGTTCGAGCAATTCCTGAAGGAACGGATCTTCAATCCGCTTGGCATGAGCGACACCGACTTTTTCGTACCCGCCGACAAGGCCCATCGTTTCGCCGCGTGCTATTCGGCCGACCCGAAGGGCGGCATGATTTTCCACGCCACCGACCGCAAGGGCACCCTGACATTGCAGGATGATCCCGCCACGAGCTCGTTCCTGTCGCCGCCATCGCTGATTTCGGGCGGCGGCGGGTTGTGTTCGACCGCGGCCGACTATCTCACCTTCTGCCGGGCGCTGCTCAACGGCGGCGAACTCGGCGGCGTCAGGCTGCTGGGCCCGAAGACGCTGGCCTTGATGACGGCCAACCACCTGCCCGGCGGAATGGATCTGCCGGGGCTGTCGCGCTCGCTGTTCTCCGAGGCGACCTATAACGGCATCGGCTTCGGTCTCGGCTTCTCGGTGACGATGAACCCGGCGCAGACCCTGATTGCCGGCAGCGCCGGGGAATATGCCTGGGGCGGTGCAGCGACGACGTCGTTCTTCATCGACCCCGCCGAGGAGTTGATCACCATTTTCATGACCCAGGTGCTGCCGTCGAGCGCCTATCCGCTGCGGCGCGAGCTGCGCAGCATGGTGTACGCCGCGATCACCGACAGCAATCTGTAAAGGCAACGGTTTGGATTCCGCGGCGCACTCGCGCGCCGTGGAACCCGCAAGGGTAAAATCCTTGGCGGATTTCCGCCCATTCTCCTATGCTCCCGGCAGTTGGGCGCCGATCCCGGGACCATTGTGCCAAAACTTTCACTGCCAGTGCGTCTCGCCCTTCTGGTCGCGGGAACCATGCTGCCGCTGATCGTTTTCGCGGCCGGTATTGTTTTCAGCAACTACGAGCAGGACCGCAGGGACGCGACGCAGCGCGTGCTCGAGACCGTGCGCAGCATCCGCCTGGTGCTGGACGCCGAAATGCAACGCATGGCCGGCGGGCTGCAGGTCCTGGCGCTCACCGATTCGCTGCGCAGCGGCGACTTCAACAGTTTTCGGCGCATTGCCGCGGGATTTCTCGATCAATACGGCAAGGAAGGCGTCGTGCTGGTCGCGGACCGCGAGGGCCGCCTGCTGTTTTCCTCGATCACGCCGGATGTCGCGAGCCTTCCGCCGCGCAACAACCGCGATATCGTCGAAAAGGTGTTCGCGACCAAGCGCCCGTATTACTCGAACCTGTTCACCGGCGCGATCAAGAAACGGCCGATCGTGACCGTCGAAGTGCCGGTCATTCGCGACGACGAAGTCCTCTTCGACATCTCCTTCAGCCCGCCGCTCGAAATCTTCCAGGCCATCATCGAACAACAGCGTCCGGGCGCGGACTGGACGATCTCGATCTTCGACGGCGACGGCGTCAATTTCGCGCACGTCCCCAACCCGCAACAGACCATCGGCAAGCGTGCTTCGCCCTCGCTGTATGCCGAAATGTCTCACCAGCCGGAGGCGACCCTGCCGGCGGTCTCGCTCGAAGGCACGCCGCAGATCACGAGCTTTGCGCGCTCCTCGCTGACCGGCTGGACCGTGGCCGCCGGCATTGCGGAAAGCTCGCTGGTCGCGCCGTTGTGGCGCAGCCTTGCGATCACCAGCGTGATCGGAGGCTTTCTGCTGCTGGTCGGCCTCGGCTTCGCGGTGCGGATGGCGGCGGCCATCGCTCGCGGCGAGATGCTGCATAATTTGCTGATCGAAGAGCTCAACCACCGCGTCAAGAATACGCTCGCGATCCTGCAGTCGTTCGCCACCCAGACCTTTCGCAGCGCCAGCCGCACCGAGCGCGAGAAATTCGAAGGCCGGCTCGGCGCATTGGCGGAAGCGCATAATCTGCTCAGCGAGGAGAAATGGCAGGGCTCCGACCTGCAGGACCTGATCGCGCGGGTGCTGCAGCCCTACCTGCTCAACAACCCGGAACGGGTCCGGATGTTCGGACCGAAGGTGCCGCTGTCGCCGCGGCTTGCCGTGGTGCTGTCGATGATCGTGCACGAGATCGCGACCAATGCCACCAAGTACGGCGCGCTGTCGAACGACACCGGCACCGTCGCGCTGGATTGGGAAATCATCGAGGACAACACCGGGCGCCAATTGAGGCTGATCTGGACCGAGGCCGGTGGCCCGCCGGTCACGGCCCCGGTGCAGCGCGGATTTGGGTCGCGGCTGATCGAACGCAGCGCCCGCGACCAGCTCGGCGGCGAGGCGACCATCGATTTTCTGCCTCGCGGTGTCGTCTACACGCTGTCCTGCGCGCTTGATGGCGAAGGCTGACCGTCGAAATAATGCAATGCTGCGAACACCTTGCGGCCCTGCGGCGATGCTCGATCCGGTTCGGGCCGGATATTTGCCAACGCAAATCGCGTGCTTTTTTGGCATGCAAGTTGCTAGGTGCGATCGAACCGAGCCTGGACCAATGGGGAGCACGTTATGTCGACCATCACCGCCGCAGCGGCTGCACCGGACACGCGCAAGCCGCTTTACACCTCGCTTTTCGTCCAGGTGCTGGCGGCGCTGTTGCTCGGCATTGTACTCGGGATGGCGGCACCCGAGTTCGCTGTCGGGCTCAAGATCTTCAGCGACGCGTTCCTGAAACTGATCTCGATGATCGTGGCGCCGGTCGTGTTCTGCGTCGTCGTGCACGGCATTGCCGGTGCCGGCGATCTCAAGAAGGTCGGCCGCGTCGGCGTCAAGGCGCTGGTCTATTTCGAAGTGATGACCACGATCGCGCTGGTCGTGGGTCTTTTGCTCGCCTATCTGTTCGGCCCCGGCCACGGCATGAACATCGATCCGTCGACGCTGGACGCCAAGGCGCTCAACACCTATGCCGACAACGCCCACAAGCTGAAGGGCGGCGGCATCGGCTCGTTCCTCGTCAACATCATCCCGACCACCTCGTTCGACGCGCTGTCGCGCAACGACGTGCTGCAGGTCCTGTTCTTCGCGATCGTCTTCGGCGTCAGCCTGGCCTTGGTCGGCGGCGAAAAGGGCGAAAAGATCACCTCGTTCATCGACGCGGTTTCGACCGTGCTGTTCCGCGCGATGGGACTGATCGTGCGCGTGGCGCCGCTCGGCGTGCTCGGCGCGGTGGCCTATACGGTCGGTCAGTACGGCGTCGGATCGCTCAAGCAGTTGCTGTCGCTGGTCGCCTTGTTCTATGTCTCGCTGACGATCTTCGTTCTCGGTGTGCTCGGCGGCGTGATGGCGCTGGCCGGACTGAATATCCTCAAATTCCTCGCCTATCTGCGCGAGGAGCTGACCATCGTTCTGGCCACCGCCTCTTCCGACGCCGTGCTGCCGCAGATCATGCGCAAGCTGGAAGCGCTCGGCGTCAAGAAGTCGGTGGTGGGCCTCGTGATTCCCACCGGCTATTCCTTCAACCTTGACGCCTTCTCGATCTATCTGACGCTGGCGGTGGTGTTCATCGCGCAGGCGACCAACACGCCGCTGTCGATCGGCGACCTCCTGCTGGTGCTCGGCGTCTCGCTGATCACCTCGAAGGGCGCGCATGGCGTGCCGGGCTCGGCGATCGTCATCCTGGCGGCGACGCTGAACGCGGTGCCGAGCATCCCGGCGATCGGCCTCGTGCTGGTGCTGTCGGTCGACTGGTTCATCGGCATGGCGCGCGCGCTCGGCAACCTGATCGGCAACTGCATCGCGACCGTGGTGGTCGCGGCCTGGGAAGGCGATCTCGACCGCGACAAGGCGCGGCGCGTGCTCGATGGCGCCGAACTGGTCGACGTCACCGCGGGGTAGCAGCGCGTTTTCCAGGTCAGGACTTCATCCTTCGAGACGCGCTGCTCACGCAGCGCTCCTCAGAGCGTGTGAATGTTTTGATTCCAGGCATTTGCAACGGCTGACGCTGTATGATTCCATCGATGTGGTAGCTGAATCGGTGAGCTTGCGATGGCCGACGAAGGTTTGTTCGAGGAATTGCCCGAACAGAAGAGACCGCAACCGGAGGGCCGCGGTACGCCGCGGCTGCGGGTTCCGGAGCGCAGCCAGATCGATACGCATTGGGCGTCGCTGGACGATCTGATACCGGATGACCATCCGGTACGGGCGGTCTGGTCCTTTGTTCAAGGACTTGATCTGTCGGCGCTCCACGAAGCGATCAAAGCCCGCGAAGGGCAGCCGGGCCATCCGCCGGCTGCGCCGGAGTTGCTGATGGCGCTCTGGCTATGGGCCACGGTCGATGGCGTCGGCAGCGCCCGCCGGCTGGATCAATTGTGTCGGGATCATCTGGTTTACCGCTGGCTGTGCGGCGGCGTCTCCATGAACTATCACAGCCTGTCCGACTTCCGGATCGCGCATCGGGCGGTCCTGGATCAGCTGCTGGCGCGCGGTGTCGCCTCGCTGGTGGAAGCCGGATTGGTGTCGCTGGATATCCTGGCGCAGGACGGATTGCGGGTGCGCGCATCTACCGGAACGGGCTCGTTCCGCCGGCGCAAACGGCTGGAGGAACTGCGGACGGCGGCGCAGGCACGGGTGGCTCGGCTGCGCGCCGAACTCGAAGCTGACCCCGGCTCAGGCGACAAGGTGCGGCGCGCGGCGCAAGAACGGGCGGCGCGCGAACGCGAGGCCCGCATCGTGGCGGCTCAGGAGCGCATGCAGGAGCTGGAGGCCGAACGGGCCCGCCGGAAGAATACCAACAAGCAGGAAGTGGCCAAGCAGAAGGAGCCGCGGGCTTCGACGACGGACGCCGAGGCCCGGGTGATGAAGATGGCCGATGGCGGCTTCCGTCCCGCCTACAACATGCAAATTGTGGCTGAGCCGACCAGCCAGCTGATTGTCGCTGTCGATATCGACACCAGCGGCTCGGATCGCGGCTTGGCGCGCCCGGCAATCGAGGGCTTGCGCGCCCGCGACTGCAGGCCTTCCGACTATCTGGTCGACGGCGGGTTCACCAAAAACGACGATATCGAGTGGACGCATGCAACCGGTACGACGTTGTGGTGTCCGCCTGGGCATACCAAGCACGGCACCGATCCGTATGCGCCGAAGCCGGGCGACAGTGTAGCGGTGGCCGATTGGCGCAAGCGCATGGGGAGCGATCTCGGCAAAAACATCTATCGACGCAGAGCTGAGCACGAGTGCATCAATGCCTATGCCCGGCGCATGGGGCTCCAGCAGATCACGGTCCGCGGCAAAGACAAGGCACGCACGGTCCTGCTCTGGTTCGCGCTGGCCCACAACATGATGTGCAGCTTCAGATTACGTGCCGCAGCCCAGGTTCCGGCATAACAACGGGAGACAAAGGGCAGAAAAGCCGCACTCCCAGTCAACTCACAATCGAGCCGCCGGCTCGAACCAGCCGAGCCGGCGGACCCGAAGATGCTTACCAACGGCTCCCCGCAGGATACATTCTCAGCCTCTCAGGATGAGGTCTTCGAGACGTCGCGCGGCACCCGGCTCCTCGGGGACGAGGTCTCGGACCCTCATGGTGAGGAGCGCGGCAAAGCCGCGCGTCTCGAACCATGACGCCACCGGCAAGTTTGCTGATTTACTTGATGAGCTTCAGATAGGGCGGCAGCCGCAGCCGCGCCTCTTTCCGGTCCGGCGGCGGCGGTTCGTCTTCCGGCACCATCAGGTCGCAAAGCGCCTTCAGTTCGGAGTCCGTCACCTTATGGAGTTCCATGCGAAGCTCGAGAATGGCCAATGACAGCAATCTCGCCGGTTCCAGGCTGGCCTTGTCCATCAGGATCGCCCGACACTCCTCAAGCGTTTCGAGAAGCGACCGCAGACGTTGTTCTGAATTGGCCACCGGCATTTTTACAGGTCCCGAGCTTGCGAGATAGATTCGAGGCGATCCGGTTCGTCGTTTCATCAGATCTCTCCACGGAAGGGCGCGCTGGATTTTGATCCGCCGGCACGTGGTCGAGTGCGTGAGCCTGGCTGTGATGATCCAGAAATTTTTCGAAATTGTCCAGCGCGCGATTGATCCGGAAATCGGATCGCGCCCGGGGCTGCGGGGATATGTCGCTGTCCAGAAATATGACAGTTGGCGCGCTCGCCCGGCCGGCGCCCTGCCGAAAACCCTCCCGGGTTGCCTGGCCGGATGGTTTCAACCGGCGTCAAACCGGCCCATGGCTCCGTAGAAGTACCCGGATATCTGGCCCAGGCGGTAAGTATGCAATCAAAATCTGTGGCCATTCGTCCCGCAGTGGTTGTGGTTTGTCGAATATTTTGCCAAATGTAGAGTGCGGGGTTTTGATAAAAGACGCCCCGGGCGCCAACGACTTTAAGTAGCCGACAGCGCCGGTATCAGGGTGCTTCCAAACCGCAAATGCGTTTGGCTACCATCCCGCAATCTCTCAGGCTTCCTGTGGTTCTAAGACCACGATCGAGAACGAACTTAACGCGGAAAATACGGATGAAGCCCTGACCAATCCGTCGAGGGCTTCCCGATCGAAGGACGGTAAAATCAGAATGATCAGATCAGCAGCAAAGAAGATGAAGCAGCGCAGTGCCGGCAAACCCGACATTGAATTGGGCAAGCGGATTCGCCTGCGGCGCGTAGAGCAGAAGATCTCGCAAGCGGAGCTCGGCGACAAGCTCGGCGTCAGCTTCCAGCAGGTCCAGAAGTACGAGAAGGGTGTCAACCGCGTCGGCGCAGCTCGTCTGCAAGCGATCGCCACCGCGCTCGACGTGCCCGTTACGTTCTTCTATGACGGCGACGGCAAGGCACGCGAAGTCGAGAGCCTCTTGTTCCTCGACAGCGCATTCAGCCTCCGGTTGCTGCGGGCCTACAGCAAGATCAAGGACCAGACCGTCCAGCGTCAGCTGGTGTCCTTGATGGAATCGATCGCCGCGAACGAAGCCTGAGCAGTTCCTGCTGCTCCAGGTCGCGAGCCCGGCGGAAGCGGTCACTCAATCGAACCGGATCGGCGGGCCGCCGATTGCCGCGTCAGGCTACAGTCTGGTCGGCTGAGACAAGATGAGAGCGTTGCCATCGGAAAATGGCAGCGCTCTTTTCTTATCGAACAGGCAGGATGGGTAGAGCTGTTCGCGAACCTACGTGCTCATATTCAGAATTGGGAAGCCGTCATTGCGAGGAGCGTAAGCGACGAAGCAATCCATACTTTGCTTGCGCGGCGAGATGGATTGCTTCGCGGAGCCAGTCATCGGGCGCGCATTCGCGCGACCCGTTGGCTCGCAATGACGGGCTCACAGCGCGCCCGCAGCCCCACGAACACGATCGATCAACCGGGCCGGATCGGCCGGCAACCGGTTGCCGCGCCAGGCGACGTGCTGGTCGGGCCGCGACAACACCAGCGCGTTGCCATCGAAGATGGCCGCGCGGCTTTTTTCGATATCGAGAATCCTGAACGGAACGGCTCGCGCGCGGGCTGCCGCTTCCAGCGCTGCAACATCGATTGTCGGATCGAACCGCAGCAGCGTGAAGCCAGCGCCCATCGCGTCGTAAAGCGAGGAGCCGTCTTCGCGCCAGAGATGCGGCGTGCGGCAGCCCGGGACCGTCGACGGCGTGTAATGGTCCATCGTATAGGCCGGATGTTCGGCGCCATCATAGGCAATGATCGGCGAGCGATCGTAATAGGTGCCGAAGTTCAGCCCGGCGCAGGCATATTGCTGGACGTTGATCTCATAGGTGAGACGGCCGACTTCCTCCCGCGCCCGCTCGCCTTGCGGTCCCGGATCCTCGATTTCGTCCGGCACGGCGCCGCGGCGGCGGATTTCGGCTTCCGCGTGCGACATCGCAAATTTCGAAACCTGGCTGGTGATCGGCCAGCGCTCCGCCTCATAGGCGTCGAGGATGGCGGGCGGCGCCCAGCCGTTGAGATGGGCCGCCAGCAGCCAGGACAGGTTCATGGCGTCGGCGATGCCGGCATTCATGCCATAACCGGCATAGGGCACCCAGATATGCGCGGCATCGCCGGCGATGAAGGCGCTGCGGTCGCGAAACTTGTTGGCGATCAGGCGGCGGCCGTACCAATCCTCCTTCGAGATGATCTCGTAGTCGAAGCCGGCGTCGACGCCGAGGATGGTGCGCAGACAGTAGTCGCGATCCACGGAATCGAAATCGCCCTCGCCGGGCTTCATGTAGTTATGCACCAGCCAGCGCTCGCTGCCGTCGATCGCATACACCATGCCCGCGCGCCGCGGATTGATCGCCCCGGTCCCCCAGGCGCGCGCGCTCTGCTGGAGATCGATCAGCCCGGGGGCGCGGATATAGGTCGACTGCACACGCTGGACGATGGCGTCGCCCGAAAGCTCGGCGCCGATCGCCTTGCGCACGACCGAACGCGCGCCGTCACAGCCGATCAGGTAGCGGCAGTTTTGGCGCCTGACCGCGCCGGAGTCGAGATCGCGGAGATTCACGCGGGCGGAACTATCCTCCACCACGACGTCTTCGACCGCGGTCCGGCTGATGATGCGGATCCGCGATTGGGCTGCGGCATGCTCGAACAGGATCGGCTCGAGAAAGATCTGGTTGATGCGGTGCGGCGGCTCCGGCGTCGGCCAGTTGCAGTCCGGACCATCGGTGGCCGTAAAGCGATCGCGCCGGCAGGGAATTTTGATCCGCGTCAGCTCCTGCCCGGTGAAGGAGGTGCGGTAGCTGATGTCGTGCGGATAATCCGCCGGCAATCCGGCATTGCGGATTTTTTCGACGATACCGAGCCGCCGGAAAATTTCCATGGTGCGGGCGGCGACGTGGTTGCATTTCGGCTCCGGCGGGGCGGCCGGCGCGCGCGTCTCCACGACAGTCACACCGATGCCGCGCCACGCCAGATCGATCGCGAGCGTGAGCCCGACCGGTCCGGCGCCGACGATCAGGACCTCGGACTCAGACATTGCGGGCACGGAAGATGCGTTGCGAAGGGAATATGACCGATGACATGTTGTTGTTCTTGTTATTCGGGTTCGGCGCCGGAATTCCTGACGATCACGGCACAGCGATCGACTTCGGCTTTGATGTAAGCCGCAAAACTGTCCGGTGTCGATGGCGGTAACGGCTCCAGCGAGATCGCGTTGAGTTTCTCGCGCGTCGCGGGATCGGCCAGCAGCTTGTTCAGCTGTGCGGCCAGTTGATCGACGATCGGCCGCGGCGTGCCGGCCGGCGCCACCACGCCCTGCCAGGCGACCAGTTCGAACCCGGGCAACCCGGCTTCGGCGAGGGTCGGAATCTCCGGCGCGGCCGCGACCCGCTTCGGCGTGGTCACACCGAGCACCCTGACCTTGCCTTCGCGAATCTGTTGCAGGGCCGGCTGCAGGTCCACCACCATGAAAGGGATATGGCCCGCGATCACATCGAGCATCGCCGGCACGCTGCCGCGATAGGGCACGTGGCGGATGTCGATGCCCGCGGCGGTCTTCAACATTTCGGCGCCGAGATGCTGCGGGCTGCCATTGCCGGCCGAGCCATAGGCCAGTCCCGGTTTCGATTTGGCGTAGGCAATGAACTGGGGCAGCGTTTTTGCCGGGATCGTCGGATTGATGATCAGCGCAAAGGGCACGCCGGCGACGAGGCCGATCGGCGCAAAGTCCTTCACGGGGTCATAGGGCAGCTTTTTGTAGAGCGTCTTGTTGATGGCAAGCGTGGTCGAGGTCGCCATCAATAGCGTGTAGCCGTCGGGCTCGGATTTTGCGACCTGGTCCGCGCCCAACGTCGTGCCGGCGCCGGGCTTGTTCTCGACAATCACGGTTGCGGAAAGACCGTTCTTGAACTGGTCGGCGATCAGCCGGCCAAGCAGATCGGTAGTTCCCCCGGCCGGATAGGGCACGATCATCTTGATGGTCCGGCTGGGATAGGCCGTCTCGGCCCGCGCCGGAACGCCCGCGAGCCAGACCAGCCCACCGCCTCCCGCAATCACTTCCCGGCGCGTCAACGGCATGCCGTTCTCCCAAGGGTTGTTTTCTTGATCTGTTGCGAACCACCATAGCGTGCGCGGCGACATAGCAAAGGGGGCGAAAGTCCAATCGCGGCAATGGGTCGGCCGGGGCATTTGCGGCAGTGCAACAGCCTCAACAACAACTTAATCAGAACGCAACGGTCGCGGGGTAATCTGGCCGAAGAGTGTTGTGGAGCAGCTTTGCCCGGCCCGTTCGGCCCGAATGGCCCGGCATTTCATGTTGATATCGGCGCCTCGCGCGCATCGCAAAGAAGTCTGCCAAGGAAGTCTGACATGCAAAGAATGACAATCGTTGCCATAGCCGCGATGCTCGCAGCCGCGCCGGCGTTTGCTGAAGGAACGGGTTCGGGCGCATCCGACGCCGGCACGACGCTCGCCCAGGCCAAACCGGCAGCGATCGCGCCGGCGGGTGCTCCTCCTTCCGCGCACGCCGCGCCGGCAAAGCCGGCGGCGGCCGCCTCCACGCCGGAACAGCGCTCGGCGGCAGCGCTGGCGCTCTCGCACGAACCGACTTTTGACGAAGGCAGCGCGCAACGCATCCGCGAGGCCGCGCTCAGTTACTCTGATCTGGCGGTGCGCGGCGGGTGGCCCATGATTCCGGCGGACGCCAAATTCGCGAATGGCACGCCGGGCCCCAACGACGATCTGCTGCGCAAGCGCCTGATCATCACCGGCGACCTCGCCGCCGACAAGGCGACCGGCGCTTACGACGATGCGCTCGCAGAAGCCGTCAAGCGCTTCCAGGCCCGCCATGGCCTCGCGCTGACGGGGACGGTGACGCCGCGCACGCTGGCCGCGCTCAACGTGCCAGTCCAGAAGCGGATCAGGCAGCTCGAGGCCTCGCTGGAACGCCTCGGCAACATGAATTTCTCGTTCGGCCAGCGCTACGTGGTCGTGAACATTCCCGCGACATTCGCGGAAGCCGTCGAGGACGACAAGGTGGTGCGGCGCTATCGCGTCATCGTCGGCAAGACCGAAAAGCCGTCGCCGACGCTGACCGCCCAAATCACCAGCGTCAATCTCAACCCGACCTGGACCGTGCCGTCCTCGATCGCCAAGACCGAGATTTCGGCGCATATGCGCAAGGATCCCGGCTATCTCTCCCGCATGCACATGGAAGTGCTCGGCGCCAATGACGCGCCGATTGATCCGCATTCGGTGGACTGGTCCGGCGCGCATACGCCGAATTTTACGGTGCGCCAGCAATCCGGCACCTGGAACGCGCTCGGCGCGGTCAAGATCGACATGCCGAATTCCTATTCGGTCTATATGCACGACACCAACCAGCGCAACCTGTTCAACGACGACTACCGCTTCGACTCCCACGGCTGCTCGCGCGTCGACAATGTGCGCGATCTCGCCGCCTGGCTGTTGAAGGACCAGCCGCAATGGAACAGAGCCGCGATCGACGCCGCGATCGCGACCGGCCAGCGCCACGACATTGCGGTGACGAGGAAGGTGCCGGTGGCGTGGATCTATCTGACGGCCTGGATGACCAGGGACCAGACCGTCCAGTTCCGCAACGACATCTACGACCAGGACGAGCAGCTCCTGGAAGCGACCGCCGAGGAAGCCGCGTTCTTCAACAAGGCCGCGGATCATCCGCTGACCGCCCATCTGGCGCAGTAGGGCTCTTGCTTCCCCCTCGCCCCGCCCTTGCGGGGAGAGGGTTGGGGTGAGGGGCTCTCTCCACGCACCCGGACTCGCGGATAGTCCCCCTCACCCGCCGCGCAAGAGCGCAGCGACCTCTCCCCGCAAGCGGGGCGAGGTGAAGAAGCCACCACACCCGCGCATGGATCGGTCCCGGCGCCGGACCTTGCCCGCGATCACCGAAACGTGGCACCACATTCCCAACAAAAAGACCGGTTGATCGGCTTCGGGAGGCGACCATGATGATCCTGCACCACGGCTGGCGTTCCAGCGCGTCGCGCCGGGTGCGGCTGTGCCTTGAGGAAAAGGGCCTTGCCTACGAGGGCCACGTCGTCGACATGACGGCGATGGAGCATCATTCGCCGGAATATTTGAAGATCAATCCGCTGGGGGTGATCCCCCGGCCGCTGCACGAGAGCGGCACGATCTGCGAATATCTCGACGAGACGTTTCCCGACCCACCACTGCGCCCGGACGCGCCGTATCAGCGCGCCCTGATGCGGAACTGGATCCGGCATATCGACGCCCTGATCGGCAATCTCATCATCTTCAACTGGCGGCACCATCTGGCGAAAACCGCGTCGCAATGGACCGACGAGGAGCTCGCCGAAAAACTCAAGAATATCCCGAGCAAGGAGCGCCAGGAAGCCTGGATCCGGGCAGCGCGCAAACCCTACACCGAGGAAGAGCGCGACGCCGCGCGCGGAAAACTGGTGGTGCTGCTCGACAAGATGGAAGAGGCCTTGAAACCCGCGGGCTGGCTGGTCAGCAAAACCTATTCAATCGCGGATATCGCCGCGGCGCCCTTTGTGAAGCGGATCGACGAGGAAATTGCGCCGGATGAAATGACGGCGAAGAAACATCCCCGCGTCCACGACTGGTGGACTAAACTGCAGGCACGGCCGGCCTATCAGCGCGCGAATTTCGGCCCCTTCCTCACCTCCTAAAACCCGAACCGGATCCTGACCCATGCTCGACACTCCCAAAAACGCCGAAAAATCCTACGCCGACGGCAAGATCCTGCAGAGCGTCGCTGACGGCGTCGGAATCATCACCTTCAATAATCCCGACAAGCGCAACGCGATGTCGCTGGAGATGTGGGAGGGGTTCGGCAATGCGCTGGTCGAATTGCGCGACAATCCCGACGTGCGCGTCGTGATCCTGACCGGCGCCGGCGACAAGGCGTTCGTGTCGGGCGCCGATATCAGCCAGTTCGAAAAGACCCGCCATAACGCGGCAGCCTCGGAGGAATATTCCAGACGCAGCGAGGCGCAGCGCGCTTTGCTCGCGAGCTACCCGAAGCCGACGATCGCCTGCATCCGCGGCTTCTGCCTCGGCGGCGGCATGCAGGTCGCGATGATGTCGGACATCCGCTTCGCCGCCGAGAACAGCCAGTTCGGAATTCCCGCCGCCAAGCTCGGCATCGCCTATGGCTATGACGGCCTGAAACATCTGGTCTCGCTGGTCGGGCCGTCCTGGGCGCGGCTCATCATGTACACCGGCATGAAGATCGACTCCGCGGAAGCGTTGCGGATCGGGCTGGTCGACCGCGCCCTGCCCGGCACCGAGCTGTGGGACGCGACGATGGAAATCGCGCGCACCATCTCCGGCAATGCGCCGCTGGCGATCAAGGCCGCCAAAATCACCATCGCCCAGGTGCTGAAGGACGAAAGCCGTCGCGACATGGACGCGATCAAGCAGATCGGCTCCGCCTGCATGGACTCGGAGGATTTTCGCGAGGGCCGCACCGCGTTCATGGAAAAGCGCAAGCCGCGATTCACTGGCAAATAGCCGACGCTCAAAACCACCCGTCGCACATCATCCCGGGGATCAGCATGCACAAGCCCGTCGAAGGGTTCGGCTCAGCCAATGCGCAAACCGAAAAACCGCGGCTGCCGCTGTCGCGTTTCAAGGTCATCGACCTGACGCTGGCACGCGCCGGCCCGTCCTGCGTGCGCACGCTGGCGGATTGGGGCGCCGACGTGATCCGGGTCGAGCCGCCGCCGGAAGATGGCGACGCCGGCGAACTGGTCGGACGGCGCGACGGCTCGGACTTCCAGAACTTGCATCGCAACAAGCGCGCGATCACGTTGAACCTGAAAACCGACGAAGGCCGCGAGATCCTGATGCGGCTCGCCGAACAGGCCGACGTCATCGTCGAGAACATGCGGCCCGGCGTCACCAAACGGCTCGGCGTCGATTTCGAAGCCGTGAAGGCGCGCAATCCGCGCATCGTCTATGGCAGCATTTCCGGCTTCGGCCAGTACGGCCCCTACACCGCGCGGCCCTCGATCGACCAGATCGCGCAGGGCATGAGCGGCATCATGTCGGTGACCGGGCTTCCCGGCCAGGGCCCGGTCCGCGCCGGCGTCGCCGTCACCGATATCATGGCCGGTGCGTTTCTGGCACAGGGAATCCTGATCGCCCTGCTCGACCGCGAAGTTTCAGGCGTTGGCCGCTGGGTGCAGACCTCGCTGATCGAAGCCGGCATCACGCTGCTCGACTTCCAGGCGACGCGCTGGACCATGGACAAAAAGGTGCCGCCGCAGGAAGGCAATTACCATCCGACCAACGTGCCGATGGGGCTTTATCCGACCGCCGACAGTTTTCTCAACCTCGCCGCCACCAGCAACAAGAACTTTCAGCTTTTCTGCAAGCTGATCGGCCGCGAAAAAATGGCGACCGATCCGCGCTTCGCCTCCTCGGTGCTGCGCCGCCGCAACAAGGAAGCGCTCAACGAACTGATCGCCACAGCCTTGCGCGCAAAGACCAGCCGCGAGTGGTTCGAGATGATGGTCGAGGCCGGCATTCCCTGCGGCCCGGTCTACAGCATCCGGGACGTCTTTTCCGACCCGCAGGTCGAGGCGCTGCGCATCAAGCGCCCGGTCACGCATCCCCGGCTCGGCGAACTCGACCTGATCGCACAGCCCTGCGAGATCACGGGATTCGATCGCGAGATCAGAACGGCGACGCCGGATCTCGGCGAGCATAATGACGAAATCTTGCAGTCGCTAGGCTATGACGCGGACGCGATCGCAAAGCTGAAGGCGGCGCGGGCGATATGAAAATTCTTCGGGTGGGTTAGCCCAACGGGTCCACGCAAAGCGCGGCGCGATGGGCGTAACCCACCATTTCAACGACGGCGTTTGAGCGAATAAACGGGGTGTCCACTGCGCCGTCCTATGCACAAAGACCACGTTGCGCCTGGAAAGGCCGCGAAGACCGAAGTCGCTCCCGGTCTCGATCTCGACGCGTGGATCGGTGCGTTGCGCGCACTTCCGGTCGCGCCGGTAACCGAAGCCGACGTTGTCGCCTGGGTCGACGGGCCTTTGCGAAAATTCTTTCACTTCCAGAAATTTCTCCCCGCCTACGGCAATCTGTCCGGTGGCCGCATCCAGATGCGCTCGCTGGTATCGAGCGGGCATTCGCCGGAATTCCTTAGCGGTCTCGAAGGCCGGTTCGACCTGAAAGCGCGCGGCTGCTTTGCGTGGTGGGTGTCCAATCGGAAGGCGTTCATCCTGGACAAGTCAGGTGCGCTGGACGAATCCGGTGTGCCGATTGTCGCCACAAAACGCGAACTCGAAGAGATCGACCGGTTTTCGCTCGGCGTCGTCGCCGCCCACGGCGTCATCGATCCCTTCGTCAATGCCGGGACCTATCTGAGCTTTTCTGGCGTGCCGGAAACCCGGCCGAAGCGAACGCTGGCTGCGCTCGACCTGATCGCGCCGGTACTGCACACACTGTTCCTGCTGACAAAACAGGCCGCGAAACCGGCGATCGATTTAACCGTCTTGACGGATAGGCAACGGGAATTGGTCGACCTCGTCTTGACGGGATTGTCCGACAAGGAAATTGCTCGGCGCCTCTCGATTTCCGACAACACCGTCGGAAATCATTTCCGCGCCATCCACGAGCGGCTCGGCGTCACCAAGCGCAGCCAGCTCATCGCCCTGCTGAAGTAGTCGGGCGCATAGCACTAACGTGCCATCGATTTGGTGGCGGATCGGTGCTGTTCTGATCCCGTTGCTTTCAAGCAGCGACGAGTCCGCAGACGGGGCTGGTCTTCCTCACACAACCGGGAGGCAAACATGAAACTGAATAAAGGCGCGCTGAAGCTCTGCGCCGTTTACACGGTATATTGCTTTGCGCTGATCGCGCTTGGTTACTCGGTCACCGATTTCAAGGGTCGGCTGTATTTCAACGGCTTGGCTTATCTGCCGGCCCTTTTGCCATTCTGCTGGCTGGGTCTCATTCAGAAGGTCAGGCCAGACTCCTGGATCAACACCGTGTTCTTTTTTCTATCCGGCTTCTCTCGTCGTCGTCTATTGGGTCGGCGCGACAATCAGCGCCTTGAGACGGCTGCTGGAGCGGTTGCAGCCATCTACTCCCATCGGCGACGAGCCGCCTGGTTGGCGGCGGCCTCGGTGACGGCCGAAACGCCCCGTCGGGCAATCGCCCATCGCCAGGTTACGTTTGGAAGTGCGATGCCAACACACCCACATCCGTCATTGCGAGCGAAGCGAAGCAATCCATGTCACCACGCCAAGAAAGAATGGATTGCTTCGCTTCGCTCGCAATGACGATGTTGCGCGACTGCCGCCATTCGCCTCGCCTACAGCGCCGCCAGCAGCGCTTTCGCGATATCCGCGGTGCCGTTGCTGCCGCCGAACTCCATCGGCTTGATACCATCCGCGTAAACCTTGTCGACCGCGCGCTCGATTCGTTCGCCGGCTTCGGCGGCGGCCTCGAGGCCGTGCTTGTCGGCGAGCCAGTCCAGCATCATGGCGGCGGAGAGGATCATTCCGGTGGGATTGGCCTTGCCCTGCCCCATAATATCGGGCGCGGTGCCGTGGCAGGGCTGGAACACGGCGTGGCGGTCGCCGATGTCGGCCGAGGGCGCCATGCCCATGCCGCCGATCAGGCCGGCGGTCATGTCGGAGAGGATGTCGCCGAACATGTTCTCCATCACCATCACGTCGAAATCCCAGGGACGCTTGACCAGGAGCGCCGCGCAGGCGTCGACATAGAGCCGGTCGGCCTTGACGTCGGGGTGGCGTTTGGCGGCGTCATCGAACATCTCGCGGAAGAACGCAAACGCCTTGAACACATTGGCCTTGTCGACGCAGGTCAGCCCGCCATTGGCGCGGCCCCGCGCCTTGCGGCGTTCGGCGAGGCGAAACGAGAATTCGAACAGCCGCTCCGAAGTCTTTCGCGTGATCACCAGCGTCTCGCGCGCCTCGGTGCCGGTGACGACGCCCTTGCCCATCGAAGCGAACAGGCCTTCGGTGGATTCCCTAATAACGACGAGATCGATGCCGCGCTGGTCGGCGCCGACGATCGGGCTCGGCACGCCCGGAATCAGCCGCGCCGGGCGCACGCCGGCATAGAGATCGAAATGAAAGCGCAGCTCGACCTGCGGCATGATCTCGGTGTTATCGGGGTAGCGCACCGACGGCAGGCCGCAGGCGCCGAGCAGGATCGCATCCGCCTCGTGGCACAGCCGCACGGTGCTCTCGGGCATCGACTTGCCGGTCTCGCGATAATTGTTGGCGCCGGCCGGCGCATCGGTGAAGCGGAATTTCAGATCGGTGGTCGCCTCGATCTTGCGCAACACTTCGAGCGCCGGCGCCATCACTTCGGGGCCGATGCCATCGCCGCCGAGCACGGCGATGTGGAGGGCGTTATTCGCGGACATGGGGATTCCTTGGCGGGTAGAAAAACAAATCATGGATTTAGTCGTCATTGCGAGCGAAGCGAAGCAATCCATCGTGCAACGAAAAGAGAGAATGGATTGCTTCGTCGCTGCGCTCCTCGCAATGACGGTTGTGAGAGCAGAATCCTACGGCGTCAGCACCGCGCGGCCGACGAGCTTGCCCTTCTGCAGATCGACCAGCGCCTCATTGGCTTTCGACAGCGGCATGGTCGTCACCGGGATCGGAGCGATCTTCCTGGTGCGGACCAGATCGAGCAACTCCTGGGTCTCGCGGAGGTTGCCGACATAGCTGCCCTGGATCGTGATCGCCTTGATCGGGATCAGCGGCAGCGCCCAGGGCGCGCCGCCGCCGAACAGCCCGACGATCACGAGCTTGCCGCCCTTGGTCAGGCAGTCGAAACCGAGTTGCGCGGTCTGTGCGTTGCCGACGAGATCGATCACCGCGCGGATCGGGCCACCGGCCGTTTTCGCGAGTTGCTCCAGCGCGTCGGGCGCCTTGCCGTCGACGGTCGCGAGCGCGCCGGCGGCTTCTGCCGCCTCGCGCTTGCGCGCATCGATATCGACAACGATGGCGCCCTTGCCGCCCATCGCCTTCAGCAGCGACAGCGCCATCAGGCCGAGGCCGCCGGCGCCGAAGATGACGATCGGCGTATGGAAGACGGATTCGACCTTCTTCAGCGCGCTGTAGGTGGTGACGCCGGAACAGGCATAGGGCGCGGCGGTGACGGGATCGAGCCCCTTCAGATCGAGCAGATATTTTGGATGCGGCACCGTCATGTGATCGGCGTAGCCGCCGTCGCAATAGACGCCGATCGAATTCGGCTTGACCACGCACATGTTCTCGTCGCCGCCAAGGCAGGTCTCGCATTTGCCGCAGCCCAGCCAGGGATAGACCAGCGCGACGTCGCCAATCTTGAGATCGCCCTTGTCGCCGGCCGCAACATCGGGCCCGAACGCCAAAATCTCGCCGACGGACTCATGGCCCATCGTGCGCGGCAGCGACACGCCGCGGTCCTTCAGCGACAGCGGCTTGCGGCCATGGCCGAGATCGTAGCCGCCTTCCCAGATGTGCAGGTCGCTGTGGCAGACGCCGGCCGCCTTGACCTTGATCAGCACCTGCGTTCCCGATGGCTGCGGCGTCGGCTGATCCACTTCCTTCAAGGGGGCGTTGAAATCGGCAACCTGGAAACTCTTCATCGCTGCTCTCCCGGTATTATTGTTCTTGACGACGGACACTGCCACGTCCGTCCAACAGGCGCATCTGGATATTCAGATCAGCGGATGATGGCAAGCCGCGAACTGGCCGGGCGCGACAGCGCGAAGTTCCGGCATCTCGCTGCTGCATCGCGCATCCGCGCGGGGGCAGCGGGTGCGAAAACGGCAACCAGAGGGCGGCGCAATCGGCGACGGCGGCTCACCGACCGCCACGCTTTCGGCCGGGCGGACGTCCGGATCGGGCACCGGGATCGCCTCGATCAGCAGCGCGGTATAGGGATGCGCCGGATGGGCGAACAATTGCTCGGACGGCCCCACTTCGCAGAGGCGGCCGAGATACATCACCGCCACGCGGTCGCTGACCGCTTTCACCACGGCCAGATCGTGGGCGATGAACAGCAGCGTCAGCCCGTAGCGCGCCTTCATCTCTTCCAGCAGATTGAGGATCTGCGCACGGATGGAAACGTCGAGCGCCGAGACCGGCTCGTCGCAGATCACAAAGTCCGGATTGAGCACCAGCGCGCGCGCGATGCAGATGCGCTGGCATTGCCCACCGGAGAACTCATGCGGCAGGCGCCCAATCACAAGCTGGGGATCGAGGCCGACCGCACTGAGCGCGTCGCAGACCCGCTGGCTGCGTTCGGCCGGATCCTTGACGCCGGCGATCACCAACGGCTCGGCGATGATGTCGCCGATCCGGCGCCGCGGATTGAGCGAGGCGATCGGGTCCTGAAAAATCAGCTGCACGCGCTGGCGCATCTTGCGCAAGGTGTCGCCGTGCATCGCCGTCAGATCCTGGCCGTCGAACAGCACCTTCCCCGACACCGCCTGGCGCAATTGCAGCACCGCGCGGCCGAGCGTGGATTTGCCGCAGCCGGATTCGCCGACCAGACCAAGCGTCTCGCCGCGCGCGACCTGCAGGCTGACACCGGACACCGCGTGGACGATCTTGCCGCCGACGCCATATTCGACGACGAGATTTTTCACGTCGAGAAGCGGATCGCTCGGGGCTGGCGGGGTGCCGTGCATCATGCGGAGGCCTCAGCCGCGGTCTCAACCGGATGGAAGCAGGCGTACAGATGATCGCGCGATTCAGCTTCGCTGAGCGAAGGCTTCTCCGTCTGGCACCGCGCGTCAGCGTAACGGCAACGCGGCGCGAACGAGCAGCCGGGCAACGGCCGGGTCGGATCGGGCGGCCGTCCGGATATCGCCGGCAGCGGCGTATGCGGGGCGGCATCGATCTTCGGGATCGCCGCCAGCAGCGCCTCGGTGTAGGGCATCCGCATTTTCTTGAACAAGGCCGGCGTCGGCGCGCGCTCCACCACGCGGCCGGCATACATCACCGCCACCTCGTCGGTGCGGCCGGCAACGACGCCGAGGTCATGGGTGATCAGGATCATCGCCATGTGGCGGCGGCGCTGCTCCCGCGCCAGGAGATCGAGAATTTGCGCCTGGATGGTCACATCGAGCGCCGTTGTCGGCTCGTCGGCGATCAAGAGCTTCGGTTCGCACGACAGCGCGATCGCGATCGCCACCCGCTGCCGCATGCCGCCCGAGAGCTGATGCGGGTATTGCATCAAGCGCTGTTCGGGCGCGGGAATACCGACCGCCGCCAGCAGCTCGACGCTGCGTTGTCGCGCCGAGGCCATATCGAGCTCCAGATGCTCCTGCAGCGTCTCCATCAACTGGGTGCCGATGGTCAGCACCGGATTGAGCGAGGTCATCGGGTCCTGGAACACGACCGCCAGCGACCGGCCGCGCAGCTTTCGAAGTTTTTCGGACGCAAGCCGCACCAGATCCTGGCCGTCGAACATCACGCGGCCGGAGAGTTTTGCTTTTTTCGGCAACAGCTGCAGCACCGCCCGCGACAGCATGGTCTTGCCGCAGCCGGATTCGCCGACGACCCCGAGCGTCCGCCCGGCCCCGACCGTGAGGTCGACACGGTCCACCGCGCGCAGATTACCGCGCGGCGTCGGCAAATCGACCGACACATCCTCGATCGAAAGCAGCGCGCCCTCGCTCACAGCGCGCCCTGCCGGGGATCGGTAAGCGCCCGCAAGGTGTCGCCGACCAGATTGAAGGACAGCACGGTCAGGAACATCGCAATCGCCGGCAGGAAGGCGAGCCGCGGCGCCACATCGAGACTCTCGCGCCCCTCCCCGATCATGCTGCCCCAGCTTGAGATCGGCGGCGGCACGCCGAGGCCGAGGAAAGACAGCGAGCCTTCGACCACGATGAAGACGGCAACGCCAAGCAGGAAGAAAGCCAGCAGCGGCAGCAGGACATTGGGCAGCAACTCACGCAGCAGGATGCGCGCATGGGTGGCGCCGAGCGCCTGCGCCGCAATCACGAATTCGCGCCGCGCCAGCGTGAGCGTCGAGGCCCGCGCGACACGCATGAAGGCGGGAACGCCGAGCACACCGAGAATCAAGGTCAGGTTGAGGATCGATTGCCCGAGAAAGGCGGTGACGGCGAGCGCCAGGATCAGCGGCGGGAACGCCAGCAGCACATCCATGCTGCCGACGACATAGGTTTCGAAGCGGCCACGGAAATAGCCCGCGAGTATGCCGAGCGCACCACCGATCGTGAGCCCGATGATCGGCGCGCAGAGACCGACCACCAGCGATATCCGCGCACCATGAATCAGCCGGGACAGTTCGTCGCGCCCGAGCCCGTCGGTACCCAGCCAGTGCGCAAACGAGAACGGCGCCCGCCGTTCCAGCATGTCCATGTCGGTCGGGCTCGGCAGCGGCAGCAAATCGGCCAATATCGCCACCGCAAACACGAAGGTCATCCAGCCGATCGCCATCCAGAACAGCAAGCCGAGCCGGCGCGCGCGCGGCGCCGCTACGGCGGTGACATCTTCATTGAGCGAGAGTTCAAGCGTGGCCATGACGAATCCTGGGATCGAGGACGGCGTAGAGCAGGTCGACGATGAAGTTCATCAGCACGAAGCCCGCGGCGACCAGCAGCACCACGCCCTGCAGGATGATGAGGTCGCGGGTATTGATGGCGCCGACCAGAAGCCGGCCGATCCCCGGCAGTGCAAAGATGGTTTCGACAATGACCGCGCCGCCGATCAATCGCCCGATATTGATTCCGGTGATCGTGATCAGCGTCAGCGACGAGGGTTTCAGCGCGTGCACGAACAGGATACGCGACGCGGTCAATCCCTTGGCCTTGGCCAGCGCGATGTAGTCCTCCTGCAGTGTCGCGATCATGTCGGAACGCAGCACCCGCATGATCCCCGGCCATTCGGCCAGCGCCAGCGTCAGCGCCGGCAACACGAAGAAGCGCAAATTGCCGGTCGGATCTTCCGTGAAGGGCACGTAGCCGGTCGCCGGCAGCCAGCGCAGCTCGACCGCGAACAAATAGATCAGGAGGATGGCGGACAGGAAGGTCGGCACCGAAAGCATGCCGAACGCGCTGCCGGTCATGAAGCGGTCGAACGCGCCGCCGCTGCGCGCCGCGCAGACGATGGCCAAGGGAACGCCGATGGCAAGCCCCATGATCTCGGCCAGCAGCATCAGCTCGAGCGAAACCGGCAGCCGCTCGGTCACCGCCTGCAGCACGGTCTGTCCGGTGCGGAAGGACCGTCCGAAGTCGCCCTGCAGGATATGGCCGAGCCAGCTGACGTAGCGCCACAACACCGGCTGATCGAGCCCCATGTCATGGCGCAACGCCGCGACCTTTTCCGGCGTCGCCTGATCGCCCAGGATCACGTAAGCGAGATCACCCGGCAAGAGCGACGCGATCAAAAATGTCAGCAGCGACACGGCGACCAGGACCGGGATCAGGTACAAGAGCCTTCGAGCGACGAAGAACAGCATCGACGGTTATTCCAGCCAGGTGTCAGATACGTCGATCACCCCGTGATAGATCTTGGGCAGGCCCTTCAGCTTGGACGTCGAGATCGCGTAATAGGTATTCTGGAAGGTCCAGAACCAGATCGCTTCCTTGTTGACGAGCCGGCTGACCGCGCAATAGTCCTCGGTGCGCTTGTCGATCTCTCCCGTAGTCCGGGCATGCTCCAGCAACTGGTCGAGCTCGGGATTGGAATAATTGGCCAGCGCGACCGGACTGCCGGTGTGGAAATTGGCATACATCTGCGGATCGGGATCGGCGAGATCGACGATCCGCCACGGCGTCAGCTGGAACTGGCGCATGAAGGCGCGCGGCACCACGGTGGCCTGGTCGATCTGTTCGATCTCCATATTGGCGCCCGCCTGCTTCCAGAACTGCTGCAGAACCTGGCCGATGGTGCGCCCGCGCGGGGTCGCGGTCACGATCATCTTGAATTCGACCGGCTTGCCGTAATCCTTGATCAGCGCCTTCGCCTTTTCGACATCGAAAGGCAGCGCGCCGTCATCCTTGCACTTCACCCACGAACCGTCGCCGTAGGGATTGCTGGCCGGTCTCGCGAGCCCGTTGGTGATCGCTTGCGACATCTTCTTGCGATCGATCGCCATCACCAGCGCCTGGCGCACGCGGACGTCGTCGAATGGCGGGGTCTTGGTGTTGAAGGCGTAAACCTGGGCGCCGGAGCCGGCATAGGTATGCACCGTCATCTTCGAATCTTTTTGCGCCTTCTGGATGTTATCGGCGTCGTATTCATCGTCCCAGACGATATCCGCCTCGCCCGATTGCAGGCTCGCGAAGCGCGACTGCGCGTCCGGCAGCGGCTTCAGCACGATCCGGTCGAGATAGGGATGGCCCTTGTTCCAGTAGTCCGGATTCTTTTCCAGAACCATGCGGTCGCCGGCGGTCCAGGATTTCAGGATGTAGGGACCGGTACCCACGGGGTTGCGATTGTAGTCGTCGCCCTTGGTCTTCCATGCCGTCGGCGAATGGATGACGTTGTTGGAGCTTTGGATGGTCAGGATCGCCGGAAAGTTCACCGCAGGATCGGTCAGATTGTAGACCAGCGTCGATTCGTCGGGTGCCTGCACGTCGTGAATGCCGGCGATGTAGAAGGCGCAGCGGCACTTGTTGGCGGGATCCTTCTGGCGGTCGAAATTGGCTTTCGCCGCTTCGGCGTTGAACGGCGTGCCGTCATGAAACTTGACGCCCTGACGGAGTTTGAAAGTCCAGGTCTTGTAATCGTCCGAATGGGTCCAGGAGAGCGCGAGCTTCGGCACCGGCTGGCCCTTGTCGTCGAGCCCGACCAGCGTATCGAAAATGGCGGCGGCCGCGGTTTCCGCCGAGGTATCGTAGACGCCGACCTTCAACGGATCGAAGCCGGGGATGTCGAGTTCGAGACCGACCGTGATGCTGCCGCCCTGCTTCTGGGCGCTAGCCGGCCCTGCGCACAGCGCGACGCCAAATCCCGCCACAAGAAATATTCGCGCAAGCGCGTTCGAACCGATCGCCGCCTTCATTCGTGCTCCCTCCAGAATGCATCCGTCCGGTATTCCGGATCGTTGGATGACGGCGGCAGATTGGCTGGAATCGCAGTCTGCGGCAAGGCCGTTGGCGGGTCGCGGATGAAAGGCCGCAGGGGCGAGCCTTCGTTCCGATTGAATCGCAACGAAAGTTCTACCTGTTGTGTTGTCGCGTTTCCTGGCTCAACCGCGCGCCGCCATCGACGGCTTGCCGGCGAAGCCCGCGATTTCGTCCTCGGACAGGCCGGTCTCCTTGAGAAAGGCCACCGTATGTTCGCCGAGCGTCGACATCCGCCTGGCCGCCGATACCGTGGCGCCCGACATGCGGAACGGCAAATTGAGGACCTTGAAAGTCCCGCCGCCGTCCTCAACCTCGGCCAACGCGCCGCGATGGGCGATCTGCGGATCGCGCAAGGCCTCGCTTACCGTGCGATACGCCGAGGAGGGAACGCCGTGATCGTTGAGCGCGACGAGGCATTTGTCGGTCGTCACCGCGCGCGACCATCCCTCCACGCCGTCCATCAGGCTTCCCCAGTGTTCGCGGCGATCGGCATATTTCGCAAAGCGCGGATCGGACACCCATTCCGGATGACCGATCACCTGCATCAGGCTCTGGAAGGTTTTTTCGCTGGCAATGGCGACCATCACATATCCGTCCGATGTTTCGATCGGGCCGAACATCGGCCGCTGCGTCGCCTTCACTTCGAATTGCGACCATTGCAGTTCGTTCAAGGTCAGGCTGAGCATCGATTCCAGCATCGACACGTCGATGTGCTGGCCCTTCCCGCTTCCGGCGCGCTGGTACAACGCCGCCGAAATGGCGCCGAAGGCATAGACGCCGGTGAGGACGTCGGCGTGATAGATGCCGCAATAGTCCGGCCGGCTGCGTCCGGGCTGGTAGGCCAGATGGGCCATTTCATAGCCCGAGGCGGCATGAATCACGGGCGCATAGGCCGGCAGTTCCGCCGACGGCCCGGTCTGGCCGTATCCGGAGATCGAGCAGTAGATCAGTTTCGGATTGAACTCCCCGAGCGATGCATAATCGAGCTTCAATCGCCGCATCACGCCCGGCCGAAAATTCTCGACCAGCACGTCCGCGCCCGCAACCAGCCGGCGCACGACCTCGATCCCGCTGGGCGATTTCAGATCGAGCACCACGCTCTTCTTGCCGACATTGAGCTGGCCGAACGTGGTGCTGCAGCTGTCGCGCAGCGGCGGCCGGGTTCGCATCGTCTCGCCTTCGGCGGTTTCGATCTTGATGACCTCCGCGCCCATGTCGGCGAGCATCCGCGTGCAATGAGGTCCGGCAATCGTGGTCGAAAAATCGAGGACGCGCAGGCCTGCGAAGCTCTTTGTCAAATTACCCTCATCGTTACCGGCTATTGTCATTCTCAAGGCTCCCTCGACCGCGCGTCGTTTTTGTTTTTCCAGTGCGGCGTGACCCCAGGTTGCGCCGAGCCGACAGGGAAGCGTTCCCCACTTGAAAGGCCTGCCCGACGCTCACAGGTGAGTCAAAAGAAAATTGGACCCATTCTTGCTTACCCCTTGTCAGGGTTGGAACGAGGGCGTTTTTTGAAGGTCCTGTTTGTCACCACGGAGATGGACGATTTTGTCCGCGTTGGCGGTCTCGCCGCCGTTTCCGCGGCCCTGCCCCGGGCACTGCGTCCCTGGGGCGATATCAGGATTATGCTGCCGGGCTATCGGGATGTCGTCGAACAGTTCACCCATATTGAAATCGTTGGGCAATGCGCGCCTTTGGCGGAAATGCCGGCCTGCTCGCTCGGGCGGGCATCGACCCGGGACGGGCTGCCGGTTTACGTCCTGCTGTGCCCCCAATTGTACGACCGTCCGGGCAATCCCTACGGCGATGAATCGGGCCGCGACTGGCCCGATAACGATATCCGCTTCGGAAGATTGGCGTCCGCCGCAGCCGAACTCGCCGCGGGCACTTTGGACAAGAATTGGGCAGCGGACCTGGTCCACGCCAATGACTGGCAGGCCGCACTCACGCCAGCCTACCTCACCTGGAAGGGCGCGCGGATCCCGTCCATTCTGACCATCCACAATCTGGCCTATCAGGGGATATTCCCCAAGGAGTCCCTGCGGCGGATCGGCGCGCCGGAGAGCTCCTTCCATATCAATGGCGTCGAGTTTTACGACAAATTGTCGTTTCTCAAAGGCGGCCTCGTCTATGCCTCGCACCTGACCACCGTCAGTGCGAACTATGCCAGGGAGATCACGACGCAGGAACTCGGCTGCGGGCTCGAAGGTCTGCTCCGCGTCCGCTCCGACGCCGACCAGCTGACGGGGATATTGAACGGCATCGACGAAAGCTGGGATCCCAGGTTCTGCGCGCAGCTGGCGCAGCCGTTTGGCGCCGGCGACTGGAACGGCAAGCAGGCCAACGCGGATTACGTCCGCAAGCAGTTTGGACTGGCGGTATCCCGCGGTCCGATTTTCGGGCTCGTCGCGCGTCTGGTTCATCAGAAGGGCGTCGATCTCGTATTGCAGGCCGCCGACAAGATCATCGAGGCCGGCGGACAGATTATCGTCACCGGAAGCGGCGAGCCGGAGATCGAACAGGCCCTGGTCGATGCGCATCGCCGCAGGCCGGATGCGATCGGGGTCACGATCGGATTCAACGACGGCCAGGCGCGGCGGATTTTCGCGGGCAGCGATTTCACGCTGATGCCGTCGCGGTTCGAGCCGTGCGGGCTGAGCCAGATGTATGCGCAGCGGTTCGGATCGCTGCCGATCGGTCACCAGACCGGCGGGTTGGCCGAAACCATCAAGGACGGCGAAACCGGATTTCTGTTCTCGCAACCATCGGCCGAATCCTTCCTCGGCGGCATCCGCCGCGCCTTCGAGACGTTCATGGCAAAGGACCGCCTCGACTCCATGCGCCGCAGCGCGATGGCGCGATCGTTCAGCTGGGATCTTTCGGCGGCCTATTACAGCGCGCTGTATCGGAAGACGTTGGGCACCGCTTGAGCCCCGCTCACTCCGCCGCTTCCGGCAAGATCTCCATCTGCTCGTGAAGAACGACGCCCGCGAGCGGATCGAACTCGCCGACCCACGGCCTGCGCTCGAGCACGGCTTTGGTATGGCGATAGCCGGCGTCCCAGCGCTGCATGATGCCGGACGGACTGAAGTCGATGTCCTTGGTGTGGTTCTCGCGATTGAGCTGCGGCGCCAGCAACCGCACCACGTGCATCCGCGTCGGACAGCCATAGCTCGCCAGTTCGCGCACCGCTTCGCTTTGGCGTTCGGCCTCCGGTAGCCGCGCCGCGAGCTGGTTGATGACATGGCGCAGGCGATGCGCCTGCTCCTGACGCGCGATCTGGCTGGCGATCCGGCTCGAATACTGCACGTCCTTGTGCCGGTTCAGCACTTCCGCCATCGTGGTCGGCTCCGCGCCGGACGGATTCCACAAATGCACGGCGAAGATCAGCGAATTCTTGCGCGGGCTGTCGTCGAACACGGCTTCGGTCGGCGAGTTCGAAAGGATGCCGCCATCCCAATACAGTTCGTCATCGATGCGCACGGCGGGAAATGCCGGCGGCAGCGCGCCTGAGGCCATGATGTGCTTGACGCCAAGTTCGCCGTCGCGGCTGTCGAAATACCGCATCTGGCTGGAGCGGACGTGGGCGGCGCCGACAGTCAGGCGCAGCGTGCAGCGGTTGACCAGATCGAAATCGACCAGCTCGGTCAGCGTCCGCTCCAGCGGCGAAGTCGAATAATAGCCGGCCTGGTCGGCGCCAAGCGGATAGCTCTCGCCGGCATGCGCCAGCGGGTTCGGCCGGAAGAAGCCAGGAATGCCGTTGGTCACCGTCGACCAGTAGGACAGCTTTTCGTTGAAGCCGGGAAATATGTCGCGAAAATTCCAGATTGGATTCTGCTCCATCTTCTTCCAGAATTCCCGCAACCGCGGCAGCCGGTTTTGCGGCGAATTGCCCGCGATCAGGCTGGCATTGATGGCGCCGATCGAGGTGCCGATGATCCAGTCCGGCTCGATGCCAGCCTCATGCAGCGCCTGATAGACGCCGGCCTGATAGGAGCCGAGCGCACCGCCGCCCTGCAGCACCAGCACGACCTGACCCGGTTCGGACTTGCCCAGCGGGCTCATATTCGGCGAAGTGCAGTTGTCCTGACCGTCAATCATGTCACGCTCCCTTTGGATATCTAGCACGCTCCCAGAGGTTCGCGCGCGATCTGCATTTGTTACCTCAGCCGTTCACATTTCAGTGTGCGGTCCAGCCGCCGTCGACCGGCAGCGCGATGCCGGTGATCGACGCCGCCGCGTCGCTGGCAAGAAACACCGTGAGCGCGCCCGTCGCGGTTCGAGCCGTGCGGGTTGAGCCAGATGTATGCGCAGCGGTTCGGATCGCTGCCGATCGGTCACCAGACCGGCGCGTTGGCCGAGACCATCAAGGACGGCGAAACCGGATTTTTGTTCGCGCAACCCCCGACCGAATCCTTCCTCGGCGGCATCCGCCGCGCCTTCGAGACGTTCATGGCAAAGGACCGCCTCGACTCCATGCGCCGCAGCGCGATGGCGCGGTCGCTCGGCTGGGACCTTTCGGCCGCCTATTACAGCGCGCTGTATCGGAAGACCGTCGGCGCCTAGGCGGGCTTGAACACCTCTTCTTTGGTCCGCCGCGTTTCCGGCATGATGAGCCAGATCATCGCAAGACCCAGTGCGGCGACGGCCGCGAGGCCGATGAAAGCCGTGTTGCTGCCGAGCTTGTCGCTGACGTAACCGGCGAGCACGGTGCTGAACGATGCCCCGATGCCGATTGCGGTGCCGACGATGCCCTGCGCAAAGTTGAAGTGACCGCTGCCGAAGGCAATGTCGGCCACGATCAGCGGCACCATGACGCTGAACACCGCGGCGGTGATGCCGTCGAACACCTGCACGGCGACCAGCAAATAGGGGTCTTTCACGATCGCAAACAGCAATCCGCGGATCGCCAGCGCCGCGAACGCCAGCAGCAGCAGCGGCCGCCTGCCCCACGCCTGCGCCTTGCGTCCGACCGATGGCGAGGTCAGCGCCACGATCGCCTGCGGCACGATGATGCAGGCCGCGATCAAAACCGGCGCCCACTGGCTCGATCTCGTCGTGACCACGCCCGCCATCAGCGGCAGCATCGCGGCGTTGGCGAGCTGGAACAGCAACATGCTGGCGGCAAAGATCAATAGCGGGCGCTGACGCACGAGATGGAACACGCTGGTGGCTTCGGCGTCCGGTTTGTCGCGCACGACCTCGCCATGGCATTGCGCGACGTCGATCTCCCGCTCGCGGATCCGCCCCAGCGCCAGCAGCGTCGGTATCGCCAGGATGAAGGTGACGAGGAATACCGATCGGCTCGACACCAGATAGCCGCACGCCCCCATCAGCGCCGCCGCCGAGCCGTTGCCCAGCGACGCAAAGCGGGCATTTCGCCCGAGCCGTTCGCCGATCGCGAGCGGTCCGACCAGGCCAAGGCTGATCGCGGCAATCGCGGGACCGAGCACGCAGCTCGCGAGCGCATGCAGCGTCGCGGCCGCCGCCACCACGGGAAAGATCGGCCACACCGCGTAGGCCAGCGCGCTGGTGCCGATAGTGGCGACCGCAAGGCCTGCCATCAGCCGTTCGGAACGCGCGGCATCGACGATCGCTCCGCCCGGCATCTGCCCGATCAGGCCGATGATGCCGCCGATCGACAGCACAAAGCCGATCTCGACCTGGGTCCATTTCTGCGTGGTGAGATAGACCGCAACGAAGGGGCCGAAACCGGTCTGAACGTCGGCCAGAAAGAAGATGAACCAGTCAAGCCCGTGCTGGCTTTCGCGCGATGGCTGCGGCCGGGGGGCGAGCGGCGGCTCCGGAGGAAGCGGCACAAACTTATCGCGGCCGGCCGATCGCTTGCGACGATCGTCGTCTATCCGATCCAGCGAGGGGGACGGATGCGCGACCAGATCATTCTCCATCAGTGATCAAATTCCCAGGGGTGCAGACTACCCGCCGCGCCAAGCACAATAAGCGGCGTGTCTTCCTTGTATTCCGGAGCCGCCGTTACCTGCTGCTTGGTCAACTCAAGTGTGATGCTGTCGCTCTTGTTGGCAACGCTGCCGAAGTGAAGCGCGTTCCAGTCGACGACGATTTTTCGGCTGCCGACACCGAGGAAGCCGCCGAAATCGATCACGGCGGCGCGTACCGTGCCTTCGCGATCCACGATCGCGTCGACGATGCGCCCCATGTCCTCGTTGGCGGCGCTGCGGACCTCGCGGCCGAGGATTCCGTGTGCATCGCGGGCGCCGATTACGGTGACCGATGGCGGCGGCGCGGGTTCTTTCGCAGCCCCTTGGGGTGCAGTTTTGCTCGCTGGTGGCGCACCGGAATCATCCGCCGCCCGGGCGGCGGCGAATACCGCAAGAGCCCCCGCGACCAACACGATCAACATCCTTGCCCGCATGTGGCTCTCCCTTAACGCCGGAAGCACTATCGCGCGCACAAACTCCTATTGCGTCAGCACGATCGACACCTGAATCTGGCCGCGCGTGCGCAACACCTCGAGCGAGACGTCCTCGCCGTGGCGGCGGACCCGCAAATCGACGCTCGACGGCCCAAGCAGCAGGTCGCGCAACACCACCTCATTGAGGAATTCGGGCAGACGCGGATTGCGCAGGCGGATCTCGCCGCGCGCGGCGTCGAATTCGAGACCGAGGGCGGCCTCCAGCAGGCTGAAGGGCGTGGCGCTGGCCCAGGCCTGCGGCGCGCAGGCGACCGGATAGAGCACCGGCCCGCGCCGCCGCTCGCGCCGGAACCCGCAGAACAGTTCGGGCAGCCGCCGCAGGTCCATGTAGCTCGCGGCGTCGAACAGGCCCTTGAACAGCTGCGCCACCGAATGCTTCAGGCCGTAGTGCGCGAAGCCGAGCGCGATCAGCGCATTATCGTGCGGCCAGATCGACCCGTCGTGATAGGACATCGGATTGTAGCGAGCTTCGCCAAGCGCAACCGTGCGGATGCCCCATCCCGAAAAGAATTTCTGGCTCATCAGATTAGCCGCAACCAGGCGGGCGCGGTCTTTCCGCACCACGCCGGTGAACAGGAGCTGCCCGGCGTTGGAGGTCCGCACCCTGCACGGCTGCTTCGTGCCATCGAGCGCCAGCGCGTAGGTGCCGAGCCCCTCGCACCAGAACGCCTCCTCGAAACGCTCGGCGAGAAGCAAGGCTTCCGATTCCAGCCTGGCAGAAATGTCGGTCATGCCGAGGCGGCGAGCGCATCGCGCCGCCAGCCGCTTGCCGGCGAACACATAGCCCTGCACTTCCGCCAGCGCGATGTAGCCTTCCGCCAGTTGCCCATTGGCGTGAAAAATCGCGTCGAAGGAATCCTTCCAGCCCTGATTGGCCAGCCCCTGCTCGGTGGCGCGTTGATATTCAACAAAACCGTCCTGGTCGGGATCGCCGGGACCGTCGATCCACCGCAACGCTGCCTCGATCGCAGGCCACAATTCGGCCAGCGTTTCCTCGTCGCCGGTGCGTTCGACGTAGAGCCCGGCCAGCAGCACGAATAGCGGCGTCGAATCGACGCTGCCGTAATATTGCGCGAACGGCACCTCGCGCAGCGCTGCCATCTCGCCGCCGCGCATCTCGTGCAGAATCTTTCCGGGCTCGGCGTCGTTAAGCGGATCCGCGGCCTTGGCCTGGAAGAAGGCTAGCCGCTTGAGCACGCCCTTGGCGATGCGCGGATCGACCCACAGCATCTGCAGCGCCGTGATCAGGCCGTCGCGGCCGAACGTCGTGGAGTACCAGGGAATGCCGGCATAGGGATAGCGGCCCTGCGGGGTTTCCGTCATCAGCATGTTAAGGTCGGCCATCGCCTGGCACAGCACCTCGTTGAAGATGCTGTTCGAGGTCTCGATGCTGGCCGCACCTGCAGTCAAACATCGCATCTCGCGGCGGTGCGCCAGCAGGCCGCGGAAGAACGGCACCGGCTTTTGCATGATCGGCCTGTTGCAGGACACCGCGATGAAAAGCGACGTGGCCTGTTGCGGCGCCAGGTCGAAATGATAGGTCGCGGCATTGACCGAAAGCCGCGTCGGCCGCGGCTCGAAATGCAGCGCGGTGATCCGCGACTGGGCGTCAAGCCCGCTATATTCCAGCACCACATCGGTCGGACCCAATAGCTTGCTCGAGCCGATGCCGCGGCGCGGGCGGCGTTCGCCGCGGACCTCGAACAAGTCGGCAAAGTCATTGTCGAACAACAATGTCAGGTCGAAACTCGCCGGCCGGTCGCCGTGGTTTTGCAGACCGATCCGCTGATAGGCGGTGCCGCGCCACAGGAAGATCGTGCGCACGATGTGCAGCGTATCCTTCTGCAACACCAGCCGGCCGTTGCGGTACACGTCGGAATTGGTGAGGTCGATACTCAGCGCCGAATTGTCGTCGCGCAGGTTGGAGCCGAGCAGCAACGGCTGGACTTCGTCCAGCACCATTTCAAGCCGGGCGAGGTAACGGGTGTCGGCATTGAACAGCCCGTCGGGTCCGCCGGCGGAAGCGCCGATATCGCCGTGGCTGTCGAGCACGATAAAGGTGTCGTCATGCTTGAGCGAGCACCGCGGCCGCGCCGCGGGGCCCGTCATCGGGATGTAGAACGGGGATTCGGATACCTGCTCGACGGAACGGACCGCCGTCAGTTGAGTCACGACTTCCGCTGCCATTTCGACCTCAAGCAGTTTTCAGGCTGGCGACCGACGCACGACCAAAGCAACACCGGCGATACATCAGGCCGCATGCGTTGCGAGGCGGCCCATTTCGCGCGCGACCAATTCGCGGTAGGGGCCCTTTCCCTGCAACAGAATATCCGGCGGCCCGTCCTCGATGATGCGACCGCCCTGCAGCATCACCACGCGATCGAAATTACGCAGCGTCGCCAGACGATGGGCGATCGCGACGACGGTTCGTCCGCGCATCAGGCGGGACAGCGACTCGCGGATCGCCTCTTCCGATTCGCTGTCGAGCGCAGCGGTAGCCTCATCGAGCAGCAGAATCGGCGCGTCCTTCAGGAAGGCGCGGGCAATGGCGATGCGCTGGCGCTGCCCGCCCGATACCTTGATACCACGATCGCCGACGATGGTCGCCATGCCCTCGGGCAAGGTTTCGATGAAATCGCAGCGCGCCGCGATCGCCGCGCGCAGCACCTCGTTGTCAGTCGCGTTCGGCCGGCCGTAGCGGATATTTTCCATGATCGAGCGGTGGAACAGCGAGATATCCTGCGGCACCACCGAGATCGCCTCGCGCAGGCTTTGCTGCGTGACCTTTGCGATGTCCTGGCCGTCGATCGTGATGCTGCCGTGCTGGACGTCGTAGAAGCGCTGCAGCAGCGTGAACAGGCTGGATTTCCCGCCGCCGGACTGGCCCACCAATCCGACCCTTTGCCCGGGCTGGATGCGCAGGCTGAATTTTTCGAACACTTGAATCCCGCCGGGATAGCGGAACGTGATGTTATTGAAGGCAATGGCGGCACCGCTCTTGATCAGCGGCTCGGCTTCCGGATGGTCGCGCAGTTCGTGCGGCAGCAACAAGGTGGCGATCGCCTCGGTCAGGCGAGCGACGTGCTGGGTGACGTCGACCAAGGCCACCGCGAGGTCGCGGGTCGCGCTCAGGATCGAAAGTCCGAGCGTGCAAACCAGCACCACATCGCCGGTCGTGGCCGCGCCGCGCTCCCACAGCGTGACGGCCCAGGCCAGCAGCGCAATGGTCAGGACGACGGTGACAGCGGCATGGGTTAACCGCAGCTTTTCGAGATAGCGCAGGCTGCGGCCGCGGGCGTCGAGTTCCCGGTTCACGGTCGCGTCGAACCGGTCGTGCTCGTAGCTGAGCCCGCAGAACGCCCGCACCAGCGGCATATTGTTGATGACATCGACCATTTCGCCGTCGACCGCGGCCGCCTTGTCGGCAAAATCATCGTGCAGCGGCTTGCCGGCGGCCGCCATATGGAACATTGCCAGCACCATGGTTCCCGCGACGACGATCAGCCCCGCCGACATCGGCAGGCTTACGGTTCCAATCAGGGCAATCGCCGAGACCGTGGCGATGCATGGCGGCAACACGTTCCACACGAACATATTTTCGACCGTGAAGATCGCGTTCGAGGTCGCGGTAATACGGCTGGTCAGCATTCCCGGCAGCCGGTCGGAGAAGTAGCTCGGCGCGTGACCGGTCAGATGACGGAACATTTCGCGCCGCAAATCTCCGGTGACGCCGACGAACGTGAAGCTCGCCGTCCAGCTCGCGATCCGCCACAAAAAATTATCGGCCGCGATCAGCGACATGAGGAAAACGAATGCCAGCCATACGCCGCCTGCGTGCGACGGTCCCGCGGTCAGGCTGTCGACCAGATTCTTGACGCCGTATTGCGTGCCTACCGAGCAAGCAACCGCCGCAACAACGGCGGACAAGATGACCGCATGCGATGCGAGACGGCGGCGCAGATAGCGCAACACAAATCGAAAGGGACGGTGCGCATATCCGGAAAGATTGTCCATAACTTCTGCAAACCTGTTGAGGGTGAACGGGAATTCTTACGACAGGGTCCCGCGCACGATTACGTGAAGAACGGCGATTTTGGTGTCGCGGCACGCGGCCATCACTGCGCAACAATTTTGCAGCATCAGCAGCAACCAGAATTTGTTCGCACGAGATGGCATCAGCAAGACGACAGTGTGGACGAAGGAAGAAGCGTCAAACGCACAAAGGGAACTTCGCAAACGCGAGAACGTTCCCGTATTGGCATGCCGGTGCCAACCGGAGGGTGGGGCTTTTGTTCATCGATCATCACAGGAGACGAAAAGATGCGCATCGCGCAGGTTGCCCCGCTGACGGAGGCTGTTCCCCCCAAACTGTACGGCGGCACCGAACGGGTCGTGCACTGGCTGACCGAAGAACTGGTGGCGTTGGGACACGACGTCACCCTGTTCGCCAGCGGCGATTCGCGGACGTCAGCGAAACTTGACGCGACATGGCCGAAGGCGCTCCGCCTCGATGGCGCGGTGCGCGATCCCAACGCGCTGCACATGGTGATGCTGGAACGCGTTCGCCAAAAATGTGACGACGAGGAATTCGATTTCCTGCACTTTCATCTCGACTATTATCCGTTCTCCTTGTTCTTCCGGCAGCCGACGCCGTTCCTGACCACGCTGCATGGCAGGCTCGACCTGCCGGAGCACCAGCCGGTGTTCACGACCTTCGCAAAAGTTCCCGTGATTTCGATTTCCAACGCGCAGCGGCGGCCGGTGCCGCAGGCCAATTGGGTGCGGACCATCCATCATGGCCTGCCGGAGAAGTTGCTGACGCCGCAGCCGGTGAAGCCGTCCTATCTCGCGGTGCTTGGCCGGATCGCGCCGGAAAAGGGCGTGGACCGCGCCATAAAGATCGCGACCCGCTGCGGCCTGCCGCTGAAGATCGCCGCCAAGGTCGACCGCGCCGACCAGGAATATTACGACGAGCTGATTTGCCCGCTGATCACGGGCAATCCACTGGTCGAATATATCGGCGAGATCAGCGATCGCGAAAAACCAGACTTCCTGAGCGGCGCGATCGCGCTGTTGGTGCCGATCGACTGGCCGGAACCGTTCGGCCTGGTCATGATCGAGGCGATGGCCTGCGGTACGCCCGTCGTTGCCTATAATCGCGGATCGGTGCCGGAAATCATCGACGACGGATTGACCGGTTTTGTCGTCGAGGATGAAACCAGCGCGGTCGCTTCGGTCGGCCGGCTCTCCGGCCTCGACCGGATGGCCATTCGCCGGCAATTCGAAAAGCGTTTCACCGCGCGGCGCATGGCGCTGGATTATCTCGCCGCCTATCGCGGCCTGACGGAAGCCGCCAAGCCGCGGATCAAGCTGGTGAGCAGCGCCGAGTAGTTCGGCTCAGTTCAAGGCGCGGGCGCCAGATCGGTTTTGCCGAAGCGGCGCTCGTAAGCCTTGATATAGGCTTCCGGCGAGGGCTTCAGGTGGCGCCGCGTCAGCGCCACCAGATCGTTGCGCCGCGACGCGCGAAGCGCCTTGATCATATCGAGGTGGTCGCGGCGGGCGCCATCCAGCGATTCCGGAAATGCATTCGCATAAGAGCGGATACCGTAGACCTTCCGGGCCAGCAGATCGATGGTTTCGATCAGGCAGGCATTGCCGCAGAGACCGAACAGAGCCTGGTGAAAACTGAGATTGCTGTAAAACACGTTCAGCAGGTCACCCGCGGTGATGGCGGCGGCATGCCGGCGCTGCAGCTGCTCCAGCCGCTCGATATCCTTGTTGCCGACGGGAAACGGAATGATGCGGACCGCCATCACTTCCAGCTCTTCGCGCACCGCGTAAATTTCCTTCACCTCCAGCGGGGTCAGGCCACGAACCAGCGCGCCGCGATTTGGGATGCGCTCCACCAGGCCTTTCTTTTCGAGCTCGAACAGCGCCAGCCGCACGTCACCGCGATGGGTCTGGAACAGGTCGGAGAGATCCTGCTCGATCAGCCGCTCTTTCGGCTGGCGCCGCCCCAGCACGATGTCCTCCTCGAGGCGTTTGGCAATCATGATGGCGGCGGGCCCGCGGGCCGGCGATGCCGCAACCGGCCGGGATTTGGCCGGGCTCGAGATCGCGCGTTTGGATGGTTTTCCGACCATAATTTCCCCGGTGTGGCGGGCAGGCCCCGCCCGGCGCAACCAACGGCATCACAAGCACCGCGCCTTCGATCATAATAATATTGAAAACTATATTGTAAACAATTTTGAATGGGGCTACGATCCCAAAAAACCGGCGGACAGCATGCTGCATCGCCGCCAGCACAGGGGGAAACGGCATGAAAAAAGATCGCAAGGCTGTCGGCAACAAGGCTTCTGTCGGCAATAACGGCGAGTTGAAACAGTCAGTGTCGAAGCGGCAAAGCCGCCGCCAGTTTCTGGTCAAGACCGGCGGCATTCTCGCTGCCGGCGCCTTCGGCGCAGTGCCGCTACGCGGCTGGGCGGCCGATCCCATCAATATCGGTGCGCTCTATCCGACCACCGGCAGCATGGCGCAGATCGGGGTGGGCTGCGTTGCCGCTGCCAAGCTCGCGATCGAAATGGTCAACGAGGCCGGCGGCATCAAGTCGCTCGGCGGCGCCAAGCTCAACCTGATCCTTTCCGACGTGCAGAGCGATACGACGGTAACGCGCACCGAAACCGACCGGCTGATCACCGGCAACAAGCTGTCGGCAATCCACGGCTGCTTCGCCAGCGCGCTGACCCTGATCGCAAGCGAAGTTTGCGAGCGCGCAAAGGTTCCGATCATCACCGGCTCCAGCTCCGACCAGCTCAACAAGGGCCGCAACTATACGTTCACGCCGTTCGCCCGCGCCTCGCAATTTGCCAGGGCGCAATTGCAAATGGCGAAACTGGTCGGCGACAAGCCGAAAGTGGCCGTGATCTTCGAGAACACCGCGTTCGGCACTTCGACGTCGAACGGCCTGAAGGAACTGGCGCCGGGCGAAGGCGTCGAAATCGTCATGTTCGAACCTTACTCGGCCGGCTTCACCGATGCTTCCCCGCTGATCAACAAGGTCAAGGCCTCCGGGGCGAACGCGCTGTTCTCGGTTTCCTATCTGAACGACCTCATCCTGATCGTGCGCACCGTCAAGCAGGTCGGCCTCAACGTCGCCATCAACGGCGGCTCCGGCGGGTTCGTGATTCCGGACTTCTACAAGAACGTCGGCAAGCTCGCCGAAGGCCTGCAGGGCGTGGCGCACTGGAATCATGACATGAGCGACGACGCGCAGAAGGTGAGCGCCGAATACAAGAAGCGCACCGGCGAATTCCTGTTCGAATACGCCGGCGGCCTCGTGGCGCAGACCTTCATGTTGGCCGACGCGCTGGAGCGCGCCGGCTCCGCCGATCCGCAGAAGGTTCGCGAAGCCCTGTCCACGCTCGATGTGTCAAAGGGCTACGCCGCGATGGCGCCCGGCGGCAAGGTGAAGTTCGGCCCCGACGGCAAGAACGTCTACGGCCATCCGGTCGGGGTGCAGTGGCAGAACGCCGATCTCGCCAGCGTCTTCCCGGACGAAGACAAGCGCGCGCCGCTGATGAAAACCTGAAGCACCGGTCAATTCGATGTGGGAGACACTGGCCCAGGCCGTGATCAACGGCCTGCTCATCGGCGGCATTTATGCGCTCGTCAGCATCGGCGTCACGCTGATCTTCGGCGTGGTCAAGATCGTCAATTTCGCCCAGGGCGAATTCGTGATGATCGGGATGTATATCTCGTTCTTTCTCGCCAACCAGTTCGGCATCGACCCGATCGTGTCGCTGGTGGTATCGATGCCGGTGCTGTTCGTCATCGGCGTCCTGATCCAGCATTTCCTGATCCGCCGGGTGCTGGGGCCTAACGACATGCCCCAGATCTTCCTGACCTTTGCGCTGTCGCTGTTGCTGCTCAATCTGGCGCTGATGCTGTTCACCGCGAATTACCGCACCGTTCACACCTCCTATTCGGATGAAGCGTTCCACATCGGCGGGCTCTATATCCCCGTCGCCAAACTGATCGCCTTCGTGGTCGCGATGGGGCTGAGCGGCGCGCTCTGGGTGTTCCTGCACACCACCGATCTCGGCAAGGCGATGCGTGCCGCATCGCAGAACCGCGATGTCGCGATGCTGATGGGGATCAATCCCAACCGGGTGTTTTGCGTCGCGCTCGGCGTCGCGCTGGCACTGGCCGGCGCCGCCGGCTCGCTGCTGATGCCGTTCTATTCGGCCTATCCGTTCGTCGGGCAAACCTTTGTGCTGATGGCCTTTGTCGCCGTGGTGCTGGGCACGCTCGGCAACGTGATCGGCGCACTGGTCGCCAGCCTGATGATGGGGGTCGCGGAATCGCTCGGCATCCAGTTCGTCGGCGCCGACTCCGGACTGATCGTGGTGTTTGCGATGCTGCTGTTGACGCTGGCCTTCAAGCCGACCGGCCTGGGCGGCGGGAGGGCGCGATGACGATTTTGGGACTGCGAACGCAGACTTTGGTTTGGCTCGCGTTGGGCGCAATCGTACTGATTGCCCTGCCGCTGGTCGTCAAAACCTCGTTTGCGATCGACATCTTCATCCGGATCCTGCTGTTCTCGTTCATCGGCGTCGCCTGGAACTTGATGGGCGGCTACGCCAAGCAGCTATCGCTGGGGCACGCCGCCTATTTCGGGCTCGGCGCCTACACCTCGACCATCCTGCAGATCGATTTCGGCATCTCGCCCTGGATCGGGATGGTCGCCGGCGGCGTGGTGGCGATGCTGGCGAGCCTGCCGATCGGCTGGCTGTGCTTTCGCCTGCGCGGCCCCTACTTCACCATCGCCACCATCGCGACCGCGCAAGCCCTGATGCTGATCTTCCTGAAATTCCGCGATTTCGCCTGGGGCGCCGAAGGCACCACCATCCCGAATCTCGGCAATGCGCCCTTGATGATGCAGTTCGAGGCCAAGGCGGCTTATTACTACGTCGCGCTCGGCCTGCTCGCCCTCGGACTTTTTATAACCTGGCTGATCGAGCGATCCTGGATGGGTTATTATCTCGTCGCCATCGGCGAGGATGAAGACGCAGCGGAAGCGATCGGCGTCAACGCCCCGAAGATCAAGCGCGACATCTACATGATCAGCTCGTTCCTGACCGCGATGGCCGGCACCTTCTACACGCAATACATCTACTTCATCGACCCCGCGACGGCGTTCAGCTTCAGCATCTCGATCGAGGCGGCGCTGGTATCGATCGTTGGCGGCATCGGGACGCTGTGGGGGCCGGTCGTCGGGACCGTGCTGCTGGAGACGACGTCGACCCTGCTGCAGAGCTGGCTCGGCGGTTCGGTCGGCGGCATTCAGCTTACCGTCTACAGCCTGATCCTGATGGCGGTGATCCTGTGGCGGCCGACCGGGCTGATGGGCGTGGCGACGGAAGCGTATCACCGCTATGTCCGCCGCCATCCGGCGCGCGCGTAAGGACCGGCCGATGGCAGAAGCACTGGTTATCAAGGGTCTCAGCAAGCGGTTCGGCGGCTTGCGCGCCGTGCAGGACGTCAGCTTTGCGGTGCAGGAGAACGAGACCGTGGCACTGATCGGGCCGAACGGCGCCGGCAAGACCACGAGCTTTCATCTCATCACCGGTTTTCACCGGCCCGACGCCGGTTCGGTTAAGGCGTTCGGCCGCGACATCGTCGGCCTCAAGCCGCATGACATCTGCGCGCTCGGGATGGCGCGCACTTTTCAGGTCGCAAAGCCCTTTGGCGCGATGACGGTGCTGGCGAATGTCATGACCGGCGCCTTCCTGCGCGACCGCCATGTTGCCGCCGCCCGCACCCGGGCGCTGGAGGCGATCGAGTTCGTCGGCCTCGCGGCCAAGGAACAGACCGCGGCCAAGGATCTCACTACGATCGACCAGCGCCGGCTGGAGATGGCGCGCGCGCTGGCGACCGAGCCGCGGATTTTGCTGCTCGATGAGGTGATGGCCGGGCTCAACCCGGCCGAGATCGATCAGGCGGTCGCCTTGGTCGGAAAGCTCTCCAGCCGGGGGCTGACGATCGTGATCGTCGAGCACGTGATGCGCGCGATCATGGCGGTGGCCCGCCACATCGTCGTGCTCGACCACGGGCAAAAGATCGCCGAGGGCACGCCCAAGGAGATCGTGGAAGATCCGGAAGTGATCCGCGCCTATCTCGGCTCCTACGTGCATCCGCCGGCCTCGGGAGACGCGCATGCTTGAACTGTCAGGTGTGTGCGCCAGCTACGGCTCGGTGCCCGCGATCACAAATGTCAGCATCACGATCGGCGAAGGCGAAGCGGTCGGCCTGCTCGGCGCCAACGGCGCCGGCAAGAGCACGACGCTGCGCGCGGTCTCCGGGCTGGTCAAACTGTCGGCCGGCAATATCACCTTCGCCGGCACCAATCTGGCTTCCCTGCCGCCGCACCGGATTCCGGAACTGGGCATTGCCCATGTCCCGGAAGGGCGTCAAGTGTTTCCCGAAATGACGGTGCACGAAAATCTCGAGATCGGCGCCTATGTGCCGAAGGCCAAGGCGGAACGCAGTCGCACGCTCGAGCTGGTCTACAGCATCTTTCCACGGCTGGCCGAACGAAGGCAGCAACTGGCCGGCACCATGAGTGGCGGCGAGCAGCAGATGCTCGCGGTCGGCCGCGGGCTGATGCTGAAGCCAAAACTCCTGATGCTCGACGAACCCTCATTGGGCCTCGCGCCTGTGATGACCGACGTGACCTTCGAGAAGATCGGCGAGATCCACAAGATGGGCACCGCGATCTTGCTGGTGGAGCAGAACGTCAGCCGCGCGCTGTCGCTGGTCCAGCGCGCCTATGTGCTGGAAAGCGGCAATGTCATCATGCACGGGACGAGCACGGAGCTTGCCAACAACAAGCAGGTGCAGGCGGCGTATCTGGGGATTTAGTGGCCGCTGTCGTCATTGCGAGGAGCAAAGCGACGAAGCGATTAGACCTCGTCATTCCGGGATGGTCCGAAGGACCAGACCCGGAATCTCGAGATTCCGGGTTCGATGCTCCGCATCCTCCCGGAATGACGACGCCTAACTCACCGCCGTCCGCTTCGGCTCGACGATCTCGAACATGCGCGGAAACTCGTCCATCAGCATCATCAACTCACCGAGACGCAACGGCTCGCCGGAGACCTTGATTTTGCCGGCGCCAACCGCTTCCGGAAACGTCGTCAGTTTTGCAATCACTTCATCCAGTGTGCTGCGCGCCAGCGTGAAGCTCGCATGGGCGTCGGCGGCTTGTGCGCCGGCGACATAGGTGAGCGCGGAATTTTCCAGATTGAGGACAAAACTCTCCTTGGTATCGGTAAAATTCCAGTTCAGCACGATGCGTTTTCCCTCGGCCTTGGGGCCATTGAGGCGGACGCCGAGCACGTCCCATAGCTGCTCGGTGCGTAGCGCCGCCAGCGTTTCGCGCGGCATCCCCGCGCGTGGCGGCACTTTGGGCATGCCGTGCCGCAACTCCTGCGCGCCGAACAGATAGGCGTTGCGCCAGGTCGAGCTTTCCGAGGCGTAGCCGAGCTGCTCGAACGTATCGGCCAACATCGCGCGCGCGGCCTGGTTGTCGGGCTCGGCGAATACCAGATGGCTGACGGCCTGCGCCACGAAGCGGAATTCGCCCTTGGCAAAGTCCTTGGCCGCCCGCGCCAGGATCGCCTCCGCGCCGCCCATATACTCGACATATTTCTTGCCGGACTCGACCGGCGGCAGCGGATCGAGATTGACCGGATTGGCGTCATACCAGCCGAGATACTTTTGGTAGATCGCCTTCACATTGTGCCGGATGTGGCCGTAATAGCCGCGTCCATGCCAGGCGCCGTCGAGGCTTGCGGGCAGCCGGATCGCCTCGGCTATTTCGGTCGCCGTCAGGCCATGATTCATCAGGCGGATGGTCTGGTCATGCGCGAATTTATAGAGATCGCGCTGCTGGCGGATCATGGTGTCGATCCGCTCATGGCCCCATACCGGCCAATGGTGCTGGCCGCACATCGCATCCGCCTTGCCGCCCCACATCTGCAGGGCTTCGCCGAGATATTTCGACCAGGCGAGCGCGTCGCGCACGTCGGCGCCGCGGAACGGCAGCAAATTGTGGAAATTATGCGTGCAGTTTTCCGCAAGATTGAGCAGCTTGTAGCGCGGGATAAAGAAATGCATCTCCGCCGGCGCCTCGGAGTTCGGCGCCATCTGGAACTCGAATTCGAGCCCGTCGATGATGCGCTTGTCGCCGGTTGCGATGATCAGATCGGTCGGCCGCAGCAGCGCGACCGAGCCCGCCGCCATCGATTTGCCGAGCCCGCAATCGACCTGCCCGCGCACGCCCTTCGCCAATAGCGGCCCGAACTGATATTGCGCACGCCGCAGCATCGCGGGCCCCGCGATGATGTTCTCGGACACCGCGTGCTCCATGAAGAAGTTTGGCGCGATGATCGGCACTTTTCCGCTCGCCAGCGTCGCATCATCGAGCACGCCGCGCGCGCCGCCCCAATGGTCGGTGTGGGTATGGCTGAAGATCACGGCGGAGACCGGCTTCTTGCCGCGGTGCTGAAAGTAGAGCTCCATCGCCGCCCGCGCGCCTTCGATCGAGGTCAGCGTGTCGAGCACGATCACGCCGGTGTCGCCCTCGATCAGCGTCATGTTGGCGATGTCGAGCCCGCGCACCTGATAGACGCCGGGCACCACCTCGAACAGGCCGTGATTCATGTTGAGGCGCGACTGCCGCCACAGGCTCGGATCTACCGTCGGCGGCGCTTTTTCCTCGCCGAGGAACGCGTAGGGCTCCAGGCTCCAGACCGTCCGGCCCTGCGGCGTGGCGATTTTCGCGTGTTCCACGCTGCCGAGGAAGCCGCGCGCGGCGTCGTCAAAATCGCGCGTGTCGGAGAACGGCAGCGCCTTCAGCGTCGCCGCATGCTGCGCGATGACCGATGCGGACGCGTCCTTGGGGGTTTCAGTGCTGACGTTCTGGGTCATCTTGTTGTTCTCCCTGGTCCGTTTCGTTTGTAGGTCGGTGGCTTCATCCTTCGAGACGCGCGCGAGTGCGCGCTCCTCAGGATGAGGTCTTAGACCCTCATGGTGAGGAGCGCGGCAACGCCGCGCGTCTCGAACCAGGAGGCCACGAAACCGAGATCATGACGGATGCACCGCGAGATAGGGCGAATTCGCGATCGACCATGCCGGCATCGGCTCCATCCGAAAGATCTGCCGCAGATGCACCTCGTCGGGACCGTCGCCGATCCGCAGCAGCCGGCCCCAGGCCAGCGCCTGATGAATCGGCGTATCGTCGGAGCCGCCCATGGCGCCGAACACCTGCAGCGCGCGGTCGGCGATCCGTTGCAGCATCGCGGGCACCGCGACCTTGATCAGGGAGACGTCGCGCCAATTCTTTATTGAAGAACTTGCGCCGTGATGGCCGGTCTGGTCGAGCCGCCAGGCGCAGCGACAGGCGAGCAGGCGCGCCTGCTCCAGTTCGACGCGGGATTCGGCGATCCAGCGCTGCACCGTATCGTATTGAATGACGGTCCGCCCGAACGCAGAGCGCTCGGACGCGCGCACCATCATCAATTCGATCAAAAGCTCGCACAGCCCGATCGAGCGCATGCAATGGTGAATCCGCGCCGGGCCCAGGCGCACCTGCGCCACTTTAAAGCCCTCGCCTTCCTCGCCAAGCAGGTTCGACGCGGGCACGCGCACATTGTCGAACGCGAGTTCGCCGATCGGTGCGGTGTGATCCTCGCAGCCCATCCAGCGCAGCCGCCGCACCAGGCGAACGCCTGGCGTCTGCATCGGCACGATGATGCAGGAGTGCCGGCGCGTGCGGTCGGCGTCCGCATCGGTTACGCCCATCACGATCAGGAACGTACAGTTTGGATGGGCGGCGCCGGTGATAAACCATTTGCGCCCGTTGAGAACGTAGTCGTCGCCATCGCGAACCATTTTGGTCGCAATGTTGGTGGCATCCGAGGAAGCCACATCCGGCTCGGTCATCCCGAACGCCGAACGGGTTTTTGCTTCCAGCAGCGGCCGCAGCCAGCGCGCCTTCTGGTCCGGTGTCGCGCAGTTCTGCAGCGCGATCATGTTGGGCACGTCGGGCGCCTGGCAGTTAAAGACTTCCGGCGCCCAGAACAGCCGGCCCATGATTTCGGCCAGCGGCGCGTAGTCGAGATTGGAAAGCCGCGTGCCCGGCTCGTCGCCGGCGAGTTCGGGCAGGCCGAGATTCCATAAGCCAGCGGCGCGCGCCTTCTGCTGCAGGTCGCCCATGAAGGGCGGCGCTTCGCTTCTATTGGCGAAATGTTCGACCCAGGCGCGGTGGCGCGGCAGCACCTCGGCGTCGAAAAACGTCTGCAGCTTGTTCCGCCACTGCTCAGCCCCCGGGGAAAGATCGAAATCCATGCCGCCTCCCTCATTTGGGCGGCACCTAAGCGTATATCGACACGGATTGCAAATTCATTCCGATATCTTGACAGACACAGCGATATGGCCATTATTTTGGAATGGCAGCGATCTCCTCCCTCGATCCCTCTCCGGCTTCCCGGGCCAAACCCTCGATGGATCAGGCCGATCCGTCGTTCGCAACAACATTGGCGCACGGGCTCGATTTGCTGGCCGCATTCCGCAATGCCAGCGGATCGCTGTCGAACGCGGACCTTGCGCAGCACACGGGCTTGTCCAGACCGACGGTGTCGCGGCTGACCTACACGCTGGCGCAACTCGGCTACCTCAAGCGTGACGCCAAGGGCCGGTTCGAGCTCGGGCTCGGCATTCTCGCCGCCGCCTATCCAGTGCTGTCGGCGCTGAAGGTTCGGCAATTGGCGCGTCCACTGATGCGCGACTTTGCCGCTTACGCCGGCGGCACGGTTTCTATCGCGATGCCGCTCGGCCTCGACTTCATCTATGTCGAGACGCTGCGCACCACCGACGCCGTGCCGCACGTTCCCGACGTCGGCTTTACCGGAACGCTGGCGACCACCGCAGTCGGCCGCTCGCTGTTATCGCTCTACACAAAAGACGAACTCGACGCGCATGTGGCGCGGGTGAAGGCGGAACGCCCGGAAGAAGCCGACTATGTGCAGACGCGGACCTTGCCCGACATCGAGCTGTGCAAGGAGCGCGGATTTGCGGTCTCGCTGGGCGAATGGCGGCGGGAGATCTTTGGCGTCGCCGCCCCGCTCTACCGGACGCCGACAGGCGATTGTCTTTCGGTCAATTGCGGCATTCCCTCGTTTCGTTTCAGCGCCGAGCAGATCGAGCGCGAATGCGGGCCGCGTATCCTCGGCCTCGCGCGCAGTATCCGGTCGCTGGTGGCTAACGGCTAAACGCCTCGCTCACGGGGCCAACGCGTCGCTCGAACGACGCGGCACAAATGGGAGGGGAGAATGCGCGGGATCAACGCCGGCTTAGGTTTTTCCTTGGGTTTTTCCTTGGGTGTTTCCCTGGGTTTTGTTGCGGCCTTCGCCACGCCATTCGGCGGCGCCGCGCAGGCGGAAGGCAATTACCCCAGCCGCCCGATCCACATCGTCGTGCCCTACCCCGCCGGCGGCATCGTCGACATCGTCGCCCGCGCCGTGACCGAGCAGGTCGGCCGCGACTGGAAGCAAACGGTGGTGGTCGAGGCGCGCCCCGGCGCCAACAGCAATATCGGCACCGCCGCCGTCGCGCGAAGCGAACCGGATGGTTACACCTGGCTGGTGACGGGGCCGGCGGTGCTGGTCAATCCCGACCTGTACAAGGACGCCGGCTGGGAGGTGAAGAATTTCAGATGCGTCGGCCTCGCGGTCTGGAATCAAAGCGTGGCGCTGGTGCATCCCTCGATGCCGGTCAAGACCATCGGCGAATTCGTCGAACTCGCACGCAAAAAACCCGGTGAGCTGAATTTCGGTAATCCCGGCACCGGCACATCGATAGATTTGACCGCGCAAAAGCTGTTCGAGGTCGCCCACATCAAGCTGACCAATATCGGCTACAAGGGCCAGCCGCCGGCGCTGATCGATCTGATCACCAATTTGATGCACTTCGAGATCGTCTCGCTCGAGCTCGCGCTGCCGCACATCAAGGCCGGCACCGCAAAACCACTCGCGGTATTCACCGACAAACGCGTCGCGGAACTTCCCGACGTGCCGACCATCGCCGAGGCCGGCTTTGCCGAAGCTGCCTACATCCCCTGGTACGGCATCTATGTGCCGTCAGCGACGCCGGAGACAATCCTCGAGAAGATCAATGACGCCATCAACAAGGCGCTGCAAAACCCCGACGTCCAGCGTCAGCTGTCGCTGGCCAACATCCCCGGCAAGCCGATGCCGCTCGGCGAACTCGCCGCCCTGATGAAGGCGGATCACGAGAAGCTGACGACGGTGGTGAAGACGACGGGCATGGCGCTGCAGTGATACGGAACGAGAAGAGCACTTAATCTCTCCACGTCATTGCGAGGAGCGAAGCGACGAAGCAATCCATTCTTCCTTTTCCGCGGTGAGATGGATTGCTTCGCTTCGCTCGCAATGACGGCTGGGGTGCGTCCGTGACTCGCCCCATCACTTCTTCACCTTGCTCGCGTCCATCTTGACACCCGTATCCAGCATCTTGGTCGAAAACGCCGTCCCGACCTCGAACGGTTTTTCCATGCCGAGATAGGTCTGCACCAGTTCGTAGTCCTTCTTCATTCGCTCGCCGTCGATCCAGCCCAGCGCCTTGGTCGTGGTGAACTCGTCGGTCATCAAAAACTTGATGCGTTCCCACTGCCGCTCCTGGTTCTCCTTATCCAGACCGGAGACCTGATCCAGGAGCGCCTTCAAGCAAGGCGTGGCATCGGCGACGCAAGCGGCAAAGGCCTTCTGGCTGATCTTGACGAAATCCTCGACCAGTTTTGGATTCTTCTCCATGTAGGCGCCGTTGACGATCAGCGAATTGCCGTAAGGATTGAGTCCGATATCCTTCCAGTTGACGTAGCCGAGGTCGTTGCCGAACTCGATCGCCTTCAGATCATGCTCGTTATAGAAATCGCTGATGATATCGACGGTGTGGCTCTTCAACGCTGCGATCTTGGCGGTCGGGCCGACATTGACGAAGCTGACCGCGTCGGGCGCGATACCGGCGGCCTTGGCAAAGGCCGGCCACATCACCCGCGAAGCGTCGCCCGGCGGGTTGCCGATCTTGTGGCCGGGAAAGTCCTTCGGGCCATTCACGCCATAGCTCTTCAGCCAATAGAAGGTCTGCCCGGTGTTGGCGTAGATGCTCATGACGGCCACATCGTCGGCGCCCTTGCTCTTCGCCACCAGCATGGTCGCGAGGTCGGCGATGCCGAACGGCGAACCGCCGGAGCCGACCTTGAGCGAGGAGACGCCGGATCCCTTGCCGACCTCGATCGTCAGATCGATGCCGGCCTTCTCGTACCAGCCCTGCGCCTTGGCGTAATAGAACGGCGAATGGTCCGCGGTCGGCGTCCAGTTCAGGATCAAATTGACCGGCTCGCCGGCGTGAGAGGGCACGGCCGGCAGGACGAGCGCGAGCACCAGTCCCGCAATTCGTAAGCCCTTCATGGCAACCTCCTCGTTTACAACCGGCCTTGTCGTTGCACGCCCGTGACGCTACCAATGCAACAAGGGGCCACGCGAATTGTCAACTGTTTGGTTGGAAATGCCAAAAAGACGATCTGATGACATCAAGCCGCAGCGGCGCGACCCGGCCGCGACCCGGAAAAAGCTGCTGACGGCGGCGCGGCGCGAATTCGCGGACAGCGGGCTCGCCGGGGCCCGGGTCGACGAGATCGCGGCGCGCGCCGGCGTCAACAAGCAACTGGTCTATCACTACTTCGGCGACAAGGACGCGCTCTATCTCGCGGTGCTCGAATGGGTCTATGAGGAGATCCGTGCCCAGGAGCGCAAGCTTAACCTCGAGGGATTGCCGCCCGAACAGGCGATCAGGAAGCTGATCGAAGCCTCTTTCGACCACCTCGACGCCCATCCCGACTTCATCGTGCTATTGAATGACGAGAACCGCGGCGGCGCCCGGCATGTGCGAGGCTCCCGGAAACTGGAGGCGATGCATTCGCCGCTGGTCAGCATGGTTTCCACCATCCTGAGCCAGGGCATACGCGCGGGGGTTTTCCGCAAGGGCGTCAACCCGGTGCACCTCTACATCTCGATCGCGGGCCTGAGCTATTTCTTCTTCTCCAATACGCCGACCCTGTCGGCGATCTTCGGCAAGGATTTTTCGGGCACGGCGGCCAAACGGGCGCGCCGCAGGCACGTCGTCGATCTGGTGATGCAGTCGCTGCGGCCGTAGGCAGCACCCGTCATTGCGAGGAGCGGCTTGTCCGCCGTAGCTCGAAGAGCGAAGGCGGAAGCGACGAAGCAATCCATGGACGATACGGGCTGTGTTATGGATTGCTTCGCGGAGCCTGTCATCGGGCGCGCGTTCGCGCGACCCGTTGGCTCGCAATGACGGTGGAACTACCAGGGCCTAATCAACCAGATGGTTGAAACCCGACGCTGGCCGCGATAGTCTGACCTGCGCGCCAGGAAAACCCGGCGCGCCAACAGGAGCCCACCTTGTTCAGCGACGGAGCACGATCGGCGCGGACGCTGGCGATCATCCTGATCGTGCATCTGGCCGTGATCGTGCTCTGGCAGGTGCTGGTCGACGCCTTTCAGGTGCCGAAATTCATCCTGCCCTCGCCGCTGGCGACGCTCGCCACGCTGGGTTCGGCCAAATATGCCTGGCTTTCCAACCTCGCGGTGACCGCGATCGAAATCCTCGGCGGCTTCTGCCTCGGCGCCCTGGTCGGCGTCATGCTCGCGGTGATCTTCACCTGGTCGCCGCTGGTCAGCCTGTTGCTGCTGCCGTTGTTCGTGACGCTGAACATGATCCCGAAGGTGGCGCTGGGCCCGCTGTTCATCGTCTGGTTTTCTTACGGGATATTCCCGAACATCCTGATCGCGTTTTCGATCTGCTTCTTCCCGATCCTGCTCACCACCGCGCGAGGCCTGAGCGAGGTCGAGCCTGATCTGCTCGATCTGGTCAAATCGCTGCGCGGCTCGCGCTGGACCCTGTTCCGAAAGATCCAGTTGCCGGGTTCGCTGCCTTACGTGTTTTCCGGCATGAAGGTCGGCGCCATCCTGGCGGTGGCGGGTGCGATCGTCGGCGAGTTCATCGCCTCGGAGCGCGGGCTCGGCTATCTCATGATCCAGGTGCAGTCCTCGCTCGATACACCGGCGATGGTGATGGCCGTTGTGCTGCTGACCCTGTTGGGCATTACGCTTTATGGCCTCGTGCTTGGCCTCGAACGGCTGTTCGTCGTCAAGGATGTACGGCTAAATTAGGAAAATCAGGGACGAGACATGCTGCTGACGCGCGAAACCCTGCCGGAGACGATTCCAGACGTCGCGACCCTCGACGAGCTGCTGTGCCGCCCGAGCCAGGCGCTGATCGACGATCTCAGAAGCGTCGACGGCGACATCATGATCCTCGGCGTCGCCGGCAAGATGGGGCCGACCTTGGCGGGTCTCGCCAAGGCAGCGCTGCCCGACCGCAAAATCATCGGCGTCGCGCGCTTCAGCGAAGCCGGTGTGAAGGAGGGGCTGCAGGCGCGCGGCATCGAAACCATCCCTTGCGACCTGCTCGACGAAGCCGCGATCAAGGCGCTGCCAAAAGTTAAAAACATCGTCTTCATGGCGGGCCGCAAATTCGGCGCCGAGGGCGACCTGTCGCTGACCTGGGCGATGAATGCGCACGTCCCGGCGCTGGTGGCGCAGGCCTTCGCGGGGTCGCGGATCGTCGCGTTCTCGACCGGCTGCGTCTATCCCTTCGTTCCCGTCAGCGGCAAGGGTTCCGGCGAGGACATGGCGCCCAATCCGCCCGGCGAATACGCGCAATCCTGCGTCGGGCGCGAGCGCATGTTCGAATACTTTTCGCGCAAATTCTCGACGCCGGGCCGCCTGTTCCGGCTCAACTACGCGATCGACATGCGCTATGGCGTGCTGCACGACATCGCGAGCAAGGTTTTGGCCGGCAAGCCGATCGACGTCAGCCTCGGCCATGTCAATTTCATCTGGCAGGGCGACGCCTCCGCGCAGGCGCTGCGCTGCCTCGCGCATTGCGACACTCCGACCTCGCCGATCAATGTTTCTGGCCACGAGATTTTGGCCGTGCGCGATCTCGCCGCAAAATTCGGCCAGCTGTTTGGGCGCGCGCCCGTGATAACCGGCAAGGAGGAGCCGACGGCGTGGCTCACCGACACCTCGCAGGCCGTCAAATTGTTCGGCCTGCCGGTCGTCGATACCGATCAGTTGATCCGCTGGACCGCGGACTGGGTCTCGGGGTCGATGCCGAGCCTCGGCAAGCCCACCAAATACGAGGTGCGCGATGGCCGATACTGAGCACATCTCGATCGTCGAACTCGGCGTCGGCGACGCGCAGGCCGGGCTTGCACTGTCGACCGAAGCGCACTGGAACCAGAACGAGGACGACTGGCGGTTTTTCCTGACCAAAGGAATCGTGTTCGGCGTGCGCGACAAGGCGCGACTGGTCGCGACCGCGGCGCTGCTGCCCTACTCGGCCGGCAATGCGTGGATCAGCATGGTGCTGGTGACTGCGAACTGGCGCCGCCGCGGCGTTGCGACGCGGCTGGTCGACGCTTGCCTCAACGCGGCGAGGAAGCTCGAGCTGACCACCTGGCTCGACGCGACGCCGGCCGGGGTCGTGGTCTATGGTCCGCTCGGTTTCACGCCGGCGCTGCAGTTGCGGCGGCTGCGGCTGGAGAAGGCGACACCGGCCGAGGCGCTGCCGTCGCTATCGCCGTGTAGCCTCGACGAATTTATCGCGCGCGACAGCCGTGCGATCGGGTTTGACCGCAGTATCCTTCTCGGGGAATTCGCCGCGCGTTCCGGCTCACGCATTCTGTCTGACGGCCATGCGATGGCCATCGTCCGCGACGGCCGCACGGCACGACAGATCGGCCCCTTGTTGGCGGAGAGCCCGGAAAGCGCACTGGCATTGGTCGATGCAATCGCTCGATCCGAGACTGGACCGCTTCTGCTCGACGCCGTCAGTTCGCAAGACGAATTTTTTCGCGAGCTCATCGGTTCCGGCTGGATTGTCGAGCGGCCGTTTCAGCGCATGCGGTTCGGCCGCGCCACAGCGCAATGTTCAGAATTGCCGTTCGCGGTCGCCGGCCCGGAATTTGGATAGAAGCCATGCATCATAGTGACATCAAATCCGAAGTTCGAAAACTGATCGCAGATGGCACGGTGCTCCCGGCGCATCCGCTGGCGCTCGACGCCGGGCGCGCCCTCGACGTCAGGTATCAGCGCGCATTGACGCGCTATTACATCGACGCCGGTGCCGGCGGTCTTGCAGTCGGCGTTCACACCACGCAATTCGCAATCCGCGATGTCGGCCTATACCGGCCGGTGCTGGAACTGGCGGCGGAAACTGCGGCGGCCTGGACCAAGCGGCCACTGGCGATGGTCGCAGGCCTCGCCGGCCCGACGCAGCAGGCCATCGCCGAAGCAGGAACCGCACGCGGCATCGGCTATCACGCGGGGCTGCTCAGCCTCGCCGCGATGAAATCGGCGTCCGAAGACGAGATCATCGCGCATTGCGAGGCGGTGGCGCGCGAAATTCCGCTGGTCGGCTTCTATCTGCAACCCGCGGTCGGCGGTGTCATCCTGAGCGCCGATTTCTGGCGGCGCTTTGCTGCCATCGACAACGTCATCGCGATCAAGATCGCGCCGTTCAACCGCTACCGCACGCTCGACGTGCTGCGCGGCGTCGCCGCCGCCGGCGCGCTCGATCGCGTCGCGCTCTATACCGGCAATGACGACCACATCCTGCTCGATCTGATGCTGCCGTTCGATCTGCGCGACAAAGGCGTCACGACGCGGACCTATTTCAAGGGCGGCCTGCTCGGGCATTGGTCGGTGTGGACCGCGGCCGCCATCAAGCAGTTCGAGATGTGCAAGGCCGCGCGCGGCAAGGCCTCTGTGCCCGCGGACCTGCTGGCGCTCGATGCCCGTGTCACCGATTGCAACAGCGCGTTCTTTGACGTCGCCAATAATTTTCACGGCTGCATCGCCGGCTGCCATGAGGTGCTGCGGCGACAGGGCCTGATGCGGGGCCTCTGGTGCCTCGATCCGGCCGAAGGCTTGAGCCCCGGCCAGATGCAGGAGATCGACCGGGTGTGCAACGAGCACGCCGATCTCTCCGACGACGATTTCGTCGCGGCGAACCTGCAGAAATGGCTGGCATGACGGAAGAGCCCTTCATCAGCCTGCGCAACGTCCGCAAGGTCTATCGGTCGAAGGGTGTCGAATTCCTCGCCGTCTCCGACGTGACCATGGACGTGCAGGAGGGCGAACTGGTCTCGCTGGTCGGCCCGTCCGGCTGCGGCAAGACCACGGTGCTGAAGATTCTCGCCGGACTCCACCGGGTCGACGGCGGCACCATCAAAATCGGCAACGAAAAAACGCCGTTCGATCCGGCGCGCGATATCGGCATGGTGTTCCAGCAAGCCTTGCTGTTAAAATGGCGGACCGTTCTCGACAACGTACTGTTGCCCGCCGAAATCGTCGGGCTGCCGATCAAGGCGGCGCGGACCCGCGCCCGCGAGCTGCTCGATCTCGTGGGCCTCGCCGGCTATGAGGACAAATATCCGCAGCAATTGTCCGGCGGCATGCAGCAGCGCACCGCGATCGCGCGCGCCTTCATCCACGATCCAAAACTGATCCTGATGGACGAGCCGTTCGGCGCGCTCGATGCGTTGACCCGCGAGCAGATGAACCTGGAAATGCTGCGGATATGGCGCGAAAGCGGCAAGACCATCATTTTCGTCACCCACAGCATCCAAGAGGCGGTGTTCCTCGCCTCGCATTGCGCGGTGCTCACGGCCGGTCCGGCGCGGATGGCGGAATATCTTTCGATCGATCTGCCGTTTCCGCGCGCGCTGCCGATCAAGACCACGGATGAATTCGGCGCCTATGCGCGCCGCATCTACGCCAGCCTCGGGCTTGGAACCGGAACATAGCCACGCAATCTGTCGTCCTCCCGATTATCAGTGCATCCCAAGCAGCGTCGGAAGAAACAGCGTCAGGGCGGGCCAATAGGTCACGATGACAAGGAAGACCAGCATTGTGAGCAGCCACGGCATCACGGCCATCGCCAGATCGGTAATGCGCATGCCGGCGATCATCGATGCCACGTAAAGGTTGAGGCCGACCGGCGGGTGGCAGAGGCCGACCTCCATATTGACGTCGATCACGATGCCGAAATGGACGAGATCGATGCCCAGCCGCTTCGCGGCCGGCGCCAGGATCGGCGCCATGATCAGGATGATCGACGTCGGCTCCATGAAATTGCCAGCCAACAGCAACAATATGTTGACGAGCAGGAGGAAGCCAACCCAGCCGAGATCCTGCGCCGTGATCCAGTCGGCGAGCGCCGAGGGAATGTTCTCGTTGCTGAGAACGAACGAAAACAGCACCGCATTGGTCACGATATAGAGCAGCATCGCGCTGGTGTTCGCGGCCCGCAGCAATACGCGCGGCACATCCTTGAACTTGAGCGCCTTGTACACGAAGACCGAAATGAAGAACGAATAGACCGCGGCCATGGCAGCGGCCTCCGTCGCGGTGAACAGGCCGCTATAGATGCCGCCGATGATGATGACGACCAGCATCAGGCCCCAGATGCTCTCGCGGAACGCGTGCAGGGTCTCGCCCCAGCTCGCTCTGGTCATGCGCGGATAGTTGCGCTTCCTGGCCAGGAACCAGGTTACGACACAGAGCATCGAGGTCAGCAGCATGCCAGGCAGCAAGCCCGCGACGAACAGGGCGCCGATCGATGTGCCGGTGGAGACCGCGTAGATGATTTTCGGAATCGACGGCAGCATCAGGATGCCGAGCGACCCGGCAACCGTGATGATGCCCGCTCCGAATCGCATCGGGTAACCGTGCCTCACCATCTCGGGCAGCACGATGGCGCCGACCGCGGCGACGGTGGCGACGCTCGATCCGCAAACCAGCGCGAACATCGAGCAGGCCACGATGCCGGCGAGCCCCAATCCGCCGTGCCAGTGCCCGATCAGCGAGGTCGCGAAGTCGATCATCCGCCGTGCGACGCCGCCATGGGTGAGGAAGTTGCCGGCCAGAATAAAGAACGGGATCGCCATGATCTCGAAGCTTTCGATGCCGGTGAACAGCTTCATCGACACCGCTTCAATCGGCACCGTGGTCAGCGTGAACAGGAACGTCATCACGGTGAGACCGAGCGCGATCGAAACCGGTATGCCGGTCAGCATCAGCGCGATCAGCAGCGCAAAAATGGAAGCCGCGCGCAAGGCCTGCGGCAAAACGATGATGCCGGCCTTCTCGCCCAGGCAGATCATCAGAATCAATATCGGCGCCATAATCAGGATCAGCCCCAGCGGGCTCCTCCTGCCGCGGGAGTCTTCCGCGGGATCGGCCACCGCCGGATGCAACGCAGGCGCGGTTATTTCGACGCCCTCGACGTGCGCCTCATTGTGCTGCGGCAGGTGGCCGGTCCAATAGTAGAACCAGCAGACCTGCAGGAAGCGGAAGCACATCAGGCCGGAGCCGAGCGGGATCGCCAGGTAGACGATCCACATCGGCATCTCGAGGTCGTTCGATTGCTGCCCGGTCTTGAACATCTCGGCCACGAACGAGCCGCCGAAGGTGGCGATCATGCCGGTGAAAAACGCGCCGCACAGCAGGCTGAAAAGAATGACCCGCTTGCGCGCGTGTCCCGGCACCATGTTGACGAGCAAATCGACGCCGACATGGATGCCGGTGCGCACGCCATAGGCAGCGCCGAACTTGGCCATCCAGATGAACATGTAGATGCAGAGTTCCTGCGCCCACGAGACATCGAGGGCCGCAAGCCACGAATAAATGCCTTTGAAGAACTCGGGCAGAACCGGGACGCCGCGCGCAGCCAGCCATTTTGACAGGTCGATCGAAACGCCGGTCCCGTACCGGTGCACCACCGCTGCAAAGATCAACGCCGTCGCTGCCGCGATGAGGCTGGCGATCAACCATTCTTCCAGATGGTCGAGCGCCCGATTGAGCACCTTAAACACCGTGTCCCCCCGTCTCAGGCCAAAACGGCCGGGAGTGCCATCACTCCCGACCGTTTTCATGTTGTTGTGCAAAAGGATCGGCCGTCAGTTCATCTTGACGTCGAGTTCTTTGGCCACGAGATCGAGCACTTCTTGCCCGACGCGGCCCTTGGCCCATGCGTAGGTCGGCTGCATGGCCTTCTGCCAGGCCTTGCGCTGATCGTCGTTCAGATAGTGCAGCGTGGTCTTGCCCGACTTCTTGATCTCGGCCAGCGCATCCTCGTTTTCCTTGACCGCGATCGAGTTGGTGTAATCGGTCGCCTCGTCCATCGCCTTGTCGAGTGCCTTGCGGATATCCGGCGGCAACCCGTTCCAGAACTTCGAGTTCACGATCACGGCGTATTGCAAATGAGCGTGATAGGAGACCGTGATGTCCTTCTGCACTTCATAGAACTTCTGCGTCAGATAGTTTGAGGCCGTGTTCTCGCAGGCGTCGACCACGCCGGTCTGCAGCGCCTGATAGACTTCCGAAAACGCCATGATCTGCGGAATCGAGCCCATGTCACGGAAGTATCGGTCGGCGATCTTGGACCCGGAGATGCGGACCTTGATGCCCTGGAAATCGGCCGGCATCAGCAATGGACGGTTGGCCGATGTCATGTGGAAGCCGTTGTCCCAATAAGCGAGACCGCTGATGCCCTTGGCCTCGAGCTTCTGAAACAGCCACTTTCCGACCGGACCCTTCATGGCCCTGGTGTAGGTTTCTTCATCCTTGAACAGCCACGGCAAATCGAGCGCCTCGAACTCCTTGATGCCGAGCGGAGCAAATTTGGCGGTCGATGGCGCAAGCATCTGCACCGAGCCGAGTTGCAGTGCCTCGATTTCTTCCTTGTCCTTGTAGAGCGAAGAGTTCGGGTAGACTTCAACCTTGACCTTGCCGTCGGTATACTTCTCGGCAAGCTCCTTGAACTTGAGCGCGCCCTTGCCCTTCGGCGTATCGTTGGCGACGACATGGCTGAATTTGACGACGATCGGCCCTTCGGCCGACGCCAGGCCCGGGGCCAGAAAAATGGCGACCGCAATGCCCGCAAAAAGCAATTTGCGCATGAACTCTCCTCCCAATAGGCGTCGAAACCGGCTCTTTTTGTTTTTCCGGGAGTAGTGGCAGCAATCCGACTGTCAAACAACTAGACCTAAGCCGAATTGGCTGGCCACGAGATCACGCAAAATGCCGCATGCACGAGCCGATTCGGACCGCTCTCCTGCCTACTCCCTGATAATCGCGTGAATCCTAGTGCAGCGCAGCGGCATCAGCCCTTGCGCCGCACTACCATGAACAATCGCCGGAACGGGAAAAGCGTCTGCCCCGCCGAATTCCGTGGATAGGCCTTCGCAACGCGCTCACCATATGCGGCTTCGAAGGCTGCTTTTTCCTGGCCTTGCAGGATGTCGAGATAGCGCGTCAACCACGTGCCCTTGGTCCATTCCTTGACCGGGTTCTCACCCTCCAGTACCTGCAGATACTCCGTCTCCCAGATGTCGACTTGCTCCGACAGCGGCGCCAGCAGGTCATGATAGAAGCCGGGTTCGCCGACCGGCGGTGGCGCTACCAGATGCTCGACCTGGCTGCGCCACGGCCCGTTCAGGGCGGTTTCCGCGATCAGCAAGTGCGACGGCGCTGCGAAATTACGCGGCATTTGCACGGCAAGGATGCCGCCGGGCTCGACCTTTTCCATCAAGGAAGGAAACAGCCTGGCATGATCCGGCAGCCAGTGCAGCGCAGCATTGGAATAGACGACGTCGTATCTGTGGGGCGGCTGCCACGTTCCCAGATCCTGGTGCAGCCATTCAACCTCGGGGGCAGCCTTTTTCCCCGCCGCGACCATTTCCGCCGATCCCTCGACGCCGATGACGTTGGCATCCGGCCATCGCTCCTTGATCAGTTTGGTGACGTTGCCAGCGCCGGCGCCAAGATCGGCGACGCTCCGCACCGGAAAATCCGGGATACGCATCAGAAGATCGACCGCGGGCCTCAATCGATGTCCGGAAAATTTCAGATATTGCTGCGGATTCCATACCATCGTTTTTCTTCTTCCTTTGCCCGACCGCCGGGGTATTACACTTTGTGGCGCTGATCGTTGTGGCGCTGCACGGCCAAATCCATCCTAACATGCCCGCGTGAGCCTTGCCGCTGCGCGCATGTTGTTAACAGAAAGAAAGCCTTCGAACATGGATCTCGATCTCAAGTCCAGGACCGCCGTTGTGACCGGAGCAAGTATCGGGATCGGCCGAGCCATCGCCAAGGGGCTGGCGATGGAGGGCGTACGCGTGGTCGCGGTGGCGCGGCGGAAGGAGCTGCTCGACACGCTTGTGCAGGAGGTCCAGGCCGCCGGCGGCGCTCCGGTAATTCCGGTGGCGCAAGACATCATGCAGCCGGATGCCGCAAAGAATCTCGTGGCCACCGCGGTCATCGCGCTGGGTCACGTCGACATCCTGGTCAACAACGCAGGCGGCAGCCGGCCCTTGCCGGTGGATGCGCCCGACAGCGATTGGGACGAAGCCATCGCGTTGAATTTCACCTCTTACCGCAAAATTGCCCACGCGCTGTTGCCGCAGATGATCGAACGCCGCTGGGGACGCATCATCAACATAACCGGCAAATCCGAACCCGAAGGCCTCAACGCCGCGTTTGCGGCGAAAGCGGCGGTTCATGCCTGGGCGAAGGGACTGTCCCGCGAGATCGGACAGCATGGCATCACGGTCAATTGCATTCCGCCCGGACGCATCATGAGCGAACAGATCCGGCGCAATTATCCGGAGGATTACCGAAAGCATTTTGCCGAGGAGGAGATTCCGGTGCGCTATTGGGGCGAACCGGAAGATCTCGCGGCGCTGGTGGTGTTCCTCGCCTCCCCCGTGGCGCGCTACATTACCGGGACGGTCATTCCCGTCGACGGCGGGCTTCGCCGGTATCAATTCTAGCGGCGAACGAACGATGCGTCCGGCGCGAACGGCAAATGCCGTTTCCGCGCGCGCTGCCGATCAAGACCACCGATGAATTCGGCGCCTAAACACGCCGAATTTACGCGGCGGAGGATTGGTTCCACCCGTTAACGTCGGCGGCCGTTGCACGTTTTAGCTCCCACCAATAGGGCCACTATTCGTAAGACGACGGCCCGGTATCGCGATAGGCCCAACAGCATTCCCGCGGCAACGAAACCGGCGTTTCGACTCCGACCTGATGCCTCGCGGCGGTGCCGAGTTCGATCACCTCGAGCCGGCGGCCCAACAGTTCGATGCCATAGGCGGTCTGCGTACCCTGATAGCGGCGATCGAGAATTTTGGCGGGGAAAACATTGCCGCCGTCGCATTTGCCGATCGCGATGTTTTCCGGCCGCAACGCAATCCGCACCTTGTCGTCCGGGCCGAGGCCGTGCAGCAAGGCGACCTCGCCGCGCCGCCCGTCACCGAAATCGACCACGCCGAATTCGCCGTTGCGCGCGACCAGCGTTCCCATCAGTTCGTTGGTGGCGCCGGTGAAGTTGGCGACGAAGAGGTCCGCCGGGCGGTTGTAGATCGCGTCCGGCGTGTCCATCTGCAAAAGCTTGCCGTCGCGCATCACGCCGATGCGGTCGCCGAGCACGACCGCTTCCGCCTGGTCGTGGGTGACGTAGAGCGCGGTCATGCCGGTCTGCTTGAGGATGACGCGCAGATCGTCGCGCAGACGCAAGCGCAATTTGGCGTCGAGGTTCGACAGCGGCTCGTCGAGCAGCAGCAATTGCGGTCGATAGACCATGCTGCGCGCCAGCGCGACGCGCTGCATCTGGCCGCCCGACAGCGCGATCACCGGCCGGTCGGCATATTCCGACAGCCCGACAAGCGCGAGCGCTTCATCGACCTTGCGGTTGGCATCGCCGCGCGAAATTTTCCGGTGCTTGAGCGGGTAGACCACGTTCTGCCGCACCGTCATGTGCGGCCACACCGCATAGGACTGGAACACCATGCCGAGTTCGCGGGAGCGCGGCGGCACCAATATGCCGCGTTCCGGCGACGACACCACCCGGCCTGCGATGCTGATTTCGCCGGACGTCGGATGCTCCAGTCCTGCGACGCAGCGCAACGTCGTGGTCTTGCCGCAGCCGGAAGGCCCGAGCAGCACGACGATCTCGCCGGCGGGTACCGCGAAACTGACGCCGTCGATCGCCGGGCGGCCGATCGCGAACTGCTTGCGCAGGTCGGTGACCTCGAGCGTTGCCGTCATGAATGGACTCGCTTCATGCGCCACTCACTGCCGATAGCCAAAAATCTTGTCCCAATCGGCGACCCAGGGACCGTGCAGCTTCACATACTCGTCGAACCTGGGGTACCAGACCTTGACCACCTTGGGATCGAAACCTTCAGGATACACCGGCGGATCTTTCAGCGATGTGAGATTGCCGAGTTCCTTGATCATGAAGGTCTGCCCTTCCTTCGAGAGGCACCAGTTCAGGAACAGCTTTGCAGCGTTGGGATGGGCGGCGGTCTTCGGAATTCCCGACGCATAGGGGTTGACCGGCGCGCCCTCGGGCGGGAAGAAGATCTTGATCGGGGCGCCGTCCTTCTGCTTCGGGTAGATCGCGTTGTAGAGCAACGGCCCCATCGCGACTTCGCCGCGCACCAGCGAATCCGCCATCGGTGCGCCCGAGGGATAGAGGACCGGATGGGTTGACGCCTGCTTGGCCCAATAGTCTTCGCCGAGCACCTGACGCTCGAACATGATGCGGGTCCAAGTGGTGCCGCCGGATTGCGCGAACACCTGTCCCGTCAGCTTGTCATATTCGGGCTTGGTCAAATCCATCCAGGTCTTCGGCGGATTCTTCACCAGTTCGGTGTTGTAGGCGATCGACCAGACCAGCGTCGCGCGCGGCCACAGCTTGGGCGAAATCTGCGCGTCGGGATTGTAATCGGCGGCATTCGGCGGCGCGTAATCCTGGAACATGTCGATCAGGTCGGACATTAGCGCGCGGTCGGAATGATCGACCACATCCGCAATCAGTTTTCCCGCCGCGGCCTCGGTCTTGACTCGGGTGATGAGCTGGCCGCCCGGCGCGCGCACCATCTCGACTTTGATCTCGGGGAAACGCTTGTTGAAGGCCTTGATGACCTGCTGTTCGACCTCGGCAAAGTTCGCCGTGTAGAACACCAGCTTGCCCTCCGCCTTGGCAGCGGCGATCAGTTCGGGCGAGCCGAATTCCTGCGCCTGCGCCGATGCGCTTGATGCCATGCAAAGCCCGGCGAGGCCGGCCAAGACGATTGCAGTGGTAAAAGCCCTTCTATTCATAGCCAATCCTCCCATTATTCTTATCCCGTGCGGGCGACGCTGCTCTGTGCCGCGCCGCGCGACAGCCAGTTGGCGCCGCCGATGAGCACGCCGAGCAAGATCGTTTGCACGATGCTGAAGGCGGCGGTCTTTCCGAGATTGCCGCCTTCGTAATAGTCGAGCAGCAGCACCGACATCACCATGGTGTTGCTGGTATAGAGAAACAGCGACGAGCCGAGTTCGCGGATCGCCAGCACGAACAGCAGCGTCATCGACGCGATCACGCCGGGCCGCGCCAGCGGCAGCACGATCGTCCGGATGGTGCCGAACATGCCCCTGCCGCAGACCCAGGCCGCCTCTTCCAGTTCGCGATGGATTTGCAGGAACGAGGTCGACAGCGCCTTCACCGTGTCCGGCATGAAGCGCGCGATGAAGGCCAGCGCCAGAATCCAGATCGTGCCGTAGAGCCCGCCGGGAATGCCGATCCAGGCCCAGAGGTAGGCGACGCCGACCACGAGGCCGGGAATCGCGACCGGCACGGTGGAGATCAGATCGATCCAGCGCCGGCCGGTGACCTGCGTGCGATGAATGGTGTAGCCGATCGCAAACGCCAGCGTGCCGCCGACCACCGCGGTGATGATGCCGACCTCGACCGCGTTATAGATCGAGTTCAGCGTCAGCGGATTGTCGAAGATGGCATTGAAATGCATCAGCGAATATTGCCGCATGTCGAACAGGCTGGCGGCGTCGCGGATGAACATGAATTTGCGGAACCCGGCCACGATCAGCGCCAGCGACGGCAGGATCACCACCACGAAGAGATAGACGACACCGATGGCGAAGGTGAGCCAGCGCCAGCGCCCGAGATCGAGGGTGCGCGGCCGGAAGGCCTTTCCGGCAACCGTGGTGTAGCTGCGGCCGCTCAGCACCTTCTGCTGCAAAAACACCAGCGCCCCGGTGACGACCATCAGGATGATCGCAACGGCCGCGGCGGTATTGTAGAGCGGCGGCGACCAGTTGGTGAGCTTGAAGATATAAGTGGTGAGCACGGCGAGATTGGTCGGCGCGCCCAGCACCGCCGGAATGCCGTAGATGCCGAGCATCACGATGAACGACAGCAGCATGCCCGAGACGATCGCAGGCATGATCAGCGGGAACGTCACCGAGAACAGCGTCGCGAACGCGCTGGCGCCGGAAATTTCGGCGGCCTCCTCCAGGCTTGGATCCATGTTGCGCAGCGCCGATGACGTGAACATGTAGACATAGGGCGCGTAATAGATGCCGAACACGAACACCAGGCCCCACAGCGAATAGAAATCGACGTGCCAGTCGAGCCCGATCCATTTGAACATGGTGTTGATCAGACCAGTTTTGGGCGAGCCGAGAATGGTCCACGCGACGCCCGCGACCAGCGGCGGCGCGAACAGCGGCAGAATGCTGGCGGCGGCGATAAAGCCCTTGAACGGCGTATTGGTGCGAACCACGATCCAGGAAAACAACAGCCCGATCGCGACCGCGATCGCCGTGCCGCCGCCGCAGGCGATCAGCGTGTTGAGCAGCGCCTCGGCGACATTCGGATTGACCAGCACGGTGAGGAAGTTCGTGACCGAGAGATGGCGCAGGCTGAACCCGTCGACCACCGGATTGGTGTCGGTGAGCGCGCCGAGCAACAGCATCAGCACGGGATAGACGACCAGAAAACCGAGGATCGCGAGCAGCGAGCCGACCCACAGACCGGTCCACACGCGCCGGCGCACGCCCTCGCTGGCGCTCCGCGTGACCTCGCCGCGCCGGTCCGTCTGTCCGTGCAAAGCGCTTTCCCCTCAGCCTGCGAGCGGCTTTCTTTATTCTTGTTGCGGTCAAGCTTAGTCGATGGTGCGGCCGGCGGGAAGTAGCAGAAAGTCGACGTATCGAGCCATCGACCGCCAAAATTGACTCAAGGAGGCATCCTCCTTATCGCTGGACCAACTCCCGTTGCGACACGGTGCCACATCCCAGGGAAACAGCAGGTCGGAGGTCACGTGACAGATCGAACAGTGGGCATCATTGGCCTGGGCATCATGGGCGGTGCCATCTCCCGCAATCTCATCGAGCGAGGCTGGGCAGTCGTCGGATTCGACACCGAGCCGTTGCGCAGGCGCGAGCTTGAGCGTTCCGGCGTGACGATCGCCGATGGCGCAGGCTCGGTCGCGGCCCGCGCGGCGATCATCATGACGAGCCTGCCCAACGCCGATGCCGCCAATGCCGTTGCCGCACAAATTGCCGGTTGTGGTCAACCCGCGCGCATCGTCGTCGAACTCAGTACGCTCACCATCGCGGACAAGCTGCATTTCAAGGCCATCCTCGAGCCCGCCGGTCATATTGCGCTCGATTGCCCGCTCAGCGGAACCGGCGCCCAGGCCGCGGTTCGAGACCTCGTCGTCTATGCGAGCGGCGACAGCGCCGCGATCGCGCGGTGCCGTGACCTGTTTGCCGACTTTGCCAAGCAGAGTGCCGATCTCGGCGCTTACGGTAATGGCAGCCGGATGAAATTCGTAGCCAACCATCTTGTCGCCATTCACAACGTCGCCTCGGCGGAAGCGATGCTGCTGGCGGAACGGGCCGGGCTCGATCTCGATCAGGTGATCGAGATGGTCGCGCCCGGCGCGGGCGGTTCGCGGATGTTTCAGATGCGCGCACCGATGATGGCAAAACGCAGTTATGAGCCGGCAACGATGCGGATCTCGACCTGGAAGAAGGACATGGCCATCATCGCCGAATTCGCCAGCGACCTCGGCTGTGAAACGCCGCTGTTCACGACGACGCAGCCGGTCTACGCCCAGGCGATGGTGATGGGATTGGGCGATCAGGATACGGCCGCCGTGTTCGAAGTGTTGAAGGCGAGCGGCACCTGACCGTTGCTGATTTTGCGCTGCATCAAAGCACGGCAACGTTCGCGATCAGCAATTCCCAATCGTTGCGCTACGTAGTTATCGCTTGATCATTAATTATTTCCGGATGATAAATCAGGCGACGCCACATTTTTCCGGCGACGATCCCATGCGGCCCAATCCGTCAGAAGGCGGATGTGCCTGTGCAAGAACAATAATTCAAGAAACAAGAACAAAGCGTCAGGGAAACATCACCGGAGGACGACAAGTGCCGATATCACGACGACAATTCGTCAGCACCGCGGCCGGCGTCGGCATTGCGAGTGTGGCTGCACCTCGACTGACATTTGCGCAAAACAGCGGACCGATCCGCATCGGCTTGCTGGCAGCCAAGACCGGCCCGCTCGCGTCCGGCGGGATCGACATGGAACTCGCACTGACCATGTTCCTGAAGGAGCGCGACAACACACTTGCGGGCCGCAAGGTCGAATTGATTGTCGCAGACACCGCCGGCGTTCCCGCGACTGCGCGTACCAAGGCGCAGGAACTGATCGAAAAAAATAGTATCCACTGCGTCATCGGACCGCTCGCGGCCTTTGAGGCGCTCGCGATCGCCGACTATTTGACGGAAAAGGAAGTCCCGACGCTGGGCGTCGCCGCCGCTGAAGACATGACGCAACGGCATCCAAGCCCGTGGTTCGTTCGCCTGACCTCGACCTCGGCGCAATGCGCCTACCCGCTGGCCGAATACTCCGCCAAGGAACTGAAATACAAAAAGATCGTCACCATTGCCGATGACTTCGCCTACGGCCATGAAATGTGCGCCGGCTTCCAGCGCGCGTTCGAGGACAATGGCGGCAAGATCATCCAGAAGATCTTCACGCCGCTGGCGACGCCCGATTACGGCAGCTACGTCGCGCAAGTGAAAGGCGCGGACGCGATTTTCCTGGGCACCGCCGGCTCCAACGGATTTCGTTTCCTGCGCCAGTTCATCGAATACGGCATGAAAGACAAAATGGCCGTGATCGGAGGAATGACCGCCCTCGACGAATCCGTGCTGCGCAACATGGGCGACGAGGCGCTGGGGATCCTGACCACCAGCTGGTATTCGGCGGAACTGGACAATGCGGCCAACAAGGTGTTTGCGCCGGCGTTCCGCAAGCAGTTCAAATACGATCCCGGCTATTACGCCGGCAGCACCTACCTCTCCGGCCAGGTCCTCGAAGCCGCGCTGAAAACCATCAACGCCAATGTCGAGGACAAGAAGGCCCTGATGGCGGCGATCCGGGGCAGCAACGCCGACACGGTGCGCGGCCTCGTCAAGTTTGACGACCTCGGCAACGTGATCGGCAACGTCTATATCCGCAAGGTGACGCGCAGCGACGGCCGCCTGGTCAATTCCGTGATCAAGACCTATCCCGACGTCACCCAATTCTGGACCTATGACAAGACTGCGTTCCTGAAGAACCCGGTCTATTCGCGCGACTATCCGCCGGCAAAAAATCTCGAGCCTTAGCCATTCCGCCATAGCAGCGACCAGCCGCAGGTTTCCGAACGAGATCGGCAGACGATGCAATTTTGGATCATCCAGGGTCTCAACAGCCTCTCGCTGGGTGGTCTGCTGTTTCTGCTGGCGTCGGGCTTCTCGCTCATCTTCGGCTTGATGCGGCTCGCCAACCTGACGCATGGCGCGTTCTTCATGCTCGGCACCTATTTCGGCGCAACCGCGATGCGGGCCTATAGCGACCTCAGCATCTGGACCGTGGCGGTTTGGGCCGGCGTTGCCGTTGCCGCGCTCGGCGGGCTGTTCGAGCGGCTGGTGCTGACCAGACTGAAGGCCAATCCGCTGGGCCAGGTGCTGGTGACACTCGGCATGTCCTTCATCATTTCCGACGCCTGCCTGGCGCTATGGGGCGGCGATTCGATACCGGTACCGACGCCGCGGAATCTGCAGGCGCCGACGCGGCTTTTTGGCTTCGTGTTTCCGACCTATCGCCTGGTGCTGGTGGGGTGTGCCATCACGGCGGCGATCACGCTGTATCTCCTGCTGGAACGCACGCGGCTTGGCGCCATGATCCGCGCCGGCGTCGATGACGCGCAGATGGCACGCGCGGTCGGGATTCCCGTCTCGAACCTGTTCACGATCGTATTTTGTCTCGGTGCGGGCATCGCCGGCGCCGGTGGCGTGCTGGGCGGTCCGATCCTGTCGGCCTATCCCGGGCTCGACGGCGACATGCTGCCCCTGGCGCTGATTGTCGTCATCCTCGGCGGAATTGGAAGCCTGCTCGGCGCGTTCATCGGCAGCTTCATTGTCGGCTTCATCTACACGTTCGGGACCGCGCTGTTTCCGGAATTGGCCTATATCATCCTGTTCCTGCCGATGATCCTTGTGCTCGCACTCCGGCCCCAGGGCCTGCTGGGGCGTCAGGGCGCATGAAGTGGATCGCAGCCGTCCTGTTCGCAGCCCTGCTTGTCCTGCTGCCGTCCGTCGCGGGCGACTTCTACGTCAACCTCGCCAGTCAGATCCTGATCGCGGCCATTTTCGCGCTCAGCCTTAACCTGCTGGTCGGGTTTGGCGGGATGACGTCGCTTGGACACGCCTCCTTTCTCGGGGTAGCCGCCTATATCTCCGCCCTGCTCACCAGCCGTTATGGCTTCGCGCACGGACCCGCTGCGATCGTCTCGATCGCCGGCACGACCGCGATGGCCGCCGTTTTCGGCGTCATCGCACTCCGCGCGTCGGGCCTCGGCTTCCTCATGATCACGCTCGCGCTGTCGCAGGTGCTGTGGGGACTTACCTATCGCATGTCCAACGTCACGAACGGCGACAACGGGATTGCCGGCCTGACCCGGCCAATGCCGTTCGGCCTCTCGCTCGACAGCGCCGCATCGTTTTACTGGTTCGCGCTGGCGGTGGCGTCCGTTTCCTTCCTGATGATGACGACGTTCGTGTCTTCCGCCTTCGGATCGTCGTTGAAGGGCGTTCGCGACCAGCCGCGACGGATGGCGGCCCTCGGCTTCAATCCCTGGATGATCCGCTGGATCACCTTCATCTATGCCGGCTTCTGGGGCGGCGTGTCCGGATTGCTCTATGTCTATTACAACAAGTACATCCATCCGACATCGCTATCCACCACGAGTTCGGCCGAGGCGCTGCTCGGCGTGATCGCCGGGGGCTCGGGGACGCTGAGCGGCCCGGCGGTCGGCGCAGCGCTCGTACTGCTCTTGAAGAATTACGCGTCGGCCTATGTCGAGCGCTGGAATATGCTGCTCGGACTCGTATTCCTGTTCATCGTTCTGGTGATGCCGACGGGGATCGTCCCCGGCTTGAGCAAGCTGCTGAACCTGCGCAGGGGCTCGCGATGAATTCCGCGAAACCGACCTGTGCGCTCGAGATCAGCCATCTCAGAAAATCGTTCGGCGGACTGGTTGCCACGCACGACGTCTCGCTCGCGATCCGGCCGGGTGAACGCCGCCTGATCATCGGCCCGAACGGCGCCGGCAAGACAACCCTGTTCAACCAGATCACCGGTGACCTGCAGTCGACTGCGGGACAGATAAGATTGTTCGGTGTCGACGTTACGCAACTGACACCCTACCGGCGCGCGCATCTCGGATTGGCGCGCACCTACCAGATTATCACGCTGTTCGATCGCGACACGCTGGAGCACAATGTCACGCTCGGCCTGCTCGGCCTGCGGCCGTCGCGCTGGCAGATGTGGCGTCCAGTATCTTATTACGGCGATCTTTCGACCGAAGCCCGACGCATTCTGGATGCGGTCGGGCTGCTGCATCTGGCAGACAGCCTGGTTTCCGACCTTGCTTACGGCGAAAAACGCCGCGTCGAACTGGCGATGGCGCTTGCGCAAAAGCCCCGCGTGCTGCTGCTGGACGAGCCGCTGGCGGGGTTGTCCAATGCCGAGCGAGCTACCGTGAAAGCGCTGATCGCGGCGATCCCGCGCGAAACTGCGGTCGTCATGATCGAACACGACATGGATACCGCGCTCGACCTTGCGGAGACCGTGACGCTGTTGAATTACGGCCGGGTCATCGTTGATGGCGAGCGTGACGCCGTGGTCGCGGACCCCAAAACGCGTGAGGTGTATCTTGGCGTCTGATGCGCTTCGCCTGACGGATGTGCAGGCTTTCTATGGCGACGGCCACATCCTGCATGGGGTCAGTTTTGCCCTGCAACCCGGCAAGGTGCTGGCATTGCTGGGCCGCAATGGCTCGGGAAAGACAACCTGCATTTCGACCATCATCGGGTTTCTCAAGCCCAGAGGGGGCGAGATCAGGCTGTTCGGGGAAGCCATCGAAGGCCTGAGCCCCGAACGCATCTCGCATATGGGCATCGGTCTCGTGCCGCAGGGCCGGCGCATCTTCCCTTCTTTGACGGTGTGGGAAAATCTCGTCGTGGCGCGGCAACGCCGCAGCAAGGTTGCGACGCCATGGGACGTCGACCGGATTTACGACATGTTTCCGCGGCTGGGCGAGCGCCACAAGCAAATCGCCGGCACGCTTTCCGGCGGCGAACTGCAGATGCTGGCGATCGCCCGGGCGCTGATGGGCAATCCCCGCGTTCTGCTGCTGGATGAACCCTCGGAGGGCCTCGCGCCGCTGATCGTGGCCGAGGTCGGGCGCACGATCCGGCGGCTCAAGGAAGAAGGGCAATCCATCGTCCTGGTCGAGCAAAATCTCAAGCTCGCGCTCGAAGTCGCAGACCAGGCGGTGATCCTCAATACCGGACGTTGTGTATTCGATGGCTCGCCCCAGGAGCTGACGGACAACGATGCGATCGTTTCACAAAATCTCGGTATCTTTCATGCGCATTGAAATCGGTATCTTTCATGCGCATTGAAAGAAGAATTCCCGTTGAAAAGGAGGTTCGATCATGAAAGTCGGCGTATGCGGAACGGGACGAATGGGATCATCGATTGCACAGCGATTGATGGCGGTCGGGCACGACGTTGCGGTCTGGAACCGGGACACGGCGAAGACCAGATCGCTGACCGATGCGGGTGCAAAATTGTTCGCGTCGCCCACCGAACTGGTGGAGGGTTGCGAAGCCATCGTCGTGATGTTGCTGAATGACGCTGCCACCGAAGCGGTCTATCGCGGACCAAAGGGTATTCTGACGGGTAAACTCGCCGGCAGGCTTTTGATCGACATGAGCACGCTGCGGCCGGACACCATGCAGTCGATCGGAACCGCCGTCACGCAGCAAGGTGGCGGCTTCGTGGAATGTCCCGTCGGCGGAAGCACCGTCCCCGCCAGGGAAGGAAAACTGTTCGGCCTGGTCGGCGGGGCGCGCGACGATGTCGGCCACGCGATGCCGATCCTCGAGCAATTGTGCCGGCGCATCGAACATGTCGGCGAACTCGGCTCAGGCGCCACCATGAAGCTCGCGATCAACCTGCCGCTATTGGTGTACTGGCAGGCACTGGGCGAGGCCCTCACCATCTGCGAGCCGCTCAAGCTGGCTCCCGATCGGCTCATCGATATCCTGTCCGACACGGCCGGCACGCCGACCGCGATGAAGGGGCGTGGCGCCGTCATCGCCAAGGGATTGAGCGGGCAGCCGCGCGGCGAGACCGCGTTCGGCATCAGCGCCGCGAAAAAGGACCTCGCGACCGCCGTGCAATTCGCCGCCTCGATCCATGCAGCGCTTCCGGTCGCGTCGAGTGCGCTGGCCTGCTTCGAGGAAGCCGAAGCGGCCGGTCTCGGCAAAGCCGATGCCACGACGGTCTCGGTCCGCTGGCCGCAGCGAAACGCCGCCAAATCGAACTAGCGAACAACAGAAGAAAAAGGAAATGCATCCCATGATCGAGAAGAAAAATCGCTATGGCCGTACCGCGGCACGGATCCACGACGCCGACGGCCTCGCCCGGCGACCGTCGTCCGTCACCATCGATATCCACGCGCACATCGTGGTTCCCCAGGCCGCCAAGCTCGCCCAGCCCCATGTCGATGTCAGCCGCATCCCGCTCGCGCATTTTGCCGATGCTGCCACCAGGGAAGTTAACGCGCAGCAGGAAAAGGATGTCGGCGAGGTCATGACCACGATCGATCGCAGGCTGTCCGACCTCGACCGGATGGGCATCGATATCCAGGTCGTGGCCCCTGCGCCAGGCCAGTGCTACTATTCGATCGATCCGAAAATTGCCGAGAAAGCCCACCGGATCGCCAATGAAGGCGTCGTCGAATATTGCGCGCGCAAGCCGGACCGCTTCGTTGGCCTCGGCGTGGTCACGCTGCAGGAGCCGGAACTCGCGGTACGCGAGCTCGACTATGTGATGGGTGAACTCAAATTGAAAGGCGTCGAGATCCTGACCAATGTCGACGGCCAGGAATTATCCGACCCGAAATTCCGGCCGTTTTTTGCGAGAGCCGAACAACTCGGGGCATTCATCATGATGCACCCGAACGGCTTTACCCATGGCGAGCGGCTGACCCATTTCTATCTCAGTAACGTTCTCGGCAATCCGCTGGACACCACGCTGGCGCTCCACAACCTGATCTTCTCGGGCACGCTGGCGCGTTTTCCGGAACTGAAGCTGATGGCCGTACACGGCGGCGGCTATCTTCCCGGCTATTCCGGCCGGATCGATCACGCCTGGGGCGCCCGCCGGGATTGCCACGCCGACCTGCCGCTGCCGCCGACCACCTATCTGCGGCAGGTTTATCTCGACACCGTTGTGTTCAGCTATCACCAGCTGGCCTACCTGCTCGACCTGTTCGGGCCGGACCGCATCCTGATGGGCACCGATTACCCCTTCGACATGGCCGAATACAATCCGATCGGCCACATCGCGGGCATCCAGGGCATCGACGAGGGCACGATCGCGCAGCTCGCCGGAGGCAACGCGATGCGCGTGCTTGGTTTGGATTGAAGCACGCTGCGCCGGGGGTCGCGCGGTATGTCGTTCAAGAGAAGCAACAAGCTCCGTCATTCCGGGACGCGCTACTTGGCGCGGGCCCGGAATCCATAACCACGATCGGGAGTATGGATTTCGGGCTCGTGCTTCGCACGCCCCGGAATGACGGGGAGTGAATTTCCGACGTCCCTCCCCGTCATTGCGAGGAGCAAAGCGACGAAGCAATCCACACTTCCTTTGCCGCCCAATGGATTGCTTCGCGGAGCCTGTCATCGGGCGCGCGTGCGCGCGACCCGTTGGCTCGCAATGACGATGTGCACCGCGCCGAAGGCCGCCGGTACGTTGGGAACGCTCGTCGCAAATCAGCCCACTCGCAGAATCAAACCAGGCCACCGTTTGCCGATACTAATCTTCGTTCCGCCACGCACCCAACAGGAAGCCTTTGTGCTTTCTGCGGTTTGGACCGGCCTGCGACTGAATGTCGGTCAGGTCGGTATCGCGGCCGAGGCGATCGACGGCCAGCTTCGCAAGCAGCCCGATCGTGAGAAATGATCCGAAGTAAAGTGCCGCTACCAGAGATGCTCTCATGACTGACCTCGCAATAGCTTGGCCTGAAACGCGAGCATCGCGCCGATCCGCGGCCGAGGCAACCTCTGAATGCCGTCATTCCGGGATGGTGCGTTAGCACCAGACCCGGAATCTCGAGATTCCGGGTTCGATGCTTCGCATCGCCCCGGAATGACGACTGAATTTGACAACAAAATCCAGCCCGACGGGCAAATCACCCAAAACCTGTCCAGCCCCCTCCGAAAAAATATTCTGCTTGTCCCGTCGGCCAAATCAGTGGCGTTTCTCCGCCCGTCTCACCCGACAAGAGGGGCGGCTCGCGATCGTCACGAACGTGCGGTGGGATGCGGTGGACGCGAAAGCTGCGACTGACGAGCGTGGCTGACGCGGACGGCGAAGTCGTGTGGTCCTGACGCCTCGACGCTGGCGTCAAGTTCGTGAGAAGCACGCTTCTCACGGGCGACGGTGACAAGAAAGCCCGATCACCGGGGAGAGCGCGTTATAAGCCGTAAAACCATTGCGCAGGGAATGCCGGATTGCCTCCGCTGAACCTGTATGCTCGTGTGCGTTTTTTTTGTGCATGTTTGCACACGAGACCGCGGGTGCGGCGCGCATCCGGCGTTCCCTGCGCCCTCTGATTGGAGAGGGCGGAATGTTGAGAGCAAAACTCGCGCGGATCGTGCGGCGAGATCGCGAAACTGTGTTTGTCGCGTCGTCCCGGCCTTGAGCCGGGACCCATACTCCGCGGCCGTTCGGTCAAGGGCGGTTGTGCGACACCTTCAGCAACAACAGACGACCGGGATTATGGGTCCCGGCTCAAGGCCGGGACGACACCTATGTTCACCTCGCCCGCAACGCCGCCCCCCTTCGCATACGCAGCATGCAATGGCGCGCCTGTGGAACGCGGTTTGTCCGTAGTACATGCCGCTATGGACGCCATCGCTCAAGCCTAGAGAACCCGGCAGGATGTCAGTAGAGATTATCGCAAAACCACCTGCCACAACTCCGATGGACGGCTTGCCGCCAAAACTCCGGCGATGGGCGGTGGCGGCGATCTTTACCGCGCTGGCGATGGCCTCGCTGGATACGGCCATTGCCAACATCGCCCTGCCCGCGATTGCCGCCAACCTCCATGTCAGCCCCGCCGAAGTGGTGTGGGTGGTCAACGTCTATCAGATCGCGCTGGTCGCCACGCTACTGCCGCTCGGCGCGCTTGGCGAAATCGTCGGCCACCAGCGCATCTATCTCGGCGGGCTCTTGCTGTTCACGCTGGCCTCGCTCGGCTGTGCGTTGGCGTGGTCGCTGGAGAGCCTGCTGGTCGCGCGCACGCTGCAGGGGCTCGGTGCCAGCGGCCTGATGAGCGTGAACACGGCGCTGGTCCGCTTCGTCTACCCGACCCGCATGCTCGGCCGTGGTTTTGGCCACAACGCGCTGGTGGTCGCAACCGCGTTCACGCTCGGGCCGACGATCGCCTCCGGCATCCTGGCGTTCGGGCCCTGGCCGTGGCTGTTCGCGGTCAATCTTCCGTTCGGCGTGATCGCACTCCTGATCGGCCTGAAGACGCTGCCGTCGACGCCGCGCGCCGGGCACGCCTTCGATTTCGCAGGCGCCGCGCTGGCGGCCGGCTGCCTCGGGCTCTTCATTACCGGCATCGGCAGCGCCGCGCACAAGGCGTCGACCGGCGTGGTGTCAGGCGAACTCGCCGCCGCGGTGCTGCTGGGCTGGATCCTGACCCGGCGGCACGCCGATCACCCGGCGCCGATGCTGCCGATCGACCTGTTCCGGCGGCCGATCTTCGCGCTGTCGGCGGCCACCGCGGTGTGCTCGTTCGCGGTGCAGGGCCTGGCGTTCGTCTCGTTGCCGTTCTACTTCGAGGACGTGCTGCTGCGATCGCAGGTCGAGACCGGTTTCTTCATGACCCCGTGGCCGCTCGTGGTCGCCATCATGGCGCCGATCGGCGGCCGGCTGTCCGACCGCTATCCCGTCGGCATTTTGGGCGGCATTGGCCTCGCACTGCTCGGTGTGGGAATGGTGCTGCTGGCAACGCTCCCTGCTTCGCCCGGCGTCGCCAACATCGTCTGGCGTATGGTGATCTGCGGAATCGGATTTGGCTTCTTTCAAACGCCCAACATGAAGGCCCTGATGTCGAGCGCGCCAGCGCATCGCAGCGGCAGCGCCAGCGGTATCGTCGCGACCGCGCGCCTGACCGGGCAAACGGCCGGTGCGGCGCTCGCAGCGCTGTGCTTCGCCCTCGCCGGTCACGATGGCGCGACGCTTGCATTGGCGCTCGGCGCCGGATTTGCCGCGCTCGGAAGCGTGATGAGTTTTTTGCGTCTGGTGGTCGGCGCGCCGCCCAAGACATGATTGCCATGCCGGCCAGATGATGGAGCCGGTGTAATGTGGATCGGAGGACGAGTTGCGACTTCTCAGTCTGCTGGCCGGTGCGCTGCTGTTGCTGTATCCGGCCACCCCGCGTGCCCAGACCGTTTGGGATATGCCGACCGAATATCCGGAGAATGCAATGCCGGGACTCGGCCTGACGACATTTACAAAACATGTCGCCGAATTGAGCGGCGGAAAACTCCAGATCAAGCCGAGCTTCGATGCCACGGCCGGCATCAAATCGGCCGGCATGCTCACCGCGATTGCGGACGGCCGGGTGCAGGCCGGCGATGCGTTTGCCGGCTCGCTGGAATCCGAAGACGCGATCTTCGCCCTGCCCTCGCTGCCGTTTCTGGTGACATCGACCACCGATGCAAAACATCTTGCCGACATCGCGCGGCCCTATCTCGCAGCGGCGCTGCAGAAGAAGGGCCTGCGGCTGCTTTACCTGACGCCGTGGCCGCCGTCCGGCATCTGGTCGAAGACGCCGCTGAAGACAGCGTCCGATTTGTCCGGCCTTTCGATTCGCACCTATGACAAGACATCCACCGAGGTGTTCGCCGGCGCCGGCGCCAAAGCCGCATCGATCAGTTTCGCGGACACGATGCCGAAACTGGTCGACGGCAGCATCAACGCGGTGCTGTCGTCCGGCGATGGCGGCGCCGGCCGCAAGCTTTGGGAGTTTTTGCCCTATTTCAGCGAGATCACCTATTCGCTGCCGCTGTCGGTCGCGAGCGTCAATCAGGCGGTCTATGACGGCCTGAGCGGCGATTTGCGCGAGGCCGTCGATGCGGCCAGCCGTCAGACCGAGCGTGAATTGTGGCTCGCGCTGTCGACCCGGCTGCAGGAGAACTATCAGCGCATGCGCCAGAACGGCGTCACCATCGATTCAAGTCCTGCTCCCGCCATCGCCGAAGCGCTGCAATCGGGCGCCGCAGCGGTGCAGCGCGCCTGGTGCGTCAAGTCGGGCCCGGCCTGCGTCCCAATTCTCGACGCCTTCAGGGCGAGCAAGCCGTAACGTCCGCCATGAGTGCGCTCGTATTTGCAAGTCAGGAATGCAGCGCAGGCGCAACACCGGCAGATCACCTTTCTTCCGCATTGCAAACGCGTTTTCTTGATTTGAATCGTTCCAGCTTCCAGTCCAACATCGCCCCAAGGTTCAGTTGGAGAATTGAATCAACACAGGGGAACGCGATGGCAAACCTCACTATCAACGGCAAGACAATCGACGTCGACGTGGAGGCGGATACGCCGCTTCTTTGGGCAATCAGGGAGAACGTCGGACTGACCGGCACCAAATACGGATGCGGCATTGCACAATGCGGCGCCTGCACCGTTCATATCGACGGCGTCGCGATGCGCTCATGCGGCGTTTCGGTCAGCGAAGCCGCCGGCAAGCAGATCACCACCATCGAAGGCCTCGGCCCCGATGGCGCGCTGCACAAGGTGCAGGAGGCCTGGATCGCCAATGATGTTCCGCAATGCGGCTATTGCCAGAGCGGCATGATCATGGCGGTGGCAGCACTTCTGAAGGAGAAGCCGAAGCCGACCGACCAGGACATCGACGAGGCCATCACCAATATCTGCCGATGCGGAACCTTTCAGCAGGTTCGCGAGGCCATCCACGAAGCCGCGAACGCGTGAGGGGGGCAATCATGAACCAGCACAGCATGCCCAAACTCAATCGCCGCGCTTTCGTGATCGGTACCGCTACCGCGGGCGCCGGTCTTGCGCTCGGCCTCGATCTTCCCTTCGGCGGTCCGACCGTCGTGCGCGCCGCCGACGGCGCGCCTGAGGTCAACGCCTGGGTGGTGATCCGCCCCGACGATACCGTCGTGATCCGTATCGCCCGTTCCGAGATGGGACAGGGCACCCTCACCGGCCTCGCGCAACTCGTTGCCGAAGAGCTCGAATGCGACTGGTCGAAAGTCACGACCGAATTTCCGACGCCCGGCCAGAGCGTCGCCCGCAAGCGCGCCTGGGGCGATTTTTCCACCGGCGGCAGCCGCGGCATCCGCGCCAGCCAGGAATATGTCCGCAAGGGCGGCGCCACCGCGCGCGTGATGCTGATCCAGGCCGCCGCCAACGAATGGAAGGTGCCTGCCTCGGAATGCTCGGCGGCCAACAGCGTCATCACCCATACGCCGTCGGGCAAGACCACCACTTACGGCAAGGTGGTCGAAGCCGCCGCCAAGCTTGAGCCGCCGGCCGACGTCAAGCTGAAGGATCCCAAGGACTGGAAGATCGTCGGCAAGGGCGTGAAGCGGCTGGATACATCAGACAAAACCACCGGCAAGACGGTCTACGGCATCGACCTCAAGCTGCCCGGCATGCTCAACGCCGCGATCAAGGATTGCCCGGTGTTCGGCGGCAAGCTGAAGAGCTTTGACGAAGCCAAAGTCATGGGCATGAAGGGCGTCAAGAAGGTGGTGCGGGTCAACGACAGCGCGGTCGCCGTCGTCGCCGACACCTGGTGGCACGCCAAGACCGCGCTCGACGCGCTGCCGGTCGTCTGGGACGAAGGCGACAACGCCAAAGTCTCGAGTGCCACGATCGCCAAATGGCTGGGTGAAGGGCTCGACGATTCGCAGCAGGCCTTCGTCGGCAACCAGAACGGCGACGTCAAAGCGGCCATCGCCGGCGCCGCCAAGAAGGTCGAGGCGGTCTACAATTATCCCTACCAGAACCACGCCACCATGGAGCCGATGAACGCCACCGCGCTCTACACGTCAGATAAATGCGAGGTCTGGTGCGGCACCCAGAACGGCGAAGCGGCGTTTGCCGCAACGCTGGAAGCCTCCGGCCTGCCAGCCGACAAATGCGACGTGCACAAGCTGATGCTCGGCGGCGGTTTTGGCCGCCGGGGCCAGACCGACTATGTCCGCCAGGCGGTCTTGATCGCCAAGCAGATGCCGGGCACGCCGATCAAGCTGTTATGGTCGCGCGAGGAGGACATGCAGCACGGCCTGTATCACCCGATCACGCAATGCAAGATGACCGGCGCCTTCGACGCCGACAACAATCTGATCGCCCTGCGTATGCGCATATCCGGGCAGTCGATCCTGTTCAGTCTGCGTCCGGAGGCGTTGGTCAACGGCAAGGACCCGGTCGCGTTCCAGGGCCTCAATGCCAGCGGCGAGGCGGCGATCGGCTATTCGATTCCCAACCTTTTGGTCGATCACTCGATGCGCAATCCGCACGTCCCGCCCGGCTTCTGGCGCGGCGTCAACGTCAATCACAATGCGATCTATCTCGAATGCTTCATGGATGAGTTGGCGCACTCGGTCGGACAGGATCCGCTCGAGTTCCGCCGCAAGCTGATGACCAAGCATCCGAAGCATCTCGCGGTGCTCAACGCCGTGGCCGAGAAGATCGGCTGGGATACGCCGGCCCCGCAAGGCGTCTATCGCGGCATCGCCCAGCACATGGGCTATGGCAGCTACGTCGCGGGGGCTGCGGAGATATCCGTCACCGATGGCACCAAGATAAAAGTGCATCGCATCGTCGCCGCCACCGACCCCGGCTACGCCGTCAATCCGGCGCAGATCGAACGGCAAATTGCGGGCTCCTTCGTCTACGGGCTGACCGGCCTGTTCTACGGTGGCTGCACCGTGAAGGACGGACGGATCGAACAGTCCAACTTCGACAATTACAACTCGATGCGCATCAACGAGATGCCGAAGGTGGAATCAATCATCATGCCGAGCGGCGGCTTCTGGGGCGGCGTCGGCGAGCCGACCATCTGCGTCGCTGGACCGGCGGTGCTCAACGCCTATTTCGCGGCAACGGGCAAACGCATCCGTTCGGTGCCGCTGAGGGACCAGAACATCACCTTCGCCTGACGCAGCGAGCGGCGGCCTCACGGCCGCCGCTCCGGTTTTCGGATTGTGCTTATGGACGTCACGGGCCGGCCGACGCGCAGAGCTGTCGCTCGCGGCATCGCCGCCTCTGCCGCGGCTGCGGCCTTGTCGTGTCCGTCGTTCGCACAATCCGCCGCGCGTATCGTCGTGATCGGCGGCGGCTTTGGTGGCGCAAGCTGCGCGCGGGCACTACGGAAGCTCGATGCAAGGCTACAGGTGACATTGATCGAGCCGAACCGCATTTTTACCGCCTGCCCGTTCAGCAATGAGGTGATCGCAGGCTTGCGGGAAATCGAAGCGCAGCAATTCGGCTATGACAAAATCGCCGCCGATGGCGTGACCGTGATTCCGCAGGCCGCCGCAAAGGTCGATCCGCACGCGCGCACGGTCGGCCTGGCCGACGGAAGTTCGGTCAGCTACGACCGCCTGGTGCTGGCGCCCGGCATCGACCTGCGCTTCGACGCATTGCCCGGCTATGACGAAGCGGCATCCCTCAAGATGCCGCACGCCTGGAAGGCCGGCGAGCAGACGACGCTGCTGCGAAGGCAGATCGAAGCCATGGAGGACGGCGGCGTTGTCGTGCTGGCAGTGCCCGCAGCACCTTTGCGCTGTCCGCCCGCGCCATACGAGCGCGCCAGCCTGATCGCGCATTATCTGAAGACCAAAAAGCCGCGCTCGAAGATCCTGATCCTCGACGCCAAGGATGGCTTTTCGCAGCAGCGATTGTTCGAAGCCGCCTGGAAGGAACTGTATCCCGGCATGATCGAACGGATCGCGCTGTCGCAGGGCGGACGGGTCACCTCGGTCGATCCGGCGACCGGCACCATCGTCACCGACTTCGGCAATTACACGGCGCAAGTCGCCAGCGTGATCCCGCCGCAAAAGGCCGGCCACGTCGCCGAGATCGCCGGCGCCGCCGACAACACCGGCTGGTGCCCGATCGATCCCGTCAGCTTTGGCTCAAAGCTCCTGCCCGATGTCCACGTCATCGGCGACGCCTGCATCGCCGGACAGATTCCGAAATCGGCATCGGCCGCGAACGCGCAAGGCAACGCCTGCGCCGCAATTATCGCGAACCTGATTTCCGGCAAATCGCCCGACATGCCCCGGCTGAACGGCGCCTGCTACAACACGGTCGCGCCCGGCTATGCATTCTCACTGTCGGGGATCTATCAGCCCAAAGAGGACCAGTTCGCCGAGGTCGAAGTCAACACAAGCCCGGTCAATGCCCCGCGCGACGTTCGCCAGCAGGAAGCCGAGAAAGCGCAAAACTGGTTCAAGACGATCACGGTGGACGCCTTTGGCTAGGTCGGCAATCCTGATGATTGGGATCGGGCTCGCGGCGGCGCTGCTTGCGCTGCCCTGCCCGGCCGGCGCGCAGGCCTTGCGCTCCTATGCCATCGTTGGCGACGCCATTCCGGAATCGCTTACGACGACGCGAGGCGACGTTGCACGCGGACACGCGCTCGTCATCGATCGGTCAAACACTTGCATCCTCTGCCATAGCGGCCCATTTCCCGAAGTGAAGTTCCAGGGCGATCTGGCGCCGAGCCTTGCGGGTTCCGGCAGCCGGTGGTCGGAGGGCCAGCTTCGGCTGCGGCTGGTCGACGCCTCCCGCCTCAATGCCGCGACGATCATGCCGTCCTATTATCGCGTCGACGGCCTCAACCGTGTCGGCCCGGCCTGGCGCGGCAAGCCGATCCTGTCGGCCGAACAGATCGAGGATATCGTGGCGTATCTGACAACGCTGCGCGAATAGGAAGCAACCATGCCCCAGCCCCGTGATTCGAGCCGCCGCCAATTTCTCAGCCTCGCCGGCGGCGCGGCCGTGCTGGGCGCTGTCCCCATCGTGACGCTGCGGCCCGCCGAAGCCACGCCGGCGATGCTCGCCACCGCGATCCGCAACGTGGTCGGCGAAGCCGCGGTGCGGACCGGAAAGGTCAAGCTCGACATTCCGCCGCTGGTCGAGAACGGCAACACGGTGCCGATGACGGTCAGTGTCGCCAATCCGATGACGGCGGACAACCACGTCAAGAGCATTCACGTCTTCAACGAAAAGAACCCGCAGCCCAATATCGGCAATTTCTATCTCGGCCCCCACGCCGGCCGCGCGCAGGTCTCGACCCGCATCCGGCTCGCCGACAGCCAGAAGGTCGTCGCCATCGCGCGGCTGTCGGACGATACGTTCTGGTCCGTCAGTGTCGACGTCGTGGTGACGCTGGCCGCCTGCACCGAGGAGGTGATCTGATGCCTTCAGCCCTCATCAACGTACCCCGCACGGCAAAACGCGGCGACATCATCGAGATAAAGACCTTGATGTCGCACATCATGGAGACCGGCTATCGCCACCTCGCCTCCGGCGAAGTCGTGCCGCGCGATATCATCACGAGCTTCAGCTGCCGCTACAACGGCACCGAGATCTTCCGCGCCGACCTTTTTCAGGCCATCGCCGCCAACCCGTTCATCACCTTCTTCACCACCGCGACCGAGAGCGGAAAATTCGAATTCGAGTGGATCGGCGACAAGGGCTTTTCCGAAACCGCCTCCGCCTCAATTACCGTCGAATGAGATTTGCCGGGATCATAGCCCTTGCTGCCCTGCTGACGGCCGGCGCCGTTCGCGCCACGGATATCCCGCAAGACCAGCGCCGCTCCGGCTACAGCTTCATGACGCCGGACACCCAGGCGATGCAGGACGACGACACCGCCAATCCCGGCATGCTCTGGGTGCTCGACGGCGAAGCGCTGTGGAAGCGCAAGGTAGGCACCGCCGACAAGGCTTGTGCCGATTGCCACGGCGAGGCCCGCGCGACCATGAAGGGCATAGCTGCCCGCTATCCCGCGTTCGACAAAGCGCTCGGCCGCCCCGTCGATCTGGAGCAGCGCATCAATCTGTGCCGCGTCAACCATCAGCAGGCGTCGCCGCTTCCTTACGAGAGCCGCGATCTGCTGGCGTTGACCGCCTTCGTCGCGCAGCAGTCGCATGGCATTCCGATCGAGACCGGCGCCGACCCGCAACTCGAACTGTTCATCGCCAAAGGACGCGAGTTGTTCAAGCAGCGGCAGGGGCAGCTCAATCTCGGTTGCACCAATTGCCACGACGATAATTGGGACAAGCGGCTGGCGGGGTCGGCGATCACGCAGGCCCATCCGACCGGCTATCCGCTCTACCGCCTGGAGTGGCAGTCGCTGGGATCGCTGCAACGGCGCCTGCGCGCCTGCATCACGGGCATCCGCGCCCAGGCCTACGACTACGGCGCACCGGAACTGGTCGAGCTCGAGCTCTATCTGATGTCGCGCGCGCGCGGCATGACGGTCGAGGCGCCAGCGGTGCGGCCGTAAGCGCGCCATTTTACTGATGGCATCAACGATATCGCAACCAGCGCGGCCAATCGCGGCACATATCGCTTGCGCAAAACATCAATCACCGAATACTGCACTCAAGGTACGAATCAACCATAATCACGGCTTACCCTCGCGGCGAGTGTGGACATGAAGCGCTGCCCGTCCCTGGCGATTGCGATTTTGCTGTTCGGCTGCGGTGCGGTCGCCAACGCCCAGACCCTTCCATCCTACATGGCGCCGATCGCAGGCAAGACCGCGTCGACGTCAGCCGATATCGCGACCAAGGACATGCTGGCGCTCAACACCGGTATGTTCGACCTGTACGGCGACGCCGCAAAAATCTTCCAGCAGAATGTCCTGAACAAGCATCCGGTGATCCTGGCGCTGTTTTCCGGCGCCGGCGGCAGAATGATCCTTTACCGCCCGGGAATGGCGCCGACGGAAGCGCCGCAGGTGCCGATCGTCTATCAATTGCTCAAATCGGTCGGTCACAGCACGATGGCGCTGGCCGAGGTTGTCGGCCCCTACGTCGACAACGCGGACGACAAATCCTGGCGCGGCGCGATGCTGGCTTACCGCAGCCGGATGCAGTCGGCGCTCGACGGGCTGGACCTCACGCCGATGGAGCCCGGCTGGCGCGACAACAACCGCACCATCCTGCAGAACAACATCGCCTTCATGGATGAGTGCGTTGCCAAGGGCGTGATCCCCTTTGCGACGCTCGAGGCCTTCGGCAAGAAGCAGGCACCGTTCCTGGCGAAAAACGTCTCTTGGGCGGCGCAGACCCAGGTCGGACACTGGATGAATGTCTTGACCGACTGGAAGGCGCAACTTGGCGCCGACTGGGACAAGGCCTATGGCGCCAGCAATACGATCTATGTGGCGCGGCAGAACAACGTGCTGTTCAGCGTGCTCGCGCAGTTCTTCGGTCCGGAGGCAATCAATGACCGCCTGCTCCTGATCGAAACCGTCTCCTTTACGACGACGCCGGCGGACATGCTGGAATCGCTGACGCGGATCATCGCGGATCGCTCGGTCGGTTCGCTGTTCTTTGGCAATTATCATCTGATGGATTATGAGCTGATGGGCGGCGATGCGCGGGTCGCGATCGCAGCCGAGACCGGAAAGCGCGGCATGACCACGTTCCTGCCACCGGTGGTGCCGTTCGGCTCGAAGCAGTGGCCGACATTGATCACGCCGGGCCCCGGCCCCGCATCGATCGCCGACTTGCGATAGTCTCGCTGGATGCACGAGTGATTCGTGCATCGACGGCTTTCATGTCCGCACGCCCGTCACGGCGTGGACCGAGAGGTAGCGCTATGCGGCCTTCGCGACGTGAGTTCGTGAAGTGGGTGACGGCGAGCGGCATTGCGCTCAGCCTGTCGCGGTTGGAGGCGATGGAGCCGACCGGCTTTCCGGCGCGCGCGACGCTGCCGGGACGCGGGGGATGGAATCCCGCGGCCAATGGCGCCGGGCGGATCGACGGCGTCGCCAAGGTCACGGGCGCAAAACTTTACGCCTCCGATTTTCGCGCCGCCGATCTGCCGGGATGGCCGGCTGCCACATCGCACGCGATCCTGGTCCGCGCGCCCGATGCCACGCATGTCTACCTCGGCATGGATCTCGCGCGCCTTAGCGGCGCATCAAAGCCGTCGGTGGTGGTGACAGCGGAAGACCTTGCGAAAATCGGCACCCGCGTTCCCGAATTCTATGCCAGTGATCTATTTTGTCCGATCGGCAAGACGCCGCTGTATATGGGCCAGCCGGTGGCGTTGCTGATCTTCGAGCAGTTCGACGCGTTCGACCGCGCGCGGCTGGCGCTGCGCGATGGCACATTCGTGAAATTCGGCGAAGAAACCGGCCCCGTCGATCTTCCCAGTTATGGCGCCTTCCGTTTCACGCGTGTGGCCGGGCCGACGCCCGAGTCTCCCGACGTCTACTCCCCGATCCAGGCCGGCTGGGTGACACCGGGGCGCATCCAGAACACCGCACTTCCGGTCTGGTCATCCTACGCGAAGGAGACTGCGGCGCCCTATGGCAAAGCCGCGGTCCACGGCGAGCAGATCCGCGCCGAACTCGATCCGAAAAATCCGGCTTTGCTGGTGCTCGACCGCACCTTTGAGACCCAGTCCGTCGACCCGATGTTCCTGGAGCCGGAAGCCGGGCTCGGCTGGTACGACAGGAAAGACGAAAGACTCGAGCTCGTGCTCGGCGTTCAGGGACCTTACGAGGCCACCGAGTCGATTGCGTTCCTGCTCGGGAAGGCCCGCGCGCCGTTCAAGCCCGCGCGCATCAATACGCAGTTCACCTATCTCGGCGGCGGTTTCGGCGGGCGCGATCACACGTCCTTCGTGCTCTACGTCGCGCTCGCCGCGATGTTCTTTCCAGGCAATCCGGTCCGGCTCGCGCATGACCGCTATCAGCAGTTTCAGGGCGGCATCAAACGTCATCCGTTCAAGATGCGCTCGCAGATCGGGATCGACCGCGCGACCGGCAAGATCAGGGCGTTCGCCGCCGACCATGTGCTGGATGGCGGCGGCATGGCGAATTTTTCGGCCAACGTCGCGGTGGTCGGCGCGACCGCAGCGATCGGCATCTATGACATCCCCAAGGTCGACGTCACCACGGTGGCGGTTCATACCCGCGGCGTCACCGCGGGATCGATGCGCGGCTACGGAACGCTGCAGACCTTGACGGCGCTCGAAGTATTGATCGATGAGGCGGCATCCGCCTTGCCGCTCAATCCGATCGAGTTCCGGCGGCGCAATGCGCTCAAGTCGAACGACAGAACCATGATGGGAAATCTGTACACCGTCTCGGTTCGCACGCCCGAGATTCTGGACAAGCTCGAAATGCATCCGATCTGGCGGCAGCGAGCGGAGGAAAAGGCGCGCCTGCAGTCCGGCGGAATCCTCGTCGGCACCGGTGTCGCCTGCGTCACCAAGGATTACGGGACCGGCGGCGACGCTTCGCTCGGGCGTGTGGAGATCGGCGCGGACGGCGAAATTTCGATCGATGGCGATCATGTCGAGATGGGCAACGGCATCGGAACCGCATTGGCCAACCGTGTCGCCATCCACCTCGGCGGCGTGGCCGATCAGGTATCGGTGGCGCGGGTCGATACCTACGATGCGCTGGGGCTCGTCACATCCGGCGATCCCTACACGATGGACCAGAAGACGCAGGACGCGGCGGAGAAAAATCCGCGCTGGGTGCCCGCGATCAGCTCGGCGACCAGCGCCTCGATCGGCGCGCATGTGGGTACGCACGCGGCCGCCGAGGCCGCGCGCGTGATTTTCCGCTACGGCCTGTGGCCGGCGGCGCTCGAGCTCTGGCGCATCCCGTCTGCCGATCCCCGGACAAAAGATTTCGCGAAAGCACGCTGGAAGGACGGGCAGCTCAGCCTGCCCGGCCTGACGCCGCTGGAATTGCCGGTGCTGGCTGCAACCGCACATGCACGAAATTTGGTGACGGGCGCGATCGCGCACAGCTTCTCTCGCTGGGGCTGGTCGCGCGCCCGCTTCCAGTTTGGCGGCGAGCAATACCGGGCGGAGATCGATGCGCTTGCCGTGCGCAAGGGTGGCGGAAAATTCGCGCCTCTGGATCGCGTCAATGTCCTGTTTCCGCCGACCCATAACAACCAGAGGGGCAACGTCTATACCTCGATGTGCGGCACGCTCGTCCGCGTCGAGATCAATCGCACAACCGGCGCGCTGCGCATCGCCAAGGCTTACAGCGTGCTCGAATGCGGGCAGCCGCTGGTGCCGGAAATCGTGCGCGGTCAGTCGCAAGGCGGTTTCGCGATGGGCGTCGGCTATGCGTTGCTGGAAAATTTGCCGCCCTACGATGGCGGCCCCGGCAATGGCCAATGGAACCTCGGACAATATCTGGTGGCGCGGGGATCGGATCTGCCGCTACACGACCTCGAGATCGAGATGCTGCCGCCGCTGACGCCGGACGAGCCGCCAAAGGGCATGGCGGAAGTCGTGATGGTCCCGGTGGTGCCGGCGATCCTGAACGCCATCTTCGATGCCACCGGCCACCGCTTCCAGTCGCTGCCAGTCACCCAAGCCATGCTCAAGGGAGCGATCGCGTGACGAGGCTTGCCATCACCATCAACGGCCGCGCGCTCGCACCGACCGAGGTGCGCGACGATCTGACCATGAACGATTTTCTGCGCGAGCATCTCGGGATGACCGGCACCAAATTCGGCTGCGGCGCAGCGCAATGCCTGAGCTGCGCCGTCATCATCGATAATCCGGACGGCACCAGCTACACCAGTCCGACCTGTGTCGTGTCGGCGATAAGTTTTGACGGCAAGGCGATCCGGACGGTCGAGGGCCACGCCAAAAACGGCGAACTGACCGCGCTCCAGAAGGCTTTCATCGAACACTTCGCGTTCCAGTGCGGCTACTGCACTGCCGGCTTCCTCAACGAAGCCCAGGTGTTGCTGGAGCGGCTGGCGCGAAAGCCGGTGGCGCGGGATGAGCTCGAGAAGACCATCGCCGAGGCGCTCGACGGGCATATCTGCCGCTGCACCGGTTACGTCAAATACCACGAGGCGGTGCGTGACGTAGTTCTCGCCGATCCCAAACGTTATCTGGCCTGACCATGAAATCAGAAACCCGGTTTCAGATTTTGGTTTCGGTCGCAGCGATCGGTTTGAGCATGTTGACCGGTTACGCGGCTTCGCAACCCGTTTCGAACACGCTGGCTTCGCCCGAAAGTTTTGCCGGGATCGCCGGCACCGCGGCGCGGTCGGCGGCGATGTTCACCGAACTCGGCAAGGTGCTGACGCATCCGCGCTGCACGAATTGCCATCCCGCCGGCGAACATCCGCACCAGACCGATGCGAGCCGGCTGCACCAGCCACCGGTCACGCGCGGTCCCGACGGACATGGCACCGAGACGATGCGGTGCTCGATCTGTCACGGCAACGCCAATTTCGATCCGGGCCGCATGCCGGGCCATCCGGAATGGCATCTGGCGCCGCGCGAGATGGCGTGGGAAGGCAAAACGATCGCCGAGATTTGCGCCCAGATCACGGATCCCGCCCGCAACGGCGGCCGCAAGGTCGAAGACCTCATTCATCACATCGGTGCCGACACGCTGGTCGGCTGGGCCTGGCATCCCGGCTTCGGCCGCTCGCCGGCGCCCGGCACGCAACAGGAGGCCGGCGCACTGGTGGAAGCCTGGGTGAAAACCGGCGCGGCGTGTCCGGCGAAATAATTGCGCGTGGCTTCATCCTTCGAGACGCCACGCTGCGCGTGGCTCCTCAGGATGAGGTCTTAGACCCTCATGGTGAGGAGCGCGTCTTCGCGCGTCTCCGGACGATGCTTCTCATCGCCGGGAGAACCATGAGGTTCGTGGCCGATCCCTCGTGACGCCGCTTGCGCGGCTCCTCGTGATGAGGTCGCGTCAGCGCTCCGCGAACGCCTTTTCGACCACGAACTGCGCGGCTTCGCCGTGGTTGCCTTCGACAAAGCCCTTACCGGTCAGCAGCGCGCGGGTGTCGTGCACCAACGCCGGGCTGCCGCAGATCATGACGCGGTCATGTTCGGGTTCGAGCGACGCCAGCCCGATATCGCCGAACAGCTTGCCGGAGTTGATCAGGTCGGTGATGCGGCCACGGTTGCGGAACGGGTCGCGCGTTACGGTCGGATAATAGATCAGCTGGTTGCGCACGAGGTCGCCGATCAATTCGTCATTCGGCAGCTTTTCGGTGATCATCTCGCCATAGGCGAGCTCTTTGACGCGGCGGCAGCCGTGCAGCAGCACCACCTTCTCGAAACGCTCATAGGTCTCGGGATCCTTGATCACGCTGAGAAACGGGGCCAAGCCCGTGCCGGTGCCGATCAGATAGAGATTGCGGCCGTCCTCGAGATTGTCGATCACCAGCGTGCCGGTGGCCTTGCGACTGACGATGATCTCGTCGCCTTGCTTTAAATGCTGGAGGCGCGAGGTCAGCGGCCCGTCCGGCACCTTGATCGAGAAGAATTCGAGGGTGTCCTCGTAATTGGCGCTGGCGACGCTGTAGGCGCGCAGCAGCGGCTTCTCGCCGACCTTCAGCCCGATCATGGTGAATTCACCGTTCCGGAACCGGAACGAGGGATCGCGGGTGGTGGTGAAACTGAACAGCGTGTCGGTCCAGTGATGGACGCTCAAAACGCTTTCCTGGTTGAAATTGCTCATGCTGCCGATCCCACGCTGCGAAGGCCGATTGCGACGCTCAATTCATTCGTATACATTCGTTTGTATACGAATGAATAATCCGGCTTGATCCCGGTGTCAAGCCGCGCGCAAGATGGCTGCCAGCGCCCTGCGAAGGCATTGAACAAGAAGGATAAAGTGATGGCCCATGACGCCCCCCAGACCGCTGGCCCGAGCAAGCTGGTGATCCGCAATATCGGGCTGTTGCTTTCCGGCGCCATGGAAAAGCCAATCCTCGACGCCGACACGATCGTCGCCGAGAATGGAAAAATCACTGCGATCGGACGCTTCAAGGACGTCAACACCGATGACGCCACCACCACCGTCAATGCCAACGGCACCACCGTCGCGCCCGGCCTGATCGACAGCCACGTCCATCCCGTCGCCGGCGACTGGACACCGCGGCAGAACCAGATCGGCTGGATCGACAGCTACCTGCATGGCGGCGTCACCACGATGATTTCCGCCGGCGAGGTTCATATGCCCGGCCGTCCGCGCGACGTCGTCGGCGTCAAGGCGATGGCGATCTTTGCGCAGCGCTCGTTCTGGACGCTGCGCCCTGGCGGCGTGAAAATCCATGCCGGCGCGCCCGTGATCGAAAACGAAATGGTCGAGGACGACTTCAAGGAATTGGCCGCAGCCGGCGTCAAACTGCTCGGCGAGGTCGGGCTCGGCGGCGTGAAGGATGGACCGACCGCGCGGAAAATGGTGGGCTGGGCGCGCAAATACGGCATCCAGAGCACGATCCATACCGGCGGACCTTCAATTCCCGGCTCCGGCCTGATCGACAAGGACGTGGTGCTGGAGGCCGATACCGACGTGATCGGCCACATTAATGGCGGCCATACCGCCCTGCCCGATGACCAGATCCGCTGTATCTGCGAAGGCTGCAAGCGCGGCCTCGAACTGGTTCACAACGGCAATGAGCGCTCGGCGCTGTTTACGCTGCGAACCGCGCGCGAGATGGGCGATCTCAGCCGCGTCATTCTCGGCACCGACGCACCGGCCGGCTCCGGCGTGCAGCCGCTCGGAATCCTGCGCATGGTCTCGCTGCTGTCATCGCTCGGCGATCTGCCTGCCGAAATCGCCTTCTGCCTCGCCACCGGCAACACCGCGCGGATGCGGGCGCTGGACTGCGGCATCATCGAGGTCGGCCGCTCAGCCGATTTCGTGATCATGGACATGGCGCAGCATTCGCCCGGCAAGAACATTTTGCACAGCGTCCAGCTCGGTGACCTCCCCGGCATCGGCATGACCATCATCGACGGCATCGTCCGCACCCAGCGCAGCCGCAACACGCCGCCGGCGACAAGGGTGCCGGAGATTGTCGGGCACTGATCCATCCGCCGGTTTGATGTCAGGAAACGGCAGGGTCGTCATTGCGAGCCACCGGGTCGCGCGAATGCGCGCCCGATGACTGGCTCCGCGAAGCAATCCACCTCCGGCGGTTTCGCTTTTGTCTTGGCGCCGCGTAACCCCTTGGGACGGGACCGCAATAGGGACTCGTAACGGAAGAAGCCGCCGCTGAGCCAACCCCAGCGGCGGCTTTTTTGTGCCTTTAAGCCGCGGTTGCCGCTTGCGCGGGCCGAGCTCGCTCGGTGTGACGCTGTTCAAGGGCGGCAATGGTCATCTTGAGATTGTCGCGCCGCTCGATCAGCGTCCTCGCCAGTATCGGATACTTAGCGTCGGATCGGTCGGAAACCCCGGCGCGCTCTTCTTCGGCTGCGATGTCGGATTCGATCAGTTGAACGGTGCGAACAAGATCAGCCAGTATCTTACTAATTACTGCGACCTCTCGTACTGCACCTTCGCGCGCTGTCTCGAAACGAGATTGTATGTTCATTTGCGTGCTCCCAATGGCTTAGTTCGGCACATCCAGAGCCCGGAAGCCGAACAGCTGACACACCCATCGCAAGCTGTTTGCCAATTACGACCCGTAAGAACACGGTCATCGGAACCCATCGGCCGCGAGGCCTTCGGCCTCGCGCCCGCCTACATCGGAAACGACACCCCACACTCACAGATTTCTTTCTCCGGTGCCCCCGAAAAGAGGTGGGTTTTTCACAGGGCGCCACCCATCCAGAAATAAGTTCTTGTGATGGGAGTAGGTCTTCCAACTCTGAAGACTTAGAACCAGCTGTTGGCGGAATGTTTTTCCAGCCTTGGAGAACCCCATGGGTGAAGTCATCCGTTTTGTCGCGAAATCCGAACTCGAGCGAACCCGTTTGATCCGCGAGGCCCGCGCGATATACGAAAGCATATTCCCATCGGATGATGCCGTCGGCAGCGCGAAGCATGACCGCAGGGAATGAGCGCGCCCGCAAGCAGCGCTACGCGTGAGCGCGGCGCGATAGCATCAGACACCGGACGGCTAATCGCGTTCACAAGACAGACCCGCGTCACTCACGTTCGATCGCTGGTAAACCCGGTGGCGCGCCAGCCCGGACGGGTGGCATCCAGCTCGGCGACCTCCCCGGCATCGGCATGACATCATCGACGGCATCGTGTGGACGCAACGCAGCCGCAACACGCCAGGGGTGACGCGGGTGCCGGAGATCGTGGTGCGCTGATTGTCGCAGGCCTGGCCTCTGCATCGTTCCTTTCACCTGATGCCATTGAGGAGTATGGTGACCACAAGCGAACCCCAGCCGGCGGCACTCGCAAGAGGAATCAACGGGCCGGGTTAGTTTTTGCTGCTGCATGCCGCTGAGCCGTGTTGGTACACACCAAGGCAAACAGGGAGGCAGTCCGATGACGATCAGGCCAGATCCCACATTTCATGCATCGCCGAAGCTTGCAATGGAAGCCCCGCCAGAGAGCTTTGCCTACACCTTGCTGCTCAGCCCGGACTTTTCAGAACCCGACGCGCTCGCGGTGATTGATGCAAAGCCTGACTCTCCGACCTTCAGCCAGGTCGTCCACACACTGACAATGCCGACCAAAGGCGACGAGTTTCACCATTTCGGATGGAACGCCTGCTCGTCGGCGCTGTCGCCGCTCGCCGGGCACGCATTCCTCGAGCGCCGCTACCTCATCATTCCCGGCATGCGGTCGTCCCGCATTTACATCGTTGATACGAAGCCGGATCCCACCAAGGCGAATATTCGCAAGATCATCGAGCCTGAAGAAATCTTCAAGAAGACCGGCTACTCGCGGCCCCACACGGTCCATTGCGGGCCTGAAGGCATTTACATCAGCACGCTCGGTGGCGGCGGCAAGGATGGGACCGATGGACCGCCCGGCGTCTTCATCATGGACTGCGAGACATTCGATGTCCTCGGACGCTGGGAGATCGATCGTGGCGCCCAGAAACTGCACTATGACTTCTGGTGGAATCTGCCGCGCGACTACATGGTGACGAGCGAGTGGGCGTTGCCACCGCAGTTCGAGAACGGGATCGTGCCGGAGGATCTGCTCTCGAACAAATACGGCCATCGGATCCACTTCTGGGATCTGCGGGCGCGGCGGAATGTCCAGACCATCGATCTCGGCGCCAACCATCAGATGGCGCTGGAAGTGCGTCCCGCGCATGATCCGGTTCGCGAGTATGGCTTCCTGGGCGTCGTGGTCGACACCACAAACCTCGAAGGCTCGATCTGGACCTGGTGGCGCGAGGGCGGCAAGTTTCACATCGAGAAGACGGCGACGATCCCGCCGGAGGCCGCGCCGAAGGACCAGCTGCCGCCGCTTCTGCAGGGCTTCGGCGCCGTGCCGCCGCTGGTATCCGATATCGACCTGTCCATGGATGACAAGTTTCTCTACGTCGCGTGCTGGGGCACCGGCGAGATGCGTCAATACGATGTCAGCGATCCCCGAAAGCCGAAGCTCGCCGGATCGGTCCACATCGGCGGCATTGTACGGCGTACGCCTCATCCGAACGGCAAGGCCTTTGCCGGCGGCCCGCAGATGGTCGAGATCAGCCGCGATGGCAAGCGCGTATACTGGACCAACTCGCTCTACTCGACGTGGGACGACCAGTTCTATCCGAGTGGAATACCGGGCGCCGAGGTCATGGCCAATGCAGGCCCGGGCGGCGGGCTCGAGCTGGCCAGGGATTACTGGGTCAACTTCCCCGACGGGTACCGGGCGCATCAGATCCGGCTCGACGGCGGTGACTGTTCGACGGATTCGTTCTGCTATCCGTCGGTTTGAATGTGAGCGCGGCCGATTGGACACCGGCCTGGCTCTGGCTGGCTGTCATCGCGAGCGGCCTCTATCACGGAGTAAATCCGGGAATGGGGTGGCCGCTCGCCGTATCGGCCGGATTGATGGAGAGGAGTCCGCGTGCGCTGGTGGCCGCGCTTGGGCCGCTGGCGGCGGGCCATCTGCTCGCGATGCTGCTGGTGATCCTTCCCTTCGCGCTGCTGGTCGCCCTCGTCGAATGGCAGCGCCAGATACAGATCGGCGCCAGCCTCCTCGTCATCGGGTTCGGTATCTTTCGGCTTGTCGATCGGCGCCATCCGCGGGCACTGGCGCGAATATCACCGACGCAACTGGGACTTTGGTCCTTCGCGGTCGCAATCGCCCACGGTGCGGGACTGATGCTGGTGCCGATCTATCTCGGGCTCTGCCGGGAAGCCGACCTGGATAAGGGCCACGAGGCCGTCGGGACCATCATCAATGGCAATCTCGGTATGGCGGCGCTCGTCTCCATCGTTCACACCAGCACGATGATCGCCGCCGGCGGATTCCTGGCGTGGCTGGTCTACCGTTATCTTGGCCTCAAATTCGTATCGCGGAGCTGGTTCAATCTGGATTCATCCTGGGCCGTCAGCCTCATTCTGGTGGGGCTCATCGCACTCGGGTTCGGCCTCGCGGAATAGCGCGAGTTCTGCGCGGCATTGCAACATGACAGCAATTCAAGCTGAATGAAGCACGCGCCCTGTCACCGCAGCTTGTTCAGCAATCCCATCAGCGTCTCGCGCTCCCTGGCGTCGAGCGGCGCCAGCGTCTCCTTGGTGATCGCCAGTGCGTTCGGCGCAGCTTTTTCGGCCAGCTGCTGGCCGGCGCGCGTCAGACTCACCAGCAAGCGCCGGCCGTCTTCGGGATCGGGGCTGGTCTCGGTCAGGCCGCGCGCGGTGAGGCGGTCGATCACGCCCTTGATGGTGGCGACGTCCATTGCTGTCAGCCGTCCGAGCAGGTTTTGCGAGCATGGCCCGGTCTCGGTCAATTTTGCCAGCGCCGCCCATTGCGTCGGCGTCAGGTTGATGCCGATGTCGCGGGCGAAGATCATGGCGTGGCGTTGCCACACCTGGCGCAGGATGAAGCCGATCTGCTCGTCCAGGATGTAGGACGGCTTTGACGGCTTGACGCTTCGCTTGGGCGAACCATTTCTGGCCATGGCGTTTCCCATCCCTATTCTTGTCCTGCGCCGGTCACAGCGACAGATGCGCGTCGCGGATATCCGGACGCGCGTCGAGTTCGCTCATCGTGCCGCCGAAACAGATCTTGCCGCGCTCGATGATGTAGGCGCGGTCGGAAATCAGGCGCGCGAAGTGCAAATTCTGCTCGGATACCACGATGCTGACGCCCTCTTTCTTCATGGCCAGGATGGCGTCGACCATCTGCTCGACGATTTTTGGCGACAGCCCCTCCGACGGCTCGTCGAGCAGCACCAGCGACGGATTTCCCATCAGCGTGCGCGCGATCGTCAGCATCTGTTGCTCGCCGCCGCTCATGCGCCCGCCCGCGCGGCCGCGCATTTCGCCGAGGTTCGGAAACAGCGTGAACAGCTTTTCCCGAGTCCAATACGGCGCATTCGGCCGCTTCGGTTGCCGGCCGACTTCGAGATTTTCCTCGACCGTCAGATCGGTGAAGATACGGCGCTCTTCCGGCACATAGCCGAGCCCGCCGCGCACGATCGCATGCGTCGGCTCGGCCGATACGTCCTTGCCTTCGAACAGGATGCGGCCGGTGCGGTTCGCGACCAGGCCGACGATGGAGCGGAAGGTCGTCGACTTGCCGGCGCCGTTGCGCCCGAGCAGTGCGACCACCTCGCCATCGCCGACTTCAAGTCCGATATCGAACAGAATATGCGCGGGGCCATAAAAGCTGTTGAGGTCTTTGACTGAAAGCTTCATGCGCCCGCTCCCTCGCGGTGGCGGGCGTCGTAGACCAGACCCTCGCCGAGATAGATGGCGCGGACTTGTGGATTGCCGCGGACTTCTTCCGGCGATCCCTCGGCGATCAATGTACCGCGATTGAGCACCAGGATGCGGTCGGCGTGCTCGAACACCACATCCATGTCGTGTTCGGTGAAGAGAACGCCGATCGACTGCTCGCGGGCGATGCGCGCGGTGAGCCGCATCAATTCGATGCGCTCGCGCGGCGCCATGCCGGCGGTCGGCTCGTCCATCAGCAGCAGTTTCGGCTGATTGGCCAGCGCCACCGCGAGCTCGAGCCGCTTGAGATCGCCATAGGCGAGTTCGCCGCAGGGGCGCTCGGCGTAGGCACCCATGCCGACGAGATCCAGTAGCCGTCCGGCCTCGTCCCGCGCGTAATGCGCCGTCGAGGTCCAGAGATTGAACAATTGCCGGCCATAGGACACCAGCGCAACCTGGACATTCTCGCGCACCGTCATGGTCGGGAACGTCGCGGTGATCTGAAAAGTGCGGCCGACGCCGAGCCGCCAGATCGCGCGTGGCTTCTTGCCCGCGGTATCCTCGCCCAGCAGATTGATCCGGCCGCTATCGGGAATGTTCTGGCCGTTGAGCATGTCGAAGCAGGTGCTCTTGCCGGCGCCGTTGGGGCCGATCAGCGCCAGGATTTCGCCCGCCCGCAGTTCGAACGAGACGCCGCGCACGGCATGCACGCCGCCATAGGACTTCGTCAGCCCATCGACCGACAGCAATGTAGGGACCATGCTCATTCGGCGGTCTCGATGCGCGAGGTGACCAGTGCAGTCTTTGGTGAAGAAGGACGACGGCGATTCCTGATCGTCTCCAGCATGCCGACGATGCCCTTGGGGAAAGCCACCACGATCAGGACGATGAAGCCGCCAAGCACCAGCTTGGAGAGATCGGTCTGACTCACCAGCCAGATATTCAGCGCCTTGTAGACGATGGCGCCGACGACCGCGCCGGAGACGGTTTCGACGCCGCCGAGCAGCACCATGACCAGTGCATCGACCGAGAGCGATATGCCGAGGCTGTCGGGGAAGACGCTGCCCTTGAGGTACGCAAACAGCGCGCCGGCGACACCGGCGACGGTGCCGGCGATCACAAAGGCGGTCCACTGGATGCGCTTGCCGTTGATGCCGACGGCTTCACTGCGCAGCGGCGAATCCCGCGTCGCGCGTAGCGCAAAGCCGAATGGCGAGAACACGATGATCCGCAGCACCGCCACCGCCAATGCCGCGATCCCAAGCGAGAGCCAGTAAAAATGCGACGGGCTCGCCGCCCATTTCTCCGGCCAAACGCCCAAAATGCCGTTGTCGCCGCCGGTGACCGCGACCCATTGGAACGCGATCGACCAGACGATCTGCGCAAACGCCAGCGTCAGCATCGCGAAATAGACGCCGGACAATTGCACGGCGAAGAAGCCGAACACCGCAGCCCCAAGACATCCGAGCAGCGGGCCGAGCAGAAGCGAGACGATCATCGGCAGTCCCGCCATCTTGGCGAGGAAGGCGACGCCATAGGCGCCGAGCCCGAAATAGGCGGCATGGCCGAACGAGGCGAGCCCGCCGACCGACATCAGGAAATGCAGGCTGGCCGCAAAGATCACGAAGATCGCGATCTCGGAACCGACGGTCAGCGCGTAGTTGCCGCTGACGAACGGCAGCGCTGCCGCTGCGATCAGCGCAGCCACCGCGGCCCATCGTTCGCCCGGGCCGAGCGGACGCCAGGGATTGACGGTCAGACCCGGCGTGCGGCGCGCCGGCGCCTCGGCTTTGCCGAACAGCCCCCACGGCCGCACGATCAGCACCACGGCCATCACCAGGAACACCAGGATGATCGATATTTTCGGGAAGATCAGGATGCCGAAGGCGTTGAGTTCCGACACCAGCACGGCGGCCACGAAAGCGCCGATGATGCTGCCGAGGCCGCCGATCACCACCACGACGAAGACATCGACGATGATGCGCAGGTCCAGCGCGTGATGCACGGCATCACGCGGAATCTGCAGCGCGCCGCCGAGGGCGGCGAGAAATACGCCGACCGCAAACACGCTGGTGAACAGCCATTTCTGATTGACGCCGAGCGCCGCCACCATGTCGCGGTCCTGCGTCGCGGCGCGAACCAGCACGCCCCAGCGCGTGCGCTGGAACATCAGCCACAGCAATCCCAGCACGACCGGGCTGAGCGCGATCAGAAACAGATCGTAACTCGGAATGTTCTGGCCGAAGAAATCGACCGCGCCCTTGAAGCCCGGCGCGCGGCGGCCGAGCAGATCCTCCGGTCCCCAGATCAACACCACAAGATCCTCGACCATCAAGGTCAGGCCGAAGGTCGCGAGCAACTGAAACAGCTCCGGCGCGTGATAGATCCGCCGCAGCAGCACCATCTCGACCAGCACGCCGATCGCGGCCACGACGAGCGCCGCGACGACCATGCCGCCCCAAAATCCAAACGCGCCGGAAAGCCGTTCGGTCAGCGTGAACGCGACATAGGCGCCGAGCATGTAGAACGCGCCATGGGCGAAATTGACGATCCGCGTCACGCCGAAAATGATCGACAGGCCTGACGCGACCAGAAACAGCGACGCCGCGCTGGCCAGACCAGTCAGGAACTGAACGAAGTAAAAGGCCATGGGCGATCCGGGTTAGGGGCATCCAATGAGATGCCAAAATGCAGTGCGTTTACTTCACCTCTCCCATAGGGAGAGGTCGGATCGCGCAAGCGATCCGGGTGAGGGGTTACGGACCAACGATAGATCAAAACCCCTCACCCGAATTTTTCGCTGCGCTCTAAATTCGACCTCTCCCTTCGGGAGAGGTAGGTCTCACTCCTTCGGACGAAGCTTTTCGACTTCGGCATCACCAGGCAGATAGTCGGAACCCTTTCGGTAGACCGAATCCACCATCACGCCCTTGCCGTCCTTCACCGCGGTCTTGCCGACGTAAGCGCCGAGCGTGGACTGATGGTCGATCTTGCGGAAGGTGATCTCGCCGAGCGGCGACGGCACCGACAATCCCTCCGTCGCTGCGATCAGCTTTTCCGGATCGGTCGAATTCGCTTTGGCAAGGATCGCCGCCGCCGACTTGATGGTCTGGTAGCCGACGATCGAGCCGAGCCGCGGATAGTCGTTGTACTTGGCTTGATAGGCCTTCAGGAACGCGTCATGCTCCGGCGTCTTGATCGAGTACCAGGGATAGCCGGTCACGATCCAGCCGTCCGGCGTCTCCTCCTTCAGCGGATCGAGATATTCCGGTTCGCCGGTCAGGAAACTCACCACCGCGCGATCCTTGAACAGGCCGCGGGTGTTGCCTTCACGCACGAATTTGACGAGATCGGCGCCGAAGGTGACGTTGAGGATCGCCTCGGGATTGGCGGCGGCAAGCGCCTGCACTACCGGACCCGCATCGATCTTGCCCTGCGGCGGCCACTGCTCGTCAACCCACTGGATGTCGGGGCGCTTTTCCGACATGAGCTTCTTGAATACCGCGACCGCCGACTGGCCGTATTCATAATTCGGCGCAATCGTTGCCCAGCGTTTGGCCGGTAATTTCGCCGCCTCTTCCACCAACATCGCCGCCTGCATGTAATTGGAGGGCCGGAGGCGGAAGGTGTAGCGGTTGCCCTTGGCCCAGGTGATGGCGTCGGTCAAAGGCTCGGCCGCGAGGAAAAATACCTTCTTCTGATTGGCAAAATCGCTGACGGCGAGACCGATATTGGACAGGAACGTGCCGGTCAGCATCGCTACGTTTTCGCTCGATACCAGCTCGTTGGCGGCGGTCTGCGCGTCGGCCGGCTTGCCGCCGTCATCCTTGGAGACGACGACGAGTTTTTTGCCGTTGATGCCGCCCGCGGCGTTGATCTCCTCGACCGCGAGCTGCCAGCCCTTGCGATAGGGCTCGGTGAACGCGGGCAACAGCGAATAGCTGTTGATTTCGCCGATCTTGATTTCGCTTTGGGCCACGGCGGTATTGGCCATGCCGGCGACCATGATCGCCAATCCCGCTCCCAGCAAATAACTCCGTCGCATACCCAACCTCCAATGTTACAGAGAATTATCTCAAACCGTCTTCGCCCTTGACTTCAGAAATCGTGAGCCCGCCGACCCGCGGCAGCGGCCGGCCGCTGTCGGTCACCGCGACCGCGACCATGATTTCATTGGCGCGCGGCGCATCGTTGATCTGCACCTCCATGCCATCGAAATGGCTGCGCACGAACGCCGCATCCTTGTGCCCGAGCGGAATATCCAGCGTGGTTCCCGGGCCGCTGCGCTTCTTCGACGACGGAATTAGCGCAGCACCCTTGCTCAGCACTTTGCGCACCGGGGCGCCCATCTTCGGATGCAAGATCGCGGCCGCATGCTCGAGTTCACCGTTTTCGCCGACCGCGGCGGCCTTGCCGTAGCTTTGCGCCTTGGCGCCGTCGATCCCGAGCGCCGCCACTGCCCTCTTCGACAGCAATTCGCCGAGTTCCTCGCCGATCGCGATCAGCGGCGAGAGGTCCTCGACATATTTTCCGGCAAACGGGTTTTCGATCACGGCAATCGCCGCCGCACGCCGGGTCGGCGGCAAAATCTTCTGCCCCATCTCCAGATGGGTTTCCTCGACCACCGTGACGATTTTGCGAATGATCGCGCTCATCCCTGTCAGCCCTGTTCCCCGATCAAGCATGCATCGTCCTTTCTATCGTCTGGTTGTGAAGCGCTTGCGATCCCTGCGTCGGGGTCCCCGTCACCCCCACCACGACGATTTCGCCGAGTAGCCGCAAGGCTGCACCCTCGATCAATCCTGCCACGAGCGCTTGGCGCGCGCACCGTGCACCCGCCGCGAGCGCGTCCTCGATCTCATCGTTCGACAGCCTTCCGACGTCCCGGGTGACGAGCCGCGCACCGAGATCGCTGTCCGGCTGCAACGCATCGGCTGGACAGCGGACGATCGCGGGATGCCCGGGCAGATCGACGGCATTGGCGATGACGGTCGCGGCGGCATCCGCATGGGACGCCGTTCGCGCCAGCACGGTGACGGCGTCGGCAATGCCGAGCGAGAAGCTGCGGCCGTGGCGTCCGCTGGTCGCGACGCCCCGGATGCAATCGTCAGCCTCGATGACCATCGTCCGCAGCAATCCATGCCGGTCCGGACGGTCCATTAGGCCCACCGTGAACTGTTCGCCTTCGGCCAGATGCAGCGCGATATCGCCACCATTATTGACGTAAGCGCGATCGAGCCGTGCTGCGCCCTGCATCGCGCCGAGAATCTCTTCCGCCACGCTGCCAGCCACCGCCGCCATCGGCGTGATGAAGCAATCGGCCGCAAATGGCGCGACCGCCGCATGCATGCGGCGCGCGACGACGCCTTTCAGCGAGCATCGCGCCGGATCGGCCGCGCTGCGCAATTCCGAAAGCTCGGCGCAGAGTTCATCCAGCAAGCCGGGGAAGCGCCGCGCCGCGGCCTCGTAAGCCGCACCAACATCCGCGTCGTTGCCTTTCGCCTCGACGATCAGATCAATCGGACCGTCCTGCAAATGCAGCCGCTTGCCGTCGGGAAGAAGCGCGATTTGCGGCAGCCGTTTCATGCGCGACGCCCGGGAATGTAAGGCATCGGACGGGTTTCGGTGTTGTCCTTCAACGACGCCAGCGGACGCACATAATCCATATGGCCGCCCAATGCCGCATAATCCGACAGTTTGAGCGTGAACTCGATCGGCGCCACCAACGCCGGCGTCGGAACGTAACCGAAAGCGCCTGCCGGCATCTGCGTGACGTCGACCATGAAGGTGATGCCGCCGCCCGGCCAGACATAGACCGGCGCGCCGCCGCTGGTGACGCGCGTCAGCGCGTCCTTCACCGAACGCGTCAGCCGCACCGGATTGTCGGTGACGCCGGCGCGCAGCGATCCGCCCGCGCCGCCCATGAACAACACCGTGCACAGCGCCGGTTCGCAGTTTTCCTGAATCCGCTCGACGGAAAGTTTCAGGTCCAGCGGCATCTGCTTTTCGACCGGCTTCAGCGCCTCGTCGAGTTCGTAATATGCCGCATGTTCGCCGGTGGTGGAGACCATCAGCATGGTGAGGCCCGGCCGCGCCTCCTTCGGATCGAACGGGCCGAGCACCGACAACGGATTGGAAATCTTGGTGCCGCCCCAGCCGGTGCCGGGCTCGGCGACCTGGAAATAGCGGCCCGGCGTCGAGCGCCGGCCCTTCATCTTGATCCCGGTATCGGGAATATCCAGCAGCTTGCCGGCCTGATGTTCGCTGAGGACGCCGGTAATGTGGTCATCCACCACGACCACCTCATCGACCTTGCCCTGCCACTGCTTGGCGAACATGCCGATGGTGGCCGAGCCGCAGCCGACCCGCATGCGTTCTTCCGCGACGCCATTGACGATGGGCGGATAGCCGGCCTGCACCACCACGGTGGCGCCGCCGTCGATCGTGAGCTCGACCGGCTTGCAATTGGAGAGGTCCATCAGCGCGTCACAGGTGACGCGGCCTTCCTTCTTGGAACCGCCGGTGAGATGATGCACGCCGCCGAGCGACAGCATCTGCGAGCCGTATTCGGATGTCGTGACATGGCCGATCGCTTCGCCCTGCGCGCGCACGGTCGCGGTTTCCGGACCGAGATAGCGGTCGGTGTCGATCTTCACCTTGACGCCGCAATAGCTGAAGATGCCTTCGGTCACGACCGTGACCATGTCGACGCCGTCGATCTCCGAGGAAACGATAAAGGGCGCCGGCTTGTAGTCAGGGTAAGTCGTGCCTGCCCCGATCGCCGTGACAAAGACCTCCGGCTGATGGACGATCTTGCCGTCCCAGTCGCCGGTGGCCTGAAACGGCACCAGACGGCCACCGTGCTCAACCGTTCGCTCCAGCACGATATGCGGATCGACCCGCACCAGTTCGCCGTTGTGATTGGCATAGCGGTCGCAGGCGCCTGCCGCGCCCGGCTTGATGTAGCACATCACCGGGCAGGCATCGCAGCGGATCTTGTCGCCACCGGCGGCCGTCGTCGCATCGATCGTCATGAACAAGCCTACTCTCGGGCGGCCTCAATCATACCCCGTTTTCAGCCGCCGGGCATATTGTTCGTATACGAACGATCCTGCGCGCAGGCTGGAAACCTGTCAAGCGGTCGGGGAAGCGAAAAACCGCCATTGCCGAATAAAAAATCAATTGCCTCGCACCGTTGTTTATAAAGCGGGCAACGCACTGCACCGCGGAACGGGCGGCTTGCACGTTTGTATACAAACGTTATCCTCCGATCAGGTTTAGATCCGACATTACAGTGCAATCGTCGGGGTTTTAGGGAGCACGATCACGATGCGCCTGACCGTTAACGGCAGGGTCCATGATGTCGACGCCGCTCCCGACACCGCATTGCTCTATGTGCTGCGCAACGATCTCGCATTGAACGGACCGAAATATGGCTGCGGGCTCGGCGAATGCGGCGCCTGCGCCGTGCTGATCGACGGCATCGCCGCGCGCGCTTGCGCGATTCCTATTCAAGGCTGCGCCGGACGCGACATTGTGACGCTCGAAGGCCTCGGCACACGCGAGCATCCCGATCCCGTGCAGGCCGCTTTCATCGAGGAACAGGCCGCGCAATGCGGCTATTGCCTCAACGGCATGATCATATCCACCAAGGCGCTCTTGACGCGTAACCCGCATCCCTCCGAAGCCGAGGTGCTGGAATCGCTGCGCTACAATCTGTGCCGGTGCGGCGCGCATATCGAGATCGTGCGCGCAGCAATGCGGGCGGCCGGGCTTGTCGCAGAGGCCCAGGATTGATGGCGGTGCCGAACTCCCCAGGGAATCGTGAACGGCAGCAGGGATCGCTGTCGGTGGTTCGTCTCGGCTGGTGGGGCGAGAGCAGCGCATTCGAGACGTTCATCAAGATCACCGCAGATGGCTCGGTCACCGCCTATAACGGCCATGTCGATCTCGGAACCGGCATTCGCACCGCGCTCGGACAGATCGTCGCCGAGGAACTCGACGTGTCCTTTGCCCGAGTCGTCGTGGTGCTCGGCGACACCTCGCGGGTGCCCAATCAGGGCGCGACGATAGCGAGCGAAACCATCCAGATCACATCCGTGCCATTGCGCAAGGCCGCGGCGCAGGCACGCCAATTCCTGATCGCGCGCGCGGCCGAACGGCTGGAACTGCCGGTCGCGGATCTCGCGATCGAAGACGGGCTGATCCGCGGCAAGGACAACCGCAGCGTCAGCTATGGCGAATTGATCGCCGACGACATCATTCGCCTCGAACTTGGCGACGACGTTCCCGTGAAGGACGTCAATGCCTACACCATCGTCGGGCAATCGGTGCCCCGCGTCGATCTTCCGGCGAAAGCGACCGGCGAACTGGTCTATGTTCACGACGTCCGCTTGCCAGGCATGCTGCACGGCCGGGTCGTGCGTCCGCCTTATGCCGGCGTCGATGCCGGCGCGTTTGTCGGCACCAGCCTGATCGCGGTCGACGAAGCTTCGGTGCGCGACATTCCGGGGCTGGTGGCGGTGGTCCGGATCGGCGATTTCGTCGGTGTCGTCGCCGAGCGCGAGGAAAACGCGATCAAGGCGGCGGCACGGTTGAAGGTCAGCTGGAAGCCGGTGCCGACGCTGCCTGACCTCGGCGATGTCGAGACGGCACTGCGCGCCAATCCGTCGACGCCGCGGACGTTGATCGACAAAGGCGATGTCGATGCCGCCATCGCGGCCGCCGCAAAACCGATGCCGCGGACCTATGTCTGGCCCTACCAGATGCACGGCTCGATCGGTCCATCGTGTTCTGTCGCGGATTATCAGGACGGTGCTATCCGGGTGTGGTCCGGCACGCAAAATCCGCACATCCTGCGCATCGATCTGGCGCTCTTGATCGAACGGCCGGAAGCCGAGATTGACGTGATCCGGATGGAAGCCGCCGGCTGCTATGGCCGCAATTGCGCTGATGATGTGTCCGCCGACGCGCTCTTGCTGTCGCGCGCGGTCGGCCGCCCCGTCCGCGTACAATTGACGCGGGAACAAGAGCACGCCTGGGAGCCGAAGGGCGCCGGGCAGCTGATGGACGTCAAGGGTGGGCTCAATGCAGATGGCAGCGTTGCGGCGTACGATTTTGCCACGCGCTATCCATCCAACGGCGCGCCGACCCTGGCGCTGTTGCTCACGGGAAGGATTGCGCCGGAGCCTGCGGTATTCGAGATGGGCGATCGCACCGCGATTCCGCCTTACGATTACGACCACCTGCGCGTGGTAGCGCACGACATGCCGCCGATCGTGCGCGCCTCCTGGTTTCGCGGGGTCTCTGCGCTGCCGAATACGTTTGCGCATGAATGCTACATCGATGAGCTCGCGGCCGAAGCCGGCGTCGATCCGATCGAATATCGTCTGCGCTACCTGAAAGACGCGCGCGCGGTCGATCTCGTCAACGCGGTTGCCGAACGCGCCGGCTGGGTTCCGCGTCCGGTCCGGCAGGAACCGGAGGCCGAAGGCGATATCGTGCGCGGCCGCGGGTTTGCCTACGCGCTCTATGTTCACAGCAAGTTTCCCGGCTATGGCGCGGCGTGGTCGGCCTGGATCGCCGATGTCGCGGTCAACAAGGCGACCGGCGACGTCAGCGTCACCCGCGTGGTTGCCGGGCAGGATTCCGGCCTGATGATCAATCCGGACGGCGTTCGCCACCAGATCCACGGCAACGTGATCCAGTCGACCAGCCGCGCGCTGATGGAAGAGGTCTCGTTCGACCGCCATTCGGTAACAAGCCGCGAATGGGGCGCCTACCCCATCATCAAATTCCCGGATGTGCCCAAGATCGACGTGCTGATGCTGCCGCGTCAGGATCAACCGCCGCTCGGCGTCGGCGAGTCCGCTTCCGTTCCCAGCGCCGCCGCGATCGCCAACGCCATTTTCGACGCGACCGGCGTGCGGTTTCGCGAGCTGCCGTTCACGCCCGAGCGCATTCTGAAAGGGTTGCGCGGCGAGGAGCAGGCTGCGCCAGCCGCGTTGCCCTCGCGCACGCCTGCTGTCGCATCCGACAAATGGCGAAACCCGTTTGCCGGACGTCGCGGCGTGCTTGCAACAGCCGCAGCCCTTTGCGCGGCGTTGGTTGGCGTCGGCGCCGCCATGCTCCCGTGGCGATCCATCGCGCCAATCGCGCGGCCGGACCCGTCGGTGTTTTCGGCCGCGACCATCGCCCGCGGCCAGCAACTGGCCGCGCTCGGCGACTGCGCGGTCTGCCACACCTCGCTAAACGGCGTCCTCAACGCCGGCGGCCGCGCCATCGAAACGCCGTTCGGCACGATCACCTCGACCAACATCACGCCCGATATCGAAACCGGCATCGGCGCGTGGTCCTATCCCGCCTTCGAGCGCTCGATGCGTGAGGGCATCCATCGCGACGGCCGGCATCTTTATCCGGTGTTTCCCTACACGCATTTCGCCAAAGCGACCGACGCCGATTTGCAGGCGCTCTATGCCTATCTGATGGCGCAGACACCGGTCCGCGCCGAGACGCCGAGAAACGCGCTGGCATTTCCGTTCAACCTCCGCCCGCTGCTGGCGGGGTGGAACGCGCTGTTCCATCAAGCGAACGTATTCCAGGCAAACGCGACCAAATCGGAGATCTGGAATCGCGGCGCCTACCTGGTCGAAAGCTTTGGCCATTGCAGCACCTGTCATTCGCCGCGCAATGCGCTCGGTGCGGAAAGGCAAACTGCCTACCTCGCCGGCGGTTTCGCGGAAGGCTGGGAAGCGCCGGCGCTGACGTCGCTGTCGCAAGCGCCGATCCCGTGGAGCGAGGACGAGCTTTACGCTTACTTGCGGACTGGCGAGTCGCGCTTTCACGGCGTCGCGGCTGGGCCGATGGCACCCGTCGTGAAGGAGCTGGCAGCCCTGCCCGATCAGGATATCCGCGCGATGGCGGTGTATCTTGGTTCGTTCAACGACGACGCCCCAGACAAGTCGACGCAGGAACTGACAGCCGCCGAACTCGAAACCTCGACCGGCACCAACACCGTCGCGGCCTCGTCCCTCGGCGCCCGCCTCTACCAGGGCGCCTGCGCAGTTTGCCACGAGATCGGCGGCGCGCCGCTGTTCGGCAGCCGGCCCTCGCTGGCGCTGAACAGCAATCTGCACAGCGCGGTACCGGACAATCTGATCCAGGTGATCCTGCACGGCATCGCTTCCCCTGCATCGAGCGATCTCGGCTACATGCCGGCCTTCAAGGACAGCCTGAGCGACGGCCAGGTTGCGGAACTGGCCTCTTACCTGCGGCGGCAATTTGCCCCGGATAAGCCGGCCTGGAGCGAAATTCATGCGGCGATCGGCCGTATCCGGCAGGAAATAGCGCGCTGAGCTGCCATGCCGCCGCCAAAACCCACTGGTTGAGCGGCTTCCGGCACGGTACAGTTCCGCCATGGCAGTGACCGATATCGCATCCCGCACTTACAACCATGGCTGGCGGCTCGACCCGATCGTGCGCAGCCTGCTCGATACCGATTTTTACAAGCTATTGATGCAGCAGATGATCCGGGAGTTTTACCCGGATCAGCGCGTGACCTTTTCGGTGATCAACCGCAGCAAGCAGGTGCGGCTTGCCGAAATCATCGACGAGGACGAGCTTCGCGCCCAGCTCGACCACGCCCGTTCCATCCGTTTCACCAAGAAGGAGCTGATCTGGCTCGCCGGTAACACGTTCTACGGCAAGACCCAGATGTTCTCGCCTGACTTCATCAACTGGCTCGCCGCTTTCCGCCTGCCCGAATATGAGCTGAACAAGGTCGACGGTCAGTACGAACTTCACTTCCACGGGCCGTGGACCCATACCACGATGTGGGAGATCCCTGCGCTCGCGATCATGAACGAACTGCGTTCGCGTCAGGCATTGAAGGGACAGGGGCGGTTTGCCCTCGACGTGCTCTATGCCCGCGCCAAAGCAAAGCTCTGGTCCAAGGTCGAGCGGCTGCGCAAGCTCGACGGCTTGCGGCTTTCCGATTTCGGCACCCGCCGCCGCCATGGTTTTCTGTGGCAGCGCTGGTGCGTCGAGGCGGTCAAGGAAGGTTTGGGGTCGTCCTTCACCGGCACTTCCAACGTGCTGCTCGCGATGGACAACGATCTCGAAGCGATCGGAACCAACGCGCATGAACTGCCGATGGTTGCGGCCGCCCTGGCGGACGACGATACCGAACTGCGCTGGGCGCCCTATCGCATCCTCGACCAATGGCGCCATACCTATGGCGGCAATTTGCTGATCGCGCTGCCCGACGCCTTCGGCACCAAACCGTTTTTGCGCGACGCGCCCGATTGGGTCGCGGACTGGACCGGCTTTCGCCCCGACAGCGCGCCGCCGATCACGGCCGGTGAAGACATCATCAAATGGTGGAAGCAGAAGGGCCGCGATCCCAAGGAGAAGCTTCTGGTTTTCTCCGACGGCATGGATGTCGGCTCGATCGAGGAGACCCATCGCCATTTCGCCGGCCGCGTCCGCGTCAGCTTCGGCTGGGGCACCAACCTCACCAATGATTTCGTCGGCTGCGCACCGGACGGATCGGCCCTGCTCGACCCGATTTCGATCGTCTGCAAGGTGACATCGGTCGACGGGCGGCCCGCCGTCAAATTGTCCGACAATCCGGAAAAAGCCACCGGCACCGCATCCGAGGTCGATCGCTATTTGCGCGTGTTCGGCAATGTCGGCCGCGTCCGCGCCGCCGTGCACGTCTGAACCAACGCGCCTTCCTCCCAGGCCCCCCATCGATAAGACGAGCCCCGCATGCCCGCACCCAAGCCGCCTGCCTTCGAAACCCTGAGCCTGCATGCGGGCCAGCGTCCCGATCCCGTCACCGGTGCGCGCGCGGTGCCGATCTATCAGACCACGTCCTACGTCTTTCAGGATTCCGATCACGCCGCCGCGTTGTTCAACCTGGAACGGGCCGGGCATATCTACACCCGGATTTCCAATCCCACGACCGCGGTGCTCGAAGAGCGGCTGGCGGCGCTGGAAGCCGGTGTCGGCGCGATCTGCACCGCGAGCGGCATGGCCGCGATGCATCTCGCGATCGCGACCCTGCTCAGTAACGGCGATCATATCGTCGCTTCCTCCTCGCTCTATGGCGGCACCATCAACTTGCTCGCGCACACGCTGCCGCGCTTCGGCATCACGACCACGTTTGTGAAGCCCCGCGCGCTGGATGAATTCCGCGCGGCGATCAAGCCGAATACGCGGATGGTGATCGGCGAGACCATCGGCAATCCCGGCCTCGAGGTTCTGGACATTCCGGCGGTCGCTCAAATCGCGCATGACGCAAAGATTCCGCTGTTGATCGACAACACCTTTGCGACGCCGTTTCTCAGCCGCCCGATCGAGCTCGGCGCCGACATCGTGATGAACTCCGCGACCAAATGGATCGGCGGCCACGGCATCGCAATCGGCGGCGTCATTGTCGATGGCGGCCGGTTCGACTGGCACGCCTCCGGCAAATTTCCCGTGCTGACCGAGCCCTATGCCGGTTATCACGGCATCGTCTTCGACGAGCAATTCGGCCAGGCCGCCTTCATCATGCGCGCCCGCACCGAGGGCCTGCGCGACTTCGGCGCCTGCCTGTCGCCGACCAATGCGTTCCAGCTGCTGCAGGGCGTGGAAACCTTGGGCGTGCGCATGGAACGACATATGACCAACACGCTGGCGGTGCTCGAATTCCTCAAGAGCAACAAGGCCGTCGACTGGGTGCTGCATCCCGCGCTGAAAGATCATCCGGACTTCGAACTCGCCAAGAAACTGTTGCCGCGCGGCGCCGGATCGATCGTCAGCTTCGGTATCAAGGGTGGCCGGCCTGCGGGCAAAAAGTTCATCGAGACGCTCCGCATGGTCAGCCATCTCGCCAATGTCGGCGACGCCAAGACGCTGGTGATTCATCCGGCCAGCACCACGCATCAGCAGATGGACGCCGCCCAGCTTCAGGCCGCGGGCATCGGCGAGGAACTGGTGCGGCTGTCGGTCGGCATCGAAGCCGCATCTGACATCATCGACGATCTCGGCCAGGCGCTTCGCGCGTCGCAGAGGGTTTAAGTCATGCAACTGTCCGTCAATGGGTTCGATACATTCGTCGCCACCGGTGGCCGGCCGTTCGATCCCTCGTTGCCCGCGGTCGCGATGCTGCACGGCGCGGGTTTTGATCATTCGACCTGGGCGCTGCACAGCCGCTGGTTCGCCCATCACGGCTATTGCGTATTGGCGCCGGATTTGCCGGGCCATGGCCGTTCGTTGGGCAATGCCTTGCCGACCATCGCCGGCATGGCCGACTGGACCGCGGCGCTGCTCGATGCCGCCGGTGCGCCCAAGGCAAAGCTGGTCGGGCACTCCATGGGCTCGCTGATTGCACTCGAAACATCCGCGCGGCATCCGGAAAAGGTCGCGGGCCTGAGCCTGATCGGAACCGCCGCGACGATGACGGTCGGTCCCGACCTGCTGAAGGCCGCCGAGGCCAACGATCCCGACGCGATCGACATGGTCTCGATCTGGGGCCTCGGCTTCAAGGCGGAACTCGGCGGCAGCCTCGCGCCGGGACTCTGGATGCACCAGGGCGCACAACGCGTGCTGCAGCAGACCCGCCCGGGCGTGCTGTATAGTGATCTCAATGCCTGTAACGCCTATCAGGGCGCACTCGCTGCGGCGGCGCAGGTCAAGGTGCCCGCCACCTTCATCCTCGGCGAGCGCGACATGATGACGCCTGCGAAGGCCGGCAAGACGCTGGCCGCCGCGACGCCGAACGCCCGCACCGTGGTGCTGTCCGGCGCGGGGCACATGATGATGGTGGAAGCGCCCGACGAGTTGCTGGCGGCGCTGCAGCAGTAATGTAGTCAGTCCACGGCCCTCTCTTTCCTTCTCCCCTTGTGGGAGAAGGTGGCGCGCAGCGCCGGATGAGGGGTATCTCACCGCGCATTCAGTGTTCGCGGAGAGATACCCCTCACCCGTCTTCGCTTCGCGAAGCCACCCTCTCCCACAAGGGGAGAGGGGGAAAAACAGCGCGCGAACTGCCTACTGCCTTGCCACAGGCTTGCGCTCGATCGGGTGGATATCGAGCGCCCGCAGGCGACCCATCCGCAGCACGTCCATCGCAAGGCTCCGGTCGATCCGGTCGCGGTCCAGCGCGCGGATCAGATCGTCGACGCCGTTGACATCGACGCCGTCGAGCTTGATCACGACATCGCCCGGCAACAATCCCGCCTTCGCGGCCGGACTGTCCGGCTCGACCTGCGCCAGGAGCGCGCCCATCTTGTTGTCGACGCCGGCGACGACCGCATGCCGCCGCGGGATCGGCGCGGTCTGGCCGGCCACGCCGATATAGGCGCGGCGGACATAGCCGTGGCGGATGATCTCCGACAGCACGAACTGCGCGGTGTTGCTCGCCACCGCAAAGCAGATGCCCTGCGCACCGCTGATGATGGCGGTGTTGATGCCGATCACCTCGGCCGAGGAGGACACCAGCGGCCCGCCGGAATTGCCGGGATTGAGCGCGGCATCGGTCTGGATCACGTCCTCGATGGTCCGGCCGCTGACCGAGCGGATCGAGCGGCCGAGCGCCGACACCACGCCCGCGGTGACGGTCGATTCAAAGCCGAGCGGGTTGCCGATCGCGACCACCAATTGGCCGCGGCGCAGGCTTTTTGAGTTACCGAGCGAGGCATAGGCCAAATCGCGCGCACCGTCGGCCCGCAGCAGCGCGAGGTCGGTGTCGGGATCGACACCCAGCACATGGGCGTCGGTCACAAAGCCTTCGGTATCCCGAAGCCTGATCTCCTTCGACGATCCGACCACGTGACTGTTGGTCAGCACGAGGCCATCCGGCGAGATCACGATGCCGGAACCAAGCCCGCCCCGCTCGCGCGCGTTGCGGACTTTCGGTCCGGTTTCGACCCGGACCACCGCGGGCCCGACGCGTTCGGTCACGCCGATCACGGCATTGGAATAGGCGTCGAGCAGCGCTTGATCGTTGGCGGGCGTTTTTTCGGTCGCTCCCGGCGACAGTCCGTCGCCGGGAATATCAGAGGTAAGATCCAGCATAGCGAAATTCCTTCGACCTCATCAGATGGTGGCCGGATTTCGCTCTCGCAAGAGCCAGCGCACGGGCGCAGGGCAGCCCCGCCACCTATTGCGCCCGCCGCAACGTTGGAGGCCTCGCCTTCACGGGATCGAGCAGCGACCAGTCGCCCTGCTCCAGCGTGTATCCTAACGGAAAGGGCGCGCGCAGTTCCAGCCCCAGCGAACGCAGCACGCGGTCGTCGCGGTAGTAGCATTGCAGCACGACGCGAACGAGCATCGCCGCAGCGGGTCCGCCCGTGCTCCGGAATTCCCTGGCCACCGCATCGCGCCGTGCCGGATCGAGGTCGGCGAGAGGCTTGCCGGCGAGGCGCGCGAGGTGATCGAGTGCCTGACGTACCATATCGGTATCGCGGCCGAGCGTTGCAAGGATGTCGGCCTGGACAGCCGCATCGTCGGCGCCGGGTACCTTGTACTCGTCACTTGCCGGTATAATCATCGCGGCGATGCTGCGCAGGTCGTCGCGTTGCGCTGAAGTCAGGATATTTTCGGCGGACATCACTTCCTCAATCGAACAAATTGGCGAGGCGCTGCTTCATCTGGTCGGCGATGTAGAGCGCGATTGCCTGGATGGTGGAGGTCGGATTGACGCCGCCCGACGTCACGAACACGCTGCCGTCGACGATGAAGAGATTCTTCACGTCGTGCGACCGGCCCCATTCGTTGACGACCGAGCGTGCCGGGTCGGTGCCCATCCGCGCGGTGCCGAGCAGATGCCAGCCGCCATAGGGGATCGGACTGTTGATGCAGAGATCGGTGGCGCCGGCGGCTTCGAGGATTTCACGGCCGCGCGCCAGCCCGTGCTCAAGCATCTTCGCGCTGTTGGCGCCGATGGTATAGTCGACGCGCGGCGCCGGAATGCCGTGGCTGTCTTTCAGCACGGGATCCAGCGTGACGCGGTTGTGTTCCTCCGGCAGATCCTCGCAGATCGCGGAGATGGCGAGCCTGTGGCCGTTGAGCTTGCGGAACACACGGTGATGATCGGCGCCCCAAGGCAGGATACCCTTGCCCTCGCTCATCACGGCTTCGAACACCGGCCCGACCCCACGGCCGAACTGGATCGCGTAGCCGCGCACAAAGCCGCGCGACAGATCGGTGTCGTAAAATTCCTTGCTCCACAGGCAGGTCGGCGGCGCCCGGTTGCTGTCGGTCGGTTCTTCGACATATCCGTAAACCTGCCCGTAGGGGTGGAACATCAGGTTCTTGCCGACCAACCCGCTGGAGTTGGCGAGGCCATTCGGGAAACGGCCGGAGGCCGAATTCAACAGCAGCCGCGGCGTGCCGACGCCGTTGCAGGCGATGATGACGACTTCGGCCGCCTGAAACTGTTCGACGCCGTCCTTGTCGTAATAAACGACACCGGATGCCATGCCGTGCTCGTTGGTGGTGATCTCGCGCACCCGGCAATGCGTGCGCAGTTCGACCCCGGCGCGCAGCGCATGCGGCCAATAGGTGATATCGGTTGACGCCTTGGCGCCCTGTGCGCAGGCCGGCGTGCAATGGCCGAGATTGATGCAGCGCGCGCGCCCCTCATAGTCCGTGGTCGCAACCGTCGTATCCGACGGCCACCAGTGCCACCCAAGCTTGTTCATTGCCTTGCCGAAGATCGCGCCGGAGCGGCCGAGCGGCTGCGGCGGCATCGGCGGCTCCGTCAGCGGCGAAAGCGGATCGCCTGACAGTCCCGAGACGCCCATCATGCGGTCGTTCTCGGCGAAGAACGGCGAAAGCGCGTCGTAATCGATCGGCCAGTCGTCGGCAACGCCGTCGAGCGTCTTCACTTTGAAGTCGGACGGATGCAGGCGCGGCCAGTGCGCGGTGTACATCACCGTCGAGCCGCCGACGCCATTGAAATTCACCACCTTGATCGGCGAGTTGTCGTCGTTGATCGGATAGTCTTCCGGCCGGGCACGGATATTGGGACTGGTCGAATAGTCGCCATAGAAGCGCGCTTCCCAGTCACGGCCCGTGCTCGGATATTGTGCGGGATTCATCCAGCCGCCCTGGTCGAGACAGAGGATGTGCATCCTGGTGTCGGCAAGGCTCCAGGCCACCGCCGCGCCGGACGCGCCGGCGCCGATGATCAGGACGTCAACGGGATCGTTCATTGTGGTTCCTTGAAGGTCTCTCTGGCGTCATTGCGAGCGAAGCGAAGCAATCCATTCTTTCTTCGCGCGGCAAGATGGATTGCTTCGTCGCTTCGCTCCTCGCAATGACGGACTAATTCACAATCCTTACCGGCAGCGAACGAATGCCGCGAATGAAATTCGAATAGAGCCGCTGCGGCGGACCCATGATTTCGAAATGAAGATCCCGTTGCAAAATTTCCTCCCACAATATCCGTAATTGCTGTTCGGCGAGGCGGTCGCCGACACAGCGGTGAATGCCGGCGCCGAACGAAAGATGCTGCCGCGGCTTGACGCGATCGATAATGAATTGGTCGGCGCGCTCGATCTTGTCCTCGTCGCGATTGCCCGAGATGTACCACATCACGACCTTGTCGCCCTTTGCAATCCTGCGGCCGGCGAGTTCGAGGTCGTGGCGCGCGGTGCGGCGCATATGCAGCACCGGCGTGTGATAGCGGATGGTCTCGGCGACAAGGCTCGGGATCAGCTCGCGCTTCGAGCGCAACAATTCGAACTGCGCGGGATTTTCGACCAGCGCCATCAGCCCGCCGGTCATGGAATTGCGCGTGGTGTCGTTGCCACCGACGATGAGCAGCGCGATCGTCCCGATGAATTCGCGCGCCTGCAGGTTTCGCGTCGCCTCGGAATGCGCCAGCATCGAGATCAGGTCGAAGGCCGGCGGAGCATCTGCACGCGCATCCCACAATTTGCGGAAATATTCGCCCATCTTGGTCAGTTCGGCGACGCGCTCGTCCGCCGAATGAACGACGGCATCGGGCGAGTCGACATTGGCGATGGCGACATCGGACCACCAGGTCAGCATCGAACGGTCTGCCCAAGGGAAATCGAACAGCGTCGCCAGCATCATGTTGGTCAGCTCGGTCGAAACCCGCGCAACCCAGTCGAAAGTCTCGTGGCGCGGCAGCGCGTCGAGCACATCCGACGTGCGCTGGCGGATCAAGGGTTCGAGATTGACGAGGTTCGACGGCGCCACGATCGGAGCGACGGTACGGCGGTGCGCGGTGTGACCGGGCGGGTCCATCCGGATGAAATTCGCAAACTCCTGTCCCTTGGGCTGATCGGCCACCTGGATACCGCCGAGTTCCGAACTCGACGAATAGTTTTCGTGATCGAGCTCGACCGTAAAAATGTCGTCGTAGCGGGTCACCGACCAGTACGGGCCGAACGGCGAAGCCTCGCAATAATGCACGGAATCGTCGCGGCGCAGTTGCGCGAACAGTGGCCGCCAAACGTCGTCCTGATAAAGATGGGGATCGCTGACGTCGATCGAGGTCAGCTTGCGCTGCAGCGCCTGGGCCATCGCTTCGCTCCCTCATTTGCCGTCGCCGCTTGACGCGATCGTCGTCTTGAGCCCGGACGCGTCGATACGGCCGGGCCCGGGCGGCAGACGATAGAGTCAAACCGGATGCTTAGTAAAGCCGACCAGGCGTGGATCTGACGAGCGCTCAGGGCTGCTTGACCGCGATGAAAGACGCCACCACGCCCGCAGGGTTGCCGTTGTGAGGTTTTGCACGGATCACGTTACCGACGATCGCCGGCACCTGGTTGACGCCGTTCGGCCACTGATAGGCAAGCTGGCCGTGATAATCATACTCCCAGTTCGCGGTACCGGTGTTGGGGCGCCCGGTACCGACGATCTCCACGATCGGTCCACCGTCGTTCTCCCGGATCTTTCCCTTAAGATCGAGGCCGCCGCCGGTCCAGTCGATCGCACCCGTCAGCGTCGTATCGTTCGGAATCTCGAACGTGAACACGGCCTCCGCGAACAGCAGCGCATACAGGTTCGCCGGCGCCGTATTCGGATCGTCGCCGATCAGCGTCGGGTCGTTGAGAAAGCTTCGATAGGTCCATTTGCCCGCGAGCGCCGCGGCCGGTTGCGCATATGCCATGGTTCGACCTCTCAAATATCCAAGGTTGATCGTTGTATAATATTATACCTGTGCGAGCGATGCGGCAAGCCGACGGAAGAGCGCGGGCACGCCTGGAGCGCCCGCCAATTCGCGATAGCAGCTACGCGCTCCGAGGTTTGTTGATGGGCGCGAGACCGGATAGCGTTTGGGTCAACCAAGTATCCCGGGAGTAATGCCAAGTGGCCAATGCGAGCCAGACCGAACGACCTCAAACTACAGCCGTGCCGGAATACGACGCCATCATCGTCGGCGCCGGCATGTCGGGCCTGTACCAGCTCTATCGCTTGCGCGAACAGGGGTTGCGGGTGCGCGTGCTGGAGGCCGGCACCGAGGTCGGCGGCACCTGGTACTGGAACCGCTATCCCGGCGCCCGCTTCGATTCCGAGAGCTATTCCTACGGCTACTCTTTTTCCAAAGAGTTGCTGGCGGAATGGGACTGGTCCGAGCATTTCGCCGGCCAGCCGGAAACGCTGCGCTACCTCCAGCACGTCGCCGACAAATTCGATCTGCGCCGCGACATCCAGTTTCGCAGCCGGGTCACGGCCGCGATCTATCAGGAGGATGTACGAAGCTGGAATGTCACGCTGGAGGACGGCCAAAACTTCCGCGCCCGCTTCCTGATCACCGCGATCGGCCCGCTGTCGACGCCGACGCTGCCGCGCATCGAGGGCCGCGACAGTTTTAAAGGACAATCCTTCCATACCGCGCGATGGCCGCATGAGCCGGTCGATTTTGCCGGAAAACGTGTCGCCGTGATCGGCACCGGCGCCACCGGCGTGCAGACCATCCAGACCATTGCCGGAAGCGTCGGGCATCTCACCGTGTTCCAGCGCACACCCAATTGGTGCGCGCCGCTGCACAACGGCAAGATCGACGCCGAGACGCAGCAGAAGATCAAAGCCGGCTATCCTGAAATGTTCGCCCGCTGCCAGGAGACGTTTGCGTGCTTCCTGCACACGCCGGATCCGCGCGGCGCGTTCGAGGTGTCCGATGAGGAGCGCGAGGCGTTCTACGAAAGGCTGTACGGCGAGCGCGGCTTCGGCATCTGGCAGGGCAATTTCCGCGACATCCTGATCGACCGCAAGGCCAATGCCACGATCAGCGATTTCGTCGCGCGCAAGATCCGCGCGCGTGTCAACGACCAGAAGGTGGCGGAGAAACTGATCCCCAGGAATCACGGCTTTGGCACCCGCCGCCTTCCGCTCGAGACCTTTTATTACGAGGTCTACAACCGCGACAATGTCGAGCTGGTCGACATCACGGAAACGCCGATCGAACGGATCACGCCTCGGGGCATCAAGACCAGTGCCAAGGAATACGAATTCGACATCATCATTTTCGCCACCGGATTCGACGCCATCACCGGCAGCTTCGACAAGATCGATTTTCGCGGCGTCGACGGCGCGCGACTGAAGGACAAGTGGAAGAGCGGGCCACAGACCTATCTCGGCATCATGGTCGACGGTTTTCCCAACATGATGATGCTGATGGGGCCGCACACCGCGCTCGGCAATATTCCGCGCAGCATCGAATACAGCGTCGACTGGGTCACCGGCCTGATCCGCTTTGCGCGGGAAAACAACCTGACGCGGCTGGAGGCGACCTCTGCCGGCGTGGCGTCGTGGACCGATCACGTCAAGGCGCTCGGCGTCGGCCTCTTGTCCAACGAGGTCAATTCCTGGATGACCGGGATCAACTCCAATGTCGAGGGCAAGCAAACCCGCATCGTCGCCCGCTACAGCGGCAGCGCGCCGGCCTATCGCGCGAAGTGCGATGAGGTGGCTGCGAAGGGGTATGAGGAGTTGCGGCTGGGGTAAGTTCTTGCGCGCGGACCTTCCGCGCCCACCGGCCGTCATCCCCCGCGAAAGCGGGGAATCCAGTACGCCGCGGCTTCTCGCTTCTATCATTGACGTCTCTGGAATACTGGATCGCCCGCCTTCGCGGGCGATGACGACAGGGGGTCGCACTGACCTATCCACGTCATTGCGAGCGTAGCGAAGCAATCCATCCATCGGCGCAAGCGGAGCAATGGATTGCTTCGTCGCAAGTGCTCCTCGCAATGACGGTGCCAAACATGAGTCCGCCTTCTCGCGGCGCGACGCGCCCGAGGTTTGTGAATTATTTGGCCCTCTCGAAAACAGAGGGCGCAGGGAAAGCCGGGTGCGCGCTGCACCCGCGGTCTCGCGTGCAATTTGTGCATAAGAACACGCACACGAGCATACAGGTTCAGCGGAGGCAATCCGGCCTTCCCTGCGCAATGGTTTTACGGCTTACTTCGCGCTCTCCCCGGTGAACGGGCTTTCTTGCCACCGTCGCCCCTGAGAAGCTTGCTTCCCTGGAACTTGACGCCAGCATCGGGGCGTCAGGACCACACGACTTCGCCGTCCGCATCAGCGCCGTTCGTCAAAGGCGCATCCACGTCCACCGCATCCCACCGCGCGTTTCGTGACGATCGCGAGCCGCCCCTCTTGTCGGGTGAGACGCGCGGAGAAATGCCACTGATTTGCCCCATGAGGGCAAGCAGGATTTTTTCTTACGAAGGACTTGACAGAAAATACTGATTTGCCCGTCGGGCATTTTGCGTATTGCATCCAAGCCCAAACCCGTCATTGCGAGCCAACGGGTCGCGATGACGGTTGATGGAATCCCTTTCCATCACCACGCATCGATGCACGGCCGCTTGCGGCCGCTGCGCGGCTCCGGCTTCGGCACCGAGCGCAGGCCCGACATGATCCAGTGCCGCGTGTCGGCGGGATCGATCACCTCATCGATCTCGAGCACCGAGGCAATCGAGACCGCCTTACCGTTGGCATAGAGCTCGGCGACCTTGGCCTTGTAGTAGTTCTCGCGCTCGACCGGGTCTTCGATCGCCTCCATCTCCTTGCGGAAGCCGAGCCGGACATAGCCTTCGAGACCCATGCCGCCGAACTCGCCGGTCGGCCACGCCACCGTGAAGAACGAGGCATGAAAGCCTCCGCCGATCATCGACTGCGCGCCGAGGCCGTAACCCTTGCGCAGCACGATGCCGAACAGCGGCACGGTGAGGCTGGCGCCGGTCACGAACATCCGCGCCACATGGCGCACGATCGCGGTCTTCTCGGCCTCAGGGCCGACCATGAAGCCCGGCGTGTCGCACAGGGATACGATCGGGATGTCGAAGGCATCGCACAGCTGCAGGAAGCGCGCGGCCTTGTCGCCGGCCGGCGCGTCGATCGCGCCGCCGAGATGTTTTGGGTTGTTGGCGATCAATCCGAACGGCTTGCCCTCGATGCGAATGAAGGCGGTGATCATGCCGACGGCAAAATCCCGGCGGATTTCCAGCACCGAGCCTTCGTCGGCCAGCAGATCGATGACATTGCGGATGTCGTAGACGCGTAAGCGATTTTCCGGGATCGCCCGCCGCAGCAGGCGCTGGTCCGGCGCTTTCCAATCCGAAACCGCGCCCTGAAAATACGACAGGTATTTTTGCGCGGCGGCGGTGGCTTCCTGCTCGTCCTCGACCAGGATGTCGATGACGCCGTTCGGCGACTGGAACGAGACCGGCCCGACTTCGGCGGGGTGATAGACGCCGAGGCCGCCGCCCTCGATCATCGCGGGGCCGCCCATCCCGATCGATGCGTTCCTCGTCGCAATGATGACATCGCAGCAGCCGAGCATCGCGGCGTTGCCCGCAAAACAATAGCCGGAGACGACGCCGATGACCGGCACCAGCCCGGACAGCTTTGCAAACTGCACGAAGGACGGCCCGTCGAGGCCGGTCATGCCGAGCCGGTCGGTATCGCCGGGACGGCCGCCGCCGCCTTCGGCATAAAACACCAGCGGCAGGCGCCACTGCTCGGTCAGGCCGAGCATGCGGTCGATCTTCTTGTGGTTCATGTGGCCCTGGGTGCCGGCCAGCACGGTATAGTCATAGGAGATCACCATGCAGCGTGCGCCTTCCGCGCCGAATTTTTCCGCGTTGACGGTGGCAACACCCGAGATCAGCCCGTCGGCGGGCGTGTTCCGGATGAGGTCGTCGACCTTGCGCCGCCGGCGCTGGGCGGCGATCGCCAGCGAGCCGTATTCGACGAACGAGCCCGCATCGACCAGCTGCGCGATGTTTTCGCGCGCGGTTCGCTGATTGGTCTTGCGCCGGCGCTCGACCGAGGCCGGGCGGTTTTCGTCCAGCGTGATGGCGTGGCGCGCGATCAGTTCGGCGAGGTCGGGGCGGATGTGATCGAGGTCGATGTCTTCCTCTTCGGCCTCATGATGGCCATCGATCTCGGCCGGCTCGAGGAACAGAATCGCCTCGTCCTGCATCAGCGTCACGCCGACACCGGCCGCGATCCTGGTCACCCTGCCGCCATGCGGCGCGGTCACGAGGTGTTCCATCTTCATGGATTCGAGCACGGCGATTTGCTGCCCGGGACGAACGAGGTCGCCCTCGCCGACCTCGATCGCAACAATCGTGCCCTGCAGCGGCGCCGGCACCGGGACCGAACCTGCCGGCGCGGTTTCGCTGGCCAAGGATTTGGCGCCATCGCCGGCAGCGCCGGTCGCTTCGAAAAACAACGGCTCGGAAATCTCGTTTGCCGCGCCGACCAATGCCGCGACATGGGTATCGATGAAGCCGGTACTGATGTGGTTGGCGATAAATTCCGGATGCGCCAGCACCGCGCCGAGGAACGGGATATTGGTGGTGACGCCGCCGATGCGGAATTCGCGCAAGCTGCGCGTGGCTTTCTGAACCACATCTCCCCAGTTCGCGCCCGGCGAATGGACAATGACTTTTGCGAGCAGGGAGTCGAAGGCCGCGCTGGTCCTGTAACCGGTGTAGCCAAAGGTATCGACGCGAACGCTGGGACCGGACGGCAGGTCGAACACCGCAAGCGTGCCGCCGGTCGGCCTGGTCACGCCGTTGGCGTCCATCACCTCCATGTTGACGCGAAGCTGCATCGCATAGCCGCGCGGCGTGGGGACCGAAGCCTGCGCAAGGCCGAGCGAAGCCAGCGTAGCACCGGCCGCGACCGCGAGCTGCGATTTCACCAGATCGACGCCGAGCACCTCCTCGGTGACGGTATGCTCGACCTGAAGCCGCGGATTGGCCTCGATGAAGGCGAACGCGGTGTCGCCGCCTTTGGCGTCGATATCGACCAGGAACTCGAAGGTGCCGAGATTGTCGTAGAGCGCCGCCGCGGCAAGCGCTTTTGCCGCCTCGATGATGCGCTTGCGCAGGGCGTCATCCAGCGAGGGGCTGGGTGCCACCTCGATCAGCTTCTGGTTACGGCGCTGGATAGTGCATTCGCGCTCCCACAGATGGCTGATCGCGCCATGGCGGTCGCCGATGATCTGCACCTCGATGTGGCGGGCGTTGCGGATCAGGCGTTCGACATAGACGCCATCGCTGCCGAAGGCCGCCCTGGCCTCGGACTGGCAGCGCGCATAGGCCTCTTCCAGCTTGGCGGCATCGTCCACAATGCGCATGCCGCGCCCGCCGCCGCCGGCGATCGCCTTGATCATGATCGCGCCGCTGGCGCCCAATGATGCAAAAAACGCCTTGGCTTCGTCGAGACTGGTCGCACCGCTCGTGCCATCGATAATGGGAACGCCGCAACGTTTGGCCAGCGCCTTGGCCTGCGCCTTGTCGCCGAACAGGTCCAGCGCCTCCGGCGAGGGGCCGACGAAGGTGATCCCCTGCTCCGCGCAGCGCCGCGCCAGCGCGGAATTCTCGCTGAGAAAGCCGTAGCCGGGATGCAGCGCGTCGCACCCGGTCGCCCTGGCGGCGGCGACGACCGCCTCGATGTCGAGATAGGCCCGCGCGCCCCGCCCCGGGATTTCGTAGGCCTCGTCCGCGCTGCGGACGTGCAGCGACAGCGCGTCGTCGGCGGGATAGATCGCGACCGTGGCAAGACCGGCCTCGCCGGCGGCACGTGCGATGCGAATGGCAATCTCGCCGCGATTGGCGATCAGCAGTTTCTTGAAGGGCATATGCGGTTCCGTTTGGACTCTAGAACGTAGTGAGTTGCATCAGTGAGCGAGAGGTCACTTCACCTCGCCCCGCTTGCGGGGAGAGGTCGAAGCCGTAGCGAAGCGAAGGCTTCGGGTGAGGGGGAGTTTCCGCAAGCACGCTCGTTGAGTGTCCCCCTCACCCGGCGCTGCGCGCCGACCTCTCCCCGCAAGCGGGGCGAGGTAAGAGGGCAGCTCGCGTTGCTTTGACAATTAACAGCCACACTCAGCGATCCTTCATGGTCGGATCGAGTACGATGCGCAAGGATTCTCCGAGCGCGTTGAAGGCCAGCGAAACCACCAGAATGGCGAGCCCGGGCGCATACATCTGCTCCGGCGCGATTTCCATATATTGGTAGGCGCGGGCCAGCATTGCGCCCCAGCTTGGATTGGGCGGCTGGATGCCGAGGCCGAGGAAGCTGAGGCTGGCTTCAGCCAACAATGCGGCCGCCAGCAGCAACGTCACCTGCACGATCACCGGCTGCAGCGCATTCGGCAGCACGTGCTTCCACAGGATGTACCAGCTTGGCGCGCCGAAACCGCGCGCCGCGTCGACATAGAGTTCCTGGCGCACGATCAGCGTGCGGGCGCGGACGATGCGCGCCAGCGCCGGAAACATCACGATACCGACCGCGATCATGCCGTTGGTGAGGCCGATGCCGAGCGCGCCGGTGACCGCGATCGCCAGCACGATCGCCGGAAACGACAAAAACGTGTCGATCACCCGACTGATGATATCATCGGTCCAGCCGCCGAAGAATCCGGCGATCAGGCCGACCGGCAAGCCGATGGCGACCGCCACCGTGACGGCCAGCAGACTCGCATACACCGTCGCCGGCGCGCCGTAGATCAGCCGGCTAAAGATGTCGCGGCCGAGATCGTCGGTGCCGAGCAGATGGGCCGCACCCGGCGGCGCCAGCATGTTGTTGACGTCCTGCGCGGTCGGCGCATAGGGCGCGATCCAGGGCGCGCCGATCGCAACGATCACGAGCACCAGCAGCACGAGGATCGCCAGCGCCGCGCGCAGATCGGTGGCGAGCCAGCGCAGGAAGCGGCGCAGGCGGGTGGGCCTAGCCTGTAGTTCCCGGTTCGTGAGCGCAACATCTGTCATGACTCGATCCTGGGATCGACGGCCGCGCACAGCAGATCCGCGATCAGATTGACCGCGATGACGACGATCACCATCGCGAACACCACGCCCTGCACGATCGGAAAGTCACGCTGGATGGCGCCGCGCACGATCAGGCTGCCGAGGCCGGGAATGGCGAACACCGCCTCGATCACGACGGTCGCCGCCAGCATGCGGTTGACCAGGAGGCTGATGATGGTGAAGAGATTGACGCTGACATTCTTCAGGCCGTGCTGCCAGAGAATGCGCGACATCGACAGGCCCTTGGCGTGCAGGGTGCGCACATATTGCGACGACAGCACTTCCAAGAGCGAGCCGCGCAACTGCCGCGCCACCTCGGCCATGCCATAGGCCGCGATCGCAATGCCGGGCAGCAGCGCGTGCCTGACAGCCTCGACCGGCGACACGCTGAAGGATTTTGCGCCGGTGGCCGGCAGCCAGTTCAGTTTCAGCGAAATTTCGGCGACCAGAATCATCGCCAGCCAGAAGCCGGGAATCGCGACGCCGAGGGAAGCGATCATGCTGACCGATTTGTCAACCCATCCATTGGGCTTGATCGCCGCGATGACGCCCATCGGGATTCCCGTCACCAGCGCCAGCACCAGCGCGATCGCCACGATCAGCAGCGTGTTGGGAAACGCGCGCCCGATCGAGGTTGCGACCTTCTCGCCGGTCAGCAGCGATTGCGAGAGGTCGCCCTGCGTGACTTTTCCGAGCCAGGCGCCATATTGCACCAGGAACGACCGGTCGAGCCCGTAGATTTTCTTGATCTCGGCGATGCGGGTGTCGGACGCGTTGTCGCCGGCCAGCGTCACCGCGATGTCGCCGGGTACGAGTTTTAACAGCGCAAACACCATGAAGGTCGCGAGCAGGATCACGGGCAGCGCCTGCAACAGGCGGCTGCCGATCACCCTTGCCGGACTTCGTCGCGCCATGGTTCAGCTTTCCAGCCAGACGTCGTCGTATTTCGGCTTGCCGAGCAGGTTCGGCCGATAGCCCTGCACCTTCTTGTTCATCGCGACCAGCTCGAACTGGAAGGCGAGCGGCGCCACGAAGGCATTCTCCATCACCAGCCGCTGCACCGTCGAGAACGCCTTGCGGCGGAATTCGATATCTTCCGACGCGCGCGATTCCCTGATCGCGGCCTCAAGCTCCGGTGGCACCGGGGCGCGGCCGCCATTGTAATAGGCGTCCTTGGTGAACATCAGCGAATAGGTCAGGCTCGGGTCCGGCCGTCCGGTCCAGGCCGCGAGCAGGCCGGAGCCGCGCTTCTCCGGCCCGAAGAACGCGGCGGAGGCTTCCGCGATCGGCGCATTGACAAACTTCACATTCATGCCGGCCTTGCGGAACTGCTCGATCAAAATTTCCTGGCGCTGCACCGAATCCTGATCGGTATAGCCGCCGATCTCGATCACCGTTCCCTCCTTGAAGCCCGCCTCCGCCAGCAGCTTGCGCGCCTTGTCGGGATCATAGGGATAGAGCTCGGCGACCGATTTGTCGTAAGCCCAATGCGCTTTCGGCAGGTTCATGTAAGCGGGTTCGGCGAGGCCTGCGAGCGCGGCCTTGACGAACGTCTCGCGGTCGATCGCAAAATTGAAAGCCTGGCGAACCTTCAAATTGTCGAACGGCGGCTTGGCCCAGTTCAGAAAGATCTGGAACACATACAAGGTCGGCCCGTTGAAGACCTTGATGCTGCTGGCGCGCTCGATGATCGCCTTCTGGCGCGGCGGCAGCTGATAGATCAGGTCGTTCTGCCCGGCGGTGACCGAGCGTGCGCCGGTGGTCAGTTCCGGAATGATGGAAAACTCGATGCCGTCGGGATAGGGACGGTTGGGCTTCCAGTATTTTTCGTTGCGCTTGACCACGATCTTTTCGCCATCCGCCCAGCTGACAAAGGCATAGGCGCCGGCGCCGACCGGCTTGCGCGCGACATTGCCGGCTTCGCTGGCCTTCAGCGCTGCCGGCGACACCATCATGCCGGCGCGGTCGGAGAGAATGCCGGGCAGCGCGGCGTCGGGTGTATTGAGCTTCAGCGTCACCTGCATCGGACCGGTGACTTCGGCCGAGGCCATCGAGGCGAGATCGGCCTTGATGTTGGATTTCTGGTCGCTCTTGTTGCGCTCCAGATTGAATTTGACCGCTCCGGCGTCGAGCGGCGTGCCGTCATGAAAGGTGATGCCGGCGCGGATGTTGAGCACGAAGGTGGTGGGATCGGTAAAACTCCAGCTTTCGGCGAGGCCCGGCTTCGGCTTCAACGTTTCGAAATCCCACTCGGTCAGCGTGTCGTACATCGTGAACAGGAACGCATGATCGGAGCCGGCGCCGCCGGTCGCGGGGTCGAGGCTGGACGGATTGGCCGGCGCCGAGATGCGCAAGATGCCGCCGCGCTTCGGCGTGCCTTGCGCGAAGGCGCGGCCGCCAAAGGCAGAAGCTGCCAGCGCGGCCGTCATCAGCGCCATTGCCTCGCGTCGTGTCTGTGTCATGGCCTATCCTCCGGCAGTTTTTTAGTTCGGCGAAAAGTTCGGGCGGTCGGCAAAATGGCAGGCGACCCAGTGATCGGGCATCAGCTCGCGCCACTCCGGCGTCCGGGCGGCGCAGAGGGCTTGCGCATATTGGCAGCGGGTGCGGAAGCGGCATCCCGACGGCGGATCGATCGGGCTCGGGATTTCGCCCTGCAGCACGATGCGATGATCGTCGCGCATCGACGACGGCAACGGCCGCGGCTCGGCCGACATCAGCGCCTGCGTATAGGGATGCAACGGCCGTTCCGAGACTTTGTCGGTCGGGCCAAGCTCGACGAAGCGGCCGAGATACATCACCGCCACCCGCTCGCTGATATGGGACACCACGGCGAGATCGTGGGTGATGAACACGTAGGTCAGCCCGAGGTCGCGCTGCAATTCGGCGAACAGATTGAGCACGTCGCCGCGGATCGACATATCCAGCGCCGCCACCACCTCGTCGCAGACGATCAGCTTTGGCCGCAGCGTCAGCGCGCGGGCGATCACCACGCGCTGCTTCTGGCCGCCGGACAATTGGTGCGGATAGCGCTCGCCGGCTTCCTGCGGCAGGCCGACGCGGTCCATCGCCTCCCGCGCCCGCGCCAGGCGCTCCGCCCTGGTGCCGGCGCGCGCCAGTTCGAGCGGCTCCAGCACTGAAGCCAATATCGTCATGCGCGGATTCAGCGCGGCGTTCGGGTCCTGGAAGATGATCTGGTAATCGCGGCAGTGGCTCTGGAACTGTTTGCGCGGCAACGCAAGCGGATCGACGCCGTCATGCAGGATGGCGCCGGCGCTGGGCTTAAGCAAAAATACCAGCGCGCGGCCGATCGTGGTCTTGCCCGACCCGGATTCGCCGATGATGCCAAAGGTCTCGCCGCGGCGGACGTCGAAGCTGACGCCATCGACCGCCTTGACGGTGGCGCGGCGATCGGTGGTCTGGAATTGCACCTCGAGATCGCGCACCGAGACGATCGCGGTCTCTCGGGCGTCCTGTGCAATGTCGGCGGCCTGCGCAATCATGGCTGGCTGACCATCGCCGCGATCGGCGCCGAGGCCAAGTGCTGCAACGCGCCCGGCAGTTCGAGCTCGCGAAAACGCCAACAGCGCACCTTGCGGCCGTCTCCGGCATCGCACAGTTCCTGCTCGGCCTCGCAACCTTCCACCGCGTGCGGGCACCGCGCCTTGAAGCGGCAGCCATTGGGCATATCCAGAATGGACGGCACCCGGCCCGGGATCGACGGCAGCTTGCCGCCGCGCGGGCTCAAATGCGGCAGCGACCGCAACAGGCCCGACGTATAGGGATGCAACGGCCGCACCAGCGCATCGTCGACCCCGGCATCCTCGATCACCTCGCCGGCATACATCGTGATCATGCGGGTGCAGGTCTCGGCGACGACACCGAGGTCATGCGTGATCAGCATCAGCGCGGTGTTCGATGTCGCGCTGAGGTCGCGCAGCAATTGAAGGATCTGCGCCTGCACGGTGACATCGAGCGCGGTGGTCGGCTCGTCCGCGATCAGCAGTTGCGGTCCGCAAATCAGGGCAGCGGCGATCATCACGCGCTGGCGCATGCCGCCCGAGAGTTGGTGCGGATAATCGTCGATGCGCCGCTCCGGCGAGGCAATGCCGACCCGGCGCAGCATATCCAGGGTTTTCGCCCGCGCCTCTTCCTTAGCTATGCCGGTGTGGACGCGCAACGTCTCGGCGATCTGGTGGCCAACGGTGAACACCGGATCGAGCGCGCTCATTGGCTCCTGAAAGATCATCGCAATCCGCCGCCCGCGGATCGCGCGCATCGCGCGCGCGCTGCAGGTGGCCAGGTCGACCCCGTCGAACAGGATCGAGCCGTCGAGGCCGGAAAGATTATTCGGCAGCAGTCTTGCGATCGACAGGCCGGTGATGGTCTTGCCGCAGCCGCTTTCGCCGACAATGCCGACGCGCTCGCCCGGCGCGATGTCGAAGTCGATCTTGCGCGTCGCCTGCCAGATGCCGTGCGAGGTCTTGAAGCGGATGCCGAGGCCGCGCACCGACATCAGCGCGGGCGAGCCGCCCGAGGTGGCCGCGTCCGATCTGCGCTGTGCCGGCTCCGCCGTTTGCATCAGCCCGCCGCCCGCTTCTTCTCTTTCACCAGCTGTTCCTCCATCAGCATCTCGGTGCCGATGATGCCGTCGCGGGTCAATTGCTCGATCTCGGCGTCGGACAGCCCCAGCAGGCCTGCAAGAATTTCGCGATTATGCTGGCCAAGCGTCGGCGGCGGTTTTCGGATCGGAAACGGGTTGGCGCCTTCGCGGAACGGCATTGACGGCTGCGGATGCCTGCCGATAAAGGCGCGGTCGATTTCCTGGATGAAGCCGCGCGCATGCAATTGCGGGTCCTGCAGCAGTTCGATCGGCAGCCGCGCCACGCCGGAGGCGATACTCGCCGCCTGCAACGCTGTCATCGCCGCCTCCGGCTCGCGCGACGAAGTCCAGTCAGCAATGGCGGTCTCGATTTCGCTCTCGATGTTGCGCCGGCCGGCAGCCGTCTTCAGCGTTTCATCGCTCGCCCAGTCGGCACGGCCGAGCAGCCGCGCAAGTTTTGGCCACATCGCATCGCCGGAAACCGCGACCACGATCCAGTTGTCCTGACCTTTGTCCTGCCCCGAGCATAGGAAGCAGCCATGCGGCACGAAATCCGGATGACGGTTGCCGTATTTTGTCGGCGCCTCGCCGCCGATCGAATGCGCCACGATCCAGGGCGCCGCGAACGGCATCATGCATTCGATCTGCGCCAGATCGATGAACTGGCCCTTGCCGGTCAATTTGGCGTGGATCAGCGCGGTCAAGACCGCGGCGCAGCCGTTCAGGCCGCCGACCGCATCGCCGAACGCGGTGTGGCTCATGACCGGCGGACCATCGGGGTCGCCGACCACGCTCGGCAGGCCCGAGCCCTGCTCCAGCGTCGAGCCATAGGCGCGGCAATCGCGATTGGTGCTGCCGGCGCCAAAGGCCGACATCGACATCATCACGAGTTTTGGATTGAGCTGGCTCAGTACCTCATAGCCGAGCCCGAGCTTCGGCAGCACCTCGACCGAATAATTGTCGACGACGAGATCGGCATCGACGAGCAACTGCTTTGCCAGATCGAGGCCCGCCGGCCGGGTCAAATCGAGCGTGATCCCGCGCTTGTTGCGGTTCATGATGCAGTAACGCACCGACTTCTCGTACATCTGCTCGAGAATATAGGCCGGGCGGCGGTCGACGCCGCGCCACCAGTCCGGGTATTGAATGGCCTCGATCTTGATCACATCGGCGCCGAGATCGGCGAGCGTTCGGGTGCAGATCGGGCCGGCCCAGCCCATCGAGAAATCGATCACGCGGATGCCGTCGAGCGGCAGGCGATTGGCGCCGCCCGGGCTGGGCGAAGCCGCCGGCATCTCTGTCTTGTGCGCATGGGCGCGGCCAAGCATCTGCTCGCCGATATCGGGAACCGCGCCGCCACGGCGCGGCGGCGTGCCGGTCAGGCGCTGCATCGAGCCGGCAGTGAAGCCGGCCTCGTCGCCGATCATGATCGGAACGATCGCGCCGCGCGCCTGCTTCTCTTCGTCCGCGATCAGGTCGGCAATCGCGGGCACCGGCACGATCGGGATCTTTCGCCGCAAGCCTTCGGCGAACCAATCCTGCGCGGTGCGTTCCTTCAATTTCGGAATGATCTTGCTTTCGATCGCCGCGATGTGCTGGAGCCGGTCGACACCCAGAAACAGCGCCGGATCGTCGCGCAGCTCAGGCAGGCCCAGCATTTCGCAGAACGCGCGCCATTGCGCCGGGGTCACGGTGGTGACACCAAGCCAGCCTTGTCTGGTTTCGTAGATGCCGACCGGAAAAGTCGGCCAGAACCGGTTGACGCCGATCCGGCGGATGATGTCGCCGCGCGAAAACGACTCGAACATGATGTATTCGGTGACGGCGATGCTGGATTCGAAGATGCTCAGGCGGCTGCTGCGTCCGCGCCCGTCCTGCATCCGGCCCAGCACCGCCGAGGCCGCCGATATGAATCCCCACAGGCCGGCAAGGATGCCGGTCTGGAAATCCGGCGCATGCATCGGCGGTCCTTCAACCGGTCCGACCAGCTTTATCAGCCCCGTCAGCGCGCGGATGGTCGAATCGGTCGCCTCGAATTGCGCATAAGGCCCCTCACCGCAGAACCAGCTCGCTTCGAGATGAATGAGGCCGGGATGGCGTTGCTTGACGGCGGCAAGGTCGAATGCCGGACAATTCGCCGCGTCGACGTCGCGGCCGTCGATCAGGATGTCGCAGTGCTCGATCAGTTCCGACAGGCGCGCCGCGGCTTTCGCATCATCGGGATCGAGCGCGATGCTGGATTTGTTGAAATTGAGGAATGCAAACCAGGCGCTCTGCCCTTTCGGCGTCAGCGGCGCGGCGCGGCGAAGCGGATCGCCCGCTGATGGTTCGACCTTTTGAACGGTCGCGCCGAAATCGGCGAACAGCCGGGCGCAGTAGCTCGTCGCGGCGGCGCTCCCGATCTCGACAATCCGCAGATGCGACAACGCGCCCATCACGCTTCCTCATCACAAAATGACCGGCGCAAGAGGGCCGCCGGTTCGGTTTCTTGTTGACGAGCATGAAACCTTGCTGAGGTGTCGATGCAAGCGGAATTTTGTTCCGCGTTACGGAATTCGCGAGGAAGCGCTTGCGCTTATCGGCAATCCAGCTGCGCTTCGAACCAGTTTGGCAATGCGGCCGAAAGCGGCGGCCAGGCGCGTTGAAAATTGGAGAGCTGCCTTGCATTCGCGCGATAGATTCCGCGCAGCTCGTCCTCGATTGCCGGGAGATCAACACCAAGGCACCGGCCTTCGCTGACGACCAGCCGCCCATCCACAACCACATCGCGTAGCAACGATGCATTGCCTCGCGCAAACAGGAGATCCAGCGGATCGACCGGCAGGATCTGATCGCGATCGAGGCGATCGAGATCGACCGTCACGAAATCGGCCGGCGCGCTCGCGACAAGCTCGCCGGTTCCCGGCGCGCCGGTGGCGCGACGGCCGTTGCGAACCGCGAGACCGAAGAACTCCGGACATGTCCAATTCCGCTTGAAGCCGAGGCCGCCGTGCATCATCTGCACCAGCCGCATTTCCCGCAGCACGTCGTCGTCCTCGTCCAGCGCCAGCCCATCGACGCCGACCGCGATGGCGCAGCCGCATTTGTGCGCGGCGGCGATCGGGGCGAGACCGGAGCGCAGGTGCATGTTGGAGCTGAAATTGGTGACGATGCGTGCGCCGGATGCCGCGATGAGATCGATTTCGTCCGGCCGGGCATGGATGCAATGCGCCAGCGTCAGCCGCTCGGAGAGAAATCCGATATCGCTGAGATAGCGAACGATCCCTTGCGGGAAATGCTCGTCGGCCCAGGCGCGCTGATAGACCGTCTCCAGCAAATGCATATGGATGCGCCGGCCGGTCCGCGCCGAGTTCTCGGCGACGGCTTCCAGCAACTGTTTCGAACACCACTGCACACCGGCGGGGCCAAGCTGCACATCGATCTTCGGGCCGGCGATCGCGGAGGCGATCGCATCCGTCAGTTCGATATAGGCCCTGGGTGACATCGGCGATCGGACGAACAGTTCCTCGACCGTTTTGCGATCATCGCTGGATAGGCTCGACAGCACCGGTTCGCTATCGCCATACACCACCGGGTTCTGGTCGCGCACCGCGAGCGCGAACGCGATGCGGATACCGACGTCGGAGGCTGCCCGCGCGATCGCCCTGGCCTCGTCCACCAGCGGCATGGTCCCGCTCGGCCGGGTATAGTGAACCATCATCGCGGCACAGCCGGCCCGCGCCGAGCGGGCCAGCGCGGATGCTGCCGTGAGGTAAGGGTCGACCGGCGTGCCCAGCGCGGACCGCAAGATCCAGCTTTCCAGAGGCATGCCGAGCGCCCCGAACGACGAGGTGGGCGCCCGCGCATGGTCGTGGGCGTTGACGAAGGCCGGAATGACGAAGGAGCGAGGCCCGGTCGCGGCTCCCACGGCTTCCGAGATGGAGGTGATGATGCCGTTGTCGTGCCGCAGCACGACGTGCTCGAGCAGCCCCCGGTCAGGGCCACAGAACAGGCTGGTTGCCGTCACTTCGGTCGTCATCACCGCACCTTTTCGTCATTGCGAGGAGCCAACGGGTCCGGCCTTCGGCCGGCCCGATGCTAAACTCCGCGACGAAGCAATCCATTCTTTCTTAGTGCCGCTAGATGGATTGCTTCGCTGCGCTCGCAATGACGATCTGAAGCACCTTCTGTCAGTTCGTGATGTAGGTCAGTTCGCGCTCGCCGCGCGGCGGCAGGAATTCGCGCGTGAAGATCTCGGAAGGCGTCGGCGTACGCGCCAGCTGATAACCCTCGACAATGATCCCGATGTTGCGGGCCATGCGGTCATCCCTGATGTCGCCGACGCCGATATCCTTCATCTCGGCCGAGACGATCAGCTTGTCGAAGGAGTATTGCAGGCGGCGCTTCTCGACGTCGACGTTGATCAGATTGTCGTAGTTGACCGCCGCCTTCATGCCGGCGTTCTGATCCCTGGCGACCGCGATCAAGCCCTTGTTGATGGCGCGGACGAGGCCCGCCACGGCCTTGGGATTGGACGCCAGCAGCTTGCGCGAGACCATTACGCCGTTGGAATAGAGGTCCATGCCGTAGTCGCCGAACGAGAACCATTTGTAGTCCTTGTCCGGATCCTGGCGGTTCAGCACCAGATTGAAGTAGCTGGTAATGTTGAACACCAGCGCGGCGTCGATATCGCCCTTGATCAACATCGGCTCCTGCAGGTTCGGCGCCATGTTGGAAATCTTGATCTTCTCGCTCTCCAGTTTGTTCTTCTGCACGAACACCGGCAACAGCCGCGTGGTCGGCGTGCCCTGCGCGCCGCCCAGCGTGTGGCCCTCGAAATCCTTGATACTGTTGATGCCGCTGCCGTTCCTGGTCACGATCGCGAACGGCGGCTGATTCCAGATCATGTAGACCATGACGGGCGCATCCTGTGGCCGCGTCGCAGCGTTCTGGATGATGGCGTTGACGTCGCCGAAGCCGGCGTCATAGGCACCCGACATGATGCGCGTCACGGTCGCACCGGAGCCTTCGCCCTGGTCGATCACGACGTTGAGGCCCTCGTCCTTGAAGTAGCCGTTGTCCTTGGCATAGAAGAACGCGGCGTCGGACCCTTGCGTCTTCCAGCCGAGCGTAAACTTGATGGTGGTTTCCTGGGCGCTGGCTGCGCCCGCGAACAGAGCGACCCCTAACAGTGCAGCACCTACTCTAGTTAACATGGTGACCTCCTCAACTGGGTTGGACGGCGGTTGGCGAAATGAAATTCATGTGGCGATCACGTCGTTCTTGCGGGTGGCCCAGCCGGTGACGCGGCCCTCGATCAGCGAAAAGATCACGTAGAGCGCGACGCCGAGGCCAGCGAGCACGAACAGGCCGGCGAACACCAGCGGCACGTTGAAATTGGACGACGCGGTCATCATCACATTGCCGATGCCGCGGTTTGAGGCCACGGTCTCCGACAGCACCGCGCCGACAAAGGCGTAGGAGATCGCGACCTTCAGGGACGCAAAGAAGAACGGCATCGTGCGCGGCAGGCCGACATTCCAGAGGATGTCGAACTTGCTGGCGCCGAGCGCCTTGAGCACGTCTTCGAGTTCCGGCTCGGTGGTGGCGAGCCCGGTCGCGATGTTCACGACGATGGGAAAGAAACAGATCGACAGCGAGGTCAGCACCGCCGGCACCGTGCCGGAGCCGAACCACAGCACGAAGATCGGCACGACGGCGACTTTCGGGATCGACGAAAAGCCCACCAGCAGCGGATAGGCGGTATCATAGGCAGTTTTGGAAACGCCGATGACGGCGCCAAGCACGACGCCGAGTGCGACGCCAAGCACGAAGCCGGCCATGGTCGTGGCCAGCGTCTGGATGATGTGCGGCCACAGGATCGGGAATTTCTGGTACAGCGTGACGAAAACCTGCGACGGGCGCGGCAGCACGAGGTCGGACATGCCGGTCATCAGGCAGAACAGCTCCCAGCCGACGAAGAACAGCACGATCAGCCCCGCCGACCAGGCCTTTTGACGGTAATCGAGTTCGGGCATGGCTTAAGCCGCTCCCTCCGCTGATGCGGTTCGGGCATCGACGATGAAGGCCCGCAGTTTTTGGTTGAGCGCCACGAAGTCGGGCTCGAATGTGTTGGCGACCGTACGCGGGCGGCTGAAGGTGACCTGGCTGTCGTCGAGAATGCGGCCGGGCCGCGCGCTCATCACGCAGATGCGGCTGGCGAGGAACGCGGCCTCGCGCAGATCGTGGGTCACCAGCAGCACGGTGGCGCTGTGGGCCATCCAGAGATCCTGCAGGATCGACCACAGCTCTTCGCGGGTGAACTGGTCGAGCGCGCCAAAGGGCTCGTCGAGCAACAGCATGCGCGGCTCATGGATCAGCGCGCGGCACAGATTGGCGCGCTGAAGCATGCCGCCCGAGAGTTGCCAGGGAAACCGGCTGCCAAATCCCTTGAGCCCGACCTGCTCCAGCAATGCGTTGGCCTTGTCGCGGAATTCGGTCTTGCGCAGTTTTCGAAACTGCGAGCGGAACGGCTCGACGATCTTGAGCGGCAGCATGATGTTCCGCTCGATCGTCATCCACGGCAGCATGGTCGGATTCTGGAACGCCATGCCGACGCGCAAGGCGCGCGCCGCGACTTCGCGGCCGCCGACGATGACAACGCCGGTGGTCGGCTGAACCAGGCCGCTCACCAGCCGCAGGATGGTCGACTTGCCGCAGCCGGACGGCCCGACAAGGGCAACGAACTCGCCGTCCGCGATACGGAGCGTGGTTTTGGACAAGGCCGGCACCGCGCGCGCACCGCGTCCGAAGGTGACGGAGGCGTCCGACAGTTCGATGGCGACAGGGGCTGGGGCGGCCGGAACCGGCATTCCCTCGAACTCCGAGACTGGTTGCATGCGCATCATGGCAGCAAGTGCATGCAAGCCGGATGCCAGCGAAACTCGCGTTTTAAATCAACAACATCGCGAAAGGCCGCTGGATTCACCGGATTCGTTTTGGGCAATCGGGCCTGAAACTGCATGCAATTGAGGCGCTCAATTGTTGGACATTTGTGATATAGAGGTCCTATTCGAAGCCCTTCGATCAAGGATTCGCCGATGGCGCCTCGCGCTGCCAGCAAAACTGCCGAATCTTCCGACAAGGTCAGCGTCATCTGCCGCGCGCTGCGCCGCGCCATCATCGAGCAGGCTTTGGAACCCGGCGCCAAATTGCCGGAGGATTCGCTCGGCGAACGCTTCGGCGTCAGCCGCACCATTGCGCGCCATGCGCTTGGACAACTGGCCGCCGAAGGGCTGGTCGAACTTCGCCGCAACCGGATTGCGGTGGTGGCGACGCCGAGCTGGCAGGAAGCCCGCGATGCCTTCGACATCCGGATCGAGCTCGAGCGGCTGGTGGTGCGCCAGCTCGCCGGCAAGCTGACCAAAGCCCAGATCGCCACGCTCAACACGCATGTCGACGCCGAAGACGGCGCCCGCGACGGTTCCGACCCGGTATCGATCCGCCTCGCGACCGAATTCCACATCCTGCTCGCCCACATGACCAACAGCCCGATTCTGGTGCGTTATGTCAGCGAGGTCGCCTATCGCTGCTGCCTGACGCTATCGCTGTACAGCCGCCCGCACTCGTCGGAATGCGCGATCAATGAACATCGCGCGATCATCGCGGCGCTCGTGAAGGGTGACGAAGGCAAGGTGATGAGCCTGATGCACAGTCACCTGGATTCCGTCGCCAACCGCGCGCTGGTGACACCCGCCCCGCAACGCGGCCGCGATTTGCTGGATATTCTGGCGCCCTACGCCGAGGAAGGCGACGGCGATCGCGTGGTGAAACTGCCGAAGGTGGTGAGGGCGAGGTAGGCAACACCGTCATTGCGAGGAGCGCAGCGACGAAGCAATCCATTCTTTCTTCTTGCGGCGCTATGGATTGCTTCGCTTCGCTCGCAATGACGGATGGCCTCAGGCTAACGCTGCTACGCCTCGATCCCGCGCTGAACCAAGATCCGCTCCGCGCTGTCGTTCCAGACATCCATCTTCACGATCTGCCCGTCCTTGACCACGAAGCGGTCGACATAGCGGTTGCCCTCGAACGGCGTGCCGTCGATCCATTCGCCGTACAGCGTGCCGACGCTGTAGACGACGGTCTCGCCATTGCCGGGGCAGACATCGAAGCGGTCCATCTGCTTTTTTACCCAGCGATAGCGCCGCGCATTGAAGCCGGTCGGCCCGCGCGGATGGTCGAATTCGCGCCCGCCGGTGAAGGTGATCACCGTGCCCGGCTTCATATAGGCTGCGGCGGCGTCCGGATCGGGGATCATCGATGCGGTCAGATAGGCTTCGACCACTTCGGCATCCGACAAGGATCGGGCTTCGGCTTGCGCGGCAGCGGACATGACGAATTCTCCGTGGACGTCGAAATACTACAATCCGGCCACCAAATTGCATGCACATTTTTTGAACACTTTGGCCTATAAACTGCACACAATCTAGTGCTGCCTGATGATGGCGCTTCCGCTAGGGTTCGCTTCCAGTCTGCCTCCTCCAGCCCGCCTTGCCCATGAACGCGCGAACCGCCTTCGACCTGATCTTCCGCAATGCCAGGACGCGGTCCGCGGCAACACCCGTCGATATCGGGGTATCCGGTGGCCGGATCGCCGCCATCGAACCACGTCTCGCCTGCGAAGCCATGGAGTTCGACGCCGGCGGCAGACTGGTTCTCCCCGGCTTCGTCGACACCCACATCCACCTCGACAAGGCGTGCCTGCTCGGCCGCTGCGGGCACGATCATGGCACCGTCAGCCAGGCCATTGCCGCGGTGGCGGCGATGAAGCGCGATTTTACGGTCGACGATATCTATGCGCGCGGCGCCCGCGTGATCGAACGCGCCGTCGTGCACGGCACCACGCACATGCGTACCCATGTCGAAATCGATCCGCGCATCGGCTTGCGCGGGTTCGAGGCGGTCAAGACGCTGAAACGCGATTATGGCTGGGCGATCGACCTGTCGATCTGCGTGTTTCCGCAGGAAGGCCTGACCAACGATCCCGGCACCGAGGAGCTGCTGGTCGAAGCCCTGCACGACGGCGGCGAGGCCATCGGCGGCTGTCCCTATATGGACACCGACCCGAATGCGCATATCGAAAAGCTGTTCGACCTGGCGCAACAGTTCGACGTCGATGTCGATCTCCACCTCGACTTCGATCTCGATCCATCCTGGTGCCATATGGAGGAGGTCTGCCGGCAGACCGACCGGCGCAATTATCACGGCCGCGTCGCCATCGGTCACGCCTCAAAACTGTCGGCGATGCCGCCGGATCAACTCAAAGCGGCGACCGAACGGCTGGCCAAGGCCGGCGTCGCCGTCACCGTGCTTCCCGCAACCGATCTTTATCTGATGGGGCGGGACGCCACGCACAACTCGCCGCGCGGGCTCACCGTCGCGCACAGGCTGGTCGAAAGCGGCGTGCTGTGCTCGGTCGCGACCAACAACGTGCTCAATCCATTTACCCCGTTCGGCGACGCGTCGCTGCTGCGGATGGCCAACTTCTACGCCAATGTTGCCCATGCCGGCGTCAGCGAGTTCGACGCCTGTCTCGACCTGGTGACCGACCTCCCCGCACGCCTGATGAACCTGCGGGATTACGGCATCGCCGTCGGCAACCCCGCCGATCTGATCATCCTCGATACCGACTCCGGCCCCAACGCGATCGCGGAATTGCCTGACGTGCTGATGGGGTTCAAGCACGGGCGCCAGGTGTTCGAGCGGCGCCGGCCGACGCTGTTTCCGCCGCAGGGCTAGGTTTCCGTCATGGCCGGGCATAGCCGTCCGAAGGACGGCGTCGCTTCCGCTCGTCTATGCCCGGCCATCCACGTCCTCCTGACGGAGCGACCGCAAGACGTGGATGCCCCGGACAAGCCCGGGCATGACGTGCAAGGTGCATTGGTGCCCTACCACTCCTGCAATTGACGGGCCGATCAATCCATTGTTGTTATCGGCCAACTCAAAAACACGACCGGGCAGGAAAATCATGACCAAGGCATCCAGCATCAGAAGTGTCGAAACGCTGTCCTGCGACGCCGGCTGGCGCAACTACCACTTCGTCAAGGTCATGACCGAAGACGGCATCGTCGGCTGGAGCGAATTCGACGAAGGGTTCGGCGCGCCCGGCGTCGGCACCGCAATCCAGCGGCTGTCGACGCGGATCATCGGCCAGAACGCCTTCCAGCATGAACGGATCTATGCCGAGCTGTTTTCGGCGACGCGCCCCGCCGCCGGCGGCGTGGTGGCGCTGGCGCTCGGCGCGATCGAGAACGCGCTGCTGGACGTCAAGGCAAAAGCGCTCGGCGTGCCCTGCTATGAACTGCTCGGCGGCAAAATCCGCGATCGCGTCCGGGTCTACTGGTCGCATTGCGCGACCTGGCGCATCAATCATCCCGACTGGTACAAGCCGGCCATTACCGACCTCGACGGCGTCAAGGCGATCGGCTACGAGGTGCGCGAAAAGCGCTTTACCGCGATGAAGACCAATATCTTCGTCTACACCGACGGCAAGCCGCAGGGCTGGCGGCCGGGCTTCGGCTCGCCGTTCGAGCCCGAGATCAATGTCGACCGCAAGGTGCTGCGCAATCTCTGCATGCACCTGGAGGCGATCCGCGACGGCGCCGGGCCCGACGTCGATCTGCTGCTCGACCTCAACTTCAACGCCAAGACCGAAGGCTATCTGAAGATCTTGCGCGCGATCCGGGATATGGACATGTTCTGGGTCGAAATCGACAGTTTCAATCCGCAGGCGCTGGGCTACATCCGCCGCCAGAGCCCGCACCCAATCTCGTCCTGCGAGACGCTGCTGGGCTTGCGCGAATTCCTGCCCTATTTCACCGAACAGGCGATGGATGTCGCGATCATCGACACGCCCTGGAACGGCGTGTGGCAGTCGATGAAGATCGCCGCCGCCGCGGAGCATTTCGAGGTCAACGTCGCCCCGCATAATTTCTACGGACATCTCTGCACCATGATGAATGCGCATTTCTGCGCGGCGGTGCCGAATTTGCGGATCATGGAAACCGATATCGATCGCCTCGCGTGGGATCACGAGCTGTTCACGCATGTCCCCGACTATGTCGACGGCCACCTCGTCATTCCGGACCGGCCGGGCTGGGGTACCGAGCCGAACGAGGAAGGCCTGCGCGCGCATCCGGCGAAGAGCAAGGCCGGGTTGCTGAATTACGGGCAGGCGGGAAAGCGGTAGGTCACCTTCGCCCCGCTTGCGGGGAGAGGTCGAAATTCAAGCCCAGCTTGAATTTCGGGTGAGGGGGACCCTCCGCGAACACTTCGCGCATCGAATCGGCGGAGAGAGCCCCTCACCCCGCCCCTCTCCTCGCGAAGAGCGGGGAGAGGGAGAAATGCCTCAATCAATTATCCCCGGGAACGCTGGTAAACGCGCTCTCGATCACGTCGCCGATCGGCTGCCAGGCGTTGCCGTCGAACTGCACCAGCCGCATCTGCTCGATCGGGCGGAAGTCGGTCGGCCCGGTGTTGATCGCGATGCCCGGCAGCGCGATGGGGTTCTGATAGTCTTTCAGGGACGCCGCCTGCCGCATGATGTTCTCGCGCGACAGGTCGTTGCCGCACTGGGTCAACACCTGCAACAGCGTTTCGGCTGCCGCGTAGCCAAACAGGGCGTAGGCGTCCTCCCTGTCGCCGTCGGGATAATATTTGTCCATGAACGCCAGCCACGCCTTGATGGCAGGGTCTTCTTTCCAGGTTGTATCGCCGGCATCCTTGAGGAACGAGGTTGAAATCACGCCGACGGCATTCTGAAGCCCCGCCGGTCTCAACGCGTTTGCTATCGAAGCCGCCGCATTGACCAGCACCAACACCGGATGCCAGTCCAATTCGGCCGCTCTACGGATGGCACGGGCCGAGATCGGCGGCGCGCAATTGAGGACGAGCACTTCAGCGCCGGAGTTCTTGAGGATGTCGACCTGGGCATCGATCGACATGTCCGCTTCAATGGCGATGTCCGCCACAATCCTGTCGGCCGTCACTCCCAAGCCTTCCTGCAATCCGCGGAAGAGATCGCGACCGAACTGATCGTTCTGCCAGAGCACGGCGATCTTGCGGTCCGAATAGGAAGCCTGGATGTAGTTGGCGTAAATCCGTCCCTCTGCCCGAAACGTCGGCTGCCAGCCCATCGTCCACGGAAATTTTTTGGGGTGCGCCCACTCCTCGTCGGCGGAGGCGACGAAGAGCTGGGGTATCTTCTTGTCGTTGAGATATTTCCGGGTCGCCAGATTGCCCGGCGTTCCGAACGACCCGAACATCAGCAGCACGTTCTCCTTCTCGACGAGATCGCTGGTCTGCTCGACTGCTTCCTTCACATTCGAACTGTCGTCGCGGGAGATGAACCTTATCTTGTGTCCGTTAATGCCGCCGCGCTCGTTGACCATGTTGAAATAGGCAGCCTCCGCCTTGCCGATGGTCGCAAACCCAGCCAGCGGTCCGGTGTAGGGCATGATATTGCCGATGCGGATGTCGCTGTCGGCCGCGCCGGCGTCGGCGGCCTGCTGCGCGCTCGGTGGCGTAGACGTGAGGAGCGCGGCGAGGAGGAGAGATATCGAAAGTCCGGTTTGTTTTATTGTTTGCATCAACATCGCCTCAAACGCGTCGACCACCCCCCGGAAGCCGCCCGCTGCGTTCCGTCCAGCGATCACAACAATACCGCGCAAGTGTGACTGTTGAAATCAATTGTTGCGCTTGACCGGTGGCCGGACGATCCGTCAGCGCAGCCTGATATCCAGCCAGCCCAGCGCGTTAACGGTTACCCGGTCGCCGCTATCGACCAGCACCGTCGTGGTCTCGGCCTCGATGATCGCAGGTCCCGCCAGGGAATGACCGGGCTGGAGTGCGTCGAGCGAATAGACGGGAACCTCGCGCCACGCGCCGAAGAACGCCTGCCGCGTCGTGCGTGGCGAGCAGGCGCCGGACGACATTGCGGATCCCGTATCCCGATCGATTGGCGCGACTGCGCCGACCGCCGCGACCCGCGCGTTGACGAACACCACCTCCTGGCCGCGCGAGGCGTAGGTGTACAACTCCTCATGCCGGCGGTGAAAGCGCTCCTCGATCTGCTCGACGATGTCAGGCACAGCCAGATCAAGATCGGTCAGGGATACGTCGATTTCAAAGACCTGCTCGCCGTAGCGCATCTCTGCCGAGCGTTCGATCGAAACCGGCCCGTTGAACCAGGCGCGCAGTCGGCCGGCCGCCAGTTGTTCCAGTTCGGCAAAGAGCTCACGCACTTCGCCGGCCGAAATCCGCGGACCGGCGCCGTAATGGGTCCGGCTCAGTTCGTAACGCAGGTCGCTGGTCAGCATGCCCCAGGCCGACAGCACCGAGGCCACCGTCGGCACGATGATGCGCTTGATTTCCAGTTCGCGCGCGACTTCGGCGGCGTGCAACCCCGCTGCGCCGCCAAAGCTCAGCAGCGCCAATTTTCTGGGATCGACGCCGCGGCGCAACGTCATCAGGCGAATGCCATCCGCCATCGTCAGGTTGATCATTTTGTGGATGCCGGCGGCAGCCTCCAGCCGCGACAGTTCCAGCGATGCCGCGATCCGGTCGACCGCGGCCTCGGCGGCCGCGCGGTCGAGCGGCCGCGCGCCGCCCATGAAGGCGGCGGCATCGAGATAGCCGAGCACGACGTTGGCGTCGGTAACGGTGGCGGCAGTGCCGCCATTGCCGTAACAAGCCGGCCCCGGCACCGAGCCGGCGCTCTCCGGCCCGACCCGCAATGTACCGCTGCTATCGACGCTGGCGATCGAACCGCCGCCCGCCGCGATGCTGGCAATGTCGAGGCTGCGGAGCGCGATGCGCTGGCCGGCGAGCATGCCGTCGGCGGACAGCGACACCTGCCCGTCCGAGATCAGCGAGATATCGGTGCTGGTTCCACCCATGTCGAACGGCACCAGATCGGGAATTTTGAGCAGATCGGCGCAGCGCCGGCTGCCCGAAATGCCACCGGCGGGTCCGGACAGCACCGTGCCGGCGGCCAGACGCGAGGCTTCCTCCACCGGCGCCATGCCGCCATGCGACAGCACGACGAAAAGGCTGCCTTTGAATCCGGCCTCGGTCAGCCGCGCTTCCAGATTGGTCAGATAGCGCCGCACGACCGGTTCGACATAGGCGTTCACAATCGTGGTCGAGACGCGCTCATATTCCTTGATCTGCGGCAGCACGTCGCTCGACCGCGACACGCTGATGCCGGGCAATTCCTTTGTCAGACGCTCGACCGCGTCGCGTTCGTGGACGGGATTGAGGTATGAATGCAGAAAGCAAACCGCGACCGAGGTCGCGCCGGATTTCCTGACCGCGGCAATGGCGTCGCCGAGCGATCCGACGTCCAGCGGCGTGAGAACTTCACCACTGGCCTTGAGCCGTTCGCGCACGCCAAAGCGGCGCTCGCGCGGCACCAGCGGTTCCGGCGGCGGCGAGCGCAAATCGTAACGGTCGGGTTTCAGGCCTTCGCGCATTTCGATGATATCGCGATGGCCCTCGGTGGTGAGCAGCGCTACTTTTGCTCCCTTGCGCTCCAGCAGCGCGTTGGTCGCGACCGTCGTGCCATGAACGAGGCGCTCGGTCGTAGCGAGCATCTCCGCACGCGTCACGCCCAGACGGCGCGCCAGTTCTTCCAGGCCCGCCATGACGCCGAGCGACTGGTCGGCCGGCGTCGACGGCGATTTTGCAAAGATCGTCCGCCCGGTTTCATCCGTGGCGACCAGGTCGGTGTAGGTCCCGCCGACATCAACTCCTATTCTGAACATTGTCAGCTACGCTGCTCCGCCGGAGTGCCGGTCAGTCCCTGCTCCGCGTCGCGCTGGCGCGCGTTCGCCGATCTCAGGGAAGGCGGCCCCCAGCCGCCGCCGCCGGAGGAGCGGACTTCGAGGCAATCGCCGGGGTGGAGTTCGATGCCGACTTCCTTGGTGCGCAACACGCGCGGCTCGCGGCCTTCCGACAGCAGACGATAGCGATGCGGTTGGCCGTCCTCGCCGCCGAGCATGCCGCAGGGCCCATAGCGCACGCCATCGCCGGCGGTATTGCCCTTCGCCGGTTTCTCCGTCTCCAGCACCAGATCGAGGGAGACGCCGAGCCCGCCGCGAAACTGTCCGTCGCCGCCGGAGCCGGCGCGGAATTCATGCTGCCGGAAGTGCAGCGGGAAGCGCACTTCGGCGACTTCCAGGCTGCCGAATTTGAGGCCGCCGACCGAATGCCATTCGCCGATCGACGACCAGCCGTCGCCACCGGACGAGGCGCCGCCGCCGGGGCGGGCGTGAAACATGTGCCAGATGAAATCGCGCCCGGTGCGCGGGTCTTCGCCCTGGATCGCGATCCGGAACCGGCGGCCCCATCCGGCCATCGCGCGTTCGGGGCACGACGCCGACATCGCTTTGACGATCGCCTCGACGATTTCATTGGAAGGATGGCTGGTGCACAGCGTCACCGGACGGCCGGGGTCGGCCCAGACGATCGTGCCCTGTTTTGCGATCACCTTCAGCGGCCGCAGCGCGCCGGTGTTTTTCGGAATTTCGGCGTCGATCAGATAGGCAAAGGCCATCGCGACCGCAGCCTGCATGTTGGCATGCGAGGAATTCACAAAACTGGTCGATTGCGGATCGGATCCGGACAGATCGACCTCGATATCGCTGCCGTTCTTGGTGACCTTAGCCGCGATGCGGATGTCGCTGCGGCCATGGCCGTCATCGTCGAGAAACGCCTCGCCGTGAAACACGCCGTCCTTCCAGGTCGAGACCACGGCGCGGGTCTGCTGCTCGGTCGCGTCGAGGATCGCTTCAATGGCGGCTTCGACGACGGGCGCGCCGAACTCCGAGAACAGTTTTGAGACGCGCCGCTCGCCGAGATGCGCCGCCCCCAGCATCGCGGCGAGGTCGCCGCGAAACTCGCGCGGGTTTCGGACGTTCAGCGCCAGCAGATCGAGCAGATCCTCGCGCGGCCGGCCGGCCTCGTAGAGTTTGATGGGCGGAATGCGCAGCCCCTCCTGGAAGATCTCGGTGGCGCCGGGATTGTAGGCGCCATGGGTGGCGCCCCCGATATCGCTTTGATGGGCACGCACGATGGTCCAGAGCAGACGCCTGTCGCCGGCAAAAACCGGCACGAAGACGGTCAGATCCGGCAGATGGCTGCCGCCATGATAGGGATCGTTGAGCAGGATGACGTCGCCGGGTGCTACGTCCTTGAACCGCTCCTCGACCGCGATCGTAGCCCACGGCAGCGCGCCGACATGCACCGGAAGGTGATCGGCCTGCGCGATCAGGCGCGCGCGCGCGTCGCAAATTGCCAGCGAGAAATCGCGGCTGGAATTGAGGATCTGGGAATAGGAGGTGCGAAGCATGGCTTCGCCCATTTCCTTCACGATCGAACTCAGACGATGCTGGACGACGGATCGGGTGATGGGATCGATCTTGGTGGACATTATTGCCTTGTTATTAACGCATCGCCAGTTCGGGGGAGCCTTCCGCCAACTGCCGGGCGTTGCGCACGGGTGTCTATCTTACCGCTGTCGCCGGCGACGTATAGATCAAAAACAGGGAGGTGCCGGCCGCCAGCACCGCAGCCATGAATAGCAGCACTGCAGGCAAGCCATGGAGTGCCGCAACCAACCCGGTTGTCGACTGCATCAGCGCCGCACCGAGGAAGAAGGCAAGGTTGATCGCCGACAGCGCCTTGCCGGTATTCTGGGCGTCGACGAGCTGCCTCGTCATTCCGTAAAGCAGCGGCTGCGACGATAGAACGAAGCCGATCAGGACGAACAGGATGGCATCATATTGCGCGGGCATGACCGTAACGCCGAACAGGTCTGAAACCGGATAATGCGGCGCGCCTGCTGCCATCAAACAAAGCAAGACCGCCGCCAGAAAATGGCTGGCTGCGAGGATGGCCCGACGATGGCCGAACTTGCGGTCGAAGATCCCGATGCACAACGGCCCGACAATCAGCGCGACCGTGAACACGCCGAGTTCATTGCCGGCCTCGACGCGGCTAAGCCCCTTGACCTGCATCAGCCACGGACCCGCCCACAATCCCCGCAAGACCAGTGTGGCCGCCAACGAGACCAGCGCCAATGCGATCAGGCCGCGAAGCGGACGCGACAGGCCGAGACGCAGCACCTCGGCCATCTGCGACAGCGGCGAGGATCTGTCCGCATGCGCGGCCGGTTGTTTCGGGACGAGAATGAAGACGGCGAGCGCTACGGCAAAACCGAGGCCGGCGGAGATCCAGAAGCCTGCCCGCCAGCCCAGATGCTCAACGACCCAGGCGAGAGGGCTCGACGACAGCAGCATGCCGATATTGCCGATCGACAGGATCACGCCGGACCACAGGCCGAACCGCGCCGCCGACATCTGCTTTGCGGCCAGCGTCATCGGACACATCAGCATCCCCGATGTCGCGACCCCGAGCAGAAATTGTCCAAACAGAAAACTCTCCGGTCCCGTCGCGAAACCGGACGCCATCGCGCCAACGATGGTTCCGAGCAAAAGGCTCAGCGAAACCGGCCGGACGCCAAAGCGGTCCATCGCCGCGCCGACGGGAATCTGCGAGGCGGCAAAGGCAAAATGATAGATCGAGGTCAGGCTCGCCAGCGCCTGCGGCGGTGTACCGAAATCGGCGGCCATCAGGTCGAGGCTGATGGCCGGAATCGTCCGCAGCAAGGTCGACAGCATGTGGCCGCAAGCGAGCGCCAGCAGCGCAAAAATCAATCCGCGGAAGCTGGTCCCCGCACCGTCAACCTTCCCAGCGTCCATGAACCGTCTCGTCCCAAAAAAATCTTGAGACGCGGCGTATCACCAATAAGCGGCAGACGCCAATCGCCTGCCGCCACGCGATCACTGCTTGTGGAACACCAGCGTCCGCAGCTCGATGCTCTCGCGCGGCGGCGCGTCCGCCGGCGTGGTCGGATCGACGAAGGCGGTATGCGGCGCGAACCGGGTACGGCCATCGGTTGCTGAATCGTAACACTTCAGCAGCAGCGCCTCGTCGGCGGTCATCTGCGGAACGTAGAACCAGCGATGGTCGGGATTGTATTTGACCGAATAGGTTTCGCCGCTGCGGTTTGGATAGATCAGGTCGGAGGCGACGAGATCGCCGGGCTCAACCGTCTGCCCGTCGCACATCGCCAGCGGCGCGTCGCGCAACGGCCCCCGGATCGGCCGCCACAGATTGATGACCTGTACCCGTCCCTTTAGAAGCTCATCGGCCTCATCGGGCAAATGCTCGCGCACGCGGTTGGCCCCCGATACATCGGTCTGGTCGACATGGACGCGGGTGGCCGGCTGCCGCGGACCGGCGCCGCGAATATCGGCGGCACCTTCCACCCGCTTGCGCACGGTGTGGTCGAAGATGACGACGCGATCGGCCTTCAAGGTGGCCCGGAGGAAGGCCTCGGCGGCGGGATAGTAGACGCTCCTCACCTCCTTATCGTCGTAGAAATTCCGCACGATGGTCGGGTGTTTGACCAGGGCAAAACCCTCGCGGTCGAGCGAAAGGGTATCGGCGATCAGCCGCGCATCGAAGACCGGGACGTTGTGAGGTTCGGGCAGCGCGGTGGTCTTGGGCTCGCCCGGCGGCGGATCGAACGCGTAGGTTCGCGGCTTTCCCGGCGTCGGCGCCAGGTAGTTGAGCTCGGCGGTGACGAACGGAAGCGACTCGATGCTAGTTTGTTGAAGGCCCATGGTGGTCTCCCGGACTCCATTGTTTGTTGTTTTGATCTTGGCGGCGCCAGCGCTCCCCGCAAGGCCGCCCCGCAAATAGCAACGTTGCGATTTCGGAGGGTGCAAACCGGAGAACATTCGTGTCGTCTGCGTCGCCCGGGCCGCGTGGTTGTTCTGGCAAGGCAAATCCGCCGACATTGACGCTCGGGCGATGCGCGGCAACAATAAATCCGCCAGGGAGAGAAACCATGAACATAACCATGAAAGACCGTGTTGCCGTCGTCACCGGCGGCAGCAAGGGGATCGGCATCGCGGTCGCGCGACGATTTGCCGAATCCGGCGCCAGGGTCGCGATCCTGGCGCGCGGCGCAGCGGATCTGAAGGCCGCGCGGGAGCGGCTCGCCAGGGACGGCCTCGAGGTCCGCGACTACGCCTGCGACGTTTCCAAGGCGGCGGACATTTCGAAGACCTATGAGAAGATCACAGCCGATCTCGGCAAGATCGATGTCCTCGTCAACAATGCGGGGACGTCGCGCGCAATGGCGTTCGAGTCCGTCACCGACGAAATGTGGCAGGAAGACCTTGACCTGAAACTGTTCGCCGCGATCCGCTTCAGCCGGCTGGTCTGGCCGGGCATGAAGGGGCGCAAATGGGGCCGCATCATCAATGTGCTGAACATCGGCGCCAAGGCGCCTGCCGCCGCATCGACGCCGACCTCGGTTTCGCGCGCGGCCGGCATGGCGCTGACCAAGGCGATGGCCAACGAAGGCGGCGCGCACAACATCCTGGTCAATGCGATGCTGGTCGGCCTGATCGTCAGCGATCAATGGGTCAAGCGGCACGCCCAAAGGGCACCGGACACGGATTTCGACGCCTTTACCCACGATCTGGCCAAGGGCGTTCCGCTCGGCCGGATGGGGACCGCAGAGGAGTTCGCCAACCTCGCCTGCTTCCTCGCCTCGGAGCAGGGCTCGTATATCACCGGCACCGCCATCAATGTCGACGGCGGCCGTTCACCGGTGGTGTAGCCCGCGGTTATGTAGGTGGGCGCAGCCCCAGACCACCTCGCCCCGCTTGCGGGGAGAGGTCGAAATTCAAGCGCAGCTTGAATTTCGGGTGAGGGGGACTCACCGCGAGCGAGTCTGTGGAGAGTCCCCCTCACCCCAACCCTCTCCCCGCAAGCGGGGCGAGGGAGCCGGTCCAGCGAAGCCCGCTCTGGCAAGGCGTCGCCAGCAGGTCCCAAAAGCAAAAGGCCTCCGTCACCGGAGGCCTTTTCTTTTTTAAACCGCGTCCTTGGCAGCCTTGACCGGCCGTGCCCTGACGATCTTCCGGGCCGGCTTGGCCTTGAACATCATCTCTTCGCCCGTGAAGGGGTTGGTTCCCTTGCGGGCCTTGGTCGCGGGTTTCTTGACCACAACGAACTTCGCGAAGCCGGGAACGAGGAACACCCCGTTCTTCTTCAGCTCCTTGTGACCGACGTCGACGAGCGCTTCCATCACGCCCTTGACCTCTTTCTTGGAAACTTCGGTGGTGGTCGCGATCTTTTCGATCAACTGCGACTTCGACATTTGGGTAGCCATGTTTGCTCCATTGATTCTGGAATGAGCACGTTATGGCGGAAACTGGCTAAAAAAACAGGCTTTTCGACATTCTGCACAGCTATATCGCCGCGAAAGGCGCTATTTCCTGCAGTTCTAGGCGTTTTCTGGCCTGCCGGACGTGGCGGAGGCTCTATTTCAAGAGGTTTCGGGCGGCAAGAATCGTCTGCGGCGCGTTTCAGGAATGATCTTTCCGAATCAGAACATCATTAGAAAATGACTCTGGCTCACCTTCCATCGTAACATCGGAGCCAGCTGCCGCCGCAGAGGTGGCTCACCACCCGATGCGCCCCCGGAGACCGCCGAATGGACTTGACCCGCCTCGAAATCAACCGCCGAACCGCGCTGCTGACATCGGCCGCGATCGCGGCGAATGTCATCAATCCGATGCGGGCTTTTGCACAGGAAACACCGCGCAAGGGCGGCGTGTTCAACGTCCATTACGGCGCCGAGCAGCGCCAGCTCAATCCCAGCATTCAGGCTTCCACCGGCGTCTACATCATCGGCGGCAAGATCCAGGAGAATCTGGTCGACCTCGATGCCAGCGGCCAGCCGGTCGGCGTGCTCGCCGAGAGCTGGGAAGCCGCCCCCGACGGCAAGACCGTCACCTTCAAGCTGCGCAAGGGCGTCACCTGGCACGACGGCAAGCCGTTCACCTCGGCCGACGTCGAATTCACCGCCATGAATATGTGGAAGAAGATTCTGAATTACGGCTCGACGCTGCAGCTTTTCCTAACCGCAGTCGACACACCGGATCCGCAGACCGCGGTCTTCCACTACGAGCGGGCGATGCCGCTCAACCTCTTGCTGCGCGCGCTGCCCGACCTCGGCTACATCTCGGCAAAGCACCTCTACGAGAGCGGCGATATCCGCCAGAACCCGACCAACCTGGCCCCGGTCGGCACCGGCCCGTTCAAATTCGTCAAGTACGAGCGCGGGCAATACATCATCGCCGATCGCAATCCGGACTACTGGCGCCCCAATGCGCCCTATCTCGACCGCATCGTCTGGCGCGTGATCACCGACCGCGCCGCGGCCGCGGCGCAAATGGAAGCCGGCGAATTGCATTACAGCCCGTTCTCGGGCCTGACGATCTCGGATATGGCGCGGCTGTCCAAAGACAAGCGCTTCATCGTCTCGACCAAGGGCAATGAAGGCAACGCACGCACCAACACCATCGAGTTCAATTTCCGCCGCAAGGAGCTGTCGGATATTCGCGTCCGCCGCGCCATCGCGCACGCAATCAATGTGCCGTTCTTCATCGACAATTTCCTCGGCGACTTTGCCAGGCTCGGCACCGGGCCGATTCCCTCGACCTCGACCGATTTCTATCCCGGCGCCAACACGCCGCAGTATCCCTATGACAAGGCCAAGGCCACAGCGCTACTCGACGAGGCCGGCTTCAAGGCCGGCGCAGGCGGCACGCGCTTCTCGTTAAAACTGCTGCCGGCGCCGTGGGGCGAGGATATCTCGCTGTGGTCGACCTTCATTCAGCAATCCCTTGGCGAAGTCGGCATCACCGTCGATATCGTGCGCAATGACGGCGGCGGCTTCCTCAAACAGGTCTATGACGAGCACGCCTTCGACCTCGCCACCGGCTGGCATCAATACCGCAACGACCCTGCGGTCTCGACCACGGTCTGGTACCGCTCGGGCCAGCCCAAGGGCGCGCCCTGGACCAACCAATGGGACTGGCAGGATGCCACCGTCGACAAGACCATTGATGATGCCGCCACCGAGATCGACCCGGCCAAGCGCAAGGCGCTCTATGCCGAGTTCGTCAAGGAGGTGAATACGGAACTGCCGGTCTGGATGCCGATCGAGCAGATTTTCGTCACGGTGATATCGGCCAAGGCGCGCAACCACTCCAACACCCCGCGCTGGGGCTCGGCAAGCTGGCACGATCTTTGGCTTTCCGCCTGACGCGAAGTCCGTCAGTATCTGCCCATGCGCATCCTTGGCCTTGCGGGGCGGCGTCTTGCCGCCTCGATTCCAACACTCATTCTGATCCTGATCGGCGTGTTTTTGCTGTTGCAACTGGCGCCGGGCGACACCGTCGACGCGCTGATGGCGCAGATGGGCGGCGGCGATGCCGCGACCGCGCGCGAGCTGCGCAAGTTCTACGGCCTCGATCTCTCAGTCCCCGTGCAGCTCGGCAATTATCTGTGGCGACTGATCCGCCTCGATCTCGGCTTCTCCTCGATCTACGGCAAGCCAGTCGCGACCGTGATCCTGGAACGGCTGCCGCCGACCATTCTATTGATGACCGCCTCGCTGTCCTTTGCGTTCTTCTTCGGCCTGCTGTTCGGCGTGATCGCCGCCCGCGGCGTCAACCGCTGGCCGGACACGCTGATCTCGACGCTCGGACTGATCTTCTACGCGACCCCGTCGTTCTGGTTCGGATTGATGGCGATCGTGGTGTTCTCGATCTATCTTCAGTGGCTGCCGGCCGGCGGGTTTCAGGATATCGGAACCGCGCAAGCGGGCATCTGGGGCGTCATCGACATCGCAAAACACCTGGTGCTGCCGACGCTGACGCTTGGGCTGATCTTCCTCGCCATCTATCTGCGCATCATGCGCGCCTCGATGCTGGAAGTCCTCAACCTCGATTATGTCAGGACCGCGCGCGCCAAGGGCCTCGACGAGACCCGCGTGGTGACCCGCCATGTCCTGCGCAACGCGCTGTTGCCGATGGTGACGCTGATCGGCCTGCAGGCCGGCACCATGCTGGGCGGCTCCGTCGTGGTCGAAAGCGTGTTCTCGCTGCCCGGCCTTGGGCGGCTGGCCTACGAATCCGTAGTGCAGCGTGACCTCAATACGCTGCTCGGAATCGTGTTCGTCTCCGCCCTGCTCGTCATCGTGGTCAACTTCGTCGTCGACCTCCTTTATGCGCGGCTCGATCCGCGCATCGCGGCCGGGGGCTAAACGCATGGACGCGCTGAAACGCTATTTTCGCAGTCCCGCCGCGGTCGCAGGCCTGATCCTGTTGCTGGTCGTGGTCGCGATGGCCGCCAGCGCCAGCTTCCTCTATCCGCGCGATCCGCTGGCGCTGGCCGGACGTCCCCTGATCTGGCCGTTCTCCAATCCGCGCTTCCTGCTCGGCACCGATAATTCGGGCCGCGATATCGCCGCCCAGATTTTCTACGGCGCGCGAATCTCGCTGTTGATCGGCGGCGTCGCCACCGCGATCGCGATCCTGATCGGCATCCTCGTCGGCGCCTTCGCCGGTTACTATGGCGGCTGGGTCGACAACGTGCTGATGCGGATCACCGAGGCGTTCCAGACCTTGCCCAATTTCGTGCTGCTGCTGGTGCTGGTCGCCGTGTTCGGCTCGACGCTGACCACCGTCACGATTGCGGTCGGCGTGGTGTCGTGGCCGGCGCCGGCGCGGCTGACCCGCGCCGAATTTTTGTCGCTGCGCAACCGCGAATTCGTCCAGGCCGGACGGACGCTCGGCATGAAGGACCTTCAGCTGATCCTCGGCGAGATCCTGCCCAATGCGATGCCGCCGGTCATCGTCTACGCCAGCGTGGTGATGGCGGTCGCGATCCTGCTCGAAAGCGCGCTGGCGTTCCTTCGGCTGTCGGATCCCAACGTCGCCTCCTGGGGCAATCTGATCGGGCTTGGCCGCGACGTCCTGCGGGTGCAATGGTACGTCTCGGCGGTCCCCGGCATAGCAATCCTTGTCACCGTGCTCGCGGTGTCGCTGGTCGGACAGGGCCTCAACGATGCGCTCAATCCGAGGCTGAAGAGCCGATGAGCGGGATCGTCGACGCCATCCTCTCGCTCGAGCATCTCGGCGTGAGCCTGCCGAGGGGCGCAGACCGGCCGCATGCGCTGTCGGACGTGTCGCTGTCGATCGCCTCGAACGAAATCCTGTGCGTGGTCGGCGAGTCCGGGTCCGGCAAGTCGATGATGGCGAACGCCATCATGCGGTTGCTGCCGAACGAGGTTCGAATCGACAGCGGCCGCATGGTGTTCGAAGGGCGCGACCTCTGCGCCGCCTCCGTCGCCGAGATGCGCCAGGTGCGCGGCGCCGGCATCGCCATGATCTTTCAGGAGCCGATGACCGCGCTCAATCCGCTGCGCACCATCGGCGATCAGATCGCCGAAATGTTTTCGATCCATACAAAGCTGGCGAAGGCCGAGATATCGGCCAAAGTGCTGGCGCTGCTCGAAGACGTCCGCATCCCCGACCCCAAAGTCGCGGCAAAGGCCTACCCGCATGAGCTGTCCGGCGGCCAGCGCCAGCGCGCCATGATCGCGATGGCCCTGGCGCTCGACCCGAAACTGCTGATCGCCGACGAGCCGACGACGGCGCTCGATGTCACCACGCAGGCGCAAATCCTGAAGCTGATCCGCGACCTGCAGCAGCGCAAGAAAACCGCCGTGCTGTTCGTCACCCATGATTTCGGCGTCGTCGCCGAGATCGCCGACCGCGTGGTTGTCATGCAACACGGCGTGGTCGTGGAGCAAGGTGCTGCGGCGCAGGTCTTGAACGATCCGCGGCACCCCTACACCAAACAGCTCATTGCCGCCGTGCCGCCGCTGAAGGCGCCGCCAGCGCGCATCATTTCCGGCAAGAACATTCTGACCATATCGGGCGTCTCAAAAACCTATCGCACCGGCGGCTTTTTGGGACGCGGCGCGCGCGTGACGCCGGCGGTCCAGGACGTATCGCTCAACCTGCCGAAGGGCGCGACGCTGGGCATTGTCGGCGAATCCGGCTCCGGCAAATCGACGCTGGCGCGCTGCATCGTCCGGCTGATCGATCCGGAGACCGGATCGATCGTGCTCGGCGGCAAGGACTGGGCGAAACTAACCCGCGAGGAGGTCCGCCGCGAAACCCGTCATATCCAGATGGTGTTTCAGGACCCGTTCGCCTCGCTCAATCCGCGCCGCAAGGCGGCCGAATTGGTCGCGCAGGGACCGATCGTGCACGGCACGCCACGGGCGGAAGCTATCGCCGAGGCCAAGGAGCTGTTCGCGCTGGTCGGCCTCAATCCCTCCTCGGCTGACCGCTTTCCGCACGAATTCTCCGGCGGCCAGCGCCAGCGCATCGGGCTGGCGCGGGCGCTCGCGCTCAAGCCGGACGTGCTGGTCGCCGACGAGCCGGTCTCCGCGCTCGACGTTTCCGTGCAGGCGCAGGTGCTGAAACTGCTGGCCGAGTTGCGCCAGCGGCTCGGCCTGTCCATCATCTTCATCACCCATGATCTCCGGGTCGCCGCCCAAATCTGCGATCTCGTCGCCGTGATGAAGGATGGCGCCGTGGTGGAGCAAGGGCTGGCGGCCGAGGTGTTCGGCAACCCGCAGCATCCCTACACGCAGGCGCTGCTCGCCGCGATCCCCGGCGGCAAGTTCGCGCGCGAGCACGCCACGGCGACCGTGTAGCCAGGCACGCGGTACGCAGCGTTTCTCTACTCGGCCGCTTCCGGCTTGCGCTCCTCGCGCAGCCGAAAACGCTTGAGAAGCGCGGATACGGTGTCGCGGAAGCCGCCATACTCCAGCTCGGAATAGGGCAGCATCGCGGCGCCGGACCAGCCCTGGCTGCGCATCTCGATCGCCTTGCGCTGGGCGCGCTGACGGACCTCATCCCACGCAAGGTTGTCGAAGAAATCGGTATACGACTCCGAGAATTTTCCGTCCTTGTCGATCGAAAAGCCGGCGCAGGAAACGATCGGCAGGCAGTACATACCCGTCACCGGCGTGTTAAGTGGCACCGGCATCAACGGCATCACGTGCGAGCCGCGCGCATCGCCGCCCACGAAGTGCGCTTTGGCGAACGGCGAGATGATTTCTTCGGGCGCCGGGAAAATCCCCTGGTTTCTGACGATCGCAACCGGATCATCCTTGCCAGTGTACTTGCCTGCGATCGAGTGAAGGCGCTGCGCCGAAACAGCGACGGCGACCTCGCCATATGTTTGAGAAACGATACGGTCAATGCCAAAGCGCTCGTTGTCGCGAAGCAGCGCCGCAATATGGTAGCCGTCCGCGGGCGCGTCGAGTTCGATCACGCTGTCGCCACCCGTGTTATCCATGTCGATGACATGGAAACGGAAACCCTTGATCATCGGGGGCAGCATCAGCCCGGCGCAATACATCGGATCGGCAAAGGCCAGATAGAGCGGCAGGTTGTAGGCGCCGGGGCCGCATTTGTCGGCGGCGAACACCATGAAGGACTCCGCGGGTCTCGCACCCGAGAGGCTGTGCTCGAAGCTGAGCTCGGCGACGGCCGGGCCGGCACCGCGAACGTTTCCGGAAGGTGCGTCGACGAGAAGATCCTGGCCGGCGCCATAGAGCCCGGAAGCCTTCGCGACCGATGTGGCTGCGAGAAACGTTTTCCATGCGAATTGATGTACCTCGGAGCTGCCTTCGCCCCGTGTGTGCGTCATGATGATCGCAATGTCGTCGCCGGTGTGGCGGACGAAACCGTCGATCAAGAGGTCATTGTCGATCGCTTTAGCGACCTCGCCCTCGACAGTCGCCATCATGCGTGCAGACGGTTTCGTGTGCCCGCCGACGGAACCAATGTCAGCCTTGATGACCGAAAGAGTGAGTCTCATGAGCATTCCTCCGACCGCAGCTCAGCGCCTCCGCCTCGGCGCTCGCTGCGCCGGGGCGACGGCGCTGCTCATCAATGAAAGGAACCTCTGATAGGTTCCTCGCTGCATTATGGCCCTCCAGCAACCGCGTGTCGATACGCGCTTACGACGCACCGCAGCAGCCGATCATGCCACGGTCCGGATTGCCGCTCCCCGTACTATGACGCGCGGTTGAGAAAGATCGGCAACCCCCGCTTGTTGGCGTAGATGGGACGGTAGCGCTTCGTGTTGTACGTGCTGGCGACGTCCAATTTGCGTGGCCCGAGTCTGGCGTCAGGGATAGGCACGAGGTCGTAGCGGCCATCGACCAGCGCCGACATGAGGCCGGTCCGGCCTTCCAAAACGGCATCGTAGGCCATGTTGCCGAAGGTCAGGGCGACAAGCTTGTCGATGAAGTCGGGATCGCCCGATCGCAGATCGTAGGTGAGGTCGGAGACGATGGTCTCCTCGCCCGTGCGCCGCTTGATCTCGTCGGCAAGCGCTTCGGCCACGCTGGCTTTCTTGCGGTGACCATAGGCGTCGGACTCGCCGTATTCCTGCACCCTGTAGCCCTCCCACTCGGCGCCCTCGCTGAGCACGATCAGCGCATAATTGCTCGGGTTGGCGTGCTTGTCCTCGAGCAGCAACTGGATCAGTTCGTCGAGATTGACCTTGTATTCCGGTATGACGCATCGAATCGAGGTCGCGTACGCGGTGTAGAGCGCGGTAAATCCGGCATCACGGCCGAAGATCCGGAAAATGCCAATTCGTTCGTGCGAGCCGACGGTGGTGCGCTGCCGCTGGATGGCGTCGCTGGCGCGGGTGATCGCGGTCGAGAATCCGATGCAGTACTCGGTGTTCCGGACGTCGTTGTCCATCGTCTTCGGAATGGCGATGATCTTGACGCCGAGTTCGTTGAGCTTGTCCGCATAGCTGAGCGTATCGTCGCCGCCGATCGCGATCAGGTGTTCGATGCCGAGCCCCGAGAGATTCGCCAGCACCTGCCTCGTGAGGTCCCACGTTTTGGTTGCGATGCCGCCCTTGGTACTCTCTGAGAATGGAAAATCCCTGCCGACGAGATGATCGGGCAGCTTTTTCGTTTTGGACGGATTGGTGCGGCTCGAGTGCAACACGGTGCCGCCGCGCCGGTCGATGGTGCGGGTGTTTTCACGGTTCAGTGGAATGAGGTAGTGAGATTTGCTGGCGGGGTCGTCCAGGTTCAGATGGGTAAGGGCCTCCCAACCGCGGCGGAGCCCGACGACCTCGATGTCGTCCTCACTGCCGCGATAAGTCACGCTCTTGATGACCGCGTTGAGGCCGGGGACGTCGCCGCCGCCCGTGAGAATGCCGATATGCTTCCTCGCCATGCCCACCTCCCAGGATTGCCATAGCGTAATAACGTCTGCATCACGTTGTGGTTTCCGTAAGGCGGGTCCGTGGCTATCCGCCAGCGGAGGCATACTCGCCTAAATCTCCACTTTGAGTTGCGCGACCCTCCTTGCTCTACATCTCCCGCGCATCGCGCCGCCGGTAGACCAGCAGCATCAGCGGCGCCAGTTTGCGCAGCAGCCCATGGGCCACGATCGGCACCGGCTCGGTGAACGGCAGCGCTAATTCCTTCTCCGGCACACCGCGAACCGCCTTCGCCAACTCACCGCCGAGTGGAATGGTGAGCGCCACCGCGCGGCCGTTGCAGCCGGTCCAGCCAAAGGCATTCGGTCCGAGCCGGTGAATGCGTGGCAAAAAGTCCGTGGTCATCCCGACATAGCCGTTCCAGACGTAATCGAAGGAGATCTCGCCGATCTGCGGCCAGAGCCGCTGCAGCCGCTCCGTCACCCGCGCCTTCAACCGCTCGGCCTTGTTGCCCGGACCGATCACGGCGCCGCCGGTAACCAGGCGATTGCGCGCATCGTAACGCGCAAAGTAAAGCTCGCCGTGGGTATCGGACATCGCCTGCCGGCCGGGGATGATGGTCTTGCGGACATTGTCCGACAGCGGCTGCGTCGCCATCTGCCAGGACAGGATTGGCATCACTTCGGTCGCGATATCAGGCACCAGCGATTTCGAGAATTCGCCGCTATAGGCATTGGTCGCGACCACCAGCGACCGGCCCGAAATCTCGCCCTTCGCCGTCTTCACCACCCATTTGCCATTGCGGCGCTCAAAGCTCTCCGCCGGCGAGCGCGCATAAATCCGCGCGCCGAGACCGAGCACAGCGCGCGCGAGGCCGCGCGCCAGCGCCAGCGGATTGATGTGGCCGCCGGTCCTGTTCCAGAAGCCGCCGTACCACGCGTCCGAGCCGAGCATCTCGCGCGCCTGCTCGCGCGACAGCAAGTCGACCGGCGCGCCGTAGTTCGACCATTGCCGCACGCGACGTTCCGCGATCTTGATGCGGCCGGGCGAATGCACCGGCTGAACCCAGCCGGCCTGCTCCTGCTCGGCCTCGATCTTGTATCGCCGCGCCACCTCGAACAGCGTCGAGGCGCTGTCGCGCAGCATCCCGACAAAGCGTTCGCCGACCGCGCCGTGCCTGGCGACGATGTCGTCGGGATCGGGCCGCGACAATGTCGGGATCACCTGGCCATTATTGCGCCCGGACGCACCCCAGCCCGGCTCCGCGGCCTCGACGATCGCGACATCGACGCCGGCTTCGCGCAAATGCAATGCCGTCGAGAGCCCGGTGAAGCCTGCGCCGATCACGATGACATCGGCTTGTTGCGTGCCGATCAACTCCGGAAGATCGGGCCCCGGTGGCGTCGCCGCGGCCCACAGCGAGTCGGGCCAGCGGACGTTTGTCGTATTCATCGGGATCCTTTCTTGCGGGCGCCTGATCGATCTGGTTAGCTTAAACCTTCAATCCATGCCGGGGAAATAAAAGAGTGGCACTCAAAAACGTCATCGGACTAGATCACGCCGTCGTCATGGTGAAGGATCTCGACAAGGCCGCGGAAAACTGGAAGCGGCTGGGGTTCACCATTTCGCCGCGCGGCACTCACAGCGCGCATATGGGATCTGGCAATTACACCATCATGCTCGACCCTGATTATATGGAATTGCTCGGCGTACTGACGCCGACGGAACATAGTGCTCCGGCGCGGGCGTTTCTGGAGAAACGCGGCGAAGGCATCGAGCGCATCGCCTTCACCGCGGTGGATTCGGCCGCCGGCGCCGAAGAAATTCGCGCGCGCGGCTATGTGCCGATCGGTCCGACCGATTTCGAGCGCCCGGTGACGATGCCTGACGGCACGCTGTCGGCGGCCAAATTCCGGACCTTTCAATGGCCGACCGCGGAAGCGCCAGGCGGCGTGCGCATCTTCGCCTGCCAGCACAAGACGCGCGAAACTGTCTGGATCCCCGAACTGATGAAGCACGCCAATGGCGCCAAGCGCCTGAAGCAGGCGTTGATCATCACGCCGGATCCGGCCAACGACGCCGCGCATCTGTCGCGCTTGATCGATCGCGATGTGCGGGCTGAACCGGACGGCGCCACCGCGGTGCCATCGGGCGGTGACCGCGCCGACTTCGTGTTCCTGACCAGGGATCAGCTCGGCAAGCGCTATCCCGAAGTTTCGCTCGCGGGCCTGCCCGAGCGCGGCGGCGCCGGTCTTGTGATATCAGCCGATGTCGCGGCTGCCGAGAAAGCGCTCGGTTCAACCGGTGTCCACAGCAGCGGCGCCATCTGTGTGCCGCCTGCTGCGGGCAATGGCACGCTGCTCGCCTTCGTGAAGGCGTAGCCGGAAAATCCTGTGCGCGCGGCCACCGCACTGCGATACCGCGCACATTAGGGCTATGCACACCGCTCGCGCGCGCTAGTATTCTCCCAAAATACAAGCCGACCCCAGGGAGAGAAACCATGAACGATCATCTGATCTCGCGCCGTGCATTGCTGGCAGGCACGGCCGCGGCCGGCGCACTCAGCCTCACCGGATTGCCCGCACGCGCCGAACCGCAATGGAAGAAATACGCCGGCACCAAGCTGGAAGTGGTCCTCGCCAAGGGCCCGCGCGGCGACAATCTGCAAAAGTACATCAAGGAATTCACCGATCTCACCGGCATTCAGGTCGAGTCGGAGCAGATTCCGGAGCAGCAGCAGCGCCAGAAGGCCGTGATCGAGCTCGCCTCGGGCAAGCCGAGCTTTGACGTCGTTCACGTCAGCTATCACGTGCAGAAGCGGCAGTTCGAGAAAGCCGGCTGGCTTGCCGACATGACCGGCTACATGAAGGACCCGAATCTCACCGCGCCCGACCTCGTCGAAAGCGATTTCTCCGCCGCCGGGCTGGAATACGCCAAGAACGACAAGGGGCAGATGCTGTCGCTGCCGTGGTCGGTCGACTATTTCATCCTCTATTACAACAAGGAGCTGTTCCAGAAGAAGGGCGTCGCGGTGCCGAAGACTTTTGACGAGATGGTCGCCGCGGCCGAAAAGCTCACCGACGCCAAGGAAGGCATTTACGGTTTCGTCGGACGCGGACTGCGCAACGCCAACATGACGCTGTGGACCAACTTCTTCCTCAACTATGGCGGCGAATTCCTGGACTCCAAGGGCAACATCCTGACCGACGGCCCGGAGGCGATCCAGGCGACAAAACTCTATCAGACGCTGCTGACCAAAGTTGCCCCGCCCGGCGTCGCCGGCTTCAACTGGATGGAGTCGATGGCGTCCTTCACGCAAGGCCGCTCGGCGATGTGGATCGACGGCGTCGGCTGGGCGCCGCCGCTGGAAGACCCGGCCGCCTCGCGCATCGTCGGCAAGGTCGGCTACACCGTCGTGCCGGCCGGACCCAAGGGACAATATTCGGCGACCTATGGCGACGGCCTCGGCATTGCGGCCGCGAGCAAGAACAAGGAAGCCGCCTATCTCCTGTGCCAATGGGCGGTGTCGAAGACGCAGGGCGCGCGGCTGTTGCAGGCTGGCGGCGGCGTGCCGTTCCGTAACTCCATCCTCAACGATCCCGAGATCCAGAAGGGCGTGAAGATGCCGAAGGAATGGCTGCAATCGGTGATCGATTCCGCCAAGATCAGCAAACTCGGCCTGCCGGTGGTGATTCCGGTCGCCGAATTCCGCGACCTCGTCGGCGCGGCGATTACCGCGACGTTGGCCGGCGCCGATCCCGCGACGGAATTGAAGAAGGCCCACGAGCAGTACCGGCCGATCCTGGAGCGCAGCGAGAAAGCGTGAGTGCGTTGACACAGACTACTCCGGCCGCGGCGCAAAACGATGCCGCGCCGGAGCGCGAATGGCGGCCGCCATCCTACTGGCCGTTCGTGGTACCGGCGCTGGTCGTCGTGCTCGCGATCATCATATTTCCATGGCTGTTCACGATCTGGATGAGCCTGAACGAGTGGAAGGTCGGTTCGCCGACCACTTTTGTCGGGTTCGCCAATTATTGGCGGCTGCCGAACGATCCCCGCTTCGTCGAGGCGGTCGGCCACACCATTCTCTACACGGCTCTCTCCGTACTGCTGCCGCTGGTGTTCGGCACTTTGGCGGCGGTGGTGTTCCACGCCAAATTTCCCGGGCGAGGCTTTCTGCGCGGGGTGTTCATCATGCCGATGATGGCGACGCCTGTTGCGATCGCGCTGGTCTGGACCATGATGTTCCACCCGCAACTCGGCGTGCTCAATTATCTGCTTTCGCTGGTCGGCCTGCCGCCGCAGCTCTGGGTGTTTCACCCGGCAACCGTGATTCCGTCGCTGGTGCTGGTCGAGACCTGGCAATGGACCCCGCTGGTGATGCTGATCGTGCTCGGCGGCCTCGCCGCGATCCCGGTCGAACCTTACGAGAGCGCGCAGATCGATGGCGCCGGCGTCTGGCAGATGTTCCGCTACATCACGCTGCCGCTGATCACGCCGTTCCTGTTCATCGCCGGCATGATCCGCATGATCGACGCCGTCAAAAGCTTCGACATCATTTTCGCGATCACACAAGGCGGGCCCGGCTCGGCGTCGGAGACCATCAACCTCTATCTCTACAGCGTCGCCTTCATCTATTACGACCTCGGCTATGGTTCGGCGATCGCGGTGGTGTTCTTCCTGCTCATCATTGCGATGGCCGCCATGATGCTGCATCTGCGCCAGCGCACGCTGTGGACCGAGATCGGCGGTGGCGCATGAGCTTGCGTCAGATCCTCGGCAAGATCGGGCTTTGGCTCGCGGTGTTCATCATCGTGTCGCCGGCCATCCTGTTCTTCCTCTGGATGGCTTCGCTGTCGCTGAAATTCGAGGTCGACAACGCCGCCTACCCGCCGGTCCTCATCCCCGAGCACTTTGCCTGGAAGAATTACGCCGACGTGCTGGCGTCGAACCGGTTCCTGACCTATTTCGTCAACAGCCTGATCGTGACCGGCAGCGCGACGTTGCTGGCGATGCTGGTCGGCGTGCCCGCCGGTTACGGGATCGCGCGCATGGCCGCGCACAAATCCGCGATCGTGATCCTGATCGCCCGCATCACGCCGGGACTGTCCTATCTGATTCCGCTGTTTTTGCTGTTCCAGTGGCTCGGACTGCTCGGCACGCTGCTGCCGCAGATCATCATCCATCTCGTGGTGACCGTGCCGATCGTGATCTGGATCATGATCGGCTATTTCGAGACCACGCCGCTGGAGCTGGAGGAAGCCGCCCTGATTGACGGCGCCACGCGCTGGCAGGTGTTCCGCCACGTGGCGCTACCTATCGCCCGCCCGGGCCTTGCGGTCGCCTTCATCCTCGCGGTGATCTTTTCCTGGAACAATTTTGTGTTCGGCATCGTGCTGGCGGGGCGCGAGACGCGCACGCTTCCAGTGGCCGTCTACAACATGATCTCGTTCGATCAGTTGAGCTGGGGACCGCTGGCGGCCGCAGCGTTGATCGTGACGCTCCCGGTGCTGCTGCTGACGGTATTCGCCCAGCGACAGATCGTCGCCGGGCTAACCGCAGGTGCCGTCAAGGGCGGATAGGGCCCCCGTGCGTTACTTGTCTTCCTTACCTCGCCCCGCTTGCGGGGAGAGGTCGGATCGCATCAAAGATGCGATCCGGGTGAGGGGGACTCTCCGCGGAAACAACTGTCACCGTCTTCGCGGCGCGGCCCCTCACCCCACCCTCTCCCCGCGAAGAGCGGGGCGAGGGAGAAGTAAGACTCACTCAGCCGGCGCCGCCGACATTTCCGGATGCGAACTGTAGCTCTCGCTGGTGCTGGTCTTGCCCAGCGCGTACAGGCCACCGGCCATCACGACATAGGCCAGCGCCACGCCCGGCGTCACGCCGAGCCCACTGCCGATGCCGACCGCTTCGCCGTGCATAAAGCCGAAATAGGTCATCACAGCGCCGGCGAGCGCGAAGGCCGAAGCCTTCATGAAATCACGCTCGATGATGAAGACACCGATCGCACCCAGGATGAGCCCGGCAAGGATAGAACCGCCGCCCATCACTTCCAGCCCGTGGTAGATCACGCCTTGCTGTGGAAGCGAGGCAATGGCCGCGGTCTTGACCGCGCCGACCTTGTCGGGAGCCAGCGCACCGACCGTCTGGGCCGCACTCAAGGTAGCTCCGAGCATGGTGTCGATCTGCAGCTTGGCCCAGGCCGCAAGATGCGGCGTCAGCGCCAGCACCACAGCGGGCGCGTGCTTGACCGGCGTGGTCTGGAACGCCTGCGCGCCGATCAGCATGCCGATGTAGAGCAGGATCGGTGAGATCGCGACGACAGGCACCAGCGCCAGCAGCACCGAGATGATGCCGAACCACGACAACACGACCACCATGATGCCGGTCGCGGCGGAATAGCCGATCCGGCCGCCCATCGCCTTCCAGCCGGGATGGCCGATATAGACCGCGTTGATGAAGGGGTTGCCCATCAGGCAGCCGATCAGGCTGACGACGCCGTCGGCGGTCAAAACGCGGGTGGTCGGATATTCGTCGCCGGCCGCTTCCGCGCTCTCGACGTTGTCCATGGCTTCGACGAGATCGTAGATGCCGAACGGGATCGCCGTGACCAGGATGACGCCGAGGAACTCGAAGCCCGAGAACACCTGGCCAATGGCCGGGATCGGCACCGAGAAGCCGAAGCTTGCAAAGGCATCGCCGACGCCCTTGACGCTGAGGCCACCGAGCCCGAGGCCGAACAGGTTGGAGCCCCACGCGATGATCATGCCGACCGCGATGGCGACCAGGCCTGCCGGGATGTTCTTCGGATATTTCACACCGCCGAACCAGCTCACCAGGATGATGCCGAAGCAGACCAGACCGATCTGCGGCGTCATGTACATTTCCAGCGCCGGCCGCATCGAGATGAAGGTGACGGAGACGCCGGCGAGCGTGCCGAGCAGCGCCGCACGCGGGGTGATCTTGCGGATATACGGGGCGATGAAGCCGCCGATCATGAGAAGGAAACTCTGGAAGAACACCCAGACCAGGCCGGCCGACCAGCCCTTCATGGGATCGCCAGTCTTGATCGTGATCGGCAGCATGATCACGAAGGTGACGATGAACATGTGCGGCACGCTGACGCCCGACGGCAGCGCGCAGACGTCCGTACGGCCGGTTTTCAGCGCCAGCCGATAGGCGAGGAAGGCATAATAGAAGGTGGACAGGCACATCATCAGGCCGAGCGCCGGCAGGATGCGGCCGAACACTAGGGAGTCCGGCATCTTCAGCACGAAGCGCAACAGGCCGGTCAAGACCAGCATGTTGACGAGGATGTTGGTGCCGAAACCGAAAAAGGCGTTCCAGTCGCCCGGTGTCCACAGAACCGGCCTGAAATCGGACTTGCCGGCAGTCCCCGTCATGCTTGTGCTCATCGTGATCCCCCTGCTGCTACTGTCTTTGAAGTCTCCGGTGAAAGTGCCTCCAGTACCGCGGCTGAATCGGTGACCCAGCCGAAGATTCCGCCCTGGGCCTTGATCATCTTCAGGCCCATCTCGTGGAATTCAGGGAAATAGGACGCGCAGCCGTCGGACAGCACGACGCAGCGATAGCCGCGGTCGTTGGCCTCGCGCACGGTGGTGTTGACGCACACTTCGGTGGTGACGCCGCACACCAGCAGATTCTCGATGCCGTATTTCTGCAGGACGTCGGAAAGCTCGGTGGCGTAGAACGCGCCTTTGCCCGGCTTGTCGATCACGACCTCGCTGTCGAGCGGATAGAGTTCGGGAATGATGTCATGGCCGGCTTCGCCGCGGATCAGGATCCGCCCCATCGGTCCGGGATCGCCGATGCGCAAGCTCGGCGCGCCGCGTTCGACTTTCGCCGGCGGCGCGTCGGACAGATCGGGCAAATGTCCCTCACGGGTGTGCACGACCAGCATGCCCGTATCGCGCGCCGCCGCCAGCACCGCCGCGATCGGCTTCACCGCGCGCGCGAGCTGCGAGACATCATTGCCCAGCGTTTCACCGAAGCCGCCGGGCTCCATGAAATCGCGCTGCATGTCGATGATGACGAGTGCGGTTTTGGTCCAGTCGAGCTCGATCGGCTCTGGTTCCGCCGCCACTTTGCCGAAGGTACCGCTTGAGTTCGTCATGACGTACGCGCCCCGAACGAGAGAACTCCTTAAGCCAGGCCAAGCAAGGCGCGTGCCATTGTGTACAATCCCGTTTGGCGTTTCCAAAAAACGGAATCCATCATGTTTTCAATTTGTTGGGCGTCGATGGAGCAGTTGCTCATTCTCTGTGCGTCGCTTTGATGACGTGCATTTGCTTATTGGATGTGCGGAATTTTTATTGCACTTGATTTGCGCAGGGAGGGTCAGGGCTGGCATATTTGTTGCTGATTACGATTGGATTGGATGGAACAGCGCTGGCAGCATTTCGCGCATCGAAGGGCACCGGCTGACGGGAGGACAACATGAACGGACTTGGCGGCCTCAACAAATCGCCCGAAGGCGTCGTGATCGGGCTGGTTCAACTGCAATTGCCCGTGGTCGTGACCCGCGCCGACCTGGCGCGGCAGACCGAGCGCATCGTCACCATGGTCGGCAAGGCGCGGCGCAATCTTTCCACCATGGACCTGGTCGTGTTTCCCGAATATTCGCTGCACGGCCTGTCGATGGACACCAATCCCGAAATCATGTGCCGGCTCGACGGCCCCGAAGTCGCGTCCTTCAAGCGTGCCTGCATCGACAACAAGATCTGGGGCTGTTTTTCCATCATGGAATTCAACCCCGACGGCAATCCCTACAATTCCGGCCTGATCATCGACGACCACGGCGAGATCAAGCTCTACTATCGCAAATTCCATCCCTGGATTCCGGTCGAGCCGTGGGAGCCCGGCGATATCGGCATTCCCGTGATCGAGGGACCGAGGGGCGCCAAGATCGCGCTGATCATCTGCCATGACGGCATGTTCCCGGAAATGGCGCGCGAATGCGCTTATAAAGGCGCGGAGATCATGATCCGCACCGCCGGCTATACCGCGCCGATCCGCGAAAGCTGGCGCTTCACCAACCAGGCCAATGCGTTCCAGAATCTGATGGTCACCGCCAATGTCTGCATGTGCGGCTCCGACGGCTCGTTCGATTCCATGGGCGAAGGCATGATCGTGAATTTCGACGGCACGATCATCGCCCACGGCACCACCGGGCGCGCCGACGAGATCATCACCGCCGAGGTGCGCCCCGACCTGGTGCGCGAGGCGCGGATCAACTGGGGTGTCGAGAACAACATCTATCAGCTCTGGCACCGCGGCTATGTCGCGGTGAAGGGCGGCGCGATGGACTGCCCCTACACCTTCATGCAGGACATGGTCGCGGGCACGTTCCGCCTGCCCTGGGAAGACCAGGTCAAGGTCACCGACGGCACCTCGTGCGGTTTTCCGGCGCCGATGCGAATGTTCGGCAAGACCGCGAAGGCGGCGGAGTGAAGCAACGGCTGATTCTGGGCCGTCATTGCGAGCCAACGGGTCGGCGCAAAGCGCCGCCCGATGACAGGCTCCGCGAAGCAATCCATTGGGCCGCAAGGCAAGAATGGATTGCTTCGTCGCTTCGCTCCTCGCAATGACGGAAAACATGGCTTCGCGACCTCGCCGCGCATTTCGCGCGAGTTTTTCTGAAAACGTCGCGCCCCAAGTGATTTGCCCGTCGGGCAATCAGGTCGCAAGGATATCCGTCATTGCGAGCCAACGGGTCGCGCGAAGCGCCGCCAGTTGACAGGCTCCGCGAAGCAATTCATCTCGCCGCCAAACGAGAGAATGGATTGCTTCGTCGCTTCCGCCTCGTTGAGCTACGGCGGACAAGTCGCTCCTCGCAATGACGGCGTTCCAGGGCGTGAACCCATACATTCGGAGCGGTCGGCGGACGTCCGCTTTGGTGCGCATTCCGGACTCGAGTCGGACATCGCGCGAGGGCCGAAAAGTGCAAATACCGGACATACAGGTCCATGCTGCTGTATGTATGCAGCTGGCGGGATTCTGCTCAACCAAAAGCGGTTATGTGTCGATCTTGTTCATGAAGATGAATGGAACTCGATGAGATGTTTCGCATTTTATGGCACAGGCAATCCTTGCGCGCCGGTTTCGCCGAGCGCACGCTTGCCAAGCGTTTTCACTGGAACTTACGGAGGATGCGACCATGCCACAGGTCAAGCAAGCTTCGAAGAAGAAACGCACAACCAAAGCCGCCGCCGTGAAGGTGCTGGGTGCCGCCGGACTGGGTCTTTCGCTGGTGGGTAATGCATCCGCATCCACGATGCCCACTGCCGGTATCCCGCAATCTGACAATACCTCGCCCAATCAGCGCTTCGTTCTTAGCGAAGAGGAAGTGGCCGACGTCAGTCTCGCCACGTTCCATCTCTTCGATAGGGAGAACGTTGGCAGCGGCGTGCAGCTAGCCCGCGGATGCGGTGGTTGCGGCGGCTGCCGAGGTGGCGGTGGTTGCGGCGGCTGCCGAGGTTGCGGCGGTGGCGGCGGCTGCCGAGGTTGCGGCGGTGGCGGCTGCCGAGGTTGCGGCGGTGGTGGCTGCGGGTTCGGGTTCGGGTTCGGTGGCTGCGTGGGTTGCGCGGGCTGCGTGGGTTGCGCGGGCTGCTGCCTGTCCTGGGGAGCGTGCCGCTTGTGCTAAGTCCCACGACATGACGGCAGGCCACACCAGGGACTCTGCCAAGCTGGGCCTCTAATCGATCAGCCTCTCGCTGGTTGCGAGACAGGGCCGTTGATGCGTAGTCGAGTACGCGCTTGGCCGAGCTTTCGGCCGGCGCCACCGCTCCATGCTTTTGTGCCGGGCCTTAAGCCTGAACCCTTACTAACATAAACCCGACGCCGAGAAAATTGCATCCAATGAGTTCAATAGCCGATTTTCCCAAGGTCGCCTAATGGGATGGTCCGGCCGTGCTCCTGCCCCGCCAGCATGCGAAGCCGGCAAGGGGCGCCAAAGACAAGGAGCACGCCATGTCCCAGACACTCAATAGCGCGATGGCCGTGATTGGCATCGATATCGGCAAGAACTCGTTCCACGTCGTGGGCCACGATGCGCGCGGCGCCATCGTGCTGCGGCAAAAGTGGTCGCGTGGCCAAGTGGAGGCGCGGCTCGCCAATATACCGCCTTGCCTGATCGGCATGGAAGCCTGCGTCGGCGCCCATCACCTGAGCCGCAAACTCGCATCGCTGGGTCACGATGCCAGATTGATGCCGGCCAAATATGTACGCCCCTATAGCAAGGGACAGAAGAACGACTTCAATGATGCCGAAGCGATTGCCGAAGCCGTGCAGCGCCCGACGATGAAGTTCGTGGCGACCAAGACCGCGGAGCAACTGGATCTGCAGGCGCTGCATCGGGTGCGCGAGCGACTGGTGTCGCAACGCACCGGCATCATCAACCAGATTCGCGCCTTCATGTTGGAACGCGGGATCGCCGTGCGCCAAGGTATCGGCTTCCTGCGCACGGAACTGCCCACCATCCTTGCGACGCGCACCGATGCCCTGTCGCCACGCATGTTGCGTGTCATCGAGGAGTTGGCAGGCGACTGGCGCCGACTGAATCAGCGTATCGATGGCCTCTCCGGCGAGATCGAAGCCCTGGCCCGTCAAGATCAGGCATGTTCGCGCCTGATGACGGTGCCCGGCATCGGGCCGATCATTTCGAGCGCCATGGTGGCCGCGATCGGCACTGGAGACGTATTCTCCAAAGGCCGCGACTTCGGCGCCTGGCTCGGACTGGTGCCCAAGCAGATCTCAACGGGAGACCGCACGATCCTCGGCAAAATCTCGAGGCGCGGCAATCGCTACCTGCGCGTTCTGTTTGTGCAGGCGGCATGGGTTGTGCTGGTCAGGATAAAGGACTGGGAACGTTACGGGCTCAAATCCTGGATCGAAGCCGCCAAGAGGCGGTTGCACCACAACGTGCTCGCGATTGCGCTCGCCAACAAACTTGCCCGCATCGCCTGGGCGGTGCTGGCGAAAGGACGCGCCTTCGAGCTGACGAGGACCGACGATGCAGACGTCCGACCCGCTTGATCCTCGCGCCGTGCTCGGCGCGGTCAAGGCGCAGCCTGGCAACGCCGGAGCCAGCCGCAAGCCAAGCGCGACGGCCGGCCTTGACCGCCCCTGCGCGCGACGCGATCGACGTTCTGCGGGCCGGGACGAAGGAACGGCCCTCGGCTCGAACAAAGGAACTGCGCGATATGAGGAGCAAGCGATGACGTAACCCTATCAACAGTTTCCAGCCGAGGTCTGCGAGAGGATGAGACGAGATGGAGGATCGGTCTTCCCGGCGCATGCGAACACTGGTGACCCAAATGGCCCAATCGAGGCCTGTCGCCTAATGAGAACGCACGCGCGCTGATATCCATGATGGTCCGGAGCAAAACAGCTCCAACTAGAGACCGGATACATTGATGCAAGACCGCTTACCACCAGATCGACGAAACCTCTTGCAACGCACGGCCGGACCATACATTCGGGTCAAAAACGGTCCTGACGCCCTTGAAATGGGATGTCTGTTTTACCCCCGAAAGCAGACCTTGGCCGAATTGCACAGCGCATTTCAACGCCGAGGCGGCCTTTTACTCGGGAGCCTTAAGGCCGCCTGCCGTCCAACCCGTGTTGGCTGCCTTCATCGGGTCCCCGACAACCATCTTTTGGACATGCTCGCACTTCGGACATTGGAGCGTCAGAAAGTCGGAATGGGCGGGACCAGGTTCGATCCGGGCAGCATCATCCGGCCCTGACACTTAGGGCAGCGGGGCCGTTGGATGGGAAGCAGAGGACGGTGATGGAACCAGCTGCTCTTCTGGTTCGCGGAGTCGGTGGTAAATATTGCTCACATCGGAAAAGTTAAATGAAGGCGAATCGCACACTCACCTCACAACGCATTCAGGTCGTCGGGCACATCGCCGAACTTCCTGATTAGCCTATGCGATGAATTTAATCTGCGTTTGGAACGTTAAACTACACAGTATGTTGTCGCTGCACACGAATGACCGTTGTGGTCGCCCAATCATCCCCTGGAGTGCCACATGACCAAACGTAAACCGGCAACAGCGTCAAAGCAGGCCCACAGCACGAAAATAGCCGCCCAACGGGCCAAGCAGGCTATTATTACAAGCCCGAAAGACAGCCCCCCGCGCTCGGTTGCGGCAGGCTCGACTGAACCGCCCCCTGAGCGTCATAACGACTCAAAACAAGAGGCTCCCCTCGTTGAGAAACCGGCGACAGCCTTACAAGATGACGGCAAACAGACGATGACGGATAACGATTCAAAGAAGGGGTTTGTTTTTTCTTCAGCCACGGCAAACGTGCGGGCTTATCAAGCAAAGCTGCTGGAAATGGCACAAGCCAACATGCAATTGGCTTTTGAATTCGCCCAGAGGCTTGCGACGATTAGGTCGCCCGTTGAAATTCTCAGTGTCATTGCAGAATTCACAAGCAAGCGGATCGCCATGTTCCAGAAGTATTCGATAGAAATGGCTGAATTAGGTACCAAGCGGTGAAAAAGCCCAAGACCAAGGCCGCCTGGCGAGGTCTTTTTCAAACAGTATCGGTCAATCGCTGATCCGCCGCCGTCAATACCCATAGAGTTGGCGACGTGATTCATGATTCAAGCGTCTATCGGATATGTCCGCTGGCGTAATGCTTGACTTCCGCCGCAGTCATCGGCGGCCTCACCGCCATCGCCGAAACGACTGCAACGGCGGTTTGGCCGGGTCGGTTTTGCCGCAGCACCAGCACGTCGATGCCTTGCGGGGTGATCTTCATCGCAAAATCGTAACCTTCGAGGACGCGTGCAGCGACGCGCTGCAATGGCCCGTCGAAGACGCCGGTCTTGAGCGTCTCCAGCGTGTCGTCCGAGCGGTACTGCAGACCGAACCTGTCGTGCAGCGCGGACAGCACCTCCTGCAGCGGCACGTCGTGAGCTTCGACATGAACGGTCTCCGGCCGTCCCTCCACCCGCACCTGCGCCGGCGCCGCGCTGCCGCCGGCCAGCAGGAGCGCCGATGCGACCGCCAACAGCAGGGACGTACGATGAGCCGTCATGCCAGCTCCGCTTCCGGAATCTCGCGCAACAACCGGGCGCGAAGTGGCGCCAGCCGCGCCGCATGCGGCCGCCACTTGCCGACCGACGAAGCGTAGATCGGGCGGCGCACCTGAACGGCGCTGGCCGTCGCCGACGGCGCCGGGCTTTCGTGAAAGCGCATCACGTCGTCCTCCCACGGCAGCCCGATGAAACGAATGATGTCCCGGCTCGCCGCCGCCTGGTCCTTGACGATGTCTTCGTAGTTGATTTCCAGCAGCACGTCGGGCGGCAACACTTCCCGCCAGTGCTGCGACAGGCGGCGAAAGGCCAGATAGTAATCCGCAAGCTCGATCTGATCATACGAGAACGGGAACTTGCCGCGAAAGTGGGCCTTGTAGATCGCCCAGCACGCGTCCATCGGATGCCGCTGCACCAGGATGATCCTGGCCGCCGGCAGGGCTGCGTGAATGAGTCCGCAGTAGAGATAGTTTTCCAGCGTCTTGTCGACGAAACGAGCGTCCGGCGGCACGCGAAGTGCTGCCGCCGCGTCCATATATCGCTCGCCGATGCCTGCGAGGTCGCTCCCGGCCGAGTTCGTGGTCATGGCACGGTGCATCTCGGCCGCGAATACACCGGTCTCGCCGACCGAATGCATGGCGGAGTGACTGGCGATGATGCGTTCCACCAGCGTCGTGCCGGTGCGCGGCAGCCCGGTCACGAACACCGGCGCGGCGCCGCTGTAACCCGCCGGCGCGGTGTCGAGCCAGCGTCGGGTATGCGCGCGGATGATCCCGTCGATTTCCCCGATCCCGGCAGCGGAATCGCGCGCGAGCAAGCCGTGCTGCAGCGTGCAGCCGGCCTCGACGTGCTCGAAGGCGCGGTCGTGGCGATCGAGGTCTTCGCATTCCTTGCCGAGCGCGAATCGCAGCAAGACCTCGCTCGGACCCGTCAGCCTGCCCTCGCCGACCAGCGCTTCCATCTCCTCGATATGGTTGCGCTCGGCGGTCTGGATGCGCAGGTCGGAGCGCAAATAATGAGCAAGGCCATAGTGGCGGTCGCGCGCGATCGCCAAATCGCAATGCGCTTCGGCGTCCTTCAGCGCGCCGGTCATCCGCTCGGTCGCCGCTAGATTGAACAGATATTGCGGCACATCGGGACGGGCAGAAGCGGCGCGCAGGAATAATTGCTTTGCCTTTGCGTGCAAGCCGAGCAGGCCGAAGATCGCGCCGAGCGCGTCCTGCCCTTCGGGGGCGTCGCCGATGATCTGAGCGGCGGCTTCGGCGGCCTCGAACGCGCCGCGCGCCTCGCCAGAAACGAACAGGCATTTTGCGCGCAGAATGAGCGCGATCGGATCCTTCGGCATCAGGGCAACCGCGCGATTGGCGCAGACGATGGCCGCGTCGGGGCGCCCTCGCTGCAACGCAGTTTCGGTCAGCAGCGCCCATGCGGCTCCTTCGTCGGGCGCGCGGGCGAGCACTTCGGCGCAAATCCGCTCGGTCGTCGCCAGATCTCCGCCGGCAAAGGCGCGGCGCGCTGTCTCTATTGTCGGTATCGTCGGTGCGGGAGCCCGCTGCGGCGCGATTGTTTTCAAGGGGACAGCTCCATGACGAAGGCCGGATGGTGATCCGGCCCTCGATACGCGTGTGAAATGGCGATAAGGCCGTTCCCTGGCGGGAACGGCCTTTGTCGATCAATGATCGCCGTGGTCGTCGCCGTGCTGGTCGTGATCCCCGCCCCCATGATCCGCGAAGGCGAAATTGCCGAAGAGATCGCCGATCGCCGGCCGGTTTTGCGGCACATAGGGATTGTCGTCCGAGGTCTGCGGGTTCGGCAGATTGTCGCGGCTCCGGGTCGAGAGCTTGGGCAGATGCCAGTTGCGTTCGATGAATTTGATGACCGAGGCATGATCGGAATATTCGTGCGACATGTGCCCGCCTTGCGAATATTTCGACACCACGATCATCGGAATGCGCGTGCCGTCGCCGAAATAGTCGACCGGCTGGACGTAACCGGAGTCGTAATAGCCGCCGCCCTCGTCGGTGGTGACCAGGATGGCCGTGGACTCCCACAGTTCATCGTTGGCCTTGACCTGTTCGATGATCCGCTTGGCGAAGGATTCGAACAGATCGAGCCGGGACGACGAAGGATGGCCGTCGTTGAAGGTGCTCGGCTTCACGTACGACACGGCCGGCAGATTGCCTTTGGCGATGGCGTCATAAAGATCGAGCGTATCCTTCATGTGCGCATTGATCGCCGCCGGGTTGTTCATGACGGAGGCGGAATAGAGGAACGGATTGCAGATGTTGCAATACAGATAGGCGATCGGGTCGAGCGCGCCGAAGTTCGTGCCTTCGCCGGGCGCGGTCTTGAAGTCGTTCCAGCGCTCGCCGAAATACGCCCACGATACGTGGGCCTGGCTCAGCACATCGCCGATGTGTTGCTGTTTGATCACCGGCGGCAGCGTGAACGGGCCGTTATTGATCGGATCCTGGGCGCCGCTGCCGATGAACGCGGGGACGTAGTTGTTGAGCAGGTAATAAGCGTGCGGCGCGCAGTTCGGCGGCACGTGGATCGCCGTCAGATAGTTGACGATCGGGGCGACGCCCGGCTGCGTGAAGTCGGAGCAATTGGTGTAGCTGCCGCCGCCATAGCCGTCATTGCTGTACCAATTGTTGGTGCCCGGCGCCGGATTGGGGTTCTCGACCTCATCGACAAAAACCGGCGGGTTCGAACCCGGAACCAGAACGTGGTTGGGGGTGGCGGGACCGCCCTTGGCGTCCGCGTAATACAGCGCGTCGGCATAGCCAAACATCATCTGGTTGGCGAAGGTGCCGCCCATCACCGGCTGGTGATAGTTGTCGTTGAGCGTGTACGTGCGGGCGAGTTCGGTCAGATAGGGCGCGTCGCCCTTGGCGACGTTGTAAAAGCCCATCGCGATATTGCCTTCGTTGAGCGGATGCGGCGTCGGATTGCCGTTGCTGCCGGAAGAGACGGTCTGCTCGACCCAGGGGAACAGATCGGCCTGACATCCGCTCGGATTGTGCCCGGTGGACTTGCTGACATCGCAGTCAAGCTGTTGCCACATCTGGTAGAAGCGATGCACCGGGCTGCCGCCGTAGGTCGCATAAAGGCTCTGGGTGGCTTCGCCCGGCACCACCGTCACCAAAGGATAGGGGCCGTTCGGCAGGTTGCTGGAGCTCAGGATGCGGGTATCGGGCGAATTGCCGGCGATGCCGGTCGCACCGGTCGTGAGCAACGGTAAATCCTGCGGACGCAGGCCGTAATCGCCGCGGGCGGCTTCCGACAGCGTGGAGAGGCAACCCGGACCGTTGAGGGCAGCCTGTTCCACGGTGGTATAGCACTGCTGCGGCGCGTACGAGGTTCCGGGCGCCTGAAGCTTATTGGTCGAGTTGTTGTAGGGGGTCTTTTGACCCGGGCTGTTCGAGAAGGTGTTGTTGACGACCGCCGAGAATTGCGCCGCCTTGGCGTAATTCGGGCCGGGCGAGCCGTCCTCGTTGATAATTCCCTTGGACAGAAGATTGTCGACGCGTTCACCGTGGCCCGGCTTGTAAGTCGCGAACACATGGTCGAAAGTCCGGTTTTCTCCCATGATGACGATCACGTGCTTGATCGGGCTTTCGGTCCGGCGGCCGTTGCTGTTGTCTCCGAAGGCGTTGTTGTCCATCGCGTAGACGTCATGTCCCATCAGCGACAGGATCGCTGCGGTGACGACAGTACGATCGCGTAGACGTCTAGTCAGTTTAGGAAGCATGACGCGCCCTCTTTTGTTATGAATGCGGGGGAAAATGGTTCGGCAGGCAGCAAGTGCCCAGGCGAACGTTAAAGGGCGCAGTTGTCAGATGTGCTGCGGCAACATGTCAGTTCCGTTAAAGGATCATGACAGCGGGCAGAGGTCGCCCGCCAAAGCGCCGCTCGACCGCTCGGGGTTTATGGTTTTCGCTCAACGCTTTGCGGGTAGAACCCGAGATTTCGGACTCAGCGCTTCAGAATTCGTCGCTTCCGCCTTCTCAGCCGAGCTCCGGCGGACGTGCCCTGCTCGCCATGACGTGGCCCGTGCAAACGCAGATTCGCAATCCCGCGCTTTCAAAACGATGCGCAATGGCGCCTGCAATGCAGGAATCGATTGGATAAATCCCTAGTTCCATTTGAGCAGCGGGCTTCCGAATGCCCTTCGCCAGACCGAAAGGAAACGAGGAAACCAGGAGTGCGCAACCGCTCCCCGATAGGCCCATGTCCGGTATTTGAGACCTTTTTCGGACAGCAGTTCCTGATATCCGCCATGTGTCTCGGTAGCGGTTCGAATGTCGTTCAATATCTCCCGGGCATGAGACCGGTACGTATCGACTCCCGCGAAATCATCGTAGTCCAGCATGCGATCGGCGAATTCGACATTGAACGTCGGCCAGGAGGAACGTCCCTGGTAGGCTGGAGCTGCAATTCTGTGGATCATCTTGTTCTGCGGGTTATCCACGGATACCAGGAAGTGAGACGTACTTGGTATACGAAACCGGGGTTCAGCGAGGACCAGATCGGTCGTGGCTGCGAATAACGCGCGCTCGCCAGCGTCGCTCAAATCCCAAAATCCCCGGTGCACATTGACGAAATCCAGGGCGATGGCAGACGCGGGCGGTACGCTGGGGGACTGCAGCGCATGCCTGATATAGCCATGCTTGCCGAACAGAAGGAGAAGCTCCTTCTTGTATCGTGACAACTCGCGCCCGAGCTCTCGTTCCAGCTCGGCCTGGTCAATCACCCCGAGTTGTATGCCGCGCAGGAATGTCGTGTGGACACAGGCGTTGGTGACGAACCGCCTGCGTTCGGCGCGGGTGTCGGTTGCCGCGGAACGAGGCGCGGTCACGTCACAAAGCAAATATTTGGCGCCGCCATCGTCGAACGACTCCAGCGATTTCGCGAGTTGCAGTATCGCCCTTTTCACATCCTCACGATACTCAGCAAGCAGCAAGCGGCCGGCATGCGCGCCCTGTGACATCACCAGATAGGAAGACGGCCTTTGGTCCGCGCCGACAATCTGTTCCAGACCTGCCAGGATGCCCAACAGCGTATCCGAAGGCCGCGAGAAATAATTGACGCCAAGATACCGATCGCGTCCCGCCGGGATGAGAGTCGTGGTGACGACATCGGCGCGAACGGCCTCCAGCATCAGCCGGACACTTTTTTCGAGCAAGCGAACCCGCCGGACGGCGTCCTCGGAATCCATGATGGTCTCGGGATCGAGAACATCGGGATAGAACCAGGCGAAGTCCCGCGGATAGTAGGCGGTTGCGTGCGGTGCCCCCGTGACGAGAAACGACTCGGTTGCGGAAAACGCAGAGTTCATCGCGTGCCGGTACAGCTCATCGATGGCCGACGACAGGCCATGGGTCTTCCTCAGGAATCGATCACCGAGAAAATTCACCGCCTGAATGGAATTGGCGACACAGGTGGCAACGAGCCCCTGGTAAAACCGGTATTCGCGATGAGATGGAAATGAAATATCGCTGTTCATATGCCCCGATGAATTATGTTCGTGTGTCAAGTGCTGTCAGTTAGTACTCAAACAGCCATGATTCGTCTCTCTGCTTGCTGGACTCTCAATACGTCGTCCCGGCGAACGCCTGGCGAACGCCGGGACCCATACGCCGCGGCGGTAGTTGTTGAAGAAGGTGTTTGACGACAGCATCCTCACCGATAGGCCACGGCGTATGGGTCCCGACTCAAGGCCGGGACGACGTGTATTTACACCTCCCGCGGCCGGAAATTCTCGATCAGCCGTAGCAGCACCCGCGCACCGGCGTCGGCGTCGGCGGGTTCGACGTGCTCGTCGGGATGATGGCTGATTCCGCCGCGGCAGCGGACGAAGATCATGGCGACGTCGGCGATATCGATCATCGCCATGCCGTCATGCCCTGCCCCGCTCGGCAGTTCGAACACGGGATAGCCTTCGGCGGCGACGGCTTCGGCGACCTGCCCCTTCAGCCACGGCGCGCACGGCACGGTGCGGTTCTCGTGGGTGACGTCGACCTGCAGCGCGAGATTGCGGCGTTTGGCGATCGCTTCGATCCGGCGGACGATGTCGGCCACCGCCAGTTTGCGGTGCGCATCGGTCGGGGCGCGGATGTCGATGGTAAAATTGACCCGGCCCGGAATCACGTTGGTCGCGCCGGGCATGGCGTCGATATAGCCGACGGTGCCGACGAGCCCATCCTCGTCGGTCTTGCAAAACCCCTCGATCGCGACGATGCACTCGGATGCTCCCGCCAGCGCGTCGCGCCGCAGCGCCATCGGCACGGTGCCGGCATGTCCGGCCATGCCGGTCAGGTGCGCCGCCAGCCGCGTCGCGCCGGCGATGGCGGTGACCACGCCGACCGGCAGGTCGTGCTGCTCCAGCACCGGTCCCTGCTCGATGTGCAGTTCGACATAGGCATGCAGTTCGCGGCGCGCGCGGGCGGCGGCGCCGATATGGTCGGGGTCGAGGCCGAACTGCACCATCGCCTCGCGCATCGAGATGCCGGCATGGTCGCGGCTGTTGAGCACGCTCTCGACGAACGTTCCGGCGACGGCCCGGCTGCCGAGCAGCGTCGAGGCGAACCGCACCCCCTCCTCGTCGGCAAAGCCCACGACCTCGATCGCGAACGGCAGCCGCCGCTCTCTCTTGTACAGATCGGCGACGCAGGAGATCGCCGTGATCAATCCGAGCGGCCCGTCCCATTTGCCGGCATCGCGCACGGTGTCGTAATGCGAGCCCAGCATCAGGCACGGCAGGCCCGGCCGCTCGCCTTCATAGCGGCCGCAGACATTCCCGATCGCGTCGAGATGCGCGCTCATGCCCGCGCCGCGCATCCAGGACAGGATCAGATCGGCGGCCGTGCGATGCTCGGGCGTCAGGAATATCCGCGCCAGATGTTCCGGCGTCTCTGAAATGGCCCCGAGCTGATTGATCCGCTCGACGATTTCGCCACCAAGCGATGATCGTCCCGTCCCGGCAGCTGCCGCCTCTGTCTTGCTCATGCTTTTCCAGTGCAGCGCCGCTGCCGATCCGCGCTTTCTTGATCGATACAAGTTCAATGCCAGCGGAGGAGATGCAACCATCGCCCGGACGTTTTCACTGGTAGCAGCCCCGATCCGCTTGGGCAGCCGACAAATGACCAATCCCCGCCTTAGTGCACGCATCCGGAGCCCCGGCCGGAGCCAAGAACTGCTTAACCTCCTTGCATACAATGATAAATTGATGCCTATAAATTAAGCCAGCAGGCTCCTGCACAAACTTTGAACGGCGGCGACTAGCTATACATAAAGTTGTTATTTCAAATAGTTACTTAAATATGCTCATCAAAAGTGCTCTGGCACGAAGCTTGCGACGTCCCCTTAAGCTCCGCCGTGTCGGCGCGGCTGCGAAATTGGTGGCGGGTCATCCGCCGAGAGGGAGCAGGCACATGGATTTCAGCAGGATTTCACGACGGCATTTGTTGCAGGGAAGTGCGGCGCTGACGCTGGGCACGGCTTTCGGCGCACGCCCGGCTGCGGCGGCCGATACCACGATCGGCTTCATCTATGTCGGGTCGCGCGACGACTACGGCTACAATCAGGCCCACGCGCAGGGTGCGGCGGCGCTGAAAAAAATGCCCGGCCTCAAGGTGGTCGAGGAAGAAAAGGTCCCCGAGACCGACGCGGTCGAAAAGACCATCGAGTCGATGATCAATCTCGACGGCGCCTCCCTGCTCTTCCCGACATCGTTCGGATACTACAATCCGCACATGATCAAGATGGCCAACAAGTTTCCAAAACTCCATTTCGAACATTGCGGCGGGTTGTGGAGCGACAAGGATCCCAAGAATGCCGGCAGCTATTTCGGTTATATCGACGAGGCCCAGTATATTTCCGGGATCGTTGCCGGCTACTCCACCAAGAGCGGCAAGCTCGGCTTTGTCGCGGCGAAGCCGATCCCGCAGGTGCTGCGCAACATCAACGCGTTCACGCTCGGCGCGAAACTTGCAAACCCCAAGGCCACCACGCAGGTGATCTTCACGGGGGACTGGTCGATGCCGGTCAAGGAAGCCGAGGCCACCAACAGCCTGATCGACCAGGGCGTCGATGTCCTGACCTGTCATGTCGACGGTCCGAAGACCATGGTCGAGAACGCCGCGCGCCGCGGCGCCATGGTCTGCGGCTATCACGTCAACCAGTCGCCGCTGGCGCCAAAATCCTATCTCACCGGCGCCGAGTGGAACTGGGAAGCGCTGTATCCGAAATTCGTCAAGATGATCGCCGCCGGCGAGGCCATCCCGAACTTCTATCGCGGCGGCCTGAAGGAAGAGATCGTCAAATGCTCGCCCTACGGCGAGGCGGTCTCGGCGGAAGCCCGCAAGCACGCCGACGACATCAAGGCCCAGCTCATGGCCGGCACCTACACCATCTTCAAGGGCCCGATCATGGACAACAAGGGCAAGGCCGTGATCACCGCGGGCACCGATCGCGGCCAGAAGGATCCTGAACTCGAGAAGATGGATTACCTGGTCGAGGGCGTGATCGGAGCGACTTCGTGACAACAGACACGGCGGATCCAGCGGAGGCGGCCGGAATAGCTCCGGCCGCCGATTCCGGCTTCCTCCAACGCTACGGCATGACCATCGAATACATCCTGATTCCGGGCGCGGCGCTGCTTGGCGCGCTCGGCGTGTTCGGGATATTCGTGGCGGTGTTCGGCAAGAGCCCGCTCGACCTCTATTTCTACATGTACCAAGGCGCGTTCGGGACCTGGTTCTCCTGGCAGAACACCTTGACCCGCGCCGCTCCTCTGATCCTGACCGCGCTGTGCACGGCGCTGCCGGCACAACTGGGCATGGTGATCATCGGCGGCGAAGGCGCGCTCCTGATCGGCGCGCTCGCCGCCACCAGCGCCGCGCTGACGATGCCATGGGCGCCGCCACTATTGGTGCAGATTGCGATGGTTTGCGCCGGCATGATCGGCGGCGGTCTCTGGATCATGCTGGCGGGCGGCTTGCGGCAATACCGCGGCGTCAATGAAACGATTTCCAGCCTGCTGCTGGTCTACATCGCGCTCGCGATCCTCAACCATCTGGTCGAGGGCATGATGCGCGATCCCGCCAGCCTCAACAAACCGTCGACGCGCGAGATCGGCGCCGCCAACATGATCGGCAGCATTCCCGGTACCGACGTGCATTGGGGGCTGGTGTTCGGCGTGATCGCCGCCGTCGCATCCTACGTCCTGATCTATCACACCGTGTTCGGGTTCGCCGCGCGCGTGGCGGGCGGTAACATCCGCGCGGCCAAGATCGTGGGGTTGGGCGTCAGCAAACTGATCCTGACCATCTGCTTTCTGGCGGGCGCATGCGCCGGCCTGGCGGGCATGGTCGAAGTCGCCGCCGTCCAGGGCCGCACCAACGCCAACCTCGCCGCCGGCTACGGCTTTACCGGCATCCTCGTCGCCTTCCTGGCGCGGCAAAATCCGCTGGCCGTCATTCCCGTCGCCATCCTGCTTGGCGGCATCAGCGCCAGCGGCGGCCTGTTGCAGCGCCGGCTCGGCCTGCCGGATGCTTCGGTGCTGGTGCTGCAGGGGATCATCTTCGTCTTCGTGCTCGCCAGCGACGCGTTGTACGGACGCATCGGCTTCCTGAAGGGAAAGTCCTGACATGGCGGATGGAACGATCGGACTCTGGACGGTGCCGCTCGCCGTGTTCGGTGGCGCGATCCGCGTCTCCACGCCGTTCCTGTTCGTCAGCCTCGGCGAATGCATCACCGAGCGCTCGGGTCGCATCAATCTCGGCCTCGAGGGCACGCTGGTGATGGGCGCGATGAGCGCCTATGGCATCTCCTATCTCACCGGCTCGCCCTGGCTCGGCGTGCTCGCCGCCGGCGTAACCGGTTCGCTGCTCGGCGCGCTCCACGCCGGAATTTGCTCATTGCCACGAGTCAACGACATCGCCGTCGGCATCGCGCTGATGCTGTTCGGCACTGGCCTCGCATTCTATCTCGGCAAGCCGTTGATCGAACCGACCGCGGCGCGGCTGCCCGCGATCGATTTCGGCTGGTGGAGCGATATCGCGCAGGTTCGCGCCGCGCTGCGGATCAACGTGCTGTTCCTGATCGGCATTGCGCTGGCGCCTGTTTTGTATTGGGCCTTCCGCACCACCCGCTGGGGCCTGCTGATCCGCACCGCCGGCGAGAGTTCGGATGCCGCGCGCGCGATGGGATATTCCGTCCTTGCAATCCGGCTGCGCGCGACCATGGTCGGCGGCTTCCTCGCCGGGATCGGCGGCTCGTTCCTGTCGCTGTTCTATCCCGGCAGCTGGAACGAAGGCCTCTCCTCCGGACAGGGCGTCACCGCGGTGGCGCTGGTGATCTTCGCGCGCTGGGACCCGATGCTGTGCATGTGGGCGTCGCTGGGCTTCGGCGGCGCCGCAGCCCTCGGACCGGCGCTGCAATCGGTCGGCGTCACCTCCGGCTATCATCTGTTCAATGCCGCGCCCTACATCCTGACCCTGGCGATCATGATCATCACCTGCTCGCCGAAGCGCACGCTGACCGGCGCGCCGGCCGAACTGTCGATCACCCGTTAAGACCGATGAGCGAGAACCAGCCATGCCCGAGCGCTATCTGAAATCCGAACCCTATGCCTGGCCCTATAATGGCGACCTGCGTCCGGCAAACACCGCGCTGATCATCATTGACATGCAGACCGACTTCTGCGGTGTCGGCGGCTATGTCGACAAGATGGGCTACGATCTCTCGCTGACCCGCGCCCCGATCGAGCCGATCAAGAAACTGCTCGCGGTGATGCGCGCGCAGGGTTTTCACATCATCCATACCCGCGAAGGCCACCGCCCTGACCTCACCGACCTGCCCGCCAACAAGCAATGGCGCTCGCGGCAGATCGGCGCCGGGATCGGCGATCCCGGCCCCTGCGGCCGGGTGCTGGTGCGCGGCGAAGCCGGCTGGGAGATCATCCCGGACCTGGCGCCGCTGCCCGGCGAGCCGATCATCGACAAGCCCGGCAAGGGCTCGTTCTGCGCCACCGACCTCGAACTGATGCTGCGGCTGCGCGGCATCGAGAACATCGTGCTGACCGGCATCACCACCGACGTCTGCGTCCACACCACGATGCGGGAAGCCAACGACCGCGGCTTTGAATGCGTGCTGATCGAGGATTGCTGCGCGGCCACCGACAAGAGCAACCACGAGCATGCGCTGAAGATGATCAAGATGCAGGGCGGCGTGTTCGGCGCGGTCGCGACTTCCACGGCTCTGATCGGAGCCCTGTCATGATCATCGGCGAAACGCCGCTACCGGAGGGGCCGCTGGGCGTCGACGCCGTCGCCATGACCATGCGGTTCGGCGATTTCACCGCGCTCGACAATGTCGAATTGAAGGTGCGGCCCGGCTCGTTCCACGCGCTGCTCGGCGAGAACGGCGCGGGAAAAAGCACGCTGGTGAAATGCATCATGGGCTATTACCACCCGACCGAAGGCGACGTCCTGGTCGGCGGCCGCGAACAGACGATCGCCAACCCCAAGGACGCCCACGCGCTGGGGCTTGGCATGGTCTACCAGCACTTCACGCTGGTGCCGGCGATGACGGTGGCCGAGAACCTGGTGCTGGCGCGCGACGACGTGCCAGCGGTCGTCAATTGGTCGAAGGAAAAGAAGGAACTCGAGGCGTTTCTCGCCCGCATGCCATTCAAGGTGCCGCTGAACGCCAAAGTGTCGGATATTTCCGCCGGCGAGCGCCAGAAATGCGAAATCCTCAAGCAGCTTTACCTCAAGCGGCGCTTTCTGATTCTGGATGAGCCGACCTCGGTGCTGACGCCGGGCGAAGCCGACGAAGTGCTGGGCATGTTGCGCGACATGGTCGTCCATGGCGGCCTGACCATCCTGATGATCACGCACAAATTCCGCGAGGTGATGGCGTTCGCCGACGAGGTCACGATCCTTCGCCGTGGCAAGCTGGCGGGCAATGGCAAAGTTGCCGATCTCACGCCTGACAGCATGGCCCGCATGATGATCGGCGCCGAAGAACTGACGGTTCAACCGGCCCGCGTCGGACAAGTCGGTGCGGCGCGACTCGAACTCGACAAACTGAACGCGCTCGACGACGCCGGCGCGGTGGCGGTTCATAACGTGTCGCTCGCGGTTCGCGGCGGCGAAATAGTCGGCATCGCCGGCGTGTCCGGCAATGGCCAGCGGCAGCTCGTCGAGGTGCTAGCCGGCCAGCGCGAGGCCGAGAGCGGCGAGATCCGCGTGATCGGCGACGTCTATCACGCCAGCCGGGAGGAGATGCGCCGTCACAAGATGTCGCTGCTGCCCGAGGAACCGCTGAAGAACGCCTGCGTCGGCGGCATGAGCGTCGCCGACAACATCGCGTTCCGTGAGTTCGACCGCGCGCCGTTTGCCAGCGGCGGCTGGTGGCTCAACCGCGCGGCCTTTCGCGAGGACGCCGAACGCAAGATCGGGCTCTACAAGATCAAGACCCGCACGCCGGATACGCCGATCTCGGCGCTGTCGGGCGGCAACGTGCAGCGCGCGGTGCTGGCGCGCGAACTCGGCGGCGAGGTCGAGGTGCTGATCGCCGCCAATCCCTGCTTCGGACTGGATTTCGCCGCGGTGGCGCAGATCCATGCTGAGATCATGGCCGCGCGCAACCGGGGGGCGGCGGTGCTTTTGGTCAGCGAAGACCTCGATGAATTGCTCGAGCTCTCGGACCGGCTTGTGGTGATGTTCCACGGCGAATTCGTCTATGAAGCGCGCGCCAGCGAAGCCGATCTCACGGACATTGGACGGCACATGGCCGGACATTGAGTTTGCTTGCCTGCCGCATCCGCCATCTGCATGATGGACGGAGCGGTGGGAGCGGCGATGAGCAGCACTTCAGATTTGGACCAAACGAAGCTCGACGAACTCTTCCTGCGGCGGTCGTTCGACGTCGCCCGCCGCGCCATCAGCCACGGCAACCATCCCTTCGGCGCCATTCTCGTCGACCAGAACCGCAACGTGCTGATCGAGACCGAGAACGGCTATATGCCCGCCCATGACGGCACCGCGCATGCCGAACGCCTGCTGGCGACGCAGGCCTGCACGACGCTCAGTCCGGACGTGCTCAAGGGAGCGACGCTGTACTCGTCCGCCGAGCCCTGCGCGATGTGTGCGGGCGCGATCTACTGGGCCGGCATCGGACGGCTGGTGTACGGGTTGAGCGAACACCGGCTGCGGGACCTGACCGGCAATCACCCGGAAAATCCGACCCTCGATCTGCCATGCCGGGACGTCTTCAAGAGCGGGCAACGGCCGACGGAAGTGGTCGGCCCCCTGCTCGAGGACGAAGCGGCGGCACCGCACGCCGGCGTCTGGAACAAGTAGCGCTCTACGCCGCAAATCACCCAAAGAAAAATGGCGCCGCGGGAACATCGCGGCGCCATCGCTTTTCACCTGGAGAAGGATCAGGCGGTTAGAACTTCACCGTCACGCCGCCATAGACGGTCGATTCGGTGCAGGAGTTGGTGCTTTGACCGGTTGCCGCAATCGTGCAGACGCCGGGGGACGCGTTGTGATCGAGACCGAACTTGTTCTGCCAGTAGCGATAGGCAACCCAGAGATCAACGAAGTGAGAGTACTTCGGGCCGATAAAGGCCTTTGAGGCGTCGAAGGTCAGACGGATCGGTTCGCTGTTGAACTCGGTCTTGGTCGCCGTGCTGAAGCGGCCGACACCAAGCCCGGTGAGCGGCTGGTCCTGATCGCCCTTCGGTCCGTACCAGGCAGCGCGGCCGCTGATCGACCAGAACTGCATGTTCTCGGGCAGGAAGCCCAGATCCATGTAGTAGTTCGTCTCGACCGCCCATGTCGCGTTGTACTTGGTGTTGCCGTCCGCGAGGCAGGTTACGCCGGGGACGCCGGGACCAAACAGGCCGCACTGGTCAAATGCGTTGTGGTTGGCGAATTCCCAGTAAACCAAGGGCGCCACGTTGAAGTAGCCCTTGTAGGGCAGGTCGAAGGCGAACTGCAGACCGGCGACGACGTCGCGCTTGGCCGGAGCCAGGAAGTTGTTTTCGGTGTTGGCGTCCATACCGACTTCGAACGAGACGTTATGCAGCGGCCCCATGGTGAAGGCTTTGGTGTTGAAGATCTCGTTCCAGCCGAAGGTCGAGCGGAACAGGCCATAGATTTCGGTTGCGCCTGCGCAATCGGCGGGAACCCCGAAGATGGTTCCCGCATTCGTGCACGGCGAGGCGGGATCATTATGACCCGACTTGAACATCGAGATGGTGAAGAAGTTGGTGCCGTAGGCCCAAAGGTCGAAATGGGTAAACGAATAGACCTGCTTGGCGGTCGTACCGTTGATCGAGCCATTCGGATTAACGGTGAACATTCCCGGATCGGTACCCTTGGGCATCCAGGAGAAAGACACCCGGTCGTCGATCACCAGGAAGAACGGGAGGTCGGCGACCGGCTTCGCCTTGGCCTTGACCGGCAAGTCAGCGGCGCTGGCAAACCCCGCCGGAATGAGACTGGAAAGCGACAGCGCCGCAGCTGCCAATGTTCTACGTAGACGAGACATCCTAAATACCCCCAAGTTGACGATCGATGATCGAGGCCCTTGGCGGCGACCCTTGCTCGGTTCGCATGAAGTTAGAAGCCTCAACTTTCTCCATGGCATGGCGTAAGTTTCATCAAGAACGCGCTGCGCTGCAGCGGTTTTTGCGAACATTGGTCGGATCGGACGAGCGGTGAAACAACCCTGAGTGGAGCTCGAAGATTCCACTTATGCCTATTTTTGTTGGCTTTCCGCGACCATTGAGCGCAGGGCAAGCAGCATGATCGGCGCAAAAGCCGCGATCGTACACAGGACGAACAATCCTGCTCAACTTCGCGTCAGCCGCGCCTTCGCGACTCCGATTTGTTTCCACCGTCACAATTTTGCAACAGGTTGTTCGGCGCTTTCGTGGATGCTGCAGCGTGCAAATGCGGAAAGGCAGCTAACGGTCAGGAAGCCTGCCCAGAATCACGCTGGGTGCGCCTGCCAAAGAGTTGGGCAAGGGCTGGCGCTTTTTCCCTACTTACGCAGGCGTCCAAACTAGCACAGTATTGAGGCATTCACTCCTGATACGCGTGACACCGGATGTTAGATTCGACGCCTGCCGCGCTGCACACTGGTGCCACGCCGCTGCTCCAGACGATCGGCCTGACCAAGCGTTATGGCGATTTCCTCGCCAATGAAAACATCGACATCGACATCTGGCCGCAGCAGATCCACGCCTTGCTCGGCGAGAACGGCGCCGGAAAATCGACGCTGGTCAAAACCGTCTATGGACTGATCCAGCCGAGCGACGGCGAGATGCGCTGGCAGGGCGAGAAGATGGTTCTGTCCGGACCGTCGGAAGCCCGCGCACGCGGCATCGGCATGGTGTTCCAGCATTTTTCGCTGTTCGACAATCTCACCGTCGCCGAAAACGTGGCCCTTGGGCTCGACGGCAAGGAATCCTTCAAGGACATGTCGGCCCGGCTCGAGCAAGTATCCAATGTTTACGGGCTTCCGCTCGATCCCAGGCGCGAGGTCTGGCAGCTCTCGGTCGGCGAGCGGCAGCGCATCGAAATCGTGCGCGCGCTGATGCAGAATCCGAAGTTCCTGATCCTCGATGAGCCGACCGCGGTGCTGACCCCGCAGGAGGCCGATCAGCTCTTCGTCGTGCTCGACCGCCTCAAGGCCGAGGGCCGCGCGATCCTCTACATCAGCCACAAACTCGAGGAAGTGAAGCGGCTGTGCGACACCGCCACCATCCTGCGCGGCGGCAAGAAGGTCTCGACCTGCAATCCCAGGGCGGAGACCGCGGCCTCACTGGCGCGCATGATGGTCGGAGCCGACATCAAGCAAGTGAAGGCGCCGGCGAGCCGGAAAACCATCGTGCCGCGCCTTGTCGTCAACGACCTCGGCCTGGAGCCCGACGATCCGCATGGTGTAAGGCTCGAACACATCTCGTTCGAGCTCAAGGGTGGCGAAATCCTGGGCATCGCCGGCGTCGCCGGCAACGGCCAGGACGAGCTTTTCGCCGCCCTTTCCGGCGAGCGGCTGGCGAAGGACCCGGGTACGGTGGTGATCGAGGGTATCGCCGCGGGGCATCTCTCGATCACCAGGCGCCGCAAGCTCGGCGCCGCCTTCGTGCCGGAAGAGCGGCTCGGCCACGGCACCGCGCCGCGGATGAAGCTCTCGGAAAATGCGCTGCTGACCGGCCACGCCGCCAGCGGCATGGTACAGCACGGCTTCGTCAACACGGCCGCGACCCTGAGGACGGTCGATCGCGCGACCGAGGCTTTTGATGTCCGCAAGGCCAAGCGCGACCCGGAAGCCGCGAGCCTGTCCGGCGGCAATTTGCAGAAATTCATCGTGGGCCGCGAAATCCTCCGCAATCCGGCCGTGCTCGTCGTCAGCCAGCCAACCTGGGGCGTCGACGCCGGCGCCGCCGCCGTGATCCGGCAGGCGCTGCTCGACCTCGCCGCCGCCGGCGCCGCCGTCCTGGTGACGAGCCAGGATCTCGACGAGCTTGCCGAGATCACCGACCGGATCGCCGTGATGTTCCACGGCCATCTGTCGGAGCCGCTCAAGACGGCCGACGCCAGCCGCGAGAAACTCGGTCTCCTGATGGGTGGAAGCAGCCTCGAGCCGAAGGAGGCCGCGCATGCAGTTGGTGCTTGAGAAACGCGCCGAGCGCTCCAACACGATCGCGCTGGTCTCGCCGCTGATCGCCATCGGCCTGACGCTCGTGACCATGAGCATCCTGTTTGCGATCCTCGGCAAGAATCCGATTTCGGCGCTTGGCGTCTACTTCATCGATCCCCTGACCGACAGCTATTCGCTGCAGGAGATCGCGGTGAAGGCGACGCCGCTGGTGATGATCGCCATTGGTCTATCGCTCTGCTACCTCGCCAATGCCTGGAACATCGGCGCCGAAGGCCAGTTCCTGATCGGTGCGGTGGCCGGAAGCTGGCTTGCGGTGAAGACGCAGGGCACCGGCGCCGGCCCTTGGGTGCTGCCGGCGATGCTGCTGCTGGGGGCTGCGGCCGGCGCGCTCTATGCCCTGATCCCGGCGCTGTGCAAGGTCAAATTCGGCGCCAGCGAAATCCTCACCAGCCTGATGCTGGTCTATGTCGCCGATCTCTTTCTGGATTATCTCGTCCGCGGCCCATGGCGCGATCCGGCCGGCTTCAACTTCCCGACCACGGCCGAATTCGATCCGGTCGCGACCGTTCCCGTGCTGATCGAGGGCGGCCGGCTGCATCTCGGCGCCATCATCGCGCTTGTCGTGGTCGCCGCCGGAGCGGTGCTGCTCGGCAAGACCATCAAAGGCTTCGAAATCCGTGTCGTCGGCGCCGCACCGCGCGCGGCGCGCTTCGGCGGTTTCAACTCCAACCAGTTGGTCCTCCTGACCTTCGCGATCTCGGGCGCGCTGGCCGGGATGGCCGGGATCATCGAGGTCGCCGGTCCCGTCGGGCATCTGCAGCCGGGCATCTCGCCAGGTTACGGCTTCACCGCGATCATCGTCGCCTTCCTCGGGCGGCTGAACCCGGTTGGAATATTAATTGCAGGACTCTTCCTCGCACTTACCTTCATCGGCGGCGAGCAGGCCCAGATCGCAATGAAAATCCCGTTGGACGTCACCAAGGTCTTCCAGGGCATCCTGCTGTTCTACGTGCTCGCCTGCGATTCCCTCATTCTCTACCGCTTCCGGCTCATTTTCGCGTCGCGACAGGTGGCCTGATGGAGCTCATTGAGGCCATCATCCTGGCGGTGCTGGCGGCTTCCACGCCGCTGTTGCTGGCGGCCACCGGCGAACTCGTGACCGAGCGCGCCGGCGTCCTCAACCTCGGCGTCGAGGGTATGATGATCGTCGGCGCTGCCTGCGGCTTCGGCGGCGCCTGGCTCACCGGTTCGATCATCATCGGCGCGCTCTGCGGCATTGTCGCGGGCACCTTGCTGTCGCTGGTCTTTGCCATGATGACGCTGGGCCTTGCCGTCAATCAGGTCGCGACCGGTCTTGCGCTCACCATCCTCGGCATCGGGCTGTCTGGCCTGATCGGCGCCGGCTTCGTCGGCGAGCGGATTAGCCCCGCGCCGCATCTTCACCTTCCCGTCCTGACCGATATCCCGCTGGTCGGGCGCATCCTGTTCGGCGAGGACGCCTTCGTCTATCTCTCGCTGGCGCTGGTCGTCTCCGTCTGGCTGTTTCTGTATCGGACCCGCGCCGGACTGGTGTTGCGGGCGGTCGGCGACAATCATGTTTCGGCGCATGCGCTGGGATATCCGGTACTCAAAATAAGAATGTTCGCGGTGATGTTCGGCGGCGCCTGCGCAGGCCTCGCCGGCGCCTATCTACCGCTGGCCTATACGCCGTTCTTCATTCCGGGCATGACCGCCGGGCGCGGCTGGATCGCGCTGGCGCTCGTGGTGTTTGCGTCATGGCGGCCGGGCCGCCTCGTGGTCGGCGCCTATCTGTTCGGCGCCGTCACGATCCTGCAACTGCATGCCCAGGGCTGGGGCGTCGGCATACCCTCGCAATTCATGTCGTCCTTGCCGTATCTCGCGACCGTGATCGTTCTCGTCCTGATTTCGCGCGCGCGGACCGGCGGCTCGACGGCGCCCGCGGCGCTGGGGACGGTGTTCGTGCCCGATCGATAAAACATACCGGAGCGCGCGCGATGGGGCGCGGGCGCATCGGGAGTGACATTCAACCCCTTAAGTAAACCGGAGATATCCATGAGAAAAATTCTCATTGCGGCGACCGCAGTGATGCTCACCGCCGGAGCAAGCATGTTCGGCGCTTCCGCCGCCGAAAAGCTCAAAGTCGGCTTCATCTATCTTGGTCCGGTCGGCGATTTCGGCTGGACCTACCAGCATGACCTTGCGCGCCAGGCACTGGTCAAGGAATTCGGCGACAAGATCGAGACCACCTATCTCGAAAACGTCAGCGAGGGTCCCGATGCCGAGCGCTCCATCGAACAGCTGGTGCGCGCCGGCAACAAACTGATCTTCACCACCTCGTTCGGCTACATGGATCCGACGCTGAAGGTGGCCAAGAAATATCCCAACGTGCATTTCGAGCACGCCACCGGCTTCAAGCGCGACAAGAACATGTCGATCTATAACGGCCGGTTCTACGAGGGCCGCTACATTCAGGGCGTTATCGCCGGCAAGATGTCGAAAGCCGGCGTGCTGGGCTACATCGGCTCGTTCCCGATCCCGGAAGTCGTCATGGGCATCAACGCCACCATCCTTGGCGCCCAGACCGTCAATCCCAACATCAAGGTCAAGATCATCTGGGCGAACACCTGGTTCGATCCCGGCAAGGAAGCCGACGCCGCCAAGGCGCTGCTCGACCAGGGCGCCGACGTGATCATGCAGCACACCGACAGTCCGGCGGCGATGCAGATCGCCTCCGAGCGCGGCAAGCTGGCGTTCGGCCAGGATTCCGAAATGATCAAGTTCGGACCGAAGACGCAGCTGACCTCGATCATGGACAACTGGGCGCCCTACTACATCGACCGGGTCAAGGCCGAACTCGACGGCAAGTGGACCTCGGAAGACACCTGGGGCGGGTTGAAATCGAAAATGGTCGTCATGGCGCCCTACACCAACATGCCCGACGACGTGAAGAAGCTGGCGATGGATACCGAAGCAGCCATCATCGACGGCAAGCTGCTCCCGTTCAAATGTCCGGTCGTGGGCCAGGACGGCAAGGAAGTCGAGTGCAAGGGCGGCACCCATCTCGACGACGGTCAGGTGCTCGGCATGAACTTCTACGTCAAGGGCATCGACGACAAGATTCCCGGCAAGTAAGGCCGGCTTCTCTTCACCTCTCCCCGCAAAAGCGGGGAGAGGTCGGATCGCGTAGCGATCCGGGTGAGGGGCGAGGCACTATGCTTGCGCCGTCGACGCTTCCAGAAGACTGCGGCTTTCCAAACCATTACCATCGAAGTTGGGAGAGAGCCCCTCACCCCAACCCTCTCCCCGCAAGGGCGGGGCGAGGGAGCGCACCGGCCGTCACCCCACCTGCATCGCATGCGCCGCGGCGCTGTGGCGGCGGATCAGGTCGGGCATATCAAGCCCGGGAATCGCGCCGTCCATCACCACCCAGTTGCCGCCGACCATCACCCGGTCGGCCCGATGCGCGCCACACAGCACCAGCGCCGCCAAGGGATCGCCGTGGCCGGAGAAACGCAATTCGTCAAGCTTGAACAGCGCCAGATCGGCCGCCTTGCCGACCGCGATCTCGCCGAGCTCGGGACGGCCGACACAGGCCGCCGAGCCCCGGGTGGCCCAGCGCAGCGCGTCCTTGTGGCTGATGCGGCCGACGCCGTAGCGCGCCCGTTGCAGCAGGAACGCGACCCGCACCTCCTGCATCAGATTGGATCCGTCGTTCGAGGCCGAGCCGTCGACGCCGAGCCCGATCGAAACCCCCGCCTCTTCCATCTCGCAGACCGGACAGCAGCCGGAGGCCAGCAACTGGTTGCTGCAGGCGCAGTGGCTGATGGCGGTCCTGGCCTTGCCCAGCCGTTTCATCTCGTCGGCGTTGAAGTGGATGCCATGCGCCAGCCAGGTCCGCGCGTTGAGCCAGCCGCATTGATCGAGGTAATCCAGCGGCCGGCAGCCGTGCATCTGCTCGCAGAATTTGTTCTCGTCCTCGGTTTCCGCCAGATGGGTATGCAGGCGGACGTCGAGCTTGTCGGCAAGGTCTGCGGTCGCGCGCATCAGCGAGGTCGTCACCGAGAACGGCGAACATGGCGCCAGCGCGATCTGCACCATGGCGTCCGCGCCACGCTGATGATGCTTTGCGACCACGCGCGCGCTGTCGGCCAGGATCGTGTCTTCGTCCTGCACCACGCTGTCGGGCGGCAGGCCGCCGTCGCGCTGCGAACGGTTCATCGAACCGCGCGTCAGCAGCACGCGAATGCCGAGCCGCTTGGCCGCGGCCACCTCGATATCGACGGCGTCCTCGAGCCCGGCCGGAAAGACGTAATGATGATCGGTGGTGGTGGTGCAGCCCGACAGCAGCAATTCCGACATCGCCACGGTGACGCCGAGATTGAGGGCATCCGGCGTCAGCCGCGCCCAGACCGGATAAAGCGCCTGCAACCAGGGAAACAGCTCGCGATCCAGCGCCGCCGGCACCGCCCGCGTCAGCGTCTGGTAGAAATGATGATGGGTGTTGATCAGCCCCGGCAGCACCACATGGTCGCCGGCCTCGAAGAAAACCGCCGATGTCCTGGGCTGGCCGCCTTTCGGCACCAGTTCGACGATCCTGCCGTTCTGGACGACAATGCCGCGTTCCGCTCCATCGGCGAGGATGGCCAGTGGATCCTTGATCCAGATTGCCCGCGTGGGGTCCATGCTCCGAACTTTCCTTGGGATACCGAATTGCAGAACGATCAGCTTAACCGTCCCTGCAATTCAAAGAACATCGCAAGCCCCGTGACAATTGGCGCTGGTCTTGCAAGACTTCATAGGCTGAGATGCATCGTGTTGAAAGCGTTGGCGTATCTATGGATTTGAATACCATCAATGAAGTTGCGCATCCGACCTCGCGGGCGCAATTGCCCGTTTGGACGGCCGGCGACGCTTGGCTCGCGGGCGGGACCTGGCTGTTCTCGGAGCCACAGGTCCATCTGACCCGGTTGATCGACCTCACCGATTTCAAATGGCCGGCGCTGACCATCGGCGAGTCCGGGCTCAGCGTTGCGGCGACCTGCACCGTGGCGCAGCTCGATGCGCTGGCCTGCCCGCCGGAATGGATCGCTTCGCCCTTGATCAACCAGTGCTGCCGGGCGTTTCTGGCCTCCTTCAAGATCTGGAAGACGGCGACCGTCGGCGGCAACATCTGCATGTCGTTGCCGGCAGGTCCCATGATCTCGCTGACATCGGCGCTCGACGGCGTCTGCACGATCTGGCAGGCCGGCGGCGGCGAGCGGAAAGTTGCCGTCGCCGACTTCGTCGCCGGCGATCAGCGCAATGTGCTGGCGCCGGGCGATCTGCTGCGGCAAATCGATATTCCGCTGGCGGCGCTGAAACGCCGTTCGGCGTTTCGCCAGATCTCGCTGACACCGGTCGGCCGGTCGGCGGCGCTGCTGATCGGCAGCGTCACGAGCGAAGGTGATTTTGTGCTTGTTATCACCGCGGCCACCGCGCGGCCGGTAAAGCTGTCCTTTGCGGGAATGCCAAAACCAGAAGAGCTGCGCGAAACGATCCTGCAGCGGATTCCCGACGGCCTCTACCACACCGACATCCACGGTAAGCCGATGTGGCGCAAGGCCATGACGCAGCGGCTGGCGCAGGAAATCCGCAGCGAATTGCAGGCGCTGCCATGACCTTCGAGATCAATGGCAAGGAATTTTCCGAAAGCCCGCGGGCCGGCCAATGCCTGCGGACATTTCTGCGCCAGCTCGGCCATTTCGGCGTCAAGAAAGGCTGCGATGCCGGCGACTGCGGCGCCTGCACCGTGCTGATCGACGGCGAGCCCGTGCATAGCTGCCTGATCCCGGCGTTCCGCGCCGACGGCCACGCCATCACCACCATCGAAGGGCTGGCACCCGACGGCGGTACCCATCCGATGCAGCAGGCCTTCGTCGATGCGCAGGGGTTTCAGTGCGGCTTCTGCACCGCCGGCATGATCCTGACCTGCGCCTCGCTGAACCAGGCGCAGCGACAGGATCTCGGCGCCGCGCTGAAAGGCAATATCTGCCGCTGCACCGGCTATCGTTCGATCGAAGACGCGCTCGATGGCAAGACCAATATCGAGGACGCTACTGCAGGCGGCGCGTTCGGCCGCAGCCTGCCGGCGCCCGCGGGACCGCAGGTGGTGCGCGGCGCGGCGCGCTACACGTTCGATACGGATATCGAAGGCCTGCTGCACATCAAGATGCTGCGCTCGCCGCATCCGCACGCCAAAATCATCTCGATCGACAAGAATGCGGCGCTGAGCGTCCCCGGTGTGCACGCGGTACTGACGCATGAGGATTCGCCGGATCGCCTGTTCTCGACCGCGCGGCACGAGAGGGTCTGGATGGATCCCGACGACACCCGCGTGCTCGACAATGTCGTCCGCTTCATCGGGCAGAAGGTTGCCGCGGTCGTTGCGGAGACCGAGGCCGCCGCCGAGGAAGGCTGCCGCCGCCTCAAGGTCGCCTACGAAATTCTCCCCGCCGTGGTCGATCCCGCAGAGGCGATTGCGCCGGGCGCGCCCGTCATCCATCCCGACAAGACGCCGGAGCATCGCGTCACCAATGCCAAACGCAATATCGTCGCGGAAAGGCACGGCGAATATGGCGACGTCGCCACCGCGCTGGCGCAGGCGGCCGCGACCTATGAGGGCACCTTCACCACCCAGCGGGTCCAGCATGCCGCCCTGGAAACCCATGGCGGTCTTGCCTGGGTCGACGCCAAGGGCGTCCTGAACGTTCGCTCCAGCACGCAGGTGCCATTCCTGACGCGGCGCGCGCTGGCGGAGATTTTCGATCTCGCGCCCGACAAGGTGCGGGTGTTCTGCGAACGGGTCGGCGGCGGCTTCGGCGGCAAACAGGAGATGTTCGTCGAGGATATCCTGGCGCTCGCCGCGATCAAGACCGGACGCCCTGTAAAATTCGAACTCACCCGCGAGGAACAGTTCATCGCGACCTCGACGCGGCATCCGATGCGCGTCACCGTGAAGGCCGGCGCCGACAACAACGGAAAACTGACCGCGCTGCAGCTCGACGTGCTCTCCAACACCGGCGCCTATGGCAACCATGCCGGCCCGGTGCTGTTCCACGCCGTCGGCGAATGCATCGGCGTCTATAATTGCCCGAACAAGAAGGTCGATGCCGTCGCCGCCTATACCAACACCGTGCCGTCAGGCGCCTTCCGCGGCTATGGCCTGCCGCAAACGCTGATCGCGGTGGAAGCGGCGATCGACGAACTTGCAAGACAGCTCGGCATCAGCCCGTTCGAAATCCGCCGCCGCAACATCGTCAAACCCGGCGATCCCATGCGCTCGCCGCCCGGCCCCGAACATACCGACGTGCTCTACGGCTCCTACGGGCTGGACCAGTGCCTCGATCTGGTCGAGCGCGCGATGGCCGCCGAGACGGCTGACACCGCGCTCTCCGCCGAGTGGCTGATCGGCGACGGCATCGCGCTGACCATGATCGACACCGTCCCGCCCGAAGGACATTTGGCCGACTGCAAGATTTCGCTGCGAGACGATGGCGGGTTCGAATTGACGGTCGGCACGGCGGAGTTCGGCAATGGCACCTCTACGGTGCATCGCCAGATCGCCGCGACCGCCCTGGCGACCACGGTCGATCGCATCCACCTGCGGCAATCCGACACCGCCCATGGCGGCCACGACACCGGCGCCTATGGTAGCGCCGGCACCTTTGTGGCCGGGCGCGCGACGCAGGCGGCTTCGGAAAATCTCGCGCGCGACCTCAAGGCGCTCGCGTCGCAGATCGCCGGAGCCGATCCCGCCGCTTGCGCCATCCAGAACGAGAGCGTGGTTTGCGGCAAACACCGCCTGTCCTTTGCCGAACTAGCCGAAGCCGCAAAAGTCGGGGGAACAACGCTGGTCGCAACCGGCACCTCTGAGGGGACGCCGCGCTCGGTCGCCTTCAATGTGCAGGGCTTCCGTGTCGCCGTGAACGAGGCTACCGGCGAGATCAGGATATTGAAGAGCGTGCAGGCCGCCGACGCCGGCCGGGTCGCCAATCCCATGCAATGCCGCGGCCAGGTCGAAGGCGGCGTCGCCCAATCGCTCGGCGCCGCGCTGTACGAGGAGATGCTGATCGATGAGGGCGGCCGCGTGGTCAATCCCAAATTCCGCGATTATCATCTGCCGTCTTTCGCCGACGTTCCGCGCACCGAAGTATTGTTCGCCGACACCTCGGACACATTGGGGCCGATGGGCGCCAAATCGATGAGCGAAAGCCCGTACAATCCCGTCGCCGCCGCGCTCGGTAACGCGATCGCCGACGCCACCGGCATCCGCTTTACGGCAACGCCGTTCAAGCCGGACCGGCTGTGGCCGGCGTTGCATGAGAAATTTGGTGGCAAGGATTCGTAGGCCTCACCACCGCCGTCATTGCGAGGAGCGAAGCGACGAAGCAATCCACACTTGTTTTGCGGCCCTATGGATTGCTTCGCTTCGCTCGCAATGACGCCGGGAGAGCGAACCTAGCCCCGCCCTACCGTGCATTCGATCTGGCCGTGCGGCTCATCGGTCGGCAGGAACACATCGTTGTGGTTATCGAGCCCGAACGCCGACAGGTTGATCGGGATGAAATGCATATTCGGGCAGGCCATGCTGATTTCGGAAATCTCCGGCACCGCCGCGAGCGCCGCCTCGCCCATCCGGTACAGGCTGTCCTGAACGCTCATGCTGTAGGTGGTCGAGAACACTTCCAGCACCGTGTCGAGTATCTTCACGTTGATGGCGGAATACTTTTGCGGCTTACCCGACCATTTCCAGGACGCTACCATGGAGGTTGCGCACATCCGGTCGCCAGTCGGCGGAATCGTGGTGTAGCGATCCTTCACGTAATTCTCCCAGCCCGACTGGGTCGACTTCATGAAGGTAAAGCCGTCGATGCCCGAAATCAGCGTCGAGGCACCATCGCGGGCAAGCGTCGCCTCGACGAACGGCTTGCCGTTGCTGTCGAGCACAAAGCTGTGCGGATTCGGCTTGCCACCAAAGCTCAGGCGGCTCCATTTCGTCTCATGCGCGGTGATCGCGACCGATGAAATCCGCGGGTAGTTGTCGAGATATTTCTTCGCCAGCACCTGGCAGAATTCTTCGGTGCAGAGCCCGGTGTTTTCGCGGGCGACGATGTTGACCACGTTCTTGATGGTGTCGGTCGAGACCGAAGTGGAATTGTCGCCGTGGGTGTAGGCGCGGGCAAAATCGCCTTCGATCATCGCCTTGATGTTGAGCTGGCTGACCTCGTGCTTGTCGCCATCGCGATGAATCCGCATCACGCGGACGCGGCCCTTCCCATATCTGTTCTTGATCAGCGGCACGCGAGAGCCTCCAGTTCAGCGGTAAATTCGCGGGATTTCGTCACCCGTTACGAGCCAATAATGAGCAACCTTCGTGCCATCGGATGAGGCATAGAGACATTCAGCTCCCCCGATACGTGGCGTAGCTCCATGGCGTGACCAATAGCGGCACGTGGAGATGGCCCTCGGGATCGCTCACCGAAAAGCGCAGCGGAATCTGATCGAGGAACGGCGGATCCGACATCGGCACCTGCCGTGCGGCGAAGTATTTCCCGACGCTGAACACCAATTCGTAACGCCCGATCGGTACCGGACGGCCGCCGATCAAGGGCTGATCGGTGCGGCCGTCGCTGTTGGTGACGGTGCGCGTCACCACGCGGCTGACGCCGAGGTCGGACAATTCGACGAGTTCGACTGCGATCCCGGCAGCAGGCTTGCCGCTATGGGTATCCAGCACATGGGTCGACAGCCGCCCGTGCACCGCGAGCCGGTCGTCCGACGTCACCAGTTGATCGAGCCGCAGCGCCGCGATCCGGCAGATTTCCGCGACCGAGGCCTGCGTTTCCGTGTTCGCGTCGTTCGGCAGCCGGCGTTCGAAATCGCGCAGGATGGAATCCTTGGTGTGGCGGCGAACGCAGACGACATAGGGAAAACCGAATTTTGAGCGATAGGCGTTGTTGACGCGCTCGAACGCGTCATATTCGGCATCCGACAACCGGTCGAGGCCGACGCTGTTCTGCTCGTCGCTGGATTCCGCGGTCAGGCCCCCGGCGCGCTGGGTCTTGTTGGCGAGATCAGGATGCCCCTTGATCAGCGCCAACCGCAATTCGGAGGGCGCGCGATCGACCACCGCCTTCATGGCCGCGAATAACGCATTGACGCCCGCGAACGGCCGCGCTGACGCCGCCTGTTCGGCGATCCATGGCGAATACTCGAAGATGTTCGCGAGCGCTGCGACGAATTCGTCCTTGCTGCAGGCATTCAGATCGGCGAGCGTTTTCTGAATCATTTCGCGCTTTCACTGTCCGATGTCGAAGGCGTTGGCGGCGAGATGCCCGAGATTGGCGTGCCAGTGCTGCGCGATCTGCAGCCGCGTCGGTACCCAGACCCGCTCATGCTTCATGATGTAATCGAGAAACCGCATCAGGGACGCCGCGCGGCCGGGGCGGCCGACGACGCGACAATGCAGCCCGATCGACATCATCTTCGGCGAGGTCTCGCCCTCGGCATAGAGGACATCAAAGCTGTCCTTGAGATAGGTGAAGAACTGATCGCCGCCGCCAAAGCCCTGCGCGTTGACAAAACGCATGTCGTTGGCGTCGAGCGTGTAAGGAATGACCAGATGCGGGCCAGCGGATGGCGCCTTGATCCAGTACGGCAGATCGTCGGCATAAGAGTCGCAGAGATAAAGCAAGCCGCCGGCTTCCATCAAGAATCTCAGCGTATTGATCGACGAGCGCCCGGTGTACCATCCGAGCGGACGGGCGCCTGTCGCCTCGGTATGCACGCGGATCGCCTCGACGATCTCCCGGCGCTCCTCGACTTCCGACATGTCCTTGTGCTCGATCCATTTCAGGCTGTGGCTGGCGATATCCCACCCGGCCTCCTTCATGGCCGCGACCACTTCGGGATTGCGCTTCAATGCAGTGGCGACACCAAACACGGTGGTCAGCAGTTGGCGTTCGCCGAATATCCGCCACAGCCGCCAGAAGCCGGCGCGCGAACCATATTCGAACATCGACTCGATGTTGGCATGGCGCTGGCCGGGCCAGGGCTGTGCGCCCAGCACGTCGGACAAGAACGCCTCCGAGGCGCGGTCGCCGTGCAAAATGTTGTTCTCGCCGCCCTCTTCGAAATTCACTACGAACTGCACGGCGACGCGCGCGTTGCCCGGCCATTTCGGATCGGGCGGGTTGCGGCCGTAGCCGCGGAGATCGCGCGGGTAACCGACCTCAGCCACCTAGACTTCCTCGAAGCGGATTTTCTGCGCGCCCTTCCACAGCACGGTCTTGCCGAATGCGGTCAGATTTTCCAAGCCCGAAGTGAGCGTGATGAAATGATTGCCGGCGAGCTGGCCCATCTTGCTGGCGAAGTGCACGCCGCCATAGGCGAGCAGGATCTCGGTCTCGCTGATGCCGCCGGGATAAAGAATGATCTGGCCGGGCGCGGGATAGCTGGTGTGGTTTTCATAGGAAACGCCGAAATCAAGATCGCCGAGCGGCATCCAGACCCCCTCGCCGCTCCAGCGGACATGGATCGCCTGGCTCTCGAACGGCATGGCTTTGCGAAACGCCGTGACGGTCTTGGGCGCCAGCTGTTCTTCGAAACGGGCCTGGAAGGTGAACTCGCCGGCGCGGACAATCAACTGGCTCATCGATATCTTCTTCTCATAGTGGGCTTGGAGGGCTTGCGAAAGGGGGTCGGCAATATCCATTGCAGCCGGAATTAGCCGAAGCAAGGACCATTCTAGCCCCAAAGGCAGGTTTTCAGCGGCGGCCCGCCGCGATCGCTCTATTGCCGGCGGTCATAGGACCAGCCGAAAATGCCGCTCCGCTGCACCTCGGGTTCCGGGGGCGGCGCCGGCGCTTCGGCCTGTGGCGGCGGCGGTGGCGGCGCCGGCAAATTGTCGCACTTGATCGAGTAGACCAGTTCGCCCTTCGCGGTCCGCCCGATCGGAGCGCAGTCGTCGACCACGCGCGCCGACGCGCCCTTGGGCGCCGTCGCCTTGGGCGTCAATTGAGTCTGCGCCCAGGCAGGCGACGTCATCAGGAGAATGACCAGCAAAATCTTCTTCATCGGCCTCACTCGCAACACAGGTATTCCCTGATCGAACCGGATCGGTCACAGCCAGTCTATTACAGACTGACGACAGCCGCTGCTGAATATTTAGCCGAAAATATTTTTGATCAAGAAATTTGCTCGCCGCTTCGTGATTGGCGGGGTCGTAATAATCCACGCCGGCCATCGTTATCTCTGGAGCAGCGCTGACACGCGAAGGCGCGTTTGCCTCGCCAGCGAAAAGCGCAAAAGGGAGAACTAAAATGCGCAAGACCATCCTCACCATTCTCGGCTCGGCCTTGATCGTTGCGACGTCGGTGCAATTCGCCGCGGCCGCGCAGCGTCATCATGGCAAAGCGGACCGCGCGGTCGCGACCCACCAGCAGAACCGCAACGCCGATGCCTACGCGGCTTGGCCGGCTCCGGCCGCACTGTCCGACGCGTACCGCTATTCCGGCGGCTACTCGGCGCCTGCCGGGCACTGAACGCCGAACCGGCGTTGACAACAGAAAGCCGGTCGCACATTGCGGCCGGCTTTTTGTTTTGCCGCGGGACTGCCGACGCCTAATATCGAATGCACAACGAATTGGTGATGCCGATGACGACAGAAACCTTGCGCGGACGGGTGGCGCTGGTGACCGGGGGCTCGCGCGGGATTGGGGCTGCGATCGTGCGAAGGCTGGCGGATGCCGGCGTCGCCGTTGCCATCAATTATCGCGAGCGCACCAACGAAGCCAATGGATTGGTGAAAAGCATTGGTGGAACCGGCGGAAAGGCCATCGCGATCGCCGCGGACGTTTCTCAAGCCGACGCCGTGGCACAGATGGTCCAGCGGGTAAATTCCGAACTCGGGCCGGTCGACATCCTCGTCAACAACGCCGGCATCGCCATCACCCGCGGGATCGACGATCTCTCGGAAGCCGACTTCGATCGCACGATCGCGGTGAACCTGAAGTCGGTTTTTCTGTGCACCCAGGCGGTGCTGCCGACGATGCGCGCGAAGCGATGGGGCCGCATCGTCAATATATCGTCGGGCGCCGCCCGCGGCGCCGGTTCGATCGGAGCGCACTACAACGCCTCGAAGGCCGGTATCGAAGGGCTGACCCGCGGCTATGCCGCGCGCCTGGTCAAGGAAGGCATTACCGTCAACGCGGTGGCGCCCTCCTTGATAGAGACGGATATGATGAAGGGGCAGCAAGGTCTGGTCAGCCGGGTTCCGCTCGGCCGCTTCGGCAAGGCGGATGAAGTCGCCCAGGCCGTCATGATGCTGCTCGACAATCCCTACATGACCGGCCAGACGGTGGCGATGAGCGGCGGCTTGGCGTTCAATTAGTGCATGGGCGCCAAGCTCTTGCTTTCGGGGATCATTGCAGGTTTCATTCGGATCATTGGCGCAGCAGTCGCCCCGGATGGGAGGAACAGCCATGCCCGTGAAGATCGCCGGTATGATCGGCACCCAGATGGAGGGGGTCGCGGTTCACCTGATCAAGGGCAAGATTTCGCGCGAGTGGGTGATCGACTTCACCCGCCTGCATGAGCAATGGGACTATGATTCCGTTCTGGTCGGATATTATGCGTCGGCGGCCGAAGGGTTCGCCATCGCGCTGTATGCCGCCGACCATACCGAGCGGATCAAATTTCTGATCGCACACCGGCCGGGCTCCGTCGCCCCCGCACTCGCGGCGCGACAGGTCGCCACCTTCGACCAGCTCACGCAGGGCCGGATGTCGCTTCACATCATCGCCGGCACGACCGACCAGGATCAGGCCAGCGAGGGCGACTTCCTGCCCAAAAACGACCGCTACCGGCGTGCCGGCGAATATCTCAATGTCATGCGCCGGATGTGGACCAGCGAGGCCCCGTTCGATCACCACGGCGAGTTTTACCGGGTCGCCGGTGCCTATTCGGACATCAAGCCCTATCAGCAGCCCTACCCCACGCTGTTTTTCGGCGGGTCGTCGGACGGCGCGCTGCAAATGGGCGCCGAATATTGCGACGTGTTCGCGATCTTCGGCGAGCCACTCGCGGAGACGCAGGACCGGATCAACGATTTCCGCAGGCGCACCGCCAAATATGGGCGAAAAGCTGATTTCAACATGTCGCTGCGCCCCATCATGGCGCCAAGCGAGGGCGAGGCGTGGGACAAGGCGCATCGCCTGCTGGCGGATGTCGAACGCAAGACCGGCGCCGCGCCGCAACCCGGCAATCATTCCAGCGAACGCCTGCTCGGCTTCGCCGCGCGCGGCGACGTACATGATGAACGGCTGTGGATGGGAATCGCGCGCGCCACCGGCGCCCCCGGCAATACATCGTGTCTGGTCGGGACGCCGGAACAGGTCGCCGCCGCGGTGCTGCAATATTACCGCCTCGGCATCCATTCGTTCCTGCTGCGCGGCTTTGAGAACCCGCACGACACGATTGCCATCGGACGCGATCTGATCCCGTTGATCAGGGCTGGAGCTGCCGAGATCGACCGGCAAGTCCAGGCCGCCGAGTAAATTCGGCCTTGCAGCCGCGGGCCCCAAGAAGAACAAGAGGAATCGGCATGAAAGCGGTGGTCGTCGAAAATTACGATTCGATCGACGGCATTTCCATCAAGGAGATCAGCCAGCCGGGCATCGCGGCCGGCGAAGTCCGCGTCAGGATTGGAGCTGCCGCCATCGGCTTTGTCGACGGCCTGAAGGTGCAGGGACTTTATCAGACCAAGGATCCGCTGCCGTTCGTGCCGGGCACCGAATTCGCAGGAATTGTCGATGCCGTCGCCGACGACGTTCCGGCGTTCACGCCAGGCATGCCCGTGATCGGCATGGCCCGTTCCGGCGGCCTTGCCGAATACATCTCGGTGCCTTCGGCGGCGCTAAAAGCCTTGCCAGAGCAGGTTGCCGCGGAAGCCGGCGCGTCATTCCAGGCCAACTATCTGACGGGGCTCTATGCGCTGAGCGAACGCGCTTACCTGCGCGCGGGCGAAACTCTTTTGGTGTTGGGGGCCGCGGGCGGCGTCGGCATCGCCGCCGTCCAACTCGGAAAACTTCTGGGCGCGCGAGTCATTGCCGCGGCTTCAACGCCGGAAAAGCGCGCATTCGCCACGGGCTTCGGCGCCGACGATGTCGTGGACTACACCAAGGCGGATTGGCGCGACACGCTCAGGACGCTGACCGCCGGTCATGGTCCGGACGTCATCTTCGATCCCGTCGGCGGCGAAGTCGCGCTGCAGGCATTCCGCTCAATCGCCTGGCGCGGCCGGCATCTCGTGGTCGGGTTCGCCTCCGGCACCATTCCAGCGCTGGCGTTCAACCTTCCCCTGCTCAAGGGCGGCGCTTTGCTCGGGGTCGATATGGCCCAAATCCAGAAGCGCGAGCCGGAAACCCATGCGCGTCTGATCGCCCAGCTGTTCAGCTGGCTCGCATCGGGCACGTTGAAGCCGGTCGTCGGCAAGGTCGTGCCGTTCGAGAATTTCCGCGAGGCCTTCAAGACCATGCAGTCGCGATCGGCGCTCGGGAAGATGATCGTCAAGCTCCCTTGATGCCAAGCTAGATCCGATAAAGCCGCGCCGCGGTGTCATGCAGGATCGCGGCCTGCGCGGCTTCGTCGAGATGCGCGATGGCGTTTCGAAAAGTCCGATAGAGCGTGGCGTAGTCCGTCCACAGTTTTTCGATCGGAAAATTGCTGCCGTAGAAACAGCGGTCCGCACCGAACATCGCAACCGTCTCCCGGACGATGGGACCGACCAAATCGTCGCGGCAGGCATGAACGAAGGTGCCGAGCCCGGAAAGCTTGACGTTGACGTTGGAGCATGCGGCCAGCGCCGTCATGCCCTCGCGCCAGAGCCGCCAGCCATCGGGCGACATGTCCTCGAGCATGCCGGCATGCTCGAGCACGAAGGTCGTTGACGGAAACGACCGCGCAAGCTTCGCGCCATCCGGCATCTGACTTGCAAAGATCTGCAGCTCGAACAGCAAGCCGTGATCGGCAAGCCGCGCCAATCCGCGGCGCCAATCGGCATCGTTCATGACATCGGACCGCGGCGCAAAGCGATATTGCGGATTTTCGTGCCAGTGCAATTGCTGCCGGATGCCCCGCGTCGCCGGCAGTTCGGCCAGACGCTTCAGCAATGAACCGACATCGGGATCGGCAAGGTCCGCGTGCGCGACGCTGGCGTGCGGCCAACCGGTTTCGTCGGCCACCGACTGCACCCATTGAGCCTCGTCAAGACTCCGCCCCGCGGGCCAGTTGGTCTGGATGTAGATCGATTTGACGATATCGCAGCCGGCGATGTCGCTGCGATATTCCGCGATCGGATAGTCGCGGCAGATCGGCTGATACGGTCCGAAGATTCGCGGCATCTGCGGCCCCGACAGCCAGGGGAGATCGTTCAGCCGCCAGGTATGATGGTGGGCGTCGATAGCTGGAACAGATTTCATTGCAGCATTCGCTCAAGGCTCGATTTGCTGGGTCTTGGCCGGCGCGCCGGGCGCTTCGCCAAAAATCTCCGCCGCAATGCGGTTGGTCTCGATCGCGGCCGGCACGCCGCAATACATCGCAACCAGCAGCAGGACATCCTGCACCTGCTCCCTGGTGCATCCGTTCGCGAGCGCGCCCTTGGCATGGACCTTGAACTCGGCGGGCTTGTTGCTGGCGGCGGTGATGCCGAGCATGACGAGGCTGCGGATATCATTGGGGAGGCCCGACCGTTCCCAGACATCCCCGTAGACATAGGCGTTGATGATGTTCTGCAGCGGTGCGCCGAATTCGCCGGCGGCCGCCATTCGCTTCTCGACATCCGCCTCACCGAACATCGCTTTGCGCCGGCGCAGACCGCGCGCGTATAGTTCGCTGGTGTCCAATTTTCCGCTCCCGGTCCTGTTGTGGTTGAACGATTTATACGGTCATTTGGCCATTAGTTCAATCAAGCCGGCCCCTTCATAGATCGCCATCCTGTTGCCTAAGCCAACTTTGTCCGTATAATTCCCAAGGGCGTCCGTAGAGAGGCCTTGGAAATGTCAGGGAGCGAACGGATGGGACTGCGACCGGGTGTTCTCGCCGCTGTTGTTCTGCTTGGGATGGTGGGGGCGCAGGGCCATGCCGCCGCCGACGACTATCCGACCCGGCAGATCAAGATCATCGTGCCGTTTCCCGCCGGCGCCGGCCCCGACCAGGTCGCACGGATGCTCGGACAGCACCTGCAGGACGCATTGGGGCAGACCGTCGTGATCGAGAACCGCAGCGGCGCGCTCGGCAGCATCGGCGCCCAGGAGGTCGCGCGCAGTGTGCCGGATGGTTACACGCTGCTGATGGGAACCAATACGACCCAGGCCAGCAATGTCTCAATGCTCAAAAACCTTCCCTACGATCCCGCCAAGGATTTTGCGCCGATACTGCGGACCGTAACCACCGCGATGGTGCTGCTGGTCAAGCCCGACTTTCCGGCCAAGGATCTTTCGCAATTCATGGAATATGCGAAAACCCATCAAAACATGACCGCCGGCTACGGCTCCGGTGCCTCGCAGATATCGAACGCGCAATTGCAAAGCCGGGGCGGCATGTCAATCATCTCGGCATCCTATCGCGGCGTGCCGCTGGCGGTGACCGACGTGATCGCCGGCGTGATCGATCTCGCCTTTGCGGATTTTTCGGTGGCTATCCCGCAAATGCAGGGCGGCACGCTGCGCGGCATCGGCGTGACATCGCCGAAGCGAAATGAATTGACACCGGGCCTGCCCGCGCTCGCCGAGGCCATGCCGGGCTTCGAGGCCACGATCTGGTACGGCCTGCTGGCGCCCGCCAATACGCCCGAGCCGATCATCAAGAGGCTCTACACCGAAAGCGAAAAAATCCTGTCGACGCCGGCGGTCCGCGAAAAGCTTGCCAACCTCGGCATGGTTGTTTCCACGATGCCTCCGGCCGAATTCGGCAGCTTTATCCGCAGCGAGATCACGCGATGGACGGCGGAAGCCAAGGCCGCCGGCATCGAGGCGAAATAGCGTGCTGAACGGACGGAAGAGGCACGTTGCCCATGCAAGCTGACGCGCCGGTCGGAATCCTCGGACTTGGTCTGATCGGGACCGCCTTTTCCGAGCGCCTGGTCGGCGCGGACATTCCCGTGATCGGCTTCGACATCGATCCCGGCAGATGCGCGAAACCTAGGGAAAATCGGGGAACGGCCGCCGCTTCCGCGCGCGAACTCGCCGACCATTGCCGCGCAATCGTCATCGCCGTCTACAGTGGTGCGGAGGCCGAAGCGGCGTTCGCCGATCTCGAAAGCAGCCCTGCCCGTCCGGCGATCATCTGCACGACGACCTGCGCACCGGACGAGATCATCCGCCTTGCGAAGCGCGCGGCGAGTGCCGGCATTGCCTTTGTCGAAGCGCCGATTTCGGGCACCAGCGCCGAGGTCAGGGACGGCACCGCGACCGTGCTGGTCGCCGGGGACGCCGCCGCCATCGACGCCGTTGACGGACTCCTGGACATTCTCTGTCCGCAACGTACGCGGATCGGAAAAGTGGGCGACGCCAGCCGCGCCAAGCTCGCGATCAACCTGATCCTGCAGAATAACCGCGCGACGCTGGCCGAAGGAATTGTTCTGGCAGAGCGTATGGGGCTCGATGGACAGACCTTCCTGGCGACGGCGCGCCAATCCGCCGCCTACTCCCGCGTGATGGATACCAAGGGCGAAAAAATGTTGAACCGGGATTTTCGGCCGCAATCGCGCCTCGCGCAAACCCTCAAGGATGCCGAACTCATCCTGGCAGAAGCCGCGCGACAAGGTCTTCGACTGCCTGTTACCGAGGCGCAGGCTGATTTGCTGCGCACCGCAATTGCGATCGCGGGGCCGGACAGCGACAGCGCGGCGATTATCGAGGCGATCCGGCAACGGCCGGATTCAACAGAGGATTCCCGATGATCCACGGCGCAATCGTCGGCCTCGGCCGCTGGGGCCGCAATCTCGTCGAGGCATCGCGCGGCCACGAGCGCCTGAAAATCGTCCGCGGCGTCGAGCCCGACATGGCGGCGGCACGGAGCTTTTGCAGCGAACACGATCTGGCGCTCACCGACGATCTGAACGCCGTCCTCGCGGATCCCGCCATCGACGCTGTTCTATTGGCGACGCCGCACTCGCTGCATCCGGCGCAGGTGATCGCCTGCGCCGCGGCACGCAAGCAGGTGTTTTGCGAGAAGCCGCTGGCGCTGCACCGCGCTGACGCGGCACGCATGTTCGGCGCCTGCCGCGAGGCGGGAGTGACGCTCGCCGTCGGACACAACCGGCGTTTCTGGCCGTCGATGCGCACGCTGCGCGACATGGTGGCGAGCGGCGAGCTGGGCAGGATTCTTCATATCGAGGGCCACAACAGCAACGAGAACTCGCAAAGCATCACGGCGGGCTGGCGATTATCCGAAGAGGAGTCGCCCGGCGGCGGCCTGACCGGCGCCGGGCTGCATGTGCTGGACGCCTTCGTCAGCCTGCTGGGTCCAGTACGTCGCATCAATGCCCAGCTCAATTCGCGGGAACGAGGTCCGCCGCCGCTGGATACGGCCGTTCTGATGATGGATTTCGTCAGCGGCGTCACCGGCACGCTCTCGACCATCCGGGCCACGCCGTTCTATTGGCGGGTTCATGTGTTCGGAACAAACGGCTCTGCCGAGGTGCTGGATGAGACCACGCTGATCGGGCGCAATTCCGGCAGCAAGCCCCGGCAGGAAAGCTACCCGGCGACCGACGTTCTGCGCGCCGAACTCGATGCATTCGTCGACGCGATCGAAGGCAGGCGGCCGTATCCTGTCTCGGAAGCCGAGGTGCTGGCGACGCTGTCGGCATTCGAAGCCGCGCTCGCGTCGATGAAATTCCAAAGCCCGGTTCAGTGCGATGCCGCCTAAACAGGAAACACCCAAGACGTCGCGCTATCGCGACATCGCCGCCGAATTGCAGAAAGCGATCCGGCTCGGCGCCTATCCGGTCGGAGATCTGTTGCCGACCGAGACCGAGTTGATGGCGCGCTATGCGGCAAGCCGCCAGACCGTGCGCGAGGCGCTACGCATCATCACCGAGCAAGGCCTGATCGTTCGCCGCGCCGGACTCGGCTCCGTCGTGATCGCGGCCGAGCCGCCGGTTCTGTTCACCCACAGCGTCAAATCGCTGACGGAATGGCTGCGATATTCCAACGAAACCTATCGCCAGGTCGTTCGCAGCGGCGAGATTACGGCCGACCGCAAGCTCGCCGCACTTTTGAAATGCGAGCCAGGCAAGCACTGGTTCCTGATTGAAGCCGTCCGTCGCGCCGACGCGTTTACCGCGCCGCTCGGCTGGACCGAGATCTATGTGTTGCGGAAATTTGCCGGCGTCGTCGACCGGCGCGATCACGGCCGGACGCCCGTGCATGAGCAGATCGCGAAGATGTATGGCGAGACCATCGAATATGCGCAGCTCGAGGTATTTGCGCGGGGGATGCCGGCAAAACTCGCAAAGCCCCTCGGGGTAAAGCCGGGATCGCCGGCGCTCACCATGGTGCGCCGCTATTACGGCCAGCGTGAAGAACTGTTCGAGGTGACGGTCACGACCCATCCGGAAGGCCGCTACACCTACACGATGGACATGCAGAGATCGCTGCGGCCGCGCATCTAGAGGAGCCGTTAACTCAATATTCAAGATGCGGGCGAAGCGACTTCAATTTGCCGGCGATCTCGCGGGCATCGGCATCGTCGGAGTTCGCTAGATGCCGGGTGATCGAAGCATAATCCTCATCGGATTTGTGCTGGTTCAGTTTCCGCTGTCCCTCCACCCGCTTCACGTCCATCTCGAGCACGACGATCGACTGCAGCATGGTCTCGCGCTTGTTTTCCTCCATGGTCGACAGCGACCACGGTTGCTTCGGCATCAACCGTTCCTCGAATGTCGAAAGCAGGACGTCGCCGTGACCGCGGTTGCCTTCGGTCGGAAGCCGCCGTACCGGACCGGAAAGATGCACCGCCTCATAGAGCCAGGTCGAGACGTGATCCGGCGTCGCGTACCAGTCGTTTGAAACATAGGCGTCCGGGCCCCATACGATCAGCAGGAACGGATTCCGGCCATCCGCAAGCTCGGCCAGTTTGTTCCGCGCGGCCAAATGGAATTGTACGGCCACTGAATCGGATGTCCGGTGGATGCTGAAGGGCACGTGCGAACTGATCGGACCGGTGTCTGCGCTCGCGATGACAGCGCCAAATCCGCGGGCCGCAGCAAAATCCAGCGCACCGTCGCGATCCCAGGCAAACATTGGACGAAGGATGTGCACCGCGGTCTCCTCGTGATTCAGCCGTTCGGCCGCGCGAGGAGAGCTTGGCGAGATTTCAGGCAGCCACCGTCGCGCTGGCAAATGTTCGCGGTGAATTGGCCGGGGGTCAAGGGCCGCATGTCGTTGGCGAATTGGTCGCCGGACGCCGCCCTTGCTCAGGGCAAAAATGCGTTTGCTCCACGGTTTTCGCTTGATCCAAATCAAAAGCCGGGGAGTTTCGGCGGATAATGTGCCTAGCCTTGGTTGAACTTGCATCGAATGGTAGCCGCAATCTCCGGATCAAGCTAAACGGGCATACCTCCGGAGACGAGGATTCGAGATGCCTTCCCTCCCCGACTTACTTGCGGTGACCATGTTGCTTGCGGTTGCGTCGCCCGCATCCGCCGAATCGTCATTCGACCCTCCAGCCATTTGCCGAACGGCGATGGCAGCGATCACGGACCGCGATCCAAAACTCATGCAAACGAGAACCGCCCCTGACGGCGTCGTGATGCTGACCTATGCGCGCCCGATCGACAATTTCGTCTGGGCCTATCGATGCCGGCTGGAGGGCAATCGCGTCGTATGGGCGAACGAGCCCGGACGTTGGCGCGACAAGGCCAAGGACGACAAGATCTTCTTTGAAGTTGTCGGCGCCGGCACCCAGCTTCGCATCATCGACAACCATGCCAACGGAACGACGACGCAGGAACTGTTCGATCGTGCCAAGATTGAATGAGCTTCGCCCGGGAATGACCTCCTGCGCAGCTCGCATCAACTAGATCGGCTTCTCGTCATCCGTCACCGGCGAGGTGATCACCAGAAACACCAGATCAGCCAGACCCGAATTGGAGATGGCGTGTTCGACGCCGGGCGGCAGGAAGATGAAGTCGTGCCTGCGCACGACATGATTCTTTCCGGCGATTTCCATCAGGCCCTCGCCTTCAAGGACATGATAGATCTGTTCCTGAACCTGATGCTTGTGACGCGCGACATGCGCCTCAGGCAGGAACCCGTGCCGGAGAAGATCATCCTGCCCGCCGAGGTGATCGACCAGACCAACTACAGGGCGTGGCTGATTCCGATCGAGCAGCGCACCTGTCCGGAATGGAGCGAAGTGGCGAAGTGAGAGCGAACAGGGCCCAGGCTACGCCGCCCCGTCAGCGGGTGCTCCGACAACGGCGATATCGCCAAACCTGTCCCACATCCGCTGCAGCGAGGGCCCGTAACGCGTTTCGAGACAGGCCGGACGCCTGTTCGCGTATTTGTTGCCGGCCACGACGTAAATCGTGGTCCAGCGCCCGGCCACCCTTATTGGAATAGGCCACAGGGTCCGGCACCTCTTATCCAGCATGTCATCAGCAGGCGGCATCAGCAGAACGGCGTTGCCGTCGCGCGCAAGGACGCGGAGTATCTCGGAGATCGCCAACCCAATATCGTTCCGGACAATTCCTTCCGGCTGCACCGCCTGCCCCCAGGGCAAATTCGCCAGCACACAGTCCGCTGAGCCGTCACGATACGGCAATCGGCCGAGGTCGGCTCTGGCGAGCCACAACGCGCAACCGGCGTTGATCCCGTTGTTGCGCGCGGCCTGCAGCGAGACCTCGCTGAAGTCGGAACCGATTGCCATGGTATCCGGTATCAGACGCTTGGCCTCAATTAGCAACGTTCCGGTCCCGCAACATGGATCGGTGATGAGATGGCCCGGCTGAGCGCCGCCCAGCATCGCCATCGCAAACGCCACCGGCGGATGCAGCGCACCCGGGATCGAAGCTGTCCGGTAATCCCGACGATGCAGCGAGCGAGAGGTGACGCGCAGCCCGACGATGGCCTGGGTATCCCGGATGTGAATTCGAAAGCTGACATCGACGGCGCCCGGATCAATCAAATCGTGATCGAAGAACGGCAGGCTCACGATCCCGGCGATCGCTTCTCCCGCCGATGTTTCAATCTCCTTGCGATTGTAGTTCCGGCGCCCGAGAAAGCTGCCGACAACTTCAAAGCCCGATGATCGCCGAACGGGGCGAAATTTCTCGACCTTCGCCAGGAAGCGCGCGAGCGGAAGCTTTCGTACCCCCTCCGCCAATCTCGACAGACTCGCGCGTGTGCGGTCGATTGCGTCGATCTCCCCGCAGACGAAGAACAGATCGTCGATGCTGCCGAGCTGCGATATTTTCGAATCGCGGGGTGCCCTGAAAACGATTTCCCGATGCCCGACTTCGACGATCTCGCCGCCCAAATCCGTCTCGATCTCAGCCGCCGCCAGCCATTCGAGGCCTCGCACGGAACGCGCCAGAAATGTCTCAACGTCAGGAGCCGCACCCTGTTTAGCGTCGCGCAAAATGATCCCCTCAGATGTCATGGTGGCCGGGCAACTCCCTACGGCGCAGTCTGGCCGGCTTGCAGCTGAATCTGCAGCACGATGAATTCGGCCGGCTTCACCGGGGCGAAGGCGACGATGACGTTGACGATGCCGCGATCGATGTCGTCTTGCGTGGTGGTCTCCCCGTCGCATTTCACAAAGCGATCGTGGAACGCGCCTTGCAGGAAAAGACCGGTCATGAACGCCCCGATGGCCTCTCGCAGTTTCGACCAGAGAGCCTCATCGTTAGGCTCGAACGCGGCGAATTTGGTGCCGCGAACAAGGCTCTCCTCGATGTAGAGCGCGAGCCGCCGCACTGGAACGTATTTGTAATCGTCCGACAGCAGGTCCGCGCCGCGCAGCGTGCGCGCGCCCCACACCACCGGACCCACGACCGGAAAATTGCGCAGACAGTTGATGCCCAGGGGATTGAGCTGCCCGTTCTGGTCATCGTTGAGGCTGAACTCGAGCCCATTGATGCCGCCGATGCCGGCCGTGATGCCGGCCGGCGCCTTCCACACCCCGCGCAAATTGTCGGTCGCCGCGAAGATGCCGGCGATCGCGCCGCAGGGCGGGAAGGTTTCGATCTGGCCGGTCCTGGGATCCGCTTTCCTGATCCGCGGGAAGTAGACGGCGCAATTGCGCGCCTCCAGTTCCGGTCCGCCGATTCCAAGATCGCTCGGCTGGATCTGGTCGAGCCTGCCCTTGCGGGCGTGGTCGCTCCATGCCTTCGGTGGGTCGAGGATCAGCATCGCGCGGCGCTTCAGGCAATACAGCGCCGCGGCTTGATACAGCGTCTCGAGATCGCCGTAGTCGGCTTCCGCCGGATCCGGCGGGATGCACATGAGGTTGAACAGATCGACATTGTCGAGCGCGTAGATGCCGGTGCGCAGTTCCGGATTGCCGGCGAGGTCCGCGGCAGTGAGATCGGCGCTGTCGGCGCCGCCGGCAAACGCTACATGGGTTGCGGCGGTCGGCGTGGCCACCGGCAGCGGATCGCCCGGCACGCGGGCGAGCTGTGACTGTGTCTCCAGCACCCGGTCCAGCCTGTGCGGCCCGGCGTTGCCCTTGATCGAGACGTCTTGAAAGCGTTCGACGGTCTCGCTGCCGTCGGGCGCCTTGTATGTCAGCGTCAGATTGAACAAATCGACAGAGCCAAGCGTGGCGTCGATCGACATCAACAGATGGCCATTGGGCCAGGCGCCAGGCGCGGCCGCCACCAGCGTCAATTCGCCGCCGTCGGCGCGCGCCAGCCCATCCCCCGCTCCGGCCGGCGCCTTGAACACGCGCACGATGATCGCATGGCTGCCGCCGTTGCCAAAGAAATCCCAGACGGCGTCACCCAGCGGATAACCAGCGGTCCGTCCGCCAAAGGAACGCTCGAAATCCGCTGCGCTGAAGCAGTGCATCGGCGCAAGCGGCCCCATCATCGTGCGACCGACAAAGGCTGTGATCGAGGTTTCGACACCGGTAATGGTGACGTTGCCGCTGGGGATCTCCTGGACGGAGACGCCGGGAGATTTAACCGGGATCGGCATGGGCGCTCCAAACCCGAAAGGGATAAAACGAAGCAATGCCGTTGCGCAAACAGCTCGTCACGCAGACCGGCTTGCAAGCCAACACGCGGATGGGAAAGCCGGACGTCTCACAACGTGTTTTGTCGTACGTGATTATGCGGAGATTGCCCAGCGTGCGAGTTCCACGAAAGTGCGACTGCTCAAGGGCCCAGCACTGCTGTTTTCATAGGCAAGTCTGCCACAAGAATCGGCAAAGGACCGAACTTGTTCCGGTCGTGCGAACTGGAATCGCTGATAATTCAATAGGTTGTGCAAACAATACCGATGGCATGAATCTTGATTGAAAAGGTTAAAAATTGGATGCGGGAACGTCAACGGCATTGTCCGACCCTGGCTAAGCAGCGGGGAAAGGCCGGTAAGCCATGGGGCCATTCGCTACCAATCTCCCGTCGTTTGACGCCGGCGCGGTTACCCCGGCGCCGAGCATAGCGTTGGCTTTGTGCCCATCATCTCGCCCCCGGGCAGCGGAGCGGCGCGATCACGACGGCCATTCGGACTACAGCGAGAAGGGAACAGGCGGGCGAGGACAGGATCCTTGCCTCGCCCGATCGAGCGTGCCGTTCGCGTTCGCAAATATGGAGAGACTGGGGGAAGGCTGGATAAATCTTAACCGACATCTCTTGTGACGAGGAGTGGAGACAATGGAATCCTGGAAATACGCGCGGCAAAGACTTGTACCTTTGGTGGCTGCTCTCTTGGGGACTGCGCTGCTCTGCTTTCTGCTGAGTGACATCGCATTCGCGGAAGACGCGGGCCCGCCAGCCTGCGGGGGCAAGATTCTCGAGAAGTGCACTCCCAATTCCGGCGACACCGCATGGATGCTCGCTTCCGTCGCACTCGTCCTGATGATGACGATCCCGGGCCTTGGTCTGTTCTATGGCGGCATGGTGCGCAAGAAGAACGTCGGCGACACCGTGATGACCAGTTTCGCCGTCACCTGCCTCGTCACGATCCTTTTCGCGCTCGTCACCTACAGCATGGCGTTTCGCGCCGGCACGCCCTTTATCGGCGGCCTGGATCGCATGTTCCTCAAGGACATCCTGAGCGACATCGGCAAGGGAGGTATCGGCAATCCCAATCCCCTCGCCGCGACCATCCCGGAAAGCGTCTACATCTGCTTCCAGATGACGTTCGCCATCATTACGCCGGCGCTGATTGCCGGCGCGTTCGCCGAGCGCATGAAATTCTCGGCCATGCTCTGGTTCATCGGGCTGTGGGCGATTTTCGTCTATGCGCCGATCGCGCACTGGGTCTGGGGACCTGACGGGATCTTCTCCTCCGGCAACGATGCCGCGTTGGTGAAGGTACTCGATTTCGCGGGCGGCACGGTCGTGCACATCAACGCCGGCGTCGCCGGACTGATGTGCGCCATCATGCTCGGCAAGCGCAAGGAGACCGGACCGGCGCACAACATGGTGCTCACCTTCATCGGCGCCTCGCTGCTGTGGGTTGGCTGGTTCGGCTTCAACGCGGGCTCCGCCGTGAGCGCAGGCATGCAGGCCGGCATGGCCATGCTGGTGACCCAGATTGCCACCGCTGTCGCCGGGTTCACCTGGATGCTGGTGGAATGGGCGCTGAAGGGCAAGCCGACCGTCGTCGGCATCTGCTCCGGTGCGGTCGCGGGCCTCGTCGCCATTACGCCGGCTTCCGGCTTCGTCGGCCCCGTCGGCGCCTTTGCCATCGGCGTGGCCGCGGGCGCTGTCTGCTACTGGGGATGCACCGGGCTCAAGCGCTTGTTCAGCTATGACGATGCGCTGGATTGCTTCGGCGTGCATGCGGTTGGCGGCATCGTCGGCGCGCTGCTGACCGGGGTGTTCGCGGTCGAGCAATATGGCGGAACGGCGGGCGTGCTGGAGGGGAACGTTGCTCAGTTCTTCAACCAGTGCATCGGCGTCGCCACCGTATTCGTCTATGATGCCGTGGTCAGCCTGATCATCCTGTTCGTGGTCAAGATGTTCGTCGGGCTGCGCGTGACGGAGGATATCGAACGCGAGGGCCTCGACCTCGCGCTGCATGGAGAAGTCGTACAATAAGCAATTGACGTCAAAGCAGCGTCGCCGGGCGTTGGAGCATGATCCGATCAGATTCGATCGGGTCATGATCCAGCGCTCGCCGCGAACAAGCTGCCCGGAACAGGGTGGAAGCAACACAGGCACTAAGGCCAAGGACAGGCCGGACCGGTGCCTGAGCGCAAGCGAGGAGCCACATGAACTGGGTCTATTGGGACACAGCATGGTCGCTGTTCTTCAGCCTCGTTTGGTTCATGACCATCACGCACCATCCGGATGCACAGATCTCGGACGCGCATTTCCGCGATGAGGCGTTCGGCGGCTGAACGAAGCAAGACGTGACGGAGCGGATCGAGCCGGAGCCCCGGATACCCGAGGGGTCGTTGTTTGCCGGGATGTCCCGGTTGCGCGCGTGTTGGAGGCGGCGGTGGCGTTGGGGTCCATGCGCTAGCTCCGGTAATAGCGCAACATCCTGAGGAATGTGCGGTGGATCTCATCGGCCGGCTGGTCGAACGGTTCCACGTTGACCCGCACCACGCCGTTGTGGTCCATGCGCCACGGCAGGCGCATCAGCCGGCGATAGTTCGGCTGCTTGCGCCAGTCGGCCACGAGCGCGCTGCCGAGCGGCGCGTTGAGCACGATCTGCAGCTCGTGAACGGTCATCGCGCGCTCGGCGATCTCCGCCAGACCGATATATTCGATCGCGCGCCACCGGATCAGTCCGAAGGCCTGGATAAAGATGCCATACTGATTGGCGCCGATGGTGGGCCGCCCGGTCTCCAGCAAGGGCATGTTGTAGTAGGTGAAGCCGGCGGCCGCCAAGGCGAATGCCAGCCAATAGGCTTCGCCGGTGATCCAGGCGGCCGTGACGAACACCGCGGCCAGCGCGGCCGTGACATAGACGGGAAAGTTGGTGTCGTCGCGCCGGTAGGCGACCGAGTAGCCACCCACATCGCGTTCTTCCAGGTTTGCGTTCATGTCTGGACCCTGCCCGGATGCGCCAAGCTTACGCCTCTGCGCCTGTCTGATCCATTTCGTGTCTCGGAGAGAGTGGGTACGAAGCCTCGGATTTTCACCTGCTCGATGACGTCGTCGGCAGAAGAATTTCGCCGATCGCGGTCGGAATGAATCGCAGCGATTGAAGAAGCGGCCGATTTCATTTCTTGAACGCATGGCTGGCGACACAGTGCTGATCGCACCCGTCTCCACGCAAATTCCCTGCTAACAGGGAATTTTACACTTTTGAGGCTCCCTGGCCCGATTTCATGGCAAGAAACCGCAGCGCTGCAGCCACTTGTCTCGCCATTCCCTACTCAAATTAACAGGGAAAATATTTGAAGAACAGGGAATTCAAAACCAAAAGCAGGGAATTAACTCGACAACCAGACCTTACCCGACCCTGGTTCGCTGCGTCATTCCGATAAGACGTCGACGAAGTCATGCCGAGGTGCGTTACTGCAAAGAGTCGACATGCGCCCTGGAGGTCTTCAAGTCGGTGGTTTCAAAGCCGCTTCGTACCGGACGGCTCAGGGCCATCCGAAGGAAACTGCTTGACCGACCCGCCGAATCGCTCCTTCACGCGCTCGCGCAACTTCTGGAATGTCACGTAGACCGACTCCTTCTGGGTCGATGGCTACTTCGAGGAGACCAGTCTCGGCAGGATCCACGAGGGCGACCCGGCAACCGTCAAGCTGATGGGCTACAGCCAGCTCGTTCGTGGCCATGTCGGCGGCGTCGCTCGTGGCATCAACATCCCGAACGCGCAGCCGGACCAGGCGGGGCTCGCGTCGGTAAATCCGATCTTCACCTGGGTCCGGCTTGCGCAGCGCGTGCCGGTACGCATTCACATCGATCAGGTAGCGGATGGCATCCGCCTCGTGGCCGGCATGACGGCTACCGTGCAGATCGACGCTCCCCCGCGGGCGTCGCCTCCGTAGCTAGCAAGTCAGCCTACTTAGGCAAGGGTGCCGTCGCCTTGGCCGGACCCGACGGTCCGCTGTGAATCAAGACGCGGCATTTTTGGCGTATCGGGGATATACTGTCAGCTAATCCTTCAGAAGAGAGCATTCCATAAACCATTGTGCCAACGACCGCTTTCGCGGCAATATCGGCCGTTCGACGAATTGCCATGCGCTTGTCGTCCGTGTCGACACAGGTCGCAGACCGAACGATGTCGATCTGGCCGCGCTCACGCATCGCCGACAACCTTCGTCCACAACCTCGGCAGCCGCCTCCGGTGCGCGAAGTGTGCGGAGGTCGGCATTCATCCGGGCTGATGGCGTTCGAGCAGCCGTGGAGAACACGGAGTGGTCGGCCATAGGTGCTCGACGGGCTGCGATCAGGTTGTTAAGCCCGCCTCCGCAGGGAGACTTTGAGTCGAGACATGACCGTTGCGATCGAGATGGGACACACGACGGCAGGCGCCCCGGCGACTTTGGACCTTGAGGAACTGCTGGCGACCCGCCTGCTGGTGCAGGGCAATTCGGGCTCCGGCAAATCCCATCTGCTGCGCCGGCTGCTGGAACAGAGCGCCCCCTGGGTGCAGCAGACCATCATCGATCCCGAAGGCGACTTCGTGGCGCTTACCGACCGTTTCGGCCACCTCCTGATCGATGCCGAGGACCATACCGAGCGGGGCCTGCAGGTCGCCGGCGAGCGAGCGCGCATCCATCGCGTCTCCACGGTGCTCAATCTCGAGGGGCTCGACGCCGAGAACCAGATGCGGCGCGCTGCCGCCTTCCTCGGCGGGCTTTTCGAGGCCGCCCGCGACCACTGGTACCCGATGCTGGTGGTGGTGGATGAGGCACAGCTCTTCGCGCCGGCAGTCGCCGGTGAGGTTTCGGACGAGGCGCGCAAGCTCTCGCTCGGCGCCATGACGAACCTGATGTGCCGTGGCCGTAAACGCGGGCTTGCGGGAGTCATCGCCACCCAGCGACTGGCGAAGCTCGCCAAGAACGTCGCGGCCGAGGCGTCCAATTTCCTTATGGGCCGAACCTTTCTGGATATCGACATGGCGCGCGCCGCCGACCTTCTGGGCATGGAGCGGCGACAGGCGGAGGCCTTCCGGGATCTGGAGCGCGGGCAATTCATGGCGCTCGGACCGGCCCTCTCCCGCCGTCCGCTGGGGCTGCGCATTGGTCCAACGGATACCACGCCGCGCAACGCGACCCCGCGCCTGATGCCTCTGCCGGAAGCGACACTGGACGCACGCGCCATCATCCTGGCAGCGCCGCCGCCCGAGAATAATCGGCCCCCGCGCCGGTCGTCGCCAGATCTCCTCGGCCAGCTCATGGCGGCGAAAACCGCGGCGCTGGAGATCCGTCCCGAAGCGGTGGAGCAGCCACTCAGCGCTGAGGAACTGGCGGAGCGGCGTCAGCGAGTGGACCGTATTCTGGGCGCCGTCATGGCGGAACCCGACGCGGGATTCCGTGCCATCGGCCTCCTCTATCAGGAGTTCGTGGTCCGCTGCCGAATAGAGGGCCTCGGTTCGGCCGTGCCGGACCTGGGTGATTTCCGTCGCATGCTGACGCACGCCCGCGCCGGGCTCGGCTCCGATATGGCAGAGGATGACGGGTGGCAGGATGTCTCGGTCCGCGCCTCACTTCTGCCGGAGGATATGCAGGGCGTCTTCATGATGATCGCCCGCGCCGCGAAGGAAGGTTGGCCCTGCCCGGGCGACGCAGCGATTGCCCGCGCCTATGGCTCACATTCGTTGCGCCGTGCACGGCGTCTGCTGACCTACATCGAGGAGCAGGGCCTCATCGTTTGCCAGCTTGACGGTGCCGGTCGGCGGATCGTGACGCTCGTCGAACTGGCCTGGGCGACGGCACCGGGCGACCCCAATGCCGAGGAACTGCCGGCGGAGCAAGGCTGCAGTTCGGCTCTATGATGCGACGGTCGAGCACGCACTCAGAAAATACCACGCATCAAGCCGCGGCTGTCTGCAGCAGAGGACTGCCATAGCGCTTCCGTCGAGTGATACACAAACGAGGCAACTTGATAACGGCGCCCGTCTCGGTCCGCGGTATATGATTCGCAAAAATCGCTGAGCGTTGCGCTAGAGTTCCTTTGACGAGTCGGCGCTCTTGTCGCCGAACCGCTTTTTGCATATCTCGCGTAAAAGGAGTTCTGAGCTTGAGCGTTGCTTTCACCAAGGAAGACAGTGCCGAAACTGCGTCGGAGACTTTGCTTCCCGACCGCCCGGTTTCACCTCATCCGAACCTTGTTACGGAAGCCGGATTGAGGGCTCTGGAATTTCAGCTCCACCAGGCTCGCGAGGCATACGAGACCGCGCGGAAGATCGAAGACGTCAATGAACGACGGCGGCAAGCAGCAACCCCTTTGCGTGATGCGCGCTACTTTGCGGCGAGAGTTCGGACGGCTCAGGTCGTCACCAATCCAACGTCGACTGACACTGTCGCCTTTGGGAGCACCGTGACCTTCAGGCGCGACGATGGGCGCGTGCAGAAATATCATATCGTGGGAGAGGACGAAGCGGACCCTAAGGCCGGTTCGATTTCCTTCGTATCCCAGTGGCAAGGCTTCTGATCGGCAAAGCTGTTGGGGATGTCGTCGGTACATCCGGTCAGGAGCTTGAGATCATTGCGATCTCGTAGCACGCCCGCACCGGCCGCTTTGCGCCGCGTTCGGGCTTGGCGGCCGCCTTTCGAAAGCAACGTAGGCTAGGCTTCGAAATAGCTCGGCTGGTCGATATCGGAGATAAGCCCCGACTGTTTTGGCTTCCAACCCAGAAGCGCATGCCCCGCCGCGATCAGTTTCTTTGGACAACGGCGGAGCCGACAAATCCGGTGGCACCGGTAACAAAGACACGCATGAGGTAGTCTCCAAGTTTACGTAGTTGAGACTGTCCGCGCACAAGTCATTCTGGTAAAGTAGTGGCATTATAGAGGTATAATGAGTAGCAGAAATTGATTTTCATTTACATCCGGAACGAGGCAAACAAGGCTTTTTCCGCCTGGCTCGCATATCGCTCCCTGTGCCGCAAGACGAAGAACGAGCGCTTCGGCAAATCGATCTTTACTCGATGAAGCGTTCCTGCAGCCAGTGACGACGCTATAACCAGATCCGAAATCGCCGTGGCGCAATCCCCGGATTCCACGGCAACGCGTACGGCTTCGTTCGATGGCAGCTCAAGCCGGAGATCAAGGTCCGATAGCTTCATGCCGAGCTTCTTGAGCGCAGCCTCGAACATGGAGCGGGTGCCGGAGCCCGGTTCTCGCAGAATCCAGCATGTCTCGGTTAGAAGTTTTGGCGTGATGCGCGCCTTGCCGATCCACGGATGGCTCGCTCCGACCACTACGGCCAACGAATCGCCTTCTATTTTCCGGATGGCCAGCGAGGGATCGTCAACCTCACCCTCGACGAAACCGAGGTCTGCATCTCCTCGATGGACAGCTTGGGCGACTTGCTCGGTGTTTGCGATCGTGACGTGCAGATCGATTCCTGGATGGGCCTTGCGAAACGCCTCGATGCGTGGCGGCAGCCAATAATTTGCGACAGTCTGGCTGGCTGCCACGTTCAACGAGCCACGCTTGAGGCCAGCCAAATCATTTAAGACCTGTGCCGCGGCCTTGGCGCGAGCCACAACCGCGCGTGCCTCATTGAGGAAATCGCGGCCCGTCTGGGTCAGTACGATGCCGCGGCCGACGCGGTCAAACAGCTTGATTGCGTAACGCGTCTCCAGCGCCGCGATCGCGGCGCTCGTTGCTGATTGCGTCAAATTCAATTGGCGCGCGGCCTGCGTAACATGCTGCTTTTCGGCCACCGCGATGAAGATGCGAAGCTGCTCCAGAGTCATAGCGCGTTACTCCATCAATTCGATCAGCGTGAGGCCGAAGCCCGCGATGAACAGGAAGGCGAGTGCACCGGGCAAGGCAGGCCGAAAGCCTTTCGCCGTCAGCCTGCCGATGTCAGTCTCCAGGCCTATCGCGGCCAATGCAATCGAGAGAAATGTCGCCGCGGCGACAATCCATGCCTTGGCATCGGCAGCGATCGGATCGGCGAACATCACGACCGATCCGAAGACGGTTACACACGCGATTGCGCAGGCAGCCTCTTCATCAAGGGCATCGGTAACGGTATTGGTGGCAATACGAAGCAGCCAGCGGAGACGCAATGTCACGCCCTGTTTCGCCCAGGCCACCGTCCCGGCGATGTTGTAGAACGCAATTCCAACCATCATGGACAGGATCACGGGACTGAAGGTCGCCATGCCCGGCAGTTGTCTGATAGCGAGCGCCGCTCCCGCGATAACCCAATTCGGGAACAGGCCCGGCAGAATTTCGGGGGTGCTCCGGCCGGGCCCTCGTTGGACGGCGGAAGGAAGGCGGGCGTCGGCACCGTCGTTCAGCGATTCGGCAAGTTTGTTGCTTGAGATAAACGTCATGAGTTGGCTCCATCGGCCTTCCAACTCGATATCGGTCATCTCTATCGATCAATCTAACAGATAATAACGGTAAAACCAATCGTTTTCATATCTTGATCAAGGCTTGGCTCGCGTGGTGGAAAAGGCGATGGCGCAGGTTTATGCGCCGATCCCGCGACGCCATGGTCAACAGTGTCTGGTCAACTCATCAAGTTTCGAAGCGAAACGGGATACTGCATGCGCTGTCTCATGATCGCATCCGGTCTTCCCGACACGATCGGCAATGCCGTGCAAGCTCGAGCGCCCTGAAGATTACCGCGCCGCGTCGTGCTCCGAACAACCCGGCACAGCTAGTCTCCGGCGGTCTCATCTATCGATCGCATCGATTGGAAAGATGAAAACAATGAATTGGATTGCTGAAACGGGCACGCCTACGTTGACCAACATCACCAACGCTCAACAACAGACGAATGGAGAGACGAAATGCGACGATCTCTTATGATCCTGGCACCCCTTCTTACCTCGGCGTACATTCTTGGCGGGCCAACGCAAGCAGCTGCTCAGACATATCCAGTCTGCCTCGCCGGCGGCTCTACCGATGCAGTCCAGTGCGATTACGTGAACCTTGAACAATGCCGCGCCACCGCGTCCGGCGGCCTGGGCTATTGCGTCATGAACCCTGCCTACAGCTCCAATGCGTATGCGAGCTATCGCGCCGCCGGTAAGCGCATTCACTAATCGATGGGGATCGGGAGACCCGCGCCGCTCGCGAATTGATGTGCGAAGAGTCGTCACGATTTGGTCGGCGCGGAGCTTCATGTTCGTTGCACGAAGAGAGATTCAATGATCGCTAACTACACAAACCACGCGGCGAACGAGCGAACCTTTCTTGCGTGGATACGCACCGGCCTCGCCGTAGCGGCATTTGGATTTTTTCTCATCAAGCTGAACGTCTTTGTCGATGCGGTCGGTGGCGGAAGCATACCCCGTCTTGCTCCGGACGACGCCGGCGCGTTCGTCGCGGTCGCGACCCGCTATGCCGGACTGGCAATGGTTACGATCGGAATCGCCATCATCGCACGAAGCAGCTTCGCCTTTGTACGCACGCGGCGCGCGATCGATCGCGATGAGGTTATCCAGATCCCGCAGTCCCGTGCGGAGTTGCTACTTTCGGCGGCGCTCGCAATCGCCGTGCTGATTTTCTGCATCAATCTCGCGCGGATTTGACATTCTTGCCGCGCGATTCAATTTCGAAACCCGACAGGAGAACTCTGCGATGGATATGAAAACCGACAACTGGTCCGGCACGGCGACGCGCCCCGTTGGACTGATCATCCGGCAAAAAGGCCCGAATAATCTGGAAATGCCATTCGATCAGCTCGGCGACTTCATCACGCCGTCCGAGCTGTTCTACATTCGCAGTCATTTCCCCACGCCGGAGCTGGATCCGCTCGCCTATCGGCTATCGATAAGCGGCGCCGTGCGAAACGAACTAAGCCTGAGCTACGCCGATATCCGCGCCATGCCTTCACGGACCTGCGTCGCCACATTGGAATGCGCCGGCAACAGCCGCGTGTTCATGGTGCCGCCGGTGCCCGGCGCACAATGGCAACTCGGCGCGGTCGGCAATGCCGAATGGACGGGTGTTCCCCTCTCCATACTGTTGGAGCGGGCCGGACTCGCGGACGAGGTTTGCGAACTGGTGCTCGAAGGCGCCGATCGCGGCGTGCCGAAGGAAGAGCCCAAGCCCCCGGGTCCGATCTCCTATGCCCGCAGTATCCCGAGGACGAAGGCGATGGAGTCCGATGTGTTGATCGCCTACCAGATGAACGGGCAGGACCTGACGCCCGATCACGGCTATCCACTCCGCGCCATCGTGCCGGGGCATTACGGCATGGCGTCGGTCAAGTGGCTGACCGACATTGTTGCGACCACACAGCCTTTCCAGGGCTACTGGCAGACGTCGGACTACGGCTATTGGGATGATTCCGAGGGGACACCTGTGCGCCGGCCGCTCGCCGAAATGAAACTGAAGTCGCAGATCGCACGTCCACGCGTGTACGAGACGCTCGAACCCAATCGCTCCTACACTATTTTCGGCGCCGCATGGGCGGGGGACACCGATGTTGCCGAGATCTGGATCAGCCTCGACGGCGGCGCATCGTGGGTTCAGGGCGATTTCGTCGACCCGATCAACCGCCACGCATGGCGCCGCTGGAAATACGATTGGATCACGCCGGCACAACCCGGCGGTTATACGCTGTTGGCGCGTGCGGTGGGAGCAGACCAACGTGGCCAGCCAGACGCTCACAATCCAAATTTCGGCAGCTATGTGATCGATCACCCGCTGCCAATCGAGGTCTTTGTGGCTGCGGTTTGAATTGCGGCATACGCCGCTCGAAGTGAACCGGGGGGCGGGAATGTCCGGCAGCCAAAACCGGACCTTCCTCAAATGTGCCGTTAGACCCAGAGCTGACTTCACGGCCGGGCGCCTGTTCTCCGGACGGATTACGGGCGCAACCCCACGTGTCTGCGTTCACCGGCAGGGTGAGCTGAAACGTGGCACCGTGGGGTAGGTTTGCCGTGGCCGTTCATTTTGTTCTCTGTTCGCGTCGCCGGGAAACCCATTCGCGTCCCTTCAGCGTGCCCGCTCAAATCCCCTTCATAGGTCCGGCGCGACCGAGCCGACGTCGGCGTTTGGGCGAACGGCCGCTTTGCGCGGCGGGCCGCCATAACCGGTCGTTTCTCCGAGATCCGACTTTGATCCAGGCGATCGTCCAGAGTTAGCGGGGCTCAGCCATTGACGAATTGCCAGGTCACCTACGCGGCGACCGTCAATTCGATTGAACTCCCTAAAACCCAATTTAGTCGTTTTCGTTGCGCCCACGCTTAGCGTTGCGTCTTGAACGATGCGTGCAGAACTAAAATGTCGCGGCACCTGTTTCTGCGTCGCGCGCCCTCCGCCAACCATAGGCGAGCATCGACAACCACTTGGTCAAGTTACCAAGCCATCGGGTCCTTTCAGACCAAGCCGGCCTTCCCGAGCGCAGTGAGGGCCAATGATCCGCCACCGCCGACCATCACTTGGCCCAACCTATCCGCAAGCGTTTTCTTTGGTGGCTGCGGCAAGGGTCGCGTCAGCGGCCCACAAACGCACGGTTGCCGCGGCCCGGCCGATATACAGAGTATCGCGCGATGACGAAGAGCGTTGTGCACCGTCTTGCAAAAGTCGTCCACTCCGGAAGCAGGAGAAGCTTTGCTGTTCGCAAGAAGGTTTGCGGCACGCACGCCAAGGTCGGACTCGTTGCTGCGGTTTTTTTTCGTCTTGGATTACGCCGTCGAGACCAAGGCGATTTCTACTCTGGAGTCATCGCCAGATCTGTTCAAAGTCGTGCGCTAAATCACCGTCAGCGTGATGTGTGCGTGGACTTAGGAAATTCTATCGGTTCTACTTTCAGAGCATTTTTTTCAAGCTTCATCACCTACTGCCGATCGAGAGGCATAAAGCCGTCCGTCAGCGTCTGCATGAAGGCGACGAGCGCGTCCTCTTCTGTGTCAGACAGGCCTAGATTCCCGACTTTGCTCGTGTTCATGTTGTCGGTCGATTCTGGCGCAGGCCAGCATGTCGTGCCCTCACCGGCGTCGCCAGGCTTGCATCGGGGCAGAACGTCACGCGTGTTGTAGAAATGCACGATCTCTTTCAGGCTGGTAAAGTATCCATTATGCCCGTAAGCCTTCACGAATGCTGGAGACGGCCGCTTGTCGACATTGCGCAGTGTCGGCACTTGCATTCGCGCCTGGTTGTCGGGCGCGAGTTTCAGCCATCGCTGATCCACCGCAGAGGGCTGGCTCAGCAGATGCCCTTGCTTGAGAAAGGTGCCGACGCCGCCATCGACGAATGAAGATCCATTCGGATTTGCGGCATAGCCCAATGCGTCAGGCCGGTTTTCCTCATAGTAAGGAAGCCTCGGGTTGGCCGGCGTGCCGATATTGCTGGCGGTGAAGTCGGTGAACAACGGGTCTTCGCCGGGTCCGCCGTCACGGTGACACTCGTTGCATCGTGCCTTACCGCGGAACAGGTCGTATCCCTGCTGCTCCTGCGGCGTGAACGGCGTCTTTTGCGCGCGTACCGCGTCGAACTTTGAGGTGAACGACGTCACCTCGGCTGACGCCTCATAGCCAGCGATGGATTGCGCCATCTGGTCGAAGGTGGTGCCGGCCCGGCCGCGATCGATCCGGCTCAGATGAATAGGCAACGGATCGCCGGCGGTCGCTGGCCCGGGCCGATCGCAGACCTCCGCCACGTCGCCCGGCCATGCGATCGCAAAGCTCTGCGGCCCCCACACGCTCTCGAACAGGACGCGATAAGGCCGCTGCGAGGCGCGATAGACCGCGCAGGCGATATCGGGCAGGCCCATTTCCACCGGATTGGTCGGCGGGCCTTGCGCCTGCTCGGCGGCCGGGTTGCCCAGCCGGCGTCCGGTCGCGCGCATGTCCCAGAAATTGCCGCCGACGAGGTCACCCTGCCCGGGATTGTAGTGCAACACCGGCGACAGCGGCGCGTAGGCGTGCGACTGCGGCTTGCGATCGGAAAATCGCGTGCGCACTGAGCCGGGATAGGCGCCGGTGGAGCGGTTCAGCTCCGATACCGGACCGGTAAAGCCGGTCTCGGGCATATGGCAGAACGCGCATGCCTCGTTGCGGTATACCGACAAATTCTTGTCGTACAGCATCACCTTGCCAAGCAATTCGATTTGCTGGATCTGATTGTCCGGCGGCGCAGCAAGGCGCTCGATTGTCTGCGCTTCGATGCGGTCAATCTCGACCTCGACCTGCGCAATTTCCTGGAGCGCCTGAGGAGAGAGCTTCGCGTTGGCCTCCTGCGCGTTTGGCGCATCGGCGCCCAGCGTGGCAACGAAGATCGCAGCTGCGATCGAAAAGAGCGTGCGCCGTGTCTTCACTTTGGAACCCTGCAAGCCAGCGCTAAGCGGCACGTGCAGAACATAGCACCGTAGCCCGACCGCTTTAAGACGGAGTGCCCCGGCGCGACAATTCCGGCGTGACCTGCCTCATGCGGCGTGTTCAGGCAACGCCTGGAATACGACGGCTTATCTGTGCGCTTTCGTAAGCGAACGCGCACACTCATAGGAAAGGCCTATAAGAGTCTGCGGAAGTATATATTTCCTCTAATAATCATCGCCTCCTATCTTCGGATTCGGCACCACCGAACCTCGATGGCGCCAGCCCAGGACCATCAAAGGAGGCCAGACAATGAGTAATAAACTGACGACCGCATTCGGCGCCCCTGTCGTTGACGACAACAACATTATGACCGCCGGCCCGCGCGGACCCGCGCTACTGCAGGATGTGTGGTTCCTGGAGAAGCTCGCCCACTTCGACCGCGAAGTGATTCCCGAGCGGCGCATGCACGCGAAGGGCGCCGGCGCCTTCGGCACCTTCACGGTGACACACGACATCACCCGCTACACCAAGGCCAAGATCTTCGCCGAGGTCGGCAAGCAGACCCAGATGTTCGCTCGCTTCTCGAGCGTCGCCGGCGAGCGCGGCGCGGCCGATGCCGAACGTGACATTCGGGGCTTCGCCCTGAAATTCTACACCGACGAAGGCAACTGGGATCTCGTCGGGAACAACACGCCGGTCTTCTTCATCAAAGACCCGCTGAAGTTCCCCGATCTGAACCATGCCATTAAGCGCGATCCGCGCACCGGAATGCGCAGCGCCGACAACAACTGGGATTTCTGGACGCTGCTGCCGGAAGCGCTGCATCAGATCACGATCGTGATGAGCGAGCGGGGCATCCCGAGGACCTGGCGCCATATGCACGGCTTCGGCAGCCATACCTACAGCTTCTTCAACGCTCAGAATGAGCGCTTCTGGGTAAAGTTCCACTTCCGCACGCAGCAGGGCATCCAGAACATGACGGATGCCGAAGCGGTCGCGGCGATCGGCGGCGATCGCGAGAGTCACATGCGCGATCTCTTCGAGGCCATCGAAGGCGGCGATTTCCCACGGTGGACGCTCTATGTGCAGATCATGACGGAGGAGGAAGCCGACAACTATCCGATCAATCCGTTCGATCTGACCAAGGTCTGGCCGAAAAAGGACCATCCGTTGATCGAAGTCGGGGTCATGGAACTCAATCGCAACCCGGAAAACTTCTTCCAGGATGTCGAACAGGCCGCGTTCGCCCCGACAAACATCGTCCCTGGCATCAGCTTCTCTCCGGACAAGATGCTCCAAGGCCGCCTGTTCTCCTACGGAGACACCCAGCGCTACCGGCTCGGCGTCAATCACTCGCAGATTCCGGTAAACGCCCCGAAATGCCCGGTCCATAGCTACCATCGCGACGGCGCGATGCGCGTCGATGGCAATGGTGGCCGCGGCACCCATTATGAGCCGAACAGCCGCGGTGCGCTCCAGGCGCAACCCGATTTCTCGGAGCCGCCGTTGAAGACCGAAGGCGCGGTAGCGCGCTGGAACCACCGGGAGGATACCGACTACTTCTCGCAGCCGGGCAACCTCTTCCGCATGATGTCGCCCGCCCAGCGGCAGGTGCTGTTCGACAACACCGCGCGCGCGATCAATGGCGCTTCTCAGCCCGTCGTCGAGCGCCACATCGCCAACTGCACGCAGGCCGATCCGGCCTACGGCAAGGGCGTGGCCGACGCGATCGCCAAGTTCGCTCGATCGAGGATCGTACCCAACCCTGTGACCGAGGCAGCCGAATAGCATCTGATGCCTCAACCCTCGGGTAGATCGGCAACGCCCCCAATGCCGTCTGCCCTTGGCACCCTGTCCGCGCTGACCCCTCTCAGCGCGGACAGGTCATCCAGCGAAAAGCGCCGAAGGACGAACTGACCATGGTCGACTATGTCGCTCATTTTGAAGCGACGCTCGCCGCGCTCAAGGACGAGCGCCGTTACCGCGTCTTCGCCGATCTCGAACGCCGGTGATGGTCGGCGATCCCGATCTCTGCAAGCGGGCAGTGACCTGCTGCTGGAACGGCATGGGATCTACATCCAGCCAATCAATTATCCGACCGTGCCGCGCGGCACCGAGCGGCTGCGCATCACACCGGGCCCATTCCACGGGGCCCGCCTGATCGCGGAACTCGCACAGGCCATGATGGCGGTATGGCAGGAACTCGGCCTGGCACTCGGCGATGCACGAGCGCCGTCACGAACGGGCGGAAACGATAGGTGCCGACGGCTGAAGCGTCGGCCCTCCCCGCAACGGCAGGCCAATCTCGCTCGGTGCCCAATCATGGCGATTACTTCGAGGCACACATGACCTTCTACCGCGCGAACCTTGCAAGCCTGACAAAGGAGGCGTTTTCGCAGCCTCCGAAAGCCAACTTCATCACCCCCCGCAAAATCGGCATTTTGCTGAGCAACCTCGGTACGCCCGACGCAACCGATTACTGGTCGATGCGACGCTATCTTTCGGAGTTTCTTTCGGATCGAAGGGTCATCGAAGCACCGCGTCTGATCTGGTTTTTCATTCTCAACGGGTTGATCCTCACGTCTCGCCCAGCCACGAAGGGGAAAGACTATAAGACGATCTGGAATCGCGAATTGAACGAGAGCCCGCTGAAGACGATCACGCGCGCGCAGGCCGAGAAACTGCAGGCCGCGATCGACGCCGGCCTGCTGGGTCCAAACTCGGTTGACGTCGTCGTCGACTGGGGCGTGCGATATGGAAATCCATCGCTCAAATCGGCTATCGACCGATTGGCAGATCAGGGATGCGACCGGCTCCTGCTGCTGCCGCTCTATCCGCAGTATTCCGCGGCCACGAGCGCAACGGCCTGTGACAAGGTGTTCGAGGCGCTGGCTAAGATGCGGCGGCAACCCGTCCTTCGTGTGGCCGCTCCCTATTACGACGACACCTCCTACATCGAGGAGATATCGCGCTCGATCACGGATAGGCGGGATGGTCTGAGTTTCGAGCCGGAGGTGGTCGTCGCCTCGTTCCACGGCATGCCGGCCGAGACGCTGGCCAAGGGCGATCCCTATTACGAGCACTGCCAGAGGACCGGGGAACTGATCCGCTTGCGCTTGAGACTGCCCATGGACAAGTTCATCGTCACGTTCCAGTCGCGCTTTGGATCGGCCGAATGGCTTAAGCCCTACACCGATGAAACAGTGAAGGCGCTTGCGGCCAGCGGCGTGAAGCGCATCGCTGTCCTGACCCCGGGGTTCTCGGCGGACTGCCTGGAAACGATCGAGGAGATCGGCGAGGAGAACGCCGGGTATTTCTTTGAGGGCGGCGGCGAGGAATTTGTCCGGATTCAATGCCTCAACGCCAGTGACGGCGGGATGCGCTTGATCGAGACCATCGTCCGCCGCGAATTGCAGGGATGGATCTAGCGTGGCGGAAGGCCCCCCGCCGGCGACATCTTTACAAATAGGATTGTCACAACCTTCGTTGATTATTGATAGTCATCTCCTATATCCTCGCGTATGAATGTCTCGGGCCTATCTCTTCGCGATCTTGAATACGCCGTCGCCGTTGCGGAGCTTGGCAGCTTCGTCAAGGCGGCCGAGCGGTGTCACGTCGCCCAACCCTCCCTCTCCGTGCAAGTGAGCAAGCTCGAAGCCCGACTCAAGACGGTCATTTTCGAGCGTACGACCAGGCGTTTGATCGTGACCGCGGAAGGTCAGCAACTCGTCGATCAAATGCGCAAGATATTGCTTGAGACCCGTGGCCTCCTCGACCTCGCCAGCCGCTCCGGCGAACCCTTCGGTGGCACGCTCCGGCTGTCCGCGATAGCGACACTCGGACCCTATTATTTCCCCCACGTCCTCCACGATCTGCGCGCGCGCTATCCCGCTCTCTCCCTCGTCCTCGGCGAAGGCAGAACCGACGATTTAATTGCGGCGCTGATCCGCGGTGATCTCGATGCCGTCATCATGTCGGCTCCCGTCATCGAACCGGGGTTGAGTGAAGCCCCTCTGTTCCGGGAACCCTTCGTAATGGCGTGTCCACGCGGCCATTCGGCCACGTCAGCGCGCGGCATGGGATGGGTGGGCCTGGAGGCCAACGAGCGCCTGTTGCTTGAAGATGGCCATTGCCTCCGCGAGCAGGCGATCGAGGCATGCTCCGAGATCGATGCCTCAAACCGCCACGCGACCAGTCTTGAGACCCTGAAATACATGGTCGCAGCGGGCGAAGGATGCACCTTGATGCCAGCACTGGCGGTCACCGAAATCAACGGCATCGAATATGTGCCTTTGCCGCTGGCCGGTTACTCGCGGACGATTGAACTGGTCTGGCGCCGCAGCGACCCGCGCGCCGATGATTTCGCCAATCTCGCCGCCCATCTTCAGAATTTTCGTCATCCTGGCATCGAGCATTGCGACAGCGCCTCACTGACAGGCTCGGATCGTTCCAAAAAAGCTCTATAGGCTATTTAAACTGGCGATCTAGGCATAACGAGCATGACGGCCTAAATCAACCACTTGGGCTGTCTCACCGCGCTAAAGGCACGTATTGGGGCGAAACGGCTTTTCCCGGCATTGTCTCAGCGGGCCGCCACCAGGACAGCGGGGTAATTCCACCTTCGACCACAGCCCTTCTCTTACCACTCACAGCCTGACGAGGTCTCGATGGCCACCGGGCGCTTCCTCTAAGCAGGTTGCGCAACATGACGTTCAAAACGGCGAGGCCCGTCATCGGGGACGGGCCTCTGAAGAAGTCTGATAACCGGCCTGGCAGCCTAGATCAGACAAATATCCCCGATACCGCGAAACCGCAAGCGCCTTTGCTGGCCGATACCGCCGGCGAGTCGGATTACGCTTTTTTCGCCAAACGCCCCGACGTCCACATTCGCACCAGGCTGCCATTCCCAAACGAATATCCGGTCTGTGTGCTCGCGCCTGGCCGCGCCGCCTACGTTCAAATCTTGATCGATCGCGACGCCGCGGGGGCGCCTAAACGGCGCGCGCGCCGACGGCTGCGCTTCGCGACAGGGGGGACGGCATGAGCGTTCACATCCTCATTTCCGGCGCCCTCTTCAAGAATCCCGAGCTGAAAACTTCGAAGACCGGCAAGACCTACGCCACCGCATCAATCCGGACAGCATCGGCAGACAACAACGCGGCCGATTTCTGGAACCTCCTGGTGTTCGGCGACACTGCGCAGGCCGAGCTGATGCGTCTCGGCGAGGGCGACAAGCTCAGCGCACAAGGCAGCGTCAAGTTGGAGATCTACAACGGCAAAATTTCGCGCACGGTCTTCGTCGACCATGTGCTTGCGCTGCGCGCTCCGCCAAAGGAGCGAAAGCCGAAGGCACCGCCAGCCGGCAGCAAAGCCGGCGATGAGATCGCGAAGCGATCGATCTTGCCCGACGCGACGCCAGAGACCGCAGCAGGAGGGCCAGCGTTTTTCAATGACGACGTTCCGTTCGAGGCCGCCCTATGATCAGCGCAGCCCTCCGGATCGATCATCATCAAAGCCCGAAGCCGGCGCCGATCGACGTTTTCCTGGCGCGCTGCGAGGCGCGCGCGCACCTCGTTTCGCATGGCCTTCACAGTTTGCAGGACTCGGTCGACACGTTGCAGGCAGCCGCGGTCGCGCAAGGCCTTGTCGCAAAATTCGGTCAGGACCGAATTCAATGGATCCTCGCCGAAGCTTTCGCACGGTGGAGGCTGAGTGACGATGGATAAGCTCGCCCTCATTAGCAAGGATCTTTCGCTCGCGCCGGCCGGCGCCAAGATGAGCCTGTTCGTCGACCGCGTCAGCATGATCGGCGGCACGGTCCCCGGCTTCAGCCGCGAGATGGTGAAGCAAGAGCTTTGGGATATAGCGACGGCGCACGACTTGGCAGGCGAGCCCGGCAGCGGCGCGGAAGAGGTCATCAAGTACCAGATCGAAAGCGCGGTCACACGGGTCGACGACGCGCGCGCGACGAACGGGCACGAGCCGCCACCGTGGGCCGAGATCCCGGAAAATGCTGATGCCGATCCGGATCACGCGCCGCCGCAGATCGAAATCACTTCGTTGCCGCCGCTCACATTGGACGAGTGGCGCGAGCGCGATCTGCCGCCCCCTGATTTCATCATGGGCAATTGGCTGACAACCACGACCCGTTGCCTGCTGACGGCTGCGACCGGATTGGGAAAAACCAATTTCGGCTTGGCTTTGGGAATGCGCATCGCCGCCGGCCAGGACTTCCTGCACTGGCAGGCGCGCCGCACCGCCCGGGTGCTCTACATCGACGGTGAAATGTCGCGCCGTCTGCTCAGGGAGCGCGTACTCGACGAGGAACGGCGCGTCGGCGCGAGCCCGAAAACGTTCTTTGCGCTCAGTCACGAGGATATCAAGGGGTTCAAGCCGCTGAATACGATCGAAGGCCAGGAGTGGATGAATGCCTTGATCAAAAAGCTGGGCGGGATCGATCTCGTCATCGCCGACAACATTATGTGCCTCACCGTCGGCGACATGAAAGATCCGGAACCATGGCAACAGACGATCCCGTGGGCTCTATCACTGACAAAGCGCGCAATCGGGCAAATCTGGATACACCATACAGGCCATGATGAAACCCGTTCCTACGGCGACAAAACCCGGGAATGGCAAATGGACACCGTCATTCACTGCGATGCGGTGAGACGCGACGAGACCGACGTGTCGTTTTCCATGTCGTTCAAGAAAGCTCGGGAGCGCACGCCGGCAACGCGGTTCGATTTCCAGGAGGTCAAGATCACCCTCGTCGATGACCGCTGGACACACGAGATCACCAATGCGCGCCTGCCCGGCAAGGTGTCTCCGCAGACCCAGAAGGCGCTCGATGCACTCATCAACGTCCTGGCAGGCGATGAAGTCGTGATGATGGGAAGCCGCCGCACCGCTCACCGCGACCAGTGGATGAGCGAGTGCAATGCCCGCGGCCTGGTCGACGTCAAGAGAAACGGGAAAAGCGCCATCACGATTTTCAACAGGTTCCGGCGCGAACTCGTCGCCGCAAACCGCATCGCCTGCGAGGGGGATTTGCAGTGGCCGCTCTAACCAAACAAAAGAGGAGAACCAGAAATGAACGCGGAACGAACCTGCCCAACATGTCGATTTTGGCGGCAGCACGAAGGCAGCTCCATTGAACGCGAGCACGGCGAGTGCCGTAGGCGGGCACCCGTACCCTTCTCCTCGACCACGACAGAAGTTGCTATGCCGCTCCTCAGTCTGCTCACGCAGGCGGTATACAAGATTGCCAAGATCGACATCGAAGACCTCGACCTGTTCCACCGTGAAGAGGAAGCGTTCGAAGGCGCCGCAATGGGATGGCGCAGTAACGAATGGCCCGAAACGTCGCTCGATGATTGGTGCGGTGAATGGGAAGGCAAGCCGTCCGCTGACGGTATCGGGATGGCTCGGGAACCCTCCTAAACCTCAAAACGGACCCCGTAAAACGCGCGCGTTAAATGCAAGAAGTCCAATAAAACCGCTTGTTCGAAACAGGGGTTTCATTGTTCGAGACCCCAAAAAACCCGGGAAAACCATTGTTTCCAAACAGCAAAAAAACGACGCGGAAACAATGAAAACCGAAATGCCGGAAACCATTGATAAACAAGGCTCGAACAATTGGAAACAACGTGGAAACAACCCCTCGAACAATGGAAACAATCCCCTACGGGGAGGCGGATGTTTCTCCGCCCCTCCGCGCTACCGCTCCCGTCGCCTGGGGCTCCTACGCTCCCGCGCTCCCTCTTCCCCTCGCACCCGGTGCCTCAACACCGTCCCTCGCCAAGCCGCTTTGGCTCAGCAAAGGGATTTTAGGGGAAATCAAATACCAGCCGGTGCCGAGCGCCGGTAGTGGGTCAATTTGATTGTGGCAGCCTCGCGCGCGGTTAAACTTTGCTCTATGCTTGGTAGGGATGGATCAGAAAAAATCACCTATAGAGCGCGCGTTCGAACTGGCTAAATCGGGACGGGCTGCCAATGTAGCCCAGATTCTGGATATGCTAAGACGCGACGGATACGCCACTACTCAGATTCAGGGGCCGGCTCTAAACACCCAATTGCGGGAAGCGATCAAAGCAGCGCGTGCGGAGCACAAATGACCCCCAAACGCCCCCGCGACCCCAACCAGCTTGCTACGTGACCGCCGCTTTCTTTTACGCGACGCTGGGTCAGCGGCCATTGTGGCCGGCGCACCTGATCGCCGACGATGCCCGGATCGAGATCGATCTCGCCGAGGAAGCGCGCCACAAGCGCGCCGCATACCGCCTCTCACGGACGATTGGCCGGCCGAGTTCGATCATGAGCCGTTCTGAGATGGTGCTGTCACGGAAGCGGCCCGCAGCACCGGCGAGCAGCCGCGCTTGCACCGGACCATGTGCCGCTACCTCAAACACCGCCATGTTGGCGGGAAATGAGACAAGAGATGGATAAGCCTTGGCTGGGGCTTTACCGCCGGCCGGCGTCGTGTTCCGATGCGCGGATGGAGCAGAACGATGAACGCATTGACCGGATTTTGGAGGAGGTCGCTCGCCTGCGCGAGCGCGTCAACTCGATCCCGACGGTAGCAGAGATATCCTGGTTTGTGATCGGCGCGGCGACGCTGATCGTGATCTACCGATACTTCGCGCATTAGTCAGCGCCCGGTGCGTGAGGCATCCCGCGAAAGCAGCGAACAAGGCACCCGCATCCCCTCCCTGTCTAACGTATTCGCGTGCTAGACTTTCAGCAAAGCTGACCGTAGCCAATGCTTGGCGCGGCAGCTCGACGGCGGGGGGTATTGCCATGACTGATGCTGATTTTCACTGGTCCGAATATATCAAAGCAGGCTCCGAAGCGCTCGTTTTACTAAAGGCTCTCTATCCCCTTTTGCCGCGAGGGGGTGCGGAAATAGAAGCCAAGATCGAAGCCGCCGAGCGCGCCCTGCAAGCGGCGGATGTCGCTCTAGCTAAGGGCTGGGGATATGAGCTGCACGACTGCACATTCCCACCGCAAATCATGCTTTACGATAAAAACGTGAAAGATCGCGTTTGCAAAAACTGCGGCTTTTCCTCGGGCCTCAATCGACCTTTGCCGCGCGGCCCGCGCGGCGGCTCTTGGATGTCGGCTTAGATTTCGCCGTCTTCTTCTTCCCAACCTTCAATATCCCCGTGCGGCTTTGGCTTCATACGCATAGGTGGCACGCATCCACGGCCGCGAATTTTTTTCGGCATGCCTTCCAACTCGCCGCAAAAAAAAGCGACCCCAGCGCTTCCGGGGGAGACCCTACGCTGAGGCCTTAAAGTCGTCCCCGCCGCTTGTCGTGTCGTGGGCGGCGGGGCCGCGCCAGCGATGCCCAGGCCAGGGACTTCACCCGCGCCACATAACAACGGCAAGTCGCGCGTCGCGTTCCCCTCGATCTCACCCGGTCCAATTAGGGTATGCTTCCAGCGAACCAGCCTTTTTATGGTTCAAATAATGGCGTTTGACAATTCAAAATGAACTGTTATGATGTGAACCATCCTAATCAAACCGAGGAATTCCGGATGTGCTACGTTCGCGCTTACCTCAGAGCCTCCACCGACGAACAGGACGCTAGCCGGGCCCGCGACCAGGTGCAGGCATTCGCGGCCGAGCGCGGGCTCACGATCGTCGCCTGGTATGTCGAGAACGAAAGCGGCGCCAAGCTGGCGCGGCCGGAGCTGTTCCGCCTGCTCGCCGATGCATGCTACGGCGACATCGTGCTTGTCGAGCAGGTCGATCGCTTGTCCCGCCTCACCGCTTCCGATTGGGAAGCGCTTAAGGCCGATCTGGCTGCCAAGCGACTTCGCGTTGTCGCGCTCGATCTGCCGACCAGCTGGCTGATGGCGACGAGTGCCGCCGATGAATTCACGGTGCGGATGTTCGAGGCGATCAACGGCATGCTGCTCGACATGCTGGCCGCGGTCGCTCGCAAGGATTACGACGACCGGCGCCGCCGGCAGGCGCAAGGTCAGGCGAAGGCGAAGGCCGAAGGCCTCTACAAAGGCCGCCCCGAGGATACCGAGCGCAATGCCGGTATCGCCAGCATGATCGCCGCTGGCCAGAGCTGGAGCAGCATACAGGCCGCGACCGGCTGCAGCCGCGCCACCATCAGCAAGATCGCGAAGCGCGCCAAGCAAGCCGCGTGACCAGATAACCAAATCGAGGTTGAGCCCCGCGCTTCGTTGCGGGGCTTTTCATTTGCTCGATCAGCGGCACCGCGACGGCTTTCCGCGTCGCGCATTCGTACAGACATTCTGTCGATCGATTTGCCGCGCCCTGCAAGCCTCGCTGATTGATTTTGCCTCGTCTCCGCTATCACCGCGCCCCGCTCGAAATTAACTCAACCAGCGGCGCTGCGCCTTAAGGCGCGCGTGCATCGGCGCGCGATCGTCGCTCGGCATGCCGGCGTCGCTGGCGCGCAATGCTCGGGGCGATGCCGCGGCCTGGTCGACGATTGGCAACACCCTTGCCGACGTTCACGATGCCAGGTCGAGCGACGCGATGCGCGTTGAAAGCGTGCGGCGTCCGGCGCCGTCGGCGCATCCGCGATGATCGTGGCCACATAGACGGCGAGGGTATAGCCCTCGGCTATAGGCTGAAGCGGATCGCCCCCGCCCCGGCGTCCATCAGGGCAATATTCGCGCCGGCCGGAGGGGGCTATACAATTTATAGCCCCTTGCTGCTCCAACCTTTTGCGGGTTCTTCAGAGACAGATCGCTTTGGTTGGCGCCGGTTTTGACCTCAACGCCGCGCTCCCGTCGTATGACAACGGATATTGATGCAGCCTGGTTTAAAAGCTCTGGCAGAGCGCTACCTCGACGAGGCGGCTTGCGCGACAACTTTTCCGTAGTATATTTGGGTCAATCTGCTTTCCGCTGCGCCGTCATTGGCAGCGCGGATCAGGCGCTTTGACGGGGTCTCGACGGCCACCAAAGCGTTCCATTACCACTCCGAAGGGGTCTCGACGGCCACCGGGTGCATCGTGACGGCATTTAAGCCGATCGGAGCCCGAGACCGTGACCGCCAGATCCAGACTTAAATCCAAGAAAGGCCCTGCTTGCACCGTTTGCAGGCATCCGGATCGCGCTCGCATCGAGGCGACGCGCATAGCCGGCGCCTCGCTCGACTCGATTGCCGCGAAATACGCGATCGGCAGGGACGCGTTATGGCGGCACATGGCGCGGCATGTCCCGGAAGACCTCCGGGCACAATACCTGGCCGATGTCCCGATCGCGGAACTGGCGCAGAAGGCGGCCTCGGAAGGCCTCTCGGTGTTGCAGTATCTCAGCGTCGTCCGTGGCACCCTGATGACCCAATTCCAGTTGGCTGCGAGCGTGAACGATCGCTACGGCACCAGCGCGCTGGCCGGCCGGTTGAACGAGACCTTACGCGAGATTGGTAGGATTACCGGCGAGATCATGCGCTCCCCCGGCGTGATGAACGTGAACACCAGCGTCAACTTCATCAACAGTCCGGTCTTCATGGACCTGCAGACGATGCTCATCAAGCGACTGGCGGGGCACCCTGCGGCCATGGCGGCCGTGCTCGAAGGGCTGGCCGAGCTCGAAGCCAGATCCGCACCGCGTCCGATGGCTGCGCCTATGATTGAGCAGCAGCTAGCGTCGAGCGCGGCTTCGCTAGGCGGCGCCCATGCTTAGCCCGTACCGGCAGCTGGCCCGGGCGCTCGACCCCTGCACTTTGGCGAGGGACTGCGGCATCGAGCCGGACGCAATCCAGTCACAGCTGCTCACCACGACGTCGCGCAAGACGCTTGTGCTGTGCTGCAGACAATGGGGCAAGTCGACCATCACCGCGATCGTGGCTTTGTGGGAGGCTCTATACGCCGCGCCGGCCATGGTCATCGTGATCAGCCCATCCCAGCCGCAGTCGACCGAGCTATTCAAGAAAATTCGCACAGCTTGGCAACAGCTGACTGGCGCGCCTGCCGCGGAACAGGAATCCTTGACGCGCATGGAGTTGAGCAACGGCAGCCGCATCATCAGCCTGCCGGGCTCAGAGAAGACTGTGCGGGGCTACTCCGCCGCCAGCCTCGTTATCATGGACGAAGCGGCTAGGGTTCCGGACGAACTGTTGCAGGCGGTGCGCCCGATGTTGGCGACCACCTCCGGCCGGTTCATTGCGTTATCGACGCCCGCGGGACGTAGGGGTTGGCTGTACGAACAGTGGGAGCGCGGGGAAGACTGGGAACGGTTCTCGGTCAAGGGCGTCGATTGTCCCCGCATTTCGAAGGAATTCCTCGCCGAAGAACTGCAGACTTTTGGGCCGATGCGTTTTGCCGAAGAATACGAGTGTGCCTTCATCGACCAGAACACCAGTGCGTTCTCAACAGCTCTAATCGAACAGGCCTTGCGCGATGATTTTTCGCCCTTCCTTTGACGTCATCCGGGGCCCTGTGGCTGACGTCGCCAGACGGCCCACCTTCGAGATGGCCGCGGAGGTCAGCCGCGAGGACGTGCGCTATTTCATTGGCGTCGATTTGGGCCAGAGCCACGACCCGACGGCCATTGCGGTGGTGCGGCGTGTTCGCTTTCTGGTGTCGCATGATGTTCAGCGTTCGACACCGATATGGAAGGAGGAAAAGCCAACGATCTATCAATGCGGCTATCTCGAGCGCGTGCCGCTCGGCACCGTGTATCCCGCGATCGTGGCGCATGTTGGCCGACTGCTGGAGCGTCCGATCTGGAGCGGCAAAATTGATCTGGCGCTTGATCAGACCGGCGTCGGCAAGCCGGTTTGCGACATGTTCACCTCCGCCGGACTGACTTTCACGGGCGTGATGATCACCGGCGGCGATGCCGAGACGAATGAGGGCAAGACCTGGCGGGTGCCGAAGATGACGCTGGTGTCATCCCTTCAGGCGTTGCTGCACGAAGGCAGATTGCACATTCAAAAAGAGCTCACCGAAGCGGCCGAGCTGGTGCGGGAGTTGCAGGATTTTCGCGTCAAATACACGGAAGCCGGCCACCTGACGTTCAGCGCGCGCGAGGGCAAGCATGATGATTTGGTGCTGGCGCTGGCAATCGCTGTGTGGCGCGCCCGCAAGCACATCACAAAAACCGAAAGCTTTTACATGAACTGGATAGAGCGATGAAACACGACAACGAAGCCTTGAAGGCGGCGGCACTGAAAGCGGGCATGATCGATTTGGACGGGCTGAAGCTCGCCGACATGAGCAAGGTGACGCTGGAACCAAACGGCGAAGTCACAGGCGCGGACCAATTGATGGTCGGGCTCAAAGAGCGCTGGCCGGATCTGTTCGCGAAACATGCGCGCAACATGACTCCCGAAGAAGCAGCCGCAAGGCTCGCCGAGCTCAAACGCGAATCGGAAAAGTTCAAACCGCTGGACCTGAGCAAAACGGCCAAGGAAATGTCGTCGGTCGAGCGCAAAAAATTCTTGGACGAATGCAAGAGGCGATTCGGATGATGGAATCGCAATCGATCAAGCCTGCCTACCAGATTCGCTTGCTCGAGCGCTTTGTCTTCTATGCCCCAGACCGCGGCGTGCACCTGTGGCGCGAATGGCCGGAAGGCGCGACCGTCACCGACGCCGACGCAATCGAACTGCTGACGAAGCTCGGCGCGCCGGTCGAAGTAGTGAGGGACTGAGGCCGCGCAAAAAATTGCGAAGCGGCCAGCAAAAAAGGAAAGGAAATTTCGACTATGGACGCCTCGTATCAGAACAACATGACCGCGTTTGCCGGCGGCGGCCAGACATTGGCAACGCAGATCAGCCGCACCTTTTCTAGATTCACCGTCGTCGCAACCACTGGCGATTCCGCGGTGCTTCCTGGCGCGGGCCCTGGCCTGGAATACACCATCAAGAACGCCGCGGCGAATAGCATGAACGTGTTTCCGGCCGCGGCCTCTCAAGGTGGCTTCAAGGGCGACGGCGCGAACTTTCCCGCGGGCGACGCCGTCAACACGCTCGGCGCCAATGTGGCCTTCGCGCTCGGAGCCGGCAAAAGCGTGCGGTTTTTTTGCGTGGTACTCGGCATCTGGGACACGCTCCCGACAATTCCGTAATGGGCCCGCGGCGAGGGGCCATGGCGCATTGAGAAAGGAACAGAAAATGCAAAAACAACAGATCGAGCAGCAAGCCGAAACCGCAGCCGCGATCGCAGCGGATTGGAAAAACTCGATTGCCAAAATCGAGACGCAGCTCAACGTCGCGGGCCTCGCCCTGATGAGAGCAAAAAAACAACGCGAGGTCCACGCGCTGAAAGCTTCTCTTGGCGATCCAGCCGCTATCGAAGCAATCAAAGCCGCGCGAAGCGAACAGCACACCGCCGAGCAAACCATTTCCGACTTACGAATAGCGTTGCCCGAGGCGGAAGCAAATTTAGCCATCGCAGAGAAGGCCGCCGAATCTGCACGGCGCGCGTTAGCGCGCTTCGCTGCAGAAGGCCTGATGCGAAAGCGTGTCGATGTGGCCGCCCAGATTGACATCGTGACCGCCGATTTCGCCCGCCTCTATGCCGAATACGAAAGGCTGGGCCGCGAGATTATTAACATGGAGGCGTTGCCGCGGAGCTCGGCCGGAATGAACGATCACGACGGTGCAACAGGAGCAAGGCGCGTGCGGGCCTCATTGCCGAAGTTTTTTTGGCGACTCTTTCCTGGCGCGATCACCGATGAAATGAAGCATGAACCGTTGGCGGTGTCGGAATCTCGGTATTGGAATCTGGCGCCCGAGCAAGCCGAGAAAGCAGCGTGAGGAATCTGCGGCGTCCGCTCGAACGTCCGCTGATCCGCCGCTGGCGACATGACTGGACGCTGCGGCGGCATTTCTTTTTTGATGGGTGCGCACCAAATGAACCGAAGAGCGCGGGACCGCAAAGTTGCTCAAGAAATCGTGGACGAGCTGACCGCGGCGTTGGGCCCGGTGATGCCGCAGACCCTGGCCGAACACCCTGCCGTCGTCGAGCGCATCTTCGAATCCGTTTTTAATGCGCATGGAATCGTCGCCGAACATGCCGGTCGGAACGTCCTCCAGTGCGTGCCAAGAATTCTCGCGAATCCGCGATGCTGCAAAGGAAAGTTAAATGATCGTTAGTTATGAAGTTGGAAGTATTTTTCGCGTCATAGACGAAGCCTCACCGGCGCTGCGCAAGATCCTCGCTGAAGTTCGCAGGTTGAACACCGCGTTAGATCAGGCGCGCGCTTCGTTGGCGGCGTTTGGCAAGTCGCCGGTCGCACTGACAGCGGCGATTTCTGAGGCCGGCGCGCTGGCAACGGCATGGGGTGATGTTGCGAAAAATGCCGGTGCCGCGCGCCTCGCGATCGGGAACGCTTCGAGGGTCGCGGCGCGCACGGCATTGCCAGCGGCAGCTGCGGCGGCCACTGGTGGCCGCGCGGGCGCGCCGCCTCCAAGGGCCGGCGGTGGCGGCGGGGCTCACCGGCCGGGCTGGCTCGGCGGCGGCGCGCATGTCTACGGTCCAGGTGTCACCATGCCAGGCGGCACCCACATTCGCATGGGCGGCGGGCGCATGGGCGGGGCAGCTACCGGCGCGATGGCTGGCGCAGGCCTGCTCGGCTATGGCGTCTACGAAGCCGCGGAGATGGAGGACGCCGTCTTCCAGCTGATCTACCATAGCGGCCTGGAACAGAACGACGTCAACCGGGCGAAGTTTCGGAAGATCTTGCAGGATTCGATGGTGCAGTCCGGCTACGGCCTGAAGGACATCGCCAAATCGGCCAAGCAGGAAATAAGGATGTTCCAGGGCACGCCTGGCGGCGGCATCGACGTCTTGCCTGAGATGCTGCGCGCCGCGACAATCGAAGCACGGCTGAAGGATTCGACACCGGAAGAATCGATGCGCGCGCTGATCGGGCTTGCGCACATGACCAAGCAATATTCGCCGGAAGCGATCAAGAAACTGGCGCCGGCGTTCGCGTTCCTGTCGACGGCAAATCCGGCGTCTCTCGGCTCGATCGAACGCGCGGCGAGCTATGCGGTGCCGCTGTTGCAGAGCGGCCTCGAGATCGACCCTATGCAGACGCTTCTGCTCGGCACCGCGCTGACCCGCGCCGGTGCGACCAATACCAAATCGGGCACCTGGTTGAGGGAAATGGCGATCAGGGCGATGCCTGGCACGTCGCTCATGAGCAAGATGATGTATAGGAAGCATGAGGCCGCGCTGAAGGAACTCGGGCTGTCAGATGAAAAGGGCAAGCCGACGTGGTTCACGGACGGCAAGCCCGATCTTCTCAAGATGCTCGACATCGGCGGTACCAATGCGCCGAAAATCCCGGTCGAGCGACGGGCGGCGATCGAGAGGTCACTATTTGGAGCACAGGGCGGCGGCGGCTTTGCGCTGTTGGCCGATCCGGCGGTACGCCAGCAAGTGCAAAGCCTGCGCGAGATGATGGAATCGCCGGACTTCAAGAATAGATATGCCGGCTTTACCGAGAGCTACAGGGAAGGCAGCACCGTGCAGAATGCCCGCACGGCGATGCAGGAATTCAACATTACCATGATGGATCTCGGCAAGACCGTTTTGCCGGCTGTCAACGTTGGATTGCACGATCTCAAGAGTGTCTTGGAGGGGATCAGGTCTGTTCTGCCCAGCCGGAGCACGGCCACCGTAGGCGCGCGCACTGGCGAGGGCGCGCTCGTCGGCGCGCTTGCTGGTTCATTCATCCCTGGCGTCGGTACTTTGGGTGGCGCCGCGATCGGTGGCCTTGCTGGTGGCACCTTGGGCGTCGCTGAACAGTATTTGAAAAACATGGATCATCACGCGGTCATCACCGGCAACAGCGCTGCAGAGAAGGCCGCCACCGCGATCGCAGACGCCATCAGGGGGATGCCCGCAGGCCCTGGCGGTGTCTTTGCGGGCGGAACGAGTGTCGCGCCGAAGGCGACGCTGGCGCCGATCGCGCTGACGATCAATCTGGATGGCAAGCCACTGGCTGAAGCCATCAGCACGGCACAGGCGTCGCTGAGCGAGCATCCTCTACAGGCGCCGGCCGCCGACGGCATGGGTCAGCACTATGGCGGGGACCATAATTGGCCCGATAAGTAAGGGTTTGAACGATGGCTGACGTGATGACCGACGAATGGATTGCGGAAATGGTCGCAGCCGCAGGTTGTCTCGGTCAGCGCTTCGTCGGCACGCCTCAGGATTCGATGATGCTCGAATTGTATGCCATCGAGGCGCAGTTGGAAGATCGGCTGCAGCAGCTCGGCGCCGATGCGGCCGCGACGGTCGCGGAATCGTTCATCGACACCGTTATACGCGTCAAGCGCGCAATTGAAGCCGCGGGCGACGCAACGCCGTGCGTGTTGAACTAAGACGGCGGCGTAACCAAGGGAGAGTGACAGTCGCTTTTGCCGCCGCGGCCCGCGTCTCAGTTGGCCTTGCCACTCTGATGTGACGGGACATTCGCTGCGGCCCTGAGATCGGGCGGCAGGTGAACAATACTGTTCACCTGATTTGCGGGCTGTGTTGACCGTCCCGAGGCTGACGCCGGATCGTTGTCGGGATAGCGGTCGAGGCAATTAGCTTACTTAATCCCTGAGCCTCAAACTCAAATTCAAGGGACGGGAATGGGTCAGGCTTTATCGCCAACACCACGTCGCCGTTAGCCGCAATTCCAACTTGAAAGGATGGATGCTTTGACTTCAAAACAGCCTGCTGCAAATGAAGCGGTATTGTTGGATCAATCGGGAGAGCGTTTATCGCTTGGGCGATTGACGCTATCAGCGCGAACGCTTGATGCCGATCCAACTCCGCAGAAGCCGACGCCCCGTTGGCGTCCGATATCTCCAATGCGACATGGCCCACGCGTGGCGTCACTGATACCTGAGATGTCATCTCTTCCTCCGCTTGCGAGCGCGCCAGCGCAAAAAGCGCACAGCCTTAAGACCTGAAACTATTTTTGGTTAGCGTGCGGGGCGGTGACCTCGGGCGGGAACAGGGCCACGACCGCCAGCCTGAAGATGTACCTCACAGCTAGAACGAGGCCGATCACCACCAAGAATCCTTCGCTTAGTCGGCCCTCATGGTCCCGACTGACGACGAGCCATGCCACAAGACTGACAAGCATCACCGCCTGGCCGATACGCCAGACCTTCAAGCCGGTCGGCGACACGGGATAAATCCGCGCCGCGGGGTTGGGAAGCGCAACGCCGACGCGGACCCCGGGGATGCCGGTCCGGAACGAGATCCAGGCGCGCATGAGGTTTGGTCCTCCTCATTTTTTCTCGACGAGGCGACGGGTAGCCTTCGATCGCGCGGCTGCACGATCGGCGGCATCGCGTACGTTATCCGGCACTTCTCTCGCCAGCCCGAGCTCGAGGATGCCGCGTATGGCCTCGGGGCGGGTTACCGGCGGCTTTTGCTTGGCCGCCCAAGCGTCAACGGCGTTCAGCTGATCAGCCTGCAGGCGGACGCCGACGAGAGTGCCCTTTTCGGCCGATCGCTTCCAGCGTGGCGGTGGTGTGTTAACACTACTTCTTGATTTTCCCATTTCGTTGTGTTAGCACAAAAACAAGCCCAAAGGGAAGTTTCCCAAGGCCAGGAGCACCGCCCCGGGCTACGGCGCCGGCATAGAGCCGCCATCAAAGCCAGCGGAGGCAACAACAATGTCCCAAGCCGAAAATATGCCCAGCACGCCACTGCCTTTGCGAGCACTGACGATGTTCGATCACATCCCGGCCGGCTGCATCCTGCGTCCGGTTACCGATGACGACAGCGCCCCGCATCTTCGCGCCGGTGAGTTCGCCATCGTTGATACAACCGACACCGAGCCTCAGCACGGCGAGGTCTATCTCGTGCGATTCCACCGGCGGGCAAGATGGCCGCGGCAGGTTGAGGAAGTTTGCTATATTCAACAAGTGATCGCTCGGTCCCACACCTGCGAAGGCAGGTCTTTTATTGGCTTCTGGACCCAATGCCTGAATTTCGAGCCCTACGTCGAAGTCGTGGAGCAAACCCCCAGCCTGATGCCGGAAATTTCGCACCGATCGATGGCCGATGGTCCGCGCATGGCGGATGAGATCCAGGAGGCGCTGATCGGTCGCGTCGTCGGGATCTATCAAGCGGAAGATAAGCCCGCCCAAGCGGTGGGAGGCAAAAATGAACCGTGAAACTTACCTCGGCGATGGCCTCTATGCGTCATGGGACGGCTGGCAGGTGAAACTGCGCGCGCCGCGCGAGAACGGCGATCATGTCGTGTTTCTCGAGGACGGCCTGACCCTGCAGGCGTTCATGGAGTTTCTCGACCAACTGCCGAAGGCTGATCAGCTCGCCGGAGGGTGAAAAAACCCGGCCCTCTTTTCAGGTCGCAAAAATCGACATGCCCCGGTCGCTTCGGCGCCGGGGCCTTTCTTTCGTTTTTGGGCTATGCAGATCAAGCGGCGCGTGGGTGAGGCCCGGAGGGCGTCATTTTATTTTCTCCTTGAGAAGCTGAACGAGGCTTGTGTCGGCCTTCCTAATTAGCTCCGTGAGCTGGTCCAATCGAACGACGAGGTCCTCGAAACCCTTGGTGTCTGTTGACCCTTGACCGGGTGCTTGGATCTGCGCGCGGAGTGCGGCGGACTGCCTCTCGGTCTCGAAATACATCGCCAGGGCGGTGACGATCACGGCGTTCATCGTGTGCCCTTGGTGCTCCGCTACTTCAGCCAGATGTTCCCGCATTCCCTTGGGAAGCCGGAGCTGAAACTGATCTGACCCGCGGTCCGTCCTCCTGCTGATGATGGTCTTTTTCACCATTTGACCCCCAGATATCTCCGTGCTATATCGAAGCACATATAGGTTTGATACGCAACCCTAGACTAGGGAATAGGCCGATGCCGATGGTCCACAAGGAAGAAACCATCCAAGTGCTCATTCGCCTGCCAAAGGACGTTAAGGACTGGATCGAGAAGGAAGCGGCGCGCACGTTGGCCAGTCAAAACTCCGAGATCTTGCGCTGCATCAGGCAGCGAATGGATTCCGAGCCGAAGAAGGCGGCCGGCTAAATGTCCCGCGCCGCGCACACCTTCAGGCGGACAGACTCAAAGTACCGCGCAACCTTCGACCACCTATGCGCCAACGGCAAGCTGTTCACCGGCATCAAGCGCCCGAAAGGCTTCCGCCAGATGAGGCGCAAGGATTGTTTCCGAAATTCTCAGAGCCTCGCCATAGATGGACGCGCAACCTATGTCGAAGGGCTTTGCATTCATTACTCGGGGGGTGTTGCCTTTGCGCACGGCTGGCTGACACTAGATGGCGAACACGCCATTGATGTCACGCTGCATGACGCAGAGAGTTACGCCTATTTCGGGATTGCGTTCGAGGACAAGCGAGAGCTGGCTAAGGCCATCCTAAAGACCGGATACTACGAGAGCCGGCTGGGCCTCGACGCTATGATGGATGTCCCGCCGCAGTTGGTCGAGACGACCTGATGTCCCGCGGCGAGCACACCTTCAAGCAGGGCGACATCACCAAGGCGCTGAAGGCCGCAGAGAAGGCCGGCCTGAAGGTGCATCGCACCGAAGTGCGCCAGGACGGGTCAATCCTGCTTGACTTCGATCCGCCGGCAGCGGCACCGCAAGATCCGAACGTCAACGAATGGGACTCAGTCAAATGACCAGACAGAAGCTTCCCAAGCATGTTCAGGCCTATGTCACGCCCTGGGGAAAGCAGGTCTATTACCTGCGGCTGCCGGGTCGACCCAAGATCAGGATCCAGGTTGCGGATGATGTCCTGCCATGGAGTCCGACTTTCAACGCCGCGCTCGAGGCCGCCACCGAGAAGCTGTCGGTCGACTCGAAGCAAATCGTCAATCGGCCGCCTGTTGCGGGCACCGTCAACGCCGCGCTGATCGGCTATTACGACAGCACCGTGTTCAAAGACGGCCTAGGCAAGACCACGCAACAGAACCGCCGCGCCATCCTAGAGCGTCTGATCCGCACCGAGCACGGCGACAAGCGGACCCACATGATGCATGCGCAAGCGCTGCAGGCGATCATGAGCAAGCTCAAGCCGAACCCGCAGCGCAATTTCAAAAGGTCGATGCGTCATTTCATCAAGTACTGCATCGGACTCGGACTGATGACGGCCGATCCGCTCGCGTCGGTGACGCTGACCGACAGGCCGAAGTCAAAGGGCTTCCATGCGTGGACCGACGATGAGGTCGAGCAGTACCGCGCCAAGCACAAGCCCGGCACCAAGGCGAGGCTGGCGCTTGAGGTTCTACTGATGACCGGCCACGCGCGAAGCGATGTTGTCCGCATGGGCGACCAGCGCGTCAAGGGCGGCCGTCTCACCATGGCCCGCCAAAAAACAGGAACCGCGTTCTCGATCCAGCTATTGCCGGAGCTGGTCGCCGAGCTGGCGCTGCATCGGCGCGACGGCGCGGTGTCGTCCATGGTGTGGCTGACAACCGAGCGCGGCACGCCGTTTGGTTCGGCCGCATCGTTCGGGAATTGGTTCGCTGCTCAATGCCGCGAGGCTGGCGTACCGGGCAGGGCGCACGGTCTGCGCAAGGCCAGCGCGATCAGGCAGGCGATGCACGGCGCAACGCCGTATGAATTGATGGCGTGGCATGGATGGAAAACCATCGACGAGGCGCAACGCTATTGTGAGCAAGCCAACAAGATGAGGCTGGCCGACAACGCCGCGGCGAAGCTCATTTCAGGAACAAAGATTGTCTCAGCGGCCGACCCACTGAGCCAAATCGCCGAAAAGCATCAGTGATATCAAAGGGAGTTTGAAGATGTGGCGATCTAGGCATGACTCGAACATGCCGCCTTCGGTTTACGAAACCTTTCCAAAGAAAATATTTCAATATCTTGGCGGACGTCTGTTGCACATCCGTGGCGCGGAAGAGGAGGAATATGGGCTTGCGGGATGAACTAAATTTGCAGTCTGGGTCAGGCCATTGAAATCATTGAGGCTTGGTTAGCTTTTCCTGAGCAGTGTAGACCAGCGCTTGATCATCGATCTCCTGAACCGGGAGGTTGGGTATCCCGGCCGTGGCATGCAGCTCCTGCAAGGACGGCATGGCCGCGGTTCCGGCCGCTACCTCGATCGAGATCGACGGCCAGCGCATCATCATGATGGCAGCAACCAATGCTATTGCGGCGAATGCAGGGATTCTCAGGCGCATCATGGCGAGCCTCCGTTCCCACCCCTGAATGGGTCGTCGGTCCTGCCGATATGGTTCAAGGAACGCTGTCGATTCAGCGAACCGAAGCCGGCCCTTTTGTCGGCACAACGCTAGAGCCTCACGCTGCCCTCCGCGAAAGCAGCTGATGATGACTGTTGCACAAAAGCATCGAGAGCGGCGGCGGCACCGGCGGCTATGGCTGCGGCGATAAGGCATGCGGCGATGAACGAGCGCATGATATTTCTCCTGTTACCCCGCAATTACGCGGGAAATGAATAAGCTTCGGTTTCAATCTCCATGAAGGTGCGGCCGAGCGAACCGACACGGGCATAGAAGCAAGCCAGGTTCGCACGCTCCAGATCGATGAAAAAGCGCCTTGCCCATGTTGCCAGATGCTTCACGAAGAAATCGCGATCGCAACCATCCGGACCGGTGATTGCGCCGCCGATCAGGCCCGCCATCATCTCACAAAGAGTTGCAATGTGATCCTCGGGCTCGGACCGATTCACCCGCTCGATACCGAGAAGCTGGAAGGTCTCGCGCAATTCCACGAGCGGGCGACCGTACAACGAGCCGGTCAAATACTGGGACGCGTAGGGCACGAGTTGACCTTGGACCAGTCCGACGAACAGGTCGAAATACTCGCGGGCAGCGCTTGCTTCGCTGGATCGGCCCGAAGCGTCGGCGAGAGCCGCATGCGCCATGCCGAGCGGAGTTGCGTCACCCTGAAGCGATGCCAGGCGGCCAATCAGCTGGGCATCAGGACCCCGGGCGAGCAAAGTCGCCAGCAGTGCGTATTCGCGCGCACGGGCACGATCCAGTTCATCAACTACCCGCCTGTGAGAACTGCGAGTAGCCAGCTCCCCCATCGTTCCATCCTGGTCTGCGACCGGTACTGCGGCCAATCTGCAACTCCCTATCGCGGCAATGCGCCGCCGTGTGAGCGGCGCTTTGGCGGAGCGCCACTTTCTTCTTTCGCACTTGGATGCTCGATCTCCGCGCGCCCGGCAGCGGTTCCATTCGGTGCGCCCGGAATATCGGTCTGGTCGGGCGTTCCGATTTCCTGAACAATTTCCGCTGGCGCCGGCGGTTCCACCGCCATCGGCAATTCGGCAATCGCGCCAGCCAGGTCGGCTAACTGACCAAACGCCTGCCCGAGAAGAGCAGATATGTCATCGGTTCCTTGCAGCGGTCCAAAGCCCGGTATAGCGGTTGGGTCGTTGAAGTCCCATTGATTTTCTGCAATGCCGATGAAGTCGCGAATCGCCGGATCACTCATCCAGGCTCGACGTAACGCCGCGCGAGACAATTCGGCCGGCACCCGGCTCCTCAGAAATGCACGAATATCGGTATCGACTGTGATGGCGTCGATCGGCGGCAGATCTTCCGGATCGACGAGCCCCTCATCCAATCCGGCCTCGGGCTCCGCATTCGCCGGCCCGACCGAATCAGCCCGCGTATCGTCCTGGTCGCCGCCTGCTTGATCTTTGGAAACGGTCTCGCGCTTCAGTCGCGACCAGCGTGAGAGGGAGCTTTCCGACGCAGTCATGTCTCGTTCCCTTGCCCGTCCTTTTGACGGCCGAATTCGGCAGGCCCACGCCGGCGCTTGATGAAGGGCCGCTCAACATGATGTGTGGCGATGAATTGGCCGACGATCGCCTGGATGTCCCGCGGCATCGGCACCGTCTCTACGAGGTTGCTGCCCGTATCCGTGAAACCCTCACCCTCCGCTGGATCGGCCGTCACTGCGAGAAGCTCGAGAGGCGGATCCGATCTGGTGGGGCTCAAGACCACCCACAGCCTGGGTGTGTCGGACGCGAGATTGTCGCGGTAAAAGGTCGACTCGGTTCGGTGCAATTCGATCACAGCCTCGCCTGCGTAAAACAACACGCTTTCCGCCTGCACATCGAGCACTGTCCACGGTTCGGCCGAGGGTTTCCCGGCAAGCACCGAAACGGGTCGCCACAGAAATTCGGCCCAAACGCTCTTCGCTCGACGCCGTTCGACGATGACACCCACCGGAATGCTCACAAGTGTGGTCGATCTCAATTCGCGGCCTCCTCGCAACGGATCGGCAAGCCAGTCACGAGGTTTTGCGGCTTCAACCACAGCACTTCGTCGGCCGTCATGGCCGCCAGCAGATACACCGGCTCTCCTCTGACCTTCTCGATCACATCTGACGGATTGTGGAAACTCAACCGATACAAGCCGACGAGCCGCGCCTGCAGCGCACTATCCATGTCATTTCCATTCCAGATCGCGTCGCCGATCCGCGTCGCGTCGGCACTCAGCCCGACATACCATGACAGCGGTGCGTCGCGCAGTTTCGTCAGCGGTTCGACCGCGACGTCCACGGCAAGCAAGTGCAATATCCAGCGCGCGATCACCTGGCCCAGCGCGGCCGATCCACGTTGTCCGGCTGTCAGATCCAGCCCCATGTCGAATCGGTCGCTGCGCTTCCAGTAGCTGTCGACCGTGATATCGGTGAGCACGTCGGCCTCGATCGCCGCCGGTAATCCCAGCAAGGCAAACAGGGGCGACTGGTGCCGCCGGTCGGAAACGCTTCCCGCGGTCTCCTCATCCCAGGCGATGATCGAGTTGCCTTCGAGCGTCAGCTTCTGCGGACGAAAGAACATCTCGGCAGCCCGCAGAATAAACGCATCGGTGCAATCATTCAGCGCGTTGCGCAGAATGACCTGTATCAACTGCCCAACAAAAACCTGTGGCAGTTTGATATTGCGTCGCACGATTTCCAGATAAGCCGATTCTAGGGTGCGATACCTCACCAGATGATTGCGCCAGGCAATCATCATCTCCCAGTTTTCACGCGCATCCGGATCTGCGATGGCGGCGATCTGCGACGAGGTTACCGCCTGCCGTGGATTGCTCAGCAAGATATCGTGAAGCCGGCGTTCGACCGGACAGGCTTCGGGCGGCGGAACCAGTTCGGCGCGAGCCAAATACACCTTCAGGAATTCGTCCGTGAGGATCAGCCTTCCCGCGGCGTCGCGATCGAGCAGATGATGGCCGCAAGTTAGCCAGAAATCATGCTTCCCGCTCAAGGGCGTGTTCCTTCCCGTAGCGTCGCAAGGTCGAGATGTTCGTCCGGATCCTGCTCTCCTCCAACCACCTCCACGAAATGGAAGGCCCGCGACGGCGACTGCGCAGCGGGACGTAATGATCGGAACACCTCGCGGATCGACCCGCCCTCGACGCTCCGTGTCACCGCGACAACGACGCCGGCAGGATGATCGCAGAGCGACGCTGCAAATGCGACCTCCTCCCTGGCAGCGTTGCTCGCCGAGACGAGGTCAGGTGCACCAAATTCCCCGACCAGTTGCGCGGCAAGCAAATCAACTACATCCGCATGGTCTTGCTCGGTGGCATCGACGATCTGAACCAGCGTGGAACGCCCGAGTGAGCTCAGCCCCAAAAAGCCGGCGCGAAACGCCGCGCGGGTTTTGCCCGGCAGCGCCGGAATGTCCCGGTTGAGGAAGGCGAATGCGCCGGATACTGCCCATTCGCCCGGGGCGGCGGCCCGGTCGAAGACAAACGAGTCGGAGGCGTCGAGTTGAATGGTCCGCAGCAGTTTCACGTGCGCGGCTCCCGCTTGTCGATCCGGTCACGTTCCCGCAGATAATCGTCGGTGGTACGGACCGAGCGATCCGGTGCGCCATAAGGATCAAAATGCCCTTCGGAGACGACAGCGACTCGGCAGTCCTCGCACATCTTGATAAGGTCGGCGCGGCGCGACGAACCTGTATACATCCAGTGTCTGCCCTCGAGTTTAGCTACGACACGATCGATGGTGCTCTTCACTCCGAACGGCTTGTTGCACCGGATACAGCAGAACGGCTCCTCCTCCTTCAGCACACGGGCGGGAGCCGTGGCCGCGCGGAAGTCGATTTGGGGCTTCAGAGTAATGACCTGTTCCGGGCAAGTCGCCTGGCATAGCCCGCATTGCACGCAGGCATCTTCGATGAAGCGTAACATCGGTCGTTCCGGATCGTCTCGCAGCGCACCGGTCGGGCACGCCGACACGCAGGCCAGGCAAAGCGTGCAGTCAGCGGCGTCGACTTCCACCGCGCCGAACGGCGCGCCCTTTGGCAGCGCGATAACGTCGACAGGGTCAAAAGCCGCCCGGTGGAGTTCCCGCAGCGCGAATCGCAATACTTCGCGCTTGCCCCCCGTGGCCTGAAAGCTTGCCGGCCGCGGCGCTGACGGCATCGATGGAACCTCTCGCAAGGCGACACCGACCACATCCGGATCGTCGGTCTCCAGCATTGCAATGCGCGGGCCGGTGAAGCCCAGACCTTGCAGGATCGGCTCTGCCAGTGCGACCGTCTGCCTCAACCCGGAGACATCGTGACGTGGCCTGTCCCGCAGCAGGAAGCGGATGGCAGATGCTCCATATGCAAAGCCCGCCACGATGCTCTCCAGTCCAATCTGCGTGGTCTCATTGACGGAGAACGGCAACACATGCGCCGGCAATCCATCGCCGAACTGCGCCAGGGCTTCGAGCATGGGAGTCCCGTGCGCCTGATCATGGAACAGAACCACCGGATGCGTGCCACCTGCTCTGCGATAGGTAAGCAACATCGCCCGCAGCTTCCGCAGCAGCACATCCGGCGGCGGCATTGCGTAGGATGCCGCCCCTGTCGGGCAAGCTGCCGCGCATTGCCCGCAACCGGCGCAGACGTGCGGGTTGATCGCCACATGATCGCCCGCCGGCATGATGGCGCCCGCCGGACAAAGATCAAGGCACCGCCTGCAGCCAACGATATTCGAGCGCGAATGCGCACACAGCGATGCATCGAAGGCAACGTACCGAGGTTTCTCGAACGTGCCCGTGAGATCTCGTGCTTTGAGCACCGCCTCCAGCATGGCAGACCGGTTGTTCGGATCGACGCGCAGATAGCCGTCACGAAGGTCGGCTGCCGAAAATAGCGGCGATCCGCCGGAAAGATCCAGGATGATGTCGCAACGCGATTGCGCGCCGTTGCGCGCCGGTCCGTACAGCAATGCACCGCGCGACGACAGCTCAGGCTCCGCGAAATCATCAATGACCAGATCGAAAGCGCCAAAATGGCCTCTCGCGATCGCGACCTTTCCTTTCACAACGGGAAAGTCAGTACCGCCGGGGCATGCGATCAAGGCAGGCGGCGTGATCAGAACGGTAACGTCGAGATGCTCTTTGAGCAATTCTCCGGCCTCGATCGCGGTTTCGTCCCGTCCATACACGAGGATGATACCGGAGCTGTCGAAGCGCACGAAAAGCATGTCCGGCGTCGGTACAGCAGCCGCTGCCTGCAAGGCAGACATCGCTGGATCCGCATGGTTGCCCAGAGTGGGCTGAGAGTCTTGCATTTTCCCGGATGCCTTTCCGGCGCTGAACTCTGAGAGATGAATTATTGGTGCGATCGAACTATTCCGCCGGTGCGGATTGCCTGGTATTCCGCCTCTCTAATTGTTCGGCCAGCCAGACGTCGTGATGTTCCTTGGCCCAGTTGACATCCACTTCGCCCGTGCCCATCGCTTCGAATGCGCCCTCCATCCCAAGCGTACCGATGTAGATGTGGGCGAGGATCAACGCAATGAACAGCACGGCGACGACGGCGTGCACCACCTGCGCAAGTTGCATCTCGGCGATGTTGGTTTCGTAAAACGGAAACAGCAACAGAAAGCCGGAAACCGAGACTGCCAGGCCTGCGGTCAGTGAAAGCCAGTAGACCGCCTTCTCGCCCAGATTGAAGCGTCCGGCGGGCGCGTGTATCGACTTGATGAATCCGCCACCTCGCTTAAGCCATTCGATATCTACCCTCCTGGGAAGGTTGTCCTTGAAAAAGATCGCGATGATAAGGACGAGGCCGGCCACAAACGAGAAGCTGGTGAAATTGTGGACATACTTGGCGATCTGCGAAATCTCCGAGAAGGCCTCTGGGCCGGTCACGGGTAACAACACGATCTTGCCGAAGGTTATGTTGAGCCCGGTGAGGGCAAGGATGACAAAGGACACCGCCGTGAGCCAATGCGAAAATCTCTCAAAGGCCCGAAATCGGAGCACGGTGCGCCCGGACCGCCCCGCCGAAATCCGGATCCGACCCATGATGAGATAGGCGGCGCCCAGCAGAACGATGGTGCCGAGGATCACAACCGCAGCGACCCAGTGCAGCAGCACCTCGTGGAAATAGTCCCAGGTCCGTCCCGCCGGCTGGATCAGCACGCTGGCCTTTCGGTCCGGGATGTCAATGCGCCCCTCGATGCGCGGCGCCTGCATCAGCAGGTCGCGTTGAGCCGTGACGCTTGCCGTCGGGTTCGGCGCGCCATCCGGGCCGAGCTTCTGTGCAAACGCCGGAGCCGCAACCATTGCCAAAAACAGCAGCGCGGCGACGATCGGAAGACGAGTACGTGCGAAGCAAATCATGACGACATTACTCCGGGTGACGGCTCGTTCACCCCGCATTTCCTGTCAGACTTCGACATCCTCATGATAAGCGGTCATCCAGCCCCAGGCGCCGGAGCCGTAACCACGTTTGAGAACCCGTTCCTTGTAGATCTGGGCAATGATGTCACCGTCGCCGGCAAGCAGCGACTTGGTGGAACACATCTCGGCGCACAGCGGCAGCTTACCTTCGCCGAAGCGATTGGAACCGTATTTTTCGAACTCAGCGGCACTACCAGGCGCTTCCGTGCCGCCGCCACCCGCGCAATAGGTGCATTTGTCCATCTTTCCGCGCGAACCGAAATTGCCGACTTTGGGATACTGCGGCGCGCCGAATGGGCAGGCATAGAAGCAGTAGCCGCAGCCGATGCACAAATCCTTCGAATGCAGCACAATCCCGTCGTCGGTCGGGTAGATGCAGCTCACCGGACAGACCGCGGCACAGGGCGCGTCGGTGCAGTGCATGCAGGCCATCGATACCGACCGTTCGCCGGGCTTGCCATCGTTGATGGTGACAACACGCCGGCGATTGATGCCCCAAGGCACTTCGTTCTCGTTCTTGCATGCGGTAACGCAGGCATTGCAATCGATGCAGCGGTCAGCGTCGCAAAGGAATTTCATCCGCGCCATGGCTCTGCTCCCCTACGCGGCCCTGATCTGACAAAGCGTCGCCTTCGGCTCCTGCATGCCGGTCGCCGGATCGTATCCGTAGGTCGTCATTGTGTTCACGCTCTCGCCGAGCACGAAGGGATCGGCACCTCCGGGATATTTGGCGCGCAGATCGGCGCCCTCGAACCAGCCGGCAAAGTGATAGGGCATCCACGTCACTCCTTTACCGACCCTCTCGGTCACGACCGCCTTCATGCGCGCTTTCGAACTGTTCTCGGCTCCGGTTACCCAGACCCACCCGCCATCCTTGATTCCGCGGGCGCCTGCGTCCGCCGGATTGATTTCGACAAACATTTCCTGCTTCAACTCGGCGAGCCATTTGTTCGAACGCGTCTCCTCGCCGCCGCCTTCAAACTCAACCAGACGGCCTGAACTGAGAATCAAGGGAAATTGTTTGGCAATACCGCGGTCGACCGCGGCCTTTTGTACCGTGAAACCGATATTGGGGACGCGGAACTGCCGGGCGTCCGGCAAAGTCGGATAGTCCGCAACAAGATCCGGACGCGGCGTGTAAATCGGCTCGCGGTGCACAGGAATTGGATCAGGCAAATTCCAGGCAATCATGCGCGCCTTGGCATTGCCGTAAGGCGAACAACCATGCTCGATCGCGACCCGCTGAATGCCACCGGAAAGATCGAGCGACCAGGATACCGCATCGGGATTGGCGGAATTGACACGCTTGATAATCTCCATTTCCTGCGCCGTGAGGTCCTTGTCCCAACCCAGCTTCTTCAGCACCGCGAGAGTGAATTCCGGATATCCGTCCTTGATCTCGGAACCGACCGAATAAGAGCCCTCGGCGAGCAGGTTATCGTGTTGTTCTCTTTCGATCTCCTGACCGTTCTCCATCACCTTGCGCTTGACGACGCGTTCCACGCCAAATCGCGCGCGGAATGTCCCGCCGCCTTCCTTGATCGACAGATTAGTGTTGTAGAGAATCGGCGTCCCCGGGTGCCTGAACTCGGGCGTGCCCCAGCACGGCCATGGCAGACCATAATAATCCCCGCCCACCTCCGGGTCGTCTTTTGGCGCCCGCATGGTGACGAGGTCGAACTTGGCCTGGTTCTTCATGTGAGCCTTGAGCCGCTCCGGCGATTGGCCGCAATAGCCGGTGGACCAGCCGCCGCGGTTGATCTCGCGAAGAATGTCTTCAGCCGATACTGCCCCGTTCTGGACCTTGATGTTCTTGAACATCCGGTCAGCGAAGCCGAACTTGCGGGCTAGCATGTACATCGTGTCGTAGTCGTTCTTCGATTCAAAGACCGGGTCCACGATCTTCTCGCCCCATTGCAGCGAGCGATTTGAGGCGGTCCGCGAACCATCCATCTCGAAGCTGGTGCAGGCCGGCAAGAGATAGATGCCATTCTTGCGTTCCGAGAGCACCGACCACGCCGTCGGATAGGGATCGCACACAACCAGCAATTCAAGCTTTTCGATTCCTCGCTTCGCCTCCGGCATTCGGGTGATCGTGTTGACGCCATGGCCCATGATGAACATCGCCTGTACGTTGTCCGGCTGCGTCACCTGATCCTTGGGCAACAGCGTCGCGTCAAACCAGCGCGTACTCGGGATACCCGGCGCTTCCATCAGCGTCTTGCTGGCGAACCGTGACGCCATCCAACCGTAGTCCACCTCCCAAACCCGGCACCAGTGCTGCCAGGCATCCTGGGTGAGACCGTAATAGAGCGGCAATGACGTCACATCGAGGCCGAGATCGGTGGCGCCCTGCACATTGGTATGGCCGCGGAAAATATTCGCTCCGCCTCCGGCATGCCCGACATTGCCGGTCGCCAGCAAGAGAATGCAGCTCGCGCGAACATTCGCCGTACCGGTCGTGAATTGGGTCTGCCCCATTGCCCAGATCAATGTCGCCGGCTTCTGCTTCGCGAATACCTCCGCAACATGCTTGACCTGCGCTTCCGGCAAGCCCGTCACGCGCTCGACCTCTGCAGGGGTCCACCTGGCAACTTGTTTGCGGATTTCGTCCACGCCGTAGACGCGCTGGCTGAGAAATTCCTTGTCTTCCCAGCCATTCTCAAAAATGTGCCAGAGCATGCCATAGATCGTCGCGATGTGCGTGCCGGGACGGACGCGAACGTACTCGGTGGCGTGCGCGGCGGTCCGTGTCATGCGCGGATCGATGACGATCATGTTGGCACGGTTCAGCTCTTTCCCCTCGAGGATATGCTGGAGCGAAACCGGATGCGCTTCCGCAGGGTTGCCGCCCATGATCAAAATGGTCTTGGCGTTGCGGATATCATTGTAACTGTTGGTCATCGCGCCATAACCCCAGGTATTGGCGACGCCGGTGACCGTCGTGGAGTGGCAGATGCGTGCCTGGTGGTCCGAGTTGTTCGTCCCCCAGAACGCCGCGAGCTTTCGGTTGAGATAGGCAGCCTCGTTGGTGAACTTGGCCGAGCCAAGCCAATAGACCGAATCCGGTCCCGACTTAGCGCGAATCTCTAGCAGCTTGTCGCCGATCTCATCGATCGCTTTTTCCCAGGACAGGCGAACCCATTTGCCGTTCACAAGCTTCACGGGATAACGCAGCCGGCGCTGGCTCAGCACGTCGTCGCGAACCGCAGCGCCCTTGCAGCAATGTGATCCACGATTGATCGGACTGTCGTAGTCAGGCTCCTGCCCGATCCATACGCCGTTCGCGACTTTTGCAATCACCGAACAACCGACCGAGCAATGCGTGCAGATATTCTTGCGCGTCGTAACCGTGGCGCCCGCTGGAGCAGGCGGACCGGCTTCCGCCTTGCGGATGCCGCCGAGCGGCAGGTCGCCCAGCGCCGCCAGCGCCCCGACAGCGAGACCGGAACGCTTCAGGAAGCCACGTCGATCCAGATCGCCACTTGATTCAGTTAACGGTTCGCCGCCGAGGCTTCCGCGGTTTCGATGACGCTCCGACCTTTTGATCAGCATGAACGTCTCCCTTACCGGGCGGGATAGCGATTGACGCGGTAGAAGTCCTGAACCTCGGCGGAGTTGGCCTGATAGCGCGCCCTGCGCTTATCTTTGAGATCGACAGGTTTGGCTGCCGCCGGCTCCAGCACCAAGGTGCTCGCGGTCGCTGCTCCAGCACTGGCAATCGCAAAGCGAAACAAATCGCGCCGGTGGATAATCGTCTTGAGGCGCTCCTTCATGAAGGCAGCCCTCCCCCATCAGGCCGTGGCGATACCGCCACCACAGCCTGGCTTGGATCATCATCTTGCATGTACAATCTACTCCTCAGTCACCGGTATTTCAATCGTCGTCCCAAGTGCGGTAGCATTCCCGGCATACATACTTCCCTAAACGCTGACGCAATGCCGGGACACGACGGCAATGTGCGCGAGTTTTTTTGAACTTCACACGGTCAGCCCGGCGAGATTCATCACCACTCTGAAAAGGCCCGCGACAACACCCAGCGCCAGGACGCTGGCCGCCCAGATCAGAACAAGCCAGCCGACCCTCTGAAGCCATGTCTGTGCGCCGGCGGATGGGTGCGCGGTCATCAGTGATATCCCTCGCCGGCTCTCACCTTTCCGCGGAATACGTAATAGGACATTGCGGTGTAGGCGAGGATGAAGGGGATGACAAAAAGCGCACCGACGAGCGTAAAGCCCATGCTTTCCGGCGGCCCGGCGGCTTCCCTGATCGATATGGCCGGGGGAATGATGTTCGGCCACAGGCTGATCGCCAAACCAGTATAACCCAGGAACAGCAGCAGGAGCGCGAGCAGGAACGGCGACGCGTGCGTTTCGTTCCGAAGCACGCGCATCATGACCCAAGTCGTCACGACGACAAGCACCGGCACCGGCGAGAAGATGATGATGTTGGGAAATGAAAACCACCGTGTCGCAATGCTCGGATGCGTGAGCGGGGTCCACACGCTCACGATGACGATCGCCGCTACAAGGGCGAGAGTCACGCGAGGCGCCAACGCTTTAAGCCGGTGCTGGAGTTCGCCTTCGGTCTTCATGATGAGCCATGTGCAACCGAGCAGCGCATAGGCCACGATGAGGCCGACGCCTGTGAAGAGACTGAATGGGCTCAGCCAGTCAAAACTGCCGCCGTCGTAAGAGGCCCCAGTCACCCTGAAGCCGTTGATGAAGGCGCCCAGCGCGACGCCTTGCGAGAACGTCGCGATGTAGGAGCCCCAGGCGAAGGCCTTGTCCCAGAACGGCCTGTGCGCCTCGTCCGCCTTGAAGCGGAATTCGAAAGCGACGCCGCGCCAGATCAGTCCTGCCAGCATGAAGAAGATCGGGATGTAGAGCGCGCTGAGCAGCACGGAATAAGCAAGCGGGAAGACACCCATCAGCGTGGCTCCTCCCAGAACCAGCCAGGTCTCGTTGCCGTCCCAGACCGGCGCGACCGTGTTCACCATGGTGTCGCGATCGCCGCGGTCGCGGATGAACGGAAAGAGGATGCCGATTCCGAGATCGAAACCGTCCATCACCACATACATCATCAGTCCAAAGCCGATGATCACGGCCCAGATGACGGGAAGATCGATGCCCATCGCTATCTCCTCGTGCCGCCCGGCAAATCGATCGCCGGATCGATGGGGTCGGGAACAGCGGACAAAGGACGCGCCGGCCGCCCGCTTTGTCCTTCCGGCTCGGGTGGATGCTCGCCATACGGCTGGGGGCCTTTCGCCACCAGCATCACCATGTATCTGATGCCTGTGCCAAAGACGGCCAGATACATGACGATGAACACGATAAGCGTCATCGAAAGGGCGAGCGCCGAGTGGTTCGACACCGCGTCCTTGGTCCGCATCACGCCATAGACCACCCAGGGCTGGCGCCCGATCTCCGTGGTGAACCATCCGGCCAGGAGCGCCACCAGACCTGCGGGTCCCATCAGCACCGCGAAGCGCAGAAAAAGCTTCGACCGGTAGAGCTCATGGCGCCAGCGTGCCCATGCGCCCCAAAGGCCAAGCAGCAGCATGAGGAAGCCCAGCCCGACCATGATCCGGAAGGTCCAGAAAACGATCGTGGAGTTCGGACGATCCTGGGGCGCGAAGTCCTTCAGGCCGCGAATCTGGTTGCTCCAGCTATGGGTGAGAACCAAGCTGCCCAAATGAGGAATTTGCAGCGCATAGCGCGTCGTCTCGGCGTTCATATCGGGCAAGCCGAAGAGGATAAGCGGCACGCTCTCACCGGGTTGGTTCTCCCAGTGACCCTCGACCGCGGCGATTTTCGCCGGCTGATGCTCAAGAGTGTTGAGCCCGTGTTGGTCACCGATGGCGATCTGTATCGGCGTGACGATTAGCATCATCCACATGGCCATCGACAACATCGTGCGCACGGCCGGCGTGTCGCGCCGTTTGAGCAGGTGCCATGCGCCAGATGCCCCGACGAAAAGCGCCACCGAGAGATAGGCCGCTACCGTCATGTGCGCGAGGCGGTATGGAAACGAAGGATTAAAGATCACCTTCAGCCAATCGACGGGCACGACACGGCCGTTGACGATCTCGAAGCCTTGCGGTGTCTGCATCCAGCTATTGGAGGCGAGAATCCAGGTTGCCGAAATAAGCGTCCCGATAGCCACCATAACAGTGGCGAAGAAGTGCAGGCCCGGCCCGACCCTGTTCCATCCGAACAGCATCACGCCCAGGAATCCGGCTTCGAGGAAGAAGGCGGTCAGCACCTCGTAGCTGAGCAACGGGCCCGTAATCGATCCTGCGAAGGCCGAATAATAGCTCCAGTTGGTGCCGAACTGGTAGGCCATGACGATGCCTGAAACGACGCCCATGGCGAAGTTGACGGCGAAGATGTGCGACCAGAAATGATAGAGGTCGCGATAGGTGGTGTCCTTCTTCCACAACCACAGGCCTTCCAATGCCACGAGATAGCTCGCAAGGCCAATGGTGATCGCCGGGAAGATGATGTGGGATGACATCGTGAATGCGAATTGGATCCGCGCGAGTTCCAGTGCGGTCAGGCCGAACATGAATCTTCTCTTTCAGTACCCCCGGCAGCTGCATCCGGGGTCCGTGTTGCGTCGAAGACGAGCGGCGCTGCTCGGACGGAGGCCGCGCTGACGATCGGTTTGCTCACAGAGCACTCCTCTTCATCGACGACGAAGCTTCGAAAAAAAAGACCATGACTTCGTCAATATGGGTCCCAACCTTTGCGTTTTGACTGGTTTGGCTCACACTCGCCGGCTCCGTTACGGCTCCGGCTACCAACGCCAGCCTAAATCAGATAGGGCGAATAGCTCGATCCTACGGGGGTTGATCCGAACGTCTTGTTGGTTTGGGGCGCCACATACCTTGGTTTGGGAGCCCTTGGTTTGGGACAACCCGCTCCCGACACACGCGGAAGCGTTCGAAGGAGCCATAACAGGCGACATACGCGATGCTGCCCATACGCTCGCCATCTCACGTATTTGCTTCGCCGCGATGTCCCTCGAGCGCCGCCTCGAGGCATTTGATCAAGATGGCTGCGGCGAATGGCTTGGCCAGCAAACAAATTGGTGGTCGCGGGGAAGATGATGTGTGCTGATATCGTGAATCCGAATTGGATCCGCGCGAGTTCGAGTGCGGTCAGGCCGAACATGATTCCTCACTTTCATGCCCCCCGGAAGCCGCATCTGGGTTTCGTGTTGCGTCGAAGACGAGCGGCGCTGCTCGAACGGAGGCCGCGCTGACGATCGGTTTGCTCACGGAGCGGCCCTCTTCTACGACGGCGAACGCAGTCTGCGATGACGACCGGCCCCTCGCCGACCGCATTTGGATTGCGACCACGACCGCGGAAAGACCGGCGACGACGGCGGCGGTAAGCAGCGCGACCACGAAGCCCGTGGCATAGCCGCGATGAGCAATCTCGATGGCGATCGTCGGCGAGCCTGGGGACATCAGCGCGACCGCCTTCGGCATGTCGCCGGCGACGACGAGCCTGGCGAACTCCGCAGCGGCCTCGCAACGGCTCGCAATAGACGAGCAGATACTTGTCGTCACTGCGGCTCGCGCGCCGATCGCCACGATGGTGCTCAGCGCCACAAAGCCCAAAAGGATGCCGCTGAATCGCGATGTCGTGCTGATGCCGGAGGCCATGCCTGCCCGCTCGCGGGGCACCACACCCATGATCGCCTTTTGAGTGCCGCCATTCAGCAGGCCTCCACCGCTGCCGAGGATAATCATGCCGAGAATGAGGAGCGGCCACCAGCTGCCCGCCGCGCCCCAGGCTGTGACGAGGTTGCCGAGACAGACAACGCTGAGCCCGAGCGCAAGGATTTGGTGGGCTGCGAGATGACGGTCGAGCCATCGTCCGATCTGCGGCAGGATCAGCATGGCGATCGCGAAGGGCAACATGGCCAAGCCGGCATCAAGCGGCGGCAACCCGAGACCGTTCTGCAAGTAGAGTGGCAGAAGCTGTGCCATGACCTGCGCCGAGGCCGCATAGGCGAACATGGCAAGCACGGCGCCGATGAAGTGGGGCACCCGAAAGAGCGCGAGGTCGACCATCGGCCGGGCCTGGTTGGTCTCAGCCGCCAGAAACCCGATGAATGCCGCGAAACCGCCGGCAAAGCCCGCGAGGGCGGAGGTCGAAAGCCAGCCCTGCGCCTGGCCGTGGATCAAACCCCAGGTCAGGCCGAACATGGAAGCCGCGAAGAGGACAATCCCCCCGGGGTCCAGGCTGCGCGCCTCGCTGTCGCGCGACTCCTGGATGAGCGGAAGGACGGCGGTGCCCAAAAGCGCGCAAACCGGCACGTTGACATAGAAGGCCCAGCGCCAGCCCAGCCCGTAGGCGATGACGCCACCGATGATCGGCGCAAGCACCATTGTGAGGCCCATGATTCCGCCCCAGATCGCCCAGGCCCGTGCGCGCTCGGCCTCGTTGTGGAAAGCATGGCCAATGATCGCGAGCGCAGGCGCGAGTAGAAACGCGGCCCCTACTCCCTGGGCGCCGCGAGCCAAATAAAGTGCCGACGCGCTCGGCGCGTGCCCGCACAGCAGTGAAGCGAACGCAAATAAGCCGATCCCGCCGAGAAAGACCTTCCGCCGGCCGAAACGATCGGCGATCGAACCCGCGGGGAGCAGCAGTGCGGCGAAGCAGAGAACATAGGTGCTGACCACCCACTCGACATCGGCAAAGGAAGCACCCAGATCGCGCGCAATCGTCGGAAGGACGACGGCGACGACATTGGTATCCAGCACGGTCATCGCACAACCAGTCGAAGCAGTCAGGAGGACCGCCAGGGAAGCACCGGGTCTCAAGCCGCTTCCTCCCCGCGTGACCAGCCCAGTTGCGCGCGGACCGCCGCTAAGGCATCGACCAGATGCTGCATGTCATCATCTGTGTGAAAGGGCGTGGGGGTGATGCGCAGTCTTTCCTGGCCGCGCGCCACAGTCGGGTAATTGATCGGCTGGAGATAGATGCGGTGCTCTGCAAGCAGCAGTTCGCTCGTGCGCCGGCATTGATGTGCCTCACCGATGATCAGCGGCAGAATATGACTTGGCGTGTCGAGGATAGGCATGCCGGCCGCCAGGAGCATGGCCTTCAGCCGCCGGACATTGCGCTCCTGTCGCGCGCGCTGCTCAGGATGAGCTCTGACGTGCTGCACAGCCGCGAGCGCACCCGCGGCAAGATGCGGGCAGAGCGAGGTCGTGAAGATGAAGCTGTCCGCGAAACTGCGGATGACGTCGATCAGCAGCGCGGGACCGGCGACATAGCCGCCCATCACCCCGAAGGCCTTGGCGAGCGTAGCCTCGATGAGCGTCACCCGATGAGACACGCCATCGCGCTCCGCGATGCCGCCGCCGCGCGCGCCGTAGAGACCGACCGCGTGGACCTCGTCGAGATAGGTGATGGCGCCGTGCTTTTCGGCGACATCACAGATCGCCGCAATGGGCGCAATGTCGCCGTCCATGCTGTAGACGCTTTCGAACGCCACAATCTTCGGGCGCTCCGGCGCCACCGAATTCATCAGTTCATCGAGATGAGTAACGTCGTTGTGGCGGAAGATGAAGCGCTCCGCGCCGGACCGCCGAATGCCTTCAATCATCGAATTGTGGTTGAGCGCGTCGGAAAATATCGCGCAACCCGGCATCAGCCGACCCAACGTGCCGAGGGCTGCGAGATTCGAAATCCAGCCTGAGGTGAAGATCAGCGCGCCTTCTTTGCTGTGCAGGTCCGCAAGCTCGGTCTCCAGCTGGACATGCTGCCAATTGGTACCGGAGATGTTTCTGGTGCCGCCAGTGCCCGCACCGGAGCGATCAATTGCCCGGTGCATGGCCGTCAGCACATCGGGGTGTTGGCCCATCCCCAGATAGTCGTTGCTGCACCACACGGTCACGCGACGGGTCTGGCCGTCAGGACCGTGCCAAAAGGCGCTCGGGAACTCGCCCGCGATCCGCTCCAGTTCTATGAACGTCCGATATCGGCCGTCCAGTTTGGTGTCGGCAATGAGTGACTCAAATATCGCACGAAAGTCCGCTTTACTGTCCATCGGATAAGACCTGTCAGTTGTATCCTATGTTGCTAAAGTTGATGAAAACCATCAGCCGATCCGTAGTCGGCCGTGAAGCCGATCGCCAGCATCACGATCGTGGGTTCGGCATTCCGTTGCGGCCACCTGAGTTTTCCTTCCTCCGGTTAACCCACGGCGAGATATTCGGATGAAACCCTGGATTAGCCTGGGACCAGGCGCCGGAGTTTCGAGGTTTCGAACCCATGCATTCCAAGTTGCCATTGCAGGCCGACGATGGCTCCTTTGGTCGGCTGCAATAGTGCGAGTGCTGCCAGTGTAGTGACGGGCAGCCATATCAATAGCTGAAGCCACAACGCCGGCGCGTAGGCCGTCTCAACGGCGAGAATGGCGGGAACGATGACGTGGCCCACCGCGGCGATGACCAGGTAAGCCGGAAAATCATCGGCGCAGTGGTGGAACAACTCCTCAGCGCACTTCGGACAATGGTCCGCGACCTTCAAGAAGCGCCCAAACAGGGTTCCTTGGCCGCAATGCGGACACCGCATCCGGAAGCCGCGCCACATTGCCCGTGCGAGTGAAACTGACTCTTGTGAGGCTCTCATTGCCAACCCTCCTTGACAGCGTCCATGCAATATGCACAACGACACCTACAATCAAAGGGCAATGGTGGTAATTTGTATGGAGTGGATCCCTACAATCTCCGAGTGGCAAGGGCCGGTGTACCTGCGGATTGTAGACGCGCTGGCGACCGACATCGCGAGCGGCCGTCTCCACCGTGGTCAACAGATGCCGACGCACCGAGCGCTCGCGGCAACACTCAAGCTCGATCTCACAACGGTCACGCGGGCGTATGGTGAGGCGCGGCGACGCGGGCTCCTTGATGCGCGCGTGGGGCGAGGCACGTTCGTCTCGGAAACTTCGGCGCGGGCGCCGGCGGATATCCCGTTTCAGATCAAGGTCGATCTCTCGATGAACGTCCCGCCGCAACCAATGGAGGCGAATCTCGACACGCGCATCGCGCTGGGCCTCAAATCCATCCAGGATCAATCGAGTTTCAGTGCTTACCTTAACTACTTAAGACCCGGTGGCAGCAACGAAGAACGCGATGTGGCCGCCAAATGGCTTCGTACACGGGTGCCAAACGCGAGCGCCGACCGCTTGATCATCTATCCCGGGAATCAAGCCATCTTGTTCAATGCGCTGCTGGCACTCACGGCGCCCGGTGACGTGGTGATCACCGAAGCCCTCACTTTTCCTGGAATAAAAGCCGCCGCCGAAAAGCTTCGGGTCCACCTTATCGGTGTTCCCATGGACGCCGATGGGGTTCAGCCGGATGCGCTACGGCGTGCATGCGAACGGCACAACCCGAAAGCGGTCTATCTAACTCCCACGCTGCACAATCCGACGACGGCGACGCTGAGCCCCGAACGCCGAAAGGCTATTGCAGGGATCATTCGCAAGGCCGGCACGTTCCTGATCGAAGATGACGCCTACGGAATGCTGGAGCCGGCGGCCTCGCCAATCGCGAACCTCATTCCCGAGCGTACTTATCTCGCTGTCGGCTTGTCGAAGTGCATCGCTCCCGCACTGAGAGTCTCATATCTCCTGGTCCCCGACGCGGCCGCGGAATTGACGCTGCGGAGCAACCTTCAAGCCACGACGCTGATGCCGGCCCCGCTGATGGTGGCGCTGGTCACGCATTGGCTTCGATCTGGCGTTGCAAACCAAATCATTCAGGCGGTACGCAACGAAGCCGCAGGCAGGCAGAAGCTGGCCACGAAATTCTTGAAAGGGCTGCCTTTCGCGACGCAGCCAAATAGTCATCATCTGTGGCTGTCCTTACCCCGGCGCTGGAACAGCAGCGGCTTTTTGTCTCATGTTGCCCGCCACGGGATGGCTCTGGTCGGCGAAGATACATTTGCGGTGGGTGATACGTCCTCTCATGCCGTTCGTGTCTCGCTCGGGGCGGCGCGCAATCGCGCCGAACTCGCCGCGGCGCTTCAGTTTATAGCCGCGGCGGTGAAGTCGTCTGTCGCGTCTCCTCAGATCGTATAGTCCAGCGCGCACTGTCTATCTCGCCCCCAAGGCGAAATCCAACCAACCGACCCAGCTGTCCTACCAACACGAAATCGAGATGGGCTCGCGAAGGCACTCGACCTCATCGTATCTCTAGTGCAGCTTGGCCGCGCAGATGAGACGGTCGAATGAAGATGCTGTTTTGCTGCGGTGCGTATGTCGGTTCATGGCCCCTTTCGGACCCGACCGGCGGGTCTGACGATGTCCGCACACGCGGGCAAAGCGGACTTCGGCCAAGGACCTGCCGACTTCCAAGTTTGACCCCACAGCGGACATTGACCTGCTCATAAGACAACATTGCTGTCACACCAGATTCTCGTTTTTCTGAATACCTTTCCTGGAATGTTTGAAGCAAACCGGAGTTAACACGTTCGGCTGGATTGGGAGTTCGAAGGCGTAGCATGTAGGAGGTTCCTATGACCAACTTGATCATCAGGATTGTGACGCTGGCAACGTGTTCGATTGCGCTGATCGCTGCGTTCTCGGTCACTCCGGTTGTTGCGGCCGGGGGCAGCGATCTAGGTGGTGGTGAGGCAAACTATAGCGGGATGGACCACCGCTCCGCTTATCCGCCTTCGTCATACCCGAAGCGGTCGGGCACCAAGGCCACTCACGCCCCCAAGGCCAAGAAAGCCAAGCAGTCCCTTTTCGACGACCCCGCCTTCGCTCATGGGTACCGCGCCGCCCACGCGACGATCTATGACCGCAACGATTATGCTGGCGCGATTGAGCAGCTGAAAGCGCTCGGCCATGACGACAACGCAGGTGTCGCCAATCTGATCGGCTACTCCTATCGCAAGCTCGGCGACTACAAGGTTTCGCAAGTCTGGTACGAGCGCGCCCTGAAAGCAGATCCGAACCATGTGCTGACCTGGCAATATTACGGTCTGTGGCAGATCGAGCAGGGCAACCGCGATCAAGCGCAATATCATTTGAGTCGGATCGCGGCGATTTGCGGGACGGGCTGCGAGGAGTATCGGTCGTTGGCCGCCGCGCTAGAGAAACCGCCCGGCACCGGCCTGGTTTATTAGGACGCTTTGCAGCGGCGGTCAGCGCTCGGCGTTAACGCGATGGTTGAGGTCATGTCTGTTCCTGGCACCTCTGAGATATGCCGACCGATGCTGCCGATGGCTGTTCATAGGGGAAGAGCGGAAGTGATCGGCGCACCGTCAAACTGACGCGATTGACCCCAGGCGGACCTCGGCTACTGGGTCTGCATGTTCATTTCGGGAACGTTGGGCACCGTGATCGGCGACTTCTGCTCGCATAACATGGGCCTCGACGACGCCGGAGCGTCAATCCTGCTCTCGCCCATCATGGCGGTGTTGTTGCTGGCAGGGCGCGGTGGGCGGCTTCTTTTGCTGCCGTTTTATTGGCTGGCGGTTGTTTTGATCAGCGCCGCAGGAATGGCGGTTGGGGATTTCATCTCCGGACGCAACATGCTCGGCCTGTCCGTGAACACTGTCGTCACGGGGCTCTCTTCATTGCCGTCCTGGTCATCTGGAGGGAGCAGTCGGGATCGGAGAGGGAGATTGCCATCGCTTCCTGATGAGGTCCGCCTTGCGCCATAGCGCGCCACGCGGCCGTGGGGCCGCGCATGGCGCTGTACCGCGCGGTCGAGTCACGACCGGTGATGGCGGCGGGCATGATGACGCGGGAATGCGTCGGGCGCAAAAGCATATGAGTCGTAGCGGTCGCCGCAGTAAGAGATGCCGCCGCCGGCCGACGCACACGCGCCCTTCAACGCGGGCCAGTCGGGAGACAACCTGGCCGCAGGAGTTGGCGCCCCTCCGTTCAGAACGTCCAGATTGGGATAATAGAACGCGAACGCGCCCGGCTCCTGGATGGCGGCCCTTATGGTCCCGTTCGGATTGAAGTCGTTCCTCGGATTATACCCGGAATCGTGTAGATTTTTGATATACAGGGCGCGGTCTTGCGCGAATGCCGGCGTCGCTGCGGTCGCGAACAGCAGCAGGGCCGCTGCAAGAGCTTTGAATGAAATCATTTTCGTTTCTCCTGTATGGATCGGTTGTAGACCCGCGTGGGACGAGACGAATTGATCACGCTTCGTGAGGCGAGCGTGCTGTCCAGACCGCGAGCTATCTGCTTGCAGCATCCGATGCGGATACCTGCTGCTCGATGTAAGGGAGACCGCACGCCGTCCCATTAAATTCCACTTCAATAAACTCAACTCGGCGTGAAACGCGCGTTACAGAGTCAATCGCCTGCGGACCTGCATTCGCGCACAACAAAGCCGATTGCGGCGCGACAGGACGACGTGACGAAATCATGCCGCGTGAACACGGGGGTGACTCGACTCCTGAAGGGTCGTCGATCCCTCGCGCACTGGTTAGCTGACTGCCGTCGATTACTGTGTAATCGCGCGGGCAGCGCCGCTGCCCGGCTCAACAGTCCGGCATCGTTTTCATTTTCTCGATCCGGTTGTAACCGACGAAAACCTTGCAAGGGTCTGGTTAGTGCCTAATGCGAGGCACGTCTGTGAGTTGTCTCACCCCACGTATTTTCGTGATGTTTGCTTTTTGCCGTGCCGCGGCCAATTCCGGCCCTGACGTGTCAGGCGGGCAACAATAACGCTTACTGCGGTGGATGAGTCTCCTGTTGGCACTTTTCGGTCATGCCGCCGTGGCCGCCCTATGCGTTGTTGGGGGCAGAGCGGAAAACATATGCTCCCGTTGAGCTTTTCAGCTTTTGACCCCATTGCGGAAGTGCTCGGCCTTGAGGGCGAGCGCCATAAACCTTCGTATCGGTCCGTGATCCCTTACGTTCAATTGAGCCGCTGATCGCGATCGTCTTAGCTAGGGGTATGCGGTAGCGACCCCCAACCCCACCCCGCTATCGCTGCCCTCCTTGGGCGTTTCCTCCCTAGACTTGGGCCGCTTGTGGCAACGCAGGCGGCCTTTCTTTTTGTGCGCCCCCCATCGTTTTCAGGGTCCTTTGGGGCACAGAGCAAAGTGCTGGAGCCGCGCGACCGCACCCTTTCAGCATATTTCGAATTTCGGTTTTTCGATTTTTGTTTCGACCACCAGCGCAAATGTTGGACTGATATCCGGTTTATCGGCGGTCTCTTGGTACTTTACGGCTACGCTTCAGGATACGCCGCACAATTGCAGTGGCTGGCGCGGCTCTTTACCGCCCAAATGAGCAGAGGCCGCCTCATTTGGCGGCCTCTTTCATGACGGCCTTGGCCCACGCGGCGCGTGGCCTTCCACTCCCGTCAAATGATCTTCGATGTTATCGGCGATCTCCTCGCAGACCGACGCCAACGCAAGCAGCTCGGTTTTAACGAGAGGATCGTCGGCCTGCTCGACAAGTTTCCGACACGTGGCCGCTTGATCCCATAGATAGGTAAGCCAATCTTGTATGCCGAACACGGTACCGTTGAGCTTGGAGCGGTGACAATCCATGGTGAGCTTTCACTAGAACGCGCGTGAAGCTGATGTAGGTTCGCAATCTGCCGACACCATTAAATTTGGTTTTAGTTCGTGCTCCAATCTTTGGAAGCAGTCATTGCGAACCGAGGAGAGCAAGTAAGCCCGCCGCAGTTGGCGGCCTCCTCTTGTCAGCCAACAGCGGTATGTCGCCTGTTGGCACTTTTCGGACCTGACAGGCCCGGCTGACGATGTCTGTTCTTGAGGGTAAAGCGGACTGCCCGGTTGCGCGCGCGGACTTCTGAGTTTGACCCACAGCTGAACTCGCGGCCGAGCCTTCTGTTCTTTGGACGGGGCGCAACTTCACGACGCAGCGTCTGCATTCACGGGCAGTGTGAGCTGAAACGTGGCGCCGTGGGGTAGAGCTTCCGTGGCCGACAGCCGTCCTCCGTGGGCTTCCACGATCGAACGGCAGATCGAGAGCCCCATGCCCATGCCGCCGGACTTGGTGGTGAAGAAGGCATTGAATAGTCGGTCCGCATTTTCGGCGGAGATTCCGACACCGCAATCCGTCACACTTACGAACACTCGGTGTGCCTCGTCCCGGCCTGTTCGGATCACCAGTTCGCGCGGCCGATCCATGATCGGCTGCATGGCTTCGATACCGTTCATCATCAGGTTGATGACTACCTGCTGCAGCTGGACCCGGTCACCAAGGAGCGCGGGGAGAGCCGGCGCCAATTCCGTTCGCAATGATACACGGTGGCTGCTTAGCTCACGCTGTACCAGCGCGATGACCTCCCTCACGACGTCATTGACGTCGAGCGGCACCTTCTCGATATCGGACTGTTTAGCGAGCGCTCGGACACGCTGGATCACCTCACTTGCCCGGTCACCGTCGTTGATAACCCATTCCACCGAACGGCGCGCAGCGGGCAGGTCGGGAGTTTCGCGGTCGAGCCATCGCAAACAGGCATCAGCGTTGGCGATGATGGCGGCGAGCGGCTGGTTCACTTCATGGGCGATGGAGGCCGTCAGCTCGCCCAGCATCGTCACCCGCATGACATGTGCGAGTTCCGTCTGCGCCTTGTGCAACTTTTCCTCGGCCCGCTTGCGGTCCTCGATGTCGGTGGACGACCCGTACCATTTGACAATGTTGCCCGACTCATCGCGCAGCGGCACGGCTTGAAACCAAAACCAGCGGTATTCACCATCGAAGCGCCGAAGCCGGGCTTCAAGCCCACCTGGCATACCGGACTCCCGTATGGCGCTCCACTTCACCAACATGCCTTTCTTATCGTCAGGATGAAAAGCGCGAGGCCAACCAGTTTCGGCTTGGTCCAACGAAAGGCCGGTATAGTCAAGGGCTGGTTGATTGAGGAAGTCGGGGCTCCCTTCCGGTCCGGCGCGCCAGACCAGCGTCGGGATTGTGTCGATGACCAGCCGAAGGCGATCTTCGGATTTCTTGATTTCGTCAAAAGCTTTTTGCAACTCCTCCTTAGCGAGGTGCTGCTCGGTGACATCAATGTGCGTACCAACCAGCTCGAGCACTTCACCATCGTCACCGACGAGCGGATGACCAACCGAATGTACGTATCTTGTCGGACCGTCCGGAAGATCTATGCGAAAGTCGACTTCAAAGTCCCCCTTCTCTTGGATCGCCTGCCGCGCCATTTCGATAACCAGGTCCCTGTCTTCGGGGAGAATACGATCCTGGAAGGATTGCGGTGACAGAGGGTCCTTTTCCGGATCGAACCCAAACAGGTGGTACACTTCGGGCGACCGATAAACGAATTCTTGAAGGCGTACATCCCAGGCCCAACTGCTCGTATGACTCAAACGCTGGGCTTGGGTCAAATAGGCCTGGCTCCGCTGCAGAGCACTTTCGGTGCGCTTGCGCTCCGTCAGATCGAGCACGAAGGCGACGCCCGCGTCTTGGCCGTCGCCGAATGTCGTCGCGCCGAGCAGAACCGGCACGCGGCTGCCGTCTTTGCGAAAGTACTCTTTTTCACGCGGTTGGACGGTCCCAGCCGCCTTCAGCTCTGCGCCGGCCCGTTCGTCGGCGTCGCGCCATTCGGCTGGCGTCAGCTCAGTCCATCGCAGTCGACCCGACATCAGGTCTTCACGGCTGTAGCCCAACATATCAAGAAAGGCTTGGTTGGCTTCGATGATTCGGCCCTGAAAATCCCAGATTATGATCCCGATGATGTTCGAGTCGACCAGGCGGCGGATCCTGGCTTCCCGCTCCTGCAGGTCGTTGTACAGACAGGCGTTCTCCAGCGAGATCGCCGCCTGCGACGCCAGGAGTTCCAGTACCGAAATCCGGGCGGGCGTGAATACGTGCGATGCCAGCGTGTTCTCGAGATGGAGCACCCCGATCAGCTTGGCTTGCTTTATCAGGGGCAGGCAGAGGACCGACCGGGGGCGCTTCTGGCAGATGTACTCATCTTCCGAGAACGGATTCTGCGCCAAAGCGTCATCAAGGATCACACTTTCCCGCGTCCGGGCCACATAATGGAGCACGGATAGGGGAAGCTCGGCGGGTGACACGGCCGCCTCGCGCAGCGTGACCTCGACATGGCTGCGGCCGCTCGTTGCTTCTGCGACGGTCCGCGGTTCGTCGCTCTGAAACAGGATAAGCAAACCACGCTCGGCGCCGGCATGTTCGACCGCGATCCGCAGCAGTGTCTTGATGAGCTCACTGAGGACCATCTCGCCGGATACCGCCTGGGAGGACTTGACGACGCTCGCTATATCTAGCTCCTGGACCGCGGAGCCAATGGTTGCCGTGGCAGGCTGCCCTTCCGGGACCGCCAGACGCGGATAAAGTCGATCGAGCTGCCGAACCTTGCCGTGCGCCCCCCAGCGGAGATAACAGTTCCTTGCATTGCGCAAATAGAGATGAGCGATCGCCTCGAAGCCGCGCGCTGCATAGAACCGCGCAGCTACTTCATGGGCCAGGCCCTCCTCATGGACCAAGCCGTTGACACCCGACGAACGGATCGCATCTTCGTAAAGACGCTCAGCGTCGAGCTGGCGGTCCTCGATGCGGGCAATCTCGGCACCGACTAGTGCAGCACGGCTCTCGAAGTTCTTGGGACAGTTCTCCGCCCAGCGCGCGAGTTGTCGGTGATGGGCGAGGAGCACAAGCAGATGGCGCGGCCGGTCCTCGGCGGGCGCCGCGCCGAAGTGTGCTGCCCTCGCGAGCGCGCCATAGAAATGGTATTCGGCTTCCTCGAAATTGGATTGCGAAGTCCAGAGAAGTTTTTCTGCCTTCGACGCGGCGGCAGCGGCATCAGCCCAATCGCCCGCGTGAAAACGTGCCTGCAGTTTGCGTATCCAATACCAGCAGACGGCGATCGCGGAACGCGAACTTGCCTCCAGGTGGTGCTCAAACCGGCTCTCGTCGAACTCCCCATCGTCGAACGATCCCAATTCCGCGGTCAACCCCCGGAGCGTGCGAATAAGTCGCAGCGATCCCGTCATCATGTCGGCGACGAGACCGAAACCCGACTTCCGGACGAACGCAAGCGCACTGTCGGCTTCCCGCTGCACGTCGGCGAGGGTATCACCGGCGGCAAGGCGGAGGGTGATCAGAGAGTTGCTGGCGTAGGCCGCAAAAGTGAGATCGCCGGTCTGCTCGCCGGTATCGAAAGCACGCCGGAGCCACTCGACGCTAATGCGTAGCTGATCGTTCCAAGGACTGATCGAATGCCCGAACACCAGGTAGACGCGGGCTTTGAAGCGGTCCAGACCACGTTCATCCACCAGATTGAGGCCGAGCCTGCCGAAGCGGTACCCGGCCTCGAACTCGCCGAGACGAGTCAACAACTGCCCGACCCAAACATAGCCCAGCGACGTTGCGTCGCTGTTCCCGTGGTCAAGGCTGAGGTTTGCCATACGACCGGCAAGGAGGCGGGGCAGATTTTGGTCGGTAAATCGTGCCGGTGCCTGGAGCGACGTAAGCACATCGAGAGTTGCCTGGCATACGGGGTCCTCAATTGGGGGTAGATCGGCGAGATCCTCGATCGAACGGGTCCCGAGTTTCCGCCACATCCGCTCGTATTCAAGCTGGACCTCACTGCTCGTTGGATGCGGCGACCAGTTGATGTCAACGCTATGGAGGTAGTCCAGACATATTTCGACAGCGCGGTCGCTCCGATGCAGGGTTGTGTACAGGTCGAGCCGCAATCGCGTCACGGAGGCCTTGTCGACGACGCTCTCGGCGCGAGCCCAAAGCTGGAGAAGCCCTTCTTCAGCCGCTGCCAGGTCACCGGCCAGGAACTCGCACTCGGCGCGGTGAAACGCTAGGGCGAAGGCTAGATTGTGCCTCCGCTCCCAACTGTCCTTCGCGAGTAGCGCGCAGCCGGCTGCGAGATATGTCAGCGCCGACGCGTAGGCCATGGAGGATCTGGCGCGCTTGCCTGCAATGAGATCAAGTTCGGCAATCTGCTCCCGTTCCTCGACCGTTCCGATCAGCGCCGTCGCCCGGTTGAACTGATTGACGATCTCAAAAACCTTCTCTTCAAGTTCCTGCGAAGGGGTTCGTGTCACCAGCACTCTGGCGATATGCAGGTGAGAAGCCGCCCGCTCGCCTTCAGAGATCAGCGCATAAGCCGCCTCCCGAACACGGTCATGGGCAAACGCATAGCCGCCGTCCAGTCGGAAGATAAGCCCCGTACGCACAGGCTCCAGCAACGCTGCGTGAATTTCCCCCTCGGGCAGCCCGGTGACCATTCCTAGTTTGAGGGTTTGAGCGCTGTTCCCGAGACAGGCGAGACATTTGATGATCTGCAGTGCACCGGTTGGAAGGCGACCAAGCCTGCCCGCCATAAGATCCGCCACGTTATCAGTGATGCCCTTGGCGCGAATCCGGTCGAGGTCCCAGCGCCAAGCCAATGTGTCCGGCTCGAACGCGATCAGCGCTTCGTCCACCAACGAATTGAGAAACTGTATGGTGAAGAACGGATTGCCGCCGGTCTTCGCAAACATCAGCTCGGCCAAAGGCTGCACAACTTCCGGTTTCGCATGCAGGGTGTCGGCGGCCAGCCGCCCGACGTCCTCAGACGCCAGTGGCCCGAGCTGGAGCTCCTTTATCTCGCTTCCCGCGTCAGCAATGGTTGCGAGCATCCGCTTGAGCGGGTGCGCCGGGCCGACCTCGTTATCGCGATAGGCCCCGACCAGCAGCAGGTGCCGCACTTCCGAGTGCGTAACCAGATGCTGGAGGAGGTCGAGCGTTGCCGCATCAAGCCATTGCAAATCGTCGAGGAACAGGGCGAGCGGATGCTCCTTGCGCGCGAACACCCCGAGGAAGCGCCGGAAGACCATCTGGAAGCGATTCTGCGCCTCCTGCGGCGGCAGATCCGGCACTGGCGGTTGTTTTCCGATCACGACTTCTAGCTCGGGAACGAGGTTGACGACGAGCTGGCCATTCGGGCCCAGCGCCTCGTTGAGAGAGTCTCGCCACCGGCCAAGCTCGGCCTCGCTTTGGCTGAGGAGCGAGCGGACAAGGCTCCGGAATGCCTGGCCTAGGGTCGCGTACGGGATGCCGCGCTGGTACTGGTCGAATTTTCCGGACGCGAACAGGCCACGGGACGGCACGAGCGCCTTGTGCAGCTCGTGCACCACCGAGGACTTGCCGATGCCGGAATATCCGGACACAAGCACGAACTCCGGTGTGCCGCGAGCCACAACCCGGTCGAAGCAAGCCAGCAGAGCATCGATCTCTCGCTCTCGACCGTAGAGTTTCTCCGGGATCAGCAGGCGGTCGGATACATCGCAAACGCCGAGCAGGAACGGATCGATACGGCCATGCGACTCCCATTCCACCAGACTCCGCCGCAGATCGGCTTCGACACCCGCGGCGGTCTGGTAGCGCGCCTCGGCTGTCTTGGCGAGGAGCTTCATCACGATTGCGGAGAGCCGCTCAGGGATGCCGGCGACCCGCTCGTCGGGCGGCACCGCTTGCCGCGCGATGTGGCAGTGCACCCACCCCATCGGATCAGTGGCGGAGAAGGGGAGTTGCCCCGTCAACATTTCGTAAAAGGTGACGCCTAATGCATAGAGATCGCTGCGGGAGTCCACCGAGCGGTTCATCCTGCCGGTTTGTTCCGGCGCCATGTAGGCGAGCGTCCCCGCGATCACTTCCGGCGGCGCGGGGGCTTGATGTTCGCGCGGCAGACGCGAGGCAATGCCGAACCCCGTCAGCCAGACGCCGCCGCTTGCCGCGTCAAAGAGGATATTCGCCGGCTTGATGTCCTTATGGATCAGGCCGCGCTCATGCACTCGGCAGAGCGCCCCCGCGAGAGAGATCGCGATGCGCAGGAAATGCAATACGTCCAGGGGGTGGCCAAGTAGTCGATCGACGGGCGTCCCGCCGGGATCGTCAAGCACCAGCGTCATCCGGTCGTCGTAGTGTGTCAGCGCGATGGGTCGCGCTGCCCAGTCAGCGTCAAGGTCAGCTTTGAGCGCATATTCGTTTTCGAGCCGCGCGACGCAACCGAGCGAGGTTTCTTCCGCGGCAACGAGCAGGATCGGTGCCAAGTCGTTGCCGGAGCCTCGGTAGAGAGAGATGTCTCCCTCCCTCAGCGGCGAGAATACGTAGCTCAAGAGCTCGTTCACGAGGGCCTCCTGCCAGGAGGACTGGTTCGGTATCTTGATTAGGTGACGTTTGCTCTCGCCCGTCAACCCAAAAACAGGCGCCCAAAAATGCGATCGGATCACGCTCGGTGCTATGTATGGCCAGGACGATGACGAGTTCCGCGCTGGCCCTTGCTCACAAGGCCGAGATGTTTGTCGAGGCAGAATGCGCCGACGAAGTGATCGATAAATCAACTGACTTCGCTGTTGGCAGATAGTATTGAAAAAATCCTTTTTGGGTGACGAACGAAATTTCTCAGGACCACTGATGCGTTTCGCTCGCGGCTACGTGAGGGGCCACATCGTTTCACGCAAAAACGACCACCAACCTTCATATACGCGCTAAAGAGGGTTGCAGCCGCAGAGATAGCTCAGAATCAATTATCGCGAGATTTTCGGCGTCGTCCGATTTTCGACTCTTGCAACAGTATCGGCACTTAGCTGATAATTTCCCGAATGTCCGCTCCGCGCCAGAAGCGGCCATTCAGACCAAGTCAGCTTTTGACCGACCCTCGACGGACATATAACTCGACGTCCGTGAAGAACCCTGATTTCAGACTGGATTGGTCGACGGCGCGGCGAAGAGAGCGGCCAGGATTTGGCGCAACAAAATCCTGAGCCAGCGGATCAGGCGGCGGAAGTTGTAGCCGACGGCGGCGAGGACGGCGTTGTTGGCGTCGCCGCGCCGGAACCAGAGATAGTTGCGGCCCATGCGGTGCTCGGCTTTGAGATGGCCGATGACGGGCTCGACGGCGGACCTGCGGCGGAGTTCGCGCTTGATCTGCGGCGTCACCCCTCGCTTTTGCCCCGAGATGAAGACCCTGAACTTGTAATCGGGCGGCGCATTGTGGCCGCGGTAGCCCTTGTCGGCGAGGATGCGCGCGATGGTGTTGCCGACGAGCGCTTCCATGTCCGGGATCACGGTTTCCAAGGTGTGGCCATCATATGGATTGCCGGGCAGCGCCTTCACATGGGTGACGAACTGGCCGCCCTTGCAGTGCTTGAGGGTGGTGGCAACGCTGACCTTGACGCCGAACTCGTAAGGCCGATGGGCCTTGCCCTTGCCGATGCATTCGACTTCCGGCGCATGCAGGGAATAGACCTTCGGTCCGCGTTGACGTTGCTGCTGCTCGCGCACGCGCCGCGCCAGCAATAGCAGCTGTGCGAACGTCCCTTCGAGCCCGCTGTTGCCCTCGATCTTGCGGCCGATGTCGCGGATGACGCGGCCGAGATAGGTGCGCAGCTTCTTGAGCATCCGGTTGGCACGCTTGAACTGCTTGGCGTGGGCATAGCGCTGATGCTGGATCAGGGCGAACTTGCCCAGGCGCGCATAGGACTGGCGCAAATCTACCCCGTGGCGCTGCGCCAGCCGCACCAGTTTCTCGCGCGCCCGGTTCAGAAGCTTCGCGTCGGTGGGGAACGTCACGTTCTTGGGCTGCACGGTGGTATCGACGATCACCCGTGACAACTCGGACGGCTTGATCGCCTTGGTTCTGGTGGCCACCGACAGGCTCTCCTGCAGCAATGCCTGCAGCCGCTCCTCGCCCATCCGGTTGCGCCAGCGCGTCAGCGACGAGCGATCGAACACCAGCCGGTGCTGGAAGAACTCCTCGCCGCAGAAGAACTGGTAATAGGGGTTCTCGACCCAGCGCTCGCACAGCACCTCGTCGGACAGGTCGTAGGTGTGCTTGAGGATCGCCAGCCCCGCCATCAATCGCGTCGGCAGTGGCGGGCGGCCGGGATCATCCGTGTAGACCGCCCCGAACTCCCGTTCCAGGAACTCCCAATCCACCGTGCGCCCCAGCGCCACCAGCGGATGCTTCAGGTCGATGATCTGGTCGAGCCGAGAGCGGAACAGATCCTGCTCTCCTGTCTCCCGCCGTTCCGGTGGTCGCATCTGGTCCCCCGCCAAAACATCCAAAGGCGAGTGAATCACAAATCAAATTTGCAAGGAATCCCCTTCCGCACACCCGATTCCCGGCAAACTCGGTTGCCCCAGCCTGCCGTTTCCAGATTCTAAATCAACGACTTGGGAATTCTTCACGGACGACCAACTCGACGCCAAGCGTCGTCACGAGCGAGCAACGGGCAATCCCGCTTGGAATGCGCAAAATTGTGGGAGCGCTTCAGGGCTTTTGCGGGTCGAGAGTTGCCAAGAATTGATCCGCGATCGGTCGCCACCGGTCTGGATAAAGCAGTAGCAAGTGGCCGTTGCCTGGAATCCCGTGGAATAACTCGAAGCGCGCGCAGCCGCCGGCCGCTGTGAACGCATGATAATATTCGCGGATCAGCTTCATCGTAGAGGCGGTCATTGTCTGCATAGAACCAAAGTTGCGGGACCTTTGTCCGCCGCGCCTAGGCCAGCATTCGCATAGTACGGTGTGGTGACCGGTCCATATGGGTACCAGCCGCCGGAGAAATTCACCACACCCATGACCTCACTCGGCTTGAGACCAGCATAGTGGATGGAAAGAAACCCGCCGCGCGACTCCTCGCCAATCTCGGTTCATGAGTTCGTGGCCTGAATTGTCATGGAAATAGCGCCTGGCGCCTGGCGCCTGGCGCCTGGCAGCGAAATTCACTCCGTCTTCTCTATATTCCAGAAGACCGGCGTAGCCGGTCCGCCGAGTACGCCGGTGAGCGATTTCCGCCACGCGCTGGGCTGGAGAAATTGTCCGAGCGGGACAAGAATCGCTTGATCATAGACTTCCTTCTGGATGTCGGCAGCGATCTTCTTCTGCTCCTCCGGTGACAGCGAACGCGCAAAGGCGTCCTTCAGCTGTTCGATCCTGGCGTCTTCCGCCCAGCCGAACCAGCCGCCGTTCCTGCCTCTGCCGCCGATGGAGACACTGGCGATAGGGTTCGCCGCGTCGGCGCTGGTGAAATTGGTGAAGAACATATTCCAGCCGCCTTCCTTCGGCGGCTTCTGGCTCGCGCGGCGGGAGACGACGGTTTGCCAGTCGGTCGCCTGCAGATCGACCTTGAAGCCGGCTTCGCGCAGCAATTGCGCCGCAACGACCGGCTGCGCCTTCAGCGACACCACATCGCCGGGCGCCAGAATCACGACGGGCGTGCCGTCATAACCGGATTCAGCGAGCAGCTTCTTCGCCTCCGCCATGCCGTCGCCCTTCACCAGCGTCTCCGAGCCGACATCGGTGGCAAACGGCGTGTCGCAGATGAACACGGCACCGCAAATCCGGTAGTATTCGGGATTGCCGACCAGCGCATCGAGAACGTCCTTCTGGTTCAAGGCTATGAAGGCGGCGCGGCGCACCTTGACATTGTCGAACGGCGGATAAAGGAAGTTCATTCGCCCGCCCGTCTGGAAGCCGAACTTGCTCAGGGTATCGACCTTGATGTCGTTGTTGGCGGCCAGCATCGGCAAGATATCGAAAGCCGGAACTTCCATGAAATCGATATCACCTGACTGCAGCGCGTTCGCCGCGGTCTGTGCGTCCGCCATCGTGATCCATTCGACGCGGTCGACCTTCACGACCTTAGCCCCGGCGGTCCAGCTCGGAGGCTCCTTGCGCGGAACATAGTCGGTGTTTTTCTCGTAGACCGCCTTCACGCCCGGCTGGAATTCGGCCTGCACGAACTTGAAGGGGCCCGAGCCGATCTGTTCCTTTATTTGCTGGCCGGCCGGGGTTTCCGCCAACCGCTTGGGCATCATGAACGGCGCATAGGATGAAGGCTTCCCGATCGATTCCAGCACCAGGCCGTAAGGCTCCTTCAGCTTCAGCGCGATGGTCCTGGCATCGGTCGCTTCAAGGCTGGCGGTGAAGTCCATCAGCTTCTGGCCCATGCCATCGTTCTTGCCCCAGCGCTTCAACGAGGCCACGCAATCTTCCGCGGTGACCGGCGTGCCGTCATGCCACTTCAGCCCATCGCGCAGCGTGAACGTATAAGTGAGCTTGTCGTCGGAAACCTTCCAGTCCGCCATCTGCGGCTGGATCTTGAAGTTCGCATCCATGGCCAGCAGCGTGTCGTAGACCATGTAGCCGTGATCGCGCGTGATGTAGGCGGTGGTGAATCCGGGATCGATGATCCGCAAGTCGGAATGCATCACGGCGGTGATGGTCTTGGCATCCGCCGGCGGAGACACGCCGAGCCAAGCCGCGAGCGCGCCCGCGGCCAAATACAAAAGACGTCGATGAGGAAGTTTCATAGCGCTCCTGACACCACAATTGTGCAATTCCCGTGCCCGGGAATGGGTCGCGGTTCCAGTTTAGCACAGATCGGCGCCTGTTGAGGACGAGCCCGGCGCATTTATGGGGTTCATCATTGCACTACCGCGCCACACGATGATGGTCATCGGCTCGAGCCCGGAGTGAATGACCTTCCATCACGCCGATCGCGCACGCGGGGTATGCCACAGGCAGCGTTGTTGCCGGTCCGAAAATCTGCCTCTATGGGTGTCGCGACGGCCCGTACGCGGCCGGTGCCACGCGCTTCCGAAAGCTGATGCCGGCTTTGGGTGGAGTTGGCCTTCGGCATGCGGGAGTGGCGACATGGCTGGCTTGGTAATCACTGGTGGCCGGGTGGTGGATCCGGCCAGCGGAATGGATGCCATCGGCGATGTGGCGGTGCTGGATGGCCGGATCGCCGCTGTCGGCACCGGACTCGGCAGCGCCGAACGGTCGATCGACGCGACCGGACTGGTGGTCGCTCCCGGCTTCATCGACTTGCACGCGCACGGCCAGTCGATCCCGGCCGACCGCATGCAGGCGTTCGACGGTGTGACGACGACGCTCGATCTCGAGGCGGGAGTCTTGCCGGTCGCATCCTGGTATCGACGCCAGGCCGCCAAGGGACGGGTGCTGAACTACGGCGCCTCCGCCAACTGGGCGTTCGCGCGCATCGGCGCGATGACCGGCTCCAACGCGGAAAGCTCGCTGGATGCGTTCGGCAATGCCATGCGCGATCGCCGCTGGATCGAGAACGTGGCCAGCGAGACAGAGGTGGCCGGCATCCTCGAGCGCCTTGCAGGCGGGCTGAATGAGGGCGGCATCGGCATCGGCATCCTCAACGCCTATGCACCGGGGGCCGGCGTGCAGGAATTGACGGCGGTGTGTCAACTGGCGGCGGCGCATGATGTGCCGACCTTCACCCACGTCGCCTACATGTCCCGCATCGACCCGGAGAGCGCCGCCGAGGCCTATATCCGCCTGATCGGCTATGCCGGCGCCACCGGCGCGCATATGCACATCTGCCATTTCAACTCTTCCAGCAAGACCGACGTGGAGCGCTGTGCCGTGCTGGTGGCCAAGGCCCAGGCCCAGGGGCTTCCGATCACGGTCGAAGCCTATCCCTACGGCACCGGTTCGACGGTGCTTGCGGCGGCGTTCTTCAGCGACCCCGAATTCGTGGCGCGCAACGGCACGGGCTACGATTCGGTGCAGCGGGTGACCGACGGGCGCCGCTTCCGCGACCGGGAGGAACTGCTCGCGGCACAGGCCACCGAGCCCTCCACGCTGGTGCTGTGGCATATCCTCGATATCGAGAACAACTCGCACCATCGCGACCTCCTGGATATGTCCGTGCTGTATCCCGGCGGCGCGATCGCGTCTGACGCCATGCCCTGGACGTTAGCGGACGGCCGCACTTACACCGGCGACGCCTGGCCACTGCCCGAGGACGCGACGTCGCATCCGCGTTCGGCGGGTTGTTTCACGCGCTTCATCCGCGAGTGGGTGCGCGAGCGGCGGGCCGTGTCGCTCCTCGAAGGCATCCGCAAGTGCACGCTGATCCCGGCGGAGATTCTCGGCCCCAGCACACCCGCCATGCGTTCCAAGGGAAGGCTGCAGCCGGGCGCGGATGCCGACATCGTGGTCTTCGATTTCGAAACGCTCACCGACCGGGCGACGTTCTCGGCGATGAATCGTCCGTCAGAGGGCGTGCGACACCTGATCGTCAGCGGCCAGCCGCTGATCACGGATGGCGTGCTGGATCTGGCGGCGAGGCCCGGCCTGCCGGTGCGGCGGACAGTTGGCGGTCGCTGAGGTGTCCGTCCCGGTTGTGCTCGTGGCCGGATTCCTCGGGTCGGGCAAGACCACGGTCGTGAACCAATTGCTGACGCATGCCGAGGGAAGGCGGATTGCCGCCGTTGTCAACGATTTCGGCGCGATCAACATCGATGCGGAGCTGATCACGGGCGCCGCCGGTGGCGTCGTCAGCCTGAGAAATGGCTGCATCTGTTGCTCGCTGGAAGGCGATCTGCTGCGTACGCTGGCCGTTCTCCTGCGGCGCGATCCGCGGCCGGAGCTCATCGTGATCGAAACCAGCGGGGTGGCCGATCCGACGGACGTCGTGCGCAACCTGATGGACCCGGTGATCTGGCGGGAGGCGCCGTTGGAAACGGTGCTGTGCGTGGTGGACGCGACTAGTCCTGTGACCATGCTGGACGATGCGCTCCTGCGCGCTCAGGTGCGGGCGGCCGACGTGGTGGCGCTGAGCAAAGTGGACCTCGCGGACCCTGCGAACCAGACACAGGTGCGCGATGCTGTCCGGGCGATGCGTCCGGCGGCGGTGCTGGTCGATGCTCCGCATGGCGACGTTCCCGCAGCGCTTCTTTTCCCTTCGGGCGCGGATCGTGTGCCGGCGCCGCGCGAGCCGGGGCGACGACGGCCGGCGGCGGATCGGTTCGAGACGCTGAGCTGGACGTCGGAACAGCCGGTGTCGTTATCGCGGTTGCAGCTGGCGATCGGTCGGCTCGCACCGAAACTGGCGCGGGCGAAGGGGCTGTTCGAAACCGTGGAGCAGCCCGGCAGGTTGATGGTGTTTCAGTTTGCCGGCGGGCGGGCGACACTGGCGCCGGGCGGGACGCCAACGGCGGGAACGCCGCGGACACGGATCGTATTCGTTGCCGAGATCGGCGTCCTGTCGAGCGCCGAGATCGACAGGATCATGGAAGGATGCATCGAAGCTGGCGCGAAGTGAAGGCGCGCGTTTTGGTCGCGATGCTTGTTACCGGAACTGCATGGATGTCTCTTCGTGGCACTTAGCCGAACCTTGCCGATTCGCTGATCTCCGCTTTGCGCCAGAAGCGGCCGATCAGGAATGGCATTGGGTGAGATCACGGCGCATTTTCTCATCGCTTCCCTTGAGGCCCCTGTCATCAAAAGCCCCTAGGGAAATCTTGCTGGCACGCCCGCCGAATGAGATTGGTAACAGACTGACCGCCAAGTCATTCGGCCATATTATTCGGGAGCTGTGCCACGAACGCAAACGGCTCCCGAGCGGCCCCCTATCGTGTTTCAATCTTCTGTCGCGGCATATCATCCCCACCAAAGGCGACATCTGCGACCTCCCATCCTCCCCCGAGGGCGCGATAAAGATTGACGAGATACGTCGCGATCTGCGTGTCGCTGTCGGCAAGATCATTTTCGCTCTGCAGCAACTGTGCTTGTGCCGTGATGACATTCAGGAAGTCGATCGCACCCTCCGAGTAACGTTGCCTGGCGGCTTGCAGAGCGGCCTGATTTTCAGTGACGGACCGGGCGACGTGGCCGCGCCGTACTTGCGCTTCGCGATAGGCCGTGATGGCATCGTCGACCTCTTTCCAGGCCCGCAACACGGTTTTCTGAAAGATGACGGCGGCCTCCCGCTCTCGCGATTCGCGCAGCGCCAGGGTACCCCGCAACCGTCCCCCCTCGAAGATCGGAATGGAAACGGACGGCCCCAGAGCGAATGCGGTCGACGTCGGGGAGAACAGATTGGTCAGCTGCAAGCTTTCCACGCCGACGGCACCGTTCAATGTCACGTCAGGATAAAAGCTCGCCACCGCGACTCCGGTCTGCGCCGTGGCTTCATGCAGTCGTGCCTCAGCCTCGCGCACGTCTGGCCGGCGGCGTACCAGCGTTCCGGGCAAGCCCACCGGAACCTTGTGCGGCACACGCGGCAATATTTGAGAGCGATGCAACTCGGCCTCGAGCGCGCGCGGAGCATAGCCCAGCAAGAGTCCGATAACGTTAATGAGCTCCGCCTCCTGGGTACGCAGTGGCGGCAGGGTTGCGGCGATGGTGGCCTGTTGAGCCCGGGCTTGCGCCAGGTCGAGCGTCGTGGCGACTCCGTCGCCGAAACGCTTGTTCACCAGGTCCACATTCTCTTCGGCAAGGCGAAGATTGCGTTTCGCGATCCCAAGACGGTTCTGGGTTCCGCGCAATTGCATGTAACCTTGCGCCAGTTCGGCGACCGCCGCGAGCGCGACGCCGTGCCGGTTCTCCACGGCCGCCAGGGTGGCGGCGTCGGCGGCTTCCACCGCCCGTCGAACGCGACCGAACAGATCCAGTTGCCATGATGACGTCAAGCCATCCCGGAACAGGGGATATTCCAGCGGCGCGCCGGGTCTAGGGACGAGCAAGGAGAGCGTGCCGTTCGGGCTCTCGCGATTATAGGTACTTGATGATTGTCCGTCGATCTGCGGCAGTCCCTGAGAGGCTGCGACCCGGCGCTGCGCCATGCTCTGGATCACGCGTTCCGCCGCCGTCTCGAGGTCCAGGTTTTGCGATACCAGCCTTTCGACCAGCGAGGACAGCTGAATATCCCGGAAGCTTTTCCACCAGGCTAAGTCGACCGCGCCCTCGACTGTCCGGCTCGGCACGCTTCCGCCATCTAACGCCGATCTCCTGGGTGCTTCTCTTATCTCGGGGCTCTGGAAGTCCGGCCCAACGGTGCAGCCGGTCAGACCGATGCCTAACATCGGGCCGGAGAGGTACGCCGCAAGACGTAAGGCACGCACCAGTTAACGCCCGGTCACGCGATCGGTTGATCTGCGCTGTTCGTCCACGACGTCCTCCAGTCCCGTATGAATGGTCGTCTCGACCGACAGGCCCACGCGCAGGAGCTTAGCCAAAGGTTGCCCGGGCGTCACGACGATCTTGACCGGCAGCCGTTGCACGATCTTGGTAAAATTGCCGGTGGCATTGTTGGGCGCGATCGGTGCAAAGGCGGTGCCGGAGGCCGGAGGCACGCTATCCACCGTCCCTTTGAGGTCGATGTCGTAGGCGTCAAGATGGATGGTTACGGGCTGGCCGCTGCGGACGTGCCGCAGTTCCACTTCGAGATAGTTCGCTTCGATATAGACCTGATCGAGCGGCACAACGGTCATCAACGTCGTGCCGGGGGCGACGTAGTTGCCGGCCTGCACGGACCGCTCGCCCACCATGCCGTCGATCGGCGCCCGAATCTGCGTGTAGGACAGATTAAGCCTGGCCTGTTCAAGTCTGGCCTCGTCGGCCTTGAGCGCTGCCTCCGCCGCGGATCTCTGGGCCTTGAGTACATCCAGTTGCCGGCGTGCCGCATCGAGCGACGCTTCGGCACTATCCAGCGAGGCCTGACCCTGCTGAAGCGTGCTGTCGGCCTCCTGGTGCTCCCGCATGGTGCCGGCTCCCGTCGTGGCGAGATTGTCGTAGCGGCGCGCGTCTGCCTGCGCGAAAGCAAGCTTGGCGCGCGCCGACGCAACGGCGGCCTGTTGTTCTGCCACGATCGACGGCTGGCGAGCCACAGTGGCGCCGATCTCATCGAATTGCGATCTGTCACGTGTGACCGCCGCCTCGGCCGCAGCCACGGCGGTCCCATTGTCGCGCGAGTCGAGCGTTGCGAGTACTTGTCCAGTCTTGACGACATAGTTGTCGTCAACCGGCACCGTGGCGACTTGACCGGAGATGCGCGGTGAGATCGTGGCGTAATGGACCATCACATAAGCATCAGCCGTCCGTACGTCCGGATGAGGCCGAAAAATGATGTACAGGACCACCGCGGCGAAGATCGCTACGACGAGTCCGACCACAACGAAGGGCCGGCGCGGCAGAGGTGCGGGAAGCTTATCTGCTTCCTGCACCTTGCGGTCCGTCGAATCGTCGTTCGTGTGCATCGGGGCCGGGTCTGACCTTTCGCTGCGCTTCGACTCGGCAGGCCGCGTCTCGAGTTCGGCTACATCCTCTGCCATGCGGGTTCCCTAATGCTTTGCAAAATGGATGCGCGGCGGCATGGCCCGGACCGGCAGCGTCATCACCACGACCATCAAGAACACAGTCACGGCTCCGAGGATCAGGTAGGTGTCACTCGTCGATAAAATCGTTACCTGCTGCTCGACGACGTGGCTCAAGGCCTGCAGGCTGCCCGGCACGCGCAGGCGCCCGTCGGACATCAACGGTGGCGGATATTGCGGCAGCACGCCATTGCTCTGGATCACGCGCCAGCGGTCCTGGCCGGCCTCATCGACAATGCGGTCGGAATGCAGTGCGTTGCGCCAACGATCGATCAGTTCCAGGAACCATGCGCCCGTTGCCTCCGCGATGGCCCGGGATGTATTCAACAGCGCAGACGCGAGAGGGCCGTCCGCCGGGCCGGTAACGGTGTTGGTGGCCTTCATCAGAAGTGGCATGACCACCATCGGCTGACCGATCGATTGGAACAGTTGCCAGATATAAAATTGATCTCGGTTCCAATAGACCGTGAGGAAAGACGAACCGATGCAGGATGCCAGGATGAATCCCAGCCCGACGATCGTGACAAGACGCGAATCTACCTGCTTGTAGTCCAGCAACAGCGCCATGGCGGGCAGCATCGCCAGCTGCAACGCGGCGATCTCCAGCGTGATCAGGTTGGACTGCAGCGGCCGGTAACCCTGGACTTCCTGCAGGTATCGTAGAGGCACGGTGGAGCCGGATTGGCTGATGATCACAAAGAGGAACAGACCGAGCACGCCATAGGCCAGATTACGCCGGCCGAGCATCTGCAATTTTAGAAGCGGCAGAGGGTGGAACCATTCATTGACGAGCAGCAGCGGGATGGTGATTGCGCTCACCAGAGCCAGGACGCATATGACCCGTGAGTTGAACCAGTCCAGCCGGTCTCCCTGATACAACATGGTGCTCAAGGCGCCGACCCCGATCACCAGCAGCAGCGCGCCGCGCCAGTCCAGCATCCGGAGCCGCTCATATTTCGGCTGGTCCTGGTCCACGCAGTACCAGACGAGAACGCCGGCCAGCGAGCAGAGTGGGATCGTCTGCAAGAACACGAAACGCCAATCCACGATATCGGTCCAAAGCGCGGCCACCGTCTCGGCCAGCGCGGGCGTGAAGGTCGCGGTCAAGGCGTAGACGGCCAGGCCGTAGAGCCGAATCTTCGGCGTGAGAATGCGAAAAGCCGTGGTCATCACGAGCGGAATGATCAGGCCTCCCGCGAGCCCCTGGAGCAGCCGCAGAGCATTGATCGCCTCGATGTTCGGGCTGAACGGGATCAGCACGCTCGAAACCCCGCAGAGCGCGATCGCAAAAAGCGTCCAGCGCCTTAACGTAAAGGTCACCAGCAGCCAGGGCGAAATCGCCATGCCGATGATTTCGGCCGACACATACAGGCTTTCGATCCAGGTTCCGGCATCGTGGCTGATCCCGAGTGCACCGCGGACGTCGCTCAGCGCGACCGACGTAACCTGGTCGTTAAACTCGGACGTTATCGCAGCGATGAGAGCGCCACAAAGGCCTAACAACGGCTTGATATCCATGAGCTATGACAACTCTTTTTCAATCAGTCGTGATTGCAAGCAGCTTGCGGACCATTCGGCCCGCCGAAGGCATTTATGATCAGTGGCGCGATAGCGACGGTTTGAACGTACGTCGCCGATCTTGCGGATCAACAATAGCGATGACGAAGACGTAAGAATATTAAATCCCTTTTTAATCGATCCTTCCGGCGCGGCGTATCATGCTGCTTGTGCACGGGCATCGCGGGCTTGCACAACAGGAGAAGCGAAATGACGCTGGCGGCTGAGAAGACGTTCGCAGTCGAAGGAATCCAGATTCCCGACAGTAGCCTCGCCCGTGAGATCACAGAGCTCGTCCGGGATACCGAGTCCGCACTGCTGTTTCACCATTCGAGTCGTGTCTACTACTGGGGTGCGCTTGCCGGAAAGCGTCGCTCGCTGAAGTTCGATCGCGAACTTCTCTATGCGGGTGCCATGTTTCACGACATGGGCCTGACGCCTGCGCACTGCAGCGCCCATGAACGCTTCGAAGTCGACGGCGCAAACGCCGCCCGCGATTTCCTCCGCAGCCACGGGGTTGCGCAGCGCGACATCGATACAGTCTGGACCGCGATCGCTCTGCACACGACGCCGGGCATCCCGCAGCACATGCACCCCGTCGTCGCCCTGGTGACGGCCGGAGTCGAGATGGATGTGCTGGGGCTGGCCTATGCCGAATACAGCGACGCTGAACGTGAAGCGGTCGTCCGCGCGCATCCGCGCACCGAACACTTCAAGGAAGACATCATTCAAGCGTTCTACGACGGCATCAAACACAAGCCCGAAACGACATTCGGCAACGTCAAGGCCGACGTGCTCGCGGACAAGGATGCCGCTTTCAGGCGCGGCAATTTCTGCAGCGTGATTCGTAGATCGGCCTGGAGGGCTTGACGGTCCGCGAATTCGACCCGGACTCGACGGTCCAGAGTGAAACCCAAAGGAGATTGAGATGGCCTCCAATTCCAACCGCGGCGTTGTCTACCTCAAACCCGGCCACGTCGAAGTTCAGAAGATCGACTTTCCAACCTTTCGCAATCCGGCGGGAAAAACGATCGATCACGGCGTCATTCTCAAGGTGGTAACCACAAACATCTGCGGCTCCGACCAGCACATGGTTCGGGGCCGCACGACTGCGCCGGCCGGCATGGTGCTCGGACATGAGATTACCGGCGAAGTGATCGAGAGGGGTCGGGACGTCGAGTATCTTGAGATCGGCGATCTTGTGTCGGTCCCTTTCAACGTCGCATGCGGCCGCTGCCGGACTTGTCGAGAGGGTGACACAGGCATCTGCCTTCACGTCAACTCCGATCGTGCCGGAGGCGCTTATGGATATGTCGATATGGGCGGATGGATCGGCGGCCAAGCCGACTATGTGATGGTGCCCTACGCGGATTTCAACCTGCTCAAGTTTCCGGACAAGGCGCGGGCAATGGAAAAAATCCGCGATCTGACCTGCCTGTCCGATATTCTGCCGACCGGATTCCACGGAGCGGTCACCGCCAAGGTCGGCGTCGGATCGACGGTCTATGTCGCGGGCGCCGGGCCGGTCGGCCTCGCGGCCGCAGCGTCCGCGCGCATCCTGGGCGCAGCAGCCGTGCTGATCGGAGACATGAACCAGGAGCGGCTCGCCCACGCCAGGAAAGTCGGCTTCGAGCCGATCGACCTCACCAAGCATGATCGCCTGGGCGAACTCGTCGCCGACGTGCTCGGCGTTCCAGAGGTCGATTGCGCGATCGACTGCGTCGGCTTCGAAGCAAAGGCGCAGGGAGCAGACGGAAAGACCGTCGAAGCGCCTGCTGTCGTGCTCAACAGCCTGATGGAGATCACGCGGGCAGCCGGCGCGATCGGCATTCCCGGCCTGTACGTAACGGACGATCCGGGCGCGCAAGAACAAGCCGCCAGGCACGGCAATCTCAGCCTGCGCCTCGGGCTAGGCTGGGCAAAGTCCCATGCCCTTCATACCGGCCAGACGCCGGTTCTGAAATACAATCGGCAGCTCATGCAGGCGATCCTTTGGGACAGACTGCCCATTGCTGAGATCGTCAATGTCAAGGTGATTGGTCTTGAGCAGGCCCCGGACGGCTACAAGAACTTCGACGCCGGCGTCGCGAACAAGTTCGTCATCGATCCGCACGGACAACTCTCCAAGGCTGCCTGATACGAGAGGCTGCCTAAGATCCGTGCGATTCGCAAAAGCGCGCCAGTGGCGGGCCATTCTGCGAGGATCAGGGACCTTTTCTCTGACAGCGGCAATGCCTGGCTGGCGACGCAGTGCTAATCGCACCCGTCTCCAGGCGAATTCCCTGCTAACAGGGAATTTCGCGATTTCAGGGCCCCGAGATCCAGCTTCGGGGCAAGAAACGGCTATACTGCAACGTCTTTTCGTGAAATTCCCACGAAACTAACAGGGAATTTCTTTCGGAAGAACAGGGAACCAAAGTACCAAGAACACGGAATTAACCTGCAAAAAGCGCCGCTCCCCGACTCTGATTCCAAAACTGATAGGCTCGCTCTCAACTCGCGCCCTCTCAGTCACGAGATGCTGCGTGCGTACGAACGGCCGCTTGGCGCCATTAGCGGAAGTTGGTCACGGCACGCATGATCTGGCAGAGCTACCGCCTGCGCTCTAAGTCCCGGCCATATTGCTCGTACAGTTTGGCGGCGTTGTCCCAGCGAATAGCTTCCATATAGACATCGACGTAGCGCGCGGCCGCCGCGTAGTCCATGTGAGACACCGAATGCCGCGACAAGGCGCAGGAATTTCGAACGAGAAAGCTGTGTTTCCATGATTTGATCTCCTATCAGCGGATTCAGGCCTGCGGAATCCGAGGCAAGGCGGCCCCCTGTTGATAGGGTGAGACAAGGGACGTTGTCGGCAATCTGACCGGAATATGTGGCTGCTGTCCGCGTGTTGTAATAAGAGGCGACGTGACCGCCCCGCCGAGAGTAGAGATGGAGGTACGTCGCCGCATAGGCGCGCGCCTAAGACCGGTCTTGTCAGGCGAAAGCGAGGGCGAGCAAGCTCGAACACAAGAGCACGAGGGCCGCCGCGGTTACGACCAGAAATCCGTCCGATACGAAGTCATGATTTCGCATGGAACACCTGCTAATCCCAATGCTCGTCCGAATTTATTAGAGTTTTCGAAACGAACTCACTGAGGCGGGTGATGCTGCCTCGTGTAACGACACACCCCTTTTGCGATCGATGAATTCAGAAGAACCTTTCAATCGCTGGGCGAAACTCTATTCCACGAAGAACAGCATCACCGCGAGGCCTGTACCAACTGCTGCGGCTATGCCTACAGCTGCATTCAATTTTCGCGGTAAGATCGAGTCCAACGCCAAGGCTCTAACTAATTCCTCGGTTTTCATCGCAATCTCCAAGGGCATTTTGATCGCATGCTTCAATGCGCGCCGACCCCCCTCAACGGAAGCAGCTGTATGTCCCGGCTCCGTTCCCGCTCCGATGTGCCTGTGGGGATGGATCGAAAGTATCCACTGCGTGCCGGCCAGATGATCTCTGCGCGCAAACCCAAGCGGTCTGTCCTATTGGCTAGATTCAGGCTGGCACCGTTCGCACGCAACGCAAGTTCGACGATTGCGAGCCCCAACCCGCTCCCCGACGCGCTTTTGTGCCGCCCCCGAAAAAAGCGACTGGTGACCAGAGGAAGTTCCTCTTCCGGAATTCCAGGACCCTCGTCTTCTATCGAAACGATCGTGTTTTGTACGTCGTGCTTCACGTGCCATCGGACGGTGCCACCGCTGGGCATGTGATGAACGGCATTTTCGTGCAGATTGCGTAGTGCAAGGACGAGAAGCTCGTAGTTTGCGGTGAAGAATGTTTCGGCCAGCGCCGGATCCACGACCACATGAATGCGATGGTCCCGGATGGGCTGCATGTCGACAATCTCCTCGACAGCAGCTCCCACATTTAGATATCCATCCCTTCTCACGTTGTCCGAGGCATCCAGTTTTGCGATCGAAAGTAGCTGACGAACCAGGCGCGTGGTACGGTCAACGGCAACGAGGATTTGGTTGAGCGCCGTGTCACGCGTGGTGGGATCTGCCGTTGCAATCGCGATTTGAGCTTGCGTTCGCAAGCCGGCGAGCGGCGTACGAAGCTCGTGCGCGGCAAAGGCCGTAATCTCACGTTCGTGCTGGCGGGCGCTTTCAACCTTCGAGAACAGTCCATTAAGCGACGCGACGACGGGGCGAATTTCCGTAGGAACCCTGTCGGACTCTATCGGACTCATGTCATCGGCGTTTCTGCCTTGAAGCTCAAAGGCCATCGAACGCAATGGTCTTAGCCCGCGATTGAGGCTCGCCCAGATAAGAAAGCCCAAGAGGGGAATGATGAGAGCCATCGGGGCCAGCAGTCCCTTGATAAGGTCGGCGAGGAGTTGCTCCCTGATTCCCAGCCTGTCGCCGACGAGTACACGTATCCCTTTTCCTGCAACTTCCATCGTGAAAACGCGCCATGTGTCGCCGTTGATCAAACGCTCCGAGAAACCCGCTTTGCTATCGCTCAAGCTCGTGTCCGGAGCGCCGCGCGTCCGTGCGACAAGCCGGCCGTCCAGCGACCAAATCTGACAGGATAACTGCCGCTCGTAGTTGGGTACTGCCAAGATGTGGGGAGAGTCCGAGTCCTCGGATGGACTTGCAATGTTGTTGCTTGTGACAAGGGAGGACACCATCCGGGCTGCCTCCTCCAGGCGGGAATCGAGAACGTTCTCGACTTCGTGTTTGGTTTCGACGGAGATCCAGCCGATGGCAAACAACCAGATCAAACTGGTCGCAGTGACCAGAATGATGAAAAGCCTTGTCCTTAGGGAACTCACGATGCGCCTACCCTCATTCGGTATCCCAAACCGCGCACGGTTTCGATCACGTGCCTGCCAAGTTTTGCGCGCAAGTTATGGATGTGCACCTCGACGGTGTTGCTCTCTATTTCTTCCTGCCATCCATACAGGCGTTCCTCCAGCTTGTCCTTTGACCGGATTGTGCCGGGACGATCCATAAGCGCGGCGAGAACCCCAAACTCTCGGCGCGAAAGGCTGACGGACTCACCGTTCTTTGTCACGGAGATCTGAGCGGGATCAAGCACAATTCCGCTGCAAGACAAAAGCGGCGACGCGCGGCCTGACTGACGCCTGCTTATCGCCCGTACGCGAGCGCCCAATTCGTCGAGATCGAACGGTTTGCCGAGGTAGTCATCCGCACCCGCATCCAATCCTTTGATGCGATCGGTAACCTCGTCGAGCGCGGTCAGCAGAAGGACCGGTGTCCGGTCGCCGCGTGCGCGTAGTTCTCGCAGCAGATCGAGCCCACAGCCATCTGGCAACCCCAAGTCGAGAACGAGCGCATCGAATTCGGTCAGAGCCAGCGCGGCGCGCCCGTCTGCACAGCTCGAGACGCTATCCAGCGTCGCTCCGAACAAACTCAAACCGACCCGAAGCCCGTCGGACAGGACGGGGTCGTCTTCAACAACTAGAATGCGCATCGATAGACCCTCGGTAAGGGCTTGATCTCCCAACCCAAGCTTAAGGCTACCTTAAGGGGCCCCCGGCAAACCAACATTCGCGGCTCACAGGAGTGCCTTATGAAGTACGTGCGCTTGATCAGATTTGTTACATTGGTTCTGTCTACCCGCTGACGGCGGTGGCCGCTCTCGCAAATGTGAAGCCGGCAAACCAACCCTTCCGGCTCAGCGTCCTATTGGACGAAAAGGACAGGCTTGAGCTCCGCTGGTCGGTCGCTCCTGGCTACTTCCTTTATCGCGACAAGGTTTCTGCGACACTCGACGGAAAACCCTTGAAAGTCAGCACCGCGCGCGGAGACATGACGATCCGACGCTTGGCCCGCCCGAGATTTATCATCGCGAAGCCAAAGCGTACGTCGATGGCGAGGATCTGTCGGAGTCCGGAGAAATACTGGTCACCCATCAAGGGTGTCGAGAAAATGCCGTCTGCTATTCGCCGATCACAAAGTCGATCGACCTCGCCACGCACAGCCGGATGCAAGCTGAATGAAGCGGTCGTCAGATCTCAACGATGAGATGATAGAGGCTTTCGCGGCAAAGTTGTTGCGTGTCGCCGACCGGTGAACCACACCATAAAAGAAGTCGGACTGACGGCATTTTCAGCCCGACCTCTTCGAGGGGAGTCGCGTCCGCACCGATACCGATCCGGATTTGTTGCGTGGCAGCAGCGGACCGCCAGGTCGGTTCGCGACACGCGATGGATCAATAACGTAGCGCAGGTTCGCAAGGGGGGCCGTTCTCCCAGGGCTGTGTGGCAAATGCCCCAACACGAGGGAGCTATCGCCAATTTTTGGTGACGGCCTGATCAGTCAGGCGGCGGCGGTTGCGGGCTGAGGGGCGGCCAGCTTGGCGGTGACCTCGATCCCGTCGGTGAATTTCACACCGAGAATGATCTTTGGCAAGTGTGCATGTCCGTCGAGCCGTCGCCAGGATCGTTGCGCCCCTTCGACCAGCTTGAATACCATGGCGAGAGCGGTCTTGTTTGAGAGGCAGCCTTTCGATCGGATCGTGCGGTGGCGGACGGTCGCGAAAGTGCTTTCAATCGGGTTGGTGGTGCGCAGGTGCTTCCAATGCTCGGCCGGGAAGTCGTAGAAGGCGAGCAGCAGGTCGCGATCCTTCGTCAGACAATCGACGGCCTTCTGGTATTTCGGCGTGTAGCTTTCGATGAAGGCGTCGAAGGCGACTTCGGCATTGGCCTTGGTCTCGGCCATCCAGATTTCCTGCAGCGCCCGCTTGGCCTTTGGTTGCACACTCTTGGGTAATTTGCCCAGCACGTTCGCCGTCTTGTGCACCCAACAGCGCTGCTCGCGTGCTTTCGGCCAGACCTCGCCGGCCGCTTTCCAGAAGCCGAGCGCGCCGTCGGCGATCATCAGCTCGGGCCGGGCATCGAGCCCGCATCGCTTCAGATCCAGCAGCAGATCGCGCCAATCCTGCGCACTTTCCCGAGCGCCATCGGTGAACCCGACGAGCTCTTTCTTGCCCTCGGGCGTCGCGCCGATCAGCACCAGGATGCACTGCTTTTCATCTTCCAGCCGCGCCTCGAGGTGGATGCCGTCCGCCCAGACGTACACGTAGCGCTTGCCCGACAAATCACGCTTGCGCCACTGGGCATGATCATCCTGCCAGCCGTCCTTCAGGCGGCCGATGGCGCTGGCCGAGAGGCCGGGCGCATCCTTGCCGAGCAAGGCCGCCAGAGCGTCCGAGAAATCGCCGGTCGAGATGCCCTTCAGGTAGAGGATCGGTAGCAGCGTCTCGATCGACTTCGAGCGGCGCATATAGGGCGGCAAGATCGATGGCGAGAAGCGGATGCGGCGGGGATCGCCGGCTGCGGCCTCGCGATCGCGCACGCGGGGCTGGCGCACCGGGACCGCGCCGATGCCCGTCATCACCTCGCGCTCGGGCAGATGACCGTGGCGCACCACGCGTTGGTGGCCATCCTCGGTCTTCAAATCGGCATGCTTGGAAAGAAACCCGGCGACCTCGGCCTCCACCGCCTGGGCGAGAAGGGCACGCGCCCCATCGCGCAAAATGTCGGTGAGTTGGTCGCTGAAAGTTCCTGGCTGAATCAGTTTTACGACGGTATCCTTAGACACGGCATATCGCTCCTTTGGTGGAGAAGTGGAGGCGTTGAACACCCCCACGATATGCCGCCTTCCCGATTCACGCCGTCACCAACTTTGGGCCATAGCTCCAACACGAGGAGCTAGGTGGCAGTGACGCTCGTCACTATTGCGTGCGCCGGACGTGACGCTCGCATTGGCGTCCTCTACGAGGTGCCGCGAGGTTACATGGTTCTTCCGAGCCATAGCGGGAGTTGTGATCATGGCTGTCGCGATCAGTGCAGCCGACAGCAGTTTAAGCTTGGTCATACAGGTTCTCCATTTATGAAAAGCCAATACCATTTGGCTCCTTAGGGTTGCGGGCTTAGCTTCCGGCGATCGCCGAGCGACAGAGCCTACAAGATGGCTCTGCTATTCCGCATCAATTAGAGACTCGGCAGGCGATTGATCTATTCCGGCGAACCTTGCTTGCTGGGACAAGTATCGTATCGACGACCCAACATTCGCGTGAATACAGGTTTGCAATCACGTTGCCACTTGCGTTCCCGGCCACTGTCGTGACGTTAAAGTTGGGTCGACCAGCGCGCAGCGCTGTTACTGACGGTCTCTGTGATGAAAGGATGCCGACCGGATCGGCAGCCTTCCATCATCTCTGGCAAGAACTCCGATTATTCGGGAGCCACGTCTTCGAATTCCACTAGACTGCCCGATGACCGGCCAAGACTGTGATCGTGATTCCGAATCAAGAACTGATCGATGGCCAGTGGTCCCGATCCTCCCAGCACCAGGGCACAGAGCGCTGCCAGATACAGAAGATCGGTCTCATACCCCGGCTGCCCGAAGTGGGCACCCGCTGCAGTAACCGCTTCCAGCTTGATCGAGCTGAACCCGTACGGGAGATGAACGGTGAAGATGGCCACCAGCAGGACCGCCGCCATTGGAATGCTGGCAAGTGGAATGAATGCCCCTATGAGGACCGCGAAGCCCCCGATGAGCTCTACCAGAATAGTAAGCCCGCCGAGGAGAGATGGTTCCGGAACCCCAATTGCATGCAGAATGTTCACGAATGATTCGGGACCGCGAGCGAGCTTTGCGTAGCCGTGTTCCATGAAGCCGTAGCCTACCATCAGTCGCAGCGGGATGGCATACCAAGCCCCTTCAAGCAGAGTGGTCAAGCGAGCGTAACTTGCGACAAGTGCATTCATAGTCAAATTTCCCGTTTTTGAGTTTAGGTTGGCGACGCCGTGCAGAGGGATTGCCAGCGCGTCGGCGGGGATATCGATCATTGCCGCCTTAAGGCAGACTTAAATGCAGGAATGGTCACTGCCGCATCGCAATCGCCAGTGGCTGCCGACGTGGATCATCCGATTCCCTACTGGCGTCGAAATTTGAATGCTGGCAGAGGTTGCGGCGCCGGTTTAACAACTCTTATTTTTCTCGCGCTGCCAGACGTCCTCGAATACCCTTCGCGCGCGTGCCAGACGCGACATGACGGTGCCAATCGGCAAGGCCGTGATCTCCGAAATTTGACGATAGGAAAGCTCGTCGAATTCGCGCAACACCAATATTTCGCGCAAAGGAAGAGGCATCGTATCAAGGACGAAATGGACGGTCTGTCTTTCTGCTTCCCGCACCAGCATCGCTTCCGGAGTGCATTCATCAGAGGATATATTAAGGATGAGATCTTCGGTGTACCCGGCGTCGTGGGAATCGACCTCCAACCGCGACTTTCGTCTTCGGCTCATCAGCCAGCTGAAACAGCAATTACGCACAATCTTGAGGATCCAGGCGCGCGCATTCTCGCCGCGATATCCAGCAAAGCTTCGATGGGCTCGAAGGAATGCCTCCTGTACGATATCCTGGGCCGCGTCAGCATCTCTGCTTAGAAGACGCGCGAGCTTGTGGGCAGCGCCGAGGTGAGGAACGATATTCTGCTTAAATTCGGCAAGGGTATCGTCCGCACTCTGCCGTCCGCTTTGCACCAGCAGTTCCCACTGGTCCAATGCCGACGTCGCCGTAGATTCGATGTGCCAGCCTCGCTCGTATTTCATAGGACACTCCCGGTCAGCAGGGAGCTCCGATTTGCGGGTGGCGCCTTAAGGCAGTCTTAAGTCCAGGTTGGGAGGCCAAGCCGTACCGCAGGATCTGCAGCATGCGCATTTTCGCCCAGTTGCGCTTGAGCAGTCCATTCGACTGGACGCAATCACTCGCAACACTCGATGCTCGTGACGGGAGGCGCATTCGTGGCTGCCCCACACACAATTTGGTTGCCGATAGCGAAGCTGGCTCGAATCAAAACAACCATCTCATCTCGTGTAAGCGCGGGGCCACGGCGTAGCGCCGCCGTGCAATGGATCCGAGGCAACCGCCGTGGCGTTTACTTTCGCGGCCTACCCCGTTTCGGAACCACTAATCCCCGCGCGTCGGCAGTGGACCGAAGCTGGCCTGCCAATTTGAGTGCCTCGTTGCGTTCCGGACCATGGGGCATCTGGCGGGCAAGCTCCAAAGCGTCTGTTGCAAGGCTGTCCCAAGCAAGCCTGTCAGATGAGTATTGTGTTTCTTTGTTCATCGCTCTGCAGATCTCCGGCTGCCTTGACCTGTGAAGTCCTCTCTCAAAGCAAGACCCTCATGCGAGGGACGTTATTCTCACGGCTTCGATTGCTTCATGACGAACCACGATTCCGGCTGACGCTCTCGCGAGAGCGTCGCACCGCTGCAAGGCGACCTTAGCCTAAGATCAACAATGTGATCGATGAATTCTGATCCAGCAAAGGGGTTGATTGTCCGCACCATTACTTTATCGACATTCGCCGGAATAAGTCGCTCGCCGATCCAGTCTACCAATCTATGAATCAGATCATCGCGAATAGAGAAGGTATCTCAACAATGAACCGTTCCAACGCAAATGGATTTGCTCAAGTCGCAGAGAGGACTGGTCTCGCCATTATGGGTGCGCTGAGCGGACTCTATGTTGCAGCGCTCATGGCTAAAATAGATATCGAAGAGATCAATTCCGTTGGAGTTCTCTTCTTAGTGATCCTGTACGGCTCCGTCGGCTTCTATTTGGGAACCAACCTTCCCTCGCTGCCTTCCGGCGTATCACGCCGCGTTTTTTCCGATGGCGATTCCAGACCGAGGACGAATCTCATCGCGCTGGTCAGCGCCACCGGCACATTAATTGCCGCTCTAGCAGCGCTCATGTCGGTTTCCATGATCGTGCTTGACGAGATTCCGCCCGTCACCTGGAATGTTGCCATCGCTTTCTCATGGATGCTTGGCGTTCTCCTGCAACTCGGCGCAGGTACGGCAGCGCGCCTTGGACAGTTCACAGGCGCCGCTGGTCAAGCGCGACGCGACGCGAAGCGCGCATAGTGGGGCGGGATGGATTCTCCCGATGGCGATATCGCAGATCGCAGCGCGGTCTCCTGGTCATCTCTCGGATTATCGACGTGCGACGGCCGCGCGGCTACTGCAGGGATTGTTTATGAATTCCACCTATCGCTAAAGGTTTGTTGATCTCCGGAAGAACCCTTTCGCTTTTCATTTTGAGCTGGCCCCGGTTGTCTGAACAAAAATTCCGCGTCGATAAGTGGAGCCTCTGCCGAGGTTAGGCCGCCGCGCGGAGCGGCGGAAGATCGAAGTAGGCTTGATCCGGGGTCATGTCGTCAAGACTCGAATGAGGACGTCGGCCGTTGTAAAAGTCGAGATACCGGCCGATCGAATGTCGCGCCTCGCCGACGGTTTCGTAGGCTCGCAGATAGACCTCCTCGTATTTGACGCTGCGCCACAGCCGTTCGACGAACACATTGTCCCGCCAGGCCCCTTTGCCATCCATGCTGATGGCGATGCCATTGCTGGCGAGCAGGCCGGTGAACGCCGCGCCGGTGAACTGAGAGCCCTGATCGGTGTTGAAGATGTCCGGCTTGCCGTGGCGAGCCAAGGCATCTTCCAGGGTCTCGACGCAGAAGGCCGCCTCCATCGTGATCGACAGCCGCCACGACAGAACACGACGTGTCGCCCAGTCCAGCACCACGGCGAGATAGACGAAGCCGTGCGCCATCGGAATGTACGTGATGTCCATGGCCCAGACCTGGTTCGGCCGCCGGATCTCGATGCCGCGCAGCAGATACGGATAGATCTTGTGGCCGGGCTCGGGCTTGGTGGTGCGCGGACGGCGATAGAGCGCCTCTATCCCCATCCGCCGCATGAGCGTCTTCACATGCCGGCGGCCGATCTTGCACCCCTGCAAAGCCAGCAGGCCTCGCAACATACGCGAACCGGCGAAGGGATACTCCAGGTGCAGCCGATCGAGACGCTGCATGATCTCGAGGTCGGCTGAAGAGACTGGACGCGGCAGATAGTACACGCTGCCGCGACTGACCTTCAAAATCTCTGCCTGCTTGGTGATCGACAGATCGTGCTTACGGTCGATCATCGCTTTGCGCTCAGCAATCCCGCCTTGGTGAGCGCGCCTTCTAAAAAATCGTTCTCCAGCGTCAGCTCCCCGATCTTGGCATGCAGCGACTTCACATCGACCGCGGGCGTGGCCGGCGTCCCGCCCCCCGATCCGAAAATATCAGAGGCGCCGCCCTCAAGCTGTGATTTCCAGGCCGTAATCTGATTGGGGTGAACGTCGAAATGCTCCGCCAGCTGGGCTATCGTCCGATCGCCCTTGATGGCGGCCAGAGCCACCTTCGCCTTGAAGGCCGGTGAGTGGTTCCGCCGGGGTCGTCTGCTCATGGTCTCTCCTGTTCACGGCAATTATCGCCGCTGTCAGGCAGAAATTCCACTTATCGTTCTGTCCAGATTTCCGCGACCGGCTCTTTTCGTCCTTGCTTCTCGCGCCGTTTCGGCCCGTGGGCCTCGCATATAGTGAGCTTCGGGCCGATATTGCCTGACCGATCCTCCCCAGAAGGTGCTCAGGAAATTTTGAGCGATCTTACGTAATCCTGTTCGCATCGCCCTGAGGGCAGTATCGGAAGACGAATACTCACTCACTTGAGTCTCGTGTCTCTTGAGCCCAGTTCATCAACAAAGCCGGGGGTCGTTACTCTGTCTCCCTCCGGCGAGGGCCGCCTTGTTGGATTAGTCCAATTGGTGCGTAACAGTCCTTATGGACAGCCATAAGCGCAGTACTCAGCTTGAACGGCTTGAGAGCTATCGCTGAAAGTTGGTGACGGCGGGAATCGGAAAGGCGGCATATCGTGGGGGTGCTTGACGCCTCCACTTCTCCACCGAAGGAGCGATATGCCGTGTCCAACGATAACATCATCAAGCTGATTCAGCCAGCAAACGTCGACGATCAACTCACGGAAATCTTGCGTACTGGGGCACGTGTTCTGTTGGCCCAGGCGGTCGAGGCCGAGGTCGCGGACTTTCTCGGCAAGCATGCCGATTTGAAGACCGCAGACGGCCACCAGCGGGTCGTGCGCCACGGTCACCTGCCGGAGCGCGAGGTGATGACCGGTATCGGTCCGGTCGCCGTCCGCCAGCCGCGTGTGCGCGATCGCGAGGCGGACGCTACCGACCCCGACCGCATCCGGTTCTCGCCCTCGATCCTGCCGCCCTATATGCGCCGCTCTAAATCGATCGAGACGCTGCTGCCGATCCTTTACCTGAAGGGTATCTCGACCGGCGACTTCTCCGAGGCGCTGGCAGCACTGCTCGGCAAGGATGCTGCCGGATTGTCGGCATCCGCCATCGGCCGCCTGAAGGACGGCTGGCTTGACGAACACACCGCGTGGCAGAGGCGCGATCTGTCGGCGAAACGTTACGTCTACATCTGGGCCGATGGCATCCATCTCCAGGCACGCCTCGAAGACGAAAAGCAGTGCATCCTGGTGCTGATCGGCGCGACGCCGGAAGGCCGCAAGGAACTGGTCGGCTTCACCGATGGCGCCCGCGAGAGCGCGCAGGACTGGCGCGATCTGCTGCTCGATCTGAAGCGGCGCGGGCTCGACGTGCCGCCGCGGCTTACCATCGCCGATGGCGCGCTCGGGTTCTGGAAGGCCGCCGGTGAGGTCTGGCCGAAAACGCGCGAGCAGCGCTGCTGGGTGCACAAGACCGCGAACGTACTCGCCAAGTTGCCGAAGAGCCAGCAGCCGAAGGCCAAACGCGCGTTGCAGGAGATCTGGATGGCCGAAACCAAGGCCGCCGCCGAGCTGGCGTTCGACGCCTTCATCGCGAGCTACACGCCCAAATACGAGAAGGCGGCCGACTGCCTGGGCAAGGATCGGGACACGCTACTGGCGTTCTACGACTTCCCGGCCGAGCACTGGAAACACCTGCGAACGACCAATCCCATTGAAAGCACCTTCGCTACCGTGCGCCACCGCACGATCCGATCGAAGGGATGCCTGTCCAACAGGACGGCGCTCGCGATGGTCTTCAAGCTGCTCGAGGCCGCGCAGAAAAGCTGGCGTCGTCTCGATGGCCACAACCAGTTGCCAAAACTCGTTCTCGGTGTGACATTCAACAACGGGATCGAGGTCATCGCTAAACCCGCTGACCGTCAGCCCATAACCGCCGCCGCCTGACCGGCCCGGCCGTCACCAAAAATTGGCGATAGCTCACGGCTTGAGGTGGTCGAGACTGGTCGCCGGCGGCGCTGGTCGGATGACGAGAAGCTGCGGATCGTCACCGAGAGCTTTCAAGCGCCGCGCGCGATATCGTCGACGGCGAGACGCCATGGCATATCGCGTTCGTTGCTGATGACATGGCGGCGCTCGTTCGGTCCCGAGCCGATCAGCCCTCAAAGCGAGCAATCCGGCTTTGCGCGGGTCGTCCTTGCCGCTGAGGTCGATCCGGCGGTTGCTGCCACGCCGACGAGCGGGCAGATGGTGATCGTCGTTGGCAGGGATCGTCGGGTGATTGTCGATGCCGGCGTCGATGCGGCCGCCCTGGCGCGGGTGCTGCAGGTTTTGGAGCGTCGATGATCCCGATCTCTTCGAGCGCACGCATCTGGATTGCGACCGGCTACACTGACATGCGCAAGGGCATGCAGGGTTTGTCATTATTGGTGCAGGAAAACCTTGGTCGTGATCCGTTCGCCGGAGATGTCTTCGTGTTCCGCGGACGCGGCGGTTCGCTGATCAAGGCCTTGTGGCACGATGGAATTGGATTGTCGCTCTACGCCAAGCGGTTGGACCGTGGCCGTTTTGTCTGGCCGGTGACGGTGGGCGGTGTGGTGGGGCTGACCGCGGCGCAGATGAGTTATCTGCTGGAGGCGATCGACTGGCGCAACCCGCAGCACACGTGGCGGCCACAGAGCGCAGGATAGGCTTAAAAAATGTTCTGAGGTGCGGAAGAAAAGACGCCTCAAATCGCCCCTTTTGTGATTCCATCAGGGCCATGGGTGACGGCCTTGAATCGCTGCCAGACGACATCGAAACGCTGAAAGCGGCATTGATCGTTGCTCGCGCGGAGGCGGCGGCCGCCCGCGCTCGGCAATCCGACGACCAGGCATTGATCGCCCATCTGAAGCTGCAGATCGAGAAACTCAACCGCGACCGCTATGGCCCGCGCTCGGAGCGTACCGCGCGGCTATTGGATCAGCTCGAACTGACGCTGGAGGAGCTGGAGAGTTCGGCGACGGAGGACGAACTCGCAGCCGAAATGGCCGCGGCCAAAACCACGAAGGTGGCGTCGTTCACCCGCAAGCGGCCGTCACGTCAGCCGTTCCCGGAGCATCTGCCTCGCGAGCGGGTGATCGTACCGGGACCTGTGGCGTGTGCCTGCTGTGGCGGCGCGCAGCTGTCCAGGCTCGGCGAGGACATCACCGAGACGCTGGAGGTCATCCCGAAGTCCTGGAAGGTGATCCAGCACGTCCGCGAGAAGTTTACTTGCCGTGATTGCGAGAAGATCAGCCAGGCCCCGGCGCCGTTCCATGTGCTTGCCCGCGGCTGGGCGGGGCCAAGCCTGCTGGCGATGGTGCTGTTCGAGAAGTTTGGTCAACATCAGCCGCTGAACCGGCAAGCAGAGCGCTATGCCAAGGAGGGCGTGCCGATCAGTCTGTCGACCCTGGCCGACCAGGTCGGCGGCTGTACGGCGGCGCTGGCACCGTTGTTCAGGCGCCTCGAGGCCTATGTGCTGAGCGCCGAGCGATTGCACGGGGACGACACCACGGTCCCGGTCCTGGCCAAAGGCAAGACCGATACCGGCCGGATCTGGGTCTATGTGCGCGACGACAAGCCTTTTGGCGGGCAGGCCCCGCCGGGGGCGGTGTTCTATTACTCGCGCGATCGCGCCGGCGAGCATCCCCAGGCTCACTTGGCCAACTACAGTGGAATCTTCCAGGCTGACGCCTACGGCGGCTATGGCAAGCTCTATGAGCTTGGCCGCACGCCTGGGCCTATCCTGGAAGCGGCCTGTTGGGTCCACGCCCGGCGGCCATTCTTCGTGATGGCCGATCTGGCCGAGAACGCGCGTCGCAAGGCTCAGGGCAAGAAGCCGGCAGTGATCTCGCCGCTGGCGCTGGAAACAGTCCGCCGGATCGACGCCCTGTTCGAGATCGAGCGGGCCATTAACGGTCAGAGCGCCGAAAGGCGCAAGGCCGTCCGGCAGGAACTCAGCGCGCCGCTCGTGGCCGATCTGCAAGCCTGGATGCGCGCGCAACGCGCCAAGCTCTCGCGCGGCAACGATGTCGCCAAGGCCATGGACTACATGCTCAAGCGCTGGAGCGCATTTACCCGCTTCCTCGATGACGGCCGCATCTGCCTGTCAAACAATGCGGCCGAGCGTGGCGTGCGCGGCATCGCTTTGGGTCGGAAGTCGTGGTTGTTCTGCGGCTCGGATCGCGGCGGCGAGCGGGCCGCGGTGATGTACAGCCTCATCGTCACCGCCAAGATGAACGACGTCGATCCGCAAGCCTGGCTCGCCGACGTTCTCGCGCGCATCGCCGAGCATCCTGTCCAAAGGCTCGACGAACTGCTGCCATGGAATTGGCGCTCCGCCATCCGCAACGTTGATCAAGCAGCCTGAGCCGAAAATGACCCGCGCGCGGTCTTCGCCGGATGCTTACGTTACTCTGCCGAGTCTTGGCCTTGCGATCTTTGCGCCAGGAAGAGCGCGCAACCTTAAGCAACGACGCTGCTTGCGACGACATAGACCAGCACCGCTCCCGTCAGGGCGATGCTAGGTTGCAGATCATTCAGCCCGCCGAACGTTTGCGAGTGAGCAACTCGGGCCGTCTTTGCCGAGACTTTGGCCACCTCGGCTCGACGCTGATCCGGGATTGAGAAAGGATCAACGCGAGCGTCGATCGAACGACATCGTTCTTTGACTAGCGACAGCGCCACTCGTTCGATCCGGTCAAGAGGCGGATTCTCGCCCTTCGGCGTGACCTTCATGATTCGCCGACCGACAATCATCGCCTCTTTCATGTGGTGAGTGAACTCAGACACCACGGCCGGGCATCCTTAAGGTCCGCTTAAGGTGGTGAGCTTCTGCTCATTCCAGCAAAGAGCTGGAAGGAAAGCGCATCATGCGTGGTGCATTGCTTCCGCGGTCGCTCGCGGACCTGACGCCGTTGCCCATCAGGCGAACTGTTTTCGTCACCGAGAGCGGTCACATTTCCCACGAACTCGGCAATCGTTGCTCAGCTCAAACCAAGGAATGTCCAAATGTCTCGTCTTACAGTTTTCGCCGCGGCAGCTGTTCTGTCGGCGTTGGCGACAACCGCGGTGGCCTTCGCTAAGGAGCATCACCACACCCACAAAGTGCTGCAATCCACCAGGATCGTTCGTCCCAGCCACGTTTACGCGGTTCCGGGCTGGTCCTACGCAGCGCCTCGGCCGACAGTCCACCACGACGATACGCCTAGCTACGACGATCCGTCCAAGTTTGGTGGCGACGAGGCCTTGCCGGTAAAGTAATCGCTGCGAGGTCCAGTCTCTCGGTTAGACCGGACAAAGCCGCTCATCCCGAGCGTCTCGAACGGAGAGTCACCTTGGCTAAGCTCGTTTCCAGAATCGCTCACGCGAGCAGCGCAACATACAGGCGTGCGATCGGATATAGCGCAGCCTTCGCAACAGGACTCGTCTTGGTAGGTTTGGTTGCGGCGCCAGTCAGAGCCGATCGGTCCGTTGCCAGGAGAACCGTGATCGGACCTGCCGACGAGGTTCATGCAGCGGCTTCCCAGAACCGGACGATACCATTGACCTCGAATCTGCCTTGGCTCGCTCCCGTCGGTCATCGTCAGCCGAGCAGATCCGACGTGCCTATCGAATCCTTGGGGCCGATTGACCGCGAACAGCAACTCTTGGACGCGGCGGTCGATCGTAAATTTACCATCTGCAGAGGATGCTGAAGAAACCCGCCTATTCGCCGGCCGCATAAACCTTATCACTGGCTTGCCGCTTCGCGGATGGGATGGGGTTGCTCAATTGTCCTCCCGCGACGAACGACCATCATGGTCGCAAACAGAAGAAGATTAAAATGCGTGTTCGGGACATTCTTCAAACCGAGAGCACTGAGACTGCAGAGAGACGCGCGCGTGAGCAATAGCCCGACCTTGATCGCCAGCATCGGCATCGCGATGGCGATCCCCGGCGGCGGATTGAAGATTATCCGGCGCCAAAAGAGCTTGCGAACGCGGCGCTGGTCGAACAGGTAGAATGTGAAAACGTGATCCCGACGCAGTCCCTTCGGCGATATGCCGATGAACCGCAAGGTGATGGCAACCGCGCTGCGCGGCACGAAGCACAAGGGCAAGGTGAAAACTCCCGGCATCTGCGCGCCCCTCGGCCTGCGGCCTTTCACGCCGCACGACCTGCGCCGGACGGCGGCGACCTTGGCTGGCGATTTCGGCTTTGATGATGCGTGGATCGCTAGGTGTCTCGATCACGCCGCGAGCAAAAAGCAGGAGCAGATCGTGCCCAGCGTCACCGGCAAGGTCTATAATCGCTCAAAGCGGATGAAGCCGGAGCGCTCGGTGCTGGACGGCGTCGCTGCCGAGCTGCGGCGGATCATCGGCGGCGAAACGCAGCAGGTTGAGACGCGTATGGCTGCCTGATCGTTTCAACAGTTTCTCGCCACGCTATCGAACCCGCCGGAGCCGTCCAGCGGGTTTTCCTATTCGCGCCAAGCGCACAATGTAGAGGCTGAGCGTCAGGCTGCGAGATTAGGCTGCGGGCCGAGCGCAAGGCTGGCGCGCTGTTGCGCGAGATGGAGAAGGCAAAGGGTGGTGGTCCGATGAGCCAAGGTCACCGCCTGTGGGATCGATGTCGCTGCACACTCACGGAGCCGACGCCACTTTCTCTTGCGGCATAGGCCTGCAGGGCGGCGGGCCCCTCTAAAATCAACCTGGCGGCGGGGGTTGGCGCGCCTCCGTTCAACACGTCGAGATAGGGATGATAGAATGCGAATGCGCCCGGCTCTTGGACAGCGGCCTGCGCGAACACCGGCGTAGCCGCAAGCGCGAACAGCGCGACGGCCGCTGCGACAGTCTTGAGTGAACTCTTAGTCAACGTGTGACTGCGAACGAGATGATGAGACATGATGCACTCCTTTGGTTGCATTGAGCAACGATTGCGGAGTGAACTTAAGTGAAACTTAAGGGCTGAGATCAGACCCTGAATTCCAGCCAGTCTTGTTCATATGCTCGATGGTCTCGAACTCGACGAAATGTGGTCGTCCGGCGCCCACGCGCGTGCTGATCTACTGCGGTGATTACACGTGTTCGGTTCAGCACGGCACTGCGGGGACGAAAGGTGAAGGCCGGCTCCGTTCCACGGATTCCAACGCCTGAGATCGAAGCCATCGTCGACAATGCGGTGAGGGAGCGGTTGAAGGACCAAGGCGCGTCAAAGGAAGCCCTATTCGGTCAGATCGAGCGCGTTGTCCTAAGGGAAGACGGGATCGACGTGACGCTCAACTCCCAAGATAAGAAGGAGCTTGCGCCGGCCGAGTCGATAGTGATCCCGTGGGCAAGAACCGAGCCGTGCAACCGTCTCGGGGCTACCTCCAGCCGAGCAACCCGACCAAAAGCTGTTGCAAGGCATTATCCAAGCCCATGCATGGCTGAACGACATCACGACGGGCCGACATTCCTCCGTCGAGGATCTTGCGCGTGCTGCCAAGCTGCATCCGAAGGTCGTTCGCCAGGGACTACGGCTTGCGTTCCTATCGCCCGCCGTAACGGCAGCGATCCTGGAAGGCCACCAAGGTCTCACGCTGGTAAACATTCCAAAATTGCCGCCGCTGCCGTGGCGCGAGTAGCAACGCCTGCTGGGCTGAATTTCGGGTCCCCATGCCATCACATCTGCAGTTAACGCTTTCTCCCTTCAAAGGCAGGCGATGCTCATCGAAATCGGGTACGGCCTGTATGCGATTGTGCGCTCGAGCAGCAGTCCGCTCTCATCGTCGGTCAGGAGCTCCAGGCTCTCGATATTGTGCCCTTGGACGGTGCCTTGGTCGTGCGAGCGTCGATCTTGCCTTCGAAGATGTACTTGCCGGGATCGTCGCGGCTCTGTGCCGAGCTTGGAATCGCAATCGAAACGAGCGCTCGGCCGACGATCGACCTTATCAGAACCGGAGTGTGCATCACAACGTTTTCATTGAGAACCACAGCGGCCTGTGCCGGAGTCATTGGGCCACCTTCTCGAAGTTTACGGAATGGATGCATTGTATCGACCCTTTCGTTTCTGGCTTTGCGTGAGTGATAGTGTTGAGATTGGATCAAACATGTCCGTGAATTGGGGGCTCAATCGAGACGTCGTCGAACGGGAGTTCAACGAGATCTCCGCCATGCGGCCGGCCAGCCTTACTCCAACACAACTGGCGCTCGGGCGGGTCTGGGCCTGATCAAAAGCAAGGTCGGAACGAGGCCAATGAGGGTGATCGCCGCCATAACCCACCAGGCCACTCGGAAGGCCTGTACCCACTCCGCGACCTCATGAGGCACGCCGACGATGGCGACCAGCAGAGCGACTCCGATTGCGATTCCAGTCTGGCGGATCATGTTGATTGCTCCGGAACCTGTCGCGAACGATGAGGGAGGCAGCGATGACGTACTAACCCCCCATCAAGGTCGGCAGCGCTAATCCGACACCGAGGCCGATCGGAAGCATGCCAAAAGTCGCGGCGAGAAAGCTCGGCTCAAGACCGGGCACAACGGACCACCAGACCTGTCCGAGAGCGAATGAAATCATCCCCGCGGCGCAAACCGCGGCGACGCCGAATCGGGCTATGAGCCGGCGCGAGAATAGAAGCGATACGACGGGTATCAGCAGCGGGCCGGGCGCCATCGCGAGACCGATCTTCAGAGCCGACCAACCCCAGATCATCTGATCCCACAACACCATCGACAACAAAAGCGCGCCAAAGGCCGCCGAACCCGGAGCGATAGCCAGCGCGGCTCCCGTGAACGGACGGATGCGGAACAGGTGCGGGTCGATAAAAGGGTCGAACGACCGAAGGCAGTGCGCAACGAACCACCCGAGGAAAATGACCGTCGCAGCGCAGGCAGCACTGATGCCCGGAGAATGCCAACCCCAGTCGTTCACCTTGACGATCGCGAAAACCAGGGATGCCACGCCGGCGGTCACCAGTAGCGCTGCCCCGAAATGGGGGTGTGAACTGTTGTGGCCAGCTACTCTCGGGAGTTTTCGCCAACCAACGACCAGGGTGATTAGCCCGAGCGGGAGATTGACGAGGAAGATCCAGCGCCAGCTCGCCGTGACCAGAACCCCGCCGATGAGCGGCCCGAGCGCCGCCGCAAGGCCGCCGACAGCGGTCCACGTTCGCACGGCGCCGCTCCGGCCCTCAGGGGGAAAGCGGATAGCAGTAGCCCAAGCGATGTCGGCGTCATGAGCGCGGCGGCTGCCGCCTGCACGGCATGAAAACCCACGAGCATCTCAGTATCGGTGGCAGCTGCGCACGCGGCTGATGCTGCGGTAAAGGCCCCGATCCCGACGAGGAAGCTTAAATTGCGTGGATAGCGCTCTGACAAGCGTCCAAAAAATACCAAAAGGACCGCATACGCTATCGTGTACCCGTTAAGTATCCAAGAAAGTCTCTCAAGGCTGGGATTGCCGAAATCCAGAGCAATGTTGGGTAGGCCGACATTCACAACGAAGAGATCGAGATTAGCCAGAATCATTCCGACTGAGACGATGGCCAGCACCTGATTCGGAGTGGTTGCTGAAGAGAGATCGCCAGAACGTCGCCCGGTCGGAGTGGCATCGAGTTCAGCTGGCGAGGCAGAGCCGCCGACGTGTTGGGTATCAATCGCCCTGTTCTGCTCGGCCGTGGACTCCATCATGTGATCTCCTTGCCCTGTCCTGTTCGTACTTCGTCAGCCGCGTAACCGACGATTTTCCAGCTCAAATCCACGACCGCAGACGGCAGAAACGTCTTGGCCGACAGTTTTCTGGCGTGACGGGGATTGGCGGTGCATGCCGTCCCTTGCCTGAGCGGGAACGGCCTCTCTGCAACAAAGCTCAAGCGCCCACGGGCGAAATGGCCGAGACCCCGCCGTCGATCAGGAAGTCTGCCCCGACGACGTACGCGGAATCGTCGGACGCGAGGTAAACCGCCAGCTTCGCGATTTCCGACGGATCAGCCATGCGCTTGCTGGGATTGTTGGTTGCAAGGACGCCCTTGACCGCATCGCCCTGCTCTTCACCGGCGAAGCGACCGAACATCGCCGTGTCCGTCGGGCCTGGGCTTAGGGTATTCACGCGAATCCCGCGGTCCACGAGTTCGGCGCTGAGGATTCGCGCGAGGTGGACGACCGCGGCCTTGCAGGTCGAGACGGTCGAGGTCGTCGGCCACCCCTTGCGCGCGCCAACGGACGCATTGATGATGACAGATGAGCCTCGCCTGAGCAGCGGCAAGGCCTTTTGAATCGTGAAGTAAGCCCCTTTGAAATTGGAGCCTATCACCTTGTCGAAGCTATGCTCTGTTACCTCTTCGAACGGCAGGAACTCGCTGTAACCTGCATTTGCGAAGATGCCGTCCAAGTGCCCGAACTCCCGCTCGATCGTGGCGAACATCGTATCGAGGTCGGCGAGTTTGCTGACGTCCGCGCGAATGGCGAGACTTCCGGCCCCGAGTGTCCTCTTAGCCGCCAGCAGCGTCCCCTCCTTCAAGCCGCAGATGGCGACGCGCGCGCCCTCTCGATCGAATTCCTGGGCTGCAGCCAGCCCGATGCCGCTGTTCCCGCCAGTGATAAGGATATTCTTGTCCGCTAGTCTACCCATTGTCGTCACTCCTTGGATTAAACATATCCGTCTCGGTTACATTTTGGGGCAAATTTAGCGGACGCCGCGTACCAGCTCCGCCAAGCTCGTTTTGCTGAGAGCCTGCTCAACGGCGTCGTTCGCAGCGTCGAAGATTGGGCCAAGCCTTCGTTTCATCGCACAGGCCACCACGCATCCCTCATGCACCTGGCCGCGCATCGCAAAAACTCCGCTCTCGCTTTCAACCGCCTTGTAAATCTGACCGACGGTAATGCGAGATGCCGCGCGTCGGAGACCGACGCCGCCTTGGCGGCCTTGGCGAAGAGCGACCAGTCCCTCTTGCTCGAGGAGCTTGAGGATCTTCCGCACCACGACCGGGTTGGTCTGGAGGCTTTTCGCGATTGCCTCCGAAGTCGTCCCCTCGTCGCCGGCGTAAGCGACGAAACTCATGATGTGGACAGCACTCGCCATACGACTATTCGCGGTCATAAATAGAGCCGTATCAGTTACATTTCAGGCTGTCAAGGCTCAGTCCGTTATATTAGATGATCACTGACCTCTATATAATAACCGCGGACGGACAAGCGCAATCTATGGCCACACAGGAAAGTGATGCGTCAAATCTGATGAGGAGGGATTGAATTAGATGTCGATCGACATATTAAGGGATTCTGACGCAGCATAGCCGAACTGATCTCGCGCCTTGCTGGACTGTCGCCGCAAACTTTGAACGGAGGTGTGCGTGAGAAAGCTTTTTTTGATTATCGGCGCAACAGTGGTCGTGCTTGGTGGAATCAACGCGAAGGCTGAAGAACGTCCGGCTTTCGAAGGATTCGGATTTCCAATCACGCAGACCCAGGTTGCTGTGTTGGGTTCTGCTGGCGTCCGAGAGAGATCACCGACGCCGACGCTCATGCTCTACGGAATGCCGGCGTCCCCGCATCAGTTGGCGGTTCTGTCGCCACGGCCGCGCAGCGTGAAGGAAATGGCTCCAAGCTCGTCAACTACTGGTTTGGCGCCCCCTCCAGCGACGCCCCGCTAAACTACAAATTTGCGATAGGGATTCCGCTTGCTGCACTCGTTGACGACCGAAGTTGTCGGTGCGGTCTTATGCGCGCCGTCCACGACGACACCTTCTTGTCGGAGATCCTCGAAACGTCGAGATCGGGCCCTTATGCCGAGTCGCCGGCGTATGCCCGTCAGACGGGGAGACCGTCGCGTCGGGCCAGGTGATGGGCCATGCGCCGAAAAACCGTCACTCCCAAGACGACAATTTGGCGCGTGCGGCGGCCAAAATCTCGTTCGAGACCTTCGGATCAGCAACAATTCTGGAGATCGTCAGCGCGCCAAGCATCGTCGCGAGGAATACACTGGCGGATTTCTTCGCCCGCTCGGTGCCCGGATCCTTCATCCGTTCGGCGACTTCGGCGATCATCTTGAGGATCCCTTTGGTGGCCGCGGACCGTGTCGACTTGTCCGACCTCGCGAGTTCGCTCCCGAGCGCGGCTAGAGGGCATCCGTGAGCCCGGTCCTTCCTGTGCTCAGGCGAAAGATAGTCATTGACGATTGCTTCAAGCGCTTTGCGGCCCCTGGCCGTGGAGGCGGAAGCTTGCATCTCGCCGATTTTGGCCGCGAACGCGCCCGCCGAAGCTTCGGAGACGAGTTGGTCCTTCGAGTCGAAGTGCCGGTAGAACCCGCCGTGCGTCAGGCCGGCACTTTCCATCAGATCGGCCAAGCCCGTTTCGCAGATCCCGTTCTGACGGAAACGAATTCCGGCGGTCTTCACGATGTTCCGTCGCGTCTCCGCCGTTTCCTCTCTCGACCTTCTCATGAGTAGTCTCCTGCAGGACACCTGAACACATCCTGCCCACGCATTTTAGTCGGGTCCACTAATTATCGCCGAGCGCGGTTTGGCCGCGTCATCCTCGCTGGACGTGTTTGATATTTGGAGTACAATCGACATCTAAAATAGACTATTGTCTGACAAGTCAAGAGCGATGTGGCTGTTCTTCCCGGACTTGCCCCGCTCGGGGGGCCGCAAGATGAAAAGATCAAGAACCGAAGCTGCCGAAGCCCGGCAGCGGTTAGTCAGAGCTGCCGCCGACCGGTTCCAACGAGAGGCAACGACGCAGGGAGAGGGCCGATGAAGTGGAACGCCTTGGCCGGGCAATCCTCGTCACTGTGCAAAGCATTGTCGGTGATCGGGGACCGTTGGACCCTCCTGATACTGAATCAGTGTTTCCTCAGGCTTCGAAGATATGGAGAAATCCAGTCTTCGCTGGGCTTGTCGAAACCGCTGCTCGCCGCGAGGCTGAAGAAAATGGTCCGCCTTGGGGTGCTGAAGAAAGTATCTTCGCGGAAGTCGGCGCGAGTTCACGAATATCTCCTGACCGAAAAAGGCCGCCAGCTCTATCCTGTCCTGCTGGCCCTCGTAAAATGGGGAAATGCCTTGGCCGAAGAGGAAGCCCAGCCCTCGATCCCCGAGCACGTTCCATGCGGCCGGCAGCGCGAGTGACCGCGCTCATACCGCTGAGGCATATGTATCCCCTACTCCGTTTTCCAAGAATTGACGTTCTTACATCTTGCGCAACACCACGCTCGCGTTGACGCCGCCGAAGCCGAACCCGTTTGAAAGCACGTGATCGATTTTCATCGCGCGGGCGCTGCCGCGGACCAGATCGATGCCCTCCGAGGAGGGATCGGGATTGTCGAGGTTGAGCGTTTCCGGCGCAATCTGATCGCGTAACGCGAGGATCGCGAAGATTGCCTCCAGGCCGCCGGCGGCGCCAAGCAGATGGCCGGTGGCGGACTTGGTTGAGCTGACGGCGACGCCGCCATTGGTGCCGAAGATGGTCTTGATCGCTTCCAGCTCGCCGTGATCGCCGACGGGGGTCGAAGTCGCGTGCGCGTTGAGATGCTGGATGTCGCGCGCGGAAATTCCCGCCTGCTGCAAGGCCATTTGCATCGCCCGCCTAGCGCCATCCCCGTCTTCGCGCCCGGCGGTCATGTGAAACGCGTCCGATGTGGTGCCGTAGCCGATCACTTCTGCGATCGGCTCCGCACCCCGCGCCTGCGCGTGATCGAGCGCCTCGATCACTACGACGCCGGCGCCCTCGCCCATTACGAATCCGTCGCGGTCGCGGTCGAACGGCCGCGACGCGCGCTCCGGCATGTCGTTGAAGCCCGACGAAAGTGCGCGCGCTGCCGCGAAGCCACCAAGGCTGACCCGATCAATGCAGGCTTCTGCGCCGCCGCAGATCGCGATGTCGGCCTCACCCGCACGGATTAGACGCGCGGCGTCGCCGATCGCCTGCACGCTCGCGGCGCAAGCCGTGACCGGCGCGCCGATCGCGCCCTCGAATCCGTAGCGGATGGAAATATGACCGGCGGCAAGGTTGACGAGAAACGACGGCACTGTGAAGGGGGAGAGCCGACGAATGCCTTTGATGTCGGTCGTGCGGACTGCGTCTGCGATCGCCGGAAATCCGCCGATACCCGAAGCGATCACAGTTGCGGTGCGCTGGCGCGATCGCACGTCCTCCGGCCTCCAATTGGCTTGCGCGATCGCTTCATCCGCCGCCAGGAGCGCAAATAAGATGAAGCGATCCATTTTGCGTTGGTCCTTGCGCGGGCCCACGCGATCCGGATCGAAGCCGCCTTCGGGATCCACCGCGACGTCGGGGACCTGGCCGCCGACCTTTGCACTCAGGTCGGCCGTTATCGCCTCGGGCAGCGTGCGAATGCCGGACCGCCCGGCGAGCAGGCGCGACCAATTGGTCTCCACCCCGCAGCCCAGCGGCGACACCGCTCCCATCCCCGTCACAACTATTCGGCGCATCTTCTATCCAGTCTCGATCTGTGCGCTAACGTGTCTGACGTGGCAGCGCCAACCAGGATTGGCGAACTTCCTTGTCACCGCATCTGCCCGGATTCTCGCAAAACGGGCGGCATCGGGGTCGCTAATGAACGACATCACCACTGGTGATGCCGTTGACGGCAGTCCTCAATAAAATTGAACTATCAGTCCGCAGGCTGAAGGACGGAAAGTCCATTTTTGATAAAAAGCTGCTGAAGCTCACCGGCCTGGAACATTTCGCGCACGATGTCGCATCCGCCGACGAATTCGCCCTTGACGTAGAGTTGCGGGATCGTGGGCCAGTTGGAGTAGATCTTGATTCCATCCCGCAGTTCGGCCGAGTCGTAAACATTGAGCGCCTTGTAAGCGACCCCGACATATTCGAGAATCTGGACCAGTTGACTCGAAAATCCGCACTGTGGAAATTGCGGCGTTCCTTTCATGAAGAGCACGACGCCGTTCGACCTTACTTCGTTCTCGATGAATTGTTCGATGCGCATGATCTCATCTCGTCCTTGTGTTGCGGGACGCAACGGCCCCTCTAATTACCAGAGCCTGGACCCGAAAACTCTTTCGCAGTAGAGGCCAACAATCGGTGTTGCCTCCACCTACATAGATGATAATCATAATATAATGCAACTGCAATCGGCTGGAACCCACTAATATGTCAATCGACATCTTATTCGATCCCTCTCATCAGCTTTGGGGCGCCTAATCACTTTCGTGTGTTGGGGGATCGATTTCGCTGGTCCGTCAGTTCGTGCTTACGATATAGATGTCAATTATACTCTAATTACTGCAATCGCCAAATACGGTGGGTACGCTACGGACAGTTCTCGTGCGAATCGCGTTCCTATGTCCGTGCCAGGACGCCGTGCCCACTCAGCTTACGGGAGCGAATATGCGAACAGTAGAGACGCCATCGGCCGCCGGCACAGGGTGGCGAAGGACCCTGAGCCAACTTTACCGGCTGATCGAGGCCGCTGAGACGTCTCCTTTGGAGAGTCTCTATGAACGGGTCTTGCGGCTTGAACAGGAAGTTTCTGCGCTCAAGCGCAATTTGCTGATCGGCTCTGTAGACCACGAGTGAATCGACTGGGGCCAGCAATAACCGCAGCAGCGCGGCGCGACGGTCTTCGGATAGGTGTCTTCATCGTGCACCAGCTTATCGGAATCCTGGGACACCGCTTCGACTTCGCTTCCACGCATCCTAAGGATCCCGAATTTCCATTTTCGCGATCCGAGCCGAATGAAGGTGAGGTAAGCGCCGCGTACCTCTACAGCAGCGCGAAAGGTAATCGATGGTTGTGTGGATCAGATCGTTAGCCGTCTTTGCGGCCATCTTGCTGGCCTTCCAGTCAGCGCATGCCCGTGATCGCGATGGCAAATATGCCAATTCGCCACTTCACGAATGGTTTGAACAATTGGCCAGCAAAAAGGGCCTATGTTGTTCGGACGCCGATGGTCGGGCGCTCTCGGACCTCGATTGGGAATCACGTGACGGTCACTATCGCGTTCAGATCGATGGCGAATGGGTCAACGTCCCCGAGGATGCCGTTGTAACAGAGCCAAATCGTGCGGGGCGGACGATGGTTTGGCCTACCTGGTTGGACGGGCACCCTCAAATTCTCTGCTTCATGCCGGGGAGCATGACCTAGAGATTTCCATAGTTCAATGACGAGATCGAGATTGATAACGCGGGAGGCTCGGGTTGAACATACAGTCGAACTCGGATGCACAATCGCTGGCATCTTCGATTTCCTCCGATTATGCGGCAATGGAATCGTCGATCGCCTTCTCGATCGGAATCGGACTGAACCGATCCCTTCGGAGCCGTTTGAGAGCGCTCGCCGGTGCATCGGAAAGTCAACCGATCTTCGTGCGCCACATGCAGACAAGTGCATGGATAGAGATCGATCCTAAGGGATCGGTTGCCGCGCGCCGCCAAAAGCCTGAAGGGTTGCCTTCGATCGACCTTGGGCAAGCGGTGACGCGCGAACCGGCACTCGGCGATGCGGTTTACGCGGCATTGGCGGAAACAAGGGCCCTCAGAAGGGCGTGGAAGCTGATGGAGCCCTTGGTCCACGGATGGGGTTTGCCGTCGCGGCAGCAGTTCGGCCGTTTGATCGAATGGTCTCCCGTGCTCGAACATCTCGCCTATCGATGTGCGACTAGGATGAGTAGCCTAATGGACACGATCAGGTACGATATCCTCGAATCCAAAATGAACGAGGCCAGACTTGCCCAATATTGGATGGCGATGCACGCCATGGGCAACACGATACTTCTGTCGTCGGCGCCGGAGGCCAACCCTTGGCTGTCGGATATGGCGAAGCGCATACAGTGGGTCTCGTGGACGCCCACGTTCCCTCTGCTGCGCGAACGGACGCTGTGGCTGGCGGCCTGCGCCGCCCGTTCGGCGATAGCATTCGGAATTGACGTCGTGGAAAAGTATCTGCGGGTGGTCTCCCACGCGACGCACCCGGTCAGAGTGTTCGACGCCTTATACGGACTTTCCGCGATTGCCCTGGAGGACGCGGATGCAGCCAGAACCGTCCTTGCCGAACTCCGTTCGCTCAGGGACGCGTTGAAGTGCCGATATCTCGAACACCTGCCCTTGATCGAGGCGGCGTTCTCGGGGGCGATAGAGACGATCTCGGAACCTGATTTCAAATTGAACGATTCCGATTGGGAAATAAGACTCCTCGGATGGCAGAGGACGTCAGAGTGGGGTTTGGCGACACCTGGTGCACTACGCGCCGACCCGACGACCATCCTTTCGTCGGGAGGCTATCTTGGACTGGCGGTACTGCCGTTCGTGATCAGCACTCCGGTGCGCGATTTCTACCCCGCCAACCGCGACGAGACCCGGACGCTCGGTATCTCCGCCAGCGAGATAGCAGAAACGGTCTTTCGCGCCTGGGGCTCGGACGAGCGTCCTTCGTCACGTTTGACCCTTCACTGACGTACGGTCCGCACAAAGCCTGTCGCCGAACGAAAGACCTACGCCGCGACACGCTTAGGACTTCATCGCCAGGTACATGGCTGCAGCTACGTGGTGAAGAGATCGCTCGCGTTGAAGATTTGGACGCGGAAACGGTACGACGAAGAAAAGTGGTTTTGTCGTAACGGCCGCTGATTCAACGTGTCGGAATGACGCTTTAACGATCGACTGCAAGTGCTTGATTTTGTAATGGTGGGCGCACCAGGGCTCGAACCGGCATCGTTGGTTACAACGTGCAGATTGCTGTTCTCCTTCAGATCGATGAGGTGCTAGCGGCTTTCAAGCGCAGGGACGACGCCCAGCAGGAGTTCGACGAGATACTCACCACGGCGAAGCGAAGACTGGATGGCGAGCCATAGGCGCGCCAACAATTGCGAAAACGTCTGAGAGCGTAGTCGCCAAAAGCCGGGGCCGCCGTTTCCCCCAGGGGAGGGCCAGTCGCTCTCTCGCTCACCTTCGTCTGCGAGGCAGAGTTACGACACCCATTCTGCAATCCGGACCCGCGCTCGCTGTTCCGGAGAGCGCTGAAGCGCAACTACGCCCATTCTGCAATGGCCCAGGAACGACGCGCACACGCCACGACATTCTCATACGGGTACCCGTTCCAAACGTCCCGCGTCTCATCTGTAATCGGCGACTTCGGAAGGAAGGCGAAGCCCATGCCCCCAGAGGCGTTTCGTTGCCACTTAGCAGGACAGGCGTGAATTTTGATCGTTCTGCATCCCTGGTCAGGGTCCTGCGTCACCACCCGGTCCCCATGCCGGCCGTGTTGCGCGGCAATGGATCGACGAGGATGACGTGGCATTTGTCCGGAACTTCACCTCGCGGCGAGGCGAGAATTCACCAGATTGCACTGCAAGCTCCACCACGCAGTGGTGATCAAACCCGGTCTCCGGCGTCAGTATTACCGTTCTCTCAGCGTCTATCTGCATCTGCGTGCGGTCGAGCGAGACCCGCGCCGCGTAGTTCATCTCCTGGCCCTTGGGCTCGCTGCTGGTGGTTTCCGTGCCCGCCGTCTTGTCATTGGATTTGTCCTGGGGTTTGTCGCGGGTGATGGCGTCCTGGGACACGTTAATGACCTCCCCATGCAGGAGACCATAGCGGGTGAAACTGAAGGTATCGACTTTGACCTCGGCTTGCTGGCCGGGATGCACGAAGCCGATGTCGCGATTCGACACCATTGCCTCGATTTCCAGATGGCTGTCGAGCGGCACAACCGCGAGCAGCGCCTGCGCCGGGGTCACCACGCCCCCGACTGTGTGCACGGCCAGCTGCTGCACCACGCCGTCGACCGGTGCTGTGAGCGCCAGGAGCTTGGTTCGTTGCTCGGCCTTGATCACGTCCTGGGCAAAGCCGCCGGCCTTCTGCTCGGCCTTCGCTAACTCTCCGTTGTCCTTGTGTGTGTGCAACAATTCGGCCGGTGTGCCGACTAGCCGTGTTGTCGCGAACAGTTGATCCGCCGAAACGACCTTGCCGGCAGCGAGAAGAAAGATTGGTACGCGAAGTTGCGTCAGATCGATCCGTTGCCCAAGGGCGACAGAGGCGTCGTTCAGCGATCTGGTTTTCCTTGAATAGCCATTTGACGACTTGAAGGTAGCATACCCCGGGTAAATTGAGCGTTTCGGCATACATTGCCGATGAACGGGACTGCGGCACGCGGAACAGGGTGATTGTATCGTTCGTGGTTATGAGTTCGGCCATCAGGTGCGATGAGGTGCATTTGTTAATCCGTGCGACGTCCTCGGTTTCTCGGCAGGATGGCAAGGGAGCGGACCGCTTGATTCTCAAGACAAGCGAAGTCGATCTCCTGGGAGAGACGGATCGACGCCTAACTTTTGACTTCGACTTGGCGTGCATTCTCTCTTTGTGCGTCCTCGGGCTGCAGCATGGCTCGCAACGTCGTCATCAGAATTACCTTGGACGTTGTCGTCGCGCTGCTTGCCAACACGACGATCAACGCGCGCGACCTCGGCCAATGGGACGACCCTGCCAACGCTGATTTGAAAAGATGGTATCAGGACTTAAAGCAACCTGATAACCCTGCGGTGTCGTGTTGCGGTGAGGCAGACGCATATTGGGCTGATGCCTTTGAGGCAACGTCAGACGGTCAATATATCGCGATCATCACCGATCCGCGTGACGACGAGCCATTAGGACGACGGCACCGCGATATTGGTACAAAGATTGTCGTTCCAAACAACAAGATCAAATGGAATGAAGGCAATCCTGTGGGTCATGGAATTATATTTTTGAATCGAGCCGATACGGTCCTTTGCTACCTGCCGCCATTAGGAATCTGAAGGCGCTTCACGTCCATCCTTGGCGGACTCCATCACCACTACTCCCGAGTTTGGTTTTGGGTATACACACCAATATTCAACAGAACTTGATTATTTGAACGGGCGGATCGGACAGCGTCGTAACATCGTAATTCAGCGGCTGAGCAGGTTGAGAGGATGCGCGTCCATCTTCCGCGCCATTCGCTCGCGTCGAACTCCCCGATATGATGTTGGGCATAGAGCTCAAGGCCAAGCTTAGACGAGGTCGATTTGGGTTTCAAGACAATCGATATGATGTTCCTCGTCGTGCATCAGCTGCTCGAAGAGTTCGCGTGTCACATAGTCCTTTACACCGTTCAACCGGCCGACACGGAAGCACGCATCGCTTGTCGCATTCCTCGCCGGAGATTTCGCCAATTTCAGCCTCAAACTCTCGAAATTGAGAATTTCGCGACGATCTGAGAATCAGAAAAGCCCCTATTGACGGGCGTTTCCATCCTTTCTTGGCTTCTTTCAGTTTGATTTTTGCTTCACGTAACGGCCAGGTGCCGGCTCGATGACGTTATAGTTGGCGTTGCCGGCCTGCGCCGGCGCAGGAATCACCCCGCTGGAGTGTCGCTTCATCCAAACATCCCAATCGGGCCACCAGCTCCCGGGTCTCTCTTCGGCATTCTCGAGCCAATCCTTCGCGTCGCATGCCAGGTCATCATTCAGCCAGTGGCTGCGTTTGTTGCGGGCCGGCGGGTTAATGACGCCAGCAACGTGACCGCTAGCCGCGAGGACGAAGCGTTGGTCTTTTCCGATCAGATCCTTCGAGCGGTACGCGGTCTGCCATGGAACAATGTGATCCTCACGCGAGGCCAGCATATAGAGCGGCACTTTGACACAGGAGAGGTCAATGGGAACTCCGCACTGCGTGGTCTTGCCCGGTTTCTTGATGTTGTTCTCCAAATATGTATTGCGCGCGTACCAGCAATACATCGGGCCTGGCAGGCTGACGCTGTCGGAGTCCCAGTACAACAGGTCGAATGCGTCAAGCGTCGCGCCTTTCAGATAGCTGTCGACCACATAGCGCCAGATCAGATCGTTGGCGCGTAACGTTCCGAACGTGAAGGCCAACTCTTTGCCGGGAAGGACGCCGCCTCTTCCGATCGTCGCCTCTCGCAAGACAACCGAGCCCTCGTCGATCAGCAGGCCGATATCGCCTGTGTCGGTAAAGTCGAGCATGGTGGTCAAAAGCGTGATGGTCGCGAGCTTGTTTTCGTCACGCGCGGCGAGCACCCCCCCTGCGCAGCTCAAAATAGTGCCCCCAACGCAGAAACCGAGCGCGTGAACTTCGTCGACGTTGGCGATATCGCGTACCACATCGATAGCCTTGAGCGGGCCAAGCCTCAAATAATCATCCCAGCTCAGATGTCCGATCTCAGGCACCGCGCTCCGCCAGGAAATCAGGAAGACCTGATGACCTTGGGCGACGGCATATTCGACAAGCGAATTCCCTGTACCTAGATCGAGAAGATAATATTTGTTGATGCAAGGCGGTACAATCAGCAACGGCGTCTTCTCGACGTCGGGCGTCTTCGGCGTGTACTGGATCAGTTGGATCAATTCGTTCTCAAAGACGACGAAGCCCGGTGTAACTGCGAGGTTACCACCCACTTCAAAAGCAGATTCGTCGACCCTCGTAATTCGTCCCTTCTGAATATCTTCGATCAGATTCTGGATTCCGGCGGTAAGACTCGCCGCGCGGGTTTCGATTGCTTTCCGTATGACTTCCGGATTGGTCGCGGGGAAATTTGAGGGACTCATCGCGTCAATGAATTGACGCGCGTAAAAACGAAGCTGCAGCCTCGTTCTGTTATCGACCTGTGCGTGATCAACCAGCTCGTGAAGTTGTGTTGAGGCGAGGAGATACGATTGTTTGAGAAGATCGTAGTAAGGCGTCTCCTGCCACGCTTGGTCCTTGAAGCGCTTGTCGCCGCGAACTGGCAGGATCGCAGGTTTTGTGCCGAGGGTAAGTGTCCCTATGACCGCGGCGTTCCAGAACCGCCAGATTTGCGTGACGTACTCGCGCTGCATATCTATCGCGAACGCAAAAGGCGAAAAGACCTGACCCATGGGGGCCGAGCTCTTGTCGGATACTCCCATTGCCGCCGCGAGCGCATCGTCAAACCGCTTCATCGATTGCTGGCCCGCATGCATCAGGTTTTCAAGATAGGCAGACGGATCGTCCGGCGATGACGTACCTTTCATTTAAGCCTCCAACGATCGGCAACTCTTGTTGGTTTTGACCGGTATCATGCTTGATACGGACCCACACATTCCACAACACAAATGTCGATCGATACAGCCGCACACCAGCGATCGGTTCCGATGGATATCGCGCCGCAACAAAACCAACCATCGTTACCCTCTTGCTATCCTAACTCGCATCGGCCGGAACGAAACAACGGATGTCGATATTGCCGCGAACATTGACATACCAGACAACGGCTTCACCTAACGGATTACCTACGCTTCGAACGATCGCTTTCTCCGGGACCTGCCACCAGACACCGTCGATCGGTACCCAGTAGACTCCCACACGCACGTCGTAGATCGTTCGATGCCCGTCGGAAATGTCACGGCAAGGAACGCCGGCGGGGCTACGCACGCATTTGAACCATGCGCGAACATCGTCAGGGATATTCCCAAACTGCCCCCGAACAACGGCGCGCGCAGTTCCTACGGCGAGAATCCGCGATCCGGACAAGCACAACAGCGCGCGTAGTCTCATCGTAGGTCTCCGCACACCGATCTTCTGAACGATACGTTGATGTGGTGCCGAAGGCCATTAGCTGGCCGATTAAAATGTTCCCGCACTGCAAAAACACCGATCGGCTGACAACTCTTGTCAATGCGATAGAACGGGACAGTCATCAAGTGATGGGGACGTAGGATCAAGCGAGCCCCGTTGCGTTTGTCGTCTGTACAAAATTCAAGTTCACGCGATTTGGCGGTCGTTGATCTTTGCGCACCGCTGCAGTGCTCGAAGGAATGACTACATGTCTGTAGCGCCCTGGATCAAATCGTACCCGCGAGGCGTTCGCTGCGACGCAGAATTGACGATTATGCCGGTCCAGCAGATTCTGGAGCGATCTGCCGCCAAATGGTCGGATAATCCCGCGCTCAATTTTATGAACAAAAAGATCCTCTATCGGGAGCTGAACGACCTAGTTGTGGAGCCTCAACAGGTTGTCCTCGGTCAAGCCGAGGCGGCTGATGGGTGGTTTGGACTTTAGACTGCTGTGTGGTCGATGCCAGTTATATCGATGCAGCCAGATCGGCAGGTGCTGAGCCCGATGATCGGATGTGAGATAGGCTTGGGCATAGGCCCATTCGCGCAACGAGGTTTGGACGAAGCGCTCGGCCTTGCCGTTGGTTTTCGGCGTATAGGGCTTAGTGCGCAGGTGCTTGATTTTGAGCAGGCGCAATGCCTTAGGGTAACGACGGGATCGGAAGCTAGTGCCGTTGTCGGTCATGACACGATAGACTTTGACGCCATGGGCCCTGAAGAAGCGCAACGCGTTAAAGAGAAAGCTCAGGCAGGATCGACGTTTTTCATCGGGCAAGATTTCCGAATAGGCGACGCGGGAATGGTCGTCGATTGCCAGGTGCAGATATTCCCAACCGACCCTGCGGCTCTTGCTTTGGCGATCGCCGGTGATGCGGTGGCCGACTTGCTCGAAACGGCCCAGCTTTTTGATATCGATGTGGATGATCTCGCCGGGGTGTTCGCGCTCGTACCGGCGCACCGGTTCGGCCGGCTCCAGTGCCGAGAGCTTGTTGATGCCGAGCCGCTGCAGGATGCGGCTGACGGTCGCCGGAGACACGCCGACCTCGACCGCGATCTGCTTGCCGGTGTAGCGCTGGCGGCGCAAGGCCTCAACCACGGCGCATGTGGCGGGCGCCGTTTGGCTTGGCAATGAAAGAGGCCTGGAGGAGCGGTCGCGCAAACCATCGACACCGCCTGCGCGGAACCGTTCGACCCATTTGGCGACGGTCTTTGGCGTGGTGTTGAACTGGCGCGCGGCGGCCGCTTTGCTCAGTCCCGCTGCCACACTCCGCACCATGGCCTCTCGACCTTTCGGCGTCAGGCGAGCATTCTTATGGCTGTTCATCTGGTCTCTCCGTGGAACACTGAAGCTTCGCAACCTCAGCTTCCTCGGTTCGGACCAGATGGACAACCTCCTGAAAGCCCACATCTAGCTAATCGAGCGGCCAAGGGATTCCAAAAGCTCGGTGTGCGCCCTGGCGTACACGTCGGTCTCTATCTCCCCAACACACCTCATTACGTCATCGCATTCTTCGGCGTGATGAAGGCGGGTGGCACCGTAGTCAACTACTCGCCTCTGGATGCGGAAAAGGTCCTCGAGCACAAGGTCGAAGACAGCGAGACTGACATATTGGTGACGCTCGATCTCAAGGCGCTTTACCCGCAGATGGGCCGGCTGCTCGGCAGGACGAGATTGAAAACACTCGTAGTCGGCAACTTAGCGGAAATGACTCCGGCGCCCGAAGCCGTGCGCGCTCAAATGTCGCACAATGGCGAAACCGTCACAGTCCCCAAAGATAGCAAGCACGTGACGTTTGACGAGCTTGTTAATAACAATGGTGAGTATGTTGCGTTTCCGGTTGCCGATCTGCGTGAGTCCGTGGCGGTACTTCAATACACCGGGGGTACGACCGGACTTCCAAAAGGCGCGATGCTCACGCACGCCAACCTTTCGTCCGCAACCGCGCAATACGTTGAGACGACGCATACGGAGCCGCAACTCCTCGACGAAGGGCGCGAGCGGATTCTTGCCGTCCTGCCGCCGTTCCACATCTATGCGCTGACGGTCAATATGCTGTTGGGTATGCGCATCGGCGCAGAGCTGATCCTGCATACCCGGTTCGACGCGGCAGCGGTGGTGAAGGACATTTCCGAGAAGAAAGTCACGGTATTTCCCGGCGTACCAACGATGTATGTCGCGATCATCAACTATCCGGGCGTTGAAGATCTCGATTTGTCTTCGATCAAGTGGTGCGCGTCCGGAGGAGCCCCTCTTCCTCTGGAGGTCCAGAAACGCTTCCAGGACATCTCTGGCTGCCGATTGGCCGAGGGCTGGGGCATGACCGAAACGTCACCGACAGGTACCTTCACACCACTGGAAGGTGCGGTGAAGCCCGGCTCGTGCGGGATTCCCATTCCCGGCATCACCATCAAGTTTGCTGACGTCGACGATCCGTCTCGCTACGTGGGCTTGGGCGAAAAAGGCGAGATTTGCATCGGCGGTCCCAACGTCATGCGGGGATATTGGAAGCGCGCAGATGCAACAAAGGAGGCCATGACCAAGGACGGTTTCCTTCGAACCGGCGACGTCGGATACATGGATGAAGATGGATACGTCTTCATTGTCGACCGTACCAAGGACATGCTGCTGTGCGGCGGATTTAACGTCTACCCGCGCATCATCGAAGAGGCAATTTACCAGCATCCAGGCATTGAAGAGGTCATCGTGATCGGAATCCACGACGACTATCGCGGCCATTCGCCAAAGGCCTTCGTGAAGCTCAAGACCAACTCAAGCCCCGTCACGCTCGAGCAGATGAAGGACTTTCTCAAGGACAAGTTGGGAAAGCACGAAATGATCGGCGCGTTGGAAATTCGCGATGCCCTGCCGAGGACGGCCGTCGGCAAGCTGTCCAAGAAGGAGCTTTACGAGGAGGAAGCCAGAAAGCGCGTTGCCCAGGAATGAATTCTGAATTCAGAGCTCCGTAGTCCTGAAAGTTTTTCTCGCGATCACGCGCGGCGCGCATCGCAAACAATGTGCCGCCATCCTTCTCGAAGCCAAGCCCGCTGGGATGCCAGCCTTGCCGGCAAGCCCCGGATGAAATTCCTGACGCTTCAAACGTCGGTTCAATTTATTCGGTTGCGGCCTTCGGGGTATTGGACAACACTTGCGAAACAGAAGGCATTCGTCTTCCGGTCTGTTTTTTTCGCGGTTGGCGATTCTTACGAGCCTTCGAAAATTCGAAAAAGAGCGACCAAGAGGGAGGAGTGCCATGCGTCAGTGGATGATAGCTGCTGCCTTGTTGCCTATGCTCGGCGGTGCGGCGCTTGCGCAAGAGACGGTCAAAATCGGCTACATCGATCCGCTCTCGGGAGGCGGTGCCAGCGTCGGCGAGGTCGGCTTCAAGACCTTCCAATTTCTCGCTGACGAGTTGAATGCCAAGGGCGGCATTCTCGGCAAGAAGGTCGAGATCGTTCCCCTCGACAATAAGACCAATCCTCAAGAAAGCCTGATTCAGGCGCAGAAGGCGATCGACGCCGGCGTGCGCTACATCACCCAGGGCAACGGGTCGTCAGTCGCCGGTGCGCTGACGGATTTCGTGTCAAAATATAACGAACGTAATCCCGGCAAAGAGATCCTCTATTTCAATTACGCCGCGGTGGATCCGGTGCTCACCAATGCAAAGTGCAGCTTCTGGCATTTCCGTTGGGATGCAAATTCCGACATCAAGATGGAAGCGCTCACGAACTACATGAAGAGCGCTTCAGCCATCAAGAAGCTTTATCTGATCAACCAGGACTATTCGTTCGGCGAATCGGTCCGCTCCGCTGCAAAGAGCATGCTCAAGGCGAAGCGGCCGGACATTGAGATCGTCGGCGACGAATTGCATCCGTTGCTGAAGATTACCGACTTCGCACCGTACGTTGCGAAGATCAAGGCGTCTGGTGCTGACAGCGTCATCACCGGCAACTGGGGGCAGGATTTTGCGCTGCTCCTCAAAGCTAGTGCCGACGCGGGACTAAAGGTGAACTGGTACACCTACTATGCGGGCGGCACCGGCGGTCCCACCGCGATCAAGCAGGCGAACCTCAATCATCAGGTCTTCCAGATCGCCGAGGGTATTCCGAATCTCGGCAATCCGGCGGCGGACGCTTTCGAGAAGGCGCTGCGGGCGAAATATGATTTCAGCCTGTTCTATCCGCGCGCCGTCAACGAGATGAGGATGTTTGCGGCCGCGGCGGAAAAGGCCAAGTCGCTCGATCCGGTCAAGGTTGCCGCAGCGCTCGAAGGCATGGAATTCGACGTCTATGACGGCGGCAAGGGCACCATGCGGAAGGACGATCACCAGTTCTTCCAGCCCATGTATATCGCCTCGTTCGGCGATCGCACGGAAAAAGAGCTGTTCGACGAGGAAAAGACCGGTTGGGGCTGGCGGCAAGCTGCGAAGATCGATCCGGAGCAGACCATGCTCCCCACCACCTGCAAGATGGAGCGCCCGAACTAACCGGCGTCACCGCGCAAACTTCGTGCGCTCCGGCGCTCGCCGGAGCGAGGTCGGCTCATCTCTCGGGAGTGGAGTGTCGTGCTAGAACTTGTCGTCATATCCACGCTGAACGGCGTTCTATTCGGAATGCTGCTGTTTTTGATGGCAAGCGGCCTGACCGTCATCTTCAGCATGCTCGGCGTTCTCAATTTCGCGCATGCAAGCTTCTACATGCTCGGCGCATTTTTTGGCTTCCAGATCAGCCGATGGGTTGGCTTCTGGCCCGCGCTCTTCACCGCTCCATTGCTGGCAGGAGCGCTCGGTGCGGCAGTCGAGCGATTTGGGCTGCGACGGGTTCACCGTAACGGTCATGTCGCGGAGCTCCTGTTTACGTTCGGCCTGGCCTTCGCAATCGAGGAGATCGTGCAGATCGTCTGGGGCAAAAGCCCTGTCGATTTCCGCATTCCGGCGTCATTGGATTTTCCCGCTTTTAGAATCTTCTCGACCAATTACCCGGCCTATAAGATGTTCATGCTGCTGGTATCGATAGCGATCTTTGTCGGCCTGCTAGTGGTCCTCAAGAAGTCGCGCATCGGCTTGATCGTCCAAGCAGCCCTTACCCATCCGCATATGGTCGGGCATCTCGGCCACAATGTCGGGCGCATCTTCATGCTGGTGTTCGGCGTCGGTACGGCGCTCGCCGCCGTCGCTGGCGTGATCGCAGGCCCCGCGCTGGTGACGCAGTCGAACATGGCGGCACTACTTGGACCGATCCTGTTCGTGGTCGTGGTCGTTGGAGGACTCGGTTCGCTACCGGGCGCCTTCGTTGCATCCCTGCTGATTGGCCTCGTCCAGACTTTCGCGGTCTCGATGAATGGCTCACTTGCCGGCGCGCTTGGCCCGCTAAGTCCGACCTACGCGCAAACCTGGCTGGCAGACATCTGGGGCGTCACGGTCGCTCAGATCGCGCCGATCATGCCCTATGTACTGCTGGTTCTCATTCTGATCTTTCGTCCGATGGGCCTGCTGGGAACACGTGAAACATGAGCGAATTGACTTCAAGCGTAGCGCCGCCCTACCCGGCCTTCAGCGAAAAACTGAAATTCTATGGCATCTGGGTTGCCACAGCGCTGATGCTGTTGGTGCTGCCGAAGATTTTCAGTTCGGGGGGCGCTCTGACGACCTTTAGTCTGATCGGCATCTCCATCATTTTCTCCCTATCCTATAACATCCTGCTCGGCCAAACCGGACTGCTTTCGTTCGGACACGCCGTTTATTACGGCCTTGGCGGCTTTCTCGTGATTCATGCCATCAACATCATCAGCGCCAACACACTTCCGATCCCGTTGCCCGTCGTTCCTCTGGTCGGCGGCCTGGCCGGATTGTTCTTCGCTGCACTGCTTGGATGGGTCTCGACCCAGCGCAGCGGAACGGCGTTCGCGATGATTTCACTTGGCGTTGCCGAGCTGATCGCCTCGTCGGCCCTCATCTTGCGCACGTTCTTCGGGGGCGAAGCCGGCATCTCAGCGAACCGTACCAAATTGTTTCGGGTTTTCGACTGGAATTTCGGACCTCAAATTCAAATCTACTATCTGATCGCGGCATGGACGTTGCTGGCGGTCATCGCCATGTACGCGCTGACGCGCACCCCGCTTGGCCGCATGTGCAATGCCGTGCGTGACAATCCTGAGCGCGTTCAGTTCGTTGGCTATAACCCCCACGTCGTTCGTTATCTGGCCTTTTGCTTCGCCGGCTTCTTTGCCGGCATCGCGGGAGCCCTGGCCGCGATCAATTTTGAAATCGACAACTCGGCCTATCTCGGCGCCGTACAGTCCGGAACTGTGTTGTTTTCGACGTATATCGGTGGCATTGGCTATTTTATTGGACCGATTGTCGGAGCCATATTCGTTACCGTGCTATCGCTGAGCTTAAGCGATCTGACATCGGTCTGGCAGCTCTACTTCGGACTGTTTTTCATAGCGGTCGTGACGTTTGCGCCCGGAGGCCTCACAGGGCTTCTGATGATGCACCGGCCGCTGCTCAAGGGCGGCACATTGGGTAAGGTATTGCCGTCCTATTTGATAGCCCTCGTTCCGACGCTTGCATTGGTCGCAGGTCTCGTTCTCGCGCTCGAAACTATCGTACATCACACCGTGAACCCGGGCGATGACCCAAATATCAAAGCCTTCGGCATGAACTTCAACGCCTCGAGTCCGATCACGTGGATCATTGCTCTGTTCCTGATAATCGCCGGATTCATCGTTGCGCGGGAGACTTGGCGCAGGCTTGCGCACGCGTGGGACGACGCGCTCATGGCGGCGCATGCAAGGGGATACCACGCATGACCCAGCCCGCCATAGAGCTGAAGGACGTGCAAAAAAGCTTCGGCAACATCTCGATCATCCGCGACCTGAACTTAAGCGTAGCACAGGGCGAACGGCACGCGCTCATTGGCCCCAATGGTGCGGGCAAATCGACAACGTTCAATCTCATCAGCGGCTACATGGCGCCCACCTCCGGAAGCGTCAAGCTCCGCGGCGAGCCGATTTCCGGCCTTCCGCCCTATCAGATCAACCGTCGCGGATTATCGCGCAGCTTTCAGGTAACGAACGTATTCGCCAATATGACCGTTTGGGAAAATCTGCGTTGCGCGGTGCTCTGGACCGACGGCCATCATTACTCGTTCTGGAAGAACATCGATAATCTAAAGGAAGTCCGCGACCGAACGGCGCAGGTGCTCTCGGACATCGGTCTGGCTGCACGCCGCGACGTACCGGCCGGGCTGCTAACATATGCCGAACAGCGCGCGCTGGAAATCGGCATTACCATTGCCGGCGGCGCCGACGTCATCCTCCTCGACGAGCCGACCGCTGGCATGAGCCACGCGGAAACGGAGCGGGCAGTTTCGCTCATTCGCCGCCTCACTGAGGGACGAACATTGGTGATCGTAGAGCATGACATGAGCGTCGTGTTCGGACTGGCCGACCGAATTTCGGTGCTGGTCTATGGCCACATCATTGCGACCGGAAGGCCGGATCAGATTAGGTCGGATCCCAAGGTCAAGGAAGCCTATCTCGGCGAGGAGGCAGCCTGATGCTCGAGGTCAAGGACCTGCACGCCTACTACGGCAAGAGCCATATCCTCCAGGGCGTCGATCTGCGGATCGATGCCGGCGAAGTCGTTAGCCTGCTCGGCCGGAACGGCGTCGGTCGCTCGACGACCGTCAAGGCGATCATGGGAGAAGTGCCGCCGCAGGGTACGATCCGGTTCAAAGGAACTGACATAGCGGGGATGCCGAGCTATCAAATTGCCCATCTCGGCCTCGGATACGTTCCTGAGCACCGCGATATTTTTCCAAGCCTCACCGTACGTCAAAACCTGATGCTCGGCATCAAGGACCCGCGCAAACCCGGCAAATGGCGGCTCGACGACATGCTGCAAATGTTTCCTAACCTCGCGGCGCGTGCGGATACCGCCGCCGGTGTCATGTCGGGCGGCGAGAAGCAGATGCTGACGATGTGCCGCACGCTGATGGGTGACCCTGAACTGATCATGATCGATGAGCCGACTGAAGGGTTGGCGCCCCTCATCGTTCATCAGGTCGGCGACCTGATCGCAGAAATCGCACGACGCGGGGTGGCTATTTTGCTTGTCGAACAGAAGCTCTCAATCGCCATGCGGATATCGCACCGCGTTTACGTGATGGGCCACGGTCGCATCGTTTTCGAGGGAACACCCGCGAATCTGACAAGCAACGCCGCGGTCCGAAAAGAATGGCTGGAGGTTTGAGCTAGACGCCTCGATGCCCGCGAGTAGAGTGGAGTATGAATGCCAGTCATATCAGTCAATGGAATGGAGATCGCATACGACGACAGAGGTAACCGGGACAATCCGGCCATCCTGCTCATCATGGGCCTCGCCACGCAAATGATTGCCTGGCCGGAGGCGTTCTGCGACAGCCTCGCCGCCCATGGCCTCCGGGTTGTCCGCTTCGACAATCGCGATGTTGGGCTGTCGACCAAGTTCGAGGCTGCGCCGCCGGTCGACCTCGGCGCGGTCCTGCAGCGCGTGATGGCTGGCGAGAAAATCAATCCGCCTTACGACCTGACTGATATGGCCGGTGATACCATCGGCCTAATGGATCGCTTGGCGATCGAGAAAGCCCATGTTGTCGGAGCGTCTATGGGCGGCATGATCGCGCAGATCGTGGCGGCAAAACACCCCAATCGCGTAAGAAGTCTGGTTTCCATCATGTCGTCGAGCGGCGACCCCGGTCTGCCGCAGGCGAAGCCCGAAGCGATGACCGCGATCATGCTAGCCCGTCCGGATGGCAGCGACCGCGAGTTGGCAACTGAGCACGGCATGAGGATCTACAGGGCGATCGGCAGTCCGGGCTTTCCGACACCGGACGACGAATTACGAGCCAAGGTCGGCGCGGCCTTCGACCGATCCTACTATCCAGCAGGAGTAGGCCGGCAGTTCGCGGCGATCGTGGCGAGCGGCTCGCGCGTCGAGATGCTCCAGAAGCTTTCCGTTCCGACTCTTGTCCTTCACGGTGCTGACGATCCGCTCGTTCCCGTCGAAGCCGGCCGGCATACCGCAGCCCAAATTCCGGGTTCGACCCTAACGGTTATTCCCGGAATGGGCCATGACATTGCCACCGGCCTCATTCCCATTCTCGTCGAAGCGATCGCCACGCATTGTCGGGCGGCAGATGAACAATCGAACCCGGCAATCATCATGGAGAAGAGCAACTAGCCTTGAGTGCGCAGCCCGACTGGACACCGCGATTGAGGCTCATAAACGGATGGGAGGATACCATGGACAGGTTGTCAGCTCTCGATGCCAGCTTTCTGTACGGCGAAACACCGGAATCTCCAATGCATGTTGCCGGCCTGGCAATCTTCGATCCACCCCCCGCGGATAGCGACGTTTTCGCGGCGTTTCGTGACCATCTCAAGGCCCGGCTTCATCTCGTTCCTTTCTTCGAGCGCAAGCTGGCTTTGACGCCGATCCAGCTCGATCACCCGGTCTGGTTCACGACGACAATCTTGATCTTGACTATCATTTCCGCCACGTTTCGTTGCCGAAGCCAGGAACACGCGGGCAACTCGAGACCCTGGTTGCGCGACTGCACATGATCCTGCTCGATCGCGCCCGACCGCTCTGGCAGTACTATGTGATTGAGGGTCTGGAGAGCGGTGGCTTCGCCATCTACATCAAGATGCACCACGCCGGTATCGACGGCGGCGCGGGCATGGCTGCGCTTCCCGTCATATTCGCTACCTCACCCGATCCCGAACCCGCACAACCGCCCTCCCCGACAGCCAAGGACAGCAGGACTCCCGAGCTCTTCGAGCTGATCAGCGATTCCTACGCGAAGTTTTTCACCCAGCAGCGGGAGTTCTACCAGTCTTGGCCCGATATCGGCAAAGCGATCGCGAAGGTGGGACAACGCGTTACGGAGGATCTGGCGAACCCACCTCGCTTGCTTCCGCTTGCACCGAAAACCCTTCTAAATGCGTCACTGTCGAGCCAGCGATCATTTGGAACCTGCACCATCTCGCTTCGTGAAGTGAAGGCTGTAGCCAAGCTGACAAAGTCGAAGGTGAACGACGTTGTCATGACGATCAGTGCGGGCGCACTGCGCCGTTATCTGGAAACCAGGAGCGCACTTCCCGATGGGCCGCTGATCGCAGCGGTACCGGTTTCGCTGCGAAAGGCCGGCAACGCCGATATGAACAACCAGGTTACGGCGATGCTGTGCAATCTCGCTACCGACATTGCCGATCCGATACGCCGCCTGGAGGCGATCGTCGCCTCATCGACCGATTCCAAGAAGCGGCTCGAGGACATTCGCGACGTCATTCCGACCGATATGACCTGGCTGGGCGCGCCAATCATCATCACCGGCATGGCACGGTTGATGGGAGAAGCCAAGCTTGCCGAGCGACTGCCGGCCATCGTGAACGTCCTGATTTCGAACGTGCCGGGGCCGAGAGAAACGCTCTATTGCGCAGGCGCGAGCATGATCAACTACTTCCCGGTCTCGATTCCATCGAACGGCAGCGTCCTCAATATCACCGTCCAAAGCTATTTGGATAATCTCGATTTCGGGTTGATCGCCTGCCGAACCGCCGTTCCCGACATCGAAAAGCTGGTGGATTTCTTGGCAGATGAATTTGAACGCTTGAAAATCGCAGCGAGCAGAGAAGGGCCAAAGGTGAAAAAGATCGAAATAAAGGAAGCGAAGGCCGCACAGCGGTCGGCCTGAGTCGCGGTGGCCGGCCGTTCCCCGATCGGACGACGCGTTATCGCTTGCGCGACGATCCACGTGGGGTCGAAAATAGAACAATCACAAGGGAGGAAGCCATGGCTGATAGCGTTTATAAACTTATCGAATTGGTCGGCACCAGCACCGAGTCCTGGGAAAAGGCGGCACGGGTTGCTGTAGAACGGGCTTCGCAAAGTCTGCGAGATCTTCGCGTGGCCGAAGTTGTCGAACTCGACATGCAAATCACAGATGGCAAGGTCGAGGCCTACCGGGCGAAGGTCAGGGTTTCTTTCAAATACGAAGGCCAGCAGTAGTTTTCGACGCTGCAAACGTTGCCTCCGGCCGGTTCAATTCGTGAGGCCATCGATTTGCGGATGATGATCGCGGCATTCACGTGCAACGGCGATGAGTGAGCGGACGAATGAAAAAGAAAGATGTTCTCAAGCAGTATACGACACCGATTGGTGCGCCGGCGTTCGTGCAGGGTCCACATCGGTTCAAGCGGCGGGAATACCTTAACATCACCTACCGGACCGACCGCGAGGCGCTCGAAAACCTGGTACCGGAACCACTCGAAATCGATCAGCCGCTGGTTCGGTTCGAAGTAATGAAAATGCCCGACACGACCGGGTATGGCGCCTACGTCGAATGCGGCCAGGCCGCAGTTGTGCGCATGGGCCAGGAGCAAGGCGAATTTCTGTTGGCAATGTATCTAGATAATCTTCCGGCGATCGCCGCAGGCCGTGAACTCAGCGCTTTTCCCAAGAAGTTGGGGTCGGCAAAGCTCTTCGTCGATTCCGATACACTAGTACCTCGACACAGTGATTATGACTCTTTGGATGTAATTGGATAAGCGCGGCCCATTTTGGCGCGGGCTTTTTCGGTTGTGAACATCCATTTGATGCGGGCAGCGGTGGCGTTTCGTTGCTGCTCCCATGCGGCGATTTCGCTGATCAGACGCTTGGGATCGTCGATTCTGCGGTCCAGGCACTGGCCGCGGAGGACGCCGATCTCGATCTCGACCATGTTGAGCCAACTGGCATGCTTGGGGGTGTAGTGGAACTCCAGCCGGCGCAAGATGCGCCGGGCTTCGGCGGGTGCGAATGCCGCATAGAGGGCGCCGGCTGAGTGGGTCGATAGGTTGTCCTGCACGACCCGGATGCACGCGGCATCGGGATAATGGACATCGACCAGTTCGCGCATGCATTGGGCGTAGTCTTCCGCCGCCCGTCGCTCGGTGACCTTGACCTTGCGCCAGGGCCGGTGCACGTCGACGCAGACGAAGAGATTGACGGTGCCGTTGCGGCGGTACTCACAATCGTAGCGTTCGAGTTGACCCGGCTCGGCCGGGATCGGCTGGCGCACCTCACCGATAAGTTGGACCGGGCTCTCGTCGAAGCAGACCACCGGCCGGCCGGGATCGGGCGTTTCGGCATAGAGGTCGAGCACGTCTTCCATGCGGGCAACGTATTCGCCGTCGACCTTTGGAATGCACCACATATCCTTGCGCCATGGCTTGAGGCCGTTTTCGGCCAGCCGCCGCCGCACCGTCTCGCTCGACAGGCTGTTGTGCCCGGTGAGCTTGACCATGGCGTCGGCCAAAAGCTCCAGCGTCCAGCGGGCGCGACCCTCGGGAGGGTTTGCGCAAGCCGTTGCCACCAGCAGGGCTTCCTCCTTGCCGGTGAGCTTGCGCTCTGCCCCAGGGCGAGGCTCCTCGCTCAGCGCCCGTTCCAGATTGCCTTCCACGAAGCGCCGCTTGGTCCGGTACACAGTGGAACCGCCCACTGCCACGGTGCGGGCAATCTCTTCATCGCTGCGGCCAGCATCAGCCGCCAGCAGAATCTGGGCGCGCTTGAGCTTGCGGGCGGCTCGGGTGCCTTTGCTCAACATCACGGTGAGTTCACAGCGTTCGGCTTGGCTCAATTCGACCCGATAACGTAGATTCATCTCGACCTCCCTGTCGGAAGACCGGACGAATCGACAAATGAATCAAAAATCAGGCGCCGCTCGCAGCCCCAGCGATCGAGGCTTCACCGAAAAGCAAGGTCAGTACCTGGCTTTCATCTACACTTACTCGCACATGTTCCGACGCGCGCCCGCCGAGACCGACATGCAGCGCCACTTCCAAGTAAGCCCGCCCTCGGTCCATCAGATGATCGTGACCCTCGAACGAAATGGCCTCATTCGGCGTCAACCCGGCGTCCCAAGGAGCATCCAAATCCTCGTTGCTCCAAACCACCTGCCCATCCTAAATTGGCTCAAAATCAACCAGTCAGAACCACTGTGAGTGTTCTGACTCATTCATTTGCATCCCGCTTTTGCGATGGCGAGCGCTTTTTTGGCTCGGCGGTGCTTTGCGAGGATGGATTTGGCGCTGGCGGTCCACTTGAAGGGCTTTGGGTTTTGGTTTCGATGCTCGATCCACTCGTCAATCGCGGTCTTGAGTTCGGTGACGTCGTTGAAGGTTCCTCGCCGGATGCGCTGGCGAGTGATTTCGGCGAAGAGCCGCTCGACGAGGTTGAGCCAGGAACAGGATGTCGGCGTGAAGTGCAGTGTGAAGCGTTTGTGTCGCGCCAACCAGCGCTTCACGGCCGGCGTCTTGTGGGTGGCGTAGTTGTCGAGGATCAGATGCAGATCGAGATGTGCGGGCGTCTCGCGGTCGATTGTTTTCAGAAACGACAGGAACTCGTCTGCCCGATGGCGTGCCAGACATTCGCCGATGACGGTACCGGCCGCCACATCGAGCGCGGCGAAGAGTGTTGTGGTGCCGTTGCGCTTGTAATCATGGGTCATCGTGCCGGCACGGCCCTTTTTCAAGGGCAAACCCGGCTGCGTGCGGTCGAGTGCCTGGATTTGGCTCTTCTCATCGACGGAAAGCACCAGCGCCTTCTCCGGCGGATCGACGTAAAGGCCGACGATGTCCTCGACCTTCGCGACGAAGTCGGGATCGTTGGAGATCTTGAAGCTGCGCACGAGATGCGGCTTGAGGCCGTGTTCGGCCCAGATGCGCTGCACGCTCGTGTGGCTGATGCCCATTTCTTCCGCCATCGACCGCACGCTCCAGTGCGTGGCATTGGCGGGACGCTCCTTCACGGTCTTCTCGACGACCTTGAGCTTCATGGCAGCGCTGAGCGGCTTTCGGCCAGGCGGCTTGGAGCGGCCTTTGATCAGACCATCGACGCCGGCCTCGGCAAAATAGTCCTGCCAGCGCCAGACGGTGGTCTTCGAAACCCCGACCTCACGCATAATCGCCACGACGCCATGACCGTCCGCCGTCATCAGCACGATCCTCGCTCGCTTGGCGATCTTCTGAGCCGTGTTTCCATCGGTGAGCAGTTGCTCCAGTTCCCTGCGAGCCTTGCGATCAAGTACAATCAAGTCATTTCCCATGCCGCGAGTGAATCATGTTCGCGACAAGTTGGGATTCAAATGTCAGTGACAGAACACTAGTAGGCACCCTGGATTATGGCGTCCTTAGGGTTGCCACCGCCACGATGGGATACAAGCACAAACCACTCGATCTCGAAAAAGCACGCCAGGAAGTCGGCGTTCCGACATTCATGCTCAAGATCTTGCCGGGTTACTCCGGACGGCCGCGCATCTGCGAACTGGTACGCACCCAGATCACCAATGTGACGGTCCAGGGTGCCTGGATCGGGCCTGCCCGACTGCAGTTGTTCGAGCATGCGCTGGCGCCGTTTGCCGATTTGCCTGTGCGCGAGATCATCTCCGCCAGCCACATTCTCACTGACCTGACGTTGTCACCGGCGACACTGATTTACGATTATCTTGCCGAGCCGGCCAACGCCCCCGGCGAAGCAAAATGAAGTGAGCATACCATGAACGAGACCGCTTCTTCGGATGTTCTAGAGCGCTACTCAACAGTTGCCGTCATCGGCGCGGGCGTAATCGGGGCGTCGTGGACCGCGGTTTTTCTTGCACACGGTCTTACGGTAATTGTCAACGATCCGCGCGATAACGTTGAAGCGGTCGTGAATGATTACATTCGCAAAGCCTCTCCGACGCTCAGGGCTTTACGCCTGTCTACCGAAGATCTGACGAGGAAATTGCGTTTCGAGGCCGACCTTGATCGCGCTGTCGCCAGCGCTGATCTCGTGCAGGAGAATGGTCCGGAACGGGTGGAATTCAAGCAGGACTTGTGGGCCCGCATCGAGCAACACGTTCCCGCACACGCGCTGCTGCTCTCAAACGGGAATATCCGCGGACAAGACCGGAGACTTTCGGCGATTTCCCCCTCAAGTTCGGCGATCCGGGAGTCCAGAGACGAAATCGAATGCGCGAAAAGCCGGGATTTCCGGCCTATTCTCGCGTGTCTCGGGGAGCCTGGTCGAACGCCAGACTGACTGGCTGGGGCGGGAGGGATCGAACCTCCGAATGGCGGAATCAAAATCCGCTGCCTTACCGCTTGGCTACGCCCCAACGTACCGTTCAGGGAACGCGTGGGACGACCGTCGCCCAGGTTCCGATCCGGTAACGCCGGTCTATAGGGGGAGTTGAGCCATTTCAACAGCCCGGAGGGTGAAATTCGCTCAAATCGGCCGGGAGGGTTTAACCCGCTATAATGGCGGGTTTTGGCGCCGGAACGCACCGAAAGCGGCCGGCCCCGGGCCGTCGTCCCGGTCCGTCCCGGATTTTGCCCTACGGAGAGTTGAGGGCGCGCCGGTTTCATGGGAAGACGGCGGCCAAATGTTCCGTCGGGAGTAACGCCATGACCTACCGCGCGCCGATCAATGACATCCTGCTCGCCCTCAATCACGGCGCCGGCCTGGAGGCGGCGCTCGCGGCCGGCCATTACGGCGATTTCGACGGCGACATCATCGCCGCCGTGCTGGAGGAAGCCGGCAAGTTCGCCAGCGACGTGCTGGCGCCGCTCAACAAGGTCGGCGACGAACACGGCATCAAGCTCGACGACGGCAAAGTGACGACCGCTCCCGGCTGGCCCGATGCGTACCAGCGCTGGACCGCGGCCGGCTGGAACGCGGTGTCGGGTCCGGAAGCGTTTGGCGGCCAGGGCCTGCCGCTCGCGATCAACGCCGCCTGCACCGAAATCTGGAGCGCGTCGAACGTCGCTTTCGGTCTCTGCCCGCTGCTGACGCTCTCCGCAATCGAGGCGCTCGACGCCCATGGCAGCGAGGAACTGAAGAAGATCTATCTCGAAAAGCTCGTCACCGGCGAATGGACCGGCACCATGCAGTTGACGGAGTCGCAGGCCGGATCGGATGTCGGCGCCTTGCGTAGCCGCGCCGAGCGCGCCCCCGACGGCAGCTATCGCATCAAGGGCACGAAGATCTTCATCACCTATGGCGACCACGACATGACCGATAACATCGTGCATTTCGTGCTCGCGCGACTGCCCGATGCGCCTGCCGGCACCAGGGGCATTTCTCTCTTTCTTATTCCAAAATTCCTCGTCAATGCCGACGGCTCGCTGGGCGCGCGCAACGACATCTATGCGAGCGGCGTCGAGCACAAGCTCGGCATGCATGCTTCCCCCACCTGCACCATGACCATGGGCGACCATGGCGGCGCGATCGGCTACCTGGTCGGCGAGGAAAACGCCGGGATGCGCTGCATGTTCACGATGATGAACCAGGCGCGGCTCGGCGTCGGCCTCGAAGGCGTCGGCGTGGCCGACCGCGCCTATCAGCAGGCGCTGGCCTATGCGCAGGAGCGCCGGCAGGGCCGCGCCGTCGGCAAGGAGGGCAACGGGATGGATCCGATCATCGTGCACCCCGACATCAAGCGCATGCTGATGCAGATGCGCAGCCTGACCGCGGCAGCGCGCTCGATCTGCTACGCCACGGCGGTAGCGCTCGACATTTCCGTGCGCGCCAAGGACGCGAAAGTCCGCGCCGACGCCGCCGCGCGCGGCGCGCTGCTGACGCCGGTCGCAAAGGCCTTCTCCACCGACATCGGCAATGAAGTGGCCTATCTCGGCGTGCAGGTTCACGGCGGCATGGGATTCATCGAGGAGACCGGCGCGGCGCAGCACTACCGCGACGCGCGCATCACCGCGATCTATGAGGGCACCAACGGCATCCAGTCGATCGACCTCGTCACGCGCAAGCTCGCGGCCAATGGCGGCGCATCGGTCTGGGCGCTGCTCGACGAGCTCTCCGCCATCGTCAAGCAGGTCGAGACGTCGAACGATCCCGCCTTCGGCACCACGGGCGCGAAACTGCGCGACGCGCTGGGATCGCTGGAGCGCGCCAGCAAATGGCTGCTGGAGCGCGTCACCTCGGCCCCGAACGATGCGCTGGCCGGTGCGACGCCCTATCTGCGCCTGTTCGGCTCCACGCTCGGCGGCTGCATGCTGGCCGGCGAAGCCCTCGCCGCGCGCAGCGATCGAAACGGCAGCGATCCGCAGCGCTACGTCGCGGTGGCGCGGTTCTTTGCCGAGAACATCACCGTGCAGGCCGGTTCGCTGGAGAAGACGGTGACCGACAGCGCCGACGCGGTGAACGGCGCCGACGCGGTGCTGCTGGGGTAATTTCCTCGTCATTACGAGGAGCCAACGGGTCGCGCGAATGCGCGCCCGATGACAGGCTCCGCGACGAAGCAATCCATTCTCTCTCAACCACAATTTGCGGTGCGAAATGGATTGCTTCGCTTCGCTCGCAATGACGGTCAGTATTCCAGGCATGGTCTCGCGTTCCCGCGGCACTATGCGCCCGAGTCTTGCATGATCGTTTCGCCCCCTGAGAACAGAGGGCGCAGGGAAAGCCGGGTGCGCGCTGCACCCGCGGTCTCGCGTGCAAAATGTGCACAAGAACACGCACACGAGCATACAGGTTCAGCGGAGAGCATCCGGCCTTCCCTGCGCAATGGTTTTACGGCTTACTTCGCGCTCTCCCCGGTGAACGGGCTTTCTTGCCACCGTCGCCCCTGAGAAGCGTTTGCTTCTCAAGAACTTGACGCCAGCGTCGGGGCGTCAGGACCACACGACTTCGCCGTCCGCATCAGCCACGCTCGTCAGTCGCAGCATCCGCGTCCACCGCATCCCACCGCGCGTTTCGTGACGATCGCGAGCCGCCCCTCTTGTCGGGTGAGACGCGCGGAGAAACACCACTGATTTGCCCGACGCGACAAGCGGAATATTTTTTCGAAGGGGGCTGGACAGGTTTTTTTGATTTGCCCGTCGGGCAGATTTTAGCATCAGTCCGTAGTCCGTAGGGGAATTGCACTCGATAGATCGAGGCGGACTCCGTGCGGGCCGCCGGCGAGCGCATTGCATTTCGCTCCGTCGGCGCTACCGGAGGTTGCAGTCTGTTCCAGAACCGGCTGCCTCCGACGGCATCGCACAACCCTTGGTTTCTCCGCTGGAACATTGACACCTGGCTGATTGCAGCCTAGCTTTTTGCCGCCTTCGTGGTCTGTCGGCCGTCAATTGGACGGCATATTGGTCAGGTGATCCAGATGGCATCAGACATTTTTGCAAAGATCGGGGACATCAAGGGGGAATCCCTCGACGACAAGCACAAGGACGAAATCGAGGTGCTGTCGTTCTCCTGGGGTGTGGCAACGACGGCGACCGTTGGTGGTGGCGGTGGCGGCGCCGGCAGGGCGACCTTCCACGATCTTTCCTTCACCCACACCATCGACAAGGCGTCTCCGCAGCTGATGCAGGCGTGCGCGACGGGTACGCACCTGAAGGAAGCCACCATCACGCAGCGCAAGGCGGGAAAAAGCCAGCAGGAATTCCTCATCATCAAGATGAACGACATCATCATCACCGGTGTCTCGCTCGCCGACAGCAGCGGCGGGTCAGGGTCGGAGAACGTGACGCTCGCCTTTTCCAAGATCGACCTGGAGTACAAGCCGCAAAATCCCGACGGGTCGCTCGACGCAGGGGTCCATTTCAAGTTCGACATCAAGGCCAGCAAAGCCGGCTAGGACCGCATTCGACCGGAGACGGGCCGAGGACTGCCCGGACAGCTCATGGAGCCGTCAGAATTATCGACGCATGAGTTGACGCTCGAAGAGGCGGTTTCGGTCGCGATCGTCTTGCAGAAAAGCGAGCAGCTCGCTGCCGCCGGCGAGGTCTACCGGCGCGTGCTCGACACCGCCCCCGATCATCCCCGCGCGCTGCACTATGCCGGCGTGCTCGCCCACCAGCAGGGGCGAAACGAGGAAGCCGTCGCGCTCATCGAACGAAGCGTCGCACTGGTGCCGGATCAGGCGGACTGGCACAGCAATCTCGGCATCGTCTTTCAATCGGACCAAAGGCTGGACCCCGCCATCGACGCGTACCGGCGTGCGATCGAAATCGATCCCGGACACGCCAATGCCCACAACAATCTCGGCGTGCTGCTGCGCGCAGTCGGACGGCCGGTCGAAGCGGAGGCCGCCTATCGCGCAGCGATCCGGGCGGCCCCCGAGCACATCGACGCCTACGCCAACCTCGGCATTCTGCTCAACGGACTGAAGCGAACCGAAGAGGCCGCAGCGTGCTACTGCAAGGCGATCACGCTCCGGCCGAAGCATCCCGAAGCGCGCAAGCTGCTGGCGCTGGCGCACTGCACGCTGGGTGAGGTCGACAAGGCGACCGAGATCCTCGAGCAATGGCTCGAAGAGGAGCCGGACAATCCGGTTGCGCGGCACATGCTGGCGGCCTGCACCGGCCGGGACGTGCCTGAACGTGCGTCAAATGGCTTCATCGAGACAACCTTCGACGGTTTTGCAGCGAGCTTCGAAGCCAAGCTCGCGCGGCTGTCGTATCGCGCGCCGGCGCTGGTCGCTGCCATGGTGGAAGATTGCGGCCTTGAACCTTTGCATCGCCTCGACGTGCTGGATGCCGGGTGCGGAACCGGCCTTTGCGGCGCGCTGATCGCGCCTTTTGCACGCCGGCTGGTCGGCGTGGACCTGTCCGAAGGCATGCTGGCGCACGCAAAGGACAAGAACGTCTACCACGCCCTGATGAAAGCCGAATTGGGCGAATATTTGCGCGACAACAGCGAAGCCTTCGACCTGATCGTGTCGGCCGACACGCTGGTGTATTTCGGCGACCTGAAGGACATCGTCGCGGCCTTCGCGGAAACACTGCGCCCGAATGGGCGTTTGGTGTTTACGCTCGAGCACGCGACCGGAGACCGCGCCGATGCCGGTTACCGTCTGGAGTTGCACGGCCGTTACAGCCATACCCAGGCCTATGTGGAGCAATTGCTGACGTTCTCGGGCCTGCAGTCGAAGATCGTCCCGGCCGAATTGCGCATGGAGGCAGGCGCGCCGGTGGCGGGGCTGGTGATTTGTGCGACGAAGCCGGTTTCAGCTCCGTGACGGCTCCCTGCACGTTCGCGTTCATTTCGAAGGAGACGATTCGAAGATTTCCTGGTTTCGCGGAATTTATTATCGGGCGGCGCTTTGCGCCGAGGCTGACGAAACCTATTTTGGAAAGCCGGACGTCAGCTACGTTTCGCCGGCTCGCAAAGGACGGCCATACCTCAAGGGAAGCACGAAGCGCAACAGTCGCGCAATCGTGTCTTTGGTCGAGCGCGGCGGCAACGTGCGATCGTTCCATGTTGCGGTGGCGGACAAGGCAACGGTTGCCAAGATCGTCACCGATAACGTCTCACACGAGGCGCGGCTGCACACGGACGAAAGCAAGCTTTATCACGGTGCGGATCAGCATTTCGCTTCGCATGAGACCGTGAAGCACAGCGCCAAGGAATATGCGCGCGGCGACGTGAACACGAATAGCGTTGAGGGCTTTTTCTCAATCTTCAAGCGCGGCATGAAGGGCGTCTATCAGCATTGCGACGAAAAGCATTTACACCGCTATCTTGCGGAGTTCGATTTCCGTTACAACCACCGCACCCTGCTTGGCTATAGCGACGGGGAACGCGCGGCCCTTGCCATCAAAGGCGCAGAAGGCAAGCGGCTGACGTATCGTCAACCTCGTTTCAAAGTCATTCCATTTTAAGGCGCGGCGCTTTCTGCGCTGGCGCAAAAAGCGCCTTAAGACTCGGCGCAAGCGGCGAATCACCCTAAAGTAGTTACCCCGGGACGTTGGAAGCGTCCCGGGGCATAAACTTAACCGCCGATGCAGGGCGGTGCGCTAATCGCGCTTTATCTATCGTCGCGTTCGCGATTCACGTCAAGCCTTGCGCGGCCATCAGGGGTCAGTCCGATGGTGGCAGAAGTATTCGCTGGAATAGGCGCTCTTAAGACCGCGTTCGATATCGCGAAGGGACTTAAGGACATCGACGATACCGCCCGCCGCAACGCGGCGGTTATAGAACTTCAGGAAAAGATCCTGTCCGCACAACAATCGCAATCTGCGCTGGTTGAGCGCGTACACAACCTTGAAAAAGAAGTGGCTGGCTTTGAACAGTGGGAAGCTGAGAAGAAGCGGTATGCGCTGACCGACTTTGGAGGGAATTCTTTTGCTTATGCCTTGAAGCCGGAGGCATCCAACGAAGAACCTTCGCATCGCATATGTCCCAATTGTTATGAGAAGCGACAGAAGTCTATTTTGCAGTTCAAGTTTCGTTCGGCTGCAACTGGACGCGACAAATGGCAATGCAGCGGGTGTGACAAAGAATTTGAATTTGGCCATCCGCAACCCTTCCAGCCAAGACGCGTAGTGGTGTGATAAGGCTTGGACTTCCTTTGGCGCAACGCACTACGCTTATTTGGCGGTTTTCTTTTTCGTCACCCGCTTCTTGATGGGCACCTTGATAGACTTTAGCGGCTTTGCCGGCGTGTTGAATGCGCCCTGTAGCGCAGCCTTGAAGCGGCGCTCCGTTTCAGCGCGGCTGTATTGATCGGTTGGTTTTGTCGCCATGTCTCAGCCTTTGTCGGTCATACAGGATAACCACCTTCGGGCGATTGGCGCTGTCGTCGTTAATTGGCAGGCCATCGAGATGGTAATGGAACTGACGATACTCGGACTTTATGAGATAAGCCCTGATCGCGGGCTCGTAATCACCAGCAACCTTAGCTTCCAAAACAAGCTGACGATACTGCGAATCCTGGCATTGCGGGGAGCCGTCGCAGACAAAGCCGAAGCGGACAATCTCGCCAAACTACTGGAACGAATCGAAAAGGCTAGTATCCAGCGCAACGGGATAGTTCACGGCCTTTGGGGATCTAGTCCAGTTCAAGGGTTGGCAGAGCGAAAAGCAATCCGTGTGCGCGGCCGACGCTTGTCCGCGGTCTCTGAAAAGGTTCCGCTGTCGGAAGTTGAGGGTATCGCGCGCAATCTTTTAGATTTGCGTTTTGATCTGTCGGCCTTGGCAGTGCGTATCGGCGTGCGCCCTGAACTTACGGCGCGCGCGCCGGTCGGATAGCTGTCGAGAAGCGCCCAAATATCTTCAGCCACAGTGATTTGCTTGCGTGCGCTCATACGCAATCGAAAGCTCCAAATGATACGCCGTCAAGCGAATCGAAAAAGCGCCGCCACATACTAGCACTGGGCCTTGGGGTTGCAGGTATATAATTAGGAATATCTTCTTAGATACGGCAGAGCGAAATGGTACGGGCTTTTCGGTTTGATTTGCATCAAATCGGGAGGCCGTTGCCGCCAATAAATTGACAGGCAAAAGACGGCGGCGGCGTTGGCGCGACTGCGGCTTCACGGAGGAAGCGGAGACATGACCGAGATCACCCAGTTCATGGTCGTGCCGTGCGACTACGTCGATGGCGAGATCGTGGCCGGCGATCCCATCAGCTGCGCGAGCCCCGCCGAGGCGATCCAGCGCGCGCAAGGGCTCTGGAAAACCTTTGGCCATGCGGGTGCGGTCGCGTTCAGCCGCACCAGCGATTTCGAGATCGGCATGTTCAACGTCAGGAAAGTGCTTCGGCGATTTGGACACGTGCCCAGCGAATATTGATGTCCGGCTACCGCGCACCTCGCTACTGGGCGTTCAGAATCGTAGGATGGGTAGAGCCAACGGGTCGCGCGAATGCGCGCCCGATGATAAACTCCGCGAAACCCATCGCCTTCACTGCATCTGATGGGTTTCGCTGCGCTCTACCCATCCTACAGGCTACTGGATACAGACGGAGCCCGGAATGCCCCGGAGTCCGGGAACTCCGCCAACCGTAGCTGCGTCTCCTACCCCTGAGACCGTTCGGTATGTGCAAAACCTATATCGGTTTCGGACGGCCAGCTTTGACCTGGAGCAAATGACCGCAAATCTACTCAGGCGCCGTCAGTTTGACGATGGGTGAGGCCAGCTGCTCGAGCGTAACCACCTCGCGCAGAAATTGTCGGAGCGGCTTGGCGTTGGGAAAGCCGCCCCAGAGCGCCCCTGCCGGAACGTCACGCATCACCGAGGATCTCGCCGCAAGCCGGGCGCCGCTTCCGACAGTGATGTGCTGGCGAATACCGACGCGGGCGCCGAGCACGACGAAGTCTCCCAGGGTGACGCTGCCACTCAACCCGGATTGACCGGCGATGATGCAATGACGACCGATAACAACGTTGTGGGCGATCTGGACGAGGTTATCGATCTTGGTCCCCTCGCCAATAACCGTATTGCGAATCCCGCCGCGATCGACCGTCGTCCCCGCCCCGATCTCGACATCATGTTCAATCGCGACAATGCCGACCTGCGGCACCTTCAGATGTCCGGTGGCGCCCATGATGAAGCCGAACCCGTCCTGGCCGATGTGGCAACCCGGATGAATAATGACCCGATCGCCAATGATCGCATTCGTGATCGAACTGCCTGGACCGATCGAACAGTTCTGTCCGATCCGGACGTCCGGCCCAATGACGGCGTTGGCCCCGATCAACGTTCCAGCGCCGATGCTGGCCCGAGGTCCGATGACAGCACCGGGATCAGCGGTCACACCGCGCGCGAGTCGGGCGGAGGCATGGACGGATGCGTTCGAGGCGATTCCGTCGGTCTCGAACAGCGACGCCGGCCGCAATGTATGAGGATGGAGTTCGCGCGCCACCAGCACGAAGCCTTTATAGGGCTCCGATGTCAGCAATACGACCAGTCCGCTCGGCACAAGAGACTGGAAATGCTGGTTTATCAACACGGCGCCGGCCCGCGTCGAGGTCAGCGCCCCGGCAAATTTCGCGTTATCCACAAAGGTCAGGTCGCCCGCCTCTGCAAGGTCGATCGGCGCGACATTCGTCATTCGCTGTGCGTGGTTTGTGACACCCTGAAGCTCGGCGCCGGTCAAGGCCGCAATCTCGCCTACCGTTAGCCCGGGTGAGTGACGTACGAATTGCGGCTCGGTCAAATCATTCATCCCGGTAACGCGATCCGCAGCATCGCCCAGCCGACGAGAGCATGAGTTGCGTCCCGGAGCAACGTCGCAGATCGATCAAGGCGGAAGTCCGTCGGGGCGCATGAGGCAATGACGGAGTCCCGCGTGACCGGCGATCGTAGCAATTGTGGCACGATCATTTCCGGATGTTTCCGCTTGAAGCACGCGGGGTGAGTTAGGGCGAAGCCGTAACCCGCCAAAATACATTGCGACAGGTTTCGCGGAGTTCATCACCGGCGCGCATTCGCGCGACCCGCTGGCTCTGCCCATCCAGCGAGTGTTGCATTCACCCCAGCGGCTTCAGCCCTGCCTCGATCGCCGCGCGGCGCGGTTCGAGGAATGGCGGCAGCGCCAGTTTTTCGCCGAGCGTGTCCATCGGCTCGTCGGTGGCGAAGCCCGGGCCGTCGGTCGCGATCTCGAACAGGATGCCGTTGGGCTCGCGGAAATAAAGGCTGCGGAAATAGAAACGGTCGATCTCGCCGCTATTGGGCACGCGAAGCTCGGTCAGCCGCTGCGTCCAGGCGTGATACTGCGCCTCGTCCGGCGTGCGGAACGCGACGTGATGCACGCCGCCGGCGCCCTGCCGCGCCACCGGCAAATCCTTAGCCCCGATCAGATGCAGTTCGGCGGCCGGACCGCCCTCGCCCATCGCAAACACATGGACCTGCGCGTTCGCATCAGGCGCGGCATAATCGCGCAGGCGGCGCATGTTCATGACCCCGGTCAGCACGTCAGCGGTCCGCGCCAGGTCGTGCACGTTGAGCACGATCGGACCGAGCCCGCGAATCTGGTGCTCGGCCGGCACCGCGCTGCGCTCCCACGGCGCGGCCGGTCCGACCCCGCCATCATCGACCAGCACCAGCCGCTGGCCCTCGCCATCCTCGAACGGCAAGGTCAGCCGGCCGTCGACTTCGACGATATCGCCGCTGTGCCCGCCCGCCTGTTTCAGCCTATCCCGCCAGTAACCAAGGCTGTTTTCGCCCGCGACGCGCAGGCCGGTGCGCGAAACGCTGTTGCTTCCGCGCCGCTCGGGGGCGGCCGGAAAATCGAAAAAGGTCAGGTCGGTCCCGGGGTTGGCTTTGCCGTCGGCGTAGAACAGATGGTAGGCGCTGACGTCGTCCTGATTGACGGTCTTCTTCACCAGCCGCATCCCGAGCAGGCCGGTATAGAACGCCAAATTCTCGCGCGGCTTTGCGGAAATCGCCGTCACATGGTGAATTCCGGCCAGCTGCATTGCATAATCCTTTAAGGTTGTTTCCCCGAAAAACCGGGCGCGGGCAGTTGGGCCTTTGCAGGGATCATGTAGGATAGCAGCTGATGACTCGCCAGCGGCGCCGTCGCCGCATGTTTCAGGGACAGCTGCATGACCGCGCATGTCATAGTCACCGACGAAGCCGCCGCGCGCGTGATCCGGCTGCGCCGGCCCGAAAAGAAGAACGCGATCACGCAGGAAATGTATCGCGAGATGAGCGATGCGATCGACAAGGCGCAGAACAATCCGAATATCCGCTGCATCATCATCACCGGCGGCTCCGGCGTGTTCACCGCGGGCAACGACATCGAGGATCTCCTGCACGAGGGCACCTCCAGGACCGACCCGCCGCGCGCCTCCAACCTGGTCAAGTTTCTTTATTCGCTGGCGCACAACGTCAAGCCGATCGTCGCGGCCGTGGACGGCGTCGCGATGGGCATCGGCACCACCATGCTGTTCCACTGCGATTACGTGCTCGCCAGCAAGACCGCGACGTTTTCGACGCCCTTCAGTAATTTCGGCCTGGTGCCGGAGGGGGCATCGAGCCTGCTGATGCCGCGCAGCATGGGTCAGCAGCGGGCGTTTGCGATGCTGGTGATGGGGCGCACCATGACGGCCGACGAAGCGCGCGTCGCCGGCTTCGTCAACGTCGTGGTGGCGCCCGGCCATGCGGAGGTCGAGGCGCGCAAGGTGGCGCGCGAGATCTGCGCACTGCCGGCGGAAGCGGTGGCGATTTCGCGGCGGCTGTTGAAATTGCCGCCCGAGGACGTTACCCGCCGGATCGATCAGGAGAACCATCTGTTCACCGAGCGGATGCGTTCCACCGAGGCGATCTCCGCCTTCCAGGCGTTCGTCGCACGCACGAAGGAGTGAACGGCTGCGTCGCAAAAATGTTGTGCCGCCGCTCCATGGTCACGTCATGAGATGCTTCCGCCTTGCGCTCCTCGTCGCCGCAATCCCGTCGCTCGCCGCCGTCGCCACCGCCCCCTGCGACGCCCAGACCGCCGCGCCGGTCGAATTGCGGATTCTCGCGATCAACGATTTTCACGGCAACCTTCGCCCGCCGCCGGGCGGAATCAGAATCGCCGATCCCAACGACCGGACCAAGAAGATCATGGTGCCCGCGGGCGGCGCCGAACGTATGGCGACGCTGGTCAATCAGCTCCGCGAGGGTCACAGCAATACGATCTTCGTCTCGGCCGGTGACCTGATCGGCGCGAGCCCGTTCCTGTCGGCGATGTTCCACGATGAGCCGACCATTGAATCGCTGTCGATGATGGGGCTGGCGCTTTCCTCCGTCGGTAATCACGAATTCGACGAGGGCAAGGACGAGTTGCTGCGGATGCAGAACGGCGGCTGCCATCCGGTCGACAAGTGCCAGGGGCCGCACCCCTTCCCCGGCGCCAAATTCCACTATCTCGCCGCCAGCACGATCGACACCGGCACCGGCAAAACGGTGTTTCCGCCTTACGAAATCAGGACGTTCGAGGGCATCCCGGTCGCCTTCATCGGCCTGACCTTGAAGGGCACGCCGAACATCATCTCGCCGGTGAGCGCGGCCGGGCTCGAATTCCGCGACGAGGCGGACACGGTGAACGCGCTGGTCCCGGAATTGAAGGCGCGCGGTGTCGAAGCCATCGTGGTGCTGATCCATGAAGGCGGCACGCCGACCGGCGACTACAACGAGTGCCCGGGCATTTCCGGCCCGATCGTCGACATCGTCAGGAAATTCGATCGCGCCGTCGATGTCGTGGTCTCCGGCCATACCCATCAGGCCTACGTCTGCGAGATCGACGGACGGCTGGTCACCTCGGGCGACAAATACGGCACGCTGGTCACCGCGATCGATCTCAAGCTCGATCCGGTTACGCGCGACGTCGTCAGCGCCAAAGCCGACAACACCATCGTTCGCACCGCGACCCTTGCCAAGGACGCCGAACAGACCGCGTTGCTCGAAGCTTACGACAAGGTCGCAGCACCGCTCGCCAACCGTCCGGCAGGTTCGGTGACCGACACGCTGTCGCGCGTCCCCAACAACGCCGGCGAGAGCCCGCTCGGCGACATCGTCGCCGATGCGCAGCTGGCCGCGACCAGCGCGGGGGCCAACGGCGGCGCCGTGATGGCCTTCACCAATCCGGGCGGCGTGCGCACCGACATCGCCCGGAAAGAAGACGGCCGGGTCACCTACGCCGATATCTTCGCGAGCCAGCCGTTCCGCAACCAGCTGGTCACGCTGACGCTGACCGGAAAACAGATCAAGGACATGCTCGAGCAGCAATGGCTTGACCCGAAACGGCCGCGGATTCTGCAGATCTCGAAAGGATTCGCCTACGCCTGGGACAGCGCCAGGCCGGATGGCGATCGCATCCTCGCCGATCGGATGTCGCTGAATGGGACACCGATCGATCCCGCGGCAAGCTATCGCGTGACGGTCAATAATTTCCTCTCCGTCGGCGGCGACGGCTTTACCGTGTTCAGGGACGGAAAGGCGCCACAGTTCGGCGTCTACGATGTCGATGCGCTGGATATCTATTTCCGCATCCATAGTCCGGTCGCGCCCGCCGCGGCCGATCGGATCGTCCGGATCAACTGACCCCGGCGCGCGCGGCCCGCCCGGGGCTCTTTCCGAGCGGCTGATGACCGCCTAGATTAGCCGCTCCTCGCACGGGCGTTTCGTACGCCGGGATCACGCATGACGCTTCTTCTGACCCATCCCGCCTCTCTCGACCATCTCACGCCGCCGGGACATCCGGAGCGGCCCGACCGGCTGCGCGCGGTTGGCGAGGTGCTGGCGGAAGACCGCTTCAGTCCGCTGGTGCGCGGCGAAGCGCCGGAAGGCAACCTCGATCAGGTCATGCTCTGTCACGACGGACACTATGTCGAGGAACTCCGGCATATCGCGCCTTCGAGCGGCCTGATCTATCTCGACGGCGACACCTCGATGTCGCCGGGCACCTGGGAAGCGGTGATGCGCGGCGTCGGCGGCGCGGTCGCCGCGACCGACGCCGTGATGTCGGGGACCCATCACAATGCGTTCGTCGCCGTCCGCCCTCCCGGCCATCACGCCGAGATCAACAAGCCGATGGGCTTCTGCTTTTTCGACAACGTCGCCATCGCCGCGCGTCACGCCCAGCGCAAATATGGCATCGGCCGCGCCGCGATCGTCGATTTCGATGTCCATCACGGCAATGGCACCCAGGATATCTTCTGGGCCGATCCGACCGTGATGTATTGCTCGACGCACCAGATGCCGCTGTTTCCCGGCACCGGTGCCTCCGGCGAGCGCGGCGAGCACGACACCATCGTCAATGCGCCGCTGGCCTCCGAGGACGGCGGCCCAAAATTCCGCGCCGCGTTCGAAAACCTGATTCTGCCGCAGTTGCAGAAATTCGGCCCCGAACTGATCATCATCTCCGCCGGCTTCGATGCGCATTATCGCGATCCGCTGGCCTCGCTCAATCTGAGGGCGGAGGATTTCGGCTGGGTCACCCGCAAGCTGATGGATCTCGCAGCGACCAGCGCCGGCGGCCGGGTTGTGTCGGTGCTGGAGGGCGGCTACGACCTGCAGGGGCTGAAAGAGTCGGTTGCCGCGCACGTCACCGCATTGATGGGCGCGTGAAACCCCGCCACAATACGCCCGTAAAAATTCGCTTGATTCTATGCCGGGAAGAGCATGATCCGGACCTGGAAGGCCTCGTTAGCGCAAAGTGGGAACCGGTTTTCCCTCGCGACAAACGCGAAAGCGTTTGCGCGGAGATCATGCTCCAACTGAAGAGATCGCATCCGGGAACGAAATATGGCCGAAAACACCCAAGTGGACGTCAAGAAGCTGAGCTTCGAGCGCGCGATCGAGGAGCTTGAAACGATCGTCAAGCGGCTCGAGGACGGCAAGGTGCCGCTGGAGGAATCGGTCGCGATCTATGAGCGCGGCGAGGCCCTGAAGCGGCGCTGCGAGGAACTGCTGCGGCAGGCCGAGGCGCGCGTCGACAAGATCACCACCGACGCCTCGGGCCAGGTGACCGGAACCGAGCCGCTCGACGTTCAATAGCGCAGGCCGCGCTGCAACAGTCGAGAACATTCGGCGAATCCAGCGTCCGCCATCCCCGACGAGGGCCGAAATAGCTCTTGGCGCGTTCGATGGGCTGCTATAGTCCCGCCACCACCCCGGGGGGACTACGTGCGCGTTCAGCACCGACACATCATCTATATTCAGGGATACGATCCGCGCGGCCTCGCGCAATACTACCGCATGTTCCGGACCGAACTGCGGAAATTCGGCCGGCTCTATCAGCTTTCGGCCACCATCAGCCGGCCCAAGGTCGCAGCCGATGACGAGATCGCGTCCTGGACGATCGAGACCAAGGCGGACGACTGGCAGACCCACACCGCTTACGACTTCCTGCAGTTCGAGGACTTCATCCAGCGCGACCTCGCCTCCCCGATCTGGCGCACGGTGTTCCACTCCGTGTGGATCTACTGGCGGCTGGTCTTCAACGGCACCATCGCGCGGTTCACCAGGGCGAACTGGCGGTTTGCGACCTTTATCACCTACCCGCATTTCGTGCTGCTGTTAGAGGCCATATGCGCCGCAGGCATCGCCTTTGTGTTCCAGAAAGGCCTCGACGCGCTCGGCATCCCCGGGCTTATCAGCATTGCGGCCGCGGCCGCGATATTCGTGGCCCTGCTCGGCACCGTCCTGAAATACACCGAAAACAGCACCTATGTGCTCTATCTCCTGTCCGACTGGATCTGGACCTGGGAATTCTCGCACCGTCAGCGCCCCGAATGGGACCAGCGCATCGACCGCTTCGCGCAGCATCTGGTCGACGTCGCGCGCGCCAGCGAGGCGGAAGAAATCGTCATCGTCGGCCACAGCTCCGGATCGTTCCTGGGAACTGAAATGCTGGCGCGCGCGCTCAAGCTCGATCGCGCCTTGGGGCGTCATGGCCCGCGCCTCGTGCTGCTGACGATCGGCGGAAATTTCCCGATCGTCGGGTTCCATGCTGCCGCACAGGGTTTCCGCGATCATCTCAGGCTGCTGGCGGTCGAACCGTCGATCGACTGGATCGACTGCCAGGCGCGCAAGGACGTGATGAACTTCTACCAGTTCGATCCGATCAAAAGTCACGGCATCGATGTCGGGAGCGCCGGACGCAACCCTACCATCGTGCCGGTCCGTTTCCGCGACATCGTCAAGCCCGACCATTACGAGAGCTTCCGCTGGCAGTTCTTCCGCGTGCATTTCCAGTTCGTCATGGCCAACGAACGGCCGAACGCCTACGATTTCTTCATGATCGTCTGCGGACCGATCCCCCTGAGCGAACGCATGGCTGCCCCCGACGCAGCGCTGGCGATCGCAACCGGCGACCAGGCTGCCCGCGAATGCGGCTGGAAAATGATCGAAACGGCCACAACCGTGGCTTCGGATGCCGCCGAATTGGGCGAGCTGGAACCTTCGGCGCGCCGCAGCGGTTAAAAAATCGAGATTATTCAAACCTTCCTCGGGGAACCCGCCGGTTTCGCGGGTTGGCTTTGGCTGCCGCTTTGGTGTAAAGCTTGCAGTTCTATGGGCTGTTGAGAGCAGCCTGCCGCTGATTTCCGACGGCAGTAAGCACTTCAAAAGCCTAAGAAAACTGGCCGGGAAGGGTAAAGCGACCCACGTGATGCATATCACATGGTTCGATCCGGAGTGCATCCAGGCGTTCAAATCAGGCACCGGCCTGCCGAGATGGCACCCGGTGTCTGGATTTTTCACTGCGCGGTTAATGCGCAACCCATCTCGCGTTGGGCCGTTCGTCCCGACATGTAAAATTGGAATATCGCTGTGACCACATTCAGTAAAACGCCGCTTCTCGACACCATCCGCACGCCCGACGACCTTCGCCGGCTCAAAATCGAGCAGGTGCAGCAGGTGGCCGACGAGCTGCGTCAGGAGACCATCGACGCGGTTTCCGTGACCGGCGGCCATTTCGGCGCCGGCCTCGGCGTGGTCGAGCTGACCACCGCGATCCATTATATCTTCGACACCCCGCGCGACCGCCTGATCTGGGACGTCGGCCATCAGGCCTATCCGCACAAGATCCTGACCGGCCGCCGCGACCGCATCCGCACGCTGCGCACCGGCGGCGGATTGAGCGGTTTCACGAAGCGCACCGAGAGCGACTACGATCCGTTCGGCGCCGCGCACTCCTCGACCTCGATTTCGGCCGGCCTCGGCATGGCGGTGGCGCGCGACCTCTCCGGCGGCAAGAACAACGTCATCGCCGTGATCGGCGACGGCGCGATGTCCGCGGGCATGGCCTACGAGGCCATGAACAACGCCGGCGCCATGAACTCGCGGCTGATCGTCATCCTCAACGACAACGACATGTCGATTGCGCCGCCGGTCGGCGCCATGAGCGCGTACCTGTCGCGGCTCTATTCGGGCAAGACCTACCGCACGCTGCGCGAGGCGGCCAAGCAGATCAACAAGCGCCTGCCGAAGATCATCGCCAACCGCGCCAACCGCGTCGAAGAATATTCCCGCGGCTTCATGATGGACGGCGGCACGCTGTTTGAGGAACTCGGCTTTTATTATGTCGGCCCGATCGACGGCCATAACCTCGACCATTTGCTCCCCGTGCTGAAGAACGTTCGCGACATGGAGACCGGCCCGATCCTGGTCCACGTCGTGACGCAAAAAGGCAAGGGTTACGGTCCGGCGGAAGCGGCAGCCGACAAATACCACGCCGTGGTCAAGTTCGACGTCGCCACCGGCGCGCAAGCCAAGGCCAAGCCGAACGCGCCGGCCTACCAGAACGTGTTCGGCCAGAGCCTGGTCAAGGAAGCCGAGAAGGACGAAAAGATCGTCGCCATCACCGCGGCAATGCCGTCCGGTACCGGCGTCGACATCTTCAACAAGGCGTTCCCGAACCGCACCTTCGACGTCGGCATCGCCGAGCAGCACGCGGTGACCTTCGCCGCCGGCCTTGCCACCGAAGGCTACAAGCCGTTCTGCGCGATCTACTCGACCTTCCTGCAGCGCGGCTACGACCAGGTGGTCCATGACGTCGCGATCCAGAGCCTGCCGGTTCGTTTCGCGATCGACCGCGCCGGCCTGGTCGGCGCCGACGGCGCCACCCATGCAGGTTCCTTCGACAACGCCTATCTCGGCTGCCTGCCGAACTTCGTCATCATGGCCGCCTCCGACGAGGCCGAACTGGTGCACATGGTCGCAACGCAAGTCGCTATCAACGATCGCCCGAGCGCGGTGCGCTATCCGCGCGGCGAAGGCCGCGGCGTCGAAATGCCCGAGTTCGGTGTGCCCCTGGAGATCGGCAAGGGCCGCATCGTCAAGCAGGGCAACAAGATTGCGCTGCTGTCGTTCGGCACCCGTCTGGCCGAATGCGAAAAGGCCGCCGACGAGCTCGCCGCTCACGGCCTTTCCACCACCATTGCCGACGCGCGCTTCATGAAGCCGCTGGATGTCGAGCTGGTGCTGAAACTGGCGCGCGAGCATGAAGTTCTGCTCACCATCGAAGAGGGTTCGATCGGCGGGTTCGGTTCGCATGTCATGCAGACGCTGGCGGAGCACGGCATGCTCGACGGCGGCTTGAGGATGCGTGCCATGATCCTGCCCGACGAGTTCATCGACCACGATTCGCCGAATGCGATGTATGCCCATGCCGGCCTCGACGCCAAGGGCATCGTCGCCAAGGTGTTCGACGCGCTCGGCAAGGATTACAAGGCCGAGACGGTCAAGCTCGCCTGACACCGGCGGCGCTTCGGTTGCGATTGAATCGGAACCGAAGCTCAAACTTTTTTGATGCGTATTCTTGACGCGAACCGGATTCCACCCCCGGATCAGTCCGAGGGCATGCTTCGCTCGAAAACGCGATGGGCCATGAAAATCTATCTGGCAGGCCCCGATGTGTTCCTGCCGGACGCGCTTGAGATTGGACGGCGCAAAGCCGAGATCTGCGCGCGTCACGGGCTGATCGGACTTTATCCGCTCGATAACGCGGTCGACGTGTCGACCCCTGAGGCCTCGCTCACGATCTTCAAAGCCAATGAGGCAATGATGGAGGCGGCCGACGCCATCATCGCCAATTTGACGCCGTTTCGCGGCCCCAGTGCCGACGCAGGCACCGTCTACGAACTCGGCTACATGGCGGGCCGCGGCAAGCTGTGTCTCGCCTACAGCAACGACCCCTCGTCATACAAGCAGCGCGTTGCGCGCCGATATGACGTAAAAACATCGCCCGATGGCCGCCTGATCGACCCGGAGGGACTGACGGTGGAAGATTTTGGCCTGCCCGACAATCTCATGATGATGCACGCGCTCGATCTGCACGGTTGTCCGCTGGTCGCGCCAAAGATCGCGTCTGCGGATCTCTGGCATGATCTCACCTCGTTCGACGCCTGCGTTCGCCTCGCCGCGGATCGCGCAACAAGCAAATCGGACCGAAATTGACCAACAAGCGCGAAATCGAGCCAACTCCCCGCAAGCGCGCCGACGTCGTGCTGGTCGAGCGCGGCCTGTTCGAAAGCCGGGCCCGGGCGCGGGCGGCGATCGAGGCCGGCGGCGTGGTCGCCGACGGCAAGCCGGTGCTGAAAGCCTCGGAAACCATCGCCGCCGATGCGGAATTGTCGGCGCAGCCCGCGCATCCCTATGTCTCGCGCGGCGGCGTCAAGCTTGCGGGCGCGCTGGAGCAATATCCCATCGACATCGAGAACCATGTCTGCCTCGACGTCGGCGCATCGACCGGCGGCTTCACCGAAGTATTGCTGGCGAACGGCGCCAGCCTCGTCTTCGCCGTCGATGTCGGTCACGGCCAGCTGCATCCTTCGCTGCGCAATCATCCCCACATCGTCTCCATGGAAGCGACCGATATCCGCAGTTTCGAGGGCAAGCGCCTGCCCGCCCGGCCCGACATCGTCGTCATCGACGTCAGCTTCATTTCACTGAAAGCCGTGCTGCCCGTGGCATTGTCGCTGGCGGCCGCACCGATGAGTCTTCTGGCGCTGATCAAGCCGCAATTCGAGGCGTCGCGAAAGCATTCCAAGCACGGCATCATCCGCAATGCGATGGTGCATCAGGAAATTTGCGACGACATCACGGCGTTCGCGGCTTCGCTCGGATGCACCGACATCCAGGTGTTTCCGTCCTCGATTACCGGCGGCGACGGCAATATCGAATTCTTCCTCGGCGCGCGCCGTGGCTGAGCACCTCGTCATCGATCATGTCGGTCATTTCGGCGACGGCGTCGTGCGCGCCGGCGGCGAGAATTTGTATGTGCCGTACACGCTTGGCGGCGAGACCGTCGAGGTGGCGCCGGTACCGGGCCATCCCGACCGCCGCCGTCTGCTGCAAGTCGAGCACGCAAGCCCGGAACGGATCACGCCGTTCTGTCCGCACTTTGCCATCTGCGGCGGCTGCGCGATCCAGCATTGGGAAAGCGGGCACTACCGTGCCTGGAAGCGCAATCTGGTGGTCGAGATGCTGGCGCAGGCGAAGCTCGATTGCGAAGTTCATCCGCTGATCGACGCCCACGGCCTCGGCCGGCGGCGCGTCACCTTGCACGCGCGGATGGGGACGCACGAGGTGCTCAAGGTGGGCTTTTCGGCGGCAGGTTCCCACGACATCATTCCGGTCGACCGCTGCCCGATCCTTAGCCCCGGCCTCGACGGCGCGCTCGATGCGGCATGGGCGCTGGCCGAACCGCTGATATCGACCGGGAAGCCGCTCGACATCCAGATCACGGCGACCGACACCGGCCTCGATGTCGACGTGCGCGGCTCCGGTCCGGTACCCACCAAAACCATCGCGACGTTATCGCGCGTGGCGGAACAGCATCGCCTGGCGCGGCTGACGCGCCATGGCGAACTGGTGCTGATGCGGACGCCACCGGCGATCACGGCAGGCACCGCGCAGGTGATCCTGCCGCCGGGCTCGTTCCTGCAGCCCACCGTCGCCGGTGAGGAGGCATTGGCCGCGCTGGTGGCGGATCATTGCGTGCGCGCCAAATATATCGCCGACCTGTTTTGCGGGGTCGGACCGTTCGCGCTTCGCCTGGCCCGGAAGTCGCGGATCGCGGCCTTCGACAGCGACGCCGGCGCGGTGGCCGCGCTGCAGAAGGCGGCGGCATCGACTTCGGGATTGAAGCCGCTCAAGGCGGAAGCGCGCGATCTGTTCCGGCGGCCGCTGATGCCGCAGGAACTGCGCGACTACGACACCGTCGTGTTCGATCCGCCGCGGCAGGGCGCGCAGGCGCAAGCAACCCAACTCGCCGCCAGCAAGGTCGCGACATTGGTCGCGGTGTCCTGCAACGTCGCGACCTTCATACGCGACGCAAAAATCCTGATCGACGGCGGCTATACAATCGAAGGCGTCACTCCGGTCGACCAGTTTCGCCACACCCCGCATGTCGAGCTGGTGGCAAGGTTCGCGCGCAAGCGCTGAACGCGAGCGAAGCCAGAGCGTGATGGCGTTCCGTTTACCTCGCCCCGCTTGCGGGGAGAGGTCGAAATTCGCGATAGCGAATTTCGGGTGAGGGGGACCATCCGCGAGTCCGAATGCGCGGATAGAGCCCCTCACCCCAACCCTCTCCCCGCAAGCGCGGGGCGAGGGAGAAGAGAGACCTTCCCCGTATCAATTCCTGAAATCCAACCCGATGTCGAGAACGCTGACACTATGGGTCAGCCAGCCGATCGAGATCAGGTCGACGCCGGTGGCGGCGATCGACGGCGCGGTGGCGGGCGTGATGCGGCCGGAAGCTTCCGTCACCGCGCGGCCGCCGACCATCGCGACCGCCTTGGTCAGGGTTTCCGGGTTCATGTTGTCGAGCAGCACGGCATCGACGCCGTGATCGAGCGCCTCGCGGAGCTGGTCCAGCGTATCGACCTCGAGTTCGATCTTGATGAGATGGCCGACGCCTTGTTTGGCGCGCTTCAACGCCTCGGTGACGCTGCCGGCGATCGCGACATGGTTGTCCTTGATCAAGACCGCATCGTCGAGACCGAACCGGTGATTGCTGCCGCCGCCGACCCGCACCGCGTATTTCTCGATCGCGCGCAAACCCGGCGTGGTCTTGCGCGTGCAGACGATGTCGGTCCTGGTGTCACGGACCGCCGCCACAACGCTTGCGGTTGCGGTCGCGATGCCGCTGAGGCGGCACAGCAGATTCAGCGCGACCCGCTCCGCCGTCAAAATGCCGCGCGCCGGGCCGGAGATGGTGGCGATCACATCGCCCGGGGCGAGCGCTGCGCCATCGCCACGTTCGACACGCATCTCGATCGCCGGATCGATCAGCTGAAAGGCCAGCCGCGCCAGATCGAGGCCTGCGACCACACCGGGCTGCCGGGCCACCAGGACCGTCGTCGCGCGGTGCGCCGCCGGTACGATCGCATCGGTGGTGAGATCGCCGGCCCGGCCGAGATCTTCAAGCAGCGCCATGCGAACCAAAGGCTCGATCATGACCGTCGGGAGCGGCGAAGGCGTCATGATGTTTCCTTAAATCAGATGACCGGGTCGGGAACGAAGTCCCTCGCCGCCTCGAGGGCATCATCGAGGCGCAGCGTCGATCGCCGCGCGGTGTCGGCGTGTTCGGGAAAATCGGTGCGGGCATGCGCGCCGCGGCTTTCCCGGCGGCGCAGGGCTGACATCACGATCATCAGGCCGACGATCGCGGGATCGCTTGCCGCCTGGTGCGAGACCGCGAGCGGATAGAGCGCCCGAGCCGCCGCGCGAAGGCCGTCGGCATCGCGCAAGACGCCGGCGGCCCGCGACAGGATCGGACGAACCGAAGCTGCATCGCTGCGGATGGCGCTGCCATCGGGCAGCCGCGGCTGGCGCCGCCTGGCCGACGCCGATGCGGCGATATCCTGCGCGACCCAGCTGCCGCACACCGCCGCTTCAAGCAGCGAATTGCTGGCGAGCCGGTTGGCGCCGTGCAGGCCGGTGCAGGCAACCTCGCCGCAGGCCCAGAGCCCGTCGACCGACGTCCGCCCGCGCGGGTCCACGGCAATGCCGCCCATGTGATAATGCGCGGCGGGGCGGATCGGGATCGGCTGCGTGACCGGATCGATCCCGGCTTCGCGGCAAAGTGCGGTGATGGTCGGAAAACGTCGCGCGACGTCCAACCCTGCGACGTTCCGCGCGTCGAGAAACACCCGGTGTCCGGCCGCCAGATGCCGCCACACCGCGCGCGCCACGACGTCGCGCGGCGCCAGCTCCGCGCCGGGCTCGTTCGCCATGAAGCGGTCGCCGCGCTCGTCGACCAGGATCGCGCCCTCGCCCCGCACCGCCTCGCTGATCAGTTTGAGCGGAAAGGATTGACTGTCGAGCGCGGTCGGGTGGAATTGAATGAATTCGAGATCGGCCATGGCGGCGCCGGCGCGGGCGGCCAGCGCGATGCCCTGGCCAAAGGACGCGGCGGGATTGGTGGTGTGCAGGAACAGCCCGCCGATGCCGCCTGTCGCGATCACGACGCGATCGGTGGCGAACACGACCGGTCCCTGCGCGGTCTCGCAGAGAACCCCGCGCACGGCGTTGTCGTCGACGATCAGGCGCCGCGCGGCCGTCGCCTCGCACACGGTGAACGACGGCGTCTCGTCAACCTTGCAGGCCAGCGCGCGGATGATGTCCCGCCCGGTCCCGTCGCCGCCGGCATGGACGATGCGGCGCCGCGAATGCGCGGCCTCGAGACCAAGAAGGATGTTGCCGCCGGCGTCGCGGTCGAATTCGACGCCGAACCGCACCAGTTGCTCGATCGCCGCCGGCGCCGACGCGAGAATGGCGGATGCGACCGCCTCGTCGCAAAGCCCGTCGCCGGCGGCCAGCGTGTCCTTGAGATGCAGCGACACGTCGTCGTCAGCGCCGAGGCTGGCGGCGACGCCGCCTTGCGCGAGTGTGCTGGAGGCCTCAAAACCGAGCGGCGCCATGGTTACGAGCAGCACCGGTTGCGGCGCCAGCGCCAGCGCGGCCGTCAATCCGGCGAGGCCGCCGCCGATGATCACGGCCGCGCCGTCGGTATCGTGAATGGCTGTCATTTTACCTCCAGCATCCGCTCGACCGCGAGGCGAGCGCGCACGGCGATGCCGTCGTCAATCGTGACCCGGTGCTGCATCGTCTCCAGCGCATGGCGGATATTGCCAAGCGTGATCCGCTTCATGTGCGGGCAGAGATTGCAGGGCCGGATGAATTCGAGATCGGGGTACTGGATCGCGATGTTGTCGCTCATCGAGCATTCCGTCAGCAGCACCACGCGCGGCGGGCGCTGTTTGGCGACATAGGAGGATATCGCCGCCGTGGAGCCGGCAAAATCGGCCTCGGCCAGCACCTCCGGCGGACATTCGGGATGCGCGAGCACGACGATGCCCGGATGATTTTCGCGCAATTGCCGCACTTCCTCGGCGCTGAAGCGCTCGTGCACCTCGCAATGCCCGGTCCAGGTGATCACCTTGACCTTGGTCTCGGCGGCAATGTTCCTGGCGAGATATTCGTCGGGCAGCATGATGACGCGCTCGACGCCGAGCGACTCGATCACGGCCCGAGCATTGCCCGACGTGCAGCAGATGTCGGATTCGGCTTTCACCGCGGCCGACGTGTTCACGTAAGTCACGATCGGGACGCCGGGATAGCTTTGCCGCAACAGCCGGACGTCTTCGGGCGTGATCGAATCCGCCAGCGAACAGCCGGCGCCGCGATCCGGGATCAGCACCGTCTTGGACGGATTGAGCAGTTTGGCGGTCTCGGCCATGAAGTGAACGCCGGCGAGCACGATGACATCGGCTTCGACAAGCATCGCCTCGCGCGCCAAAGCGAGACTGTCGCCGACGATATCGGCCACGCAGTGGTAGATCTCGGGCGTCTGGTAGTTATGCGCGAGTATAACCGCGTTGCGGTCCCGCTTCAGCGCGAGGATCGCATCGATATCGCCTACGAAGGCCGGCCATTCGATCGCGGGGATCGCATGGCTTACTTTTGCGTAGAGCTGATCTGAGCTGAATAGTTCCATTGCCGGCACCATAGGTTATACTCCAATCGAGTACATGCCTTATGATGATATTGAGTATAAGCCTTGTCAAGTGGCAATCGGCAATTTGCTCCCGGTGATGGCGCGTTCGGCGAATACCGCGCGGCGGAACCGGAACAATTTTGCCGGACGGCCACCGGTGTCGAGGCTCATTTCGCCAGTCTCCTCAACCAGTTCCTGCCCTTCGATCAGGCGGCGGAAATTCTGCTTGTAGAGCAGCCGTCCGGCCAGCGCCTCGATGCAGCGCTGCAATTGCAGCAGTGTGAACGTCTCCGGCATCAATTCGAACACCACCGGATGGTATTTGATCTTGGCCCGCAGCCTTGCAATGCCGGTGGCCAGAATCCGGCGGTGATCGAGGATCATGGCATGGCCGGGAGCAGCGACGGTCTCCTTGTCAGGCACCGGCGCGGAAGCACGGCCGCGCAACGCCTCCGGAATCAAACCCGCCTCGTAGAGAAGTTCGTAGCGCTGCAGAACGAGATCCTCGTTCCAGGCATGGTCGTCGAACCCGAACAGCATCGCCGCGCGTTGCCGGCGCACCAGCCGCGCGGCCTTGTCCGGCGTCGCCGACACAAAGGCCATCAAGCCTCGCCGCAGCGTTTTCTCGATCAGCGGCGGAGGCCCGAGACGATGATCCTCCCAGGGGAAGTAGTCATACCAACTGCGCCAGCTTGCCTCATGTTCGCCGGCGGCCGGCTGCTCACGCGTGAGGCCGAGATAGCTGACGGAAATGACGTGCCTGGCGGTGACGCCGGCGCGATCGCGGTCGGCGAAGGTGTACAACTGCTCGACATAGCCCAATGGCAGCCGGGTTTGCCGCTCGACCCAGGCGCGCAACCCCGACTGCAGCGAGCGATGCGCCAGTTCGAACGGGCCGGAAGGCAGCGCGGACTGATCCTGGATCGTCAGCACACGCGGTTCGCCCGAGGTCACGGCCACCAGTACCGCGACCAGTTCGGCCGCAATGCCATGTTCGGATGGAGCCTTCGCGCGAATCATTTCCGCCCTGGATTTGGTACGGTCACGATGATCCACGGTCCCGCCATCGACGGCAAGGGCGCGATCGCGCGAAAGCCGCACGCGATGCCTGGTTCGGTCAGGCAGCGCGCCGGCTCTCGCTCAGTTCGTGATATGCGCCGTGGTCACCGCGTGATTGAACATGGCGTTCAAGGCAGCCGTGATGTCGGCGGGGGTGTTGGCGGTGTAGAAGTAGCTGCCCGCCGCGTCGGCCGGCGACGAGCAGTCCGACAGGCTCTTCGCGATGCCCGTGGTCGCGGTGCCGATGTTCCAGTTGGCGTAGTCGTCTTCGTCGCCGGCAAAGGATGTGTTCACCGGGTTGATCGGCTGGTAGGGAATATAGAGCACGGAAACGATGATGCCGCGGCTCTTGAGAGTCGTGCAGATGCCGGGGTAGGCGTTGACAGTGTCAGATAGCACGGTGGCGTGGTTGCTGCCGTGCCAGTTGCCGTTGGGAACGTCTTTGTACTGGTTGTCTTGAGCGCCGTCGGTGACGAGAAAGACGTAAGGCTGCGTATTGTTCGAGGCGCTGCCGTTGCCGACGCTGGCGATCAGGTTGTTGATGCTGTTGAGCGCATTGTCGATATGCGTGCCGCCCGAGCCAAGATTTACGTTCAAATTGGTATCAAGCTCCGTGGCGAGATTTGCGGCGGCATAATTGATGGTGCCGGGCGTCGTAGAACTGCCGTTGATAGTTGAGGTCAGCGGGGCATAGCTCTTGTCGATATCCTTGATGAAGGGGTAGAGCCCGATCCGGAATTGATTGGTAACTATCTTCTTCTTTTGGGCCAGGGCGAGCAATCCGTCCACGCCGTTCGCGGCCACCGTAGCGTTCAAGGCAAAGCCGACCGCGTCGAGGCGCAACTGGATGCAGTTGTCGGTGCCCGCGGTCGGGCAGGACGAAACCGGCGGTAGTGCAGCATTCAGCGAATTGGGCAGGCCGGAAACCATCGTAGACGGTAGCTGCCAATACTTGTTGTAAAGAGGCGAATTCTGGTCCTGGTTTTTATAAAGATACTTTCCTTGTGGACTTTGCAGCGTGAGGAGATTTGTGTATCCGCTCGGGCTCACGCGCGAAATCAGATAGCCGAGACAGTAGCCGTTCGTTGGGTATCCTTGGGTCCCGCTGTCCGTGCACGGGCCATTTTGCTGCGAAAAATGGCAGGCCAAGGTACAGCCGGTCGGATATTGTGCATAGTTATCCGGGCTGAGGTACTGCAACCGCTTGGCTTCGGCCGTTGTCGACGGCAACCCCATCGATCCCGAAACGTCCAGCGCCAGGTAAAAATCGAGATAGGGCGGCAGCGAGGCGCTCGATTTCGAGACGCCGGTCACCGTCAGTTTTTGAAACCCAACCACCCTCATAAAGTTGGTCGGCACGTCGGCACTGAACGTGACGCTGGAAGCCAGCTTGATGCCGGTCTTTGTGACAGTGCTGGTACGGGTCAGATTGTTGTAACCGGTGATCGAGCCCACGTTGCCGTCAAAGACGTTGTTGGCCTCGGTGACGCCGGCCGTAACCGAGCCATCGCCCGTCATTGCCGCGGCCGCGGTGAACCCGGCCGAGTTCTTGGAAAGCGAGGCAACACTGGCGGCGTCGGCCGCGGATTGCAGCTTCGCCCTCATCCTGGTCGCCATCGAGTAGTCGACCGCGCAACCCATCGCCGAGATCAGCGGTACCACCGCGATCCCGAAAATCATCGCGACATTGGCGCGTTTATCCCTGCGGAAACGGACGATCAGGCGAAAGAAACTACGCATGTGAGGGGCCTATCCGGTTTTGAAATCCGGCAATTTTTACCGCTAAAGAATTAAGCGTGGCTTATCGCGATCGACGAAAGACGGATGATTGCCTAAGGAAATGGCACACTGTATTGCCATGGCGAACATCATGCCGATCCGTTTCGCCTTTCGGCATGCGATCCGGCGAGCCCCCGCCGCAGGTTGCGGCAGCTGGTGCCGGCGCCGCCAAAGGCGATCGTTCCGGCCTTCAGGACATGCTGCCGAGGAGAAATTCGGAGCCCTGTCATATTCATTTTACGGTCGGATTTGTATGGATAGACGTAAGGGTCGGGAGGTTAACCAAATCGGAATCGACGTCGCTTCGCGGAAATCGCCGGATCGTCTATTGCAACTGCGAACGATTCGCATAAGCGCCGATGAAGAACGGCGCCTCTCCCGGCTACGGCTTTTGACGCGATCATCGGCAACTCCGGACGGAGGAAATCGATTGCTTCATTTCCTTGCCGGCAGCGCGCCGACATGATTGCGGTGATGCCTGCGCTGCAAAAAATTCACACGATGAATCGCCGCGGCCGACCCTGGAAGGACGTATTCGCGGACGCCGGGCTCGATCGGGCTCGCACGCGACAGCCGTGCAGTCACGGCGGACACGATGACGATGACGAATTCTGGACAAGGCGGCAGTGATGACCCTTCAAGAGATTCTGTCGCCGAGATTGGGGCAGGCGCTGCGGCCCAACGTCTGGGACGCCGTCGCGCTGGTGCTCGTGATCGGCGCCATGGTGCTGATCGTCTATGGCGGCGAGCAGACCGCCCTTCCCTTGTCGGCGCTAGATGTTGATCCGGTAACGCTCGATCCGGCGCATCTGCCGGCCTATGCGTTGCGGACGACCATGCGGATGCTGCTCGCCATCGTCTGCTCGATCATCTTCACCTTCATCTATGCGGCCCTTGCCGCCAAGAGCCGCCGCGCCGAGATGGTGCTGATCCCGCTGCTCGACATCCTGCAGTCGGTGCCGATCCTCGGCTTCCTCACCTTCACCGTGGTGTTCTTCCTGAATCTGTTCCCCGGCCAGGTGTTCGGCGCCGAACTCGCCTGCGTGTTCGCGATCTTCACCAGCCAGGCCTGGAACATGACGTTCAGCATGTATCAGTCGATGCGCAATGTCCCGAAGGACCTGGAAGAGGCGTCGCAAAGCTTTCACCTCAGCGGATGGCAGCGCTTCTGGCGGCTCGACGTCCCCTTCGCCATGCCGGGCCTGATCTGGAATACGATGATGTCGATGTCGGGCGGATGGTTCTTCGTGGTGGCGTCCGAAGCGATCACGGTCGGCAACACCACGGTCACGTTGCCGGGTATCGGCTCCTATGTCGCGCTGGCCATCAAACAGCAGAATCTCGCCGCGATCGGCTACGCCCTCCTGGCCATGTTTCTCGTCATCCTCGCCTACGACCAGTTGCTGTTTCGCCCCGTGGTGGCCTGGGCCGATAAATTCCGCTTCGAGCAGACCGCCTCGGCGAGCGCGCCGGCATCCTGGATGCTCGACCTGTTTCGCCGGACGCGCGCGTTTCGCGTCCTGACTTACCCGTTCGCGGCGCTCAACAAGGCCATCTCGAATTTGCACATCGGGCTTCCAGGCCGATTCAAAACGGCAACGAGACGCGGCCGCCAACCGTCACGCATCGTCGACGCCGTCTGGCTTGCCATCGTCATGGCATGCACCGGCGACGCGGCCTGGCGGATCTATCGATATCTCTCGGCGACGTTGGGCCCATCGGACCTGTTCAGCGCCGTCGGATACGGCTTCATTACGCTGGCGCGTGTGATCGTGCTGATTGCGCTGGCGACCCTGATATGGGTGCCGGTCGGGGTCTGGATCGGACTTCGGCCGAAATTGGCCGAGCGAATCCAGCCGCTGGCGCAGTTCCTGGCCGCGTTTCCCGCCAACCTTGCCTTTCCGGTCTTTGTGGTGATGATCGTTCGCTACGGCCTGAACACCAACGTCTGGCTCAGCCCGCTGATGATCCTGGGCACCCAGTGGTATATCCTGTTCAACGTCATCGCAGGCGCCAGCGCGTTCCCGACCGATCTTCGGGAGGCTGCCGGCAGCTTCCATCTGAAGGGATGGCGATGGTGGATCAAGGTCATCCTGCCCGGAATTTTTCCGTACTACATCACCGGTGCGATCACCGCGTCGGGCGGGTCATGGAATGCCGCCATCGTCGCGGAGGTCGCAAGCTGGGGCGACACCCATCTGACGGCTACCGGCCTCGGCGCCTATATAGCGACGGCGACCGAGACCGGCGACTTCCCCCGGGTCGTCCTCGGCATCGCCATCATGTGCGTGCTGGTGACGCTCTTCAACCGGCTGTTCTGGAGGCCGCTCTATGCCTTCGCCGAACGCCGTCTTCGCCTCGGCTGATCAGGAGAAACCGATGCTCGATCAACTCAATCAGGCCAGCCTGCTCGACATCCGCGGCGTCTGCCGGTCATTTCCGAAAGGCAGCGGCGAGGAATTGCTGGTCCTCGAAAAAGTCGATCTGACGCTCCATTCCGGCGAAATCGTCGGCCTGCTCGGGCGGTCCGGCTCGGGCAAGTCGACGCTGCTGCGGATTATCGCCGGCCTGATCGCGCCGTCGTCGGGCGATGCCAAATGCCGCGGCGAGACGATCATGGGACCGCCGAACGGCGTCTCGATGGTGTTTCAGTCGTTTGCGCTGTTTCCCTGGCTAACGGTTCTGCAGAACGTCGAACTGGGACTGGAGGCGCTTGGAATCGACAGCGTCGAACGCCGCACGCGCGCTCTGGCGGCGATCGACCTGATCGGTCTCGACGGCTTCGAGTCCGCCTACCCCAAGGAATTGTCGGGCGGGATGCGCCAGCGCGTCGGATTTGCGCGGGCGCTGGTGGTTCATCCGGACCTGCTCTTGATGGACGAGCCGTTTTCGGCGCTCGACGTGCTGACCGCCGAGACGTTGCGTACCGACATGGTCGATCTCTGGATCGAAGGCCGGTTGCCGATCAAGTCGGTGCTGATGGTGACGCACAACATCGAGGAAGCGGTATTGATGTGCGACCGCATTTTGGTCTTCTCGTCCAATCCCGGCCGGATCGCGGCCGAGATCAGGGTCGACCTGCCGCACCCGCGCAATCGTCTCGATCCGGCATTCCGGCAGCTGGTCGACAGCATCTATGCCCGCATGACGCAGCGCGCGGAGGCCAAGACGCCGGCCATCGAGGGCATCCCCGGCAGCGGCGTCGGCATGATCCTCCAGCACGTCTCGTCGAACGTGCTATCGGGCCTGATCGAGACGCTCGCGGGACCACCCTATGCAGGGCATGCGGACCTGCCGGTGCTCGCCAACAGCCTGCAACTCGAAGCCGACGAAATATTCCACCTCGGCGAATCTCTGCAATTGCTGAGATTTGCCCAGCTGAGCGAAGGCGACCTCATGCTGACGGACGCCGGCAAGCGCTTTGCCCATCTTGAAACCGACGCCCGCAAGAAACTGTTCGCCGAACATCTCATCAACTATGTGCCGGTGATGGGCCTGATCCGCCGCGTCCTCGACGAGCGGCCTTCGCACTCGGCGCCGGTTGCGCGCTTCCGCAACGAGCTCGAGGACTACATGGCGGAAGATCAGGCCGACGAAACGCTCAAGACCATCGTGTCGTGGGGACGTTACGCGGAACTGTTCGCCTATGACGAGCAGTCGGAACTGTTCAGCCTGGAAAATCCGCACTAGCTGGGGTGTGGACTCATTAGCACGCAGCCAGATGCGGATTGATGCGAGCTTGATGAAGGCCGCCCTCTAACCATGTAGCAATCGCGGGTCCTGCGAGAACCAGTATCCTTGAAGGTTCCATGAGAGTACTTTGCGAGACAGGGCAACGGAGGCAATAAACATTGCGCGCAACAATCGCGTCAATCGTCGCCATGCCGTTTATATTTTCTCGGGCAACGGCATTTGACACTCGAAAACCAGGAGCCCTGATTGTCGCAATACAAGTTGATAGTTTGCAGGGAATGCGATTGGCTATTGCCACAACTCCGGCTTTATCCAATGAAGTAACTTGATCGCCCGGAAGGCTGTTTGCTGTCGGGCAATCAAATTTCTGTTCTGGACGGTACATTGATCGAAAATCCAGCAACCACTGCTGCCGAGGCAGCGCGACAAGCTCCGCAGGGTAAGCTGCAAACGCTCGGTCTGTCGGCGCTCGGTATCGTATTCGGCGATATCGGGACCAGCCCTCTTTATACGTTCAAGACCATTCTCGGCGCCACCGAAGGCCCTCCCGACGCAGATATTATCCTGGGCGCGCTTTCGCTCGTGCTCTGGACTCTCTTCATCATTACAACGGTCAAATATGTCTCGTTCGCTATGCGCGTCGACAATGACGGCGAGGGTGGCATTCTGGCCTTGATGGCCTTGTTGGGAGTTAAGAAGCAACGGCGGCCTACCATCGTGGCGGTCGGCCTGTTCGGGGCGGCCCTGATCTACGGTGATGGGGCGATTACGCCGGCGATTTCGGTGCTGTCGGCACTGGAGGGCCTGAACATGGCGACTCCGGTATTTCAGTCCTATGTTGTTCCCGCCGCGGCGGCGATTCTGCTCGCGCTGTTTGCCATCCAGTCACGGGGAACAGCAGCGATTGGCTATTATTTTGGTCCAATAATGCTGCTCTGGTTTGTCGCCCTCGCGTTGATGGGAATTTCAGGCATTGTCCAGCATCCTTCCGTGTTCGCCGCGCTCAATCCTGTCTACGGTCTGTCGTATCTGTTCTCACATGGGGGCACCGGCTTTCTGGTTTTGGGCGCGGTGTTTCTCTGCGTCACCGGCGCCGAAGCTCTCTATGCTGATATGGGTCATTTCGGCAGGGGCCCCATTACACTGGCATGGTTCGCGGTCGTCTTCCCCAGTCTGATCCTCAACTATGCCGGGCAGGCGGCGCTGGTTCTTGAAGGTGTCCCGACGGACGGCAATATTTTCTTTCGGCTTTGTCCCGGGGGGCTCCTGATTCCGCTCATCGCGCTGGCGACAGTAGCGACGATCATTGCCAGCCAATCGATCATAACGGGCGCTTTCTCGATGACACGGCAGGCAATCCAGCTCGGCTGGCTGCCAAGGCTGCGGATCAAGCAGACCTCATCGGAAGGTTACGGCCAGATTTACGTCGGTGTCGTCAACTGGCTGCTGATGTTCGTAACTCTCGGGCTCACAATCGGGTTTGGCAAATCCGACAATCTGGCGGCTGCCTACGGCATCGCGGTTTCGCTGACGATGCTGATGACGTCGGCACTGCTTTTCATTGCGATGCGCGAGGTCTGGGGCTGGAGCATGTTAGCTGCCGGCTCTGTTGCAGCCTTCTTTCTCATCGTCGATAGCGCCTTCTTCCTTGCTAACCTGACAAAGATTGCCGAGGGCGGATATGTGCCGCTTATCCTGGCTATCTCTGTGTACGGCTTGATGTGGATCTGGCATCGCGGAGCGGCGGCCGTGATGGCCCGAATGCATGATTTTCTGATCCCGGTCCCGGAATTCATGAAGGATATTCAATCCAAAGGCATTCCACGCGTTCCCGGCACGGCCGTGTTCCTGACCCGGACCGAGCGCGATACGCCGCCGGTCATGGCCTGGCACGTCAAGCATAACCGTGCATTGCATGAGCATCTCTTCGTACTGCGCGTGGAAATCCAGTCGGTGCCGTGGGTCGCGGCCGGCAACCGCATGACAATCGACGAAGTCGCGCCAAATTTCTGGCGTGCGGAAACGCGTTTCGGCTTCATGGAGCGCCCGCATATTCCGGAACTGCTTACGGCCGGCAAGGCGCTGGGATGCACCATCGACCTCGACGACGTGACCTATTATGTGGGCCATGAGACGGTGGTCGGCCGCGAAGACGGCATGGGCTTGCCTGCCTGGCAGGAGCGGTTCTTTGCCGTGATGGAGCGCAACGCCGTCCATGTTAGCGACTTCTTCAGCCTCCCCAGCGATCAGGTCGTTGAGATCGGGCGACAGGTTTCAATTTAGACACCACGACAAGGTTTTGCGCGGCGCGAAACCGGCTGCCCCTCCCATCGAGCCGCCAACCAAGTTCGATCTCGTCATCAATCCCAAGGCTGACCAAGGCCAACGTCCGCCGACCACCTTGCCTGCCCTACGCTGGCAACGGACTTATCGCCCCCAGCGGTCCTGCCAGATCTTCTCGCCGATCAGGCAGCTGACGCGCGGCTCCTTCTCGGCCACCGGCACGACCTTGTGTTCCGGGGTGCGGCCCGCGACTTCGAGCAGCAGCTTGGTGCGGATCGCCTCCTTGAACTTCTCGCGGTCCTTGATCGCCACCACGAAGGAACCGGGGCCGCCGATCACGCAGTCCTCGTAATAGAAGTCGAGATTGTCGATATCCATGGTGGAATAGGACGGCTCCTTCACCATGATCGGCAGGCCGTTGATGACGATGCCCTTCTCCAGCGCGGCATCGCGCGCCTGCACCACCGGGCCGCCATTGTTGTTGGGACCGTCGCCGGAAATATCGATCACGCGCCGGATGCCCCGATGCGGATTCTCGTCGAACAGCGGCATCGCGAAATTGATCGCGCCCGAGATCGAGGTGCGCGACGCCCGGCGGATCGGGGTTTTCATGATTTCGTTGGCGACGGCGTCCGCGGTTTCGGGGCCGTCGATCACCCGCCACGGGATGATGATCTTCTGGTCGCTGGACGCCGCCCACTCGAAATAGGTCACCGCGATCTTGCCGTTCGGGCCGGTCTTGAGCGCCTGCAGGAACTCCTTGGAAACGAGGGCCTGCGCGTAACCCTCGCGCTGGATCGCCAGTTCATCCATGTCCATCGAATAGGAGACATCGACGGCGAGAGCCAGTTCGACATCGACGGAGGGCGTGGCTTCCTTGTCGGCCAATCGATGGCCCGGCTGCACCGCCGGGCGCGGCGCTGCCACGCCGGCGACATCGCCGCCGGCCAGCACGCCCGCGACAAGCACAGCCCCGATCGAGACATACCAGCGCATAGCGGCCCTCCCGTCGTCTGGCCGCAATGGTGACATGCAAGCCAGGCTTCGAAAAGCGGGAAGATGGGCCGTCCCTACACATTCAAGTCACCTGCAAGTCACCTGCAAGTCAATCGGCTTGCCTTAATTTCGACGAGGCTTCGCCATCGCCGCCGCTGTTCCGCCGAATTGAACCAACCGCAGCGCCGGGCACACTGAGAAGAGCCGGTTCGATGCGCAGGATTTTCCATGAATAAGACAGCCTTTCGCCGCAGCCTTGCGGCCCTCGGAATTGTCGCCCCAATGCTGCTGATGACGGCCGGCGCGTCAGCCGAGACGTCGCAGCAACGCGACTGGTGCTACGGCAAGGGCGACGTCACGCCGGAGATGCAGATCTCGGGCTGCACGGCTTTCCTGCTCAGCGGCCATCATGCCGATGCGGCGACGGCCGATGCGTACAACAACCGCGGCGTAGGGCATGCGGCCCGGGACGATTGGGTTCGCGCGTTGTCCGACTACTCGACCTCGGCCCGGCTCGACCCGACCGTGGCCTCGACATTCTATAATCGCGGCCTCGCCTACCTGCACACGCAACATTTCGATCAGGCGATTGCGGATTTCGACCAGGCGATCAAGCTCGATCCTGCGCTGGCCCAGGCCTTCAGCGATCGCGGCATCGCCTATCGCAACAAAGGCGAGTATGACCGCGCCATCGCCGACTACGATCAGGCGATCACACTGAACCCGAAATACGCAACCGCGTTCAACGGTCGCGGCACCGTGTATTACCACAAGAAGGATCTCGATCGGGCCATCGCCGATTTCTCCGAGGCGATCCGGCTCAACGCCAAATCCGTCCGGGCCTTGAACAACGGCGCCCTGGCTTACTACGACAAGCAGGATTACGAGCGCGCGGTCGCCGATTACGACACCGCCATCGGCCTCGATCCGGAAACGCCGCTGGCGCTTTACGGCCGCGGCCTCGCCAGGCTGAAGCGAAACGACGGCAAAGGCGCTGAAGCCGACATCGCGGCGGCGAAAAAGCTCGACCCCGGTGTGGTCAAGGATTTTGCCGCCGTGATCGCACGATGACCCCGATCTCGCCCAGGGCCTGAGGCCTGCCGGGGCGACCGGCTTTGCGGCGTTGGCCCTGTCATGCGATACAAGTCCCCGGAATCGGAGGGCATCATGGTTCGTAGCGGCATCGCGGCTTGCGCATTACTGCTGGCCGTCTCAAACGGGGCCAAAGCGGAAACGCCGGCCGAGCGCGGCAACTATCTCGTCAACACCATCATGGCCTGCGGCAACTGCCATAGCCCGCGCGATGGTGAAGGCAAGCTGATCGCCGACCGGGCACTGTCCGGTGGCCTCTCTTTCACAACGCCGGCCTTCGACGCCACCGCGCCGAACATCACGCCCGACGCCGAGACCGGAATCGGAAGCTGGAGCGATGCCGAGATCAGGCGCGCGCTGGTCGAGGGCATACGCCCGGACCATGGCCATCTCTCCGGCGCTGCGCTGGCCGCGATCATGCCGGCCAATTTCTACAAGGCGCTGCTGCCGGACGATCTCGATGCCGTCATCGCCTATTTGCGCACCGTCAAGGCGGTCCGGAATCAGGTCCCCGATCCCGTCTACAAGGTCCCGGTGCGTCGCGATCCCTATCCGGACGCCGATGCGGGTTTCAGTAAATCCATGTTCGTCGATCCGGTCCGGCGCGGCGCCTATCTCGTCACCATCGGCCATTGCATGGAATGCCACTCGGCATGGTCGCGCGGCGTGTCCGATTTCAAGACCGGCCTTGGCCGCGGCGGCAGGGTTTTCCCGCTGCGCGAGGGCTCGCCGGATGGTACCGCAAGCAGCACCGCCGCCAACATCACATCGCATCCAACGGCCGGTATCGGCGCGTGGACCGACGCTGAAATCGTCCGGGCTGTTACCGAAGGCGTCGCGCGCGACGGACGGCCGCTGAAGCCGCCGATGGCTTATGGCTATTACGCGGCGCTCAAGGGCTCTGATTTGGCCGATATCGTCGCCTATTTGCGCACCGTGCCGCCGCTGCAATGACGGACTGCAAAACCGCCGGTTCCACGGCCGGCAGGAAGGCGATATTCTCGTCGAACAACCGCAAGGCGCCAGGAGGTGCCTGGAATGCCCGAGACCGTCGTCACGCCGAAAACCAGGGTCAAGACCAAGACCGAACGGCCGCGCCTGCACAAAGTCATCCTCGTCAATGACGACTACACGCCGCGCGAATTCGTCGTTACCGTGCTGAAGGCGGAATTCCGCATGACCGAGGACCAGGCCCACAAGGTCATGATAACGGCGCACCGGCGCGGCGTCTGCGTGGTTGCGGTCTTCACCAAGGACGTCGCCGAGACCAAGGCGACGCGCGCCACCGATGCTGGCCGCGCCAAGGGCTATCCGCTGCTGTTCACGACCGAGCCGGAGGAATAGCGCGTTCGGGCGCGGCCCGAATCGCGTGCAGCGAAATCCGCGACGGACGCTGCGCTGCCGACCCCAAAGCTTTCTTGGCAACGACCACTTTACGTATCCGTTATTTGTCTTTACCACTCATGATAGACGTTCGCTGACCGAGAAACAGACCCGCAAGGCCATCATACCGCACGCCGCCGCTGACGATCCGCGGCCTTCACCACCGACATTGTCGAGACCAACGCAACACGCACGACCGGCGCCGGTCGCCGGAAGCTATCTGCTGCCGTTCACAGGGGGAACAAAATGGCCATGAAGAAAATCGTCGCGACCACATTGCTGCTGATCTCGACGCCGGCGATGGCCGGCACATATATCGCTCCTGTCGTCCACGTCGCCCCGATCGTTCATGTCGCGCCGGTCGTTCATGTCGCTCCTGTCGTTCGCGTCAATCCCGCCATTCGTACCAATACGGTAGTGAAGCCCGTCGGCCAGCCCGTCCTGCATCAGCATCATCATCCGCGGCCACAGCCCGTCGTCGTGTATACCGCTCCCCAAAATCAGAAATGTGTGGAGCAGAAACCCGGCTCGAAGGAATGCGCGAAGAAGTGAGCGGCGGCCGCCGGCGTCAGCTCGCCGGCGTTTCGTCGACCAGGCCGTAGACCCGCGCGGCCTTTGAAAAGCCGGCAACCGGAAACTCACCGAGGTCGCTCCAGCCGCCCCGGCAGATGCCGGCAAAACCTTCCGACGCCACCACGGTGCGATGGAGGCGGCTGGCGATCTTTTCCAGCCGCGCGGCGAGGTTGACGGCCGGGCCGATGCAGGTGAAGTCGAGCCGGTTGCCGCCGCCGATGTTGCCGTACAGGATTCTTCCGACATGCAGGGCGACGCCGAAGCGAAAGCGTTCGACGGCTTCGCCAATCGGATAATGCATGTCCGCGACGCTGGCGCGGGATTCGTGGGCGGCTTCGAGCACGCGCGAGCAGACCTGCTGCTCATCGCCGACATATTCATCGATCGGAAAAACCGCGAGCAGCCCGTCTCCCATGTATTTCAGGACTTCGCCGCCATGCGCGCGGATCGCGGCTACCTGGCAGTCGAAATAATTGTTCAGGATGTCCACGATGGTCTCGGCCGGCAACCGGTCCGACAGCGCGGTAAAGCCGCGCAGATCGGACAGCCAGATCGCGGCGTTCATCGTCTCGGTGTGGCCGCGCCTGATCTGGCCGCCAAGAATCCGCTCGCCGGCGCGGTTGCCGACATAGGTATCGAGCAGGCTTGCGGCGGTACGCGTCAGACTGAAGATTTCGATCACGCGCGCCAGCGGCGTCACGACCTGCCGTAGCGCCGCCAATTGTTCATCCGTGAATCCACCCGGCTGCTTGGTGGTCCAACTCGATGCGTTGACCGTTCCATTGATGAATGGCAGCGGCATCGCAACGTAATCCGTTACACCCTCGGCGCGCATTTCCTCGACGATCGGGAAGCGCTTGCTCGCGGGATCGTCGATGCGGGCGCGAACCTCCAGCCCCTGCTGAAACACGATGATCAGCGGGCTGGTGCGGAAATCCGGCGACTCCAGAATCTTGTAATCGACCGTGCCGAGCTCGACCTCGGCGCCCGGCTTCCAGATGAAATTGCGCCCGTAAATATCTGGATGCAGGGTGCGAACGAAGATGCCGACACGCCAGAGCGGCAGGCCTGCCGCAACCATCCGCTCGCAGGTTTCGGCCATGAACCTGCTGGGGCTGGCTGCGGATCTCCCGCCGTCGATCAGCCAGTCGGTCAGCTTCTGCAGTTCTGATGCATTCATGACGCCGGTATTTGCCGCGCAAGTGCCGCGCGCGTCAAGACGACCGGAACGCTTGACGTTGCGGCAATGCAGCCCGTTAGCCGACCTGGCCGCGATGCCGCAACAGATGATCCGCCAGCACGCAGGCCATCATGGCTTCCCCGACCGGCACCGCGCGGATGCCGACGCAGGGGTCGTGACGGCCCTTGGTCATGATGTCGGTGTCGGCGCCCTTGCGATCGACGGTCTGGCGCGGGGAGAGGATCGACGAGGTCGGCTTGACGGCAAAGCGCACCACCACCGGCTGGCCGGTGGAGATGCCGCCGAGCACGCCGCCGGCATGGTTCGACAGGAAGCGCGTGCCGTTATTGCCGGTCCGCATCTCGTCGGCGTTCTCCTCGCCGGATAATTCCGCAGCGCCGAAGCCGGCGCCGATCTCGACGCCCTTCACCGCGTTGATGCTCATCATCGCCGCGCCAAGCTCGGCATCGAGCTTGGCGTAGATCGGCGCGCCAAGGCCGGGCGGTACGCCTTCGGCGACCACTTCGATGACCGCGCCGATCGACGAGCCGTTCTTGCGGATGCCGTCGAGATAGCTTTCGAAGAACGCAGCCTTGTCCTTGTCCGGGCAGAAGAACGGATTGCGCGCGATCTCGTCCCAGTCCCATTTGTCGCGGTCGATCTTGTGCGGGCCCATCTGCACCAGCGCGCCGCGCACCTTTACATCAGGCAGGATTTTTCGCGCGATGGCGCCGGCCGCGACCCGCGTCGCGGTCTCGCGCGCCGACGAACGGCCGCCGCCGCGATAATCGCGCAGGCCGTATTTGGCCTCATAGGTGAAGTCGGCGTGGCCCGGACGGAACTTGTCCTTGATCTCGGAATAGTCCTTCGAGCGCTGGTCGGTGTTCTCGATCAGCAGCGCGATCGGCGTTCCCGTCGTCACCTGCACGCCGGTCTCGGGATGCGCCATCACGCCGGACAGAATCTTCACCGCGTCGGCCTCCTGGCGCTGGGTGGTGAAGCGCGACTGGCCCGGACGGCGGCGGTCGAGATCGTGCTGGATGTCCTCTGATGTCAGCGGGATCAGCGGCGGGCAGCCATCGACCACGCAGCCGATCGCGATCCCGTGGCTCTCGCCAAAGGTCGTGACCCGGAACATATGGCCGAAGGTGTTGAAGGACATTTTGAGCTCGATATCGCCGGATAGGGCTGTGTGGTAACGCGCGCGCCCCCGGCGGTCAAACCCACCGTCATTCCGGGGCGATGCGAAGCATCGAGCCCGGAATCTCGAGATTCCCCGACGTGCAACTGCACATCTGAGGTTCGCCCTTCGGGCGCCCCGGAATGACAGCGCAAGCCTTAACTATACTTCTGCAGTCCCCCATCGCGGAACACATAGACCGCGCCCTGCTCGATGGTCAGGTCGGCCGCGCTGAGCGGCGTTTCGATGCCGAGCGCCACCATCAGCGCCCTCGCCGTGCCGCCATGCGCCACCGCGACGGTGTCGGCCTGCAGCGAGGCATACCAATCCTGCATTCGCGCCTGCACCGCAACATAGCTTTCGCCGCCCGGGGGAGCCACCGTCCATTTTTCGCTCTGGCGCCTGGCGAACAGTTCGGGGTCGGCCACCTGCATCTCGGGCAGCGTCGAGCCTTCCCATCGGCCGTAGGCGATTTCACGCAGGCGGTCGTCGAGCGCGTAACCGGCGAGCGGCAGCTTCAGTTCGCGGCGCACCAGCTCCATGGTCGCGCGGGCACGGATCAGCGGACTGGCGACGAACGACAGCGAGGATTTGCTGCGGCCATCGCGCGCGAACAGACCGGCGAGGATGTTGCCGGCCTCCGCGGCCTGCTTGCGGCCGAGATCGTTCAGGGGAATATCGAGTACGCCCTGCAGCCTGCCTTCGGCATTCCACGACGTCTCGCCATGGCGAATGTAATAGATGATGGGCGCAGGCATCGGACGTGCGGCTATTCCTTGCCGGGCGAGAGCGAGATATCCGGCGCTTCGGGGCGTTTCATGCCGAGGACATGATAGCCGGAATCGACGTGGTGCACCTCGCCGGTGACGCCGCGCGACAGATGCGAAAGCAGATACAGCGCGCTGTCGCCGACTTCCTCGATGGTGACGTTGCGGCGCAACGGCGCGTTGATCTCGTTCCACTTCAGGAGGTAGCGGGAGTCGGCAATGCCGGCAAACGCCAGCGTCTTGATCGGCCCGGCCGAAATCGCGTTGACGCGGATATTCTTCTCGCCGAGATCGGCGGCGAGATAGCGCACGCTGGCCTCCAGCGCCGCCTTGGCGACGCCCATCACGTTGTAGTGCGGCATCCATTTCTCGGAGCCGTAATAGGTCAGCGTCAGGATCGAGCCGCCGTCGGTCAAAAGCTTTTCGGCGCGCTGCGCAATCGCCGTCAGCGAATAGCAGGAGATCAGCATGGTCTTGGAAAAATTGTCGGCGGTGGTCTCGAGGTAGCGGCCGTCTAGCTGGTCCTTGTCGGAGAATGCGATCGCATGCACCACGAAGTCGATCTTGCCCCATTTCTCGCCGAGCAGATCGAACGCGGCGTCGATGGTTGCGGGATCGGTCACGTCGCAATGACCCAGCAGGATACCGCCGAGCTCTTTGGCCAGCGGCTCGACCCGCTTCTTCAGCGCATCGCCCTGCCAGGTGAGCGCGACCTCCGCACCGGCTTCCCGGCATGCCTTGGCGATCCCCCAGGCGATCGAGCGGTTGTTGGCGACGCCGAGGATCACTCCGCGCTTGCCCTGCATCAGACCTGAATTATGCGGCATCCGGTTTCCAATCACGCTCTCATCAGGGTTTGGAGGTACACCAGCACTCCAGCGGGGTACAGCCCAAATCCGCCCCGGTTAACGCTGTTTTCCGCAGGCCGCGATCACAGGAATAGATGCGCCATTTGGGTGTTATGTTGGGTAAGGCGTTCGCGCCGGACCAAGCAGAAGATCTGGTGCCAATGACCGCGTTTCGTCAAAGTGTCGAAGCCATGATTCCGGCGCTCCGCCGGTACGCGCGCGCGCTCGCGCGCGACGCCGATATCGCCGACGATCTGGTGCAGGATACGCTGGTGCGGGCGCTGCGGTCGGAACGGCTGTTTCTCGGCGGTGACGTCAGGAGCTGGCTCTACACCATCCTGACCAACCTCAACAAGAACCGGCGGCGATCGCTGGCGCGGCGGCCGCAATTCATGCCGCTGCTCGACAACAACCCGGACGCCAGCGGCACCGAGGCCGAAGGACGCGACATCGCCCGCGCACTGGCGACACTGGTGGAAGAACAGCGTTCCGTGCTGCTGCTGGTGATGCTGGAAGGATTGAGCTACCGCGAGGTCGCCGACATTCAGGGCGTCCCGATCGGTACCGTAATGTCCCGGCTTGCCCGCGCGCGGGCTCATGTGAAAGCGTCGCTTGAGGGCGAGCGCACCGCGCTGCGGCGGGTGAAATGATGGAAGCGCAATGGCAGGCGTTATGCATGGCAGAGGCCGGACTGAAGGAACGTCAGTTTTAGGGAGCGTTGGATTCAGGCGCGTTGGATTTTTTCAATTTTCGATCAAGACTGGACAGAGACGACAATGACCGATCCCAATATTCCCGTCACCGAAGACGAGCTGCATGCTTACGTCGACGGCGAGTTGCCGGCGGAACGGCGCGGCGACGTCGAGGCGTGGCTGACAACGCATCCCGACGATGCCGCGCGGGTGCAGTCGTGGCGCGCGATGGCCGAAGCGCTGCACGCGCGTTACGATTCGGTCGCCGACGAGGCGGTGCCGAAGCGGCTCGAGATCGAGCGGTTGGTGCGACAGCCGCGCCAATGGGTCTACGGCGCAATCGCGGCGACGCTGGCCGCATTCATCGCCGGGGGCGGCGTCGGCTGGATGGCGCACGGCGTCGCGGCGGCGCCCTCGACGTTCCAGAGTTTCACGGTGGATGCGCTCGATGCGCACCGGCTCTATGTGGTCGAGGTCCGTCATCCCGTCGAGGTGCCCGGCAGCGAGCTCACGCATCTGCAGCAATGGTTGACCAAGCGCTGCGGCTGGGACGTGCGCGCGCCTGAACTGGCCGCCGCGGGATTGAAGCTGGTCGGCGGGCGGCTGTTGCCGGGCCCGACCGGGCCTGCATCGTTCCTGATGTATGAGAGCGCCTCGGGCGAACGCTTCACGATCTACACCGCGAAGGCGGACTCCGCGGCGGCGCAGATGCGATACTCATCGCAGGGCAACGACGGCGCGCTGTTCTGGGCCGATCGCGGCGTGGCCTATGTGGTGAGCGGCGTCAGCGACCGGGGCCGGCTGACCCAGATCGCGCAATCGGTCTACGACCAGATGGAGAAGGCCGGAGGCTGACTGATCGCGTGTTCGCGCGCAATGACGTCGGTTACGTCAAAACGATGGCATTCTGATTCAACCAGAGCGGATCAGGCCGGCAGCTGTCACCCCAGTCCAAATTCTGACATCGAAAATCTGGAATCAAGACATCGACGCGTCTCATTATCGCACTGGGTGATCACGCGAAAATGAGTAGCGCTCGATCCGCCGATCGGCGCAAGCGGCCTCGATTGGGGTTTTGTACCGCGCTGGTCCCCCTTTCGAGGCCGCCCATTTTTTAACGGGCTCTTTTTTGCTCAGCCGAGATCGCTGCGCGGATTATAGGGGTGTCCGTCGCGCCACTTCTGCATCAATGCCTCAAGCTCGGCATCGTTCCCGTCGGGCAGGATGATACGGGTCGTGACATAGAGGTCGCCCGCGCCGCCCGGCTTCGGCAGGCCCTTGCCCTTGAGGCGGAACGTGCGGCCGCTGGAGGTGTTTTTCGGGATCGACAGTTCGACCGCGCTGCCGAGCGTCGGCACGCGAACCTTGCCGCCAAGCACGGCTTCATACAGCGTGATCGGCAGATCGACGCGCAGATCGCTGCCGTCGACCTTGAAGAACGGATGTGTCGCGATGCTGACCGTGATCAGGAGATCGCCGGGGGGATGGCCATGCGCCGTCTCGCCCTGCCCCTTGAGCCGGATCTGCTGACCGGCCACGACGCCAGCCGGGATTTTGACATTGAGTTCCTTGCCGTTCGGCAACCGGACGCGCTTCTCCCCGCCCTTGACCGCCTCCTCCAGCGACACCGTCATGGCGACGCTGAGATCGAGGTCGAGCCCGATCCCGCCGGTGTCGAACTCAAACGGACTGCTTCGGCCGGCCCGCGCGCCGCCCCGGGCGGCCCCGCCGCCGAACATGCTGTTGAGGATGTCCTCGAACCCCGCGCCGCCCATGCCGCCGGGGCCGCCGCCGGTGCGGAAGGTATGGGATTCGAACCCGCCGCCGGCCGCACCGGCGCGGCCACGCGGGTCGCCGCCGGGAAAGCCGCCACCGGGAAAGCCTTGGAAGCGCGGCTTGCCCTCGGCGTCGATTTCGCCGCGATCGAACTGCTTGCGCTTGGCCTCGTCGCCGATGATCTCGTTGGCCGAGTTGAGCTCGGAAAAACGCTCCGCGGCCTTCGGATCGTTCTTGTTGCTGTCGGGGTGATGCTTCTTGGCGAGCTTGCGATAGGCGCTCTTGATCGCCGCAGCGCTGGCGCCCCGCTGCACCCCCAAGACCTCATAGGGGTCGCGCATCCGTCACGTCTCCTTCACGGGAAAATCAAACCTGAAATGGACGGGCAATTCGCCCGCTTTGGCTTCATCTGGGGTCTCAGTGGCATTTTTGCAACTGCCGTGGAACGCTTTTGGAGAGTTCTCAACCCTGCTTCCAAGGCTTTAGCGTATGAATTTCCCAACGGCCATGGCTGGATTTACAGGCGGCGCCCTGCAGCCACCTTTCCGCACGGCCGTTGACGTAGCTGGCCAGGAAATCCCGGCAGGTCCGGCCGTCCTCCGCGGAATAAGCCTCGGCCAGCGGCGTCACCGAGCCGCGGGCGCCGGTCTCGGGGTTCTCCCAGGGCTGGCTGGAGTCCTTGTCGCCCTTGGTCAGGACGTCGGAGGCGGCATTGCGCGCAAAGGCAAGATCGCTCTCGGTCGGCGCCGGCGCGCGGGCGGGTGCCGTCCCGAGCGAACCGGTGACCTCGTTGTCATCGATCTTGGCAAAGGCGGCATCCGGGCGCGACAGGCTGCAGCCGCCTGAGCCAACGCCAATTAGAATCAGTGTCATCACCGCGCCCGCCGGCCGGATCGCCGATAGGCCAATGCGTCCCCATGTCCTATATAGGGCGAGCCTATAGTGGGACTGCAACGCGCTCTCGGACGCGAACGGACGCAACTCTGGACTCCCGACATGACCGACACAACCTCCATCAAACACCCGACACCGTTAACATCGGGTGATTTTACCGCCGCCGCGGAACCGTTTGCGCTGTTTGGCGAGTGGTTTGCGGAGGCGGTGAAGTCCGAGCCCAACGATCCCAACGCCATGGCGCTGGCGACCGTCGACGCCGATGGATTGCCTGATGTCCGCATGGTGCTGATGAAAGGCTATGACACCGACGGTTTCGTGTTCTACAGCCATATCGCGAGCCCAAAGGGCCGCGAACTTGCCGCAAATCCTAAAGCGGCTTTACTATTTCACTGGAAATCGCTGCGCCGTCAGGTCCGCATCCGCGGCAACGTCACGCCGGTGACGGACGCCGAAGCCGACGCCTATTTCGCCACAAGGCCGAAGCAGGCCCAGATCGGCGCCTGGGCCAGCAAGCAGTCGCAGCCGCTGGAAAGCCGGTTTGCGTTCGAACAGGCGATCGCGCTGGTCGCCGCCAAGCATATGATTGGCGAGGTGCCGCGCCCGCCCGGGTGGAGCGGCTGGCGCATCGCGCCGACCCGCTTCGAGTTCTGGCACGACCGTCCGTTCCGCCTGCACGACCGCATCGAATTCCGCCGCGATGCTCCGGCCCAAGGCTGGACGAAAGTCCGGCTCTACCCCTGATCTCGAAAGACTGAAGCCTCCATGCCCTCTTCATCCAACGCGCCCCGACGCACGCTGCTGCTGACCGGAGCCAGCCGCGGCATCGGCCATGCTACTGCAATCCGGTTCTCCAGTGCCGGCTGGCGTGTCATCACCTGCTCCCGGCACGCCTTTCCGGAAGTATGCCCATGGGGCGCCGGTCCGGAAGATCACATCCAGGTGGACCTCGCCGACCACGCCGACACCACGCGGGCGATTTCTGAAATTCGCCAGCGAATCGGGACCGGCGAACTGCATGCGCTGGTCAACAACGCCGCGATTTCGCCGAAGGCCGCGGGCGGCGGGCGGCGGGCGGCTCGGCACCATGGATACCGACATCGATACCTGGAGCCACGTTTTCCGCGTCAATTTCTTCGCGCCGATCATGATGGCCCGCGGGCTGATGGAGGAATTGAAGGCCGCCAAGGGGTCGGTGGTGAACGTCACCTCGATCGCAGGCTCCCGCGTTCACCCCTTTGCCGGAGTGGCTTACGCGACCTCGAAGGCGGCGCTGGCGTCGTTGACGCGTGAAATGGCATCCGACTTCGGCCGTATCGGCGTCCGCGTCAATTCGATCGCGCCGGGCGAGATCGACACCTCGATCCTGTCGCCGGGCACGGAGAAGATCGTCGAACAGCAGATCCCGATGCACCGCCTCGGCACACCCGACGAAGTGGCGAAGATCATCTATGTGCTCTGCACGGAAACCAGTTCCTACGTGAACGGCGCCGAGATCCACATCAACGGCGGCCAGCACGTTTAACCGCTAGCCGCGCCACACCGTCATTGCGAGGAATGCCGCCGCCCAAACACGCGCCGTCATACCCCGCGAAAGCGGGGTATCCAGTACGCTGCGGCCTTTCGCCTCAATCAACAACGTCTCTGGAATACTGGATCACCCGCTTTCGCGGGTGACGACAGCCGGGCGAATTCAATCCGCGTAAAATTTCCGCGTTATCCCGCGCAGACGCGGCGCCTCGATGTTGAACGCGCTGGAACATTCGTCTTCGTTCTCGCCGTCCAAAAGCGCAGCACCGCAATGCCGGCAAAGCCGGGCCGCGATCGCCTGTGCCTTGCCGGCGGCGCGGTCCTGTTGATAGCGCGCAAACTCAATGACGTTGCGTCCTGACATTGTGACTCTCTCAACCATTGTGTCCTCGCGACCTGAGGCAGGCGTTATCGCAGACAAGTTTGGCTCAATCGTTCAGCGCAATGTTCAAATTTTAGCGGAGGAATTGGGGCAGGTTCCATTCCCTAACCACAGCTTTACGTCGCTGCGTATTGGGGATGAAGATCGCTTAACGCATGCGGCATCCACGCCGCCTCACAGCCACTTCTTCCATTTGAACAGAAGATACGGCACCACCGCCGCGGCCACCATCAGCACCAGCGCGTAGGAATAGCCGTGCGCCCATTCGAGCTCCGGCATGATCTTGAAGTTCATACCGTAGATCGAGGCGATCAAAGTCGGCGGCATCAACACCACGGCCATGACCGAGAACAGCTTGATGATGTTGTTCTGCTCGAGATTGACGACGCCGAGCATGGCATCGAGCACGAAGGTGATCTTGTTGGAGAGATAGGAGGCGTGATCGGTCAGCGAAGCGACGTCGCGCTGCATGGTCTTGAGCTGCTCGCGCATGTCCTTGGACCATTTCATGCCTTCCATGACCGCCGACAGGAAGGTGACGACGCGACCGATCGAAACCAGGCTTTCGCGGACTTTCGAGGTCAAATTCCCCTGCCGGCCGATCGCGATCAGGATCTGCGAATATTGCTTGGCGTGGCCGTGACGCTCGCTTTCGGGCTCGAAGATGTCGTGGGAGACCTGATCGACGTCGGCGCCGGCGCGTTCCAGGATGTCGGCGCAGCGGTCGATCACCGCGTCGAGCAATTCGATCAGCACCATTTCGCCGGTGATGCCGGGCGAGCATGCCCGCGCCAGCTTGTTCTCGACCAGCGCGAACGGTTTCGGTGCGTCGTAGCGCACCGTCACCAAACGATGGCCCGCGAGGATGAAGGTGACCGCCGTGGTCCGGGGCATGTCGGTGTCGGACTGGCACATCAGCGTCGCGGTCATGTAGCGCGCGCTGTTCTCGATATAGAGGCGGCTGGAAATCTCGATCTCCTGCATGTCCTCCCGGGTCGGAACCGCGATCCCGGCCAGCTTCTCCACCGCGTGATCCTCCTCGGCGGTCGGCTTGACCAGGTCGATCCAGACCGCATTTTCCGGCAAGGCGGCGGAATCGGGGGAAGCGACTTTCTTGAGCGAAAACTCGGAGGGGACGTACACTGAGAACATAGGCAACTCCGAAAACGGGGCGACGGTCTTTGGTTTGGACGCGTTTTCCTTACGCGAACCGGTACCCACTTCGCGCGAGAACGCCAGGGGGCCACCCAGCAGGACTAAACGCGATTCTGGCAAGCGCTTGATGACCGGCGCATCGACCGCCGCCCCATATTTTTATGGCCGTGGGGTGGCGGCGGCATGGCTACGATTCGGCAGCAGCCTTACCTCTGCCCAAAAATCAACCGTATTCCGCAAAACTTGCGGCAAAAAAGCCACAGCTGGCGTCTCGCAGCGCGGAACGGGCGTCTAAGCACTGGAATTGTGGCCAGTTTCAACGATAATGAGATTAATGGAATCGTCGCGATTGAGGCGCAGAATTGCCGCCGCGAACGCAGGACTTCGATTGGAAGTGAACATGTCGTCGCTCAAAGTTACGTTGGGACTCCTGGCCGCCGGCCTGATGCTGTCGGGGTGCATACAGGGGGCGACCTATGAGGCGACCAACACAAATAATTTCAAACCGCGCGACAAGGAACTGCTGGCCAAGGTCTCCTATGTGAAGACCCCGGTGCCGGAAGCTTTCCGGCGCGCGATCGTCGACTATCACCGCAAGGAAGCCCCGGGCTCGATCGTGGTCGATTCCGACAACCACTATCTCTATCTGGTCCAGAAGGACGGCAAGGCGATCCGCTACGGCATCACCGTCGGCGAAGAAGCCATGGCGTGGTCCGGCATCGCCAAGGTCGGCAGCAAGACCGAGTGGCCGGCCTGGCATCCGACCAAGGGCGAAATCGAACGGCTCGGTGTTCCCACCTTCGTGGCGCCCGGACCGGACAATCCGATGGGCTCGCGCGCGCTCTATCTCTACTCGGGCGGCAAGGACACGCTGTTCCGGATTCACGGCACCAACCAGCCGGAATATATCGGCGCGTCGATTTCCTCGGGCTGCATCCGCATGACCAACGAGGACGTGATCGACCTCTATGATCGCGTCGGTCTTGGCACGGTCGTGGTGGTGCTGGAGCCAAAGCACGGCGACTCGCCGTTCAATTCGCAGATGGCGCTGCAGGGCGGCGGCAGCAGCGTCCAGTAAGCGTCCGATGTGACGAAATCAAAAGCGCCGGTTTTGCCGGCGCTTTTTTGTTGCCGGCTTGGAGTTAGACACGGGCCTGGACTCGGGTTCGGGATCGACCGCATCGGATTTCGTGTCGTCCGGTTTCGCGGCATCGGGCTTGGCCGCTTCGGATTTGGCGGCGACCTCGCGCGGCGGCGCCTCTTCCGGACGCTCGGCCGGCAACAGCGGCGCGGTCTGCGGCAACGGATCGTATACGTTCCATTGGCAGATCCGGTAGTTGTTGCGCCGCTCCATCAGATCGAGATGGATGTGGTCCTCGTGGTACCAGTCCGACCCCGGGCCCAGCACGGTCGGGAACCGCCCACAGGCCGAATGCAGCACGGTTTCGCGAAAGTCCCGCGGCACGGTGCGATCGGTCAGCGAGATCGATTGGCCGTTGGCGAGCTTGAAGGCGCGCACGTCGAGCGCATTGGCGCGGCCATGTTCGGACAATTGGGCGCCGACGACGCGATTGCGGCCGCGGCACTCGAAGGAATCGAAATTGTCGAGGTCGGAGATCGTGCTGCCGAGGCCTTGCGCCAGCGGCGCGATGTCGGTGCGGATCCAGTCGGCAATCGCCGTCGCCATCTTGCAACGCAGGATCGCCGCCGGCTTGACCGAAACCTGCCGCTTGTCCGGCAGCACGATCGCTTCCAGCCGCACCAGATCCTCGCCGCCGCAGCCGCCGGCGCCGTGAATGTCGGGAATGCTGGGGGCAATCGCAATGTCCTCCGTCAGCGCCAGCCGGCAGGCAGAGGGTGTCGGCGCGGCAGGGGCAGCCTGCTCGGCCGGTTTAGACGGCCCGGCGGGGGCCGGCTTCTCGGCCGCGGGCAGACCGGGCTCGGGCGTGTCAGGCTCCGCCCCAGGTGCCTCGGCCGGGCGTGGCCGCGGCAGCGGGACCGCCAGCCGGTGGACGGTGCCGCGCAGCTTCACCGGGCCGCTGCCGAACAGGTCCCACGGCGCCGGCACCGGCCTTCGCGCGGCCGCGGCCGGTCCGACACCGGCGCCAAGCCAAAACACCGCGGCAGCGGTAACCATTGCCGCCGTGCTGCGGCCAAAGGCGCCATTAGCCCATTTTCGACTTGCTTTCTCCGCGCTAGAGTTCATGTCAGTTCCATGATCAGGCGCCCGGCCGTTCGCACGGCCGCCGGTCATGCGCGAGGAAATAAAAGCGGGAGGGATTATGCTTGGTTTGATGCAAGACTGGCCTTTGCTGTGCCACCGGATTATCGAGCACGCTGCGAAGTATCACGGCACGCAAGAGGTCGTCACGCGGTCGGTCGAAGGCCCCATTCATCGCACCAATTACGCCGAAATTCACGCGCGCGCTCTGAAAGTTTCACAGCGGCTGGAGCGCGACGGCATCAAGCTCGGCGACCGCGTCGCCACCATCGCCTGGAACACCTGGCGTCACCTTGAAGTCTGGTACGGCATCATGGGCATCGGCGCCGTCTGCCACACCGTTAATCCGCGCCTGTTCCCGGAACAGATATCGTGGATCATCAACCACGCGCAGGATCGCGTGGTGATGGTCGACATCACCTTCGTGCCGGTGCTGGAAAAGATCGCCGGCAGCCTGCCCAGCGTCGAGCGCTACATCGTGCTGACCGACAAGGCACACATGCCGCAGACCACGCTGAAGAACGCGGTCGCCTATGAAGACTGGATCGCCGAAGCCGACGGCAAGTTCGAGTGGAAGGACTTCGACGAGAACACCGCGGCCGCAATGTGCTACACCTCCGGCACGACGGGCGATCCCAAGGGCGTGCTGTATTCGCACCGTTCCAACGTGCTGCACTCGCTGATCGCCAACTCGAGAGACGCGCTCGGCACATCCGCCAGTGACACAATGCTGCCGGTGGTGCCGCTGTTCCATGCCAACAGCTGGGGCATCGCCTTCTCCGCCCCGACCATGGGCACCAAGCTCGTGATGCCTGGCCCGAAACTCGACGGCGCCTCGGTCTACGAACTCATGGACATCGAAAAGGTGACCTATACCGCGGGCGTCCCGACCGTCTGGCTGATGCTGCTGAACCATATGGCGGCGAATAACCTCAAATTGCCCCACCTGCAGATGGTGGTGTGCGGCGGCTCGGCGATGCCGCGCTCGATGATCAAGTCGTTCCTCGACATGGGCATCCAGGTGCGCCACGCCTGGGGCATGACCGAGATGAGCCCGCTCGGGACGCTTGCCGCGCTGAAACCTCCGTTCGCCAAACTCACCGGCGAGGAACAGCTCGATATCCTGCAGACGCAGGGCTTCCCGCCCTACGGCGTCCAGATGAAGATCACCGACGATGCCGGCAAGGAACTGCAGTGGGACGGCAAGACCTTTGGGCGGCTCAAGGTCTCAGGGCCTGCGGTGGCAAAGGCTTATTTCCGCGTCGATGCCAACATCCTCGATGAGCAGGGCTATTTCGACACCGGCGACGTCGCCACCATCGACCCGCACGGTTATATGCGGATCACCGACCGCTCCAAGGACGTGATCAAGTCCGGCGGTGAATGGATTTCGTCGATCGACCTGGAAAACCTCGCGGTCGGCCATCCCGCGGTCGCGGAAGCGGCCGTGATCGGCATCTACCATCCCAAATGGGACGAGCGGCCGCTCTTGATCGTGCAACTCAAGCACGGCCAGAAGGCCACGCGCGAAGACATTCTGAAATTCATGGATGGCAAGATCGCCAAATGGTGGATGCCGGACGACGTCGTCTTCGTCGAGGGCATTCCGCACACCGCCACCGGCAAGATCCTGAAAACCGCGCTGCGCGACCAGTTCAAGAGCTACCGCTTTCCGAACGCGGCGGCGTAACAAGCCGTCATGCCCGGGCTCGTCCCGGGCATCCACGCCTTCTTGGCGCAAAGGTTTAAGACGTGGATGGCCGGGACAAGCCCGGCCATGACGATCTAGGTGTGGGCTTTCAGGAGGTTGTCCATCTGGTCCGAACCGAGGAAGCTGAGGTTGCGAAGCTTCAGTGTTCCACGGAGAGACCAGATGAACAGCCATAAGAATGCTCCCCTGACGCCGAAAGGTCGAGAGGCCATGGTGCGGAGTGTGGCAGCGGGACTGAGCAAAGCGGCCGCCGCGCGCCAGTTCAACACCACGCCAAAGACCGTCGCCAAATGGGTCGAACGGTTCCGCGCAGGCGGTGTCGATGGTTTGCGCGACCGCTCCTCCAGGCCTCTTTCATTGCCAAGCCAAACGGCGCCCGCCACATGCGCCGTGGTTGAGGCCTTGCGCCGCCAGCGCTACACCGGCAAGCAGATCGCGGTCGAGGTCGGCGTGTCTCCGGCGACCGTCAGCCGCATCCTGCAGCGGCTCGGCATCAACAAGCTCTCGGCACTGGAGCCGGCCGAACCGGTGCGCCGGTACGAGCGCGAACACCCCGGCGAGATCATCCACATCGATATCAAAAAGCTGGGCCGTTTCGAGCAAGTCGGCCACCGCATCACCGGCGATCGCCAAAGCAAGAGCCGCAGGGTCGGTTGGGAATATCTGCACCTGGCAATCGACGACCATTCCCGCGTCGCCTATTCGGAAATCTTGCCCGATGAAAAACGTCGATCCTGCCTGAGCTTTCTCTTTAACGCGTTGCGCTTCTTCAGGGCCCATGGCGTCAAAGTCTATCGTGTCATGACCGACAACGGCACTAGCTTCCGATCCCGTCGTTACCCTAAGGCATTGCGCCTGCTCAAAATCAAGCACCTGCGCACTAAGCCCTATACGCCGAAAACCAACGGCAAGGCCGAGCGCTTCGTCCAAACCTCGTTGCGCGAATGGGCCTATGCCCAAGCCTATCTCACATCCGATCATCGGGCTCAGCACCTGCCGATCTGGCTGCATCGATATAACTGGCATCGACCACACAGCAGTCTAAAGTCCAAACCACCCATCAGCCGCCTCGGCTTGACCGAGGACAACCTGTTGAGGCTCCACATCTAGGGCAAAAGCACCACCCCAAACACCCTTGAAATCGCCGTTAGTCCGTGGTCTCACACGGGCCAGCAGCCCGGCTTTTTTGGCCCCGGCCAGGTTCCAACCAGCAGTTATTTGACCGATGGCCCGCAGGTTTTCCGCTCCCTACCAGTCGGAGCCCGTGTCCAGCCTCGCCACATGGGCGCGCAACCTCGCGATCTTCTCGCTGGTGGCGGTCGTGGTCTCGATCATCATCGTCCGCTTCGGCTTCCTCGAGATGAAGCCGGCGCTGGCGACGTTCTTCGGCGCGCTAGCCTGCGCCGGGCTCTCCATCCTGGTCGGGCTGGCCGCCTTTGCCGCGATCTGGCAGAACGGCTCGCGCGGAATGAGCCGGATCCTGCTGGCGCTCCTGATCGACGCCGTCATCCTCGCCTACCCGGCCTATCTCGGCCTGCAATATCGCAGGCTGCCGCCGATCCACGACATCACCACCGATCCGATCGATCCGCCGCGGTTCGAGGCGCTGGCGCGGCTGCGCAGCGGCGAAGGCGCCAATTCCGCGGTTTATACCGGACTCTATTCGGCCGAGCAGCAGCGGCAAGCCTATCCCGATATCGAGACCGTGGAACTCGAAGTGCCGGTGCAGCGGGCCTATGAGGTCGCGCTGCAACTGGTCACCAAACGCAAATGGCTTGTGATCGACGAGCGGCCGCCGCAGCTGCCGCGCCGCATCGGCCGCATCGAGGCGGTGGCGCGGACGCCGATCATGGGATTCCGCGAGGACGTCTCGATTCGCGTCACCCCCGACGGCGAGGATTCGCGGGTCGATATCCGCTCGGCGTCACGCTATTTCGACAGCGATCTCGGCAGCAACGCCGCGCGGGTCACCAAACTGATCGATGACATCAACAACGCCGTCGACAACGCCAAGCCGGTGGTGCCGAAGAAGCCGCAGGCGCCGGCGAAGACGCTGCCGAAGACGGTGAAGAAGTGACGCGCGAAAGCGCGTCATTCCGGGGCGCGCATTAGCGCGAACCTCAGATGCGCAATTGCGCATCGGGGAATCTCGAGATTCCGGGTTCGTGCTTCGCACGCCCCGGAATGACTCCGATCAAGCCATCCGATAGTTCCCGCCGATCACGGGATCGCCATCGGTTGCCACGATGCCGCGCGCGACCAGGTCTTCCAGATGCGCCAGCACGGAATAGCCGGCGGCGCCCGACAGCCGCGGGTCGAGGCCGATGTAGATCGCGCGCACCATGGTCGGAATGTCGGTTTCGCCCTTGGCGAGGCGATGCAGGATCGAGGCTTCGCGCGCCCTGCGGTGCCGGGTCAGAAACCGGACGAAGCGCGGGCCCTGCTGAATTTCCGGCCCGTGGCCCGAGAAATACAAATCTTCCGGCCGGCTCTCCAGCGTTGCCAGCGACGCCATGTAGTCGATCATCGAACCGTCCGGCGGCGCCACGATCGAGGTCGACCAGCCCATCACGTGGTCGCCGACGAAACTGATTTTTCGCTCCGGCCAGGCGAACGCCAGGTGATTGGCGGTGTGGCCGGGAGTAGCCACCGCTTCGAGCGCAAAGCCCGATCCCTCGATCACGTCGCCGTTCTTCACCTCGACATCCGGTTTGAAGGCGCGGTCGGCGCCGGATTCCGGATTGTGCTTCTCGCTCTCGAAGCGCGGCCGCGAGGCGCGATGCGGACCTTCGGCATAGACGGTGGCGCCGGTCGCGGCTTTGATCCTGGTGGTGTTCGGCGAGTGATCGCGATGGGTATGGGTGACCAGAATATGCGTCACGGTCTCGCCGCGGACGGCATCGAGCAAAGCCTTGGCATGCGCCTCGTCGTCCGGACCGGGATCGATGATCGCGACATTGCCCTTGCCCACGATGTAGCTGACCGTGCCGGTGAAGGTGAACGGGCTCGGATTGTTGCAGAGAACGCGGCGCACGCCGGGACGGGCTTCCTCGGCCACACCGGGCTTGAGCGGGAAGTCGCGGTTGAACGGGATGTCGTCGTTATCGGCCATGGGGGATACCTGTATGTAACGCGCGCTTCCCACCGAACCCTCATGCTGAGGAGGCCCGCAGGGCCGTCTCGAAGCATCGGGCAAGATTTGTCGCGCGGCCATCCTTCGAGACGCCCGCGAAGACGCGGGCTCCTCAGGATGAGGTCGGAGTAGTAGAAGCTTACGAAAACGCCTGAATGCCGGTGATCGCGCGGCCCAGAATCAGCGCGTGGACGTCGTGGGTGCCTTCATAGGTATTCACGGTTTCCAAATTCGCGGTGTGGCGCATCACGTGATATTCGATCTGGATGCCGTTGCCGCCATGCATATCGCGGGCGACGCGCGCGATGTCGAGCGCCTTGCCGCAATTGTTGCGCTTGACGATCGAGATCATTTCCGGCGCCATCTTGCCTTCGTCCATCAGGCGGCCGACGCGCAATGAGGCCTGCAGGGCGAGCGCGATCTCGGTCTGCATGTCCGCGAGCTTCTTCTGCACCAGCTGTGTCGCCGCCAGCGGCCGGTTGAACTGCTTGCGGTCGAGCGTGTATTGCCGGGCGCGGTGCATGCAGTCCTCGGCGGCGCCCATCGCGCCCCAGGAAATGCCGTAGCGGGCGCGGTTGAGACAGCCGAACGGTCCCTTCAGGCCGGAGACGTTGGGCAATAGTGCTTCTTCCGGCACCACCACGCCATCCATTACGATCTCGCCGGTGATCGAGGCCCGCAGCGAGAGCTTGCCGCCGATCTTCGGCGCCGACAGGCCCTTCATGCCCTTCTCGAGGATGAAGCCGCGGATCTGGTTGTCATGCGCGGCTGATTTCGCCCAAACCACGAACACATCGGCGATCGGCGCGTTGGAAATCCACATCTTGCTGCCGGTCAGCCGGTAGCCGTCGGATACCTTCTCGGCGCGGGTCTTCATGCCGCCGGGGTCGGAACCGGCATCCGGCTCGGTCAGGCCGAAGCAGCCGACCCACTCGCCGGTGGCTAGTTTCGGCAAATATTTCTTGCGCTGGTTCTCATCGCCATAGGCGTAGATCGGATGCATCACCAGCGACGACTGCACCGAATTCATCGAGCGGTAGCCGGAATCGACGCGCTCGATCTCGCGGGCCACGAGGCCATAGGCGACGTAGCTGGCATTGGCGCAGCCATATTCTTCCGGCAGCGTGATGCCGATCAGGCCAAGCTCGCCCATCTCGTTGAAAATCTCGCGATCGGTCTTTTCTTCCAGATAGGCTTTGGTGATGCGCGGCAGCAATTTATCCTGCGCGTAGGCGCGCGCGGTGTCGCGGATCATGCGTTCGTCTTCGGTCAACTGCTCGTCGAGCAGGAACGGATCGTCCCACTGAAAGCTCGCGGTAGTCGGTTTGTCCTTGGTCTGAGGGCGCACGCTCATGAAAATCCCTTTCGCATCACTGTCCTCACGGAATTGCCGGCCAAATTAATGCGCTATCGGCGGAAGCGCAATTGAATTGGGTGCTCTGTCATTCCGGGGCGATGCGAAGCATCGAACCCGGAATCTCGAGATTCCGGGTTCGCATCTTCGATGCGCCCCGGAATGACAACGTTCATTCCTCGAGCCGCTCGTTGGACACGATCTCGATGCCGAAACCGGACAGTCCCTTGTAGTCGTGCACCGACGACGTCAGATGCCGGATCGAGGTGACGCCGAGGTCGCGCAGGATTTGCGCCCCGACACCGACTTCGCGCCACTGCCGGTTACGATCGGCCTCCGCGGATTTCTGTTCGCCGACCGGCTCAACCGGAACCCCGGCGGCGCCGTCGCGCAGATACACCAGCACGCCGCGGCCGGCATCCTTGAAATGCCGCAGCACGATCTGCATCCGCGCCTGGCCGGTGAAGAGGTCCTTTACGATATTGGGCTTGTGCAGCCGCGTCAGCACGTTCTTGCCGTCGCCGATGCCATTATAGACGAACGCGGCGTGCGCGATTTCATCGAACGGCGAACGATAGGCATAGCCCTGCAACGGGCCGATCGGGCTATCCGTCGTAAAGGTCGCGACCCGCTCGATCAGTTTTTCGCGCGCCTGGCGATAGGCGATCATGTCAGCGATCGTGACGTGCTTGAGCATGTGGGTGGCGGCGAAGCGCGCAACCTGCTCGCCCTTCATCACGGTGCCGTCGTCGTTCATCAACTCGGAGATGACGCCGACCGGCGGCAGGCCGGAGAGCTTGCAGAGATCGACGGCCGCTTCGGTGTGGCCGGAGCGCAGCAGCACGCCGCCGTCACGGGCGATCAGCGGGAAGATGTGGCCGGGCCGCGCGAAATCATTGGCGCCGGCATTGGGATTGGCGAGCGCGCGGCAGCAGGAGGCGCGTTCGTCGGCGGAAATGCCGGTGCCGGCATCGGGCTTGTAGTCGATTGAAACCGTAAACGCGGTGGTGTGATTGGATTCGTTATGCGCCACCATCGGATCGAGCCGCAGCCGGCGCGCATCGTCGGTGGTGATCGGCGCGCAGACGATGCCCGACGTGTGGCGGATAATGAACGCCATCTTCTCGGCCGTGCACAGCGAGGCCGCGACGATCAAATCGCCCTCGCCTTCCCGGTCGTCATCATCGGTGACGACCACGAGTTCGCCGCGGGCAAAGGCTTGCAGAACTTCCTGGATCGTATCGGCCATTTTGTTCGGATCTCTCCCTTTTCAGGAAGTGCATTAGCCGGACTCGGAACCCCGCGCCAGCGTCAATACGCAGGGCAGAACGTCGCTGACCGGGCGCCGCAGAACGGCATGCTACGGGCGGGCCCGGACAGGAAAAATCATTGACGAGGTCCGGTTACAATCGCCATGGTCGCATGCCATAAAAAGCAAGAAGCGGGCGCCGGAAACAGACCGTAGGCGTTTTTCACGGAATTTTCCACCTGTCATGCGGGATGTGAGGGGCAAACCAGCGATGTGTCACAGCCGCATAACGGGCTTTTTTCTCGCGATTCTGGTCAGTCTGCCGATCCTGTATTCGCCCCGCGCCGCAGCGCAGACCTCCGGCACCATCGAGCAGAATTTTGCCGGATCGCTTACCGCGGTGCCCGCCGATAACCTCGCCGTTTCCGGTTCATTTTACGTGCCGGTCTATTCCAGCGTGTCAATGAGCCAGGGCAAGCTGCGGGCGGATTTTTCGGTCACGCTCAGCGTCCACAACGCCTCGGAAACCAGGCCGCTGGTGCTGAAGCGGATCGCCTATTTCGACACATCCGGCAAAGTGGTGGAAAGCTACCTTAAGACACCGATCGCGCTCAAGCCGTTCGCGACCATCGAGGTGTCCATCGCCGCCACGGACGTCCGCGGCGGCACCGGCGCCAATTTCGTGATCGACTGGGCCGCCACGGCAGAGATCGCGGAGCCTGCCGTGGAAGCGCTGATGGTCGGCGGCGTCGGCGCCGGGCATTATGCCTTCATCAGCCAAGGGCGGCCGATCCGGATCGTCAGGAACAACTAGACTGCAAGAAAGCGGCGCAGACCGCTTTCTCAACGAAAACAAAACGGGAGTGAATGTCCATGTCTACCGCCGCACGTTTCGATTTCGCGCCCCTGCTCCCGGCGGGATTGCCCGCGCCCGCGGCGCGATGGACCGGACTGGCAAAGTACAGCTTTGTCGGCGGCAACAATGACCCCGATCAGGTTCCGGTCGACGGCCTGGTCGACGCGATCACGGCCGTGCTCCAGCGCGAAGGCAAGGCCCTCGCGACCTACAATCTCGCCCACGGTCCGCAGGGCTATCTTCCCCTGCGTGAATTCCTGACCAAAAAACTCAAGCGCGATGCCGGGATCGACTGCAGCGCCGACGACATCCTGATCGTCTCGGGCTCGCTGCAGGCGCTCGACCTCGTCAACCAGACCTTGCTGGCGCGCGGCGATACCGTGCTGATCGAGCAGGAGACCTATCAGGGTTTGCTGAACCGGCTGACGCGGCTTGGCGTCAACGCGGTCGGCATTCCGCTCGACGATCAGGGCATGCGGATGGATGCGCTGGCGGCAGCACTGGCCGACCACAAAAGCCGCGGCATCACACCGAAATACATCTACACCATCCCGACCGTGCAGAACCCGACGGGCAGCATCCTGCCGGAGACGCGGCGCGCCGAGATGCTAAGGCTGTCGCAACAATACGGCGTGCCGATCTTCGAAGACGATTGCTACGCCGATCTGATCTGGAACGGCCAGCGCCCGCCGGCGATCTACGCCATGGCCAGGAACAACAGCGTCATCCACATCGGGTCGTTTTCCAAATCGATTGCGCCGGCGCTGCGGGTCGGTTTCATCGTGGCGCCCTGGGAAATGATGTCGCGGATGCTGGCGCTGAAGACCGACGCCGGAAGTGGCGCGCTGGAGCAGATGGTGCTGGCGGAATATTGCGCGCCGCACTTTTCCACCCATGTGCCGAAACTGACACGCGGCCTGCGCGCCAAACTCGACACGCTGATGGAGGCGCTGAACGAGCAGTTCGGCACCTCGGCCGAGTTCGAGGCGCCTGCGGGCGGCATCTTCCTGTGGGTGAAGCTTCCCGACAATGTCGATACGCTAAAACTCTATCAGGCGGCGCTCGCCGCCGGCGTCTCCATCAACCCGGGGCCGGAATGGTCGACCAACAAGGCCTATGCCGGCAGCCGTCTGCGGCTCTGTTTTGCCAGCCCCTCGCATCAGCAAATCCGCGAAGGCGTCGCCGTGCTCGCCGAAGTGTGCCGCAAGGAGTTCGGCGTGCCGGCGCGAAGCGCCAATGTCGAGAAGCAGGCTCGGGCCTGAACGATCAGGCGGCTCGTCAGACCGGTGTCCTTGATGACGGAAACCGCTTCGCAACGCCGCACGGGCATCATCCTCGTCGTCGCCGCGGCCGTGGCATGGAGCACGGCGCCATTCTTCACAAAACTGCTTCCGCTCGATTCCTGGACGATCCTGTTCTGGCGGGGCCTGTTCGGCGGCGGCCTGATCGCGGCCGTCCTGGTGCTGACGCAGGGCCGGGCCGGCCTCAAGGACCTGCTGCGGATGGGAAAGGGCGGCTGGCTGGTCGCCTCGCTGTCGACGCTGGGCATGGTGTGCTTCATTCCCGCCCTGCAACTCACCAGCGTATCGAATGTCGCTATCATCATCGCAACGGGCCCCTTCGTCGCCGCGGCGTTCGCCTGGCTATGGTTGCGGGAGGCCGCGCGCTGGCAAACCATGGTGGCCAGCCTCGTGGCGCTCTGCGGCGTTGCCATCATCGTCGGCAATACAAGCGCCAGTTCCGATTTGCTTGGGATCGCCCTGGCCTGCCTCATGACGACAGCGATCGCAGCGATGACCGTCACCATCCGGACGCACAGGCACACGCCGATGGTGGCCGCGGCGGCACTGTCGAACTTCCTGGGCAGCGTTGTCAGCATTCCCTTCGCGCATGCGATCACCGGCGTAACGGGAAACAACCTGTTCGTGCTGGCGATGTTCGGATTCTTTCAGGTCGCGCTGGGGCTGACGCTGTTCATCCTGGGCTCGCGCCGGCTGCCGTCCGGACAGGCGACGTTGATCGGCACGCTGGAAACGCCGCTGATGCCGTTTTGGGTATGGCTGGCCTTTGCCGAAGTTCCCGCGCCCCGGGTTCTCATCGGCGGCGCGCTGGTGATGGGCGCCGTCATTGCCGACATCATCGGCGACAGCCGCGCTCAGCAGAAGCAACTGGGTTAATCCAGCACTTCGCCTCACTGCGAACGGATGCGGCGACGCACCTTCTTTCGAACCGTAGATTTTGACCAAATGAGTTTCCTGGCCGCCTCCGCGGCGGCGGAAGCGTAGCTGCGGTCACCGTGGATCAAAATCAGCGAGATTGCCCCCTCGGAAAGCAGCCAGATCTCGCGGGCAAGTTCTCGCGGCGACTTGACCTGAACCTTTGCCAGGAGATCCGCGAGATGGCTCTCGAGCATCGCCTTGTGACGGCGCGCGATCAGGCGCGCGGGATGCCCGCGAAGATCGGCAAGCTCGATGACGAGCCGCGTAAACCCGGAGCCGGCCCATCGCGGCTGGTCCGACCAGACGGCGAGATCCTTGAAGAGTTGATCGACGATGGCCTCCGGTGAGCCGCCGAGGCCTTCGCCAAAGGTCCGGAAGGCGGCCAGTGCGAGCGCGTGTTGCGCCTCGAGCACCTCGGCGAGAAGTTCATCCTTACTGGTGAAGTGATAATACAGCGTGCGTTTGGTGACGTCGGCTGACGTTGCGATCTCGTCCATGCTCACGCGCACGAATCCGTTGCGGCGGAACAGCCTGTAGGCCGCATCGAGAATGGTCTGCCGGGTGGGCGCCGGGGAACGCGGCATCTGTCGTCCTCCTCGCGGGGAATGTATACCGGTTAGTGAATTTACAACACCACGCTCCCGCCTTCGAATGCAGCGGCCGAGCGATGCCTGATCCGAGGGCGGATGATCGCAAGCGCAGCGCATGCCGTTTGTGGGAGGACCCGGTGGTTTTCGAGAAACTCACATTCCGATCCGTGACGGTCCGGCCGGTGCTGGTGCCGCTGCGCCGGCCGGTGGTGTCCAAGGTCGGTCTGTTCGATCAATGGCCGATTATTCTGATCGATCTTGCAACCGAGGAAGGGATTGTCGGTCGCAGCTATCTCGAACCTTATTTGAAGCATTCGGCGCGCTACATCGTGCCCGCGATCCACGATCTTGCCGACGCACGCAAAGGCCACGCCATCCGGCCATCCGAGGATTTTCAGAACGGACGCAGAGGTCTGAACCTGATCGGATACGAAGGCGTGTCGATGATCGCCGTATCCGGGCTCGACATGGCGGCATGGGATGCGCTGGCAAAAGCGGCGGGCATGCCGCTCGCGGTCTTGTTGGGCGGCTCGACCGGCCCGGTTCCCGCCTATAACAGCAACGGTCTTTGGCTCACCGATGTCCACGCTTTGGGCGACGACGCTCAGGCTCTTGTGGCCGAAGGCGGCTTCAAGGGCCTCAAGTTACGGCTGGGCCGCGACAGATTGGCCGACGATCTTGCGGCGATAGAGGGTGTGCGCGCCGCGGTCGGCGCGGATATCAAGCTGATGGTCGATTTTAATCAGGGTCTCAGCCTCGGCGACGCGCTGCACCGCTGTCACGCGCTCGACGAGCAAGGCCTTTACTGGTTCGAGGAACCGATCGCCTACAACAATCTTGCAGGCTATGTCCGGCTGACAAGGGAGCTAAAGACACCCGTGCAACTCGGCGAGAATTTCTACGGGCCGCGCGCCTTGCATCATGCCCTGTCGATTGGAGCCGGAGACTATGTGATGCCCGATCTCATGCGTATCGGCGGAGTGACGGGCTGGATGCGGGCGTCAGCGATCGCCGGTACCGCCGGCGTCGAGATGTCCACGCACCTCTATCCCGAATACTCGGCGCATCTGATGCGCGTGACCGAAACCGCGCATTGGCTGGAATGGCAGGATTGGGCCGATCCGATCCTGGCCGCGCCTTTTGAGATATCAGACGGCTTGCTCACGGTCCCAAACCGACCCGGCGCGGGCGTGGAATGGAACGAGGACGCCGTCAAGCGCTACCGCTACGACTAATAATGCAAGCCCGCTCCCCTGACGTGGGCAGATCTACCGCACCGCGAACGGTGATTGATAGGGTCGGCCGAACGGCACGCCGTTGATCACGGTCTGCACCGGTTTCAGCAGCGCCTTACCGTCGCGCTTGTTGTTGCGGGTGTCGACGAAAGTGACCGGCCCCTCCACCAGATCCATGATCGACACGTCGCCGGGGGCGCCAATTTGCAGCGTGCCGATCTTCGGCGCACGGTTGATGATTTTGGCGGGCGCCGAGGTTGTCATCGTCACCACCTGCTCCAGCGTAAAGCCCATCGCCATGAACTTGCTCATCACGTTCGGCAGGAACGGCATGCCGGGCGAATTGCCGGAGAAGACGTGCATGTCGGAAGAGATGGTATCAGGCGTGCAGCCGCCGGGAATGGCGACTTCCGCCACCGTGAAATCGAAGCTGCCGCCGCCATGGCCGACGTCGAAGATCACGCCGCGCTGCTTGGCGGCGAGCGCCGCCGGCAACAGCTTGCCGTCCTGCACGATGTTAGTGAAGGTGCCCGCGTTATTGGGCGCGCCGGAATAGGCGTGGGTGAGGACGTCGCCCGGCCGCAACAGGTTGAGGATATCCGACATCAGCGCCCCGGTCTCGACGCCGCCGATATGCACCATCATCCTGGCCGGCCAGCCGCACATCTCGCAGGCCTGGATACCGCGCTTCAACGGTTCGAGCCCGTGCTTGTAGATCACGTTCTCCGACATCCGGACCTTGACGCCGATCAGGAAATCCGGGTTTTCCGCAAGCGCCATGGCGCAGGCTTCGACCTGCGCGTTGTCGATATTGTAGAGCTCGGCCACGGGGAAGGCCGACAGGCCGTTATTGGCGATATGGACGAAGGCGTAAATCCGAGCGCGCGACTGCGCCACGATGTAGCGGCGCAGCGCGGCCAGATTGTTGACGCCGGCGTCGCCCGCCGACACCACCGTAGTCGTGCCCTGAAACTGCACCAGTTCGTCGGCGGGAATGCCGATCGCCGAGCCGTAAGGGTAGACGTGGCAATGCAGGTCGATCAGGCCCGGCGTCACGAGCTTGCCCGAGGCATCGATGGTCTTCGAGGCGCGGGCAGCCGGGATCTCGTTCTCGATCGTCTCGATCACGCCCCAGCGAATGCCGATGTCGCGCTTTCCGCGCAGCGACTGGCTGGGATCGAGCACGTCACCGCCCTTGATCACGAGATCGAACTTGTCGTTCGGCCCCATCGCGGCGTTAGCGCCTCCGGAGAGTGCGGCGGCCGCGGCCGATCCAGTCAGGCTCAGAAAATGACGGCGTGAAACCCCGGTCATGGCAGCGCTCCCCCTGATATGTTTTTTATGGGGCGATGATGCGCCGGGTGCCGGCTTTGCGCAAGCTGTCGAGCGAGGGCACTTGCCCACTGACATGCCCACTCGAAATGATGGCTGCGGGGTGAAGGGACCTCCACGCATTCGACTCGCAGAGAGTCCCCCTCACCCGAATGCCGACGCCGCAAAGCCACCATGCAAGAAAGTGCGCGAGATACGCGTCAAGAATCTCGTGTGAACATCTGTTCAGAATTCTCTTCGGATTCCCGAGGAACGTTCGCATCGATGCGAAGTTTAATCAGCTCAACCGAGGAGAACATCATGAAGAAGTTTGGATATGTTTTAGCCGCGCTTGGCGCGATCGCCATTGCGGCACCGTCGATTGCAAGTGCGGAGACCATAGTGGTGAAGCGCGGCGGCTATCATCACGGCTACGGCGCGCGTGCTGAATATCGCGAGCATCGAGATTACGGCTGGCATCGCGGATGGCATCATGATCATGACCGGGTCACGGTCATCAAGCGGCATCGCGACTATTGAGACCGACACGCCTGAACGGAAAATGGCCCCTCGCGGGGCCATTTTCTTTGCGAACAGCTAAAGCGTTTTCGAGCGAAGTGGATACCGGTTCGCGTGAAGAAAACGCGTCAAAACAAGAATCTGGAGCTTCGGTTCTGATGCAATCAGAACCGATCATGCTCCAGGCGTCTCAGCTATAGATTTCGAACAGCCCTGCGCCGCCCTGGCCACCACCGATGCACATGGTAACCACGCCCCACTTGGCCTTGCGCCGACGGCCCTCTTGCAGGATGTGGCCGGTGAGCCGAGCGCCGGTCATGCCGAAGGGATGGCCGATCGCGATCGAGCCGCCGTTGACGTTGTACTTCTCGGGATCGATGCCAAGCTGGTCGCGCGAATAGAGGCACTGGCTGGCGAACGCCTCATTGAGCTCCCAGAGATCGATATCGTCGACCTTGAGGCCGTGGCGCTTGAGCAGCTTCGGCACGGCGTAGATCGGGCCGATGCCCATCTCGTCCGGCTCGCAGCCCGCCGCCGCCCAGGCGACGAAGCGGCCGAGCGGATTGAGGCCGCGCTTCTCCGCGTCCTTGGCTTCCATCAGCACGACGGCGGCAGCACCATCCGACAACTGGCTGGCGTTGCCGGCGGTGACGAACTTGCCGGGGCCCTTCACCGGCTCGAGTTTTGCCAAGCCTTGCATCGTGGTGTCCGGCCGGTTGCACTCGTCCTTGTCGACGACGTAGTCGACAATGCTTTCCGCCTTCGTCGCCTTGTCGACCACCTTCATTTTGGTCTTCATCGGGACGATTTCGTCCTTGAACTTGTTGGCCTGCTGGGCGGCGGCCATGCGGCGTTGCGATTCCAGCGAATACTCGTCCTGGTATTCGCGGCTGAGCTTGTAACGCTCGGCGACGATATCGGCGGTGTCGATCATCGCCATGAAGATGTCAGGCGCCGCTTTCAGCAGGTCCGGATCGATCGATTCCTTCGGCGAACCGCCGCCCGGGATCGAGATGCTTTCGACGCCGCCGGCCACGATACATTCGGCGCCGTCCGAGCGAATCGAGTTGGCGGCCATCGCAATGGTCTGCAGGCCCGAGGAGCAGAAACGGTTCACCGAAACGCCGGCGGTGGATTTCGGCATGCCGGCGAGCAGCGCGGCCTGACGGCCGATATTGGGCGCGCCATGCGCGCAATTGCCGAGATAGCAGTCCTCGACATAGTCCTTGTCGACGCCGGCGCGCTCGACGGCGTGCTTGATGGCGTGGGCCGCCATCGACATCGGCGGGGTGATGTTGAACCCGCCGCGGCCGGACTTCGCCAGTCCGGTACGTGCATAGGAAACGATAACGGCTTCACGCATTTCTTGACCTCCCTTGGATGTGGCCCAGTATGGACGGAACCACAGCCGGTGTGTAGCTAAAACCTGAATTTCGGCGGACGGAAAAAGAAGGAATCGCCCTCAATCCCATGCCGGCGCGAAGCCCGGATTTACACAGCGTTTGCCCTTCGGCAACCCCGCAATCGCCTTGCGATCCGCGTCATCGAGTTTCACTTTCAGCGCGTCGAGGTTGGCCTGCTGGCTCTCAGGCCGCGACGCCTTGGGGATCGCGGCGGTGCCGTCCTGGTCGAGCAGCCATTTCAGCGCCACCTGCGCGGCGCTGGCATTGTGCTTAGCGCCGATCGCGGCCAGCGCCTCGTCCGAGGCCGCGCGGCCCTGCGCCAGCGGGCAATAGGCCACCAGTGGGATCGATTTGGCGGCGAGATATTTCCGCAGCGGGGTCTGGTCAAGCATCACGTGATACTCGACCTGGTTGCAGGCGATCGGCGCCTTGATGTCCTCGACGACCGTCTTCAAGAGCGCGATGTTGAAATTGGCGACGCCGATGGCGCGGGTGCGACCCTCCTGCTGCAGCTTCATCAGGGTCTCGAAAATCGCCGGCAGGTTCATGTTCTTCGCCGGCCAATGCACGAGATAGAGATCGACCTGATCGAGCCCAAGCTTTTTCAAGGAGGCGTCGAACGCCCGGCGGATCGCTTCCGGCGCCAGATTTTCGTTCCAGACCTTTGTCGTGACATGCAAATCCTTACGGGCGACGCCTGAGGCGGCGATCGCAGCCCCAACCGCCTCCTCGTTGCCGTACATCTCGGCGGTGTCGATATGACGATAGCCGAGCCCCAGCGCGCTCTCGACCGCGGCGCGGCAGGCATCGCCCTGCATGCGATAGGTGCCGAGCCCGAGCCTGGGCAGGCTGATGCCCTGGGTTTGCAGATGTTCCATGGGTTACTCCAAAAGACGTCAAAACACCCGCATGCGCCGCGAAAGCCGCGTGAACGGGGTATTTCATTGAGGGGGACAAGCCGCTAATGGATAGAATGCCGGCAAGGCGGCGTGCAAATCAAGATAAGGTCAGCATAGCGATGGTCAGGGCGATGCGAGAGTGGTTGGAATCGCATGAATTGCCGGCGATCATTCTCGGCGTGGCCGGCACGCTGCTGTTGCTGTCCACGCTGCTGGTCGTGGGCGGCTACTGGCTGGTGACGCCCTGAACCGAAACGTTTGCAGCCGAAAGTGCCGCTCAGATATGCTGCGCCACCATCTGACCGGGCCGCGCGTCCGGCCGCGGCTCGATATCGACCGACCATAGGTCGCGGTTGTCGACATCCTTCAGGGTTACGGTCATGACCTTGCTCTCGCCGTCGATATCGACGCGGCCGAAGAACTGCAGCCCGAAACAGGGCGCTAGATTCTCGCCCTGCTCGGCCGTGCAGCCCTTCTGGAACATCGCCTTCGGGCCAAACGTGTTGTCGAGCTCGCCGGGCGCCCAGGTTCCGGCATGCAGGGGGCCGGAGACGAATTCCCAGAACGGCTCGAAATTCTGGAACACCGCGCGGTTCGGATCGTAATGATGCGCGGCCGTATAATGCATGTCGGCGGTCAGCCACACCGCATTGCGGATGCCGGCGCGCTGCATGAATGACAGCAAATCGGCGATCTCGCATTCGCGCCGCTGCGGCGGACCGTCGCCGAGCGCGATGGCGTCTTCGCTGACCAGCCCGATCGGCAGGTCGGCAGCGATCACTTTCCAGGTGGCCTCAGAGGCGGCGAGTTCGCGTTTCAGCCAGGCCAGTTGCGCATGGCCGAGGATGAAAGTTTCGCTCTTATCGTCGCGCTTGTTCCAGGTGGAATCGCGGTAGCTGCGCATGTCGATCAGGAACACGTCGAGCAGCGGGCCGTAGGCGACCTTGCGATAGACCCGGCCATCCCGCTCGGGCATGGCGCGCATCGGCATGAATTCGTGGAACGCGCGGCGGGCGCGCGCCACCAGATTTGAGGTGCCGTCCTCGGCATAGCCGGTCTCGTCGGCAGAGCCGACCGGCGACCAGTCGTTGGTCACCTCATGGTCGTCCCATTGCGCCAGCATCGGCACCTCGGCATGGAAGGCGCGCAAATTGTCGTCGAGCCAGTTGTACTTGTAGTTGCCGCGAAACTGCGCCAGGCTGTGGGCGACCACGGATTTTTCTTCGGTGACGATGTTGCGCCAGATATCGCCGTTCGGCAGCTTCAATTCGGACGGTACCGGACAATCGGCATAGATGTGATCGCCGGAATGAATGAAGAAGTCCGGGCGATTGTCGCGCATGGTGCGATAGGTTCGCAAGCCGCCGCGCGCGGGATCGATGCCCCAGCCCTGGCCCAAGGTATCACCCGACCAGACGAACGAGACCGAACCTTGCTTCGTCGGCGCGGTGCGAAAATGCCCGGTCTGGGTCTCGCCCGATATCCCGCGCGTGTCGATGCTTTCAAACCGCACCCGATAAAAGATATCCTGCCCTGACGGCAGGCCGTCGAGCAGCAGTTTTGCGGTGAAGTCGCTGTCCGGCAAGGCATCGGCGGAGCCGGTGCGCAGGATGCTCGCAAAACTTTCGACGGTCGAACATTCCACCTGCATCCGCGCCGGCCGGTCGGCCCGCGCCCAGATCACCGCTGATTCCGCCGAGACGTCGCCCGATTGAATCCCGCAACCGATGCCCGGACGATCCGCCGCACGGCTGAGATAAGGCTTTGCAACTCCCCCCAATCCGGCCAGCGCGACCGTCGACGCCGAACGGACCAACAGCTGACGTCGCGTCAGTCCCCGCCTGGCGCGTATCGCAATCGTCATTGAGCCGCCCTCGTCGAATCATGACGAAAGATGCCCGCTCAACTTGACTCCCGACTTACGGTTTTACGACAGATGGATGACTCGCAGCGAAGACGAAAGCCTTACCGCTGCCAGTTGCAGATGCCGCCGGACCTGCACGGCCAGGTCTGGATCCGCGTATCGCGCGCCTGCGCATCGAGCGGATTGCTGTGCCGCTTCGCAAGCTTGACGCGGGCCGCGCCGCGCGAATGTTCGTTGACGCGCGCCGCGCCGCGCGGATGCTCGACGTGCGCAACCGTCACCTTGGTCGTGCGGACGATCTTGCGATCGGCGCTCAGTTCGCCGCGCGCTCCGTCGCGGCGCTCGGCCTTGGCTTCGACCGGAACCGGCGCGAATTCGGTATCCGGGCCGAGACGCTTCGGCGACAATATCGCCTTGGAGAGGTCGAGGCCGAGGAACTCATCAGGACGGTAGTCATCAGCCATCGCCAGGCCGCTCAAAGCCAAAAGCCCGGTACAAAGCGCGACGGCAAAAGTGCTTTTCAGGACCATCTGCGGCCTCCTGAAATGACTAAAAATCCAACAGACATCATGTAGGGAGCCGGCCCGGCAATGCCAGCCGATCCTGCCGGCAAGGTTACCGGTGCACCACGCCGTCAGCGGAAAGTTCCCGCGGCCGGTGAAACCGGCCCTATTCGGCGGCTTCCGCCGCGACGGGCTGCCCGAGGGCGCTTTCGAGCCGCGCGCATTCCTGGCGATAGCGCGCAACATTGGCTTCCTTGACGTGGCCATAGCCGCGCACCTGCTCCACCGCTTTCGCCAGCGCCACCAGCCGTAGCCAGTCGATCGGCTTCTTGCCATCGAGATGCCCGAGGATCATCGCCGAATACTCGCCCGGCAGCGCCCGCTCCATCCGGCGCTCGGCGGTGTAACCGAAGATGTCGAACGCCGTGCCGCGCAGCGACTTGAGGCGCGCCAGCATCTTGAACGCGCCGAATACCCACGGACCGAACTCGCGCTTGCGCAGATGTCCGGTGGTCTTGTCGCGTTGCGCCAGCAGCGGCGGCGCGAGGCTGACCTTGACGCCGGGATTGCCGTCGAACTGCTCCTTCAGCGCCTTTGCGAATTCGCCGTCGGTATAAAGCCGCGCCACCTCATATTCGTCCTTGTAGGCCATCAGCTTGAACAGGCCTTTGGCAAACGTCTCGGTCAGTTCATGCGATCCGGGCGCGGCCAACAGTTCGGCGGCGCGAACGCGCTCGACCTGCGCGAGATAGCGCGCCGAATAGGCCTCGTCCTGGTAGTCGGCGAGGAATTTTGCGCGGAAGGCGATCGCCTCATCAAGCGTCCGCTTGACCGGCGCCGCGCCTGAATTCTTGAAGCGCGCGGCGCTGACCACGCGTTGCAGATCGTGCGCGGCGAGCCGGCCCCACGAGAACGCCAGCCTGTTCATCTCGATCGCGGCGCCATTGAGCTCGATCGCCTTCATGATTGCTTCCAGCGACAGCGGAATGGTACCGCGCTGGAACGCAAAGCCGAGCATGAAGGAATTGGTGGCGATGCTGTCGCCCATCAGCGCGGTGGCAAGGCCGGTGGCGTCGAGGATGTCGAGATCGGACGCGCTGACGGCCTCGTTGAGCGAATTGCGCATCGCGCCGGCTTCGAAATCGATGTCGGGATTCATCACGAAGCTGGCGGTCGGCAGCAGATCGACATTGACGATCGCCCGCGTGACCCCGCGCTCGGCCCGGCTCAGCGCCGGAATACTGGTGGCGACCACGATGTCGCAGCCGAGGATGAGGTTGGCGCCGCCCGGCGCAATACGGACGGTTGAGAGATCGTCCGGCGATGGCGCGATGCGGACGTGGCTCATGACCGCGCCGTTCTTCTGCGACAGGCCGGTGAAGTCGAGCGTCGAGCAGGCCTTGCCGTCGACATGGGCGGCCATGCCGAGCAGCGCGCCGATGGTGATGACGCCGGTGCCGCCGATACCGGTGACCAGGATATTGAAGGCGCCATCCAGCGCCGGCACCGAAGGCAGCGGCAAATCAGCGAACAGCGCCGACGGATCGGCCGCGGTGCGGTCGGCTTTGCGCAGCTTGCCGCCATGCACGGTGACGAAGCTCGGGCAGAAGCCCTCGATGCAGGAAAAATCCTTGTTGCAGTTCGACTGGTCGATCCGCCGCTTGCGGCCGAGCTCGGTCTCCAGCGGCTGCACCGAGACGCAATTGGAAGTTTGCGAGCAGTCGCCGCAGCCTTCGCAGACGCGCTCGTTGATGAAGACGCGCTTCGGCGGATCCGGATAGAGCCCGCGCTTGCGGCGCCGGCGCTTTTCCGCCGCGCAGGTCTGGTCGTAGATCAGGACCGAGAGACCTTTGACATCGCGCAATTCCTTCTGCACGGCATCAAGGTCACGGCGGTGATGCACGGTGGCGCCGGCCGGAAAATAATTCGCCGGATATTTCTCGGGCTCGTCGGAGACAATAGCCAGGCGCTTCGCACCCTCGGCCGAAACCTGATGCGCGATTTGCGACACCGTCAAGCCGCCCTCGGCGGGCTGGCCGCCGGTCATTGCGACCGCGTCGTTGTAGAGGATCTTGTAGGTGATGTTGACGCCCGCGGCTGCAGCGGCGCGCAGCGCCAGCAGGCCCGAATGGGTGTAGGTGCCGTCGCCGAGATTCTGGAACACGTGCTGCTCGGTGGTGAACGGCGCCTGGCCGATCCAGGTGACGCCCTCCGCGCCCATATGCGAGATCGTCGCGGTCCGGCGGCTCGGCACCGAGAGCGCCATGCCGTGACAACCGATGCCGGCCATCGCGCGGCTGCCCTCGGGCACCTTTGTCGAGGTGTTGTGCGGGCAGCCCGAACAGAAATACGGGGTGCGCTGCAGCTTTGCCGCGCCGCCCGCATCGGCGGGCCGGTCGAACGCCTCAAGCTTGGCAAGGCGCTGTTCCAGCGCGGGGCTGCGATGCCCGAGCTTGCGCAACCGCGCGACAACCGCAGCAGCTACCATCGTCGGCGTCAATTCGCCTTCGCTCGGCAACAGGGGCGCGCCGGTCTCGTCGCGCTTACCGACGACGGACGGGCGTCTTGAAGCGTCAATGTTGTAAAGAATACGAAGGAGCTGATCTTCGATAAAACCGCGCTTCTCCTCGACCACGAGCACGTCCTGCAGGCCCTCGGCAAAGGCACGGGCGCCGGCCTGCTCCAGCGGCCAGGTCAGCGCCACCTTGTAGATGCGTAGCCCCAGCGCCTGCGCTTCCGCATCCGATATGCCGAGATCGGCCAGCGCCTGCCTGAGATCGAGATAGGCTTTTCCGGTCGCCATGATGCCGAGCCGGGCCGGCTTGCTATCCAGCACGATCCGGTCGAAGCGATTGGCACGGGTAAAGGCCGCGACCGCGTCCATCTTCGGGCCGTGCAGCCGGCGCTCCTGATCGAGCGGCGCATCGGGCCAGCGGATACTGAGCCCACCCGGCGGCATCTCGAAATCGTCGGGCATGATGATCTTGATGCGGTCAGGGTCGCTCACGATCGAGGCCGAGCTTTCCACCGTCTCGGAGATCGCCTTGAAGCCGACCCAGCAGCTGGAATAACGCGACAGCGCAAAGCCGAGGATGCCGAGATCGAGATAATCCTGCAGCGTGGCGGGATTGACCACCGGCATCAGCGCCGCCGCAAACACCTGTTCGCTCTGATGGGCGAGCGTCGAGGACTGGCAACCATGGTCGTCGCCGGCGAGCGCAATCACACCGCCATTAGGCGAGGTGCCGGCCGAGTTGGCATGCTTGAGTGCATCGATGGAACGGTCGACGCCGGGCCCCTTGCCGTACCAGATGCCGAACACGCCATCGACCCTGGCGCCGGGAAACATTCCGACCTGCTGGCTGCCCCACACCGCGGTCGCCGCCAGATCTTCGTTGAGGCCCGGCGCGAATTCGATGTCGTGCCCTTTGAGGAAGGACTTTGCGCGCCACAGCGCGTGATCGTACATGCCGAGCGGCGAGCCGCGATAACCGGAGATGAAGCCTGCGGTGTTGAGACCCTGCGCGCGATCGCGTTCGCGCTGCAGCATCGGCAACCGGACCAGCGCCTGCGTACCGGACAAAAATATGCGCTTCGCATCCAGCCGGTACTTGTCGTCCAGCCCAACTTCCATCAACGCCATTGCCTGTTCCCCGTCCGCATCAGCCGTTTCGTTTCTTGCCGGTTGTTCCAACCGGTCTCGTTCGGAAACAGAATGCACCGGTTTTGCTATGCATGCACAGCCCCAATCCATGGCTGCAGGGCATATCTGGCGCGCGCGGTGTCCGGCGATGGCCCCTTGCCGAAACCACGCATCTTTGAAACGCTGGCGGTAAAGGGAGAGACCCAAGGAAAGGCGAAGGATGACGTCAGCGGCGTTTAATACCGAGATAACGGAGCGCGACAATGCGCTGTTCGGGCCGTGGCGGCGGCCGGCGCAGATGCTCCACGCCCAGGTCTACGACTCCCACGCGTCGATCCACGACGATGCCACCGCGCAAAAACTGGGCTTTCAGGGCGGCACCATCGAGGGGCCGACCCATTTCAGCCAGTTCGCGCCGCTCTGCGAGAAAATCTGGGGCAAGGCGTGGTTCGAAACCGGCTGCCTGTCAGCGCATTATCGCAACCCCGCCTTCGAGGGCGAGGAGGTGCAGGCGAACATAGCAACGCCGAAGCCGGGCGAAAAATCCTGCGCGATCGGGATGACCAAACGTGACGGCACCGAGATCCTGCGCGGCACCGCGTCGGTCGGCCAGGACGGAACCGAGACGGCGCTGCATCAGCGGCTCGGGGAATTGAAGCCGCTCGCCGATCCCGTGATCCTCGGCGATCTCACGGTCGGCATGAAGACCGGCCGGCAGACCGTCAAAATGGATTTCGACCAGAACATGGGCGATCTCTATCCGTTTTCGCTGCGCGAAAAGCTGAAGGTCATCACCGAGCCATCAGCCTATTATTCCGGAAGCGACAATCCCTGGGGCCGGCCGATCGTCCCCATGGAGATGCTGAGCGTGCTGTTTCAATACCGCGCGCGCGAGGACCGCTTGCCGGTCCGCGGCCCCGCCGTCGGACTGTTCGCGGACCAGGAAATCCGGTTATTGCGCGGTCCGATTTTCGTCGGCGAGAGCTACACTACCGAGCGCGAAGTGGTCGCGCTCTCGGGCAGCCGCCGCACCGAGAGCATGTGGGTGCGCACCACGGCGTTCGCCGCCGACGGCAAGCCGGTCGCCACCATGCTGCTCAACCTCGCCAGCATCAAGGATTCCTACGCCAATTACCAGCGCGAGCACAAAGAGCTCTATGGCTGACTGAAAACAACTTCGTCGCATCGGGCATCGCGATGCGATCGCGCCAACAAGGACAACAACAATATGGCCCGCCTGCCCTACCTCGAAGCCGATCAGGTCGCCCCCGAATATCGCGACATGCTCAAGCGCAACACCAATCTGCACAAGCTACTGGTCAACTCGCCCGACATGGCCCGCGCCTTCTCCGGCATCGGCGGCTATATCCGCCACAAGAGCAAGCTCGACCCGCGCTTGCGGGAGCTTGCGATCCTGCAGGTCGGTTGGATGGAAAAATCCGAATATGAGTTCACGCATCACGTGAAGATCGGCAAGGATTTTGGCGTCACCGACGACGACATCCAGGGCATGATGGCCGACACTGAGGGCAAACCCTCGAAGCTGGAACCGCTGGCGAAAGCGATTCTGAGAGGCGCGCGCGAAATGGTGCGCGAGCTTGCGATGTCGGACAAGACTTTCGCCGAGATCAAGCAGGAACTCTCCAACGAGCACATGACCGATCTCGTGCTCACCATCGCCTTCTACTGCGCCGTGGTCCGCGTGCTCGCGACCATGAAGATGGACAACGAACCCTATTACAAAGAGGTACTGCAACAGTACCCGATCCCGGGAGTGGAATGAGATGCGCCTGAAAGATCGTGTCGCCATCGTGGTCGGCGCCGGCCAGAGCCCCGGCGAGGGCATCGGCAACGGCCGCGCCACGGCCCTTACCTTCGCGCGCGAAGGCGCAAAAGTGCTGTGCGTCGATCACCATCTCGAATCCGCCCAGGAAACCGTCGACATGATCGCGGCCAAAGGCGGCACGGCGGTCGCCTTCAAGGCCGACGTCACCAAAGATGCCGAGATCAAGGCGATGGTGGCCGACGCGCACAAACGCTGGGGCAGCATCGATATCCTGCACAACAATGTCGGCGTCAGCCTGTCGGGCGGCGACGCCGAACTGCTCGACATCACCGAAGAGGCCTTCGACCGCTGCGTCGCGATCAACCTCAAGAGCTGCATCCTCGCCGCCAAGCACGTGATCCCGATCATGCGGGCGCAAAACAGCGGCAGCATCATCAACATCTCCTCGATGGCCGTGATCACGACGTATCCTTACGTCGCCTACAAGGCGACCAAGTCGGCGATGGTCGCCTTCACCGAACAGCTCGCCTACCAGAACGCGCAGTACGGCATCCGCGCCAACGTCATCCTGCCCGGCCTGATGAACACACCGATGGCGGTCGACACCCGCGCCCGCGAATTCAACAAGAGCCGCGCCGAGGTCGAGGCCGAGCGCGACTCCAAGGTGCCGCTGCGCAAGAAGATGGGCACCGCCTGGGACGTCGCCAATGCCGCGCTGTTTCTGGCGTCCGACGAAGCGAGCTTTATTACCGGGGTGACCTTGCCGGTCGATGGCGGCGCGAGCGTGCGGCGGGGGTAATAGCCCCGATCACGCGGCGTGGGCTTTCCCGGCAATGGTGCTGCCTTCGCCGTGATGCGTCAGCGGTTTCATGCCGGTGGCGCTGCGTAGCAGCACGTAGAACACCGGCGTCAGGAACAGGCCGAAGACCGTCACGCCGATCATGCCGGAGAACACGGCGACGCCCATGGCGCGGCGCATTTCCGAGCCCGCGCCGGTCGACAGCACCAGCGGCAGCACGCCCATGATGAACGCCATCGACGTCATCAGGATCGGGCGAAGACGCAGGCGGCTGGCTTCGATCGCCGCGCGAATCGGCGAACGCCCAGCGAATTCGAGCTCGCGCGCGAATTCGACGATCAGGATGGCGTTCTTGGCCGACAGACCCACCAGCACGATCAAGCCGATCTGCGTGAAGACGTTGTTGTCTCCCTTCGACAGCCAGACCCCGAACATCGCGGCCAGCAAACCCATCGGCACGATCATGAGGATCGCCAGCGGCAGCGTGAGGCTTTCATAGAGCGCGGCCAGCACCAGGAAAACGAGCAGAATGGCCAGCGGAAAAACCCACATGCCGGAATTGCCCGCGATGAACTCCTGATAAGTCAGGTCGGTCCATTCGAAGGCAAAGCCGGGCGGCAGCGTTTCCGCCGCGATACGTGTCGCCGCCTCCTGCGCCTGCCCGGACGAATATCCGGGTGCCGCGGCGGCGTTGATGTCGGACGACAGGAAACCGTTGTAGCGGATGGCGCGTTCCGGACCGGCGCTTTGACGAATCTTGAGCAATGCCGAGAGCGGGACCATGTCGCCGGACGCGGAGCGCACTTTTAACTGGCGGATGTCATCCGCTCGCGCGCGGAACGGCGCGTCGGCCTGGACATAGACCGAATAGGTCCGGCCGAATTTGTTGAAGTCGTTGACGTAGAACGAGCCGAGATAGATTTGAAGCGTGTTGAAAACCTCGGTCACGGGCACGCCGAGCTGCAGCGCCTTGGTCCGGTCGATATCGGCGAACAGCTGCGGGACGTTGACCTGGAAGCTCGAGAACAGCCCGCCGATCTCCGGCGCCTTGGACATTGCCGCCATGTAGGCCTTGGTCGCTTCGTTGAGCGCCTCGTAGCCGAGCCCTGCCCGATCCTCGATCTGCAGCTTGAATCCGCCGATGGTGCCAAGACCGTTGACCGGCGGCGGCGGGAACATGGCGATGAACGCCTCCTGGATGCCGGCATATTTCTTGTTCAGGTCGGCTGCGATCGCATTGCCGCTGAGCGCGGGTTCCTTGCGCTCGTCGAACGGCTTCAGCGTCGAGAATACGATGCCGGCATTCGAGGAGTTGGTGAAGCCGGAGATCGACAGCCCGGGAAATGCCACCGAGCTCTGCACGCCGGGCTGCGTCAGCGCGACGTCGCTCATCTTGCGAATGACTTCCTCGGTGCGATCTAGCGTCGCGCCGTCCGGCAGCCGCGAGAAGCCGACCAGATATTGCTTGTCCTGGCCGGGCACAAAGCCGCTCGGCACCTGCTTGAACAGCACGGCCGTGGCACCCACCAGCACGACATATAATCCGATAACGATGGCTTTGCCGAAGATCACGCCGGTCACGCTGCGACTGTAGTTTTCCGACGAGCGGGTGAATGCGCGGTTGAAGCCGCGGAAGAACCAGCCCAAGGCCTTGTCGAGGATACGGGTCAGCCCGTCCTTGGGTTCGTCGTGCCCCTTCAAGAGAAGGGCCGCCAGCGCCGGCGACAGCGTCAGCGAGTTGACCGCCGAGATCACGGTCGAGATCGCAATGGTCAGCGCGAACTGCTTGTAGAACTGGCCGGTCAGGCCGCTGATGAAGGCGAGCGGTACGAACACCGCAATCAGCACCATTGCGATGGCGATGATTGGCCCCGACACTTCCTTCATCGCCTGGTAGGTCGCGTCGCGCGGCGACAGGCCGGATTCAATGTTGCGCTCCACGTTCTCGACCACGACGATGGCGTCGTCGACCACGATGCCGATCGCCAGCACCAGTCCAAACAGGCTGAGCGCGTTGATCGAAAAGCCGAAGACATGCATGACCGCGAACGTGCCGACGATCGATACCGGCACCGCCAGCAGCGGGATGATCGATGCCCGCCAGGTCTGCAGGAACAGGATCACCACCAGAACGACCAGCGCCACCGCTTCCAGCAGCGTGTGGATCACGGCTTCGATCGACGAGCGGACGAACTGGGTCGGATCGTAAACGATCTGGTATTCGACGCCTTCCGGCATGTTCTTCTTGATCTCGGCCATCGTCGCACGAACGCTGTCCGATATCTGCAGCGCATTCGAACCCGGGGCTTGAAAGATCGGAATGGCCACGGCCTGCTTGTTGTCGAGCAGTGAACGCAGGCCGTATTCCGATGCACCGAGTTCGATGCGCGCGACGTCACGCAGCCGCGTCACCTCGCCGCGCGCCCCGGCCTTGACGACGATGTCACCGAATTGCTCCTCGGTGGAAAGGCGGCCTTCCGCGTTGACGGAAAGCTGGAGGTCGAGACCCTTGACGCTGGGCGATGCACCGACCACGCCGGCTGCGGCTTCGACGTTCTGCGCCTGGATCGCCTTGACGATGTCGTTGGCGGTCAGCCCGTGTTCCGCGGCTTTCTGCGGATCGACCCACACCCGCATCGAATAGTCGCCGGCGCCATAGAGCTGGACATCGCCGACGCCGTCGATCCGCGCCAGGCGGTCCTTGACGTTGAGCACGGCGTAATTGCGCAAATACGTCATGTCGTAGCGGTTGTTCGGCGACAACAAATGCACGACCATCGTGAGGTCGGGTGAGCTCTTCTTGGTGATGATGCCGAGCTGGCGGACCACCGCCGGCAACCGCGGTTCGGCCTGTTGCACCCGGTTCTGCACCAGTTGCTGCGCCTTGTCGGGATCGGTGCCGAGCCGAAACGTCACGGTCAGCGTCATAGCGCCATCGGTGGTCGCCTGGCTGCTCATGTAGAGCATGCCCTCGACACCGTTGATCTGCTCCTCGATCGGGGTGGCGACCGTCTCGGCGATGACCTTGGGATTTGCGCCGGGATAGCTCGCGCGCACCACCACCGACGGCGGCACGACGTCCGGGTATTCCGAGATCGGCATCGAAACCAGCGAGATCAGGCCGGCGAGGAAAATCAATATCGACAGCACGCCCGCGAAGATCGGCCGGTCGATGAAGAATTTTGACAGATTCATGGTACGCCCCCGGACGGAAATCGCTAGCGCTGCGCGACGCGCTGGTTGTCGTCGGCCGAAGCGCGCTGCGCGCCGTGCCCGCCCATCTCGGCCACTTCCGATTTCAACAGCGCGCCCGGACGGACGCGCTGCAGCCCGTTGACGACGACACGGTCGCCGGACTGCAGCCCCGAGGTCACGATGCGCAGGCCTTCGACAGAACCGCCGAGCGTGATCGAACGATAGAGCGCGCGATTGTCCGACCCGACGACCATGACGAATTTCTTGTCCTGGTCGGTGCCGATCGCCCGCTCATCGACCATAACGAGCGTCTGCGCGCGCGGCTGCCCCATGCGCACGCGCGCGAACTGGCCCGGGATCAGGCGGCCGTCTTCGTTCTTGAACGTGGCGCGCACGCGGATCGTGCCGCTTTGACCGTTGACCAAATTATCGATCAGCTGGATGTGGCCCTTGACGATGGTCCCGCTGGAAGTGGACATCTCGACCGGGATCTGGTCGAGATTGCCGCGCTTGCCGGAGGTGTCCGCGATCGAGTTCAATGCGCGCAGCACAACGTCTTCGTCCGCATCGAAGCTCGCATAGATCGGGTTGACCGATACCAGCGAGGTCAGCACCGGCGATGATGTTCCGGCCGCGACCAGATTACCGACCGTTACTTCGAATTTGCCGACGCGGCCGTCGACGGGGGCGCGGACCTCGGTGTAGTCGAGGTTCAACCTTGCGGTTTGCAGCGTGGCTTCAGCGGCCTTCACATTGGCGATGGCTTCGCGATTGGCGTTGTCGCGCTGGTCGTAATCACGCCGGGTGACGACATTGTTGCCGACCAACTGCGCACCGCGCTCGAGTTCGCCGGCCGTGAACACGACGCGCGCTCTCGCCGCTTCAAGTTGAGCCTGGGCCTTGTCGACTTCGGCGGCGTAGGGCGCCGGATCGATCTTGAACAGCACGTCGCCGGCCTTCACCAGCGCGCCCTCGGTAAAGTTGGTCGAAAGAATTGCGCCGGCGACGCGCGGACGCAGTTCGACGCGATTGACCGCTTCGAGCCGTCCGGAAAAATCGTCCCACAGACTGGTCTGACGCGGCTCGACGACGGCGACCGTGACGGCAACGGCTTGTTCCGGAGTAGCGGAACCGGCCGTCGCCTGCGCGGCATGGAAATAGTGGCCGGTCGCGACCGAGCCGGCGGCAACGACAGCGCCAACAACGGCCAGGCCTCCGACAACGCGTCGGAACCGGCTGAAACGGGGGAAAACGGGGGATGGGGGCATTGTCGCGCTCCAGAAATGTAGTGTTCACTACAGATGTGGAGCTGGACGCCGGTCGTCAAGGCACTTATGTATCGGATACTAAGAAAATGCCGAGGAGGATGCAATGGCCATGGGACGTCCCCGCGCCTTCGATGCCGACGCGGCGTTGGACGAAGCGATGGAAGTGTTTTGGCGGCACGGTTACGAGGGCGCGACAATCGCGCAACTCACTGATGCGATGGGAATAAATCCGCCCAGCCTGTACGCGGCTTTCGGTAGCAAGGAAGGGCTGTTGAAGGCAGCGCTCGACCGCTACAGCGGCAGGCGCGCGGCCTTCATGGAAGATGTTCTGAACGCACCGACGGCCCGCGCCGTCGCCGAAAAAATGCTGATGGGGATTGCCGATACCCAGACCGATCCGGCCAATCCGCCGGGTTGTCTGCTGGTCCAGGGCGGCCTGGCCTGCGGCACGGGATCGGAAAACGTCCCGTTCGAACTGGCCGCGCACCGGGCCCAGACGGAAGATCAGCTCCGCCAGCGGTTCGCGAAAGCCAAGGCCGACGGCGACCTGACAGCCACGGCAGACCCCTCCGCGCTCGCGCGTTATCTTTCGGCTGTCACCGTCGGCATGGGCGTGATGGCATCTTCAGGCGCCGATCGTGAGGCCCTGCGCCAGGTCGCCGTCGTTTCGCTGAAAGCGTTCGACGAGCAATCAGCGGCGCGATGAAGCGTCCGCGATTTGATTTGTTTGCAATGACACGATGATGTGAGGACATATCCCCGCAAGCCGGAATCCTGACTCGTTCTGGTCGCAAGAAATTCATGTGCGCCCGGTATCACGCACCACGGGAACTCCGGGAGTCCGACACACCATGAACAACGAATTCGATTACGAACTCACACCCTATCAGTGGGAAGTGTTGAGAGCGTTGCGTGCACCTGCAGCAAACCCCTCGAGAATAAGAAAGTCTGCGATTGAAAGTCTGTCCGCGTTCGGCTTCGTCGCCGTGCGTGGCGATTCGTTTGTCATTACGCCACTCGGCCGCAAGGTCCTGATCCGGGGATCGTCACAATTATTGCACGACATCGCGGCATGATGTCGCTGCTCGTCCGTCACCACATCGTCTGTCGTGCCCGCTCCGGCCATTCACGGTCGTATTGCTCGCCGCCGACCTTGTTCTCGCTCATCTCGGCGAGGATCTGGCCCGGCGTCGGCAAGCTCTTGGGATCGACCCGCTTGTCGGGATTCCAGAGATCGGAGCGAACGATGGCGCGCGCGCACTGAAAATAAATCTCGTCTACCGTCATGACGATGACCGTGCGCGGCGCCTTGCCCTCCATCTTGAACGAAGCCAGCAAATCGGGATCTGCCGAGACGTGAGCCCGGCCGTTGATACGCAGCGTGGTACCGGAGCCGGGTATCAGGAACATCAACGCAACGCGGGGATCGCGCACGATGTTGCGCAACGAATCGACGCGGTTGTTGCCGCGGCGATCCGGCATCATCAGGGTCTTGTCGTCGTGAATGCGGACGAAGCCGGGCAGATCGCCGCGCGGCGAGCAATCCAGCCCCTCCGCCCCGCAGGTCGCCAGCGCCGCGAACGGCGATTTGTTGATCAGGACGCGATAGGCCGGCGTGACCCGGTCCGCGACCTTCACCGTCGATGCGTCGTTCGGATGGCCGTAGATCGCCTCGAGCTGCTCGATGGTCGCGATGACAGACATGGTCGCCTCCCGATTTCCCGGGTCTGATATCGCGTAGCGCAGCCAACGGCAATTGCCGGACCAGCCCCACTCAGCCGGCTTGCGCCCGCGCATGAAATCTCGATGATGGCGGGCGCCATGTTTCCCAGGCGATCGGCGGTTGAACCTGCCCGCCGAAAACCCCAAATAGAACCGGCCGACCGAACAGGGAGAACTGAAATGACCGAGAAGACCGAGCGGGCCGTCCTTGCCGGAGGTTGCTTTTGGGGCATGCAGGACCTGATCCGCAAAATGACTGGCGTCCTTTCCACCCGCGTCGGCTACTCCGGCGGCGATGTCGCCAACGCCACCTACGAAAACCACGGCACCCATGCCGAAGCCATCGAGATCATCTTCGATCCGCGGCTACTGAGCTATCGGCAGCTTCTCGAGTTCTTTTTCCAAATCCACGATCCCTCGACGCGCAACCGCCAGGGCAATGACATCGGGATGAGCTACCGCTCGGCGATCTTCTACACCAGTCCCGAGCAGGAGCGCGTCGCCCGCGACACCATCGCGGATGTCGACGCCTCCGGTATCTGGCCCGGCAAGGCTTCAACCGAAGTCGCGCCGGCGCGCGAATTCTGGGAAGCCGAGCCTGAACATCAGGATTATCTCGAACGCTATCCGGACGGCTACACCTGCCATTTCGTCCGCCCGGGCTGGCGCTTGCCGCAGCGCAAGGCCGGATAGAGGCTTGGCCTGGGTGCGGTTGCCTTGGCAGCCGTACCCCGTCACCTCCCCCGCCGCCGAGGGTCTGCCATCCCCTGACGGTCATTGTGCATCGCAGCAAAAGCGATACATTCCCGGCCTGGAATGAGGTCGCCAAGTGTCTGAAATCAATGCCGATGCCTGGGTGTCATCCTCAGGCCACCGCCCGATGGGCTTTCCCGAATTCGTTGTCATCATCGCATCCATCATGGCGCTGAACCCGCTGGCGATGGACATGATGCTGCCGGCGCTGCCGGACATCGCTTCCGCGTTCCACATTACGATCGCCAACCGCCCGCAGATGGTGCTGTCCACCTTCCTGATCGGCTTCGGCGTCGGGCAGTTCGTGATCGGGCCGTTGTCCGACCGTTTTGGCCGCCGGCCGGTGTTGCTGGGCGGCATGACGCTCTACTGCATCGCCAGCGTGCTGGCGATCGCTGCCCCCTCCTTCGAGACATTGCTGCTCGCGCGCGCACTGCAGGGCCTTGGCACGTCCGCCACCCGCGTGATCGCCACCTCGATCGTGCGCGACTGCTACGCCGGCCGGCGCATGGCCAGCGTAATGTCGCTGGCGATGATGGTCTTCATCGCCGTGCCCGTGGTCGCGCCTTCGTTCGGCCAGGCGGTGCTGCTGCTGACGCAGTGGCGCGGCATCTTCATCGTGCTGATGGTCTATGGCGCGGCCGCGCTGATCTGGAGCGCGCTGCGCATGCCGGAGACGCTGCCTAAGTCGCAGCGCCGATCGCTTGCGGTTCGCGAGGTGCTCGGCGCCTTCCGCCAGACCGTGACCAACCGCCAGACGCTCGGCTATGCGCTCGCGGCCGGCGGCGTCATGGGCTCGCTGTTCGCCTACGTGTTCACCGCCCAGCAGGTGTTCACCGAAATCTATCACCTCGGGCATTATTTCCCGATCGCCTTCGCGGCGATCGCGATCGGCACCGCCATCGCCGGCTTTCTCAACTCGAGATTCGTCGGCCGGCTCGGCATGCGCGTGATCTCGCATGGCGCGCTGGTGGCATTCGCCGCCGTGGCCGGAACCATGCTGGTAGCTGAAAAAATGCACATGCTGCCGTTGCCGCTGTTCATGGCGCTGTCGGCCCTGATGATGTTTTCGTTCGGGCTGATGATCGCGAATTTCACCGCGCTGGCGATGGAGCCGCAGGGCCATATCGCCGGCACCGCCTCGTCGCTGTACGGATCGATCACCACCCTGCTCGGCATCGGCATCGGCGTCACCATCGGCCAGGATTACGACGGCACGCTGCTGCCGTTCGCGACCGGCTTCTTCCTCTGCACGCTGGCCGCACTCGGCGTGGTGCTGGTGGTGGAAAAGGGTCGGCTGTTCCGGCCGCATCAGTGGAAGGTGTAGTCGATTCACCTCGCCCCGCTTGCGGGGAGAGGTCGGATTGCGAAGCAATCCGGGTGAGGGGGACTCTCCACGACTGAACTCGTGGAGAGTCCCCCTCACCCCGACCCTCTCCCCGCAAGCGGGGCGAGGGAGAAGTGGTCCCGCCGCTTCAACCTGTGACCGCCGCTATTGACCGAGAAACCTCTTGATCAGCTCCCGCACTTCATCCGGCTTGTCGTGCTGCAGCCAGTGGCCGGCGCCCTTTATCTTGGCCAATTCGGCCTGCTTGAAATGCTTCAACACGCCGGCTTTCTCGGGATCGGGCAGAAAACTCTCGCTGGCGCTGACCAGCAGCGTCGGACACGCAATGCGCGACCACAGCTCGACATGGTCTTCGAGCGACAGCCGGTAGGGCGCGCGGGCGCGCAAATAGGGATCGAACTTCCAGCTATAGGTGCCGTCTTCATTCCGTTTCAGGCCGTGGGTCGCAAGATGCATCGCCTGTGCGCGCGTCAGCCGCGGGTTACGATGCAGGATTCGCTCGGCGCCGTCGGCGACCGACGCATAGCGGTGGATTTTCCGTTGCGCGAACTTGTCGAGATCGCCGGCCCAGTCGGCGATCCTGACGTCGGCGGGCTTGACCCGTCTGGCCGGAAAATTGGTCACGCCGTCGAGCACGACCAGCCGGGATACCGCTTTCGGAAATGCGCCGGCATAGGTCAGACTGACCATGCCTCCCATCGAATGGCCGACCAGCGCGACCTGCTCGAAGCCCGCGGCCTTCACCAGGCCGGTCAGGTCGTAGACGTGATCGGCCAGGCTGTAGCTGCTGCCGGTCGCCCAAGCGGACTGGCCGTGGCCGCGAAGATCGGGCGCCACGACATGAAAATTCGCCCGCAACGCCTGCGCCAGATGATCCCAGCTGCGGGCATGATCGAGACCGCCGTGAACCAGGATCAGCGGCGGCGCTGAAGGGTTACCCCAATCGGTGAAGTGAAGCCGAAGCCCCTGCGACTGATAATAGCGCGATTCCGGCGCGTCCGATGTGGCGTCCATGGCGCCTACTTAACGGCTGGGCTGGTGCCGGTCCAGCGCCGCGATCGTGTGGCGACGGCATTCGGAAATGCCTGCGCCCCGGGTCTGCGAGCTAACCGAGCCTCGCAGCGTCAACGCTCGCACGCGTGTTGCGCTCGCAAGACCTCTTTGACCTCGTCATCTTCGAGGGCGTCCTGACGGCGACATTCGTCGGATATGAATGCCTGTTGGTCGGGAGCTCCGGAGGGCTTGCACCGGCTGGCGGGCTTCGCGCCGCCGATCGCTTGGTTGCTGGCAGCGCCAGCTTTCGGGTCTGTCATGCGTCATCCCAACAAGTTCCGGGCAAAGCCCGGGCATCGAATGACCGCGCCGTCACGGCATGGCCTGCGAGCGGGCGACATGCCCGGCCGGAGGGAGCGCGCCTTGAGCGAAATCAACGATCCTCCCCATCTGGTCCCGGAAGCCCGTAGCCCGCAAGCCCAAAAACAGCCTGCTATCCACGATGAGGCGGGACCGGAAAGGGAGAAGTTCGCCGATCACTCGCCGGCAACCGCCGCACACAAATTTTTGTCGTGACTGGCCGCGATTTGTGACAGAACTACTACAATCAAGTGTCAGTTCGGTTACACGCGGAGCGGTCCATGAGTTTGGAATGGCGGGCGCAGTCGAGTTCCGCATCACGTTCGCTGGCCTGGTCGAATCCCCTGGCCTGGTGGTGGGGCCTGTTGACCCTGGTCAGCGGCGTCAATATCGCGGCCTGGTTCCTGCTGTACCGCCAGCTCCAGCCGGCCGGCAATCCCGGCAGCACATCCAGCATCGGGCTCATGCTGCTGCTCTCTGCGGCCTATGTTTTCGGCTGCGCCTTCAGGTCGTTCCTGCCGCGAGCGGATGTGCAGCGGATCTGCCTGTTCGACCATTGGCTGTCGAGCGTCGTCGTCGGCCGGTCGGTCGCCACCGTCGCCGAGGTCGCCTTCGCGGCGCAGTGGGCGATTATCCTGCACCAGCTCGGCACCATGACGGGAGCGGACACCACCTTGAACGCCGCATGGGTGATCGTGCCGCTGATCCTGATCGCGGAATGCTTCTCATGGCATGCGGTGCTGACCACCCACTATTTGCACAACGCCATCGAAAATTCCCTATGGGCCGTCGCCTTCTTCATCGTCGGGATCGGTCTTTGCCGGCTGCTGCCGGAGTTCGATGGTCCGGTTCGCGTGATCCTCGCGATCACGCTAGTCGGGATTGCCTGTTATCTGGCGTTTCTCATCACGATCGACGTCCCGATGTATCTGAGCCGGTGGCGGGCCGGCATTGCCGATGGCAGCAAGCGTCTCGGACCGCTCGAAGGTCTCCGTGACGTGAGCGCGCGCTGGGTCGTGACGCACGACCTTGCCGAATGGAAGGACGAGATCGCCTGGATGTCGCTTTATTTCAGCGCCGCGGTCTGGGCCAGCCTCGCCCTGTGCGTTTGCTGCTCGCTCGGCGATCAACTGCCGCGCTATCGTACCGACGCGACGGTCGCAAGCCGGCCGTCGGACGCGCCGGCCGTCGTTGGCAAGCCGCAGCCGGTATTGGCGGGACACGGCTTTTAGGCGCACAGGCGCGGATTGCGCCGGAGCCTGCGATCGGGCCGCGCCTTGCGCGGATCCGTCGGGCGGGTCCGCCGTACGCGCTGCGAACCGGCGCCTTGCGCCGGCAAAAAGTTCTTCAAAATTCGACGCGCCGAAAGCTCCGTCATCACCGTGAAATGTAGGGCTGCGACACTCACCGTCCTTCAATGAAGATTCCGGAGACAATAATATCATGACTTTCAAGGAAACGACCCTCGGCCTGCTGGCCGGGCTGGCTTTTGGCGCGACCGCACAGGCGGCCGATATCGACCACGTCCTGCTGATCAGCGTGGACGGACTGCACGCCCTCGACGTCGCGCGCTATATCGAAAGCCATCCGAACTCCGCGCTGGCCGAACTGTCCAGCCATGGCATCACCTACAGCAACGCCCGCACGCCCGCGAATTCCGACTCGTTCCCCGGGCTGCTGGCGCTGGTGACCGGCGGGTCGCCCGTCTCCCACGGCCTGTTCTATGACGTCAGCTATGACCGCACGCTGTTTGACCCCAGCAATACGACCTGCCAGGGCGGCGCGGGCAATATGATGGTGTTCGACGAAAGCATCGACAAATACAACAGCAACAACGTCTCGCAGAACGTCATCGATCCGAGCAGGCTGCCGCGCGGACGGAACCAGTTCGGCCAGTGCGTTGCGGTCTATCCGCATGACGCGATCAGGACCAATACGATCTTCGAAGTCGTCAAGAGCAAGGGCGGCCGCACCGCATGGGCGGACAAGCATCCGGCCTACGACCTGGTCAACGGTCCGTCGGGCAAGGGCGTGGATGATCTCTACACGCCTGAGATCACCAACGTGAACGGCTTCGATGCCACCGTCAGCGTCGATTGCACGGTTGCGAACGACCAGCTGAAGGTCGCCGCCATCATCAAGCAAATCAACGGCTTCAACCATGACGGCACGCCCGCCGGCGGCGCACCTGTCGTGTTCGGAATGAACTTCCAGGCGGTGAGCGTCGGACAGAAGCTGGCCAAAGATGCCGGCGGTTGCCCGCAGGCCGGTCACGTCGGCCTGCCCGGCGGCTATGTCGATGGCGCCGGGACGCCGACGGCGGTGCTCGCCTACGGCCTGCAGAAGACCGACGAAGCCCTTGGCAGCATGATCCAGGCGCTCAAGACTCGTGGCCTGTATCAGTCCACGCTGTTCATCGTCGGTGCCAAGCATGGTCAGTCGCCGATCAACCCGGCCAAAATCAACAAGCCCGGCCATTTCGCCGACCTCGTTGCTGCGTTACCGGACGCCGCAACCAATCCGGGCGCACAGGCCATCGCCAGCGCCAACGCCTGCTCCACGGGTCCGTGCGGTTTCGTCCAGGATGACGACATCGCGCTGATCTGGCTGCAGGATCAAAGCAAGACCCAGGCGGCGATCGACTATTTGAACGTCAATGCCAAGGCCTTGTTCATTGATGAGGTGATGGGCGCCGATGAGCTGAAGCTGAAGTTCAACGATCCGGCGCACGACAGCCGCACGCCCGATATCCTCGTGCAGCCGGTCTACGGCACTGTCTACACGACGTCGACCAAGAAGAATTCCGAGCACGGCGGATTCAGCTTCGGCGACACCAACGTGGGGCTGATCGTTTCCAATCCGCGGCTGCCCGGCGTCACCTTGAAAACCCCGGTCGCAACCTCGCAGGTCGCGCCGACGATCCTGCAAGCGCTCCACATCGAACCCGAGACGCTCAATTCCGTGCGCGTCGAGCACACCGCGGTGCTGCCCGGCATCTGGGACAATCGCGGCGGCGACGAACAGCTGGGTCATTAGGATCGCTGAGCGTCAACACTGAAAAACAGCTGACACTGAGGGGCTCCATCACAACGGGGCCCCTCGGGTTCTTGGCGCGCACGTCATCCTGAGAGGCTGTGAAGCTATCTCGGACCTCATCCTGAGGAGCGGCGTCTTCGCCGCGTCTCGAAGGATGGCTGCGAGTCCACGTGTTGCGTCCATCCTCCGAGACGCTTGCGGAGTTTATCATCGGGCCGCGCTTCGCGCGGACCCGTTGGCAAGCTCATCAGTGACTGGATCTTTCCCGCCGTGATGGTGTCGTGGCCGACAGCAATATGCCGGCGTTCGAAGGCGGCGCAGGAACGTCGCCGGGCTGCGGCAAGGCGAGGATGACGGCCTCTTGATCCTTTTCCAGGGTCGCTTCGCGGCCTTGAACCGATCGCAGCTTCCAGCCCTGGTAGTCGTCGCCCATCTTCAGCCGCAGCGCTGCCTTGGTCGATTGGTCCAGAAAAATCCCGACCTTTTCGTAGCGGCCTATGATGGTGCCAACCAAAGTGAGTTTTGGACGTTCGGGGTCTTTCGGTTTCGGCGCGACGGCCGCCGGTTTCACCGCCGGAGCCACAGCGACCGCAGGGGGCCGCGGCCGCCGCGACGATGAGAAGATTGGCCGTTCGCGCGTGGCTGATAGTGCGGTGAGCGGGATGGTCCATAATGGATTGCCACTGGGCACTCGTCCCTGTGTTGGCGCGCGCGGGGGTTCGACGGCTTGGCCGCGTACGGCAGGCTCCTCGACGATGGTCGATTCCGCCGGAGATTCGACCGGGCGTGCATCGTAGGACAGTTCATCGGTGGCGTTGACGTTCAGCGCCGGGACACGGTGCGACGAACATGCCAGAGCCGCGATGCCGATCGCCAAGCTCAGCATCGCTCGGCCTCGAGCCCTTGCCGGGACGACGCCAGCAGAGTCCGCGGTTTGCGCGTTTCGCGAATTGGAGAATGTGGATGAGGCCCGGCTCGCGGGCAGATCGGCGAACAAAAACGGTATCCCAGTCTGGAGATCGTGGAGCACGCCGGGCGCGCCCGGCACGCAGCAGATACCCACGGCTGGTTATTGGCCCGAACTATGACATCCGTGCGAAACCGGCCGAGATACACAGCCAAATCATGGAACAAACCCGTTGTCCAAGGCATTCGGTTTGTCGGAAGGCGTGGATGAGCATCCCTCGCCGGTGGGAGCAAAATGCCGCGCCCGACACGTTAACGTTACATCTTAACTAATTATTAGTTATGCATTTGTGGCCACGAAACGCCGGGCCTAGCGTCGGTCGAGTACTGCTCAGTAACCAACGAATTGGTGCATGCCATGACGAGGATCTATGGGGCGCTTATCGCGTCCGTCAGCGTGGTAGCGCTTTTGCTTGCCACCAACGAAACCTTTGCCAGATCGGGAGGGGGACACGGTGGATTAACTTCCACGCGTTCGATTTCCCGCTCGGCAGCGTTCCTGCATCACCGCGCGTTCCTGCATCATCACCGCAGAAACAATGTGGAAGGCTTCTTCTGGCCTGCAGAGGGATCCTTCTACGAGCCATCGAATGGCGAACCCATCGGTGATGTTGCGCCACCGGCATCAGGCGACGTGCGTTACACCTCTACATATGATGTTCCCTGGGATTGGGCCCATCGATTTCCACCGGCCGTTGCACCTTCTGACCACCCCTATGTGTCGAGCTGCCCCACGGAGACTGTCACGGTTGCCGGGCGTGGCGGTGCCGACCAAACCATCAATGTCATCCGGTGCTATTGATCAGGTCTCTTCAGACGGGACAGGGCGTGCGCTGAAATCAGGGAAGCCGTCCGAGTGACGGCCCCTCCTGCTCGCCCGAGCATCATCTCCCACGCCATCGTGCCTGCGAAATGTTCGGCTGGGCGGCTCAGTTCAACCGCAATTCCGTGATGTGCCGCGGATCCGGGCTCAGCTCGTTACGTTCCACGCGCTTGACGATGTCGGTCAGCGCGGCATTGGCAGTGCAGGACAGGCCGAGTTTCTCGCCCTCGCGCACCACAAAACCGTTGAGGAACTCGATCTCCGTGCGCCGCCCTTTCTGCATGTCCTGGCCCATCGAGGGACGCTGCGCGGAGGCGGTGTGCTTGCCGTCCTTGAAACGCTGTTCGTCGCAGGCGCGCATCGCCGCCTCGTCGCCCTCGCCGGCACGCGCGATCGTCTCGGGCGGCAGGTGCAAGATCTCCTCCAGCTGATAGCCGAGCGCCTGGCCGACGCGGATCGCTTCGCTCCCGAGCCGGGTGGAGAAGCGGCGGATCGGCTCGTTTTGCAACATCTCTCCGCCGGTCAGACCCGTGCAGGCGGAGAGTCCGTTGCCGATGACGTTGGCGACCAGTTTCGACCAGCGCTCGCCCCACAGATTGGCGGTCACCTTGGCGCTGTCGGTGTAGCCGACCAGGCGGCAGATTTCCTCCGCCCGTGGCGTGATGCGGCCGTGCACTTCGCCGGCGCGAAATACGGTGTGCGCTGCCCCGTGCTTGCCGGCGCCGCGATGGATGTGGCCGGGCTCGGGCAGATTGACCGTGATGCTGCTGGCGATGCACCCCAGCGTCTTGCCCCAGCCGACGATGCCGGCGATGGTCTCTTCATTCATGCAGTTCTGCAGCGACACGACATAGCCGTCCGGCGCCAGATACTGCTGGATCAGCGTGGTCGCCCAGGCCGTGTCGTAGGACTTCATGCAGACGAAGGCGATGTCGACCGGCGTCTCCTTGGCGAGTTGCTGGGCGTCGGTGACGTGCAGCGCGCGCACCTGGACCGAGAATTCCGCGACGTCCTTGGCGTGGGTGACGCGCAGGCCATGCTTCCTCATGTGCTCGACGTGCTCGGGCCAGGGATCGATGAACGTCACGTCCTCGCCCGCCTGCACCATATGGGCGCCGGCATACCCGCCGACCGCCCCCGCCCCGACGATAGCTATCTTCCGACCCATGGTTTTCCCCCTGGCATTTTCTTCGGCCCGGACGCACCCGGTCCGCCAATCGTTGCAGGCCACTCTAGCGGATCTGCGCCATTCGCCAAACGCCCGCTCTGCAAAGCCGGTCGATCCCGGCTTCCACCATCCGCCCAACGCCGGTCGACCTCCGCCGTACGCCTCGGCCGGGTGAGCCTGAAACCTTTACGGGGCTGCGGGTTTCCTGAACAATGACCGGAGGGAGAGAAACCGGGAATGCTGAATGGATTTCATTGAATTGAACGGCGTCGGGCTACGCTACGAGCTAGGCGGCAAGGCTGACCGCACCGTGGTGCTGGTTCACGAGATGGGCGGCTCGCTCGAAAGCTGGGACGATGTCGCACCGCGATTGGCCGAATCTCGCCGCGTCTTGCGCTATGACACCCGCGGCGCCGGATTGTCGCAGAAGGCGCGCGGCGAACTCAGCCTCGATACCATGGCCGACGATATCGCAGCATCGCTCGATCATATCGGGATCGCCGGCAAGGTTGCGCTGGCGGGCATTGCCGTCGGCGGCGCTATCGCGCTGCATTTCGCCAGCCGATACCCTGCGCGCACCAGCGCCGTCGTGGTCGGCAGCCCGGCGACCGGCATCGCGCCCGATCGCCGCACTGCTGCCCTCGAACGCGTCGCAACGATCGAAGCCACCGGCATGGGATTCGCCGTCGAGGACGCGATGCAAAATGGCTATGCCCCGGAGCTTCGCGGCGACATCAGGCGGTTTGAGCGATACCGGGCGCGCTGGCTCGGCAACGATCCCGCGAGCTATGCGACGGTGTGGCGAATGCTGGCGAACGCGGACATGCAAGGCGAACTCGCCGGGTTGCGTTGTCCCGTGCTCGTGATCGGCGGCACTCTCGATCGCGTGCGCCCGCCGGCGCTTGCCGAAGCCGTGGCCAAAGCCATCCCCGGCGCGCGCTATACCGAAGTCCGCACCGGCCACTATACGGTGCAGACGCCTGACCTGATCGCCGATTGCATCGACGGTTTCCTGACGACGGCCGGTGCCTGACCGAACCTCGCGATCCCCCCCCCCTCAAATCCCACGAAGGTCTTTCCTAATGACCCATCAACCCGCACAGCAGATCTCCGGCGTCTATCATCGCAGGATCGGAGATATCGTCGTCACCGCCATCAGCGACGGTTACCTGGATGGCACTCTCGAGGTGATGCGCAATGTCGACCTCGAAAAGGCCGGACAGATCCTGCGGGAGGCATTCCGGCCGGCGCGGCGAACCAGCGTCAATACTTTCCTGATTCATTCCAGGGGCCGCATGGCGATCGTCGACACCGGATCGGGCAATTATCTCCAGCCGACCGCCGGCTTCGTTCAACGCAACCTCGTGGCGGCCGGTATCGATCCGAAGTCGATCGATACCGTGTTGCTGACCCACATGCACCCGGATCACTCCGCCGGCCTGACCGACATGTCGAACGGCCAATTGCTGTTCCCGAACGCGGAACTGGTCATGCACGAGAATGAGTTGGCGCACTGGTTCGACGACGGCGCGATGACGAAGGTCGACGAGCGATCGAGAAAACTCTATTTCCTCGCCGGCCGCGAGCAGGTCGTCCCCTACAAGAATCGCACGCGGTTGTTCCGGCAGGGCGAGGTTTTTCCCGGCGTCACCGCGGTGCCGAGTCTCGGGCACACGCCGGGCCATACCGCCTATCTCATCGCATCGGGCAACGATCAGCTGATGATCTGGGGCGACACGGTGCACGTGCCCGAAGTGCAAACCGCGTTTCCCGAAGCCGGCATGGCCTTCGATACCGATCTTGCCGCAGCCGCGGCTTCGCGCAAGCGCATGTTCGACCGTGTCGCTTCCGACGGCATCCTGATTGCCGGGATGCATCTGCATTTCCCGGCATTTTCGCGGCTGGCGCGGCGCGGCGACGCCTATGCGCTTTTTCCCGAGGCCTGGGTCCACGCGCTGGATACGATCTAGCGCATGGGGCGTCGTCAATCGAAACGCCCGCCTGAAAGCCGCGGGTGGAGTGAGGACCGTGGCTTTCGCGAGCCATGGTGATCGTTGGCTCAACCATTCTTGCCGATTTTCGATAGCGATTGGCGGGCCACAGCAGGTGTTTGCGGCCGATCGCTCCAAGAAAGCAAAATCCACATTAACAAATTGGTCGGACAATCCATTGTTCACCGGACCTTGTCGGAATTATTTGGATTACCGGGTGACGGACCCGACGATTCATTTGAGATAGTCGGAATACCTGACTCGAGGTCGGTTATCGCGAGTTCCTTCTTTTAGACGTTGAGCTTTCGCGGATCGTGCGATGTCCCATCTCAAGGAACTGAATGACGCAATTTCCCGGGGATCATCCGAAAGCCGTCTGAAGGCGCTGTGGCATGCCACCGATATGCTGATAGCCGGCCGCTATACCGAAGATCAGATCTGGATCTTTGGGGAAGTGATCGGGCGGCTCTCAGAGGAAATTGAATTGGCTGCCCGCTCAGAGCTTGCGAAGCGGCTGGCACGCTGCGACCATGCGCCGATCTACATGATCAACAAGCTTGCCTTTGACGATTCGATAGACGTCGCCAGTCCCGTCCTTCGTTACTCCGAGCGGCTTGAAGTTCCGGCTTTGGTTGCGAACGCTCGCTCGAAAAGCCAGGGGCATCTGCTTGCAATCTCGCTGCGAAAATCGATCGCTGAACCGGTCACCGATGTACTTGTTGCGAGGGGTGATCAGCAGGTAGTGAATTCGGTAACTGCTAACGTCGGCGCGCGTTTCTCGGAGTCCGGTTTCCTTCGTTTGATAAGGCGGGCTGAGAACGATTGCATTATCGCCGAGCATCTTGGGCAGCGTCGGGACATTCCCAGGCATCTTTTTCAGCAAATCATCGCGAAGGCGTCCGCCGATGTGAAAAGGAAACTTGAAGGCGAGCGGGCAGAAGCCGAAAGTCAAGTTCAAGGTGCAGTAACCGATGTAACCGGGGCATTGCATTCGATATTTGGACCGGCGTCAAAGAGCTACTTCAACGCCAAGCGAACCGTGGGAGCGAAACACCAACTCGGTGAGTTGAATGAAGCCCACGTTCTCGAATACGCCGAGACCCGCAAGCTTGATGAAGCTATCGTCGCGCTATCGCTGTTGTGTGCCTTGCCGGTCGACGTGGTGGAACGTGCGCTGCTTGCCGCGAACAAGGAAGAACTGCTGATTCTGGCGAAAGCCCTCGATCTATCGTGGAATACGACCATGGCGCTGGTGTTCCTTGGCGCCGCGGAACATCGAGTCCTTGCGAAAGACCTCTCCGAAATGGAGAAAGCGTTCGTCCAGCTGGACGTTGCAACGTCCAAAAAGGTCTTGAAGATCTATCACTCGCGGAAGGAATCAGTGGACTCCGGTCTCCGCGGCCTTCCCCAGCTTCATGCCGTCTGAACGTCCGGAAAGCGCTGCGACGCGCATCTTCGGTTCGGCTCCTGCGCCGGCAGCGCGGTCCAACGCCGGCTTCATGAGGTGACATTCAAGCAATCGCCCACGGCCGCGCTCAGCAAAAAACAGCCCGACGGGCAAATCAGTGATTTGCGTGTCAAGCCCGACATACGAAAATATTCCCCTTGTCCCGTCGGGCAAATCAGCGCTACCAGCTCGCCCCGTCCTTTCCCGGCAAGAGGGGCGTATCGCGATCGTCACGAACGCGGGATGGGATGTGGTGGACGCGACAGCGTCGGCGCGCAATGAGTTTACAGGGCGGCTTTCCGTGAGTGAACGATCGCGCGCAGGACGAACGGCGCTGTTTTCGCCTGTGCTGGAAGTTTCGACGGCTTGTCCGCCGAAGCCTTTGGCGAAGGCGGATCGCGTACGGCAAAACCGTGTGGTCCTGACGCCCGTTGCTGGCGCCAAGTCCGCGGAGGCCTGTCGGGCTCAACCGGGCCCAGGCGAGCCAATCAATCCGCAGACGACGGTGGCAAGACGAATTCGTCGCCGGGGAGAGCACGGCATAAGCCGTAAAGCCATTGCGCGGGGAATGCCGGATTGCCTCCGCTGAACCTGTATGCTCGTGTGCGCTTCTTTGCACAATTTTGCGCACGAGACCGCGGGTGCAGCGTGCACCCGGCATTCCCTGCACCCTCATTTTCTCGAGGGTGACAAGCACAAAGCTCGGGCGCGTCGCGCCGCGGGAACGTGGTCGTTTGACCCAGATGGAATTCGGAGACATCGACCCGAAAGCGAGAGTGCGCAGGGCTGGATTCCGTTCCCGACGGCGTCAAAGCGCTTGCGCGGCAGACGCAGCATGCCGGCTTAAATTCCCCTGTCGGCGGCATACCTTCCGCGATTTGGAACACGGCGATCGTTCGCGTGGTAGTCACGTGGATAAAGGGGGAGCGGCAGAATGGGGCTTGGTGAATGGCGTGGTCGTGGCGAGTGCAAGCGTGGCGACATTCATCAGGATGATCGCTGCCGCACCGAGATCGACGGCGAGACCAAGCCCCCTCGCTGTCGCAATAGCGCCTAGAACGAGGGCGAGCGCGCCCATCGACAGGTAACTCAGCAGATAGAGTGCGGCGAGTATGCCGCCACGGTTGCGCTCGGGAGCCGCCGCGCTGATCACTTGCAGACCGCCGACAAACAACAGGCTGTACGCCCCTCCCGCGGCGGCGATCGCCAGCAGATAGATGACCAGATCGCGCTCATTGATTGCCAGGATCAATAGCACCATGCCTGAACAAGAGATCAGCGCGCCGGCGATCAGCGCCACCCGTGGCGAGAGGGTCCGGGCGATGATCCCGATCACTCCCATCACGATGGGAAATAATGAAAGAACGGTGCTGTTGAGAAAGGCATTGGGTGAGCCGATCAGATCATGCTCAACTTGCCCGCCGAGCGACAGGACCAGCACGCCGAACGTATAGGCTGCCATCATCGCGGTCGATGACACCGCGAAGACCCGACGCACATCCGTCGGAACCGACGGCATCCGAGAGCGCCAGTCGCCGACCGCGCCGCCGGCCGGATGCCGCGGCAAGAACCAGGTCGCAGTCAGCAGGATGAGGAGCAGAACAGCCAGTATCGAGAAGCAAAGGCGCGTCGGCCATGGCCCGTATTCCGTCAAGGCGCCGCCGAGCAGCAGAGCGGCGGCGAAGCCGATTGCCTGTGCCCCCATCGTGACCGAGGCCGCACTCTTCGCACGTTCCCGGCTTATGAACTCCAAAATCGCGGCGGTCGACGGGCTCGCCGCCAAACCGACGCCGATGCCCATCAGGGCACGTCCCGCGAATACCCACCATACGTCAGGTGCGACCGCAAACAACAGGGCGCCGGCCAACGAAGCAGAGAGGCCGGCCAACATCGTCGCGCGGCGACCAATCTGATCGGAAATTCCGCCGAAGGCGACCAGCATGACAACGACGCCAATCGGATAGATGGCAAAGATTCCCGCCGTCACCGTATGGGTGAGATGCCATTCATCGGCATAAAGCCCGTATGTCAGTGCAGGCGCCGCACTTGTCCAAAGCGTATGACTGACCACGCCCGCCGAAACCAACAGACTCGCGCGGCGCCCGAGGACGAACCGCCCTCCCACTGGAGGCTCAGTCCGGTCCGCCACGGTAGGACGAACGGAGTCAGGCGCTGGCTTGATCATACCTGTCGTCCTTGTGAGTTCAGCAAAGTCTCAGCCGGTCTCCGGACGCAGCCGCGCGATGCGCCGGCAAAGCGCGCGGTGATTTCCAGGCTAGGTGATGGGCTTCTACGGAATTACGAAGCGGTCTTGCCGCCGTTCACGCTGATGATCTGGCCGGTGATGAACGACGCCTTGCGGGAAGCGACGAACACGATGGCATCGGCGATCTCCGCGGGGGTTCCCGCACGCTTGAGAGGTATTCCCGCGACCAGTCCGGCTTTTCTCTCGGCGGTGCCGGTGAACCGATCAAGCATTTCGGTTTCGACAGGACCGGGCGCTATGGCGTTGACGCGAATGCCTGATGCCGCAGCTTCGAGCGCTGCGGATTTCGTCAATCCCTCGACCGCGTGCTTGCTGGCGGTGTAGAGCGACGCACCCGGCGCGCCTCGCTGTCCCATGGTCGACGACAGGTTCACAATGCTGCCGCTGCCCTGCGCCTGCATCACGCGCATCTCATGCTTCATGCTCAGCAGCACACCGAGCACGTTGGTATCGAAAGTGGCCGCGTAGCTTTCGGCGGTCTGTTCCGTCACGGGACCGGCCCTGCCCTCGGTACCGGCGTTGTTGACGGCCACATCGAGCCGGCCGAACCGTGCCATGGTCTTGTCGACCAGGTTGCGGACATCGTCTTCGTGGCGGACATCAGCACGGACGAATTCGGCTTCCACACCGAGACTGCGGAGCTCCTGGGTCAGGGCATGGCCCGCCTCGTCGCGGCGGCCGGACACAACGATCCGGGCGCCTTCTTGAGCGAAGGCCAAGGCCGTGGCGCGGCCGATACCGGTCAATGCGCCTGTAATCAGGACGACGGATGCACTCATGGACGTTTTCCTTTGAAAGCGGGCTGTATTGCGGGAAGGACTGCGGAAGCACCACGTCTAAGGTCAAGGCGACTCGCCATTGCCTTGATCGCTTCCGTCGCGGGTGATGGGGTGGCTCTGGCGCACGCGACGACAACGCTCGCTGTGTTACGGAATGATTCGGTCACGCTGAAAATCCGAGAACATCCGAAGGAACATCTCCTCGGTGTCCACCAGGTCGTGGAATCCGAAACGGCGGGCCTTGCTGGTATCGGAGACGATATCGTAATCGGAAGCGAACACGCCGTCCGGGTAGCCCCAGGCGGCAATCTCTTCGAAGCGGAATTTCTGCAATCCGTTCCTTTCGACGATCTTTTCCCAGATCGGCCCCTTGTCCGCCATGGACCGTGCAAGGTTGATATGTCGTGGCGGAGCCAGTTCCATCACGAAGAAATTGGCGAACCTGGGCCACAGGTTCTGCCACCTGATCAGGTCACTGTTGGTGATGTTGAATGCCTGGTTGGCGCATTTCGGATCGGTCGCCATCCATGCGACGGCCTTTGCCAGAAGAGCGGCGTCCGTGCACTGGTAGAGTGCGGTATAGGCCCCGGGCTTGCCTGGAAAGCTGAGAGGCAGCCCCAATGCCTTGCAGATGTTCGCATAGACTGCGATCGCCAGGGTCAGGTTCATCGGTCCTCCCGTGGAGAATCCGCAGACTGCGTGCGGACGCCCAACCGACCAGGTCCAGCGCTTTCCTTTCTGGAATTGTTCGAGAAAGTCCTGCTGGTCGTAATAGAAATTCGGCGGCATGTGCCGCGGATCGTCTTCCTTGGTCGGAGTCTTGTACGGACCGAGGTGATTTCCGTACCATCTGGTGCCCTGAGAGAGATGAACATGCTCGAGCACGGGTGACGCGGCCGCGATGGTCTTGACGAGGTTGAAGAACATGTCGGCGTTCGCTGACACCGTCTCGCCGGGATCCGGGCGCTCCGTGATTGCCAAATAGAACAGGTGCGAAATATTCGTGAGCGGCCCGAGCTTTGTCCGGCAATCATCGAGGTCGAGAAGATCCACGGCGATGTGTCTGTAGTCACCGGGAATCCGCGGCTTGCGGCGCGACACCGCAACGACATCCCAGCCACCCTGCTCGAGCAGGTGAGCCAGCATGTAGCCGCCGGCCAGACCTGAGGCACCCGTGACAAGTGCGGTACGCTTTGCCTTGGACATCTGTCCTTCTCTCCTCCACGTCGCCCCGACGTGGAGCTGAAATTTCACTTCCGCCGCTTCCGTTTTTCGGTCCCGGCCGGTCAAACCTGACCTCGGCCGCCATCGACGAATAGTTCGATGCCCGTGACGAAGCTGGAATCGTCTGAGGCCAGGAACACTGCTGCCTTGGCGACTTCGTCCGGCTCTCCTATGCGTCCCATCGGAATGGTAGCGACGAGCCTTGCAATGACGTCCGGGGGTTGGAGATCCATCAGGGGCGTCTTGATCGGACCGGGGCTCAGGACATTCGAGCGAATGCGACGGTCCTTCAACTCCACGGTCCAGGTTCGCACCAGATTGCGAACCGCCGCCTTGGTAGCGCCGTAGGTACCGAAGGAAGCTGTGCCTTTGACGCTTGCGACGGAGCCGATGAGAATGATCGACCCTCCGTCGTTCATCAGTGGCAAGGCCTTTTGCACCGTAAACAGCGTGCCCTTCACGTTGAGATCGAAAAGCTTGTCGAAATGCGCCTCCGCGAGGCTCGCCAAAGGAGCGAATTCGCCGATGCCGGCATTGGCGACCAGGATATCGATCTGTCCCTTCGCCTTCACGGTCTGGAAGAGTCGATCTAGGTCCTGCAGTTTGGAGACATCTCCCTGCACTCCGGCAATGTTGCGGCCGATCACCTTGATGGCCTCTTCGAGTTCCTTTTGCCGGCGGCCTGTTATGAAGACGTAGGCGCCTTCATCGACAAATCGCTTGGCCGTCGCGAAACCTATTCCTGCGGTGCCGCCGGTAACCACGGCCACCTTGCCTTGTAGCTTGCTCATCATCGTCCGTCCTATTTGCCGGCGAGTCTCCTCGCCGCGGCGCTTACGGCCTGCGCGGTCAGCGTATCGCTTAGCCGATCTCGTCGACGCGGTCCGGGTAGAAGGCGACGTAGTCCTTGATCTGCGTCATCGCTTCAAACGGGGTCTCATACGTCCACACCGCATTGAGCGAACGATCCCCGCCAGCCGGGATGCTGTAGTAGGAAGCGTCGCCCTTGTAGGGACAATACGTGGTGTGTTCGCTGCGCGTGAGCGCAGCCATATCGACATCGCGACGGGGGATATACTGAACGGGCGGATAGGACGCCTCACGAAGCGTCAACGCATCGCTTGTGTCGGCGATAATTCTTCCGCCGACTTTCACCATGACGCGGGACGGGTTCGCTTCGATCGAAATAGGGTGATCGGGCCCCGGAATCTTGATCGGCTTGTCAGCCATGATGTATCTCCTTCTGAATTGGAAACGGCACCTGCCATCCAGAAACCGTCGTATTTCCGCGATCAATCGGCGAAGCGATCGCCGAACATTGGCCGACCGCTCTTCGACTCCGCGCGAGCCGCCTCATCCTGGAGGACGTCCCAGTGTTCGGCCAGCACCCCGTCGGCGATGCGCACGACGTCGGCGGCGATCCAGTTTTTCGGGCGTCCCATGCCAGAGAATCGCCCGTGGATGATGACAAAGTCACCTTCGGCCACGATCACGCCCGGCTCATATTTGAGGGACGCCGGAGTACCCTTGATGAGGTTGAAGAGACCCTCGCGGCCCGGCTCGATGTGAGCACTGTGCTGGATGTAGTTCGGCGACCAGAAGCGTTCGGCGGCCGCGTAGTCCCGCTTGTTGAACAAGGTGTCGAATGCCTCAAGGACGAGTGCCTTGTTCTTTGACTCCGTTGACTGGCTCATTTCATTCTCCTGACGACAAGTGTGTTGGGACCGCAGCGGACTACGCAGCCATGCTGGATCGGCTTGAAATAGCGTCGTACCAGCGCTTCAGTGAACGGTGCTGGTCCGCAACAGAGAAGTTGATCGCCTTGGCGGCGAACTCCACCGTCACCAGCGCGGTGATGTCGGCGACAGAGAAGCGCTGGCCGGCCACGAAAGGAGCCTCGCCCAATCGATCGTCGAAATCGGCGAAGAAATTCTTCACCCGGAGCTTGCTACGCTCCGCCAGTTCGGGAATCTGCTCGTAATCATGAGGTCCGGCGATCGCGCGGCTTTTGAGACCGGGCGCGGAATTGCGGATGGCCTCCATGACCGCGGCAAAACCTTCCAGTTCGGCACGCCGTTCCCACATCGCCACCACGGCTTTTTCCTTCGCCGTCTCGCCAAGCAAGGGCGGCGTCGGATGGGCCTCTTCAATGTACCGGCAGATCGCCGGCACTTCACCTATCGCGGCGCCATCTTCCAGCACCAGGGTAGGCACGACGCGGCGCGGGTTGATCGCGCGGTAGGCGTCGGAATGTTGCTCGCCTGTGCCAAGATCGACTGTGACGAGGGGAATCGAGAGTCCCTTTTCGGCGAGGAATATGCGCACGCGCCGCGAATTGGGTGAGGATGCAGAGTGGTGGAGTTTCATCGCGCTTTCTCTTCGGACAAGAACAGGGAAACGTGCCGGACGAACCGCTTGGGATATTGATATTGCGAACCGTGATTGGCATCCGGATAGAGGACAAGCTGGGCGTCAGGCAGGTGCTGCTGCAAGATGAACGAGTTCACGGAGTAGATGATGACGTCCCTGCTGCCATTGACGACCAGCGTCGGCTGGCGGATCGACTTCAGATATTCGAACGGCTTCTCCCGCGGCGCGCCCCATTCGCCGATCGCCTCGATCTGGGCGGGCGCGACCTTCTCGTTGACCTCGGGATCGCGGTTCTCGGCGCGTAACCGGAAGCGCTTGAGGAACTCGCGGCCCGCAGCCTGACTCTTCTCGGACTTCGTGAAATGCACGCGAAGCCAGAGATGATCGGGCTCGTCATAGGCGGCGCCGAAGATTTCCTGCGCCTCTGACGTGAGCGTGGCCATGCCCTCGCCACCGCGCGGGCCGGTGCCGACCAGGACCAGGCGCCTCACGAGGTCGGGCGCCTGAAGGGCGATTTCCTGCGCGACAAAGCCGCCGATCGAAAACCCGAGCACATCGACTTTCGTCAGTCCTAGCGCCTTGATGAACGCCACCGCGTTGGCGCCCATTTTCTCGATCCTGGCGGGCACCTCTCCAGAGGAACTGGATACACCGGCGTTGTTGAACAGGATGACTTCGCGGTCCATCGCGAAACCGTCGGTCACGGCCGGATCCCAATGGTCCATGGTGCCGGTGAAGTGCTGGTTAAAGACGAGCGGCACGCCGGCTGGATTGCCGAAGCGGCGATAGGCAAAGCGGATGCCGTTAGCTTCGACGAACTGCGTCGGCGCGGTCTGATGATTGGACTGGGTCATTGAGATTCCCTCTTGCGGTGGCTCAGGCCGACGTGCGAAGCGGTCGAAAGCGGCAGCGTCCGGACGCGCAGCGAAAGCCGCGAGAATGGCGCCGCGCCCGTAGCGGGCCCGGAGCAACCTCCGCGCCCGCACCGGATCAGTTGGCGCTGTGTCCGCCATCGACGTTGAGGACGTGACCCGTGATGAACCTGGCTTCGTCCGACGCGATGAACACGATGCCGTCGGCGACCTCCTCGGAGAGGCCGAGACGACCCAGCGGAACCTGCGTCGCCAGGGCCGCCTTGTTCTCCGACGTGCCGGTAAAGCGGTTCAGCATGCCGGTGTCCGTGGGGCCGGGCGCGACGGCATTCACGCGAATGCCCGACTTTGCGACTTCAAGCGCCACTGACTTGGTGATGCCTTCGACGGCGTGCTTGGCGCCGACATAGATCGAGGCAAAGGCCGCGCCCTCGTGCCCATAGGTCGAGGAGATGTTGATAATGCTGCCACTGCCCTGGACCTGCATGGCGCGCACTTCGTGCTTCATACTCAGGACCACGCCGACAACGTTGGTCTCGAACGTTGCCGCAACGCTTTCGGCGGTCTGGTCCGTGATCGGGCCAACCTGGCCTTCGGTAGCGGCATTGTTCACCGCGACATCAAGACGGCCAAACCGTGCGACGGTCTTGTCGACCATGGTTCGGACGTCATCTTCCTTGCGGACGTCGGCCTTAATGAACTCAGCCTCGGCACCCAGAGAACGAAGCTCCTTGACCAGTTCCTTGCCGACCTCATCCCGCCGGCCGGCAACGGCCACCTTCGCGCCCTTTTTGGCGAAAGCGATGGCGGCGGCGCGCCCGATGCCGGTCAAGGCGCCGGTGATCAATACGACTGGGTTACTCATTTTCCGGTTCCTTATGATTTCGGCTTCCCTGCCGACGGAGCATGGATTGTCCCGCCGGGAAGTCGATAAGCCCAACAGGTGTCTCCCGAGGGCACTTCCGTGATTGGGCAAGTAGGAACCACTGGCGTCTTCGCCAAAGACTTTATAAGTTGGTGGGCATGCCTGAGCGATATGGAAGGCAAGATGGAACTACGACACCTTCGTTATTTCGTCGCGGTCGCCGAAGAGGGCAGCCTGACGCTCGCGGCTGAAAAAAGGCTGCACACCGCGCAGCCTTCACTCAGCCGGCAAATCCGCGATCTCGAATATGAGGTCGGCGTTCCCCTGATGATACGCAGCGTGCACGGCATCGAATTGACCGCCGCCGGCCGGGCCTTTCTCGATCATGCACGGCTGGCGCTTACTCAGGCGGAGGCAGCTACGGAGGCGGCGCGGCGAGCGGCGCAACCGCCGCGGACATTGTTTGCGATCGGCTTCCTCACCGGCTATGAGATGGATTGGTTGCCGGCCGTGATGGAAATCCTGCGCGCCGAATTACCGAGCACTGAAGTCATCATCCACAGCCAGGACTCGCCGGATCTCGCAGCAGGTCTCACTCACGGAAAGATCGACCTCGCCTTCATGCGTCCGGAAAAACAGGCGTCCGGTCTGAAATTCAGGCTGTTGCGAAAGGACCCGCTGATCGTCCTGATGCCGCGCGACCACGCCTTGGCTGCGCGGAGCTCCATTCGCCCGCAGGACATCGCGGGCCAGACATTTATCGGAGTGTCCCCGGTCCGGGCACCGACCACGTGGGCTGCCATCAACGATTACCTCAAGCCTATCGGCGTGAAACCCGACCATCAGGCCGAGAACCTGGCAATGGGGATTTCGCTGGTGGCGTCCACCGGAGGCATCGGCCTGCTTCCGCTCTATTCTCAAAATCTGTTGCCGAAAACCGTCGTCAGCCGACCGATACGCGGGGCGCCGCCAACGGTCGACCTGGTCATCGGCTATAACGAGGCGAACACATCGCCGCTCGTAAAATTTATTCTAGCGAAAGTGGATGATTTGAAGTCTCTGGTTACAAAGAGCGGCAGCCGATAATCCTAGTTGCCGCGCAATGACATGTGGCGCGCCATCCTCTGGCGCGCCACAGCTCTCGTCCGGAATTAGACTGCCGCCGGCGCCATGTCGGCGTGCGCCGGATAATCGATGTAGCCTCGCCCGTCGCCGCCGTAGAACGTCGAGCGATCGTAGCGGTTCAAAGGCAAATTGCGCCGGATCCGCTCGGGCAGGTCAGGATTGGCGATAAAGTGTCGACCGAACGCGACGAGGTCCGCGTCGCCTGCCGCGACGATCGCCGCGGCACTGCCACCAGTAAAACCGCCGGCTGCGATCAGGGTGCGGCGGAATTTTCGCCGCAGATGCTGGGCTGCGATCGGAGCCTGACCTTTGGCGATCTCCTCGATGCCCTTGATGCGCGGCTCGACCACGTGGAGGTAGGCGATGCCGAGCCGATCGAGCTCGGTCACGACGTAGCCAAAGGTAGCTGCCGGGTCGCTGTCCGACATCGATCCGTAGGTGCCGCTGGGCGCGATACGGACGCCGACGCGATCGGCATCCCAGACCGAAATCGCTGCCTGCGTCATCTCAAGCAAGAATCGCGCGCGGTTTTCGATTGAGCCGCCATATTCGTCCGTGCGCTTGTTGGTGCCGTCTTGCAGGAACTGATCGGGCAGATAGCCGTTCGCGCCATGGATCTCCACGCCGTCGAAGCCAGCCCGCAATGCGCGCTCGGCACCGGTGCGGAACTCCTCGATGATGCCAGGAATCTCTTCAAGCGCGAGCGCACGCGGCATCGAGAACGGGACTTCGCCCTGCCTGGTATAGGCATAGCCTTCTGCCGCGATCGCGGACGGCGCGACCGGCGGCTCGCCATTCGGCTGCAGATCGGTGTGCGACTGACGGCCGACATGCCACAACTGCAGGAATATGCGGCCGCCCTTGGCATGAACCGCATCGGTGACGCGGCGCCATCCTTCAATCTGACGGTCCGAATAGATGCCGGGCGCGCCGGCATAGCCGTAACCGCGGATCGAAACCGGCGTCGCCTCGGAAATGATCAGGCCACCCTTCGATGCGCGCTGAGAATAATATTCGACCATCAGGTCGCTCGGAATGTCGCCCGGATCGGACCGCATCCGCGTCAGCGGCGCCATCACGACACGGTGGGAGAGTTGATAGGAGCCAATCTTGATTGGCGAGAACAGAGTGCTCATGGTGTTATCTCCTTCAGGTTTGGTGACGGCGGCCGATGGTCGCTGGGCGTAGCGCCCCATCAGCCGCCTCTTGGGAAGCGCGATGGGATCTCAATCGCGCTTCCCGTTTTTTGCCGCGATCAGACCTTCACCGCGGCAGCTCGCTGCAACACCGGGATCATGTCTTCCGGCTCGGGCCGGTGCGTGTAGTCCGGGTTCACCTCCGAGTAGAGGATCGTGCCGTCCTGGCCGATCACGTAGCGGGCCGGCATCGGCAGGGTCCAGTTCGGATCGTCGTTGAACGTCGGCAGATCGTTCTTGAGGTTCTTGTAGAGCTCGATCAGATAGTCGGGCAGCTCGAAGCGGAGGCCGAACGCGGCGCCGACCTTGCCCTTCGCATCCGACAGGATCGGGAAGGTGAGCTTGTTCTGACGCACCGACTTGCGGCTGTTCGGCGCGGTCTGCGGCGAGATCGCAAGCAGCGAGGCGCCATACTTGTCGAACGCGGGCTTGGCGGCCTCCAGCGCCTGCAACTCCATGTTACAGTAGGGGCACCACACGCCGCGATAGAAGCTGACGACGAGCGGGCCTTTCTTCAAGAGTTCGCCCGAGCTGACGATGTTGCCTTCGGGATCCTTCAGCGAGAACGATGGGGCCACGTCGCCAGCTTTCCTGGCGCGCTGCGCAACGCCGGAGGCAATCAGCTCGGCGGTGGCGCGATGCATGGTCTCGATCACGGAACGAGGGACGCTGTAGGGCGGCTTGCCGGCTTCGAAATCCGCCTTGAACGCATCGAGTTTGGCTTGCAGTGACATGGTCGGCTCTCCTTTGGGTTTCGCGTGGGCTTGTGGATCGAGGTCACGCGAAGAACCTAAAGGAGCCGGCCGCTGCGGGTAGCGGGGCCGTTGGACTAGGCTCTATTCCACTCGGGAATAGCGGCGCGTCATGTTCAGCAACCACGACAGATGACCAGCTTACGGTCGAGTTCCGCATCGAAAACCTGCTGCTCTCGCTCCCACGCCGACAGAACCTGGTTCTGGGGGACGTCGGCTCTTGCAGGCTGCCTATGACCGATCGGCGCGAGCCAGGGTGAGTGCGAGGTCAGAACGGCCGGGCTGTTCTGATCGGACGCTGAAGCAGGCGAATGCAGGCCGAACAGGGCAACGCCGGCAACGACTGCTGCGGCAACGCTCGTCAAACGATTCCCAGTTGAGCTGAACATGATGTGACACTCCTTTTCGCGGGCTCGGGATGAGCAACACCGCTTCTGGGGTCACCTTACTCAGCGCTCCAAAACGCTGAATGCCGGGTAGTATCGAAGAGATGCTCGTTCGTCTCATCGATTGGCGAGATGGGCACTCGTCCCGATTTGATCCGCCGTGTCGGTCAGGGGTTAAAGCTGCGTTCGAAGAAATCGACGAAAGCCCGCGCCTTCGCTGTCGCGGCGCGCCCGGTCGGAAACACCGCCCACAAATCGAGTGGCGGAAGGCTCCACTCCGATAGCACCGCGCACACGGCACCCGAGCGTAGTTCGGGGGTGAACATCCATTCCGACGCGATGGTCAGCCCGACATGGGCGAGCACCGCGGCTCTGACGCCTTCGGCCGCGGTCACCTTCAACCTGCTTTGGACCTTGACCGCAGCTTCAGAGCTGTCGCGCCGGAACGACCAGACGCTGCCTTCGCCCTGCAGATAAACAACAGCCTGATGCTTGCTGAGATCGGCCGGCGTTGCGGGGGTGCCGGCGCGCTCGAAGTAGCCGGGCGTACCCAATACCAGTCGCTTGCATCGACCGACGCGACGGACTGTCAGCGCCGAATCCAGCAGCTTTCCCATCCGCAGCGCCACATCGATGCCCTCCTGCACGAGGTCGATCTGGCGGTCATCGAGCACGACTTCCAGGTCGAGCTCCGGATGTTGCGCGAGGAACTGCGGCAGCAGGGGAATGAGGTGAATGCGGGCAAAGGTGACGGCGGCGCAGACGCGCAATCGTCCCTTCAGCCCGGTGCCGGCGCCGCGCGCGGCGAGTTCCGCCTCATCAGCCTCCTCGATTGCGCGCTTGGCTCGTTCGAAATAGCCAAGCCCCGCTTCGGTCGGGGTTAGTCCGCGCGTCGAGCGCGTGAGCAGCTTGACCCCGAGATAGCTTTCGAGCTGGGCGACCGTCTTCGAGACCGCCGGCTGGCCCACGCGAAGCTGCCGCGCCGCGCCCGAGAAGGATCCCGTTTCGACCACCCTGATGAAGGTCTCCATCGACGCCAGACGGTCCATCTTGATCCTCCCTTATTCTTCCTGGGAATGAGGCCTATTGCCGTGTCCTGTCTGCCACGGCTGCGAAGAATTGGCCATGTTTTCTCGCGACCCCAGCGGGTGCTTGGGCAGGACGGAGACGACCGATGACCCTCTACAGACAATCTTACGCGGACCGCCTTGAGGCCGAGTCATCCGCGTTCCTCGTCAGGCGGAGCACGAAAACCCTTGCCGCCGGGGCGGTCCGGACGCTCAACCTAACTCTTGCCGACGCTCTCTATGCCTACGCCGTGACCGGCAGCGCTTTCGCAACCCTGATGCTGCTCGTCGCGCCGCATCTGGAGATTTTCCTGCGCTGCCTCTTCCACGGCAAGGGATAAGCGCCCAGCTTCCGATCACTCAGCCGTGTCGGGACAGAAACGGGAGCTGATACAAGCGGCCGGTCGCGTCGAGGTCCTCGACCTCCCATTCGCCACCAATGCCCTGGATCATCCACCTCAGGACCGCCCAGAGATCGGTATCGACGTCTGCTTCGGTCAGGGGCTCCAGCGCATCAATGAGCGCATAGACCTCGAGTCCGTCGGGAAACGGCTCTCCGCTCCGACCAACGAATACGAGCGAATAGATGATTCCCGAAGGCGCACGGACATAGCCGGGCTTCGACAGGCCGTCGGTATCGAGCGAGAAGCGCCGAACGAAGAATTCCCGAAATTCCGGGTAGTGGCCGATGCGATCTTCCGCAAGCACGAGCGCTCTTCTTTTTCCCTCGAGGCTGGGCTGTTCGATGACTTCAACGTCTGTCATGGCTGCCTCTCGTGAATCCGGTCGAGGAAGTCGTTGATCTTCTTTGCGATCTCAGCTCCCGAATCCTCCTGAAGGAAATGCCGGCCGGTGACCAATTCGGGACCCTCCGCGTGCGGCAATAGCTCCTTGAAGCGCGTCGCGAACGTCTTGTGATCAAACACTTCGTCTTCCCTTCCCCAGACCAGCATTGTCGGAAATTTCGATCTTTTGAGTTCACGCTCGAGCCATTCGAAACGTCTGAAACCACGTGCGGTCTCATCGAGCGGAATCCAGCGCGGCCAGGTCCAGGTGAGGAGGCGCGATCCCGGATCGGGCAACACGCTCTCATAAGCGCTCTGGGCCTCGTCTTGAAATTTCTTCCTGTCGACCACCGACAGGTACATTCCGCGACCGGCCAACGCATTGTGCTTGCCAAGAAGATAAGGGCCTGCAAGCGGCGCGTGCATCATGCGCCAGGGAAATATCCGTTTGTGGAATTCGGCCGGAGGAAGCGGCCAGGCCCAGGTACTCATGATCACGAGCGCGCGGACGCGGTCAGAATTGGAGAGTGCAAAGCCGAGACCGGTCGGACCGCCCCAATCGTGACAAACCATAGTTGCGTTGCGAACGTCGAGCTGCCGCAGCAAGCTCGTGAGATTTGCGATGTGGCCGTCGAGACTGTGCGCCTGTTCGCGGACGGGTTTCTCGGACAGCCCAAAGCCGATCATGTCAGGAACGATCACGCGCCGGCCTGCAGCCGTCAGCGGCTTTACGAATTTCCGGTACAGGAATCCCCAGGCGGGATTGCCGTGCAGGAGAACGACGGGATCGCCGCCTCCCTCATCGATGTAATGCATGCGCCAGCCATTGACACGCTTGAATCTCGGTTCGTACGGCCATTCCTTATGCACGAAATACCCGGTCGGCACGCGCGACCCTGCTCGGTCAGGCTTCACTGCGCTTCTCCTTGCTGCCGATTCACACCCTGTGGAAAGAAAATCACGGCTTGGCCGTTGAGGCCGGGTAGCTTGACGACGGAACCGAGGCACTTCCCTGTCGCGAAATCGAAGGCCACCACTTCGTCCTGGGTCACGCAGTAGAGCCGGCCTTGAGGCCCAAACCGCAACCCCCGCGGTTTCTGGAATCCCACGTCATTGCGTGGCACGAGCACGCGGACGAGATGCCCGTCAGTACGGTCATATTCGCGAACGGTCGTGGCGGCATCCGCGGCACCGAACGGATGCTCGCTGCTCACGACGATATTGCCGCCTGGCGCGATCGTAAGGTCAAGCGGACTGAGCTCGGGGTCTCTCACCTTCCATGATGGCAGCATCCTGCGATCGGAATCGAACGCCAGAATGGTGTTGTCGCCTTCACCGCCCGGCCCGATACCGGAGGCAACGAAGAGCGTGCCATCGGGAGCGAACGCGAAGCCGCGCGGAAACGGCACGACCTGCGGCGGCAGGACATATTCGCCTTCGCCGTCGAGTTGGCGTGCAAACGCCATGATGGTGCGCTCGCCGCGCAGGCCGACGTAATAGCGCCCGTCCGGCCCAAAATTGCCGCCGCCCGGGTTCAGTCCCTCCACGGCTCTGCTTGCGCGGACGACCACTCCGTTGCGATCGAGCGCGAGAATCCGATTTGAGCCGCTGTTGACGAACAGCAACCTGTCGACGGGCTCGATCCCAAGCCCACGAGGATCGGCGATGCGCGGATCGTCGCCGAAGACGCCAATCGGCTTGCCGTCGTCGGCGAAGGCGAGAACTTTTCCGTAGCCGGCGCCGTTCGCGCCGGTTGCACTTGTGACGAGGAGCGTCATGGATCTTCTCACCCGCGGCGCTTCAGCGCCACCCAACGATTGCCTACGCGCAACATCATTCGTTCCTGCAATCGAGGTAGCTCTCTTGCCGGGATAAGACCTATTCCAGGCCGGAATGGAAAAGCTGTTATCTCGGCTCTGGATCGCATCAACGGCAGCGGTCAATATTCACGAGAGATTTGCCTTCACGCGGCATTGGCCTCGAGCCACCCGGCGATGCTGGCGGCAGCGTCGCCGTAGAAGGTGCGATAAAGCTCCTCCGTCACGTAGCCGATGTGCGGCGTCGCCAGCAAATTGTCCAGCGTTCGGAACGGGTGATCGGCGGGCAAGGGCTCGGTATCGAACACGTCGACGGCCGCACCCGCGATCGTGCGGGCCTGCAGCGCCTTGATCAACGCCGCTTGATCGACAATCGGACCGCGCGACGAATTGATCAGCCGCGCCGTCGGCTTCATCAGGGCGAGTTCGGGTGTCCCGATCAGGCCCTTGGTGCGCCCGCTCAGGACGAGATGGACCGTGATGACATCCGCCTCGCGGAACAGTGTCTCCTTGTCGACGAGCGCGGCGCCGGCGGCGCTGGCCTTCTCCTGGGTCAGGTTCTGGCTCCAGGCGATCACCTTCATGCCGAAGGCCAGACCGATGCGCGCGACCTCTCTTCCGATATTGCCCAACCCGACGACCCCAAGGCTTTTGCCTCGCAGGTTCGAGCCGAGGCCCGTCTGCCATCCGCCGGCCCTCAGCGATGCGGCCTCCCGGTCGATGCCCCGCATGCTCGCCAGGATCAGCGACCAGGCGAACTCGATGGTCGGGGTGGAGTCGTAGCCGGTCGGGGTCACCAGGATCCCGCGCTCTGCCGCGGCCTGCGTGTCGATCGAGGCGTTGCGAGGGCCCGTCGACGCGATCAGCTTCAGCCTCGGCAGCTGCTCGAGAATCTCCCTCGTCAACGGAGTTCGCTCGCGCATCACGCAGACGGCGTCGAACGGGCGCAGCCGGTCTACGACCGCACCGGGATCATCCAGGTGGTCGTTGAACACGGTGATCTCGGCGTGCCGCCGCACGGCGGACCAGTCGGCGAGTTGCTGCGCTACGTTCTGATAGTCGTCGAGGACCGCAACCCGCATGGGTATACTCCGTCAGTGTTCGGCGGCAAAGAACCCGGCCAGAGCTCCCGCTACCGCTTTGGGATCATTTTCCATCGGAATGTGGCCGGCCGACTTGATCCGCACAAGCCTCGTTTCCGGAATCTCGCGTGCGTAACGTTCGGCATAGTCGATGGTCTGGAATTCGTCGTCCTCGCCCCAGACCAGGAGCTTCGGCGTCCTGGATTGGAGCAGCGCCGGCAGCATCTCCACGGTGTAGCGGTGGTCGGCGGCGCCCGCTAGCGCCAGCCATGAGCGGGCAACCCTCGGGTCTGTCCAGGGTTCCAGATATTCGGTGATCTCGGCTTCGCTTGCCGGGCGGCCGAGCGCTTTCACGACGGACACGCGGCGCGCGGCGAGCACGTCGTCCCGCGTCGTCGCGGCGGCCACAACCGGATCCCGGAAGCGGGCGACGCCGGGCACCGGCCATGAGTCGTACATGATGCCGTTCACTACCGCCGCACGCGGCACCTGCACTGTTCCTGCGAGCATAAGATGCTGCGCCACACCTCCGCCGATGTCGTGACCAGCGACCATGACCGGTCCCTTATGCCCGAGTGCCTCGAGGAAGCGCACAAGCCAGGCAGAGAGACGCGGGACCGAAGCCTCGCTCATGGTGAGCTCACCACCGGAGCGGCCGAAGCCGGGGAAATCGACCGCAACCGGGCGAAGGCCCGCGGCGGCCATGCTGTCGAGCACGGGCTGCCAGACGCGGCTCCAATAGGTGCCATGAAGCAGGAGCACCAAGGGTCCCCCCTTGCCGGCGGTCAGATAGCTGATCGGAACGCCACCTACATCGACGGTCTCGCGTCTCGTCATCGGACGATCCTCTTCACATGTTCCTTGCCGAGCCCGATGGCTTCATAGTGCCTGGTCGAGTGCTCGAGCTTGGTGAAAACGTCTTCGTATCCGAGCGCCTCACCGTAGGGATCGACATAGGTGTACCCGCCCGTCACGTGAAAGAGCGTGGCCATCTCCTTGACGTCGTCCGGTACAACCAGCGTGTGCGTCTCGCCGGGCGGCTCGAATGCGTAGTCGCCCGGGGTTGCGATCCAGTCGTGCTCGAGGTAGCGCCATCTTCCGCGCAGCGTGAGGGCATGCACCGGTCCGGAATGGCGGTGGCGCGACAGCACGCCAGAGGACCGAACCCGCAGGATGTTGATGTAGTAGCCCTGGCTCACGTTCAGCACGAGCGGTCTGAACGCGACCGTGTCCGACTGCGGGACCCATTCGCGCTCGTCCCCGTCAAGCTCCAGCGCGGAGCCGACGAATACATCGGACACCATGCCTGCGGGCTGAGGTTTCTGGTAGGCGATCTTGCTCTGATCGATGGAACGGCGCTCGGGCGCCTGCTGCTGCTGCGATGAAGACTTGGTCGTCATTTTCTCCTCCATGAGGCCATGGGACGTCGGGATATTTCGCGCCTCTCCCGTCATGCTGCCGGCGCTATGCTGGCGGTCTGACCGAACAGGATCTTCTTGCCTTCCTCGGTAACCGTCGGGCGGCTCGAGTACGGCTCGCCTTTCGCGTAGGCCCGCTGCGTCCCGGGGCGCGCGCGCACCGTATCGAACCAGCGCCGCAGGTTCGGGAAGTCGTCCAGATTCTGCTGCTGGCGCTTCCAGGGAACAATCCAGGGATAAGCAGCCATGTCGGCGATACTGTAGTCGTCGCCGGCGACGAACGTGCGGTTTTCGAGATGACGGTCGAGGACGCCGTACAGACGGTTCGTCTCCTTCACGTAGCGGTCGATCGCGTAAGGAATTTTGCTCGGCGCGTAGACGCCGAAATGGTGGTTCTGTCCGGCCATCGGTCCCAGCCCGCCCACCTGCCAGAACAGCCACTCCGTCGCGGTCTTGCGGCCGCGGACGTCGTTCGGCAGGAAGCGGCCGGTCTTTTCGGCCAGGTACAACAGGATAGCGCCGGACTCGAACACGCTGATCGGCTCGCCGCCGTCGGCCGGCGCGGTATCGATGATCGCCGGCATGCGGTTGTTCGGCGAGATGGCGAGGAAGTCGGGCTTGAACTGATCGCCGGCGCTGATATCGACCGGATGGATCGTGTAGTCCAGCCCCGCTTCCTCCAGCAACATCGTGATCTTGTGGCCGTTGGGCGTAGGCCAGTAGTAAAGGTCGATCATTTCGGTCTCCTCTGCTTGTCCGCCAGGTGCAACGCCGCGGACCCCGCCCCTGCCGGAGGCAAGGGGCGGCCTCGGTCGCGGTCAGGCGGCGGCCTTCAGTTTGCCGGGCGCGTTCCACTCGGCGCCCTTCATGAACGGATCAAGGGGCGTCTGCGCGAGGTGGTTGGTGTAGTTCGAGATCAGCTTGGTCGCGGCGAGGACGAGTACGTCGAGGATGGCGCCATTGCCGAAGCCCGCCGCCTTGAAGGCGGATACGTCGGTCTCGCTGACGACACCGCGATTACGCGTCACTTTGGCTGCAAACTGGCGCAAGGCCTCGAGCTTGGGGTCGGCGATCGGACGCCCTTCGCGGACGGCGGAGATCGCCTCCGGCTCGACCTTGGCCACGCGAGACAGGTTCGTGTGGCCGGCCATGCAGTACGTGCACTCGTTCTCGTAGATGATCGCGATGTAGACGATGTTGCGTTCTTGCGGCGTAAACGCCGTCTTCTCTGCGATTCCCCACAAGGTGGCATAGGCCTCGAGCGCGGCGGGACTCTCGGCCAGCACGCGGTGCAGGTTCGGAACGAGCCCCCAGGATTTTTGAACGCCGTCGAGAATCCCGATCGATGCCGTCGGCGCGCTGGCCGTGTCGTGAAGCGTGAAACCGTTGATCATCTCTCGTCTCCTTCGAATGATGTGGCGGTGACAAACTTGGGTATCCGCCGGCGCCGGGGCAGTCGCTTTGGGGCAATATCATTCATTCCTGTCCGGAATGAACGAGACCCCCGGTTTTCGAGCGCCGTGCGACAGCGTCCTGCTGAGCAACGCGTACCACGTCCTGCTTCAGGAGATAGAACGAGACGGCGAGCAGCACGACATCCTTCATCAGGAACGGGACGTTGCCGGTCATCGCCGGAAATCCGGCCGCAGGATCCCAACCGTCAGGCATGAAGGGGATGATCGTGACGGTCGCGATGAAGGTCGCGGTCGAGCCGGCGGCACCGAGAATTCCGAGCCGCTTGTCCCAGAACCCTGCAAGCAGCAGGGCGCCAAACGTCCATTCGGAGACTCCGAGAAACCAGCTGGCACCCTGATGCCCGAACACGGGGTACAGCCACCAGATCAGCGGACCATTGCTGATGAAGGGCACGAGCCGCTCCGCCTCATACGGCCACCACTTCTGGTAACCGAAGAAGAAGAACATGATCACCATCGATGCGCGGACCAGATGGTAGTCGAGATCCTCGGTGAGCACGCCGGACCGGCGAAGGATCAGGACGAACGGGCTGACTGCTGTGTTGAGAATCGCGTTCATTATCGTAACTCCTTGTGTCGAGCGTCGACATGCAGTCGCTTCACGCGACCGCGGGGAAGTCGATTTCATTGTCGGACCACGCCGCCCGCGCCGCCAAGCGAGGGCGGCCTTTTGATGCCGGTCAGGCGGCCGGCTTGAGCTTGCCAGGCGGCGTCCATTCGGCGCCTTTCATGAACGAATCGTTCGGCGTCTCGGCGAGGTGGTTGGAATAGTTTGAGATCAGCTTGGTCGCGGCGAGGACGAGCACGTCGAGCACAGCACGGTTATCGTAGCCCGCAGCCTTGAAGGCTGCGACATCGGCCTGGCTCACCACGCCGCGCTGGCGGGTGACTTTTGCGGCGAACTGGCGCAGCGCCTCGAGCTTCGCGTCAGAAATGGGGCGGCCTTCACGGACGGCAGCGATCACGGCATTGTCGACCTTCGCCATGCGCGAGAGGTTGGTGTGACCCGCCATGCAATAGGTGCACTCGTTCTCGTAGATGATGGCGAGATAGACGATGTTGCGCTCCTGCGGCGTGAAACCCGTCTTCTCGGCAATGCCCCAGAGCGTGCTGTAGGCCTCGAGCGCCGCCGGGCTCTCGGCGAGGATGCGGTGCAGGTTGGGCACGAACCCCCAAGCCTTCTGGACGCCGCTCAGAATCTCGGCCGAGGGTGCGGGCGCGGTAGCAGTCTCGTGAAGCGTGAATCCGTTGATCATTTCTCTTCTCCTCTCTTGAGCACCAAAACCATGGCCGCACCATCATCCATTCCCCGCCGCGGCGGCAGGCGCGACGGAGCGATATCATCCATTCCGATCAGGAATGGATCTCTTGGCGACAAATCGGCCCGACGACTTCGAAGAGATCCCTTTCCGGGAAGCGATGATCCTGCCGTCCGATCCGGGCCGAGAGGTTGATTGACGAGAGTGATCATGCGAGGTGCGAGGATCGCTCATGAAACAGTCCTCTTGATCGCGCTCCCTTTCCTTTCCTCGCGCGGTGCTCGCCGTCCTTCGCTCCCTCTCTGTCCTGCACGAGTCACGGCGGGCGGCAGAAGCCTGTTGTCGATCAGGAACTGCAGCGCGTTCCGGAAGGCGTCCTCGGTGTCAATCGTCTTTGTGAACCCAGCCTGGCGCAGCTTGACGGTACTCACGAATGCCCGAGGTCCTTCCGGGGCGCCGTAGGCGAACGCGAAGTCCGCGTGCTGGTCCCCCTGGCCAACCAGTTCCCGTAAGCTCCGCGAGCGAAGATCGTACTTCGCGACGATCCGGTCCCAGATATCCGCGTTTTCCTCGAGGTAGGCCGTCACACTCATTGGCATGTCAGGCCCGGTTTCGACACCGAGGGTTTCGGCCAGGGCCGGCCACACATTGCGCCATTCGAACACGTCGCCATTGGTGATGTTGAACGCCTCGTTCGCCGCCTTGGGCGAGTGCGCAGCCCAGACCATCACGTCGGCCACGAGGTCTGCATCGGCGGCTTCCCAGACGAACGACGGACCGCCAGGAAATCCGAACGGTTCGCCCTTCTCGCGACGGATCGCTGCGTAGACACCGATGGCAGGGAGAACGTTCAAAGCACCTGGGGTGGGACCGGTGACGAGCTGCGGACGCAGTGCCGTGTAGCTGAAGCCGTGCCGGGCGCCCCTCTCACGCACATAGGCTTCCTGGTCGAAAAAGAAGTTCTGGTGGTCCCTGCGGGCATCGCGTTCGCGGGCCGGGATAGGGATCGGGTGCAGGTGCACGCCGTAGACCTTCGTTCCCTGCAGGATGCTGATATGCTGGAAATTGGACGCGGTGCGAACGATGGGTTCCACGACGTTGCGCAGCATGGCGTTGTTGGTCTCGATCTGTTCCTTGCTCGACCAGCCAGCGACCAGCTCGGGTTTCTCGTGCAGGGCCGTGTAGGCGATGTGCGTGATGTCAGTCAGCGGCTCGAACGCGACGCGGGCCGTCTCCTCGTCCCGCAGATCGACCGACAGAAACTCAACATCCCGGCCGCTCGGCAGCTCGGGCTTGCGGCGTGAGACGCCGACCACCTCCCAGCCGGCGGAGAGAAACTTCTCGATCGCGGCGACCCCCAGCAGGCCACTTGCACCCGTGACCAGCACCTTGTCTGGAACGATCTTGCTTTGATTGGTCGCGTTCATGACTTCAAGACCTCGTTGTTTGATGAGGTGAGCTTCCTTTTCAGAAAGGCGATGATTCTGATGTCCGATCCGAGCCGATAAGTTGGTGGACGAGCGTGATCATGCCTGAATTGCTCATGATACTTTCCTCTTGATTGCACTCTCTTTTCTCTTCTTCCGCGGTGCTCGCCGTCGTTCGCTCTCTCTCCGTCCAGCACGCGTCACATCGCTTGGTGCACAATGAAGAGCCCGGTCGCGCGGCGAGGCGGCTCTGCTGAAACCCTCGTTGCGTTCCGCCGCCGCGAAATGGTCCATCGTCTCGCGCATGAGCGTTCTCTGCAGATGGCAGCTCCGAAGAACCTGACTGCATGGGCAAGCGTTGCGCGATCTTCACCTCCAAGGCGAGTTAAACGTTATAAGAGGTTGTTAATCGTGTGGGGTGCGGGCGTGCGGCAGCCAGCCGCTCATAGCGAGGAGCCGAGGCGCCAGATGAGGGTCGGTCCGGTCGTCAGATATCGCGGCGATTGCGCAAGATGATCAATTCGATGATGACATCGTCATGAGGCGTGAAATAAAAGGCCAAGACGAGCGGGTCTGGCAAACCGCGTTTGTCGAAATTTCCATCAACATCGGCCGTCACAATAAAGTTGCCGTAGTGCCTCACGATTTTCGTAACTGCGATCGTCAGTTTTTCGCCGATGATGTCCCGTTCTGCCCAGTCCCTGATGGCCGCTTTGCCCCAGTAGTCCCGCAGCTGATCGTTGACGAGCGCGTCGTCGGAAAAAGTGACCATCAACCGCTCCAGGTCGGAGCTGTTCGTTGCCTCGACAAAGGCTGCAATCAGGGGCGGAAGCCCAGTTGAAGCATTGGTCGAAGAACGGGGGCTTGGCATGTGGATCAGCCATGGCGAACTGCGGTATTTCAATAACATGCCGCAATTTGTGAGCCTTCACCCATTGTATGATGCAAAAAATTGTAAAATCAGCAAGGGCGGCTGTTCGGGCGCACTGGCGCGCTGGCAGTCAAGGGCAGCCGCAAACCGCTTCTGGCACGTCCTGCAAGGGCATCATCGGCACGCCTTGGGACGAGTTACGATCGTGACTGCAAATCTTCCAGGAGCGCGCGCGCCTGCTTGAGGTCTTCGGTTTGAAATCCTTCTGTGAAGCGGTCGTGGACGAGAGCAAGCTCATGACGTGCCTGATCCCGCTGTCCGCCTTCGGCGAGCAAACGCGCCAAGGTCATCGTCGACCTCAGCTCCAGGGCGAGCGCTGATTGGACGCGCGCGACTTCGATCGCTTCGGTCAGGCAACCAATGGCCGACGCCCGGCCATGCCGCGGCATCGCCGCAAGAATCTGTGCCTTGATCCGCAGAAGTTCGGGCATGTCGTACGTCGATCCGCAATCTGTCGCGCGCGCGATTGCGCCATCGACTGTGAGGAGGGCCTCCTCCACTTGCCCGCTCATGTGCAGCCCCTCGGCCAGCGCTCCAGCAAAGAGCGTAAGCAAGATATTCAGCTTTCTAGCGGAAAGGGTCTCCAGCGCACTCCGTAGCAAGTCGACGCCGGGTCCCACTTCGACGCGGGCAATGGCAAGGGCTCCCTTCAGTCCGAGGCCGGCGGCGCGGTACGGCTCGATCGAGTGTCGTCCCGCATATTCGATGAGTCGTTCGACGTAGTCGCTGGCAGTCCGGAAGTCGCCGCTCCAAAGAAAGACGGGCGAACCGTAGGTCAGCGCAACGCATATCGAAAGCGGATTATCTCGGCTCGCCGCTCCGTCGACGGCGTTTCTTGCGATACCGCGCGCCTGGTCGGGAAAGCCGCGCAGCCACAAGGTGCGGGCGAGGCTAATGGGAGCGTAGATGCGATGATCAAACCCGAAGAAGTTCGGGATGACCGTGCCAGGCTCGGCCGCGCGAGCCATGCCTCGCTCACCGTAAAATTGGGCAGCGGCCTGGTCGCCCATAAAATGGTAGCAGGTGCCGAGCATGAAATCCGCGACTACCAGGCCCGCCGGGTCTTGGGCGCCCTCCGCGAGCGTTGCGCTCTGCTGCGCAGCCGCGAGCGCGGCACGGAAATCGCCGAGCCGCATGAGAAGCCGATACGAGCCGTAAAGAAGCTGCAGTTGGTGACGCGGGTCGCCGAACGCCTCCTCAAGCGCAAGTCCGCGCTCGATCGCGGCGCGCACCCGGTCGGCGTTTCCGCTTATATACATCGATGATAACGCAAGGGCCTCCTGAAGGATCATCTCCTGTCTGGTGCCACGGGCTGCGTTATCGAGGCAGGCGAGCGCCCGTTCGCACCACCGGTCGCACTCCTCGAGCAGTGACAATCCGATGAACAGGGGCGCCGCCCAGGTAGCGAGTTCCACGCCAACCGCGACATCACCGTCGGCAGAGAATGCCCATTCGAGCGCCGCCCGCACATTGCCAATGTGCGAAGTGTATCCCGAAAGATCCTGCTCGCCTAACCTCGATTGAACGATCTCGTCGTGTTGGAGAAATTTGGAAAAAAAGCTCGCGTGCCGCCGGGCGACGCGATTCGCTTCACCCCGCTCGGCGAGCTTTGCTCCGGCATAGGCGCGCGTCGTGTCGAGCAACCGATAATATGTGGGACCGTGTACTGGGATAGACGATATCAGCGATTTCGCAAGCAAGCTTTCGAGTGTCTCTGTAGTACTCGCCCGGTCTATCTCCGTCTCGGATGCAAGATAGCAGGCGGCCTCAAGCGTGAAATCCCCTACGAAGACCGAGAGTCTGCTAAGAACAACCCTTTCGCACTCCGAAAGCAGGCTGTAACTCCAATCGAGCATCGCATTCAGGGTCTGGTGGCGGGGCAGCGCGGTTCGGCGGCCGTGCCAGAGCAAGCTGAAGCGATTGTCGAGCAGCTCCGCAATTCCATGAATCCCGAGAGACCCGGTGCGACTCGCGGCAAGCTCGATGGCTAGCGCGATTCCATCAAGTCGGCGGCAGATCGTGGCGACGATCGGCGCATCGATATCGCTCAACGATGCGCTATAGCCGCTAGCGGTCGCCCGCTCCATGAATAGCTGGGCAGCAGGATATTTCAGTGCTTCCGCGGCAGTCAGGTCGGCATCCGCGGGCGGACAATCAAGTGAATACAATAAGTGGACGCGTTCACCTTCGACACGGAGCGCTTCGCGACTGGTCGCCAGGATATGCGCTTGTGGTGCCTCACTGACGACCCGTTCGGCCAACACCGATGCCGATTCAATCACGTGCTCACAATTGTCGAGAATGAGGAGGATCTTCTTGTCGCCGAGAAACGCCACAAGGCTGCCGAACGGGTCGCTGGCCTGAACCATGAACCCGAGCGCCGAGGCGACCGCCGTTGGGACGAGCTGGGGATTGGTCAGCGCGCCAAGATCGACAAAGGAGACCGCGCCGCTGAAACCGTTCAATAACGCATGCGCAACAGAGACGGCGACGGTCGTCTTGCCAATTCCTCCTGGGCCGACGATGCTCACGAAGCGGCCCATGGTGAGCTGCTCTGATACGGCCCGAACGGCTTCATCTCGACCGACCATCCGTGCCAATCGCGGCGGCAGCTTCCTGGGTCGCTCGCCGTCAGCGTTTCCTTCGGCCGCAATCGGCCGCCCTATCGGGCGTGTGACAGGCGCGACAAAACAATAACCGCGACCGGCAACGTTCGATATGTAACGGGCGCCGCCCTCTCCGTCACCCAGGGCTTTCCGCAGGGTGGCAATCTGAACGCGGAGATTGGCCTCATCCACCGTTACATTTGGCCACGCAATCGAGATCAGTTCCCTGTAACTGACGACCTCGCCAGCCCGCTCCGTCAGCGTGATCAGAACATCGAGCGCGCGTCCGCCTAGCGGTATCGGCTCATCAGCCCTTTTGAGCAGCCTGCCGGCCACCAACAGACTGAACGGGCCAAAGGAAAGGGCGTCCTTGGCCTGGAAATCACGACGACCATTCATTCAAGTGTTCCGCGCTCTTGGAGAGGCATAGCGGATTCTCTGCGACGCGGAACTTTGATGAGGGAAGCCGATGCTTCTTCGCACCGAACCCGCGCGCCTTCTCCCGCGCGATGCTTAATCCGGGCGAGCAGGCTGTCAACGGCTCCCACTCATCCGCGGCAGCACCCCGACCACGAACCGAGATCGCATCGGGAACGACAGAGTACAGCATAGGACGATGACGTGCAGTCGACAAGTTTGCGCTCGGCGCGGGAGCCGGCAGGGTATTCCGTGCAGGAATAGGTGTTATTGCGAGGATAGGTCTGCCGGGGTCGTGCCCCGCACAGCACCTAGCTGCTCACACCCAGCGACAGCCATCTGCGCCGCTCTTCAGCGGTCAGGAGACGCTGGTGCCCGGAAGACATGCGGTCCACGATTAGGGGGCCTCATTTTTCACAAGCTGACGTTCGATAACGGCTCTTTGCAAGAGTTGCGGCCCGGCAAAAATCGGGATCACAAATTTCCAGACTGCCGGGTGAGATCACGCTTCTCGGCGCACATTTCATTCCAAGAAGCCTTGCTACTTATTCGTCGCATTCGGAGCGAATTCGCCACTCACTCCGTTTCGACTGCGCATCGTCCTCCTCGCATCCAGATCTTAACGGGCTTGATGCTGCTGTACGCCGTCCTCACAAGGTTAGCGGCGGTCGAAATGTTCGTGAGATCAACAACACACCAAAAAGTGGGATCTGGAGAAGCCAGGCGTCGTCAAGCCCGGTTGGAAGAAGTCGCGATGAACGAAATGCTCAACATGCCCCTGACGGGTGCACCATCGGACGCGTGATGAAGAGCCTCGTGCGCGCCGTGAAAATGCTGCGTGCATTTTGCGTGCAAAATCGAGATTTTTGGTCAATAACGGGCCGCGAGAGCGTGGCCCAAGCCATTGATTACTTGGTCGGAGTGGCAGGATTTGAACCTGCGACCCCTGCGTCCCGAACGCAGTGCTCTACCGGGCTGAGCCACACTCCGACTAAGAACGCGGCTTATAGCCGTGGGTGTCGGCGACCGCAAGCCGCCGAATTAAGGAAGTTAATCCCAGTGAATGTGGGCCTGAAAACGCTGATTTTGCCTGCCGGCGCGGCCGCGACCGCCGCCGCGGCGCGCGCGCTTGCCGATGGCGCCCTGGTTGCGTTCCCGACCGAGACCGTCTACGGCCTCGGCGCCGACGCCACCAATGCCGCCGCGATCGCCCGTTTGTACCAAGCCAAAGGCCGGCCGGCCTTCAATCCGCTGATCGCCCATGTCGGCGACCTCGGCGCCGCGCGGCAAATCGGGCTTTTTGACGCCAAAGCGCTGGCGCTTGCGGAAGCGTTCTGGCCGGGCCCGTTGACGCTGGTTTTGCCCAAAACAGCCGATTGCGCGGTGGCCGATCTCGCCACCGCCGGCCTCGACACCGTCGCGATCCGGATACCGGCGCATCCGGTGGCCCGAGAAATCCTGCGGCTGTTCGGCCGCCCGGTGGTGGCGCCGTCCGCGAACCTGTCGGGCCACGTCTCGCCGACCACGGCCGCCCATGTGCAAAGCGACCTCAACGGCCGGATCGACCTGATCGTCGATGGCGGCGCGGTCGCGGTCGGCGTCGAATCAACCATTGTCGGATGTTTCGAGGCCCCGATGCTGCTGCGCCCCGGCGGCCTGCCGCGCGCAGAGATCGAACGCGTGCTCGGCCGCGCGCTGGTTCAACCGCCGGTGGATGCCGACAGCGACAGCGGGCAACCCTTGGCGCCGGGCATGCTGGCGTCGCATTACGCGCCGCGCGCCACCGTGCGGCTGGGAGCAATGCGGATCGAGCCCGGCGAGGCGCTGCTGGCGTTTGGCTCCCATCCGGTTTCGGGAATTGACGCCGCATCCGCCGTGATGAATCTGTCCGCCCGCGGCGATCTTGCCGAGGCCGCGGCCAATCTGTTCGGCTATCTTCGCGCCCTCGACACCCGGGGCGCACGCACGATCGCGGTGATGCCCATTCCGGACGATGGATTGGGCGAGGCCATCAACGACCGGCTGCGCCGCGCAGCCGTGGGGCGGAAATGAAAGAGAAGCGAATGAATATCGTTCAAGCCGCCGTGCCGCCGCTTGCACCCGAACTGATCGCGAAATTCCGCGCCATCGTCGGCGACAAATATGCGGTCACGGATGCGGCCGACATCGCGCCTTACGTCACCGAGGAGCGCGATCTGTTCCACGGCCGCTCGCCTTTGGTGTTGCGCCCGGGCTCGACCGCGGAAGTCTCCGCGATCTGCAAGCTGGCGTCAGAACACCGCATCGCGCTGGTGCCGCAGGGCGGCAACACCGGGCTCGTCGGCGGACAGACCCCGCATAATGGCGAGGTCGTAATCTCGATGCGGCGGCTGGACAAAATCCGCGAGGTTGACGCCGCCTCCAACACCATGACCTGCGAGGCCGGGGTGGTGCTGCAGGTTGCCCAACAGCGCGCCAGTGCGGTCGACCGGCTGTTTCCGCTCTCGCTCGGCGCCGAGGGAAGCTGCACCATCGGCGGCAATCTCTCCACCAATGCCGGCGGCACGGCGGCACTGGCCTATGGCGTGGCGCGCGAGATGGCGCTCGGGCTCGAAGTGGTGCTGGCGGACGGGCGGATCCTGAACGCGCTGTCGAAGCTGAAAAAGGACAACACCGGCTACGATCTGCGCAATCTCTTCATCGGCGCCGAAGGCACGCTCGGCATCATCACCGCGGCGACGCTAAAACTATTTCCAAAGCCGCGCGCGATCGAGACCGCCTATGTCGGCCTCAAATCGCCGGCGCAGGCGCTCAAGCTGCTGTCGATCGCGCAGAACGAGGCCGCCGGCAGCCTCACCAGTTTCGAATTGCTGGCCGACATCGCGGTGGATTTCTCGATCCGTCACGGCATCGACATCCGCGATCCGCTGACCGGCAAGCACCCCTGGTATGTGTTGATGGAATTGTCGTCCTCGCGCGACGATGCCCGCGATGCGCTGGAATCGATCCTGGCGAAAGGCATGGAAGACGGCATTGTCGACGATGCCGTGATCGCGGCGAATTTGACCCAGCGCGCGGCGTTCTGGAAACTGCGCGACGAGATGTCCGCGGCGCAGAAGCCGGAAGGCGGCTCGATCAAGCACGACATCTCCGTGCCGGTCGCAGCCGTGCCCGATTTCATCGAAGCGGCCAATGCGGCCGTGGTGAAGCTGATCCCGGGTTCGCGGCCGGTGCCGTTCGGCCATCTCGGCGACGGCAATATCCACTACAATGTCAGTCAGCCGGTCGGCGGCAACGCCGCCGACTTTCTGGCACGCTGGCACGAGGTCAACGAGGTCGTGTTCGCGATCGTGCTGCGGATGGGCGGGTCGATCTCCGCCGAGCACGGCATCGGCGTGCTCAAGCGCGACGAATTGCCCGAGGTCAAGGACAAGGTCGCGATCGAACTGATGCGCGGCATCAAGGCGATGCTCGATCCGCTCGGGATCATGAACCCCGGAAAAGTGCTGTGAATAATTCTGCGGCCGCTCAAGTCCTGAGCATCACGGCGATCGAAGATGCCGAAATCCCCGAGGTGATTGCGCTGTGGCAGCGTTGCGGTTCGACGCGGCCATGGAACGATCCGGCAAGCGACATCGCGCTGGCGCGCCAGGGAACCAACTCGACGGTACTGCTGGGCCGCCATGACGGCGCGCTGGTCGCCTCCGTGCTGGTCGGCCATGACGGCCATCGCGGCTGGGTCTACTACGTCACCGTCGATCCGGAGTGCCGCTATGCAGGCTTTGGCCGCGCCATCATGAATGCCGCCGAAGAGTGGCTGCGTGCCCGCGGCATCGCCAAACTTCAACTGATGGTTCGCAAGGAAAATACCAAGGTCCACGCATTCTACCAGTCGATCGGCTATTACAACCAGGAAACCGTGACCTTCGCCAAATGGCTCGATGGCCGCGAGCCCACGCCATAGTCGCAGCGATTGAGCAGGCAGGCATGACCATCTCCGAACGCGTCCGCGTCAAGAACGTGCAGATCCTCTCCGACGATTATTATGTGCTTAAGAAGACCACGTTCGAATACCACCGCGGCAATGGCGAGTGGCAGACGCAAGACCGCGAAACCTATGACCGCGGCAACTGCGCTACCGTACTGCCCTATAACCTCGCTCAGCGCACCGTGGTGCTGGTGCGCCAGTTCCGCTACCCGGCCTACGTCAACGGCTACGACGATCTGCTGATCGAGGCCGCCGCGGGCGTACTGGACGGCGAAGCGCCCGAGGTGAGGATCCGCGCCGAGGCGGAGGAGGAAACCGGGTACCGGCTCGGCGATATCAAGAAGATCTTCGAGGCCTTCACCAGTCCGGGCTCGGTGACCGAGAAACTGCACTTCTTCGTCGCCGAGTATGATCCTTCGATGCGGATCGGCAGCGGCGGCGGCCTCGCAGACGAAGGCGAGGACATCGAGGTGCTGGAATTGCCGATCGACCAGGCGCTCGCCATGATCGCCGACGGCCGCATCGTCGACGCCAAGACCATCATGCTGTTGCAACACGCGGCGCTGCATATTTTCAGGTGAGCATCGCAGGGTGGACTCAAAACAGCGACCCCTGCCCGTCATCCTCGGACGCTGCCAGCGCAGCTTTGCGCGCCGCGGTCTTCTTCGCCGGCTTCGGTTGTTCCGCCGCCCTCTCCTCGTCGCTGATCGGCAGGACCAATTGCGCGTCGTCATTGGCGACGCGATTGACCCGGGTCGAGACCTCATGCCAGCCAAATTCGCCTTCGGCCGGCCCGGTCAACAGCGCCATGACGGCTTCGGCGTCGTTGGCCCGGCCATCGAGCCAGCGCTCGAAATCATCGGGCGCAATGGTCACGGGCACGCGGTGATGCAGCACGGTCAGATCGCGGCTGGCCGGCGCGGTGACGATGGCGACGCTGTCGATCTCCTCGCCGTTCGGCCCCATCCAGGTTTCCGCCAGCGCCGCAAAGCCGACCGGCTGGCCGTCGCGGCGGTGGATGAAGAATGGCCGTTTGCGGCCGGCGCTATCCTGCCATTCGTAATAGCCGTCGGCCGGAACCAGGACCCGCCGGCGCTTGATGGCGTTCTTGAACGCCGGCTTGTCCTGCACCGTCTCCGAACGCGCGTTGATCAGCAGGCTGAATTTGCGGGGGTCCTTGACCCAGGCCGGCAGCAGGCCCCAGCGCATCAGCCGGAAACGCCGGCCGCCATTTTCGAGGATGACGACCGGGATCGGCTGGGTTGGCGCAATATTGTGCCGCGGCGGGAAATTGGGCTGCTCGGCATAGCCGAAAATCTGCCTAAGTGCCGCCGGCGGCGAGGTGATTACGAAACGTCCGCACATTATCTGACCAAAGATAGTAGCCGTTTAGTTGCTGTTAACGTCAGGTGTTAACACTGGAATCGATGAGTTCGACAGCTTCCTCCACATGCGCGCGATCCGATCGCTCGACACCGCGACCGACCGGCACCGACGCGGAGGCCTGGACGGCGAAGCTGCGCGCCGCCAACATCAACCCCCGCACCGGGCTCGCCACCGATTATCTGAATCATTTCAACGAAGCCATCATGCTGCTGGAGATGGTTCCGGACATTCCTGAGTGCTCGGAAGACTTCCTGGCCTGGTACCCGCTGTCCTATGCCGAGCATTTCATGCTATCCAATTTCAAGGCCCGCGACCTTGCGATCGAGGCCTACGAATTGGCCGACACCAGGATTCGCGCCGAGTTCGACAACATCACCTCGACCATGACCTCGATCCTGACCGCGGTGGGCCAGGCGATGCGCGAAGTCCGCCAGGACAAGACCCGCGCAACGCTGGCCGAGCAGGCCACGATCTGGGTCAAGCCGCTGGTGACGCTGGCCGGCGGCATCATCAATGGCGGCACCGATGCCGACGTCGAAACCATCATGGCGAGTAACTGATCGCCGACGGCGATGGCGCCGAATTAGACCTGCGCGTGTCGATGAGGCATGATCGGGTCCGAAAAACCGGTTCCACCTTTCCGGATCGTACCTTGGTCGCCCCCCTGCAACCGTCCCGTCCCCAGCTCGCCGTCAGCGGCGCGATCTTTCGCGATGGCAAGGTGCTGCTGGTGCGCCGCGCCCGTTCGCCGGGCAAAGGCTTCTATTCGTTCCCCGGCGGACGGGTCGAATTCGGCGAATCGCTGCATACCGCCCTGCACCGCGAGGTCGATGAGGAAACCGGACTGAAAATCGAGATTGTCGACCTTGCCGGCTGGCGCGAAGTACTGCCGGGAACCGGCGGCGGCGGGCACTATCTGATCATGTCGTTCGCGGCCCGCTGGAGGGCCAAGGAGCCGGTCCTGAACGACGAACATGACGACTTCAAATGGCTCGAGCCCGATGCAATCGGCGATCTCCAGGTCACCGGCGGCCTCCAGGAGGTCATTGCCGCCGCCCGGCGGCTGATTTAGGGCCCGATTGCCCAGTCTCGCGCGCCTTGCTTCCAGCCCCCTGAGGAGGCATACCACGCGGGTTCGGAACCCCTCATGTCCAAGAAATTTTCGGCCTATTTGCTGGCCATTCTCATCATCGTCCCGGCCTGCCATCTCGGCCCCGCGCGGGCCCAGGATGCGGCGGCGCCGTTCGACGGCGACCTGCAGCGGCTGGCCGAGATCCTCGGCACGCTGCATTATCTGCGGGGCATCTGCGGCACCAATGAAGGTCCGAAATGGCGCAACGAAATGCAGGCGCTGATCGATGCCGAAACCCCCTCCGGCGACCGCCGCGCACGCATGATCGCAGGCTTCAACCGCGGCTATAACGGGTTTCAGCAGACTTACCGCACCTGCACCCCGGCGGCCACGGTGGCGATCCGCCGCTATATCGAAGAAGGCTCCAAGATCTCGCGCGACCTGACCGCGCGTTACGCGAATTAGGATTGACGATGAGTGGTCGCCTGTTGCCCATGCTTCGAGACGCTCGCTTAGCTCGCGCCTCAGCATGAGGGCGGTTATGTTGCAGCAAATTCAACCTCATCCTGAGGGGGCCGTCTCGAAGGATGGGCCGTAACACCGGTATTTGATCCACCATGGACGCGATCTTCTTCGATCTCGACGGCACGCTGACGGATCCGAAACCCGGCATCACCAGGTCGATCCAGTATGCGCTGCAAAAACTCGATCAGCCGGTGCCGTCGCAGGACGAACTGACCTGGTGCATCGGCCCGCCGCTGCGCGATAGCTTCGTCACGTTACTGGGCGGCGACAGCCGGACCGACCTGGCCGTGACGCTCTACCGCGAACGCTTCGGCGATGTCGGCCTGTACGAGAACGCCGTCTATCCCGATATCGAACACATCCTGGGCGCGCTGAAGCAGTCGCATGGCCGGCTGTTCGTCGCCACCAGCAAGGCCAGAGTGTTTGCCGAGCGCATCATCGAGCACTTCGGCCTCGGCAGCTATTTCGAGCAGGTGTTTGGCGCCGAACTGGACGGCACACGAGTCCACAAGAGCGATCTCCTGGCCTACTCCCTCGACAAGGCAGCCGTGGAGGCGTCGCGGGCGCTGATGATCGGCGACCGCAGCCACGACATCATCGGCGCGAAAAACAACGGCATGGACGCACTCGGCGTGCTCTACGGCTACGGCAGCCGCGAAGAGCTGATCGAGGCCGGCGCCCGCCATGTCTGCGCCAGCCCACGCGCCGTGCTCGACCATATTACGGGGCGCTCCGGCTGACCGGCGGAACCCTGTTTCAAATGCAAATGCGGACAGCCGCGTTAACCTTTCCTAAAGATGTAGTCTAGCCGGTCCCGCGGCGCATGCTACACCTCGGCCATCAGATGCGCTCCGCCCTGGATCGCGTGCAAATTTCGTTGAGTTTCATGAGCCATCCAGCGTCCTTTTCGATTCACCGCGACCCGCTGCCGGATCACGAACAGAAGCAGGCTGCGCTCGGCTATCTCAACGAGGCCTGGGCCGAAGCGCGGCACGATGGCGTCGACGGCGATTGCCTGGCGCAGGCCAGCCTGTTCACTGCCCTGGCCGAACTGGTCTCCACCTACGGCGAAGACGCGGTCGCGAAATTCGTCGAGGGCCTTCCGGCGCGCGTGCGCAACGGCGAGTTTTCGCTGGCGCTGGCGAAGCAGTAGGACTTGCTCCGCCTCTGGTCGTCATTGCCCGCGAATGCGGGCAATCCAGTACGCCGCGGCTTCTGAATTACTCGCTGACGTCTCTGGAATACTGGATCGCCCGCTTTCGCGGGCGACGACAGTTGTGAATTACACCTTCAGCGTCTCCAGAAACCGCACCGGCTCGCCCGTCGACGGCGTCGCCACCTCGCCCTGCCACATCACCCGTCTGCCGCGCACGAACGTGCCGACCGGCCAACCGGTCACGCGCACGCCGTCATAGGGCGTCCAGCCGGCGCGCGAGGTCACCCATTTGTTGGTGATGGTCTCGCTGCGCTTGAGATCGACGACCGTGAAGTCGGCGTCATAGCCCGCCGCGATCCGGCCTTTGCGGGCGATGTCATACAGCCGCGCCGGACCTGCGCTGGTGAGATCGACGAAGCGTGCCAGCGACAACCGCCCGGCATTGACGTGATCGAGCATCAGCGGAACCAGCGTCTGCACGCCGGTCATGCCCGAGGGCGAGGCCGGATAGGTCTTCGCCTTTTCCTCCAGCGTATGTGGGGCGTGGTCGGAGCCGAGCACGTCGATGATGCCCTGCTCGATGCCGTACCAGATGCCGTCGCGATGATCGGCCGAGCGCACCGGCGGATTCATCTGCGCGCGGGTGCCTAGCCGCTCGTAGCATTCGGGCGCAACCAGCGTCAGGTGATGCGGCGTCGCCTCGCAGGACGCGACGTCCTTGTGGTCGCGCAAGAACTCGATCTCCTGCTTGGTCGAGATATGCAGCACGTGAATGCGTTTTCCGGTCTCGTGCGCGAGCTTCACCAGCCGCTGGGTCGCCATCAGCGCCGCGGTTTCGTCGCGCCAGACCGGATGCGAGCGCGGATCGCCCTCGACGCGCAGCGGCTTCCGATCATTGAGGCGGTATTCGTCCTCGGCGTGGAATGCGGCGCGGCGCCGGATCACCCCAAAAATCCGCCGCAGGCTTTCGTCGTCCTCGACCAACAGCGCGCCGGTGGAGGAGCCGATGAACACTTTTACGCCGGCGCAGCCCGGCGCGCGCTCCAGTTCCGGCAAGTCCTGCACGTTCTCGCGGGTGCCTCCGATGAAGAACGCAAAATCGCAATGCATGCGGTGACGGCCGCGCTTCACCTTGTCGGTGAATGTCGCTTCGGTGATGGTGAGCGGATCGGTGTTCGGCATTTCGAACACCGCGGTAACCCCACCCATGACAGCGCTAAGCGACCCCGTTTCGAGGTCTTCCTTGTGGGTCTGGCCCGGCTCGCGGAAATGCACCTGCGTGTCCATCACGCCGGGCAGGATATGCAGCCCCTTGCAGTCGATCACCTCGCCCGCCGAGGCCTGCCCCAAACCGCCGATCGCGGCGATCCGGCCATTGGTGACGCCAATGTCGCGGATGCCCTCACCGTCCTGATTGACCACGGTGCCGGATTTTAGAATGGTATCAAATCGCTGATTCATCGGTCCTCGACGCCCGCTTTTGAGTGGTCGCGCGGGCCTTGTTGACGGCACCTTAGCGCCTTACGTTCCCGTGTGATATCCGCGACCGGTGTTTCCCCAGGAACTTCAAAAAAGAACGTCGAAAAAGGGCCATTTCAGCGAATGAAAGCAGCGTTTCTTCCAGACCGAGGCGTGGTCAAGGTCAGCGGCGAGGATGCCCGCAACTTCCTCAACGGCCTCGTTACGACCGATGTGACGCTGCTTCGCCCCGGCCTTGGCCGGTTCGGCGCATTGCTGACGCCGCAGGGCAAGATCATCACCGATTTCCTGATCACCGAGGCCCCGGCCGGCCATGGCGGCGGCTTTCTGATCGATGCCCCGCGCGCGCTGGCGCCGGGACTTGCAGCCAAGCTCGGCTTCTACAAGCTGCGCGCCAAGGTCGCGGTCGAGAATCTCACCGACAGCCTCGGCGTGCTGGCGGTCTGGCGCGGCGAACCCGCGATGAAGCCCGATCTTGCATTTGCAGATCCGCGCAACGACGCGCTCGGCTGGCGCATCCTCGTGCCCGAAGAACTCAAGCAGAAGGTTGCCGATTTGATCGGCGCCGAACTCGTCGACAGCGCCGACTATGAGGCCCATCGCATCGCATCTGGCGCCCCGCGCGGCGGCCTCGATTTCATGTATGGCGACGCGTTTCCGCACGAGACCAATATGGATCGCCTGCACGGCGTCGATTTCGACAAGGGCTGCTATGTCGGACAGGAAGTGGTGTCGCGGATGCAGCATCGCGGGACCGCACGCACGCGAACCGTGCGGGTGGTGCTGGAAGATCTGTCGCCGGAACCGGGCGCGACAATCCTTGCCGGCGACAAGGCGGTCGGCACCATGGGTTCGACCGCCGGCGGCAACGGTCTGGCGCTGATCCGCACCGATCGCGTCGCCGATGCGCTGGAGGCCGGCCTGGCGCTGACCGCGGGCGGCCTCGGCATCCGTCTGGCCGATCCGGACGACGTTCGCACCCCACCGAAGCAGACCGTCGCATGACCAGGTCCGCGCGCCTGCATGCCGATGGCAAGATGCGATGCCCGTGGCCGGGCGAAGATCCGTTTTACATGGCCTATCACGACACCGAATGGGGCGTGCCGGAATATGACGACCGCGCGCTGTATGAAAAACTGATTCTGGACGGTTTCCAGGCCGGGCTGTCGTGGATCACGATCCTGCGCAAGCGCGAGAACTTTCGCAAAGCGTTCGACGATTTTCAACCGGAGAAGATCGCGCGCTACAATGCGAAAAAAGTCGAGGCGCTGATGAACGATGCCGGCATCGTCCGCAACCGCGCCAAGATCGAAGGCGCGGTCGCAAGCGCAAAGTCCTATCTGAAGATCATGGAAGAGGGCGCCGGCTTTTCGAAATTCCTGTGGGACTTTGTCGACGGCAAGCCGAAGGTCAACAGCTTCAAGACTACTGCCAGCGTGCCGGCGTCGACGCCGCTTTCGATCAAGCTGTCCAAGGAACTCGGCGCGCGCGGCTTCAAATTCGTCGGCCCCACCATCGTCTATGCCTTCATGCAGGCCACCGGCATGGTCAACGACCATCTGGTCACCTGCTTCTGCCACGAAACCTGCAGCGGCACCCATCGCAGCCCCCGCCTCAAGACCAAATGACGGCCCGGAAATCGTCCGCCTCCGATGTCTCGACCCGCGTCTGGCAGCGGATGCTGTCGGGGCGGCGGCTCGATCTGCTCGATCCCTCGCCGCTCGATATCGAAATCGCCGATATCGCCCATGGTCTCGCGCGCGTCGCGCGCTGGAACGGGCAAACCAGCGGCGCGCATATCTTCTCGGTGGCGCAGCACACGCTGCTGGTCGAGGCCGTGATGCGCGAGCAGATGCCGCGCGTCGACATGAAATTCCGGATCGCGGCGCTGCTGCACGACGCGCCCGAATATGTCATCGGCGACATGATCTCGCCGTTCAAGGCGGTGCTCGGCGGCGACTACAAGGTGGTGGAAAAGCGGCTGCTTGCGGCGATCCACATCCGGTTCGGGCTGCCGCCGGTGCTATCAGATGAGATCACGCAGAAGATCAAGGCCGCCGACCGCGGGGCGGCCTATCTCGAGGCGACGCATCTGGCGGGCTTTGCGGAAGCTGAGGCCAAACGCCTGTTCGGCCGCGATCCCGGCCTGCCGGCCGCCACCGAGCGCGATTACATGACGCCGTGGACCGCTGCGAAGGCCGAGAAGCGGTTTTTGACGCGATTCAAGCTATTGCACGGTTGAACGCTGCGCCCGAACCTGCTTTCACCACCCTGCGCGCGGGCCTATAATCGCGTTTCCAGAGGACGCAGGAATCATCATGCTTCACGTCTGTTCGCTCGCAGCCCTTCCCGAGACCGTCAAGGCCACCGGCGCCAGCCATGTTCTCACCGTGATGGCCAATGTCGATCAGGTGCAGCGGCCGGCCTCGATTCTCGCGGCCAATCATCTGAAAGTGCAGGTCGACGACATCACCGAACAGATGGATGGGTTTCTGGCGCCATCGGAAGAGCACATCGAGAAAGTGCTGAACTTCGTCCGCGGCTGGGACCGCAGCGCGCCGATGGTGGTGCACTGCTATGCCGGCATCAGCCGCTCGACCGCCAGCGCCTTCGCCGCCGCCTGCATGCTCAATCCGCATCGCGACGAGATGGCGATTGCGCGCCAGATCCGCGCGGCCTCCCCGATCGCCGCACCCAACCGGCTGATCGTCAGCCTCGCCGACAAGGCGCTGGGACGCGACGGGCGGATGCTGCGCGCGCTGGACGAGATGGGGCCGGGCAGCATGATCGTCGAGGGCCGGCCGTTCCAGGTCGATCTCGAGTAATCCCGCGCAAATACCTCGCGGCCGCATTGAACTTTTAGCCGCCAGACCTGCACTCACTGGATTGCGACGGGCCGTGAAACGGATCGGTTAACGATCCGACGCGCCCGCCCGGAGGCCTGATGTTCGAATTCTTCTCGCTCGTGATCGCGCTGGCCGCGTTCATTTTCGCCCGCAAGGCCATGAACCAGGTGACGGCGCTGCGCGCCCGGCTGGAAGCGATCGAGGCTGCGCCGGCGACCGCGCCAAGGGCCTCTCCGCCGCCGCTGCCGACTCCAGCGTTTGAGCAGACCCCGCAGCCCACAGCGCCCAGCATCGCGCCAGAGCCGCCGCCGCTGGCTCCGGACGTAGAATCCATCGCCCCCGCTGCGGCGGCACCGGCCGACGCGATCGACACCGCCCCCAGCGCGCCGGCAACGCCGCCCCCGCCGCCGCAACCCGACCGCGGCTTCGAGGAAACCCTCGGCACCCGCTGGGTGGTGTGGATCGGCGGCTTGACGCTGGCGCTCGGCGGATTCTTCATGGTCCGTTATTCGATCGACGCCGGCCTGCTCGGCCCTGGCGTGCGCACCATTCTCGGCGGCCTGTTTGCGCTGGCGCTGCTCGCCGCCGGCGAATGGACCCGCCGCAAGGAGGACATCTCGGCGATCGAAGCGCTGCCGATCGCCAATATCCCGGCCATCCTCACCGCCGCGGGAACGGCGGTGGCCTTTGCCACCGTCTCCGCGGCCTACGCGCTGTACGATTTCCTGGCGCCCGCAACCGCCTTCATCCTGCTCGGGATGGTGGCGCTGGGCACGCTCGCCGCAGCACTGCTGCACGGGCCGGCGCTCGCCGGCCTCGGCATCGCCGCCGCCTTCGTGACGCCCATCCTGGTCTCCTCCGGCAAGCCGGACTTCTGGGCGCTCTACGTCTATCTCGCCATCGTCACCGCGGCGGCCTTCGGCCTGGCCCGGATCCGGCTGTGGCGCTGGCTTGCGCTCACCACCATCGCGTTTGCGCTGCTGTGGACCTTCCCCTGCCTGCAATGCGGTCCGTCGATGGTCGCGCCGCATGCCTTCCATGTCCTGGCAGGCTTCATCCTCGCCGCCCTGCTGGTGGTCTGCGGGTTCATGTTCGGTCCGCCGGCGGACGAAGGCCAGATCGAGCCGATCTCGTCCGGCGCGCTCGCAGCCTATCTGTTCGGCGCGACGCTGATCGTGCTCAACAGTTTCCACGCCGACGCCGCCATGATCGTGTTTGCGCTGCTGGTGGCCGGCACCCTGCTGGTGGCCTGGTGTACCGATGCCGCCGCCGGCGCGGTCGGCGCCGCGGCAGCCCTTGTCTTCATCGTCTTTGCCGAATGGGCGATCCGCGGCAATCCGGACATGCTGGTGCTGCCCGGCGGACCGCTGCCGGGGATCGGCCCGAACGCCACGGACGGATCGGTGTCGCTGCACCTGGTATCGGCCGCAATCTTCGCCGCCGGATTCGGGCTGGCGGGATTTTTGGCGCAGGGCCGTTCAGCGAGCCCGGTGATCCCCGTGATCTGGTCGGCGGCATCGGTGTTCACGCCGCTGGCGCTGTTGATCGCGCTTTTCGCGCGCATCGCCCATCTCGACCGCTCGATCCCGTTTGCGATTGTCGCGGTCATCCTCGCCGCAGCGTTCGCTGCCGCCACCGAAATCCTGACCAAGCGCGACGACCGGCCGGGAATGCAGGCCTCGATCGCGCTGTTCGCCACCGGCGCGCTCGCAGCCCTGGCGCTGGCGCTTACATTTGCCCTGGAAAAAGGCTGGCTCACCATCGCGCTGGCGCTGATGTCGCTAGGCACCGCCTGGATTTCGATGCAGCGCCCGATCCCGTTCCTGCGTTCGCTGGCCGCGATCCTGGCCGGCATCGTGGTGCTGCGCATCGGCTACGAGCCGCGCATCGTCGGCAATGACGTCGGCACGACGCCGATCTTCAACTGGCTGTTGTGGGGCTACGGCATTCCGGCGCTGTCGTTCTGGACCGGCAGCATCCTGCTCCGCCGCGGCGGTGACGACGCGCCGCTGCGCACGGTGGAATCGGCGGCGATCCTGTTCACGGTGCTGCTGGCGTTCGCCGAGATCCGCCATGCCGTCACCGGCGGCGACATGTACCGGGTCAGCACTTCGCTCACCGAGTTCGCGCTGCAGGTCTGCGTCGCGCTGGCGATGGCGATCGGCCTGGAGCGGTTGCGAATCCGCACCCAAAGCATCGTCCACAATGCCGGCGCGGTGCTGCTCACAATCTATGCCGGGCTTGCCACGGTGTTCGGGCTGATGCTGCTGGAGACGCCGATCTTGTGGCCGACCGATGTCGGCGGCGCCTTCATCAACCTGCTGCTGCTCGCCTATGCCCTGCCCGCGGTGCTGGCGCTGCTGTTGTCCTATGCGGTGGCCGGCCGGCGCCCGGCCGGCTATGCCAACACCATCGCTGCCGGCGCGCTGGTCCTGGCGCTGACCTATGTCACGTTTGAAATCCGCCGGCTCTATCACGGTCCGGTGCTGACAAGCGGTCCGACCACGGGCGCCGAGCAATATACCTATTCGATTGCCTGGCTGGCGTTTGGCGTGGTGCTGCTCGGCATCGGGATACTCTTCAACTCGCAGCGCGCCCGGCTGGCTTCCGCCGCCGTAATCGCGCTGACTATCCTCAAAGCCTTCGTGATCGACATGTCGACGCTGACCGGCGCCTACCGCGCGCTGTCGTTCATGTGCCTGGGCCTGGTGCTGGTGGCGATCGGCTGGCTCTACCAGCGGATCCTGTTCCGCCGGCAGGCCGCGCCGCCGGTCGCGGCGCCTGATGCGGGCTGAGCCCAAGCGGTTTGCGATTTCTCCGGCGTCGCGTACATAGGGCAGATGGCAAGACCGCGCAGTTTCGATCCCGACGAGGCGCTGGACCTCGCGCGCGACGTGTTCTGGCAACAGGGATTCCAGGGCACGTCGCTCGACGACATCACCGCCGCGACCGGGCTCGCCAAGCCGAGCCTGTATGCCGCATTCGGCGACAAGAATGTCTTGTTCCTCAAAATTCTCGAGCGCTATCACGCCCGCATCGTCGCCCAGGCCGAACGCATCATCAACGATGGCCCGTCGGCGCGCGACGCGGTGCATCGCTGGCTGACCGGCTTTGTCCCGTTCTGTTCGGGCGTCAAAGGCAAGCGCGGATGCCTTTCGATCAATGCATCGGCCGACGGCGCGGCCGAGCAAAAGGAAGTCGGCAAGCGGATCGAAAGCTTCAACCGGAAGCTGGAGGAACTGCTGCGAGACCGGCTGCGCGCCGATCGCGCGCAATTCGCCGACGGCTTCGATCCGGACGTCACCGCGCATACGATCGTGGCGATCTATACCGGGCTGATGGTGCTGGCCAAAGATGCGCCGGATGCGGCGCGCGTCCGTGCCACGCTTGATCAGGCCTTGAAACTGCTTGCTTGACAGCCCACCTCCATTATGTACTGCATAGTACATAACCGGGAGAATGGTCATGAAAGCGATCCAGATCGAGGCGTTCGGCAATCCGGCCGAGGTGATGAAATTGGTCGACGTTCCCGATGTCGGAACGCCCGGTGAAGGTGAGGTGGTGATCGCGCTGGAAGCCTCGCCCATTAACATGAGCGATCTCCTGATGATTTCCGGTCGGTACGGGTACCGGCCGAAGCTGCCCAGCATCGTTGGAACGGAAGGCGTCGGCCGTGTCGTCGCGGTCGGCGGCGGCGTCACGCATCTGAAAGAAGGCGACCGGACGCTAGTACCCTATCCGTCCCCCGCATGGGCGGAACGGATCAAGGCGGACGGGAGCCGGCTGCGGCCGCTTGCCGGCGGCGACATCCATCAACTTGCGATGCTCGGCATCAATCCCGCGACGGCCTATCTGCTGCTGACCGAATACGTCGCGCTGCCATCAGGTGCCTGGGTCATCCACAACAGCGCCAACTCAGGCGTTGGCCGGGCGCTGATCGCGATCGCGAAATCGCTTGGCCTGAAGACCGTCAATGTGGTCCGGCGCGAGGATGTTGTCGCCGAGATCAAGGCGATCGGCGGCGACGTCGTGCTGGTCGATGGACCGGATCTCGCCAAGCGGGTTGCGGCCGAAACCGGCGGCGCACCCATTACGCTCGCCGTCGATGGGGTTGCCGATACCGCGACGATGAACCTGCTGGGTTGTCTGGCGACGAAGGGTGTTCTGGTGTTCTACAGTGCGATCAGCGGCAAGCCGTTCGTCGGCCCCGCGCTACCCCTGATATTCCACGACGTATCGATGCGCGGATTCTGGCTGGCCAATTGGTTCAACACCGCGACATCCGACAAGATCAGCGCGATGTACGATCGCTTGACGCCGCTCGTCGCGTCGGGCGCGATCAGTTCGCCGGTTGCCGGCACCTTCAGCTTCGGGCAAATCGCCGAAGCCGTGGCGGTGGCCTCAAAAAATCGCGGCAAGGCGCTTTTCACGCCCGGTTGAGACGGGTGGCCGCGAGCAATCACGCGGCGCACACCGAGTTGAGGAATTTGGAGACCTCGAGCTTGAGGCGGTTGCTTTCGACCGGCAGCGACTTCGCCATGGCTGATCCGGAAAAATACAGCGGCATGATTGGGCTCATGCGTTAGGCCCCCTCCCGGCCTTTGTTGGCTGGCAGGTTGGATCGGATTTGCTACCAAGCGATAAAGATGGCCATCCGTATGACTACGGCGTGGCGACATCGCAGCGATCGGACCCGCAATTCTGCGCTTCGGCGCAGCGTCAGACCAGGTTCAACCGGGATCCATGCGGCCGGCGTGTGCGCCGCAGCCGCGCTGCGGAACTCAATCGGTCGAGCGACGCAATTCCGGGGCACTCTCCGGCTTCGCCGGCTCGGCCTTGGGTTCGGCTTTGACCGGCTCGAGTTTGGCGCTCTCGACCGGCGGCGTCTCCACCCGCGCCGATATTTCGGTGCGCGACGCGTCCGCCGAGCGCCTCGGCTCCGACGGATGCAACGAGCGCGGCCGGGCCACGGCGCGTGCCATCAGCATCTGCGCCGCGCCCTGGTGATGGAATTCGCAATAGGCAAAGCCCATGCCCGAAACCGATCCGCGGAAGGTGCTCTCGTCGCGCTTGTCGAGATTGAAACACGGCTCGAATGGAAGACCCTTGAGCGAAGCGCACACGCTCTGGCCGCGGACCTGAAGCGTGTTGCCCGGGAGACGCACATGGCGGATCGGTCCGGAGCCCGAGAACTGGATCGAACCCGCAGCCCCCATGTCGTCGAGAATGCGGCCAGCGCCGCGGGTACCATCGAAGCAGGTGAAAGCGAACACCTTGCCGGATACAAACCTGCGCGCCTCATCGGCATTCATCATTCCGGCCACCGCCGGCACAATCATCGCCCCGGCCGTGACGGCCCCCAACACCAAACGCGCAACCATGCCGCAACTCCAACTTGACCCAAGCGCGGGTATCCGCCCGAAGTTTCTTTACCCGCTGATTACCATACCAACCGTGTGGCAACATTGGAGCAGCTTGGTTGGTAAAGTCTGAACGCCGTCAGAGAATTTTTACCACGATTCGACCGCGGACCTGGCCGGCGAGAATTTGGGCACCGGCGGCAATGACCTGCTCCAAACCGATTTCATGAGTAATATCAGCTAGTTTTGTCCGATCCAAATCGACGGCCAAGCGACTCCAGGCGAGCTTGCGCTGCGGAAGCGGGCACATCACGGAATCGATGCCGAGAAGGCACACCCCGCGCAAAATAAACGGCGCCACCGAGGACGGCAGGTCCATACCGGAGGCCAGGCCGCAGGCGGCGATGGCGCCGCCATATTTCGTCATCGACAACAGGTTGGCGAGCGTGTTCGAGCCGACGCTGTCGATGCCACCCGCCCAGCGCTCCTTCGCCAGCGCCTTTGCCGGAGCAGACAGCTCATTGCGATCGATCACCTCGGCCGCGCCGAGGCCTTTCAGGTAGTCCGTTTCCGACGGCCGCCCGGTGGAAGCGATGACGTGATAGCCGAGTTTTGACAGCACCGCGGTCGCGACCGAGCCGACGCCGCCTGCAGCACCGGTCACCACGACCGGACCGCTGTTCGGTGTCAGGCCGTGCTTCTCCAGCGCCAGCACCGACAGCATCGCGGTATAGCCGGCGGTGCCGATCGCCATCGCATCGCGGGTCGAGATGTTCTCGGGCAGCCGCACCAGCCAGTCGCCTTTGACGCGCGCCTTCTCGGCGTAGGCGCCGAGATGGGTCTCGCCCATGCCCCAGCCGTTACAGACGACCTTGTCGCCGGCCTTCCACTGCGGATGGGTGGATTGTTCGACGGTGCCCGCGAAGTCGATGCCGGCGATCATCGGGAAGCGCCGCACCACCGGGGCCTTGCCGGTGACGGCGAGGCCATCCTTGTAGTTCAGCGTCGACCACTCAACCCGCACCGTGACGTCGCCGTCCATCAATTCGGCTTCGTCGAACTGCGTGAGTGCGGCGGTGGTACCCTTTTCCGCCTTGTCGATCCGGATCGCCTTGAACGTTGCCACGATACCTCTCCCAAAACTCGCGGTGATTTCCAACGCGTCATGGCCGGGCATAGCCGTCCGAAGGACGGCGTCGCTTCCGCTAGCCTATGCCCGGCCATCCACGTTCTTGGTTGCCCCTCGACAGTAAGGACGTGGATGCCCGGGACAAGCCTGGACAAGCCCGGGCATGACGAACAGCCTTTGCTTGGCCGTTGTTTACCGCATCAGGCGGGTTGCGCAACCAGGCGCGGCACCGGCTGCTCGACGATCGGCAGGTTGATCAGCGCCGACAGCACGCCGAACAGCACCGACAGCCACCAGATCGGCGTGTAGGAGCCGAATTTCTCGAACACGATTCCGCCGAGCCACACGCCCAGGAAACCGCCGACCTGATGGCTGACGAAGGCGAAACCATACAGTGTCGAGAACCAGCGGGTGCCGAACATCAGCGCCACCAGCGCCGAGGTCGGCGGCACCGTCGATAGCCAGGTCAGGCCCGAGATCGCGCCGAACGCGATCGAGGAGAAGGTCGTAATCGGAAACGAGATGAAGGCGATGATCGACAGCGCACGGGTTAAATAAATCGCCGACAGGATGTAGCGCTTCGGAAAGACGTTCTGCAGCCAGCCGACGCTGAGCGAACCGACAATGTTGAACAGGCCGATCGCCGCGATCACCCAGCCGCCGGTTTGCGCGGACACGCCGCGATCGGACAGATAGGCCGGCAGATGCACCGTAATGAAGGCGAGCTGAAAGCCGCAGGTGAAGAAGCCGAGCACCAGCAACACATAGGAGCGGTGGCCGAACGCTTCCGCAAGTGCGGTCTTGAACGTCTGCTGGTCGGCGGCAGGCACATTGGCCGACGTCTGGGCGGGTGTAGCAAGTGCGAGCGACAGCGGCACGATTAGCAGCATCAGGGCCGCAAACACCGTCAGCGCCGCCTGCCAGCCGAAATTGTCGATCATCGCCACGCCGAACGGCGCGAACAGGAATTGTCCGAACGAGCCCGCCGCGGTTCCGGCGCCGAGCGCGATACCGCGATGGTGCGGCGGCAACAGCTTGCTGAACGCGGATAGCACGAGGTTGAACGAACAGCCCGACAGCCCGAAGCCGATCAGGACGCCGGCGCCCAAATCGAGCGACAGCGGGGTCGCCGCATAACGCATCGTCAGCAGACCGCCGGCATAGAGCAGCGCACCGACGAGTATGACGCGCAAGGATCCGAAACGGTCGGCGATCGCGCCTGCGATCGGCTGGCCCAATCCCCACAACAGGTTTTGCAGGGCCAGCGCCAGACCGAACACGTCGCGGCCCCAGGTAAGCTCCCGGCCCATCGGCTGAATGAAGAAACCGAAGCTCGACCGCGGCCCGAAGCTCAGCAGCGCAATCGCGCAGCCGCAGATGATGATGACCAGCGGCGTACGCCAGGTGCCGGCGGCTGGGCGAAGGTCGTCTGCGGTTACAGCCATCTATTTCCCCCAGTATCAATCGGCGCCCGGAATTCCCCGAGGTCCAACATTACGGGGAATTAATGCATCTGCATGAAAATCCCAAGGGGGCGGGTCGGAAAAAGTGTCACCGCAGGGCAGCCTTGCAAAATCGGCGAGAGCAATTCACGGGCAGTTCGTCATTCCGGGGCGCGCAAAGCGCGAACCCGGAATCCCGAGGTTGACTTGCGAGTTCTACAATATCGAGATTCCGGGTCTGGCCCTTCGGGCCATCCCGGAATGACGGCTAATTTACCGCCTGGCGCTGGCCTGCTCGGCCGAGCTTTGCGCGGCTTCCGCGAGTTCCGCGGAAATCTCTGCAGTCTGCGCGGCATTTCCCCAGCTCGGCGCATCGCTGCCGTCGCCCCAGGCGCGGGGCCGGTAGAAGGTGTGGACGCCGAATTTATACATCTTCTTCATTTCACTGACCCAAGACGGCCGCACCCAATAGGCGTGGTAGTGCGTCGACTTGTCGACCTCCGGCAGCCAGAGCTGGCCGTCGAGCATCGCTTTCGCGATCTTCCGGGCGCGGTCCCACATGTCGGGCTCGCGAATGACGTCGGGAGTGTTGTCGCAGGCGAAGGTGAATTGGCAGGCGAAGTGGCGGTGCTTGTTCTGGTAGACCACGCCGCACACCGTGTCCGGATATTTGCCGGAGAAGGCGCGGTTCATCACCACCTGGGCGACCGCGATCTGGCCGCGCACGGCTTCGCCGCGGGCTTCGAAATAGACGGCCTCAGCCAGGCACTTCTCCGACTTGGCGCGCGATTTCTCGTCGAACAGGCCGAGACGCTCGGCCGGCGTCTTGGCATGCTGGTTGTCGGCATTGACCTCGCCCTTCGGCGCGATGCTCTCGCCCATTTCGCCGGCCTTGACCGGCCCGTCGGCATCGACCGGCAGTGAGGCCATGATCTTCATGTCCGGATCGGGAAGCGCGTCCGGCATCATGACGACAGGTTCTTCGCCGGGCCGCCAGCGTTCGATGCTTTCGGGCGAGCCGAGCGAGCTGCCGAAGAACAGGCTGGACGTCTTGAACGCGAAATTGTCGCGCGGCGGCGCGGCGCTGAGGGCTACGGCCGCTGCCTCCGGCTCCGGCTTGAGGTCGTCGAGCGGATTGGCCTCCAGCGACATCGACACATCATATTGCGGCAGCGGCGGCGCCGAGAGGGCTTCCTGCAGTTCCGGGTCGAGCGGCGCGCGTTCGTCCGCCGGCTGCACGGCCGCGGTCTTGGCGCCCCTCACCGACGCGTTGGACGTCGAGGGATCCACGTTCGCGGGCACGGCCTCGGCGGGCGCTAAGGTTTCCGCCGGCTCGGGCAATGCGACGACAAGACGATCGCCCTTCAGCGTGCGATCGACCTTGGGAAAATCAGATGCCTGGTAGCGCGGCGGCGGCGACGCCAGCGGATTGCGCGTCACAGAACCGGTGATGTCGATGCCCTGGTTGTCGAGGCTTGCCAGCCGGTAGGTCGCGGTTTGCGGCGTGGACGTTCCGATCGGTCGGCCGAAGCTGAAAGTGGCAACCTGAATGCTGTTGGCGGTGGAGAACACACGGCTCTGCCAGCGCTCTGCGACGCCAGGCTGCCGGGCCAGCAGTGACGCGATATCCTGATATCCGATCTCGGTCGGCATCATTGCGAAGACGCAAAGACCGAGACCGAAGGACGCAAACCGTGCGCCCCTCGGCTGGTTACGCAACACAAACATCGATACGCTCACGCAACGCTTACACAGCTACGATCGATCGGCAGTACATCCGTGCAATTCGATCTTTTTTGTTGGTATCGAATTTAGGTTGCCGGGGAGTTAATCGGCGTTGCACGCGCGCTACACTCAAGAGTTGACGGCGATTCCGCTCGTTTCATCGAAAGCGTTGGTAAACGGGCGCTCGATGAAAGTGGTAAATATCCGGTCAACGAAAATGATGAAGAAATTTCGCAGAGTTCCCGTGTGACTACGGGGCCAGGCATTGAGCCACAAATGCCTCAACGTCATTGCGAGCGAAGCGAAGCAATCCATCTAACCCAGCAAAGGAAGATGGATTGCTTCGTCGCTGCGCTCCTCGCAATGACGGAACTCTATCGTCATGGCCGGGCATAGGCGTCCGAAGCCCGAAGGACGGCGTCGCTTCCGCTCGCCTGTGCCCGGCCATCCACGTCTTTCTTCTTCACAGCACGCCAAAACGTCGATGCCCGGGACGAGCCGGGGCATGACGCCGTCTTCGTTCGTTAGCCGTGCAGAGAACTACGCCTGGCTGGCGACCGTCTTGCCGAGAGCGGCTTGCGCCGCGGCGAGGCGGGCGATCGGCACGCGGTAGGGCGAGCACGAGACGTAGTCGAGCCCGATCTCGTGGCAGAACGCGACGGAGGCGGGATCGCCGCCATGCTCGCCACAAATGCCGACCTTGAGGTTGGGCCGCGTCTTGCGGCCGCGCGTGACACCGATCCTGACGAGTTCACCGACGCCATCGCGATCGACCGAGATGAAGGGATCGATCTCCAGAATTCCCTTGGCGACATAGGTGCCAAGGAAGCTCGCGGCGTCGTCGCGGCTTATGCCGTAGGTGGTCTGCGTCAGGTCGTTGGTGCCGAAGGAGAAGAACTCGGCGGTCTGGGCGACGTCGCCGGCCATCAGGCAGGCGCGCGGCAGCTCGATCATGGTGCCGACCTGATAGCTGAGCTTCTTGCCGGTTTCCTTCATCACCGCCTGCGCGGTGGCGTCGATCCGCGCCTTGACCAGATCGAATTCCGCCTTGGTCGCGATCAGCGGCACCATCACCTCGAGGCCGACGGCCTTGTTGGTGCGTTTTTCCGCTTCGATCGCGGCCTCGAAGATCGCGCGGGCCTGCATCTCGGCGATCTCCGGGTAGGCGATCGCAAGACGGCAGCCGCGGAAGCCGAGCATCGGGTTGAACTCGGCGAGATCGCGGGCGCGATCGGCGAGCTTGCGCGGATCGGTGTTCATCGCGCGCGCGACTTCCTCGATCTCGGCCTGGGTATGCGGCAGGAACTCATGCAAGGGCGGATCGAGCAGGCGGATGGTGACCGGCAGGCCCTTCATGATCTCGAACAGCTCGACGAAATCCGCGCGCTGCATCGGCAGCAGCTTTGACAGCGCCGCGCGGCGCGACTGTTCGTCCTCGGAAAGGATCATCTCGCGCACGGTGCGGATGCGGGTTTCCTCGAAGAACATGTGCTCGGTGCGGCACAGCCCGATGCCCTCGGCGCCGAACTTGACCGCGGTGCGCGCGTCATCGGGCGTGTCGCCGTTGACGCGGACGCCGAGCTTGCGGACGGCATCGGCCCAGCCCATCAGCGTGCCGAACTCGCCCGACAGTTCCGGCTCGATCATCGGCATCCGCCCGGACAGCACCTGGCCGACCGAGCCGTCGATGGTGATGACGTCGCCGGTCTTGAAGGTGCGCGAACCGATGCTCATGGTGCCGCGGCCGTAATCGACGCGGATGGTGCCGCAGCCGGAGACGCAGGGCTTGCCCATGCCGCGCGCGACCACCGCGGCATGCGAGGTCATGCCGCCGCGCGTGGTCAGGATGCCTTCGGCGGCGTGCATGCCGTGAATGTCTTCCGGGCTGGTCTCGATGCGCACCAGGACCACTTTGCGGCCGTCGGCCTGCAGCTTGGCGGCTTCATCGGAGGAGAACACGATCTCGCCGGAGGCGGCGCCCGGCGAGGCCGGCAGGCCGGTGGCGATGACGTCGCGCTTCGCCGCGGGATCGATGGTCGGGTGCAGCAATTGATCCAGCGAAGCCGGATCGATCCGCATCACCGCATCCTTCTTGGAGATCAGGCCTTCATTGGCGAGTTCGACGGCGATGCGCAGGGCGGCTTTCGCGGTGCGCTTGCCGCCGCGGGTCTGCAGCATCCACAATTTGCCCTGCTCGACCGTGAATTCCATGTCCTGCATGTCGCGGTAGTGCTTTTCGAGCAGCGTGTAGATCCGCGTCAGCTCCTTGAACGCCTCGGGCATCGCGCTTTCCATCGATGCCTTGTCGGAACCGGATTCCTTGCGCGCGTCTTCGGTGATGTCCTGCGGCGTGCGGATGCCCGCCACCACGTCCTCGCCCTGCGCGTTGATCAGGAATTCGCCGTACAGCTTGCTCTCGCCGGTCGAGGGATTGCGCGTGAACGCAACGCCGGTCGCCGAGGTCTCGCCCATATTGCCGAACACCATGGCCTGCACGTTGACCGCGGTTCCCCAGGATTCCGGAATGTCGTGCAGCCGGCGGTAGGTCACCGCGCGTGCGTTCATCCAGGACGAAAATACCGCGCCGATCGCGCCCCACAATTGCGCGTGCGGATCCTGCGGGAAATCCTGGCCGGTCTCGCGCGCCACCGCATCCTTGTACTGGCCGACCAGTTGGACCCAGTCGTCGCCGGTGAGGTCGGTGTCGAGCGCGTAGCCCTGGCTGTCCTTGAAGGTATCGAGGATGTCTTCGAAATGATGGTGCTCGAAGCCGAGCACGACGTCCGAATACATCGTGATGAAGCGGCGATAGCTGTCATAGGCAAAGCGGCGGTCGCCGGACAATTCGGCGAGCGCTTCGACGGTCTGATCGTTGAGGCCGAGATTGAGCACGGTGTCCATCATGCCCGGCATGGAGGCGCGGCCGCCGGAGCGGACCGACACCAAAAGCGGATTGCTGGAATCGCCGAACGCTTTGCCGGTCAGCTTGCCGACATGATCCAGCGCCTTCTCGACCTGCGCCTTCAATTCCTTCGGATAGGATTTGTCGTGCGCATAAAAATAGGTGCAGACCGAGGTCGGAATGGTGAAGCCGGGAGGCACCGGCAGACCGAGATTGGCCATTTCGGCGAGATTGGCGCCCTTGCCGCCGAGCAGATCGCGCAGGCCCGCCTGCCCTTCGGCCTTGCCGTCGCCGAAGGTGTAGACCCATTTTCCGGCCTTTACCGCCGATATCGCGGGCTTGCTGGCAGAGGCCTTCGCAGGGGCCTTTCCAGGCGCCTTGGGGGCCGCTTTGGGCGCCGGCTTGGCCGGGCCCTTTTTCAGCGCCTTGCGGGCCGGCGACGCGGCCTTGGCTCGCGCGGATGGCTTTGATTTCGCTGCGATTTTCTCGACGGTTTTCTCGACGGTTTTCTTGGACTTCGCGACGGCTTTGGCCATGGCAGACAACAATCCGAAAAGAGGGGGAGAAGATGCGCGCCTTACACCACTTTGAGGGGGTCCGCGCAAGCCGCGAAACCCGCCTTTCCTGCGCTACAGGTGAAACATCTTGAGCACGCCGAGACCGACCAGACCGACGAAGATCAGATAGATTGCTACGATGAAATTGAGCAGCCGCGGCATGAGCAAGATCAAAATACCCGCGATCAGGGCGACGATGGCGGGAACATGCGCAGCGGTGATGGTCATTCAAATGCCTCCGGCAGATCTGGTGGAAAATCGAATCGAGGGCGGCAACTTACCCGCTGGCGCGGTTCCGGAATAGGAGACGCTTGTGGCGTCCATGGGTTCCGGTTCCGGAAAAATTGTCAGGAAGATTGATCGAGAAAACTGCCGGGAAAAGCCGCCGGCAAACTGCAAACAAAAACAGCAAGAAACCTGCCCAGAAAAATGCCCGAAATTGCCGCGTATGCGGCCGCCCTTTTTCGGAACAATGCCGCGCGCGACGAATTGGCTCGCCTGGAGCGTTTTCGAGCGAAGTGGGTACCGGTTCGCGTGAAGAAAACGCGTCAAAGAAAAAGCCCCGCGAAGGAGTTGAGCATGCGGAACAGGATACTTGCCATTGCAGCGATCGCAACCGCGATCAGTACACCGATCGCCGCGCAGGCCCAGAGCACCGTGGGCGCCGTTCGCGGCGGCACGGTTATCGTCGACGACAACGAGGGCATCGCGGTCGATCAGCGCCCGGCCTTCCGTGAATACATCGTGCGCGAACGGGTTCCGAACTACACCATTCCGGATCGCGTGATCGTCGGCGGCGTGCTGCCGGAAACCGGCGTCACCTATTACGATGTGCCGCAGACCTTCGGCGTCACGCCCTATCGCTACACCGTGGTGAATGGCCAGACCGTGCTGGTCGAACCGCGTTCGCGTCGCATCGTTCAGGTGGTCGAGTAGTCTCGATAATCTGAATGATTGGTCCGGGCGCCGCGCAAGCGGATATGCGCGAGTTCCGACCGGACATGAAAGCCCCGTCCGGCTCCCCCTCCGGGCGGGGCTTTTCATTACGTATCGTGTTCCGGACGCGATGCAGCGTGAAACGCTGCTTCGCTGCGCCGGGACCCACGCTGATGGACCCCGGATCAGCAGCGCATCACGTCACAAGCCATAGCGCGTCGAAGACGCGCGTAAACGCGCTGATGGCACTGCGCAGCATCCGGGGAACGAAAATCCGGAGCGAAGCAGAACCCATCAATCGCGGTTCTGCAAACCCGGCTTCTTCACCACCAGGCGGTGAATCTTTTTGCCGGATGAGGCGCTGACCACCTCTTCGTCGAGGAATGGCGTGCCATCAGGCAATTCGGTGCGCACCAGCGCCGCGTCAAACGCGGCATAGAACCGGCCATCGCCGTCGCGAATGTCGCACTTATCGGTGACACGCCAGCTCAGATAGAGCACGCCGCTCGGCTTGACGATGTCGAGCAGCCGGCGGACGGCAGGGCCGATCTGCGCACAGCCGAGATGCATGATCACGGTTTCGCAGAGCACGTTGTCATAGGCATCGGCGGCGATGCCCTGAAGTTTCGGCAATTCCGCGTGCGCAAAGTTCAGATTTGGATATCGCGCGCGCGCCTCGGCCAGCAGTCCATCCGAAGCGTCGAAGCCGACGGCCGGAAAACCGTTCGCATTGAGCCAGGCCACCTCGCGGCCACAGCCGCAGCCGATATCGGCGGTGGTCCCGCCCCGGATGAAGAAACGCGCGACGGTTTCCTGCAGATCGACGGGGGCCGGCTGCGCATGCCAATCCTTCGCGAACGTTGCCGCATCATGATCGTAGGCGGCAAGCGTCTGGCGATCCATGGCTTAACCTTCGATCTTCGAAAAATCCGCCACCGCGCGCGTCGCCGCGCGGATCTCATTGAGCAATCTTAGCCGATTCTCGCGCACCTTTGGATCGTCATCATTGACCTTGACCTTGTCAAAGAAGGCGTCGACCGCCGGCCGCAACTTGGCCATCGCGCTCATCGCGGCGGCAAAATCTTCCTTGGCCACGGCGGTGCCGGCTTCGTTCTTCACCTGATCGATCGCCTTCGCCAGCGCCTTCTCTTCGTCGAGGGCGTAGAGCGCGGCATCCGGCGCACCATCAAAGCTGCGCTTGTCCCTTTTCTCCTCGATCCCGAGGATATTGTTCGCGCGTTTTGTGCCGGCGAGCAGGTTCTTGCCGTCGTCGCTGTCGAGGAATTTGCCGAGCGCCTCGACGCGGCGGACGACGAGCAGGAGGTCATCCTGACCGCCAAGCGAGAATACGGCATCGACGAGATCGTGACGTGCACCTTGATCGCGGAGCTGAACTTTTAAGCGGTCGGCGAAAAAGGAGAGCAGATCGGCCCGAACCTGTTCGCAGGAAGGCAACGTTCCGACAATGTCATGCCCCTGATCGATGGCATCAGCCAGCAGGAGAGTTATTGTGCCCCTCGCATCGCTCCGTTGCTCGACCTTAGAGGTGCAAACAATGGCTGGCTTTGTCAGGTCAAGCACAGCCTTCGACTTGAACGGCTCCGACCGTGTTCGTTCGTCCGCAAATGCGGCAGTTATTGATGCATGGTTTCTGCCATCTTCAGTTGGAAGAAATACAAAAGTGTTTCCACGCTGATTTCGAAGTAAGTGAAGCAAATATGAACTCCTGAATAGTTCAGTGAGCGAGCAGCGAATTAGACTCTCAAGAAGCAGCCTAATTACCCCGAGCGCCGCGCGACGTAGCGCGTAAGGATCCTTCGATCCTGTCGGTTTCTCGTCGATCACCCAGAACCCAACCAGCGTGTCGATCTTGTCGGCCAGCGCCACAGCCACGCTCACCGGGTCGGTCGGCACGCGATCGGTCGGCCCCTGCGGCTTGTAATGCTCTTCGCTCGCGGCGGCGACGGAAGCATCCTCGCCCTGCGCCAGCGCGTAGTATTTGCCCATCAAGCCCTGCAGCTCCGGGAATTCGCCGACCACTTCGGTCAGCAAATCCGCCTTCGCCAGATGCGCCGCGCGCTTTGTCTTTTCGAAATCGGCGCCGACCAGCGGCGCGATCTCGGCCGCCAGCCGTTCGATGCGCTTGATGCGCTCGCCCTGCGTGCCCAGCTTCTCGTGAAACACGATTCCGTCGAATTTCGGCAGCCGGGCTTCCAGCCTGGTCTTCAGATCGCTTTCATAGAAAAACTTCGCATCGCTCAACCGCGCACGGATCACGCGCTCGTTGCCGGCGACGATGGCCTTGCCGCCGTCGCTCGCCTCGATGTTGGCGGTGAGGATGAATTTGTTGGTCAGTTTTCCCGTCTTGGGGTCTTTGACCACGAAGCACTTCTGGTTGTTGCGGATGGTGGCGCGGATCACCTCGCCCGGGATCGACAGGAATTCCGGGTCGAACGAGCCCATCAACACGACGGGCCATTCGACGAGGCCTGAGACCTCATCCAGCAGCACCTGGTCCTCGACCAGTTCGAACCCCTGCGCGAAGGCCAACTGCTTGGCGTCGGTAACGATGGTATCCTTGCGGCGCTCCGGATCGAGCACAACCTTGGCATCCAGCAGCTTCGCCTCGTAATCCTCAAAACGGCGCACGGAGATCGCGGCCGGCGCCATAAAGCGATGGCCAAAAGTAGTTTGGCCCGCTTCGATCCCGGCAACGTCGAACTTCACCACGTCGGGCTCTTCGGTCTCGAGGCCGAAGGTCGCGATGATGGCGTGCAGCGGCCGCACCCAGGTGAGCGAACCCGATTTCGCCGAGCGCTCGCCCCAGCGCATCGATTTCGGCCACGGGAAGGTGCGCACGATCACCGGCAGATTCTCAGCGAGCACGTCGAGCGTGGGACGGCCGGGCTTTTCGATCAGCGCGATGTAAAAGTCGCCCTTCTTGGGATCGGTCTGGATCCTGGCCTCGCTGAGCGAGGCAAGGCCGGTGGCTTTCAAAAAGCCCTGGATCGCCGCATCCGCTCCGCCGACGCGCGGGCCGCGGCGCTCTTCCTTCAGATCCGATTGCCGCGCGGGAATACCGTGCACGGTCAGCGTCAGCCGCCGCGGCGTCGCGAACGCCTTGGCGCCTTCATAGACCAGTCCTTCGGCCACCAGCTTGTCGGTGACCATGCGGCGCAGATCGTCCGCCGCCTTCGCCTGCATGCGCGCGGGGATTTCTTCGGAAAACAGCTCTAACAGGAGATCGGGCATCAGACCGCCCTGCCCGCTTCGGTGTGGACCCAGGCTTCGCCGCAGGCTCTTGCGAGGTCGCGCACGCGCATGATGTAGCTTGCCCGCTCCGTTACCGAGATTACGCCGCGAGCATCGAGCAAATTGAAGACATGGCTTGCCTTGATGCACTGGTCATAGGCCGGCAGCGCCATCAGATGTTCTTTCTGGTTGCTTCCCTCGCGCCATCCGGCGGCGAGATATTTCTTGCAGGCCTCTTCCGCCATCTTGAACTGCTCGAACAGCATCGTCGTGTCGGCATATTCAAAATTGTGCCGGGAATATTCCTGCTCGGCCTGCAGGAACACGTCGCCATAGGTCACCTTGTCGGCGCCGTCGCGGCCGTTGAAATTGAGGTCGTAGACGCGATCAACGCCCTGCACATACATCGCAAGCCGCTCGAGCCCGTAGGTGAGTTCGCCGGCGACCGGCGCGCATTCGACGCCCGCGACCTGCTGAAAGTAAGTGAACTGCGACACTTCCATGCCGTCGCACCAGCACTCCCAGCCCAGGCCCCACGCACCCAGCGTCGGGCTTTCCCAGTCGTCCTCGACAAAGCGGATGTCGTGCAGCGCGGAGTCGATGCCGATCGCGGCCAGCGACTTCAGGTACAGGTCCTGAAGGTTCGGCGGCGATGGCTTCATGATGACCTGAAACTGGTAATAGTGCTGCAGGCGGTTGGGGTTTTCGCCGTAACGGCCGTCCTTCGGCCGGCGCGACGGCTGCACATACGCCGCATTCCATTGCTTCGGCCCCAGCGCGCGCAGCGTCGTCGCCGGATGAAACGTGCCGGCGCCCATTTCCATGTCGTAAGGCTGCAGGATCACGCAGCCCTGATCGGCCCAGAACCGCTGCAGAGCAAGAATAAAACCCTGGAACGAGCGTTCCGGGCGCATATGAGCGGGTATGGCGTCCATCGTCAGAATCGGTCTCGCGAGGGGTTTTGAAGCGCGCGGGACCGTATCGGCGGGGGGACAGGGAATCAAGGCGATGCCGGGGCTCGACTTAGGGCGTCATTCCGGGATGGTGCGCTAGCACCAGACCCGGAATCTCGAGATTCCGGGTTCGTTTCGCTTCGCTTCACGCCCCGGAATGACGGCCGTTCCTAGCCCGGGCGATAGGCGCCGGTGACAGGGTCGCGGCGCAGCGTCGGGATATCGCCGGAACGGGCGGCTTCGGCCACGCGGGCCAGGCGCGCTTCTTCCAGCTCCCTGTTGATCCTGACGGCGGTCTTGTAGGCCCAGCGGACCACGGCCAGCCCACCCAGGGCGCCGGCGAATGCGATCAACGGTGGCATCGGTCGATCCTTGTCGTTCACGTCGGTCGGACCCCCATGACGGTATTCTCGCGCAAGCCGGCCCGCGCCGCAATTGGCCTTTTGGGGCTAAATGGCGCGGGGTGCCTGCCCTTAAAACCCGAATTTCGCCCAAATCGCCCGGGTTTCGAGGGCGGAAATCAGCTCGTCCGGGAGGCCCGAAAGCCCGTCCAGCGACGCCAGCGTTCCAGCACCTGCCGATCTGCGGCCGAGAAGCCCGGCCAGCATCCCGCTGGCGGGCGCGATCACCGGCGTCAGCACCTTGTCGCCGTAGCGGGCGCGCAAGGTCGAGCGCAGGTCGCCGATGGCATCCGCCAGACCCATGGAGACCGAGGTCTCACCGGCCCAATATTCGCCGGTGAACAGGGTATCGTCGGCGCCCTTGAGGCGGCTGCCCCGGCTTTGCTTCACCAGCGCGATGAAGATGGCGTGGATCTCGCGCTGAAGCGCTTTTACGCGCGAGACATCATCGGGGTTCTCCGGCAGGAACGGATCGAGCATCGCCTTGTGTTCGCCGGCCGTATAGAGCCGCCGCTCGACGCCGATCCGCTTGATCAGATCCTGAAATCCAAAACTGCCGCCGACCACGCCGATCGAACCCAGGATCGAAGACGGATCGCAGAATATCTCGTCGCCGGCGCAGGCGATCATGTAGCCGCCGGATGCCGCGACGTCCTCGACGAACACCAGCACCGGCAAATTCTTTTCCGCGGCGAGTTGTCTGATCCGCAAATATATCTGGCGCGATTGCACCGGCGAGCCGCCGGGCGAATTGATCACCAGCGCCACCGCCTTGGCATTCCTGACCCCGAAAGCGCGTTCGAGCGTCTTGGCAACGCCCGCCAGCGACATACCCGGCCGCAACGGCGTCACCGCGCCGATCACGCCGGACAGCCGGACCACGGGCACCACCGCGGCGCCGCGCCGGAATTTCGCCGGAACGAATTCCTTCAGCCGCTCGAGGAGGCCCGGCATCACGCCGCGATCACGTGTTTGTTCACTCATGCCGTTACCTCGAATTAACCATTTTTTATCACCCCAATGTCATTGGAGAGCTGGAACGCCTTTTGCATTGCTGTGGTCAAGGCTGCAATGGCGCAGCGGAGAGTGACATGAAAATCTATCTCCTGATAATGCTGATCGGCACCATTTTGGCCGCGGTTCACTTCACTTCGACGCCCGATCGGCAGTCAGAAACACTCCCGCAATAGTTGCCTGCTCAAAGCCGGGGCGATCGGGCCGTCCTCACGGCATCGCCAGCGGTAATATTCCCTTCCCGGCCAGAACCTCCTGCACCTGTTTATTAGGCAGGCCTGACTCATCATTGAGCAGCAGGGTTGCCAGGATTTGCGTCGGCGCACGTCCGCCCTTGACGGCGCGAATCAAAACGCGGATCGCCGGCGCCGTCACGTCGGCGTGAACGGGCAATATCTGCAGACTGCCAAAGCCCCGTTCGAGCGCCGCCAGCACCTCGGCGATCCCGTCGGCCCGCCAGATTAGCGTCAGCATGCCCTTGGGCTTGAGGAGGCGTCGCGCCGCATGGATCCAGTTTTCGAGCGTGGTCGCGCTCGCCACATGCGCCGTTTCGCGCGCCTTGTCCGGTGAAATGCGATGCCGCGCGGGATCGTTGAACGGCGGATTCATCAGCACGGCATCGACGCTGTCGGGCCGAAGGCCGGCTGCGGCGAATGCCCCGGCCGCCGATTCGACATCGAGCACGATCACCTCGGCCGCGATCGCGTTGGCCGCCGCGTTCTCGCGCGCGAGTGACGCCAGCGTCGCATCGATCTCGACCAGCACGAGATCGACGTCAGTCACGCGTTTGGCAACCGCAAGTCCGGCAGCGCCGACGCCGGCGCCGAAATCGGCCACGCGATCGCCCGGACGCGCCGGCGTCGCCGCCGCCAGCAGCATGGCATCGTGACCGGCACGATGCCCCGATTTTAGTTGCCGCAGCCGCAATTGTCCGCCGAGAAATCCATCCTCGGTGACATCGAGGCCCGGAGCCTTATCGGTTCTGATTAGATCAGAACCGGGCTCCGCATTGTTTTTTTGACGCGTTTTCTTCACGCGAACCGGTGCCCACTTTGCTCGAAAACGCTCTGTCTCAATCATCGGCCCGCAATTCGTGGGCGAGGCCCGCATCGGCCAGCAGCTCGCGCGCCTCGCGGTTATCATCCTCGTGGACCAGGATGCGGCGCGGCAGCACCCCCAGCGACCCTTCGATGATGCTCATATTCTGGTCCAGCACCAGATGATGGATATTGGCGCCGTCGAGCAGCGCGCCGACAGCGGAAACCAGCACGATATCGTTGGTCCGAACCAATTCCCGCAATTTACGCTCTCCTTTACCTGCCCGGTGCGGGGGCCAGGCGGGCCATGTCAACCGCTTCGAGCCCTTGCCGCTTTGGTGCGCAGTTTCTATTGTTATACCCAAGGATAGTGCCGATTGGGCAAATGTGGAGACCAGCGTGGCGGTTATTGTACCCTTCGAAAGCCCATCGAACGCCTCAATAGATGCGCTGGTCACCCTTGTCGCCGCCGACATGGAGCGCGTCAACGCCACCATCCTGTCGCGGACCGGATCCGAGGTGACCATGATTCCCGAGGTCGCCAACCACCTGATTTCCTCCGGGGGAAAGCGTCTGCGCCCGATGCTGACGCTGGCGATGGCTAACCTCACGGGCTATTCCGGCGACGGCCATATCAAGTTAGCTGCCTCCGTCGAATTCATGCACACCGCCACCCTGCTGCATGACGACGTGGTCGACGAAAGCGAGCTGCGCCGCGGAAAACTGTCGGCGCGGATGCTGTGGGGGAATGAGGCCAGCGTGCTGGTCGGCGATTTCCTGCTCGGCCAGGCCTTCCGCATGATGGTCGAGGTCGGCTCGCTGCGCGCGCTCGACATCCTCTCTGCCGCTGCCGCCACAATCGCCGAAGGCGAAGTGATGCAGCTCGCCGCCGCCAAGAACACTCAAACCACCGAAGACGAATATCTCGCCGTGATCCGCGGCAAGACCGCCGAGTTGTTCGCCGCCGCCTGCGAGGTCGGTCCGGTGATCGCCAACCGGCCCAAGGCCGAGCAGACCGCGTGCCGCTCGGTCGGCATGAATCTCGGCATCGCGTTCCAGCTCGTCGACGACGTGCTGGACTATGGCGGCAAGGCCGCCAAGCTCGGCAAGAACATCGGCGACGATTTCCGCGAGGGCAAGATCACGCTGCCGGTGGTGCTGGCGTTCCGCCGCGGCAATGACAGCGAGCGCAAGTTCTGGATCAAGGCGCTGGAGCGCGGCGAGATCGGCGGTGGCGACCTCGACCACGCCATCGGCCTGATGACCAAGCACCGCGCGCTCGAGGATACGATCAGCCGCGCCCAGCATTACGGCGCGATGGCCGTCGATGCGCTGGCGCTGTTTCCGGCTTCCCCGATGAAGACCGCGCTGGAGCAAGTCGTGGCGTTCTGTTTGGCGCGGTCGCACTAGACAATAGAGATCGTCAGAGATCGTCATCCCCCGCGAAAGCGGGGGATCCAGTACGCCGCGGCTTCTCGGTAAAATCGCCAAGGTCTCTGGGATACTGGGTCACCCGCGTTCGCGGGTGACGACAGCGCGAAGCCTAGCTCAACGTCCCCGCATGCACCCACCAGCCGGGGTGGTCGCGCCGGATTTTGTCCGCCGCGCGGCCGGCGTCGGCGGTGTTCTCATAAATCGCAAAACAGGTCGCGCCCGAACCGGACATCCGCGCCAGCCAGGCCCCGTTGCTGGCCGACAGCGCCGAGATCACTTCGCCGATCACGGGCTGAATGCGCATCGCCGGCACCTCCAGGTCGTTGGAACTGGCCGCAAGCACTTCGACCCAGTCTTCGACCGATGCGCCGGCTTCCGGCCAGGCGGTGCCCCGGAGAATGTCCGTGGCGCCGACCAATAGCTCGCCATTGCGCAAGCCCAGCGCGGCGAACACGTCCTTGGTCGCCACGGGAACGCGCGGATTGACCATCACGCATGGCAGGATCGGCAGGCTCAGCGGCAACAGGGTCTCGCCGACGCCGGTCATGTCGCAGGCGTGGGAGGCGAGGCAGACCGGCACGTCGGCGCCGGTCGCAAGCCCGACCTGGAGCAACCGTTCGTCGTCGAGCGCGAGGCCATTGAGTTGCGCAAGCAACCGCAGCGCCGCCGCGGCATCGGCCGAGCCGCCACCTATACCGGCCGCGACCGGCAGCAGCTTGTCGAGGGTGAAACTGCCGACCTTCAGATCCGGCACGCGCTGCCCAAGCAGCCGCGCCGCCTTGAGCACGAGATTGTCGGATGTTTCGCCGCAGGCGCCGGCCAGCGGTCCCGACATGTTCAACCCAAGTTCGGAGCCGGGCGTCAATGTCAGGCGATCGGCGCAGTCGGCAAATGCCACCACGCTTTCGATGTCGTGATAGCCGTCAACGCGCCGCCCGACCACCCGCAGGGTCAGGTTGACCTTGGCACGCCCCTCCGCAATCAGCGCCGGCATTGACGAAGCCCCGAGCCCTTCGATCAGCCGCCCTTGCCGTCTTCTTTTTTCTTGTCGGCGGAAGCGGCCGAAGAAGAGGTGTCCTCCGGCAGGCCGTTCTCGATCTTGGCTTCGATCTTCGGCAGTTCTTCCGGTTCGGGCTTGAGGTCGCGGGCATGGGCCCACTGGAATTTCGCTTCCAGCGTGCGGCCGATGCGCCAATAGGCGTCGCCGAGATGATCGTTGATGGTGGGATCTTCGGGCTTGAGATCAATCGCGCGCTCGAGATTCTTCACCGCGTCTTCGTAATTGCCGATGCGGTAATAGGCCCAGCCGAGCGAGTCCACGATGTAGCCGTCGTCAGGACGCTGATCGACGGCACGCTTGATCATCTTCATGCCTTCGTCGAGATTGATGCCCTGATCGATCCAGGAATAGCCGAGATAGTTCAGCACATGCGGCTGCTCGGGCTGCATGTCGAGCGCCTTGCGCATGTCGGCTTCCGCCTTGCTCCACTGCTTGGAGCGCTCCTCGCAGATACCGCGATAATAATAGGTCACCCAGGCGTTCTTGTCGCCGCCGCTCGCCGGCATCACATCGATGGCCCGGGAATAGGTCGTGGCACAATCGCCAAACTTCTTGCGGCCGCGCTCGATATTACCGAGCGCCATGATGGCTTCGATGTCCTTGGAGTCTTCGGTGGTGACTTCCTTGAGGATCTTGATCGCCTCGTCGCTGCGGTCGGCGGCGTCGAGGTTCGTGGCGAGCTGGATCTGCGCATTGCGCTTCAGCGGCGAATTGGCCGGCATGCGCTCATAGACCTTGATCGCCATCGCCGGCTTCTTCACCGACTCATAGAGATCGGCGAGCGAGAGCAGCGCCAGCGAATGATTGGGCTGCAGATACAGCGCTAGCTGGAGATAGACCAGCGCCAGATCCTCGCCGCCGCGGCGGGTCAGCGTCGCGCCGATGCCATACAGCGCCTCGGCGGCGCCGGCCTGCGCCGTATCGATCAGCGGCGGCAGTTTCTTGCCGGCCTTGGCCTCGCGCATGCCTTCCAGCACGAGCGGATGCCGCGGCAGCTTCTTGTCGAATGCCTCGTAGACGCCGGTTGCAGCCGCCGCATCCTTGTTGCGCGTCAGCCAGCGGGCATATTCGTCGGACACGCGCAGCATGGAATCATCGAGCTTGTAGGCGCGCTCGAAGCGCGTACCGGCGTCCTTCTCCTTGCCCGAGAGCTCGAGGATCATGCCGGCGTGCAGATCCTTGAAGATCGGATACCATTCCGGACCCGTCAGCTTGTCGATGTTGGCGACCGCCGCCTTGGCGTCGCCGGCGCCGTAGCTGGCCCAGCCCGACAGCAGCGTCGCGACCAGATCGGTGATCGGTCCGCGGATCGACTGATTGATGTTGAGCTGCGCAGTCGAATATTTCTTCAGCTTGAGATCGCGCACGCCGACGACCAGCCGGGCGACGCGATTGGATTTGTCCAGCGTCAGGATGCGGTCGGCGAGCTTGACCGCCTCGTCGATGTCGCCGTCCGCCAGCGAGGAGATGAAGGCGCGGTCGAGCAGCTCGTTGTTCTTCGGATCGGTGCGAAGCGCCGAGCGATAGAACGCCGCCGCCGAATTGGAGTCGCGTTCGACGCTGGCGTGACGGGCCGCCAGATAGCTGCCGGAGGTGGTCAACCCCTTCAGATCGATCTTGCTCGGGAACTGCGCCGAGTTGTCGCCGGTATGCTCCGGCGTCTGCGCCAAAAGCGAGCCCGGGACGGCCAGCGCGGCGACGGTAAAGGCGGCGATCGTCCAGCGATTGAAACGAGTGGAAATCATCACGGTTCGCCTAGCTCCAGGATTTACGGATCTTCTCGAATGCGAACCCAAGCGGCGGCATCAAGGTCCGCGACAATGCCGCTTTTGGCGTTGAACCGCAAGGATACGGGTGACGAATCGATTGGCAGGTACCGCCCTCAGGCCGCCGATTCCGCACCACCCGGAAACGCTTTCAGTGTGGCGGTATCGTGGCCGGGCCGCCAGAACGCTGTTCCGGCGCTTGTTTTGAGGCGTTTTCTGCACGCGAATCAATATCCGCCCCGCTTGAAAACGATATGTAACCCGGCGCTGGCTCACGCAATCGTGGTCACATCGCCTCGTAATTGGGGCCGCCGCCGCCTTCCGGCGGAACCCAGGTAATGTTGCCGTTCGGGTCCTTTACGTCGCAGGTTTTGCAGTGGACGCAGTTCTGGGCGTTGATCTGGAAACGGGGACCTGCTGGTTCCTCGACCCATTCGTAAACCCCGGCCGGGCAATAACGGTTGGACGGACCGGCATAGACGTCGTGCTCGGAACTCTTCTGCAGGTTCATGTCGGCGACCTTGAGATGAACCGGCTGATCCTCTTCATGATTCGTGTTGGACAGGAACACTGACGAAAGCTTGTCGAACGATATCTTGCCGTCCGGCTTCGGGTAGGCGATCGGCGTGTGGGTCTTCGCCGGATCCAGCGTCTTGCGGTCAGGTTTTGCGTGCGACAGGGTTCCGAACAGCGAGAAGCCCAGCGTGTTACACCACATGTCGAAACCGGAGAGCACCATGCCAAACATGGTGCCGAACTTCGACAACATCGGTTTCGCATTGCGAACCCGGTGCAGATCCTTGCCGATAGCGGAATCGCGCCAGGCGTTCTCGTAATCGACCAGTTCATCATTGGCGCGACCGGCGCCCAGCGCTGCTGCAACATGCTCGGCCGCGAGCATGCCGCTGCCCATCGCGTTGTGCACGCCCTTGATGCGCGGCACGTTCACAAATCCAGCCGCACAGCCGACCAGTGCACCGCCCGGAAAAGTCAGCCGGGGCACCGACTGGTAGCCGCCCTCGGTGATGGCACGCGCGCCGTAGGCGAGTCGCTTGCCGCCCTCGAACACGGTACGAATCGAGGGATGGGTCTTGAAGCGCTGGAATTCGTCGAACGGCGACAGATACGGATCGTCGTAGTTCAGATGCACCACGAAGCCGACCGCGACCTTGTTGTCATCGTAGTGATAGAGGAAGGAGCCGCCGCCGGTCGAATCGTTCAGCGGCCAACCCAACGTGTGCTGGACCAGGCCCTTCTGGTGCTTGGCGGGATCGATCTCCCAGACTTCCTTCAACCCGATGCCGAACTTCGCCGGCTCACTCTTGGCGTCGAGCGAGAATTTCGCGATCAACTGCTTGGAGAGACTGCCGCGCGCGCCCTCGGCGAACAAAGTGTATTTGCCGAGCAGTTCCATGCCACGGGTGAACGAATCCTTGTGGGTGCCGTCCTTGGCGATGCCCATGTCGCCGGTCGCAATGCCGCGAACCGCGCCCTTGTCATCGTAGAGCATCTCGGCCGCGGCAAAGCCCGGATAGATCTCGACACCAAGCGCCTCCGCCTTCGGCGCCAGCCAGCGGCAGACATTGCCGAGCGAGCCGATATAGCAATGATGGTTGTTCATCAGCGGCGGCATCATGAAATTCGGCAACCGAAATGCGCCGCGCGCCGTCGCCCAATAGAAACGGTCATCCTTCACCTGCGTCTTGAGCGGGCAATCCGCGTCCTCGCGCCAGTCGGGAACGAGTTTGTCGAGCGAGACCGGATCGATCACCGCACCCGAGAGGATATGCGCGCCGACTTCGGAACCCTTCTCCACCACCACGATGTTGAGATCGGCATTGAGCTGCTTCAGCCGGATCGCGGCCGACAGGCCTGACGGCCCGGCGCCGACGATCACGACGTCGAATTCCATGGACTCACGCGGCGGTAGTTCTTCGGTGCTCATGATCTGATCTCAGCCCGGTTGAGAACGGCTCCAAGGTTTGTTTCTTTCCGATTTTTGCGGCAAGGACAACCATGGAAATGGCATCTGAGGCGTTTCGTAGCCGGCTAATCCATCCTGGAGCCTCGGTTCTGATTAGATCAGAACCGAGGCTCCAGGTTTTTGTTTTGACGCGTTTTCTTGACGCGAACCGGTATCCACTTCGCTCGAAAACGCTATAGATTGGCATAATGAACCCCACGCCTGAACCCGCCCCTACGTTAAAGCAATTGCTGGCCTTTTATCTCGAGTCCGGGGTCGATTGCGCGCTGACGGACGAGCCGGTCAACCGGTTGGCCGAGCCCGACGTCGTTCCCGCTGCGGCGCCGCGCGAAACGGCGGCACCGCGCGCGGTCCGGGAAATCCCGGCCGCAACGCCGCCAATTCCGCGCAACGAAACAGCGGTCGCGCCGGAAGCGGCAATCAACTCAGCCAGGGAAGCGGCGCGAACCGCGCCGACGCTGGAGGCGTTGCGCGCGCTACTGGAGAATTTCGGCGGCTGCGCACTGAAGCACACCGCGACGCGGCTGGTATTCGCCGACGGCAACCCGCAGGCGCGCATCATGTTCGTCGGCGAGGCCCCCGGACGCGACGAGGATATCGAGGGGCTGCCGTTTGTCGGACGTTCCGGCAAATTGCTGGACCGGATGATCGCGGCGATCGGGCTCGATCGCAGCAAGGCCTATATCGCCAATGTGATTCCGTGGCGGCCGCCCGGCAACCGCACGCCGACGCCGCAGGAGACGCAGATCTGCCTGCCGTTCATCCAGCGGCAGATCGAACTGGTCAATCCGGACGTGCTGGTGACGCTCGGCAATCCCTCAACGCAAACGCTGCTGCAGACCCGCGAGGGCATCATGAAAACCCGCGGGCGCTGGTTCGATTACGACACCGGAACCCGCACCATCCGCGCCATTGCCACGTTTCACCCGGCCTATCTGTTGCGGTCGCCGTCCTACAAGCGGATGTCGTGGCAGGATTTGCGCGCGATCGCCAAGGCGCTGGTGCAGACCGGGTCTCCCTCATCCTGAGGAGCACGCGCAAGCGTGCGTCTCGAAGGATGGGCCACGGGCCTCATGGTTCGAGACGGCGCTGGCGCGCCTCCTCACCACGAGGAACTACGGCGTCTTCGGCCGCACGATGGCCCAACCGATCCGCAGCAGCGGTTGCCGGCCATTCACCATCCATTCGAAGGCGCGCGGCACTTCCGGCACCAGGCCGGGAAACCGTTGCGCGATATCGGCGGGCGGCGTGCCTGAGGTGTCGGAAGCACGCCAGACCAGGACGCCGCCGGTTTCATTGAACTTCGTCACGTTAAGCCACGGCGTCCGTTCCGGCGCGGCATCGAGCAGCAGATGTGGGCGGCCCTTGTCCATCGCGACCAGGGCGGCAAGCTGCGGATCGCCCGTCACCGCGCGCAGCCGCTGGTTGGTGCGCCGCTCAAAACTGTCGCCGAAGAAATGCGCGATCGCATTCGCCGGCAGCGAGGTCGGCACGTCGGCAGTGCCGGTCCAGGGCAGGAACAGCGTCGCTGCGATCGCCACCAAGGCCGGCGCGGCCAGCGCCGCCGCCCAGACCGAACGCAACAGGCGCTGGCGCCGCAAATGGATCAGATCGCCGGTCGCAACGACCACGGCCAGTCCCGCCATCAGGAGCGCCACGCCTGCGCCGCCCACCACGTGGTCCAGATTGAACAGGCCGGCGATCAGGCTTCCGAGCAACGCCGGGGCAATCGCAAAGAAATAGACGAACTGGCGCGACAACGGATCGACCGGCGGCCGATAGATGATCGGCGTTTCCTCCGCATTGCGGGCGAACCAGCCCGAATTGAGGATCACGAGCAGCACGATGCCGGACATCGCCAGCACCAGGCCGCCGAGCAGGCTGCCCCAATGCAGCGCCCTTCCGCTGAGATCGTAGATCGCGGGTAACGGCGGCATGACCAGAAAATCCGACCGGAACAGCCAGATCAGATAGGGCAGCACCAATACGACGATCACCAGCAACGAATACAGCGGATCGAGCGACATCAGCGTGCGCCGCCCGCGCGGGGTGGCGAGCGCGAATCCGAGGACGAGCAGCAACAGCCCGATCGCTGCCGGTGTCGTCAGCAGCAACAGGCCGGCCTCGATCGACCATGCAAACCAGGCGTTGTGCCGTTTCTGGCCCATCAGCCGCCATGAATGCAAAAGCAGCATCGCCCAGAGCGGGCGCGCCAGCACCAGTGGACCGAATTCAACGCCGGGCGAGCTGAAGACCACCACCGTCATGGTCAATAGCACCGCGAGCACCGCCTGCTGGCCGCCGACAATGGCGCGGCCGAGCTGGTATAAGGTCAGGAAGGTCGCAATCGTGCACAGCTGCGCCAGCAGATAGACGCCGAACATGTGATTGCCGGCGGCACGGAACGCGATATCGGCGAGCCAGAACGCCAGTGGCGGGCCCAAATCAGTGCCGACCTGATATTCGCGGCCGAAGGCCAGCACCATCGCAAGGTCGCCGGGCGGGCTGCGATAGAGCAGCAACGGCAGGAACAGCCAAAGCCCGGCCTGAAACAGCACGACAAGCCAGACCACCAGCCGCGGCCGGGCGCGGATCAGTTCGACAACCAGGGAGGTGAAGCGCATGAAACGTCCGAAATGCCCAAGTAAATGCACAAGCAAACGTGCAGGCCAAGCGTTCAAGCCGGCCTTTTCCGATCCGCACGTGTGATAAAGGCCGCGGGTGGCGGAAGCAACTGGCGTTAGATAACGGCCGAAACCTCAGGCGTGATCGGCGTTTCGACCGTGAACAGGTCAGGTTTGACGGTGGCCGGCTGATGCTTTTCCCGCGCCGCGATGACGGGGGCGAAGAAGCGGCGGTGATGGACGCTCGGTCCCAGCTGGTCGAGGGCCTCGCGATGTTCCGGCACCGCATAGCCCTTGTGGGTTTCGAAACCGTAGCCCGGGCAATCCAGCGCCAGCGCGCACATCAGGCGGTCGCGCGTCACCTTGGCGATGATCGAGGCGGCGGCGATCGACATCACGATCCCGTCGCCGCCGATCACGGCGTCGCAATCGCAGGCCGTATCGATGCGGTCGCGGCCGTCGACGAAGACATGTTGCGGCGTCTCGGGCAGCGCCTGGACGGCACGTGCCAGCGCCCACAGCGAGGCGCGCAGGATATTGTCGCGATCGATTCGCGCCGGTGAGGCAAAGGCGACCGCAAACGACGCGGTCGCGCAAATTTCCTCGAACAATTCCTCGCGGCGTTCGGCGGTCAGCCGCTTGGAATCGTCGATGCCCTTGGGTATTCGCCTGGGGTCGAGCACGACGGCCGCAGCGACCACCGGACCTGCCAGCGGACCGCGCCCGGCCTCGTCGCAACCGGCCACCGGCCAGACCCCGCGCTTGATCAGCGTGCGCTCGCGGCGAAAGCTCGGCGGCGAAACCGCGATCACGCCTTTCGGCAGGCTGGCCGGCTGCTTCGTGGATTTGTCCCGAATCATGCCGGGATCGTGCGCAAGCGGCGGCCGTGGCACAACGAAAAAATCGAACTATGCCCGTTGTTCACGCGCCCGGGCGCGCCACTGTTCGTTCTCGATGCAGAAAACGCTGCGGTTGGCGCGCCTGGGTTCCGCCACGTCCTTCAAATACCGCAGTCCAAGCTTTTCAATGGCATGGATCGACGGACCGTTTCGTGGATCGACCAACCCGAGCAATCGGGAACAGTTGAGCTGCTCGAATCCAAAAGCGAGTTGCGCCTCGCCGATCTCGGTGGCGATCCCCCGGCCCCAGGCCCGGCGCGCCAGCACGAAACCGATCTCGAGGTCATCGGCCCCCAGGGCCTTGCAAGGGAACAAGCCGGCAAAGCCGATGACATCGTCGTCGGGTTTTTCCGTCAGGATCGCAATCCCTGTGAGACTGTCGCCGAACGTGAAATGCTTCCGCATCACCTCTTCGGCTCTTTGCTCCGTCATCGCTCCGCCCTGGAACACGTAACGCATGACGTCGGGGTCGCCGAGCACCCGCTCCCGCATGACCGGGATGTCCTGCTCTGTTGCCGTGCGCAGGACGAGGCGCGCGGTCGTCAGAATGACGATCGGTTGTTGTTTCGGCGCTGGCGCGGATTGGTCGCTCATAGGGCAGCAATACTGCACTTTGCCCAAAGCGAGAAGGTCACCCCAGGCCGCCGGTCGCGCTGTTTCAGTCCGGCAGGCGAACCCGCCGGTCATCGCCGACTTCAATGCCGGGCGCGACCACGACTTCCCAGGGATGATTGTCAGGATCGCCAAAATATCCGGAATAACCGCCGTAATCGGTCGTATGCGCCGGCTTCAACAGCGACGCGCCTTTGGAGACCGCGAAATCCAGCACCGCATCGACTTCCTCGGTCGAACCGCAGTTCCAGGCAAGCGTCGTTCCGCGAAAGGCTTGCGGCTTCGGCTTATCGGGAAGCGTGACGTCCTGCGCGAGCAGATCCCACGGAAAAAGTCCGAGCACGGTGCCGCCGGTGTCGAAGAATGCAACCGCTTCGCCGGTGGCGCGAAATCTTCGCGCAAAGCCGAGTGCTTCATAAAAGGCGATGCTGGCGCGCATATTGCTGACGCCGAGCGTGATGACGGTGAGACGCGGGACCGGCGCGGGCAGTTTTTTACTCATACAGTTTCCTCATCCGTCATTGCGAGGAGCCAACGGATCGCGCGAATGCGCGCCCGATGACAGGCTCCGCGGACGAAGCAATCCATTCTTTCTTTGCGCGGTCGCATGGATTGCTTCGCTTGCGCTCGCAATGACGACTATTAAAACAAACTCAGTTGCTGCCCGCTGCGCTTGGGCCTCGCAAAATGATCCGTCGTCAGCTTCGAGCGCCGCTTGTTGAGGCCAAGCTTTTCGCAGGCGATTTCGAACCGGCGGCCGATCATCCAGGCCATCGGGCCGGTGCCCTTCATCCGCGTGCCCCATTGCGAGTCGTAGTCGCGCCCGCCGCGCATGTCGCGGATCAGGGTGAAGACGTGGCGATAACGGTCGGGATAATTCGCCATCAGCCATTCGCGGAACAGGTCGCGCACTTCCAGCGGCAGCCGCAGCAGCACGTAGCTCGCTTCCCTGGCGCCGGCATGCGCCGCCGCATCGAGAATGCGCTCGATTTCGGCATCGTTCAGCGCGGGGATGACAGGTGCTACCATCACGGTTGCCGGAATGCCGGCCTCCGCCAGTTGCCGGATCGCCTCCAGCCGTTTTGGCGGCGTCGAGGCCCGCGGCTCCATGGTGCGCGCGAGTTTCGGATCGAGCGTCGTCACCGACAGCGCGACCTTGACCAGATTGCGTTTGGCCATCCTTGCGAGAATGTCGATGTCGCGCGTTACCAGCGCCGATTTGGTCACGATGCCGACGGGATGGCCGGCGCGTTCCAGCACTTCGAGAATGCCGCGCATGATCTTGTATTCGCGCTCGATCGGCTGATACGGATCGGTGTTGGTGCCGATCGCGATCATGCGCGGTTCGTAACCCGGCGCCGCCAGTTCCTTCTCCAGCAACTCCGGCGCGTCCGGCTTGGCGAGCAGTTTCGATTCGAAATCCAGCCCCGGCGACAGGCCGAGATAGGCGTGGGTCGGCCGCGCGAAGCAGTAGACGCAGCCATGCTCGCAGCCCCGATAGGGATTGATCGAGCGGTCGAAGCCGATGTCGGGCGAGTCGTTGCGGGCGATCACCTTGCGCGAGGTATCGATCGAAACCGTGGTCTTGAACGGCGGCAGCTCGTCCAGGCTCTGCCAGCCGTCGTCGAAGGCGACCCGGGCCTCAGCCTCGAAGCGGCCGCTGTCGTTGGACTGTGCGCCGCGGCCGCGCCGCCGTTCGCGGTCGATCGCAACGGCGCGTTCCGGAAAAGGAGTCGCACCCGCCGGTTCGGAGGGCGCCGTGACCGGCGGGTGCTTGAGGGCATGAGAGGATGCTCGGCTCATGGGTCAGTACATAGCACGCCTTGAGAACAAATCAAGAACAACGATGACGACAATCCACAACGTGAAAACAAAAACTGGATTGGAGCAGCCGTCGCCGCTCGACGCAAAAAACTGCAGCCGGACGGCTGTTTTGATTGTGACAAGATGCTAACAGTGCAGCGTTTTTCACTGTTTGAGCCATCGAAGCCTCAATGCTGAGCGTGATTATTCCGACCGACGGGGTCGAACAGCCTGCCGTCGCGACGCTGGCGGCCTTGGTGCCGGGCGCAGCGGCCGGCCTGGTGCGCGAGGTGGTGCTGGTCGACCGCGCCGGTACCGGCGTGATCGAACGGGTCGCCGACGTCGCCGGCTGCCGCTTTCTGCCATTCGAGGGAACGCGCGCCGCGGCACTGGCGGCGGGCGCACGTCAGGCGCGCTCACCCTGGCTGATGTTCCTGCACGCCGGCGCCGTGCTCGACTCCGGCTGGATCGAGGAGACCACGCAATTCATCCAGGGCGTCGCGAACAGCGGCCGGCCCCGCGCCGGGATTTTTCGCTATGCCCGCTCGCCCTATGCCGACACGGGGCTGCGCGACGGCCTCAAATTCGTGGCCCGCATGATTGCGGGTCCGTCGGCCGAACAGGGGCTCTTGATCGCCCGCGATCATTACGACCGGCTCGGCGGTTACCGGCCGGATGCCCGCCGTTCCGAAGCCCGCCTGCTTCGGCAGCTCGGCCGCCGCTCCCGCACGATGCTGCGCAGCCGCATCGTGGTCGCCTAGGCGGGCTGGCCCCCAACAAATATTGAAACCGGATTCCGCTCCAATCAGAGCCCGACAGCGCCGCCAAAATATACTTGCCAAAGTCAAATAATTATTTGACAATGGCAAGTATCGAGGCGCGCCATGACTCTACAAGATTCGGCTCCACAGGATTCCGACGACCAGATCGCGGCGGTACGCGCTTTCAATCGCTTCTACACCCGCAAGCTCGGCGTGCTCGACCAGCATCTGATGAAAAGTCCGTTCTCGCTGAGCGAGGCGCGGGTGCTGTACGAACTCGCGCACCGGGATGATTTGTCCGCCAAGGAGATCGGAGCCGAACTCGGCCTCGATGCCGGCTATCTCAGCCGGATCGTCCAGAATTTCGATGATAGCGGGTTGATCACCCGCAAGCCGCTGGCCTCGGACCGCCGGCAGTACCGGCTCGCTTTGACGGCCAGGGGACGCCAGGCTTTTGCGAAGCTCGATCGCAGTTCGCACGACGAGGTCGGCGCGATGCTGGCCGCGTTGCCGCGCGGCGCTGGCGCGCGGCTGACCGGCGCGATGGGGACAATCGAACGTCTGCTCGGCGATTCACAGGCGCCATTTCCGCCCGCGATCCTGCGCGAGCCCCGCCCGGGAGACATGGGATGGGTGGTGCAGAGCCACGGTGCGCTCTATGCCAGCGAATACGGTTTTGATTCATCGTTCGAGGGCCTGGTCGCGGAGATCGCGGCAAAGTTCCTCGCCTCGTTCGACGCCTCCCGGGAGCGCTGCTGGATCGCCGACATCGATGGCGTCCAGGTCGGCTCGGTGTTCCTGGTCCGGCATAGCGACGATGTCGCAAAACTGCGGTTGCTGCTGGTCGATCCGGCCGGCCGCGGACAGGGGCTGGGCCAGCGGCTGGTCGCCGAATGCATCGGCTTTGCGAAGGCCTGCGGCTATCGCAAGATCACGCTGTGGACCCAGAGCATTCTGGTCGCCGCCCGCAGGATTTATCAGGACGCCGGATTCGTGCTGGTCGCCACCGAGCCGCATCGCAGCTTTGGCCAAAGCCTGATCGGCGAGACCTGGGAGCGCGAATTGTAATGCATAGCGTTTTCGAGCGAAGTGGCCACCGGTTCGCGTGAAGAAAACGCGTCAAAACGAGAAGCCTTCGCACCGCGGCGCATCACGCCGGAGCTCATGGCATTTTATAAACGGCGAGCGCATCGGTTACGCGCCGAAGCCATCCGGAAGACGGGCAGCGCGTTGTGGGCGTCACTGATGCGGATCATCGGGTGGCGTTGACGGCAACTGATCTGAAATTTGTTGCTTCGTCATTCCGGGATGCGCCTCTTGGCGCAGACCCGGAATCCATACTCACGATCATGGTTATGGATTCCGGGCTCGTCCTTCGGACGCCCCGGAATGACGAATGGAGAGACTACGCCGACGCGCCCTGCGCCTTCGGCCGCCGCAGATGCTCGTCCAGCCGCGGCATGATCTCGACGAAATTGCAGGGCCGCGTGCGGTAATCGAGTTGGGCGGCCAGGATGCCGTCCCAGCCGTCGCGGCAGGCGCCCGGCGAACCCGGCAGGCAGAAGATGAAGGTCGCGCCGGCAACGCCGGCGGTAGCCCTGCTCTGGATCGTCGAGGTACCGATCTTGGCGTGGCTCAGCATATGGAAGGCGATCGAAAATCCATCCATCCGCTTTTCGAACAGCGGCTCGATCGCCTCCGGCGTGACGTCGCGGCCGGTAAAGCCGGTGCCGCCGGTGGTGATGATGGCATCGATACCCGGATCGACGATCCACCGCTTGACGAGGTTGCGGATCGCATCGACGTCGTCGACGACGATCTCGCGCGCCGCGAGATGGTGACCGGCGGCAACAAGCCGGTCCGCCAGCGTCGCGCCGGACTTGTCATCGGCGAGCGAGCGGGTGTCGGAAATCGTCAGCACCGCGATGTTGAGCGGCACGAATTGCTTGGTTTCATCGATGGACATTGCACGACACCTCTTCGCCACACACTCTGACGTCATCCTGAGGTGCGCGCGCAGCGCGCCTCGAAGGATGGGCCGGGGGCTCGTCATCCTTCGAGGCTCGCGAAGAGCTCGCACCTCAGGATGATGCTACCATCACCTAACGGCTACAACGCCCCCGAACCGAATGTATTGCAGGCCTGCACCGTTCCCTGCTGATAGCCGGTCATGAACCATTGCTTGCGCTGCGCGGCGGAGCCGTGGGTGAAGGAATCGGGCACCACCCGCCCCGTGGCCTGCCGCTGCAGCGTGTCGTCGCCGATCGCGGATGCCGTCGTCAGCGCGGCGTCGATGTCGCCGGCTTCGAGGAAGCCCGGCCGCTTCTTCTCCTCGCGATTGACCCAGACGCCGGACAGGCAATCCGCCTGCAGCTCGACCTTGACCTGCAGCGCGTTGGCTTCGGCCTTGCTGCCGGCCTGCTGCTGCAGCCGCGTCACGCGCGGCAGGATGCCGAGCAGGTTCTGGATATGGTGGCCGGCCTCATGGGCGATGATATAGGCCGCGGTGAACTTGCAGGCGTTGCCCGAGCAGCCGCGAAACCGGGTCTCGACCTCACGGAAGAAACCGGTGTCGAGGAATATCTGCTTGTCCGGCGGACAGTAGAACGGCCCCATCGCCGATTGCGCCATGCCGCAGCGCCCGCCATTGGTGGAATTGCGGAACAACACGATTTTTGGACCGATATAGGATTGTCCGCTGGCCCGGAAAATCTCGCTCCAGCGATCGTCGATCTCGCCGAGGATGCCGGAGATCATGCTGCCCATCTCGTCTTTCGGCGCGCCGGTCTTGGTCGTCCCAGACCTGCGCTCGGTCTGAATGGTCGGCGCCTGGCCACCGCCGCCGGTGAGAATTTCCGCGCCGCCGATCAGGATGCGCGGATCGATGCCGAAGGCGTAGCCGACCAGGCCGAGCACGATGATGGTACCGATGCCGAGCCCGCCGCCACCGCCCATCGGAAGACCGAAGCCACCTCCGCCACCGCCGCCGCTGTCGTCGCGACGGTCCTCGATGTCGTCGCTGCGGCGGAAATCATCGTAACGCATGGCGGTTATTCCTCATTCCCGGCTGGTGGCTCTTAGATACGCAACGCGGCACAAACCTAAAATTTCCGATCCATTAATCAATAACCCGCCCGGCAATTATTGCCTAGTGCGCAGAACCGGCGAATCTTCCTCAGCAATCTCTTCCGGCGACAATTCCGGTTAAGTCGATTTTTACTTTGCCCGGTCAATGTATCGCCAGTCGGTTGTTTAGTCCCGCGTCGCCGGCAGCGTCGCCTGAGTCAGAGTAATTGAGTCATGGTTGTGTCGCGTCGCGGGGCGTCTGCAAGGGCGCCCCGCACTAAATTCGAGTCCGAGTCCAGCGCTCGTATCGTCGTCGGCGATTGCGTCGCCGAGATGTCGAAGCTTCCGGCGGGCTCCGTCGATCTGGTCTTCGCAGATCCCCCGTATAATTTGCAGCTGAAGGGCGACCTGAAGCGCCCCGACGAATCCCACGTCGATGCCGTCAACAACGACTGGGACAAGTTCGCATCGTTTGCGGCGTACGACGATTTCACCCGCGCCTGGCTGCTCGCCTGCCGCCGCATCATGAAGCCGTCAGCGACGCTGTGGGTGATCGGCTCCTACCACAACATTTTCCGCGTCGGCGCGATCATGCAGGACTTAGGCTTCTGGGTCCTCAACGACATCGTCTGGCGCAAGACCAATCCGATGCCGAATTTCCGCGGCCGCCGCTTCACCAACGCCCACGAGACCATGATCTGGGCGGCGCGCGACGAAAAGGCCAAAGGCTATACCTTTAATTACGAAGCGCTGAAGGCGGCGAACGAGGACGTGCAGGCGCGCTCCGACTGGCTGATTCCGCTTTGCACCGGCGAAGAGCGCCTTAAGGGTTCCGACGGCAAGAAAGTGCATCCGACCCAGAAGCCGGAGGGCCTGCTGGCGCGCGTGCTGCTGTCGTCCTCAAAGCCCGGCGATCTCGTGATCGATCCCTTCAACGGCACCGGCACGACGGGTGCTGTGGCAAAACGCCTCGGCCGCCGCTACATCGGCTTCGAGCGCGACAAGACCTACGCCGCCGCGGCAGAAGAACGCATTGCCGCGATCGAGCCGCTGCCGGAAGCCTCATTGGCGCCCTTCATGACCGCGCGCGAGGCGCCGCGGGTCGCATTCTCCGAACTGATCGAACGCGGCATGATCCTGCCCGGTACCAAACTCGTCGATTCCAAGAAGCGCCACGGCGCTTTGGTGCGTGCCGACGGCGCCATCATGCTCGGCGACAAGGTCGGCTCGATCCACCGCATCGGCGCGGTGGCGCAAGGCTCGCCCGCCTGCAACGGCTGGACCTTCTGGCACGTCGAGACCAAAAAGGGCCTGCGCCTGATCGACGAGTTGCGCGCCGAAATCCGCTCCGAGATGGCGGCGAGCTGAAATCCATCGGCCGATCACGCCAATTCGTCTTGAATCCAGGCAGACGGGGACTAAACTCTACGCGGGCCATTGATTGCGTCGAGCGATCCGCGATGCGAAGGCAATCTGAAGCGCTACTGCTGCTACCGTTGCTGCCGATCTTTCTGGTCGGCCTGTTTCCAATGCTGATCCTGGCCTTGTTGGGATTTGCCGGTCTCGGCCTGCTCGGCATCCTGCTGATCTGCGCCGGTTTATCCGATGCGTTGGACGCCCACAGCGATTTCAATCAGCACATTATCGTCGAGGGCTATGCGCGCCGATCCGAACCGGCGATCGACGCGTCGAATCTGCATTCGGCGATACGTTCCGCGACGGCCATGAGGGTCGCCGGCGCTGCACTGATCGTCGCGAGCATATGCGGCCTGTTGTATTCCCGACTATAGCGCGGAAACGCGCGCTCGCGCCCGATGCGATGACAGCACTGCATGCCCTCCTCACGAACTCGTCGCTTGCGCTTTTCGCCAGAATTTGCGCATGGACATGCCGCCCGCGGCAGTGCCGCCGCGTCCCGATTTTTGTCGGCAACGAAAGGGAGCTTTCCAATGCTCAAATTCTACTTCAACGGCGCGCCGAACCCGAACAAGGTCGCGCTGTTTCTGGAAGAGTCCGGCCTGCCCTATGAGCTGGTGCCGGTCGATACCCGCAAGGGCGACCAGTTCAAGCCGGAATTCCTCAAGGTGAATCCGAACGGCAAGGTGCCGGCGATCGACGATGACGGCGTGTTCGTATTCGATAGCAACGCGATCCTGCTCTACCTCGCCGAAAAGACCGGCAAATTCCTCGCCCCCAACACACCCGCCAACCGGGCGCAAACGCTGTCATGGCTGATGTTCATCGCCACCGGCCTCGGCCCCTATTCCGGCCAGGCGGTGCATTTCAAGCATGCGGCTCCAAAAGACCTGGAATACGCCCATAACCGCTACCAGTACGAAGCGCATCGCCACTACAAGATCCTGGACGATCACCTCGCCAACAGCCGTTACATGGTCGGCGACACCTACACCATCGTCGACATGGCGTTCTGGGGCTGGGCGCGGATGGCGCCGAACGTGCTGGGCGACGACGTGTTTGCAAAATACCCCAACGTCAAGCGCCTGCTCGACGAGGTCTCGGCCCATCCGGCCGCGGCGCGCGCGATCGTGCTGAAGGACAAGTTCACCTTCAAGACCGACATGGACGACGAGGCCAGACATATCATGTTCGGCCATCTCAAGGCCAAGGCGGCCTGATCGAGCCGGAACTGCACAACGGCGCCCTTCACGGGCGCCGTTTTCATTTCACGCGTCGATTGCCGCGACCGCCTCGACCTCGATCAGCCAACCCGGCTGCGCGAGACGCGTGACGACCACCAGCGTGCTGGCCGGCGGCAACCGGAAATTTCCAGCGTCTCAACCCGCCCCCTGCTGCCGCGCGACGGGAAACGGTCCCAAAACCCGCTCGCACAGGGTCGAGTCCAGGTACTCCCGGATTTCGCAAATTTTGCCGTTCTCGATCCGGTAGATCAGGCAATAATGATTGTCGTAGCGCTCGCCGGCGTTGGTCACCATGTCGCCCCGCGCCTCTACCGCGACCCATTCATCGTCGGCGATGAACCGAAACGGAACGGTACGGCGCTGCTTCAGCAACGAGGCCACGTAGCCGTAGAGGTCGCGAAGCACCGATTCCTTGCCGTGAAACGTCTGCGACCAGGAATACTGGCCGGTGACGGTCATGGTGACGTCGTCGGCCAGGCTGTCGACGTACAAAGTCCGGTCGCCGGCCGTAACGCCGGCGAAAATCGTCTCCATCAGTTTCTTGTTGTCGGCGGCGCTCATGACGGCTTCTCCATTGATTGGCTGATCGCCAATCATTGCGGCGCCGTCCGCCATTCTTCCAATCGATAGTCGATATGATATATATTCACCTCATGAATTTGAATTCGCTTGACCTCAACCTTTTGGTCGCGCTCGACGCGCTGCTCAGGGAAGCCAGTGTCAGCCGCGCGGCGATGCGGATCGGGCTGTCGCAGCCGGCGGCGAGCCACGCGCTGCAGCGGCTGCGCGACCTGATCGGCGATCCGCTGCTGGTGCGTAACGGCGCGCGGATGGAGCTGACGCCGCGGGCACTGGCCTTGCGCGGGCCGCTGGCGCAGGCGCTCGACCAGGTGCGCGCGCTGTTCGTCCCCGACGATTTCGACGCCGCACGCAGCGATCGGCAGTTTCGGCTGATGATGCCGGACCTCGCGGTCGAACTCTTGATGCCCCCGCTGATGGAGAAGATCACGAAGGCCGCGCCGAATGTAACCATCGATGTGGTGCCGTGGCGAGGCTCGGCGATCTTCACCGCGGAGTTTGCCCGCACCATCGATCTGGTGATCAGCATCGGCAACGCCTTCTCCGGATTTCACCGCCAGCGGCTCTACACCGACAGCGATGCGCTGGCGGTGCGGCGCGGACATCCCTCGGGCGCCAAACTGAAGCGGCGCGATGCGTTTCTCGAGGCGCGGCATGTCGCCGTCATCCTTCGCGGCCGGAACGAGGACCTGATCGACGGCTGGCTCCGATCCAAGGGCATCGAGCGGCGGATCGCGCTGGTGGTGCCCGGGTATCTCGAAGCGCTGCACGTGGCGGCGCGCACCGATCTCGTCGCCTTCGTGCCGCGCCGTCTGATCGCCGCGCTGGCGAAGCAATTATCGCTGACGACAGTCGCGCCGCCGCTCGATCCCGGGATCGACGAGCAATTCCTGTTCTACCCGACCCGCGCCCAGATGGACCCCGGCTCGATCTGGCTGCGCAACATCATGCTCGGCATCGGCCGCGAGATGGAGCGCGACAAGCGAAAGGCGGCGTAGAAATCAACGCCCTCGCAGTCGTCGTCCCTGCGAAAGCAGGGACCCATACGCCGCGGCCGTTGTTGACGAATACATCTGCCAGACGCGCTCCAACGACAGGCCGCGGCATATGGGTCTCGGATCGGCGCTCGCGATGCTCGCTTGTCCGGGACGACGTGACGTTTTGTCAGGCCTTTTCCTCGGCGAGCACCTTCTGCACCGCGGGCCGCTGCTCCATCCGTTTGCGATGGTCGGCGACCTTCGGCAGGGTCGAGAGGTCGACGCTGTCGCCTTCCAGCCAACCCGCCAGCGTAAACAGATAGGGATCGCAGATCGTGTACTGCTCGCCCATCACCCACGGCCCTTTCAGCATGTCGCGCTCGATCAGCGCAAAACTGGCGCCGACGCTCTTCGGGATCATGCGCTTCATGTCGGCGAAGGAAGCTTCGTCGGTCGCCCAGCGATAGCCGCGCCCTTTATGGGCGTGCGCCACATGCACGGTGGAGCACAGATAGCTGTTGAAGGCCTGCACTTTCGCGAACTCGAACGGGTCGTCGAGCGGCGCCAGTTTCGCTAACGGAAAACTCTGGGCGATGTAGGCCAGCATCGCCGGCGTCTCGGTCAAAATCCCCTGATCGGTCACCAGCGACGGCACCCGCCCCTTCGGATTGATCGCCAGATATTCCGGGCTGTTCTGCTGGTTGGCTTTGAAATCGAGTTTGACGGTCGTGTAGGGGGCGCCGGCCTCCGCAAGGGCGATATGCGAAGCAAGCGCGCAGGTGCCGGGGGCATAATAGAGCTTGAGCATGGCCAGTCCTCGTTGAGAAAGCGGCAAGTTAACGGCGCGCCCTCGCGCCGTCCATCCCCGGGGCGATATCAGCCTTTCGCGGTTGCCCACAGCCGCGCTCCCATGCCATGACGATGCCAGCTATCGAGGGCGTATCATGACCGTATTAATCGCGGGCGGCGGCATCGGCGGGCTGACGCTGGCGCTCAGCCTGCACCAGATCGGCGTCCCCGCGCGCGTGTTCGAGAGCGTGTCCGAGCTAAAACCGCTCGGTGTCGGCATCAACGTGCTGCCGCATGCCGTGCGCGAATTGATCGAGCTCGGCCTGCATGACCGGCTCGACGCGTCAGGCGTGCGCACCAGGGAGCTCGCCTATTTCTCCAAGCACGGCAAACCGATCTGGAGCGAGCCGCGCGGCATCGAGGCCGGCTACAAATGGCCGCAATTCTCGATCCACCGCGGCACGCTGCAGCAGATCCTGCTGGACGCCGCGATCGAACGACTGGGCAAAGAGAACATTCTTACCAGCCATCATCTGTCGAGCTGGACCGAGACGGCAGACGGCGTGCGCGCCGAATTCATCGACAAGGCCACCGGCAAGCCGGCGGGCCACTATGACGGCGTGCTGTTGATCGCCGCCGACGGCATCCACTCGGCGGTGCGCGAAAAGCTCTATTCCTTGGAAGGCCCGCCGATCTGGAACGGGCGCATCCTGTGGCGCGGCATCACCACCGGCGACGCTTTCCTTTCCGGCCGCACCATGATCATGGCCGGCCACGAGATCCTGAAATTCGTCTGTTATTCGATCTCGAAGCAGGCCGATGCGAACGGCAAATATCAGATCAACTGGGTCGCCGAGCGGCATATGCCGCCGACCTATCAATGGCGGCGCGAGGATTACAACCGGACCGCAAAGCTCGAAGAGTTCTTGCCATGGTTCGAGAACTGGAAATTCGACTGGCTCGACGTGCCCGGCCTGATCGAGAACTGCCCGCACGCTTACGAATACCCGCTGGTCGACCGCGATCCGATCCCGCAATGGACGTTCGGCCGCGTCACCTTGATGGGCGACGCCGCGCACCCGATGTACCCGATCGGCTCAAACGGCGCATCGCAGGCGATTTTGGACGCCCGCGTCCTCACCCGCGAAATCCTGGCGCATGGCCCGACCAATACCGCGCTGTTGGCTTATGAGGCCGAGCGCCGGCCTGCAACTACCGACCTTGTCATGCTCAACCGGCGCAACGGGCCGGAGCAGGTCATGCAGTTGGTCGAAGAGCGCGCGCCCAACGGCTACAATGTCGTCACCGACGTGCTCTCGCTGAAAGAACTGGAAGACATCGCCGCCAACTACAAGCGCGTCGCCGGTTTTCAGGTCGAAGGCCTCAACGCCAAACCGCCGATTGTCACCATACCTCAGCCAAGCCAAATTTCGAACGCGCGCTGATTTTCACGTCATTGCGAGCCACCGGGTCGCGCGAATGCGCGCCCGATGATAAACTCCGCGAAGCAATCCATCTCTCCACGAAAAGAAAGAATGGATTGCTTCGTCGCTAGCGCTCCTCGCAATGAAGGCGATAGACATCTGGCAGGTCGCAGCCACCAGCGTCGCTACCGAATGGCCTTCGCGGACTCGACCAGCCGCGCGCTGGTCGTGGCGGTCGCGAGCACGGTGCCATTCTCGGCCATCAGCCGTCCCTCGACGAAGGCGATGGTCTTGCCGAGTTGGGTGACATTGGCTTCGCCCGTGATCGGGCCCGGCTTTGCGGGGGCGAGAAAATTCACCGTCATGGTGATGGTCGCGGTATAGAGCTTTCCGTCAGTCATGACGAATACGGCCGGGCCCATCGTGTCATCGAGCATCGCGGAGAGAATGCCGCCCTGCACGAAGCCTGCCGGATTGCAGAACTCTGGTCTGCCGTCGAAGCCGATCCGGACCCAGCCGTCCCTGGGCCGCGCATCGAGCAGATGCCAGCCGAGCAGCTTTGAGGATGGCGGCGCAGTGAGATGGTCGAGCGCGGTTGCGATCATGGGGAGCCTCCGTTGGCGGCTGTCGTAGCGCAGGCCTGCTGCCAGCATGCTGTCAGCAGTCGCGCAGTCAGCCCTGGAGGCCGAGCCCGTGCGCGATCGCCTTGCGCATGACATTGGGCAGCGCCTCGTCCGCAAGCGTCGCAACCGGCACCCAGCGCATGCCCGCGGGCGCGCGCGTGCGTGCGGCGACCTTTGCGGTGTAGACCACAAGCTCCAGCGGAAAATGCGTGAAGACGTGGGTGACGACGCCCGCCTTGCGGTGCCAGCGCGTGATGCCCTTGTGCACCGGCGCCTGCTGCAGCGCCGCGTTGTCGTCGTGTCCGGCAAGCCAGTCCGAGCCTGGCACTTCGGTCATGCCGCCGAGCAGCCCCTTTTCGGGTCGGGTGCGGACCAAAAGCTCGTCGCCGCGCGTGACGACAAAGGCCGCGCCCCGGCGCAGCGCGCCTGATTTCTTCGGCGCCTTGCGCGGAAAGGTCTCCTGATCGCCGCGCACACAGGCGGCGCAGTCGTCGTTCAGCGGACACAGCGCGCAGGCCGGTTTCTTCGGCGTGCAGATCGACGAGCCGAGGTCCATCAGCGCCTGCGCGCTATCCCCGGCGCGAGACTTCTCGTCGCCGGCGCGAGCATCGCCAAGCAAAGTTGCGGCCAATTGCTGGATGAACGGCTTTGCCTGCGGCAGCGGCTCCTCGACCGCGAACAGCCGCGACACCACCCGCTCGATATTGCCGTCGACCGGCATGGTGCGGCGGTCGAAGGCGATCGCCGCGATCGCCGACGCGGTGTAGGGCCCGATCCCGGGCAGCGCCTGCAGGCCTTGCTCGGTATCGGGAAACACCCCGCGGTGATCGCGCAGCACTGCGACCGCGCAGGCATGCAGGTTGCGCGCCCGCGAATAATAGCCGAGCCCGGCCCACATCCGCAGCACATCGTCGAGCGAGGCGCGGCCGAGCGCCTCGACATCGGGCCAGCGCGCCAGAAATTTCTCGAAATACGGCCCGACGGTTTTGACGCCGGTCTGCTGCAGCATGATTTCCGACAGCCAGACGCGATAGGGATCGGCACGCTCGCCGGCCGGCGGCCGCCACGGCAGCCGGCGGCGGTGGCGGTCGTACCACTCCAGCAGCAGCACGGGGCGGCCGGAGGCCGCTTCAGGCGCTTTTCGTCGTTTGATCTTGGTGGCCGCGGAAGAAGTCATCAAGGCACTCTAGTGTTGGAACGCAAATCCCTCCACGTCATGCCCGCGCTTGTCGCGGGCATCCACGTCTTTCTTCTTCGCGCGGGTAGACGTGGATGGCCGGGCATAGGCGAGCGGAAGCGACGCCGTCCTTCGGACGGCTATGCCCGGCCATGACGGTTGAGATGGTTCCGTCTACGCTACGCGAGGTGCTATAAGGCGCCCATGGCAAAACCCGGTCCGATCAGCGCTAAGCCGCTTTCCGTCCTGCTCAGCGACGTGTTTTCCGATGCCTATGCCAAGCAGGGCTTTGCCGCGCGCGAGCTGGTGACCCGCTGGGCGGCGATCGCCGGAGCCGAGATCGCTGCCCATTCCGAGCCGCTGAAGATGCAGTGGCCGCGGCCGGTGGAGGGGCAGCCGCAGGAACCGGCGACGCTGGTGCTGCGGGTGGAGGGCCCGATGGCGCTGGAAATCCAGCACTCCTCGGACGTCATCCTGCAGCGCGTCAATCGCTTCTTCGGCTGGAGCGCGGTAGGAAGGCTGGCGCTGCGCCAGGCGCCGTTGTCGCGCCGGGAGCGGCCTCCGCCGCGCCGCGCGCCGGACCCGAAATCGGTGGCGAAGGTGGCCGAAACCCTGTCCGCGGTCGAGGACGAGGACTTGCGCGCCGCACTGGCGCGGCTGGGCGCCTCGATCAAGCGAAATTGAGGCTGCGGCGCGGACAGACTGCCGCAACCCGCCATTGCCACAATTATCGTTTCAAGCTAGCGAAGGCTTCTTTTTAAGACCTCTTCAGGCGTGAACGCGCCAATTCCCGGGAGCAGACCTTGATCATCACCCGCCGCGCCTTCACCGCCGCCCTGTCGCTGACCGGGCTTGCCGCTCTCGCCGGGTTCTCGCCACTGCGGCTGATCACGCAAGCGATGGCGCAAAGCGCCGCCGACGTCGCCAAGCCGCAATCGCTGCCGGACATGGGCCTTGGCCCGGCCAACGCCACGGTGACCATCACCGAATACGCCTCGATGACCTGCCCGCATTGCGCGAATTTCAACGAGACGGTTTTTCCGAAGATCAAGTCGGAATATATCGACAGCGGCAAAATCCGCTACGTGTTCCGCGAATTCCCGCTGGACATCAAGGCAGCGGCCGGTTCGATGCTGGCGCGCTGCATCGCCAAGGACGACGCGCCGAAATATTTCGCCGTTATCGACCTGCTGTTCAAGCAGCAGAGCGAATGGGTTGTGAAGAACACCACGGAGACGCTGACGCGGATCGGCAAGCAGGCCGGCCTCACCCAGCAGGCGGTGGAAGATTGCCTGAAGGATCAGGCGCTGCTCGACAAGATCGCTGCCGATCAGAAGTTCGCTAATGAGGTGCTGAAGGTCAATTCGACGCCGACCTTCTTCATCAATGGCGAGATGGTCAAGGGCGAAACCTCGTTCGAGGAGTTCGACAAGAAGATCAAGGCGCTCTTGAAGAGCTGATCGATCACTTAAGGAGCAGGCCGTTGCTCGTCACCCGCCGCGCCTTCACCACCGCTTTGTCGCTGACCGGACTTGCCGCGCTCGCGGGTCTGTCGCCACTGCGCCTGATCGCGGAAGCGATGGCGGCCAGCGCGGACGACGTCACCAGGCCGCAATCGCTGCCGGACATGGCGCTCGGTCCCGCCGATGCAAAGGTCGCGATCGTCGAATATGGGGCGCCGACCTGCCCGCATTGCGCCAAGTTCAGCAAGGACGTGTTTCCGAAGATCAAGTCGGAATATGTCGACACCGGCAAGGTGCGTTACATGTTCCGCAATTTCCCGCTGAACATCAAGGACCTGGCGTGCGAGATGCTGGCGCGCAACATCGCCGGGGACGATGCAGTGAAGTACTTCGCCGTCGTCGACATCATGTTCCGGCAACAGGACCAGTTGGTCGAAAAGACCGGCGACACGCTGAAGCTGATCGGGCGGCAGGCCGGGCTCAGCGTTCAGGCGGTCGAGGATTGCCTGAAGGACCAGGCGATGCAGGACAAGATCGCCGCCGTCCAGAAATACGCCGAGGATGTGCTGAAGGTCGATGGCACGCCGACCTTTTTCCTCAATGGTCAGGTGATCGTCGGTGAAACCAGCTTCGAAGAGTTCGACCAGCGGATAAAATCGCTGTTGAAAACCTGATTCGCGGGGCCGCATTTCTACGGTGCCCTAAGCCCCGCAAAACCCACAATAAAACCCTTGGGAAAAGCCCTTCCCGCTGGTTGCCCTTCGGCCCCAGCCTCGCCATTGTCCCCAGCCATAAGAGCCGCATCGAGCGACTCGTCCACACACCGACATTGCCTTCTATGGTATTGTCACGGCAGGGAGATTCGCGTCCTGCCAACAGAGACCTGTGTTCATGAAACTCACGCGCCTTCGCCTTCACGGTTTCAAGTCGTTCGTCGAGCCCACCGATTTCATGATCGAACCGGGCTTGACCGGTGTGGTCGGGCCGAACGGCTGCGGTAAATCGAATCTGGTCGAGGCGCTGCGCTGGGCGATGGGCGAGACCTCACATAAATCGCTGCGCGCTGCCGACATGGATGCGGTGATCTTCGCCGGTTCCGGCAACCGTCCGGCGCGCAACCACGCCGAAGTGGTGATGACGATCGACAATGCCGATCGCTCGGCGCCGGCGGCAGTGAACGATCGCGAGATTCTGGAAATCTCGCGCCGGATCGAGCGCGAGGCGGGCTCGGTCTATCGCATCAACGGCCGTGACGTGCGCGCCCGTGACGTCCAGATTCTGTTCGCGGACGCAGCCACCGGCGCTCGTTCGCCGGCGCTGGTTCACCAGGGCAAGATCGGCGAGATCATTCAGGCCAAGCCCGAACAGCGCCGCCGGGTGCTGGAAGACGCCGCCGGCGTCGCCGGACTGCACGCCCGCCGCCACGAGGCTGAACTCCGCCTCAAGGCGGCCGAGACCAACCTCACCCGCGTCGAGGACGTGATCGGTCAACTCGCGGGCCAGGTGGACGGGTTGAAGAAGCAGGCGCGGCAGGCGATCCGCTTCCGCGAAGTCGCCGCCAAGGTGCGCAAGGCCGAGGCCACGCTGTTCCACCTGCGCTGGATCGAGGCCAATGCCGACGTCGCGGAAGCCGCCCGCACCCACGACCTCAATGTGCGCGAGATGGCCGAGCGCACCCGCGAACAGGCCGAGGCGGCCCGCATCCAGGCGATCCGCGCTTCCGAACTGCCGGCGCTGCGCGAGGGCGAAGCCCGCGCCGCGGCAGGACTGCAGCGGCTCACCAACGCGCGCGAGCTGCTCGACCGCGAGGAAGAGCGCGCCAAGGAGCGCGTCGCCGAGCTCGATCGGCGGCTGACGCAGTTCTCGGCCGACGTCGCCCGCGAACAGCAGCAGACGTCGGACGCCGAAGTAGCCCTGCAGCGGCTCGACACCGAAGATTCCGAGCTGAAGGAAGAGATCAAGTCGCGCGTCGAAAAGCGCAGCGGCGTCGATGAGCGGGTGTCCGAGGCCGAGGCGACGCTTGCCGCCGCCGAGCGCATGTTCGGCGAACTGACGACCGTGCTCGCCGACTTGACCGCCAGGCGCAACCAGCTCGAGGCCGGGGTGCGCACCCATCGCGACCGGCTGGCGCGGCTCGATCAGGAACTCGCCAACGTCCAGGCCGACGAGCAGAAGCTTAGCGACGAAACCGGCAATCTCGGCGACCTCGATGCACTCGCAGGCGCCATGGAAACCGCGCAGGAGCATCTGGCGCAGTCGGAAGCCATGGCACAGGAGAGCGAAGCCGGCCACGTCGCCGCGCGCTCGCGGCTGGAAGCTTCGCGCAGCCCCCTCGCCGAGGCCGACAAGCGCGTGCAGCGGCTGGAGACCGAAGCGCGCACGATTTCCAAGATCGTCAATGGCGAAACCAAGAACCTGTGGCCGCCGATCATCGACGGCATCACCGTCGCCAAGGGCTACGAAAAGGCGATCGGCGCCGCACTCGGCGACGATCTCGACGCGCCGGTCGATCCTTCCGCCCCGATGCGCTGGACCAATGCCGGGGAACATGGCGAGGATCCGTCGTTGCCGGAAGGCGTCGAATGTCTCGCCAACCACGTCCAGGCGCCGACCGAACTGGCGCGCCGTCTGGCGCAGATCGGTGTCGTCGCCAAGGATCGCGGCGCCGAACTGGTATCGCAACTCAAGACCGGCCAGCGGCTGGTGTCACTGGAAGGCGATGTCTGGCGCTGGGACGGCTTTGTCACCGCCGCCCACGCGCCGACCGGAGCGGCGCGGCGTCTGGCCGAGCGCGCACGGCTGGTCGACATCGAGCACGAACTCGAGCAGGCCCGCACCGACGCCACCAATAAGCGTCAGGCACTGGAAACCGCCGAAGCCGAACTGAGGGTCGCATCGTCCGCCGAGTCCGCCGCCCGCGAGGCGTGGCGCGCCGCCCAGCGCGAAGCCGACGCCGCGCGCGAGCGTCATGCCGCGACCGAGCGCGAGATCAATCGCCACGCCGCGCGCAAATCAGCGCTGACCGAAGCCCACAGCCGCCTCGCCGCCGATCGCAGCGAAGCCGAGGCCGCGCATGAGAACGCCACCGCAGCAATCGCGGAGCTGCCGCCGAGCGCCGATACCGAGACCAGATTGGCCGCCGTCCGCAGCGACATCGAGGGCCATCGCCGCCTCGCTGCACAAGTGCGCGCCGAAGCGCAGGCGCTGGCGCGCGAGGCCGAACTCGCCGACCGCCGCGTGCAGGCGATCCTCGCCGAGCGCACCGAATGGCAGAACCGCAAGCAGAGCGCGGCCTCGCAGGTCGCCACCATCGAAGCCCGCGTCACCGAGGTCACCGCCGAGCGGGCCGAGCTCGAGGACGCACCGGCCCTGTTTGCGCAAAAGCGCCGCGCCCTGATCAACGAGATCGAAACCGCCGAAAGCGCCCGCCGCGTCGCCGCCGACGCGCTGGCCGCCGCCGAAAGCGTGATGGCGGAGACCGACCGCTCGGCCAAAATCTCCCTTGAAGCGCTCTCCAGCGCGCGCGAAGCCTGCGCCCGTGCCGAAGAGCGCATGGAGGGAACCAAACGCCGCCTCGCCGATATCGAGCGCGAGATCCACGACATGCTGGAGGTGGAACCGCACACGGTCGCCGCGCTGGCCGAGATCGAGCCGGGCGCGGAACTGCCGCCGCTCGCCGAGATCGAGGAAAACCTCGAAAAGCTGCGCCGCGACCGCGAGCGGCTCGGTGCCGTCAACCTGCGCGCCGAGGAAGAGCTGCGCGAGGTCGAGGCCCAGCACACCGCACTCACCACCGAGCGCGACGATCTGGTGGAAGCCATCAAGCGCTTGCGCCAGGGCATCCAGAGCCTCAACCGCGAGGCGCGCGAGCGGCTGTTGACCTCGTTCGAGACCGTCAACGAGCACTTCAAGCGGCTGTTCGTCGAACTGTTCGGCGGCGGCGAAGCAGCCCTTCATCTGATCGAGAGCGACGATCCGCTGGAAGCCGGCCTAGAGATCATCGCAAAGCCGCCCGGCAAGAAGCCGCAGACGCTGTCGCTGCTCTCCGGCGGCGAGCAGGCGCTGACCGCGCTGGCGCTGATTTTCGCGGTGTTCCTCACCAACCCGTCGCCGATCTGCGTGCTGGACGAAGTCGACGCGCCGCTGGACGACCACAACGTCGAGCGGTTCTGCAATCTGCTGCACGAGATGACTTCGTCGACCGATACGCGCTTCATCATCATCACCCACAATCCGATCACGATGGCGCGGATGAACCGGTTGTACGGCGTCACCATGGCCGAGCGCGGCGTCTCGCAACTGGTCTCGGTCGGCCTCGATGACGCGGTGAAGATCCTCGATCAGAACGTGGCGTAGTCTTTCTCGCCCTGTCCCGTTGACGTCATCATCCGCGAAAGCGGCGCGCGGCCATTGCCGCGCTGGGATGGTAAGTTACGCCGGAGCCTGTCATCGGGCCGCGCCTTGCGAAAACGGAGACCATGCCGACCGATGCATGCCAGTTCTTCTATGAATGCACCGGCTGCGGCACCAAGCTAAAGCCTAAAACGGGCGATTGTTGTGTGTTCTGTTCCTACGGCTCGGTGCCGTGCCGACCGATTCAGGCCCAGCGAGCCGGCGAGCCGAGCGCCGCGGGGTGTTGTTCCTAATTCGGCCACGAGCGGCATTGGGTTGCGGAGGATAACCGCATCTGGCGGTGCCAACGTAACAGGATCGCATAGTAGACAGGTCTTGGTACAAAAAATTTGTGCCGCCCCGCAGAATTAAGAAAACGTTAGTCGCGAGATGTATGATCGGTAGAAGTCGACAAACGAGGATTTCTCGGTTTGAAGGGGCATATTATGCGCAATATCGCTTCAGCTGTCGGAGTTGTGGCAGTAGCCGCAGCCACCTTTTTGTCGCCAGGACCGGCGACGGCAGAGAACGGTCAAATCGCCGCTGGCGTCGTAGGCGGACTTATCGGCGGTGCATTGCTCGGTGGGGCTCTGGCGTCACGCCCTGCTCCGCCGCCGGTCTACTATGCGCCGGCGCCGGTATACGTCGAAGAGCCCGTGTGCCGGTTCGTTCGCGAACGCTACTGGGACGGCTTCGGCTGGGTATACCGCCGCGTCGAGGTTTGCGGTTGATCGTCCGTTGTACTGATCACCGCCTTCCCGGAAAATGTGACGAGCGAACAACACTCGCACGGCCTTTCGAGTGATTTCTGCGGAAGCGCAGCCTACAGAGTTCAACTCGACCACTATGGTCCGGTGCTATCCAGCCCGCCATGGGATCAGAGCCTGACGGGGATGCCTGAAGCAAATGGCTTCAAAGACCCGACTTCCGGTAAGGGTCAAACGCTACCGAATCGAACTTTCGGGCCGTGTCCGGGTTTCCCCCGGTAGCGACCGGATTGCGGACATTCCGGATTGGCAGCTTCGTGCCAATTTCGGCCGCGAGCCGGCCTTTCTCCTGCGCGGGCTGTCGTATATGAGAATAGCACTGGAACGTGCCGATAGTCCCCAGGAGCGAATTGGCGGCGGGGATGGTGGTGGCAGTTAGTTGATCCAAAAGTCGCGATCTGACACTTGATCGACGCAAGCGCGGACAGGCATTTCAACCGGGGCATGGCATGGTAAATCGGTTTACGACAGCGCGAACCACCGTGGCGATGCGGCGCTGGGGTTCTCTTGGGGGCCCTCTCGCCATTGTGACGCTCGCGGCGATCGCCGCACTGACGGCGCTGACTGTGCCGTCGCCCGCCGACGCGGCGAAGCGCCCCGCGGCCGCCACCGAAGCGACGGCGCCGCGCGATGCCGGCGAGCCGATTATGGCGATCGTGTCGATCAAGAGCCAGCAGGTCACTTTCTACGATGCCGACGGCTGGATCCTGCGCGCGCCGGTGTCGACCGGCACCACGGGACGCGAGACGCCAGCCGGCGTCTTCGCCCTCATCGAGAAGGACAAAGACCACCACTCGAGCCTCTATGACGATGCCTGGATGCCGAACATGCAGCGCATCACCTGGAACGGCATCGCACTGCACGGCGGGCCGCTGCCCGGATATGCCGCCTCGCACGGCTGCGTGCGGATGCCCTATGGCTTTGCCGAGAACCTGTTCGAAAAGACTTGGATCGGGATGCGCGTGATCATCTCGCCTGGTGACGCCGAGCCGGTCGAGTTCTCGCATCCGGCGCTGTTGGTGCCGAAGGCGGAGGCCATCGCGGCCGCACCGGCCAGGGCCGAGGCGCTCACCCGCGAGGCGGCCGAGGCTGCCAGGACGGCCGACGAGGCGAAGAAAGCCGCAGCGTCTGCGGCGCGCGAGACGGCTTTGCTGACGGCGTCGCTGCGCAAGCTGGAGGGACAGAAGACCCGCGCCGACGCCGAGCTCGCCTACGCCGGCAAGGCGCTCGCCGCCGCCAGGACGGACGAGGCCAGGGCGCGGGCCGAGGACCTCAAGCAAAAGGCCGCCGCCAAGGCCGCGGACCTGGGGACCCAGCTCGACACCGCCAGGGCCGACGCGAAATCGAAGCCCGACGCAGCCGCCGCAGCAAAGGAAGCGGCCAAGGCAGCCCAGACGAGGAAGGCCGACACCGCCAAGGCGGCAAGCGAGGCGAAGCTCGCGCTTGAGCCGGCGTCGATCTTCATCAGCCGCGCGACGCAGAAGCTTTACGTGCGGCGCAACACGCATAAGCAGTGGCCGGACGGCGGCGAGGTGTTCGATGCGACCATCGAGGTTCCGGTCACGATCCGCAATCCCGAAAAGCCGATCGGCACGCATGTGTTCACGGCGGTGGCGCGCAACGACACGGGCCTGCGCTGGACCGCGGTCACGATCGACAACGGGGACAATGCCAGGGACGCGCTCGACCGCATCACCATCCCGCAGGATGTGCTCGATCGCATCGCGCCGACCGCATTGCCGCGGTCCTCGATCGTCATCTCGGACGAGCCGTTGAGCCGCGAGACCAACTATCGCACCGAATTCGTCGCGGTGCTGAACAACCAGCCCCAGGGCGGCTTCGTGACGCGCCGGCCTACGTCCGAAGAATTCGTTGCGAGCGGCGACGTCGGGGGCGACAACGGCCTCGGCTTCGGCTTCTTCAATTTCCAGCGCGATTGGAACCCCCAACCTGGCACTACGCGCCCGCGCGGCGGCCAGTACTATCGTCAGGGACAACAGGGCTTGTGGTAAGACGCTGCACGTCGCGCGTCGGCCGCATGGTCGCTCACGGACATTTTCGGACCTCGACGCTGGCGTTGTCGAGGTCCGCTTTACCCTGATGACCGGACATCGTCGTTGAGGTCGGCAATGTCCGAAAGGTGCCAGAAGCGGTCATTTCACTCCACCGGGTGTGTTGGAGTGAGGGTGCGGGCTCTACTGAGCCTCATTCATCTGCGTGACCTATGATTTTGAACCGCGTTTGGTCATGGCGGCAAATTCCGCAACGCGATTCCCAGAGCACGAGCAGCCTCTAATTCCTTTTCAGCGTCGGACTAGTTCTTCAAATAACCGACATAATAGATGCCGATGACGTTGCTGCTTGCATCGCGGATTGGCTCATAGCCAGTGACGTAAGGCTTGCCCAGGATGTCGGCCTCTCCGAAATAGCTTTCGCCCTTCGCAATAGCCGCGATGGCTTTACCCTTTGGGTCGAGAATGGTGCCTATCGCCCGCGACCCGTCATCCTTCTTAACGTTCGTTGCCACGCGGACGAACTCGTCGCCGCTCTTAACAAAGATGGTGGCGGTCCCACCCGCTTCCTTCTGGACCTCGTCAACCAGCACGAAATTGTTATTCATCTTGGTCGTGCCAAAATGTATGGCGGGGACAATCTTGCCAGCGACTGCCTCATCCCCGTTGACAATGGGTGCACCCAGCGTCGCAGCCTTCGACTTGAGAAGTTGCATCGCGGCCTGCACATCCTCAGCAGGTCCGGCGAACACTCGTGCGGGGGATTGAACCAAAAAATCGGCAGTAAAGGCCAGCAGTACCAGTAAGAACTTGGACTTCTTCATGGTTACCTCCCATTGGCCTCACAGCATCTCGATGTGAAGACTATCGGGCGAGGAGGCCCATTGCGGCGATTGTTCAAACCCGATAAGTGGACGCCCCTTTTCGCGTACATGTCAACGGTGGCCGGTCGAAGTGGCCCCGCGGCACAATGTCCGAAGCGGGTCAATCGCATCGTTTTGGAGATCGGTCGGCCACGTCGAGTCCACCCCGATCAACGGACATCAGCAGACTGGCCCGCGCCGCCAAGACCGCCTGATGTCGGCGTAGCTTTGCCCGCAGGCTTTTAGTGTTGTCGCATCATGTGGTCGAACCTCCAGCACCAAATCGGTGACTAACCGTGAACCAGGAAGGAAGCCATGTTTGACCAGAGATTGCGAGAAATTTGGATTGCACTATTGCTTGCTTTCGCCACGGTGGCGCCCGCCAGCGCCGATGGGCCAAGAGCCAGCTACAAGCTGGACCCCGAGGGCACCTTCATATCCCCCGACAAGAAAGTGCGGCTCGAGCAATATGCCCGGGAGAACAAGGACGGGGACCTGTCCTACCACTTCTGGACCTTCGACAGGGATCATCGGCATGCTTTCCTGTTGAACCCTGGCAAGGGCGATGACTTGCCGGCCTATGCGGCTGGATTTCGATTTAGCCCGGACAGCCAGTGGCTAGTGCGAATGCAAAAACTGGGATCCGGCTCTCAGACGCTGTTTCTGTATCGCAGGAACGGGTATCAATTCTCACCAGCGACCAAAAAACCCCTTGGTGATCTGGCCTGGGATTATTTCTTCACCACGCCGACCTCAAAGGGGATGCATCGGGACCCCGAGAACCCGTATGGGCTCGATCACGCATTTGTCGCACTGGTCAAGGGGATGGAAGAAAACTACCCCTGGATGGGGCAGCATTGGCCCGACAGCCGCTATGTCGTGATCAGCCTGTCGTTCGACATGCAGGGTGAAGACGACAAAACGGCCCCATGGATCGAAGACTGGCACTGCGTCTACGATCTGAAAACCGGGGCATTTTCGGTGCCTCCCGACTTCGTGGACAACAACGCGAAAGCCGTCACATATCCTCAACCAAAGTGAGATGGACTGGCGTGCGGGCCGTCGAGGTGAGGCAAGCCATCGACTCATACACCAACAAACCGGAAACGATGAGTTTCCACTCTCGCCGTTTCGCGGGTCGCTCCCACGACCACATCATCATGGCGCAGACAAGGAGTCCTCTGATGAACCAGCATGCCAGCAAGAACAGCGTCCCGCCGTCCGTGGGCGCAGATGTGAGTGGCATCCAGACGCTACTCAACCGCAATCTTCCGGAAGTTTTCGGTGAAGGTGATTCGGCTCGCCGAAGGGCCGCAATTCAGGAACTTTACACTGAAGACTGTGTGCTATACGCGCCGCCCGGCACGTTCGTCGGTCACGACGCACTGGACAAGTTCGCTGGCGATCTCCGAGCGACGCATCCTCATTTCGTTTATACGCCTCATGGCGCGCCCCAGGTTCTGCACAATTCGGGACGCCTGGCGTGGGGCTCGGGGCCGAAAGGCGAAACGCCCCAGTACACCGGTGTGGATTTCATCATCGCACGGGACGGCAAGATCGCGGCTCTTTATGTCTACCTCGACTCGCCGCCCACATAATGTGCGGAACGGCATAGGACCTACTTGACTAACGGGCACCCGCCTTGGCGCGTTGGCCTCTTCTGCACTGAAGCAGCTTTACGCCGAGCAGCCCACGTCAGCAGAACTTGCATAGGTCTGCATCGGGTCATTCGCGTCGAGTTTGACATCTCTCCGGCATGTCGGGTCTGGGACCAACTCCGGACATTCGGACCAGCTTTTTCACTCGGCCAACGCGGCGGACTCTGCCGCCTATGTCTCTCGCAACCAGACCTCACCAACCGAGTGATCGGAACGCTTGCGGAGCACGACATCGGCGCGCATGCGGGTAGGCAGAATGTTCTCTCGGAGATTTGCGCGATGATGCTCACGCCACAGCCTGTCCGCGACCTCGCGCGCGTCGCTTGGCGGCAGATCCCTGTAGTGGTGAAAATATGAGGCAGGCTGTTGGAAAGCGGTCCGCTGCAGACCGAGAAAGCGCTCGACGTACCACGACTGGATGTCGGTCTCGTCAGCGTCCAGGTAGATCGAAAAGTCGAAGAAGTCCGAGACGACCATGGGTGCCGTGCCGCGCGCATGCAATACATTCAGGCCCTCAAACATCAAGATGTCCGGATGCCGAACGACCTGATGCTCCGAAGGTACGATATCCCCGATAAGATGCGAGTACACCGGCAGTTCGAGGTCGACTTCAGCCGCTTTCACCGCCGACAGGAACCGCAACATTCGCGGCAGGTCGTAGCTCTCGGGAAAGCCCTTGCGTCGCATCAACCCTCGTTCTTCCAGAACCCGATTGGCATGCAGGAACCCGTCAGTCGTGACGAGTTCGACCCGGCGATGGTCTGGCCACCGCGCTAAAAGCGCGCAAAGCACGCGGGCAAACGTACTCTTGCCAACGGCAACACTGCCCGCCAACGCGATGATATAAGGCGGACTGCGTGGTGCGCGACCCAGGAATGCGCTTTTAACGTGCATAAGGCTGCGCGCCGCGGTGAAATGCAGGTTCAGCAGCCGCGTCAGCGGCAAGTATATGTCGGCGACTTCGGCGGGGGTGATCGGCTCGTTCAGGCCGCGAAGCGCAGAGAGGTCCGCTTCAGAGAGCGTCAGCGGCGTGTTGAAGCGCAACGCTGCCCACTCGCTTCGGCCGAAGGTGATATATGCCGAAAGCTCTTCGGACTGGCTCATCGGTTCCGTTCTGGGCAGAGGTGGACGCATTCACCAATTTGGCCGCGGCAAATCCATGTTTCCCAAATCCATGTTTCTAATGTCCCGATCGCGTCGCCGCGCTATGGCGATGCACACGATGGGTACCCAAAACACCGTTGCTGTCGCCAAGACGAGCAGCGCGGTCCCTCCGTCTAAACCAGCGGCCCCCAAGATAGATGCGATAGTTCGCCCGAGGGCGCCGCCGAACCCCGCCATTCCGACGTTCGACCTCTCCCTTGCGAAGCGCCTAACACGAATCTAAGCCTCGTTCGGTCTCCTACAATACTAGATTAGTCCCAACGCGCCTCAGCCGCCAATGGTAGAGCCCTAACGTTCCTTGCTAGAGACCCAGCGCTCAATCACGCGGCCGGACAAGCGGGCCAGTTCGCACGGCGCTCGCAATCGCAAGAGATCTGTGGTCGCGATAACCTCCGCCAGCACGCTGAAATGCGGCACGCAAAGCGCGATCCTGCGGGTGTAACCGAGCTCTTGCAGTCGCTCCTCGACCAGACTGTGGCCGCTTTCCGGAGCGACCAGAACGTGCCGTTCGTCAAGATACTGCCGCATCGTCAATTCTGACGTGAGCCTGGGATGCCGACTGCTGGCGACGCACACATAGTGGTCGGTGAATATCACTTCCCCGACTGAGGCCGTCGGGACATAGCCTCGGTTGGAGAGAGCCGCGTCAATTTTGCCTGAGCTCAGCCATTCCGCGAGTTTGGTGACGTCTACGGCAACAATATTGACCTTGCCCCTCGGGCTTAATCCAGTTTGAAGTTCGCTCTGGCCCAAGACGAGGACCAGAGCATGAAGCGCAATCGATTTACAGAAGAACAGATCATCGGGATTTTGAAGGAGCACGAGGCCGGGGTCCCGGTCGCCGATCTCTGCCGCAAGCATGGCGTCAGCGACGCCAGCATCTACAAATGGAAGGCCAAATTCGGAGGGCTGGACGTCTCTGAGGCCAAGCGGCTGCGGTCGCTGGAGGACGAGAACGCGAAGCTGAAGCGGCTTCTGGCTGACGCCATGCTGGATAATGTGGCGCTGAAGGATCTCCTGGGAAAGAAATGGTGACGCCCGCGGGGAAGCGGAAAGCTGTCGCTCATCTGGTGGAAGCCCACGGGATGAGCGAACGGCGGGCGTGTAAAGCCATCGGCTGCTGCCGCATGACCATGAGATATCAGACGACCCGGGCGGATGATGCCGGCATTCGTCAGCGCATGAAGGCGATCGCCCAGGAACGCCGCCGTTTCGGCTACCGACGCCTGCATGTTCTGCTCAAGCGGGAGGGCTACGTGATCAACCACAAGAGGCTGTTCCGGCTCTATCGTGAGGAGAAGCTGGCGGTGCGCCGCCGTGGCGGCCGCAAGCGGGCCATCGGAACCAGGGCGCCGATGCTGGTTCCGATGGCGCCCAACGAACGCTGGTCGCTCGACTTCGTGTCGGATCAACTCACCGACTGCCGCCGCTTCCGCATCCTGACCATCGTCGATGACTGCACCCGAGAAAGCCTGGCGCTGGTGGCCGACACCTCGCTCTCCGGGGTCCGCGTGGCGCGGGAACTGGATCGGCTGATGATCGAGCGCGGCAAGCCGAAGATGATCGTCAGCGACAATGGCAGCGAGCTTACCAGTAACGCCATCCTCACATGGGCGGACCAAGCCCGCGTCGAATGGCATTACATCGCGCCGGGCAAACCCATGCAGAACGCCTTCATCGAGAGCTTTAACGGCCGGCTACGGGATGAATTGTTAAACGAAACGCTGTTCTCTTCGCTGGCGCAGGCTCGCGTTGCCCTTGGATGCTGGCGCGCCGACTACAACGGCTCACGCCCCCATTCTCAGCTCGGATGGAAGACACCTTCCGAGTACGCCTTCACCTGCAATCCGCGCCGGGATCTGGCGCTGCGCTATGCCGATGGCTCCGCGCCAGCTCCCGTCGCTACCACCGTCCAACCGGGCAACCCAAACGCCACGAGCGAACTCGGGATTGGATAAAACTTGGGGGCAAGGTCAATATCAATCCCGACATCCGGCGCGATCTTCTGGAGCGCTGCCATGATAGGGGGAAGAAAGGATATCTCGCCGATGTCGGAAATCGCCAGGCGAAACCGCCGGCTCGAGAGATGAGGATCGAATTTGCGCTACTTTCAATCGCCCCCTCGATCTCCGAGTCTCAGGGTCAATCGCGTCGTTTTGACTATCCGACGGTGACTTCCGGTCTTCCCCGATAAGCAGACATGCTCGGGGCCTGTCAGCTTGTCTCAAAAGTGCCAATAGGCGACATCACAGCGGCCACTCGTCGGGGTTATCAGCACAAGGATCGGCGGTGCCATCCGCTGCGGCCACTTTGTTCATGAGCGCTCGAGTTCGAACGACGATGTTGCCTGCTCGCTTACCGTCGTTAGCGATACTATTGAGCGCCTGCCGGACTACTTCCAGATCTGGCGATTGAGCGCGCAGCAAACGTAATCCGGCCTCTGCATTAAGGACCACCGCCGTGATCGCGTCGGTGATCTCATGGGCTTGCGCATTATAGGTACGCACCAATTCCGACATAGCGCGCGCTCCTTAGTGGGGAGACAAGTTAGTTCTGCCCATGAGTAGATGCCCATGTGCCGGGCATATGTTCATGTCGGAAATCCAACATGTCAAGACTTGGATCCTAGGGGCCGAGTTTTTGGTGCTGGTAAGCGCAGCTTTCTTCAATATTGCTGTTATTTATCCGATAGAAAACATGACCTCTGAGACCAGTGTCGGGAGGAAGCAAACCTGGCTGCCGAGCCCCCGGCACCGCCCCTTTGGTCATGTGCCCCGGCTTTGGGCATTTCTTCATATCAGCAATTTAGCCGCCAAGGCAGCTGGTGCGAGGCGCTACCATCGAGCGTAGGAAATCGCAGAAAGCGTAGAATGGAGAAGCAAGGTCATGGCAAAAACCGGCGCTGACGCAAATCTATGCGCAATCCGAGCTATCGCCAATTTTTGGTGACGGCCTGATCAGTCAGGCGGCGGCGGTTGCGGGCTGAGGGGCGGCCAGCTTGGCGGTGACCTCGATCCCGTCGGTGAATTTCACACCGAGAATGATCTTTGGCAAGTGTGCATGTCCGTCGAGCCGTCGCCAGGATCGTTGCGCCCCTTCGACCAGCTTGAATACCATGGCGAGAGCGGTCTTGTTTGAGAGGCAGCCTTTCGATCGGATCGTGCGGTGGCGGACGGTCGCGAAAGTGCTTTCAATCGGGTTGGTGGTGCGCAGGTGCTTCCAATGCTCGGCCGGGAAGTCGTAGAAGGCGAGCAGCAGGTCGCGATCCTTCGTCAGACAATCGACGGCCTTCTGGTATTTCGGCGTGTAGCTTTCGATGAAGGCGTCGAAGGCGACTTCGGCATTGGCCTTGGTCTCGGCCATCCAGATTTCCTGCAGCGCCCGCTTGGCCTTTGGTTGCACACTCTTGGGTAATTTGCCCAGCACGTTCGCCGTCTTGTGCACCCAACAGCGCTGCTCGCGTGCTTTCGGCCAGACCTCGCCGGCCGCTTTCCAGAAGCCGAGCGCGCCGTCGGCGATCATCAGCTCGGGCCGGGCATCGAGCCCGCATCGCTTCAGATCCAGCAGCAGATCGCGCCAATCCTGCGCACTTTCCCGAGCGCCATCGGTGAACCCGACGAGCTCTTTCTTGCCCTCGGGCGTCGCGCCGATCAGCACCAGGATGCACTGCTTTTCATCTTCCAGCCGCGCCTCGAGGTGGATGCCGTCCGCCCAGACGTACACGTAGCGCTTGCCCGACAAATCACGCTTGCGCCACTGGGCATGATCATCCTGCCAGCCGTCCTTCAGGCGGCCGATGGCGCTGGCCGAGAGGCCGGGCGCATCCTTGCCGAGCAAGGCCGCCAGAGCGTCCGAGAAATCGCCGGTCGAGATGCCCTTCAGGTAGAGGATCGGTAGCAGCGTCTCGATCGACTTCGAGCGGCGCATATAGGGCGGCAAGATCGATGGCGAGAAGCGGATGCGGCGGGGATCGCCGGCTGCGGCCTCGCGATCGCGCACGCGGGGCTGGCGCACCGGGACCGCGCCGATGCCCGTCATCACCTCGCGCTCGGGCAGATGACCGTGGCGCACCACGCGTTGGTGGCCATCCTCGGTCTTCAAATCGGCATGCTTGGAAAGAAACCCGGCGACCTCGGCCTCCACCGCCTGGGCGAGAAGGGCACGCGCCCCATCGCGCAAAATGTCGGTGAGTTGGTCGCTGAAAGTTCCTGGCTGAATCAGTTTTACGACGGTATCCTTAGACACGGCATATCGCTCCTTTGGTGGAGAAGTGGAGGCGTTGAACACCCCCACGATATGCCGCCTTCCCGATTCACGCCGTCACCAACTTTGGGCCATAGCTCGCGCAATCCTTCTTGGAGCCTTTGAGGCTTAACATCCGGAATTGAACGGTGGCGCGCTCGCGCATGCAGCCAGCGCCGCCGCTGAATTACAGAGCTTGATAGGCGCGCCTATCGCGCGGTGGGCATCGTCAGCTGGCACCCCCGTAGGCCTGCAAATTAGTCTTCAGAGTCCGTCGGCATGTCTCAAGGTACCAGAGCCTGACATGAGCGACGCTATTCGATCACCTCGTCGGCGATCGCGAGTAGCGTCGGCGGCATGCCGCTCAAGCCCAGCCCAGTTCCTTTAGTGCCATACCAGAATGCCATATCTTCGTCATTTGGCTGATCTTGTCGTCGGTGAATTGCATCACGTAGACGTAGTCCGAAGTCACCTTTTTACCGGTCGGCTCACACGGACCGCCGGGACCGGTATGAGTGCCTGAAAAGACGGCATAGGCAGCGACGTTGTTTCGTTGGGTATCGGTGGCAAAGGATTTCACCTCGTAGCTGCCGTCCGGCATGATCGTCATTAGCCCCTTCATCCAATCAGTGTATTCTGCAAGAGTTTTAATACCAGCAAGCGGTTCGGCCTGAGCGGCGAAGGTCGCGTTCGGAGCACAGTAAGTGTTGCAGACTTCCCAACCCTTTCCAGTCTCGCAAGCGGCGAAGAAATCGTTGGCGATTGCGGTGATCGACGCCATGGGTGGTTCCTCCTGTCTTTTTTTGGAGATCTCTTTTTAGCACTTCGGCTAAGCTCGGGCCATCACACTGCTTGCTGCTCAGGCTGGGGAGCGGCCCAATGCCCTTGACTGGGATTCCCCACCCGAGGTCAACTCAGGGTCAATCGCGTCGTTTTGACTGCTCGCCGATCACTTTCGGTCCACCCCGCAGAACGGACATCGTCAGAGCCGGTCGACATGTCTCAAAGGTGCCACAACGCGACTCATGCAGTGCAGCAAACAGCACCCTCACTCGATCCCTGGTCGATACAAGATCACTCATTGCGGCTCCCGTCATCAGTGAGCGTTGAGCGCATAGCGTGGACGGCAATTGCCGCTATGAGAGCCGTAACAAAGAGCCCGAAAAAGCCAATTCCGATCGCAAGTACGCGCGTCAACGCCTGCCTCGGGACGAGATCACCATAACCAATCGTGAGGCCGGTAATGAGAGTGAAATAGACCGCATCCCCGAGAGACCAGCCCTCAACAAAACCAGCCAGCAAGCCCAGGACAAGCTGAATCGCTAGAATTGCCGACAACACCGGCCACGTCACGTGAATGGCATGGCCGAGCGCCATGAAAAAGCGCCGCCGCAACGTATGCGGTGCCGGCCGGCTCATGTCGTGACGACCTCCGTAAACGGAGCGCATCTGGCTTTGCGAAATTGAGCCCTCACTAGTGGCGTTCGTGGCCTGCCGAACGAGGTCACCCTGATCGACACCGACGCTCTTCCACCCTTCCGTGATCGGCAGACAGTTTTCGATTTTGCCATCGCACCCACCGAACTTCGCTTGCGGGTGATCTGTAGACCACCACTACATTGCGGAACTTTTAAACCGGAACCCGCCTGATGAGACATCATCCGGCGGCGGCACCTTGACCCAAAAATTACCGGTTTTGGCCTTGTCATATCCGTACTGATAAAGAGAACGCATGTAGCTCGTTTCAAAGCCGGAGGAGCTTGACGACGGAAAGCCTTTGTCGATATAGGTCAGATTGAATCCGAAATTGTTGCGGCGAGCGAAGTCAAAAGTCTCATAGAGAATAGAGCGGGTTTGCGTCTTCGTGACGGAAGCCGAAGCCCGCGCGGCGATGTCGATCGTGCTGTTCGGCACCAGTTGGAAATCTCGCTCAACCTTGTTGTTGATCAAGATGTAAATGCTTATATGCGCACCTCGGACGAACGCCCCGTTTCGCAAAATGAATGCTTCCGGCAACGTCAGCACCGGTGCCGTCACTCCACCGTCGACATGCATCTCCTGGAAGTGATTTCCGTTCGCTTCCGCGTCAATCATCATCGGCGGGAAAACCACCGGGATACTTGCGGATGCAGCCATGACATCGCGGAACAAGCTTAGCGCCTGGGGTGTCCTGATTTCAGCAATGCGACCCATGTCCCATACCGCCGTGCGTTGAGTGTCGAGATCAGTCGTTACGATGAGAAGATCCCTGCCCTTGGCGTGTTCCTCTGCAATTGCCGCGAGCATATTCTGGTCGACATAGCGGGCCACCAACTCGCGAAGTCGCGTGTTTCCAAACAGGCCCGATCCGAAAAGCGCGTTCAAGATGCTTGGCGTATCCAGAAGGCTTTCAGCGATACCGCTGGTGTATACTTCGCGCAATGTAGCGTCGTAGGCTGGGCCCAGAAATGCAAATGGCGCAATCAACCCACCCGTGCTCACACCCGAAACGACTGTAAACTTTGGGCGCGTACCTGCCGTGGTCCAACCATTCAGCACACCCGCGCCATAAGCACCGTCGGCCCCGCCTCCCGACAAGGCAAGATAGCTGACAGGACCGGCACGTAAACTTACAGGTGGTTCCTTGAGGAACGTTGCTGCCGGCTCATCGGTATATCGGCGCAGTTCATTGACGTTCAACACCCGCGCGGACGCAGCATCGGATGCCGTATAGGATGCTCTGGGAAGAGAACTGCAGCCAGCAAGAGAAAACAATCCCGTCGAAACAGCGAATGACAGGACGAGCAACTGACGAAAGGAACGCATGACCTGTACCCGACTCTTCTCGACAACGCAGATTTGCTAGGCAAGGCTTTCGGCGTATTTTAGAACGGCATTGGCGGTGTTGTTCACGAGTTCCCTCCGCTTTCCACCAGTGACTGGCTTCATTTACCGCGCTCCTCGTTCAACGGTTCCCGGCTGGCCTACCTTGACGCGGCCAAGTGATTTCATCGGGTCGTTTTCGAGCGAACTCACCGATACACGTCATCATGGCAGATACACTCGTGCCGGAACCCGCGCTTGTAGCGAAACGTCACCGTTTGTAGCTCCATGCCCCCTGGGAACCGAATCCCGCGCGCCAAGTCAGCTTTGCCCCCAAGAACCGGCATGGTCGACCGAACCTGTCAGGTCCGCTAAGTGCCGCCAGGACGGGAACTTCGTCGCCGGATGGCCTTATCAATGAAGCTCGCCGAGCAACGCCTTGGCCTTTCGAAGGTCGTTTGTGTCAAAACCTTCGGTGAACCAATCGTAGATGGGGGCGAGAAGGTCACGTGCCGTTTGCCGTTTTCCCTGATCGCTCAAGAGCCGCGCCAGGCTCATGGCCGCGCGCAATTCCCACGACTTTGCCTGCTGTGCTCGCGCAACGGTCAGGGAATGCTCGAAATACGCTTGCGCTTTCGCCACGTCTCGCTGCGGCGACTTGAGCGCGATTTCGCCGGCAACGCGATGAGCCTCAGCCTCGCACCACCTTTCCTTGGTTGCGTGCATCGCCGTCATTGCTTTGTCGATGCAGCGCCAGGCATCATCGAATTGGCCCAAATCTGAATGGGCGATTGCCAACATGAACTCGTGCTCCGGTGTAAATATCGTCGACCCGGCCGACCGCCATAAATCAATACCCGCCGTGACGGTCTCGACTGCTTTCGCGGCTCTCGTGAGGGTTAGGATATAGCCCCGGCGTAACACGCCTTCCGCTTTTCGGAACGGGGCACCTTTCTCCTCTGCTAACACGACAAGCTCCTTGAGACGCTCGTTTGCCGCGTGGTAATTCCCGCAGTAGGTATTAACAAGAATCGGGAAATTCAGCGTAAACATCAAAGTGGCAGCATGCTCAATCTGGCGCGCTTCCATGAGCGCGCAGTCTGCATCGTTGAGCGCAGCCTCAGGATAACCGAGCAGCCACGAGGCCATTGACCGAAAGGCCAAGCACGTTACCCGGAGGTCCTGGCCAAATCGCGTCATCAATCGCCGGTGCTCGGCGGGGCGGTAAAGGGCGAGGGCTTCATTGTACTGCGCTTGAGCCTCAACGAGGTCCCCCATAAACGCGAGCGTACTCGCCATGGTGCGGTGTCCAATCATGAGCGGTACCGCCGCTCCCTCCTTCTCGCCAAGCGCCAGAAACCGCGCTGCGAGCTCTCGCGCAACGTCACCATCGAAGTTTATGAAATTGACGATCCACTGGCCAAAGAGGGCTGAGAGCAGCAACGAAGGGTCATCGGGAGGTTCTCCAAGCCGTTCCGCTTGCTCTATCAACGCTCTCACCTGAGCTACGGCAGCCTTCGTTTCGGGCGCGCCATATCCTTTGACATGCATGAGCGTGTTCAAGAGCGCGACTTGTAAAATGATCTGCTCGCGCCGCAGGTCGGACGTGCTGGGCAAGGTTGAGATTTGCGCTAGCGCTTGACCAAGTTGTTCTGCGGCTTCGACCAGCGCCGAACGCTCCTGTGACCGCTGTCCCGCCTTGCCCCACAGGCGCGCTGACTTCTCAACCAGGTCGGCCTTTGTGTAGTGACGCGCCAGCAGCTCGGGCTGGCTCTCGGCGATTTCTGCGAACTGACTTTCGAGGATTTCGGCGATGCGCGCATGCAGCACGCGCCTTGGCTCCCGCAGCAGCGTACTGTACGCTGCGTCCTGCACCAGCGCATGCTTGAACAGGTAGCTCGCATTTGGCGGGATGCCCTGTCGAAACAACAAACCCGCCGCAATGAGCCGGTCGAGGTCGGAGTCCAGTTGTGCCTTCGGCTTTCGCACGAGCGCAGCCAGCAACATGTGGGGAAATTCCCGGCCGATCGCCGCGCCGACCTGCGCAACGTCCTTCGCCGGGCCGAGCCGATCGAGCCGCGACATAAGCGAGGCCTGCAGGCTCGCCGGAACCGCCACAGCGGGCGTTGGTGCCCCTGCGAAGCCCCGCTGCGCATCACTCTCACCCTCCGCGTCCAGCACCGCCTTGGTCATCTCCTCGGCGAACAGTGGAATGCCGTCGGTGCGCTCGATGATGTTCTGGCGGATGTCCGCCGGCAACGATCGGTTACCGACGACCCCCTCGATCAGGAAATGGATGTCGCACGGCGCCAGCCGATTGAGGGTCAGCCCAGTCACGTGCGGTCGTCCGATCCAGGGCGGGCTGAATTCCGGCCTGAAAGTAACAAGTATCAAGAGCCGATGGCTCACGGCCAGGTCCACCGCCCGGGCGAACAATTCGAGGCTGGTCGGGTCGGTCCAATGCGCATCTTCGAAAATCATCAGCACGGGATTGATCCGCGCCAGCGCCTCGATGTGCGAATCAAGAGCTTTCAGTGTTTTCTGACGACGGAGCTGCGGCTCAACTTCAACCGGAGGGTAGCGTCCATCGTTAGGCAGCGACAGCATTTCGGCAAACAGCGCCGCATCCTGGGGCGGCGTCGAGCTTTGCGCCAGCAGCGCGTCAAGCTTGTCCATTTTCGCTTGCTGGCTGTCATCGTGAGCAAAGCCAGCGGCGCGCAGCATCTCGCCGATCACCGGATAGAGCGTGCTGTCGGTATGCTGCGGCGAGCAGAAGTACCGCAGGCGTATGTGCGGCTCGCGAGCAAGCTGTTCCAACAGCGCGACGGTGAGCCGTGATTTGCCGATCCCCGCTTCACCAGAAAGCAGCACCACCTGACCTTCGCCACTCCTGGCCCGCTCCCATCGGCGCAGCAGTAGCTCCATTTCTTCATCACGACCGATCAGCGGCAGCAAATCGCAGCTTTGGAGAGCGTGCGATCGACTGGTCACGGCTGTCTTGCCTGCGACTCGCCAAGCAGCGACTGGCTCTACGAATCCCTTGATCTCGACTTTACCGAGATCGAGATACTCGAATTGCGGTCCCGCGATCGTCTTTGTGCGATCCGAGATAACAACGCAGCCGGCTTGTGCGAGCGATTGCAGTCGGGCGGCAAGGTTCGGGGTATCGCCGAGGATGCCATGCTCCTCGGAAATCGCGCTGTCCGACATATCGCCGACAAGCGCGACACCCGTTGCAACACCGACGCGCGCGCTCAAGTTTTCCTTCGTGGGCAAGGCGGCGACCGCCTGCACTAATGCGAGGCTAGCTTGAACGGCGCGCTCCGCGTCGTCTTCGTGCGCCTGAGGATAGCCAAAATATACCACCGCACCGTCCCCAAGATGCCGCGCGACAAAGCCGTCGAAGCAGGCAACGGTTTCAGTAATGCAGCGCCGGTAGCCGGCGATGATTGCGCTGAAGTCTTCGGGATCGAGCCTCGCGGAGAGCGCAGTCGATCCGACCAGGTCACAAAACAGTACCGTAAGCTGTCGGCGCTCGATCGGGCGCGAGTCCCGTGCCGGTACCACCGCGGGAGAATCCACGCGCAATTTGGTCCCGCAGTCGCCGCAAAACTTGTTTAAGGCTGGGTTTGCCGCGCCGCAGGCCAGACAGCGCCGCACTACGGCCGCTCCGCACTGCCCACAGAATTTCCTTTGCTTCGGGACTTCGGCTGCGCAATTCGTGCAGTGCATCCGGACCTCGACGGATATCAATAACGCCATTACAATGCGCCAGAAGTCGAGCGATCCATGTGATCTTGGTCACAACTCCGGGTGATCCGTCTCGATGTTCCGTTATAGCTCAATCGCGTCGAGTTTGACATCTCTCCGGCATGTCCGGTCTGGGAGCAATCTCGGAAATGGCGTTCGTCCGATTTGGGCACGGCGCAGGCGCGCCTTTGCTCATCCTGACGCGCCGAGGCTGCGGCAAAATAACGCGACGGGCAAAATTCCGCTTAACCTGTCGGGCAAATCAGCGCTACCAGCTCGCCCCGTCCTTTCCCGGCAAGAGGGGCGTATCGCGATCGTCACGAACGCGGGAGGGGATGCGGTGGACGCGGCAGCGTCGGCGCGTGTGTGTTCGCAGGGCGAGTTCTCTCGTGAGCGGACAACAGCGCGCAAGACGACGGCGCCATAGCCCGGCGAGCCTTTTGGCGAAGACGGGTTGCTGCGTACGGCAAAACCGTGTGGTCCTGGCACCCGTTGCTGGTGTCAAGTCGGTGGAGAATTTTGCAGGCCCAACCGGGCTTGGCAAAATCGTTAATCCGCCGATGACGGTGACAAGACGAATTCGTCGCCGGGGAGCGCGGCATAAGCCGTAAAACCATTGCGCAGGGAATGCCAGGGTGCCTCCGCTGAACCTGTATGCTCGTGTGCGTTTCTTCGCACAATTTTGCACACGAGACCGCGGGTGCAGCGCGCCCCCGGCATTTCCTGCGCCCTCTTCTTTTGGGGCGAAAGTTTTCTCTCACGACCCCGGGGCGCTTCGCGCCGCGGGATCGGGAAAGCGTATCTGAGATTTGAGCACCGTCATTGCGAGGAGCGTAGCGACGAAGCAATCCACACTTTCGTTGCCGACAGATGGATTGCTTCGCGGAGCCTGTCATCGGGCGCGCATTCGCGCGACCCGTTGGCTCGCAATGACGTGGACAAGTCGGTGCCACCCCTACCGTCATCGCCCGGCTTGACCGGGCGATCCAGTATTCCAGAGATATCCATGTTAAAACCGAGAAGCCGCCACGTATTGGATGCCCCGCCTTCGGGGCATCACAGAGATAGATGACCTCACCCGATTTTCCTGCCGAACTGAAGGCCGCCCTCGACGCCAAACTCGAGGGCCTGTCGCGCAACGCGGCTGCAGGCCGCGCCGCTTCCATCTCGCAGACCTACCGCGATGGCGGCGGCTCCGGCGCGATCAGATCGGAAACCGACGCGCTGGCCTATGCGCTGGCGCGGATGCCCGCGACCTATGCCGCCGTCGTCGCCAGCCTGAACGCGCTCTACGAGATCAGGCCGGACTTCGCGCCAACGAGCCTGCTCGATGTCGGCGCCGGGCCCGGGACCGCGAGCTGGGCCGCGGCGGAAGCGTTTTCATCGTTGCAAGATTTTACCTTGCTAGACGCCAACGACGCCCTGCGCGAACTGGCGTTGGACCTCACACGCAAGAGCGCGCGCCTGCGCCGCATCAACTACGAGCCGGGGCACGCTCGCTCCCTCCTCGCCCATGCCGATGCCGCCGACCTCGTCGTCGCCAGTTACATGATCGGCGAGATCGGCGATGCCGAGCGAGCCATGCTTGCCGAGCTGATGTGGGCCAAAACCCGCGACACGCTGCTGGTCGTCGAGCCGGGCACCCCCGCAGGCTACGCGCGGATCGTTGCGTTGCGCGAGCAGTTGATCGCCGACGGCGCTCATGTCGCAGCGCCCTGCCCACACGACGGAAAGTGTCCGCTTTCAACACCTGACTGGTGTCATTTCACCCAACGCCTCTCCCGCTCGCGCGCGCACATGCAGGTCAAGGGCGTTGAACTGCCGTTCGAGGACGAAAAATTCGCCTATGTCGCGCTGACCCACGCGCCGCCGGTGCAGCACCCGGCCCGGGTGCTGGCGCAGCCTGATGTCAGCAAGGTCGAAGTGACGGCAAAGCTCTGCACGCCGGGCGGCCTCGCGATCGAAAAAGTGCCCCGCCGCGCCAAGGCAGATTACGCCCGCGCCCGCCGCTGGCGCTGGGGCGATGCGGTGATGGAGGAGCAAATATCCATCTCGGGTCGTCCCGGCGCAGGCCGGGACGACCCAAAGCCTTGAACTTATCCCGTGTTGCGGACGACCAAGCAATGCCCACCTTGCGGCGGGCTGCCGCATGCGCTGTTTTTCGTCTAGGCTGCCCCGCATTGTTTGTCCCATCAGGAGTTGTTTTGCCATGTCGACCGGCTGGATCGTTCTCGGCGTCATCGTCATTCTCGTGCTGTTCGCATTCGGCGCGTATAACCGGCTCGTTGCGCTCGGCCAGCGCGTCAGCCAGGCCTTTGCCGACATCGACGTGCAGCTCAAGCAGCGCCACGATCTGATCCCGAACCTGGTCGAGACCGTAAAGGGCTACGCCGCCCATGAGCGCGGCACGCTCGACGACGTGATCAAGGCCCGCAACTCCGCGATGTCGGCGCAGGGACCGGCGCAGGTCTCGGCCGCGGAAAACCAGCTGAGCGGCGCGCTCGGCCGGCTGATCGCGCTGTCGGAGGCCTATCCGGACCTCAAGGCCAACGCCAATTTCCAGCAGCTGGCGAGCGAGCTGTCCGATCTCGAAAACAAGATCGCCGCCAGCCGCCGCTTCTTCAACAACGCGGTCCAGGAATACAATACCGGCATCCAGCAGATGCCCGCCGCGCTGTTCGCCGGCATGTTCGGCTTCACCCGCAAGGATTTCTTCGATCTCGGCGCCAGCCGCACCGAAGTCGAGGCGGCGCCGACGGTGAAGTTCTAGGCGCCAAGGCATCCCGGCGAGAAGCAGCGCATCATGGCCGCGTACGGTCTCTACACCCACATCGCATCGAACAAGTTTCGTTCGATGGTGCTGCTCGCCGGTCTGTTCGTCCTGATCTATGTGCTGGTCTATGCCGGCGCGCTGATCGCCGAAGTCGTGATCAACAGCGATGCGTCGGCGGATTACTACCTGATGGCCGCCTTGCGCGACCTGATGACGGCGTTTCCCTATGCGACCGGCGCTGCCGCGCTGTGGATCGTGATCGCCTATTTCTTCCACCAGAACATGATCGACGCCGTCACCGGCGGCGAGGACGTGACGCGGCAGCAGCAACCGCGGCTCTATAACCTGCTGGAAAATCTCTGCATCTCGCGCGGCATTCCGATGCCGAAGCTGAAAGTGATGGAAAGCCCGGCGCTGAACGCGTTCGCGACCGGGCTCAACCGGCGGCAATATGCCGTCACCGTCACCACGGGGCTCCTCAAGACGCTCAACGATCAGGAGATCGAGGCGGTGCTGGGCCACGAGCTGACCCATATCCGCAACGGGGACGTGCAGTTGATGGTGGTCGCCGTCATCATCGCGGGCGTGGTCGGCTTTTTCGGCGAATTGTTCTTCCGGACCTTCACCAATCTGTCGTGGAGTTCGGGCGGCGGCGGCTGGTCGTCGTCGTCCTCGTCGCGGTCATCCTCCTCGTCGTCTTCGGACAGGGACAGCAAGGGCTCCGGCGGCGGCGCGATCATCGTCGTCATCGTCGCGGTCGCCCTGATCATGCTGGCCTGGCTGATGTCGCAGGTCGTCAAACTGGCGCTGTCGCGGTCGCGCGAACTTTTGGCCGACGCCGGCTCGGTCGAACTGACGAAAAACCCCGATGCCATGATCTCGGCGCTGCGCAAGATCGAGAATCGCGGCGAACTCCCCGGCGCGACCTCGGCGGTGATGGAACTCTGCGTCGACAATCCGCGCGAGGGGTTTGCCGACCTATTCGCGACCCACCCCTCGGTGCAATCCCGGGTCGACGCGCTGGTGAAATTCGCCGGCGGTCACGACCCCGGGCCGCTGGCCCTGCCCTCGGATGCCACCGGCGAGCCGGACGACCAGCCAGAGCAACCCGGCTCCGAAGGTCAGTCTCCACCGCCTCTGCCCCAGGGTCCCTGGGGCAGCACGACCGAGCCCGCCGGCGCCCCCGGCGCTGGGCTCGAAGGACCTTGGGGCCGGCATCGCTGAGAAGTTTCGGGGCGTTCCTACGCCCTTCCGGGCGTTAACGAATTCCTCATGAATAACCGCGCCGGGGGCTTCAGGAATTGAATATTCCCTTGTTTCTGCCATGTTCGCGCCCAAAGCAGGTATGGGGACTTGCCGATCGCTCCCGCGATCGGGGCGCTTAAGGGAATTCCATGGCAAAGCCGGTCGTGATTGTGGTGGGCGCGGACAAGGGCGGGGTCGGCAAGACCACGGTGTCGCGAACCCTGCTGGATTATTTCAGTGCAAACAACGTCCCCACCCGGGCGTTCGACACCGAGTCGCCGCGCGGCACGCTGAGGCGCTTCCATCCCGACATCACCGAGATCGTCGACATGACGACGACCTCGGACCAGATGAAGATCTTCGATACGCTGAACGCCGCCAGCCCCTCCGTCACCGTGATCGACGTCCGCGCCGGACTGCTGTCGCCGGCGCTGGCCTCATTGCGCGACATCGGCTTTCTCGACGCCGCCAAATCCGGCCAGATCACCTTTGCCGTGTTCCATATACTGGGCCCCTCGATCGCCTCGCTGGACGAGATCGCCGAGACCGCCAATTTCATGCAGGGCGCCAAATATTTCCTGGTGAAGAATTTCATCAACGACACCCAGTTCTTCCAGTGGGACCAGGCGACCTACAATTCCTATTTCCACCGCATCAAGGATGCGACCGAACTCACCATTCCGAAGCTCAACGAAATGGCCTATGAGCAGGTCGAGGTCTCCTCGGTGCCGTTCCTCAAATTCGTCGCCAACAAGGGCAAGGACGACGAGGCCGCGAACTATTCCTTCGTGCTGCGCGGCTATGTCCGGCACTGGCTCGCCAATGTCTGGAGCGAGTTCGACCGCATCAAGCTGACCGACCTGGTCGGCTCCGGTAAATCGGGCGCGCGCGGCGGCGAAAAATAATCGCTCAATGCCGTGGAATGGGGCTGGATTGGACGAAAATTTCGCCTGATATAGCAGTGCGATGTCCGCCACGCCCGTCTACATCATCTGCTCGCCCCGCCCGCTCGTCGGCAAGACGCTGATCGCGCGGCTGCTCAGCGAATTCCTGCTGTTGAAGAACGGCACGGTGACGGCGTTCGACATCAACCTCAAAGAGCCGTCGCTGCTCGAATACCTCCCGAAAATCACCGAGACCGCCGACGTCATCGACACCTACGGCAAGATGCAGTTGATGGACCGCCTGATCGTCAACGACGGGGTAGCCAAGGTGATCGACCTCGGCTTCCACGCCTTCGACGAATTCTTCAAGATGACCGACGAGATCGGCTTCATCAAGGAAGCGGCGCGCCGTGGCGTGGCCCCGGTGATCCTGTTCGTGGCGGACACCGACCGCGTTTCGGCGCGCGGCTATCCGATGCTGCAGCAGCAGGTTCCGCGGAACGCTTTGATCACCATCGATAACGAGCACGTCGTGCGCGGCGAACTGCCGCCGGCGATGGCCCGCGGCCGCGTCCTTCCGATCTCCGCGCTGCCGGTGTTCTTGAAAACCTATATCGACCGGCTGAGCTTCTCGTTCACCGGTTATCTGCGTAACGAAAAGGATTCATCGACCGAACTGCACCAATGGATCCGCCGCAACTATTCGGCGTTTCGCGATCTGGAACTGCGCGTGATGCTGCAGGGGTCGTGACAACGTAAACGTCGTCCCGGCGAACGCCGGATCCATACGCCGCGGCCTCACGTCGGGGCACGGAGGCAGAGACCTTCATTCAACAACAGACGACCGGGATTATGGGTCCCGGCCTTCGCCGGGACGACGTATCGAGGGTTATGCGTCTAATGCCCGTCGAAGGTCATCAGCGTTCGGACCGGCACGTCCATCGCGCGCAGTTTCGCCGCCCCCCCGAGATCGGGCAGATCGATGATGAAGCAGGCCGCGACCACGTTGGCCCCGATCTGGCGCAGCAGCTTGACCGCACCCTCCGCGGTGCCGCCGGTGGCGATGAGGTCGTCGACCAGGATGACGCGTTCGCCGGGATGCACGGCGTCGGCGTGCATCTCCATTTCATCGAGGCCGTATTCCAGGGAGTAAGCGATCCGCACCGTGGTGTGCGGCAGCTTGCCTTTTTTCCGGATCGGCACGAAACCGGCGGAGACCTGATGCGCGACCGCGCCGCCGAGAATAAAGCCCCGCGCCTCGATGCCGGCGACCTTGTCGATCTTGTTGCCGGCCCAGGGCTGCACCAGTTCGTCGACCGAGCGGCGAAATGCGCGCGCATCCGCCAGCAGCGTGGTGATGTCGCGAAACAGGATGCCCGGCTTCGGGTAATCCGGAATGGTGCGAACGGTGGCCTTCAGGTCGTGGTCAAAAGTCATTGCTGTCTCGCAATCCCTGGTTAACGGGTACACCCAGCCGGAACGCGTTCTCCACGATGCGCAGGCCGACCTCGCCGCCGAGCGACATCAGCGATTCCGGGTGAAACTGCACGCCGCCGACCGGCAGGGTCTTGTGTTCGATCGCCATCGCGACGCCGTCCTCGGTGGTCGCCGTCACCTGTAGCACGTCGGGCACGCTGTCGCGCTCGACGAACAGCGAGTGATAGCGGCCGATCACGATTTCATTGGGCAGGTTCTGCATCAGCCGTCCGCCGCGCACCTGGACCCGCGACGGCCGGCCGTGGGCGGGCTGGCCGAGCTGGCCCAATTGCCCGCCGAAATATTCGCCGATCGCCTGGACGCCAAGGCAGACGCCGAAGATCGGCAACTTCTTGTCGAGCGCCGTGCCGATGGTTTTCGAGATCCCGAAATCTTCCGGACGTCCCGGCCCCGGCGACAGCACCAGCAAATCGTACGTGTTCTGCTTCAGCATTTGCTGCGCATGAATGTGCCGGACCACCGTGACGCTGGCGCCGACCTGCCGGAAATAATCCGCCAGCATGTGCACGAAACTGTCGTCGTGGTCGATCAGCAGCACCCTCTTGCCCGAGCCCGTGGCGTCAGGCGCCAACGCCGACAGCCGCTTTGGTGGATCGCCGCGCAGCGCCTGGAACAGCGCCGCGGCCTTGACCTGGCATTCGCGGTCCTCAGCGGCCGGATCGGAATCGAACAGGCATGTCGCACCGACCCGCACTTCGGCGAGGCCACCCTTCATCCGGATGGTGCGGATGGTCAGCCCAGTATTGATGCTGCCGTCGAAATTCACCGCGCCGATCGCGCCGGCATACCAGCGCCGCGACGACCGCTCATTGTCCTCGACGAACTGCATCGCCCATAATTTCGGCGCGCCGGTCACCGTCACCGCCCAGGCGTGGGTCAGGAACGCATCGAGCGAGTCGAAGCCCGGCCGCAGCATGCCTTCGACATGATCGACGGTGTGGAACAGTTTGGAATAGGTCTCGATCTGCCGCCGCGCCAGCACCTTGATGGTGCCGGGCACACAGACCCGCGCCTTGTCGTTGCGATCGACGTCGGTGCACATGTTGAGTTCGAATTCGTCTTTTTCCGAATTCAGCAATTGCCGGATCTGCTCGGCATCGCCGATCGCATCGACGCCGCGCGCGATCGTGCCCGAGATCGGGCAGGTCTCGACCCGCCGCCCGTCGGAGCGCACGAACATTTCCGGCGAAGCCGAAACCAGGAACTCACCGTTGCCGAGATTCATCAACGCCCCATAGGGCGACGGATTGATCCGGCACAGCCGCTGGAACACTTCCGCCGGCGAGCGCTCGCAGGGCTCGGCGAACAACTGCCCCGGCACCGCCTCGAACAGATCGCCGCGCGCGAACGCGGCGCGCGCGGTCTCCACCGTGGCCTGATATTCGCCGGGCGCGTGATCGGCAAAGCCCTGCCGCGGGGTTTTGGCGTAAACGCTCTCGGCGGTATCGCGCGGCAGGCCCGCGGTGGATTTGCCCTTCCAGGCGAAATCATAGTTCAGCACCACGCCGCGGCCGGTGGCGCGATCATAGGCCAACAGGCGATCCGGCACGTACAGCACGATGTCGCGCTGGTCGCTTTCGCGGGCGCGTTTCTGTACGAGGTCCTCGATCTGGAACACGAGATCGTAGGCGAACGCTCCGAACAGGCCGAGCAGCGGATCGTCATTGGCCGTGAACGCTGCCACGAGATCGCGGACCAGCGACATCACGCTGGCGCGCCTGGTGCGCTGATCTTCCTCTACCGGCGCCGGGCCACGAATGATATGGCCCGCCAGACGCGCAGCGCTTCTTTCCGTAATGACGACGCAGGGCTCGCGCAGCACGTCGCCGAGGAAGGCGATCAAAACCTCGCCGCGCTGGTTCAGCGCAGAGAGCGAGAAATTGACGCCCGTCGTCTCCAGGCACAGCGGCGGATCGGCAAAACCGAGATCGAAGCTTTCATAGCGGCCGGGCACCGTGGTGCCCGACGACAGCACGACGCCAGGGCGGCGATCGAGCAGGTCGATCAGATCATCGAGCCGGTCGGCGCCGCCGGTAAATTGCTCGACTTCCCGCGATATCGCGAGCCCGCCGCTGGTGCGGTATTCGCTTTTTGCCGGCAGGGAGAAGGCTGTCCTGTTCATGTGATCCTCTTACGAAACTTAGCGAGGGAGCGCCACACAGGACAAACGAAGGGACCGTCGCACTGCGATGGCGACCTTCGACGATTTTGAAAAATGAAATCGCACCGGCCACCTCTTAAGAGGTGCGCCACCAAAGACGGGATGGGCGGAGAACGGTGTTCATGGGGGCTAAACACCATCCGCCGGGGGCGATGTCAAGGGAGCCGTCTCCGTCCCAAGCCGGGCCGGGGCCCATCTTTGGGGTTTGAAAGGGCGAGAATATGCGTCAGATTCGCCCCAAGCGGCGGCGAACGAAACGCTGGCAACAAACGGAGGCGCACAGATGGCATTGCTGGGTCTGGGATATGCAGGCTTCGGATCGGACGCGCTCGACGATTGGCGGCAGTTCGGTACCGGACTGGTCGGCCTGCAGGCAGTGGAGCGCGGCAATTCGCTGCTGGCGTTCCGGATGGACGACCGCAAACAGCGCATCGTCATCGACCGCGCGATGCCCGAGGGGACGCGCTTCTTCGGCTGGGAAGTGGCTGATGCCGCGGCGCTGGACGAACTCGCGGCGCGGCTGGAGAAGGCCGGCGTCGAGGTCACGGCGGAGCCGCGGACCTTGGCCGACGCACGGCGCGTGCGCAGCCTGATTTCATTCCGCGATCCCGCCGGCAACCGCCTTGAGGCGTTTTACGGCGCCGAGATCGACGACACGCCGTTCAGGCCCGGCCGCTCGATCTCGGGTTTTCGCACCGGCCCACTCGGCCTCGGGCATGCCGTGCTGACGGTCGAAAACATCGCCCCCGTGATGGCGTTCTATGTCGATGTGCTCGGCTTCGGGCTCAGCGACTACATCGAAAAGCCGTTTCGCGCCTATTTCTTCCACGTCAACGCGCGGCATCACAGCCTGGCCCTGATCGAGACCGGCAAGAACGGCATGCATCATCTGATGGTGGAGCTGTTCTCGCTCGACGATGTCGGCCAGTGCTACGACATCGCGCTGACTCAGCCCGACCGCGTCGGCGTCACGCTCGGCCGTCATACCAACGATTTCATGACGTCGTTTTACGCCAAAACGCCGTCATCCTTCATGATCGAATGCGGCTGGGGCGGCCGCGAAATCGAGCCATCGACCTGGCAGCCGGTCGAGATGCACGATGGCCCGAGCCTGTGGGGCCACGATCGCGTCTGGCTGTCGCCGGCTGACCGTGAAGTCGCCCGCGAGATGCGGATGCACGCGGCGGCTTCGGGCCTGCGGGCGCCGGTTCAGGTGATGGAAGGCAATTACAAGCTGATGTCGGGCACCTGCGCGTGGTGGGATGGGTTAAGCGGCAAGGGCTGACGCGGTCGCCGTAAGGAAGACGACACCTTCGGTTTCCCCGTCATTGCGAGCGAAGCGAAGCAATCCATCCATCCGCGCAGAAGGTATGGATTGCTTCGTCGCGTTGCTCCTCGCAATGACGACGGAAATAGCCGTCCCCTTACCCCAAATGCTTTTTGAAAAACTCCGTGGCGCGACCCCAGGCCAGTTCCGCGCATTGCCGGTCGTGCACCGACACGCGCTGCTCGTTGCCAAAACCGTGCTCGGCGTCATAGCGAAACAGTTCCAGCGACTTGCCGGCGGCCTTCATCGCCTTCTCGAAGCCATCGACCGCGGCCGGCGTGCACCAGTCGTCCTTGTTGGCGAAATGGCACTGCAGCGGAATTTTCACGTCCGCCGGTTTCGCCGCCTGCTCCGGCGGAATGCCGTAGAACACTACGCCCGCCGTGAGCTCCGGGATCTTGGTGGCGCCGATGATGGTCACTGCGCCGCCCAGGCAGAAGCCGGTCAGGCCGACCTTGCTGCCGTTCCTGGCCAGGTATTGCGCAGCGCCGCGCACGGTCTGTGTGGTGGCGTCCATGAAATCCAGTGAGTTCATCTCTTTGCCGGCGGCGTCGGTGTCGTGATAGGGCACCACCTTGCCGTTGTAGAGATCGGGCGCCAGTGCATCGAAGCCGGCCAGCGCGAAGCGGTCGCATATTCCCTTGATCTGGCCCTGCAGCCCCCACCATTCCTGGATCACGACCACGCCGGGCGCATTGCCCTGCGCGGCGTTGGCGAGATAGCCGTAGGCGTCCTTGCCGTCGGGGCGAGTGAAGGAGATGCTGGTACCCATGGGTTCCTCCGGGAGTTTTTTTGGGGCCGTTGGTGGCCATTTTGTCTGCTGTGCGGTCGGGAAGCAATCCACCACCGTCATTCCGGGGCGATGCGAAGCATCGAACTATGATGCGCAATTGCGCATCCGAGAATCTCGAGATTCCGGGTCTGGTGTCAACGCCCTATCCCGGAATGACACCTAAATCAGCCCAACAAAAAAACCCCCGCAGGGGCTTTTCCGAATTCACATGGCCGCCCGAAGCGCTTAGTGCGCGTCGGCCCAGACCTTCTTCTTGGTGAAATACAACAAGCCCGCGAGCAGGATCAGGAACACGAAAACCTGCAGGCCGAGCCGCTTGCGCGCCTCCATATGCGGCTCCGCGGCCCACATCAGGAACGTGGTGACGTCGTGCGCATATTGCGCCACCGTGGCCGGCGATCCGTCGTCGAAAGTGACCTGGCCGTCGCTCAGCGGCTTGGGCATCTTGATGGCGTGGCCGGGGAAATATTTGTTGTAGTAGGAGCCATCCGGAATGGTCACGCCGGCCGGCGGCTTGTCTTCAAAACCCTGCAGGATCGCGCTGACGTAGTTCGGGCCTTGCTCCTGGAACTGGGTGAAGAAATCGAAGATGAACCACGGGAAACCGCGCTCGTAGGAACGCGCTTTCGTGATCAGCGACAGGTCCGGCGGATAGGCGCCGCCATTGGCGGCACGGGCGGCCTGCTCGTTCGGGAATGGCGAGGGGAAATAGTCCGCCGGCCGGCCGGGCCGCTCGAACATTTCGCCCTGGTCGTTCGGGCCGTCCTTGACCTTGTACTCGGCGGCCAGCGCGGCGGCCTGCGCCGTCGAATAGCCGGGACCGCCGGGATCGCCGAGATTGCGGAACGCGATGTAGGACAAGGCGTGGCAGGCCGAGCAGACTTCCTTGTAGACCTTCAGGCCGCGCTGCATCGAGCCGCGGTCGAACTTGCCCATCGGGCCCGAGAACGACCACTTCACCGACGGCGGCACGTCGTCGTGCTCCTCGGCGCGCGCGTTCTGCGCGCTTCCGGCAATCAGGCCGCCGGCGACGACGAGCGCAATGATCGCGGAAGCGGCGGTCGCGACCCTGCCCTTGCTCTTCGCCAGCACATCGTCGGCGATCGAGTTCGGCAGCGGCTTCGGCGTTTCGATCCGCGCGAGCAGCGGCAGCACGATCAGGAAATAGGCGAAGTAGCAGAAGGTGAGGATACGGCCGGCGATCACATAGATGCCCTCCGGCGGCTGCGCGCCGAGATAGCCGAGCAGGATGCAGACGACGACGAAGATCCAGAAGAACTGCTTGGCCAGCGGGCGATACTTCGACGACCGGGTTTTCGCGCTGTCGAGCCAGGGCAGGAAGGCCAGCACGATGATCGCCGAGAACATCCCGATGACGCCGGCAAGCTTGTTCGGGATCGAGCGCAGGATCGCGTAGAACGGCAGGTAATACCATTCCGGCACGATGTGCGCGGGCGTTACGCCGGGGTTCGCCGGGATGTAATTGTCGGCGTCGCCGAGATAGCCCGGCATGTAGAAGATGAACCAGGCGAAGAAAATCAGGAAGCAGGACGTGCCGAACATGTCCTTGATGGTCGCATGGGGCGTGAACGGCACGATGTCCTTTTCGGTCTTCACGTCGACACCAGCCGGGTTGTTCTGGCCCGCGACATGCAGCGCCCAGATGTGCAGCACGACCACGCCGGCGATCACGAACGGCAGCAGATAATGCAGCGAGAAGAAACGGTTCAAGGTCGGATTACCGACCGAATAGCCGCCCCACAACAGCGTCACGATGCTCTCGCCGAAATAGGGCACGGCGGAGAACAAATTGGTGATGACGGTGGCGCCCCAGAAGCTCATCTGGCCCCACGGCAGCACATAGCCCATGAAGCCGGTGGCCATCATCAGGAGGTAGATGATGACGCCGAGGATCCAGAGCACTTCACGCGGCTCCTTGTACGACCCGTAATAGAGACCGCGGAACATGTGGACGTAGACGGCAATAAAGAACATCGAGGCGCCGCTGGCGTGCATATAACGCAACAGCCAGCCATAATTCACGTCGCGCATGATGTGCTCGACCGACTTGAAGGCCATGGTGGCCTCCGGCGTGTAGTGCATCGCCAGGATCACGCCGGTCAGGATCTGCACCCCGAGCATCAGCGAAAGGATGGCGCCGAAGGTCCACCAGTAGTTCAGGTTACGCGGCGTCGGATAGGCCACGAACGAGGAGTGGACCAGGCCCATGATCGGGAGGCGCCGTTCGATCCACTTCAAGGCGGGGTTGGTCAGCTGGAAATCGGATGGTCCGCTCATTGATGCGATCCTGAGGAAGAAAGACGACGCGACGGGTCCAAATCTGGTTCTAAGTCCCGGGGGCTCCGGGACTTAGCCAATCTGGATTTTGGTATCGGAAACGAACTGGTAGGGCGGCACCGGCAGGTTGGCGGGCGCGGGTCCCTGACGGATACGGCCCGAGGAATCGTATTGCGAGCCGTGGCAGGGGCAGAAGAAGCCGTCGTAATTGCCCTCATGGGCGATCGGGATACAGCCGAGATGGGTGCAGATGCCGATCACGACCAGCCACTGGTCATGGCCGTCCTTGACCCGGGACTGATCGCTCGCCGGATCGGGCAGGCTGGCGACCGGAACCGAGCGCGCCTCGTCGATCTGTTTCTTGGTGCGGTGGCTGATGTAGATCGGCTTGCCGCGCCAGAACACCTTGATATCCTGGCCTTCGGCAATCGGGGCCAGATCGACTTCGATCGGCGCACCGGCCGCGATCGTCGAGGCATCCGGGTTCATCTGGGAAACCAGCGGCCACACGGCGGCAGCTGTGCCAACCGCGGCGACGGCTCCCGTTGCAACAAAAAGAAAATCACGGCGTGTCGGATGGTCCGCCGAAGACGCTGTCGTCACGATTCCAAGCCCTTTCTCATCTGCAGCCAGCGGAACCGCCCCGGAGGCGCTGAAAACGCGACCGGAAGAGGCTGCCGGCGCCCGCGGCCCCCGCGGCGGCAGAAAGACCACTTTTCCCGGCCAATCCGGCGGAACAAGCAGTCCAGAATCGTTCTATTGGCACCCTTGCCGTAAGAGCGCAAGCCCGCTATCGGCTCGCAAGCGTGCAATGCACTAAATCCGCGCCAAGCGGCAATGTATTCAAAGATTTTCATCGGGACTTCACAAGCCGCTACATCATGCAGATTGCGCTTTTCCAGCCCGACATCCCCCAGAACACCGGAACGATTCTGCGCCTGTGCGCATGCCTGGATGTGGCGGCCCATATTATCGAGCCGGCGGGATTTCCAGTGTCCGACCGGCACTTCCGCCGGGCCGGCATGGACTATCTCGACCAGGTGAGCATTACGCGCCACGACTCATGGTCAAAATTCGAGCAATGGCGTAACGACGGGGGGTTCCGGCTGATCCTGTTCACGACCAAGGCGGCTGGTTCCTATCTGGATTACCGCTATGGCGCGAACGATGTCCTGCTGTTCGGACGGGAATCCGCCGGGGTCCCCGATGCAGTCGCAGCCAGCGCCGATGCCCGGCTGCTGATCCCGATCAAGCCGGGCTTGCGCTCGCTCAATGTCGCCATGGCGGCGGCGATGGCCCTGGGCGAGGCGCTCAGGCAAACCGGTTCCGGAGTTTAAGGAGGCGTGGTGAGTTACGCGGTCAAAGAAATCTTTCTGACCCTGCAGGGCGAAGGCGCCCATGCCGGCCGGGCTGCGGTGTTTTGCCGATTCTCCGGCTGCAACCTCTGGAGCGGCCGCGAACAGGACCGCGCCAGCGCAGCCTGCCAGTTTTGTGACACCGACTTTGTCGGCACCGATGGCACGCTGGGTGGCCGCTATGGCTCGGCAGACCAGCTCGCCGACACCGTCGCTGCGCAATGGACGGGCGCGAACGCCAACCGCTATGTCGTCCTGACCGGCGGCGAACCGCTGTTGCAGGTGGATCGGCCGCTGATCGACGCGCTGCATGCGCGCGGCTTCGAGATCGGCGTCGAGACCAATGGAACCATCGCCCCGCCCGAGGGCATGGACTGGATTTGCGTCAGCCCGAAAGCTGGCGCCGACCTCGTGGTACGCGCCGGTCACGAACTGAAGCTGGTCTATCCGCAGCAAGGTGTTGCGCCGGAGGACTATCTCGGCCTTTCCTTCGAGCGCTTCTCGCTGCAGCCGATGGACGGCCCCAACGTGACGGAAAACACCGCGCGCGCGGTCGACTATTGCCTGCGCCATCCCAAATGGCGGCTCAGCGTGCAGACGCACAAGACGCTCGGCATCAGATAGATTCGGTATCAGACAGCATTGGCATCAGACAGGATTTGAGTTTCAGATGTGGGAATTGACGAAATCGTTCCGCTTCGAGGCGGCGCATTCGCTGCCGGGAACGACGTTTGGCGCGGCCAGCGAGGAAATCCACGGCCACTCGTTTCGCGCCGAAGTGAGCGTGCGGGGAACGCCCGATCCCGCAACCGGGATGCTGCTCGATCTCGGCCTGCTCGAACGCAGCATGGCGGAGGTGCAGAAGACGCTCGACCACAAGCTCCTGAACAATGTCGTAGCGCTGGGACCGCCGACACTCGAAAACCTGTCACGCTTCATCTGGGAGCGGGTTCAGCACGCCGGAAAGATCACGCGCGTCAGCGTTCACCGCGACAGTTGCAACGAGAGCTGCACTTACTTCGGGCCGCAGGGCTAGCCGTTATTGCGAGCCACCGGGTCGCGCGAATGCGCGCCCGATGATAAACTCCGCGAAGCAATCCATAGCCTCAAAAAAGAATGGATTACTTCGTCGCTTGCGCTCCTCGCAATGACGAAAAATAAGCGTTAGGAATCCCCCATGGATATGTCCGTGATCGACGATCGCAAGGCTCGCGCCAGAGGCTGGTTCGAAGCGCTGCGCAACGACATCTGCGCGGCTTTCGAGCGGCTGGAAGACGATGCCCCGGCATCGCTCTACCCCGGCGGCGCGGGACGCTTCGTGCGCACGCCCTGGGACCGCAACGACCACACCGGAAAGCCGGGCGGCGGCGGCGTGATGTCGATGATGTACGGGCGGCTGTTCGAGAAGGTCGGCGTGCACTGCTCGACCGTGCACGGCGAATTCAGCCCCGAATTTCGCTCGCAGATTCCAGGCGCCACCGATGATCCCCGGTTCTGGGCGTCCGGCATTTCGGTGATCGCGCACATGCGCAATCCGCACGTCCCTGCCGTGCATATGAACACACGCTTTGTGGTAACGACGAAGGCATGGTTCGGCGGCGGCTCGGACCTGACGCCGGTGCTCGATCGGCGGCGGACCCAGCAGGACGCCGATACGGTTGCGTTTCATGCCGCGATGCAGGCCGCCTGCGGCCGCCACAACGGGGTTGCAGACTACGCCAGATACAAGAAATGGTGCGACGACTATTTCTATCTGCCGCATCGCAAGGAAGCCCGCGGCATCGGCGGCATCTTTTTCGATCATCACGATTCCGGCGATTGGGATGCCGACTTCGCGTTCACGCAGGACGTCGGCCGCGCGTTTCTGAAAATCTATCCCGATCTGGTCCGAAGGAATTTTGCCACCTCCTGGACGGCGGAGGATCGTGAGGAGCAACTGGTGCGACGCGGCCGTTATGTCGAATTCAATCTGCTCTATGACCGCGGCACCACTTTCGGGCTGAAGACGGGCGGCAATGTCGATTCAATCCTGTCGTCGATGCCGCCCGAAGTGAAATGGCCTTGAAGCCCATGACGCAACTGCCCCGCGCGATGCTGATCGACATGGATGAGACCATCCTGTCGGCCTATGGCCGCCCCGATATCGCCTGGAACAATGTCGCGCGCGAATTTGCCGGCGAATTTGCGCCGCTGTCGTCGCAACAGGTTGCCGCGGCGATCGTGGAGTCCGGCCGAAAATTCTGGGCGAGAGCCGGGGCGGAGTGGCGGCTGAAACTCGGCGAAGCACGCCACGTGGTCGTCAGGGACGGATTTGCCACACTTGCCGCAGCTCACCAGACCACCCTTTCAATGGATCTCGCGACCCGGCTCGCCAACCGCTTCACCGCCTATCGCGAAGAGGAGATGTTTGTCTTCCCGGGCGCGCATGACGCCATCGATGCCCTGAAAGCGCATGGCGTCAAACTGGCGCTGGTGACCAATGGCGCCGCCGAATCCCAGCGCGCAAAGGTCGAACGCTTTGCGCTGACGCACCGGTTCGACCACATCCAGATCGAGGGCGAGCATGGTTTCGGTAAACCGGACGAGCGCGCCTATCTGCACGCCATGCAGGCGCTCGGCGTCACCGCGCCCGAGACATGGATGATCGGCGACAATCTGGAATGGGAAGTCGAAGCGCCGCAGCGCCTCGGCATCTATGCCATCTGGATCGACGTCCACGGCGAAGGCCTGCCCGCGGGTTCCGCCATCAGGCCCGATCGCATCATCCGCTCGCTGACGGAGTTGCTGCCGGTCGAGCGTGGATAGCGGCCGCAATTAAAGCAATTGCCGCAGCGCCGTGGAGATCATCACCACGCCGCCCGTGACGACGGCGACGTCGAGGATCGCGGTGTGGATATGCAGCGGCATCCGTTCGACGAAAGCCCTGGCAAGAAAGGCGCCGGGTATCGCGATGATTCCGATCAGGAGCGCAAAGGCGAGCACCTGCGCGGTGACGACGCCGGATAGGCCGAACACCGAAATCTTGATGACGCTGGTCGCAACCGAGATCACCGCATCGGTGGCGATCACGGCCGCGCCTTCGAGGCCGGCGGCCATCAACAGCGACAGCAGGATCACCCCCGAGCCCGAGGTGCCCCCGACCACGACGCCGTAACCGACCGCGCTGGCGGCAAGCCCGCTGTCGCCGATCCTGACTTCGCGGCGCTTGGCCAGCCGCCGCAACGGCACGCTCGAGATCAGCATGGTTCCGATCACCAGTGCAGCACCTGCATTGGTCAGCCGCGTGTAGCCGTAGGCGCCGAGCGCCGTCGTGAGCGCCGCGGCTGCGACGACGATTAGAGCGCGGCGCCGGTCGATATAGCGGAAATAGGCGGAGAAACGGCTGATATTGGTGAAGACAGCCGAGATCGCGATGATCGGCACCACGGGCTCGGCGCCGATCAGGGGCACCAGCACCAGCGGCATCAGCGCGCCGGTGCCATAGCCGGCAAGGCCGCCGATCAGCGAGGCAAACAGTGCAACGCCGGCCACCAGCAGGAGCTGGACGAGCGAGATGTCGGCAAAGCCCGCGAGAATATTCACAGCCGATGATCGCGTCTGAAACGGGCGGCGGTCTGGTCGGCAATCGCGGTCAGCGCGGACGGATCAAAAGGAAAATCCGCCGCCAGCCAGGCGTCTTCCGCCAGCGTCAGCACGTGTCCCAGCGCCGGGCCTTCGGCAATTCCGCGCGCGACGAAGTCGGCAGCCCTGAGCGGAAATTTCGGCGCGCTCCAGCGCTGCGGCAGCGTGGCCAGCGCGCGCCAAGCGGTGTCGTGGCGCGCGCCGGCCCGCGCCCATGCCAGCATCAGGCGGTCGCGATAGGGCTCCTCGCCGAGCCGGTAGAGCCGCCGCCGCGCCGTCGCCTCATCCATGCCGGCGAGCCGCCACCAGCGATGGCCCATCGAATCCAGCGCCTTGGCCTCGGCATTGGAGAGGCGCAGCCGCGCCGCGACGCGTTTGGCATCCTCAGTGACGGCAACCGTGAGCGCCCCGAGCCTTCGAACCGCGTTGGCTTCAAGTCCCAGCAGATGTTCCGCCGATATCATCGCCGCAAAGGGCCCGGTGTAGGCGACGCCGCCGAAGATCGGCAGCAGCAGGCCGCCGTCGGCCATCGCCGTGACCGCGATCTCGGCTCCCTTGGCGACCACGAGCTTGAGCATCTCCATGCGAATGCGTTCCGCCGAGAGATTCGCCAATCCCGCGCGTCCGCCAATGCAAGCGAGATATCCGGCGCGATCGGGTTCTCCGGCCGCATAAGCGGCGTGAAAGCGGAAGAACCGGAGGATGCGTAAATAATCCTCAGCGATCCGCGCGGCGGGATCGCCGATGAAACGCACGCGTCTGGCGGCGATATCCGCGAGCCCGCCGACATGATCGTGCACGACGCCGGCGGCATCAACCGAGAGACCATTGATGGTGAAGTCGCGCCGCTCCGCGTCGCGGACCCAGTCGCGGCCGAACGCGACCTTGGCCTTGCGGCCGTAGGTCTCGGTATCCTCGCGCAGCGTCGTCACCTCGAATGGATGGCCGTCGACCACCAGCGTCACGGTGCCATGCTCGATGCCGGTCGGCACGCTCTTGATTCCGGCCGCCCTGGCGCGGCGCACGACTTCCTCAGGGACCGCCGAGGTCGCGATATCGATATCGGCGATCGGGATCTTCATCAGCGCGTTGCGGACCGCGCCGCCGACGACGCGGGCTTCCTCGTTCGCGCCGTTAAGCAAGGCGAGCACACGGGCCGCCGGACCGGACCTCAGCCAGGGCGCATCCGACAGCACGGGCACCTCGCTCATTTCTCAACTCCGGGAACAAACTTGCCGTTCTCCATGTGGGCGGGAATGTAGGTCGACTTGGGCGGCGCGCCGGAAAAACGCGCCAGCAGGACGAAACTGGTCACCACCAGCAGCAGCGACCCCAGGACCAGTTTTGCCAGACGATGCGCCGGCCAGGAAGATTGCACCAGCAATCCGGAACGGGTGGCGATCAGGAACAGGGCATAGACCGCGAACGGGATCAGGAAGATTCCGACTTCGGTCAATGCCGGCCGGATCATGGCAAGAAGATCCGCTCATACAGCACGCGCAGGATTCCCGCCGTCGCGCCCCAGATATAACGCTCGGCATACGGCATGGCGTAATAGGAGCGCTCCATGCCGCGGAATTCCTTGCTATGGATCTGGTGGTTCGCCGGATTCATCAGAAATGCAAGCGGCACCTCGAAGGCGTCATCCACTTCGCCTTCATTGATCCTGAGTTTGAAACCGGGTTTGACCCGCGCCACCGTCGGCAGGATGCGAAATCCAAAACCGGTTCCATAGAGATCGAGATAGCCGATCGGCTCGATGAATTCGCGCTTGAGGCCGACTTCCTCATAAGCCTCGCGCAAGGCGGCATCGAGCGGCGAGGCGTCGGTCACGTCGATCTTGCCGCCGGGAAAGGCGATCTGGCCGGCATGTTCGTTGAGATGCGCCGAGCGCTGCGTCAAGAGCACGGTCGGCTGCGGATGGTCGACCACCGGGATCAATACGGCGGCCGGCCGCACCGGCTGTTCGCGCGCGATGATCTCCAGCATGCGATCGGTGCCCTGATCGCCGCTTTTGGGAATGATATTGGGATCGACCAGTCCCGGCGGAACGTCGAAATTGAGCCGCGCCCGGGTTCGCTCGAAGAATTCCGCCGCGCTGGTGGCGGCCGGTTCCATCTTCAGCATCGTGCCGTTCAAAGCGCGTCCCTCACCTGCTTCGCGTCCGCCATTGCGAAGAATTCGCCGCCGGATTCGATTCCGAACATCGGTTGACCATCGACCACCCGCTCCTCGCCCATGTCAACCAGATCGTAGTAGATCGCGCGGGTCACCTTGGCCCATAAATCGGCGCGGACGTGAAGATAGGGCGTGAGACCACCGTCGGCGGCCATCTCGAAGCGCAGGCGGTGTCCGCCGTCGCAGCCGACCCAGTCATCGACATTGGTGCGAAAACGCAGCAGCCGGCCGCGTTCGTCCGCTTCGGTCTGCATCTCGACGGCCAGGAACGGCGCATCGTCGACGCGGATGCCGACCTTCTCCACCGGGGTCACGAGAAAGTGCTTGCCGTCCTCGCGCTTGAGAATGGTCGAAAACAGCCGGACCAGCGCCGGCCGGCCGATTGGCGTGCCCATGTAGAACCACGTACCGTCGCCGGCGATTCGCATGTCGAGATCGCCGCAGAACGGCGGATTCCACAGGTGCACCGGGGGTAATCCCTTTGCGCCGGCAGGGTTGGCTTTCGCGGCATTGCTGGCCGCAGCAGTGAGGCCTTCGAGACCCGTGCTTTCAAGGCCCGTGGTTTCACGGGTTTGGCCGGTCTGCCCTTCGTTCGCCATTGTTTGCCTTAAGATTTGCTAGCCTCAATCTGGCACGATTGGTGCACGTACTCGAAGATGTGAGCGGGACAACATTCTCGCCACTTCGTGATGCCGTTCATACCCCTAAATACCGATAATGTGGGGATAGTCTAATTCAACGAATACATGGCCTTTGCATCGGCTTAGCATGAGGTTCATGGCATGACGACGCCGGTATCGAGCAGCGTCATCGCAGGATCTGGCAAGGAGAACGAAATGCCTGGCGCAGACAGTGTCGAGAAACTGGAAGACGGAATCGTCCGTTCGGCCGAACAGGTCTCCGGTCAAATCCGTGCTGCGAAGGAGGCGATCTCCACCGTGATCTTCGGTCAGGATCGGGTGATCGAAAACACCCTGGTGACGATCCTGTCCGGCGGTCACGCCTTGCTGATCGGGGTTCCCGGTCTGGCCAAGACCAAGCTGGTCGAAACGCTCGGCATCACGCTGGGCCTCGACGCCAAGCGCATCCAGTTCACGCCGGACCTGATGCCGTCGGATATTCTGGGCGCCGAGGTGCTGGACGAGAGCAGCACCGGCAAACGGTCGTTCCGCTTCATCGCCGGTCCCGTATTCGCACAACTGCTGATGGCCGACGAAATCAACCGCGCCAGTCCGCGCACCCAGTCGGCGCTGCTGCAGGCGATGCAGGAGCAGCACATCACCGTGGCTGGCGCGCGCCACGATCTGCCCAAGCCGTTCCACGTGCTCGCGACCCAAAACCCGCTGGAGCAGGAAGGCACCTATCCGCTGCCGGAAGCGCAGCTCGATCGTTTCCTGATGGAGATCGACGTCGATTATCCCGATCGCGACGCCGAACGGCGCATCCTGTTCGAGACCACCGGCGCGGATGAGACGCTGGCGAAAGCCTCGATGAATGCGGAGATCCTGATTGCCGCGCAGCGGCTGGTGCGGCGCCTGCCGGTCGGCGACAGCGTCGTCGAGGCGATCCTTTCGCTGGTGCGCGCCGCGCGCCCCAATCCCGACGGCGGCGAGAAGCTGATCGCCTGGGGCCCGGGTCCGCGCGCCAGCCAGTCGCTGATGCTGGCGGTCCGCGCCCGCGCGCTGCTCGATGGCCGGCTCGCGCCCTCGATCGACGACGTGCTCGATCTCGCCGAACCCGTTCTCAAGCACCGCATGGCGCTGACATTCTCGGCGCGTGCGGAGGGCCGCACAATTCCCGACGTGATCAGGCAATTGAAGGCGCGGATTGGTTGATGGCCGCAGAGAGCAGGCACCTGGGCGAGGAGATCACAGCAATCCGACGTGCCGATGGCGAAAGCCGAACGCTCGCCGCATCGCTGCCGCGCCTTGTGCTTGAAGCCCGCCGCATCGCCGCCAACGTCATTCACGGCCTGCATGGCAGGCGGCGCGCCGGCGCCGGCGAAAGTTTCTGGCAGTACCGCCGCTTTGTCTCGGGCGAACCGTCGCAGAACGTCGACTGGCGCCGCTCGGCGCGCGACGATCATCTCTATGTCCGCGAACAGGAATGGGAGGCCGCGCACACCGTGTGGCTGTGGCCGGACCGTTCGCCGTCGATGGCGTTTGCCTCCAAGGGAGCGCGCGCCAGCAAGCTGGAGCGCGGACTGATCGTCACCTTCGCACTGGCCGAGCTTCTGGTCTCGGGCGGCGAACGCGTCGGCGTCCCCGGCCTGATGAACCCGACCTCGAGCAGCAACGTGATCGACAAGATGGCGCAGGCGATGCTGCACGACGATGCGACGCGTGCGAGCCTGCCGCCGTCGTTCGTGCCGTCTGCACTGGCCGAAATCGTGGTGCTGTCGGATTTCTGGTCGCCGATGCCGGAGATCAGGAACATGCTGGCCGGATTGTCCGCCTCCGGCGCGCATGGCACGCTGGTCCAGGTCGTCGATCCCGCCGAAGAGACTTTCCCGTATTCCGGCCGCGTCGAATTCGTCGAACCGGAAGATGGAAGCCAGATCACCGCGGGCCGCGCCGAGAGCTGGGCGCGCGACTACGTCGCGCGCGTCGCCCTGCATCGCGACGAGATCCGCAGCGAGACCAACAAGCTCGACTGGCTGTTCTCGACCCACACCACCAGCCGCTCCGCCGCCGAACTGCTGCTGTTCCTGCATTCCGGCATGATGGTGAGCAAAGGCGGCGTGCGCTCGAGCGTCAAAGTGGGGCGAGGCGCATGATCGCAGGTCTCCCCCTCTCCTTTGCCGAACCGCTGCTGTTGCTGGGCCTGCTGAGCCTGCCGGTGCTGTGGTGGCTGTTGCGCGTGATGCCGCCGCGGCCGAAGCGGATCGAGTTCCCGCCGACGCGGCTGTTGTTCGATATCGCGCCGAAGGAAGAAACCCCGTCGCGCACGCCGTGGTGGCTGACCCTGTTGCGGCTGACCGCTGCCGCACTCATCATCCTCGCCGCCGCCGGCCCGATCTGGAATCCGCAGACCGCACCTGGCGGCAGCAAGGCACCGCTGGTGATCCTGCTCGACGACGGCTGGAGCGCGGCGTCGAGTTGGGACATCCGGATCAAGGCCGCCGATGAATTGATCGCGAATGCCGACAACGACCGGCGCGGCATAGCCCTGGTCCCGCTGTCGGAGCCAGCGCGCGACATCACGTTGATGCCGGGCGGCACCGCGCGGGTGGCGCTGCGACAGCTTTCGCCAAAACCCTATTCGGTCGAGCGCGTCGAGACGCTGCCGGCCCTCGAGCGCTTCCTCAAAGCCACCGGCGACGCCGAAATCGCGTGGCTGGCCGACGGCGTCGATACCGGGCGCGGCGCTGAGTTTCTGGAAAATCTCGGCAAGACCATCGGCGACCGTACGCTGACGGTGTTCGAGGGCGGCGCGCCCTCGGCGCTGGCCCTGGTCGCCGCCGAAAACGCCGCCGCGAAGATGACCGTAAAAGTGTTGCGCACCGATGGCGGCCTTGCCGCCGGCATCGTGCGCGCCATCGACGCCAAGGGCTCGCCGATCGGGGAAGCCCGTTACAGCTTTGGACCGCAGGAACGTGATACCGAAGCGGCGTTCGATCTTCCGGTCGAACTGCGCAACGACATTGCGCGGCTGGAAATCTCGGGCGAGCGTTCCGCCGGCGCGGTCCAACTGCTCGACAAGCGATGGCGTCGGCGCGCCATCGGCGTGGTCAGTGGCTCGAGCACCGATACCGCGCAGCCGCTGCTGGCCTCGACCTTCTATCTCACCCGCGCGCTGTCGCCGTTCGCCGATGTGCGGCTTGCCGATCGCGGAGCGCCGCAGCAGGTGATCGCGCAATTTCTGGATCAGCGGCTGCCGATGATCGTGCTGGCGGATGTCGGCACCCTGTCGCCGGAAATCCGCGAGCGTCTCAACGCATGGATCGAGCAAGGCGGCGTGCTGGTGCGGTTCGCCGGCCCGCGTCTGGCGCAGGCCGATGACGATCTGGTGCCGGTGAAATTGCGCCGCGGCGGCCGCAGCCTGGGCGGCAGCCTGACCTGGGAAAAGCCGCAGCATATGGCCTCGTTTGCCGCGGACGGGCCGTTCGCAGGCCTTGTTGTACCGAAGGACGTCACCATCAGCCGGCAGGTTTTGGCCGAACCGGATGCGGTGCTGGCGACCAAGAGCTGGGCGTCGCTGGAGGACGGCACGCCGCTGGTGACCGGCGAACATCGCGGCAAGGGCGTGGTCAGCCTGTTCCATGTCGGCGCCGACATGCGCTGGTCTGACTTGCCGATGTCGGGCAGTTTTGTCGAGATGCTGCGGCGGCTGGTCGACATGTCCGGCTACACGTCGAAACCGGGTGCTGGCGTCGCCAGCGAGGCGACCGCGGAGACGGTGGCGCCGCTGCGCACGCTCGACGGTTTTGGTGCGTTCGGCCCGCCGCCCTCGACCGCAAAGCCGATGCCGGCGGATTATCGCGATCGCGCGACCGCGGATCATCCGCCGGGGTTCTATGGTTCGGCCGAAGGTCCGATCGCCGTCAACACCCTGGCGTCGGCCGATCGCATCGCGCCGCTGGATACTTCTTCCCTGCGCGCACAGCGTGCCAGCTACACCAACGCCGAGCCGCGCGACCTGCGCGGGATATTGCTGTCATCATCGCTGGCGCTGTTCCTGATCGATGCGATCGTGGTTGCCATGCTTGGCGCCGGCCTCGCCGCGCTGTTGCGGCGTCGCGCGGCGCCGGCCGCACTTACCATCGCATTCGTCCTGGCCGCGATGAGCCCCTCGCCGAGCCGCGCCGACAACAACGACGACTTCGCCATCAAGGCGGTCTCGCAGACGCGCCTCGCCTATGTCGTCACCGGCAATGCCGACGTCGATTCCATCGTCAAGGCCGGCATGTCCGGGCTGACCCTGTTCCTGGCGCAGCGCACCGCGCTGGAAGCCGGCGATCCCGTCGGCATCGATCCCGCTCATGACGAGCTGGCATTCTTCCCGCTGATCTACTGGCCGGTGATACCGGGGGCGCCGAAGCCGCCGCAGGACGCCATCAACCGCATCGACGCCTATATGAAGCAGGGCGGCACCGTCGTGTTCGACACCCGCGACGCCGTCGAGGCGCCACCTGGAGACAACGGCGCGGCGCAGACGCCGGGCATGCAGACGCTGCGCGACATCCTTTCCTCGCTCGACGTCCCCGAACTCGAGCCGGTGCCGCGCGAACACGTACTGACCAAGACGTTTTATCTGCTGCGCGATTTCCCGGGCCGCTTCAGTTCGGGCCAGACCTGGGTCGAAGCCCTGCCGCGCGAGGATGACGACGAGGCCGCGCAGCGGCCGGCGCGCGGCGGCGACGGCGTCTCGCCGATCATCATCACCTCGAACGACCTTGCCGGCGCCTGGGCGATCCGCCCCGATGGCCAGCCGATGCTGCCGCTGACGCCGGGCGAGCCGCGCCAGCGCGAATTCGCCTTCCGCGCCGGCGTCAACATCGTGATGTACACGCTGACCGGCAACTACAAGGCTGACCAGGTGCATGCGCCCGCTTTGATCGAGCGGTTGGGACAATGAGCATGCAATACGGCATCGCGTTCACCCCCCTCGTTCCCACGCTTGTGCTGTGGCTCGCGCTGGCGGCCATCCTTGTGATCGCAACCCTGTTGCTGCTCGGCCGCGCACGCGGTGCGGCCGTACGCGTGACGGCGCTGGCGCTGATATTGCTTGCGCTCGCCAATCCCTCCTTCACCCGCGAGGACCGCGAACCGTTGTCGTCGGTCGCCGCCGTGGTGATCGACAAGAGTCCGAGCCAGAATTTCGGCACGCGCAATCAGGAAACCGCGAAGGCGCGGGAAGCCCTGGTCGACAGCCTCAAGAAGATCAAGGGACTGGAAGTCCGCGTGGTCGAGGCCGGGCAGGCCGACGGCGAAACCGACGGCACCAAACTGTTCGGCGCGCTGTCATCGGCGCTGTCGGACGTTCCCGTCGAGCGTGTCGCCGGCGCTTTCCTGATTACCGATGGCCGCGTGCACGATATTCCCGCCAATGCCTCGGCACTCGGCTTCCAGGCGCCGGTGCATGCGCTGATCACGGGGCGCAAGGACGAGCGGGACCGGCGCATTGCGATCTCGGCCGCGCCGCGTTTCGGCATCGTCGGCCAGACCCAGACCATTACCTACCGGCTCGACGATCAGGGCGTCACCGGCGAGCGCGCCAAGATCGTGGTCCGCCGCGATGGCGAGGTGATCAACGAGCGCACCCTGCAAAGCGGCCAGACCGCCAATATCGAGATCGACATCAAGCATGCCGGTCCGAACATCGTGGAGATCGAGGCCTCGCCGCTCGAGAACGAGCTGACGCTGGTCAATAACCGCGCGGTGGTCGCCATCGACGGCGTGCGCGATAAATTGCGGGTACTGCTGGTCTCCGGCGAGCCGCATGCGGGCGAGCGTACCTGGCGCAACCTTTTGAAGTCGGACGCCAGCGTCGATCTGGTGCATTTTACCATTTTGCGCCCGCCGGAGAAACAGGACGGCACGCCGATCAACGAGCTGTCGCTGATCGCGTTTCCGACCCGCGAATTGTTCCAGCAGAAGATCAACGAATTCCAGTTGATCATCTTCGACCGCTACGCCCGTCAGGGCGTGCTGCCGATCCCCTATTTCGAGAATATCGCGCGCTATGTGCGTGCCGGCGGGGCCGTGCTGGTGTCGGCCGGTCCCGACTATGCCTCGACCACCAGCATCTGGCGCACGCCGCTGGATTCGGTGCTTCCGGCCGAGCCGGTCGGCGTCACCGAGAAGCCGTTTTATGCGCACCTGAGCGATGCCGGCAAGCGTCACCCCGTCACGCGCGGGCTCGAGGGCTCCGCCGTCGAGCCGCCGCATTGGAGTCGGTTTTTCCGCACGGTGGAGACGCGTAACTCCGTCATCCCGCCGGTCATGACCGGCGCCGACGGCAAGCCGCTGCTGTTGCTGTCGCGCTCCGGCGAAGGCCGCGTCGCGCTGCTGCTGACGGATCATATCTGGCTGTGGGCGCGCGGCTATGAAGGCGGTGGGCCGCATCTCGATCTGCTGCGGCGGATGTCGCATTGGCTGATGAAGCAGCCCGATCTCGACGAAGAAGCGCTGCGTCTGCAGGTCCAGGGTCACGATCTCGTGGTGCAGCGCCAGACCATGGCGGACAGCGTCACGCCGGTGACGGTGACGTCGCCGAGCGGCGCCACGCGCGAATTGACGCTCAGCGCCGGCGAACCGGGAACCTGGACCTCCACGATCCCCGCCAACGAACTCGGCCTGTGGCAGGCGACCGACGGCACGCTGAAAGCGCTGATCAATGTCGGCCCGACCAATCCGAAGGAATTCTCCGAGGTCACTTCCACGACCGAGATGCTCAAGCCCCTGGCGCAGGCGACCGGCGGCGACGCGCGCCGCGTGGTCGACGGTTCGAGCATCGACCTGCCCCGCATCGTGCCGGTGCGGGCCTCCGGCATCTTCCACGGCGACGGCTGGATGGGCGTGAGGATGCGCGACGCCAGCGTCGTCAAGGGCGTCGGCGTGCTGCCGATGTTTGCGGGCTTGATCGGACTGCTGCTGCTGCTCGGCGCCTTTGCCGCGACCTGGCTACGCGAGGGGCGTTGAGCGCGGCGCGCCTCGCTGGCGTTGCATCAATCCCACAGCGCTGACGGATTCCGCCTGACCTGGCCGGAGCTACGGTTGACACGGCCAGCGCCATCCGATGTTATAATATAACATCGGGACGGCCGTCCCTCAGGTGGGCCTCACGCGGCATGAAGTGGTTCCGAAAAAACATCAAAACCGGCTCGCGGCTGGCGCTGTTCGCGCTCGCGATCCAGTTTGCGTTGTCGTTCGGGCATTTCCACGGGATCTCCGCGCAGGCCGCGCCAGCGATCCAGGCCGCGCCAGCGATTCAGATCGGCCTGTCGCAGGCCGATCTGGCCCATATCGGTGCCGTTGCCGCGCCCGATGCGCCCAGTGAAGCCGCGCGGAAGCAACCGCCGTCCACCCCCGACAGCGACCAGCAACCGGCCGATGCCTGCGCGATCTGCGCCGTCATCGCGCTCGCCGGCAATGTGCTGTTCGCGACGCCGCCGGTGCTGCAGCTGCCGCAGGCGGTCGAACTTCTGTACCGCACGACCGACGCCGAGTTCATCCATTTGGGCTCGGTGCATCCGGCGTTCCAATCCCGCGCGCCTCCCATCTCCTGACATCGATTGATTGATGCGCCCTCGGGGCTCACTCGCATCATGCGAGGCGATCTCAAGGGACAAATCGAAATCGGTCCGTCACTTAATCGACGGCAAGGCGCTTCCTAAATTCGTCGACAACGCGAATTCCGGTCGCAGCTTCTCAGGATCGGGACAATGACGCGCTCATTAAGAACCACTTTCCTGCTCTCCAGTTCAGCGTCACTGCTGCTCGGCCTGGGCAACCCCGCAATGTCGCAGACCGCAGCGCCCGCGGCTGGCGGCACCACCAAGCTGCCTGAAATCTCGGTGACCGCGCCGCGCGTTTCCCAGCAGCCGCGGCGTCCAAAGACGCGCGTGACCACCGGGCAACGTCGTGAGGTGCCTGCAGCGGCACCGCAGACCGAAGCGCAGATCGTTGCCGGCAAGAACGAAAAATTCGACGAAGCCCGTCGGACCATCGATGCGCCGATCGGCGCGACCTCATATCAGATCAATCATCAGAACATCGAAGCGTCACCGCAGGGCGCCAATGCGACGCTGGACAAAGTATTGTTGCAGTTTCCGGGCGTAACACAGGATTCGGCCGCCAGCGGCGAACTGCATGTGCGCAACGAGCACGCCAATGTGCAGTACCGCATCAACGGAATCATGCTGCCCGACGGCGTCGGTGCTTTCGGGCAGATCCTCGACACCGGCATTGTCGGTAGTCTTGCCCTGCTTACGGGTGCGCTTCCGGCGCAATACGGCTTTCGCACCGCGGGCGTGCTGGACATCCAGACCAAGGCGGACGCCTTCAACAATTCCGGCAGCGTCAGCGTTTATGGCGGCAGTCACGGCACGATCACACCGAGCTTCGAATATGGCGGCACCGTCGGACAGACCCAATATTTCGTGTCCGGACGCTTTCTCCAGAATAATCTGGGGATAGAGAATCCTACACCGTCGAATGAAGCCATTCACGACCGCACGTCGCAGGAAAAGGGATTTCTCTATCTTTCGACCGTGCTCGACCCCACCAGCCGCCTGACATTCATGAGCGGTGTGTCCAACAGCACCTATCAGATTCCCAACAATCCGGGCCAGACGCCGAACTTTAACGTCAATGGGGTGACCAGCTTCGATTCGGCGCTGCTCAACGAACACCAGAACGAGTTCAATCAATTCAACGTCGTCGCCTACCAGAAATCGGTCGACGATATCGACTACCAGCTCTCGTACTTCAACCGCTACAGCCAGTTGCACTTCTATCCTGATCCGACCGGAGATCTGGTCTTCAACGGCGTCGCGTCGAACGTTTACCGTCAGAGCTTTGTCAACGGCATTCAGGAAGATACAGCCTGGCGCGTCGGTTTTGCGCATACCCTTCGTTTTGGGTTTTCCGTGAGCGCTGAGCGCTCTCTGGTCAACAACATATCCACCGTGCTGCCGGTCGATCCGGCAACCGGCAATCAGGTCGATCCCATAACCGGCAATCCGTTCGGTCCGCCATTCACGGTATTCGATTCCAGTTCGAAGACCGGCTGGCTGATCGGCACCTATCTTCAGGATGAGTGGAGGATCACCAACCAGTTGACCCTGAACGCCGGATTGCGGTTCGACCAGATGTATCAATATGTCGATGCCAATCAGCTCAGCCCGCGCGTCAGCCTGACCTGGAAGCCGTACGATGGAACGACGTTCCACGCCGGCTATGCGCGAAACTTCACGCCGCCACAGCAGGTTATCGCCGCCCCGACCAATCTCGCACTTGTGACGCCCCCCACCGCCCCCGCCAACACGCAAACTCCCGAGGTGGCGCTCAACAGTCCGGTACTGCCGGAGCGGTCGCACGTGTTCGACGTCGGCGTCGTTCAGAAGATCTATCCGATACCGGGCCTCGAAGTCGGTATCGACGGCTACTACAAGATCGCCCGCGACCTGCTCGACGACGGCCAGTTCGGCGCGGCCTATGTGCTGAACGGCTTCAACTACGACCGGGGGCAGAATGTCGGCGTCGAACTCAAAGCGAACTACACCAACGGCAATTTCCGCGCCTATGGAAACGTCGCCTGGGCCAAACAGATCGCCACCACCATCGTGTCAAACCAGTTTCTGTTCGGTCAGGACGAAATAGACTTTATCGCCAGCCACTATATCTACACGGACCATGCCCAGGTCCTGACCGCGTCCGCCGGCGCCTCCTATCTGTGGAACGGCACGCGGCTCAGCGCGTCGATGATCTACGGCAGCGGGCTTCGCTCCGGCTTTGCGAACACCGATCATTTGCCGTCATACACCCAGGTCAATGTCGGACTGTCGCACGATTTCAACATTGTCGCTCCGAACAAGCCGACGACGGTGAGGTTCGACGTCGTGAACCTGTTCGACAAGATCTACGAGATCAGGGACGGCTCGGGCATCGGTGTGTTTGCGCCGCAGTTCGGACCGCGCCGTGGTTTCTTTGTCGGCATTTCGCAGAAGCTGTGAAACTTGCTTCGCAGGGAGGCGGTCATGTCAGTCAAATGGGTGTTGGAGATATACGATAGCAGGCGCGAGGCCGCCTTGATCTCAACGCACAATTTGACGACTTCGCTTCCCAGCGAACGGCGATAGTGGAAAATCCAGCTTGCAAGTTTCTCATCGACCCATCCGACCATGCGACGCCAAACGAGTTCCAATGTCTGCTTGACTTGCGCTGCAAGGGTTTCGAGGTCGAACGCAAGTGATGGTGGTACGGCGTGCGCCGTTGCCCACCCCGCACGCTCTACCGCGCCTTGCTCCAGTCCGGCCGGATATCTCCGGAGACATCGGTGAACGCGCCTTCGACCAATTCAGCCACCAGCAGGCGGCTGTAGTCGACCGGTCCCGGCATGATCGCCCGCCCCTTCGGCACGGCCTTGAAACCGACGCGGCTGTAATAGGGCTCATCGCCGACCAGGATGACGAGGCGATGTCCCCTGGCTTTCGCGTCGTTCAGCGAGCGATCGAGCAGCGCGCGGCCGACGCCGCGGCCGCGGAACGGCGGCTCGACGGTCAGCGGCCCGAGCATCAATGCCGGCGTGTCGCCGATGCAGATCGGCAATTGGCGCACCGAGCCGACCAGCAGGGTGCCGATCCATGCCGTAAACGACAGATCGAGCAGATGATCGACATGTTCGCGCAGGCGATAGGCGCTCAGCACGAAGCGGCCGGGCCCGAAGGTTCGTTCGTGCAGGCGCTCGATCGCGTGCGCGTCATTCGGGGTTTCGGCCAATATTGTCAGGGAGAGGTCGCTCATGATCTCAATAGCGTTTTCAAGCGAAGTGGGCACCGGTTCGCGTTAAGAAAACGCGTCAGAAAATAGGTTAGAGCTTTGGTTCTGATCAAATCAGAACCAAAGCTCTAACGCGGGATAGCATCTGACGGAGGCGCGGTCTATCGCCCTGCCTTGCCTAAATTCGAGCAGTTTCAATTCCTGTCAATGGCCGGCTGGGACAAATAGGCCAGCAGCTTCATCTCGCGGCGGCCGCGCGTCACGGTGTCGAGCACCAGGCCGGAAGATATCGACAGGATCGCCACGATCATCAGGCCCATCGACAAAACCGCGGTCGGCAGCCGCGGAACGAGGCCTACCTCGAGATAGGTGATAATGACGGGGATCGCGAGGCCGATCGAAAGCAGCGCGAGAATGATGCCGATGGCCGTGAAGAACCGCAGCGGCCTTTCCGACCGGTACAATTTCAGGATGGTGCCGAGAATGCGGAAACCGTCGCGCCAGGTATTGAGCTTGCTGACCGATCCCTCCGGCCGGGCATAATACGGCGTCTCGATCTCGCTCACCGGCAGCGCCAGTTCGAGCGCATGCACGCTGAGTTCGGTTTCGATCTCGAAGCCGTCCGACAGCACCGGAAAGGATTTGACGAAGCGGCGCGAGAATACCCGATAGCCGGAAAGGATGTCCTTGAAGGCCTGGCCGAACACCGCGGACAGAAAGCTGGTGAGCATCCAGTTGCCGGTGCGGTGGCCGGGCCGGTAGGCGGCGACCGACTGATCGACGCGAAAGCCCACCACCATGTCGAGATGGTCGCCGACCAGCGTATCGATCATGCGCGGGGCGCTTGGGGCGTCATAGGTCGCGTCGCCATCGACCAGCACATAGATGTCGGCGTCGATATCGGCGAACATCCGCCGCACCACATGGCCCTTGCCCTGGCGGCGTTCGCTGCGTACGTCGGCGCCGGCGGCGCGAGCGACCTCGATCGTGCGATCCGTCGAGTTATTGTCGTAAACGAAGATTTCGGCAGCCGGCAGCGCTTTGCTAAAATCGGCGACCACGGTCGCGACGGCGGCTTCCTCATTGAAGCACGGCACCAGGACCGCAACCCGCAACGCCGGTGTCGTCATCGCCCGCCCGCCGAATCAGCACTTTTCATGGCTCGTTTATACCGTAATCGGGCTTTTGCCGGTTGCCGGAAGGTCAGGTTATCCGTCGCACGCTCGCCGCGCAGGTCGAGCGTCGCAAACAGCAGGGTCCAGAGCGAAAGCATATCGATGGGGATAATGTAGTAAGGCGTGAAGACCGGATGGGACATGAAGAAGATCAGGTTCACAATGAGATTTCCGGCGACCGCGAGCGCAACCCGTTTTGCGCTTCCGTGATCGGAACGCCATAGCCAGGCGGTCCAGGCGGCGGCGATGGCCAGCAGGGTGAACTGCACGTCCACGAAATAGCGCCAGAGGATGCCTGAGTTCAGCTCAGGCGCCACGACGTCGACGCCGCCATAGGTCGTCGAAAACGGACTTCCGGCATTGATCGCATTGGCCATCAGCGTCGGCACGATCCCGATCAGGAAGGCAACGCCAAAGGCGGTACCCTGCAGAAACGTTTCCTTGTTTCGCGCCTTGAGGAACGAACCGGCGAGGAACAGAAAATAGCCTGCCGACAGGAACAGGTTCGGCAGGCGGAAATTGACGGAAAGGCCGATCAAGAGGCCGACCAGCGCGGTCAGAACAAGCCGTTGCCGCCCTCCCCCATCAAAAAGTCTTGGCGTGAGATAACCCGCCGCTGCGCAGACCATCATGGTCGGCGCCATCGAGTAGCTCGCCTTGGTCGGATTGATCATCAGATAGAGCGCGGCAAAGCCGAACAAAGCGGCCAGCGCAAGCGAGGCCGGTTCGCGCGCCCGGAACAGTCCAAGCAGCGCAAAACCGAAGATGGTGATGCTCGCCAATGCGTAAAGCGGAATCACCTGAAAGTCCGCCGGAAACAGCGCCAGCGCAAATCCGGTCCCCGGCGGGTATTGCATGACGTATTTGTCGGCTTTCTCGATCCATGTGTGGCAGGGAATTCGCTTCACATCATTCCATTCCGGGAAGCCGATCGCCTTCAGTCGGTCGACGAGATAATGATCCTCGTCGCGCGCGATGTTGGTATCGAGCCCGCCGGCTCCGAATTTCTGGAACAGATGCGCCTGCCTGAGATAGCAGACGTCGTCATAGACTCCGCGGCTTTCGCTCCAGCGCGATATCGTCCAGATGTTGCTCGCCAGCACCAGCAGAAGGCCAATGCCGCAAAGGAGCCTGAGGGATTTCAGCTTACGCATGTCGAACCGGCCAATGCCCTGATTTCTCCGCTTCTAGGCGCTGCGATAGCGGGACGCAACCAAGCCGGTCGCGCGGAGGCGTCAACGCCAGGTCGCGATCGGCGCCTTGCCGCCGAGCACTTCGGCGATGCGGTGGCGGGTCCCCGGGGTTGTGTCATCGGGCAGTGCTGCCAAATCGAAGAATCCGCATTCGACAATCTCGCGATTGGGCTCCGGCAGGCGGTCCTGCCGAAACTGCCTGACGACATAGACCGCGACGTGATCGCGGTGCGAAACATGGCTGTTAAGGAACACGCCGTGCAGCACGGGCTCGTCGGTCAGCTCAATCCGCCCCTCCTCCATGAGTTCACGCCGCAACGACTCCAGAAAGGTCTCGCCGACCTCGACACCCCCGCCCGGCAGATACCAACCGCTGACATAACTGTGCCTGACCAGGAACACCCGGTTGTCGCCGTCGAGGACAACGGCGCGGACGCCGAGCGTCATGCCGCGGGCCAGCCACCAATAGAGATGAAGAACCCGCCGCAACTGCGGCTCGAAGCGTTTTCGCAGATCCTGCAGGGTCGTCACTGAGACCTCGGATGGACGGGCATTGCGTTTGACCCCGGACGTTTGATGCTTGCGCGGGCGCGGCCGGCTTGCCAATACATTTGCGGGATCTTGGGATATCGAGAGATGATCGTGCACCGGCTCTATATCACAGGCCATCCGGGAGGACGAAAGTGATGGCTGCGTTCACGCTGGCGCATCTGTCCGACCCGCATCTGCCGCCGCTGCCACCGGCGCGGCTGCGCGATCTCGCGGGCAAACGCGCGCTCGGCTATCTCAACTGGACCCGCAACCGGCACAAATATCACCGCCGCGACGTGCTCGACGCGCTGGTCGCCGATCTCAAGGCGCAACAGCCGGACCACATCGCGGTCACCGGCGATCTCGTCAATCTCGCGCTGGAGGCGGAGTTCACGCCGGCGGCGGCCTGGCTGGAAAGCATCGGCGCACCGCAGCAGGTGACGGTCATTCCCGGCAATCACGACGCCTATGTCCGCGCCACCAAGCACCGCTTTGCCGGGACATTCGCCGACTACCTGCGCGGCGATACCGAGGCTGGCGTGACGTCCTATCCGTTTGTGCGCCGGCGCGGTCCGCTGGCGCTGATCGGCGTCTCGTCGGCGGTGCCGACGCCGCCCCTGATGGCGACCGGCCGGCTCGGCCGCGCGCAGCTCGATGCGCTCGATCGCATCCTGGCGCAGCTGTCGTCCGAACAGGCGTTTCGGGTGCTGCTGGTGCATCATCCCCTGCACTCGGATTCCCGCATCAAGCAGCTGACGGATTCGCGGCAGTTGCGCGCGGTGCTGCAGCGGCACGGCGTGGACCTCGTTCTGCACGGCCACGACCACATTCATTCGACGATGTGGTTCGACGGCCCGAACGGCAAAATACCGGCGATCGGCGTGCCGTCGGCGTCGGCGCTGGCGCACCGGCATTATCCGTCCGCCGCCTACAATCTGTTTTCGATCGAGCGCAACGGCGACGCCTGGCGCTGCGAGCAGACGGTGCGAAGCCTGGGCGAGGGCTTGCGGGTGCAGCAATTGAGCGAGACGCGGCTGCTCTAGAAATTGCGCAGGCTCGCAAACAGCGCCAGGGCGAACAGCGCGGCGGCCCCCAGCAGGAAGCCGAGCACGAAGGTCCAGAACCCGCCGCGCCGCGGTTTTTCCGGCGCGACCGGTTCTACGATCGGCGTTGCGACCATCGCGTGTTCGCGCTCGATCATGCGGCGCGCGACATAGTCGGTGACGGCATCGACGATCACGGGGACATCGTGCGATTCGGCCAGCACGATGCGGCCGAAGCGGGTGTCCTGCACGAAGCGGTAGATGCGCTTGTCGCGTCCCATCAGGATATGCGCGACCACATCGATCCACAGCCTCGGCGTTTCGCCCTGGCTGACGCCACGATCGAACAGATCGACCTGCTCGGGGACCTGCGCAAACAGCGGATCGAGCGCCTCGTTCAGGATTTCGAGGCGCGCGACTTCCGCGTCGCGCAACTCGACGACGACGCCGATGCGATCGGCAGCCTCAATCCGCGCCTGCCGGAGCGCATCGCGCAACCGCGTCGGTCGCGGGTCGCTGGCGGCGTGGCCGGTATTCTGCGCGTCTGACATCCTGGGGCGCCTTTGTCCTGATCGGTCCACATTAACCTATCAGTAACCAGATTTTCCGCAAAGGCCGTTTGTTTCCAATAACTTACGCCTTTGGTCGGTTGGAAAACCAGACGGCCCCACCCGGAAATCCGGATGGGGCCGCCCGTCGCTAGGCTTTCCTTGGACGTTTCTTGAGACGTTGATCAGACAGCAGCCGGTCAGGCCGAGACCCGCGAGGGTTCTTCGACGATGGAAAAGCGCACGCCGGCCTTGTGACGGTTCTCTTCCGATACGACGCGCCAGGCGTCCTCGGCTTCCTTGCGGGTCTTGAACGGACCCTGCACCTGAGCCGAGCCTTCCACGAGCTTGTGGAAGTTCATCGAACCGAACTCGCCGCCAATCACCCAGAAATTGCTGCCTGTGGTCATGATAGTCTCCTGTTGCGTAGCGTGTTCAGTCTGGAATCCGACCAGACCCCAGACTGATCAATTGCACCGTTAGCCGAACTGGTTCATCGTGTTGTGGACGCCGCCCGCCTTCAGAGCGGCCTCGCCGGCGAAATATTCCTTGTGATCGTCGCCGATGTCAGATCCAGCCATGTTCTGATGCTTTGCACAGGCGATGCCCTGACGGATCTCCTGACGCTGAACATTCTTCACATAGCCTAGCATGCCCTGATCGCCGAAATACTCCTTCGCGAGATTATCAGTCGACAGAGCTGCCGTGTGATAGGTCGGCAACGTGATCAGATGGTGGAAGATGCCGGCACGCTTTGCTGAATCGGCCTGGAAGGTGCGGATGCGCTCGTCGGCTTCAATGGCCAGCGGCGTATCGTCGTATTCCGGCTTCATGAGTTCGGCCCGATTGTACTTGCTGACATCCTTGCCGGCTTCCTTCATCGCGTCGTACACCTGCCAACGGAAGTGGAGCGTCCAGTTGAACGATGGCGAGTTGTTGTAGGCCAGCTTCGCGTTCGGAACCACCTCGCGAATGCGGTCAACCATCTTGGCGATCTGCTCGATATGCGGCTTCTCGGTCTCGATCCACAACAGGTCGGCGCCGTTCTGCAGCGAGGTGATGCTGTCGAGCACGCAACGATCTTCGCCGGTGCCGGCACGGAACTGATAGAGGTTGCTGGCAAGCCGCTTCGGACGCATCATCTTGCCGTTGCGGTTGATGATGACATCGCCATTCCTGGCGTTGGCGGCCGTCACTTCCTCGCAATCCAGGAAGCTGTTGTACTGATCGCCGATGTCGCCGGGCTTGTGGCTCACGGCGATCTGCTGCGTGAGACCGGCACCCAGCGAGTCGGTGCGGGTCACGATGATGCCGTCTTCGACTCCCAGTTCGAGGAAGGCATGGCGGCAGGCCCGGATCTTCGCCAGGAACACCTCGTGCGGCACAGTCACCTTGCCGTCCTGGTGGCCGCACTGCTTTTCGTCGGAGACCTGGTTTTCGATCTGCAGAGCGCACGCACCTGCTTCAATCATCTTCTTTGCGAGCAGATACGTCGCCTCCGCATTGCCGAAACCAGCGTCGATGTCGGCGATGACGGGCACGACATGCGTCTGGAAGTTGTCGATCTTTTCGATCAATGCCTTTTCCTTCGCCTGGTCGCCTGCCTTGCGAGCGGCGTCGAGGGCGCGGAAGGTATCGTTGAGCTCACGGGAGTCCGCCTGACGGAGGAAGGTGTAGAGCTCTTCGATCAGCGCCGGCACCGAGGTCTTCTCGTGCATCGACTGATCGGGAAGCGGTCCGAACTCGGAGCGAAGCGCGGCGATCATCCAGCCGGAGAGATACAGATAGCGGCGATCGGTCGTGCCGAAATGCTTCTTGACCGAAATCAGCTTCTGCTGCGCGATGAAGCCATGCCAGCAACCGAGCGACTGGGTGTACTTGGTGGGATCGGCGTCATAGGCAGCCATATCGCTGCGCATCAGCGCCGCGGTGTACCGGGCAATGTCCAGGCCGGTCTTGAAGCGGTTTTGCAGACGCATGCGCGCCACGGCTTCGGCAGCGACGCCGTTCCAGGTCGGCTGGGTCTTGAGGAGCGCTTCAGCAGCTCCAACCTCGCTCAGATAGGAAGCCGGTCCTTGGATAGGCCGGTCGCTGATGCCTCGTGGCTGATAGTTCATATGCGTGATCCTTTAATCGACATTCGTGACAGTGCATTGCGAAATGCGTGTCAGGAGCTAAACGTGAGATTCCTTACTTCGTATAGACAGCTTGTATTCGAATGGTGATGTCATGTAACATATGGACTTGTCATAGATGTCATTTTGTAATTATTGTCACAAAATTAGGTCAGCGAGGCTGCCATGGCAGGCGATTCCGGAAAGAAGCTGTTCGTTGGCCCGAGATTCCGGCGGATCCGCCAGCAACTCGGCCTGTCGCAAACCCAGATCGCCGAGGGGCTCGGCATTTCTCCGAGCTATATCAACCTGATAGAGCGCAATCAGCGGCCGGTGACGGCGCAGATCCTGCTGCGGCTGGCGGAAACCTATGACCTCGATCTGCGCGACCTCGCCACCGCTGACGAGGACCGCTTCTTCGCCGAACTGAACGAGATCTTCTCCGATCCCTTGTTTCGCCAGATCGACCTGCCGAAACAGGAACTGCGCGATCTCGCCGAATTGTGCCCAGGCGTCACCCATTCATTGCAACGGCTGTATGCCGCCTATACCGAAGCCCGCCGCGGCGAGACCCTGGTCGCGGCGCAAATGGCCGACCGCGACGAGGGCACGCGATTCGAAGCCAACCCGATCGAGCGCGTCCGCGACCTGATCGAGGCCAACCGCAATTATTTCCCGGAGTTGGAAACCGCGGCGGAAAATCTGCGCGACGAACTGAACGTGCCGGCCGAAGGATTGTTTGCGGCGCTCGCGGCACGGCTGCGCGAAAAGCACTCGATCGTCACCCGCATCATGCCGGTCGACGTGATGCGCGAGACGTTGCGGCGGTTCGACCGGCATCGCCGGCAGTTGCTGATCTCCGAACTAGTCGACGGCCCCGGCCGCGCGTTCCAGCTCGCGTTCCAGATCGGGCTTGCCGAATGCAGCACGAGTTTCGAGACCATTGTCAATCGCGCCGGCCCGCTCGACGACACGCCGCGGCGGCTGTACCGGATTACGCTGGCGAATTACTTCGCCGCCGCCGCCATGATGCCGTATCAGGCCTTCCATAGCGCAGCGGAAACGCTGAGTTACGACGTCAACGTGCTGGCGCAGCGTTTCAATTCCGGATTCGAGCAGATCTGTCATCGGCTCACCACGCTGCAGCGGCCGAATGCGCGCGGCGTGCCCTTCTTCATGCTGCGCGTCGACAATGCCGGCAACGTCTCCAAGCGATTTTCCTCCGGCACCTTTCCGTTCTCGAAATTCGGCGGCACCTGCCCCTTATGGAACGTGCACTCGACCTTCGACACCCCGGACCGCCTGCTCAAGCAAGTAATCGAGCTGCCCGACGGCACGCGCTATTTCTCGATCGCGCAAATGGTGCGCCGGCCGGTGGCGCCGCATCCGCAGCCGCAGCCGCGCTTTGCGATCGGCCTCGGCTGCGAAATCCGCCACGCGTCGCGCTTGATCTATGCCACCGGCATGGATCTGGAAAAGACCGAGGGCACCCCGATCGGCGTCAATTGCCGGCTGTGCGAACGCGAAAATTGCAGCCAGCGCGCCGAGCCGCCGATCACACGAACCTTGATCCTTGACGAGAACACGCGGCGGGTGTCGTCGTTTGCATTCTCCAATGCGCGGGAGTTGTGAGGGCGACAAGCTGAATCCAGCGTTGAGGCCGTCATTGCGAGCGCTAGCGAAGCAATCCATCTCGCCGCGCGAAGAAAGAGTGGATTGCTTCGTCGCTTACGCTCCTCGCAATGACGTCGTAGGGCCTCACGCCAGCGTATGCACGATCACCGGACCGGCGAACGCCGTGGCGGGGCCGACGAGGAGCGGCGCAAGGTCCTGCTCGATCCAGGCGAGCACGCGCCGGTTGGCTTCCTCGGCGCCGGCGTGATTGTTGAAGAGGCTGATCGCGGTCACGGTGTCGTCGGGGGCGTAGACCACATAATAGGCCATGAAGCCTTCGACGTCGCTGATGATCGGAATGGCGCCTTCCTTGATCCGGCGCGTCAATTCCTCGGCCATGCCGGTCTTTGCCTTGCCCTGACGGATCGCGGCGTACACCTCCTCCGACTGCATTCAAAATCGCGGGCTTGTCTGCCCGCTTGCGCATCGCCACTCTACGACGCCCGCAGCGACTTCCCGATTCAAATTTCAAAGAGCCGGGGGATATAATTTCGGGATATGACTTCGCGATCCCGCGGCGCGATACGCCCGAGTGTTTGTACGAACCACCCTCGAGAAGAGAGGGCGCAGGGAAATGCCGGATGCCCGCTGCACCCGCAGCCCCTGTGCATTGGTAGTAAGCACAGGGTAGTCATCACAGGTACCCCGGAACACCCGGCATTCCCTGCGCAATGGTTGTGGGCTGTTCGGGCCAAAGCTGAACTCACCTTGAGACTCTGAGACAGTCCTTCGAGCATTCAGGCATGTGAGCCGGTGGGAGGGCCGAGTAGTCGGTCGAATTCCCGCTTGCTGACGGCATAGCATTCGCACGCACGACCTTCGAGCTTTTTGCGATCGAGGATCGACACCTGTCCGCGATGATAATCGATCAAGCCATCACCCTTCAACTTGCGGGCCGCGAGGGTCACACCGGTGCGCTGCACGCCGAGCATCATCCCGAGGAATTCCTGCGTCAGCAGGAATTGATCGGACTGTACCCGGTCATGCGTCATTAGCAGCCAGCGGCAGCACCGCTGTTCGATGGGATGGAAGTGGTTGCAGGCCGCCGACTGCGCCACCTGATCGAAGAAGGCGTGCGCGTAATGCAGCATCACGGTGCGCATGCCCGCGCTGTGTTGAAGCGCCGATCGCAGGATCTCCGCTCGCAAATGCAGCCCGGCACCCGGGACCTGCACATAGGCAGACATGGGTGTTAGTTCATCGCCCAAAAGGATCGGTAATCCCACGATGCCTTCATTGCCGATGGTGCCGACCTCGGAGGCCGATCCGTCCGCCATCGTGTTCACAAGGGATGCCACCCCGGTCACCGGGAAATAGACACTGCGCAGAGGTTGGTTGGCTTCAAAGAGCGGCTGCCGATACTCCAGGGTAACCGCCTTTAGATGCGGACGCAGCGCATCAAAATCCGAACGCGGCAGCAGTTGCAGCAACCTGTTTCGGTACGATTGGGTCGGTTGGTCCATTTTTGGCTCCCACGTCGTCGCCCCCTGCACCATTGTGCGGTATCGCGGTGTGAGAATTTCCAGGTGTCGTCTTTACGATAGCCGACAAACTATAGGCAACGCCGATTTACCCTTCCGACGTGGGGTTACATGGGCCGTTCCCCAGGTGTGCTCGACGCTTGCTGGACGAGAGCGGGCTCGCATCGCCGGCATTTCCCGGGACATCATCGGGAGCCATGACTGCGGTGGGTTTTGGCGGACGTCTGGATCAAGGAAGACACGCCCAGCGCCCGCAACGCCAGATCAGGTAGGACGTCTCGCGCGCATCCCGGCAGGGAACTCGCGTTCGCCGACGGAGTTGCCCAGTACAAATCAGAACCGGGAAAGGTCACCCCATGATATCGCGCCGCACCTTGGTTCTCGCTCTTATCGCCGGTGCTTCGCTGGTCGGCGGGTCGCCGGTCCTGGCGAAGTCCCGCCAGTCCAACTGGATTCGAATGCTTGACACGGATAACGACGGCACGGTCGACCTCGCGGAAGCGAAAAAGGCTGCATCAGCGTTGTTCGACAAGTTAGATCGGGACCATGATGGCACTCTCGACAAACGTGAATTGGCTGGCAGATTGACGCAGAAGGAGTTGGCCGCTGCCGATCCGGACCACGATGGAACGCTCACGAAGGACGAGTATCTCGCGGTAGTCGAGCAGCGTTTCGGTGCCGCAGATCCAGATCACGATGGGACGTTGGACGCCAAGGAATTGAACTCAAAAGCCGGGCAAGCTCTTTTGCGACTTTTGAAATAGTCGCACGCCAAACTCTCGGTGCGTTCTCGAAGATAGTGAGGGGCCCGAGGTATCCAAAACCGCTGCGGCCACGGGGACTCCTGGTCCGTCCGCGGAGATGTCCGCCCCTACCAGAATGCAATGTGACCATGCCCTGCGACTTTTCGTTTTCGCAAGCGCGCGGCGCGAAGGTTTCGCAGTACACACGATACGATCATGCCGCCGTAGCCGAGGCAAACATCCCCCTTGGTCAGGATGTCGGTGGTCGCCCGGCCGGTTGCCCTCGGTCTTTCTGCGGTTGCGGCGCGGCAATGCGCGTGTTTGGACGTATTGTGCCGGAATTAAACCTCGCGGCTAATTGGCTGCGCTTTCCGCGTGCATCGCCAGCACCTGGAATGGTTGCAGCGCGACGTGGGCACGTCTTTGTCCTGGAACAACACCTTGGGCGCGATATGTGGATGGCATATGACGCCAACTCAGGCGGGCACGCAACGCGAATTCACGCGCGTTCGCTGCGAGGCTATGCGGTCGTCAACCCGCACGCGGCATGAAGATGGGCACTTCTCGGACTTGGCGCGATGTCCGCCTTAAGTTCCGCAATGTAGCACCTTTGAGACATGCCGACCGGTGCTGACGATGTCCGTTGATCGGGGTAGACCGGAAGCGGCTGGCAGAGGGTCGCAACGGCGCTCTTGACCCATATGCGACATGGCTAGATTTCGCCTGTCGGCACGTTATGCAACGCGCGTCGCTATTCAGGAATGACGTTAGCGAATTTGATCACCTTGGCCGACGCTCGTCGGCAACTCAAATTGGAAAACCGAGCCTTTGGCGATTCCCCGCGTCACCCAAATACGGCCGTTATGGCTTTCGATAATAGAATGGCAGATGGAAAGGCCAATTCCCATACCACGCTCTTTGGTCGTGAACATCGGGTCGAAAATACGATCGAGGTTGGATGGGGCGATACCCGTGCCGGTATCCTCGACGGCCACGTGAACAAAATTTGGTTTGCTAACGCAGGATCGTATGCTCAATATTCGCAGCGCTCCCGTCTGCATCGCCTCAATGGCGTTCATGACCAAGTTTAATACGACTTGCTGCAATTGAACTCTGTCGCCTTCCAAGGCCGGGAGTGATTCATCGAGTTCTGTGCGCAGCTCTACTCCATGCCTCTGCAACTCGTGGCGCACAATAGCAAGAACCGTGAAGATCAGCTCGTTAATGTCGATTGGGTTTCTCGCCTGCGTTTCCTTTTTGAACATTCCGCGAAGGCTTGCGATGATTTCACCTGTACGGAGACCGTCCCTTTCGATTTGATCCAGCGCGTCTCGCGCCTTTTCTATGCTCGGCTCTCTCAATGCAAGCCATTGTCGGGCGGCACTGGCTTGCATTACAATCCCGGTTAGTGGCTGATTGATCTCATGAGCAATGGACGCTAGAAGGACGCCCGCTGTCGCTAGGCGATTCATGTGGACCAGCTCAGCCATTGTCCGCTGCAATTCAGCCGTCCTTTCCATCACCGTCATCTCAAGTTCGTCGCGGGCTTTGCGAACTTCCTCCTCAGCCCGGCGCCGTTCATCAATCAAGTTCGCGCTGCGGAAGGCTGTCGCCGCATGATTAGCAGCCACTGTGAGCAGCATCCTGTCATTTTCGGTTGGGAAGTTGCTACGCTCACAGCCGATGGCTACAAGACCAGCGTCAGCGTTGAACCCAAGAGGAATAATGATACCGCGGAGCGATTTCAATCTGTCGTCAAAGCTAATAACATTTGGAATGATCTGCCGACGCAAAGACCCATCGAAAGTAGAAAATTGGGCCTGCAGCCAGTCTAAAAATTCCCTGGTGGCGCATCCACTCGTGACGTCGATCGTCACCCCTCCGGTGGGATCGAGCAAGCGTACGAACGCAAAATCAAAACCCAACGACCCCACCAGTATGTCAGCTAGTCCGGCGGCGATCGTGCGCGGTGCGATCCCGATCCACCCCGCCGGGATGGTCGAAAGTGCAACTAAATCCCGAAGCGCTGCTCGCAGCCGGAGATTCTCGTCAGCCATCACTATCAATGTGCTTGGATCGCGCTGCGCCGAGCCGATTTTCTCTCTCGGAGTTCAAGGAGGAACTGGTCTGGAGGAACAAAGAACGGGTTCTCCTGGAGCACCCCTCCGACAATCACGACGGGGTGAACCCGCAACATGTCCATCACCAAGCTGGCACTGAAGTTCGTCAGATCGTAGGTGCAGATTACCGGATCGTTGTATTTGGAGACCGCGTAGTTGACGCGCGTCTCGTATTCCAACCAGTTATCTTCGCCTGCCTTGTCCACCAGGGACGGTTCCACGCGCGACACAAATCTGACGAGGGCATTACCGGCCGCCGCCCCTGATCCGAGCACCTCTTCGAGCAAGGCGAGCATCCCATCTTGATCGAAGCGATCGTCGCGCAGGTAAGCGTCCTGCCAGCGCCGCAGCTCCAGCTGTCCGGTTGCTATCGCCTGCTCCACGTCTATGCCAGCTTCGGCGAGTCGCTTCAGATGATCGTCCCGCAGCTCGGGATCCACGATATGAAAAGCCTTGTCGCCCCGCTCGAACCCCTCTTTGATGAACGAGCGAAGCACCCTGTGCTGCTCGTCGAAGCCATTGAAAAAAGCGCAAATGTGACACTGTGTGCCAAGCACGCCATCAGCTACGTGGACGGGACATTCATTGCCTCTCATGATGGACCTCCGCGAGAATGGATTTCCGCCTCCCACCCGCAGGACATTTCGTGAACGTTAATCTTGAGGAGTATGAAGTCAAGGTCTCATTTTGCCGCTAGATTGAGCAGTAACTCACGCGTCATGATCCGATTACTGCAGCATGCGCATCTTCTTCTGTATGCTGATTGGCTCCATCGCGTGAGGCGCGCTTCGCCCTCGTCCTCGCGTGCGTGTAGGCATACAAAACCGATACGCACGCGGACGCAGCGAGTGCGCAATTTCAAGACGGCCAGAGCGCTCGGCCTCGATATGCCGTGAATACTCATCGTTCACGCCGACAAGGTGGTCGAATGATGGGACATGTGTTGCGGTGCATGAGTCCGGAACTGGCACTTTTGAGACGTGCCGACGGACCCTGAAGATGTCCGTTGATCGGGGTAGACCGGAAGCGGCCGGCGGACTGCCAAAACGGCGCTTTTGACCCATAACGGTTATCCCGGTGGCGGAGGTTCGACCTCGGCCCAACCGGTACCTTTGACTTAAATCAAAGCGAGCTGGCTCCGGGCTGACATTACCTAAGTTTGCGATGAATGGAGGATTGAGCGATGAAAATCCTTCGTAGCATGCTCGCTGCCGCCAGTGTTCTCGCTCTCGGTTGTTTGTCAGCATCCGCGCAGCAGGTCACAGGTGCTCCTGGCTCACCCGGAGCCACAACCACCATAGACGGCAAACAACTTCCGCCGCCCGACCCGAAATTCAGCGGAGTGATCAAGGAAAAGGCTTCCGAGTCGACGCCTTGGTGGGCGCCGCGCGTGGTGCCGCCGAAAGGCGCGCCAAATGTCCTGCTGATCATGACGGATGATCAAGGTTTTGGGGCACCGGGCACCTTCGGCGGCGTTGTGCCCACTCCAACTATGGATCGCATTGCGCAGGCCGGACTACGCTACACGAACTTCCATTCGACGTCGCTATGCTCACCGACACGGGCGGCGATCATCACGGGACGCAACCATCACTCGGTAGGCTTCGGGGTGGTTGGCGAAATCGCAACAGGTTTCCCGGGTTACGACTCTATCATTCCGATCGAGAAAGGCACGATCGGCACGATTTTGAAGGCGAACGGCTATGCGACCTCTTGGTTCGGCAAGGACCACAACACGCCCTTTTACCAGGCGAGCCAAGCCGGGCCCTTCGATCAATGGCCGAATGGAATGGGTTTCGATTATTTCTACGGCTTCGTCGGTGGCGACGCGAGCCAGTGGCAACCGAACCTGTTCCGCAACACGACGGCCATCTATCCCTTCCAGGGCAATCCCGGCTGGAATCTGGAGACGGCGATGGCTGACGAGGCCATCCAGTACATGAAGCAACTGAAGGAGATCGCGCCCGGCAAGCCGTGGTTGGTCTATTACGTGCCGGGTGCAACGCATGCGCCACATCATCCCACACCCGAGTGGGTTAAGAAGATCAGCGACATGCACCTCTTCGACGAGGGCTGGAACAAGGTGCGCGAGAAAATCTTCGCCAATCAGAAGCGGCTGGGCATCATGCCCGAGAATGCCAAGCTGACCCCTTGGCCGAAAGATTTGCCGGAATGGGACTCTCTGAGCTGGGACGAGAAGAGGCTCTTCATCAAGCAAGCGGACATCTATGGGGCCTATCTCGCCTACGCCGACCACGAGATCGGGCGGGTCATCCAGGCCGTCGAAGACCTCGACGAACTGGATAACACCTTGATCATCTACATCGGTGGCGACAACGGCGCGAGCGCCGAAGGCATGCTCAACGGCACGCCGAACGAGTTCACCACGTTCAACGGCGTTCCCGTGCCGGTGAAGGACCAGTTTCTCTGGTATCCGTTCTGGGGATCGGAGCGGACGTTCCCGCATTTCGCGGCGGGCTGGGCGTGGACGATGGATACGCCCTTCAAGTGGGTGAAGCAGGTGCCGTCACACTTCGGTGGCACGGCCCAGGGCGTGGTCATGTCATGGCCCGGCCACATCACGGAGGCCGGCGGCATCCGCCGTCAGTTCCATCACGTCATCGACATCGTGCCGACCATTCTCGAAGCGGCCAGCGTTTCCCAACCCGACACGATCAACGGGATCAAGCAGATTCCCATCGAGGGTGTTAGCATGGCGTACACGTGGGCCAAAGCGAACGCCAACGCGCCCTCGCAACACACCACCCAATATTTCAAGATGCTCGGCAATCGTGCTATCTATGATGACGGGTGGGTGGCAGCCACGACCCCGGTAACGCTGCCGTGGGAGCTGAGCACCAAGACGCCGCCGGACGTGATCACCGGGTACAATTGGGAGCTCTACAACGTCAAAGAAGATCCTACGCAGTCTGATGACCTCGCTGCAAAAATGCCCGACAAGCTCAAGCAGATGCAGGATCTCTTCTACGCCGAGGCAAAGAAGTACAATGTGTTGCCGCTCGACAATACGACGCTCGCACGCTGGAACACGCCGCGTCCGAGTCTTACGGCGGGGCGAACGGTGTTCACCTATTCGGGTGAACTGACTGGCACGCCGGCGAGCGCGGCGCCGGACATCAAGAATAAGTCCTACACGATCACTGCCGAGGTCGAGATCCCCGATGGCGGCGCGGAGGGGATGATCGTCACCGAGGGCGGACGCTTCGGCGGCTACGGCCTTTTCCTGAGCAAGGGCGAGTTTGGAGTCGGCCGAGGCAAGGCGGTGTTCCTCTATAACCTGCTCGACCTCAAGCGCACCATATGGGAGGGACCTGAGCTGGAAGCTGGCAAGCACACCATCGTGTTCGATTTCAAATCCGCCGAGCCGGGTTTGGGCAAGGGCGGTACCGGCGTGCTGTCCGTCGACGGGAAGGACGTGGCGAGGAATACGCTTGAGCACACCACCCCGATCACGTTCCCGGAGGACGAAACCTTCGACGTCGGCCAGGACACACGCACCGGGGTAGCACTGCTGGAATATCGCTACGAGGTTCCGTTCAAGTTCACCGGCAAGATCAACAAGCTGACCTTTAAACTCGAACCGGAGCCACAAACGCAGGGCAAAAATTAACGGCTGGTCGTAAGCGCGAATTATGCAGTTGGCGCGATGAAAAAAGTGCTGGTCTTCGCTGCTATTGCCGAGGCTGTCACAGGACTGGCGTTGCTGGTTATTCCATCGCTGGTTGGTCAACTGTTGTTCGGTCAACAGCTTGTCGGAGTCGCAATCCCAGTCGCGCGTGTGACTGGGATCGCACTGATCGCCTTGGGAATATCCTGCTGGCCAGCCACACCGCTCATTGGGATGTTCGCCTATAGCTCGGTCGTAACGCTGTATTTTGCTTATGTTGGTTTCGTGGGGGAGTTTTCGGGGGTGCTTCTGTGGCCCGCGGCCGTAGTTCACGCCATTCTGTCATTCCTTCTCGGTCGTGCTCTTTTGGCTGCTGAGCCGCGCAGCAAGTAGTGTCGGCTCTTGGCACTTTTGAGACATGCCGACGGACCCTGAAGGTGTCCGTTGATCGGGGTAGACCGCAAGTGGCCGGCCGACTGCCAAAACGGCGCTTTTGACCCAAACGGGACATCGGCCATGGATCGGCCGGTCGGCCGAAAAAAACCTTCCCGCCCTTCGACACCCGCCCCGGTAACAGATATTATTCTTCAGCGTGAATTTGGTTCAGGTGGAGAGCTCATCATGAAACAGCGCACGGTCATCGCCAGCGTCGCCGCGCTTCTGTTCACGACTGCCGCCGCACTTTGCCATGATGAACACGAGGGCCACGGCGCGCATGGCCAGGTCGGCAACGTCAATTTTTCGAACTCGTGCGCCGCCGCCGTACAGGCGGACATGGCGCGCGGCGTCGCCATGCTGCACTCGTTCTGGTTCAGCGCGGGCGAGCAGGTTTTCCGCGATGTGCTGGCCAGGGATCCCAGCTGCGCCATCGCGTATTGGGGCATCGCTTCTCTGCTGATGACGAATCCGCTGGGCGGAGCCGGTCCGCTGCCAAAGGATGCCGAAAAGGCACAGGCGCTGATCGATCTCGCGCGCCAGATACCGACCACGGCGCGCGAGCGTGATTACATCGAAGCCGTTGGCGCCTACTATCAGGATTGGGCCAACCGCCCCGAGCGCGCCCGCCAGGAAACCCGCTCAAGGGCTTACGAAGCGCTCGCGGCCCGCTACCCGGATGATGACGAAGCCCAGATATTCAGCGCGCTGTATATTGCGGGCACACAATCGCAAGCCGACCAGACCTACGCGGCTTACGCCCGGGCCGCGGCAATCCTGGAGCAACAATTTGCCAAACATCCCGATCACCCCGGGGTCGCGCACTATCTCATCCATTCATACGACGCGCCCCCGCTCGCCGCCCGGGGCCTCACCGCAGCGCGCCTCTACGCCGGCATCGCGCCTGACGCGCCGCATGCGTTGCACATGCCGTCGCATATCTTCACGCGGGTGGGCGCCTGGGAAGACTCGGCATCGACCAACCGGCGCTCCTTTGAGGTGGCGGTCAGGGGCGGCGAGTTGCCCGAAGCCTATCACGCCAGCGATTACGCGGTTTATGCGGACCTGCAACTGGCACGCGATGCGGCTGCACTCGGTGTGATGGCGGACGCATTCAAGGTGAAGGCGTCTCCGTCACAGGGCGCCGTGGCCTACGCCTCGGCCGCGATGCCGGCCCGCTATGCGCTGGAGCGCGGTGACTGGCTCGCGGCGAAGCAACTCTCACCCGTGGCGAGCGGTCTTGCCTACACGGAAGCGATCACGCTGTTTGCCCGCGCGATCGGCGCCGCTCGCTCCGGCGATGCGGCCGCTGCCGAACAAGCGGCTTCCGATCTTGGCGTCCGGCATCAGAAACTCGCCGATGCCGGGAATATTTACTGGGCAACGGAAGTGGAAATTCAGCAGCGCGCGGTTGCGGGCTGGATCGCGTTCGCCCACAAGAATGTTGACGACGCCCTGAAACTGATGCGCGAAGCCGCCGATCTCGAAGACAGGAACGAAAAACACATCGTCACGCCCGGCCGTATCCTGCCTGCCCGCGAATTGCTCGGTGATTTGCTGTACGAGACCGGCCAGCCGGTTCTCGCGCTCAGAGAGTATGAAGCATCGCAGCAGCGCGAGCCGAACCGCTTCCGCGGATACTATGGGGCCGCGCGCGCCGCAGAGGCCGCGGGCGATCGTGATAAGGCCGCCACGTATTACGGCAAGCTGCTCACGCTCGCAACAAACGCCGATACCGAGCGTCCAGAACTGGCACACGCAAGAGCTTATGCCGGGCGGTGAAGCGGGTGCGACCGTCTGGCGTAATAACCGTCAGCTTTACCCCAAACCGGCATTCGGCATCGCCTTGGCGCGCAGCGCGCGTTAGCCCGGCAACAGGTCGCGGCTCTTGAGCCGCGACCTCTTCACCGGCTCAGCCTATCTTTCGGCTCTTTCGTCCATGCGCGCCCCTGTCCCGTAGACTGCGATGCATCCGGTCAGGCAGTTGGGAAACGCATTATTTGCACCAACCGGAACGAACACATGGTTGTTTTCGGCATTGGCGGCAACCGAATGGGCCGTGCTCGCCGCATGAAGCAGCGGACCTGTGGTTACCGCAGGCACGTTGAAGGTGGGCACCAGTTGCTTGACGGTCTTATCGCGCGCATCGATGACGCCGAGGATCGCGGCTCCCTGAGCGGTCAGGGGTGTTGCGGCGATGACCTCGGTCGGACGCAACGGGCTGGTCGAGGACGCCGTGTAGTAGTTTCCGTCACCCTTGTTGAACCATACCTCGTCGCCAACACCGACGCCGGGCACCATCTTGTCGATTGCACCCGTCCTGGCGTCGAGAATGACCTGAATCGGCGCCGCGGTCACATTCTTCGTCGGATCCCAGGCATTGCCCGCGGTGTCAAAAACCGTGTTGCAGCCGGCGAGCAGATCGACGTTGGGACCCACGGTCAGCCCTGCCGGCTGGCAGAACTGGATCGGATATTGCACTTCCACCGTGCCGGCAGTTGATATCCGGACGACGGCCCCATCCTTCAAATTCGGGCCGACCTGCGGGATCGACAGATAGAACTTGCCCGTCACCGGCTCCCACACCGGCTGTTCGGCGCCATTGGTCGCGTTGACCCCGGTATGCATCGTATCAAATGTTATTCGCTTTGCGACGGTGAGGGCACCGCTCACCTGGTTGACGTTGATCAGCGTCGCAAAGGGTGGCGTGTCGGCGTTGTTGACGACAAGCAGAAGTCCGTCGTTGGGATCATATGCCAGTTCGTCCGCGCGAAGGCCCGGCGCGCCGCCGGTGGAGACGTCGCTCACCGTATTGCCGGTGCGCAGATTGATCGTGACCACGCGGCTGTTGGCGTCGGTCACAAAGAGCCACGGAAACGCCGCAACGACTCCGTTGGGCCCGGAAGTGCCGTTGTTGCCGGTAAAGCCCTTGAACGCAGGCTTGGCGTTGATCTGGGAAATCAGCTTGTTGCTTCTTGCATCGACGACATCGACGACCGCGTTGGAGCGATCGGCAAGATAATATGTCTGCGTCGCCTGATCGACGAAGCTGATGTCGAACACGTACATGTTGCCGCCAGTTGTGTTCGCGCCCGTTCCGGGGATGGGAACGGTCGTCAGCAAGCGGACGGCCCCTCCCTCGCGCTCCATCGAGAATGCGTTGGTTGCAAGCGTCGCTGCGGCCAGCATGCCGACGGCGGTGCACAATAATGTTCGAGTTTTAAGCATTGCGTCGCTCCCTTGTTTTTTTTGGCGAGCCGGTGCTTTCGGCTCGCGAATATCATTGTCCGTTTTGGATAGTGTTTCAACCAGAGGTTATTTTCACGGCGTTGGAACCTCGACGCCGGATCGGGGTTTACTCCGCCCTCCGCGTCTCACTCCGTCGCCGGCGGGTTTCGAGACAGGCCGACGGGCCGTGAGGATGTCCGCTTTGCAGTGCGAAGCTGACCCGGACAGAGACGACCGGCGATCGCAGTGCTCAGCCGTGACGGCTATCAAGAAGCAAATTCGACCTATCGGATGATCCGCAGGGCAAGGATCGACACGCTTGCGCGAGTTCATCCTTGAGTTGCGACGTCGATCCGGTATCCTGCCGGTCCCACAAAACGACAACAATCGGGGAGGACAGAATAATGCTTCATCGACCCTTTCTCATCGGCGCGGCTATGGCCGTGTTTGCCGGTGTAGCGATTGCCAGCTCGCCAGCGATGGCGTCGCCGTGCACCAATCTCCAATCCTTGCAACTGCAGCACACCACGATCAATTCGGCAGCCGACAACACCACCGGGGTGTTCGTCCCCCCCGGCTCGGCGCCGATCACCGGCCTTCCGCCCTTCTGCCGGGTCACTGCGACCCTTACTCCCAGTTCGGATTCCGCCATCAAGATCGAGGTCTGGCTGCCCGAAAGCGGGTGGAACGGCAGATTCCTCGGCACCGGTGGCGGCGGATTCCAGGGCGTGATCACCTACAACGAGCTCGCCAGTGGCATCCAGGCCGGCTTTGCTTCGACCAACAGCGATCTCGGCACCGGGACTTCGGGATGCAGCCCGCTGTTCTGCGGTTCAGACGGCAACATGGGAAATCCGCTGGCGACTGCGTTCGGCGATCCGGCGGCGCCGTCGACGGGGTTGTTCGGACATCCCGAGCGGATCAAGGATTTCGGCTACCGCGCGATCCACGGGATGACCGTGCGGGGCAAGGAGATCGCCAACGCGTTCTACGGGCAAAAGGCGCAAAAGGCCTATTTCGCCGGATGCTCCACCGGTGGCCAGAACGCGCTGATGGAAGCGCAGCGCTTCCCGAACGATTATGACGGCATCCTGGCGGGGGCGCCGGCGTTCAACCGCACGCACCTGCACATGGCAGGGCTTTTCGGGTGGCAGGACGCCCACGCGAGCCCGGGCCGGCTGATCCAGCGCGGCCAGATGACGCTGATCAACCAGGCCGTGCTCAAGCAGTGCGTCGGCCGCGACGGCGGCGCCAGCACCGACCAGTTCCTGACCGATCCGCGCGACTGTCATTTCGATCCCAAGGTGCTGCAGTGCACCGGCGGTCAGGTGCCTCCCGCGTGCCTGACGCCCGACCAGGTCACGACCATGCAGAAATACTACGGCGGCGCGATCGACCCGGTGAACGGGCAGGTCATCAATCCGGGCCCCGCACGCGGCACCGAGACCGACAATGTGTTCGCGCTCGGCCTGGCGTTCCAGGAGCAACTTCCCGAGCCGGCCTTCGACGGCCTGTTCTATTGGGTGTTCGGCCCGAGCTTCGGTTATCCGGCGAGCGCGGTCAATTTCGCGAATTTTGACTTCCACCACGCCGTCGACACCGTCGATGACCAGCTTGCCGCGGTGCTGAACGCCAACAGCACCGATCTCGGCGAGTTCCGGGAGCATGGCGGCAAGCTCCTGATGTATCACGGCTGGGCCGACCCCCTGATCCCGTCGCAGAGCAGCATCAACTACTTCAACGCGCTGGTGGGGAACGACAGCCATGGAGTCCAGCAGGCCAGCTTCGGGGCTGGCAACCCGGCGCTGCAGCGGACCCAGAGCTACGCCCGGCTGTTCATGGCGCCCGGGCTCTACCACTGTTCCGGCGGCCCTGGCCCCAACGCGTTCGACGCGCTCACACCGCTCGTCACCTGGGTCGAGACCGGCACCGCGCCGGAAACCATCATCGCCACCAAGTTCGTCGCCGATACGCCGCCCGCGGTTGAGATGACCCGGCCGCTCTGCGTCTACCCCAAGGTCGCAAAGTACAACGGCAGCGGCAGCACCAGCATCGCGGCGAACTTTACCTGCGTTGCTGACGAGAACGACTTCAACCAGACGCCGGCGCCCAAATACGGGCCGTGAGGCGTGCGACGCCGGCGGGCCGCGTGCTCGCCGGCGCCTTGCCTTTACTTCGGCGACGCCGTTCGACGGCCAGCGACCGGATGGTCATCGCCATTCAAAAAACCAGGCACCAGATCGTCCAACGAACGCGCGCGACCTCCACGATCCGGGATGGCCGGAATTGACATCCCTCGTTGCGACGGCGCGCGGCGCCGCCTGCGATTCTTGGCATTCGCAATTGCGCCACCTATAGTTTTCCCGATCAGAGCATCGGGAACGGGGGTCCATTGCGCGTTTCAATCATCACCGGCGGCGGCTCCGGCATCGGAGCCGCGGTCGCGCGCCGGTTGGCCGCGAGCGATCAGTGCTTGATGTTGCATGGACAAGGGGCCGACGCGGCAGGGCTCGAACGATTGACAGCGGTCGCCGCGGACTGCCGGCGTGCCGGCGCCAAAGTCGAATTCTGTACCGGCGACCTCGCAAGCGAAGGCACCGCATCCCGGATCGTTCACGCGGCGCGCACCGCGTTCGGCGCCGTCGATGCGATCGTCCACGCCGCGGGCTTTGCCGACCGGCGCGGTTTCGCGCAGTTGCCGCGCGCGGGACTGGAGCGGGCATTCGCGGTCATGGCGTCGGCGTTTCACGAATTGACGGCCACAGCATTGCCGGACCTGACGCGGGGATCGCAGGGACGCGTCGTCGCCATCAGCAGTTTTGCCGCACATCGATTTACGCCCGATTCGACCTATCCGGCTTCCGGGGCGGCCAAAGCCGCCCTCGAGGTGCTGGTCCGCTGTCTCGCGATTGAACTCGCTCCCTCGGGCGCAACCGCCAATGTCGTCGCACCCGGCTATACGCGCAAGGATGCCGGGTTGTTCGGGGCGCTGGACGCGCAGGCCTGGCAATCGGCCGCCACGGCCAATCCGCAGCGAAGATTGGCCGCCCCCGACGAAGTGGCAGCAACGGTCGCGTTTCTGTTGTCGCCGGAGGCTGGACATGTGACGGGAGCCCTGTTGCCGGTCGATGGCGGCCTGACGCTTATGTAAATCTCTTCCGGTTTCCTTGAGGGTGGATCGATGGCGAACAATTTCACGGGCAGGCAAGCGGATGTCGTCGTACTCGGCGCCGGCATCGTCGGCGTGTCCGCAGCCTATGCCGCGCGGCAGCGCGGCCTGTCGGTTATCCTGGTCGACCGGCGCGAGCCGGGCAGCGAAACCTCCTATGGCAATGCCGGCATTCTCTCCAGCGGGTCGATATCGCCGCTCAACAATCCGTCGCTGTGGAGCGCGCTGCCGAAATATTTGACCAACCGGCACGCGGCGCTGCGCTGGAATCCGGGCTGGTCGATCCGGAACGCGGATTGGGTGATCCGGTTTCTGGCCAATGCGACAGCGTCGCGTCTCCGGCCGCGGGCCACCGCGCTGCACGGATTGATCGGCGCATCGTTGAAACTGCACCGGGAATGGATCGTGAAGGCGGAAGCGGCGCAACGCATCCGCGAGACCGGCTGGCTGAAGGCATGGCGCAGCGACGCGGTCGGCGCGGCAAGACAAGAGCAGGCCCTTCTGACCGAATATGGCATCGAAAGCCGGCTGCTCGACCGGCAGGCGATTTCCGCGCTCGAGCCCAGCATCCTGCCGGTCTACAAAGTCGGCCTCCTGCACACGCAGACCGCCTCCGTCGACTCGCCAGGCGCCGTGGTCAAGGCCTATGCGCGGATGTTTACGGGCTCCGGTGGCGAGATCCGTCAGTCGGACATCAAGGCGATCGTGCCGGACGGCGAAGGCTGGCGCGTCGTGCTCGCCGACGGCGAAATTCGCGCGCGCGATGTCGTGGTGGCACTCGGACCCTGGTCGGCGGATCTGCTGCGCCCGCTCGGCTATCGCGTTCCGCTGGCCTATGAACGCGGCTACCATCGGGAGTTCAAGCCGAACCCGGCACGTTCATTGCAACGCCCGATCCATGATGCCGAAGGCAGTTTTCTGATGACGCCGATGGAGAACGGAATTCGCGTCACCTCAGGCGTCGAATTGACCGACCGCGATGCGCCCTCCTCGTTCGCCCAGCTCGATCAGGTGGTCCCGCTGGCGCGCGGCGTGGTCGAATTCGGCGAGGCGGTCGGCGATCCCTGGCGCGGGGCGCGGCCGACGCTGCCCGACAGCCTGCCTATGATCGGGCCGGCGCCACGGCATGCCGGCCTGTGGCTCGCTTTCGGCAACCAGCACATCGGCTTCACGACCGGACCGGCGACAGGGACTGCGATCGCCGCCATGATCGGCGGAACCGCGCCACCATTCGATGCCACGCCGTTTGCCCCGAGCCGCTACCTCTGATGCCGACGAACGGCAAACAAGCGGGTTGCAGTCAGCGGGGCCCGGCATGAACTACGTTTGGGATTTTGCGATCCTCGGCAAATACAGCCATCTGTTCTGGCTCGGGCTCGGCTGGACCATTACCTATACGATCGGCACCATCGTTCTCGGGACGTTGATTGGCCTGATCGTCGGCATCCTTCGGCTGCGGCGCTGGCCTGTGATCGATTGGCTGCTGCTCGCCTATATCGAACTGTTCCGCTGCACGCCGCTGCTGGTTCAGATCATCTGGTTCTACTACGCGCTTCCGGTGGTGCTCGGGGTCAACATCCCGGCGCATGTCGCCGCCATCAGCGTGCTCTCGCTCTATGGCGGCGCCTTCTACGCCGAAATCGTCCGCGGCAGCATCGAGAGCATACACATCGGACAATGGGACGCGGCGCGGGCGCTGGGGTTGCGGGCACGGCACATCCTGAGGCTGGTGATCCTGCCGCAGGCAATGAAGCCGATGCTGGCGCCCTACGTCAACCAGTCGGTGACGCAGCTGAAGAACACGTCGCTGGTTTCAGTCATTGCCGTGCCTGACCTCGTCTACAACGCAACCCTGATCAACGCCGACACCTATCGGCCGCTGGAAGTGTATACGATCGTGGCCCTGATCTATTTTGCGATCCTGTTCCCCGCCACGCTTGTTGCACGGCGGCTCGAGCGGGGCCTGACCTACGACAAGGTGTGAGCGGCTCGAAGGCCGCGGCAGCGGCATTAAGTGGTGGGGTTCAGCCGCTTTTCCAGGAAGACACTGGTCGCGATGGCTTCCGGCCGCATCGCGGCGTAGTCGCTGAAGGCCGCGCAAGGCGCGAAGCCGGCCCGCGCATAGAACCGCAGCGCCGCCGCCTGCCGCTCTCCGGTTTCCAGGCGCAGGACGATACATCGGGCGGCGCGCGCCTCGGTTTCGATCCGCGTCAACAAGGCCTGCGCCACGCCGCGCCCGCGTGCCGTCTCGCGCACATACATGCGCTTCACTTCGGCGAAATCATCAAACAGGGCGATCCCGCCGCAGCCGACCGCGACGCCGTTCAACCGCGCCACGAAGAAGCGAATATGCGGCTGGAACAGCGCCGCCAACGCCAGCCCGTGCCGCTGCTCGGGAAGGTATTCCGCCGCAAGCACCTGATCGAGTTCGCCGATCAGTTCGCGCAAATCTGCGATGGCGGTTGCGACCGGTTCAATGTCGACTTCTGCGCCCAAAATCGCGTCAGATATTGAGTTCGACCGGCACGTCTTCCGGTTTCACGTTGCTCAGCGCCAGCCCATTGATGAACCATTCGCGCATCTGCCCGATGCCGCGGTTGTAGTCGACCCACACCGACAGGAAATCGCGCCAGCGCTTGTCCGGCTCGCGCCGGACCGCCATGCTGCTCGGTATCGCGACGGACGGGCTTTGCAATATCTTGTAGGTGCCGAGATTCGGGTTCTTGGCGATCGCGGTCAGGCCCAGCACCAGCGCATTCACCACGCAATCGACCCGGCCCGACGACATTTCGAGCATGACCTCGTCGCGCGACTTCAGCGACTTGATGGTCGCATTGGGCGCGAAACGGCGCGCCACCGCCTCGTTGGCGGAGCCGACGTCGACCGCAATATTGACCTCGGGCTTGTTGATGTCGGCCCAGGTTTTGGCGTCCAGCCCCCTCTTGAGCATGGCGCCGAACGGATGCGGAAATACAGTGGCGGTAAAATCCACCACCAACGCCCGCTGCGGGGTCGGATTGAGGGCAAAGCCGAGGTCGATCTTGTTCGACTGCAGATCGAGGATCGAATTTCCGTAGGTCGATTCGGTGTATTCAAGTTTGAGGTCGAGCAGCTTTGCGATGTCGTTGGCCATCTCTATCGAGAAGCCGGACCAGCTGCCGGTGGCGAGGTCCTTGTTGAAGTACGGCAATTCGCCCGGCAGCACCGCGATGCGCAGCACCTTGTTGGCGCGGATGCGATCGAGCGTGTTGTCCGCCGTTTGCGCCGATGCCGGGCTTGCAACGGCGGCGGCGAGCGCTGCGCCGCTGCCGATCGCAAGCGCGTAGCGCAGCGCCTCGCGGCGATCATCAGAAATCCTGCTGTCGTCCGATGTGGTCACGCGTGCCTCCTGCCCCAATTCGGCCGAGCCTAGCGCGCGTGTCCCGGGCCAGCAATAGCACGAGGGTTATCCCGGCCACCGGTCAGCTGCAGCAGGGTGCGGTCGAGGCTGACGTCGGACATCTGCCGTAAGTCCGCTTTGCGACCCGAAACTGACCCGAGCGCGCCCCACGGGGGTTGCCTTGCCATGGAGGCAAATCCATACTGCCAGAGATAGCTTGACCGAATTTTTCAACTCAACTGGGTTTTCTTGACCGTGGACGCATATGGAAAACTCAGCGAACGAAACCGTGATTGTCGTGCACGGCACCTGGGCGGCGCCGGACCCGGCTGAACGCAAATGGTACCAGCCCATCGACGAGCGGCCATGCCGCGAGCCGTTTATCGCCAGGCTTGACGCAGCATTGCAGGCGCGCGGCTCTTCCGCCCGGTGCTGGGCACATTGCGGCCCGGGAAATCCTGCCTTCCATTGGTCCGGTGAGAACAACTGGATCGATCGCACGCTGGCGGCAGCCGCGCTGGCGGATTATGTGGCGAAGCTCCGGGGTGAAGGCTGGCACTGTCACATCGTCGCGCATAGTCACGGCGGCAACGTTCTGGTCGAGGCGCTCCCGCATCTCGCGACGACGCTGGATTCCGAAAAGCCGCAGGGCAAGCTGGTAACACTGGGCACACCGTTCCTGGATACGATGTCGCCGATACTGCAGAGGGCCAAAACACGATTCAGACTTCTGCAGCTGGTCTCGTGGATCGGTTTTGCGTCACTCATCGCGTTTGCGTCATATGACGTTAGATCAAGCTGGAATGACCTTCGGTGGAACGAACTGAATTTCGACGAGATCCTGTTTGGACTTGCCGCGGTTTTTCTCCTTGCCATGATCTTCGGCCGCATGCGACGGCGCGGCCTCGACATTGCGAGCCAGACCAAACCGAAAGTGCTGGCCGTCGGCAGCCCCTACGACGAAGCCTGGCAAGTCCTTCATCATCTCGGCGGCATGAGCAACCCGATAGCGATCGACACGAATTTCTTCGTTTACCTGTTTTCGTCGGTGCGCTCGACTATTTCGCAAGGCAGGACCGTGGCCCGGATACACGGCGCACGGTCGTTTCGCGACCTGGGAGTCTTCGCCAAGCTGGCGCTGATTTCGATTTACCTGTTAAGCCTCGGTGCTGCTTTTATTGCTTTCCTGCTGCAAAGTTGGGTAACCGGCCTTTCAACGCCCTTTGCCCTGCTTCTGTTCCTGCTGGTATTGGCTTCCACTTCGTTCTTCGGAGAGACGTTCTTCTCGGCTTTCTGGTCGCCTTTTCGCTGGTGTCTCCGCCGGGGCGGGTCGCTGGCCAGCATCTTTCCCTCAATGGCGACTTACGGGGTGCGCGCTGCCGGTTGGCCGGTGCTGCTGAAGATGATCATGGGATTGGAAAGCTACCGGTTCAAAATCCCGGCAGTGGAGCAGCAGCCCGATTATGTCACTTACGAAAACATGCCAAGCGGAGCGGAGCTGCGTGCCCTCGACAAGCGCAACGCCTGGATTGCGGGACATCTTGGGGACATTTCCCAGACATTCTCGAAGCTCGCGGTCACCGCGGCCGACATGACGTCATTGCTGAAATCGGTTGAAAGGGACGAAACACTCGTCCATGCAGCCTACTACACCGACGAAGAATGCATCGCGCGGATCGCGGACTGGATTGCCAGGGAAGCATGATCTGCCGGTGCCAGTCGTGACGACCGCTTCCGGCAATTCGCGGACGTCGGCACGATCTATTTTATTTTCGCTTCGGCCGCGATCAGCTCATCGCCTTCCGCGGTCCTGATCGTCAGCTGCACCTGTCCGCCGCTGAGGCCCGCGGGAATCGCCGCGGAAATGCGATTTCCGTTTCTCGGGTCGGCGTTCACGGCGGCGTCGAACAATACCCGATCGCCCTGTTTCAATGTTACGCGCAGCGGCCTGGCCGGTTCGATGCTGAAGAACTGAAGATGCACGCTTGCCGCCTCGGCCGAGAGATTGATCAGGATATTCTCGTTCGCATGCGTCACATTGCTCATGCCGACGGTCGGGCTGTAGGTTTCCGGAACCGATACCCGGCCCAGTGCGGGAAACCTGGCACTGTGGAAAAACTGGTCCGACACCCCCGCCCACAATTCGACGTAAGGCCGCTGCGGGGTCGGGTCCTTGCGCGCATCGGTTTCGTTCGTGAACGACGGAAATCCCCACGTCCACATTTTCAGGCCCGGCGTGACCGCATTGTCCGCGATGCGGATGATCCCCTCTTCGTTGTCGTGGTTGATCACGCCCCAGAAATTCCCGCCCTGCATATCGGGCGCCGCGTAGGCGATGCCCAGCGTCGGCCAGTTCCTGAAGAAGCGCAGTTTTTCGAAACGGCTCTGGCCCGGACCCACGCTCTCATCGCCGTCGGCCAGATTGGCCGACCAGCGGGGTGTGCTATAGGCCTGGATCGGCGCGATGATTTCGGCGCCGCCGGTCGCTTTGGGATTTTTCGGATCCGATCCCGGCGCCAGCGTCGTGCAGGTCCAGTACTCATAGTCGATCGGCTTGTCCCACGGATTTTGCAGCACCACGCGCACGTCGAGCGCGACGCGATCGGCTTTCAGCGTGATGGTGCTGGTCGCTTCGATGCCCGTCGAGCCCGGCCTGAACTTCCTCGGCGCCGCGCTATAGGCGAAATCGTCCTTCAGCGACATCGACACCGTGACTTCGCCGGCACTTTCCTTCACCACCTTGAAATCCCACGGCTTCAGCCAGGTCTTGCCGTGCTCGGCATCCGGGAACGTGGGGAAAATGCCGCCATACACCATCAACCAGTCGTAATAAAACGTGCCGCCCTTCATGCCGTAGGGCACGCCGACTTGCGTGCGATAAAGCTGTTCGTGGCCGGTCGGCTTGTAAATGATGGAAACAATGCGCCCGCCGAATTCGGGCACCAGCGTCACCTTCAGATAGCGATTTTCGAGCACATAGGTCTTGAACGTATGATCGACAATGGTGTTGGCGTCGAGCGACCCGCTGACCAGACCGTTCTCCGCATCGGTGGCGTACTTGACGGTGCTCCAAATTATCGTCGACTCGCTGAGCGACACGCTGTCTGGTGCCGGCGGCGCCGCGTGCACGACGGCACGAAACGCGCACGTCACCGAAAGGACTGCCGCCAAAACCGCGGCAACCGCGAAGCGGACAGGGGTAAGCAAGGAAGCATGAATTGCCATTTGCGTCGCCTTCGGGTGAGCGGGGCGATCTTATCGCAAATATCAAATAGCTGGAGGATCTGGCGAAAATCCGGCCGTCACGATGCACGCGGAATGAAGCCGCCCGTGTCATCCCATGGCACTTGGCCGAGGTGGCCGGTTTGCCGAACGTCGGCTTTGAAGCCGCGATTCCCAATAGTGAGGTTGCGACGTCGCCATTGTTCGCGGTGAACACTACCCCAGCTCAAAGGTGGTGACGCCGAATACCCGCTCCAGCCGCAACGGCGGGATCGCGCCAGTATACATACGCGCAGTCTCGAACACCGGCACGAGCCCCAGGTCTTGCGCCAACGCGACCGCATCGCGGTTGATGCTGGGAACGTCGAGGAAGATCTCCCCGCCCCCGACGCTGGCCAGCAAAGCCGACAGGACCACCTCGGCGGTGGCGCGGTCGTCGGCTACCAGCGGGCCGATCTTGCAGCCCTTGCGGCATGGACGGATCACGCCCCAGCCGACAAGCCCGCCATCGCGCATAAGGGCGCAACCGACATGCCCGGGCGAGCCGATCCAGGCATGCAGGAACGCGGGGCGCGGAGCGGGAAACACCGTCGCGTCGTATGCCTCTATAGCCGTCAACGGGACTTCGGCCAGCGCCATGATGCCAGCCCGCGGTGCATCCGGGGCCGCGACGATGCCGCCGTAACGGACGTTGGCATAAGCGAGCTCGAACCCGGACTTTCTGTAGTTCTGCTGCTGCGCCACCACGCCATCGAGCCCGATCACGCGTGGCCCGGCGTGCGCAATGGCCGCATCCCATATGCGCAGTCCATAGCCACGCCCGCGCAAGTCCTCTCGCACGATGTAAAAGCCGAGGAAGGCAAAGCTTGTGCTGTAGTTGACGCAGGAGACGGTCGCGGCCGGTGCGCCGTCGAGCTCGCCGATCAAGAAGCCTTCCGGATCGACCGCGGCGAAGCAGGCATCGTCGGCGAGGCCGGGGTTCCAGCCTTCGGCTGCGGCCCAGTTCACCGCTATCGAGATTTCGTTCGGCCGCATCGTTCGGATGCTTAGATCGTTCATGGCGGGCGATCATACAAATGGACCATGAAAGCAAGATTACCGCCGGTGAGCCGTTGCCGGCAAACAATAGAACGCTCTGGCGCGGCGCCGTCGTTCAGAATATTTTCTTCGAACCAAGAAACGCTCGAAACCAAACACGAGGGAACGCTCATGACTGGCGCAAGGCTAAAACATTACGGCTGGGGGCGCGAAGGCGAAGGCATGAGCGCGGAGGAGCGAAAGTTTGTGCTCGGCCGCTACCGGGCGAAATTTGCAACTGACGAATTCGACACGATCGCAGTTCCGGGCCTTGACGATCTCTCCTTGCGGGAACCACGCGTGGCGCCGCCGGCCTCACTTGCCCCCTTTTGCACCACCGACCGCTACGATCGCGCCGCGCACACCTACGGCAAGTCCTGTCCGGATTACGTCAGGGCAATGCTTGGCGATTACAATTGTGCGCCCGACGCTGTGGCTTATCCGCGCAACGAGGCGGAGATTTCGGCGGTGATGGACTGGAGCGGCGCCGTCGGCGCTTCGCTGACGCCTTTTGGCGGCGGCTCGAGCGTCTGCGGCGGCGTGGAGCCGCGCGTTGACGGCATCAAGCACAAGGCAGCCGTCACGCTCGATCTGCGCAATCTCTCCAAAGTCGTCGAAGTGGACCCCGTGTCGCGCGCCGCATCGATCGAAGCCGGCACCTATGGTCCGTCCCTGGAAAACCAGCTTAGGCCGCATGGCTTCACGTTGCGGCACTTCCCGCAGAGTTTTGAATTTTCGACGCTTGGCGGCTGGATTGCGACGCGGTCGGGCGGCCATTTTGCCAGTCTTCATACGCATATCGACGATTTCGTCGAAAGTCTGCGCGTCGTGACTCCGGTTGGCGTGCTGGAGACGCGCCGACTTCCCGGATCGGGTGCCGGGCCTAGTCCCGACCGCCTGTTCATCGGCTCGGAAGGAATTTTGGGCGTGATTTCGCGCGCCTGGATGCGATTGCAGCCGCGTCCGAACTTCCGCGCCGGCGCATCGCTGCGTTTCCCCTCTTTCTTCGACGCCGCGCGCGCCGTGCGTGCCGTCGCGCAAGCTGGCCTCTATCCGTCAAATTGTCGCATCCTGGACCCGCAGGAGGCCTTCAACACCGGCGCGGCGGACGGCAGTGCGGCCATCATGGTGATCGCGTTCGAGTCGGGCGATCATCCGCTCGACACCTGGATGGCACGCGCGCTCGAGTGCTGCGCCGACCATCGCGGAACGCCGGAGCCCGCGAAGGCCAGCGACGCGCATCTGCAAGGCGCGGCGGGCATCTGGCGCAACGCGTTCATTCGCATGCCCTATGCGCGCGAATTTCTGACACCCGCGGGCCTCATCAACGATACGTTCGAGACCGCCATCACCTGGGATCAGTTCGAAAACCTTCACGATAAGGTCAAAGCGGCAACCGAGCGCGCCATTCTGGACGCGACTGGCGTGAAGGGTGAAGTCACCTGCCGCTTCACCCACGTCTACCCGGACGGGCCTGCACCTTATTTTTCCTTCCACGCGCTTGGTCGACACGGCGCGCTTCTCGAGCAGTGGCAGGCCATCAAGAATGCGGCGAGCGACGCGCTGATCGCGGCAGGCGGCACCATCACGCATCATCATGCCGTCGGTCGCGATCACAGACCCTGGTACGACCGACAGCGGCCGCAGCTTTTCGCCGCCGCACTAAGGGGAGCCAAGCGCGAATTGGATCCGCAAGGCATGCTCAACCCGGGCGTCCTCATTGATCCGTAAGCGTATCCTGCCAGATGCGGTCACTGGGTAGGTATGATTGAGCGAACGCATCGCAGCCATGGGCCGCGGGGCGTTCAAAGTTCTCCGCGAACCTCAGTTCGCCAGCGGATCGGGCCGAAACTGGATGTGCACGGCGCGCGGCCTTGAGCCCTTGCCGCCTTCCTTGAGCCAGGGCGTGCGGTCGCCGTTCGTGCTCCACAATCCGCGGCCTTTCCACCCGGCGTTGGGATCGTCGATACGTCCGTCAAGACCCTTGGCGTAGAAGCTGAGCGGATAGGGAATCCGGATCGTGATCATCTTGCCGTCCTTCAATGCCACGAAGCCGTCACCGAGATTGGCGGTGGACATCGGGATGTTCTCGCCAAGTCCGGACGTGTTGTGCTGATCGACCCAGGTGTAATAGCTCGACTCGGCGCTGTTCTCGCCGATGCCGTCGAAGCCAGGGCCGGGATATTGATAGATGGTCCAGCCCTCGGGACAATGATTGCCGGTGGCGGTCGGCCCGTTGAGCGGGCCCTTGCACTTGCGGCGATCGAAGCTGCCGAGGTGGCCGCTCGACAACGACGCCCAGACCACGCCGTTCTTGTCGATATCGCCGCCGCGGATTCCGAACGCCGGCGCCGGAACATAAAACACCTCCGACAGTCCGGTCGCCGGATCAAAGCGCAGGACCCCCGGCGGGCCGCCGAAGATGCCGACCGTGTACCAGATCGAGCCGTCGACCGGCGACGGCATCACCGCGTAAGGACCCGAACCCGGGACGATCCGCTTGTCCTTGGCTGGATCGAGCGGGACGTTGGGCTCGACATAATCGTCGCGCTTGCCGTTGCCGTTGGTGTCGAGCACGAACGGCGACCAGCCCTGCGATTTCGCCGCATCGCCGGTTTCGTCGAACATCTTGGTGTTGACCCAGCCGGCAACCGGGCCGGTGCCGCTGAGCCACAGCGTGTCATTGGCGTCGTAGCCGAACTGCAAATGATGGGTGGCAAAGCAGGTGTTGGTGAAACTGTACTTCATCGTTTTGGCATCGAGCATCGCCACCTGACGCGCCGACTTTTCCAGCGGGAACAGCTTGGCCGACGGGTGGTCGGAACCTTGTTTGCAGAACGCCGGGTTATCGATGCCGCGCACGGTGGCGGAGAGCCAGAGCCGGCCCCTCTCGTCGAACATGGCGTTGTGGTTGTTGGCTCGCGTATCCCAGAGTTTTTGCTCGCCCCAATAGGCCGACGGCTCCAGCGGCTTCACGCTGGCGGCATGCCCTGGACCCAACGATTCCGGCATTTCGGGGTCCGCGACCGGCATCTTGAAAAACGAAACTTTATTCGTCTTCGGATCGAGGATCGGCATGTTGTCGGTGGAATATTCCGGCGAGCCGTACAGCGGGCCATAGCCGTTGACCGTCGGATTGCGCCGGTCGGACGAAATCAGATCGTGCAGGTATTTGTCGGGTGTCGACCACTCCCATGAAGTGATCACGATGTTGCGTTCGACGCCTTGCGGACGTGGCGGCTTGGCCTTGGGTAGTTCGCCTTTGGCGATGCGATCGGTCCAGTCTCCGAGATATTTGAAGGGGACACCGCCGAAATTCCCGGCAAGTTGGTTGGTCATCTGCTCACCGGACTGCCCCGATTGGACGCGCCGCATCCAGGCTTCCGCACCGGAATCGAACTTGCCGAAAGCAGCCGGTATCGTGCGAGTGGCTTCCTGGCCGAGTTGATGGCACCCGATGCAGCCGATGTTCTTCACCTGCTTCAGCCAGTCAGTCTGCGTCAGCTTTTCGGGAATGTCGCTCTTGCCACCGAAATCGCCGACAGGTGGAATTTTCATCATCGCATACCAGTAGATCGCCGGATAATAATGCGCCGCCGCCGCTTCATCCGGCGCCGGCACCGCGGTGTGATTTACGAGCTGGCCCGCCTTTGCGGTGAGCTTGGCGGAATCCACCAGACCATAGCCGCGCACCCAGACGCTGTAATTCGCGGCCGGCAGATCGGGGATCAGGTAGCGGCCGGAATCGTCGGTGACGACGATGCGCGCGAACTTCGTCGGCAGCTCGGTGGTCTCGGCGATCACCCAGACCCCGGCTTCGGGGCCCGCCGCGCCGACAACAGTGCCGCCGATATCGGCGGCGCCGACCGTCACGGTCTGCTGCGCATAAACTGCGGTGGAGATTGCGCTTGGCAGCGCCATCAAGCCGGCACACATCGTCAACCGCGCAAGCGCTTTGGTCACGAACATAGTCGCCTCCCGGCATCGAACCGGCTCTTTGGCCGGTTTTTCATTGTCGCCATTTTAGCAAGAAGGTCGGCAGCATCCAATGGCTTGAATCAGCTCTTTACTGATGTCCGCGTTTTGCGCCGCCAATAGCGGACGTTCGGCCCAAGTCCGTCCTCGAAACCCGTCCTCACGCAATCGCGGGCATCCGGCCGAACAGACAATCGAGCGCTGTGCGCAACACCTCCCCCGGATTCGACGCGCCGGAACGGCTGCGCCACGCCACATGGCCGTCCGGTCGAACCAGCACCGCGCCATCGGCGTCGACGCCGTACGCATCATGCCAGTTGCCGTCTACGTCGACGAGATCGCGGTCTTTGCCGATAGTAAAAGCCATCAGTGGCGGCGATGATGTAGCGATCCCTTGCGCGGCCTGTCGCCATGCGCCGCCGTCGCGGCCGGCCAGCAGCACAAAATGCGGGCCGAACAGGTCGATGGTCGAGATTTTCTCGTTGCCGCGCATCAGCCAGACATGGGGTGCGCGGCTGCCGGGCCGCGCGGAAGGCGCGTAGTCGGTGACTGGATCGTCGACTGCGACCGCCGGCGTGCCGTCCGGCACCACCGCCATCGACTGGTAGCTGGCCCCGAAGATCAGCCCCTGCTCGTTCAAGAATTCCCGCCGCGGCAGCGCGTTGCTTTGCCGCACATTGCGGCCCATCGACAGGGCGTTGGCCAGCGCATTCTGGGTGATGATCCGTCCTAAAGGCTGGCGCTCGGCGTGATAGCTGTCGAGCAGCTTCTCGTCGGCCTTGCTGCGCAGCACGGCGGCGATCTTCCACGCCAGATTGTGCACATCCTGCACCCCGGTGTTGAGGCCAAAGCCGCCGGTCGGTGGCATCTCGTGGGCCGCGTCGCCGGCCAGGAAGACGTTCCCGACCCGATACTGGTCGGCAACGATGGCCGAGGCTTCCCACGGGCTGACGCCCAGCACCGACACGGCAAGGTCCGGCACGCCGACCGCCTTGCGGATCAGCTCCGCGCAAAACTCCGGCGTAAAATCCTTGGGCTGCCAGCCATATTGTTTGACGCTGTGAATCAGAAAACCCCAGCGATCCCGGCCGTTGATCGTGAGGAACGTGCCGCGCAGATCCTGCTGCTCGACGAAATAAAGCGCGGCAGGCCGGTGCTCGACCCATTGGGTGAGGTCGGCGTGGAACAGGATATTGACGCTGTCGTAGACTTTCTCCGTGCCGGTCATGTTCACGGCCAGCGCGCGGCGAACCCGGCTTTGCGCGCCTTCGGCCGCGATCAGGTAGCGCGCGGTGAACGGCGTCTCCGCGCCCGTGGTGCGATCGGTCAACAGGCCCGTGACGGCACCTGGCCTTTGGCTGAACGAGGTCAGCTCGGTATTGAAGCGCAGTGTTGCGGGCTCGGCTGCTTCCGCAAACCGGCGAATGACCGGCTCGAGGTCATCCTGGGCACACAGACAGTTTTTGACCGGCGTCGCCGCCATGTTCTTTTCGGTGGCGCGACCGGGCACGCGGCGCTCGATCTCCTTGCCGGCAAGGGTTTCGGTCCAGACGATCAACCCCAACCGCCCTTCCTGCAATCCTGCGTCCCTGACCGCGGTGTCGATGCCGCATTGCCGGAACACTTCCATGGTGCGGGCATTGATGCCGCGCGCCTTCGGCGTCAGCGCCGTGCTCGGGTGGCGTTCGACCAAAAGCGAGCGTACGCCGTGCCGGGAGAGCAGCAGCGAGGCGGTGAGGCCGACCGGACCGCCGCCGGAAATCAGAACGGGGATGTCGAGCATCTCTTCTCCTGTTGGCATTTGCGTCCGTGAATTGTCCGATCTCCATCGGCTTGCCATGGGGCTCCCGGCGATAGGCGAAGATCGCGATCAGCGCCGCGAATTCGCACGCCGCCAGGAACAGGAACGCCGGCGCGATCGCGTCCGCGGTTGCTTTCGGCGAGACCACGTCGTTGCTTCCGGCGATCAGCGCCAGGCAAACCGGTCCGAGAATCTTGCCGACCCCGTTGGCGGCCTGCGCCAGTCCAAACGCCCGGGCGCCGAGCGAGACCGGAAACACTTCGACCACATACGGCGACATGTTGGAGAACGAGCCGCTGTAGAAGGCCGCGCCGAAAATCACCAGCAGCGCGAATACCGACCAGCCCGCGATGAACTCGCGATAGAAGGCGAAAATCGCCAGCATGACCAGGACGGAGAGGAACGTTCCGACCAATGCGGCGCGGCGGCGCCCGATATAGAGCGGCAGCACCGAAAATAGCACGCGGCCGATAATCGAGGCGACGCTGGCATAGACGAAATAATGCGCGGCCTCGTGCGCGGTGATCTTCAGGAGCTGGGACAGGATGGTGGGTCCCCACAGAATCACGCCATAGGTGCCGGTCGAAATCCCGGTCCAGATCACGACGACCCACCAGAACCGCTGCTGGTCCTGGAACAGCTCCGACAACGACCCCGGCTTCCGGATCGGCGCAACCGCGTTCGGCAGCGTGATGCTGGCTTCGGCAACGCCGAGCAGCTTTGCAGCCTCGCGCCGCGCGTCGGCATTGCGGCCGCGCGACAGCAGCCAGCGCACCGACTCCGGCGCAATCAGCGCAAACAACAGCGAGGTTACGATCGGCATCGCCCCGGTGGCCGCGACGCCGCGCCAGCCGATCACCGGCAGCAGGCTCGCCGAAATCATCGCCGCGAACATGGTGCCGAGCGCGACCGGCGCCACCATCATGCTGGAAACGAAGGTGCGGTACCGGGTCGGCGTCATTTCGACGACCAGCGGATTCTGCGCGGTCACCGCCGCGATCGATCCGAAGCCCACGACGAAACGCAGGATCGAAAACAGTATCCAGGCGCCGTCCGGGATCAGCGCACATCCGGCGGCGCCCAGTGAAAAGATCAGGCCGCCGCCCCAGATCATCTTCTTGCGCCCGACCCTGTCGGCGAGCAGACCGCCGGCCAGCGAGCCTGCGATGGCGCCGACCCCGGACGACAGCAGCATCACCGCGCTCTGGCCGTAAGTGAGATGCCAGCCCGGCGCCAGCACAGAAACCAGGTAACCGACCAGGAAGAAATCGTAGAACTCGAACATCTCCTGCAGGACGAGGAGGGCGATGGTCAAATAATAGCGCGGCGTGAGGTTGGATTGCTCGATTCCGCTGATCCAGTCCTGCGCATCGGCTTTGGCGCGATCCTGAGCCGCCTGCCGGACTCCGCCCGAAATACTGCCCTGAACGGCGCCTTGAGCGTCGAGCGAAATTTCGGCCATTGCTCTCCCCGGACGCCCGACTGCCCGCCGTCATGTGCGGCGGTTTGGAGGTGCCGGGACCATCGGGGAATAGAATTAGCACCCGGCTCTGGATTGCGATAATGTTGAATTGTCATCAGATTGATCGCAAATCGGCATCATTAAAATGGACCTGCGCCAGTTCCGCTATTTCATTCAGGCCGCGCGGCGGGAGAATTTTCGCAAAGCCAGCGACGATCTTCGCGTCGCGCAGTCGGCGCTGACGCGGCAGATCCAGCATCTCGAGCGCGAACTGGGCTTTCTCCTGTTCGATCGCGTCCGGCGCGGCGTACGGCTGACCGCGGCGGGCCAGCGGCTATTGGAACGCTCGCAGCACATTCTGGGCGAAGTCGACCGACTGAAGGAGAGCCTGCAGATCGAGGCGCATGTGCCGAGCGGCCCGGCGTCGCTGGCGGCGCCGCCCTCGATCGGGCGGCTGCTGTTCAGCAAACTCGCGCTGACGTTTCTCAAATCCTACCCGAAAGTAACCCTCAGCCTGCTCGAAGGCTGGACATCGAACGTGCTCGGTCAGCTCCGGCGCGGCGAACTTAGCCTTGCGATCGTGACCGATCCGCCGCCCGACCCGCTGCTCGAATACACGCGCCTGTTCACCGAATCGCTCTATCTCGTCGGCCGCCCCGATGACCCCCGGCTGAAGAAACGGAGCCTCGACGTCGACAGTCTCGGCGGTCTCCCGCTGGTGATGATCAACAAGCATAACCGGCCGCGCCAGCTGATCGAGAACGCCGCGGTCAGGGAAGGCACAAAACTCGACATTCGGCTCGAACTGGAAAGCCCGGAAACCCTGAGGCAATTGCTGCTCGGCGGCAGGATCTATGGACTTCTGCCCTACTCCTCGATTTTCGGCGATGCCCAGGCCCGCCGGCTCGGCGCGGTGCCGATCCGGGGACAAGCGATGACGCGGTATCTCGCCAAGAGCCGCAACGAGGCCAATTCCGTCGCCCGCGAAACCCTGGAGAAATGCACGATGGCGGAGATGCGCGGGCTGGCAAAACGGATCGGCATTCGCGAGCAGTAGACGACAAACCACCTGCATGTTTCCGGCGAGGAGAAATCCCCCTCACCGGAAACAGCACGCTAGCCGTCCGCCTGCTCTCCGGGAACGCTTTCGAGGGAAAGTCAGATCCGGAGTGGACGTCGGTTGACGCGAAGCCGCCGCGTCAACCGACCAAGGTTTTAATGCTGATGATGATCGTGGTCGTCGCCTCCGGAGGCCGAGACCACGACACCGGTCTTTTCGTCGAGCAGCAGCTTGCGCGGGCCGCCTTCGTCGCGATCGTCGAAGTCGAACATGTTGTTGAGCGGTCCGGCGATGGCATCGAATGAGCCACCGTGCTGAATGCGTTCGCTGGACAGCCAGTTGTCCTCGATGAACCGCAGCACCGAGGTCTGGTCGGTCAGGGTGTGATCGACATGATTGCGTTTCGCAAAGGGCGACACCACCAATAGCGGCATCCGCGTTCCGTAACCGCAACGCCCCCATGCCGGCTTGCCGGAGTTGCCCAAGAGCGGCGTAGTCGAGGCGGGCTCGTCCTGTTGAAAACCGTTGCTGGTCTGGCAGACGCCGGGCCCATTGAGCGTATCCACCGCCGGGTTGAACGACGGATTGGCGATCGGCGGCATTTGATGGTCATACCAGCCGTCGCTGTCGTCATAGAGGATGACGACGGCGGTTTCCGACCATTCCGGGCTCTGCTGCAGGGCGTTGATGACCCGCACCAGGAAATGCTGCTCGTCGATCGGGTCCGAATATCCGGCATGCCCGTCTTCGAACGCCGCCGCCTTGAGGAAACTCACGGCCGGCAGCTTGTGCGCGTTCAGCGCGGTGAAGAAGTCGTTGATGTCATAGTTGTGGTTGGCGGGATCCGGCGTGTTGGTGTGCGGGATCAGGCTGTGGCCGATGGCCTCGACCGAACTCGGGCGGGCATGGGTCGGATTGCGGGTCGACGCGTAGTACTGGAACCAGGCGTGGTGCGGAATGTAATCGACCGACGTGAACGCGGGCGTGCCGGGCGCGGTCGGGTTGGTATGCCGTGAGCAGCCGGTGGTGCCGTCGGCGTTGACGACCGTGAGATCGAAACCGCCCATGAACGAACCCCAGGTGATGCCCTTGGCATTGAGGAGATCGCCGATGTTCTTGCCGGCCATGGTGACCTGGTCGATCGCCGGATTCGAGCAGACGTCCTGCAGCGGATCGCCGTCGCCGATCTCGGTGACGTTGTCGGGGGTTTTGGCCGCGTCGCCGAACGCCTCATGGGTGCCGTGCAGCAGCGTCTTGCCGGTGGGATCGGCGGGATCGAACACGTTCTTGGTGGCCGCGAAACCGTTGGTCTGGCCCGAGATCAGGTTGATCGCGCCGGGCGTCGAGGGACCGAACTGCGTGGTGTAGTTATTGTCGTTCAAGGCGAAATGCTGGGCGTAGTTCCACATCGCGGTGACGGTGTTGCCGTCGTAGTACCCCATCACCAGCGCCTTGCCGGTGCCGGTCGGCGTGCCTCCGGTTCCGACGAAGACCGGGAAGCCGTCCATGTGGCCATTGTCGTACGCGCTCTCCTCGGGGCCTTCGTTGTGGCCCTGATCCGAGGTCAGCGCCTGCGCGGGCGACAGCCGGAATGGATTCGATGCGTTGCTGCCGTTCTTGTTGGCCACGCCGCCGGTCAACGGGGGAACGGGATTAACCGGATTGGTGGCAACGCTGTTGGGGTTGTTGGTGAGAAGGTCGACGCCGGTCAACAGCTTGAAATCGTGGTTCACGTCGAGCGGGTTGACGAGATTGTTGACCTTTGGCGAGCGCGGCGTCGGCTTGAACGGCGTCTCGCCCGACAGATTGAGGGCGTTGGGATAGGTCCCGAAATAATGGTCGAACGAGACGTTCTCCTGGAAGATGACGACGACGTGCTTGATCGGTGTCGCGGTGGGAACACGATGGAAATCGTCGGAATCACGGCCGTGCCGATCGTCGGCGCTTGCGCCGGCGCACATCAGCGCCAGAGCGGAAACCAAGCCTAAGGTTGTTGGCAAACGCATCGGGATCGCCTCCTGAAGAATGAGTTGAATGGGGGATATTGATGATTGCGAGCGGCAACCAAGCGGTCGCCGGGGCGGAACTTTTCAGAGCTCGATCACAGCCAGAAGAAACATTTGTGACGCCTTGTTGAATAGGTCGCGATCCCGAGGATTCGCACAGGAAATGCCCAATATGTGGAATGCAAAACGCGAACCCTCTACCGGGCCAGTCCGCGTTCGTAGCGGTTGGCTTGCGCCGCGGTCATGACAGGTGCCGGCGATTTTTTGGCTATTGCGACAGCGGGCGCGATGGCGTTGGGCCCGTGCTGCCGCAGGATCAGGACATCGATATTTTGCGCCGCGATGTTTGCGGCAAAATCGTACCCGTCAAGGATACGTGCAGTAACACGCGGCAGGGGGCCATTAAAGGTGCCGGTCATGCGGGTGTCGAGCGCGTCGTTGCTGCGATATTGAAAGTGGAATTTCGCGCGCAGCGCGTCGAGCACCTCCCGAAGCGGCACATCGCGCGCGTCGATATGAACCGCTTCCGGTTGCCCTTCGACCAGCACTTCGCCAAACGCCTGGTTGGCGCTGCCGGCGAGAAGCGCAACCAGGATCATCGGCAAAGCACCACGCCGGCGTGGTGGCGTAAGTGAGCGTGACGGCCTGGAATTGCCGCTTCGATGAACGCGCATGAACCCGCCGGCAAGGCCGGCGGGTTCGCGCTGGTCGGCGGATGGATGCCACATGAAGATCAGTGATGCTCCCGGTCGTGATCATCATGGGCGAGGTCGGAAACCCGATCGATGATCGCGCGGGCGCGGTGCACCAGCTGTTGTTCCTGGCGCTCGTTGATGGGCTGATTGTCGAAAGCGGCCGCATCCAATATCGGCTTGATCTCGGCGGCGAGCGCGTCACGTTGAGCCGTGATGTCGTCCATCTTGCCGAGGAACGTTCCGTATGCGGCATCGTCGCTCAGGATCGAACGGTTGGCGAAGTGGAGGCTGTCAAGGCCGACCGAGCCGAGCGGCGCGTTGAGTTGCTTGTACACCTGCGCCAGTTCGAGGAAGTTCTCGCTCCGCCGCAGCGCGCGCGGCAGGGCGCGATCCTCGAGGAACTCGATCAGTACCCGGCCGTCATGCGTGTAGTCGTCCTTCAGGCCGGCCAGCGCGACCATGGTCGGGCGAAGGTCGGTGTGATCCGAAAACACATGGTCGTCGCGTCCGGAGCGATTGACGCCGGGTCCAACCATGCCCATCCAGGTGCGCGTAATTTCCGTCTGCACGTCGCCATGATTCCAGGCGAAGCCTGGGCTCTCGCTGACGCAGGCGGGTGCCTGCGAGCAGTCCTTGCCCTGCCCGGTCGATGCCGACGACGTCGTGTTGAAGTAGTCCGGATTGCCGAACATCGTGAAGCTCGGCGAGCGCGCCGGGTTCGACGTGATCATGTGCAGGAGGCCCATTTCGGCGCGGTCGGCCAGGAAGGCGTTGAGCTTCTCGACGCGGCCAGTGATCGGGTTGGTCACCTGCAGCGCATCGACATCGTGCTCCATGGTCCGCGTCAGCGCGTCGGTCGGCCCTGGATTGCCGTGGATGTAGAAGGTCGGGGCGTCGTCGAAGTGAATGTCGAACGGCGTCGTATTGCCACGCTGGGTCAAAAGCAGCCGGTCGAGGAAGGTGGTGACCTCGCCGATCTGGGCATAGGTGCAGGGCACGTGAATGCCATCACAATTGGCCGGGCTCGGCGCGCCGCCGGCGAAATGATCGTTTTCGTCCGCGGTCACGACGAACAGGGTGTTGTCCTTGGTGATGCCGTCGGCGGCAAGGCGTGCGAAGAACTTGCCGAAGGCGACGTCATAGGCTTTCAGCTGCGCGACATATTCCGCCTCACCAGCGCCGAAGGCGCGCGACGGACCCGGCAGGTTGGTCGCGGGGTCCAGCGGCACCGGGTTCCGATCGTGCCCGTCAGCCAAATAGACGTAGACGACCGGTATGCCGGCTTCGAGCATGGTCGCGGCATAACCAAGCGACTGCTTGGCCACCGGGCTGAAAATGTTGGGAAAGCCGGGACGGCCGTAGGCGTCGGCAATGACCGCGCCGTCGGTATCCCTGACGTTGCCGCTGCCGTCGCAACCGGCGGGCGCTGCCGCGCAAAGCGCCGGAGCCACATTCACGTTTCCGAACAACGCCTTGAAGCCGACATAGCCCTGCGGCTCGTCCGGCAGCGCATCGGCGCGGGCGTGGCTGTTGTTGCAGAGCTGGCTACCCTGCGCGCAATGCACGGCAATGCCGAGATAGTCGGTGTTCGGCGCCTGGCGCGCGGGCGCGTTGGCGGGCGTGCGCGGCAGCGCAAGTGCCGCCGAAACCGCCACGTCCTCGGGCGAGCCCGTCCCGAACACGGTACGGACGTCGGCCGGCAGGCTCTCGAATTCCATATTGGCGATCGAGAAGGCGCCGACGTCGCAGCCGGCACGGGTAAACGGCGCCCACGGCGCCGGAAAAGTCTTGCCGTTTTCATTGATCAGTTGCGGCTTGCCGTCGGCGCTGAGCGCGGTCCAGTAGAGAAACGAACTAGAAAAGCCGACCGAACCGTCGTTGCGGAAAAATCCATAGCTGTTGGCGACCGGCACACCCATGCGATCGCCATAGGCGCCGGTCAGCACGGTAAGAATGTCGGTGGCGGTGTGCGAAATCAGCGGCGTATGATGATTGCCGCTCACGACGCCGTTATTCTGCATGAAATTGAGCAGGTTGGGCATCTGCTCGAGGTCCGACGGCACGTTGGGATTGTCGCGCCGCAGATGCACGTTGTCGAACTGGATATGCACGACATGCTTGATGCGGTTGTCTGCGGATTGCAGCCCGCACGCGGCCTGCGCCCTCGCCGATCCTCCCACCTGCAGCCCTGCGCCGAGCAGCAACAGAATCGCGGTGCCGAAAATGCGTTTATGACGCATGGCCTTCTCCTGATTTTCAAATTGTTGCAAAAGCCGATAGTACGGCGCGGAAGCTAATGGCCGCTCATGACATTCGATTGACGTACATTTGACGGCGGGCCCATCGCATCCGGCGGAGGGCTACTCCGTGAGGCGCCGGCATCATTTGCTCGCTGACACGCCGTCCGGCGGCAATGAAGCCGCGTAGCCTGCGAGCGCGACCATATCTTCCAGCGTCATTTTTTCCACGACCGGCTTCATCAACTCGCTGCCGCTGCCGGCGCGCGCGCCGGACTTGAAATCATGGAGTTGCCGGACGGCGTAACTCGGCGAACGGCCGGCAATGGCGGGGATGCCGCCGACGCCAGCAAGGCCCGGGCCATGACAGCCCGCACATTGCGTGCCGCCGCCGCCCACGCCTTTTGCAACAAGCTCCTTGCCCTTCTGGATGCTGCCGATCGGCACATAGGCGATGAAGCGCGAGCGCGCGTCGCGGCTTTCGAATTGCGCGAGGTCCTCCGGGATTACGATGATGTGGTTGCCGATCGGTTCGCGCTCGCCGGTTTTGGCGTCGGCCAGAAACCAGCCGGCGACATAGGTTTTCGGAACCGTGTCGGTCTCGACCACCCTGATCGTCGCCCGCGGTTTCAGCGCGGCGAAATATTCCGCCGCGGCGCTAACCTCCTGGTCGGTTGCCGCCTTGGCAAGCGCGATCATGATCTGCGACGGGCCGCGCTCCGGAACGGAGGTCTTGCGCAGGCCGTTCTTGAAATCCGCCATCTGCTGCTCGATGTAATCAGCCGAAAGGCCCGCGAGACTGGCGTTCTCGGGACCGCCGGGGCCGTCCGCCCGATGACAAAAGCCGCAGGCGAACACATCGGGCTTTCGACCCGTTGCCACGACGGCCGGCATTGGGCGGTGATCGGCCGGATGCCAGTCGGGAGCGAAAAACCGGTCGCGGGTCTGCGCCACGCTGTATTGGACCGGACTGTCCGGCACCTGCCGCGGCTTGCCGTCATCAGGCGGCAGCTTGAAGCCGGGCGGATTGACCGGATAGGCCCATTCCGGCGGACGATCTTCAGCCCAGGCATGACCGGCGGTCAGCAGCAACGCGCATGAAAAACCAAGCAAAAGAAAGGATCGCATCAAAAATCCCCACACCTGCCAACATTAAATGATAGTTCCCGAAAAGAGTCGATCTGCAGTGGGCTGCCATCTATTGCCGCAGAGCGACGAACCACGCTTTGCGAATCTGCCCCACGCGCTATTGTTGCCCTCCCTCGTTGGATAAAATCGCCATGCCCGAAACCATCAATCTCGGTTCGCTGCAGCTGAAATTCCTGCAGAGCAAGGACGACACTGCCGGCAGCCTCGATATGTTCGAGATGACGCTGCAGCCTAACGCGCGGATGCCTATTCCGCATTATCACGATCGCTGGGATGAAACGATCTACGGGCTGGCGGGCACATCGACCTGGCGGATCGACGGCAAGGATATCGATCTGGGGCCCGGCGAGACCATCTTCATCCAGCGCGGCGTCGTGCACGGATTCACGAACCGCTCGACCGGGCCGGCCAGTTGCCTCTGCGTCCTGAGCCCGGGTGTGCTTGGCCCGCAATATTTCAAGGATATGGCCGGCCTGCTGTCGGCCGCCACGCCCGATGCGGCCAGGATGAAAGAGACGATGCTGCGCTATGGGCTGATCCCGGCGCCGCCGTCCTGAGCGCCACGCGCCGGCGTCACCGCGACCGACCGATCAGGCCGTGTGAACGACGACGTTGAAACCCTGGTCGGATCCCGGAGCAACGAAGTAACGTGTGAACTGATCGTACTCCACGTCGCTGACCTGGAACGGATGTGCGCCACCGGCATTGCGCCGGCCAAGCCGCTGCCTGCAGATCGTGTCGGGAATATCGAGGTGATGCAGCTCGTGGGCCACATCGGCCTGTGCGATCAACGACCGCATCCATTCACGATTGCGCACCGTGTTGGCCGGAAAATCCAGCACGACGGAAAGGCCTTGCGTCAAGACGTCGACGACGTGCGGCGCCATCGCGGCGCGAAGCCGGGCCGAATAGCGTCCGTAGTCTTCGATGGTCTTCAGGTCATCGGCAAACAGGGTAGAGGTCCAGTGATCTTCGCTGATCAGCAGGGTCGCCGGGCGCGGCGAGGCGCCGTGCAAGGGTCGACTTCCCGGCCGCGATCTTTCCGCAGAGAAGATACAAGGTTGGTGCGTGGGCCGGGTTCATGCGCAAGGAGTATCACAGGCCGATTCTTTTGCGACCTCTCCTCCGCGCCGGTCGCCATCAAACCGCACAAAAAAGCCCCGGACGATGCCGGGGCTTTAGCTTGTCAGTCGCAGTCGGGAGATCAGTGCGTCGATCAGTATTTGGCGACGACCGGGCCGCCGAACTTGTAGTTGATGCCGACCCGGCCAATGTTCGATCGCAGATCAACCGTATGGGTGAACACGTTGCTCGGGAAGTTGCTCGGGAAAGCGGTCGGAGTAACCAGATTGGTGCTGGTCGTGCTGGCCCGGCCGAGATCGACGTAGAGATATTCGGCCTTGATCGACCAGCCGTTCATCAGGGCGTATTCGCCGCCGGCACCTGCGGTCCAGCCATAGCGGGTGGTCGAGATCGCGGCGGATTCGCGGGCCGGGCCGAAGGTATCGGTGAAGAGGTAACTGGCCTTCACATCGGCGACGGCCAGACCGCCGGTGCCATAGAGCAGGAGGGCTGGCGTGGCAAGGAAGCCGGCACGGCCGCGAAGGGTCCAAAGCCAATCCGTGGACTCCGACGAATTGACCGTGAAGGTGGACGGCGCGCAGCACGGGTAAAGTGCGGTGCCGGTGGACGATCCCCTGATCCCGAAATAGTTGAAGTCGGTTTCGACGCCGAGCACGGCGTTACTGATCTGCCAGTTATAACCAGCGGTCGCGCCCCCGGTAAAACCGGAGCGGTTGATGTTCTGGTTGCCAACCGTCCCAATCGCAGGGACGCTGGTGGTGGCAAAATATCCGAACGGAAACGGTGCGAAGACCGTCGTGGTGGTCACATTGGATTCATTCCAGGCGCCGCCGGCGTTCAAACCGACGTAAAAACCGGTCCAGTTGTAAATAGGGGCCACTACAGCGGGCGCCTTGGTATAGGTGCGGGGCGAAAGGTCGGCCGCCGATGCGGTGGCGGCGCCAAGCGCAACGGTGAATAATGTGGCAACGAGTTTTTTCACTACAATCTCCAAATTGATGTGCCCAGTTTGTGAGCACAAGATATGTCCCTCCTCGACAACCTAGCAGGATCGCCTGGGTCGGGCTGTCTCCGGGGAACCACACGTCATGAGATACGGCGTCCTCAGGGGGCAACTGCGGCGTGAGAGGTCGAATTGCCCCAGACCGTGGCCGATTGGTCACGCGCCGCTGGTAACCCTTTGTTAATATGAAAAGCTTCCAGGAGCCCCGCCATCGGCTCTTAACATTCTGAGATTGCTGACGACTCATCCTCGAAACCGCAAGCCCCTCGGCATCCCGTGCTGAACGCCCGAACGAATGCGCCAGGCGTGTCAGCTGTAGTATTGAAAGCGCGCGACCTTCCTGTCCCTTAAGCTGGTGAGATTGATGCGGACCTCTTCGTTTGGAATTCGAGTTGCGATCACAACGGTCGCGGCATCCTTTGCGGCATCCTTGGCATTTTCATCCGCAGCGTCAGCACAGCCGGCTCCAGCCCCGGTTCGACCCGCGGCCACGACCAAACCGACGGCCCCAAAACTAACGGGACTACCAAGCCAAACTGCCACCGCTCCCTCCCCGCGCGCCGCCTCCTGCCACAACGGCATGCCCTTCGACCGCTTCCTTGCCGAGCTAAAGCAACAGGCCGTCGCCGCCGGCGTGTCGCAGCGCGCGCTCGCCGATGCTGCCCCCTACCTCGTCTACGACCAGGGCATCGTCAACCGCGACCACGGTCAGCGCGTATTCGGCCAGGTGTTCACCGAATTCGCACGGAACAGGGCGTCCGACGGCGCGGCAAAGAATGCGCAGGCGCGAATCCGGATGCATGCGGCGGCGTTCAACCGCGCCGAGAAGGAATATGGCGTACCACCGGCCGTGATCGCCGCGTTCTGGGGGCTGGAGAGCAGCTTCGGCGCCGAGTTGGGTAAACTGCATACGCTGCCGTCACTGGTGTCGCTGGCCTATGACTGCCGCCGCTCCGAGATGTTCCAGAACGAAACCATCGCGGCGCTGAAGATCATCGACCGCGGCGATCTCACGCCGGATGAGATGATCGGCTCCTGGGCCGGCGAACTCGGACAGACGCAATTCTTGCCGACGCATTATTTCAACTACGCTGTCGACTATGACGGCGACGGCCATCGCGATCTCTTGCGCAGCGCGCCCGACGTGATCGGCTCAACCGCGAATTACATCGCCAACGGATTGAAGTGGCGGCGTGGCGAGCCATGGCTGCAGGAAGTGCGCGTGCCGCAAAATCTACCCTGGGACCAGGCCGACCTCACGATAAAACTGCCGCGGTCGAAATGGGCGCAGTTGGGCGTCAGCTATCCCGACGGCAGGGCGTTGCCGAACGACGATATGCCCTCGTCGCTGCTGCTGCCGATGGGCCGCACCGGGCCGGCGTTCCTGGCGTACGCGAATTTCGCCGCCTATACCGAGTGGAATAATTCGCTGATCTATTCCACCACCGCCGGCTATCTCGCGACCCGCATCGCGGGCGCTGCGCCAATGCGCGCGCCGTCGGCGCCGGTGGTGCAACTGCCCTTCAACGAAATCCGCGAGTTGCAGCAATTGCTGGTGCGCGCGGGCTTCAATGTCGGCAAGGTCGATGGCGTGCTCGGCCAGGCAAGCCGCAGCGCGGTAAAGGCGATGCAGGTCAAATACGGCCTGCCGGCCGATTCTTGGCCGACCGCCGAACTGCTGGCGCGGATGCGCGGCGGGCCGCGTCCAGCAGCGATGAATTAAAGCTCCCTCGCCCCGCTTGCGGGGAGAGGGTTGGGGTGAGGGGGACTCTCCACAGATTCAGACTCGCGGAGAGTCCCCCTCACCCGGATTTTTCGCTACGCGTAAAATCCGACCTCTCCCCGCAAGCGGGGAGAGGTGAACTAGACGGCGCCCTTACAGCGGATTGTTGATCACATTGCCGCCCAGGGACGCCCAGCCGGACCACGGGCCCGCATGCGGCGCCTGTTGCCAGATGTGCCAGACCGCGCTGTCGGTGCCGCGCGCGAACACTTCCAGCCGCCCGTCGGAATTATCGATCGCAACCGGATCGCTGGTGATCGCGCCGCCAAGCGAGGCCCAGCCCGACCAGGGACCTGCATGCGGCGCCTCCTGCCAGATATGCCAGAGCGCGCTGTCGGTGCCGCGCGCGAACACTTCCAGCCGGCCGTCGGAATTGTCGACCACCGCCGGATCGCTGGTGATGACACCGCCAAGCGAGGCCCAGCCCGACCACGGCCCGGCATGCGGCGCCGTCTGCCAGATATGCCAGAGCGCGTTGTCGGTGCCGCGGGCGAATACTTCGAGACGCCCATCGGAGTTGACGAACACCTCGGGATCGCTGGTGATGATTCCACCGAGCGACGCCCATCCCGACCACGGTCCGGCATGCGGCAACGTCTGCCAGTTGTGCCAGAGCGCGTTGTCGGTGCCGCGCACGAACACCTCGAGCCGTCCGTCGGAATTGACCGCCACGGCCGGATCGCTGGTGATGCCGCCGCCGAGGGTCGCCCATGACGACCACGGCCCGGCATGCGGCGCCTCCTGCCAGATGTGCCAGAGCGCGTTGTCGAGGCCGCGGGCGAACACTTCAAGCCGCCCGTCGGAATTGAGCGCGGCCACCGGATCGCTGGTGATGCCGCCGCCGAGCGAGGACCATGCCGACCACGGTCCGGAGTGCGGCACCATCTGCCAGATGTGCCAGAGCGCGTTGTCGGTGCCGCGCACGAACACCTCGAGTCGTCCGTCTGAATTGTCGATCGCGGCGGGTTCGCTGGTAAGTCCGCCGCCAAGCGATGACCAGGTCGACCATGGTCCCGCATGCGGCGCCTCCTGCCAGATATGCCAAAGCGCCTTGTTGGTGCCGTCCCCGAAGATTTCGATTCTCCCGTCGGAGTTACGGGTGACGGCTACGGCGTGCGTCAATGCTGCAGCTTGATCGGTCATAAATATTGTCCTTCTGGTTTGTGAAAGTCTCCTCAACTCAGGATGGTGATCTTTCCACGCGTCGACCCCAGCTGAATGTGAGAAGCTTCACACTGGAAGCGCGATGAACAACACGTGATCGGCTGGCGATATCTGGAGCGATCGGGTGAACCGGTGCGATGCAAGGCCGGACAAGGACATCGCGGCGAGAGAATATTTGACCAGGCCAAACCGCGTTTAAGAGTTGTAATTCATCTCCAGCCGCCCCACTTCGAGCAGCGTTACCCTGCACTGAATGAAATTCCACAACACGAAAAGAGAATCAGATGTCTTTCTACGACGCCACCGTTCCGGCCTTCCTCCAGATCCTCGGCAGCCTTTCCGGCCTGCTCACCAAGGCCGAAGCGCATTGCAAGGCCAAGAACATCCAGCCCGACGTCCTGCTCGGCGCGCGGCTCTATCCGGACATGCTGCCGCTGAGCAAACAGGTTCAGCTCGCCTGCGATTTCGCGGCCAAGGGCTGTGCGCGCCTCACCCACAGCGAGGTGCCGTCGACGCCCGACACCGAAAAGACCTTTGAGGAATTGAAGCAGCGGCTGGCGAAAACCATCGATTATGTGAAGTCGTTCAAGCCGGCGCAGTTCGACGGTGCCGATGCCAAGGACGTCACCTTCCCCGCCGGCCCCGATCGCTCCATCACGCTGAAAGGCCAGCAGTTCCTCAATGCCTTTGCGTTCCCGAATTTCTACTTTCATGCCGCGACCACCCACGGCATCCTGCGCCATAACGGCGTCGAAGTCGGCAAGCGCGATTTTCTCGGGGTGAGCTGACGCCCTGTCGTCATTCCGGGGCAGCCCGCAGGGCTGAACCCGGAATCTCGAGATTCCCCGATGCGCAATTGCGCATCCGGGGTTCGCGCTTCGCGGGCCCCGGAATGACGGAAAAATTAATTCACCGTCATTGCGAGGAGCCAACGGGTCCGGCCTTTGGCCGGCCCGATGATAAACTCCGCGACGAAGCAATCCATCCTTCCTTCGTGACCGTATGGATTGCTTCGCGGAGTTTATCATCGGGCGCGCATTCGCGCGACCCGTTGGCTCGCAATGACGGAATACAATTGCCAACAAAAAATAAAAACTCAGGGAGAGCCCACCCCATGTCCACCACCACGCACGCACCGAAACAGATAGATCCCTCCGCCTCCCTGCACGCGGAATCGCTGGGCCTCGCCAGGAGCCCTGGCCGGCTGCCGCCGACAACACGGTGGCGCAGATCACATCCGAAGGCGGCGGCTGGCGAAGAAAAGGGCATTCGCTGCAATGTGATCGCGCCCGGCTTCATGGATACGCCGATGGGCCGCGACGCCAGCCGCCGGCGGACCGACCGCGCGGTGACAGTGCCGTTCGGCCGCCAGGGCACCGGCTGGGAGGTCGCCTATGCTGCGCTGTTCCTGATTTCGAACGAATCCTCCTACGTCAACGCGCACACGCTGTTCCTCGATGCCGGCCACATGGCCGGGATCGTGCGCAGCTAATCTGCACATCCCGAATGGCTTGGGCATTGCGCTTGCCGCCGCAATGCACAAATCTGCTGGGTCAGTCACTTCCCTTGGAAAGAACAAATGAGCCAACCGATCAAACTGTTCGAGCCCTACAAGCTTGGCCCGCTCACGCTGCCCAACCGCTTCGTGATGGCGCCCTTGACGCGCAACCGTGCCGTTCCTCCGGGCATGGTGCCAAGCCCATTGGCGGTCGAATATTACGCCCAGCGCGCCTCGGCAGGCCTCCTGATCACCGAAGCCAGCCAGGTGTCGCAGCAGGGCCAGGGCTATCAGGACACGCCCGGCATCTACTCAAAAGAACAGGTCGCGGGCTGGCGCAAGGTCACCGACCGCGTGCATGAGCGCGGCGGGCGCATCTTCATCCAGATCTGGCATGTCGGCCGCGTCTCGCACAATTCGCTGCAGCCAAATGGCGGCGCACCGGTCGCGCCATCGGCGATCCGCGCCAAGGGCAAGACGTTCGTCAACAACAGCTTTACCGACATCTCCGAGCCGCGCGCGCTCGAGCTTTCGGAAATTCCAGGGATCATCGAAGACTTCAAACGCGGCACCGCGAATGCGCTTGCAGCCGGGTTCGACGGCGTCGAGATCCACGGCGCCAATGGCTATCTGCTCGACCAGTTCGCGAAAGACGGCACCAACAAGCGCACCGATGCCTACGGCGGATCGATCGAGAACCGCGCCAAGTTGATGCTGGAAGTCTCGAAAGCCGTCGCGGCGGAAGCAGGAGCCGAACGGACCGGCATCCGGATTTCGCCGGTGACGCCGGCCAACGATGTTTCCGACTCAAATCCGCAGCCGCTGTTCGACTACATCGTCGATCACCTCAACGCGCTGAAGCTGACTTACATCCACGTCATCGAAGGCGCCACCGGCGGTCCGCGCGACGTCGCGCCGTTCGACTATGCTTCGCTGCGCAAGCGCTTCAAGCAGGCCTATGTCGCCAACAATGGCTACGACTTCGAGCTGGCGACCAAGGTGCTCGCCGCCAACGAGGCCGACCTGATCGCGTTCGGAAAGCCGTTCATCTCAAATCCCGACCTGGTCGAACGCCTGCAGAAGGGCGCACCGCTGAACGCGTTCGACAAGGCGACGTTCTACGGCGGCGGCGCGAAGGGGTACACGGATTATCCGACACTGGAAGCGGCGGAAGCGGCGCAGTAACGGCTCTCGGCGTCATTGCGAGGAGTCAACGGGTCCGGCCTTCGGCCGGCCCGATGATAAACTCCGCGACGAAGCAATCCACTCTTTCCTTGCAGCACGATGGATTGCTTCGCGGAGCCTGTCATCGGGCGGCGCTACGCGCCGACCCGTTGGCTCGCAATGACGGAAGACGGAGGCCGGGATTTGTTCCCGGCCTTTTTCACGACGGCTCACGATCGACCTTGTCTTGCAGCGGCGTTGTTTTGTTTTAGTGTGTTCGAGATGAGCAAGCACACCGCCGAGGAAGTCGTTCGCAGGGCTACGACGGCCTTTAATTCCGGCCGACCCGGCGAGGCGCGCAAGCTCTGTGAAGAAGGGTTGGGCCGCCAGCCCCGCGATCCCATGCTCAATCACCTTCTTGCTGCGGTGCTGTTCTCCGGCGGCGAGGTTCAGCCAGCCCGCGCGCATGTCGAGGCAAGCCTTGCCCGGCAGCCAGCAAATGCGGCGGCGCATCTGCTCGCCGCCCGTATCGCCCGCGCCGCGGGGGATTTTGACGGCGCGCTGTCGCATCTGGATCGGGCCATCGCGCTGGCGCCGCAACGCGAAGCGTTCCTGGAAAAGGCGCGGACGCTCGACCAGGCGGGCTTGCGGCCGCAGGCACGCGCCGCGTGGCGGGCCATTCTGGAAGTGGTTCCAACAAACACCGAGGCCGCGGCACGGCTCGGACGATTGGCATGGGAGGATGGCGACCATGCCGCCGCCGCGCCCTTGCTCGAACGCGCCGCGAAAAATGACGCTCCGGCGTCCGTCTGGTTCGATCTCGGCCTCGCGCGCCAGGATTTGCGTGACCCCGACGGCGCCGCCACCGCCTACCGCAAGGCGCTGGAAAAAAAGCCCGACCATGCCGAGGCCGCGCTCAATCTCGGCGTCGTGCTGCAGGAGAAGGGCGATCTCGAAGGCGCGATGCGCGCCTACGCCGAAGCCTATCGCCTGCGCCCCCAAACATTCGGCACGATCGCGATGGCGCTGACATCGGCACCCCACGGCCGTCTGTGGCTCGACGAGGCATCGCTGCGCCGCTCACTTGGCGGCTAGGAGGCCCGCCCTCGCCGCGCGCGAAAATGTTTGCGGTAAACGTTGGGCGCGGCCAGCACGTCGGCAACGGTTTTTGAATAGGCCTCCCTGTGCGCCTCATCGAAACTCTCGAACACGAGTTGCGGCGCGGTGCGCGGCACCGCGAAGCATTGCGCCACCGGCGTGCCCTTGGGCAAGACCCCCGAAAAATCGGGCTGGGTCCAGATCGCCGGGAAATTGATGCCGCCGTCGTGGAAGCGATCGGCATCGACTAATCCGGAAATCAAGTGAAACGGCAGCTCATCGCGATTGACGGGATGGGTCGCAAACAGCGACCAGCCTGGCTCAACCTCGATGGTCCAGAAACTGTTGAACTTGATGGCAGCTTGCGTGCCCTCGGCAAACGGCGCGCCCGCAAGCTGCGCGGCGACGTGAAAGCTCAACGGCGCGCGCGGATGCCCTGAAGTGGCGGGTTCCGGAATATCCCAATTCCAGGAGAACGCGCCACGATCAACCACGACGTCGCAGGGTAACAGGACCATGACTCCATAGGCCATCGCATCGACGAATGGCGGGCATTGCTTCACGGTACGGATGTCGCGGCCATGGATTTCCGAATGCGCTTTCGAAGGCATGGCGCGAAGCCAGTCGGGCAGCGCGGTACGCGCCGCAACCGGCCGCGGCAGATGATCGGCAAGCTGCGGATCGCAACGGAAGATCATGCGCATGACAGGGCTCCCAAAGTCGTCATGCCCGCGAAGGCGGGCATCCAGTAAACACCGGCGTCAGCGATTGAATCGAAACGCCGCGGCGTACTGGATCGTCCGCCTTCGCGGACGATGACCGCAGCATAACGGAAAAAGGCCGGGATCGCTGCCACCTCATCGTCATTCCGGGATGCGCCTTCTTAGGCGCAGGCCCGGAATCCATACTCACGATCGTGGTTATGGATTCCGGGCTCGCGCTGCGCGCGCCCCGGAATGACGATAAGAAAAAGGCCGGGATCGCTCCCGGCCTTCTCGTTCTTCTTTTCGTCATGCCCGGCCTTGTGCCGGGCATCCACGTCTTGCCTCAAAGGAAGCCGTGGATAGCCGGGTCAAGCCCGGCCATGACATGTTCGATGTCACTTCGCTTCGGCGCGCTTCGGCGGCGAGGCCGGCCACGACTTGATCAGCGTGTCGTAGTCGACGGTTTCGCCCTTCGGCTTCTCGTTCGCCAGCTTGCGCTGGGGCGCGATGTTGCCGTCCTTGGCCGACTTCGCGAACCAGTACTCAGCCGATTCCTTCTTGTTCAGCTTCGGTCCGCAGGCGCCCTGGACGCCGGATTTCTCCAGACGTTCCATCACCGAGTCCTGCGCTGCCGCGAGCGAGTCCATCGCGGCCTGTGGCGTCTTCGCACCCGACGACGCATCGCCGATGTTCTGCCACCACAATTGAGCAAGCTTCGGATAGTCAGGCACGTTGTTGCCGGTCGGGGTCCACTGCACGCGCGCGGGCGAGCGGTAGAACTCGATCAGGCCGCCGAGCTTCGGCGCGCGCTCGGTGAACGACTTGTCCCAGATATCGGACTCACGGATGAAGGTGAGACCGACATGGCTCTTCTTCAAGGACACCGTCTTGGAGACGATGAACTGCAGGTAGAGCCAGGCCGCCTTGCGGCGGTCGACCGGGGTCGACTTCAGAAGCGTCGCCGAGCCCACGTCCTGGTAGCCGAGCTTCATGCCGTCTTTCCAGTAGGAGCCGTGCGGCGACGGAGCCATGCGCCACTTCGGCGTACCGTCCGCATTCATGACCGGCAGACCGGGCTTCACCATGTCGGCGGTGAAGGCGGTGTACCAGAAGATCTGCTGGGCGATATTGCCTTGCGACGGGACCGGGCCGGATTCGGAGAAGGTCATGCCTTGCGCCTGCGGCGGGGCATATTTCTTCATCCAGTCGAGGTACTTGACGATCGAATAGACCGACGCCGGACCATTGACGTCGCCGCCACGTTCGACGCTCGAGCCGACCGGACGGCAGCCTTCCATGCGGATGCCCCATTCGTCGACCGGAAGTCCGTTCGGGATACCCTTGTCGCCATTGCCGGCCATCGACAACCACGCGTCGGTGAAGCGCCAGCCCAGCGAGGGATCCTTCTTGCCGTAATCCATGTGGCCGTAGACCCTGGCCCCACTGATTTCCTTGATGTCGTTGGTGAAGAACTCGGCGATATCCTCATAGGCCGACCAGTTCACGGGAACGCCGAGGTCGTAGCCATACTTGGCCTTGAACTTGGCCTTGTAGTCGGGATTGGAGAACCAGTCGTAGCGGAACCAATAGAGGTTCGCGAACTGCTGGTCGGGCAGCTGGTAGAGGTGACCGTTCGGCGCCGTGGTGAACGACTTGCCGATGAAGTCGTTGACGTCGAGCATCGGGTCGGTGACGTCCTTGCCTTCCTTGTCCATCCATTCCGTCAAGTCGACGGCCTGGCCGTAACGGAAGTGGGTTCCGATGAAGTCGGAGTCGTTGATCCAGCCGTCATAGACGTTCTTGCCGGACTGCATCTGGGTCTGGATCTTCTCGACGACGTCACCTTCCTGGATGATGTCGTGCTTGACCTTGATGCCGGTGATTTCCTCGAAGGCCTTGGCCAGCGTCTTCGATTCATACTCGTGCGTGGTCAGGGTTTCGGAGACGGCATTGATCTCCATCCCCTTGAAGGGTGCGGCGGCCTTGATGAACCACTGCATTTCCTTCATCTGGTCGTCCTTGGACAACGTCGAAGGCTGGAACTCGCTGTCGATCCATTTTTTGGCAGCGGCTTCGTCCGCAAGCGCCGGCGAGGTGATCGCAGCCGACGCTGCCATCAGCGCGACCGTGCTTGTCATCATCAAGACGCGGGTCCTGGTCATGGGCCCCTTACTTCTCTCAAAGTGTCGCATGTTGTTTCCTCCGTTGCAGCGACAAACATATATTCAGGCCCGGGTTGCCCCCGGATCTGCTCTTTTTCGCTGCTCAGACGGTGCGGAAGATCGCAACGGCCGAAACAAGCGAAATCACGGTGGCGAGCCACAGGCTCGACAATTCAATCCCCTCTCCGACCGGAATCGTCACGATCGTGTCGGTACCGACCAATCCGACCCACAACAGATGGATCACGGCGGTCATAATCAATGAAATGAACAACCGGTCGCCGCGCGTGGTCGGAATGCGCAGGATCCCGACGCGTTCGGCTTCCGGATAGGCAACCGCCAGCCACGTCATCACACCCAGCGTCGACGACAGCAGCACGAAGAAGATCGCGGTCGGAAGTGTCCAGGCCATCCATGCGATGTTTTCCATCTGATGCCTCCTCTAGACCCGGCCGAGCGCGAAGCCGCGCGCGATGTAATTGCGGACGAACCAGATCACCAGCGCGCCGGGGATGATGGTCAGGACACCGGCCGCCGCCAGCAAGCCCCAATCCATTCCGGCCGCGGAGACGGTACGGGTCATGACCGCGGAAATCGGCTTGGCGGCCACCGAGGTGAGCGTGCGCGCCAGCAGCAATTCGACCCAGGAGAACATGAAGCAGAAGAACGCGGCGACGCCGATGCCGCTGGCGATCAGTGGCACCAGGATCTTGACGAAGAATTTCGGGAACGAATAACCGTCAAGGAACGCGGTCTCGTCGATCTCGCGCGGCACGCCGGAGACGAAACCCTCGAGAATCCAGACCGCGAGCGGCACGTTGAAGATGCAGTGCGCGAGCGCGACCGCCCAGGGCGTATCGAACAGATTGATCGCCGAATAAAGATTGAAGAACGGCAGCGCATAGACCGCGGCCGGCGCCATCCGGTTCGACAGCAGCCAGAAGAACAGATGCTTGTCGCCGAGGAAGCGATAACGCGAGAACCCGTAGGCCGCGGGCAGCGCAACCGAGATCGAGATCACGGTGTTGATCAGCACATATTTCAGCGAATTGATGTAGCCGGAATACCAGCTCTCGTCGGTGAAGATCCGCATGTAATTGGCGATCGTCGGCTGATGCGGCCACAGCGTCATGGTCGAGATGATTTCGCCGTTGGTCTTGAAGCTCATATTGACGAGCCAGTAGATCGGCAACAGCAGGAAGATCAGGAAGGCCGAAATGATGATGCGGCGGCCGGGAATCGAATGCATCACGCGACTCCCTGTTTTTGCTGGCGCTCGGCGCCGGCATTGGTCATGACGGTGTAGAAGATCCAGCACACGATCAGGATGATCAAATTATAGACCAGCGAGAGTGCTGCGGCCTTGCCGAGGTCGAACTGCCCGAGCGCGATCTTGACCAGTTCGATGGACACGAACGTGGTCGAATTGCCGGGTCCGCCGCCGGTCACCACGAACGGCTCGGTGTAGATCATGAAGCTGTCCATGAAGCGCAGCAGCACGGCGATCAGGAGCACGCGGTTCATCTTCGGCAACTGGATCGCGGTGAACACCGCCCAGCGCGAGGCGCCGTCGATCTGGGCGGCCTGATAATAGGCATCCGGGATCGATTTCAGTCCGGCGTAGCACAACAGCGCGACCAGACTGGTCCAGTGCCAGACATCCATCACGATGACGGTGGCCCAGGCATCGAACTCGTTGGAGACGTAGTTGTAGTTGATCCCCAGACCGTTGAGCGTGTAGCCGAGCAGCCCGATGTCGGGACGCCCAAAAATCTGCCAGATGGTGCCGACCACGTTCCATGGAATCAAAAGCGGCAGCGCCAGGATCACGAGGCAGGCCGCGACGCTCCAGCCTTCGCGCGGCATCGACAGCGCCACCACGATTCCAAGCGGCACCTCGATCGCAAGGATCACCGCCGAGAAGAACAAATTGCGGCCCAGCGACGCCAGGAACCGGCCGCCGAGGTCGGTGGAGGGATCGAGCAATTCCTTGAACCAGCCGACGCCGTTCCAGAAGAACTGGTTGTTGCCGAAGGTATCCTGCATCGAATAGTTCACGACCGTCATCAACGGCAGGATCGCCGAGAACGCCACCACCAGAAACACCGGCAGCACCAGGAACCAGGCCTTTTGGTTGATGGTCTTGTCCATCAGGCAACCCCCTCGACCAGAACGCTGTTGGCATAGACGTGAACGTGGCCGGGATCGAAGACCAGTCCGGCGGTGTTGTCGGGGATCGAGAATCCCGGCGGCACGCGCGCGTTGAACTTGGTATCGCCGACGCGGACGCGGGCGAAGCGGATGCGGCCGAGGTCGTCGATGCGCTCGATGGTGGCCGACAGCAGGCCCGATGCCGGGGCTGCGACATCGACGAACTCCGGCCGCACGCCGATTTCGATCTTGGCGCTGGATGGCAAGACGCCGTAATTGCGATGCAGGCCGATGACGTGGCCGTCGATCCGCGCCTCGCGTCCACTGACTTTCGCCGGCACGATGTTCATGCCGGGCGAGCCGATGAAATAACCGACGAAGGTGTGCGCCGGCTTGTCGAACAGTTCCGCCGGCGTGCCGCTTTGCACCACGCGGCCGTCATGCATGACGACGACGGTGTCGGCAAAGGTCAGCGCCTCGGTCTGGTCGTGGGTGACATAGATCATCGTCAAATCGAGTTCGCGATGCAGCGCCTTCAGCTTCGAGCGCAACTGCCATTTCAGTTCGGGATCGATCACCGTCAGCGGTTCGTCGAACAGGACGGCTGCGACATCAGAGCGGACCAGGCCGCGGCCGAGCGAGATCTTCTGCTTGGCGTCCGCGGTCAGCCGCGTTGCCTTGCGCTTCAGATAGGGCGTGAGATCGAGCAGGTCGGCGATCTCCTTGACGCGCGCATCGATGTCGGCTTTCGGCACGCCGCGGTTCTTCAAGGGGAATGCGAGGTTCTGCCCGACCGTCATGGTGTCGTAGATCACCGGAAACTGGAACACTTGCGCGATATTGCGCTTCTGGGTTGACAGCGGCGTGATATCGGCACCGTCGAACAGGATTTTTCCGCGCGACGGCGTCACAATCCCGGAGATCAGGTTCAAGAGCGTGGTCTTGCCGCAGCCGCTGGGGCCGAGCAGCGCGTAGGCGCCACCCTGCCGCCAGGTCATCGAGATTGGCTTCAGGGCGAATGATTCGGGAGCGGCATCGTTGCCGCCGTAGGAATGCGCGAGATCGACGAGGTCAATGCGGGCCATGCGGAATCTCCCTCGCATCGCCCGAGCTGTTTTTTGACGCGTTTTCTTCACGCGAACCGCTACGCACTTCGCTTGAAAACGCTTTGGGCGCTGCGACCAGCCGGTCGGCCGCGTCGAACACAAAGACATTGTCGGGATTGAGCGCGGCATCGAGCACGTGGCCCGGCTCGAACTCGTGCACGCCATGCAGCACCGCGACCCAGTTCGACGCACCGCGGTTGAGATGCACGAAGCTTTCCGAACCGGTGATTTCGGTCACGGTCACCGTGGCCTGGAACGCATGGCGGCCGGCGATGCCGTTGGCCACCTCCAGCTGATGCGCGCGGAAGCCGACGCGATAGGGACCATCGGCCAGACCGGCATAGAGCCCGCCGGCCGGCGCTTTGATGCCACCTGCGTATTGCACAAAACCATTCTTCTTTTCGATGCCGACGATATTGAGCGGCGGATCGGAGAACACCTGCGCGACGCGCAGCGTATCGGGGTGGCGATAGACCTTTGACGTATCGCCGGCCTGCAGGACCTGGCCTTCCCACATGCAGACGGTGTCGCCGCCGAGCAGCAGGGCTTCCGAGGGCTCTGTCGTCGCATAGACGAAGATCGCGCCGGAGGCTTCGAAGATGCGCGGCAATTCGGTGCGCAGTTCCTCGCGCAGCTTGTAATCGAGATTGGCGAGCGGCTCGTCGAGCAGCACCAGATCTGCGCCCTTGACCAGCGCGCGCGCGATCGCGGTGCGCTGCTGCTGGCCGCCGGACAATTGCAGCGGCGTACGCTTGAGATACGGCTCCAGCCTCAACAGGCTTGCCGCCTCCTGCACGCGCTTGTCGATTTCATCGCGCGGCTTGCCCTGCACCCGCAATGGCGAAGCGATGTTCTCATAGACGGTCAGCGAGGGATAATTGATGAACTGCTGATAGACCATCGCAACCGAGCGCTGCCGCACGTCGAAACCGGTGACGTCCTTGCCGTCGACCAGCACGCGGCCCGTGGTCGGCTTGTCGAGTCCGGCCAGCAGCCGCATGATCGAGGTCTTGCCCGAAAGCGTGGGTCCCAGCAGCACGCTCAGCGTGCCGCGATCGAGCGTCAACGAGACGTCGCGGATGGTCGGGATGCCGTCCACCGTTCGCGTGACGTTTTCGAGCGTGACGCTCATGTCCGTCCTCCCGCTTCACGCAAGGGACGTTCGCCGGAAACGCGATGAACAGCGATCCATTCGTCGAGCGCGGCGATTTCGCTGGCCGACAGTCGCAGTCCCAGCTTGGATCGCCGCCATACGATATCTTCGGCGGTGCGGGCCCATTCATTCGCCATCAGGTACCGGACTTCGCTTTCCGTCAAGGTGGCGCCGAACGACTGGCCGAGATCGGCCATCGATTTCGCAGTGCCGAGCACTTTGCTCGCGCGGGTGCCGTAGGCATGTACGAGCCGGTTGGCGTGCGCTGTCGGGAGAAATGAATATTTGCGCACCAGTTCGGCCGATAGCGCCGCGACCGCCGAGACGTCGATATCGCCGCCCGGCAGCGGCGATTTGCCGGTCCAGCCTTCGCGCGCCTTGGCGCTGCGCAGATAGGGTGACAGCCGCTCCAGCGCCTCTTCGGCCAGGCGGCGATAGGTCGTGATCTTGCCGCCATAGATCGACAGCAGCGGCGCGCCACCAGGGGTGTCGAGTTCGAACACATAGTCGCGGGTGGCGGCCTTGGCGTCGCTGGCGCCGTCGTCATAGAGCGGGCGGACGCCGGAATAGGTCCACACCACGTCCTCGGACAAGACCGGCTTGGCCAGATACTCGCTGGCGGAAGCGCAGAGATATTCGATCTCTTCGCTCGAAGCTTTTACCTTCGCCGGATCGCCATCGTAATCGCGATCGGTGGTGCCGATCAGCGTAAAGTCGTCCTGGTAGGGAATGACGAAGATGATGCGGCCGTCGGCGTTCTGGAACATGTAGGCGCGGTCATGCGCGTAGAGTTTTCGCACGACGATGTGCGAGCCCTGCACCAGCCGCACTTTTGCCCGCGCGTTGACGCCGGCACCGGATGCCAGCACGTTCTCGACCCAGGGGCCGCCGGCATTGACCAGCGCCCGAGCCTTGATGGTTTGCCGAACGCCGCTTGCGGCGTCCTCGACCGTGACCTGCCAGATGCCGTCTGCCTGCCTTATCTCGACCGCGCGCGTGCGCGTGTGGATTTCGGCGCCGCGATCGGCCGCGTCGCGCGCAGTGAGCACGACCAGCCGCGCGTCATCGACGAAGCAGTCGGAATATTCAAAACCTTTGACGTAGCGATTCGGGATCAGCGGTTTTCCCACCTCGTCATGGGCGAGATCGACCGAGCGTGTCGGCGGCAGCAGATTGCGGCCGCCGATATGGTCGTACAGGAACAACCCGAGGCGGAGCAGCCAGGCCGGACGCAATCCTGCATGGTGCGGCAAAACGAAACGCAGCGGGCGGATGATATGGGGCGCGATCTGCCAGAGAACTTCGCGCTCGATCAGGGCTTCGCGGACCAGCCGGAACTCGTAATATTCGAGATAACGCAGGCCGCCATGCACGAGCTTGGTCGACCAAGACGACGTCCCGCTAGCCAAGTCGTTCATTTCGCAAAGGAAAACAGAGTTGCCCCGGCCCGCCGCATCGCGCGCGATGCCGCAGCCATTGACGCCGCCTCCAATGATTGCGAGGTCGAAAACCCGATCCAAAAGACGCTTCCCCCGGCGATCGCCTCTTCATTTCGGCGATTTTACTTTCGGTTTGGATTAAATCACAAACAAAAACGAAAGCAAGACGAAAACGGAATGCTGGACCCAAAGCCCGCCTGAAAAAGCCCCGGACGATGCCGGGGCTTTGGATTTTCTGAAACCTCAGCGGGAGATCAATACTTCGCAACAACCGGACCGCCGAATCGGTAGTTGATGCGCGCGGTGACCATATCGACGTCCTGGCGGATGCGTTCATCGTGGTTCAACGCAGCGATAAAAGCCGGATCATAGGTCAAGTGAACGTCGCGATCGCCCATGAACAGATGATCGTATTCGAGCGCAAGCGACCAATTCCGGTTGAACGCATACTCCCCGCCGATCCCGACCACGCCACCCCAACGGGTTTCGCTGCCGCGGTCCGAGATAAAGCCGGCGGGCAACAGACCCTGGGGAGCGGTCAGGAAACCTTCGTACTTGTCGTGCGCGACCGCCGCACCGCCCTTGACGTAGAGCAGGAACGAATTCCAGGAGTAGCCGACCTGACCGGTGAACAGGCCGATGGCATCGATCTTGGTGCGGTTGCCAAAGCCCGCCAGGAGATCGATCTGAGACGCGTTCGAGCCGGTCAGATCGGCCCAATTGCCTTGCGCTTCCAGGCCGAACACCCAGGCGGCCCTCTGCCAGCGATAGCCGACCTGGCCGCCGGCGGTCGCACCGGATGCGGTATGGCACCCTTCGGGACCCGCGATCGTAAACGGCGGAACGAAAACGAGATCGATGGTGAACGGCACCGCATCCCAGCACTTGCGGCTCCACGCGCCGCCGCCATTGGCGCCGACATAGAAGCCGCTCCAGTCATTGGCCGCGACAGCCACGGGAGGCGGCGCCTTGGCGTAAGGACGGGCCGCAAGGTCGGCGGCCGAAGCGCCGACGACGCTGGCCGCAAGAATGGAAACAGCACCGGCAAGTCTGTTCACGAGCGCACCCCGTTGTGCCCAAAAAGTTTGGATCAAGTCACTTTAGATCAAATCACGTTGAAATCGCGACCAATCTAATCGAGTTTCCGCACGGGCCGTTATGCCCCGCGAGCAACACAAGCAGCTATTCGGGCAAAAACGCCTTTGGAATCCCAGGCCCTAGCGAAGCCTGACAGCCGCCGGGACGACCGGCTCTACCACCGGCTCATCGATGTCGGCCGCCGGCTTGTCCATCGCCTCGACCACCTCGATGCCGCGGGTATGGCAAATATTGGCCAATCCGGCCGGCAGCGGCGCGTCGGTGACAAAGGTCTGGATCTGGCTGATATGGGCGATGCGGACCGGCGCGCTGCGCCGCAGCTTGGTCGCGTCGGCCACCAGCATGACGCTGCGCGCGTTGGCGATGATGGCCTGCGCCGCCTGGACTTCGCGATAGTCGAAATCCAGCAGCGCACCCTCCTCGTCGATCGCGGATGCGCCGATGATGGCGTAATCGACCTTGAACTGGCCGATCAGGCTGGTCGCGGTCGAACCGATCACCGCACCGTCGGCGCGGCGAACGGCGCCGCCGGCGACGATCACCTCGATGCGCGGATGCCGATAAAGCAGCATCGCAACATTGAGGTTGTTGGTGATGACCAGCAGATCCTCATGCGAGGTCAGCGCGCTCGCGACTTCTTCCGTGGTGGTGCCGATATTGATGAACAGCGAACAGCCGTTCGGGATCCGCGCCGCCGCCGCGATGCCGATCGCCCGCTTCTCCTCGGCGGCGACGAAGCGGCGCGCTTCATAGGCGAGGTTTTCGACGCCGGAGGCGATGATGGCGCCGCCGTGGATGCGCGTCAGCGAGCGCTGGTCGCAGAGATCGTTGAGATCCTTGCGGATGGTCTGCGCCGAAACCTCGAAGCGGCGCGCGAGGTCCTCCACCATCACCCGGCCGAAGGCGCGCGCGATGTTGAGGATTTCAGTCTGGCGATGCGACAATCCGGCCATGGCGGCACCCTACGGGCAAAACAGGCCATATGGTGCGGCGGTTCTGTGATGGGGTCAACGAGGCAAATCGCCATCGCAGATCGGCGCGTCTCCGAAAGACGAATCCTGGTTAAGGCGAAATGCGCTGCGAAAAAGATGCCGAAATATCCGCTCCCCCTATTGCACCGAGGCAAAGCGGGCCCGAAAGTTGCAGGCACCAGAGACAGACGATATGGGGCCATCGAGTTGATTTCCCGCGCCGAAACGACGGCCCGTCGCCGGCGCCTTGCCTGCGGGACGCACTGACCAATGATGTGGGGATCGATACTGACGGAATGGTCCAGCCTGATCCTGCGCTGGCTGCACGTGGTGGCCGGCATCGGATGGATCGGCAGCTCGTTCTACTTCATCCACCTCGACCTCAGCCTCAAAGCGCGCGCCGGCCTGCCCGACGGCGTGCAGGGCGAGGCGTGGCAGGTCCATGGCGGCGGCTTCTACCGGATGGTCAAATATCTGGTGGCACCGAGCGAGATGCCGGACGAACTGACCTGGTACAAATGGGAGGCCTACACCACCTGGCTGTCCGGCTTCGCGCTGATGGTGGTCGTCTACTATCTCGATGCCGAACTGTTCCTTGTCGACAAATCGGTGCTCGAACTGACACCCCTGCAGGCGGGACTGTTCTCCTTCGGCAGCCTCGCGCTGGCTTGGCTGCTTTACGAAGGTGCCTGCCGGTCGGGCCTGGCGCAATACGAGCTGCGTTTCGCGATCGGCGGCTATTTGTTCCTGGTCGGACTGACCTACGCCTTCACCCATGTCCTGAGCGGGCGCGGTGCGTTCAACCAGATCGGTGCCATCGTCGGAACCATCATGGTCGCCAACGTGTTCGCGCTCATCATTCCCAACCAGAAGAAGATCGTAGCCGCACTGCTGGCGGGTCAGTCGCCGGATCCGAAACTCGGCAAGACCAGCAAGGAGCGGTCGGTCCACAACAACTATCTGACGCTGCCGGTCATCTTCCTGATGATCAGCAACCATTATCCCCTGCTGTTCGCCACCCGCTACAACTGGCTGATCGTTGCGATCGTGCTCGCGCTGGGCCCGATCATCCGGCATTTCTTCAACGCCCGGCACGCAGGGAAAGAATCGCCGTGGTGGGTGTGGGGCGTGGCGGCCTGCGGCATGATCGCCATCGCGCTGCTGTCGGCGGCCGGGCCCCGCGACGCCAGGGTGGGATCGGCGCATGCGCCGGCGAATTATGCCAATGTCGAAGAGATCGTGCTGTCCCGATGCAGCATGTGTCACGGCGTCGAGCCGGTCTGGGCGTCGATCGTCACCGCCCCGAAGGGCATTTTGCTGGACGATTCAGCGCACATCAAGCGCAATGCCCGGCTGATCGGGCGGAACGCAGCATGGGCGAACGCGATGCCGCCGGGCAACGTCACCGAGATGACGGGAGACGAGCGGGCGGTGATCCGGGAATGGTTGGCGGCCGGCGCGCCGCAATGACGGTGGCGTGACGGACTCTCGCCGGACGCATAGGAGCAAGCCGCTTAGGTCGGACCCCGGAGGCTGTTCCAACCCTGTTTGCCCGTGTAGGGTCCCTCGACTGCAGGCCGGAGACAAGGCCGACGTCCATATGGGGCGGTAGAAAAAGGGAGATGACGGAAGACCATGACGGAACTCCGATATTTGGCGCCCAGTTCGCTTGATGAAGCAATTGGCGCGTTTGCTGCCGCCGGAAGTGCTGCGCGCATCCTGGCCGGCGGGACTGACCTTCTGGTGCAAATGCGTTCCGGCGTCCTGAAGCCGGGCCTGATCGTCGACATCAAGAAAATCGCCGAGATGACCGCTATCGAGGAGACCGCGGATGGCGGCTTCCGCATCGGCGCCGCCGCCTCGGGCATGGCGCTGGCCGAGCATGCGCGGTTCGGCAAGGTCTGGCCCGGCGTGCTGGAGGCCGTCAATTTGATCGGTTCCAAGCAGGTGCAGGGACGGGCGTCCGCGGGCGGCAATCTGTGCAACGGTTCTCCAGCCGGCGACAGCGTGCCGGCCATGGTCGCCGCCGGTGCCATCGTCACCGTGCAGGGGCCGAACGGCCGCCGGCAGATGAAGGTGGAAGACGTGCCGGCCGGACCGGGACGCACCAATCTGTTGCCGGGCGAAATTCTTGTCAGCTTCACCTTGCCGCCGCGGCCAAAGGGTTCGAGCGACGCCTATCTGCGCATGATCCCGCGCACCGAAATGGACATCGCGGTGGTCGGCGTCGGCGTCAGCCTCACGCTGAAAGACGGCGTCTGCACCGCGGCCCGCGTCGGCCTCGGCGCCGTGGCGCCCACCGTGCTGCTGGTCGAGGCGGCGGCGAAGGCGCTGATCGGCAGCAAGCTCGACGATGCGGCATTGAATGCCGCGGCTGCCGCCTGCTCCGCCGCCTGCCGTCCAATCGACGACAAGCGCGGCACCATCACTTATCGAACCAAAGTTGCCGGCGTGCTGCTGAAGCGCACGACGGCTATCGCCGCCAAGCGCGCGCAAGAAAAATTAAAGTTGGGGAACTGAAGACCATGGCCAAGCTGCATGTTTCCACCACCATCAACGGCGAGCCGATGGAGTTTCTCTGCGAGCCCAGCGACACCATGCTCGACGCCTTGCGCGGGCCGCTCGGCCTGACCGGCTCGAAGGAAGGCTGCGCCTCCGGCGACTGCGGCGCCTGCAGCATCACCATCGACGATCGCCTGATCTGTTCCTGCCTGATGCTCGCGGCCGAAGCCGAGGGCCATGAGATCAGAACCATCGAAGGCATGGCCCATGGCGAGAAGCTGCATCCGCTGCAGCAAAAGTTTCTGGAAATGGCGGCGCTGCAGTGTGGCATCTGCACGTCGGGCATGCTGGTCGCCTCCGACGCGCTGTTGCGGAAGAATCCGCGGCCGAGCGAGGAAGATGTCCGGTTCTGGCTCGCCGGCAATCTGTGCCGGTGCACCGGTTACGACAAGATCGTTCGCGCGGTTCTCGAGACCGCAGCTGAAATGCAGGAGGCAGCACAATGAACGTCGTCACCAACAACAAATGGATCGGCCAGCGCACCATTCGTCCTGACGGCGTCGACAAGGTCACGGGCCGCGCGGCGTTTGCCGCCGACACCAACATGCCCGGCATGATCTGGGGCAAGGTGTTGCGCAGCCCGCATCCGCACGCGCGCATCAAATCGATCGATACCTCGAAGGCGGAAGCGCTGCCGGGGGTAAAAGCCGTGGTCACCGCGCGCGACATCGTCGACTTCCCGGTCGACAAGTCGGTGATGCTCGGCATCCAGGACATGCGCTGGATGTGCCGCAACGTGATGGCGCGCGAGAAGGCGCTGTTCCCCGGCCACCCCATAGCGGCCGTTGCCGCCACCACAGAGGCGATCGCTGCAAAAGCCTGCGAGCTGATCGAGGTCGACTACGAAGTGCTGCCGTGGACGGTCGAGATCGACGACGCGATCAAGCCCCACGCGCCGATCCTGCACGAATTCCTGAAATTCGAGGGCAAGCCCTCCAACATCGCCGGCCGCCTCGAGGTCAAGAAGGGCGACGTCGCCGAAGGTTTCAAGCAGGCCGAGGTCGTGGTCGAGCGCACCTTCACCACACGTCCGGTGCACCAGGGCTATATCGAGCCGCACGCCTGCCTCGTCAGCGTCGCCGCCGACAACAAGACCACGATCTGGAGTTCGAGCCAGGGCCAGTTCATGGTGCGGGCGATGACGGCCTATCTGACCGGTTTTCCGCAGAGCGACATCCGCGCGATACCTGCCGAAATCGGCGGCGGCTTTGGCGGCAAGACAATCGTCTATCTCGAGCCGCTCGCGACGTTGCTGGCGAAGAAATCCGGCCGGCCGGTGAAAATGGTGATGACCCGCGAGGAAGTGATGCGGGCGACGGGGCCAACGTCAGGCTCGAAGAGCACGGTCAAGATCGGCGCCAAAAAGGACGGCACCATCGTCGCCGCCCAAGGCACCTTCTATCTGCAGGCCGGCGCGCTGCCGGGCTCGCCGATCCGCGGCGCGGTGGGTTGCAGTTTTTCGCCCTACGACATCCCGCACGTGCTGTCGGTCGGGTTCGACGTGCTTTCCAACCGCTCCAAGGTCGCGGCCTATCGCGCGCCGGGCGCGCCGATCGGGGCGTATGCGGTGGAGTGCGTGATGGACGAACTCGCCGAAGCGCTCAAGATGGATCCGCTGCAGCTGCGGCTGAAGAATGCCGCCAAGCAGGGCACGAAAGCGGCGCACGGCCCGGTGTTTCCGCGCATCGGCTACATCGAAACGCTGGAGGCTGCGAAAGTGCATCCGCATTACACCGCGCCGCTCCGTAAATTGCAGGGCCGCGGCGTCGCCTCCGGCTTCTGGTTCAACGCCGGCGGCGAATCCTCGGCGCAGGTCAACATCACCGAGGACGGCAATGTCGTCGTCACCACCGGCCATCCCGACATCGGCGGCTCGCGCGCCGCGATCGCCAACATCTGCGCCGAATTGCTCGGCATCGACTACCGCCGCGTCTCGGTTTTGATCGGCGACACCGCGACCGTCGGCTTCTCAAATCTGACCGGCGGCAGCCGTGTGCTGTTCGCCTCCGCAATGGTGGTGACGCAATCCACCGACAAGATCATTGCCACCTTGCGCGAGCGCGCGGCAAAGATCTGGGAGATCGACCCGGACGCGGTGAAATGGGAAAACGGCGCCGCGCATCCGGCAAGCCCCAATGCCGGCCAGTTCGAGCCGCTGACCTTGGCCGAGTTGGCGGCCAAGGCCCCGACGATGGGCGGGCCGATCGGCGCCGGCGTACAGCTCAACACCGAAGGCGCGGAAGGCGGCTTCGGCACCCATATCTGCGACGTCGAGGTCGATGTCGAGCTCGGGATCGTGCGGGTGATCCGCTATACCGCCGTGCAGGATGTCGGCCGCGCCGTGCATCCGAGCTATGTCGAGGGCCAGATGCAGGGCGGCGTCGCCCAGGGCATCGGCTGGGCGCTCAACGAAGAGTACATCTACAACAAGCAAGGCAAGGTCGATAACCCCGGCTTCCTCGACTATCGCATGCCGGTTTGTTCGGACCTGCCGATGCTCGACACGGTGATGGTCGAAGTGCCGAACCCGAAGCATCCGCAGGGCGTCAAGGGCGTCGGCGAAGTGCCGCTGGTCCCGGTCATGGCCGCGGTCGCCAACGCCGTCCACAACGCGCTCGGCAAACGCTTTTACGCGCTGCCGATGTCGCCGCCGAAGGTGTTGGCGGAACTGGAGGGGTGATGCTTTCGGGCCGATTAGCACAGCGTAACCCGCCATCCCCTCGATGATCGGTGGGGCGGATCGGCTTGGCGTTTCGCTTCCAGAGTGGTGAGTTGACCCGATATGATGCCTCGTCCTGGGCCGGTTGGGGTGCGTATGAGAGATCGACGCGCGTTTCTCGCAGTCGCGCTGGTCGTCGCCACGACCGCGCCGGCTCGCGCCTTTTCCGCGGATGGTTGCGAGCAGCAGCGCAAACAATACCCGGCCAATTGGAACGATACGTCGGCCGAGAAGACGCTGTTTACCTGCGAGTCGCAGCAGGGCCGCTTCTACGTCAAAATCGGCGCTACCGACGAAGCCGGCCGGACCCTGATGAGCCTGGTACCGTTTTCACGCACGAATGCCGGGGTGAAGGTGGAAACCGGGCTCGATGTCCTGCGCATCTGGCTGGACAAGGAGCAGACCCGCCGGCTGCGCGGCGGCAAATATCTGGCGACCGTCGTACGCAAGGAAAACTCCTGCTGGATCCGCGGCAACATTGATGAAGACGTCGTGTTTCTGATGGACAACGCCCATCCTCGGGAAGACGACCCGGGTGCTGCAGGCTCTTTCTACAACAAGGCGCCGCGTTTCACTGTGCTGGGCAATGGTTCCGTGAACTGTGAGCCGTTCAAATAGAACCCAAGCCTCGCATATTTTGGGACGGCTACAATTTCTCGTTCGTCTTTTCCAAGGCGTTAACTATTGCGCGACGCCGCGGTAGCCGTCGAAGGCACCGACCTTTAGTCAGCACCAACCGTTAGTTCTCTCTATGTGAGAGTTTTGCATGCTCAGAGATGGCCGATACGCTGCCTGGTTCAGGACTTCGCAAGGCGAAGGCACCGGCATCGTGAATCTTGCAAATGGCAGGATATCGGGTGGCGACAGCATATTCACCTACAGTGGCTCGTACGAAGTCGATGACGATCGATTCACCGCAGCGCTGACGACCAGAAGGCATGCCGCGGGCCCACCCACTGTTTTCGGCATCGACGAGGTCGAAGTGAGGTTGACGGGGAAAGTCAATGGCATGACGGCTTCGTGCCGGGGAACGGCCCTACAGGCGCCGGACGTGACCTTCGAGGCCACGCTTTTCCTTGGCCAGGATGCGTCGCCTGAGCCGGCTCGAAAACGCGCGGCATTGAATTTCGACGCAGACAAATTGCCGAAGGACTCCGATAGCCGATCCCGTGCACGGAATCCCTTTGCGCGCGGACTGTCCAGGATTTGATCCGGCAGCCTTGGCGCCAGCGGTACCGTCCCAATTGTTTGGAAGGCGCGGACGCGCCCCGCCCCTTGACCGCTCCCGCGGTCAGCCGGTGGATCAAATGGCGCTGCAAGAGCTGAACAGCACCGGCTGCGGCAAACATACCCGCCCCGCGGGCGGCATCGATATTGGCCAGACTAGCGCGCCCAAGTATATGATCAAGGAAAGGCTCGCCATCGCGGCGACGGCTTTGCTGGTTGCGCCAACGATCTCGTCTCGTCTGCTGTATGTCCATTGAAAAAGGAAGAACCATGCAAAAGGTCCTGGTCGAGAACTACACCGACGGCACCACGCTGATCACGATCAACCGGCCGGAACGCCGCAACGCGATTTGCGCCGAGACGGCGCTGATGCTGCAAAAGGCATTTGTCGATTTCGAGCGCTCGCCGACGCAGAAGGCCGCGGTGGTGACCGGCGCCGGCAACGAAGCATTTTCCGGCGGCGCCGACACCGGCAATTTTCCGGAACTGTGGCGCTGCATTCCGACCGTCGGCTTTGAGACCACCAAACCGATTGTTTCCGCGGTCGGCGGCTGGTGCGTCGGCGGCGCGCTGGTGCTCTCGATGATGTGCGACCTCACGGTGGCGGCGGAGAACGCCAAATTCTCCTATCCCGAAGCGCGACTGGGTTTTACCGGTGGCCTGATTGCCGGCCTCGCGGCGCGCATTCCGCACAAGATCGCGATGGAAATGATGCTGCTGTGCCGCGTCCTCGATCCGCAGCGCGGCTACGCCATCGGCCTCGTCAACGAGGTGGTTCCGGCCGGACAGCAGGTCCCGGTCGCGCTGAAGATGGCGCGCGAAATGGCCGAGTTCTCGCCGCTGGTGCTGAAGACCTTGAAGCGCTTTGTCACGGAAGGCGTTTTGGCGCAGGGACCGTCCGAACAATCCGGCCGGGCCCAGCGCACGCTCCACGAGGTCAAGGAAAGCGAGGACGCGGAGGAAGCAAGGCTGGCGGTAAAGGAAAAGCGCAAGGCGGCGTTCAAGGGGCGCTAAGGCGCGATGAGTTCGGTGGTCTGCCTCTCCCCGCTCTTCGCGGGGCCCGCAAGCGGGGCGAGGTGACCAGGCCCGCGGCGTTCACTCCACCCGGTGCAAGGCGCAGAGCTTGTTGCCGTCCGGATCACGCAAATAGGCAATGTAGAGTTTGACGCCGCCGCCTTCGCGAATGCCGGGCGGCTCTTCGCAGGTCTTGCCGCCATGGGCGAGGCCAGCCGCATGCCACGCATCGGCTTGCTCGGCGGAGGCTGCGGCAAAACCGATGGTGCCGCCATTGGCAGGGGTCGCAGCCTTGCCATCGATCGGCTTCGTCACCGAGAAGGTACCGGTCTTGGTGCGGTAGAAAATCCGGTAGCGGTCGACCCTGCCCGGGGGCACGCCGAGCGTACCCAGCAACGCATCATAGAACAACTTGGCCTTGTCCAAATCGTTGGTTCCGATCATCACGTGCGAAAACATCGTTACGTCTCCTTCCCACACTTCGCCGAACGATCGATGCCGCCCTGCGCCTGCCTCTGTTTGCGGGAGGCAACGTAACAGCGCCGATCGGGATACGGAAGTGGCGCGACCCGGCTGCTGACAGCTGGCGATGGCCCAAAGCCGGCTATTTTGACCCAGAGGGGATATTGACGTGGCCCAAGCGAGGTTCATTGTGGACGGCACGATCGGCAGGCTGCGGGAGCGATCCGATGCACCGGCACCATTCAATGATCTGCAAGGGGTGCTGGCAAAATCTGCATCTCCCGGTGCTGTTGCGCGGTCCTCTCTCCATCCCCTATCGAATGGTCGGCCTGCGGCCAAGCCGGATGAATCCGAACACCTGCACATTCTGCGAACTGGCCTTTACGCGGATCATGAAGGCCCGCAACGTCACTATCGACGCAACGGTGCTGTTCGCGGACTTACGGGGCTATACGGCCGCGTCCCAGTCGCTGGCTTCGAGCGAGATGAACTCGACGCTCGACGCCTTCTACGATGAGTGCGCCGAAGCGATCTGGCAGCACGACGGACTGCTGAACAAGACGCTCGGCGACGCCATCATGGCGGTCTTCAATTTTCCGATCCGGCAAGACGATCACGCGGCGCAGGCGGTGCGCGTCGCGCGGCAAATCCAGCGCCGCTGGCGCGCCCGGCGTACCGAGCTGGTCGAGGGTCTCGACATCGGCGAGGACAGCCTCTGCATCGGCATCGGCATCTCAAGCGGCAAGGTCAGCTTCGGTGAATTCGGTCAGTCGCATCGCGATCTCACCGCGATCGGCACGGTCGTGAACACCGCTGCCCGCGCCCAGTCGGTTGCCCGCGCCGGACAGATTTTGGTCACGGGTGCGGTGCGGGACCGGTGTGATCAGGATATGGTCAACCGCGACGGAACGAAGTACGACCTGAAGGGGCTCGCGACGCCCGTCGAACTATACGATGCCGGGGAAGCCGACCGTCAACGGCTGGCGTAGATCGCCCTCGCCAAGATCCAACGCAAGCCACGCATGGTACAACGTGCGCTCTCACTTCTTCGCGCCGGCCGACGCGAGGACCGCGACCCATTTTTCGATATCGGCGCGGATGAAGTCGGAAAACTCCTTCGGCGTGCCGCCCACGGGGTCGGTGCCCTGCCGCTTCAGCGCGGTGCGAACATCTTCGGTCTTCAACGCTTCGTTGGCCGCCGCCGACAGTTTTTCGATGATCGCCGGCGGCGTTCCAGCCGGCGCGAGCAGTCCGATCCAGATTCCGGCGTCGTAGCCCGTCATTCCCGCCTCGTTCAGCGTCGGGACTTCGGGCATGATCGATGCGCGCTTCGATTGCGCCACCGCGAATGCCTTCAGCTTGCCGGCCTCGACATGCGGCGCCAGCGTCGCGGCGACGTTGAACATCAGCGTAATGCGGCCCGAGAGCAGGTCCGAGAGCGCCTGGTTGCTGCCGCCCTGATAGGGCACCATCACGATATGGGTGCCCGCCTTGGCGTTGAACAGTTCGGCCGCCATGTAGCTTGCCGTGGCATAGCCGGAGGAGCCGAACGTCAGGGTATCGGGCTTGCTCTTCGCCAGCGCAATCAGCTCCTGCAGATTATTGGCCGGTACCGACGGATGCGCCACCAGCACGTTCGGAACGGTGCCGAGCAGCGTGATCGGTGCCAGGTCCCGCCCGAGGTTGAAATTCGATTTGGTCTCCGCCGGGTTGAGCGTGTTGGCGATCGTCGCCATGAACAACGTGTAACCGTCGGCCGGCGCGCGCATCACCGTTTCGGCCGCGATCATGCTGCTGTTGCCGGGGCGGTTCTCGACCACGAGGGGTTGACCGAGGCTGGCCTCCATCTGTTTGCCGACCAGCCGCGCCAGCACATCCGCGGCGGAGCCCGGACCAAATCCGATCAAGACCTTGATCGGTTGTGCGGGATAGGTCTGCGCCATGGCCGAGGCCGAGAACATCGCGGCGACTGCGCAAAGCGCCAGCGCCCTAAGGCAGCGGCTGAACATATCCCCCCCGATGCGCACGACGAACCTGGCTTGATTGACGCTTATCGATGCCGGCCCTACAGCATGGAGCATTCAGCGCGTAAGGCCAACCCGCCTGCAAGCGCTACTTTAGTGCGACCGGAAAGAGAAGGAAGCTACGATGACGTCAGACCCGGAGCGTCGCGCTCGCGGCGCACAAAAACTCGGTGAAATCCTCGGGCAAACACCGGACCAGGTCGACCGGTCGCTGGGCGACGTGGCGCCGCAGCTCGCGACCTATGTGCTGGAGACCATCTACGGCGAAATCTATCAAAGCGAGGTGCTCGACTCGCGCACGCGCCAGATCGTCACCTTGGCGGCACTGGCGACCCTCGGCACCGCGGCGCCACAATTACGCACCCATATCGGCGGCGCTCTGCGATGCGGCGTCACCCGCGAGGAACTGGTCGAGATCATGATGCAGCTCGTGCCTTATGTCGGCGTTGCCGCAGCCATCAACGGCGTGGCGGCCTGCAGGGAGGTGTTCGCGGCGGCCGACAAGAAGTAGACCGGGCTCAATTGGCAGATTGGCGCCGGAGCATCGTCAGCCGACGCGTGCCGCCATCCCGCCGTCGACCGGCAACAGCACGCCGGTGATGAAATTGGCTTCGTCGGAAGCTAGAAATAGAGCGGCGTGGGCCGTGTCCCAGGCGGTTCCCATCTTGCCGCGCAGAGGTACACGGGCGTTGCGCGCTTCGCGCACCGCTGACGTCGTCGAGCCGATCCCCGCGGCGATCCCGGAAATGGCCATCGGCGTGTCCATCAGGCCCGGCAGCACGGCGTTGCAACGCACGCCGTGGCTGGCATTGGCGTTGGCGACACTGGTGGTGAGCCGGTTCATTCCGGCTTTGGAAACCTCGTACGCCACCTGATTGCTGCCAGAGAGCGAGGCCAGCGACGAGATGTTGATGATGGATCCGCCGCCCTGCTCGCGCATGATCGGAATGACGTGCTTGATCGTCATCCACGCGGACTTCAGATTGACGTTGAGGATGCGGTCAAAGGCCTGCTCGGCGGCTCGGTGGGCGGGGCCGTCGCCGCCGCCACCAATACCGACATTGTTGACCAGGATATCGATCCGTCCCCAGCGCGATTTTGCCTCGGCGATCACAGCTGCGCAGCCGGCGTCGCGCGAAACGTCAGCCTGAAACGGCGCAGCACTCCCGCCTTCTTCGGCAATCATGGCAACCGTTTCCACAGCGCTTGCCAGGTCACGATCGACGCACAGAACCTGCGCACCGTGGCGGGCGAACAGCACCGCCATGGCCCGGCCATTGCCGATGGTTTCGCCGGCCGATTGGCCTGCGCCGGCGATGATGGCGATCTTGCCCTGCAGACGACCGCTCATTTCAAAATCCCTTCAGATCCGGATCCAGCACCTGGCCTTCGTCGAGCTGAACGCCAAAACTGTTGAGCATCATCGAGACCTGGGTGTACTGGCCTGCCGTGAAGACGACGTCCATGCGCTGGCGTTCCTCAAAGTGCCGCGCCAGCTCCGCCCAGACCGGTTCGGTGACGAACTGCTCGCGATGCAGATCGTCGGTCGCCCGCAACAAGGCCGCATCGGGCTGGCTCCAGCCGGGTACGTCGGCGCCGAGCTTGATCCGGGCGATCTCGTCATCAGTCAGACCGGCACGCCGCGCGATCGGCACATGCTGGGTCCATTCATAGCCGGAGCGACAGAGGAAACCGGTGCGAAGGATCACGATTTCGCGCTCGCGCGGCGGCAAAGTGCACTTGCGACTCAGGATATAACCGCCCCAGACGAGGAAGGCCTTGGCCGCCACGGGATGGTTGAGCAGGGTGCCGAAGATATTGAGGACCGGACCGCGCGCCTGCATCGGCTCCACGATCGCGCGCTGTTCCTCGGTCCAGCTTTCGGGCGCGGCGGGCAAGACGCGCGGGGCTGTCAGTCGCATATGGTTTTCTCCCGAATGATTTTTGTCGTCGTTGCGCGCTGCGGCGCGCCAGCTCCGCGGTCGTACGCTTTCAGCGCGTAACTTAGAGACTTTGACAGCATCATTGGCAAGTCGGGCCCCCGCAACAGGTCCGAATTGGCGCAGGGCTTTTCGTAGCAAGGAATATTTGGAAGACAAGAAAGCGATGACGGCGCAAGTTACGCCGAAATCGGCGTGCCCTCCCGCTGGATCGCCTGCGGGTGGCCCTGCTCGTCGATCGAGACGTAGGTGAAATTGCCGTCGGTGACCAGGATCGACAGCATCTCCTTGCGGCGCAGCACCCAGGCTTCGAGATGGACCGTGATCGAGGTTCGCCCGACCCGGACCAGATTGGCGTGCACGGAGACGAGATCGCCGACATAAACCGCTTTGCGGAAATTCATCGCCTCGATCGCGACCGTGACCGTGCGGGATTTCGCGATCTTGGAGGCGAACACGCCGCCGCCGAGATCCATCTGGCTGAGCAGCCAGCCGCCAAAGATGTCGCCGTTGGCGTTGGTGTCGGCCGGCATCGCCAGCGTGCGGATGCAGAGATCGCCGAGCGGTTCGGTCTCCAGGCACTCTGGCGCATGTATATGCGTATCGGTCACTTGAAAGTCTCCCAGCCCGCATCAGGGGTAAAGCGATCGCCAAACTTTTCCGTCAGCGCGCGCAGCGTCGACACCACATTGTCGACCCCGCGGCTCCGCGCATAGTTCAGGGGACCGCCGCGGAACGGCGCATAGCCGGTGCCGAAGATCATGGCGCCGTCGACCACGTCGGCATTGTCGACGATGCCTTCACGCAAGGCCGCGACGCAGACATTCGACATCGGCAGCACGAGGCGATCGATCATTTCCGGTGTCGGTTCCGCCGTCGAAGGCGAAGCTGGCATCGTGTCGGCCTTGCCGTCCTTCCATGCGTAAAACCCCTTGCCACTCTTGCGGCCGAGCTCACCCCTGGCGACCTTTTCGCGCAGCCAGGCCGGCGTTGGCGGCAGCGAATCGCCGAATTTCGAGCGCAGCATGTCGCCGACATCCAGGCAGATATCGAGGCCGACCTGATCGGCGAGCTCGATCGGCCCCATCGGCATACCGAACTTTTTCGCGGCCGCATCAATGACCGATTTGTCGATCCTCTCGTCCAGCATCACCATCGCCTCCAGCATGTAGGGCGTCAGCGCGCGGTTGACCAGAAAACCGGGCGAGCTCTTCACCGGCAGCGGCAGCCGGTCGATGGCGCCGACGAACGCCAGCGCCTCCTTCAATAGTTGCGGATCGGTGGCGTCATGACTGACGACCTCGACGAGCTGCAGCCGCGATACCGGGTTGAAGAAGTGCAGACCGAGCAGCCGCTCCGGCTTTTGCAAGCTGGTGCGCAAATCCTGCAGCGGAATGCTCGAGGTGTTGGTCGCCAGGATCGCGCCGGGCTTCATTTTTGGCTCCAACCCGGCATAGACTTTTTGCTTCAGCTCCAGCTTTTCCGGCACGGCCTCGATGATGAGGTCGGCGTTGCGAACGCCCTCGCCGCCCATATCCGGCATCAGCCTATCCAGCGCATCCCGCATATCGGTGCGTTTGCGCATGATCTTGCCGAACAAATCAGCGGCGCGCTTGATCGCACCCGCGATCGGCTCCGGCTTCATGTCGGCGAGCGTCACCCGCATATCCTGGCTGGCGCACCATGCGGCGATGTCGCCGCCCATCGCGCCGGCGCCGATGACGTGGACATGCCCGATCTTGTTGCCTGATCCCGCAAGCTTCTTCATCTGCTCGCGCAGAAAAAACACCCGGATCAGGTTTTGCGCCGCCGGCGTCACCATCAGATTGGCGAACGAGGTCTTCTCGGCGCTCAGCATCGCGGATTTGTCGCCGCCATGCTTCTCCCAGAGATCGATCAGCGCGTAAGGCGCGGGATAATGCTCCTGCGGAGCGGCGTTGCCGGCCTCGGCGCGCATGCGCGAGGCAAGCAAGCCGCGCACCGGGCCAATATTCAAAATGCTCGTGAGAAGCCCGGGCCTGGCCCGCTTCAGCCTTCCAAATACGGCATCCTTGACGGCATTGCGGACGTGGCGCTCCTGCGTCACCGCATCGACCAGCCCCAGCGATTTTGCTTTGCGCGCGTCGATGGTTTTGCCGGTCAGCATCAAGGGCATCGCCTGGATCGGATTGACCAGGCGCGTGAAGCGCACGGTACCGCCGAGGCCGGGATGCAGGCCGAGCAGCACCTCCGGAAAACCGAACCGCGCATCGTCGATCGCAATCCGCATCTGGCAGGCCAGCGCCACTTCGAGGCCGCCGCCGAGGCAGAAGCCGTGGATCACGGCGACCGTCGGCACGCGCAGCGCCTCGAGACGATCAATCACCGCATGCGCGCGGCCGATTTGCGTCTCGACGGCGCGCGGATCGGTGACGCCGCGGAATTCGTTGACGTCGGCGCCGGCGATGAAACCGGACTTTTTCGCGGAACGGATCACCAGCCCGGCGGGCCGCTGGCCTTCCAGCTCCGCCAGCACCTTGTCGAGTTCTTCGATCAGATCGGCCGACAGCGTGTTGGCGCTTGAGCCCTCGCGGTCGAACAACAGCCAGGCGATACCGTCGGCATCTCGGGTGAGCTTGAAGTTTTTATACGGCCCCGCCGCGTCAGGCGCCGGCCCGAGTTCGAGCACGCGGTCGCCGAGAACGTCCATGACCTCTGAATCCATGATCACACCGTCTCTATCAACATCGCGCCGCCCTGCCCGCCGCCGATACATTCGGTGGCGATGCCGCGCCGGGTGCCGAGCCGCTTCATCGCATTGACGAGGTGCAGCACGATACGATTGCCGCTGCAGCCGACGGGATGCCCGAGGCTGACGGCGCCGCCATCGACGTTCAGTTTGGTCTGATCGATTTGCCCGGCAGCCCCGTCGAGGCCCAAAATCTCGCGGCAGAATTTTTCATCGTTCCAGGCCGCCAGACATCCGAGCACCTGCGTGGCAAAGGCCTCGTTCAATTCCCAGGTCTCGATATCGGCGAGTGTCAATTCGTTGCGCTTCAACAATGCGGTCGCCGACAGCACCGGACCGAGCCCCATGATCGAGGGATCGAGCGCCGACCACTGGCTGTCGAGGATGACCGCTTTCGGCGTCAGGCCGTGCTTTGCCACGGCCTCTTCAGAAGCGAGAATTACCCACGAAGCGCCATCGGTGATCTGGGAAGAATTGCCAGCCGTTACCTGGCCCCACGGCCGCTCGAACACCGGCTTCAATTTGGCGAGCGACTCCGGCGTGGAATCCGGCCGCACGCCATCGTCATGGTCGTAGAATTTGCCATCGCGCGCAAACGAGGTTTCGACCTCGCCCTTGAGAAAACCCTGTACTTGCGCATTGGCCAGCCGCTTGTGGCTTTCGGCGGCATAGGCGTCCGATTGGGCGCGGGTGATACCGAAGAGATGGCCGACCACTTCGGCGGTCTGGCCCATATTGAGTTCGGTGATCGGATCGGTCAGCCCGCGCTCGAGGCCGATGATCGGCTTCAAATAGCTGGGCCGGATCTTTAGCGCGGCGGCGATCCTGGCGCCAACGCCCTTGGCGCCGGCGAGTCCTGCAAACCACCGCACGCCGGCTTGCGGCCATACCAGCGGGGCATGGCTGAGCGCCTCGGCACCGCCGGCGAGGATCAGATCCGAGACCCCCTCGCGGATGTAACGATAGCCGGTGTCGATCGATTGCATGCCGGAGCCGCAATTGATCTGCACCGTGAAGGCGACCATTTTCTCGCCCATGCCGAGCCGAAGTGCTGCGACACGGGCCGGGTTCATCTCATCGGCAATGACATTGACGCAGCCGAGGATGACCTGATCGAAGGCGGTGGGCGCAAAGGGCTGCCGCGCCAGCAAAGGCCGCCCGCATTGCACGGCGAGATCGACCGGGGTGAAGGGTCCGGGACCGGAACGCGCTTTCAGGAACGGCGTCCGGCTGCCGTCGATAATAAAAACCGGTCGCGCCATCAGCTCGCCGCCCTCTGTTCACCAAGCTCCTGGAAGAACTGATGCACATCGGCCGGCTTCTTGTAAATCGGCGAAAGGTCTTCCGGCGCGAAATCGTCGACCTCGATCACTTTCGCGACGGCGTCCTGCGCCGCCGCGAGCTTTTCGCCCTCGGCCTGCGTGATGACGCCCTTCTTCACGGCTTCGTTCCAGTCGTGCAGGCGCGCCGCATGCATCTTCCTGGCAATATCCTCCGCGGCGGTCACGAGCAGGAACGCCTTCTCCAGCCGCGCCACGCCGCGGTCGTCATCGACATGCGACAGGTCGGGCGTCAGGCGATCACGCGCCGCCGATGGCTCCAGCACCAGTTGCGCGCATTGATGGACCACGCGGTCTGACGGCCCGAGCACCCCTGCGCCAAAGGGCTGGATCAGGAATTTCAGGATCACCGCGACGAACCGGTTCGGGAGATTAGCGAGTATCTCGGCAAAGCGGTTTTCGATGGTCTTGAAACCGCTGGCCATGCACCATTCCAGCGCGGGCAAATCGGCCTGCTGACGCCCCTCGTCCTGCCAGCGCTTTAGCGCGGCCGAGAGCAGATAGAGCTCCGACAAAATATCGCCGAACCGCGCCGACAGCATTTCCTTGCGCTTGAGCGCACCGCCCAGCGTCAACAGCGCCATGTCGGCGCAAAGCGCGAAGGCCGAGGAGTAGCGCGAGAGCTGACGATAGAATTTTGTCGCCTCACCCGCATCGGGCGCCGGTGCGAACAGGCCGCCGGTCCAACTCCGGCCCCAGGCCCGGAACATGGTCGTAAAACTGTGGCCAACATGCTTCCAGAAGGCCGCATCGAAGGCGTCGAGGCCCTTGGCGCGGTCCGCTTCGCCGAGCGCATTCATTTCTTGCAGCAGATAGGGATGGGCACGGATCGCGCCCTGCCCGAACACGATCAGGTTGCGGGTCAGGATATTGGCGCCTTCGACCGTGATGCCGACCGGCACCGAGCGATAAAGGCTGCCCAAATAGTTTTGCGGGCCGTCGATCACCGCCTTGCCGCCATGGATATCCATGGCGTCGTCGATCGCGATCCGCATCCGCTCGGTGGCGTGCAGCTTCATGATGCCGGAGATGACTGCCGGATGATGACCCTGGTTGAGCGCCGCACAGGTCAGCCGCCGCGCGGCGTCGAGCAGATAGGCAGTCCCGGCGATACGCGCGAGCGGCTCCTCGATGCCTTCGAATTTGCTGATGGCGATGCCGAACTGCTCGCGGATGCGGGCATAGGCGCCGGTGGTGCGCGCGGCGTAGGCCGCGCCCGCGGCCGACAGCGACGGCAGCGAGATGCCGCGACCGGCGGCCAGCGCGGTCATCAACATTTTCCAGCCCTGGCCCAGACGCTCTTGGCCGCCGATGATGTAGTCCATCGGAATAAAGACGTCCTTGCCCCAGTTCGGGCCGTTCTGAAACACCTGCATCGCCGGCAGATGCCGATGGCCGATCCGGACGCCTTCCAGATGGCTCGGGATCAGCGCCACCGTGATGCCGAGGTCTTCCTCCTGGCCTGCCAGATGATCGGGATCGTAGGCCTTGAAGGCGAGGCCGAGCAGCGTCGCGACCGGCCCAAGCGTGATGTAGCGCTTGTGCCAGTTAAGGCGCAGCCCGAGCACTTCGCGGCCTTCGAAACTGCCCTTGCAGATGACGCCGGTGTCGATCATCGACGCCGCATCCGAGCCGGCCTCCGGGCTGGTCAATCCGAAACAGGGAATGTCGCGGCCGTCGGCCAGGCGCGGCAGCCATTGCTGTTGCTGCTCCCTGGTGCCGAAGCGCATCAGCAATTCGCCGGGTCCGAGCGAGTTCGGCACCATCACGGTGACGGCGGCGGCGAGCGACCGCGACGAGATTTTCCGAACCACTTCGGAATGCGCATAGGGCGAGAAGCCGAGCCCGCCAAATTCCTTTGGAATGATCATGCCGAAGAATTTGTGCCGCTTGATGAAGGCCCAGGCCTCCGGCGGCAGGTCGCGCCACTCCCAATTGATCTTCCAGTCGTCGAGCATCGCGCAGAGTTCGTCGACCGGGCCGTTGAGAAATGCGCGCTCCTCATCCGTCAGCGTGGCCGGCGCGTTGGCGAGCAGTTTTGACCAATCGGGGTTGCCGGTGAAGAGGTCGGCGTCCCACCAGACATCGCCGGCCTCGAGCGCCTCGCGCTCGGTGTCGGACATCGCAGGCAATACGCCTCGTGCCCAGGAAAAGATCGGCTTGGTGATGAAATCGCGGCGGAAGCTCATGGCTGATATCCTCATGAATCGGCGGCGCACAGGCTATTTTAGCGCAAAGTGCCTGACGGGGGTGAACACTTCGCTTTGAAAACAGGGAGAAATTGACGCGGGCGGGCGGCGATCGCTAACGCCTTTGGAGCCTGTCAGTTCCGGATTATGGGGCTTCACGCCTTCCCCCTGTGGAGCCGATCCGAGCGTTTCAAATTCAGGGCACAGATATGCATCAGCGTTCTCGCGGCACGATTTGCCCGAGGTTTGCAAGTTAGTCTTGCTCCTCTCGAAAAGAGAGGGCGCAGGGAATGCCGGATGCGCGCTGCACCCGCGGTCTCGTGTGCAATGTGCACAAAAAGGTGCGCACACGAGCATACAGGGCAGCGGAGGCAATCCGACATTCCCTGCGCAATGGCTTTACGGCTTATAGCGCGCTCTCCCCGGTGATCGGGCTTTCTTGTCACCGTCGCCCCCAAGAAGCTTGCTTCTCAAGAACTTGACGCCAGCGTCGAGGCGTCAGGACCACACGACTTCGCCGTACGCATCCGCGCCGTTCGTCAAAGGCGCATCCGCGTCCACCGCTCCCTGTCCCACGTTCGTGACGATGGCCGACGCCCCTCTTCTCGGGACAGGATGGCAATTGATGTGCCCTTGATTTGCCCGGCGGCGAAAGCGAAATATTTTTAATTCCTGGGCTTGACATGATTTCGGAAAATCCGAAGTGATTTGCCCGTCGGGTCAATTTGTCGCGGCAGACACAGATACAACGAGATGATCGCGCTGGCAGTTGGCAAGGAGAGGGCATCGACGCCGTGGCGGTTGGCGACGAACGCGAGAAGCAGACGTGCAGGCGGTCAATGAGTGGCGATGTCCGCTTATTGGGGTATCTCGGACCAGCCCCGCAGATCGCGCGAGGTCCGAAAAGTGCCAGAAGCTGACCTCGGCGATCCGGCCACAAGGGTGTCCAAGCTCAGCCTCTCCGACCTTCGTGATCTAGAAAGACGGAGATCGCGCCAAGTGCAACGCGGCCTCAACGCCACCTTCCAGGATCTGCTCCGCCTCGGTAGCGTCGGGCACCGCCCGCGCGAACTGGAGGGTGCCCACCATGAGGCCGAAAATGGCGGTCGCGCGGCGGCGGCTCGCTGCGGAATTCGCGTCGGGAAGCAGTGCGGCAAAAGTCGAGACGTAGCTTCGGAGCCCTTTCTCGTAGTCTTGCCGCGTGGACAGGGGCTGTCGAGCGATTTCGGGGAGCAACGCCGCCGAGGGGCACCCGCCCGCCCGGTCTTCGACGTGAGCGCGGTTCAGGTACCTCCGAATCGCGCTCTCAAGGTCGAGACCTCTCCGCTGATCTTCGTCGAAGCGAAGTTGCTGGGCGCAGAGCGCGCTCGCCAGCACCTCGCGAACGAGTTCGTCTTTGGACTCAAAGTGCGGAGAGAATGCCCCTTTGGTCAGGCCGGCCTCGCCCATGATCCCGGCAATCCCGGCGGCGGAAATGCCGTCTCGGCGCACGCACTTCGACGCCACATCGACTATGTGCCGTCGTGTCGCAGCCTTATGACCTTTCTCGAAACGCATCTTATCTCCATTCCGCTAATATCCTGCGGCCGTTGCTTCTACGGGGGGCTAGTCGCGAGCTTGGCTCGAACGTCCTCGAAAGGCTTTGTTGAGCTGATGGTGAACGAACGCGTTGAGTACAGTGCATCGGCCATCTGTTGATCCTCAGATCGGCTACCGTTGTTCGCAGTGGTTCTTCGGCACGCTAAGGGCCACGGCGCTAGATCGCAGACTTGGCGCCCAAGGCGCGTTCGATCCTACGGGCAAGGTTCAGAAGCTCCCGGTCGCTCCCTAAGCGGGCGTCCAGCTCAAGGCCAATCGGTAACCCGGCGCGAGACAAGCCAACAGGAAGGCTGATACCCGGCAGCCCAACGCTGCTGGCCGACACGGTGTGGTTCGCCAAAGCGAGGTAGCTAACTTCCTGCCCCGCGATATGGACGGTCGCCTGCTCCTCGATCAAAGGCGCCGTGCAGGGCGTGGTCGGTTGCAGAATGACCAGCGCCCCATGAGAGACGAACGCCGTGTCGAGGCGGCGCTGGATTTCCGGCCGACTCACGTTGAGCGCCGTCTGATAGGCCGCTGCCGAGGTGGCACCTGCACCACCCGGCAATACTATGTGCCCCCATGCCTGCCGAAGTTGGGGCTTAAGGCCCTCGTAAATCGCCTCGAACGTGGTCGGAATGTCGTGGCGGCGAAGGAATTCCGAAATTGCGCCCATCGTCTCGTGAGCGAAGATGCCCCATGTAGCGGTTTGGATGAGGGCATTGAAATCCTCGCCAAAGTCGACCTCAACGACCTCGGCGCCGGCGTCCTGCAGCCGCCGAACGATCTCGCGGAAGCGGGTTTCGATTTCCGGGTCTATCAGATCCAGGAACTGTCGCGGCGCAAAGGCCAGTCGGGCCCCCTTTAGATCGTAGCAGTCGTCGAACTCCGCAGCCTGTTCCCCAGTCACGACCTGATCCACCAACATGCAGTCCTCGACGCTTCGGGCGAATGCACCCGTCGTGTCGAGCGTATGGGAGATCGGAGCAACGCCGTTGCGCGGCCAACGTCCGGTCGTTGGCTTGAATCCAACGACGCCACAGAACGATGCGGGCACCCGGATCGAGCCAACGGTGTCACCGCCCAAGGACGCGGGAACGAGGCCGGCGGCCACGGATGCGGCGGAGCCGCTCGAGGAGCCGCCCGACACGCGATCTCGTGCGTGAGGATTCTTCACCTGGCCGTAACGTGCGTTGTGACCGGTCAAGCCGTAGGACATCTCAACGAGGTTGTTCTTGCCGAAGACCAAAGCGCCCGCAGCCTTAATGGCGCGGACAGCGTCGGCGTCTTCACGCGGCACGAAGTGAGCGAGACTATGAAGACCCAAGCTCGTGGGCAGCCCTTTGGTCAAATAGCTGTCCTTCACACCGAGCGGCACGCCCAAGAGCGGGGCCGACGATCCGCCCGCACGCGCTTTGTCCGCATTTCTTGCGGCCGCCAGCACGCCGGCCTCATCAACAGTGATGAAGGCGTTCAGCTCGGCTAGCGCTCGGGCGCGCTGCAAAAGCGACGTGGTGTAAGCCTCTGACGTGATGTCACCATTACGAACTGCCGCAGCAGCGGCTGCGAGCCCGAGCGAGCTAAGATTTGCAGTTTCACGCGACGCGACGCGAATTGAAGTGGCGATTGTGTCGTCCATGAAAGCCTCGCAAAAAGCTGAAACGCGCATCTCGCTTTCGCGCAAGCTCGATGCAATTACAGTCATAATATTAAATTACGATCGTGCGTCAATATCGAAGTTCGGTAGATGGCGGCCTCGCCGGACACATGTACGTGAGGCGCTCCCGCCGGCGCGCTACTGGCCTACCTCACAGCAACCGGTTGGCGGCGCTTGCCGGCCAAGCAAATGACTTCTGCTTCGGGTCAATAGCATCGATCTGGCGATGGCCATCAATGTCCGCCCAGCGGGGATACATGCGCCGCGCCATTCGCACGCTGTAGTCGAGCCTCTTGAGAGTGTATTTTTGAGATACCTTGGCGCGATCAGGCCCGCCGCGGATCATGCCGGCGGGACAACTATCCCTGTTAGTCACGTTGTCCGGTACGCCTGCCTGCTTCGCTACTTTGCGCCACTTTCGACGAAATTCAGCGGTTGACCACGGCATCCCGTTAGTATCGCAAACAATAATTGGGCGGGCGAGGGCGAAGAGGCAGCAAGCTCAATCCGGCCGGACCATCTCGAACATCGCCTCGGGACGCGGGTTATGCCGCGCGATCACGCCGGTGCGTGCCGCCCGTCGGAAAAGATCAATGCGGCCGGCCACGAACGAGGAGTTCGCGGCCGGCCGCAGCGCTTTAAGACGGGCAAGGCCGTCGCACTACTTCGCAAGCTTAGCCTTGATCTCGGCCAACCCAGCTTCGTAGACGCCGATCAACGCCTCACTGGCTGCGTTTTCCTTTCCCTGGTCCGGGGTATAGGAGCCGCTCCAGGTGATGGTCGAAGATCCATCACCCTTGGCCGTAACCTTGATCGTCGCCTTGTAGTTCGAGACCGGTAGTGGGCTCGAAAGGAACGCATAGGAGTAACTGTGCTCGTTATCGTTCCTCGCGGTTTGCGTTTCCACAAACGCGGCCTTGCCGTCCCTGGTAACGAGAACGCGGGTCGGTGGCGCCTTGCCGTCCTCGATGCATTCGCCCACTGGCGGCAACCAGTTCTTGATCGCGCAGAACGGACCGATCACCGACCAGACAACCGAGGCGGATGCTTTCACGTCGGCGCTGCGCAAAATCGTAGCCGCAAAGGCGGGTCCAATGCCGACGCTCAGAAGCACCGCTGCGCCCAGCACCACAAAGCACGTCAACAGAACAGTCGGATTACTCGGAAATTTTCTCACGGAAGGTCCTTTTCAATTTGGGAGTTCAAATTTGCGGCTCGAGAGCCGGGTTCAGGCGAGCCGGAGCCCGCATTCCGGCCAGTTACCAAGCGAGGTTGCGAGCGGCCAGTTCACGAAATGAATCGATCCCGGTACAGAAACTGAACTGGAAACAGCGATCTTTCGTCAGTAAGTTCGCGTCTCAGCCAGATGGAGGGAAGCATGGCCGAGGGTAGCTACAGGCAGTTCTGCCCGGTTGCGATGGCCGCGGAGGTTCTGTGCACGCGCTGGACCGTTATCTTGCTCCGCGAACTCGTCGCCGGCTCGACGCGCTTCAACGAACTGCGCCGCGGCGTGCCGCGGATGTCGCCGGCGTTGCTCTCGCGGCGGCTCAAGGATCTCGAAGCCGCCGGGATTGTCGCCCGCGAGGCGTCGCGCTCGGAGTCCGGCGCATTCGAATATCGCCTGACCGCATCGGGGCGAGAACTTGGACCGATCGTCGAGGCATTTGGCATCTGGGGCCAGCGCCGCATCGAAGCGGATTTGTCGCTCCAGCATCTCGATGTTCAACTCCTGATGTGGGATATGCGGCGGAATCTGAATCCGACGCCGATGCCGCAGGGGCGAAAAATCATTCGCTTCATTTATCCCGAACTTCCGGCCACGCAGCGGTCCTGGTGGCTGATCGTCGACCCTACGGACGGCGTCGATCTCTGTTCAGTCGATCCCGGATTCGACATCGACCTCTATGTGTCTGTCGACTTGCGGACCATGACCGCGATCTGGATGGGGCTGGATACTGTCCGCGCAGCCGTTGCCAACAAGCGCATGATTTTGACTGGCGACCGACGCATCGCATCTGCCATGCAGACCTGGCTCGGTCTCAGCCCGTTTGCAAAGGAGAAGAAGCTCGCGAGCTGACCGCCAGTACAGTTCTGGAACTGGAGGCAGGCCAAAATTTTCCTGATAGTCGAAACGACTTGTTCAACTACAAAAGGAAAACAAATGAGTCACGCCGGAAGCTGTTTTTGCGGGGCCGTCAGACTTGTGGTCAAGGGTGCGCCCGAGGGAATGGGTTATTGTCACTGCCGTTCCTGTCGCTCGTGGTCTGGCGGGCCGGTCAACGCCTTCAGCCTCTGGAAGCCGGAGGCGCTGGAGATCGAGTCGGGAGCCGAGCATATTGCGACGTTTCAGAAGACGCCGCTCAGCGAGCGCAAATACTGCAGGAAATGCGGCGGTCATCTGATGACCAATCATCCGACCCTCGGGCTGGTGGACGTGTTTGTAGCGACGATTCCGACGCTGGAGTTCAAGCCGGGCGTTCACGTCAACTACGCCGAGACGGTGCTGCCAATGCGGGACGGTCTCCCGAAGCTCAAGGATTTTCCCGCCGAGCTTGGGGGCTCCGGCGAAGCCGTCGCGGAATGATCAACCCGTAAGAAAGAAAGGCCGCCCTTCTCGGGCGACCTTTCAGTCGAGATGGTCACATGCCTGGGCTAGCGGTGGCAGACACCCAAATCACGCGGGCCAGGGCGTAGAGGCTATCAATCCGGCCGGACCATCTCGAACATCGCCTCGGGGCGAATTTCGAAATAATCGCCCTTGCGGCCGGCGCGGACGATCGGGCGGGCGAGGCCGGTCTGGTAGACCCCGTCCCTGATCATGGCCTTGTCGATATGAACGGCGACGACCTCGCCCAAGGTCAGCCAGGCCTGCGCCTTTTCGCCGTTGGCGCCCTGCAGCTGGATGATTTGCGTCAGCTTGCACTCGAACGAGACCGGGCTTTCCGCCACCCGCGGCACGTTGACCACCTTGCCGGGCACCGCGGTCAGCCCTGCGACCTTGAACTCGCTGACGTCGTGGGCGACGTGGGCGGCGGTTGCGTTCATCTGTTTCGCCAGGTCCATGGTGGCGAGATTCCAGACGAACTCGCCGCTCTCCTGGACATTGGCGACGGTGTCCTTCCAGGAGGTCGAGGAGAAGCCGATGATCGGCGGGTGATAGCAGAAGCCGTTGAAGAAACTGTAGGGCGCGAGGTTAATATTGCCCCTGGAGTCCCGCGACGAAATCCAGCCGATCGGGCGCGGGGCGATGATGGCGTTGAACGGATCGTGCTTGAGACCGTGGCCGTTCTTCGGTTCGTAAAAATGCAGGTCTTTTGCAGTCACACTGAGGGTTCCGTCATTGCGAGGAGCGATAGCGACGAAGCAATCCATAGCACAGCATGCGGCCACATGGATTGCTTCGCGGAGTTTATCATCGGGCGCGCATTCGCGCGACCCGGTGGCTCGCAATGACGGGAGTGTCAACTGACGATTGCGTCAATTCGCTTTGGCCCGCGGCGCCAGCCCCGCGATCACGAAATCGATCATCTCGTCGATGGTCGGCCCCGGCTTGTTGCTGGTTTGCGCGATCATCTGCGGATGGAAAAACCGGATCATCGCGGTGCAGGCGCACATCGCCGCCAGCTGAAGGTCGGCAACCTCGAATTCCCCGGACGCAGCACCCTGCGCGATCACGCTGCCGATCGTTTCGGTGATCAGCTGCATATGGGCCACGCAGACGTCCCAGTCCTCCTCCATCGCGATCGCGACCATCTCATGCAGCTTGGAATCGCCGACATAGCGCTCCGAGTTCATGCGATGGATGGTTTTCATCAGCTCGCGCAGGCGCACCTCCGCCGGGCCGCTCTGGGCCGCGATGGCCTGCGCCGCCTCCTCGACCCCGCCCATCAGGCCGCGCGCGACGCCTTCGTGGATCGACTTCTTCGAATCGAAGAAGCGGTACACATTGGCCGGGCTCATCCGCAGTTCTTTGGCGATGTCGGCGACCGTGGTCTTCTGGTAGCCGATCTGGCGGAACAGACGCTCCGCCACCACGAGAATCCGCTCGCGGGTGTCGGGTTCGATATGTTCGGCAGTCAGCGTCATTGCGTGCTCAATGTTCAATTATTCGGCAGCTTCAGCAAGCGGAAATGCGGGCTGGGCTTCCGTCCCATGTTGCGGCGCAGAAACGGGCAGCTCGCTCGGGCCGCTTTCCTCCAGGCTCTTGCGGAACCAAAGGGCGTAGAGGCCCGGCAGGTACAGCAAGGTCAGGAAGGTTGCAACAAACAATCCGCCCATGATGGTGATCGCCATCGGGCCCCAGAAGGCCGAGCGCGACAGCGGGATCATCGCCAGGATCGCGGCGAGCGCCGTCAGCACCACCGGGCGGGCACGGCGGACGGTGGCTTCGACGATGGCTTCCTTGCGCGTCAGGCCGTGGGCGACGTCGGTCTCGATCTGGTCCACCAAAATCACCGCGTTGCGCATGATCATGCCGGCCAGCGCGATCAGGCCGAGCAGCGCCACGAAGCCGAACGGCTGATTGGCGATATTCAAGCCGAGCGAGGCGCCGACGATGCCGAGCGGCGCGGTGAGGAAGACCAGCAACAGCCGCGAAAAGCTCTGCAACTGGATCATCAGCAGCGTCAGCATGACGATCACCATCAGCGGAAACAGCACGAAGATCGAGGCATTGCCCTTGGCGGATTCCTCGAACGCGCCGCCCGCCTCGATCCGGTAGGCCGGCTCGAGGTGATCGCGGATCTCCTGCAGTTTTGGCCAGATCTGGTTGGTGACGTCGGGCGCCTGTACGCCGTCGGCGACGTCGGAACGCACCGTGATCGCCATGTCGCGGTTACGGCGCCACATGATCGGCTCCTCATGCGCATACTCGATCCTGGCGATCTGCTGCAGCGGCACGGCAACGCCGTTGCGCGACGTGACCGTGAGGTCGCCGACGCGGCCGAGATCGAGCCGTTCGGACGGCACCGCACGCGCGATCACGCCGACCTTCTCGATGCCGTCGCGGATCGTCGTCACCGGCGCGCCCGAGATCAGCATGGCGAGGGCCTGCGAGACGTCCTGCGGCGTGAGACCGAGCGCGCGGGCGCGGTCCTGGTCGACCACGAGCTTGAGGTAGGGCGACTGCTCGTTCCAGTCGAGCTGCGCCTCCTTGATATTCGGATTCTGCCGCATCACGTCGCGCACCTTGTAGGCGATGTCGCGCACCGCGTTGGCGTCGGGGCCGATGACGCGGAACTGAACGGGGAAGCCGACCGGCGGACCGAAATTGAAGCGGTCGACGCGGACGCGCGCTTCGGACAGTGTGCCGTCAGCGACCGCCTGCTCGATCCGCGCCTTGATCCGCTCGCGGGCCTCGACGTCCTTGGCCACGATCACGATCTCGGCAAAGGCTTCGTTCGGCAGTTGCGGATTGAGGCCGAGCCAGAAGCGCGGCGAGCCCTGGCCGACATAGGAGGTATAGGTCGCGATATCCTTGTCGTCCTTCAGCAGCGTTTCCGCCGTCTTCACCGATTTTTCCGTGACGTTGAAGGCGGTGCCTTCCGGCAGGCGCAACTGCAGGAACAGTTCGGGCCGCTCCGACAGCGGGAAGAACTGCTGCTGCACGTGGCCGAAGGCCACGATCGAGGCCACGAAGACACCGACGGTCGCCAGCACCACCTTGACCCGGTGATCGACACACCACTGGATCATGCTTCGAAGAACGCGATACATCCGCGTCTCATAAACCGCGTGCGGATCGTGGTTATGGTGGACGGTGATGTTCGGCAGCAGCTTGACGCCTATATAGGGCGTGAAGATCACCGCCACGAACCAGGAGGCGACCAGCGCGATCGCCACGATCCAGAAAATGCCGCCGGCATATTCGCCGACCGCCGAATTGGCAAAGCCGATGGGGAGGAAGCCAGCGGCCGTGACCAGCGTCCCCGTGAGCATCGGAAACGCGGTAGATTCCCAGGCAAAGGATGCCGCATGGATGCGGTCCCAGCCCTGTTCCATCTTCACCACCATCATCTCGACCGCGATGATGGCGTCGTCGACCAGAAGGCCGAGCGCGATGATCAGCGCGCCCAAGGTGATGCGGTGCAAATCGAGCGACATCGCATTCATCACGATGAACACGATCGCGAGCACCAGCGGCACCGACATCGCCACCACGATGCCGGTGCGCCAGCCGAGCGCGACGAAGGAGACGAACAGCACGATCGCAAGCGCCTCGATGAAGGAGTGCACGAACTCGCCGACGGCATGCTCGACGACTTTCGGCTGGTCGGCGATCTGCTCGACCTCAATACCCTGCGGCACCGCCTTCATGAAATCAGCGGTCGCCTTTTCGACGTCCTTGCCGAGCTCGAGGATGTTGGCGCCTTTTGTCGTCACGACGCCGATGCCGAGCGCGGCCTTGCCCTCCTGGCGCACGGTGAAGGTCGGGGGATCGACGTAGCCATGGGTGACGGTGGCGATATCGCCGAGGCGGAACACGCGGCCGTTGCTTTCGACCGGGGTTTCGGCGACGGCCTTCACGCCATCGAGCGCGCCGGTGACGCGCAGCGGCACGCGCTGCGAGGAGGTCTCGACCGTGCCGGCCGGGGTGACATTGTTCTGCTTGGCGAGCGAGTCGAACAGCGCCTGCGGCGTGATGCCGAGGGTGGCGAGCTTGGCGTGAGAGAACTCGACATAGATGCGCTCATCCTGGTTACCGTAGAGATCGACTTTGGTAACACCAGGCACTTTCAATAGCCGCTGGCGAAAACCTTCGGCGGCCTTCTTCAACTGGGCGTAGTCGGCGCCGTCACCGGTCATCATGTAGAGGATCGAGTCGACGTCCGAGAATTCGTCATTGACGACCGGGCCGAGGACGCCGGCCGGCAACTGGCCCTGCACGTCGACCAGTTTCTTGCGCAACAGGTAGAAGAGATAAGGCACGTCCTTCGCCGGGGTGGAATCCTTGAAAGTGACCTGCAGCGCCGCGAAGGCCGGCTTCGAATAGGTCTGCACCTTCTCGAAGAACGGCAATTCCTGCAGCTTCTTCTCGATGGGGTCGGCGACCTGGGTCTGCATTTCCTGGGCGGTGGCGCCGGGCCAGATCGCGGAGACGTTCACGACCTTCACGGTGAAGAACGGATCCTCGGCGCGGCCGAGCCGCTGATAGGAGAAGAAGCCGGCGGCGCCGAGCATGATCATCAGGAACAGGATCAATGTCGGATGGCTGACCGCCCAGCCCGAAAGATTGAAGCGCTTCATGTCACTCTCCAAGATCCAAAACCGTGTGCATCAGGCCGTCATTGCGAGGAGCGAAGCGACGAAGCAATCCACACTTCCTTGTAGCGCGATGGATTGCTTCGCTGCGCTCGCAATGACGGGGGACTAGAACGACAAGGACGAAACGACGCGGACCTTCTGGGCCGGGTCGATCTTCTGCACGCCCAGCGCCACGACTTTCGCGCCCTCATCGACGCCGCCCGATATGATGACGCAATCGCTCTCATAGGATTTCACGGTGACCGGCTTCAGCGTCACCTCGCCCGTGTCATCGACGATATAGAGCGAGGGATCGCCACCCTGGCTGTACAGCGCCGACAGCGGCAGTTTTGCGACGCGCTCGGTCGCGGAATCCGACAGCGTCATGGTCGCGGTCATGCCGAGCGAGACACTGTCGCCAGCGTCAGGCAGCGAGAACTTCGCCAGATAAGTCCGGGTGGCGGGATCGGCCGTCGGCGCGATCTCGCGCAGTTTTGCCGCATATTTCTTGTTGGCTTCGGACCACAACGTCACCGTCGCGACGCCGGACTTGGCGCGCCCGACCAGCGTCTCTGGGATAGCGACCACGGCTTCCTTCTCGCCAAGGCGCGCGACGCGGATCGCGGTCTGGCCGGAGGCTACGACCTGGCCGGGCTCAACCAGGGTCGCGGTGACGACGCCGCGGGTGTCGGCCTCGAGCGTCGCATAGGAAAGCGAGTTCTTGGTCAATTCGACCGAACGCTCGGCGCGATTGAGACGCGCGCGGGCTTCGTCGGCGGCGGCGCGGCTCGTGTCCATCTGGGCGTCGGTGGTCCAGCCCTTGGCGCGCAGATCCTTGGCGCGCTGCTCGGCGGCGGCGGCCTGCGCCAGCACGCCGGTGGCGGCGCGGAATTCGGCCTCGGCCTGCTCGGCCTGCAGCTTCAGATCGACTTCATCGAGGGTGGCGAGCGGCTGGCCGAGATCGACGGTCTGGCCGACTTCCACGAGGCGCTTTGCGACCTTGCCGGGAACCCGAAAACCCATGTCGGCCTCGATCCGGGGCTTGATGGTGCCGACGAAACTGCGCTCCGGGGATTCCGCCTCGTAATGCACCGTCGCCACCAGCACGGGACGCCCGGGCGCCACGATTTCGGCGGCCTTTTCATTGCACCCGGTCAGCGCAAACACGGCAAGCGCCAGCGCCGCGCCGGTTAGAAGCCTGTAATAGCTCGAGAAAATCGAACGGGCGAACATCGGCCTCTCCATCATCAACAACTTGATGATGACTATCGAATGTTCACTGATGAATGTCAATATTCGTCAGTAGACAACTAACACACTAATTCGTGAGTTCCTGGGTGGCTAGCGCGTAACCATCCCCGTCGCCCCGGCGCAGGCCGGGGCCCATAGCCACCGATGGTCGTGTTGCAAAAGCCGTCCACCCGCGTGCCCCTTCCCGGGGCCGCGGCGTATGGGTCCGGCCCCCGTGCGCAATTGCGCACCAGGCCGGGACGACGGATGGAGAGATCGCGGCTTACTGCTTTGCGGCCGCGAATTCCGTCTTGGTCTCGTGGCCACCGAGGAAAACCAGCAAGCCCGCGGCGAGCGGCAACAGCGACAGCACCAGCAATCCCATCGACGTGCTGCCGGTCGCTTCCTTGATCCACCCGATCAGAAACGGCCCGCCGAAACCGGCGAGGTTGCCGATCGAGTTGATCAGCGCGATCGCACCCGCAGCCGCCGTGCCGGATAGCCACGCGGTCGGCAAGGTCCAGAACACCGCAAAGGTGCAGAACACGCCGATCGCGGCGATCGTCAGCACGATCATCGTCGTGGTTGGATCGCTGATGTAGCTGGAGACGCCAAGCGCCAGCGCGGTCAAGAGCAGCGGGCCGCCGACATGGGCGACGCGCTCGCGGGTGGCATCGGAGTGCCGCGCCCACAGGATCATCGCGATGGTGCCGAACAGATAGGGGATCGCGGTGACGAATCCGGTCTGGGCGTTGGTGAGGCCGAACGCCTTGACGATCTGCGGCAGCCAGAACTGCATGCCGTAGAGCGCGCCGACGAAGCCGAAATAGATCAGGCTGAGCGCCATCACCTTTGGCGACGTCAGCGCCTGCCCGAGCGTCAAATGCGTGGCCGCCTGCTTGGCGGTGTTCTCGGCGTTCAGCTTGGCCGCCAGCCACGCCTTCTGCTCGGCCGTCAGCCAGCCGGCCTTGTCCGGCCGATCGGTCAGATAGAACCAGCTGACGATGCCGAGCAGCACCGAGGGAATGCCCTCGATGACGAACAGCCACTGCCAGCCCTTCAGCCCCATCGCGCCGTCGAGCCCGAGGAGGAGACCGGAGACCGGCGCGCCGATCACGGTGGACACCGGAACGGCAATGGCGAATGCGGCGAGGAAGCGGGCGCGGTATTCCGCCGGATACCAGTAGGTCAGATAGAGAATGATGCCGGGAAAGAAGCCGGCTTCGGCGACGCCGAGCAGAAAGCGCAGGATGTAGAAGCTCCATTCGCCGCTCACGGTCGCCATCAAGCCCGAGATGATGCCCCAGGTCACCATGATGCGGGCGATCCAGCGGCTGGCGCCGAATTTTTCCAGCGCGAGGTTGCTCGGCACCTCGAAGATGAAATAGCCGATGAAGAAGATGCCGGCGCCCCAGGCGAAGATCAGCGGCGTGAACTTCAGTTCCGCATTCATGGTCAGCGCGGCGAAACCGAGATTGACGCGATCGAGATAGGAAAAGAAATAAGCCAGCACCAGAAACGGAATCAGCCGCAGCGAAATCGCACGAATGGTCGAGGTCTCGATCTCGCTTTTGGCAGGCGTCTGGCTCATGGAATACCCCCGGTTTCTTGTCCGTGACGATTAGCCAGTGCCGCCGCTTCTGGCAACGTTCGATGCCCGCGTTGCGGGAGCGCGGGCATTCCGTTGCTGCGGGGCTTGCCGGTTCCGATCGGGAGTTTCACTCCGCCAGCTGAAACCGCTCGAAACGATCCAGCTCCTCTTCGATGCGGCGCTTGAATTCCTTGCGGGCGCCCTTCTTCCCGACGTTGCCGACCCAATTCCATTTCTGCATCGCTCGATTTACCTGAAGCTGGCGCAGAGTCGTCGCGCCAAATTTGATGGACAAGCGGGCACAACTTGTACGATCTGATCCGGCGTAATCCGCGATAGATATGGCTCTATTTTCCGCAATTTAAGGACCGCCTCGCGGTCATGCTGCGTGAGGAGCTCAACATCTATCAAGGCCCGGACATACTTATCCGCAGGGTCGCATAGGTGATTTCTACGTTGCATGCCGGGGAAAGACTTATCATTGTAGTGCTTAAGCTGCAGGCTAAACGCCACAGCTACGCCTTCTTCGAGAAACGTTATATCAACCCCCTTTGATGGCCCCAAAACGTGGATTGTTTCGTGCGCCAAGTTGAATAAGTTAAAGTCGTGATGCGTCAAAGTTTTGATGTTGAGTCTGATGCAGACGGTATTCCCTTCAAGCGGGCAAGTTTGATTGTGGTTGTCCCAAAGCTCGATTCCCAATGGGGTCCAAGCCTTATCCCTTGGGCCGTAAAGCGCTTCTGCATCTGATAGAAAGAGGCCGAACCACGTCGGCAGCGCGTAAGACCACACGCCGCCGTCTTGCGCCTTCGATACGAAAAGATCAGACATCATGCCACTCGTCGTTTAAAATCGGAACGCTGCAGTCCATTTCTGTTTTGGCTAAAGTCAGGGGAATGAGCAGATCACAGTTCGCCAATCCCGTACGCCCAGAATCCAGCAGCGAGCGCCGCGGCCACGCGTATACTACGCAAGCGTGCGATTCGCATCAGCACATCCATCTGAGATCGTAAAATGACTAGCCCGCTCATGGCCGCCTTGGAAGTCTTTGAAGCGGCCGAAGCCAACCTAATCAAACTAGAGCGGCTTTGGGAGGAGATCCAATTGCTCATTCCCACAGGCATCGCATTCGGTGAAAGTCCAGAATATGAAGATCGATGTAGATCAATGACAACGGTATTGGCGGCGTTGCCCAAATTGGCCGGGTGGAAGCCTAGTATCTCACCGCCCGATCTGAATGATGTTGCGCAGAACCGATTCGACGCTATCGAATCCGGCGACCCGACAGCGCAGCTCCATATTGAAAACTGGATAGCTGAGCCCGGGCGCGACATCCGAGAGTATCGCTTTCGTTTCAATCAGAAACGCCGTGAACTCGTCCGTGACACCTTAGTCGAATTGATAGATTCCGTTGACGCCGCGATCCGCGAAATGCGGCGGGCAATCGGAGGAGCGGAACCAAATGCAAAAGTGGAACTCAAACGTTGGGAAGAACTAAAGTCGCTCCTCGACCAAATCAAGGTCCTTCTCGGGAGCAGTATTCCGCAACCCGCCTATTGGTCGGTGCTCGCGCGCCATCTGCACTTCGGAATGGTCTGCGATTTCGACGATATAGAAAAAAATGATTGGCCAATGGTCAAGAAGGAACTCAGGCAAGGTCTTTATGGAGAGAACGAGCCGCTACCAGTCGAGGTTGAAGATCTTGCAAGTCTAGTGGCCGCGAAGCCACGAGGTGCGGTGACGATGCAGCTCGACTGGAGAAGGCTGAACGCCGAGGATTTCGAGCGGCTTGTCTTCACCTTGATTTCTAACGAACCTGGCTATGAAAATCCCGAGTGGCTATTGCGCACCAATGCACCCGATCGTGGGCGTGACCTTTCCGTTATGAGAATCGTGATCGATGGCTTAGCTGGCACACTACGACTTCGCGTCGTTATTCAATGTAAGCATTGGCTTGCACAAAGCATCTCATTGCCAGATGTTTCGTCAGCAAAAGAACAGATGGCTCTTTGGACTGACCCTCGCGTAGATGTCCTAGTGTTTGCGACCAGTGGTCGTTTCACAGCGGATGCCGTTCAATGGGTCGAGAAGCACAATTCGTCCGGCCATGCCCCTCGGGTGGAGATTTGGCCTGAAAGTCATTTGGAGCGTCTCCTCGCGGCTAGACCGGCCCTGATTGCTGAGTTCAAGCTACGCTAAAAAAGGAAGTTGAGCCATCAGAGGCGCGAGATCAAGCCCGAGACACGCTCAACAGGCTCCCCTTCGATGCAACTCAGTTCCTTTTTGCACCATTCCATGCGCGCTCTTTCAGAGTTTTTCGTGTTCTTGCTGGCTTCCGCCGATTTCTTGGCCATCTTCCACGCGGGCTTTTTCATCTTCTTCGCGCCGTCTTCGTCGCGCGCCTCTATCTTCCGCGCGAGCGATTTGCCGTTCCATGACGTCTCGCGGGAGCAATCGTGCTAGACTCATCGGCCAGGAGGCCGAAGGCTGTTAACAGAGACTCACTCCGCGAGCTGAAACCGCTCGAAACGATCCAGCTCTTCCTCGATGCGGCGCTTGAATTCCTTGCGCGCGCCGCGCGCCGCGCCCTTGCCGACCCAGCTCCATTTCTGCATCAGCAATTTTTTGTTCTTGCGGTCGGTCTTGAGATCGATGGCGGCGACGATGTCGTCGCCGACCAAGACCGGCAGCGCGAAATAGCCGAACAGGCGTTTTTGCTTCGGCACATAGGCCTCGAAACGGTGGCCGTAGCCGAAGAACAATTCGGTGCGCTTGCGCTGGATAATCAGCGGATCGAACGGCGACAGGATGTGCACCAGGCCGGGATCGCCCTCGCCGATCGGCGCAAACGTCGCCGGATCCGCCCAATGCTCCTGCTTGCCCGCGCCTTCCAGTGCGATCGGGACCAGCTCCTTGCGGCGCACGCGCGCTTCGATCAGCCGCCGGATCGACGCCTTGCTCGGCGCGTCGAGATGGCAGATCGAATCCAGGCTCACGATCCCCTGCGCGCGAAGCGCGCGATCAAGCAAATAGGTGGAAACTTCCGTCGCCGAAGCCGGTTTCGGCGGCTTGTCCCAGCCGAAATGCCGCGCCGTCAGTTCATAGGTCTTCAGCATGCCGGCGCGTTCTGCGATCGTCACCTCGCCGGAATAGAACGCCAGCTGCAACGCGCGCTTCGAGGGCTTGCGGCTCGCCCACAGATGCTCCTTCTCCGTCAGCACATCGTCCTCGATGTCGCGGATGGTCAGCGCGCCGTCGCGCCGCAGCAGCCGCATCACCTTGCGCGTGTCCGCTGTGCTGACGGATGAAAACCATTTGTGGCCTTCGCGCTTGTGCAGCTTCATCGCGGGCAGGAAGAAGCGCAAATCCTTCGCGGGCACATAAGACAGGGCGTGCGTCCAGTATTCGAATACGCTCTTGTCGACACTCTGGGCCTGCCACAGATCGGCACGCCGATAGCCGGGGATGCGGCTATAGAGAATGTGATGATGGCAGCGCTCGATCACGTTGATGGTGTCGATCTGCACATAGCCGAGATGCTCGACCGCGGCTGCGACGGCCGTCGGCCCGTCGCCAAACGGCGCCGGCATATCGAGCCGTTGGGCGCGCAGCCAGATTCGCCGGGCCTCGGTCTTGGTCAGGGGATGGGGGGCGGTCGCGCGGGGCATTGCGCGCAATGTAGCGGGATTCGCGCGTGTGAGGAGGCCCGGATTTCAGTGGGCTGTGCACTTCCTCACCGCTTCGGCCGCTCCGTAATACTGCCGGTCGCGACCTCGGCTTCGCAGGAAGCCTTGCCGCGCTCCGGGGCCTGGCACCGGTACAGGTTCCCGGTGAGACGATCGACCAGCCACGCGCTCTCTTCGGTCGGGCCCTCGAACGCCAGGTAGCGGCCACCAAGTGCCGTGATCAGCGTCGACAGCAAGATCGCCGCCGCGATCATGGCCGCGCCGATCAAGACCGGCATTGCGCTTGCCGGACCGGTGCGATCCGGTGTGCCTGTGCGATAATTTTGATACTCACGCTGACGCTTTACTGAAAACACCCGCCCGCCTGTTTCGCTCTACGATCGCCTTCGCGAGCCATTTTCTTAAGTCATCATCTGGCCGATTTGTTGTCCGCTACCCGGCGCTGGCGCGACCGCATTAAGATTGGAAATGAACAGCAACGAAAAGGGTCGAAGGACGCTGCGACGGGGGCGCAAAATCAGAGCAAATAAGGTTCGCTGGAGGCCACCATAAAATAGTGCCGGACGCTCTACCGGTTCCAGCGCGGCGAAACCGCTGTTCCGCAACGTGACCTGGATCACAATTGCCGGTTTGAACCTGTCTTATCCTCGCAACATCAAAACGCCGTGCACGCCAATTTGCAGGGCGTAAACCGTGAGGATTAGGACAATGACCCGCTTTCATGGACTTTCCATCGTGACAATCGGCGCCGCGCTGTCGATGACGGCGGGCCTGGCACTGGCCGGCGACAACACCGTCTCGGCCGATCAGATCCTGAGTGCGCTGAAACCGAAGCCGCTGACCCGCGGCCTGTCGACCGGCGTGCAGGTGGACCCGGCGGTCCAGGCCAAGGAAACCAGTTTCGTCGATACGCTGCGCAACCGCAAAACCCGGTCGCTCTCGCTCGGCGAGCGCGAGGAAATCGCGGAGATCGCATCGAACAAGCCGAAGATCGATCTCGAGATTCACTTCGACTACAACTCGGCCGATATCAGCAAGAGCGCGCTGCCGGCGGTGCAGGAATTGGGCAAGGCGCTCTCGGACGCCAGCCTGAAGGGTTCGACCTTCGTGGTGGCCGGTCACACCGATGCGATCGGCGGCGAGGCCTATAACCAGGACCTCTCCGAGCGGCGCGCCGACACGATCAAGAAGTACCTCACCGCCAAATACGGCATCGTCGGCGCCAATCTGGTGACCGTCGGTTACGGCAAGACCAAGCTGAAGGACCCGAATGCGCCGATGGACCCGGTCAACCGCCGCGTTCAGGTCGTCAATATGGAAACCCAGGCAGCTTCGAAGTGACGTGATGCGTCCGATCCGCCCGCCGTTGCGGCGGGCATTTCTGGTCTACTTCCCGTTCTGATGCGATTTTCTTGTCAGATCCAGTTCTGGAAAATCATCAGCCGGTTGAACGTCTCCATCGAGGTTCCAATGAACGCGGCCGAGATCGGCAGCATGACGGCGAAGCCCGCGAAACCGACGAGGACGAAGGCCCATAACAGCCAGCGCGGCGTGTTGCCGCGCCGGAGCGCATAGACCAGCGCGAAGCTCGCGGTGGTCGCGGCCGGCAGATAGTAATAGATGAAGCCGAGTGTTCGCGGCAGCAGCGCCCAGGCAAGGTAAGGCCCGAAGTAGAACGCCAGGATCAGAAATGCATCCGCCCGCCGCGTCACGATCCAGTCGCGCAGGCAAACCACAACCGCGAGCAGCGCCGGCCACAGGATCAGGGGATTGCCGAGGAACACCACCGCTGCGATCCGGTCGTCGCCGATCTTGTCGAACAGATACCAGACCGGGCGCACCAGAAACGGCCAGGATGGCCACGCGCTCATATAGGTGTGGCCGGCAATTGCGGTGGTCGTGTTATCGGTAAAAATCCGGCGTTGCGCCTCCATTATATCCGGCAGCGACAGGCCGTAGAGCGGAATGAAGGTGGCGAGATAAACGGCCGCCGGAATCAGCACGAAGCACGCGACGAAGTGATAATATCTGAAGCCGGGCCAGAGGTCGGGACGGTACCAATCCTCGGTGTTGCCATCCGCAAATTGCGTACGCCAACTTTGCATCAGGCGGATCGTGCCGACGATCACGATGCAGACTGCGAGCACGAACAACCCGCTCCATTTGCAGGCGGTCGAGAGACCGAAGGCGATGCCGGCGAGCGCGAACCAGAGATGCGGCCTGTGCTTCCGGAAACCATGCATGAAGGCGGCGATCGCGAACAGGCTGAAGGCGAGCGAAAAAATATCCAGCATCGCGATCCGCGACTGCACGAACAGCATCTGGTTGAAAAAGGCGAGCAGGCTGGCGGCGATCGCAGGTCCCTGGGCTGCAAACAGCGCCAGGCCGCACAGATACACCGCGACAATAGCGAGCGATCCGAACAGCACGCCCGGATAACGCCAGCCCAGCGGCCCGTCGCCGAACGAATGGATCGACAGCGCGATCAGCTGCTTTGCCAGCGGCGGATGCATCGGGTTGAGCATCGGTGTCGGCATCACAGGCTCGAGCAACTGCCGCGCCGCCGGCACATAATGCACCTCGTCGAAATAGAATTTCTCCGGCGTGGTCAGGCCGATCAGCATCGCGAAATGCGCGATGAAAAAAATAACTCCCGCAATAATCGCGGTGTGCGCGGCCGAACGACGGAGAACAGAAGGTGATTCGCGCACGATGCTCACGGATCAATGGAATTACGGACAAACTCAAGTGTGAGCGGAGCGGATTTTTATGTCCATCGCATTGAACGCATCTTGGTTTCGTTGCCACTAACCATCGAGCTAGTAAGGCGCTGCTTGTGATAAATCTGCCACATCGCATGCACACGCGATCCGGTACGATGTCGGGATAGATCGATCGGTAATGAAATGAATTCGCGTCACTGCTTTCTTTCTGCATTTGCGTTCAGTTTCGTAGTCGCGCTGATGGCAAGTCCCGTTCACGCGCAAACCCGCGTCGGCGAAGCCGCTGTCGTCAAGAATGAAGTCGTCCGCGTGGCGGCATCGGCAACCACCCAGATCAATGTCGGCGATAGCCTGTTGCGGGACGAAGTCGTGCGTACCGGCCTCGACAGCGCAACGCGGCTGGTGATGGCCGACAGCACCAATTTGTCGCTCGGTCCGAATGCGACGATCACGCTCGACCGCACCGTGTTTGACGACGAACACCATTATCGTGACGTCGCGGTGAAGTTGACATCGGGCGCCTTTCGCTTCGTCACCGGAAATTCGCAAAAGGCCGCCTACAAGATCACGACGCCGCTCGCGACCATCGGCGTCCGCGGCACCATCCTCGATATCCTGGCGCAGCGGGGCAAGAGCACCATCAAGCTGCAGGAGGGTGCCGCGACCGTCTGCACCGTCACCTTTCAATGCATCGAGCTGACAGAGCCCGGCGAAACCGCGGTCATCACCTCGAACGGCGGCAAGATCACGATTGTAAAAGCCAACAACGTCCCCTGGAGCTTCGCATCCAATTGCGGCGGGACGCCCGGGCTTTGCAGCACCAGCCAATATGCCGACGCAACGCCGGCCGTGATACCGGCCGTCGACGACGATCCCACCGGCATGCTGTGCGGGCGCTGACGATGGCAAGATTCATCCGCTGCCTGTTAGCGTCGGCCGCACTCGCCGCAATCTGGCTTTTGCTGGTTCAGATCCAGCCGACGCCTGCGTTTGCGGCGGGAGACACCGTTGTGAATGGCGATTGTACCGAGTGTGGCGCGACGCCAACACCAACCCCGACGCCTACTCCAACGCCGACACCCACCCCTACTCCGACCCCTACTCCGACCGGCTCGGATTCCAGCGGGGGATCGATCAACGATCTGGCCAAGCAACGCTTCAACCAGATGATCACCAATCGCGTGCTCGGCTCGGTGCTGCTCGGGGTCAACGAACAGGTCAATTGCAGCGATTGCGTCAGCGCATTCGGCTCGGCCGGATCGTTTTCGGCCGGCATCCACGGCCGCAAGAGCCTGACCGCCAATCTGTCGCTGCTGGCGGGCATCGCCTACACCCAATACAGCGAGGGCGGCTACAGCGTCGCCAGCGCGCCGATCGGTGCGTTCGCGCTGCGCTATGATTTCGTCGACTGGGGCTCGTCGCGGCCGTTCTTCGATATCGGGGCGATCCTCACCCCCTATGAGAAAGTGCGCTATCGCCGCGGCTATATGACGAGCCTCGGGGCGGTGTCGCTGGATAGCCAGACAACGGCAGACAATTACGGCGCCTATGGCCGTGCGGGCTGGATCAGCCGGCTGTCGCCTCGCGATGAAGTCGCAGCCTCCGTCGAGGTCTGGCAGCTATGGCAGCGGGTCAAGGGCTACACGGATCCCGCCGCCGCGTTCAACCCGTTCGATGCCTCGATCGCCGGCGGCACCGATCGAACCAACCTGGTCAAGGTCGGCGGGCAATGGACGCATCTGTTCGGCTCCAGCGTCGAGGCCAATATCAATGGCGGGTTCGTGCAATCCTTTGCCACGCATTCCGGCATTGTCGCCACCGTCACCGGCGATGGCCTGGTGGTGCCGACGATCGGTAACCAGAGCTGGTTCGAATATGGCGGCCGCCTCGGCTTCCGGATCACCAATGGCTGGATCGCCGACCTCTTCGTCAACGGCACCGCCGGCCCGCAGCCGGTCGGCAATACCATCCACGGCGGCGTCGGACTGCGGATCAGCTACTAGAGCGAGCCGTCATGCCCGGCTTTAAGCAGGGCAACCGTCATTGCGAGGAGCACTCGCGACGAAGCAATCCATTCTTCCTTGCTGCACGATGGATTGCTTCGCTACGCTCGCAATGACGTTGAGAGGCCGGCCGAACCCTCACGTCGCAATCGGGGTCGGCATCGTCAGAAACGCCCGCGTGACGTGCCAGAACAATTGCCGGTTGGTCGCCAGCGTCACCGAATGGGCGGTGCCGGGCAGGATGATGAACTGGCGGTCGCCGCTCGGTAGCTTGTTATAGAATTCCTCGAGGTCGGCGACGGTGGCGATGCCGTCATATTCGCCGCGCACCAGCAGCACCGGCGCCAGCACCTTCTCCGGGTGGACCACCGGCAGATTGGCGGTCATGTCGAGATAGGTGCCGGTCGGGATCTGGTCGCCGAACACCATCTCGGCGTCCGCCAGCGCCTCAATGGCGGCGGGATCGGAGGTGCCGGGCTTGTCGCGGGTCGCGATTGATCTGATCATCTCGCGGTCGCGTTTGCGCATGTTGTGCGAGCGATAATATTCAAGCTGCTCGGCGCGCTTGGTCAGGGTCGGCGATCCCTCGCCCTTGTAGGTGAAGGCTGCGAACACCAGCCGGTCGATGTGCTCGGGCGCCGCCATGGCATAGGCGCCGGCGCGCAGTGCGCCGGAGGACTCGCCGAGGAAATGAAACTTCTTCTGGCCGGTTTCGCGGGTGACGACTTCGACGGCGACCTTGAGATCCTCGACGCCGCTGGCGATATCGGCATTGCCGGACGTGCGGCCCGACTTGCCGTAATTCTCGTGATCCATGGTCCAGCAGTCAAAACCGTAGCGGGCGAATTCGTTCATGACCGAATATTCGCCGTGCCCAGGCACGTTGAGATCGAACGTCCTGGATGTCACCGACGAGCCATGGACGAAGAACAGGACCGGCCGTGCCGGCTCGCCGGCCTTGGGCGCGCCGAGCCGCTTGCGATATATCCACAGCGGAATATCGCCCTTCTTGGCCCAGTATTCGCTGCTCCAGATTTCTCCGCCGGCGGGGGCATCCGCGGTCGCGGCCTGCACCGGCATGGCGCCCGTCATCCCGGCGGCCACACCCACGCCGATGCCCTTGATCACCGCGCGCCGTGGCAGCGGATGCTTCGAACCAGTCATAACTGCTCTCCCTTTCGCTCCCGGATTCCTCGTCCGGTGTTGCTGCCGGCACGATAGCAGCCCGCGCGCTTGTTTGCGAGCGAACCGACGCAAGCGCGCGTCGCTCCATTCCACAATGTCGGATGGACCCACGATTTTGTGAACAAGGCCGCCAAAACAGCGCGAGCCTGCGCTCGGGAAGACGGCTTAGTCTTGGCGGCCGCCTGGCCGGAAAAATCCGGCATGAAGGAGCGAATTGATGCGCAGCGGGACACCGTAGTGCGCGAAACTCAGGGAGGAATTATGTTCAAAACATCGTGCGCGGTTTTGACGACTGCGCTGCTCTGCTCCGGATTTCCCGCGATCGGCCAACAGCTGCCCGACGGACCCGGCAAGGAGTTAGCCGAGGCCAATTGCAACATCTGCCATACGTTGTTGAGCCGCGTGGGTTCGGGCTATACGGCGAACGGCTGGAGCACCGTGCTGCGGATGATGGTCAATCAAGGCGCTCCGCTGCCGGCTGATCAGATCGAGCCGCTCAAGGCCTACCTGATCCAGAGCTTCCCGGAAAAGGGCAAGCCCGACGGCGTGGTCATTCCGGGACCGGCCGAGGTTTCGTTCCAGAAATGGCAGGTCCCCACCCCGGGCTCGCGACCGCATGACCCGTTGGCAACGAAGGACGGTGCGCTCTGGTACACCGGCCAATTGGCCAACGTGCTCGGCCGGCTGGATCCCGCGACCGGCAAATTCACGGAATTCAAGCTCAAGACGCCGCACTCCGGACCGCACGGGCTGCAGGAGGATCATGACGGCAACATCTGGTACACCGGCAACACCGGATCCCTGATCGGAAAGCTCGACCCGAAGACCGGAGCCGACACCGAATACCCGACCCCGGAGCAGGGCGATCCGCATACGCTCATCTTCGACAAAAACGGAATCCTGTGGTTCACGATGCAGAACCTCAACCGGATCGGTCGTCTTGACCCGGAGAGCGGCGAGATCAAGCTGCTCACGCCACCGACCGCCAATTCGCGCCCCTACGGCATGGCGTTGAATTCGAAAGGCAACATTTTCTTCGTGGAGTTCGGCACCAACCAGGTCGGCAGCATCGATCCAAAGACGATGGAATTTCGCGAGTACCGGCTGCCGGATGCGGCATCGCGACCGCGCCGCATCACGATCACGAGCGACGACATCGTGTGGTACTCCGACTATGCGCGCGGTTATCTCGGCCGTCTTGATCCGGCGACCGGCAAGGTGACGGAATGGCAGTCGCCGAGCGGGCCGAAGTCGGAGCCGTATGGCATCTCGGCGATCAACGATATCATCTGGTATAGCGAGTCCGGCTCGACCCCGAATACCGTGGTGCGCTTCGATCCCAAGACCGAAAAATTCCAGAGCTGGGCGATCCCCGGCGGCGGAAACATCGTGCGCAACACGTCGGTCACGCGCGACGGCAATTTCCTGCTGGCCAACAGCCTGATGAATGACATTACGCTGGTCACGATAAAACGGGACTGAGGCAGACGACGGATCCCGCATGCGATTCCGCCGGCGACGCTTAAGCGTGGCCGGCGGATAGACGCCCCTACTTCTTCTCCGCCGGGTCCCTGTGCACCGGGTCGACCCAGAGCACGGTCTCCGGCTTCTCCACCGGCTCGATGTCGAGATTGATCGCGACTGCCTCGCCGTCGCTGCGCACCAGCACGCATTCGAGCGTCTCGTCGCGGCTGGCATTGATCTCCTGATGCGGCACGTAAGGCGGCACGAAAATGAAATCGCCGGGACCCGCTTCCGCGGTGAACTGCAGCTGCTCGCCCCAGCGCATCCGCGCCTTGCCCTTCACGACATAGATGATGCTTTCGAGATGGCCGTGATGATGCGCGCCGGTCTTGGCGTCGGGCCTGATGGTGACCGTGCCCGCCCATAATTTCTGCGCCCCGACGCGCGCGAAGTTGATCGCGGCCTTGCGGTCCATGCCCGCAGTCGACGGCACGTTGGGATCGAGCTGATTGCCGGGAATGACGCGGACGCCGTCATGCTTCCAGCGCTCGTCGTGATCGTGGGAATGATCGCCGCGGGAATGACCGGAATGGGTGTGATCGTGAGAGCCTGACATCATGCTGCTTTCGCTGAAATGTTCATTCGCGAACGGTACATAAAACCGTGATCGCAGACCAGACGAATAAAGGAACGATCGGCGCATACGAGGCTTGTCCTGTCGACGCTTAACAAAGGAGAGTTCCCATGGGCGCAACCGCAGACAAGATCAAAGGCGCGACCAACGAGGCAATCGGCAAGGCCAAGCAGGGCATCGGCGAAGCCACCGGTTCCGATCGCCTGCAGGGCGAAGGCGTGATTCAGGAAGTGAAGGGCAAGGGCCAGAAGGCCGTCGGCGACGCCAAGGAAGCGACGAAAGACGCCGCCAACAAGGCGGCTGCCGCGGCGAACAAGAACCTCTGATCGGCGCTGGTTCGATTGCAATCAAAGAGACCGGTCCGTTTGGGCCGGTCTCTTTTGTTACCTCGCTCCGCTTGCGGGCGAGGTCGAAGCCGAAGGCTTCGGGTGAGGGGGACTATCCGCGAATCCGAATTTGCGGAGAGTCCCCCTCACCCCAGCCCTCTCCCCGCAAGCGGGGCGAGGGAGTCTCAAGCGGGGCGAGGGAGTCTCACCGCCGGTTGCCCATCACATCCGGATTGACGACATTCGTCGGTGTGCCCGCGGCGCAAGCCACGATCTGGTCGAAAATGTCGGTGAACTGGATTTCGTATTCGTCGCGCGAGACGTAGCCGAGATGCGGGGTGCAAACGACGTTGTCCATGGTCAGCAGGGGATCGTTGACGTCGCGCAGCGGTTCCTTCTCGTAAACGTCCACCGCCGCCATGCCGGGCCGCCCGGCCCGCAGTGCATTGACCAGTGCGTTCGGCTCGATCAGCGGCGCGCGGCTGGTATTGACCAGGAGCGCCGTCGGCTTCATGCGCGCGAGATCGTCCGCCTTGACGATGCCGCGGGTGGCGTCGACCAGCCGCATATGCAGCGAGAGCACATCGCATCGCTCGAAGAAGTCTGCCTTGCTGCTGGCGGTCTCGTAACCGTCGGCGCGCGCTTTCGCCAGTGCTGCTTCCCGCGCCCATACCAGCACCTTCATGCCGAACGCCTTGCCGTAACCGGCAACGACCGCGCCGATCCGCCCGTAGCCGTAGATGCCGAGCGTCTTGCCGCGCAAGGTGTGGCCGACACCGATCTGCCATTTGCCGGCCTTCAGCGCCGCCATCTGCTGCGGGATCGCGCGCATCGCCGAGAGGATCAGGCCCCAGGTGAATTCGGCGGTGGCATAGGACGGCGTATCGGCGTGCTGGCCCGACGACACGACGATGCCGAGCCGGGTGCAGGTGTCGATGTCGATATGGGGATAGACGCTGCGCTGGCTGATCAGCTTCAGCTTCGGCAACCGCTCCAGAAGTGGCGTGCGGATTTGCGTCCGCTCGCGGATCAGCACCAGCGCTTCGGTGTCGCGCAGGCGGTCCGCCAGCGCGTCAACATCCTGGAGGTGATCGTTCCAGATCGTGACGTCATGGCCGTCGAGCTTGCGAAAGCAGTCGAGGGTGCGCAGCGTGTCGAAATAGTCGTCGAGGATGGAGACCTTCACAATACGCGCTCCCTTCCCTCGCGGCGCTTATTTCACTGCGAGCAATTCGACATCGAACATCAGCGTCGCGTTGGGCGGGATCACGCCGCCGGCGCCGCGGGCGCCGTAGCCGAGCGCGGGCGGGATGATCAGCGTGCGCTTGCCGCCGACCTTCATGGTGGCGACGCCCTCGTCCCAGCCGGCGATCACCCTGTGCTGCCCGATCGGAAATTCGAACGGCTCGTTGCGGTCGACGGAAGAGTCGAATTTCTTGCCCTTCACGCCGTTTTCGTAGAGCCAGCCGGTGTAATGCATGACGCAGGTCTGGCCGGGTTTCGGCGAAGCGCCGGTGCCGACAGTGCTGTCGATGATCTGCAAACCTGATGCTGTGGTCATGGGTTTTCCTGCGGTCTGGGCTGATGCCATCGTGGCAATAACAACGGGCGTTGAAACCGCTGCCGCTATCGCGGCAAAGCTGGTTTTGATGATCGTGCGTCGGGAAGATCGCATATTGGGCACCCCTTCTAAAGGACGGATGTCTCTAGCCCAGAGCGGGCTATTTCCATAGCCATTTTCAAGTGATCAACGGGCAGAAAACAGCGACGCCTCAATACCCCAGCGCGCAGCCATCCTTGCGCGGATCGGAACCGCCGGTCAGCGTGCCCTTGTCCCAGTCGATCCAGATCGCCTGGCCGCCGCCGAGCGGGCCGACCACGCTGGTGGTCTTGTGCCCGATCTTTTTCAGGCCCTCAACAATGTCGGCCGGCACGCTGTCCTCGAGCTGGTAGACGCCCTCGTAATGCAAACCGCGCGGCATATCGATCGCTTCCTGCACGTCGCAGCCGTAGTCCAGCATGTTGGTCAGCACATGGGTCTGGCCGACCGGCTGATACTGCCCGCCCATCACGCCGAACGGCATCACCGCGCGGCCGTTTTTGGTCGCAAGGCTCGGGATGATCGTATGAAGCGGCCGCTTGCCCGGCGCGATGCAATTGGGATGGCCGGGCTGGATACGGAAGCCGCCGGCGCGATTCTGCAGCAGAATGCCGGTCTTGTTCGACACGATCGCCGAACCGAAGGAGTGCGCGATCGAGTTGATGAACGAGCAAACGTTGCGGTCCTTGTCGACCACGGTGATATAGACGGTCGACGGATTCATCGGCGGCGCGACGTTGGGTAGATCAAGCAGCCCGTCCATCCGGATCTTGCTGATATGCTCGTCGGCGAATTCCTTTGCCAGAATGCCGGCGACGTCGACGTGAACCTGCTGGGGATCGCCGATATATTGCTCGCGCATCATGTAGGCGATCCGCGCCGCCTCAGCTTCGAGGTGGAAGCGTTCGACGCTGAGCGCCGGAAACTTCGTCAGGTCGAAGCGGGAGAGGATGTTCAGCATGACCAGCATGGTAATGCCCGGGCCGTTCGGCGGGCACTGCCAGACGTCGTGGCCCTTATAGATGGTGCCGATCGGCGACGTGGTCTCGGTCGAATGCGCGGCGAAATCTTCCAGCGTGTGCAGACCGCCGATGCCGCGCAGGGTATCGACCATGTCGGCGGCAATCTCGCCGCTGTAGAACGCATCGCGGCCGCCCTTGGCGATCGCGCGCAGCGTCTTGCCGAGTTCGGGCTGATGGATCACGTCGCCGGCGACCGCGGGCCTGCCATGCGGCAGCAGATAGCGCGCGGTGTTGGTGCCGTTCTTCAGCTTGTCAAAGCCGTTCTTCCAGTCGAAGGCGATGCGCGGGGCGACGATGTAGCCTTCTTCCGCGGCCTTGATCGCGGGCTGCAGCAAAGTGTCGAAACCGAGCTTGCCATGATCGCGCAGCAGCGTGTCCCAGGCATCGATGGCGCCGGGAATGCTGACTGCATGCGCCGACGTCAGCGGCACCGAATGGATCTTGCGTTCCAGATACCAATCGGCCGTTGCCGCCATCGGCGCGCGGCCCGAGCCGTTATAGGCTGTGATCTTGCCCTCGCCTTTGGGCTGCACCAACGCGAAGCAGTCGCCGCCGATCCCGGTCGATTGCGGCTCGATCACCGCCAGCAGCGCGGAGGCCGCGATCGCAGCGTCCACGGCGGTACCGCCGGCGCGCATCACGTCGACCGCCACCAGCGCCGCCGCCGGATGCGACGTCGCCACCATCGCGTTCTGGGTGTGGACCGTCGAACGGCCGGCGAAATGGAAATTCCTCATGACAGATTGCTCACTTGACCGTTGTTTTTGCTGCGTTTGCCCCTGCGGAAACGGGGTTACATGACACATTCATCCCGGGCAGGGCAATGGCTGGCATACCAGAGAATTGGCGCCCCAGCCCTGCTTGGTAAACGCTGGAATGATCCCTGTTTTGTGGGGTTTCCCCTGCCCTGGCTGGCTGATAAACCCCCGGGATGCCCCACAAGGTCGCCGCCTTCTATCAATTTGCCCGGGTCCCGGATTTCCGGGAGTTGCGCGAGCCGCTGCACGCAATCTGCGTTCGCCTTGGGCTGAAGGGCAGCGTACTGCTGGCGCCGGAGGGCATCAACGGCACGGTTGCCGGCACGCCGGAGGCCATCGATGCGTTCGTGGGCGAGTTGCAACATGGCCCCCTGTTCGGCGGCCGGCTCGACAACCTCGAGCTGAAATTCTCGTCCAGCTCGACCATGCCGTTTGGGCATATGAAGGTGCGGCTGAAGAAGGAAATCGTCACGCTCGGCGATGCGGAGGTCGATCCGACGAAACAGGTCGGCACCTATGTCGATCCCGCCGACTGGAACGCGCTGATCGCGGCCCCCGACACGCTCGTGATCGATACCCGCAACGCCTTCGAGGTCGCGATGGGGACCTTTGAAGGCGCGGTCGATCCAGGCATCCGGAGCTTTGGCCAGTTCAAGGAATTTACCGCCCGACATCTCGATCCGGCAAAGCACCGGAAGATCGCGATGTTCTGCACCGGCGGTATCAGATGTGAAAAAGCCAGCGCCTATCTGCTCTCGCGCGGCTTTGCCGAGGTCTATCATCTCAAGGGCGGCATCCTGCGATATCTGGAGGGCGTGCCGGAAGACCAAAGCCGCTGGCGCGGTGACTGTTTTGTGTTCGACGAACGCGTCGCGCTGGGACACGGCTTGCGCGAGCGCGGAACGGACGGGGCTTCCGATGAGTGAGGCGAAGGCGCTGAGCGACCGCATCGACGCGCTGGAGGTGCGGCTGACATTCCAGGACGAGACCATCGAGATGCTGAACCTGACCATCACCGCGCAATGGCAGCAGATCGATGCGCTGACGCGCCAGATCGCGGCGCTGAAGGAGCGTGTGCAGGAAGCGGAAAGCAACGCGACCGGCCCGGCAAACGATCCGCCGCCGCATTATTGAGTGTCCACTTAAAAGAACGGCCTCCGCATCGGAGGCCGTTCTCTCAAACTCAACGCAACGCCGTTAGCGATCGCGGTCATGTTTCGACGGCGCCGGTTGCGTGGCGCTGACGGGATCGGAGGCCGGAAAGCTGTCCATCAGGCCGGTCTCGAGTTTCGCATGGATCTCCCGATCGGCCGCATGCGCCTCACGGGGATTGGCGGCGTGCTTGTCGTGCCGCGCCGGATCGAATTTCTCAGCCATGGGATACCTCCGTTGCTGGAGATAACGCGTAAGATTCGGAGGAGTTCCAGCGGGAACCATTGATTGGCCCGGAACGACGCCTCGCGCTCAAGGCAACGTCACAACCCTAAATCGCTTGATAATCGATTCCAGCTGCTACGGCGCCGCATCGTGCCGTTGTTGAAACTCATCACCGGAGTGAACCATGACGGCATTTCACCGCATGATCACGGCACTTGATCCGGACAAGCTATTTCCACCCGGCAACCGGGACCGGGAAAGATCGCCAGCCGAAAGCCGTGCAACTTCACAATCGCGGCAACCAGGTTGAGACCGAGGCCAACGCCCGGGGTATTCCGGTCTTTTTCCGAGCGATAAAAGCGACGCAATACGGCGTCGCGTTCGCCTTCACTGATACCGCGTCCGGTATCGCTGACGCGCATCACGCTTTCACCTTCGCCGCGGATCAGATCGATATCGACCCTTCCGCCCACCGGGGTAAACTTGATGGCGTTGTCGACGAGGTTGGCCACCGCCTCGATCAACAGGTCGCGATCGCCATGGACCGATAATTCCGGCGAGGCCTTAACCTTCAGGGCGATCTCCTTGGTTTCGGCAATCGGTTCGTAGATGTCGCGGACCTCGCGCAGCAATTGATCGAGTGCAACGACACCGAAGCCGGCGGAGCGCCGGCTGTTCTCGATTTCCGCCAACCGCAGCAAGGCGGTGACGATCGCCAGCGATTGATCGATGCCGGTGATCGTCTTGTCGGCAGTGGCCTGAAGCTGCTCGAGGGTTACCGCGTTGGCGCGACCGCGTTCCAGGGTCAGGCGTGCGCGCGTCAACGGCGTTCGCAAATCATGGGCAATGTCGTTGCCGACGCCGGCGAGCGCATCGATCATGGTTTCCATTTCGTCGAGCATGCCGTTGACGATCGCGGCCAGTTTCGAGAACGGATCGCCGTTGTCGCTCTGGGGCAGCCGCTCGTGCAGGTCGCCGGCAACGATGCGCTGAACCCGCGTGCTGACCTCCTCGACCCGCTTGGCTGCACGAAGGCTCGCCAGCGTGCCCGCCACCAGGCAGAGGCCCAGTGCAAACACCAGACCAAGCCCGAGCGCCTGACCGATGACACGGGCGACATCGACGGTTTCATCGACCAGTCGCCCGATCACCAGCACCTCGCCATCCGGCAGTTGCCGCGCCACGCCCTGCACCACCTGATTTTCGAGGCTTGCCGCACGTATCGCCATGATCTGCACGCGGTGCGCCGGAGTTCCGGTTTTGAGGCCGGGCGGCAACTTGGCGATGTTGCCGGCAATGCGGCTTCCGTCGGCTCCAAACAAGCCGGCGAACTGGACACCACGCGAATCCTCCCTCAGATGCGCGTCGATCGCGTCCAGCAGGCGCTGATCCGACAGCAGGGAAATGACGTTGAGTTGCGTCATGATCATCTGATCGGATCGTGCCGTCAGGTAGCTGTCGGTTTTCCAGTAGACGAAGCCGAATAGCGCGACGATGATCGCCGTCAACGCCGCCGCCAGCACCAGCGCCCGGCGAAACGAAGTCGAGCGCACGAGTTCAGGCCAGATCATGCGCTCACTCCGTCCTGAGGATGGCGTGGCACGGCATCAGGTCGGCGTACGCAGGATAAATCCGGCGCCGCGGACATTGTGGATCATGGGTGTTTCGTCCGGGCCGTCCACTTTGTGGCGCAGCCGGCCCATGTGCACGTCCACGAGATTGGTCGCCGGCACGAATTTGTAGTTCCAGACTTCTTCGAGCAGCATGGCCCGCGTCAGCAACTGGTCGCAGCGTTGCATCATGTATTCGAGCAGGCGAAATTCCCGCGGCAACAAATCGATCTCGCGGGCGCCGCGTCTGGCCGTTCGCTCGATCAGGTCGAGCTCCAGCGCCCCCACGCGAAGGATGGTCTCGCGTGATTGCGCCGGCCGGCGCAGCAGCGCCTCGATCCGCGCCACGAGTTCGAGGATCGCGAACGGCTTGGTCAGATAATCGTCGCCGCCCGCCCGCAATCCGCGCACGCGGTCGTCGATCGCACCCAACGCGCTCAGAACCAGCACTGGGGTGCGCACCTGCTCCTGCCGCAGTGTCTCAATGATCGAGAGGCCGTCCATGCCGGGCAGCATCCGATCCACGATCAAGACGTCGGGGCATGACGAACGGGCCGAGGCCAGCCCTGCCGTTCCATCAGCACTCCATTCCACGTCGAAACCACGCTCGACCAGCTCGGCGGTAACCTCTTGTGCCGTTTCATCGTCGTCCTCGATCAGCAAAATTTTTGTCATGAGCGACTTGCCGATGGCCGGAAATGCGAGGGCTCCGCTGGTGGTGGCGCCGATCCGCGGGATTGCTGCAGTCAACCTGATGGCTGCTGCTGCGGTCATCATATATCCCCTTTCTTGGGCCTGTTTAAGGGCCGCGACGCCGCTATCGCAACTGCACCTGTGCGATCGGGCCCGGACTGTCGGCGCGACCCTGCGCGATCACAAGATAGCGGCGCTGGGTCTTGTCCTCGCCGCGCACGATTTGGCGGATCGGCCCGGTGGCATTGACGATCGCTGAGCCTGCCGGATTGGTCATGAATGCCGACAGCGGCTCGAGCGGCCCTTTTCCATCAAACTCGCGGGCAAACGCGAGGACGTAGGGCTGCTTCGGTTCAAGCCCGGTTACCGAGGCCTGCAATATCTGGATCAGGCCTTGATCGAACAGCGAAACGCTGGTCGCGGCCTTATCCTCCGCCGTGTTGCCTGAATGCACTGCGCCCAAAGCCAGATGCACGGCCTGGCCGGCGACACCCAGCGGCTGCAGGTGAGCGGTGCCGTCTCCCTCGGGCACGGCGTTGGGAACGTAGTTGATGGCCTGCGGCGCCTGACCGACAGGGCTCGTCGAAATGACCTTGTTGGTCATGGTATCGATCGCGGCCATGCCATCAGCATTTTCGAGCCCGACGTAAATCCGGCTGCCGTCGCCCGACGGCCAGACCCCATGCGGCAGCTTGCCGACCGGGATGGTCGCAGTTAGCGAGAAATCGTCGGTGCGGAATACCTTGACTTCGTTCAGTCCGCCGACCGTAACATAGGCGAATGTCCCATTAGCATTGCGGGCGAAGTTGACATGATTGGTGATCGGACCGGTATCGATCGACTTCAATACATTGAACGGTGGCTGCGCATTGAACACCATGGTCCGGCCGATGTCCTTGAGCGTGAACCAGACCTGCTTGCCGTCCGGCGTCGCCGCGATGTTCGGGCAGAACGGGCTGTCCTGCTTGACGTGACCGACGATCTGATGATCGGCGACGCTCACGACGACGGTATCCGGATTGAACGATGAACAGACATAACCGTATTTGCCGTCGGGCGAGAAGATCTGCATGCCCGGACCGGCCGGCACCTTGATGCGCGACTTCTCTTCAAAACTCTGTCCGTCGAGCACCGCGACATAGTCCTCGCCGCGAACGGTTACCCAGACCTCCTTGCCGTCTGGCGTGAAGAACGGCTCGTGCGGCGAACGGCCGACATAGGTCGTGTGTTTCACCGCATTGGTGGCGGTGTCGATGAAGGTCACGGAGTTGCTGCCGATCGAGACCACCGCGATGGTTTTGTGATCGGGCGAGAAACCCATGCCGTGAACAAGCACCTGGCCCTTGTAGAGCGGACTGAAATTGCCGGGCTGGGGATCGCCGAGCCGGATGACGCCGACCAGCCGGTTGTCGACGGGATCAGTCACCGAGACGGTGTTGGAAAATTGCTCCGCGGAATAAACCCGATCGCGGTGGCTGACCGGAATATCCTGATCCGAAGCCGCACCGGGCGCCTGTCCCGCCATCGCGGGTGCTACACCTGATATCGCCGTGCAAGCCAGAAACGCCAATGCAAGAGAGGTACGTTTCATCGTCGGCTCCTATTGCATCGTCATGGAATGATGGGACACGGCATCGCGCGACATATCCGTCGCGCCGTGGGCGTCCGGCTGCGTCGGCGCAGCCACCGAGGGCGGCAATCGATCGCCGACGGCGAGGCGCATCGCGGCAATCTCCTGCTGCTGCGTGACGACGATTTCCTGCGCCAGACGCCGAAGCTGCTCGTTGTGGCCATAGCGCAGCACGGCCTGCGCCATGTCGATGGCGCCCTGGTGATGCGGCACCATCATCGCGACAAAATCACGATCGATATCCCCGGTCGGCTTGACCGTCATGTCGGCCATCATCTTGCTCATGGCGGCATCGTTTGCCGACAGAAACGGCGTTTCATCGGAACCATCTGACCGATCGGCGACATATTGTATCGGTGCTACGGGACCTTGTATCGGTGCTACGGGACCGCGGACGTGGTGCGGCCGCGTCGGCCCGTTCGCCAGGGCAAGGGACGTGGCGCTAACAGACAGGGTCGTCGCCAGCGAAATCATACGTTTGCGCATAAAGGAACTGGACAGCGAGACCATCTTACCTCCAGACAAAATCGGGACCTGCCGCGAACGGCAGGACGATGCCAAGCGGGGGCGATGGTCTCAATTAAATAGCGATTTAAAATTCTAAAATGGAATTTAAGGAAGGTGACAATCGGCCATCGTAGCCCGGATGGTGCCATCCTGGCTACTCTCTCCCGTGACGCCTACCGCGCATCCTCCAAAATCATGTCGGAGGCCTTTTCGGCGATCATGATGGTCGGCGCGTTGGTATTGCCCGACATCAGGTCCGGCATGATGGAGGCGTCGACCACGCGCAGCCCCTCGATGCCGCGCACCTTCAGCCGCTGATCGACCACCGCCAGGGGATCGTTGCCCATCCGGCAGGTCGAGGTCGGATGATAGACCGTGCTGCCGGTGCGGCGGCAGAAGTCCAGCAACTCGTCATCGCTCGCGACCTTCGGCCCGGGATCGACTTCGCCGACCGCGTAAGGCTTCAGCGCGGGGGCAGCGAGAATCTTGCGCAGGATCCGGATGCCGTCGATGAAGGCCCGGCGATCGGTCTCGGTCGCGAGATAGTTGATCCGGATTTCCGGCGGCACCGCGGGATCCGCGCTCTTGATCCGCAGCGAGCCGCGGCTCTCGGGGCGCAACTGGCAAACGGAGGCCGTAAAGCCGGACTGCGCATGCAGCTTCTCGCCCATCTTGTCGGTCGAAAACGGCAGGAAGTGGATCTGGATATCGGGCGTCGCCAGGCGCGGATTGGTCTTGAAGAACGCCCCCGATGTGCCCGCGGCGATCGTCAGCGGCCCCTTGCGAAGCGCCGCATATTGCACCCCGGCCATGATGCGCCGAACAGGATTATTGACGACGTCGTTGAGCGTGATGGCCTGCGCGCAGCGCGTCACCAGCCTCACCTGCAAATGATCCTGCAGATCGTTGCCGACGCCGGGCGCATCGAGCACGATGTCGATACCGTGCTGCTTCAGAAGATCCGCGGGCCCGACGCCGGAGAGCTGCAGCAATTGCGGCGAGTTGTACGCGCCGCTCGAGACCAGAATTTCCTTGCGCGCCTTTGCGGTGCGCAACCGGCCTTCCTGCTTGAATTCGACGGCCCGCGCGCGGCGGCCTTCGAACTGGATGCGCTGCGCCAGCGCCGAGGTTTCCACGTGCAGATTGCCGCGCTTGATGGCGGGGCGAAGATAGGAGAATGCCGTGCTGGCGCGCCGGCCGCGCCGGGTCGTGGTCTGGAAAAATCCCGCGCCCTCCTGGCGCTCGCCGTTGAAATCGGGGTTGGTCGGAATGCCGGCCTCGGCCGCGGCCACGACAAAGGCTTCCGACAGCGGATCGGCGTGGCGCCAGTCCGATACCGGCAGCGGACCGCCGGCGCCATGATATTTGTCGGCGCCGCGCTGCTGGTTTTCGGCCTTCCTGAAATAGGGCAGCACGTCGTCATAGCCCCAGCCGGCGTTGCCGCGCTGGCGCCAGCGGTCGTAATCCTCATGCTGGCCACGCACGTAAAGCAGGCCGTTGATCGAGCTCGAGCCGCCGAGCACTTTGCCGCGTGGCTGAAACACCTGCCGGCCGTTGAGCCCCGGCTCGGGCTCGGTCTGGTACATCCAGTTGACGGTCGTTTCCTTGAACAGCTTGCCGTAGCCGAGCGGCACGTGGATCCAGATATTGGTATCCTTCGGCCCCGCCTCGAGCAGCAGCACCGAATGCTTGCCGTCGGCGCTCAGGCGGTTGGCGAGCACGCAGCCGGCCGAGCCGGCGCCGACGATGACATAGTCGTATTCTGCAGCGTCATTGTTATTGTTCATTGGTTTCCCCGGCGGTCGCATCACCGGTGGTACAGACAAAGCCGCGGTTTGAAAAGACTATCGCCCCGCGTGCAGGTTCTGGGGCTTCAGCCCTGGACTTTTGCCCGCCGCGCACTTCCGCCGTTCTGACTGCGACGAACGGATTTTACTTTGGAGGGGCGCGCGGAACGCGAAGGATCGGACGCCTTGTCGTCCGCGGCGGACAATTCGTCCAGCGGCGAATTGTCGTCGGGAATGTGGAGGGTCGCCAGAAAATCGGCGCCGGCGCGCATCACGTGCTCGGCGGCAAGCGTAGCCGCGGAGCGCTCGTCGCCGGCGATGATGGCGCGCAGGATGCCGGCATGCTCGTCCCAGCTGCGGGCCTGACGCACCGGATCGGTCGGCGCGAACAGCATCGCCGTTCGCTCGCGCAGCCGCTTCAGCAGATCGGCCAGCACGCGATTGCGGCCGGCAGCCGCCAGTTCCTGGTGAAACTGCTGGTTGAGATCGGACAGCAGGTCGTAACGTTTCGCCGCGACCGCCTCGTTGCCCTGCTTCAGCACGGCCGCGATCCGCTTGAGGATGTCTTGTTCGCGGCGCCGGGCCGCAAGCCGCGCGTTCTGGCCTTCGAGCAGGGCGCGGACCTCGATCGTCTCGCGCGCCTCTTCGTCGGTCATCGACAGCACCGACGCGCCGCGCCGCGCCGTCACTTCGACCAGGCCCTCCGATTCCAGCACACGGATGGCTTCGCGCACGGGATTGCGGGAGACACCGAGTTCATCGGCCAGGCGCCCCTCGATCAGCCGTTCGCCGGGCTTCAGCCGACGGCTCAGGATGGCCTGGCGCAGTTCCTCGATCACCCTGCCGTGCAGGGAGGGGTAATCGTCACCAAGACGTTTGGAGTTTCCCAGCGTGCCTGCCATGAAGTGACCCGTTCGGCCGCGCCCACGAGTTAGCTGAACCGCGAAACGAGATCCAGCCAGTCGTCGGATCTCAAGCTGACGGCGACAACACCGTATCTAAACTGCCGTCTGTATACCATCAAGATACCATCAAGCCATTGTCATTCGCCGTCAACAGGTGGCGCTTGCGCGGCGAAGGCGTTGGCTGCTGCGGCCGGCTTCGGTGTCCAGGACACGCTCACATCGCCGTTGAGAAATGTCTGGCATGCCATCCTGTAGCCTGCCGCGAATTGCTCCTCGGTCAGGTGTTTGCGTTCCTTCGGCTTGATCGCATCGGTGTTCTTGAGGCCCTTCTCGATCCGGCACTTGCACGTCCCGCAAATCCCGCCGCCGCATTTGAACGGAATGCCGCCCTTCTCGCGCAAGGATACGCGCAGCAGATTGCTGTTTTCCGGCGCCGTCACGGTTTTCCCGCCATTGGTTAGAAATGTGACTTCGATCATGACGGCTTCCGCGCGATGCAGACAGGTTGACGGGTGATCAAAGCTTGCGCAGCTTCGTGTCCATATGGCCGAAAGACGTGAGGTGCTGAAGTTCGCTGAACGCACGTTCCGGCGTCTCGAACTTTTCCAGGAATTTCGAGGGCACCTCGTTCACGACCTGCGGCGACCAGGCCTCGTCGATCACCTTGACCTTGGTATCCCTGAGCAGCTCGGCAATCACGAAGGTCGCTTTCTTCACTCCGTAGAACAGGTAATCGTAAGCTGCCAGCGGCCGCAGACCGTCGACGATCTCGGTACGGAATTGCCCGGGCTTGCTTGTCAATATCACATACATGGGATCGCCACCCTCCGGCTCTGTTTTGCCCGGCAACCCGGCAGATGCATCTTGGCATCTGCCCAGGCTCCGCGCGCAGCGTTGCATCAACCCACCCCGCCCGGCGCGACGACGTCGGCCAGCGGTGTTGCCTCCTGTGACAGCTCAATGTCGTGGGTGATCCAGAGCTGACAAGCCAGGCGATATCCGCGCTCGATCCTGGCTCCGAGGCGCTTCTTCTCTTTCCAGTTCGGCTCCGGCAGGTGCTCGCCGCCCTTGATGATCAGGGACGCGCATTTCCCGCACTTGCCCATGCCGCAGCCATACAGAAAGTTCGGATACGGAAACTGCCGTATGCCGGCCCTGACGACGAGATTGGTGTTCTCCTTGATCTCGCCGTGAAAGATCTGGCCGTTCCTGTGAAAAACCACGTTCGGCATGCCGCCAGTCTCCGGTGATGGCGTCGATCAAGCCTGCAACAGGGCGCGTTCGTCAGCCGGCACCCTGGTTTCGGCCGTCTCCAGCTCGGTCAACGGAATGTCCTTGGCGACATAGTCGTAATAGAGCGCGGTGGTGTAGAGCAGCCGCATCTGCGCGCCGATCTCGCAGATCTTGAGGCAGCGCTGCTGCAGTTCCACCGTGTTGGCGTGTTCGAGCACGATCTGGTAGCCGCGCTCGCCGTGGATTTCATCGGAGACGATGTGAAGGTCGAAGAACTCGACCTCCTCGTCGGTGAACTTGTACTTCTCGCGCAGGGTCGGCGTCTGCTTGCGATAGATCGAGGGCACCTGCGATTCGAGACCGACCACGAGACCCGCCACCGCAACGATCGGGTCCTCGCGCATCGCAACCGCGTAGCACCAGCTTTGCAGCCCGCGGGTCGTCGGGGTCATGTTGTCGGGATCCTTGACCCGCGCCGCTGACGTGCCGCAGGCCTCGGCGAAACGGATCAGGAGATCGGTATGGCGATCACCGCCGATTTCCTCCTCGTACATATTGGCGAGCAGGAAATCCTTTGCTTCCTGATATTGTTCGGGCATCCGCGCATAGATGTAGCCGAGATAGTCGGCGAACGGCCCGACATAATGGTAGTGGTTCTCCGCCCAGCGCGCGAGATGCGCGCGGCTCAGCTTGCCGCTGGCCCAGGCGATACTGAAGGGCGCCTTGTTCGCGCTCTTGCCCTTGATCGCGTTTTCGAGGGCGGTGCGAAATTGAACATGATCCATAAGCTGCTGCATCGTCGCGCTCCTGTCGCGTGAGAGATGGCGTCCGGCATCAGGCTGCGGACCTCTTGGTGGGACGGCAGCTGCGCCAATCAGTATATTGTATACAAAATTGGCACCCTGTCAACGGTTGGACGGCTGGGTTACCCACCGGATTTTCGCGCTGAAGATTTGCGCATAATGCCTATAATTGGGCCACATTTCGCGCCTACCGGAACTCTCGCCATTCCCAGCTCCATCGACTTCCTGCGATCCGGTCACAATTAATTGTTGCAAATCTAGAATACAGTATACAAACTGCACCTGTTATTTTGGGGGAGCAACCGACCATGCAACAGCACGTTCCGATCGTCTCCGCGCATTGGGTATACCTATTCGGCGTCGCCACCATCGTCCTGACGATGATCTGGCGCGCCAACGTCGTCGTGCCGTCGGTGATCGCCACATTCCTGGTCGCGCTCGCCTGGACGCATAGTCCGGTTTCGGCGCTGGCCAGCATCTTCAACGCCAGCTTCACCGCCGCCAAGGAACTCTTCAATATCTTCCTGGTAATCGCGCTGATGACGGCGCTGTTGAACGCGCTCAAGGTGCTTCGCTCCGACATCCGCATGGTCGAGCCGTTTCGCGCGGTCATGAAGAACGGGCACACCGCCTATTTCGTTCTCGCCGCCATCACCTACGTTATCTCGCTGTTCTTCTGGCCGACGCCCGCGGTGCCGCTGGTTTCGGCCGTGCTGTTGCCGGCAGCGATCGCAGCCGGCCTGCCGCCGCTCGGTGGCGCCCTCGCCATCGCGATCGCCGGACAGGGCATGGCGCTCTCGTCCGACTACGTCATCGGCGTCGCTCCCGGGATCAGCGCCAAGGCTGCCGGCATCGCAGTCAGCGCCGCCACGGTGGCTGACCGGGCACTGGTGCTGTCGCTGATCACCGGCGTGATCGCGATGGTGTTGGCTTATCTGTCGATCCGCAAGTCGATCACCAAGCCGGACGACAGGCTGCTCGAACGTTGGCAGGCGCAGTCCGTCAATGGCGAACTGGCACGGGTCGAGGAGGAAGGCACTTTCGACAAGGCCGAGATTGCGCGCGGGACCGCCGAAGGCCAGAAGCCGTTCGCGACCCAGGCGCAGATCGACAAGGAGCTTGCCTCCGTGCCGAGCCGCCGGGAGGCATGGTCCAAGTTCTTCGCCGTCGCCACGCCGCTCGCTTTCCTGTGCGTGATCGTCGTGATGGTGCTCGCGAAGGCCGGCATCGGCCATGATCTCAAGGGCGGCGACGCGGCCGCGCTGGTCGGCGGCGTCGCTGCGGTCCTGATGATCTGCGCATCGTTCGTTACCGACAATTTGCGCAAATTCCTCGATGCCAGCGCCGACCATGTCACCGAAGGCTTCGTCTTCGCGTTCAAGGCCATGGGCTCGGTGTTGCCGATTGCCGGCTTCTTCTTTCTCGGCGCCGAGCAGGGCCTGTCCTCGCCCATTCTCGGGGTTCCCGCGGCGCAGGCTCCGAATCTGCTGTTCGAACTCGTTCAGGCGGCACAGGGCTGGATTCCGCACAATCAGGTGTTCGTCGCCTTCGGCGTGCTGATCGCCGGTATGATCACCGGCATCGATGGATCCGGTTTCGCCGGCCTGCCGCTCACCGGCTCGCTCTCGGGTGCATTGGCGCCGGGGGTCGGGCTCGATCCGGCAACGCTCGCCGCCGTCGGCCAGATGGGCGCGGTATGGACCGGCGGCGGCACGCTGGTGGCGTGGTCGTCGCTGATCGCGGTAGCCGGGTTCGCACGCGTGCCGGTGTTCCAGATCGTTCAGACCGTGATGATCCCGGTTGTCACGGGACTGGTGGCGTCAACGATCTGCGCCGTCCTGATCTGGCATTGAAAAGGAGCGGAACGATGCGTGACACGGCGATGCGGGATGCACGGGCTTTTGTTGTGAGCGCCACCGACGTCGAGGAGTTCCGCAACCTCATCAATGGTGAGTGGATGCAAAGTTCGTCGAAACAGCCATTCGACAACGCCAATCCCGCCGACAGCACCGACATCGTCGGACGTTTTCAGGCATCCACCGCGGCGGATGCCGGCCTCGCCGTGGACGCGGCATCCGCTGCGTTCGAGGCCTGGAAGAAGACGTCGGTCTCCAAGCGCGCTGCTATCCTCAACCGCGCCGCGGATCATCTCGAGGCGCACGCCGACCGGATCGCGCGGGAGGTGACGCGGGAAATGGGCAAGGCGCTCAACCTCGCGCGGGACGAAGTGCTGCGTTCGGCGCAGACGCTGCGATTTTACGCGGTTGAAGGCCAGTCGTTGACGGGAGAGGTGTTTCCGAACGACGATGCCGACATGACGGTCTATACCCTGCGCGAGCCGCTCGGGGTCGTGTCGATCATCACGCCGTGGAACTTCCCGATCTCGATACCGGCCCGCAAGATCGCGCCCGCGCTCATCACCGGCAATACGGTCGTCTTCAAGCCGTCATCCGACGCGCCGTTGAGCGGCTATCGGCTGGCCGAGGCGCTGGCGGTCGCCGGGCTGCCGAAGGGCGTCCTCAACTTCATCACCGGCAAGGCCGGCGAGATTGGTGCGGCCATTACCGAGCCGCCGGTCATCCGCGCCATCTCCTTCACCGGATCGACCGCGGCCGGCGAGCATATCTGCCGATCGGTTAGGTTCACCACCCGCACCCAGATGGAATTGGGCGGCAAGAACCCGTTGATCGTGATGGACGATGCCGACCTCGATCAGGCTGTCGACCTGACCGTCAAGGGCGGTCTCTCGCTGGCAGGCCAGGCCTGCACCGGCACCAGCCGGGTGCTGGTGATGAAACAGGTACGCGCCGAATTCACCGCGAAACTCGTCGCCAAGGTGAAAGCACTGAAGATCGGCAGCGGTCTTGCGGCCGGCATGGATATGGGGCCGCTGGCGACCGCAAAGCAGCTCGAGACCGTACTGCGCTACATCGCGATCGGCAGACGCGAGGCGACGCTGCTGTGCGGCGGCGAGCGGCTCACCGGCGCCGGCTATGACGGTGGCTATTATGTCTCGCCGGCGATCTTCACCGACGTCACTCAGCAGATGACGATTGCGCGCGAGGAGATCTTCGGTCCCGTCATCGCGATCATTGAAGTCGACAGCTATGCGGATGCGATCGCCAAGGCCAACGACACCGAATACGGGCTGTCGGCCGCGATCGTGACCCGCAATCCGCGGGTCATGCAGGATTTCGCCAATGACATTCAATCCGGAACGGTGAAGATCAACCGCACCACGACCGGCAACCTTATCAATGCGCCGTTCGGCGGCCTGAAGCGGTCGAGCACGTCGACGTTTCGCGAGTCCGGCCGCACCGGACTGGAATTCTACACCCAGATCAAGACGGTCTATCGCGGCACCTGAGCCGCGCTGGACCGCCGGCCCAAATCGACACCTGGAAACAATGCGATGAGACGTTCATTCAAGCTGGAACTCGCCGAGGCCCGCCACATGGTCGCCGCCGCCATCAAAACATCCACCGAGATCGGCGTGCTGGAGACGGTGTGCGTGACCGACGAGGGCGGCTATCCGCTCGCGCTCGAACGGATGGATGGCGCACGCGTCACCGGCCCCCAGATCGCCTGGAACAAGGCGTTCACCGCCGCAGGACACAAGCGCTCCACACATCTGTTCAACCAGGCGCCGAACGGACCTGCGCTGCCCGGCAACGAGGCGTTCGGTATCCAATGGAGCTTTGAAGGCAAGTTCGCGGTGTTCGTCGGTGGTTTTCCGATCGTCGTCGATGACGAAGTCGTCGGCGGCATCGGGCTCAGCGGCGGCAATGGCGAGCAGGATACGAAATGCGGTGTGGCGGCGCTGCAGGCCTTGCAAGACCTGTTGCGCGACCATCGCGTGCTCGTTGCCGCCGACATCAAGAAGTGATTTCTTGAAAAAGTGATTTCTTGGGGCCAGGGCGCAATGTGCGCCCCGGCCGCGGCGATCAGGCCGGTTGCTTTGCGAGTTTCAGGAAGTCCGGCGGCCGGCGCTCGGCGAACGCCGTAAACGCCTCGCGGGCCTCGACGGTTTGCAGGCGCGCCGCGAACTGCTCGCTTTCCGCCAAAATCTGCGCCATCAGCGCTTCCGGATTGCGCATCAGCCGCTTGGTGGTGGAGACCGCGCCCGCCGGCTGCTTGGCCAGACGCGCCGCGAGCGCCTTCGCCTCGGCATCAAGCTGCTCCAGCGGCACGACCCGGTTGGCGAGACCCCAGGCGAGCGCAGAACTGGCATTGACGGTTTCGCCGAGCGCGAACATCTCGAAGGCACGCGCATAGCCGATGCGCAGCGGCATCAGCAGGCTGGAGGCGGCTTCCGGCACCAAGGCCAGGCTGACGAACGGAGTCGACAGCAGCGCATTGTCGGCGAGCACGACCAGGTCGCAATGCAGCAGCATCGTGGTGCCGATGCCGACGGCGCGGCCTTGCACGGCGGCGACCAGCGGGCGGCTCGATCGTGCGAGCGATTGAAGGAAACGGCTGACATGCCGTTCGCCCTGAAGATTTCCGGCGGCGATCGCCGCGAACTCGCCGACGTCGTTGCCGGCCGTGAACATGTCGCCCTCGCCCCGGATCAGCACGACGCGGACGGCGGGGTCGGTCTCCGCGGCCTCAATCGCGTCGGCCAGCGCACCATACATCGCGTTGGTCAGCGCGTTCTTCTTGTCGGGCCGCGCCATCGTCAGGCTCAATATCCCGCCCTCGTTTGCGATCTTGATATGCTCGGTCATTGGTCTTCTCCTCTGGGAAATCTGGTTTGCAAACTGGTGAGCCAGCGCGCGACGACGTCGATTTCGGCTTCGGTAAATCCATCGGTAAGGCGCGCGTTGATCTCGGCGAGCGCGGCCTTCGCCTGCGCGAGCGCCGCGCGGCCTGTGGGCGTCAGCCAAAGGCGCCATGCGCGGCCATCATCCGGATCGGCGCCCCGCCTGATCAGGTTCGCCGCCGTCATCCGGTCCACCAGTCCGCTGATACCGGGCGGCCCCAAATCGAGCGCCGCGCCCGCCTCGCCGATCAGCACACCGTCGCGCTGGCCGAGGATGAACAGCAACCCGGATTGTGCAGCGGTCACGCCGCTATCCTGCGTCCGCGCCGCCACCCAGCGTTGCAGCCGGCGCTGCGCGACGCTGAGCAGAAACACCAGCCGGCGGTCGTGCCGGGAATTCACTGGAACCCGGGTCGTGGACATTTAGTTCGCATGCGAACTATATAAGTGAGTGCGGGGATGTTGTCACGGTGAATCTTCCGGCGTCTCGGGATGCCGTCGCGGGTTGCGGCCAGAACGATTGGCGTGAAGCGTCGAGCGCTGCCCGCCTCACCGCAGCCGGAGCGCTTCGAGCAGCGATTTGAAAGCGCGGCTATATTCGCCACCGGCTTTTAGAATATCGGATCGGCCCGCACAGGCGACCGCGGCTTCCGTCACGGCGCCAAGCAGCAGCCGCGCGAGCGGCTCCACGGGTTGGCGGGCGATCAACCCTGCGTCCATCGCCGCAGCGAGAGCCCGCGGAATCTTGCCGCCGAAATGCCGCGCGTCGATTTCACGCCAGCGCTCCCAGCCCAGCACGGCCGGACCATCGCGCAGGATGATCTGGCAGGTATCTCCTTTCGCGCAAGCCGCGAAATAGTGCTGGGTGCCCGCGACCATTGCCGCCAGCACGTCCCTCTCGGTTCGCGCCGCGCGATCGATCTCCAGTACGAGATCGCGCGAGACCTGGTCGAACACCGCCTCGAACACCGTCTCTTTGGTCGCGAAGTGATGATAGACCGCGCCCTTCGCCACTCGCGCAGCTGCCGCGATGTCGTCGATGGTCGTGGCGGCAAAGCCCCGCTCGCCGAACAGCCGGCGTCCGGCTTTCAGGATTGCTTCCGTGGTGGCGGCGCGCCGCTCTGCCTGTTTCGCCATCGCGCCTTTCTAGGTGAACTTCGCCGCGGCGGCCAGTTGACTTTTCGACCAACGGTCGGTATTTACCGACCATAAGTCGGTTTATGTCTGCCCATGGTCGTGAGGACGTATCGATGCCAGACCGCCAAATTGTCGAGAGTTTCGTTGCACTGGTCGAAGCCGGCGACTATGTCGGCGCGATCGAGCAATTCTACGCGCCCGACGCCTCAACGCGGGAAAACACCGCCGAGCCCGTCATCGGCCGCGACACGCTGATGGCGAAGGAGCGCGGCGTGATGGCCGCATTCCAAAAGATCGCGGCGCAACGCATAGGGCCAAGCCTGATTGACGGCGACACCGTGGCGGCGCGCTGGAAATTCACGTTCACCAGCGCCAACGGCACCGTGCGGGTGCTGGAGGAAATCGCCTGGCAGACCTGGCGCGGCGATCAGTTGATCGAGGAACGCTTCTTCTACGACCCGAAGCAAATGACCGGCTGAAATCCGGATTGTTCCGCGCACGGAATTGCCTCCAGCCCGGTCAGATTGCGGTCCTGCCGGTAAGGACGGCATTTGTATCGATTTGTTGCCGTGCCGCAGACGTGAAGTCGCAACCTGGCAGTGTAACGGCGGAGATTTCAAAAATTCATATTTTGTCAAAGGTTTGCAGCGAACTTTCGCGTCCAAGGCCAGCGTTGGGGCCAAGCCCACCGGGTCAGGGATGCGATCGTATCTAGGTTCCTATTTCACCAGATTGTTCGCCGGCGATCTGGCGGTGTTCGGTGGACCATCGACAGATGAAGTCCTCGCGGGTCACATCCGCGCCGAGCAGATTTGCCTCGTGCTCGGCTATTCGCTGGGCATCATGCTGGCCAATGCCTGCAACGCGATGGTGCTCGCGATAGCGCTGTGGCATTCGCCCGACAGAAACATGGCCCTGATCTGGGCGGCTGCGGTGGCCAGCGGCGCCATGTTCTTCGGCTGGCAAGCACATTCATCGCGACGGATCGCAAAGCCGCAATTCGTATCCCGCCGGGCCATGCACCGGCTGGTGCGAAACGCACTCATTCTCGGAACCGCCTGGGGAATAGTCCCGGTGGCCTTCTTCGCCGATGCCTCCAACGGTGCACAATTGGTGATCACCTGTCTTTGCGCCGGGATGCTGGCGGGCGGCGCATTCGCTTTCGCCACGATCCCGGTAGCGGCGATCGCATTCACGGCGCCGATCTTTCTGGGTACGGCCATCTGCCTCGGCAGGAACGGCGATTTCGTCTATTTGCTGGTGGCCATCCTGGTCGTGGTTTATGGCAGCGTGCTTCTGCGCGGCGTTTTCGTGAATTCGTTCGCATTCACGCGACGCATCATCGCCCAGCTCGAAGCCGAAAGGACCGTCCGTCAGGATCCCCTGACGCATTTGCCAAACCGCATTGCCTTCAACGAAACCCTCGAACGCGCCTTGCGGAGGCTGGCGCATTCCGGCGAGGAATTCGCCGTGCTTCTGCTCGACCTCGATCGCTTCAAGGAGGTGAACGACAGGTTCGGTCACCCCGCCGGCGACGAATTTCTCGTTCAAGTGGCGGCAAGATTACGACGGTGCACGCGGGCGGCCGAACATGTCGCCCGCATCGGCGGAGACGAATTTGCGCTGATCATGGCAAATCTGACCAGGCCGGAAGACGCATTCGAAATTGGCGAACGGTTCGTCGCCGCCTTTGCCGATCCATTCCTGATCGAAGGATGCGAGATCGTCGGTGCCACCGGCGTCGGAATTGCGCTGGCACCACGAGACGGCAACACGCCCCACGATCTCCTGAAACATGCCGACATCGCGCTCTATCGCGCCAAGAAATCGGGGCCGGGCACGATCTGCTTCTTCGAGGCCAGCGACGACAAATCGGCGCGCGACCGCCGGGCGTTGCAGCGGGATCTGGAAGGAGCCATCGAGCGGAACGAGCTGTTTCTCGTCTACCAGCCGTTTCTCGGTCTACGCGCCAACCGGATAACCGGCTTCGAGGCATTGCTGCGTTGGCAGCACCCCGTGCGCGGACTGGTTCCACCAAGTGAATTCATTCCAGTTGCCGAGGAGACCGGACTGATCCACCAGATTGGCGAATGGGTCGTCCACCGCGCCTGTTCGGCGCTTTCGAATTGGCCGGATAACATCAGGGTCGCCGTGAATTTCTCCGCGGCTCAATTTCGTAACACGGGCATTCTGCAGACCACAGTGCAGGCGCTCGCCCAGGCCGGGGTTTCACCCAGCCGGCTTGAAATCGAAATCACCGAATCGATGCTGATTTCGAAATACGGATCGGCATCCTCGATCCTGAATTCACTCCTGCAATTGGGAGTGACCGTGGCCCTCGACGATTTCGGGACGGGGTTCTCGTCGCTGACTTACTTGCGAAAACTGCCCTTGAGCCGCATCAAGATCGATCAGTCCTTCATCCGTGACATGCTGGAACAGCCGGATTGTGCGGCGATCGTGAAATCGGTGATCGGGCTGGCGCAAGACCTGCGGATTGGCGTGGTGGCGGAAGGCGTCGAAACGGCTGATCAGCTCGAGTATTTGCGTCAGACCGACTGCGATGAAGTTCAGGGCTATCTCATCGGCCGACCGATGGCAGCCGACCAGATCCTCGCCTTGCTCAACGAGAAAAAGCCGCGGTCGACGCAAGCAGCGTAACCTGCGATCGGGCGCGAGCTTTTGCGGGTATCTCCAGCGGTGCCATTGCGAAGCCCGGTAGCGCTCCGACAAAAAACGATTTTCGATTGACGACAGCCAATTCGCCCGCCAATCTGCCGCGCCACAAACATAGCTGCGTGCTGTGGAAGGCGATCCCGCGCGACTGGGACGATCCGGACGGCTGGGCTGATCGCGCCCTCGACCAATGCCGCGCACAACCCTGGAGCCTGATGGTGCTGCACGATTTGCCATCCGGCGCGATGGATCATCTCGAACGTTTTCTGGACCGCGCCGCGGCGCTCGGCGCCCGCTTCCAACAGGACTTCCCGCCCGCCTGCGTTCCCATGCGCTCGGGCGAGATCGTGCTGCCCATCACCCCCTATGTTTCAATCATCGAAGAAGGTGTTCAACCATGAAGATCGCAAGTTTCAAGGCGGCCGGCGCAGCAAGCTACGGCATCGTAACGGACGCAGGCGTGATCGACGTCGCAAAGCGGCTAAAAGCCTATCCCACGCTGAAAGCGCTGCTGGCCAAGGGATCGCTTGACGAACTCAAGGCCTTGCAGGGCGAACGGCCTGACTACGCGCTGAAAGACATCGAGCTGCTGCCGACCGTGCCCGATCCGGACAAGATCTTCTGCATCGGCGTCAACTACGCCACGCACCTTGCGGAGAGCGGCCATCCCACCCCGCCGCATCCGATGATCTTTACCCGCTTTGCCAACAGCCAGGTCGGCGGCGGCCAGCCGATGATCCGGCCGCTGGAATCCGAGCGCTTCGATTACGAGGGCGAAATGGCCGTCATCATCGGCAAGGCCGGCCGGCGCATTTCGCGCGAGGCGGCGCTGAAACATGTCGCGGGCTATGCGTGCTACAATGACGGCAGCATTCGCGACTGGCAGCGCCACACCTCGCAATTCGCGCCGGGCAAGAACTTTGCCGGCACCGGCGGCTTCGGGCCGTGGATGGTCACGACGGACGAACTTCCCGATATCAGCAAGCAGACCATCGCCACCCGTCTCAACGGCGTCGAGGTGCAGGCCGCGCCGATCTCCGACCTGGTGTTCGACGTCCCCGCCTTGATCGCCTATTGCTCGACTTTCACCGAGCTCGCGCCCGGCGACGTCATCGTGACCGGCACGACAGGCGGCGTCGGCGCCTATCGCACGCCGCCGCTGTGGATGAAGGACGGCGACGTGGTCGAGGTTGAGGTTTCCGGCATCGGCATTCTCAGCAACCCAGTCAAGGACGAGGTGGCGGCCGCGGCGACGCGGGCCGCTTGATTGGCCGCGAGCGAAAATAACAAGAAGGAGGACGTCATGAACCTGCCCAGACATCTGTTGCCGACCACCGTGGTCGGAAGTTACCCGCAGCCGGAATGGCTGGTCGATCGCGCGATGCTGTCGAAATCGGTGCCGCGCACCCGCATGCACGCGATGTGGCGGTTGCCGGCCGAACATCTCGAGGAAGCGCAGGACGATGCCACCATCGTTGCCATCAGAGACATGGAGCGCGCCGGCATCGACGTCGTGACCGACGGCGAAATCCGCCGCGAGAGCTATTCCAACCGCTTTGCGACCGCGCTTGACGGCATCGATGCCGACAATCCTGCCATCATCACCGCGCGCAACGGGACCCAGACGCCGGTGCCCCGCGTCGTGGGCCCGGTGAAGCGCGGTCAGCCGGTCGAACTGCACGACACGGAATTTTTGCGCAAAAACACCGATCGCGCCGCCAAGATCACCCTGCCCGGCCCGTTTACGATGAGCCAGCAGGCCAAGAACGAGTTCTACAAGGACGACGAAGAACTGGCGATGGCATTCGCCGCAGCGGTCAATGCCGAAGCGCTCGACCTGCAGAAGGCCGGCGCCGATGTGATCCAGCTCGACGAGCCCTGGGTCCGCAACAATCCGGATCTGGCGAAGCGCTATGCGGTCGAGGCCATTAACCGTGCGCTACAAGGCATCACCGTGCCGACCGTGGTACATCTGTGCTTTGGCTATGCGGCGGTGGTGCCGGGTTCGACAAAACCCGCCGGCTATTCCTTCCTCGCCGAACTCGCCGAAACCTGCGCCGAGCAGATTTCAATCGAGGCGGCGCAGCCGAAACTCGATCTCGGCGTGCTCAAGGATTTGTCCAACAAGAAGATCATGCTCGGCGTGCTCGACCTCGGCAATCCCGAGATCGAAACGGCGGAAGTGGTCGCCGGCCGAATTCGCAACGGCCTCAAGCATGTCGCCGCCGACCGGCTGGTGGTCGCACCCGATTGCGGCATGAAATACATGCCGCGCCATGTCGCGTTCGGAAAGCTGAAGGCGATGTGCGACGCCGCGGCGATGGTGCGGAAGGAGATCGGCTAGCCCCCAACGCGTTATCGCTCGTCTTCGGCCGCCATAAGTCCGAGGAATTGTTCGAATGGGTCGCCCTTAGTGTCGAGCGCATCGTAACGGTACGGGGTTGCGCGGCCGCGGTATCCGGCCAGCGCCGTTCCTTCTGCTACGACGGCATGGCCTGGCTCAAGCGAGAGGCGCGACCAGCTCTCTGCCTCCGCCAGCCAATAGGCCTTGCTGCTCGGCTCGCGCGCCGCGAGCCGCCTGCAAAGCGCCGCTCGCGAACTCAGCTCCAGATGACTTGTCATGAGCATCCCCCACCCGATGAATTCACGTCGCAGTATGAGCCGCCAAGGGGTCAGGATTCCTTGATCTGGCTCAAATCAAATTACCGATTCGTTCCGGCGGCGGCCGGGGGCCACCGGCGGAGGTTTTTTCGATGAGATCGCATGATGCACTCGTCCCGGCAAAACCGGAAGAGGCATTGCGTGGCCGTGATGTATCCATCGCAGCGTGCATATGGCACCCGCTGCGTCGTCGAACCAGCCACACAGCCGGGTCATCGCGGCGGATTCCCCTTCCCCGACCCGTGACCCTGGGAAAATGATTGATTGCTGAAAGGTGACACGGCCGGGACCGTCATGACGATGAAGCCGCGGCCGATCGATTGATGACAGGCGTTGCAGCCGGCGGTCAGCTCATTGAAAGCCTTTTTGAATCCAGCGCCATTTTTGGCCGCGATGGATTTGTCCAGCGACGTAATCGGCGGATCGATCATCCCGACATTTTCAACGGGTATATTGGTATAGAACGATATGGCCTCCGTCAGGCCGCCCTTGACCTGTTCCAGCTCATAGGCCGTCAGCTCCCAGTTCTGCAGTTGACCCGCAGTCCACAATTTCAAATGTCTGAACTGGACCGCGCTCATGATGTCGGCCAGCCGGGGCGTATATTTTTGCGCCGGCTGGGCGGTGACCAGGACCGGCGCTGCCAGTCCAACGATGACCACGGCTATCGCCGCGAGATATTTGGTGCATTTGCGCATGTTTAAGTGAATAGCGCTCGCGCGGCCGAGTAAATTGACCTAGCTCAAACACTTCGGCGAAGAGGCCATGGCCGCATTCCCGCCCTCGGTCTTTTCGGCGAAGTTCAGCCCCGGACGGGCAGCTCTCACGCCTGCGACGGCCGGACTGACGCGAAGCTAGCGTCCCAAAACATCTTTGGCGACGGCGAGCGGATTCATCAAGCTCGCCAAATTCCGGTTCACGACGACCGCGACCTTGCTCGCATCCAGATCGATCTGGCCGACGGCTGTTCCGAGACGATAGTCGCTCAGATCCGAATCCCGATAGATCGTGCCGCCCACCTTGAATTCGCCGGAGCTGATCTGCTTGCGAAGATCGCTCATGCAGAAGAAATAATTGTTCTCACCGACCCGCGTTTGCAGGACCGGCGGATTTTTGCTGCCCAACTTTGCGGCGCGATAGACCTTCATCTCTTCATCCGACAGTTTCAACGTCAGGACCGCTTGCCAATTGTGCGGAGCCCGGTCGGCGTAATAGACCGCTATTACGCTGTTGCCGGCGCCCTCGCCCATCAGCAGGAAATTGTGAATCGTTTTCGGCACCGGGGCTTTTTTTAGATAATAGTCATGCTGGCAAGCATCTCCGGGCATCGCGATCGCGCCGTCAGTCGAAATATAGGATTTATGTTGCGATGCCGTTTGCGCCGGCTCGGTGGCGAAGAGCGGAGCGTGTTGGAGCAGAGGTATTTCGGCTTCGGGATTTGCCTTGATCGCCTTGCGCAAGCTTTCCTGTGGCAAATAGGCAGGAAGATAGCGGTATACGATTAACTCGATGTCTTTGCGATCGAGCGAAAAATAAAGCCCGGGCACCACGGAAGCCTTGATCGCGAAGCCTCCCTCATGGTCGGCGTTCTTTTGCAATGACGCCCTGATCGGAAACAGCGACGAGAATTCATCCTTGTCTTTATGAGGCCCGAAAATCCTCGGCAAATCCTGCAGGCAGAAAAAGCTGCGGTCGCGTTGCACGCCGCCTTCATCGTAATAAATCGTCGTGAAGGCCGGCAGGGTTTTGGACCCCTTCAGGACCTTTTGGTATGCGGCTATCTCCTCTGGATCCAGGCGAAGACGGAGCAAGAACTGATAATTATGCGGCGGCGTCCCCGAACGGTGCTCGACGAGGATATGATCGGCATCCTCCTGCCCAAGAATCATGAACGAATGCGAGCCACGCCTCGCCGTCTCTCCTGGCAGCATATAGTTGGTGCCGCAGTCCTTCGATCCGGCCGGATGGCTTCCATCATGATTGTGCATATCGTCCTGGGCGTAAGGCTCGGCGGCCACGGCTGGCGACGCCGTCAGTTGGCTCACGCATCCCGCCATAGATATGAGCAATACGATTCCGAAAGGCTTCATCGCGACTCCTGGAGCGCTCAGCCTCAAATTGTAAAGTACCCGCTGCCGTAGTACAAATAATAGATGCGCGTCATTTCGATAATCTGCCTGTTGATCCTCGCAGCTACGCGCGGCTTCGCCGAGTCTCCGCAGGCCTCCATTCCGGTTACAACGCTGATCAGCCAGGCGCCGCTGCTTGCGGAGCTCGATCATGACAACACATCCCCACTTTCGCTGTTGACCCTGTTCAGGAAGATTCACGCCTCACAAAAGCTGCCGCTGCCGGTCGTCGCGACCGGGCCCACGCGCGCGAGCGATTTGCTGGGCTTCAACGAAACCTACGCACAATTCGCTGCCGTGATGTCCGCCGACGTTGCCCGGATCATCTCAGGGATGGGAATCGACTGGGAAAAGGAAATTCTTAGGACGTACGACCCGAAGTCGGCCAAAACGGACGCCGGAAAGACCTTGCGCCTGAACGGCAACGTCGCGCGCGTGTTCAACGAGAAATGGCTCGGCTCCAGCGACGGGTTGTTCATATTGTCGGGTGTGGTCAACCGGATGGACCGCCGCGATTTCGACCGCGCCCATTGCGGCGAACTACGCTTCATCTACCGGCTCGGTTACGACGTCAAAATGAACGGCAAGACCTACGCGTCGCGCATGCCCTTCACCGTGAATATGGTCTTCAGTTACGGTGACGACGGCAAGAATTGCCGGGATATCGCCGCGCTCTGGCGCATCGATGGAATGGATAAAGACGATCCGACCGTCATTGCCCGGCGCCTGTTGCAGGGCCCACTTGATCTTTCAAAGCTGACTTTCAAGCAGATGGAAATCAACGCCCAGGTGGCGCGCTTTCCATCGGACCTTGAAAACATGGAGAATCGCAAGTTCGCGGGTCAAGCGATCTACTGGATGAGGATATTCGCCGTTAGAGGCGGAAAATTTCAGCCCGCCAAACTGGAGAACACGCCGGACGTGCAGGCGATCCTGAAAGATCCCGCCAAGCAGAAGCAGTTGCTGGAATATCTCTCGGGCCACATGGCCGAAATCGACACCGGCGTCTTCAACTTGCCTGAAAGTCTGGAGGCCGACGTCGCGCTCAGTTTCTCCACCGCCGGCAGCTCGCGCGTGGCTAACAGGCCGTTTGATCTCTTGGTCGACAGGGAGCAAGCAGGAAAGATCGTCACGGCGGCCGGAATTCCGGCGAAATCTCTCAAATTCGTGCAATCCGGCGCCGGCCTGCTCGAACGTTTGAATACTTCGTCCTGCATGGGGTGCCATCAATCTTCTTCGACCGCAGGCTTTCATTTCCTGGGAGTGGACCGGTTTGATTTCGGCAGTGGTGCGGACGCAATCAAAAGCGCGCTTGACGGCAACAAGCTGCAATTGCCGTTCTCGCCCCACGTCTACGCCGAACTTGCCCGCCGCAAGGATTATGTCGAGAGAGTTTCGTCGGGCCAGGCGCCCAACATGTTTCGGCCGCACCCTTCCGCGCCCGCGGCGGTCTGGGAGAACGGAGGCCCGACCTACGCTCCCGCCGGCGACAATATGCCGTGTCCCTTGAACGCGGATCTTGCGAATTCCGCAAAATGGAGCTGCAGTTCCACCCGCAATCTCAGTTGCCAGGCAGTAGTGACGAACGCCTCGGCTTCTTCCTACCTTGGCCAATGCCTGCCCGGCGCACAGAACATCTACGCGGGCCTGAGTTGCCGCTCGAATGTCATCGACGACTCGACCGCAAAGAGTGACGCAAAAGAGCCGTTAAGTTTCAACCTGCGTTCGTTCAATGATCGCGTCAGTAAAGATGAACTCATCTATAAAATGCCGGAAGGAAAATTGAGCGGCTACGATTACAACTGCCGTCCAACAAGAATTGGCGTGCCGCTGGGCCGCATCACCCGTCCGTGCAAGCCCGACGAGTCGAAATTGGCGGCAATTCAGCCCGGGAGCATACCCGACGAAATCTGCGCGATTGTCGGCGGCAAGGGCTTTGAACAAATGGCCAAGGGATATTTCGACAGCGCCGTCTTCGCCGCCGGTGTCGGCCGCGGCCTTTTGAACGTATGCACGCCGTCGCGGTTTTGCCGGGAAGACTATATTTGCCAGGAGATGCCGGAGCTTTTGACCGGCGCAAAATTCAACGTCAGTACGCAAACCCTGAATATCCTGAAAAGCCGGAAGATCGGATTTTGCACGCCGACTTATTTCGTCTACCAGCTTCGGCTCGACGGTCATCCGAATCCGAGATAACGCGATCTAGGGCCGGAGAACCGGCGCCGTATTCGGCGCAGGCGCCTGTTCCATCTCGGCATGGTCCGGCAGCTTCTCGCCATGCAGCGCAAGCGGCGACCCGATCCAGAGGGGATCGGCAAGATGGTCCCGGCGCGGGTTAGTCGTGTTGGGGTGGACCAGAATGCTCAAGGGGCCGTGGTTGAGCATCAGCCACGGCACCAGCTCGGGGAAAATCTCCTTGGCAAAGGCGACTTGATACATCGCTTGGTCATGCGGACCGACCTTCACGTCGTGCCATCTCCCCAAGGTGACGGAAAACCGCTCACCCAGCCATCCGCGCAGCCGCTCCGCCTCGGCGCGCGTGGTGGCGGGATCGTAATAGACGTGGGCGTGGAAACTTGCGATCTCGCTGATGGATCGCGGGGCGTCGCCGTCGGGAAAATCGGTCATTTCGGTATCCATCGATACGGATTGGCATGGAATACCGCTGCATCGCAGCCGCATTTCCAGGAAACTGTCCATCCGAGCTAACAGGGAAAATGTTTTGGGGGAAAGGCCATTTGTGCGGGGGACAAGGAAAGTTGGCCTGCAAGGCATGCTCCTGCCCATCCGGGTAGTTCCGCAATGCCTCCGCGCTTACCAAATTAGTGGCAGCCCAACCGGAGTTTTTCCCATGACTGATCCTAGTGCCGCCATCCTTTCTTCGTTCTCTTCCGCGCTCGCCAGCCTGGTTGCCCGGGCTGCGCCGTCGATCGTCTCGGTGCACTCGCATCGATCGCGCGCTTCCGGCTTCGTCTGGAAACCCGGGCTCGTCGTGACCGCCGACGAGGCGTTGGCGGAAGAAGGCGAGATCTCGATCAAGCTTGCCGATGGAACGGCACGGTCCGGCAGCATCGTCGGCCGCGATCACACGACCGACATCGCTCTTGTGCGGTTCGACGCCAAAGACATCGCGCCGATCAAGCTTTTGCCCGAGGTGCCGGCGCTCGGTTCGCTTTCGATCGTGGTCGCCGCCGAGCGCGGCGCACCTGCCGCAGCGCTCGGCACGATCTCGCTCACCGGCGGCCGCTGGCGCAGCCTTCGCGGCGGCGACATCGACGCCAGGATCGAGCTCGACGTCCGGCTGCGTCACAGCCACCAGGGCGGCCTCGCGCTGAACGCCGCCGGCGAACCGATCGGCATGGCGGTGCTGGGGGCGCGACGGGTGATCGTCATCCCGGCGGCGACGATCGATCGTGTCGCGGCCAGACTCGAAACCCACGGCCGGATCGCGCGCGGCTATCTCGGGGTTGGCCTTCAGCCTATCAAACTCGACGACGGCATCGGCGCGATGGTGATGAGCGTCGACAAGACGGGGCCGTCGGCTGCCGCCGGCATCCGGCAAGGCGACGTGATCGTCGGCTGGAACGACGAGAAACTCTCCGGCGTGCGCGCGCTGTTGCGGGCCCTCGGCCCCGACAGCGTCGGCTCGGTCGTCGACGTGGCGATCCGGCGCGGCGGCGAGCCGACGCGGGTCAAGCTGACGATCGGTGAAAGGCCGGAGGCGTGAGCGAGGAGACCGCGCCTGCCATCGTCGTTGCCGTCGAGATCGACGATCCCGTGCTCGCGGACCGGCTCGCATCGCTGCTCGGTGGCGTCGCCGGTCTCCGCCTCGCCGCCCCGGGCGAGACGGCGACCGTCACGGTCGTGTCACGCGATCCGCAAAGCGCCATTGAGCCGCATGGCATCGAGCTTACGCCGCGCGAACGCGACGTGCTGGCACTGATGGCCGAAGGCGCGTCGAACAAGACCATCGCAAGGCAGCTCGGAATATCGGTCCATACCGCCAAGTTCCATGTCGGCTCGCTGCTCGACAAGCTCGACGCCACCGGCCGCACCGACGCGGTGGCGCACGCGGCGCGCCGCGGGGTCATCGACCTGTAGCGATGATTGGAATGATACCGCGGATCAATTCCGATGCCGGTTCGCCCAAAAGCGACGATCGGCCCAGCTGGTTTCCTGACGATACCAGGCGGCACTATTATCGACATAGATGTCCCGAGTCCTCGCGACCTCCGAGGCGTATTCCGCAAGCGCATCGCTTTCGCCCTCGAACCAGCGCTCCGCGGCTTCGGCGGTGGCAAGGCCCAGATACATCGCGTTGAACAGGCCTTGGGCCGCAATGGGATCAAACGCCAGCGCGGCATCGCCGACCGCCAGCCAATCCTCTCCCGCCGCCGTTTCGAGCCAGGTTCCCTGTGCGCAATAACTCCGTTCGCCCCGGTCCCACCCAGCGTCCTGCAACAGACATCCGAGCATTGGCAATCGTCGCGCCCGCGTCAGCAGCGTCGACAGCGTCCGCCCATCGCGTGCGGCGGGCAAATCCGCATCGGTGTGGAACGCCAGGATGCCGGCGCCCGCCGGTATCGGCGCGGCGTACCACCCTCCCTCGGCTTCAGCTTCCCGAGAGTTTAAGGGTCGCCCACAAGACCGGTGCGCTGCGCACACGCGATCTCAAACGGGTCACGGTGGACACCACCGTCCAGCCCAAGGCCATCACCTTCCCAACCGATGCCAAGCTGCTGCATGCAGCGATCAACGGGCTTAACCTTTGCGCCAACACCGGTCATCCGCAGGCCGTCACCTCGGCAATGTGGCGCGTGAACGTGGTTGTGCCCGATGGCTGCAACCATGGATTTCCGGTTGGGTAAACTGCTATGCACCTGGAGAAGGTCGCTTTGCCCTGCTGAGTGCATCCTGCAAACAGTCGGCAAGGCGCCGCCCCTGCAGGTCGATCGGCTTGTGCAGAAAGCAGACCGCTCCAGCGTTCATTGCCCTCGCTCTTACAGCGTCGTCCGGATAGGCGGTTATGAAAATAATGGGAATGTCGAAGCCGAGATGAGACAAATGCTCCTGTAGCTCGAGGCCACTCATGTTTGGCATTTGCATGTCCGCTATCAGACAGCGGGTTGTTTTCACCCACGATGACTGAAGATACGACTCAGCTGACGAAAATGTGCGAGCTACCAGCCCGAGTGATTTCACGAGCTTCTCTATGGCCGCGCGAAACAGATCGTCGTCGTCTACAATCGATATGAGCGGAATCTCGATCAACCGTTCGTTCCACCGCCGGCTGACAAGCCATTGTCCTGGCTTTCGCCAAGCGGAGGGTGTCACGGAGCAGCCCTGCAGGAAATACTACCTGAGTATTAGTCTTCCTTTTTGTCTTGCCCACGAATGCCAAGGTTTTCAGCGACGAGCACCAGATCAGCCAATGATTTCGTACCCATCTTTCGCATAACATGGCCACGGTGAATCTTCACCGTCATTTCGCTTATGCCAATTCTGCCGGCAACTTGCTTGTTCATAAGGCCTGCTGTCACCAGCGACATAGTCTGGCGCTCGCGAGGGGTCAGCGTTTCAAATCGGGCTCGCATGTCCAGATTGGACTGCTCTTCGCTACGACGCTTCCGGTCGCGCTCAAGAGCCCCGGCGACTGCGTCTAGCATCTCCTGGTCACGAAACGGCTTGGTCAGGAAGTCAACGGCACCCGCTTTCATGGCCTTGACCGACATCGGAATATCCCCATGACCGGTAAGGAAGATGATCGGTATATTTACGCCCAGCCTACTGAGCTCTGTTTGCAGGTCGAACCCGCTCAGCCGAGGTAGTCTAACATCGAGGACGAGGCAGCTGGGAACGGCGGGAAGTGGATTTTCCAGCAGCTCTGTTGCGGATGCGAACGCTTTCACGCCCAATCCGACCGAGCGGAACAGGCTGCTAAGTGAGCCACGGGTAAGAGGATCGTCATCGATCACGAGCACGATCGGGTCCTCTCGAACTGGGGCCGGGGAACCGGAAGACACGCCTTTCACCATCGCGCGGGTTCCATTTTTCATACCACCAAGGCCTCGGCCACAAGGCTAAATACGCTATGGTCCTGTGGCAAGATGCTTCCGGACCCCCGGACTTGCTTCTGGTTTCAAGACAGCAACGGAGACGAGGTGGTCTTGATCAGTTATGCCGTCTCTCGACGCAAATAGCGCCCTCTTATTGCGCCTCAAGTTCAAATGCGGATGCTTGGCCAAATAAGGCGTCGGACACTAACGCAAACCTTTGTTTAGTTCTGGCGGCCCTCTCGGCTATCGGCGCGCACCTACGTACGATTGAACTATTGGTCTATCTCATCCTAATCTCGCTACGAGCTCTGGAGTGGTCGATTGGGTGATGCGAATGTCAACGATCTCGCCCCAGCTCGAACGTGATCCAGCTTCCCTGGGTGGCAACTGAAAAAATCATCAGGACTCACACAGAGATTAGAGGAGACAGAGATGCTCAATCTCTCTCAAAATACTCGGCATGGCACACCGAGGCACTGTGCGATCTGTGACGGACCGTTTGGTCTCATCCGATATTATTCCTGGCGCACTCCACTTTGTTCAAAGAAGTGCGTGGAACGCCTCAAGGCCCGCCGCGACGAAAGCCGAAAATGGCTGCGCGGACTTCGGACCGCCTAAAGCCGCCAGCAACCGTGATGGCTGACCCTCTCTCTAGTCAGCCGCCAACGGCAGCCCCAGGAGCGGCTGAGAGCGTACATGTACAGCCACGCGGCAGCGCGTTTGCCCCGAACTCGGCCGAGGACGATGCCGTTCAAACGCGCATCACGATCTTTAATGCGACAGAGAGGCTTTTGGACGCTTCGCTCGATAGAAAGCTAAAGCTAATCATCTGTCGCTGTTGTTAGCCACCGTCGTGCTAAATGTACCGTAGCGGGTAAACACATGGGGCCGACTTTCTCCGATCCATTCGGAGGCGCGGCCGGGATTTTGCGTCACGAAGTTCTGCATTCAAAGCGTGTATTCTCCTTGCAGGGCTCGACATCATCCCGGAGCCGCGTCTCGCTCTAGCCCTCCACATGATCTTTCACGAACTCGCGGACAAATGCCAGCAAGCACGGCGGCCTGGACGTCTACGTCCGGAGTTGGTGAAGTGTTTTGTATGCTCTGATATTAACGCAAGGCGTCAACAGACTCGCGAATATTGCAAAAGCATCGTTCGGGTTCGTCATGTAGTTCTGACGGCACCCGGCGTTCCTCCCGCTCCCTAGACCGGGTAACTGCGGCCGGTCGATATGCGGCCGACCGCCCTTCTATCCCTGCCGCGTTGGTCGAATTCATGGAGAGTATCCATGCCCAATCAAACGACTGATATCAGTGACATCAACGATCACATCGCTATCGCTGGGGAAACCTGATCGAGCAGGCGGCAGCCTACTTCGGCGTCGCAGACGATGACCAAGGTAGCGCAGCGCATTTTCTTGCCGTCGCCGCCGGACTGTGCCAGGCGCTGCTGCGCATACCTTTGGGCGGAATACCAGGGCGAGGCCTCAATCGGAGCGCGAAGCGGCGTCCGATCGTACGCGATTCACGTCCTTTGCTTCGATTTCCGGTGCCGCGCCGCCCCAGGAATTCCTGATGTAGTTCAAGACGGCTGCGACTTGTCCGTCATCGAGTTGCCATCCGTACGAAGGCATTCCCGGCGCCGTCGGTTCGTCACTAGTCCCGACGCTGCGTGCGCCCCGGAGCACTATTCGTATCGCCGTGGTGGGGTCCTTCGATCTCACTAACGAGGAGTTGGCAACTGAGGGGAACAGATTTGGGATGCCCTTACCTTCGATTCCATGGCATGCTGAACATTGGTCCCGATAAATTGCGGTTCCGGCACTCATCGTCCCGGTATCCGCCGGTAACGGTTTGTCGCCGTCGCCGTTCTGATTGCCTGGGAGCGACTTCAGGTAGGTTGCAATCGCTTTCGCATCTACGTCCGTCATGTGGGACGTGGATAAAGAAACGGCCTCGGCCATCGGGCCCGTTGCCGCCGTGATGCGGTTGTGACCGGACTTCAGATAGGCCGCTATGTCCTCGATCGTCCACTCGCCAAGTCCCGCGCGCCTGTCGTTCGTAATGTCCGGCGCGGACCAACCCTGCAGGTAGGACCCTTGCAGATACCGGTCGAGACGATCGCCGCCGAGAAACGTCTTCGGCGTGTGACAGGCGCCGCAATGCGCTGGACCGTCGACGAGAAACGCTCCGCGATTCCACTCGGCGGACCTGGTTGGGTCAAGCGTGAATTCGCCTTCCCTGAAATACAGCAAGTTCCAAATTCGCATGGCGGCGCGGATGTTGAACGGAAATGGCAGGGTGTTGGCGACCACCGCGTTTCGAGCGGGATCCACCGAGTTGAGGTAGGCGCGGATCGCCTGAACGTCATCGCGCGACATCCTGGTGTAGGCGTTGTAAGGCATGGCGGGGTAAAGACGCGCACTATTGGGCCGAACGCCCTTTCTGATCGCCGCGTCGAACGCATCATCACTCCAGGCGCCGATTCCGGTCTCAAGATCCGGCGTGATGTTGGGAGCGACGATATCGCCGAAGGGAGTTTCGATTGGCCGGCCGCCCGCGAACGGCATTCCTCCCGGCACCGTATGGCAGCTCACGCAATCGGACGTGATCGCCAGGTAGCGGCCCCGTTCGATCTGCGTGAATTCCTGCGGATCGGAAGCGCCACCTCGCGCACTCGGCGTCGCCGCGAGCGACAGGGCCGCGATGCCACCGAGGAAATTGGTGCGGTAGCTTTTCCTAGGCATCGACCAGCCTTCCCGGATTCTTGAGATATTGATTTCTGATCGCGTCTGCAGCCCAAAATGCCAATGCCCCCACAGTGAGCGTCGGGTTGTAGCCGGGGTTCTGCGGAAACGCGCTGGCACCTAACACGAACAGGTTTGGAACGTCCCAACTCTGTAGGTACCTGTTGAGCGCGCTCGTCCTCGGATCGGTGCCCATGATAGCGCCGCCGTTGAGGTGCGTCGTCTGATAGACAGTGATGTCGTACGGGGCCTTTCTATACTGCACGGCAAGCTTTTCCGCGCCCATCGCCTTGATAATCTCAGCGAACTTATCGGTCAGAAACTTGTTCTGCTTTATCTCGTTTTCCTTCAGGTCCATCGTGATCCGCATCAGCGGACGCCCAAAGCGATCCCTGTAGGTTGGGTCGAGATCGAGATAGATGTCGCGGTAGGCGTAGAAGCTGCCGTGCACCCCGCTGCCGGGCTTTACAGTGCTGAGATAGTTTTCCTTCACTGCCTTCTTCCAGTCGGCGCCCCACTTCGGCGTTCCCGGCGGGACCAGCGTGCTTTCGATGGGACGGGCGCCGGTCTGCACTTGTCCCACATAGCCGCCGCCGACGAAGCCATGAGGGCCATGGTCGAAGTTGTCCCCATTAAACTCGTCGATGCACATACCGATCGAACCTGACCCGATGAACGGATTGAAGTTGAACTTCTTGTTGTCAAAGAAGCCGTTCACGGTCGATACGGTCTGGTGCGTATAGTTGCGGCCTACGACTCCGGTATTGGAGACGGGATCGTAGAGCCGCCCGATGTTGGAGTGCAGTAGAAGCTGCACGTTAAACAGCGAATAGGCGGACAGTATCACCAGATCGGCCTGCTGTTCCCATTCCTCGCCGCTGGAATCGACGAACGTTACGCCGGTGGCCCGTTTGCCGGAGCGATCCAGGTTGATCCTTACAACCTCCGATTTGTCGCGCAGCGCGAAATTGGGCTTTCGCACGAGATAAGGCAGAATCGTTGTTTGCGGACTGGCCTTCGAATAATTGCTGCAGCCGAACCACTCGCAGAAGCCGCAATATGTGCATGGGCCCAGCCGCAATCCCAACGGATTCGTGTATGCCTGCGAGAGATTTCCGGACGGCTGCGGGAAGGGCTTGTAACCGAGTTCGCGCGCGGCCTTGCCGAATAGCGTGTGGCTGAACGGTTGGGCCTGTGCGGGCGTCGGATAGGGGCGCGAACGGGGACCTTCGAACGGGTTACCTCCTTCCTGGATCTTTCCCTTGATGTTTCCCGCAGTTCCCGAAGTTCCACAAAGATATTCGAACCGATCATAAAAGGGTTCGAGTTCATCGTAGGTGATGCCCCAGTCCTGGATCGTCATGTCTTCAGGCAGAAAGGAGGCGCCGTAACGCTCGGTGAGATGCGTTTTCAGGACAAAATCGAACGGCAGAAAACGCCACATCTCGGCGTTCCAGTGTACGCCGCCGCCGCCCACTCCGTTGGGCGGCATAAATGCTCCCCAACTCCGAATTGGAAGCGCGGCTTGGTTCATCCTATTGCGGAACGTGAAGGTGAGCTGGTCCGGACGCAGGAAAAGCTCATGACGCACACGATAGCGCAACTCGTCCTGCATATAACTGGGTGGAAAGTCGGTCGGCGCGTCCCTCCATGGGCCGCGCTCTATGGCGATGACCTCGAGCCCTTCGTCGGTGAGCTCGTTCGCCATGATCGCGCCTGTCCAGCCAAAGCCAACGATGACCACATCTTTCTTCGGGAGCCTGCCGGGCATGGGCCTACCTCGTCCATTGCGCGCTGCCGGTCATGCTGACCGGCGGCAAGGGAAAGCGTTCATTGTGGCGACCGATCCAATCGAGGTAGTTGTATCGTGCGCCCGGGTAGCCGATCATCTTCCACGCGACCATATCGCGGTTGCCTCCGTAGATGGGGTCGGCGAAGAATCCCATCTGAACGTCTCTGACGATCTGCGCGAAGAACGACTTGCCGTCGACTCCCTGGAGTTTAACTTCTCCGCTCTCCAACCCTTTAAGGACGAGGTCCTTGTCGTCGTCGGAAAGATCCGCGAACGACTTACCGAGCTCGCCCTTGCATGCTCGGTCCAGCGCTGCAAGCCCTTCACGATATTCCTGAGCCGGGCCCTTTTCGGACTGATGTCCCTGGTTCTTTGCGCCGACTTGAAATGGTGGGCGCAGGTAAAGTCCTTCCTGTCTTCCGTAGGAACCCGCCAATTGTCGGTCGACGAATATGGCGCAACCGGAATCCTTCCCGCCGGGCGTTTCGGAATCCGCCGGAATGATGCGGTCGGCCAGCGACTCCATCGTGCGGCCCTCTTCGCCGGTAAAGAATTCCCAAGGCCCAAGCTTGATCCTAGAAGGCGGATTTCCCGCATTGGGCGTCCAGGGCAGCTGCCCGGCGATGGTCGCAGCGCGAACGGTTGTAGCGCTAAACATCAGCATCGCCGTTGCGGCAAGGAGTTCGCGCCGCCGCACGGCCGGCGGAGTCGTTTTGGACGTTTCCATTTAGAGTCCTTAACGCCAGAGCTTGATCAGTTGCGTGGCCACGCCTGGAAGATCCGGCCCAACGGCCGCCGGGGCGGGCCACCCCGGTAAGGCCAGGGCCGGCGGAGGAGCATTGCCTGGTCTAGCGACGAGCGCCGACGAACAGCCAGCGTTCTGTGCGCCCAAATTATCCCATACGTGCACTGAGATCAGGCAGATCGCAGCGGTCTGCACATTCAGCTCTTCCGCCGCCATGTGGTACACCTGCGGCGCCGGTTTATATCGACGCACGCGATCAACACTGAACAATCTTTCAAAGAAGCCATCGATGCCCGCGTGCCTTAGCTGGCTGATCTGCGCGTCGGGCGGCGAATTCGTTAGCGTGACCAGCCGGAAACCGGCATCTTTCAATTGCTTCAACCCGACCGGCACATCGGGGTGAGCCGGCATCGTGGCCGATCGCATTCCCAGTTCATCGATATCGGCCTGCTGAATCGAGACGCTGTGGATTGAGCCCATCAATTTCAGCACAGCCTGTGACAAATTGAAGAATGGTGTGTATGGCCCCCCCGCCAGAGTTATTGCTTCCGAGTAGAGGACGAGCTGTGCATACCACTCGTTCACGAACTTTCCGTCGCCGAATAGCCGTTCAAACAGAGGCGCTAGGTGTTGGATGTCGAGCAGCGACTCATTGACATCGAACGCAAGGATCGACGGCACCACAGCGCCGCCTTTGCTTTCCTGAGCGCGTGCGCGCACCGCCTTCCCGACAGCACTTGCCGTTACACCGCCAGCTGCCGCGGTTCCAAGTCCAGCAAGCAACCTGCGGCGCGACATCGAGAGCAAGAGATCGTCAGTCATGGTGTTTTCTCCTATTGCATTTGTGGGCCACAGTGCCTTCCGTACGCTCTGCGAGCGCGGCGTGTGCGGTCACGGGTTTTCGTCGGGTATGCTTCTGTTGCTATGACGAGCGTCACTGCTCAATTGCCAGCAGCAATGGCATCGACACGCAGTCGCATCGAGCTCATTTCGGCATCCCTGCTGGAGAGAGACATCCTCATGACGTCCTGCTTCAGCAAATACATTGACACTGCAAGAAGGACCAAATCCTTCATCAGGAATGGCACGAGACCTGCCATCGCAGGAAACCCGGCAGCCGGATCCCATCCATTTGGCATGAAGGGGATGATCGTAAGGGTCGTAACGAAGACTATGGTTGAGCCAATGGCCCCAAGAAGTCCGAACCTCTTATCCCAGAATCCCGCATACAGGAGTGCCAGGATTATCCACTCCGACGCACCTAGGAACCGGGCACCTCCGCGCAGCCCGAAGGCTGGATACAACCAAGAAATGAAGGGACTATTGCTGATAAATGGGATCATCAACTGCGCTGCGTACTCGTGCCACTTTGTGTAGCCAAAGAACGCGAACATGATCACCATCGCGAGACGGAGTACGTAGTACTCCAGATCGTCGTTGAGAAGGCCGAGAGCAGTCATCGTCCTTGCGAGACGCTCGATCAGATATTTCGTTATGCCTGCATAGTTAGGGGAACGTATCGCCCTTACGACATCCTGCTTCAACAGGTAGAATGAAGCAGCAAGCAGCACGACATCTTTCATAAGAAACGGAACGTTACCGGTCATTGCAGGAAAGCCGCCGGCAACCTCGTCCCATCCGTTCGGCATGAATGGAATGATCGTAGCGGTCCCCACGAATGTAGCGCACGATCCGAGAGCTCCAAGGATTCCCGCCTGCCTATTCCAAAACCCCCAGAACAGAAGCACGCAAAATAGCCATTCCATAACGCCCAAGAACCAACTACCGCCGCTAATGCCGAAAGCAGGATAGATCCAGAAGATTAGGGGCCCATTGCTGATATAGGGGATCAGCACCTGCGCCTCATATTCAAACCACTTTTGATACCCGAACAACAGAAATACGATCACCATTGACGCTCGAATTAGATGATAGTCGAGATTCCCCTTGAGGAGACGGGAGTTTGCCAGTGCATGCAAAAGATCGCTCATCATTGTCGTCTCATGGTAGCCGGATGGCGTCGTTGTTACTCGCTCAGGCTTTGACCCTCAGCACTTCGATCGCTTCTTGCGACCAACTCCAACCGTTGCATTTCTGGGCAGAGTATATTTTGTCATTTGGTAATCGCAATTCGCTACATCGAAAAAGGACGTCGCAACCTGAAAATCTAAGCAAGACTGCATGAATGACAGCAACATTAGAAAAGGATCTTCTTCGACTCTATCAGCAGCGCTGCGTGGCGACCGACCGGTGATCACCCTCGCAACGGCTGTTCGCCAGCAGCGTAGCGACGGCGCGAGTGTTATCGCTTCCTGGATATCGGTGCCGACACTGAGGTTATCGACGAGCGCCCATTCAAAAAAGGCCGCGCTGAGACCAAGGTCGCTCAAACGAGGATATCCGCAGGGCGAGGCCTTGACCGGTCCACAGGAATTTGCGCTCGCCTTCACGGATCGACACGTGGTTGATGGCGTGAGGGCGCGCTGCGTTTCGCGCACGATTCGTTGGTGCGATCAAACGCGCATCACGCGCCCTCAAACCAATGTTCAGAATCGGTAGATCAGGGAGGACTGGATGCGCGTCTGGTTGCCTTTGCGCCCATCGGCATCTGTCCTCTGTCCATACTGAAACTCGGCGCCGATATCGACGTCCGGCCACGGGCTGTAGATAAGATTAACGACCCCATACTGGGTTTCGCGTGCTGCCGCCGGCCCCGCGAATATCGGATTGTCGATCTTGACGAGGCTGTAGACAAGATTGGTACGGAGCTTATCGGTCCACCAGTGCTGCAAGGCCCCGAATCCGCCGAAAGCTTTGATGCTGTCGAATTGTGTCAGTGTCGCATTATAGGCGACAGAAGGCGCCGTGCTGGCGACATCGAGGAGGTAGCGCGATGCACCGTCCAGATAGCCTGCCTGAAATCTGAAGTTGTCCTTGTCGTTGAACAGCGGAAGCGCGATTTGCGCCGAAGCCAGCACGCCGAAGCCGAACTTCCCATCTCCGCCGACAACGGATGCGGCCGGAGTTGCCGGAGGCGCGGCCGATCGCGTGCCAACGCCGGAAAGCTGGAGATTGAACTGCGGGCTTTCATAGCGGATCCGGGCGATGAAATCCGGGGTGCTGTCGCGCGCGAACGGACCGACGCCGATGACCTGAAGGCCGGTGGCTGCAGGTGCCGCACCCGTTCCGGAGACAGGCCCTTCACCTATGCGGATTCTGGATTGGGGGTTTTCCACCGCGACCGAGGCCGTGAGGCCGCCGCCGAAATTGTGGGTGTACCGGACCTGCCCTTGACGAATGAAGGCCTCCCCTCCCGGCCCCGTGAAATCCAGGACCTCCGGATAGGTTGTCGGATCGACGAATGTCGACCAGGTCTGCCCCGCCAGCAGCGGTCCCACTTCGCCATAGGCGTGACGAAGACGAAACGTGTGCGAGTTTGAAACGGTTGGAGTGCCGAGATCGATTGGACCAAAGAAGTCAGCTTCGACATAGGCACGCGCCGGTCCGAGCGGCGTATCGGTCTTGCTCGCCTCAACGAAAATGCGGGATTGCCGCGCATGAATATTCGTCCTTGGGTCACCGGGCGCGGTGCCCGTCGGAGACGTTCCGCGCGATTGTATTTGGAACACGTTGAACTGGTCGTTTGCTCCAACGGAGCGGTCGCCGCCGGTGATTCCGATAGCGTCAAGTTTCGCATAACCGCCGATCCGCAAACTGACATCGCTACCGGGCAGCTTCCATGACAGCTTCTTGTCTCCCGCAATGACGTAATTTGGATATTGTGGCGAGCCGATCGCCCCCGGAGTCCTGACGGCCGGCGGGGCCGCTTCGACCACGGTATCGACTCGAGGGGGCGGCCTACCGGCCTGCCGTGACGCAGTCTCAGCCTGCCGCGGCGTTTTGGATTGAGCCTTCTTCAGCGCTTTCATCTCGAGATTGAGCTGCTCGATTTGTACTGCCTGGGCACGAATAAGTGCCTCCATCCGCTCCAATTGCTGCGGCGATTGTGCGTTGGCCGTTCCGGCGATGAAGGCCGCAAGCGGAAGCTGAAGAGCAGCCAATATTAGCTCGCGCGGGATCGGCAGCACATCAGCTCTGCGCATGATCCCCACTCCTGATCGAGGATAAGAGTGTCGATACCCTGGCCTTGTTGCCCTCCATAACGGAGAAGTCCACTGCCGCCGCCAAGTCGTCGGGCCTTGTGGGGTCAATCGCCTTGTTAGTCATTCCATCTCCTCGGCAGCCCACTTCTCCGAACGCATGTCCGGGGTCAATGAGGCCCTACTAGGCGCAACCTGAAATATTGAATTGATCCGCGTCCTGCGCGTTCGGGATTGCCTTGCCTTTTTCAATCTTGATGCATTCGGCACCCAACCCATCGACAAGGAGTCGGCTAGGTCTCATATCCGGACCTGGTCGTCGCTTGGTGAGGCAATGAGCTCTCGTAACTCCCGCTTGAAACCGCGCGCGAACCCGGACGTCAATTGCTCGCCGCGAACACGAAGGAAGACAATGTTCCAGAAACATGTCCTGACCATTGATGCGACATCGATCCAACGAACGCTTGCGCACGTTCGATCAATTGCACTGCCGTTCGTCTTTGTGGCTACAGCTGGCGTCGGCGGGATCGCCTCGCTTCTCCCGCAACCGACCCACGCCGCTGATTATGCCTGGTGCACCCGGCGCGAGGGCGCGGTCCAATGCGACTTCACTACACGAGCGCAATGCATGCAGACAGCGTCCGGGACAGCTGAAGAATGCATCGAGAATCCGAGCCTGATCTCCCACGCCCCGTCGCCGAATGCCTATGGGAAGCTAAATCACGGGCGGTCGAAATGACTTCAGGCCGCTTGCGCAATCTCCGACCCCCAGCGGGGTCTAGGCAGGGCCCGGGCGTGCCCCGCCAAAGGTGGCATGTCTTCCCAATGACAAAGAGAGGAGTGCAAAATGAGTAAATCAAAAGCGCCCGATAGCGCTATGAAACGCCCCAGCAGCGGCTTCGACCGAAGCCTCACTGTGTGTCACGCCCTATTCTCTTGCTCCGCCGCTCGGTGGGCGCCTCTTCCCTTGCGCCTGATCGTCGGATACGGATTTGCCGCACATGGCTTTGCAAAATTGTTACGCGGCGCAGACAATTTCTCCGGTCTCTTGCACGCGATGGGACTCCCTTTTCCCCACGTTTTCGCCTGGATCACGATCGTAACGGAAATTGTCGGAGGATTTTGCATTGCGCTGGGAGTGCTCGTTCCACTCGTCAGCATTCCGATGGCCATCGTGCTACTGGTGGCTATCTTCACGGTCCACTTGCCATACGGTTTCTCGTCTATAAACCTTCAAGCAATCACGCCAAACGGGGCGCATTTTGGCGAACCAGGGTTCGAAACTGACTTGCTTTATTTGGCCTGTCTTGCTGCGCTTGTTCTTGGTGGTTGCGGCCCCTTCGCCGTGGATAACTGGTTGTTCCGCAAAATAGACGCCGCTCGTCGCGCGACGCCAAACGGTGTGCCGCAATAGTTAGATTCGGACGGGTTGGTCGGCCCGCTCGCAAAACGATCACGCATTTGCGAACGGCCCAGTCGCAGGGTCCGCAGTGTCTTATCCCGTCTCGTCCCAGCATGGCCGATGACGTCGTAAACGTCATTCGGGAATAGAGATTCGAACGGGATGAAAACCCAGAAGGACGCGACGGGCTTGGCCTGGGGCAGATCGAGCTCTCGGATCTCGAAGATGTCAGCCTGTTAATCTTCATCCGGAAATTTAGACAGCGCAGACGGTTACTAATTTAACTCGTCGGCCACCGAAAATAGCACGATCGACACACCCGCGCGAAAAATGGATAAGCCGGAGCAGGTGTTGAATGATATCTAACTTCTCGTGCATGCGCGCATGATGCCTGCGATGAGACTGATCGTGAACTCGCTGCGATTGGGGAAGTGCGGCGCGCATCATGCAGGAACGGCGAGAGGTCGATTGGAGTAAATGCGATGCGTTCTGGTTTGGTGTTATGCCTGTTGATCACCCTGTGTGCTTCTGCCAACGCAGCAACGGCGCATCGTTCGAGACCGCTACATGTCATCGTTCGTGCCAAGCAAGATTTGACCTTAGGCTTTGCCGCTCCGGGTTGGACAGTCGAACGGCGTAGCCCGCCGGTCCGCTATCACGACACCCCTAGCTACGACGATCCGTCCAAGTATGGCGGCGGCGAAGCGAGGCCGGTGAGATAATAGGACGAATAGCCTGACCTTGTCCGCTTTCCCGCGCCTCGAGTGGCGGTGGCCGGCAATAGACGCCAGACACAGCTCCACAGGATGGGTCTGCATACAAGGCTCAACACGCACTCCTTGTCTCCGAAGCTAAGTGTCCCGTTCACTCGTCAACCTCTGAATGACCCATTGAGTCGGCTCATTGGAATTCCCTGCGATACACCGTGGGTGTCCAGCCTGTCGTCTTTCGAAAAGAATTGCTGAAAGAGCTGGTCTGCGCATACCCTAAAGTGAGGGCGATATCCGTGACCGAGCTCGCTCGATTCGCCAGGAGCGACTTGGCGACCTCCATGCGGCGCTGCACTTGATACTGATGCGGTGGAGTTCCGAATGACTGCTTGAACGCTCGGCAAAAATGATGCTGGCTAAGTCGCGCCAGTTCCGCAAGTTTTGAAAGCGAGACCTGTTTCCCGAGGTGCTCTTCAATATAGCCGACGACGGCGCGTTTTTGCCAACTGGCGAGACCTCCGCGATTCACTTTCGGCGCGCGAGCTGCCTCGTCGTTCACGCAAGATAACTCATGCGCAAGAACACCAGAGAGCGCCTCCAGGTACGGCATGCTTCTGGCCCGAGCGTCCTCAATCGTGTTCTTCAATTTCGATGCTGTCTCCCAGACAAGAGAATCCTCGAAGTATATTCTGGGCTGGAACGCGCCTTCGCTATCGTCCGATTTCTGAAACGCAGCAGGGTCCAGATACAGAAGGGTTACTCGAGTGGAAGCGCCGCTCTCATGCCATTCTCGATAGGCGCATCCCGCAGGTACGAAAGTAAGCTTATGCGTAAACTTTCGAAGCCTTGATGAAGGTAGGCCATCGATCCATGTTTCACCGTTCCGACGTGTACCTTCATTGTACAATACGAGTAAATGCAGTGGTCCTTGAAAGAGAAACTCAATCTTGCATCCGATCGGAACGTGGACGCTTTCTGAAAACCACCAGTGGCAGCCCGTACCGAAACGTTCAATAGATTCGGCAGGCGTGATCTTAACGGTCGGATTCAAGACATTGCCTCCGCTTGATGACCGCGCCCGTGTTGGCACTCGCTGGACTCTCTGCCATGCCGGTAGAAGCGTAATTCATGTGCTCTGCTTTTTGCTTGCGAGATGCGTTCGTTTCCGTCTCTCGTTACCGCTAAGACGCCAAGGCAGCCATTTTCTTCAGACCTCGATAGATGTTGATCTTAATCTTGCCACGTGCGCGAAATCATGGGAGCGCATCGGGGGGCAGTGGTCATCCCTACTAACGCTGAATCGTCGATCGTCAGGCATTCGATCCGGGGGGCTGTTATACAATCGAGAAGGGATGTGCATCGCATCATCTCCCCTGTGAGCAGACGGCTACCCAGTGTCGATTGGCAGCACAAGGTTTAGCTAAACCATGCTTTCGGCCGCGCATGGCCGCAATCTCGCGGTTGTGATACTCAGACCCATACCTTGGTCTGTACCTTTGGTACCGAGGTCACGGTCGCGCCTTGCCTCTGAATGTTAAGAGCTTCAGCCATCCGAGCGAGCGTCGCTACGGATTTTGCTCCCATCTTTCGCATAGCGCTGCCGCGGTGCATTTTCACGGTTGGCTCGCTGATCGAGAGTTCGCTCGCGACATGCTTGTTCATGAACCCGGACGCCACAAGCACCATCACTTGCCTTTCACGCGGCGTCAGGAGCGCATACCGCTCTCGCAATCGAGTAACTTGCACAAGGTCGTGACGCCGGTCCTGGTCCATTCGAATCGCCGTGGCAACGGCATCAATCAACTCCTGTTCCCGTATCGGCTTGGCGAGGAAATCGACCGCGCCAGCCTTCATGCCTTTCACAGACATTGGAATGTCGCCATAGCCTGTCATCAAAATGACAGGCATCGAGATATTGATGCTGGTCAGATACTCTTGCAGCTCCAACCCGCTCGTGCCCGGCAATCGAACGTCGAGCACCAGACATGCCGGCGCGTCGGGCAGTTCAACATTGAGAAACTCCGAGGCAGATCCATGGAGCATTACCTGATAGTCTATGGAGCGAAGCAGATCTCCAAGCGTCTCGCGAACCGCCTTGTCGTCGTCGACGATATGAACAAAAACTGACGACGACACTTTCAGGCGCTCCCCGGCACCGAGGCCGATTGGCGAAGCGGGACAGTGAACGTGAAGGTTGCGCCATGAGCCGTGTCTTCCTCCACCCAGAGACCTCCTCCATGGACAGCAATGATCTTGCGGCAGATCGACAGACCCAGGCCCAAGCCGTCGCCTTTTGTCGTGTAGAGGGGATCGAACAGTCGTTCCCTGCTCGTGGAGGCGATGCCGACGCCAGCATCAGCGATACTGACAAAGACACAACCGTCGGCGACCTTTGAGGAAGCAGTCAGAACGCGAGGCCTTCCACTAACGGTAGTCATGGCGTCGATTGCATTGCGCACGAGGTTGTGGACGACCTGCTGAAGCTGCACTCGATCCCCCTCGACGGTCGGTATCGAGTTATCAAGGGCCGTCCTGAGCGTGACGTCGGCACGCTCAATATCTCGCTTCAAAAGAAGAAGAATTTCATCGATGGCATCATTGATCTCGACCTCGCTAAATCGGATCCGCGCGTCGCGCACCAGGTACCTGAGGCCCGTGACGATGTCGCTCGCCCGGCGTCCCTGTTCAATGACACGCATCGCGGACTTGCGAGCTTCACTGGGTTCGGCGGGATCCCGCGCGAGCCACCGGAGGCAAGCCTCCGCACTCATGATGATCCCGGTCAGCGGCTGATTGATCTCGTGAATAACGGAGCCTGCGAGTTCGCCGAGCGATGCGAGGCGGACGGCTCGCGCAAGTTCGTTTCGCACGTCCGTGAGCGCATGTTCCGCGGCCTTCCATTCCGTGATATCGGTGATGATCCCTTCCAATTCGACATCGCCGGTTGGGCCGAGGTCGAATTGTCCGACAGCTACGACATGCAGGATCGAGCTGTCTCTATGAACAACTCTGTACTCGTGACTGAACGGAGACTTGGTACTGACGGCCTCCCTGAGCGCTTGCTCCAAAGCATTGATGTCGTCAGGGTATACTCGGCTCTTGAACACCTCGAACGGTACCGGATTTACGTCAAGATCGATATCGAAGATGCGGTAGCATTCGCGCGATGCTCGCGAGAGCAGAGTCCGCGTGTTCCAGCGATAGCTGCCCATCCGGCCGATCTGCTGACCCTTGATCATCCACGAGTTGGTCTCACGCAGTGCCTCGAAAAGCTGCGTAGATTCGAAGGATGCGGCAGCCTGCGAAGCCAACATCGATATCACAGAGATACACCCGGGCGTGAATGTCTCCTTGCGCTCTGATTCGAGGTAGAGAACACCGATGGTCCGGTCTTGATGAATCAGAGGCAGGAACAATTGCGCTATGTTCTGCCCCGGCGGGCACTCGGCCGGATCGACCAGTGCGGACCCTTTCCAGCAATCCTGTCTGACGACAATTTCCTGACGCGCAAGTACCCGTTCGCTGATATCTGGCAACAATCGGAAGTCACCGGCCGCAGGTTCCGAAACAAAGAACCTCGCCCTTTCGCGTGGAAAGCTTGCATCGGCTTTGGCAAGCAACTCACCTTTTTCGCTCAGCAGCACAGCACCACGCGCTGCTCCGCAATAGTCGAGTGCGGCTTTGAGAAGGGCTTTAGCTAACCCTTCGTAGCTGATCTCCTTTGAGATTGCCTGGAACGCCTTGGCAATTCGTCCTATTTCAGACGCTTTGTTCTCAAGCTTCATAGCGAGACTTCTCTCACCGTCAACGATTGCCGGGATATTTCGGCACATGTCCTCAAACTTGGTCCGGCTTTATCGTACTCAGTCAGCCGACTGCAACGGCGGTGGCGAATAACTTCTTTGTGTACCTGTAACCAAACCGAAGCAAACCGCGAAAGTAGTATGTCAGACGTGGCTGGACCATTTATGCGATAACCAAATGGACCTGAGACGTTACTATTGTAGAAGCGCTAGGAGTCTGCATGGCTAAGATCCAACATCGCAAAGTTAGCCTAACTGGATTGAACTTGTTCTGCCACTACACACACGGCGTAGCGGATACGCCCTTGGTTTCTTAACTGGTCAGTCCGGGCCCGATCGAGACGCCCATCCTTCGGGGCGTGGGCCAATCCGAACATTCCGGGCAGACTGAAGCGGACTTTCGCGACTATCTCGTGGGCGCCAGCGAGCTGATTCCAATCGGGCACCTTGGACAACCCGACGAAATCGCCGCTGCGGTGCTGTTCGTCGCCAGTGACGCATCCAGCTACATCCTTGGATCGGAAGTGGTCATCGACGGCTGGTTCGCTGAACTTTGACGCAGCGGCTAACTCACTGTGATCCGATGTGCGGCTGCAGGGAATCGACAAGATCGAAGATCCGGCCGTCGGGCCCGAGCGGATGTCGGCTGTTGGCCTTCCGTCATTTCGCTGCTGCGCAACAACGCGTCGCCTTGGGCGCAAAGCGGACATCAACGTCGGTGCGTCATGCCGCCGGGTTTATGAGTACACGGCCTAGTCCAAAATGGGTGACGTATCAATCGGCGGAATGAGGCGTCGCATGAGTCCGATTAGGGTCAATCGCGTCGTTTTGACGGTGCGCCAACCACTTCTGGTCTTCCCCGACAAGCAGACATTCGAGACGTCCGTCGGCATGTCTCAAGGGTGCCAGGAAGAGACTCATGCACCGTAGCAATTATGTGCTTTATTCGATCACCTAGTCGGCGCGCAGCCGCGGCAGGAACGATTCCGGTATCGTGACGCCGAGCGCCCTGGCGGCCTTGAGTTTGATGACTAGGTCGAGTTTGGTTGGGGCTCGACCGGGAGTTCGCTTGGGCGCGTGCCCCGGAAAAGTCTCTCGAGCAAAAACAGAGGGCGGACAATGAAGCAAGCTGCCTTGCGGCCAGAATCGTACACGAAGAAGGTTGCACTCGTCCTGCAAGGCGGGGGCGCCCTCGGAAGCTATCAAGCCGGCGTTTACGAGGCGCTCGCCTCGTCGGACTACAAGCCTGACTGGGTGGCCGGCATCTCGATCGGCGCGATCAATGCCGCCCTGATCGCTGGCAATTCGCCGGAAATGCGGGTTGAAAAACTGCGGGAATTCTGGCGCACGATCACAACGTCCGCGATCTGGCCCGCACGGATTTCTGACCTCGTCAACGGTACGGGTTTGCCTTTCGACCTTGGAAAGCAGATCAGCGCAATGCATGCGCTGATGTTCGGCCAGTCTAACTTCTTCGCGCCGCGAAAGCCTACCGAGTGGTGGTTCGGCCACACGCCGACCAGCTACTACGACACGAGCTCGCTGAAATCCACATTGGAGCGACTTGTCGATTTCGACCGCATTAATTCCAGAGAAATTCGCTTCAGCGTCGGAGCCGTAAACGTAAGGACAGGCAATTTCGCGTACTTCGATAATGCCGAGACCGAGATAAGGCCGGAGCACATCCTCGCGAGCGGCGCTCTTCCGCCAGGCTTTCCCTCCGTGGAAATCGACGGAGAGCACTATTGGGACGGCGGCCTGGTATCCAATACACCGCTGCAATACGTGATCGAGTATTATCCGCGCCGTAGCCATCTCATCTTCCAGGTGGACCTTTTCCCGGCCCGCGGCGCCCTGCCCGGGAATTTGAACGAGGTTACCGAGCGGGACAAGGACATCCGCTATTCAAGCCGAACGCGGGCGGCTACGGACACATTGCGGCGGTTGCATGATCTGCGCCACAGCATCAACATGCTTTGGGAGAGACTCCCCGACGATCTGAGGACCGGCCCGGAAGCCGCCTTGCTCGACGAATTCCGTTGCGTGACTACCATGGACATCGTTGAAGTGATTTACCGTCCGGAGCACGCGCTAGGACAATCAAAGGACTACGAATTCGACCGCCCAACGATGGAAAGGCGATGGGCGCAGGGTCTCTCCGATGCGGAGGAAACGCTAATGGCTGCGCCGTGGCTAGAGCCGATTCCGCCGGAGCTCGGAGCGCGTACATTCGACGTTCGCGCGAACGGTCCGATAGAGGATACCTCGAACAATTCGTTGAACAAGGCCGGTGGGCAATTGTGACCGCAGCGGCATCGGTCGGCTGGTACGCGACGTCCGCTTTACCCCGAATGAGCCGACATCGCCGGCTTGGCTCGCTAGGTCAGAAAAGTGCCACAGTCGGACTTGGGCGGCGCAGAAGGCTACCACTAAGCACTTGCGGCCGGCCGCGATACGGATGGAGCCCGATTAGGATGCGCTGCCAGGATCCACCGGCACCGTGAAGTGAAAAATGGCGCCGCGGCCCTTATTGGCGGTCACCCATATTTGCCCTTCATGCGCCTCGATGATCGACCGGCAGATCGACAGCCCCATGCCCATGCCGTGCGTTTTGGTCGTGAACATTGGGTTGAATATCCGGTCCACGGCACCGGCCTCGAGGCCTTTCCCCGTGTCTTTCACCGACACCATCACATATCTGGAATGATGGACTTCAGACCTTATGGACAGCACTCGTTCCCCATTCTTTGCAGCCATGGAGTCAATTGCGTTCGTAATCAAATTCACCAGCACTTGCTGCAGCTGGATCTGTTCGCCTGTTATCCGTGGCAGCCGTTCGTTAGGGTCGAATTGAACGGCAACGCGATGTGTTTGCAGTTTGTCGCGAACGACGGCCAAAGCTTCCTGGATGAGGTCGTCGATATCAAGCGAAGTGCGTGTCCGTGCACCCATCTTGAAATGCGCCCGGATATTTTCGATCATGGCGTCCGCACGGTGTCCGGTGGCCACGACGCGTCGCAACGCATTCCGGGCGCTATCGAGCTCAGGCTCGACACGATCGAGCCAATTTAAACCTGCGTTCGCACTGGCTATGATCGCCGTTAATGGCTGTTTGACTTCGTGAGCAATTGAGGCTGACACGGCATCGCCGGTCATCAGTCGCGTCTCACGCTCGCGACGCTGCGCCAAGACCGCGCGGAGGAGTTGCGCGTAAAGCGTCATTATCTCATACAACAGGACAAAGAGTACAAGAATGCTGGCGACGTACCCGTAGATTCGGCCGGCGTACCAGCCGGCGCTGAACCGGGCCAGACCAGGAAACGCGACCAGATAGAGCTCAATTGCATACGCGCAAACGACCACCATCAGCCACAGATCGAGTATCGACCGCTTGCGGATCCAGAGCAAAATGAGTGCAAGTGTGTTCCACAGTATTAGACAACTGGCAAAATAAAGCCAGAAGGTGGAAAAACGGACCAGATCGATGGAGATGGGGGGCAAATATGCATCACCCGCTATGACAAGAAATGTCACGGCGCATACGATGGCCGCGGACATCGCGACACTCCAAACGACGGTCGCTCCCACTGAGCCCTTCCACAATCGCTTGGGCGGATCGGGATCGTTCAAAAGGGCATATGCGATGACGAACGGAGGAATACAGGCGTACCGCAGAGCGGAGAGCCAAGCCGCGGTCTGTAGCCCCGCGCCCAGCAGGCCACCTGGTGTGAACACCCCCGGAAAGGTCAGCATCCACGGGATGACCATAAACCCTGCGAAGAGATACCCACTCGCGATTGCGAGGAGGGCACGCGAATGCAGGATGGCGAACTGGTTGAACAGCAGAACCGCGGTGATCAAGTCATTCACGACCAGCGCCGTGCCATAGGCCGGGACGAAGGCGTCGATCCCCCCCAGCTGGACGTTCCAAAGCTTCGGTGCCGAGATGAAAAGGGCGCCCAGCAAGGTGAGCACGACCGCAAACGCAAGCCGTTTCTGCGGCCGGCTCGGCGGTAAGTTCGCAAGGGTGAGAGGCTGATCCTCTGGGACAAAGACGGCCGGCTTCATCATCGGAGCGACTCTTGGCAGTGGCTGGAACGCAGGGCATGAAGCTCAAACGGCTTCGCCATTCTCATCAAAGGCCGCCGTCGTTCACCGCCATTTCTGCCATCGAGACAGCTTGCGACGATTAAGGAAGCGTCACCGCCTCTGAAAAAGCTGGGCTGGCAGGGTTTTCGGCGGTTGCGGACGCGCCAGTGACGAATGCTCCATGCGTGGGATCAGTATATATCTTGTTTGAACGTGGAGATCGATGTCTGGTTGGGGTCATTCGCGTCGATTTTGGCATATCGGGCGGCACGTCAAAGTCGACGCGAGTGGCCCCGTCGCGATCTGCGAGTCGAGCCGATCACTTCGCCGAAACAATCTGGAAGATAGCGATTGATGACGCTTGTGGTGGGATCGCTAACTGGCTCGGCTCCTGGCTGATTGCATGGACGACAACCATTCCCATTGTGGTGCTGGCTGCCCCTGCTATTTGGCGCCTCGTACTCGCCCTGACGATTGATTCCGATGATCACGGCAAGGGAATATGACTCTCCTTGATGCCGATCACGGCCACCTACCTCTTCCCCATTGAATTGCCCATTGGAGGCCTCCGGAATGGAGCGGGCTTGTGCCGCCACTAACTGATTGATGTTGAAGAGCGTGACGGGCCTAGCCGAGCTTTAGCGAGGCCTATGTGAATGGACACTCTCTCGGCCATATGTCGTTGTGTTTATTATGATTTTATGAGTTTTCTCTATCGATCCCCGGCTTAACACCAGAATGGCGCGGCTTAGACCTTTTGCCCTCCCGCGCCGGGCGCGGGGGGGCACGGGCGCCGCCCATCGATAAGTAGCGTGGGTGTGCCCCTCTCCACGTTCAAATGAGATATACTCTGATGTCACCCGTGGCGTCTGATCGAACGGGGAGCGGGAACGATGGAGCTTCGGTCATTGGCGCATGCGCCGCCGCAGGAAACCTTGCCAGCGTGGTCTTTTCAAAGGTGGCGACGCTTCCTTACTCGTCGTCAGTTGGCCCAATAAGTATGGCGGTGACTGCTGCAGCCCGTGATGCGAATGGCGAAGCTGAGCCTCGTGCCGCGCGTTCCAGCCGCTGCTAAGAGTCGCTCCGATGATGAAGAAGCCGCCTTTCATTGTCCCAGAGGATCAGCCTTTCACCCTTGCGAACTTACCGCCGAGCCGGCCGCAAAAACGGCTCGCGCTTGCGATCGTGCTCTCCTTCTTTGGCGCCGTTTTAATCTTGGCAGGGGGGCTCTCGAACATCCAGCTGGGGCGGATCGATGCCTTCGTCCCGGCCTACGGCACGGCGGTCTTCGTGAATGACTTGATCACCGCGGTCCTGCTGTTCAACCAGTTCGCCATCATGCGCTCGCGTGCCCTCCTCGCGATCGCGAGTGGATATCTCTTCATGGCACTTATCGTGATCCCGTGGATGCTGACCTTTCCGGGCGTCTTCACGCCAGGTGGCCTGCTTGGCGCGGGGCTACAGAGCACGACTTGGCTTTATAATCTGTGGCACGCCGGTTTTCCTACGTTCGTCATCGCGTACGCCCTTTTGAAGGATGCCGATCCGGCCAAGGGGCTGTGGCGGGGTTCCGCCGGTGCGGCCATTCTTTCGAGTGTGGCCGTGACCGCGGCCGTCGTGATTGTAGCGACGTTTCTTGTCACAGCGGGGCAAGCGCACTTGCCCCGCACCATGCTCGACCTGGTCCATTTTTCTACCCTCTCCTATTATACGGTCGGTTGTCTAATCCTGTGGAATGCACTTGCGCTCACTTTGCTCTGGATGCGCCAGCATTCGGTCCTCGATCTGTGGCTGATGGTGGTCGTTTGCGCGTATGCAATTGAGATCTATATGCCCTCGTTGTCCGATCTGGCCCGGTTCAGCGCCGGCTGGTATGCCGGCCGGGTCCTCGGGTTCGTGTCCAGCATTCTTGTACTCTGTGTCCTGTTGTATGAGATAACGACGCTTTACGCGCAACTGCACCGCGCCCTGCTGGCGCAGCGTCGCGAACGTGAGGCGCGGCTGATGACCGGCGACGCCGTCTCGGCTTCGATTGCCCACGAAGTCAAACAGCCATTAGGGGCGATCATAACCAGTGCGAGCGCGGGATTGAATTGGCTTGATCGTGTCGACCCTAACCTCGATGAGGCCAGGGATGCATTGCGCCTCGTCGTGACCGCCGGACACCGCGCGGACGCCGTGATCGAAAATATCCGGGCGCATTTCAAGATGGGTGCACGGACCCGCACTTCGCTTGATATCGACGACCTCATCCAGGAAGCTTTGGCCGTCGTTCGCGACAAACTGCAAACACATCGCGTTGCCGTTCAATTCGACCCTAACGAACGGCTGCCACGGATAACAGGCGAACAGATCCAGCTGCAACAAGTGCTGATGAATTTGATTACGAACGCAATTGACTCCATGGTCACGAAGAATGAGGAGCGGGTGTTATCCATAAAGTCTGAAGTCCATCACTCCAGATATGTGATGGTGTCGGTGGAAGACACGGGGAAAGGCCTCGAGCCCGGTGCCGTGGACCGGATATTCAACCCAATGTTCACGACCAAAACGCACGGCATGGGCATGGGGCTGTCGATCTGCCGGTCGATTATCGAGGCGCATGAAGGGCAATTGTGGGTGACCGCCAATGAAGGCCGCGGCGCCATTTTTCACTTCACGGTGCCGGTAGTTCCGGGCACTCCATCCTAGTTGTGCCGGCCCCATCCGTGTCATGGTCGGCCGCGAATGCGTCGGTGACCTTCTGCGCGCCTAGGTCTGATTATCACACTTTTTGGACTTCACACGATGTCCGACTTGAGCCCGGAATGCACTGTATCCGGCGTTTCGGATAGCATTCATCGATTTCCATCAACATTTGGCAGACGAGCCTCGCCCGATCAATGCTCAGCCCAACTTGCGCATTCCTGAGCACTTTCGTCACGAGACGCTGATACGTCCGACCTCATTTGCATCTCTTATCGGCGGGGCGAACGGCGCACTAACAGCGGCGACAGATGATCAACTTCTTGTCTAATGACTTGTCCAGATTCTGCTGCGCCTTGTTGAAGCTTTCGAGTTTTCTCTGGATGTCATTATCGTCGGCAGAGCCTGGAGCGAAGCTCCGTCCTCGTGGCTGCACATGCACGTCCTCGGTCGTTTTGCTTCGGGCCTCGGACGGCGATCGGAACTTATCGGCGACCGCCGCGCTTGGCGCCACTGCGAAAGCGAACAAAAGCGCACCTGGAAGAAACGATTTCATGGTGACCTCTCTTACGCTAGGATCATCGTTTGCCGGATCCCAACCATCCGGTATGAACGTGAGATAGTTCATTATCGTCGTCTCGCTGTCTGCTAACGGGCCATCACCAGGTTCTCATTTCGAGCGCGGCAAAAATTCGCGGATCGCCGCGGCGATTTCGTCGCAATGGGTTTCGAGCGCAAAGTGGCCAGTGTCGAGGAAACGGACTTCCGCGCCTGGAATGTCACGCTTGAACGCCTCCGCACCCGCCGGCAAGAAGAAGGGATCGTGTTTGCCCCAGACCGCCAAAAACGGCGGCTTGTGCTTGCGGAAATAGGCCTGAAATTGCGGGTACATCGAGACGTTACTCTTGTAGTCGCCGAAGAGATCGAGCTGAATTTCATCCGCGCCGGCACGCGCCAGATAGAAGTTATCAAGCGAATATCCATCCGGAGAAACCAAGGACGGGTCGACGACGCCGTGCGTGTACTGCCAGATCGTTGTTTCGGGAGAGAGGAAGGCACGCAGTGCCTTCCGGTTCGCCTCCGTGGCCTCCATCCAATAGGCCCGAATAGGATTCCAGCCGTCGCTCAACCCTTCCTCGTAGGCGTTGCCGTTCTGAGAAATGATTGCGGTGATACGCTCGGGATGTCGAACGGCCAGTCGAAAGCCGGTCGGCGCACCATAGTCAAACACGTAGATTGAGAAGCGACCGAGTCCGATTATTTCGGTGAAACGCTCGATTACCTCGGCCAATTTGGCGAAGGTGTAGGAAAACTTGTCGCGAGACGGCATGTCGGACTGGCCGAAGCCCGGCAGGTCTGGAGCTACGATGCGAAAGCGATCCGACAAGGCCGGGATCAACTCGCGAAACATATGGCCGGCACTTGGAAACCCGTGAAGCAACAGCAGCGTCGGCGCATCGACCGGGCCGGCCTCCCGGTAGAATATTTTGAACCCATCGACGTGGGCGTGCCGGTACCGGATCGTGGTCATGAGCGATTCCCTCGGGTATTTGGCTCGGAAGATAGTAACTTGTGTAACGCGATCGGACAGGTTACTGTACCTCCAGATACGGCAGCTCCGGACACATCCACGTTGGTTTCACGTGACTACTTTCGTGGGGTGGACTGGTTTGGTTACAGAGCACGCCGATCCCCGCTAAGAAATTTCTTGCCTGCCGCATTGCGGGCTGACTGGCGGGAATATGCGTAGCCGGATGCGCCAAGTCTCGGCATCTGCACCTTCATTCCGGTATGCGCCGATGAAAATTGTCGGTAAGAGCGACTCGCTATGAGGCTTGAGAACAAAGCGTCAGAAATAGAGCTGATCGCCAAAGCGTTTCAGGCGATCTCGAGAGAGAAAGGTGATGGCCTAGGCCTGTCGATCTGCCGCAAAATTGTTGCAGTCCATGGAGGACGTCTATGGATGGAGGAAAACACCACGCATGGCGCGACATTCACTTTCACTCTCCCGCTTCGCCAATCCGTCCAGATGTCCAGGAGCCACTGAGAGTGTCGTCGTCTTTTTTTGTTCACATCGTCGATGACGACAAGGAGGTCCGTGAGTCACTTGGAGATCTGCTTCGGTCCATGGGCTATGAAGTCGCGCTTTATGGATCCGCGTCAGAGTTTCTCAAGGTTGAGCTGCTCGACGCTCCCGGGTGTCTCGTGCTCGACGTTCGGCTGCCGGGCACAAGCGGATTGGAGCTACAAGAGTATCTGGCACGCATCAATATCCGGGTGCCTGTCATTTTGATGACCGGTCATGGCGACATTCCCATGTCTGTGAGGGGCATGAAGGCCGGCGCTGTCGACTTCCTGACCAAACCGATAAGGCATCAGGATTTGATTGATGCCGTTGCGACGGCGATTCGAATTGACCAAGACCGGCGTCGAGAGGGCGCGCAGATTGCTCAATTGCAGGAGCGGTATGAACTCCTGACGTCCCGCGAACGGCAAGTGATGGCGCTTGTCGCGTCCGGGCTCATGAACAAACAGGTCGCGAACGAATTGTCGATTAGCGAAGTCACCGTGAAGATGCATCGCGGCAACGTCATGCGAAAGCTCAGAGCAAAATCCGTAGCAACGCTCGCTCGGATAGCAGAGGCCCTCGACATCCAGACATGAGGGCGCGCACCGGTTGACCGCCGAAAACCCATACCAACGTATGGGTCTATCCCTCATTACCGAGAGATTGTGACCGTGCGACGCCGAAAGCAAGGTTCGGCTTCGCCTTGTGCTGCCGTTCGGCACCCGGTGACGTCAGACTGCCAGGGAGATGATGCCATGCACATTCTTTCTCGGTTGCATAGCGGTTCTCTTGCCTCGAAAGCCAAACGATGGGCGACACGGCCTCACCTGGGATGGCGCCTTCGTCCCCATTGCCTTTCCAGGATTGCGCGCACCTGGCGAGGTTACATTCGGTGACAAGCCCGCTCGTCGCAGTCATCGACGACGATGAAGCGCTTAGCTTGTCCCTTGTGGATTTGATGCGCTCCATCGGCTGTCGGGTCGAGCCGTATATCTCGGCGGAAGCGTTCTTGACGTCGTCAACACTGCTCAGCTTCGACTGTGTCATCGCTGATGTTCATATGCCCGGGATGGGTGGACTTAACCTCGTAAGAAGGTTCCACGAACAGGGAATCATGACACCCGTAATCCTGATCACGGCTCTGCCTGACAAGCGTTTAGACGATGAAGCAATTGCGGCGGGCGCGCAATGTCTTCTCAGAAAGCCGTTTGAAACAGCCTCCCTGCTTGATTGGGTCGAGAGGAGCCTCTCCAATGACCGCCCTACACAATAATACCTCGACACTCGGCTCAACGCCACCCGTCGCCGATGCTGTTCAGAGAACGTCGTCGTCCGATCTCGCGATTCGTCCACGGCAAACGGCGCGAACAGAAATCCGGTCCGAGAATTGGGACAGGCGCTCCGAGCGATGGGGTTACCTGATGACCGCGGCACAAGCTGGCGACGGCCGCGCCTACGAGCAATTGCTGCGAGAATTGGACGCGTGGCTGCGCCGCTACTATGCGCGCCGGCTTCCGAGTCCCGCTTCCGAAGATGCGAGGCAGGAAGCACTTCTTGCGATCCATGCCAATCGGCACACATACGCACCGTCGAGAGCTTTCGGAGCATGGGTCACCGCGATCGCGCGCTACAAGTGGATCGATCGGGTTCGTGACGCGTCTCGATTCGCCGCACTACCGCTTGACGACGAAATACCGATCGAGGATCACGGGGGAGCCGCGATAAGCGCCGCGGTGATGGAAAATCTCCTTGGCCGGCTGAAGCCTGCGCAAGCCTGCGTGATCCGCCTCGTAAAACTGAAGGGCCTGAGCATCGCACGCGCATCCGGCGCAAGTGGCCAATCCACAGCGCTCGTCAAGATCAACATCCATCGAGGTCTCAAGAAACTGGCTGCCTTGGTGTCCTGTGACGTCATTGCGGCAACGACGTCCGACAATTCTTCAGAGCCTCGGCACCTGAGGCACTCAAAAGGTCTGCCGATCCGCAAACTGCGCAATCCCGTGACCGAGGAGTGAAGGGACATGCGATGAGGAGGACTCTCGCATCAAGCGGGACTTTGCCGGCGTCTCGTAAGGGACATCTAATGCTTCGCAACCAGAACGACCGACAGTTGCGCCTTGCGGAAATCGAGCACGGCGCTTGGGCCGACGGCTCCAGCTGGACACGCGTTATCAAGCCGCTGCAATCCGAGGGGCTGAGGGTCCTCGCCGCTCCGATTCCGCTAACGTCATTGTCAGATGATGTCACAGCGCTTGAAAGCGCATTGGAGCGGACCAATGGGCCGGCCGTTCTGGTTGCCCATGCTTATGCCGGCGCGGTGATAGGGGCAAGTTTCAACCAAAGAGTTCGGTCGCTGGTCTTCATTGCGGCTCTGACCCCTGACGAAGGCGAGACCGTTGGAGAGGTCTTCTATCGCGAAAAGCCGCATCCGGAGGCACCTCAACTGGCTCCTGACAAGCATGGCTTCCTTTGGATGCCCGACGATCGATTTGGCACGACCTTTGCTTAGCACGCTTTGTCCGAGCAGGCGGCGCTCTTGGCAGCAACGCAGCGTCCCATAGCCCTCGCATGCATTCAGGAAAAGGCACCGAGGCTGGCGCGGAGGGCAAAACCCTCCTGGATCTTGTTGCGCAAGAGGATCGGATGATCAACCCGATTACTCAGCAATTCCTGGCGCGACGTATGGGCGCGCAGACCAGGTCTGAAAGGTCGACCATACGCCCTTGGTTACCGCGCCGGAATTGGTCGTCGAAATAATCCTCCAGGCTGTAACCGGTTTGGCCATGCGTCCGAATAATTAGAGATACTCGGTGTGTAGCGCACATAGAGACCTCAAATGCTGCATTCGGTTCTACCCCGCCGGCCGAGCAGTGCGTGCCGCCACGACGGAAGGCGCGTGGCCGACGAACGCAACCGGAGAAACCGCCATGAGTGATGAACTTTTGGGTTCAGCGGTGCGCCGTAGCTGCTTACGGGGCTGGGTACGGACACCATGGCGCAGCGGCAATAATCCCTGTTGGGCGCGCTGCGCTTGCAAATGATGAGAAGACCAAAATGGACGCCGTGAAACCATCAGTATGTGTTTTCGATGTCAATGAGACGCTGCTCGATATTGAGTTCATAGCGCCGCTGTTTGAGCGACTGTTTGGCGATCGGAAGGCAATGCGCGAGTGGTTTGGACAGCTCATCCTCTATTCGGAGGCAATGACCTTGTCAGGCCCCTACGTGACGTTCTTCACGTTGGGACAGGGTGTCTTGAAGATGCTGGGCACGATCCACAACGTCTCCATTACCGAGGCAGACATTGACGAATTGAGAACACGGATGCTCACAATGCCGGCGCACGCCGATGTGCCAACTGGTCTGAAGCAATTAAAAGACGCTGGGTTCCGTCTGGTGACATGCACTAATTCGCCTCCCGATCCGCAAACCAGCCCGCTCAAGCATGCAGGCATTGATGGCTGGTTTGAAAGGTCGTTCAGCATCGATCGCGTTCGTCGCTTTAAACCGGCCCCGCAGGTGTACCACATGGTCGCTGAAGAATTGAATGTACCGCCGTCCGCGATTTGCATGGTGGCGGCGCATGTGTGGGACACGATTGGTGCGCAAAGCATTGGCTGTTCAGGAGCGCTCATTGCCAGACCCGGTAATGCTGCGCTGCCTGTGAATGGGTTGCCCCAGCCGCAGGTTGTCGGCCCGGATCTGCCAGCAGTCGCAACCCAAATGATAAAACTTTGGCGCTGATCAGTAACGCGCCGCGCATCTCGCCTCCACACCTGGAGCCCGGCTAACACAACTTCACCATTTGCCGATATGCGCACCGCCGTCGACGTGCAGCACCTCCCCGGTAACGTGCGGAGCCTCGGTCAAATAAATCACGGCGTCCACAATCTCCTGAACGCTCGAAACGACTCCCATTGGGGACAAACCCTTCAGAAAGTCGCTCGGACTATTCCTTTGCAGTGGCGTATCGACCATTCCAGGCGCAACCGCATTCACACGGATACCGTCTTTGGCATATTCGATGGCGAGGCTGTGTGTAATCGCGTTAATGCCGCCCTTGGTAATCATTGGGATCGAGGCACTTACGCCTGCGATCGGATTGTCCGCCAGCGCGGCTGTGATGCTGACGATGCTCCCGCCCGATTTTTGCGCCAGCATCTGTCTGATCGCGAGTTGGGTCATGTAGATGAACCCCTCAAGATTGGTGGAAACGAGTCGCTTGAAGTCCTCAGCCGTGTAGTCGGTAAAGGGCTTGATGAAGAATATTCCCGCATTGTTCACCAATGCATCAATCGAGCCGAATGTGTTGACGGCCGTTTCCGCCACTTTTGCGGCAGTAGTGGCTTCCCCAATGTCGCCATCCACCAAAGCCAGCTTCGGCGACGAAGGCAGGTCTTTCGACTTGGTGACGTTCCGCGACGTTGCAACAACGCTGTAACCCCGCTCAAGAAACGCCTGTACGGCGCCAGCACCTATGCCTTGCGAACCGCCGGTCACGATCACGGTCTTCGATGTGTTGGCCATTTCTAAACTCCTTTATTGACCCGTCAGACTGGTGTGTCTGATACGTGGTATGCCTACGTAGACAAGCTTTCGTTCGAGCAAATTGTCCGATCAAGACACCATCTTGGCCCGCTCTCAATCACACTGTATGCACCGGCAAGGTCGTAATTCGCTCCGTAAGAGCGCTCGGTAGTCGTCCACCAATCGCGCCGTTTTGACCCTGCGCGCATCGCTTCTGTCTACTCGGATAGACAGACATTCTGAGAGTCCATCGGCATGTCTCAAACATACTAACAAGCGAAGCTGGCATGCTTTCCCCGGCTGAAACGCGACGAGTGTGAAATGCTTCAAGGTCACCACCACCGGATGGGCCAGGTATCTCCTTCATTAACGCCTCGCGTGACGAGATTGTGCCAAGCAAAAGCAAACGTTGCGAGCAGCACGGCGCCGATGCCAACTGGCACAATCAGAAAGCTCCAGGACATGTTGTTGACGACAACAACCAGCGGATCGATGCCGGCAGGCGGGTGAAACGTGCCGGTCAGATGCATTGCGACCATTGCCAAACCAACAGCGACGGCGGCGGCCCACGGCGCTGGGCCGCACAATTTCACAACCAGCAGTCCAACGAGCGTGGAGACAAGATGACCGCCGACAAGGGCGCGAGGTTGCGCCGGTTCTGCCTTTGGTGAGCCCAATGCTGTTACGATCGACGTCGCGAATGGAATCGCGAAGAGCGGAAATGCCCTCTCAATGGAGAACGCTTCCATGCTCCCGATGGCAATTGCGCCCCCGGCCGCTCCGGCGAGAATGGCAAGTAGGTGAGGTCGGTCGAGCATCCAGGCCTGTGGCATGATCGATTCAGTTGCGCGGGTGGGCAATTTTGTCACCCCGCCCTAGCATTTCGCCAGGATCCAGGCCTCGGTCGATTCCGTGCGGCACAACGCTCTGACCCGGCGCGAGAACGAGCTTTTTGTCGTCCAGGAAGACATCGATCTTGTCCGGCTCGAACGAGACAAGGTTGGAGACCCGTGCAACCTCGGGCCAGGCCTGCGGATAGGACCACGCCGCCTTCTTGCGGCTGCCGATGTCGTAATAGCTGGCCAAGCCCTTATAGGGGCAGAACGTTTGTCCCTCGGCCGGCGTCAGCGAGTTCTCGTCGATGTCCTCGCGCGGCACATACCAGCGCGGCGCGAAGCCAGATTCGAATAACACGACTGGGCGCGTCGTGTCGGCGATTACCCCATCTTCGAGCTTGACGACCAGGTGTCGTGAGCTCTGGCGGATGTCGAGGCGGTGGTAGGCGTCGGCAGCGTGGCCAACAATGCGCTCGTCCTCCTCGTAGAAGGCGTCCATCGCTCGCCAAGCAAACGCGACCCGGCCCTGTAGCACGTGGGCAAATTCGGGCAGGGCGGTGTGCTGCCATGCGACGTGGTCCGCACTTCTGTCTCCGACGCTCGCGCTGAACCACGCGGTATCGCCGAGGTCGCGGTGCTGTGTCGCTCGATTTTCGCTGACGAGGACACCCGGTCGGACGTCAGCGAGCGGGAAGTACGCGACGGGGTAGCGACCCGGCTCGTGGAGAAGGACGACATCTTCGCTGTCGGCGATCCACTCGCCAGCCAACTTGACTCGCATCCGTCTGCGCAGGGGCTCGGCGAACAGCAGTCGTTGTGGAAGCGGCTCGGGGGTGAGGAAGCGGCCCACCGTCGCGCCGCCCAGAGGGCCTTGTTGCCAAGAGAGCCCCATAGTCATGCTCCTCTCGTTTCGCCGCGTCGCATCATCGCGCGCGATGACTACGTTCCTGCAAAATCCAGGTATTTCCGTCTGGATCGGCGAAATCCGCAAAGCTCGCATAGTCGCGATGCTCGGGGTCCAACCCCATGCTCCATCCTCCGGCCCAGGTCTCGACCGGGTCTTTGTGCCGGACCGCGCTGACGTCGGCACCACGGTCGATCAATTTCGCCCGTTCGGCCTCCAGGTCGCTCGTAACGAGGCACAGATCATGCACGCGGCTGTGCGAGTCAGCCGCGACAAGATGCACCGAACACGCGGACCCGGGCGGGGTGAGTTGCACAATCCGGAAATGGGGAGTGGGACCGTAGTCAACGTCTAGGGTGAAGCCGGCCTGTCCGACGTAGAACGCGAGCGCGCGGTCGACGTCGGCGACAGGCAGCGGGACGACCTCCAAGGCAAGCATCATGTCTCCTGCATTTGAGCGTCGGCACCACCTTGGCAACCGACCCCCGGGGACATCGGCAACCGTCCGAAGTCTGGGGAGTTCGACGTAAGTGCGCTCTATAACTTCCGCATCCAGCCGGCTACGGCCCGCCCGATCTCGTCCGGCGAATCTTCCTGGACGAAATGGAGTCCCGCGATCGTCACCTCGGTCTGCGCCGGGAAGCTGCGGGCCAAGTCGAGAACCGCGCCTTGGGCGAGGATTCCACCGGGCTCAGCCCTCAAGAACAGCTTGGGCACATTGCTCGTCTTCAGCCAGTCCGCGTAGGCGTTCGCGATCGCAACCACGTCGGCGGGCTCGCCCTCGATGGGGATCTGCCGGGGCCACGTCAGCGTCGGCCGCCGCCCCTCGCCGGGCTCGGCGAACGGCCGCCGGTACTCCGCCATCTCCTCCGCGGAGAGGGTGCGCAGGATGGCCCCCGGCAGGATCTGCTCGATGAAGAAGTTGTTTTGCAGGACCATCTCCTCGCCCTTCTCTGAACGCAGCCCCTGCAAGGCGGGACGCATGTCGAACTTGTCCCAGTGGTCCCAGTACTGCGGCCCCACGATCGCCTCCATGTACGCGATACCCTTCACGGCCTCGCGGTGGCGGTTGGCCCAGTCGAAGCCGAGGGCCGAACCCCAGTCATGGACGACCAAGGTGACCCGCTCGCGCACATCCAGGGCCTCGAGCAGGGCGTCAAGGTAGCGCCGGTGCTCGACGAAGCGATACGAGTCGCGGCCACTGTCGGGCAGCTTGTCGGAGTCGCCCATGCCGATCAGATCGGGGGCGATGCAGCGGCCTAGTGGCTGCAGGTACGGCAACACGTTGCGCCAGAGGTACGACGAGGTGGGATTGCCGTGCAGCAGCACGATGGGGTCGCCCTCTCCCACCTCCACATAGGCCATCTCTCTGCCGAGGACCCGCCGCCGCTGCTTTCGGTATGGAAACGCCGCAGAGATCATATTCGTTTCTCCGTGGTAGCCGTTTATCATCGGCGCGCCCACATGATTTGACGAACCTATATTCGCGGGTGGTTCGGGTTTGGTTACAGGCATTTGGCCTATTTCGTCGCGAAAGCTCTGTCCATTTCATTCCCAAAATTGAGGTTTCTGCTCCTCAAGATTTGGCCCGACCCTGACTGCTGCGGCTCTGACCGCGAGACCTGTCTCGTCGTCCGTCTCGACGGCAACACCGCACATCGTCGCAGCTCCCGCGGCCGGCACAAAGCGACCCGACGACATGCCGGTCACGAACCGATTGATTGGCTCGCTCCTTTCCATACCAATGACAGAATCGTAGTTACCGGTCATCCCCGCGTCTGTAATGTAAGCGGTACCATGGGGCAGAACGCGGCAATCTGCGCTTGGCGTGTGAGTATGTGTGCCGACGACGAGACTAGCTCGCCCGTCGCAGAAATATCCCATTGCCTGCTTTTCACCGGTCGCCTCGCAATGGAAATCGAGGACCGTCGCATCTACGTCTCGTGCCAGACGCCGCTCTGCGAGGATACGAGCGACGGCACCAAATGGATCGTCGGCAGGCTCCATGAACAATCGGCCCAGAGCGTTGATGATTAGCACGCGCTTTTGCGTTGCGGTCTGGACCTCCACGAGTCCAGCCCCTGGCGTACCCGGCAAGTAATTGACTGGGCGGATAAGATAGGGTTCCCTCTGAATCAGTTCGAGTGCCTCTTTGCGGCTCCACGAGTGGTTGCCAAGGGTCACTACGTCGGCCCCCGCTTCTCTTATCGCCCGGTAGGAATCAAAGGTTATCCCGAAGCCGCCATCGGCAGAGTTCTCACCATTCACAATTGTAATGTCTACCTGCCAACGTGAGAGTAGCGGCGGAAGAAACGATGAAAGCGCAGCCAGACCCGCTGCGCCTACAACGTCGCCGATGAAGAGGATTCGCATCTTGCTCTGCCTCTAGTCGGCGACTGATTGCACCACATCTCTGTTCAGGTCGACGATGGCCACCCTTCCCCCTTCGCAAGCGAAAATGAGCGCAATTTGCCTGCCGATGCGCCCGCCGCGCCGGTGACGAACGCCGCCGCAGCTAACGAACCTAGGTCTTGACTACGTCACTGAGGAGCGCCCGCATGATGGCTCAATGCGGACTTTCTGCTGCCGGCGGCATTCCGCGGCGGCACATTCGAAAGGAGTGGACCAAGGCCTTCTGCCATCGTGAGATGGGCGATGACAGCGTCACGCAGCTTCGTGTAGGGAAGCGCTGCCAGCATCGCGGCCTGGATGGCGGCCATCACTTCGCCCGCCTCGGAGCCAATCATCGTAAAGCCGAGGATCGTGTCGTCATCCGCGCCGACAACCACCTTCATGAAGCCCTAGGTCTCGTCGGTCGCTTCCGTACGAAGGACACTGGACATCGGCAGCTTGCCGATACGCACCGGAATCCCCTGCCGCTTGGCTTCCCCCTCGGAATGGCCGACACGGGCGAGCGGCGGATCCGTGAACATGACATAGGGAACGAGCCGGTCGCCCGTTGTGCGGTTGCCGCCCGTCATATTGTCTCTGACTATCCTAAAATCATCGACCGACACATGTGTGAACTGCGGGCTTCCCGCACATTCGCCGATGGCCCAGACGCGCGGGGCTGTCGTTTCTAGCCGCTCATTCACACGAATGAAGCCGCGTGCATCGAGTTCCACCCCTGCCTCAGCGAGCCCGATCCCATCGGTATTCGAAACTCGGCCAACTGCCACGAGCAGGTCGCTGCCCTCAATCTTCCGCTCGCCCGCGGCTGTACGCACGGTCACGGCAATTGCATCTCCGGATTGACCCTCAACGCTGACCGGCTTGGCGTTGACCAAGATCTCGATACCCTCGCCTCTCAGAATCTGCAGAATCTCCTCGGAAACGTCAGCATCTTCCCGTCCCATGAGTTGCCGGCCAGGCTCGATGATCGTCACGCGGCTGCCGAACCGGCGGAAAGCCTGCGCCATCTCGATCCCAACATAGCCGCCGCCGAGTACGATCAGGTGTGAGGGTAAATAGTCGAGTTCGAGGGCCTCGATGTGAGTGAGCGCACGAGCCGCCTTGAGACCAGCAATATCCGGGATGGCGGCGCGCGAACCAACATTCACGATAATCTCGTTACCCGTGAGCAGACGCGTTCCGCCAACAGCCAGTTCCACCCTGATCGTTTTCGGCCCCACGAAACGGCCGCTGCCCATGATGAGATCGACTCCGCTCTGCTTGTAGGCGTTTACATGGAATGCGATCTCACGATCGATCATGTCCTGCTTGCGCTGGCGAACCTTGCCCATATTGGTTCTGACGGCGGCGTTCAATGTGCCGAACTGCGCGGCGTTCTGGACGAGATGGGCGATCCGCGCACTCCACAACTCGTTCTTGGATGGCAGACAGGCGACGGCAGGGCACGAGCCACCGACCCAGCGGCGCTCTACAACCGCAACCTTCCTGCCTGACCTGCCAAGGTGCCACGCGAGCAACTTGCCACCTTGGCCGCTGCCGAGAACGACGATATCGAACTGTTCCGCCTGAGACATGATGTCCTCTCAAATATAATCCACCGAACCAGCTGACAGGCTGGAAGAGCGTCGCGCAGTAGTGTTCCTCTCCCTCATCTCTGTATCCATCGTGTCCCGTCTTTCCGCTCCAAACCGCACCCCGCACGTCCGGCGTGGTACGACGTAGCTAGTTCGCGGACCGAGGTGGTTTGGTTACAGGCAGGCGGAGAAATTTCTTCGCCTGCAGAAGTTACCGCCGAACACATATTTGGCTGCATGCTCTTCGTGCGAGAATGAAGCCCGATCGCGAAAACGCGAACTCTGAGATTGGTTCGTACATGAAGGCGCATTTCTGGTCGCTCTCGCCGTCGGTATCATGAGCTTCGCGTCCCAGCGTGGCGGGACCTGTACCGTGGCCGCTTTTGACGAAGTCGCCTTCCAAGGTCGCTTCAAGTGGCTAATTACGTTGTTCGAGGCATCGCTCTGGGCCGGTATGGTCTCTGGTCGGTTCTCCTTTGGGTTTCACGTGGGCTCATGGATCGAACTCACGCGAAAGAACCTAAAGGAGACCGCCACCGAGGGTAGCGAAGGCGGTCGGACTAGACTCTATTCCGCTCAGGAATAGAGGCTTTCAGCAGCCGCGGCAGATGATCAGCTTGCGATCAAGTTCGACATCGAGATCTTGTTGTTGGCGCTCCCAAGCCGACAGAACCTCGTTCTGGGGAACATCCGCCCTTGCAGGCTGCCGATGACCGATCGGAGCGAGCCAGGGCGAATGCGCGGTCGGAACGACTGGGCGGTTTTGATCGGACGCCGCTATTGCCGGCGAAAGCGGGCCGAACAGCATAACACCAGCCGCGACGGCCGCGGCCACACTCGTCGAATGCTTCGTTGTTGAGGTGGACATGGTGACACTCCTTTTTTCGCGGGCTCGGGATGAGCCGTTCCGCTTCTGGTGTCACCTTGACTGATCGCGCCAAGGCGCTGAATGCCGGGCCGGATCGAAGAGATGCTCGTTCGTCTCGTCTGCGCCCGTCTCATCTGCGCCGGAAACGTCGTCGCCTCGATTAATTCGTTGGTGGCACTCGTGCTCCGCCTCACTCGGCGGCGAGCGCTGAACTCCTCGGTTTCGTGCAGGATCACTCCGGAGAGCGGATCGAATTGGCCGACCCAGGGCTCGCGCGCGAGCACGGTGTGCCTGTCGTAAATTAAATCCGGCCATATCGGTGATGGAGTGCGCCCAATATTGGGCGACAAAGAATGTGCCCGACCCGATCGACGGCGCGCGAGACCGGTGCATCTTTCTCTAGGGATAGATGAGTGCGGGTCCCATTGTAATATTTCATGTAACAGAGCAGTAAGTGACGGAGGTGGCGTTCGCTGAATACAATGACGTGGTCAAGGCATTCCCTGCGGATCGAACCGATCAGCCTTTCAGCATATCCATTTTGCCAGGGGGAGCGCGACGGCGTCGGTCGATCGCGAATGCCTATTGATCGAAGCCTTCGAATGAAGACCTCACCATAGGCTCCATCCCGGTCACGAATGAGATAGCGGGGAGCTTGTTCCCAGCCGCAGGCTTGCGTGATCTGATTTGCGCTCCATTCTGCGGTTGGATGCGCTGTGACGCCAAACCACAGAATATGTCGCCGGCCGTGCCCCATGATCAGCAATCCATAGAGCAGGCGAAACGAGATTATCGGCACGACGAACATATCCATCGCAGCAATCCCATCAGCGTGATTGCGGAGGAATGTCCTCCAGCCTTGGGACGGCGGGTCTCGTCGCCTGACCATGTACTTGGCCACGCTGGTCTGTCCGATATCGACGCCGAGCTTGAGGAGTTCTCCATGGATCCGAGGCGCTCCCCACAGGGGATTGGCAATGCTCATCTCGCGGATAAGCTTGCGTATCTCCAACGGAACCGTTGGCCTGCCACCCCGCGCTTTCGATTTCCAGCGCCAATATAATCGGAAGCCAGCGCGATGCCATTTGACTACGGTTTCCGGCTTAACAATCGCCAGCGCATGGCGAACGCCAAGCCGATAGAGGCAAACAAAAATCAATCGGTCGATGGGGCTGAAGGTTTGTTTCTTAGGAGCGGTTCGCCGCAGAACGTTTATCTGCTGCCGCAACGTCAGAATTTCCGCCTCGAGCGCTGCCCACGACCGAAACAGATCTACGACCATCCAAACAATGAGCCTGACAAGATCTCTCATCCGGCAACAGCATCGCCCGATTCTCGATCAACTGCTAGTCAGATTGAGTTTGCGATAGGGACAGGGGGTCCGGAGAAGATCCGGTGCAGAGGCGAGGCACGTTTTATCGACTGCTGGAGCTTGCACGTCCCGCGAGCTTCGCCCGGCACGGTCGCTTGAGCACCAAGCACATTCAGAGCCTCTTGAAAACGAGACGACGGTTGCTATCGCTTCAGGACGGGCTGCCGCGAGTGCGGCAGCAAGGCTCTCCGGCCGGCTCGCCCGAAGACTCGTGACTTGGAACTCACAGCGGACGCTCGTGAGAATGGCGGCGGCTCCGAGCCGGCAGTCACTCCATCGGAACCCCAGCACGGGCGAGACCGTCTCAATAGCGAGCGATGTCCTCCAGTTTCTTCCACCGAAAATTCTTTAGATGCTGTTCAATGGCCATCCGGTCCTCGCGGATCAGTGTAAGAGCCAGCAAGGCCGCCTCCCGAGGATCAGGCCCCGGATAGGGCCGCGATTGCACGATTGAGTTGAGGATCACCTGGACCCATGGAGGCCGGGTCAGCTTGGACCTCGATCGTGGGTGCGACGCCAACGCCTTCCAGTCGCTCGCCGTCGACCTGCACGTCCGCGACCGCGAGCAACAGCAAGCCGCCGCCAATGAGGAATGCCGTCGCAGCGAGGACAGCTCCCTCGGTCCGGCTACCGATGACCTCGCCAAGCCGATATTTCTTGAAGCCATAGGCAAGGATCTCCTTGCCGCTGCGGGTGCCACCGTTGACAAGCATGGCGACAGGCTTGCGCCACTTCACGTTCTCGAGTTCGCTGGCGCCATTGCGATCAGTGACCTGCATCGTCGGCGCTCGCGTGTTGAACAAATCAAGATACTCGGGGATCGCGCCGCCCCAGCCATCGCGCAGGTCCCAGATCAGCGCGTCGGCGTCGTTCAGCGGACCATGCGATAGAAGATGCTCGAGCGTCCGCTGATACACGGAGCCAGCGTAGCACCAGACATGAACATAGCCGATGCGTCGGCCGTTGGCCGGTATTATACGGGCGCTGGCCTTCAGGCCGTCCAAGAACATTTTGTTGGGCTCAATATCAACCGGGGTAACCGATATTTGCGTAAACGCGCCGGCACGACGCAGGCCCAGCACGACGTCCATGCCAATTTTGTCACGGAATGACTGTACCGGCTGAAACGGTGCACTGTCGGCGAAGACGATCATATCGCCAGCGAACAGGCCGGCTTGTTGGGCCGGCGTGCCTTCTATGACACCGGTATTCATGCTGCGGCCCTGCATGTCGAGATGCGAGAGGACGCCAATGCCGGGATAGGAGATACGGCCACCCGGAAAAGCGCGTTCCAGTCCGCGCCGCCTTAGCGCACCAGCAAAGATATCGGAAAGCTGGTAGTATTCTGGTTCGTACGGTGTGTAGTAGCGGGTGTGCGAAGCATGCAGCTCAGAGAGCATGCTATTAATGACGCTGGCCAGCGCCTCTTCGGAGCTCGCCTGTGTGGCGTCCGGCAAGTAACGTTCCCGGACCGCCGACCAATCGAGCCCGTGTAGGTGCGGATCGTAGAACCGGTCTCGCACGGTCCGCCATATCTCCTCGAACGTGGCGATGCGTGCGGATACGGGCTGGGATGTCGCCGAATCCGCTGCTTCTCGCTGCTCGGCCCGCAAAACCGTTGGAGCCAGGGCTGATGCCGCGGCCATTGATGTTAGCCGCAAAAAGTGGCGGCGCGACGGTGCCGAGTTGATTACCTTCTTCATCGTGCAACCTTGCGATGGAGCTTGCGTCGTTGCAGAGGGCCACAAGCGGAAGTGAAGCGGCACGCAATCACCTGTACGACGCTGAACGATATCGTTCAGTCACTGCTGGATGAAGTCACGGATTACCGCCATGGCGCGTTCAGGGGCATTGATTGCCGGAACTGAACCAGTTGTGGAGGCAGCACCGCAACGATGTCGCAGTGAGCCCGTTAGCCCGTATTCCTGACCGCTTCAGCTAGAATGGCGTAAAGCTGGCGCTTGCTGAATTCCTTAGGCTGCTTCCCTGCTGTCTTCCGCGACACCTTCTTTGCCACCGGGCGGGCACAGGCGGCCAACGACGCCGGCCTTCGCTTCGGGACCGGCCTTATCTTGGGCTTTGCTGTTGGCGGCTTGTGCCCACGCTTCAGGCCCAAACGAGTTAGGCTGCCGCAGACCGCGATACGGCTACACCCAAGACGGGCGCGCGATCTGCGCGGCGCTCTGTCCTACGGACCAGGGTTTTTTGAGCAGCGCTACGTCTTCCGCATCCCAGCTCATGGGAGATACTATAACGCCGCCTGCCAACTACAGGCCAGTCTAGTCTTCGTCCGGCTCGCGCACGACCGGCGGTTCGTCGGCGTGGTCCTCTTCTTCCTCATCGTCCTCTTCGTCTTCATCAGGATCTCGGGGCGGCATCGTGTTGCCCATGATCACGAAGGGACTCCAGTCGATCAACCTGGTGGAAAATTCCTCGGGGGTGTGTTGCTTCATGTTGTTGCTCCCCGAGTGTGGACCCCAGGGGATTTTACCCCTTCTGCTCAGGTTTCCGCATCAGGGTTAGCGCCGCACCGTTTGCGGAGCACCGGCAGCGCGCGCTCGGCCCGGCGAAGAAGCACAATTTCATATCGCCGAATGATGATCGAAAGCGCGGATCCAGCGCCAATAAACAATCCCAGTGACACTAGGCTCAGCGTTTCAGAAATCTTATAGATTTCGGTTCCGACAGCGTGGGAACCGAAACCGAAGAGACACGCCCAGCAAATGCCCCCGGTCACGTTGAAGAAGAAAAAGCGGCCCGCCGGCATGCCATTTGCGCCAGCAAGCAAAGCTGCAAACATGCGTAGCACCGCGATAAAGCGGCCAAAAAACACGACAGCGTTCCCATACCGAAAAAACAAATATCGACCGATCAGCAATCGGTTTTCATCGAGACGAATGTACCGCCCGTATTTGCGAAGAAGCGGCATTCCGAAGCGGCGCCCGACCATATATCCGATCGCGTCTCCAACGATCGCACCTGCAGCGGCCGCGGCTACAACGACAGCGATATCGATCTGATTGGTGGCGGCGGCCAGGAGAGCAGCGGCAACAAGGATCGTCTCTCCGGGAAGGGGCACGCCCGCGCTTTCGAGCGCAACAACGACGGAAATGATCCAGGGTCCATGGACCTGGATCAAGCGAATCAGAAAGCTCGAGAAAGAGGCAAGGTCCATTTTCTAAGACTGCCTACTGCACTTGGGGTCGAGTTTGTCTCCACCCCGAAGCAAAAAATCACCAGCGAGTACGGTAACATACTCGGAAGTCGGGTGATTGTGAGTGGGAAGTTTTACTCTGCAGGCAGCCTCGATCGAACGAAATACAGACTGGTTTTGAAAGGATCCCAAGGCTTCGCGACGGAATCTTCTTCTCTTGAAACTCGGCGACTTCGGCTGGATACTGGATCGAGGTCCTTGGCCATCAGCAATCCGAGGAGGACGATCATGGCAATCCAGATCGTGATGGACCGCACCGGCGACAGCCGTCACCCTTTCGACCCGAACGACACACAGGAACTGGCGAAGGCGGAGCAGCGGTTCTACGAGCTGACGAAGGTCGGCTTTACCGCCGCGGTCCGGACCGGTCCGGGTCAGGTCTCGCAGATCCGATCGTTCGATCCGAACGCGGAAGAAACCGTCTTCTTCCCCAGGCTGGTCGGCGGATAGCCGCCAGCTCATGTTCGGCTTTCGACCATCACCGCCGGGCGGGCGCTCGCGCATGAGAGCCGCAAGGGCCCTCTTCATGACACACGGCGCCGAAAGAACTCCGGAGGGCCGGTCTCTCCAGCTTCTGCGGGAGTGGCTGTCGCCGAGCCAGCGGGCGCAGTTCGCGGCGAAGGGCTATTTCGAGGTCGTCGGCGGCGAGAGCGGAAGGCGCTACAGGATCCATGTCGGGGCGGTGACGAACGTGTGCGAAATCGATGAACGAGGCCGCCCGAAGGCTGGATTGTGTTTCTTGCCGATTGGCAATCTGCCGATCGGAGACGTCATGCTGGCGCAGAAGATTGCGCTCGAATGCCGCGAGAGCGGCGCGCTCGCGGTGGCCCGAAGATTCGTTCCGAACGGTTTCTCGTTCCGGCAAGCCCGGCCGCTTGGTTGACGGTGCGGCACCCTGGTGCGATCCTTCCGGTGGAAGACCGCTCCCGCTGCAGCACCGGGCATAGTTGGTCCCCTGCAAGTTTGTCCCCCTTTACCGGGCAAAGTAGGTCCCCTAGTCAGAAAAATGAAAACCCCGCCAGAAACGGCGCGGTTTCTCTTTCATCGGAAAGCTTGCTATCCAGGGTCGGATGTACCCTTGCAGCACCGGGCAAAGCAGGTCAGGTACCCCCAATCGAAACCCGCCGGAACCGGCGGGGTTTTCTTCGTGTAGACAGAACCGTTTCCTTACCCGGGGCCCAATCTTTTCTCTAGAATGGACCGGTTTAGTCAGTGGCCCATCCTGGCAGCGGTGCGAAGCGGCCCGTGTTATTCAGGGGCGCCGACAGCAGCAGCCCATCGCTGGGCCTCGGCCTTCGCTCGGCCCGCGAATCCGTCCGCCCGCTCCGGACTGCGCACTAGGCCGCCACTCTGTGCGGCTCCGGAGGCGTCCCCGTTTCGACCAGGTTCGGGGACGTGTCCAATCCTTCCATATCCTTCGAGAAGACCATCGCCTTGTTGTCGACGAAGGCGCGCGGGTCGAATGAATCGTGGGCCATCACGCCATGAATCTTACGACGCTGCATGCCGATGTTGCCGGCGTCGTAGATCGGGAAGCACAGGGCCTCACGCATATATTTCTCGAGCGGATGGCTCCTATCGTAGCTGTTGACGCCCATGATACGCATGCACGTGTATACGACCTCGACACAGGTCTCCCCGCCGAAAATCTTCGACCAGGCGCCTGGGACATGGCCCTCGCTGTCATAGAGATCGAGGTATTGGGCCGATTTCCAGGAGAGATAGCGCGCAGCCTCTATCTTCATAGCCACATCCGACAGCAGATAACCCACATGCTGGTGTTGCATGATCGGCTGAGCACCACCTGCTGTGTGACCCTTGGCCCATTCGAGGGTGTATTCGTAGGCGGCTCTGGCGACACCGACTGCGGCGATCGCCGCGACCGGGCCCGACCATGTGAAGGCCTTGCTGATGACGAGGTCGCCGTTGCCTTTCGTGCCGGAAATGATGTTCTCTTCGGGAACACGCACGTTGTCGAACACGAGCGAATTGTTCTGACAGAGGCGATGGCCCATCGTGTCGATGACCTTCTCGACGCGGAAGCCCGGCGCGCCTCTCGGGACCATGATTGCGCTCAGACCCTCCTTGCCGCCCTTCGTCTTGTCCGTCCTGACGATGCATACGTTGACGTCGGCGCCCTGTTTGTCCCACCCGCCGGCATTGCACGGCCAGTATTTGCGTCCATTCAGCACGTACTCGCCGTTCGTCAGCTCGGCGGTGAGACCGATGCCTACGGGCGACGGCTGTGGTGCATCGAAATTTGCGGTGCCGCCGGGACGGCCCCCTGCCTCGCTTACCACCCAGCCGGCAAGATACTCTCCCTTCGCATCCGTGCAGGCCGGCCGAAGCCACTTCTCCTTTTCGGCATCGGTGCCAAACCAAGCGACGTTCATAAGGCCCAAACCATTGACCAGGAGCGTCGTCGCGAAGCCCGGGTCGACGGCGCAAATCTCCTCGGCGACCAGCTGGAGGTCGAGGTTGCTGACGCTGCCGCCACCGTACTCCTTGGGAAGGAATCCCATGGCGAACCCAAGCTTATAAGACTCGACGTAAGCCGGCTTGGTCTTGGCGAAGGCCTCATGCGGGTCGCGCGTTGCATCTGCATCGGGAACCAGCGGTGCGAGCACGTTCTGCGCGAAGTCACGCGCGGTCTCCCGCAGATTCTGCTGTTCTGTCGTCAGCCTGAAATCGATGGCCATTGCTGCTCCTCCCTCAAACGATGGTCCGCGGGCAGCGCGCAAGTTCCACGGCGGCCGAAGCTGCTGCTGCCGGTGTGCTTCCGTGCTCCTCAGCTTTTGTGGTGCGCCCCGATATCTGATGGACAACTGGCAATTGCAGCACAGTCGCTCGCTGGCCTTCGACGAGCAGCGTCACCAGGACATTGCTTCCATCGGGAAATTCAATCGCGTCGTGATGGCGATGCGGCACATTTGGTTCGACCACACCAAACTTGGCAACGCGGAAGCTGGTTGTTCTCGTCCAGATCCGTCCCTGGTCGTACTTAACGTCTTGCTCGAAGGCTAACTCGGTTCCGGGAAGGAGGCAGATCGCCACACCGGGTTCGCCTTCTGCAGCAAAGCCACGGGTCGAGGTCCTGGGGAACGTTGTGGTGACGAGCGTCTCTCCAACTTTGGCGGGACGCGATGCCATGGCATGCAGACTATAGTCACACATCAGATTTGCTCCTCTTTCGAGATAGCGCACCCGCATCCGCGGTGGCGCGGGCGTCTATCAGTGTGGTCCAGTGGTGAATATTACCCTTGCGGGCAATTCTACGGCCCTCCTCAATTCAAGCATTACAAAATCCGCGCGGTTCACGCCGGCGCGCCTTACTTCGGTGAGTGCAAATCGCCTTGAAGCCAGCGTCCAAGACCCTTGGACTTCATAGGGTCTTCATACGCGGCTAGGGTCTTATGTACGCGACCGCAGATAGCGCATTCAAACGTATGCAAGTCGACGCCCGGGCGTGCCAGCTCGATACTGACGAGCATCATCGTGGCCTTGCACTTCGGACAAGCGGGGCGCTCAATTGCAACGAATGGAATGACGGACGACAGGCGTCGAGGCTGGGGCATGATGCTTCCCCCGAACAGGCGGGAGCGCAACACTCTCTGTCACCGGTAATGCCTAGGAGGCGGAGCGGTGATTGTCCGAGTATGCGCTTCCACGGTCTCAAACGCGAGTTAATTCGTCGAGACGTGGAAGGAAAGTAGGCGCCAGCCTCCGGGCCCGCCGGATCACCCCGGCGCGCCGTGCAAGCCGATGGCTCTGTAAGCTGCGAGGCGAACGAAACGTTGGTCTCTGTGTTCTGTCCGAGTGGCGGAGCTCCGGACGGAGCGAAGTGCGGTCCCGGCCATGTAGGCGAGCCCGGCGGGGTAGTCGTCCCGACCGAGGGCAGCGATCCGGGACCGGTCCCTGTCGCAAGCCTTATGAGGTGGGGCATTCGACTACACCGCCGGCACTGCTGACAAGTGAGGAGCGCGATAGACTTGAAGCCGTGCCTTGAGGCATTAACTAAACGGAATCAAGCGAAGGACCCGCACAATGAGCGAATGGCGGGACATCAGTACCGCGCCTAGAGACGGGGTGTTCGTTCTGCTGCACAATGACCGCTGGTCGAGCGATGTGGAAGGATTTTGGCACAAGGGCAGTCAGTCCTGGTCTGCCAACACGCGCATCCCGGGCATCGAAAACCGCGTAATCAGTCCAGAGCCGCCGACACACTGGAAACCACTGACGGTCGAAGAAGAGAAATACTGAAACGGCTTAAGCGCAAGCTCTGGTGGCACCCGTCACAGCGCATCGCAAAGTCGCAATGACCATCAAAGATGCGAAGGCGAACGATTCTGTGCTCGCACGCTGAGGCTGGCGGGCGAGCGGGGAGCTACGATCATGATTCCGCTCGGCGGCAAGCCGCGCGTTTCGGACGAAATGCGCCGTACCTTGTTTGCTGCGGTGCACGAGTCCGTTTGTGGCACCTTTGAGACATGCCGACCGGTGCTGCCGATGTCTGTCCATAGGGGAAGACCGGAAGCGGCCGGTTGGCCGTGAAAGCGGCGCTCTTGCCGAGTAGGCCCAGGGAATTTCCTCTCACAGATCCGGACTTGATACTCTCGCATCACCCGGGATCATCGTCCCGACGTTTCCGCAGCGCTCACCACCGTGGCTTTTGACCAAAGCGGCCCGCGGTGGCTTGGGATCAGCGACCTGATCGCCGAACCCGAAGGACCTACCTTCATCTCCTGTAAAGTTGCGCGCAGCCGTTTGGACCGGCTACGCTTCGTGACACAAGACCCGCCGCGGAAGTGCCAGTTCCGCTCCGTCACTTCGGATGCAGGCATCCGGCCTATTCACAAGGCGCGTCGCTACCCTCTCCGTCGAATTAGCGAGTCGGTACTTGGGCTGAAGCTGAAGCCAAAGTCCTGATTGGAACGTTTTGGCCCGTAGCAAGTAGTAGCAGCGGCAATCGATCCCCGGTTTCGCTTTTGGATCGAGTATGGACAAAGCGGTCGCCTATGCGATCTCAGCCTTAATCGTCGGCTTCGGTGTTTGGATCCTTATTGCCGGCCTAAGCTACAGCGCGCCTGCTTTATGGATTTGCGTCGCTCTCATCCCTTTAGCGATCGGCCTCTGGAGCGCTTTCTGCGACACTTAGAATCCATCCCCTTTCGGTACTGGCCTGTTTCGACCCCTAATGGCCTAATTTGAATACGCAGCGGCCAAATTTGATTTTGGGAAGAGTTTATCCCTGATGTAGCGCGACGTTGGCGTCAGACGAATGCCGCGTGGCCTGCGCCAGATTGCCCTATCGATTTCTTTTTTGTCGCCGATTGTCAGGCGACCGGACGCTTTTGCTGCGACGAAGATCGCGTCACTCATTTTCCGACCCGAACGGCGGTTCCTGGTTCTAACATCCTTCCAAAGCCTGAGACTTCCAAGCTTGAGTTTCGGAAGCTCTTCTTTGATCTCCCGGCGCAGGCAATCCTTGTCGCTTTCTCGCGCGCGTTTGCGCCCTCCGGGAAACATCCAAAGTCCATCGCGCTTTCGTCTTACGAGCAGCACCCGTCCGCGTTTCGCAGCCACCAGTTTCGAGGATTTCGCCATTCTCTATAAACACCATTCAAACCAACATCTCCCCTTACTAGTCCCAAATCCCGTCGAAAATTATAACTAGGGCCACCTCAGTTGGTGGCCTCTTTCTGCGATTTTTTCGAAGAGACAGCTCCATTTGCGGCGGACCTTAAAAGGACCGACCGCGTTGAGGCCTTTGAGACCGGGGCGGCCACGAACGCGAAGCTTTGGCTATGAGCGGTATTCCCTCTTCACATTCAAAGAAGGTTTGAGCGGCGATGGGCTGCGCGGTTCGGGCCACTGAAACGCACAACGCCACCAAGCGGTGTATCTTCGCTTGGTGGCGTTACGTATTTCAAGCTGCCCTCAAATCCCAGCAGGGTTTTGTCGGCGCAGATCGTGCCAAGGTTCAAGAGAGAATCATCGGGATTGTTGGAACCATTCGTGACTTAGCAATTTGACTTTATCCACCCGAGTGCAAGAACCTCGGCTGGCAGACCACCCCCCTCCCCAGTCGGGAGTTCCGACACAAGCGGCCTCAGTGGCGTCCGCGCTGGGCCGTTTCAGTTTGAACGTGGCGGGGATGATGTCCGATGATCGGTACCCATCGAACTTGTAAGTGCGGCGCAGTTTATGACCGCAGCGAACACATTGCAGAGGCACGCGAGATCAGCAGCTTTGAATGCGCCGTGTGCGGTGAAACTATCGAGAATTGGAACTCCGCTTGGGTTCCTCGATATCGATTCATCGCCTGTCCAGCTAGGGATGCCGAATGACTGACCACCCCGCCGCCGATCCGGCGGGGTCTCAGTCGGCGGCGAAAGGCCCATCACACGTCGGCGGTCTCATACCGAGCTGCAGGTTGGGGCACCTGAGGCTTTTCCTCGATCGGGCTTGCAGGCAATTGTAGTACCGTAGCCCTTTGCCCGACAGTGAGGTCGGTGACTAGAACGATTGCACCGTTTGAGAATTCTAGCGCGTCATGATGTCGGTATGGCTTGTCGAGGGCTATTTGGCGAAACCGCGCCAATCGATCGCCGACGCTCTTGCGAAACATCATGCCGCCAGTTCCAACCTCATTCTCGAATGCGATCTCGGTCCCGGGACGAAGGCAGACCGCGACTTTCGGATCGTCCGGGCTCGCAAAGCCGCCAGTCCCTGTAGAAAAGTTGGTCGAGACCAAGGTTTCCGCGACCTCAGCGGGACGGGTCGCGACCGCATGTAAGCTATAATCGCACATGGATGCGCCTCCTATAGACCGTCACCCCAACTCACGAACCTTCGCAAACCGATTTGGTTGCGATACCGCCGGAAAAAACCCAGGGGCGCCGCTCGCGCACCTCTCCTCGTCCGGATGCCCCCAAAAATCTCTCAAAACCTGCGGCGTTTCGCGTTGGATTTAAGACGCGGTGTCCGAAGGCGATGGCGGACAAATCGAATCCCCCTCGCCCTCGCCTCGCGGCACCGGATCGGCGGCGAATTCTTTGTTGCTCGCCTTTTAGTCGCAGCGACGCTCCCTACGCGTGATCCTGCGGCCGTCGTCCCGTTCAATCGTCGTTGTCTCCATGTGGCAGCGCTGTTGTGGGCCGACGGTGACGCCACCTGGGCCGACGCCAACTGTGGTGTCGGAGTCGTACCCCCGGCGACGGTCCCTATTGTAGCGGTCGTCGCGATTGTAGCGGTCGTCGCGGTCCCGCCCGACCTGAACATCGACGCCTTGGGCCATCTTGAGGCCTTGGGCCTTGGCCGGAGTGGCGAGCGGGGCAGTTGTCAGCACAACTGCCGCTGCCGCCACGGCAAGAGTGATCTTCATCATGTGAGACTCCTCCTTGCGCTTGATTTGGAGGTGTAACGGGCACGAACGCTGAGGGTTCCACTGCGGCAATCGAGGCTTGTCGGGAGTAGCGCGGCGTAAGCGGAGCGCGGCCTCCCCTGATCAACCGTGCAAGATCGGCCGGCGTGAACCGGCGCCGTCACCTCTCCTCGTCCGGATGCGCCCAAATGGCGCGGATGGGGCATGGTCTGCCCCAACGCCAATGCGTCCTGAGACCAGCAGCCGACAAAACTCTAGGCTAATTGCGCCCTGGCGGGTGGAACGAATCTTCTCAGGCTAGTTTGAGTCGATAACTCAGGGACCGCGTTCCGTGAAGGTGCCCGGCTGTTACAGCCCCGTGTCATCCAGCCGGGAAATGCTTTCGGGCAAGGAAAGATGTTGCGATGACCGGCAAATACGCTCCGCCGGCAGTTACGATCCGAAGTTATCCGGATTCTCCGATCTGCGACGTAGTGGTTGTCGTTCGGGACCAGGAAATGATTCTCCGCTGCCGTGACTATCGCCAGGCGACGCAATGGGCGCGCCTGGAACGTAAGACATACAAAATTCCCGAACCTGATACGGGCTTTCCGGCCAATGAAGAAGCCGGCGACCTGCCACTTTTTTTGCGTTCAGATAGAAGTTGACCACCTTCCCGCCCGGGATGAATGCCCGGATTGCCAGGGCAGCGGTTATCAGTTCGTAAGCGTCTGACCCTTCTGGAGCAGAGACAAATGACAGTTTGGGTCTACGTCGCGGCCGTGGTCTTGCATCGTCTCGGCACAAACACCAAGTGAATAAGTTATAGAAGGCATAATCGCTCCGGAGTGAGAGCGTGGCCAGCCGAAGAGTAAACCAAGATCTCCCCGTGATCGCGCGCTTTGAGGTGCGCCAGCGCAATTACCTTGCGCCAGACGGCTCGATAATCCGGCCGCTCCCCGCCTTCGCCTCGGATGCCAAGCTGCTCATCGCGCTCTACCGGGCCATGGTGCTGCTGCGCGTCTTTGACAGGAAGGCTGTTGCATTGCAGCGCACCGGCCGGCTTGGGACTTATGCCGTTTCGCTCGGCCAGGAGGCGGTATCGGTTGGGACAGCCGCTGCGATGCGGGAAGAAGACGTGCTGTTGCCCTCCTATCGCGACAATGGCGCGCTGCTTTGGCGCGGCGTCAAGCTTGAAGAGATCCTTCTGTTTTGGGGCGGGGACGAACGGGGCAATTGTTTCTCCGGACCGCTCCACGATTTTCCATTCTGCGTTCCCGTGGGATCTCAGGCGCCTCATGCCGCCGGCGTCGCCTATGCCTTCAAGCTGCGCAAGGAGCCGCGTGTCGCCGTGTGCCTGTTCGGCGATGGCGCCACCTCGAAAGGCGACGTCTACGAAGCGATGAATTTTGCCGGCGTGCACAAATTGCCCGTCGTATTCGTCGCCACCAACAATCAATGGGCCATATCGGTCCCGTTGCGACTGCAGACCGGTTCCGAAACGCTGGCGCAGAAAGCTATCGCCGCTGGATTCACCGGCGAGCAGGTCGATGGCAACGACGTGGTGGCGATGCGCGCCGCTGCCGAAGAGGCCATTGCCGCAGCCCGTGACGGCAAAGGCCCCCATTTCATCGAGGCGGTCACTTACCGGCTCGGAGACCATACAACCTCCGATGACGCTTCACGCTATCGCTCGGTTGACGAAGTCCAGGCTCACTGGAAGGAAGAGCCGATTGCCCGCTTGAGGGCTTATCTTGTTGGGCAAAAAATGTGGGGCAAAGCAGACGAAGAGCGGCTCGCCACCGAGTGCCATGACCGTGTCGAGGCGGCGGTCGAGCGCTATCTGGCAACGGCGCCGCGCCGGCCGGAAACCATGTTCGACCACCTCTATGCCGATCTGCCCGAGGTCTATGCCGCACAGCGCCGTGAACTCGCGGGAGAGCACGATGCCTGAGGTAACGCTGGTGGAAGCCGTCAATCTGGCGCTCGGACGCGCGATGGAGGACGATCCCGATGTGGTCGTGCTTGGCGAAGACGTTGGCGTCAACGGAGGCGTCTTCCGCGCGACCGCGGGCCTGCAGAAGCGCTTTGGAGCGGAGCGCGTCCTCGATACGCCGCTTGCTGAACTCCTGATCAGCGGGCTCTGCGTGGGCATGGCGGCGCAGGGGCTTAAGCCCGTCGGCGAAATCCAGTTTATGGGATTTATTTATCCCTGCCTGGATCAACTGGTGAACCACGCGTCCCGAATGCGTAATCGCACCCAAGGACGGCTCACCTGTCCGATGGTTCTACGCACGCCGCACGGGGCCGGAATTCGCGCGCCCGAGCATCATTCCGAAAGCACCGAGGCGATGCTCGCCCATATTCCCGGCTTGCGCGTCGTCATCCCCTCTTCGCCGGAACGCGCCTATGGACTTCTGCTCGCCGCGATCCGCGACCCCGATCCGGTGGTGTTTCTGGAGCCAACGCGCTTATACCGCGCGGCAAAAGGCGAGGTGCAGGACGATGGCGAAGCCTTGCCGCTGGATCGTGCCTTTGTCCTGCGGGAAGGTCGCGACATCACGCTGATCGGTTGGGGCGCGGCGTTGAAAGAGACCATGGCCGCGGCCGAAGCGCTCTCTGCCGAAGGCATCGCTGCCGAGGTCATCGATCTTGCCACACTCAAGCCTTATGATGAAAGAACGGTGCTCGGTTCGATCGCAAAGACCGGACGTTGCGTCATCGTGCACGAGGCGGCACACACCGGCGGATTCGGGGCCGAGATTGCAGCCTTTATCGCCGAACGTGGCCTGTCCTCGCTGCTCGCGCCTGTAACCCGCGTCACCGGCTATGACACCGTCATCCCGATGGCACGCCTCGAGCAATACTATATGCCTTCGGTCGAACGCATCGTCGCCGGGGCACGCAAGGTGTGCCAGTTCAGCTAAATCTCAACGGACTTTGTCCTATGCGCCAGTTCATGCTGCCGGATCTGGGAGAAGGTCTTGAAGAGGCGGAGATCGTCACCTGGTATGTCAACGAAGGCGATCACGTCGTCACCGATCAGCCGCTGGTTTCCGTCGAGACCGACAAGGCGGTCGTTGAAATACCGTCGCCATCGAGCGGACGCATCGCCCACGTGTTTGGTGCCAAGGGAAACATCGTGAAGGTCGGCATGCCGCTCGTCGAATTTGCCGAAGACGCCGAACAGGACACTGGCACAATTGTCGGCGAACTCGGCAGCGGCCAACATCCACCCGCGGCAGGAATCTCCTCCAAGCGGCCGATCGGGCAGCAGCCTCAGGTGTTTCCAGCCGTGCGCGCGCTCGCGCGCAATCTTGATGTTGATCTTGAGAGCGTCGAGGCTACGGGACCCGGCGGCACCATCACACGGACCGATGTTGAACGGGCTGCGAAGAGTATGTCCCAAGCCGGCCGCGCCGAGCCCTTGCGAGGCATGCGGCGCGCGATGGCCCAACGCATGACAGCAGCCCACGCGCAGATCGTCCCCGCCACCGTAACCGACGAAGCCGACATCGACGATTGGCCGACGGGCGAGGACGTGACGATCCGCCTGGTGCGGGCCATCGCTGCCGCCTGCAAGGCAGAACCGGTTCTCAATGCCTGGTATAATTCCGGCACGGGGGAACGACGCCTCATCGCGCGCGTCGATCTCGGCATCGCCGTCGATACTGAGGGCGGCCTCATCGTTCCTGTGTTGCGCAATGTCGCAGAGCGCAGCGTATCGGACTTGCGGGCCGGCCTCGACCGCCTGCGGGCTGACTCAATCGCGCGCTCGATACCCCCTGAAGAGCTGCGCGGCGCGACCATTACACTGTCGAATTTCGGGATGATCGGAGGCAGGTTTGCCAATCTGGTCATCGTGCCACCGCAGGTGGCAATCATAGGAGCTGGGCGGATTTCCCAGCAAGCAGTCGCGCATCGCGGCCAGCCTGCGGTGAGGCGTGTGCTACCGTTGTCGCTCACCTTCGACCATCGCATCGTGACCGGCGGCGAAGCCGCTCGCTTCCTGGTCGCACTCAAGTCCGAGCTTGAGCTGATCTCGTGAACCACCTGTTTGCGCGTGCTCCCAAGAAGAGGCTTTCAGCCCAGCCATTGCATTGCACAACGGCCTACAGGAATCCCTGATCCCTATCCACGGGGCATTGAGGTTCGGGGAGCGGAACCCATATTTTCGGCATGGGAGTCCTTGCCGTGCGTACTGTAAAGGCGGCCCTCGTTGCGGCGATAGCGATCGTCGCTCTGGTTATCTCTCTCCTTCCCGGTTTAGCGGAGGAGAGCGGCAGTCTTGCACTGACTATTTCGATCGACGGAGCGATCGGACCAGCGACGGCCAGTTACGTGAAGGACGCCTTGGCCAAGGCAGGCGAACGACGCGCCGAGATTGTCATTCTGCGCATGAACACACCGGGCGGTCTCAACACCAGTATGCGCGAGATCATCACGGATGTACTCGCCTCCCCCGTTCCCATCATCGGCTACGTCGCTCCCTCCGGAGCGCACGCGGCGAGCGCCGGTACCTATATTCTTTACGCGACCCATATCGCGGTCATGGCGCCGGGTACCAATATCGGTGCAGCGACCCCGGTCCAGATTGGCGGTCCGATACCAGGTCTGCCGGGCGGCGCCCCGGACAAGGAGGGCAAAGAGAAGAAGGATAACGACCGCCAGCCCGAGCCGAAGGACGCCATGACCGCGAAGGCGACGAATGATGCCGTCGCCTTCATCCGTAGCCTCGCCGAACTGCGTGGCCGCAATGCCGACTGGGCCGAGAAGGCGGTCCGTGAGGCTGCCACCCTCTCTGCCAACGGCGCGTTGCAGGCAAATGTCATCGACTTCATCGCACGCGATCCGGCCGAACTGCTCAGGCTGGTCGACGGTCGCGTAGTCGAGGTTGCAGGTGGCAAGACGCAGCGCCTGGTGACAAAGGGCTCCGTCATCGAAGCCATCGATCCCGGATCGATCTCCCGATTCCTGGCGGTCATAACCGATCCCAACGTCGCGTTTATTCTCCTGATGGTTGGCATCTACGGGCTGATCTTTGAATTCATGTCCCCCGGCACGGTCGCCCCAGGTGTCGTCGGCACGATCTGCCTGCTGCTGGGCCTCTACGCCCTCAATATGCTGCCGATCAACTATACCGGCCTCGCCTTGATGCTGGTAGGGATCGCGCTTCTCGCCATCGAGGCCTTCAACCCGTCCGTCGTGATGGGCCTCGGAGGGGTCATCGCCTTTGTGCTGGGAGCGGTCATGCTCTTCAGGGTCGAAGCGCCCGGCTACAGACTGTCGTGGTCGGTCATCGCCATCGTAACGGCGACGTTCATCGGCTTTATTCTCGTCGTGCTCGGCGCGCTTCGACGCGCTCGCAGCGGTCCAGTACGAGTCGGCGCGCAAGCCATGCGAGGCCTGTCTGCCGAGATCCTCGATTGGTCCGAGAATGAAGGTCACGTCTTTGCGCACGGCGAGCGCTGGCAAGCGCGCAGCACCGAAACCTTCAAGCCGGGCGAGGTCGTTGAAGTCGCCAACATCGTCGATCTGACGCTGATGGTGCGGCGCCCGCCCGCCCCGACCGGCAAGGGAGGTACATCATGATGCTCGATTATCTGACCTATCCAGCGATTGCGCTGCTCATCATCATATTTCTGTCCCAGGCCATTCGCATCCTGCGGGAGTACGAGCGCGGCGTCGTCTTCACGCTCGGCCGATTCACTGGAGTAAAGGGACCGGGCCTCATCATCCTCATTCCAGTCGTGCAGCAAATCGCGAAGGTCGATCTCAGGGTGATGGTACAGGTCGTGCCGCCCCAGGACGTGATTTCGCGCGACAACGTCTCGGTCAAGGTCAATGCCGTTCTCTACTTTCGCATCGTCGATCCCGAGCGCGCCATCATCAAGGTTGGCGATTACATGGCCGCAACCAGCCAGCTCGCACAAACCACGCTGCGCTCGGTGCTCGGCAAGCATGAACTCGACGAGATGCTTGCGGAACGAGACAGGTTAAACGCCGACATCCAGGAGATCCTCGACAAGCAGACCGACATCTGGGGCATCAAGGTCACCGCAATTGAGATCAAAGATATCGACCTCAACGAAACCATGGTGCGTGCGATCGCCAAGCAGGCCGAGGCGGAACGGCTGCGACGCGCCAAAGTGATCAACGCGATGGGCGAGCAGCAGGCCGCCGAAAAGCTCGTCGAGGCCGGCCGGATCCTCGCTCAGGAGCCGCAGGCGATGCAGCTGCGCTATTTCGCAGCTCTGCATGACATCGCGGGCGAACGGTCCTCGACCGTGGTCTTTCCGCTGCCAACGAATCTGCTCGACCACCTCGGCCTGCGGAGCAAGTCAACGTGACTTTGGTCATTTGAAGAGCTCGCGCTGGTCGTATCGGAAGCGATCGCCATCAACGGCTTTGCCGCCCGCCGCACTACGACGACATGTGCCACTCGCGTGAACTGCAAATGGGATCAAGGCGAACGCCGCCCATCGCAACCCAATCAACCAGCCCCGGAAAAGCGGCCAAATCGAAGAAAACGTAGTGTAAGTAGAGATTGGCCAGAAGCGGTGAGATCACCGATCCCTGCCCGGTCCCCTTGTCACTGACCGTCACGATCAACGGTCCGGCGAGTTCTTGTTCACCGGGCGTCGCGGCCCTGACCGCGGTATGACAACCCGCCAATATGTGCGACTCGTATCACAGTGGATCGGAGGCATCGGGCTAGACCCAAGGCTGTTCGGGACGCATTCACTACGACGGACAAAAGCTACACTGATCTACCGGCGGACTGGCAATCTCAGGGCCGTCCAGCTTCTGTTCGGACATACAAGATCGAAAGCACGGTCATATATCTCGGTATCGAAGTAGATGATGCCCTCGCAATAGCGGAACAAGTTGATGTCTGAAATACCCGGGCAGAGCGGACATGCTCTGCCCGCCCTCTAACAGCCGTTTCGTGCCAACAACGGACTCATGCACAGCAGCGAATAGCATCATCATTCGATCACCTCGTCGGCACGGGCGAGCAGCGTCGCCGGCAATGCGAGGCTGAGCGACTTGGCGGTCTTGAGGTTGATCACCAGCTCGAATTTAGTCGGTTGTTCGACTGGCAATTCGGCGGGGGCAGCGCCCTTGAATATTCTATCTACGTACTGCGCGGAACGCTTCCACATTGTCGACAAGCGTGGACCATAACTCGCCAGCCCGCCAGCTTCAACGAAATCGCTGATTTGGTAGATGTCAGGATTTCGAGCGGCTGCAGCCAGCGTGACAATCGTCGGCCGAATTGGATCGGCCAGTACGAATACGGCGTCACAGTTTTCATTTACGATATCCTGGAACGCGCCATCTAGATCGGCAGGCGTTGCCGCAACAATAGGAACAGTTGAAAGTCCGAGAACCTGAGCCGCGGCCTTCGAGACCTCAAACAACCCGGGATGTGTGGGGTTTGAAGACATTAAGACGGCGATCTTTTTAGCACCCGGGAGAATGGTATGGAGCACGTCAAGGATTTTGGCCGTGGTGTCGCCGTAAATATTCGCCAGACCGGTGATATTTCCTCTGGGATGGGAAAAGCTTTTCACGAAGCCGGACCCAATAGGATCGGTCGCTGGTGTCATAACAATTGGAATGGTTGATGTCGCACGTTGCGCCACAGCTACCGCGGGCGTCCCCACAGCAACAATTACATCTGGATGGAAGGCTATGAGTTCATTTGCCAACGCTGGCAAGCGGTCATTTCGTCCTTCAGCCGCCCGCCTATCAATGATGAGGTTCTTGCCTTCGATGTAGCCGAGGTCATCCAACTGGTGTCTGAGTACTTCGAGTAAATTGTGAGTGGGGCCGGTCAAAAAGCCCGGGATCAGAACCCCGATGCGCCAGTTTTTTCCTTGCTGTGCCCGTCCCATCACCGGCTATGTGCCCGCGACACATCCAAGTGTTGCAGCCGCGCCAAAAATAAACTCCCGACGTCTCATTGATCACCTCGTCGGAAGGCGGCGTTAGAAATTTCCTCCGCCGAAGGTCCGCCTTTTGGATCAAAATCAATCCATTTTACCCCTCCAACGAGACCTCTGGAAGATAGGCGGGAAATATTGAGCGCAACGTTTGGAGAGCCAGCATGCCCGTTCAGGGTCATTCTCGACCGAATTGGGCTGTCTGCGCCATGTCCGGTCTTCCCCCGATAGCGACCGAATGACGGATATCGCTGGAGGTCCGGTTCGTGCCAAACTCGGAAGTCGGTGCACACTTATTCGATTACTTAGTCGGCGAGCGCCACCAAATCCGGCGGCAGCTCAATGCCGGTGGCCTTTGCGGTTTTCAGGTTAATCACGAACGGATAGCGCGTCGGCTGCTCGAACGGAAGATCACCCGGCTGCGCGCCCTTGAAGATACGAGCGACCAGGTCGCCCGCCCGCTCGAACGACTCCTTCAGATCGCCGCCATACGACATCAGGCCGCCGTCGCGAGCGAGAAAGTCGTACTCGTAGATCGCCGGTAGTTTCCGACCGGCGGCGTAATCGAACACGCGCTTTCTGTTGAGCGTGGTGAGCGCGTCGGACACCATGAGAATGGCATCCGGCGGCTCGCGGTTCATCGCGCCCGCCATAATCCGCGCGCAGGGATCTCGACCTACATAGGTGGCAAGAAGTTCACCATAGATCCGCCGGCCCGCCGTCACTTCGACAACTGGGGCAAAGGTCGGCACTAGATAGCGAAAGAGTTCAACGTCCGCTTCCCTAAACCCGCTGGGAGCGTCGCTTCCCCACGATATCGCGTTAACGATCCGATTCGAAAAGATAAGAGGCGCCATCACGTAATGGGTCATGCCTTGCGCCCGCAGCGTTGCGAGGATCGGGAAGCGCCGATCGGTGGCTTCGCTAAGGACCGTATCAAGCCACTGTCCGGTTTCGATAACGTACTGAAGGGGGCTATTCTGGTAATCCGACGTAGACTCGATACCGTGTCGCGACGTTCGGAACTCGGTACTCTGTCCACGGCGCCAGATACGCGATATTCCCCGGAATTCTGGATGCAGCGTACGGACATGCACTGTGGCGCGGGCTATCGGCGCCCCGAGCACGGTGAGCTTCTCGCAGAGCATCTCAAGAAGCCCACCGGTATCGGGCGCAAAACGTCCCTCCTCGCTTAGCCAGCGCAGAAGCTCGGCCTTGCGATCAGCAAGTGAGAAATCGAGAGCCTTGGTCACATTTCACCCGAAGTTTCCCAAGGCACATCCGCAACGATAAGTTCCTGTAGCGCGCTCGCAGCTCGGCTGCAAATTTCGTGCTGGCAGTGTAATGCCGGGCCGTCGCTTCATCGAGCCACCTTTCAGCCCGAGGAGAGCAATTTAGCACGGCCTGATGGCAGAGTGGTGGCCTCGTAGGTCACAGCAAATGGGGTGCTCGACTTCCGACTTGGGTCAAAAGCGCCGTTTTGACAGTCGGCCAATCATTTTCGCGGTAGGGACGCGAGTTACCTCGCACCCCCCGCACAGATCCGTACGGGCCCAATTCGGGCATACGGCTCCCACCTTGGATGTCTAACGGCGAAGCGCCTCGCTGGCCACGGATGAAGGATTCGCGGTTTCGGGAGCCAGTCGTCCGCCAACCGCTTGATCCGCTCCCAGGTCGTCCAGTCTTTCTGGCTCCGCTGCCGTAGCGTGCGCCGCCAGAGATTCGTAACGTGGAATAGGAACGCGGTCAGGGTCGAACTGTTTGTCGGCACCGCGTGGTAGTTGAAGTAGCCGGTGACGACCTGCTGCAACCATCTTCCCTGCTGGGGACTCGGCTGATGCATGCTCCGTCGCAATTCCTGTTTGATGGCTTGCAACTTTACCTGCATGCGGTCCCGCCGAGACTTCCGTTTGATTTGGAATTTGCCCCGACGAGTTTTGCTGCAGATAAAGATGAAGCCCAGGAAGGTGAAGGTCTCCGGTTTGCCGAGCCCGCGGCGCTTGCGGTTTTCCGCCGCGAAGCGTCCAAACTCGATCAGCCGGGTCTTCTCCGAATGAAGCGACAGTGCAAACTCCTGTAACCGCTTACGCATCTCGTCGAGGAAGCGACGGGCGTCGGTCTCGTGCTCGAAGCCAACAATGAGGTCGTCGGCGTAGCGCACGATGATCATATTGCCCGCGGCCTCACGCCGTCGCCAGCGCTCGGCCCAGAGGTCGAAAACGTAGTGTAAGTAGAGATTGGCCAGAAGCGGTGAGATCACCGATCCCTGCCCGGTCCCCTTGTCACTGACCGTCACGATCCCGTCTTCCAGGACGCCTGCCTTGAGCCATTTCTGGATCAGGCGGATGATACGTCGGTCGCCGACGCGATGTTCCACAAACCTGATGAGCCACTCCTGGCTCACCGTGTCGAAGAACGAGCGGATGTCGGCGTCCAGTATCCAGTTCACCTTTGTGCTGGTGATCCCGACCATGAGCGCATCCATCGCATCGTGCGTGCTGCGTCCGGTTCGGAACCCATATGAGAACCCGAGGAAATCTTCCTCGTAGATCGCGCTCAGCACCGCAGCCGTCGCCCTCTGGACGATCTTGTCCTCAAGGGCGGCGACCGCGATCGGGCGTTGCCGACCATCCGGCTTGGGTATGTAAACCCGCCGTGACGGCAGTGCCCGATACGCTCCCCGATGGACGCGAGCATGCAGGTCCTCAAGATTGCGCTCAAGGTGCTGCTCGTAATCCCGACATGTCAGCCCATCCACTCCAGCTGCAGCGTTCTCCTTGAGTTCAGAGAATGCCTCTGCGAGGTGATCAATACTGACGTGATGGAAGAGCGCGGTGAACTTCTCCTTCTTCCTTTGCCCTGCAACTTGCCGTATGCGCTTCAGCGCCTGTGACACGGTTCCCCGGTACTGTGCCCGGCCCGTGCTTTGCTGACGCACATTCCCCTCGGCCCCCGCCCTTGGCTCCACCAACTCCGCAGCCGGTTGCCCGGCTTTGTTCGTCGGCTTCACAGCTACTATGGCGGGGTCAGACTTCTCATGATCGTACATCATCGGCTACGGCTCCTCGCCTTCCCGACACGGACCAGTGCAGCACGCATGCTGGCGCTGGCCGACCATGAGATCTCCCGGTTCCCGAGCAAAGAGCGTGCGCACATGCCAGTGTCTAAGACCACGCCGGGCCGTCTGGGCGCTCGCGTTATCGCGCCCATCCGTGTTGCCTTCCGTCACCGGAACGACGTCGGCGCCCAGGATGAGGGTACTTTCGCGGCTCAATGGCTGGCCTATGCGCTCCCCTGTCAACGCTTCGCCGATGCCCTCGCGGGCATCTGCGCATGACTCGGGGTCGATGCGGTTCGCTACTCCTTCATCGTGATGGACTTGCACCATCTACTCCTTGCCGGTCTCCCGGCGCACTCCGGTCTACCCCTATAAGCAGCCACTTTCGGAGCCGAACGGCACTTCGCTTTTGTGCCAGGACCAGAAGTCACGAAGGATCTTTGACAACGCGTTCGGAAGCTCGATGTCAGCGATGCTGCCGTCGCGGAGTCGACGAAGGCAGCGTCGGGGATGTTTGAGGTAGGCCGCAATCTATCGGATTGGCTCTCCTGGGAACTGTACTCCGAAGCGCTCTATGAGCTTTGGAATACTGCTGGGATCCATCTCAAGTTTGTAGCGACCACAAAGCTCACCTAGAGTGTTATTCGGCGTGCAATTTTTGGATACCGATCAGGCGCGCATTGCCTCATCAATAATGTTACCGGAGAACTGACCGTCAGGATTAGGGCGGCGATACCGAATCGGATCGGTGTCGCCGATGGCAGGACGGATCAGCATGGGTGCGCGGCGCGAGATCACGGCGGCGGTGGTAGACCGCTATCGATCTGCGGGGCGGGCAGATAAGGGGCGCATTCTCGACGAGCTTTGCGCGGTGACGGGCTGGCATCGCAAGCACGCGGTTCGGGCGCTTGCCATCCATGTCGCAATTTCGCCGGAGGCCCGGCGGCAGCGAAGGCCGACCTATGGCGCCCCTATCAGGGATGCGCTGGTGGCGCTGTGGGAGGCCTCGGATCGGATCTGCGGCAAGCGGCTCAGGGTAATGATTCCGACGTTGCTGCCTTCGCTGGAGCGGCATGGCCGGCTCAAGCTCGACCATGCCGATCGAGCGCTGGTGCTCGGCGTCAGCGCAGCCACGATTGATCGCCTGCTGGTCGAGACCAAAATTGCCGCAGCCGGCGGTAAGCGCCGGCGGGTCGGCTTTTATTCGGCGGTACGGCGTGAAGTTCCGATCCGGACGTTCAACGACTGGCACGATCCGCCGCCGGGGTTCTGCGAGGTCGACATGGTGGCTCATGGCGGCACATCTGTAGCTGGCTCGTTCATTCAGACGTTGACGATGGTCGACGTCGCGACCGGTTGGACCGAATGCATGCCGTTGGTGACGCGCGAGAGCGGCCTCGTCGTGCGAGCCATGGAGTGCGCACAGAACCTGTTTCCCTGGCTCATTCGTGGCGCCGACTTCGACAACGACAGCGCGTTTATGAACGATGTCGTCGTGCCCTGGTGTCGCATGCAAAAGATCGAGGTGACACGCTCGCGCGCCTACAAGAAGAATGATCAGGCGTTCGTCGAGCAGAAGAATGGCGCGGTCGTCCGGCGACTGGTGGGATACGGTCGCTTCGATGGCGTCGAGACGACACGCGTGCTGGAACGCTTGTATGCCGCATCGCGGCTGCACACCAACTTCTTCCAGCCGTCCTTCAAACTGAAGGACAAGCGACGCGAGGGCGCGAAAGTGATCAAGCGCTATCATGTTCCGGCCACGCCCTATGCGCGCGCACTGGCGCATCCGAAGTTGAGCAAAGGCGTCAAACGGCGTCTTCGAGAGCTTTATCGCACGCTCGATCCCGTGGCCCTGCTGGCCGAGATGAGGGACGCCCAGACGGAGCTCGGCACGCGCGTCGGCGCCCGAGCGGGCAAGCTCGCGGCAGCAGCCAGCCCACCGGCTCCGGCAACGAACGCGGCAGCGTTCGCGAAGGGGCTCGGCAATGATGTGCATCTGGGGGAGCAGCGCATCATCCATCGGCGCATGCACAAGCCATACAAAAAGCGCATGAAAATGCCATCGATGCTCGATCCGCACCTCGCCGACATCGAGCGCTGGCTGGCGGCCGAACCTCGTCTGACCGCGCTGGCCATCCTCGGTCGTCTCGCCGAACACTCCCCCGAACAATTCGGGCCGCCGCAGCACACCATCGTGCAGCGCTTGTTGCGATCACTCAGACGCAACGCAGCCGAGGTGATCATCCCGCGCATGGCCGGGGGTACGGCACCGGCCACCATTGGTGATCCCGGGACTGGGGCCGGCGCTGCGTGTGATGGGCACTCCGCGACGTCCCCAGTCCCTCCGATCCTGCGAGCAACGACGCAACCTCGGCCCGGCCGACAGTCGGAGCTACATCCGTCAAGCGAAAGTAACATCCTCAGATGAGGCAATACGAGGCGTCAATTTTGAACGCGGATTGACAATCTGGTGGTATGATCGCTGGCATCGCCCGGTCGCCTGATGACCTGATGGGAAGGGTCGTTGCTTAAAGTCCCAGCCTGACCGTCATCTGGTGGCGGCCGGATGAGGAGTGTCTCGATAGCGTGCAGCGTGGACCCGCTTGCCCTTTACTCGAATCGGCACGCAGCTCCCGGGACGCGGGAACAGCAGGGAGTGTAGATATGCGATCACCTAACTGGAGGCAGACGCATGATCAAGGATATTCTTGTCAATCTGTCTTACGGGACATCGCAAGATGGCGTTTCCAATTACGCCTTATCGGTTGCGGAAACATTCGGCGCACACACCGTGGGGATCGTCTTTGCCTACCCGGTAATGGCTGGTGGCGTTGGCTTGCCGGCTAACTTTAGCCGAGCCCAGCAAGCAGAAGCTCAGGAACGCGCGGAGTCCGTGGCCGTCGCGTTTGACGAGGCGACCCGTCGCGCCGGCGTTTCAGCCGAAACGCGCAGGCTTGAAGCTGGCATTGGCGACGCACCGACCCAGTTTGCGCATATCGCAAGACGATTCGATCTTTCCGTCATTGGCCAATTTGAAAGCAGCAGAGATCATCCGACCAAAAATATCGTCATTGAGGCGGCGCTGTTCGAATCCGGAAGACCGGTGCTCATCGTTCCCTTTATTCAGAAAGATCGCCTCAAACTCGATCATGTCATGGTGTGCTGGGATGGCAGCCGGGCAGCCGCGCGAGCCGTCGCCGATGCCATGCCGTTTCTTACTCGCTCCGGCAAGGCGAGTATTGTTGTTGCGGACATTCAGAGCGCGAAAAGCGCAGACCTTCCCGGTGCGGATATCGCGACCCATCTGACGCGTCACGGAGTACACGTCACGATCGAGCGCATTCCCGTCAGCAAGATCGATGTTTCAAATGCAATCCTGTCATATGCAGCCGATACGGATCCCGATCTCATTGTCATGGGCGGGTACGGGCATTCCCGGCTGCGGGAATTTATTCTTGGCGGGACGACACGTGGTATGCTTGCCTCGATGACCAAACCCACATTGATGTCACACTGATCGGATATTCCTTGTTAAACCGACGAGCATCAATGTGTGTCGAGACACGTCGCAAACTGTCGGCGCAGCGCTGAAAGTTTCCTCAATTGACGGCCCGACCACCAGATTCCCAGAGAATCAATCCTTACGACCACGCCGTCATCGATCGGATGCAATGACGACAGGGATGCGCCGGATATCCGGGTTCATGACATTACCGTTGACCGCGATGACGGCGAGCATCGTGTACCGGCCGGCTGGCAGCCGGCCGCCCAGATCAATCCGGAATGTAGCGTCGTCGCCGGGCCGCGCGACATCGGCGAGCACGACTCGATCCTTGTCGTCGATCACCACATAGCGACACTCCGGTGCGGCGCGAGTGCGCACGACGGGTGCGATCAACGGCAGCGGCGTCCGCACCAGGCGATAGTTCCGCTGGAATCTTTCGATGATCTCGATCTCGCCCGAGAGCGTGACGCGGTCGCCGTTCCATTCCACGTTGGTGACATAGCCGTGCCGCGGGATCGCGTAGGCGTCGTATGATCCCACGCCCAGCGGGTAGGTCAGATCCCGGAAAGCCTCGAGCGCGACATTGTCGGCCGACCATTTCTTCAGCCGGTACGGTCCATTGGTGACCAGGAAGTGGCCGTGCTCACGGTAGAAGACCGCGAGCGCCGCCCATCGCTTGCGCGCCTCGTCGGCGGTCACCATAGACCGCAGCGAGGCGGGACGGTATGCGTCGCGCTCGAATGCCTCGACCAACGGCACGAGCTTGCGTTTGAGTTCGTCAGAGCGGACCAGGTCGAGCCACTCGACATTGCGGCGCAAGGCCTCCGCTTGCGAGAACGCCGCCCAGCCCCGGCTGGCCGCCTCCTCCATGAGCACGACCAGATGCCATGGCAGCGTGCTCCAGGGCGGCGCCGCCAGCGCCTCCTGGTCTGGATTCTCCAGCGCCACCGTCAGATAGACGTCGATGACCAGCAACTCGCGAACGAAGCTGACATCGCCGACGCGGAAGCTCTTGGAGGTGATGTCCGCGTCCGCGACCCGCAATCCCGCAAGTGCCCGGCGCAGGGGTTCCGTTGCGGCGTCGACGACGGGGTCGTAATGCCCCTCATCGCCCTCGCGGCGAACGCCCCAGCGATACGCGAACATATAGGCATAGAGCAGATCGGCGACGGTCGTGCGTGACCCGTCGTGGAAAGCCGAGCCGAGCACACGATAGGTCAATTTCGCAGCAGCGGACGTTTTTGCGCCGATCGGCTGCAGCCGGCCGTCGCCCGGCTCAGGCAACACCGCGTCAGCAGGGACATGGATCACCTCCGTCACGGCGGATGGCTGGGCGGATTCACGCCGCTCGACGATCGGCTCCGCTGTGATGGACAGGCCAACAAAGGTGTAGACGACCATGAGCGCGGTCAGCGGAACTTGCGAACGAAGCGCGGCTCCACGTAGCGCTATCACACGCATCGCCTTGGTATGGCCGAGGTAGACTGCCGTGACATGGCCCGTCACGATCGCCGCAACCGCCGCGTACCAGGCAAAGCGCGCCCCGACGATCGCGATATCAACGCGGTAGCCGGCTGTGCCGAAGAGATTCCAGCCTTTGCCGAACGGATCGGACGCGAGCGGCACGATGTACTGGCCCTGGATCAACAGGAACACCAGATAATGTGCCACGTGATAGCCGATGGCGATCGGGACGAGCGTCAATGCGAAGCTGCGGGCAAGCTCCATCGGCGAGCGAGCCATAGGCGTCGGCATGATCGCGCAGATCGCCAGGTAGGCGCCAAGGAACAAAAGCCAGAACCCCACGAGGCCGGCTGTCTTGATCGCGACCGGGTCGTGCTCGCCCAAGCCGGGGAGCGTGGCGCGAAGCCAGCTTTCGAGGTTCGACCATGTCGAGGTGCCGATGAGTCCGTCATAAAGCACGGTCGAGAGCAGGAGCAACACGAATGCCATCATGGACGTCGAGACGGGCTCGTCGTCGAGCAGCCCTGCCCCGAATGGTCGAAGCAACAACTTCCGCCCTTGCGGCTGAACCTTCGCCTGAGTTGGCGCAAAACGGGCGAAGGTGCCGAACACGATGGTGAACACCTCGCCGTGCTGCATCCAGATGTCACGACCGAACACGAACATGCCGATCAAGGTGAGGATCGAATACGCGGCGGCGAAACCGGCAATGTGAGCCGGCACGGCGGGCCTTGGGTAGACAAGCTCGATCCACGCAAAGGCGAGCAGCAGCAAGCACGCCGGCCAGACACCGAGCACCGGCCAGTACGGCAGCCGTCGCGACAGTTCGGTGCCGGTGGCCAGCCGATAGAGCCGCTCCGCCCCTTCGAACAGCGTCCGCCACGGATTGATCAGCTGCCACAGGTCTCCAGCGAAGGCCGAAACATAGGCAAGGCCGACCCAGAAGATGATCCACACAAGCGTTGGCGCAAGGTTCCGGTATGGATTCTGATCGCCGATGAACCCGGCAAGCACCGTGACAATGAAAACGCCAAGCGCGACGAGCCGGAGCAGGAGAACAACACCTGGCTGTACGATCAGCCGGCCGGGCGCGGTGGCGAGCAGATCGAAATGCGGGCCGCGACGGGTGACGGGGGCATGACGAACGAACATCCCGAAGACGACGAATGACAGTGCGACCGCGGCGGCACCTCCGAAGAGATAGAGCGAAAGCGGCAGCGGCAGATCATAGCGCTGACCGAAGCCGTGGGCGGCAGCAGGTGCCGCGGTGCCGAGAGCGACACAGGCCGCTGCTGCAAGCGTCCGCAACATGGCGGCGCTATTGCGGATAGACCTCGACAAGGACAAGCGGTGGCTCATGATGGGAAGGGCTGCCTGCGCGGTCGCGCGCATCATGGAGGTGGATGGGGAATCGTCCGGTCGCGCGTGCCGTGAACTTCATTTCGGCGATCGTGCCGGCCTCGACTTTCTGCTCGATGTCATAGCCGTGCAGATGCAGGGTCAATGGCTCGTCCGTGCCCCAGCGCAGCTTGACTACGTCGAGCTGTTTGATGCGGATCAGGCGCATGTTCTGCGCCACCTTCCCGTGCTCGATCTTGAGGTCGAACGTCAGCTCCGCGGCTTGCGCGCTTACGCTCGGCGCGAGCGCGCCCACCACTGGTATCAAGAGGCGTCGGCACAGTGTAAGCGGAATTCGCAGCATGGACCTGCTCCGACCCATTCATCGACGCGGCTTGGACTCGACATCCGCGATCCGGTTGAACACCCAGTTCTCGTCATATGGCGACGGCACAGCTGCCGGATCGCCGAGCGCGAACCACGTCAGCCGGCCGAACGGGTCCGTAAAGCCTGCGATCGGATTCCACGCTGCCTGCGGCCGCCCGTCGACCCCAAGAGCGAGCCAGCCATTCCAGGGAAAATCCTTGAGCTTCACCGTGCGGATGAACATCGGCGAATTGAAGCCGTCGTGGGCGTCATACGCGATGTTCTCAATGCCAGCCGAGAATTCGGAATTGAAATATTCCCGCTTGACGGTGTAACCCGCAACGGTCTTGTGGCAGCTGCCGACGAGCATGCCGACGAGGCCGCGTTCCAGATTGATGCGCTCGACCGCGCCGTCATAGTCGCCGGTCCGCAGGCGTTCGACATCGGATTCGATGCGACGCAGCCGCTCTGGATCGACAATTGCATCCCCGAGCAGCCGATAGGCGGCGAACCATCCGGTCCTGACCCAGCGCGGACCAAGCCAGCCGTTCAACGCCTCCCTCGCCGAGGCCACACGGTCGGCGGCGTTCACCTCATCGATCGCGACATCCCAGTCGGAATCGCCTGCCTGCCATTCGGCGCGAACGAGGCTTCTTGCGAGCGCGCCTACCGCCCTCACCTTCAACTCGCCGACGATCGCACCGGTTGCCTCAGTAAGGCTGCCGAGAAGACGCGCCTTCGCGGCTGCCGCCAGATCGACATGGTTGAGAAAATCGCCGTGAAACGGCGTGACCGGATAGGGATGCGTGATCAGCTCACTGGCCTTGCCACCGATCTCGCGGATTGCGGCACGGGTAAGCGCACAGATGGACGCCTCGTCCTTCGCCAGCGGCGATGCCGGATTGACGCGAACAATCACAAACGAGCCAAACGACTCGACAGCGGTGATGGTCTCGGGCATCGCACCAGCAAATCGCGGCGTAGCGCCAACATAAGCATGCATCTTGCCGTCCCGCAGGAGGTCCGCCGCTCGCTCGGGCACCACCGCCGCAAACTCGATCTCATGAGGATAATAGGACGGATAGACCGGCAGCTCATGGCCGCTGCGGGCTACGGTGATCGCGATGAACGTCATCGCTGCGATGAGGAGGCTGCATCTGGTCATTGCGACATCCGGAACGTTCAGACACGGCGTTTCGCAATCGTTTCGGCTTGCGCGCAACTAGCCGCGCAACGCCTTCATCACTTTTTCGTCGCCGAGCGCTTCCCTCGGCGACCCGTGGAAGATGATCTCGCCACGGTCGATGGCGTAGAGCCGGTCGCCGATGCGCGTCGCCGCACCCAGATTCGATTCCGCCATGAGGATGGAAACGCCCATCGCCTTGATTTTCATGACCGCCTCCGTGAAGCGATTGACCACGACCGGGGCCAGACCCTCGAAGGCTTCGTCGAGCAACAACAGCGAAGGCGACAGCATCATGGCGCGCGCGATCGCCACCATCTTGCGCTGACCGCCGCTAAGGTGCAAGCCTTGACGCTGGAGCAGGTTCTGCACTTCAGGAAAGAGGCTGAACGTCTGGGTTTCGGGGTCTACCCGCTGACCGCCGTTACGGCGCTTGGCGACCTCATCGCCGAGCCAGCGACTGATCATCAGGTTCTCGCTCACCGACAAATCGGGAAACACCCCGCAATCCTCGGGCGAATAGCCGAAGCCACGTTTCGCCCGCTCGTGCGGCGGGAGCCCGGTCACATCCTCGTCATCGAACAGGATCTGTCCGGCCCGGACCGGGAGAAATCCCATGATGCTCTCGATCGTGGTGGTCTTACCCGCCCCGTTGCGCCCGACGAGGCACACCACTTCCTCCTTGTCGACGCGCAGCGACACGCCGCTGAGGATGTGGGCCGGGCCGCGGTAGGTGTCGATCGCATTGACCTCAAGCACAATCAATCCTTTCGTGAGAAGGCGTCGGGACCGGAAGAGCCGATCAGGATCATTGCGACCTGCTCATTCTTCCTGATCTCGGTGGGGGTGCCTTGGGCAAGAATCGCACCCTGGTGCATCACGACGATGCGATCGGAATATTTGAACACGACATCCATGTCGTGCTCGACGACCACGGCTGTTATGCCCTCGCCGCGCACGACCGAGGCGATCGTGTCCATGATCTGGCCTTTGTCGTGCGTGCTCACCCCGCTCGTAGGCTCGTCGAGGAATAGGAGCTTGGGCCGCAGCGCATAGGCGAGCGCTACGTCGAGCAGCTTGCGCTCGCCTTGCGCAAGACCGCGCGCAAGCTCGTTGCGCTTGCCGGCGAGCCCGAATTGGTTGAGCACCGCGTCGGCTTCCCGCGTCACCTCGCTGTCGCGGCGGGCGAGCGCCGCAATGTTGCGAGTCTTTCCTTCGCGGGAAAAGATCGCCAGCGCGACGTTGTCGAAGGCGGTGAGGTCGTCGAACAGATTCACAAGCTGGAAGCTGCGGGAAATTCCTGCCTTGACGCGCTGGGTCACCGAGGCGTTGCTGACGTCCTCGCCCTGGAAGATGATTCTTCCGGAATCGGCGCTGTAATATGCGCTCACGACGTTGCAGAACGAGGTCTTGCCGGCACCATTGGGGCCGACCAGCGAAATGAACTCGCCCTCCTCGATGGTCAGATTGACGTCGTCGACAGCATGCGTATCGCCGAAGTACTTCTTGAGATGGACCGTCTCGAGGAGGCTCATGAGGTCCCCCTGGTAAATCTGGCGGCAAGGCGCGCGGCTGTCCCCACGATGCCCGACGGCAGCGCTAACACCAGAACCACGAGCACCACGCCGAGCAGGAGCTGCCAATATTCCGTGCTCGCGACCGCATAGGTCTTGAGATAGTTGAACACAACGGCGCCGACGATCGGCCCGGTGAACGTCCGAAACCCGCCGAGCACGCTCATGAACACGATCTCGCCGGAGAACGGCCAATAAAGGATGTCGGGCGTGGTCAGTCCATTGAGCGGAACCCAGAGGACACCGGCCAGGCCCGTGAACGCGCCCGATATGACGAAGGCGATCCAGCGGTAGCGCCGCACTGATATGCCGACGAAGCTCGCGCGCGTCTCGTTGTCGCGAATTGCCTGCAGCGCTTTGCCGAACGGCGAATGCACGACGACCCACATGATGACCGTCGCCAACGCGAACAGTCCGAGGACATAATAATAGTAGGCGAAAACGAAGCGTTGGAACGAGCCGGGGCCGGCGAAGTTGACGAGACCGCCGAGTAGCGTGAGCTTGGCAGAGGCGACGCGGATGCCGTCGGTGCCGCCGGTCACCCAGAAGAACTTGAAGGCAAGGCTCCACAACACCTGCGACAATGCCAGTGTCAGGATGCTGAAGAAGATGCGCGTGTGCCGTACGCACACGAACCCGAACAGCGCGGAGATGAGCAGCGTGCCCAGGAGGCCGCCGACGATGCAGAGCTCCATGGATTGCGCGCCGAGGTCGCGTACGATGAACGCAACCGTATAGGCGCCGGCGCCGAAATAGGCAGAATGGCCGAACGACAAGAGTCCGGTATAGCCGAGCAGCAGATTGAAGCCGAGCGCCGCGATGGCCATGATCAGGCCATAGGTGAGCAGCACCGTCTGGTAGGGATCGACCAAACTCGGCAGCATCGCGAGCACAAGGAGTATTGCGATCGCGACCACAGCCGGCCGCCAAGCAGACGGGCCAGTGCTCGTGATCGCGACTTTTTTTGCGACGGCGAGGCTCATCGTCATGCCCTCCCAAACAGTCCGGTCGGGCGAATGAGCAGGACCGCGGTCGCGATCAGGTAGAGCACGGCAAGCTCGATCTCAGGGAAGAACTGGATGCCGGCGGTGCGGACGAGGCCGACGATCAGTGCACCGGCCAGTGCGCCTTCGAGGCTCCCGAGCCCACCGATCACCACGACAACGAACGCCAAGATTAGGGCCTCAATGCCCATGCCGAGCACGGCGGCCTGCGCCGGCACCACGACCGCGCCGCCCAACCCTGCCATGAAGCAGCCGATGGCGAAGGCTTGCACGTAGACACGGCTGACATTGATCCCGAGCGCTGCGGCCATGCGCCGATCCTGCGAAGTGGCGCGCAGGATGACGCCGAACTTGGTACGGTAGATGAACCACCACAGGCCGAGAGCGGCGATCAGCCCAATGGCGATGACGAACAGGTTGTAGGTCGGATAGAGCAGCCGGCCGATCGGGATGCTGCCCATGTGATCCATGATCGATCCGGCGGTGAGTGGCGTACCGCCGAACAAGAACTTCATGGCGTCTTCGAGGATCATGAGCAGGCCGAACGTGATCAGCAGATGGTACTCCTCCGGCCGTCGGTAGAGCGGACGCAGCAGCGTGGGCTCGATCGCCGCGCCCACGACCGCGATCGCGACGGCGCCGACGGGCAGCAGGAGCAGGAGGCCGGCAAGGCCGAGCGTACCGCTCGCCGCATGGCCGACCGCCCCGCCGACGACCCAGGCCGAGACGTAGGCACCGAGCGCATAGAGCGTCCCATGGGCGAGATTGACGATACGCATGACGCCATAGATGAGGCTCAGGCCCGCGGCGATCAGAAACAAAACCGCCGCGTAGAAGAATGAATTGAGCAATTGGATGATGAAGATCGTCATCGTTCTTCCTCACACGAACTGCGGCGCCTCGGATTTCCTTCCACTGTCTCAGTTGCTCCGAAAGTCCATGCGGCCGATGGTCGGATTGATCGTGTTGCCGTCAAGAAAGATAGCCGTGAAGACTGTGTAATTGCCTGCCGGGAGATTCGGCGGCAGCGACACGGCAAAGCGTTCGTCGCCTTCCCGGCTCGCGCCCCCAGATGCGACCACCATGCCATTCTCGCCGAGGAGAACGTACCGTGCCACCGGCCGGATCGGCAGCATCTCGCGCAGTGTGTCGCGCTTGAGCGACACGCGAACGATGCGGCGATCACGCTGCTGCTTGAGAGCGATCTCGGCGTCGGCCGTCACCAAAATGCGATTGCCGATGTGCTCGACCCGCGTCACGAATGCCTTGGCTGGATAGGCATAGAAGTCGAACGTGCCAAGGCCAACCGGATAGGTGAACTCGCGAATGACGTCGAATGTGTAGACGTCAGGCGAGAAGCTCCGGAGCCGGTAGGGACCATTGGTCACGAGCAGGTGGTTGTTGGCTTCGACGAATTGATCGAGCGCCTGCCAGCGCGCGGTCGCGGCTTGCGCGCTCACCAGGCTTTCAAGCGCCGCAGGTCGGTAGCCGGCCGCGGCGAATTCCTTGATCAAGGCGCGCAGCTTGTCGCGCTGTGCAGGATCGCGCGCGAGGTCGAGCCACTGCAAATTGCGCCGCTTAGCCTCGCTTCGCGAGAAAGCTGCGATTTCGCGCTCGACGGCGGCTTCCATCAGCGCCAGCACGTGCCACGGCACCGAGCTCCACGGCGGCGCCACCAGCGCATCCTCATGCTCGTCGGTCGGGATGGCGTCGACATAGATCTCCACGATTGGCGAGCGATAGGTGAAGACAAGATCGGCGATCGGGAGCTTCGATTCCTCCACGCGAATGACGCGGACACCCTTGAGGCGGTCCCGCATCAGGCTGGTCGCGGCGGAAACCTCGGCATCGAAGGTCGCGGCGGCCGGCGAGCTACCCCATCGGTACGCAAAGGCGTAAGGGTAGATCAGGTCGGCGGTCTCCATTTCGCTGCCGTCCTGGAATGACGATGCCAGGACGCGGTAGACGACTTTGGTCATCGCGCTCCCGCCAACGCCGACCGGAAGGAGCCGGCCAGTGCCGGGCTCCGGCACGAGGGCATCGGCGGGGACACGGATGGATTGCCGCGTCGATTGCTCCGTAGGCCGAACCTCCGCGCGATTGGGAGCCCACAGACTGTTGTACGGGACGGCTAAAAACGCATCGTCGCCGACGATCGCCCACACCAGCCGGCCGGGCGCGTCCGTGAACCCGGCAACCGGGTTCCAGGCTGCGGTTGCGCCGATGTCGATGCCCAGTCGGAGCCAGCCATTCCATGGCAGATCCTTGAGCTTGAGCGTCCGCAGGACGACGGCTGAGTTGAATCCGAACTGCGAGTCGACCGCTATATTCTCGATCCCGTTGGAAAAGTCGTCGCTATAGAACTCGCGCCGGAGCCGATAGCCAATCACCGCGCGGTCGCAACCGCGAGTCAGCTCCGTTATCAGGTCGCGCGCGATGTTGAGCCGCTCGGCCGGGTCTCTGTAATCCGCTTCGACAAGCCGCCTATAGAGTTCGTCGGCGTGTTTACGCTCGGCCGCGCCGCTGACCGCCGGCCGCAGCAGGTGATAGGCCTGGAACCAGCCCTCCTTGACCCAGGGCGGTGCTGGCCAGGCATTAAAGCCGACGTTGGCGGCGCGCAGCACCTCGTTGACGGCAACCTCGTCGAAGCGGATGTCCCAGTCTGTCGGATGAGGCGCAAGTCGGTGAAGCACCATGTCCTCGCTGCCGGCGTTTTGCGCGCGCACGGTCACCGGGACACCCGCGTCTGCGGCAGCCAACACGGAGGGCTTCGTGTCTGCGTCGCGATCCGCGTGACCGATGTAGTCCGCATGGTACGGCGTGATCGGGTAGCGGTACGGAACCACGTCCGGATGCGACACCAGCGCATTCGCAGCATTTTCGATCGCGCGACAGCGCGCTTCACGTCCCTGCGCGCGCTGTGGATTGACGCTCACGGTGATGAATGAGCGCAGTGAAACGACTGACTTGAGGTACGACGGCATCTCTCCCGAAAACTGCGGGATGGCGCCGAGATAGGCGTGCAGCGGATCCTTGGCATTACTGAATTCTCGGGCCGCCGCTCCGGGATCGAGCGGCTCGATGCGGATTTCCTGCGGGTAGAACGAGGGATAGTACGGCACCTCATGCCCGGCCTTCGCCGCCGGCGCAGTGGCGCAAAGCAGCGTCGCTGCGAGCGTGCCGCTTTGCATGAGGGATCTCCGCACGGACATCACAACCCTCGAGGCAACGCCGGCCCCGCAACAAACCGACCACGCCCTCGCGGAACGAGGGCATGGTTGGTTGATGGGCGAGCTTCAGGCCACCTCCTGTGGCCAGGTCTCCTTGATCCAATTGTAGGTCGACGTCGGATCGTTGTGCGAGGTGCCCGGCTTCGGCCAGTTCGGCGGCGCGGTGATGTTGCGGATCGGGATCGTGATCATCCTGCCCGGATCGAGGATCTGGAACGGGTACTCGGCCACGTTCTTGCTGAACCCGGTCACCGCGTCCTTGTAGCCCTGGTGATTGTCGGGCCGGATGTAGAGATAGCCCGCCGCGGTCTCGAAATACATGCCTTCGAGCTGGCTGATGATCGCCTCTTCGTCCGGCCAGCCGCCGACGAGCCTGTTCGCTTTCTCGACCGCCGTCCGGTACATATGAAGCGTGTGGTACGCGCCATCCGACTGGAAGTTCGGATACTCGTTCCAGCGCTTGAAATACTTCTCCACGAAGGTCTTGTTGGCCGGCCAGCGATTTCCCGGCGGGAAGGTAAAGTAGTAATTGGAGTGGACACCAGCGATGACACCTTCCGGGTGATCCTTGCCGATGGCGTGCGGCGCGACGCCGAAGGCGATCGTGCTCGCGAACTTGGCATTGTTGAACATGCCGTAGCGCAGTGCTTGTTTGTAGAGCGCCACATAGTCACCGCCCCACACCGACGACATGATCAGGTCGGGATTCGAGGACATCGTTTTTGTGATGTGCGCCGTGAAGTCGGTCGTGCCGAGCTTCGGCCACGCTTCCGATACGACCTCGGCGCCGGGCACCATCTTCTTGTAGGCGATCATGAAGTGGTCGAAGGCGTTGCGGCCGTAAGAGTAGTCGGGATGGATGTGGGCGATCTTCTTTGCGGTCGGCCAAGTCTGCGCCGCCGCGACCGCGCAGGTCACGCCGTCGGCCGACTGGATGTTGGTGATGCGGAACGCGAACTTCGGGTTCGGCACCGCCTTGTCCCACAAGAAGTCGGTGCAGCCGTCGACAAAGATCGTGAGCACACCAAGCTCCTCGGCGACCGGGCCGAGCGCGGGCGTGTTGCCGCTCGATATGACGCCGGTGAACATGTCGATCTTCTCGGAGAGCTTCATGCGGCGAAGCTCTTTCACGTTGGCGTCGGTGCCGGCGTTCTCGTCCGCCGTGATGGTCTCGATCTTTCGCTTGCCGAGAATGCCGCCCTGCGCGTTGATCTCTTCGGCGGCCAGGAGATGGCCCTTGAGCGAAGGCTCACCGAGCACGGCCCCGGGGCCAGTAAGGAACGTCATGTGGCCGAACTTGAGCGGGGTGGAAGGAATATTTCCCTTGGGTGGCCTGCCGACCTCCGCCGCGGCCGGAGCCATCGCCGGCACCGAAGTTGCCGCCGTGGCCCCTACCATAATACCAAGACTATTCAGGAAATTTCTGCGATTCAGCTGCTGCGTCATGGACCGTCCTCCCTTTCGAGGGTCGGGTGCGACGCTCCCGCCACGCGCGGAGCACACACCTCCGGCCTTTCGTGGCTTATTGCAACATTTTAGGCCCTCCGGGCCTCCGAGTAAATCAACTTCCGCCGATTCCGAGCGCAATCGCGAACCGGCGATGTCGCAGCTTAATGCGCGGTTACACCTTGAAGCGTGGATCGAGGTAGTCGCGCAAGCTGTCGCCAAACAAATTGAAGGCGAATACCGCAATGCTGATGGCAACGCCCGGGAACAAAATCATCCACGGCGCCTGACGGTAAAAGTCAGCGGCGTTGCCCGACAGCATCAGACCCCAGGCCGGGGTCGGCTCCTGCACGCCAAGCCCCAGGAACGACAGCGAGGCCTCCGCCAGGATCGCCTGCGCGACGAACGCAGTCAGCATGATGAGATACGGCGCGACCACGTTCGGCGCCATGTGGCGAAAGATAATTCGGGTGTGCGAATAACCCGCGGTGCGCGCCGCGTCGACATAGGGCATGACCCGCACCGACAGGGCCGCCGCTCGCACCACGCGCGCAACGCGCGGCACGATCGGGATGGCGATTGCGAAGATCAAGTTCACGTCGATGCCCGCCAAAATGAGCTTGCCGAACGCCGCCACCACGACAAGGGCGAGTACGATGATCGGAAACGCCAGCAATACATCGACCACGCGCTGGATCCAGTTGTCGATCCGACCACCGAAATAGGACGATGCGATGCCGAGAATGGCGCCGACCGAGGAGCCGAAGAACGACGAGGTGAAACCGATCACCAGCGCCGTGCGCGAGCCATAGATCAGGCGCGAGCAGATGTCGCGGCCGAAGGCGTCCGTGCCGCACCAATGATCCCACGACGGCGCAGTAAGCAGCGAGGCAAAATCGACCGCTAACGGATCGTATGGCGCGACCCATTCGCAGAAAATCCCGGCGATCATCATCGCGCAGATAATGGCGAAGCTGGCGGCGCCGAGCGGCTGTTGACGGCAGAATTCCACACATGCCCTGGTTTGCCGGATTTCCGACATCGGCGCAGGGTGGGTGGAGGAGGCAATCGACACGGATCACCCGTATCTGATGCGCGGGTCGAACACGGCATAGAGCAGGTCGACCAGCAGATTGACGAATACGTAGAATGCAGCGATCAGCATCACCATGCCCTGAATCAGCGTAAAATCGTTGCGCGACACGCTTTGCACGAAGAGCATTCCGATGCCGTTGAGATTGAACACCTGCTCGGTTACTACGAGCCCACCGATCAGGAAGGTGAATTCCAGGCCGATGACAGTGATCGCCGGCAACAAGGCGTTGCGCAACGCGTGGGTGAGACCCTCCCTCACTGATAGTTCGCGCCCTCGGGGCACACGGTCAAAAGCGTCGTTTTGACCTTCTGCCAGCCACTTCCGGTTCACCCCGAACAACGGACATCAACAGACCGTCCCAGTTGGTCCGGTTCGTGCCAACAGGAGACATCGCGCCCCTTGTAAGCATTCCGGCAATCGATGTATTCTTTTGTTCAAGAGCTGCCACCGGGACGTGCCGAAATCCCTGGGAATTGCAAGAGGGAGCGCTGGTGCTGTCGGCAGGCGTCGCAGCTTTATTCTTCACAATTGCACGTACTCAATTGCGTGGCCACGCTTGGGTACCGTCATGAAATTTTCACGCCGCTTGCATCTATCGGCGAGTAGTCCGGTGAAGCAGTATTTGCGTTGGATTGCAGCGGGCTCACTGGTGTTGGCGCTTTCTGCCGGCCATCCGGCCTGGGCGCAGAAGCGCGGTGGCATCCTGCGGCTCGCGAGCCCGGGCAGCCCGGCCAACATGTCGATCCACGAGTCGGCGACCATCTTTACCGAGATGCCGATGATGGGCGTTTTCAACAATCTCATTGTCTTCGACCAGCACAAGCCGCAGGTCAGCCTTGAGACCATAGTCGCCGATCTGGCGACAAGCTGGGCGTGGAACAAGGATGACTCCGCGCTGACCTTCCAGCTGCGTCAAGACGTCAGATGGCATGATGGCAAGCCGTTCACCGCCGCCGATGTCAAGTGCACCTGGGACCTCCTGCTCGATAAGCTGCCCGACAAGCTGCGGCTCAACCCGCGCAAGACTGGATATGAGAACTTAATCGACGTAGCGACGAACGGTGATTACGAGGTCACCTTCAAACTGAAGCGGCCGCAGCCCGCTTTCCCGATGCTGCTTGCCGGCGGTTTCTCGGCGATCTATCCCTGTCATCGCTCTGCGACACAGATGCGCCAGCATCCGATCGGCACCGGCCCGTTCAAGTTCGTCGAGTTCAAGCCCAATGACAGCATTAAAGTCACCCGCAACCCGGATTACTGGAAGAAGGACCGGCCGTATCTCGACGGGATCGAATACACGATCATCCAAGAGCCGGCGACTGCGGACTTGGTGTTTATTTCCGGGAAGTTCGATATGACATTCCCGTTTGAACTTTCAGTTCCCCGTTACTAGGAGATGCGCAAGCGGGTGCCGGACGCGGTGTGCGAGCTGTCACCCGGCACCCTTAGCACCCACTTGCTGATCAACCGTGCCCAACCGCCGTTCGATAATCCCAATCTGCGGCGGGCGATGTCGCTGACGATCGACCGCAAGGCCTATATCGACACGCTCGGCCAGGGCGAAGGCGAGATCGGCGGCATTTTGCAGCCATCTCCAGCCGGGTTGTGGGGCATGCCCCCGGAACAGATCGCCGACCTGCCGGGGCACGGCCTCGATGTGCAGAAGAACCGAGAAGAGGCCCTCGCCCTGGTGCGAAAGCGTGGCTACGGCCCCGACAACCGGCTCAAGATCAAGGTGACAACGCGTGACTGGTCGATGTATCGCGATCCGGCGGTACTGCTGATTGCTCAGCTGAACCAGATCTACATCGACGGCGAACTCGAGCTCGTCGACACGGCGCAATACTTCCCGAAGATCCAGCGCAAGGAATACACGGTCGCACTCAACTTGCAGACGGCGGGGCCCGATCCCGACCCGACCGTGCAGCTGTTCTACGGCTGCGGCTCAAACCTCAACTGGGACAACTATTGCAATCCCGAGATGGACAAGATGATCGAGGCCCAATCGCGCGAAGCTGACCCGGCGAAGCGCAAGCAGATCCTATGGACGATCGAGCGCAAGCTGGCCAACGACGGTGCGCGACCGATCATTTTCTACCGCCGCGGCGGTACCTGCGAGCGCCCCTACGTCAAAGGTCTGACGATCATGGTCAACAGCGTCTTTAACAGCTGGCGCATGGAGGATGTCTGGCTCGACAAGTAGATGGATCCGCTCACAAAGAACGCCGGCGCTAATCCAGCCAATCCTGCCGGGGTGGCGGTGATTGCCAACGTCAGGTAGGGGTCAAAACCGGTCCTGACGAGCCTGAAACGGGACTTCCGAAATAGCCCAGAAAGCAGACATTGCCGGCCTCAGTCGGCATGTCTCAAACGTGCCATTTCCGGACTTACGCAGCGCAGCAAAGGGCGCTCATTCGATCACCTCGTCGGCGAGCAACTGCATCGAATTCGGCACCTCGATGCCGAGGGCCTTCGCGGTCTTCATGTTAATGACCAGCTCGAACTTGCTCGGCCGCATGACGGGAAGATCGGCGGGCTTCTCGCCCTTGAGAACCCGACCGACAAGGTTTCCGGTTTGGCGATACGAGTCATGGGGATCAGGGCCATAGCTCAGGAGTCCGCCGGCCACCACGAAATGCCGAAATTCGTAGATCGTGGGGACCGCGTAACGCTTCTCCAGTGCAACGACCTGGTGTTGCCGATCAGTGAAGAGTGCATCGGCAGTTATGACGAGCCCGCCGACTTTCAGTTGGGCCAGGCTCGAAAAAGCCGCATCGAGATCGTGTTCGCTCGCTGCTTTGACGATGTGTAGCGGCAGCCCGATCGCGCGCGCCGCCTCCTGGACCTGCGCCACCTGCGCATCGGCCCCGGGCCGGGTCGGATTGACGAGAACGGCAATCGATGCCGCAGATGGCACGAGCTCTCGCAGCAATCCCACGCGCTTTGCGGCGAGCTCGCCGCCGACGTTCGTGAAGCCCGTGACGTTACCACCCGGATGGTTGAGGCTCTCGACCAGCCCAAGCTGCACGGGGTCCGCTCCGGTCTCGAACACAATTGGAATCGATGTGGTCGCCGATTTGGCCGCCAGTGCGACTGTCGGGCTGCCGCAGGCCGCGATCACCGCGACGGGGCGGCGGACCAGGTCGGCGGCGAGCGCCGGCAGTCGGTCCAGCTGACTTTCTGCCCAGCGATATTCGATCCTGACATTTCGGCCTTCGACATAGCCGGCGTTGGCCAGACCCTCGCGAAAGGCGTTCACCTGCAGTTCGTAATTTCGCACTGACGCCGAGTGCAGAAATCCGACCGCAGGCATCGGTGCCTGCTGCGCCCGCGCTGCGCCCGGCCAAGTGACCGCCGCGCCGCTCAGTGCGAGTATAAATTCTCGTCGTCGGGTGGGAATTGCCATGTGACCCTCCCACGGGGGTCAGGGGAGGATATCACGCTTGACCAAGGAACGAACAATGCTTTTGCGCTGCGAAGGTCTGGAGCCGCCCATGTCTCAGTTGGGTCAAACGCTACCAATTTCGCATGTCCGCACAGAGTCCGCTTTACCCTCAACACCGGACCTAGGCGAAACGAGTGAGCACGTCTGTTTCGTGCCACGAGCGGTCATCGGCCCGCATCCGCGCGCTTCAGCTTCCAGGGACGCGCTTGCTTGCCTCGAAACGAGCGTTGGCTTCTTCGAACATGCGTCGGGTTCGTTCACCGTCGGAGTGATGCTCAAGCAGGGTCAGAGAGTCCCACTCGCTCCGCTCGGCGCCGGGCGCCGTTTCGACCCTGTGCCGGCCACTTCTGGTTTACTCCGAACAACGGACATAATTTAACCGGCCCGGCTGGTCCGTTTCGTGCCAATAAGCGACATCGCGTTCACCTAAGGACACCTCGGAGGCGCGCCAATGCCGCGCCGCAAGCAACGCAACCGGGATCAGCAGCCCGAGCTGCGGCTTGTAGATCAGCAGGCCGAGCAATCCGCCAGGCACGGGGCCATGAGCGCCAGCGGCGTGGTGAGCAGCAGGAGCACCGGCGGACAGCTGTAGTGATAGGCGTCGAGGGACGCGCCCACCACCGCCTGCCCGAAAACGATGTTTGGTAAACACGAGGTTGATGGATAGATATGATTCGCCGTTTCGATGAACCTCGCCTTGCTCATGTCCGATGCTGAAAGGTTCCGACAGTGCCGCACTTAGGGGTTACTTCGAAATTTCAATTGCCAGTCGCATTTCAAGTTTTAGCGTGTCGATAGTCGTGCGGATTTTGGCCGAGCTCCATCAAACCGGCCATGCGTACCCCGCGATAAGGGACCGCCGCTCTACCCTAGGGCGACGGCCCCGCGTCTTTCAGAACTAGCCAACGCTCTTGGTACAGGCCTGACAACCCCCAGGGGAGAAATATGGCCGACAAATTGATGCAGCCCACGTGGGACCCGCTCGTCCTTGCGGCGCAACTACAGAAAATCGCGAAACAAAGCCAGACATTGATGCAACGTTTCCTGTCTAATCAGCCGGCCGCGATCAAGCTTGGCATTGGTGACACGGCGAGCCTCGGGTTCGATTTTTTCGAGCTCATGACGAAGATGATGATCAACCCGGCGGTGGTCGCGAGCGCTCAGATCGATCTATTTAACGACACTTTGAGAGTTTGGCAAAAAGCCGCCCAACGCATGCTCATGCTGCGTGCACACGAAGCCGATGCGCCGAAAGATAAACGCTTCAAGCATCCGGAATGGAGCGAGAATGTCATCTTCAGCTTTGTGAAAGAGAGCTATCTCGTTGCTACGAAGTCGATTCTTTCGGCAGTCCGCGAAGTCAAAGGCATGGACGACGCCACCGCTCGCAAGGTCGATTTCTACACTCGCCAATTCGTCGATGCTTTGTCGCCTTCCAATTTCGTCGCAACAAATCCGGAGGTCCTCACCGCAACCCTACAGTCTGGCGGGCAGAACCTGCTACGTGGCTTGGAGAATCTTCTCGTCGATCTGGAACGCGGCAATGGTCGGCTTTCGATTACGATGACGGACCTGAAGGCTTTCCGCCTCAGCGAAAACATCGCAACGACTCCAGGAAAAATCGTCTACCAGAACGAGCTCATGCAATTGATTCAATACAGGCCATCGACGCAAGAAGTCCGAAGGCGGCCACTGCTCATCGTGCCGCCGTGGATCAACAAGTTTTATGTTCTCGATCTACAGCCGAAGAATTCCTTCATTAAATGGGCGGTCGATCAAGGCCACACGCTATTCGTTATCTCCTGGGTAAATCCCGATCAGAAGCTCGCTGAAAAAAGCTTTGAAAATTATATGCTCGAGGGACCTTTAGCGGCGCTAGCTGCGATCGAGTCAGCGACCGGAGAGCGCAACGTCAACACGATTGGATATTGCCTCGGCGGGACTCTACTCGCCTCAACGGCTGCATATTTGGCCGCGAAGGGCGACGACCGTATCGCAAGTGCCACTTATTTCGCGACGCTCGTCGATTTTACCGACGTGGGTGACATGGCCGTCTTCATCGACGAAGAGCAATTAGTTTCTCTCGAAAGACGGATGCAGGAGCGCGGGTATCTGGAAGCTCAAGATATGGTGACGGCGTTCAATATGTTGCGCGCGAATGACCTGATTTGGTCTTTCGTCGTCGACAATTACCTGCTCGGTAAGGAACAAATGCCCTTTGACCTTTTGTTTTGGAATTCCGATTCGACACGGATGCCAGCGGCAATGCATTCGTTCTATCTGCGTAAGATGTATCAGCAGAATCTCTTGGCAAGGTCTGGTGGGATCAGCCTCGCCGGTACGCCGATCGATCTGTCGACAATTAAGACGCCGACCTTCATCCTGTCTACGCGCGAAGACCACATTGCGCCATGGAAATCGACCTATGCGGCGACCCGCTTGTATTCCGGGCCGGTCAAATTCGTCTTGTCGGCTTCGGGCCATATGGCTGGCGTGATCAGCGCGCCAGGCAGCAAGTGTGACCACTGGGCGAACGACAATTTACCGCCGAGCCCTGACGAATGGTTCGCTGGCGCTACGCCTCATCTGGGGTCGTGGTGGCCGGTCTGGGACGAATGGGTAACGCAACTCGACTCGGGCCGCGTTCCTGCGCGTGAACCTGGCGGTGGCAAGCTCACGATTATCGAAGACGCGCCGGGCTCTTACGTGCGGGTGAGATGGGCAGCGTAGAAAACAAAGTTGCGGCTTACCGATTTCTTCGGCGGGTCATGAACTGACCAGAAGCGACATCCGTGTCGAGTCCGCTTAGCCCTTATTTAATTTATCAGCAGACATGCGTTGGGCCAAGCGGTCATCTCATCGGTCGCGTAAGACCATGACCTTGTCGACGCCAAACGATGCTCGATGGTGGCAGGTCCATTTTCTCGCAGGTGGCATATGTCGCAATCGGGCAGAATTCTCGCTGAGCACTTCCGTTGATGGCACTTTTCGGTCATGCCGCCGTGGCCGCCCTATGTCCGTTGTTGGGGGCAGAGCGGAAAACATATGCTCCCGTTGAGCTTTTCAGCTTTTGGTAGAGTCGAGATGTGGCGCGGTGGCTTTAGGTAGAACATATCTGTTGCCGCCTCTTTCGTCTGGCGGTGCCTTAGTGGTTCAGCCGTGACTCCGTTTCCACATCCCGCTCATCGAACCGGACAGGCAGATCTCCCGCATCCGGCTCTCGGACAAGACTTCACGCCTTCGCTTTCGCGTGCAACGCCGTCTGCAGTTTCTGAACACTCCTCGGAGTTGATAGGTTGCCCAATCTCCAGGTCCTTCGCCACGTATTGCGTCTGTCTTGAACTGAGGTCCCTTCCCTCCACCGGAGTTACCCGGCTTTAGCGGTACTACGAACCTCTCCGCCACCCCAAGGCGCCCGGCCTGTCCCTCACGGGCTTCCGGTTGGTCCTCGCTGACCACGCTTTGGGGCTTCCCGTGTTTCGTACGCTTTCCTTGTGTACATGCTGTCGCCACTACCCCGGCGCAGCGTCTGGGCGTACTGCTTCGCTCACTTCACCCAGTCGTATCAGCCTTCCCCGAAAGGGTCGTCGGGTCGGCCTGCGCATTGTCCTTTTCGAGGCTTGCTCGGCGTTCACTCGCGTTACGGCCTGCACACTCGCGCTGTCACCAATTCGTGACACGCTAATTGAAGGCTTCAGCCACTTCGTTACCTCCATGACTGCCCCGATTGCTTCCGGCTGGAGCGGTTGCCGGGTGGGGCTTGCACCCACTGGAAAGCGCCGCCTTTTCACGGCGCACACCCACAGCGGACTTCGCCGCGAGTAACACACTCAGCCCCGCGGCAACATTTCATCAAAGGGCTCGATTGGCTCGTTGGCCTCGTTGCGTCTCTCTATTTCGTCGCGACATTCACGCCCTTGAGGCCCTTCGCGTCGATTGCCTTCTGCACCACGCCGCTCTGCTTTGCTTCGTCTAGAATTGTCGCGAGCGCGGCCTGCGCTGCGGCAGAGCGGCCTTTCGGCAGCGCGGCTGCCACGCGAACCATCGCAAAGGCGCCCGGCACGATCGTGGCGCCAGGCAACGCCTCGGCGACAGGATACCCAACGCCAGAGTCCGCCCCAAAGACGTCCGCCTTGTGGGAGCGCAGCAGGTCCGCTGCGTCAGCCGCAATGGTCGGGCTTAGCGGGATGCGGACGATCTCGGCGGCCTTGATCTCCCGCGTCAACACGCGGTCGGAGGGAGCGCCGCGGATGACGCCAATCTTCACACCTGCCTTGTCGACGGAGGCGATATCGGGAAATTCCTTTCCCGGTGCGGCGACATAGACAAGGCTGATGACCCAAAGGTCCGCAATGGAATCGGCCTTGTCCGCGGGAACAAGGACGCGTGCCGCGATGACGATGTCCCATTCGCCCTTGCCGAAGCTTTGTAGATAGGCCTCGGGGTTCGGATACATCACCGGTTCAACGGCCGCGCCGAGCTTCTGTCCGATGAACCTCGCGACGGGCTCGGCCACGCCACCGATCACCGTGATGGCAATCGTGCCAACGCGCAGCTTCCCGCCCGGCGCGATCTCCAACGCGGGCGTCGTCTGCCCGAATGCCAGGCCAGACAAGCCCACCAGCAATGTAATCGAGAGAAGAATTTGTTTCATGTGCGCGGCCGCTGTAAAAACTCAATCGCTACTCTACCCGCCCATGATTATCAGGGAAACTAGGCAGTATCCTGTTCAACGGAATTGATGGTCCGAGGCCCGTTTCTGATGCTGTGGACGGCTCCTCCACCGGTACGGAAGTGTCAGGGTCACCGCTAGGTGGGGTGTCAATGATCGCATCAAGCTGGCGAACTAACGTCGATCTATCTCGCCCTCAAAGGGCTTCCCTTTCCACTGTGCTCTCGCTTGCCCCTGATACTGCTCTTTGAGAGCTTTGCCCTCGGGCGTTGTGGTGAATCAGTTGCTGACCTTGATCGCTGATGATGATCGAAGGGCGCTCAATTGAAAACCTGCTTTTGCCATTTCATCGAATGGGACAGCAGTGCTGGCTTGAAGAGCATCGCCGCCAGTCACATGTCATAGGAATCGGGGATCGTTGGCCCGACACACTGGCAACGCACCCACCGGCCTCATTGAAGGTCGCGTGCGTCCAAATAAGAGCGAGCACGGGCTGCGTTCGAGCACCGCTCGACACAGTACCTCTACGCAAACGAAACGGCACGAGCCGTCGAGGGAGACCTTGGCGGCTTTTTGCGTGTGGCCAGAATGCGAGGCCATGGCCGCAACGGTAACCGAGCGGCTTTGGGAAATCGGTGATATCGTCGGGGTGTTGAAGGCGTGGGAGGCCGCCCAAGTGAGGCGGTCTTAGCTGGGAGGAAGGCCATGGAATGGTTTAGCCGGAAAACATCGATAGCGGGTACCCAAATTTCCAATTGGATACTCGTTCTGGCGGCTCTCGTCGTAATCTGGATTATCTATCGCTCTGCAACGTGACGGTGGCTGCTTCCCCTTACGCCGTTGCTCACGGCGCTCCAGCCATGCGAAAATCTCGCTGTTAACGCAATGGATCTTGGAGGCGAGGTGCTTGTCAGTGAGCTTCGCTCGACCGTAGTAGACGATGACATCGCAATCGGCAGCGCCGCTGACCGATGTCTGCTTTCGGGAGAAAAACAGACATCCCATTTTAAGGGCGTCAGGACCGTTTTTGACCCTATGTATGGTCCGGCCGCGCGTTGCAAGAGGTTTCGTCAACCTGGCAGATGCGGTCTTGCATCAATGTATCCGGCCTCTGGTTGGTGTCCCTGTCGCAAACCTATTGGCTGGCGGTTGACCGAGAATCGGGCGATGCTGATCTGTAATGAGAGATCTTGTCAGGCTCATTGTCTGGGCGGTTGTCGATCTGTTTCGGTCGCGGGCAGCGATCGAGGCAGAGATTTTAACGTTGCGGCAGCAGATCATTGTTCTGCGACGAACCGCCCCCAAGAAACAAACCTTTCGGTGCCATCGACCGATTGGTGTTCGTTGGTCTCTATCGTCTCTTCCCTCGCGTTCTTGATGCGCTTGCGATTGTTAGGCCCGGGACCGTAGTCAAATGGCACCGTGCGGGTTTCCGTTTGTACTGGCGCTGGAAGTCGCGACCTCGTGGTGGCCGGCCACCAGTTCCGCTGGAAATACGCAGACTGATCCGCGAGATGAGCATTGCCAATCCTCTGTGGGGAGCGCCCCGGATCCATGGAGAGCTACTCAAGCTCGACATCGCGATCGGACAGACGAGCGTGGCTAAATATATGGCCAAGCGGAGAGGTCCGCCGTCCCAAGGGTGGAGGACGTTCCTCCGCAATCATGCCGACGGTATCGCCGCGATCGATCTGTTCGTCGTGCCGACAATCTCGTTCCGTCTGCTCTATGGTTTGTTGATCATGGGGCATGGCAGACGACAGGTCATATGGTTCGGAGTAACGACGCATCCGACCGCGGAATGGATCGCAAACCAGATAACAGAAGCCTGCGGATGGGAGCAGCTTCCCCGCTATCTAATCCGCGATCGGGATGGCGCGTATGGTGAAGTTTTCATCCGACGGATTCGATCAATGGGCATTCGCGATCAGCCGACATCGCCGCGTTCCCCATGGCAAAACGGATACGCCGAACGCCTGATCGGTTCGATCCGACGGGAATGCCTTGACCACGTTGTCGTGCTCGGCGAGTGCCACCTCCGTCACCTGCTGGTGTCATACATGAAATATTACAATGGCACGCGCACGCATCTCTCCTTGGAGAAGGATGCGCCGTTCTCGCGCGCCGTCGAACGGGCTGGGCAGATTCTTTGCCGCCCAATTCTCGGCGGGCTGCACCACCAATATGTCCGGATTTGATTTCGACAGGCACAACGGTTTCCGGCTTAACAATCGCCAACGCATGGCGAACGCCAAGCCGATAGAGGCAAACAAAAATCAATCGGTCGATGGAGCTGAAGGTTTGTTTCTTAGGAGCGGTTCGCCGCAGAACGTTTATCTGCTACCGCAACGTCAGAATTTCCGCCTCGAGCGCTGCCCACGACCGAAACTGATCTACGACCATCCAAACAATGAGCCTGACAAGATCTCTCATCCGGCAACAGCATCGCCCGATTCTCGATCAACTGCTAGTCAGATTGAGTTTGCGATAGGGACAGGGGTGACTGTTGAGATTGTCGGACGCCTGAACGCACTGCTTGGCGAGCAGGCATTCCCCCACAACGTTCGAGGAGTGTGGGGAAAGATGGTAGCGAGAGAGGGAGCCGCTACCAAGAGCTAGATTTCTTCAACGAAAACAATGAATCGCATCGCGCGACGTCGTCTGTGTCTGGTGTCCGTGATACAGGATCTCAGGTGTCGTAGCTAGCCTCGCGGCGAGGGATGTGGACAGCCATCGGAACGCGACATCCTGCGCAGCAGGGAATGTATCGCAGAGCCGTCCATCAGGCTCCCCAGTCAGGCCGATTTTCCAGCGCTTTCCGGGGGTGGTCGGCCGCCTGCCTGGGGCGGGAGGGTACTGAGCCAGATCAAGGCCGCCTGCCGGTCACTGAAATAACTCAGGAATTCGGAGCGACACAGGGGATGTAGAGCACCTCAGTGCAGCACACTGCAAGCTTGCCGGGCGCGCACTGGAACATGTGCGCAAAACAACATCAGTGACAACGAAAGCGTCGACGTGGGCACAGCATGGCGCCGCATGACTTAGGACATCCGCCGTTCGGGCACAGTTTGGCAACGCTCAAGTCAAGGTCGGGCGGCGCAGCGGGAAACCGAACGACGACGGGCGCAACGTAGCCATCGCATTGAACTGCTCCTCCGGCGCTGCCGTCGCGGCCTGCCCCTGCCTTTCCTCGGCCGACGTGACCATGGCCTCCACGTCGGCGGAAAGCGCGCCCTGAGCGTCTTCTGGAGACATGCCCGAGTTGTCCTCCGCACGGACGTGCTCCGGCTTCTCCACGCGCGCGCCAAACGCGTGACGGAGCACGGCGAGTTCGGTCTCGGTGACCTTCCCCACCCACCCGCCTTCGCGCCCGTTCCAGTGGAGGCCCGCCGCCTCGAGCCTCTGACGGTTCGAGGCCGATGCGTTGCGGCCGAACCGCACGAAAGTCTGGATATTCGCTACATCCGCAAGGTTCGGACGGTCGTGGACGACGTCCTGGCTCAGCTTCGATAGCGACGACAGGAGGGCCTGGACCGGCACTTGGCTGAGGTCCCACCGTTCAACGGTGGCACCCACGAGCTCCATCATTTTCGCCTTGTTCGTTGCGACCAGATGCGAAATCTCCTGACCGATGCGCGCTTGCTCTTGGCAAAGCAGCGCGATCTTGGCCTGGGCGTGTTCGATTTCACGAGCGAGTTTGGCGGTCTTCTTCATGCGATCGTCCTCCATCCACGACAATACGAAACCATGGATGTTGAAAAACGCCAAAGGCGAATTGATCGCGGCTTGCGATTTTCAAAAAACTCTGGGACGCTCAATATACTAAATTGGGAAAAGGATACGTTGGTGGCGATTGCGTTCGCGAGAGCTAGGCCGATTCCGCTCACCGAGAATGACGGTGCGACGCGAGAGTTCGCCTATGTGGGCCGTACCATCATGACGGACCCGCGCGACGGCATACCGCCTTTTGACTATGCTCACCTGCGCCGTGATCTCGCTCACGTCGAGGTGGTGCTGCCTGCGCATGCCCCTCAGGCCTTTGCCGACCCTGCTGCTCTTGCTTTCGCGCTCGACATGGCCGAGATCCGGAAGGTTCGGACGCCATTGTGGAAACGCGAGCGCCTACCGCAGGTCGTGATGTCGGTCATTATCGCTCTGCCTCCCGAGTTCGAAACATCCCTCCACGAAGCAAGTGTGATCGCGCGGAGGATCCTTGTTTCTGCCTCTCGTTCACATCCCGTTCCGATCCACATCGCGATCCACCAGGCACCGATCAATCGTCACGGTCACGGGGATATCGGCTTCCGTTCGATAAATCCCGATGGGACCTTCGGTCTGAAGATTCCGGACCTGTTCGCCCGCTTCCGAACTCACGGTGCGGAAGCCAACGTTGTGGAAGGAACCGGCTGGCCGGATCTAGCCTGGGAAACCCAGCAGAGCTTTTTCCTCGAGCGCGGGATAGAACTCGTGGTCGACCCGTTCGCGCCGGCGCCCGAGCGGCATCTCGACATTGAAATTCCCGACGAGTTGACCACCCAGTGGGTGAACAATCATCGCCTGGAAAAACGCTACGCCAACATCCGTCTGATCAAAGGAAGCCCCACGCACCTGATCGAGATCCTGTTGAGAGGACGTTCGACCCTCCGGGTGCTCGAGCTGCACCGGCTGTGCGCGCGATTCATCGACAACGATGAGGACAGACTCGCGCAGGTGGATCGAATTCTGATCGACCAAAACGTTATTACGCTGGTCGATACGACGGGAGCGCAAAAGCCCCGTTATGTGACGACCCGGCGCATGGCGCGGCTCATCTACCGGGCGGTGGAGATCATCGATCGTGCCGGCGACAAGATGATCGCCGTCACCGGGCCCAATCACGATGCTGTAGTTGCGCAACTCTCCGACAAATTTGCGTCCGAAGGTCAGCGGCGCGATCCACCATTGATCCTGGGCCGGTCCCTTTCCGACTGCGGCGCGATCGCCGATGCGCTCGCGGAACACAACCCGGTGGTTGGCACGCTCGACATGGTCATGGGCGAGTCCGACAAGCGCGCAAGCCGCAAAAAGGACGTTCGCATGAAGGCCGGACGCGCCATCATCGTCCCACATGCCGAGCTGGTCGACGATCAAAGGTTGGCTCGACTGCTTCTTGCGGTGGATCGCGCTGGATCGAAGCTATTTCTCGGCCATGACCAAAGCCGCGAGACCGGCATCGTTTGCAGGTATCTCGCCGCTGATATCGCCGATCGGTCGGCCCGGCCGGCCTTCGAGCCTGCCATCCCTCGGCACGCGGACCAAGCGCGCGAGATCGAGCGATTGCTGCGTTCCGGCCTGATGCGTCGTGCCATCGCGACGATGGCCGACCTCGACCTTCTGAATTTCCGCTCGCGTCCGGACATCCACGTCGGCGACACCGCACCGCTCGCAGTCATCGACGATCCACGGGGGATCGAGAGCATCAGCGATGCGATCAGGATGAACAGCGTGCGCGCAGGCGCGATCGAAAAACACGAAACACTCACTGGTCCGCGGGGCGAAGTCAAACTCCCGCTCGGTGAATGGGTCGTCACCACCGGACGACGCGGTCTTCCTGCTGCGCTGGATGCGCATCAGTTGGCGCGAATCGTCGCCATCGACGCGAAGGCGAACTGGATCGACGTCTTACCGTCGGGGCGACGTAACACGGATCGATTTCAGATACGATCCGGCCATCCGCCCCGCCGCCGCTATCACGATCCGGGATGCCTGGGACGCGCCGCCCGATACGGCCATGGTCATCGAGCTGACCGATCCTCACCGGGTTTGGTCCGCCCTACTACTGGCGGCGACCCGTGTCGACTATACGCAGCTCTATATCGATCCGACGATCGCTCGAACCTCGGCCGAACTCGTCATTGCGGCGCGCCGTTCTCTTCCTTCGGCCCCTCCATCGCATCGGGTCCTCCGGCCGGACAGCGACGCGATGATTCGGAAAATACTCGACGATTTCGATCCTTTTCCAGCGGATGTCGCGATCCAGCCGGAGCTGCCGCCACCCCCGGTTGGCTTTGCCGAGGAGGTTCGTCAGCGCGTGATGAGAAATGGCCAGACAAGGTTGGCCTATGGGCTCCTCCACGAACATGTGGCGACGGATAATCCTGATAGTGGGAAGAATGTTCAACGCTTGTTTGGCCTGTGCAGCAGCGAGCTGACGAAATCGATCATCCTGTATCTTGCCGATCAGGACGAAGTCCCGGACTTCGACGAATTCGATCTTCCACTCGAACTGGTCGAGCTCGAGCCGCAGCATTGGACGCCGTGGGAGTTGTACAAATTCGAGCTGGATCTTAATCTGATGGCAGTCCGGGCCGCCGGCTGGGGATTGCTGCCGCCGATCACAACGAACCGGCGCCCCCTTCACGCTCTGCGTGACATTGATCCCGCGACCGAACTCTAAATCGAACGCGACCGCTCCTGGTGGTCGGCCGCCGCCCAAGCCAAGCCCGGATTGTCCGCTTAGCGCCAACAGCGGTCAGTCGACGACTGGTTAGTTTGCGGCAAAATCCGACAGATTCAGTGGACTGCGCGGCCGAAATTGACGTGTCTAGGGCGCGCGCCACTGCAGAAGGCTATGCGGCGGATCAGAATCTGGATAATGCTCGAACACGCCTTTAACGTCTCTTCCAATCACAACTTCCTGCATCGGATCGCCCAACAGGTTGCCTATCATCCGCACGCCGCCGGCGTGCGGCAATTCAACAAGCACGGCAATGTAAGGACCGTGGTTTTTGAGCGACGCGTGCGACGGATGCCAGACCCGCTCCCAACTGAAGATGCGGCCGCGCGGCTCGACTTCAGTCCATTCGGGATCGAACGCGTGACAGCGATGACAAACCCATTCCGGCCCGAATTGCCATGTCTGGCAATGGCTGCAACGCTGTACCAGTAGCCGATTATGGCGCAAACCGGTCCAGTAGGGGGCTGACAAGCCGTCCGGCTCAGCCACCGGAATTGGCAGGCCCAAAGGAAGATAATACGGGCCTGTCGTTTTGCTCATAGCGTCGCATCCGAGCCGAACAGAAGATTGCTAACCGGCGTGACCATCGGGCCGCCGATCACCATGGCCACATCATTCCGCGGCACCTGGTTGGTCGACGTACCTCGAACCTGGCGAATGGCTTCGAGCACCAGCTCAAACCCATGCATGTAGCATTCGGCAAGATTGCCGCCGCTGGTGTTGAGTGGGAGACGCCCGGAGGGCGCAATAAGGTTTTCGAGGGTGAGGAAATCATTGGCCTCTTCCGGCTTGAAAAAGCCATGCTCTGCCAACGCCATGACGACGCCGCCGGTGAAGTTCTCGTAGCTTTGAACCACGCCGACATCAGAAGGACCAAGGCCAGCCATGCGATAGAGGTCAGGCGCGACGGTTTCGAAACTTGCACTGGCGTAGAGCGGGGAGTTGTGAGGGATGGCTCCCGTGCGATATCCGGAACCGAAGGCCGCGCCGAGCACGTAGACCGGTTTTCGGCGAAATTCCCTTGCGCGCTCCTCGGATATCAGCACGAGGGCTGCCGCGCCGTCATTTTCCATACAGCAATCGTATAAGTGAAACGGCTCGGCGATCCAGCGCGACGCATCATATTTTGTCGCATCCAGCGGTTTGCCGTGCATCACGGCACGAGGGTTCGCTTGCGCGTGGTGATACGACGCAAGCGCGATCGCGCGCATCGCTTCCTGCTGGACGCCGTGCTCGTGCATGAAGCGCTGCACCCGCATCGCGAAACGTTGTGGCGGCGCCAGCACGCCGTACGGCATCAGATAGGCCTTATCACCCGAGATGGTATCGATCCCGGTGGTTTGCCCGAAACGGCCATATTGCCCTTGACTGAGCGATCGAAACACCACCACGCAATCGGCGAGACCGGCGACGATGGAAGCGGCGGCATTGGCAACAGCCGCGCAGCAGCCACCGCCTCCCCCGCCCCACTGCATCGTTGCGGTACGCAGCCTGTGCGTCCCCAGCGCGGCCGCCAGTCGCGAAGCTTCGCTGCGATCATCGCTGTAAGATGAGAACCCGTCGACTTCGCGCGGATCAAGCCCAGCATCCTGGCAGGCCGAAAGGATCGCCTTCAGCGCCAGTTTGAATTCAGGATCAGGCGAAGCACCATGGCGATAATACTCGGTTTCGCCAATTCCGATGACAGCCACGCGTCCCCTGAGCGTGCGCTCTGTCCCCGTTCGGCCCATTACGCTTTGACCTCCGCGGATGCACGCGGTCGCGTTTGATCGCCAAACGCACCGGCTGCCGAAAGACGCGCCAGGTGGTCTTCGTCATAGCCGAGGATCTCGCGGATGACTTCGTCGGTGTGTTGACCAACCGCAGGTGCCGCGACGGGATCCGCGACCGGCGTTCTCGAGTAGCGAATCGGCAACCTGACATTGGGTACCCAACCTGCCTGCGGATGCGGGATACGGGTTACCAGCTGGCGCTCTCTTGCTTCCGGCGAACGAATGGCCTCGCCGACGGTGCGCACCTGCCCGCACGGCACCCCGGCCGCCCGCATCCGCGGCTGCCAGTACGACCACGGCTGCCGCGCAAACGCCTCGCCGAGGATCGCGAACAATTCGTCCCGCCGGCGAATTCGATCGGATCCCGTTGCATATATTTCAGCCGACGCCAGGTCGGCGCGGTCAATCACCTGCGACATCAGGCGCTGATAAATCTTGTCGTTACCGCAGTTGATGTAAAATGATCCGTCCTGCGCCTGGAACACGCCCGACGGACAGGTGTCCGGACTGGTGTTGCCATGCCGCTGGGTATCGACGCCGCTGAAAAGGTGTTGCAGCGTCGCATAGCCGGTCATCAGCACGGCATTATCGAACAGCGAAACCTCGATCGCTTGACCTCGGCCGCTGCGTTCGCGTGCGACCAGCGCGCCGAGTATCGCGTTACAGGCCATCATCGCCGTGCTGATATCCATCACTGGAGACAGTGCGCGCACGCCTTCGCGATCGGCATAGCCGTTCATGGAAACGAAACCGCTCTCCACCTGCGCGATCGGATCAAATCCCAGCCGGTCCGCGAACGCGCCCTCGCGCCCATAGGCCGACACCGAGCAGTAGATGATCTCCGGCCTGAGCTTGCGGCAACTGTCGTAGTCGATCCCCAGCCGTTGCGTAACTCCGGTAGAGAAATTCTCGACCACCACATCCGCCGTGGCGACCAATTCACGCACGATTCGTAGTCCCTCCAGCGACTTTAGATCGATGCCGACGCTGCGCTTGTTGCGATTATTCCAGAGAAACGGCGCACCGTGCTTGAGGTCGGGATGCATGGGCGGGTAGCGGCGGAGATCGTCGCCCCGGCCGGGCGCTTCGATCTTGATCACGTCGGCGCCCATATCGGCCAATATCATGGTGGCAAACGGTCCGGCGATAAAATGCGAGAAGTCGACCACCCGGATCCCCTCCAGCGCCTTCGGCGCGTCGGCGGGACGAGGCTCGTGTTCAGGAAAATCCGCTTCAAGGTTATCCAGCATTTCTATATCCTCGTCCTTTTTCGCGGAATTTTTGAATCAATTGTTTTTTGACGACTCGACCATGGAGCATCCGCCTTCATTGAGCGGACGGAACGCTTCCGGCCCGGTCAGGACACCTACCTGCTCCAGCAGATCCCATTTGCCATGCGAAGCGGAAGGCGCTTTCACCTTCAGAATGTACATGTTGTGAATGGCGCGTCCGTCCGGACGCACAACCACCGGCCCGAACAGGTCGTCGTCAAGAGGCGTTTCCTTCAATTTACGGATCACCGCCGGCGCGTCGTTTGTTCCTGCAGCGAGGGCCGCATTCAGATAGGCGCGCACGGAAGAATATACGCCGGCGTGAAACGCGGTGGGTGACTGATCATGTTGCCGCGCGATGAACCTCGCCGACCAGGCGCGGCTCGCATCGTTCAAGTTCCAGTAGAACGGTTGCGTGATGATGAGGTCCTGCGCGACCGCGAGGCCGCTCGATTCCACGTCATTGGTCGTGGTCAGCAGCGCTGCAAACGTACGACCGTTCTGTTTGAGACCGAACTCTGACGTTTGCTTGATCAGGTTGACGGTGTCGCCACCGGCGGTCGCGAACGCAATCACATCGGCTCCGGCACTGTCCGCCTGCAATATGAAGGATGCATAGTCGGGGCTGTTGATGGGAACATTGAGCGATCCGACGACGGATCCGCCGCTGGCCTTGATCACTGAGGTTCCGTCGCGAACCATGGATTTACCAAGCGCATTATCGGTTGCGATAAAGTACCATTTCTTGCCGCCGTGGCTTACGAGATAGTTGCCGATCGTGTGAGACGCGGCCCAGGTGTCGAAAGTCCATTGGATCGTGTTGGGGGAGCAGTACTTCCCGGTCAGAACGGACGACGCCGCGCTTGAGGCGATCAACGCCGCCTTGGTCCCGCGAACGACCTCGTTGACCGCCAGGCCGACGGCCGAGTTCGGCACGTCGGCGACCGCATCGACGTGATCCTGATCGATCCATCGTCGCGCGATGGCGGCCCCGACGTCCGCCTTGTTCTGATGATCGGCAGCGATGATCTCCACGGCAAAGTCGGGGTGCTGCTTCGTGAAGTCTTCGGCAGCCATTTTTGCGGCTGTGACCGATCCCTCGCCGCCATTGTCGGAGTACGGGCCGGAAGCATCATTGAGCACACCGATCTTGATCGATCGCGTCTCCGCAAAGACAGGCGACGACAGACCTATTGCAATCAGCGTTATGGTCAGCAGCTGTGATGGGTTTTTCAAGTTTCCTCCCCGAAATCGTTGATTGGTCCGTTCAGATATCCAGGATGAGCCTGGGTGACTTTGAGCCGGAGCAGCAGATCATGATGGTCTTGTTGGCCTCTTGCTCCTCCTTGCTGAGAAACAGATCCCGATGGTCCGGCACGCCTTCGACGACCCGCGTCTCGCAGGTGCCGCAAACGCCCTCGGCACAGGCGTAGTTCACCGAAATTCCGGCTTCCAGCAGCGCGTCCAGGATCGTCTGCCCCGCCCGAACAGCGATCGCGCGTTCGCTCCTCGCCAGCTTCACCTCGAAGCCCCCCTCCGTCACCGGCTTTTCCCTGGCCTTGAAGTACTCGACATGGACGTGGCCGGGGGGCCGATCGGCGGTGGCCGCTTCGAATGCCTCGAGCATCGGCACGGGGCCGCAGCAATAAAGATGTGCATCCGGACGTGCGGCTTTGACGATCGCGGAAAGGTCGAGCATTTGAGCCGGCGGTTCCCCGTCGAAGTTCAGGTGCAGGTTCGGATGAACGTCGGGTCGAAGGTTTTCCAGATCATCGAGGAACGCCGCGGTGAGGCGGGTCCTCGCCGTGTAGAACAGCTCCCAGGAACGACCGAGCGCTTCAAGGCGACGGATCATCGACAATAACGGGGTGATACCGATACCGCCCGCGATCAGGATCGAATGGTCGGCATCTTCCTGCAGAGCAAAATTGTTGCGGGGATGCGAGATCGTGATCACATCTCCAACCCGCATGGTTTCGTGAATCAGTTTTGAGCCGCCTCGGCTGGCCGCGTCGTTGTTGACCGCGATAATGTATCGGTTCCGTTCGTTCTGCTCGTTGACCAGCGAGTAGCTGCGGATCATCCCATTCGGCAAATGGAGGTCGATGTGAGACCCGGCCGTGAACGGCGCAAGATCGCCACCGTTCGGACTTATCAACTCGTATGAATTGATGTTCTCAGCCTCAAGGCTGATCCGCTTGACTCGAACCGGCACTACGCTATCCGGCATGAAGGTCGTCCTATACCTATATAGCTATCGAAGCGACGCTTCTTGGCTTCAAAAGTTCGGTTGACGCGAGGATTGCTCGGTTGGCGGCCTGATGAACTCACACGTCGTACCCGAAATCGGCGCCGAGCTGCGGGCGCATGAACTCGGCGCCGACGTCGACCCAGGAATCCTCCGGTGGCAATCGCAGGGACACGGCGCGCACCATGAAGACGTCGGGCTCGGTCACGCCTTTCGGCTTGGTGCCATGGTCACGATAGGCTCCGAGCAACTCGAGCAGCATCCGCCTGGTCATCGCTATGCCGGTGTCGCTGGAACACAAGGTCTCCTTGGTGCGATCAAAGATCGGCGAAACACCACTTTGGCATGCGCCATCCTGCACCCACAGCCCCGGCAACCCCGAGAACCAGGTTGTCTGCTGCGCGCCGTAGTCGAACTGGAAACCGTTTTGCGGGTTGTATTTCGTCCAGTAGTTCGCGTACGGCACGGTTACGGGCTTTTGAACGAGCGAATGGCGACTGGCGTGCCCGCTCTCGCGACCATTGTGCCCCTCTTCAAAGATCTTGCGCGTCTTCGGCGCCAATGGTTGCGACGGGTGATACGAGAACATGATGCAAAGCGTGTTCTCGTCGTCGATCGGCACCCAGGCATGGCCACTCAGATCGGGGAAGGGAGATAACGGCGGAACCAACGTATAAAAGGGGAGCAGGAACTGGTTGACCCGCCAATACAGGGTGTTGGCATCGTAGTTACGCCGGGCCGCAATGCTCATGCCAAAATCCTGCTTGATGCATTCAAAGGTCGGACGCAGGTCCCGCTTCTGAATCCACGCACTGGTTGTGCCCTGCGCGTCCAGTCTTCCATGCAGCAATGGCGCATGAGCGGAATCGATTTCGCCTTCAAGGGCCTGCAACCAGTTGCATTCCTGAACCCGCACCGAGATGTGCACCTGATCCTGCGGGACCAGATTCCATTCCAGGTTCGGCAATGGCGGAGGATTGGCGGCCTCCGGGCCCATGTAGGTCCAAAGCATTCCGTTTCGCTCCTGACAGGGATAGGCCTTGATCCTGGCGCGCTCCTTGAGGCGGCTGCGCGCCGGCTCAGCCGGCATGTCGGTCACCGCGCCGGTCACATCGAATTTCCAGCCGTGGTAGACGCAGCGCAACCCGCAATCCTCGTTTCGCCCAAAGATCAGCGGCGCGCCGCGGTGCGGGCACGCCTGGTCAACGAGACCGACCCGGCCTTCGGTATCCCTGAATGCAACCAGATCCTCCCCCAGCAGCCGGACACGTTTCGGCTGCCCGTCCTTGACGAGATCGGCGGAAGGCAAAAAGGGAATCCAGTAAAGCCGGAACAGGTCTCCAAGGGGCGTCCCTTTGCCGACCCTGACCAATCTTTCATTGTCTTCGCGCGAAAGCATGACTTTCCTCCGTCAGGTCTAGCGGTGCATTCAGGGCGTCTGTTTCGCGTTGCGCAGGAGCGCGGCGATGCGGGCCGACAATCCGGGGTCGCGAACGGCCCAAAGCGGATCTGAGTTGGTGAGCGGTTTTCGGGGAATCGGCGGCTGCTTGCCTGCCTCCACGAGGTCAACGATCATTTCGACACGTCGTTGCTCGAGTTCCTTCAGTACGTCCTCGACGACAAGGCCTTCTGCGCTGCAGCCGGGCAGTTCGGGATAGTCGAGCCGCAGCCTCCATTTACCGGCGTCCGTTTCTACCGCCTCGGCTTCCAGCAGATAAGGAACCGACAAAAGCTCGCGCAGGTTCACGCAATCCTCCCGGCAGGCAGGATGTGGCCCGCCTCACATTTCATACGTATACGTATTACATCAATGATCCGAGCCACGCAAGCTCGAAACGCGCTCGGATCTACGAATTTTAGCGCGGCTCTAATCGCTCGTATCTCACCCGGGGTTGAGGGGTGACGGCCAAGCTGCTAACGGCTGTTGGCATGGTAACCACCTCAGATAGATCGAAGGTCGGGTCGAAAGGCATGTCAGCCGACAAGGAGATGAAATCCGGTTCGGCTGCGGATATCGCGCACAACTGGCAGCTCGAAGGCGGCATCGGATTTCTGCTTCGGTTGCTCGAAGCCCGTTACGACGTACTCTACCAGAATCTGACGCGGCAGAGCGAAATCACCCCCCGGCAGTTCGGCGTACTGATCGCCTTATATCAGCAGGGCCCCCTCACGCCGTCGGTTCTCGCCGAACGCATCAGTTGCGACCGCAACACGCTGAGCGAAATGCTCAAGCGTATGGCGGCACGGAAACTGATTTCAAAAAAGAAAAATACCGAAGACCGCAGGTCTATCCAGGTTCAGATCGCGGCCAAGGGAGAGGCTGCGCTTTTGGCAGTCATTCCCGCTACTGCCGAGTTGCAAAACGTCATGCTGGCGCCGTTACGCAAGGAAGATCGGGCGCATTTCCTCAAATGCCTGCTGGCGATCGCCAAGGCTTCCCCTTCGGATTTGCCTGAGCCATCGGAAGATTGATGCCCTGCGTCATCGGCGCAACCGGGATAGATTCAGACGCGCACCTTCCCGAATGCGCCCGCCTCCGCAAGGCCGACGATCGCCTCGGCGGACAGACCGAGGTCCCGAAGAAGCACCTCATCGCGGTGCGCGCCGACGCGGGGTATTTCACGCTTCATGGCAGTGTCTGCGCCTGACATCTTCCAGGGCGCATTGACTCCGACAAATTCACCCGCTCCATCCGCAATCGTCGCAAATGCGCCGCGCTGCAGCAGATGCGGGTCGGTCAGCGCCGCGCCGGGATCGCGATATACGGCGGACGGAACTCCGGCCTTATCGAGCGCGGCTATGCATTCATGTACGGTGTGGCGCTCAGTCCACTTCTCGATGACCCGCATCATCGCGGTCCAGTTCGCGCCGCGGCCGGGCACGGTATTGAACCTGATGTCTTCGACAAGCTCAGCCTGCCCGGTCAGCTCACACAAGGCGGCGAAGTTTCGAGCCGTAATCGGCGCGATCAGGATGTCGCCATCCAGGGTCCGTACCGGACCATAAGTCGGACGCGATGCGTGGACCGGAAACTGAGCCTCCTGCAACTCGTATACCAGCAAGTTCAGCATGCAATCCATTAACGCCACGTCGATCCGCTGGCCTTCGCCGGTCCGCCCGCGCTGCACCAGCGCAGTCTGGATCGCGGAGAAGCCGAAGATTCCTCCGAGTATGTCCGCGACGAAGATAGCGCCGGTCGCCGGCCGATCCCTGTCGCCCGCGTATCGCATCAGCGAGCGATCGAAGCCACTCTCGGCATGAACAATCATGGCATAGGCGGCCCGCTCCGCGGCAGGGCCGGTTTGGCCATAGCCGGAGATTGAACAATAGATCAGACGCGGATTGATCTTTCGCAACGCCTCATAGCCGAGGCCGAGTCGATCCATTACACCCGGGCGGAAATTCTCGACCAGTATGTCGGTTTCCGAGATCAGCTGATGCACCAGCTTGATCGCCTCGGCACTTTTCAGGTCGAGCGCCAGGCTGCGCTTTCCCGCATTGAGTTGGCCGAAATAGGCGCTGTTGCCATCACGCAGCGGCGTGCGCAAACGCATGTCGTCGCCCTCGGGTGGCTCGATCTTGATCACGTCCGCGCCGACGTCGGCGAGCAGCCGGGCACAATAGGGCCCGGCCAGCATGATCGAGAAATCGAGCACGCGAATGCCTTCGAGCGGCATCGTCTTGGTCCCCTCTTGCATCGTTCAACTCCTATCGTGGCAGCCCAAGGCCCCGTTGCGCGATCAGACTGCGCTGAATTTCGTTGGTCCCGATGCTGATGACCCACATCAGGGAATGGCGGAGGTTTTGCTCAAATCGGCCATTGTCGAGTGCGCCCGGCATCTGCTCGGAAAGTGTGGCGCGCATGCCGAGAATATCGAGCGCGGCTTCGCCAAAGCGCTCCATTAGTTCGCCGGAGAACACCTTGCTGATAGCGCCATATTCAGGCGGCGTAATCCCGTCGGCTGCGAGTTCCGCGCAATGCACCATCAATTGACGACCGACTTCGATTTCAGAAGCGAGCGTTGCCATTCTATCACGGACGATCGGATCATCACCAAGCGGTCGCGCGCCGCTCCCCTGCGCCAGCGCATGTTTGCGCAACTGCTCGAAGGCATGGGCGACCTTGAGCACAATGCCGCCGCCGACGAGGCCCCGCTCATAGGCCAGCGCGCCCGTCAGCACCTTCCATCCGCCGTTGACTTCGCCGACGAGGTTTTCCAGGGGAATCCGGACATTGTCGTAGAAGATATTGGCAAAGGTGCCGTCATACATGGTGGTCGCCGGCCGGATGGTGATGCCCGCCGCGTTCATCGGGACGATGAACATACTGATGCCCGCATGCGCCGGTTTTGCCTCGGGATCGGTCCGCGCCGCGAGGAACATGTATTTTCCCCACCAGGTCGTGGTCCATATTTTCTGTCCGTTGATTACCCAGGAATCGCCGTCCCGCACCGCGCGGGTGCGCAAGGCGGCCAGATCCGAACCCGCTTCGGGCTCGCTGTATCCCATCCCGTGCATAGCTTCGCCATTCAGGATCTCCGGCAGATATTTCTGTTGCTGAGCAGGACTGCCGAACATCATCAGCGCGTTGGCCTGAATGGCCGCACCAATTCGCGGCGCCTCGCCCCGCTCCATGGTTTCCATGAAGGCGATCTGCTCGAGCGGCGTGCGCGCCTGGCCGCCAAATTCCTTCGGCCAACCCAATCCGATCCAGCCGGTCTTGCCGATATCGCGCGCAAATGGCGCATCGAACTCGCGCTTGGAGAACGGCCTGGTGTCGAAATCCGCCTTGCGCTCGCCGGACCAATTTTGCCCGAGCCATTCCTGAGCCTGCGCGCGGAACGCGTTTGCCGCGGGCCCAAGATTGTATTGCGGCAGGCCGGTGCCGCCCTGGTCGAATAGAAACAAGCCCAGGCGCCGCCGCGCCTCCGTCGCGCCGCCGAGCGCAACCGTATCAAGATGCACGCGCTTGAAATGGCGGGGCGCCTGATGTTCCTCGGCATAGCCGATGGCGCCCAACGTATGCTGCGTTTCAAGCGAGACCCGCCGCAACGCATCGCACCCGAAGGCGACAGCGGCATTGGCGAAATAGCGCCAATCCCTATCTTCGCAATCGTGCAGATGCGCGGCATGATCGAGCGTCAGCCGCACACCTTCCAGGGCGATCAGGCCGTTCGCAAGCTTGTGCTGGATCGCCTGGAACTTGCCGATCGACTGCCCGAACTGCTTTCGCTCCTTGGCATAATCGACCGCGAGGTCAAACGCCGCTCGGGCAGCGCCGTACGCGCGCCCGGCGAGCACCAGCTTGGCTTCAAGCAGCCGGTCGTCGAGAACCGCGGACGCCAGGTCGATGCGACTCGCTGGCGCCTGTTTTAGGCGGATCTCGTAAAGCCCCGAGGCGCCCATCGCGCGCGTTGCCTCCAGCTCGACGCCGGGTCCGTCCAAGCCAACGATGGCGACACCGGATTCCTCGACAGGCACGACGAGGTGTGTGCAACTCGCCGCAACCTCGACAAAGCGCAGCAGCCCGCTGGCGCGGCCGTCGACAAGCTGAATGGTTCCGGCATTGGTATCGGGGTCGCGCGCGCCGAACGAGAACGCTACGCACGCCGTCCCGTCATGCAGTTCTTTGAGCAGAGCGACCGCCGCTTCCGCCTGACAGCCGGCCAGCGACAAATTGGCCAGCGCAGCCGACCACATCGGCGCAGGACACGCCGCGCGGCCAAGTTCTGCTACGACCACCAGGATCTCGCGAAGCCCCCCTTCGCTGAAATCGCAACCGAGTGAGGCGATACCCTGCCCGACAAGCCTGCTCCAGATCGCTGAAACAGAGTCCGGCGAAGACGATTGCTTCGCCGCCGCCTCGGCGTTCCAATGCTCCTCGAGAAACCCACGCAGGGAATCCCGGAGCATCTCCCTGACTTCCTGGCTCGGAAGCTGATTCTGATCCATGCGACGAGCTATTTCTGGCCGAATTTCGGCTTGCGCTTTTCCTTGAACGACACGGTCGCTTCCTTGTGATCGGCGGTTTCGAAGGTGACTTGCTCGAGCGCCATCGACGCTTCCAGCAGCATGTTCACCCGCTCCTTGACGATCTGGTTGATCGACAGCTTTGTCCAGCGGATGGCCCAGGTGGGGCCGTGGGCCAGATCCAGGGCAATCTCGCGCGCTTTCGCCAGCACTTCGGAACGGGGCACGACGTGATTGACCAGCCCGATCCGCTCGGCTTCGGGGCCCTTCAGCAGCGTGCCGCGAATGAGAAACTCCTTGGCCTTGTTGATGCCGATCAGCAGCGGCCAGATCACCGTGCCGCCGTCGCCGGCAACCAGGCCGACGCGCGAGACATGGGTATCGCCGATGCGGGCATCGTCGGCCATGATGGTAATGTCGCTCAGCAGCGCATGGGTCGCGGCAAGGCCGATGGCGTCGCCGTTGATGGCGGCAATGATCGGCTTGTCCAGTTCGAGCTGCCGGGTCACGCCGCGGCGACTGATCATGGGATCATGCACCTCGCCTTCCTCGAGAACATCGCCACCGGGCCGCTCCGACATCGCCTTTACATCGCCCCCGACGCTGAAATAGTCGCCGGCGCCGGTCAACACCACCGCACTGACGGCATGATCGTCTGCCAGATCGTCCCAGATCGTTCGCAGCTCACGGATCAGCTTCTGGTTGATGGCGTTCCGCGCTTCGGGCCGGTTGAGCGTGACGGTCGCCACCTTGTCCGAAACCTCAACCTTCAGGCATTCATACCTGGCATAGCTAAACATGTTTTCTCCCTGTATTCGTTCGATTGGACGGTGGCCTTGCGGGCCGGTTTCCGCTCACTCAGCGGCGCATTCCCGGCTGAATTTCCGCCAACGCGACGTGAAGCGACATGGAGCCCGGATCCTGCTCCAGCATCCGCTGAACGGATTCCAGATGGATCCGCATCAGTCGGGCGGCAGCCAAAACATCGCGCGAGCGAAGCGCTGACAGGAACTGGCGACGCTTATCGGCAAGCCGCGGTGTCGCCGCGCCGCTCGACGCAACCTTTGCATAGACAAAGCGCATGTGAATCTCGGTGACCGAATCCACGATCATGGCGATCACCTTGTTCCGAGTCGCCATTGCCAGCAGTTTATAAAACTCTCGTGAGCACTCGACCCGATCGAGCAGCCGGCCTTCGCTCGTCGCGAGCTCGGTGCGCTCTATATTTGCTTCCAGCGCCTCAAAATCCGCCTGCCGCGCATTGGCGCAGGCCAATCGAACGACCAGATCGATGACTTGGATTCGGGCTTCCGACAATTCCCGCACCGATATCGTGCCCAGGCTCAGCATGTCCCGCATGACGTCGTTCATCCGGCTGGTGTCGCCTTCCTGAACGAAGGCTCCTCCCTTGACGCCCTTCTGCAATCGCAGCACGCCGGCCATTTCCAGGGTGCGCAGCGCCTCCCGCAGCACGTTGCGACTGACGCCGAGCTGCTGAGCGAGATCGCGCTCCGGAGGCAACTTGTCGCCCGGCTTGAGAACGCCAAGCGCCAGTTGCTCGCGGATCCTTTCACAGATTTCCTCGAACGCGCGCCGGGTGTGAATCGGCCGGAATTGCACTGGGCTTGCCGATGCGGCCGCGCGGGGATCGGTGGATCGGTCGCGCCGGCCGAGGACGGGCAATCGGGGGGAAGCGGCTTTGCGGGGGCTTGACTTTGTCATCATGGCGGTGATTATTAAATGGTTCACCCATTCAATGGAAGCACTTTTTTCGCTTCTCGCCAAAAGACCGAGGTCTTTTCATGAGCTTCACCGAAGAGACCGCTTTCCGCGACAGCGTCAGGAAGATGGTCGCCAGGCACGTTGCGCCAATTGCCGCCGAAATCGACGAGACCGATCGCTTTCCGCTGGAGCTCGTCAAATTGTTCGGCGAAATGGGCCTCATGCAACTTTGGGTGCCGGAGAAATATGGCGGCCCGAACGGCAACTTGACCATGGTCTGCATCGCCCGTGAGGAAATATCAAAGGTCTCGCCCGCCTGCGCTTCGATCGCCGGCCTCAATTCGATGTTCATCATGCCGCTGCTGCATTTCGGCTCGGAGGAGCAGCGGCAGAAATATCTGCCCATCATTGCCGGCGGAGGCATCGTCACCGCAATCGCGATTTCCGAACCGCAGGCCGGCTCCGACGTCACTGCGATCAACACGCGCGCAAAAAAAGACGGCGATTGCTACATCCTCAACGGCCGCAAACAATGGTGCAGCTACGGCGTCGCAGCCGACTACATCGTGGTTATGGCGCGGACTGGGGACGGCCCCGGGGCGGACGGAATTAGCGCCTTCATTGTCGAACCGCAGAAGATGGCAGGCATTACCTTCGGACGCCACGAACGCAAGATGGGTTTTCGTGGCGCGCCCAATACACCGATCTTCTTTGATAATGTCCGGGTCCCCTTGGAAAACCTTGTCGGAGAGGAAGGCAAGGGTTTTCGCGCGTCGATGCGGGCGCTCGACCTCAACAGGCCGACTATCGGGGCTCAATCGGTCGGGCTGGCGCAGGGCGCGCTTGACGTCTGCATCGCCTACGCCAAGGAACGCAAGCAGTTCAAGAAGGCCATTTCTGAATTTCAGGGTATCCAGTTCATGCTGGCCGACATGGCCATCCAGATCGAGGCAGCCCGCGGCCTCGTCTACGAATGCGCACGCGCCGGCGACGCCGGCGACTGGAAGCGCCTCAATGTGCTCGCCAGCATGGCCAAGTGCTTTGGCAGTGACATGGCCATGAAGGTCACCACCGACGCCGTTCAGATCTTCGGGGGCTATGGCTACACCATGGATTACCCCGTCGAGCGCATGATGCGCGACGCTAAACTGACCCAGATCTTCGAGGGCACCAACCAGATCCAGCGGGTGGTAATTGCCCGCGAACTCCTGAAGTGAAAAGAATCTCTGCAACGAAACAATGAAGGAAACGACCTTGACGCGAGCCGCAATCCGCATCTGGGGAGCACTGGCCGTCGCCATGCTCCTCGCCGTATCCTCCGCCCAGGCGCAGAAGGCGTACGGCCCCGGCGTCAGCGATACCGAGATCAAGCTCGGCCAATCGACACCGCTCAGCGGCCCCGCCTCCGCTTTTGGGGCCGGCGCCGGACGCGCCGTTGTCGGTTATTTCGAAATGCTCAACGCGCAAGGCGGCGTGAACGGCCGGAAGATCAATTTCACTCAACTCGACAACGCCTATGCCGCCCCCAAGGCCGTCGAGCAATCACGCAGGCTCGTTGAAGACGTCGGCGTACTGGCGGAGATCGGCACGATCGGTACGGCACCGAACGTCGCTATCCAGAAATATCTGAATTCCAACCAGGTGCCGCAGTTGTTTATCACCGCTGGAGGACGTCGCTTCAATGCCCCGAAGACGTTCCCCTGGACGGTGCCGCTTTATCCTGATTTCGAAACAGAAGGCAGAATAGTCGCCAAGTATATTCTGAGGGTCCGTCCGGATGCCAAGATCGGCGTGTTCTATCAGAATGACGACTTCGGGAAGGATTACGTCAAGGGTTTGCGCGCCGGCCTCGGCGCCAGGGCCTCGCAGATCATAGCTGAAGCCTCCTACGAGCTCGCCGATCCGACGATCGATACGCAGATCGTTCAGCTCAAGGCGGCAGGTATCGACACGCTGATCGAACAATCCGCGGCCAAGGCCGCCGCGCAATCGATCCGCAAGGTTCACGAACTCGATTGGAGTCCGCTCCACATCATTGGTGCTTCCTCTGCATCGGTCGAGACCGTCTTGAAACCGGCGGGCCTCGAAGCGTCCAAAGGGTTGGTGACGACGCAGTTCCTCAAGCAGCCGGGCGATCCAGCCTGGGCCAATGACGAGGAGGTAAAGGCATACAAGGATTTTCTGAAAACCTATGCACCTGCCGCCAACCCGGACGACTATTCCGTGTTGGTGGCCTACATGAATGTTCATGCTGTCACGCTGGCCCTGAAAAAATGCGGCGACCAGCTTACGAGGGAGAACCTGATCCACCAGGCGACGTCACTCGATGGCGAAAGAATGCCGTTGATGCTGCCCGGTATCACAATCAGCACGAAGCCCGACGACTACACCCCGTTCAGGACGCTGCGAATCGCCACCTTCGACGGCACCAGCTGGACGCTGTCCGGCGATCCAATATCGGCCGAATGAGGGTGTGGAACACTCCTGATCGAGGAGATGGAGACCGGCGCGGTGATCAAGCCCGTTCTGCTGATGGACTAATCATCAATAACCTCTGGGGAGAGACGTGATGCAGGATTCCCGCGTCGACGAAGCAATCGCCAGCCACAAGACCTACGGCAACCTCGAGCAACAGCATGCGCTGTTTTCCATGCTGCGCAGCGAAGATCCGGTGCATTGGACCGAGCCGAACGGTTATCGGCCGTTCTGGACGGTTTCGAAGCACAGGGATGTGATGGAGGTCGAGAAGCAAAACGACAAGTTCATCAACGCGCCACGCACCAAGCTCCTCTCGATCGAATTCGAATCGAAGGTCAAGGAAGCCATGGGCGGACGGCCGATGCTGGTCCGCGCCATCAATCAAATGGATAACCCCGACCACGCCAAATACAAGAAGCTCACCCACGCATGGTTTCAACCAAAGCAGGTTCACTTGCTCGAGGAGAGCATCGGCAGGCTCGCCCGTGAAAGCATCGACCGCATGCTCGCATATGGCGGCGCGTGCGACTTCTACAACGATGTCGTGGTGCGGTTCCCGCTGAAGGTCATCATGCTGATCCTCGGCATCCCGGACGAGCACGGCCAGCACCTTCTTGACATCACAAGGGCCTATTTCGGAGGTGGCGACACAGAGATGCAGCGCGGCAGCGATCTGATCGGCGCGACCATGGCCTACATGGATTTCTTCCGCGGAATCGCAAGGGAGCGGCGCAGTCGTCCTACCAATGACGTGGCGACGCTGATTGCGACGGCCGAGGTCGACGGCAGCCTGATCGGCGAATTTGAGGCATCGTCCTACTTTGTCGGGGGGGGGGGGGGGGGGGGGGGCCCCCCCCCCCCCCCCCCCCCCCCCCCCCCCCCCCCCCCCCCCCCCCCCCCCCCCCCCCCCCCCCCCCCCCCCCCCCCCCCCCCCCCCCCCCCCCCCCCCCCCCCCCCCCCCCCCCGTTTTTTAATGATACGGCGACCACCGAGATCTACACTAGGCGCGAATCGTCGGCAGCGTCAGATGTGTATAAGAGACAGGCGCCACCCTGGCGGGAGGCTTGCTGGCGTTGATTCAGAACCCGGACGAAATGCAGAAGCTGAGGACGAACCCGGATTTGATTCCGGCAGCGGTCGACGAGATGGTCCGCTGGGTCTCGCCGGTCAAGCATTTCTTCAGGACGTCGACCGAAACCTACACGCTTCGTGGCAAGACAATCCGGCCAGGAGATCATCTCATGATGGTGTATCCGTCGGCAAACCGGGATGACGAAGCGTTCGATCGTCCATTCTCCTTCATTGCCGATCGCAATCCAAACCGCCATGTCGGCTTCGGCTTCGGTATCCACGCCTGCATCGGCATGTACCTCGCCAAGATCGAGATGGTGATCTTCTTCCGCGAGCTGCTGACGCGAGTCGACTCGATCGCGCTGACCGGGGAGCCTGCCTGGATCGAGACGTCGTTTTTGGGAGGCCTGAAACGATTGCCCATCAGCTTCAAGGCGTCTGAAGCAGCGGCTGCCTGAGCGGCGACAGTGCTGACCTGGAACTTCGGAGTCGGTTGCTGAGGGCGGCCACTTGGCTTGCCTCCCGTCAATCCTCGGAGCACGTTTTGTTGCCGCGAATGTCCGCTTCGCGCCAGGAGCAGCCGGTCATGCCGTCGGTATTAGAGACAAGGCCGCTCCGACCCAATTCATCCGTCTTCATCCTGCGGTGATTAGAGCATTTTCCACTTAGAGCGAAGCATACCCGGAATTGCGGAAGTAGTTGGCGCATTCGTCTGGGGGAAAGATGTCGAGCAGAATGGCAATTCTGTTCCAGAGGCTTTCGACGGATCGCTCTGCGGCTTTTCGTAGTGCGGCTTTGAGTTTGGCAAAGAGCTGTTCGATCGGGTTGAAGTCCGGCGAATAGGGCGGCAGATAGAGCAGCCTTGCGCCGGCGACCTCGATCGCCTCGCGTATCGCGGGCAGCTTGTGGGAGCTGAGATTGTTCATCACCACAATGTCGCCTGGTTTGAGGGTCGGCACCAGGATCTGCTCGACGTAGGCGAGGAAAGCATCGCCGTTCATTGGGCCGTCGATGACGCACGGGGCGGTGAGCGCGTTTGTGCGCAGCCCCGCGACAAAGGTCGTGGTTTTCCAGTGGGCATGCGGGACTTTACTGATCAACCGTTCGCCGCGCGGTGCCCGACCGCGCAGTCGTGCCATGTTGGTTGAGGTGCCGGTTTCGTCAATGAAGACCAGGCGTTCGGGATCGAGCTTGGGTCGATTTTCGGCCCATGCCGTCCGCGCCGCGGCGACGTCAGGCCGATCCTGCTCCGCCGCGCGAATGCTTTTTTTGAAGCTGATGCCGTGGCGGTCGAAGAACCGCCAGACCAAACCAAGCCCGGCCTTATGCTGACGCTCCGCCAGTAGACGGCGCTGGATTTCCTCCAGAGTCAGGTCGGGTTCCTGCTTCACCAATCCAAGTAGCCACTCCTCGTGTTTTCTCAGCGGAGACCGGCTCTGGCCTTTGTTGCTTTTGGCTTCAAAGCTTCCGGTCTCCCGCCAGCGTTTGGCCCAGCGGATCGCCGTCGAATCTCCAATAACAAATTGGCGGGCGGCGGCCCGCGCAGCCGCACCGCCCTCAACTACCTGGATCACTCGAACTCGCAGATCGTTCGAATAGCGTCCGCTCGTTCCTCGGCCCTGCGTCGGACATCGTGGGTGCGTTGCCGGAGAATACGCTGGTGCTAACCGACTCGTTCCGGCAGCGATGTCTCCGTGACGACCTCGATTGGCAGCGCGACATCCGTCCCCAGGTCGACAGCTTCCTGCGCGCGAAGGTCGTGCAGAGCCCGAAGCTGCGCCTGATCCTCGACGCTCATGCTTCAGTCGCCTTCATCTCCGGCGCGGTGCTGGACGTGAAATCCGGCGTGGCGGTCGAGCTGGTGCAGAAAGGCAGGGTGGGCTCTCGTCTGTGGCGCGCCGACGACGGGTCGGAAAGCGGGGCGCCTGCCTTCCAGATCGCGGAGCACAAGCTTGGCGACGGACCGGAACTCGCCGTCGCCATTAGCGTCGCGCAGTCCGCGGAAGCCGCTGCGCGCCTACTGCTTCGCATCCCTGCCGAATGTCGGGCGGTTGATCGAATTCGCGTTAGGTCCGAGCCAGCGCAGCGTGCTGGGCGGAGACCACGCGGCGGCGCTCGCCGAATCCGTGGCCAATCATCTGCGCTCGCTGAAGGGAAACGAGATCGACGTCGTCGCGCACGTTTTTGCGGCGGCACCGAACGCGCTGCTCTTCTATCTTGGCCAGCAGCACCAGGCGATCGCACCCTGCGTGGTCTACGAGTACGACTTCGACCGGCGCGGGAAACCCACTTATCCTACTGAGTCGAAGGACGCAGGCAGTGACGCCGAGAATCAATTAATTGAGAAGATTCAAGTTTGGCGCGGAGGTGCTGACATGGGTAGTGGAAGGAACATTGAGACACGATTTGCGGGGCATGTGGAGGACCTTTCGAGCGTGCTCGGGTACGCGGACCGGGTTGGCCCGCTGCGCGACTATTGCACCGATCCGATGGCGGGAGGGTTCGGCTGAGTGGTTATCGTCGCGCTTTGCCCGCCTACGCGCTCGCGTCGGACACAGCCAGCTCAAGCCGGAATTGCTGGCGGAGGAATGGTTGTTAATCGAGTGGCCTTTAGGCGAAGCCGAGCCGACCAAGTATTGGCCGTCGACGCCGCCATCCGATATCGGCTTCCGTGAACTCGTCGACTTCGCCAAGCTGCGCTGGCGTATCGGCCGCGACTATCTGGAACTCAAGCAGGAGGTCGGGCTTGGGCACTTTGAAGGGCGCGGTTGGCGCGGCTTCCATCATCACGCCACGATATGCATCGCAGTCTACGGATCCATTTTGGCGAGAATGGCTCGATCAGGCCCGGCAAGCGCTCTATCAGAGTTTCGCCGCTCCAGAATGATCCCGTCGTCATGGCCGATCGAGTGCGCTTTCGCGCGGCTCATGGATCTCCGCGGGGTTGCGACGCGTTACGACAAGCTCGCCAACAACTTCCCCGCTGGCGTCCTTATCGCAGCAAACACAAAAACTTAATACAACTTCGGATTGACAAACCTTGTTGCATCGCCCTAGTCTTCAGGAAAATCCTGAGAGGGATTGATGAGGTTCAGCGTTTTGAACTCATCAACTTTGGACGGGAGCGGGCGAGTGAACACGATAATCGTTGGCACGGCGGCCAATCTTCTTTTTGGCTATCAACCGGTATGGAACCCGAACGGCCAAATCGCATCGCCATTCTTCGTGCCGCCCAAGCAGCCGCTGAGACCGCAAAACCCTGTCACCACGCAGTCCGATTTCCAATACTGGTCCGCCACGCCGTTGATCACGCTGCACAACTCCGCCCAGTCTCTGGTGTCCGATATCTACAAGTACGACGTCCTGGCAGTTTCCAACGTCCCGCAGAACATCGATGTCCCTTCCGGTCCGCTCTCTCTGAATGATGCAGACAGTGCGGCGGCGCTCGCCGCAGCAGCCGCGTTTCTCGGCCTCGATTTTAGCGGGCCGGGCAACTACATGCTGGTCACTTACGAGCGTTGCGTCTCGACGACTTCCGGGGACTATACGGACGGAGATGCATCGAAAGATCGCCGGGACATCCTGACCGCCGAAGCCGCGGCCATCGTTGACGCGCTTCCCAAGGCCAGTGAGCCCGTCTCCGGCTCGCCGCTGTATGACAGCAAGCTCACTCTCGCTGACGCGAAGAAATATCTGGAGGCTGTTGGACAGCTCGGCACGCATTTTGTCACCAAGGTGTTCAATGGCGACAAGCTTGTGCAAGTGTTCGTTTATGGTGACGATGAATTCAAATACTTGCAGACGCAGTTTCAAATTGCAGCGACGAACCAGCCCGACGGTAGTCTGGCAGTGTCAGGTATTCTTGCCAACAGTTGGGCAATTTATACTTCACCTCGCAGCGGCACGGAAGGGTTCGTCAAAGCTTATGGCAAACTGACCACGATTAGTCGTGACCCGGCCCTTACCGGTGCTGTCGCAAACGGGAAGTGGGCCAATGGTTACGTCCCGGACGGCACGCCGAGCATCTTCGCCGCCTCCAACAACTACTCTCTCTTCAAGGCATTGACCGTGGAGGTACCGTTTGCCTGCCAATTGACGCCCTTGGCGGACTTGATGCCGAGTGCCTTGGTTGAGGGGCCTTGGGATCGTCTGGTTGCCGGCGGACTGATGCAAAAATACGGCAACGAGGTGGTGATCCCGCTGCGTCGTCCGCTCAATTACGATTGGGCAAAGATCTTCCCACAGACAAGCGATTCCTGGGCTTCGGGCATCGTGACCCCTGTGATCGACATCTATCAGGAACGGGTGGATCTGGCCCAGGTCAAGCTGATGGGAGCCGAAATCATCGGAGAATCCTATCCGCTGCAGAGCTTTTCCTGTTTCGCGCAGGTTTTGCAAGCCTCATCGGCCATAGGGGCTCCGCCGATCGAACTGCCGTCGGACTCGATCACTCTGGTGGCGCAAATCATCGACACCACGCAAGCACACCAGACCCCGGTTCTGGTCATGAGCAGCAACGGCCTGCAACAGCTCACCGTAGCTTGCCAGGACATGTATGGCGCGCTCATTTTCCAGAGCAACGGCGCGTCGACCGAGCGCAAGACAGCGCTGGACGGCTTCCTCATGGAAACAGGCGGGAAGCCCGATCCGGTCACGCACCGCTACACGGTCGATTTGGCTGTCGTGTTGACCGACCCGCCAAGCGAAAGCGTGTTGGAGGACCTTTCCCAGAGCGTCGAGTTTTCGGTCGTCGCCGGTGAGTCGCTGCTGCAGGCGCAAGGCACGGATGCTGACATCGTAAGAGGCCTGGAGGTCGCGTATCTGAACTGGCTGGCGCGGATCATCCCGGCGGACACCACGGACGAAGTGCTGGCCAATGCCAGGGTGCGCGCACTTTACCTCGCAAATTCGGTGGCCACTTTCGGCGCGAATACGGTCTTCGTCCCTTACGTCGCCTACGACAGCTATACCAAATATGTAAACGATCTGGTGACCCAGGCCATCACCCTGAGTGGCCAGATCGCCAGCTATCAGAACCAGCTGATTACAACCGTCTCACGCTTCCAGGTGATGACCTCCATCTCCGCAGTCAACGACAACGTCCGCGCCATCGGGGGTGTCCTGGTGCAGTATTTCCAGGCGCTGGCCGACGGCCGGAGCTCGATGGATCAGTATTATCAGAACATCATCGACCAGCTGGATACTCAGCTGCAGAATACCCTGCAGAATATCGTCCAACTGACTCAGCAGCTCAGCGAGCAGCAGGCTCTGATAAGCAATCTCGGTTCCCCTCCCGGCGTCATCCAGCAATTTGAAAAGGACTATGTCGATTATGAGAAAGATGAGGTTTTCAAGGCCGTAACGGGTATTGTCACCGGGCTATTTAGCCTCGGAGTGGCGTTTGCGGGCATTCCCGGCGCCGCGGCAAAAGGCGTTCTCGATGCCTTGAAGGCTTTGAAGGATGTCTATGACAAGCTCCAGGCCGTCATGCTGGTGGTCAGCCAGCTCAGCGTGATCGAGAAGGTCGCCAAGAACATCTCCAAAATCAATGAATTGGCGAGTTCGATCCAGACTGCGTCAGATGCAGGTGATATGCAGATGCCGAGCCTGGTCGATATGCAGATGATCCCGAACAATGTCGAGGCCGCGCTCGCGAATGTGCCCACGAACGGCAAGCTGCAGCAGGACAAGGCTAATCTGATTGCGGCTGTCAAGAACCTGGCGATCGTGGGGACCGCATTGTTGAGCGCGCAGGCTCAGGCCAGTCAGTTGTTGGTCGAGATCGCCAACAATCAGCGGTTAAAGACGATAAACGGTCAGCAGCAGGCCAAGATGTCTGCCTTGACCAACTCTCTACACCTGTCCAATCCCGGCGTGCCGCCAGATCTGGCCAAGATCGATCTGATCGGTATGACCGGGCAGTTACAGTTTCAGCTCAAGCAAGTGCTGAGCACGATGGCAAAGGTTCTGGAGAACCAGAACGGGGCGCTGCAGTTCAGCTATTTTGGCGATCCCGTCCCGATTACCTCCTTCTCGCTGAACCAGCTTCTGGCTGTGATTTCCAATCAGGATGCCAGCATCGTCAACGCCATTCAGAATCTCAACCCACAGCCGCAAAAGGTTGACGGTCCCATTACGGTCAAGGTCAGCCCGATCCCTTATAAGGAGATGATCAACGGCAGCTTCAAAAGAATTTCGGTACATCTTTCCGATCCGGGCTTCCAGAACTACGTCATGGTCCGGATTGACCGCGTCGTGCCCCGGATCATTGGCGTCAAGTCTACAGCCTCGGGGAACTATGAAATTGCGCTGGACACACAGGCCCAGCCTTTCACCGACCGGGATCTGGAACGGCAAACCCGCACCTTCGCGTCGACCCGCCGTGCGTTCGGCCCCTACGTCTACGACGTCAAGACCGGTGCTGCGAAATTTGGCACCAACATAGGAACCTTCGCCGACAAGGTGACGCATCTAACGCCCTTCACAGACTGGAACATCGGTTTTCCGGCAAAAAGCACGAACAAGGACATCGAGTTCAACGATCTGCTGATCGATATCGAACTCGATTTCCACATTACGGCGATTTACAATGATCCAGTGGCGGCATTGCGCCGGACCATGATGCGCGCCCTTGCAGCGCGCAAGGTTGTGCCGATGGCTTTTCTGGCTGGCCCGCAGGCAGACATCGAAAAGACGGTTGCGGCCGCCATTCCGGATTCATCGCCGACCCTGGCCTACCTTGAAGGCCAGATGTATCAGAACCAAGCCGTTCTGAACGGCTGGGACGCCGCATTCAGTATGCTATCGGGGCCCGTCAATGCCTTCCTGAACCAGCAGTTCCAGGCCTATTTGAAGACGCTGAACCCAAACAATGACAACGGTCTGATGACGATCCAGGCTTCCTATTTCGGGACGCCTACGCCGGTTAGGCAATTCTGGATCAGCCAGGTCACCGAACTCGAGATCGATCTGACGAACCCGCTCCTGCAATTTATCGCAAGCTCCGACCAGGCGACGGTGCAGCAGTACATCAAAGGCGGCTCGGTCAAGGCCGGGTCAGTGGACGTCAACGGCACCGCGAGCGTGGACAGCACGTTCATCCCGGGGGATGCCAGCCTGCCGTCAGGCCCGCTGACGTTTACGGTGGATCTGTCGACGAATGAACTGGTGATCTCTACGCCGGCTGTACTCGGCAATGGCCTTGGTAGCATCTATCTGAGCAGCTCCGGGACCTTGCCGTCTCCCTTGCTCCCGGGTAATCCCACTTCCTTTACTAACGAATACTTCATCGTGGGCTGGTCCTCCGCGGCAAGCAAGACCCGCATTAAGTTGTCCGCCAGTGCCGATCCGGGCGCCGCAGCGATTAAGCTCACCGACGTCGGCAGCGGCACGCAGACCCTGACCCTCGGCGTATCCTGGAGTGCGCCGGCTGTCGTCGACACCAGCAAATCGCCTTACGTCTTCGCTAACGTCCAGCTGTCCACTATCAAGGGCATTGTTGTGCCTCCAGAAGGACAAGGCGATAAGGACGATACGCTGACCGTCACGCTGGATTTTCCGACCGGCTCCTTCGTGCTGCGCAACATTCATGTGGATCCGCCCAATTGGGATCCCTCAAAGTATGCGACACAGATTTCGGACGCGATCGCCAACTATTACGCGCAGAACGAAATCAAATTCAACGTTCAAACGATCAATACCAAGGATTTGGGCAGCGACAAGGAGCTTACGCCGACCAAGTTTGTGCTGCACGCCATGAACACCAATGCGGGTAACAACGTGCTGCAGTTGCTGATGGCGACGACGGGAAAGATCCAGAACCTGCAATCGCTGGCGCTGACCGAGCCGGTTGCATACGATCCCGCCGCCCCCATTGCGGGATCGAGCAACTTCATGATTTCCCTCATGATCAGTTCGCAACTGACCTTCCAGCATATCTTTGTCGACAGTTTCAACAGAGGCTCCACGAACTTCGAGGTCGTGGCGGTTGCTCCGCCCAAGGATTACGAGGCCTGGAGCGCAAAGATGCAATCAGGGATCGTCAATGCACCGGTGCCCTTCAAGGAGAGCTATCAGGTTGACGGGCACAAAACACAGTTCCGGATTTCGGAGCAGTCGAACAATCTGGCATGGAATATTTCCGGTCTGACGTTTTTGCGGACGCAGACGGACGGGATCGCCCTGTCTTACTCCAACGGCACGGCAAACCCGCCCACAGGCGGCACTAACGTGAATTTCGAATACCGGCAATACCTGTATATGCCGGGTAACCAATATTTTCCGGGATACTGGTACTGGACGAATTGGAAGGGGGCATCGGCGACGGCGTATGTCACTATGGCCGGCGTCTATCCTCTGCAAGTCTTCAACGAGGGAACAAATCAAGTGGTCAAGTTCTCGACCACCAATCCGACGGTTACGGTCGACAAGTCCAGCGACCTCAGCCCCACCGGAGCCTGCGAATGCAACGACAATGACGTCAAGATCGCATTGATGTCGGCGTTGTCTGATGCGGTGCCGGCCCAATTGCAGGCGAATATGAACCAGATCAGCTTCAAAGCCCTGTCGATCATGGCTCTGGAAAGCCTGCTGTTCCCCGCCAATCAACTGATTGCAATGTCCACGGCCAAGGTGCCAGCGGCGGCCCTTGTGGTCGGCAGCTTCTTGGCACAGGTCCGCAAGCCCAATGCCCCCTATACGGTAACCGTTCCTGCCTCGGCTGGTGCGATGGGTTCGTTCGGCGGTGTCAGTTTTAAAAGCGGGACGACGATCAACAGCGCCACCCAGAGCAACATACCCGCTAAGTTCAACTTTACCTACGGCCCGATCAATCCGGCTATCGGTGGTCAGGTCAACTACACGATCGATATCGAGAAGGGTACTGTCAACCCGCCGTTGATCGCGGTCGTCTATCAGCCGGACACGACCACAAATCCGCAGAACGTCACGCTGCTTCTGCCGGGGTACCCCATCCCCGCGCCGGGAATCTGATGTCCGATTGGCAGGCTGTCATGGGTATCGGTTGAAGAACGTGAAGCAAACAGCACGCTGATAGAGAGCGCGATGAGCCAGCAGGCCTTACCCGGAATGGCGGCGCTTCTAGCCGCGATGGAGGAGAGCCCATCGGTGCCCGATGGCTGGGATGTGGTGCTTAACCTGTCCCAGCCGGCGGTGCAATCCTTGGTGCGGAGCAATTGGCATGGGAAATCGCCGACGGACTACTCGCTGGTTTGGGTGGCACCGGTTCCGGTGAACGGTCAGTACGATGTTGTCGAAGTGGAGACGGATCTGCCGCCTCCGGCGGTCAGCTTGAGCGTGACCGAACAGGCAGTGCATGTCGGCTTTGGAATTGGCAGCGGAACGCTGCGGTCCGGCAAGGCACCTGCTGAGCTCGTGTCGAGCTCGCGTGACGCACGCTCGGTCGTCGAGAGCGGTGAAGTTTCCTGGGCGGCTCCGGTTGAGATCACACGACAGAATCCGCTGCAGCTGGCCGGGTTGTTACCGGTGGGCGTCGAGGCGGCAACCGGTGGCCGGAATTTTTCGATAGGGCTGAGCCTGGCAGACGGCAATCTGACATTGTCCGGCTCCAACACGGCTGGCATTTCCAGCCTGGCCATGGATCAGAACCTGGGAAAATGGCTGGCCGCGGAGACGTTGGGTGGTCAGATCGGAACCCTCACGCTCCAGGATGGCGCTGGAGCGACAGTTCTGACGCCGGCCAAGGTCACGGCTCGCGTTGCGGCCTCACGCGACGGCCAACCCGTGCTTCAGATCATGACCGCCACGTCAACCGGCGCGACGGCACCGGTCGGGAGCGATCCTGTACCTCATCCTGACAGCTATGACTTCAGCCTGATCGTCTGTTCCAAGGCGACAATGACCATGATCGCCAATGGCTACAATCTTGGCACTGGCATCATCAAGCTGGCTTCCGTGCCGCCGCAGGACGGACGGCTCCACTGGTTCGCCCAGGTTCATGAGCCGATGGTCTTCGAGGGTACGTTCGGCAACCAGGATGGAAAGATCTATGTCACGGATCATTCCAAACTATACATGCGCTTTGGCGGTTCGACCGACCAGGGTTTGAAACTCTTCACCTATATCGACCCCAGCTCGACGATTCAGTTGCAGCTGGACCTTGCGGCGCATTACCCCACCCGCATCAGCGGTACGGGTGCGGATCAGGTCGTCGGCCTTCAGGAGGGGGCACAGTCGGTGACTGCCAACGGCTTCTACGAAGCGATTGTGCAGCCGCGGCTCGAGACATTCCTGAACGGCGACATCAAATCCGACATGTCCAAAGTCCGGATGACCGCCCTCAGCGATCTTGTCCTGCGCGATCTGGCCCTGTCCGGGCACCGACTGCAGTTCGAAGTCGCTGCGCTTCCGGCAGAATTGCTGATCGCTGGGAGTCTGAAACCCGACGCCTGAGCTCCCGTGCTGCGAGAGAGACCCCCCATAATGGCCGATGCTCCGACGCTCAACTACCTTCTGGGCCAAATGGCTCAGGACAAAGAGGTGCTCAATGGTTGGGATGCCGTGCTCAATGTCCTGGAAAGCTCGATCAACAAATTCTTCCAGGTGCAATTCCAGAGCATGACGTCCAACTCCCAGCAAATGACGGTTTCGCAGGTTTTCTGTGGTCCAAGACTCACCAGCTCGCATGGCGACTACTGTGTGGTCACGCAATTTTCGTTCACGCTTGGCCCGCCAAGCTTTGTCTTCACCGGCGGTTCGAATACGGTCACAGTCACCCAGGCGATCGTATCGGGCAGCACCCGCTCAGGCACCATGCCCGTCGCTTCGGGATTCCAGCCGGCGTCCTGTGGTTGCACCCCAAATGACCCCCGTGTCACCTGGGGTCCGGCTCAGAGCATCGACGTTGGTGCTCATCCAGCGGTCTCGGCCCAAGTCCAGCTGACATCCGTAACCGGATTGATCAATGCCACCACCCATACGGTTGTGCTCGATTTTGCGAATGGCGTTTTCACGGTCAACAACGTCGTACTCAAGGGCGTCACCTCTCAGGAGCTTTCGGATCAGATCAAGAGCTGGTTTGCCACTCATGGTGTCAAATATCAGCTGGCATCGCTCGATTTTTCCGCCGGCGGCTCCATCCCTTCACTCACACCAACGCAATTCCGGTTCAATGTGCTTCAAACGAACTCGGGTAATATTATCGTTCAACTCCTGATCACGACGAACGGCAGCCCGGCCGCTGGAAACCCGATCGTGCTGGAGCCGATTCCGACGGCAAGCGGTTACACCTGCACTTTGATGATCAGTTCCCGGATTGTCTTCAAGGACATCTTGTGCGCCGGGTTCAACGGTGCCGGTAAACCCTTCCAACTCTACCCCCAAAGCCCGTCGCTTGCGGAGGGGTACAGCGCCTTTATATCGCCGCAGATGCACTTTGCCGGTTCCTTCAGTTATGGCAGCTGCTGTGACCGGACGACGGTCACCTATAGTCTCTATCTTGGCGGAACCTACTCGGGAACCGCGACAAACGGCTTTTACCTGTATCAGTCGATTACTCCCGGCGGCAATGTCGGAAACACAATCACTGTATCGGCTAACAATCCAGTCAGCCTGGTGGGCACCGGGGCCTCCCAATCTATTCAGATCACCCCTCAACCCCCCTCCATCAATGTCACCGGAGGAGCTTCAGGCACCGTTAATAGTCAGCTTCAATCGATTCTGAGTAACGATTTCCAAGGGGCGATGGCCGGTATTTCCTTCGGGGCGGTAAGCTATTTTGCTCTGCGCAACATCCTGTTTCCGAGTAACCTGATCAGTATGGGCGTGGTTCAGGTTCCGACCGATCTGTTAATCGTTGGCACTTTCCAGCCCAATTGATCAGCAGCATCGACGCAAACATGGATGTGACCGTCAATCTAGGGGACCCTGTCGATCTTTGGGCTGGCTTGGAACCTCGATTTTTTTCTTCGGGACTCCCGTGGCGCCTCCCTCAAGGCAAGCCGTTGCGTACCGAGATCCCGAGCATCCCGTCAGACCGTGTTGAATGGGATTTCCCGTCATTATCCCTTCACGAAAGTGTAGCGGACCTCCTGAGTCATATTTTCGATTATTCCGTCAGCCCGATGGTTGGTCTGGAGGGGCCGCACTCCGTGACCGCGGGCGCTCTGATGGCGGGAAACTCGTTGGCCGAACTGGAGGCGCGGCTGAGAATGGACCTCACAGTCCGGCCGGCAACGGCACATTTACTTGTGCGCCTGAACGGCAGGCGCGGCACTCGATACTACACGCCGGAATGGCAAGGTCTCAATCGCAAGATCAAGATCATGCAATGGCTCACGCCGGAGGGGCGCAATGCCATGGCACGTCTCAGGCTTCGTGAAACGCGCCATGAGGGGCATGAGTTTTATGGCGATCTCACGGCCGGGCAGGCAAGACGCTACGTCGGGTATTTTCATGATCTGGGAACGCACATCGTCCGCTCGATCAGCTATGGCGAGCGTCTGTTTCAGGTCTTTGAAGTCAGTGAAGACCTTCTACCAGGACTGAGAGACTCCGTCGCCCGCGAGCCGCAGTACCAAGTTTGCGGTCCAATTGCTTTCAGCGTGGCGCAGTTCACGCGCCCGCCTTGGGTGACAAACGCCAGTCCGATCCTGTCGGCAAGCGGAAGCACTTGTGCGCAGCATGTTGCGCATCACGAGATCTGGATGAGTGACAGGCCGGAAGAGCCACGCTCCCTGCTGTCGCCGCGAGCGGTGCCGACATCCAGCCGGACAGCGGTATTGGACATGCTCCCAGCACAAAGCGTCGTCGGTGTCAGCTTTGCGTGTCAGGCACTCTACCTGGAAGATCATAGAGCAGATGCCTGGAGCCGCATCATGCGGGCAGGGCTGTGCCAGCGGTTTCCCGCAGTGCGTCTTTCCGGTTGGCGGATCCGCGAGCAATTTCCGCTCGCAACGTTTATGGCAAGTGCCGCGCTTGCTGGCGAAGAGGCGCTTTGCAAGCCGGCGCAACCAGTGCTTCCGGACATAGCTTTTGCGCTGGATCTGACTGCTCCAAGCCGGATCAGACAACCATCTTCGGATTGCCTCGCTCTCTTCGCCGCGACTGATCCTGGCACCGGCAGGGCCGCCGAATTCGAAATTGATTGCCCGGCATTCGATCCCGAAGGATTGAAAATCCCGTTTCTGGACGGAGCATTGTGCTTCGTGGATCTGAAGGGTGAGAGGTCATGCCTCGTTGAAGGTGTATGGCTCGGACGTACGGACGGCGGTAGGCCAAGCATCAAAGGAGCTCCGGCGGAGCCCAATGCGGCGGTGTTGACCCGCCATGCCTCGCAACTCGCAGCCTATCTGCGTCTGATGGGCCAGATGCAGGGGGCGGGCTTGCCGCCCGGGGCAGGTGTCTCAATGAGGCGGTGTGCCGCCTGGCTCGCTGAGGCCACATCAGGAAACACGAGCCTTGTGCAGCTTCGCTGGCAGGCCTTGGTGGTTGCTCGTGGTGCCGGTCAGAGTGAGCCAGGCGCCCTTGTGTTGAGCCGTGCGCTGAAGACCAATTTGGCTCAGTTGCTCAAATCCTGCATGGATTTGCTAGCCTTGCATCCTGATAGCCGGGAGCTCAGAGCTGCCGCGCACAGCGTAGGCCGCGGGCTTCGCGCATTTCGCAACAGCCTGCCCTACACGTTGGAGGTCGCGGAATTGGATCGGAGAAGCCTCACGGCAGGCGAGGCCCTACAGCGAAGGTTCGCCAGTCTCCGAAACGCGCCGGCTCTGCCAGCGCAGGCCGCTGCCGCGTTTTCCGCCGGCGCAACGCTCTGCCTGCCAGCTGACCTGCGCCTGATGCCGCATGCCATCGTTCCAGGTAACGAGGCTTACGCAATGCTCTGGAATGCTCTCCTGGGGCTGCGGGCACGCTACTCCGAATGCAAAGCAATCCTCTTGGCCATGCAATGCCGGACGGCGGAGGCGGTCGATCTGCTGGAGCGGGAGGTCATCGACTGCCGGGATGCTCCACCAAATCCGGTGAGGGACGTTCTGACCTCGCTTGACGCGCTTTCCGGCACCCTGCCTCACATTAACGCGGCAGACCGGGACATGCTGCTGACGGAAATGGCGGAGCTTCTGGAACTGAGCAGATCCGCCCGTCTCCTACCGATCGCAAGCACGGGCGGCCCGGAGGGATTGGAAGAGATCGGGCCGCAACTGCACAGACTCCTGCTTGTGCTCGAGGTCTTGCAGCTCTGTCGATCTGCGGGCATCTCCCTAGCCGCTTTAGACAGCCTGGCTCCCATCCTGCTCGCCGCCCGCATGGACGAGGCATTTACGGCAACGGCCGAGCATCGGCAATCCGCCTAAACGCGAGGGTCAAGTAATGACCGCCGAAGGCAAATGAATTCGACAAGGCGATGTCGGCTTGCATCGGAGACGTCCGGCCGGAGCGCTCGCCATCCGGGTCCGGATTCGATCTATTCCCGATCAAATCTATTGCACATGGAGCCTGCTGTCGCTGGAGGGCGAGAACGGTAGCTGCGGATTCAATTGCACTTGCGGCCCCCATGCAGTGTCCTATCGCGGACTTACAGGCACTGACCCTGATTTTGCCGGCATGAGTGCCGAACAATTGGTTTATCGCCTCACTCTCGATCGCATCGTTGAGTTCTGTTGCCGTCCCATGAGCATTGATGTGCCTGATATCGGCCGGAATAAGACCTGCGTCATCCATGGCAGCCTGCATTGCGCCGACCATTCCTCTGAGCGTCGGTTTGGTCAGCGTTGGGGTGTCCGAAACCGCACCAACTCCGCAAATTTCCGCCATGATCTCTGCGCCGCGCGCCCGCGCCCGATCTTCCCGTTCCAGGACGAGTACGGCGGCAGCCTCGCCGATCACAAAACCGCTGCGGTCTATTGAGAAGGGCCTCATGATGCCGACGGATGGATCGGTATCGGGGCTCATGACCGACAGAGCATTCCAAGCAGCGAACAATTCGAATGTCGGAAATGCCTCGGCGCCCCCGGCAAGGCAGATTTCCATCTCCCCCTTCCGCATAGCTTGAACCGCCTGCGCAATGGCATGGGCCGATGCCGCACAGGCGGTCACATGCGCCTGCGAGTCCCGCTGCAGGCGATAGCGGGCACAAAGCGCGGCAGTGGGGCTGCTCAGCATCATCTTGATGATCGACGTCGGCCGGATCCTCTGATTTTGAGAGATCCGCAGCACAGAGTCCTGTATCGCCGCTCCCGGGCCGAAAGCCGAGCCCATCATCACACCGGTAACCGGACCGATCTCCGCTGGGTCAAGCCCGGCTTGTTCGAGCGCCTCATCGGCTGCAGCCATCGCCATGAGGCTGACGCGATCGTAAAGTGAACGTTCTGATCTCGGGATCAGATATTGCCCGTCAAAACGAGCCAGTTCGGCCCCAAAATGGCAATTCAGAGCAGCGGTATCGAAGCTTTCGATTCTGCGAACGGCAGATCTTCCGGAAAACAATCCATCCTCAAAGACGTCTCGGCCAGACCCAAAGCCCGACAAGATCCCAATGCCGGTGACAACGATGCGGGCGATACCATTTCCAGTTTCACCCATCGGCTTTCGCCGGGTTTGATTCTCGGTATTTCACGATCAGTTCTTCGGTGAGGCGCAGGATGTCTCCCAGATTATGAATCTGATCCCGGCGACGCTGCAATTCAGAGGTGACCGGCGCGTCGAATTTTTCTTCGATCTCATAAGCAATTTCGAAGAAATCAAGGGAGTCGATGTTGAGATCTTCAATCGTTTTGTAGTCGTCCAATTGCTCGGGTGGAACCCCCAAGAAGTCCGCAATAATGGTGATGATCTCGCTTTTCATGAACTTCTACCCCGCGATGCTGAGCTACATACTGTCTTTCAACGGAGCTTGGAAGACGGGTCAGAAATGGAAGGGGCAAACTCATCTTGAAATAGCGACGTTGTCTTTGCAGCACCCCAGATAAGAACGTCATCGTATTTGATCTTATCGAGGGTATCAAACCCCTGACGAGACAGGCTTGCGGCAAGGGGGCCTAGATCCCAGTGCACATGGGCTTGAAGAGTGTGGATCGGCAGTTTCACGTTTTCTGCGGCCCATTGTGCTTTTGCAGACCCTTCCTCAAACCACAAACATAGGATCAGGCGCCCCGTCGGCACCAGAATGCGCCATGCCTCACTGAAATAGGCGTCTCTACGCTCCTGTGTGTGGGTTGGAAGCAAGACTCCGGTCGACAGTATGACCGTAGCCACACTTTGATCGTCATAAGGCAAGTGGCCGGCATCTGCACGGCTCAGCCCGAATGTTCCCTCGCGTTGAGCTTCCGCCACCATGTTAGCGGACCAATCCACGCCGGTCGCGGCGTATCCTTTCGTCCGCAGGGCTTGGAGCATCATGCCACGCCCTGCCCCAACCAGTAGAACAGGATCAGTCAACCAGGTTGCCATCCTCTCGATATGGTGGGGCCGCAATCCGTGACTTGCCCGCTCGGCATCCCAGACGACGGCCTGGTTATCCCAAAATTGCCGTTGAATTTTGCGTGCAGCAATGTCGAACCGCTGTCGGATCGAAGGGTCGTCATACAATGGAAGCGGCGGGTCACTCTTTGACATCGGCCAATTCCCGGGCAATCGTCGTTCCTATGCTGACCAGTGTCTGCCCTCCGATCAAAGCCGTAATGGGCACCGCGATCCCGAATTCACGATCGATAAGAAGTTGGAATTCCACGGCGGCCAGAGAATCCATCCCCATTCGGCCGAGCGCGGATTCTTTGGAGAGATGATCATGCGGACACTTCAGGATCTCAGCAAGCAGAACGCGCAAGTGATCCGCCAGTAGCCTTGCACGTTTGCCCGCTGGATGCCGGGACAGTTCGGCCCGAACGTCCCGTCGGGTCGCGACAACCCCCCGGACTTCGGCCAGAAGGTCGGTCATCTTGTCCGTCCTTGCACAGCGGGGATCATATCGCATCCAACGCTCGGCATTGATCGCATGGGACAGGCTGACTTGAGGCAGTCCCGATAGAAGAGCGGCCCCCAAACCCGCCAGTGCTGTCGCCGTGCTCATGGGAGGAAGGCCGGCCGCCTTGAGGTGAGCGGTCACAACAGGGCCTGCCGCCATGCCGGTGCCCGCAATCGCCCCGAAATTGACGCTGAGAGCAGGCAGACCGGCGCTGTGCCGCGACCAGGCCAGACCATCGAGATAGGCATTGGCGGCAGCATAGTTTGCCTGCCGCGGATTGCCGATGATCGAGCTCAGTGATGATGCCAAGACAAAATGATCCAGTGGCAGATCAAGGCTCGCGATATGAAGAGCGTCGGCGCCGTCCGTTTTGGGCGCCAATACCAGTCGAAGATCCTCGACCGTCATTGCTGCGACGGGTTGGTCAATGGTCATGCCGGCCCAGTGAAAGATTCCAGCCAGCGGCGCGTCCGAGGACGTGATGCGCACCAGAAGAGCCCGTACCGCCGATTTGTCGGTCAGATCCAGCCGCTCAACGGTTAGCTCGCCTCCCTGGCTGGAGAGTTCGCGCGCCAGCGGAGCCAGCATGGCCTGCGGAGGCCGCGATCGGCTTGTCAAAATGATGCGGCCAGCGCCGCGACGGACAAGCCAGAGTGCAACTTGCTGACCGAAGCCGCCCAATCCGCCCGTGATAAGATAGCTCTTGGTCCGATCAAAATTCGGCGATCGCGCCGCAGCGTCCGCAAAGGAAATCGCACTCAGCCGCGGCAGCAGCCGGCGCCCATTGCGGAAGGCGACTTCACTGCTTGGGCGGCAGGCGGAGATCTCTTGCGCAACAGCCTCGTGCCACATCTCTCCTCGGGCGACATCGATCACCGTGGTGTTGGTTTCGGGAACCTCATTGAAAAGTGTGCGCCCGAGTCCCCATGCCGCCGTCTGCTCAGGTTGAATGCTAAGGTCTTGCGGACACGCGGCCTGGGCATTTCGTGTGATGAGATATACCCGCCCGCGAGACGGATTTGTGCAGAGGGCGATAAGATCGCCCAGCCTGTCTGCAAGAGGCCGGGGGCCGTCAGGGACAAGCATCGCAGTGGCGTCAACGCCGCCGACCGTCGTCACGTCCGCCCCCGCGGCCATCAGCGCGTGCCGCAACAGGTCCTCCTCCTGCCCCTCCGGTGCGACCACCGCGATACGGCGTCCCTTAGCCGGACTACCCTCGGGCTGCGCCTCCCGCCATCGCGTAATCAGGGACATGTCAGGTGGTAAAACTGTTTCTTGGCGTGGCGTCAGGGGGTTGACAATAATCTCCTCCAGTTGCGCCAGGCATTGGCCTGCGGAGTCATAGAGGCTTGCATCGAAACAGAAACCATCAGCGTTGGTTTGTCTGAGGGTTATCCAGGCCCAGAGATGTTGCACCAGAGGTGCGTGAAGGGTGTAAAAGCGGATGAAGGTCGGGACCAACGGGTCGCGGACGAAGGTCAGCGCTAGAGCGGCCTGGAAGATTCCATCGAGCAAGCAGGGTGCCTGTTGAACGCCTCCCTCCTGTAAAACCGAGCGATTGATAGCTAGCTGCGCGAGAAGCGCCGTGCCATCAGCGGCAAGAGAGAGGCGCTGCAAGACTTGAAAAGACGGGCCGTGACCTATCCCAAGCGCTGCAAGCCGCGCATGATGTTTTTCCGAATCCAAACGATGCGGCGCCAGGTCAGTCAGCTCCGAGATGGGCCGCGCCACGGGCTGTCTTCCGGGAGAGGCGATCCTGGCTGTGAGAACGCGAACTGCTTCCTTCGGGCAGGCCGGATTGTAGGCGAGGGTTTCCAAGCCACCGTTCATATGGCGGCTATCCAGCACTTGTCCCGTTTGCCGGTTCAGCGGGTATGGATTTTCAAAGCAGATGTCCGACAGACCTACCGGCAATGCCGGGCCCGGACCTTTTTTGACGGCGAGCGCGGTCTGCAATGCAGCCTCCATGGCGGCCGCTCCGGGAAGAATTGGAACCCCTTCTATTCGATGGTCGGAAAGAAATGCGAAGACCTCCTGGTTGAGATCGGTAATCCAGCTCTGCGGCACGATGGAGGGTTCCGCCCAAGGGCTGCCACCCGCGTTGCGCAAACGATCCCGGACCTGGACATCAGCCTCATGCCAGAACTGCTGGCGTTGCCAGCCGGTTGCGGGAAGGCTGCAGATTTTTCCAGCCGGAGCCACGCGCAGCCAATTGAGCGGTCCGCCGCTCGCATAGACACGGGTCAGTGCTTTACGAATTGCCAGTTGTTCGTCGTCTTCCCCGTCCAAAGTAGGGATGATGGTAATGTCTTGCGCTTGATCGTTCGCGGTTTTTCTTATGGCCGCGCGCAGTACGGGCCCGGGACCCAACTCGATGCAATGGGTTGCGCCCAAATCGAAAGCTGTTTCGAGCGCTGCATGAAACCGCACCGGGCCACGCACGTTTTTCAACCAGTACCCCGCTCCCATCACGTCATGACCGTGGCCGGAAATATTCTTTGCCGTTACGCTGGACACAAGCGGGATAGCCGGAGGAGTGGGATCAAGCTCCTCCAGCCGTGCCTGAAGCTGGGACAGGATCGGGTCCATGTCCGCGCTATGATAGGCGATGTCGGCGGGCAGGCGGCGGAATGGTACCTTGCGGAGGCCCAGATTTTTTTCCGCTTGTGAAAGCACCCTCTCTGACCCGGCAAATGTAATAGACCGGCGGGCATTGAAGGCGGCAATTTCCAGCCTTGGAATCTCGGTGCAGAGCGTATGAGCCTCTTCGTCGCCTATCGCGGCAACCAGCAATCCCCCTCTGCCTGCCTGCTGGTCCTGCAATTCGGAACGGGCCCAGCAGACGGAAAGGGCCTGATCTAACGTCAAATGCCCGCTGCAATACGCGGCCGCGACTTCACCCGCAGAATGTCCGAGACAAATATCGGGATCCAGTCCGTATGCGGAAAGCACCCTTACCAGACCGGCCTGCAGGGCGAAATTGACCGGCTGCGCGACACGGCACCCCCGCAGGGCGCTGGGATCTTCGTCTTTGGTCATCGCGTCTATTAGCGAGAAACCGGCCAAAGGATGAAAAGCGGCGTCGAGTTCTTTCAAGGACTCGCGGAAGACGGGTTCCGAGGCCCATAGACACCGTCCCATTCCGGACCATTGCGCCCCCATGCCAGAAAAAACGAACAACGCACGCGGGACTCTATCGGTCGCAATCCTGCCCTGAAGCGCGTCCCTTGTCTCCAGAGCCGTGCGAATTTGCGCAACGATTGATGCCGGCGCCTCACTCCGGTCTATCCAGATTGCGCTGCGAAACTGTCTGTGGCCACGGCGCCTGGCGAGCGTGTATTGCAGATCGATCGGTGAGACGTCGGTTTCAATCTGCTCCGACAAGCGAGCGAGCCAGTCCGACAGAGCTTCCGCTGATTGAGCGGAAAACGGTAGCATCAAAGAGCCGCTTTGAGCCGGAGCACTCGCCAGCGGCTTGCTGGGCCCGGGCGGCGGACCGAGGATCACATGTGCATTGCTTCCGCCATAGCCAAAAGCGTTCACTGCAACATGCGGCGCTTTCAAAGGCTCAGGGCCCCCCGATAACCGCAGATTGAGCGCCTCGAATGGAATATCCGGGTTGGGGAATCCCACCAGCAAATGAGGAGGGATCCGGCCCGATTGCAGGATCAGCAATGCCTTGATCACGCCCGCAACGCCCGCGGCCGCCTCCAGATGTCCAATATTCGCCTTTACGGAGCCTATCGGTAGCGCCTCGCTTCGCGCGCCTCCGCCATAAACCGATCCGATCGACCTTGCTTCGATCCGGTCTCCCTGCACAGTACCGGTTCCATGAGCCTCCACATATCCGATATCGTTAGGCGTCAGACCCGATGCCGCCAGAACTTGGCGCATCAAGTCCTCTTGTGCCCGACCGCTCGGCAACGATATGCCAGCGGTGCGTCCGCCATGTCCGGTGCCGATCGCTTCGATGACAGCGTAAACACGGTCGTTGTCGGCGCAGGCGTCGGCAAGTGGTTTCAGCACCAGCATGCCGCAGCCTTCGCCCCGTCCATAGCCATCGGCGAGGTTCGAAAATGGCTTCGAGCAACCGTCCACGGCGAGCAGTCCGGCTGCGGACATCGCAATCTGATATTCCGGACGGAGCATAAAACTGACACCGCCGGCAAGCGCCATGCGACAGGCACCGGTTTGCAGGTCGCGGACAGCGGCAGCGAGAGCCGTGAGGCTCGACGCGCAGGCTGTGTCAACAGTGAAGCTCGGGCCACGCAAATCAAGCGCGTAGGACAGCCGGTTCGCGAGCATCGTCAAGGTCGACCCGGCGGCTGAGAACCGCCCCAGCGCACTTCGCGCCGGGGCGGAAAACTGGTTCAATAAATGATCGGTCGTGAAGCCGCCGACATAGACGCCGACGGCCTGTCCAGAGAGCGCGTTCGGGTCTATTGCTGCCTGTTCCAGCGCTTCCCACGCCACTTCCAGAACAAGCCGCTGCTGCGGATCTAGAAAGGCAATTTCGTCGGTGGAAAGGGCGAATACGTCCAGGTCAAAACCACGATAGTCATAATCAATAAAAGAGCCACGTCCGGTCGCTGTCTTGCCAGCGGCCATATCTCTGGTGACATACCGAGCATTTGACCAACGATCCGCTGGAACATCGCCGCAAAAACAATCTGCTGCCAGGAGTCGATCAAAGAATTCAAATGACGACTTCGCATCACCCGGAAATCGTCCCTGAAAGCCGATGATGGCAATTCGGGACATCGGGTCAGAGGCAAGGCGTGCAGCAATTCATCAAACAATCCTAACTTGTGTATATGTCAAAGGCAACCTGGAAATAGTCTTATTGGAGCGCCGCTTTCATGGCGCCCGCCAAGCCCGGCGATGACGACGTAAGTATGTCAGCCCACTCAAAATCGTTGCTACACCGCGCGTTTCAGCGCGTCGGCGAGGTCGGCTTTCTCCCACGAAAATTCGCCGCAAGGACGTCTTACCCTTTCGACCCCCGCGACGCGAAAACACGGCGCACGTCGAGGTCGTTGGCAAAGATGCTGAGGGCGACGTCGCCGCCCGCCGGCGGCGCGGCGAGATCGGCCGCCGCGCCATATTCCATACGCGCGAACCAGCCGGCGCCACGGACGCGATCCGCAGCAACCCCGAGCACCGCGGCGAGGTCGTCCGATGCGACTGCGGCTTCACCCACCGGCTCCTCCGCGACCGCTGCGGCGCGGCAGCCAAACGTGTACCACCGGTCGTTTTCGGAAAGCCTTATCCTATCGGTACAATTTGAATTTTCTGCGTTTCGAGTGTTTTTTGCGGAGAGGGAGCGCGAGGTGCTCGGCATGGATATTGGTCCTTCCGAAGCCGAGACATTCTGGACGGCATTCCTGCGCAAGCTCGCCCGCCGCGGCTTACGCGGTGTCAAGCTCGTCGTCTCCGACGCCCACGAGGGCATCAAGGCCGCCGTCAGTAAGGTACTCAACGCCACCTGGCAGCGTTGCCGCGTGCACTTCATTCGCGCTGGCGCATGCCGGCAAGAGCGGGCGGCGCGTCGTCTCCGCCTTCATCGCCACCGCGTTTGCCCAGGACGATGCCGAGACCGCACGAGCGCAGTGGCGGAAGGTCGCCGATCAGCTCCGCCCCAAGCTGCCCAAGCTCGCTGGCTTCCTGGATGAGGCCGAGACCGACGTGCTCGCCTATATGACGTTCCCGCCCCAGCATCGAACCAAGCTGCACTCGACCAATCCGATCGAGCGCCTCAACGGCGAGATCAAGCGGCGGACCGAGGTCGTCGGCATCTTCCCCAACGAAGATGCCATCGTCCGTCTCGTCGGCGCGATCCTGCTCGAACAGAACGATGAATGGGCCGTCCAGCGTGCCCGTTACATGACGCTGGAAACCATCGCGCCGTTGAGCGATGATCCAACCGTCAGCCTTCCGGCTATCGCCAGCTGACCTGCCCGGCTCTTGCCGGTGAACGCGGTGACCCGCCGCCAGTTACACCACGCACGGGGACACGATCCTCGATTTCCTCTTTAAGAACGACTCGATTTCGTTTTGAGAACGACTCGAATCTCCATCTAGCTGACACATCTAGCGAATTTCGCCTCGATTTTTTCAACGATTTTCGAGCGCGAAAAAACCGAGGGGGGTCTCTTGCTTCGGCAGCGGCCACCACGCTGCACCCTCTTGCATCGAGATGGGCCGAACTTGCCCAGAAGCTATCTTCAATGCTCGTGGTCTGACTTCTATGTCGGAGATCCGTCAGGTTACTGTTGGTGCGTCGTTGAGATCTCCGCCTTGTGTCGTGGGTCGACGGGGCTTCGCGCGAGCATCCGAGGTGACCGGATCGAGAACCTCGCAGAGAGGCGCGGTCGCGGCCCTGCCACACGATCTGGTTAGCGTTCACAAGAATTCGTCCCGCGGCAATTTTGCGAAGGCGAACGATGTCCAACAGCCTGATCGCGGGGCGACCATCGTCGGTGCTCCGCTACCGGACCCGTAACGGGCCATATCCACACTCAGGATCTCGGGCGATCCGCAGCGGATCGAGCTCGGGCAGCCAGCGCAAGATCGACGCTTGAGCGCTTCCGTGGCACGAGTTGCCCTTGCGCTGTCCGCTCATCTCCTGGATCAATCGGCCAAAGAAGCGATCTGCCGTTCCAAGATCCTCCGCGCAGCTGCCACTCACCACCTCGGCGAAAAGCTCTAGAACAATGTTTCCGACACGTGCGGGCTCGTAAGCGATCGCAATTCCCGTCAGCTGCCAGAGCATGACCGGCGGCATCGCATCGGTGGTCAAGAGCAGCTTCTCGATATAGGCACGATGATCGTGCCGCCACGTGCGCCACATGCTGTCGTTGTACGCAGTCGCAAAGTGCTCTGGCGGCATGGCGTCGACATTGAGCTGATCGAGTTCAATCGTGGCGGTCAACCGTTTGAGAAATTCTTGGACATCTTCCAGCGTCAAGGTCGCGGTCAACATTGCTCACTCTCCTGTTATCGCGGCAATTCAGTTCGCCTCACGCATCTTCGGCGTCCGTGCCGCCTGGATCCGACAGTATTTGCTCAGCTGGCAAGTCCCAAACGCCAGAGGGAAGCTAACCGAGTTAGCTTTTCTCTGGCGAACTTCTCCACACATCTTTGTTTCCGCGCGCAAAACGGATGGCCAGGGGTTGAGCATCAACGACCCGCTGATGTGGAAACCCTCTACCGGGATTGGCAGATACCCTAGGCACCCTAAACGGAGTGTCTGATGGGTTGGACGCGCGCAGCCGAAACACAAGCTCCTTGTGTACCCGAGGCCGCTCGCAACATTTCGCTTCAAGTTGGCTGCAGCGAAGACGTAACCCCCGGAAGCACCGTCAACGAAGTGCACGTGATTAGCTCGCGTGGGTGATGGCACGAAGCACGTAAGATTTGCGGCCAACCGTCGATGCGTTCCAAAAGAGCATGCGCCGACACGGCTGATCTGCGCGAAGCAACCCGCCTGATCCGTCTGTTTGGGATCGAAACCCTGGGCTGATGTCGATTGAGAGGTGCTATCGGCTGGGCGCGGATGCGCCCATTTGCAGTTCTTTACGACGGTAAACTCTCGTCTTGGCGCGCGATGGCCCTAACTTGCCGGTGCCACATTCAGACCGTGTAAGGATCATACGCCATGTCACGTCCGCCCATTCCGCCTTTCAATCGCGAAACCGCCATTCAGAAAGTCCGGCTCGCGGAGGATGGCTGGAACGGCCGCGATCCGGTCCAGGTTGCGCTCGCTTACACCATCGACAGTGTGTGGCGAAACCGCGCTGAATTTCTGTCCAGCCGCGCCGCCATCGAGGCATTTCTGGCACGCAAATGGGCGAAGGAATTGAACTATCGGATTGTGAAGGAGCTCTGGGCCTTCCGACAATCGCATCGCGGTTCGCTTTGCGTACGAATACCACGACGATGCGGGAACTGGTTCAGGGCTTATGGAAACGAGAATTGGGAGTTCGATCCGGACGGTCTGATGCGCAGGCGGGTTGCCAGCATCAATGATGCATCCGATTGCGGAAATGAAACGGACGTTTTACTGGCCGATTGGGCGCAGACCCGATGACCAACCCGAACTCAGCGCCTTCGATTTTTGAATCGTAGATCTTCGCGGGTGCGACCACCTCCCATACGAGAATTTACACAGCTAAACGGCGCTTACGCTCGCATCGCATGCCCCCCTAAAGGCCCCTCGGAGATGGTCGATGCGACCGGATAGAGTTCAGAGCGAGCCGGCCGGCGTAACGACGGGAAAGTCCTTCTCGGGATCGAACACGTTATTGAAAAAGTTCGTCAGAGAGTACATGGCCACCAGCGCGACGATCTCCATGAGGTTCGCATCCGTGTAGCCGGCATCGCGGACGGCTTTCAGTTCGGCGTCAGTGACGTGCCCCCGGCTCTCGATGACTTTGTGGGCGAACTGGACCGCGGCGTCCCGCTTCGGATCGCTGGCATGGCCCTTTCGGGCGAGGATGATCTCGTTACCCGGCAGCTTGGCCATATGCTCGGCCGTGAAGCTGTGAACTGTCAGGCAGTAGTTGCAGCCGTTCACCTCGGAGACTGCGAGGCCGATGCTGTCGCGCGTCTTCACGTCGAGCGCCTTGCTCAAGGCGCCGAGCAGCACGGCCCATGCGTTGAAGGCGATCGGGCTGTGCGCGAACGTCGCCATCATATTTGGGGTGAAACCGATGTTCTTGGTGAACGTCTCAAGAGTCGGCTTCGAATCGGCCGGCACATGTTCCGGCTTTAGAATCGCACATCTTGGCATCGTAGTCTCCGTAAGTTACTGGATTCGTAGAAAATTATGCGAAGTGCAGCACGTCCGCCAGGGGCAGGCGCGGCTTCTGCGGCCAGTTCCCCGGGCGCTCCGGCCCCACCGACAACAACATCACCGGCACTTCGTCATCGGCCAGGCCGAACTCGCGGTGCACCGCTTCGTCATCGAAACCGATCATCGGCGTCGAACCTAGGCCCAGCGAACGAGCCGCGTAGATCATTGCGGCCGTGCCGAAGGTGGCGGAGCGCATTGCCTCGTCGCGCTGGCGCTGCGGCTGATCGAAATACAGACCGCGCGCCGGGATTTCCCATTCCGGCACCATCTTTGCCGGCATGATGCCCGCTTCCACTACTGGCGCCAGGCGCTCCGGAATTGTGCTGGAGTCGGCCAGCTGGCCGACAATAATGAAGGTAACAGCGGCTTCCGTGATCGCGGGCTGATCCCAGGCGATCGGACGCAGCCGAGCTTTTGCTTCGGACGTGCGAACGGCGATAAACCGCCAGTTCTGCAGGTGAAAAGATGTCGGCGCGGAGGTGCCTACACGCACCAGTTCGCGGATTTGCTCGTCGCTCATCGTGGCGGTGGTGTCGTAGTATTTGGCAGAGCTGCGGCTCAAAATACATTCGATAACTTGGTTGGTCATGGCTGTCTTCCATCAGGCGGTGGTTAGGAGCCTCCTTTGCTCCGGGCCAACGCTGGTTTCGAGACGCGGTTTGCTCAATTAAATGCCCAAAGGGATCAAACCGAGGCGGATATCCCATCGGTCCATCCACGACATCGCACGCCGCAGGTTGTCTCGTTGAGGTCGAGCTTCACGTGCTGCAGGTATAGAGGGGCGTCTCGTGGGTCGCTCACGCGAAGGACTGCACTCTTCGGGCCTACGCGCCTAGTTCCTCGCCCAATTTGAACCGAACACGAGACCGCATTACGCGCCCCCGCGCGCCAGACGGCGCCATTCTCCCGGCGTCATCCCCATCTTGTCGGTGAACACGCGCCGGAATGCCGATACGGATTGATACCCGACCGCCCCGGCCACAGCCTCGGTGCTGATCGTCGGCTTCTTCAGCTCGTTGGCGGCCAGGCTCATCCGGATATCGACTAACAGGTCCGCGGCCGAGCGGCCCAACTTTTCCTGAAAGTGCCGCATGAAGGTGGCGCGTGACATGCCGCACAAGTCAGCCAAATTGAGCAGATTCCAGGGCCGGGTCGGATCGGCCAACATGGCTGAAATGGCCGGGGCCAGTCGTGGATGGCCGGCCACCGCCAACAATCCTTCCGGAGCTTGATCGGATTCGCTTGCCGCGCGCAGTGTCAGTGTGAATAGCGCCGAGGAAAGCGCATTGAGGATGGCGTTGCTGCCCGGCTTGTCGCCGGCGGACTCCATCCGCATCAGCCCGACGAGATTGGCAAGGTGGTTCGCGGCGGACCCGACGCCCTCTTCATCATCGCCGTCCATGGCCCGCACCACCAGATCGGTGGGCAGGTAATTGCGGATCAGCCGATCATGGGGCGGCCCGATGAAAAATCGCCCGCACAACATGTCCAGGCGGTCGCCCTGGCCATCATTTGCGCCGAGCATCCATCCGGCCGAACGCTGGCTACTGTACGTTGGCCCCGGCGTATGCCCGCTGCCATCGTGCAGCACGTGCGCCGATCCGTGAGGCAGCAGCACGATATCTCCGCCCACCAATTCCCTGGTCGTCCGTGTCTCCGGATCCTCGATAATGGCGCGGCCCTTGAGCACGACGTGGTAGGGAATTTCATTCGCCGCGGACCGGGGCCAAGCCACACGCCATGGTGCACCGTAGGCGCAGCGGACCTCGAGCTGGCCGGTGATGGTGATCATTTGCAGGAGATGGCTTAGCCAATCGACTTGGGACATAAGATCTCGCTACCTTGCCCGGATCGCGTAGGATAGAGACCCGCCGCACGAGTCCTGAAGACGGACCTGCACTAGCGGTTAGCCGAGTTGCTTTCGGTAAATGATAAAACCCGAGCGTTCGGCGATCCGATCGTAAAGCTGCATGGCGTTGTGGTTGGATTCGTGCGTCGACCAGTACACCCGGGACGCCCCTCGACGTCTCGCCTCGGCATAGACATGCTCGATCAGCGCGCGGCCGACTCCGCCGCCACGTGCGTCGTCCGCGACAAACAAGTCTTGAAGATAGCAGTAGTCGCCCGTCGTCCAGGTGGATCGATGGTAGATCGAATGCACCAGGCCCAATGCCTGTTCACCGACCATGGCGAGCGCTGCCCACATCGGCTCGACCGGGTCCAACAACCGTGCCCAGGTCTTGAGCGTCACCGACTCGGGGATATCCACCTCGTAAAATCGTTGATAGCCCTTCCACAGCGGAAGCCAAATATCAAAATCGTTGTTGGCAATGGCTTTAATCTCGACTGATTGCATAGGATGCTCCTGAAATACCTGTAACGTCCCTACGCCCCGGCGGTCTCCGTAGCAACCGTCATCGCTCCATCCCCTGTGCCGGTTAAGGCTCAATATTCTATCCGTGTAAGTGAGGTGCGAGGAGCGTGAGAAGATGGAGCCGGTGCTCCATAGGTTGACCCCGCTTCAACTCGTCAAACGGGGAGGGCAGAACCGCTCGCCCTCCCCGAGTCCTCACGGACGAACATCGCCAACGTCTCGACCCTCGACGACGCCGTCGCCGTCTTCAACCCGCTGTGCGCCTGTTCAACCCCGAACGCGCGATTGGCTCCTCAGGCGCGTTAAAGACTGACGTCGTTAGCAGGACAGCGACAGCGAGGACCCAGTAGTACCAGGCGTCGAGCTCAGTGAATTTGAAGGCAAACGGAGCGATCACGAACACGGCCCCGACGGCGCGATCGACCCAAAGGTGCAGCCAGTAGGGAATGATGCGGACCAGCCCGGTGGGATGGTCGGTCAGAGCGGCCAAGAGCAGCGCGGCGACACCGACAGCAACCGAAAGCCACATTGCGACCGGTCCGCTCTGGCCGAGCTTCAGCCCGAACGGAGCTGCTATCAAGACGATCGCGACGGGATAATCGATTAGGTAGGCGTGGATAGACTTGGTGATGAAGCGGAACGACATCAGTGACTCCTATGTGTTTGGTTGCTCGAGCGGATCCTTGCGACGCGGCGAATGCAGCCACCCAAGACGACGATCACGCCGCCCTATGCTGGCAAGCACTCCGTACAGCCCCACGGGCCAGCCCGGTTAGACGCCCAGAAAGGTTATGCCGACACGCCAACCATTAGAAATGCCCGGTCGTTATAGTTTCCATTCCACTCGCCCGGCGCCATAGAAGCGGGTTAGTGCGGCGTTGAGAGTCTGCCAGTCCAAGAGCGGAGTGAACCTCAGGCGCACGAGGCGACGATGCTTCAGTGTCCGGCTGTCGAGGCCAGGAAAGACTGGGGAAGATCGCTCGGACCGTACTATACGTCATCCACTTCATTCCCGGGCACCCCACACAGGTTCGCGACGGTTGCCGCGCGTTATGCCGAGAGGCAGCCTTTCGACCTTTGGTGTCGCAGCTGTCAGGCGACCTCCTCGATCACGAGCTCCCTTCCGTTGAACGAGATCGCGGCACCGGCGCGCATGCCCTCCAACTCAGCATAGATCGGTGCCTGGGTGGAGATGCCCCTGATCTCGTTGCCGTCGCACACAAACTTGCCTGTCGACACGGCGATAACGAAAAGCCGTCCGCCGAGCTTCGCGGGTGGGCGTGCGCTCAGGGTCAAGTCCTCCTGCTCGCCTCGAACAGGAACCATGTGCGACGTTCCGCCTCGTCGATCCAGTTTTCGATCAGGCTGGCCGTGGCGGTAACCTTGGATTCGAGCTCGCATTGCGGTCCCGTCAGATCGATCAGCTTCACAGCAATTTCCCCGACGGAACACGAGTTCGATCACTCGTCTGGCTGAGTTCAGAGCATGTTGACGTCAGCGCGCCTTGCCGAGCACGAAAGTGAAGGGAACAGTGAAGAGCTCATCGCCTCGGTCGTCACTGACATGCAGAACCCAGTCACGCCAATCGTCGCGGCTGCGCTCGCAGGTGAAGGATTCCACGACGCGCGTCGCATGATCCCGCGCCTCAGCGAGATCATCCACTACGGCGCCGCAATAGTCGACGAAAACTTTCCTCGTATTGGAGCAATGGAAATAGACCTGGGTCATGTTCGGCCTCTTTCAGTGGGACGACTGCTAACCAGCCGCTGCATCTTCAGCTCTTGGGACCCGCAACCTGTGAGAACGACGCACCTTCCTTCGCTTCAAGACAACATGAGTTGCGCCGGCGGCACGTTGCTCGGATTCAGTCAATGGAAAGGTAATTAGGAAAGAAGACCCTTCGGCGGCGCAAGACACATGAACGCGGCCACCCAGACTGCTGGCCAACTCGTCGACGATCTTTAGCCCGCGACCGCGCACAACGAGATCAGATGCCGAGCCATTGTCAGAGACCGCGCACCTTACGACGTTACCTGCAAGCGGCAACTTCACTTTCGCTTCCGGACGTCTATCGTCGAATCGAGCATGTCGTGCCACATTGGTGAGCAGCTCGGATACGATCAACCCAAGCTTCCAGCAGCGTTCGCCCTCAAGCCGCAAATCATCCGCCGAACACAAGAGACGTATACTCCGCCGGTCCAGTCGGTATTTCGTGATCGAGAAGCAAATATGCTGGAGATACCTTGCCGCGTCGGTCAGGTGCCCAGGATCCGGCATGCGTAGTGCCTTGTGAACATCAGCGTAACCATGCAGGAGGTCTACCACATCGAGGAGCGCGGCCTTGACTGCCACGTTATCCGACTCCACCGCTTTGGCTGAAATCGTGCAGATAGTGCTAGTGAGCTCGTTATTTACTCTGTGGTTCAACTCACGAAGAAGTAGCGATCCATCGGGATCCGGTAACGGTGCAATGTGCTTTGTCATTTCGGGCTCCGTGAGAGATTGGAACGTGGCACCGAGCAGGCGGCAGAACCTTGCTTCCTCTTGATGCTGCTTAGAATGCCTGAGGCAGCTTTCAGTATCTTGTCCATTGCTGATGCATTAGACGGTTGATTTGGGTCGGGTTGGTCGAGAGCAGTAGTCGTCGGTAACTTTGAGCTATTCGCACAGTATGACTGGACGGGCTTGCGCCAGCAGCCGTTTTCAGAGGCTCGTCAAGCGTCGGCGATCAATGAGGCGATGTCCTCGAGCGGACGCCGGCTGAAGTCCTTCGCGAACTCGCCCATGATCTTGCCTCTCAGGTCGCGGTGGAAATGCTTGCGCATCTCCCCCAGGGTTCTGGGGTCGGAGACAAGGACGAGGTGCTCAATGGTCCCGTCCAAGCTGAGCTTGTTTAGGAATGCGGCCGTAGCTGCCGCGAAGTCGTCCTCGTCGAGCCGCCTGCCATCGGGGTTGGCAGAGCCAGCGTGATGGCGCGTACCCGAGCCTGAGTGGGCGGGCGCAGGCGGAGCCGCCGTGATCTCGACCAGGTGCACCCCAGGTTTCACACCCGAATTGCGGAACAGGCGGACCGTCTCGCCGTCAGCGACTGCTACTGTCGTACCGGTAGGTAGAATCATCGAAAGACCTCCTGTTCACGATCCTGCATAAACGCCGGCGGGCTATGATACTTGCATGCCGGGTCTCTGCGGCACCTCTTCGATAAGCTCCTGACGCGAAGCTCCCCAGAGCAGGGCAGTCCCAACGACGGCTGAAACAATCGACGCGGCGAACACGGCGATCTTGGCAGCCGAGACGGCGGGAGCGCTTGGAAACGCCTGCCCGGCGATAAAGAGCGACATCGTGAAGCCGATGCCAGCGAGGGCTCCCGCCCCGGCCAACTGCCGCCACGTGTACTCTGCCGGCTTGATGGCTATGCCTGCGCGCACGGCCGCAGCAGCCGCGAGGAAGACACCGACCGGCTTTCCTATGGCGAGGCCAGCGACGATCGCGGCCATGAGCCAGCCATGCCCAACAAAGACGCCCGGATTGATCGCCACGCCCGCATTCGCCAGTGCGAAGATCGGGAGGACAGCGTAGCTCGACCGCGCGCCGGCGTGCCGCAGCAGCCGGTCGGTGGGCGATTCAAGTCTGTCGTAGATTGCGTCGAGCGCGTGCAGCGCCGGGGTGGAGGGGCCGTGCCTGAGAACCTCACCCTCGTGCCGGGCCTCGGAGGCGATGATGGTGCTGGCCTGCGTCATCAGGGCAGCCAGGTTGGCGGGCGGGCGCGTCGGAACGAACAACGCCAGTACCACGCCAGCCAGCGTCGCGTGGAGACCGCCCGCGTAGACGAACGCCCACAACGCGACGCCCAACAGGATGTAAGGCGAGAGAAGGTAGACTCTCGACCGGCTCATCAGCGCCAGCGCAACGACCACCGCCGCGGCCGCGGCCAGGTAGCCCGGATGGATATCGCCGGAGTAGAACACAGCGACGACGACGATCGCACCGATGTCGTCGACGATGGCCGTCGCGGTGAGGAAGATGCGCAACTCGACGGGAACGCGGGCACCCATCACGGCGATCAAGGCGATCGCGAACGCAGTGTCGGTCGCCATCGGAACGCCCCACCCGTGCGACCACGGCCCCGCAGGGATGACCAGCGCATACAGAAGCGGCGGCACGACCATGCCGCCGAGCGCGGCAGCGATCGGAAGCGCGGCGGAGCAGCGGCTCGCGAGATGACCAACTGTCATCTCGCGCTTCACTTCCAATCCCACGACGAGGAAGAACACCGTCAGCAGGCCGTCGTTGACCCAATGGAGGATGGACATCCGAAAGGCTGCGTCGCCCAAGCTCACGCCGAGCTCCTGGCGCCAGAGCGCTTCGAACGCCGGCCCGATCGGCGAGTTCGTCAGGACGATCGCCGCCACGGTCGCGAGGACCAGCAAAATGCCGGCGGACGGGCCCCAGCTCGCGAAGTCCAGGGCCGCCGTGCGGACACGGTGCCCGAGCGTGCCAAGCATCGCGTCGACGAGAGAGCTCTCGTCCCAGGGCCCGTCGTAGCGCCGGCGATTGATGTAGAAGGTCGGCGTGAACCTCACGCCGCTTGCGCGTGAGCTTGCGATGTCCGCCTCCACCCTCGCCCTCGCGCGCCGCACGGCGTCGCTGTCGCCGAGCGCGAAGTCGGCGTTCACGCCGAGGTCGGCGGCCACCGCGACGAGGTCGTCCTCTGTGAGCTGCATCGACCTCGTCATCAGCTTGATGTGCGCGGACCAGAACGCCTCGGGCGTCTGAGCCAGCTCAGCGAGCTCGGCGGCCCGAAACGAAAGGCTGTTGTCCGTGAGCGGCCTGTGGCGGAAGGCGTAGCCGACGCGGTCGCCAAGTTGGTCGCGTGCTTGCGCGATGCGCTCGTTGGCAGCCCTGCAGTGCGGGCAGGCGTAGCTGCCGTACTCGACGAGCGTGATCTCGGCATCGGCGGGGCCGAGCACGTGGTCCGTCTCGTGGTCGACCGGACGGTCGAGGCGGCCGGGCGGGATCATGAGCTGCATCGCTGAACCGGTCTCCAGGTGTTCGCGCCGGCTACGACGTCGGCACCAGCCGTCGCTGGGTTGATGACGTGGAATACGCCGCCGCTGGGTGACGGCGTGTACGCGATCTCCGTGCCGACGATGCTGCCGGGGAGCCCGGCTGCTTGCACGCGCGGCAAGAAGAGGCGCACCAGCGTGCCGGCACCCCGCTCGCTCTCTATACAGACCGCGCCGTCTCGTCCTTCGGCGAAGCGCTGGACCTGGTGGAGCCCGAGGCCGGTGCCGCTGCCCGCGGGTTTTGTCGTGAAGTACGGGGTGAAGGCCTGCGAGAGGACCTCCTCGGGCATGCCCTCCCCGTCGTCGGCGACGACAATCTCGACGAACCCCCGCGCCGCGCCAGAGGAAGGTTCGACGTTCCGCGCCGCGACGGTGATCACGCCGCCGTCCGGCATAGCATCGGCCGAGTTTCGGCAGAGGTCCAGCAAAGCAAAGTACAGCTCTTCCGGGTCGGCATTGAAGGCCCATAAGTCAGAGGCGATCTCGGTGCGGACTGTGATGTCCGGACGCAACGCCCAGTCAAGCGTTCCCGCTATCGCTGCGAGGCGACTGCCTGCGACAAACCCGTCGATCGACTTGGGGCGCGGTCGCGCGGCGTCGAGGAACTGCCGGCTGAGCAACGCGCCTCGCGTGATCGCCTCCTGCATTTTGCCGACGATCACCTTTCGGTATGCGGCGTCGCTCTGACACTCGAGAAGCCGCAGGCCGCTGCCGATCACAGCGAGAAGGTTGTTGATGTCGTGGACCACGAATTGCGCCACGTCCCCGATCGCCCTCGCCCCCTCCGGCCCGCGGGAGGAGAACACGCCGCGCGTGTCGGACCGTGGGGCGGTCCGGCCCAGGACCCCGGAGATCTCGCCGTCGCGCCCGACGAGCGGGATCTCGACGCACCTGGACGCGATGAGGCCGCTGCCCTCATCGCGGACGCTCCGCACCCTCGCGCTGAATGCGCGCTGTACTCCAAGCGCGACGCCGGCGCTGTCCGCGAGCACGACGACATCCTCCAGCGGAGGGCTCTCGACCACGCCGGGGAAGGAAACGTCGGGTGTCTGTTTGATCTGCATGTCGGACCTCCTGGCTTGCGATCGTTCAACGGAACGCCGACTTCGGCCCGTACACGAGGGCGGGCGACGACAGCTCGAAGAATGAGTCTATGACGGTCTAAAGGAAAATCACCTCTCGCCATGGAGTCGATAGCCGACCGTTATCGGAATGGCTGAGAGACGCTTGGGCGCTGCGGCGAATCTCCATCTGTCTTGTGCTCAACGACTGGGCTTCCCACACTCGTCGATTGAAGTGCCTCATGCCTATCCGATCCAGCGCCGTTGCCCGACGGCCCTGAGGAGGAGCGGCCGGTCCCCGGGGGAAGGACCGGCCGCGGGCGAAACACGGCGAAGGGAGGGATCGCCGCGCGCCGAGCACTTGAGAAGCTGTCCGCCTCCGTGAGGCAAATTGGTGTCCGACGAGGAACGTCGGTGCGAGTGAAGCAATCCAAATCTCAGCAAATCGTGCCGAATGCGTATGCCCTTGGATAGACCACATTCGCGATGAGAAGTTACCTGCGAGCAGCCAAAGAGAACGCGACGTCGCTGATGTCGATCGAGACCGGCACCCTTCGGCTGCGAAGCGCCAATTTGAAAAACGCCCCTGCCAATAGTCAGCCGCACGGTCTTCGAGCTTGAGTCCCACCTGCAGACGAAACTGTTCAACCGAGCCGCAAGCTCGTCCTTAACCCAAGCGACGATCTTCCAACAATCGACGCCATGATACATTGCGCTCTGAGTTGACGAGCTGGTTGACATTTCACCCTAAGCTCCCCTGCCATCCTTCTTACCGAACACGCAGCGCCATGCCGCAAGCCGCTCAGTCGGATGCTGATTCATCCAGTCGGCGAGCTGCGGTGCGCCCATTAGGCAGGACTGCATCGAGACGTCAGCGAAGTCCGAGGTGGTGACGGTCTGCTCGTGGCAATTTGCCGAAGAAGACAAACTGCAGAGCACGGCGATGATCGCGATCATGATAGGATCCCCTCGCCGCGATGGACGTCTGCGCCGATGCGCATATGGCTTGCGGATGCCTTGTCCCGCTGCTCGCGGACGGGATTAGACGACGGAAAGACGCTGTCGTAGATCGCTCGGGCTTCTCGAATAAGGCGAGCTCGCTCCCGCTCGGACTTTGGGACAAATGGAATAACCTCACCCATGTTTTCACTCCTATTATATTACAGTGATCATTCCATCTGGTCCATTTAGGTCCGTTGACGCCGACTTCGAAGCCCCGCGCAGGGAGGGGATAAAAAACTCGTGACGGGGTCGGATGTTGTAAGGCAGCGCTCATTTAGTTCGGTCGAGTCAGCACGGCGCCGCGGCGATCTGCGAAAATCTTCTTCGTGTTGGAGCGGTGGAAATAGAACTGGGTCATGTTCAACCTCGTTCGAATGACACTCCGATTGGAAATAACGAGGCGTTAGCGTCAGGGCTGTCCTCAACCAGACGGCCCGTGGTTATGAGCGGGAAGATGATCATCTGCGGACCTCGTGCTTTGTCATTGTCAGAGAATAGTGAGGGTCAGCTGCCGCATTTCGTCGCGAACAGGTCGTTAAAAGCGTTAATCACGGAATCGAGCGCAGTTAACAACCACGCGCCGTCGACGCGGTCAGCAGCGGCTTGCCGCAGCATCACGGACTTATAAAATGAGGCGGCGTAGGCGCGACAAGTCTTCTCGTTGTCGACCGCATTAGCGGGTTTGCTGTGTACAGTCGCCGAGACCGCGCGAGCGGCGTTAACATCCTTGTTTAACGTGGACTCCGCCGCAAGCCCGGGAAGTGTAGATGCATTGATCAGAGCAGAAGCGATGAGAACAGTCATTCTCCTCATGAGCGGACTCCAGAACGCGAGTTGTTGCGAGGAGATTTACATTTCTGCCGTTCTGTCTTCTATTGCACGCGAGTAGTTCAGGGTACGGCTGTAGTTGCGCCACATAAACCTTGGCTTAGAAAAGGCGAGTGACGGTTTCGGATGCCGGCGGAGCGGCCGCCGCCCTCGCCCTAAAAACTCACGAACAACGCCGGGATTGTAGCCAGCCAAATGCGGATCGCGAAGCTCCAGGAGTTGACGGGAATGTTCGCTACAGTGAACCACTGTTCTGCTATTGACGCGACCACGGTAATGCTTCACCCGAATTTCCCGGCGCTTCGCCAGTTGCGCTCAATTCTCGTGAGCCGATATAGCGACTGAGCCGACGAAACAGTAGCCGCGTCCGGGGATGTTGACGATGAAGCGATTCCCATCCTGACCGTCACGCAACGCGCGACGCAGCACTGACATATGAACCGTGAGGTTGGCGGGCTCAACGAAAACATTGGCCCAAACGCGAGCCATCAAGTCCTGCTTGCTGACCAACTCTCCGTGGCGTGGCCGCCGTCGCCGGGCTCGGGCTCATCTCGATGACCGTGGGCGCCGCCGCGAGGAAGGAGATCTCGGAGGGTCTGCTCGTGCGCGTCCTCGCTGACTGGGACATGGGCGAGGTCGAGCTGCTCGCCGTCTTTCCGGCGCGCAAAGCTGCAAAGCCATCCGCGCGTGCATTCGTCGACTTGCTTGCTTCAAGTACCGTCATGATCTTTCCTTCCGCTCCGAGTTCCCCTCGGGACCAGCGGGCATGGCGCTTATTGACCCGCGTGCGCCGCCGTAGCGAGTAAAGCCGGGCAAATCGCTCCGAATTGCTGCTAAAAAGAAGGAGGATCCGCGTCCGCCGTATCCGGCAGGACCAAGGGACGGCTGGCATTTCTCGGGCGATGGAGTACGATTTCTCCAGGCTGGAGAGAGGCTGCGCGTGTGGCACACGAAGAGCTTGATCAGCCGACTTCAAGCCGAAGCCCGACGCCGGAGTCTGACAGATGGTGCAGCAGTCGCTGAACGTCGCGTACTCGGACGGCAGCTCTCAGGTGTTGTGGGAGGACGGCGAGCGCGTGTTCAGCCGTGGCTGGCGACTGGACGACAATGGCAACCGGCTCGCCGTGCTGCTTGTTGCCCCTGCCGCCGACCAACCGTCCCGCTCAAGACTCGATCGCCTCACGCACGAATACGAGCTGAAAGATGAGCTCGACAGCGCATGGGCGGCGCGGCCGTTGGCCCTCATGCGAGACGCCGGTCGGACCGTGCTGGTGCTCGATGATCCGGGCGGCGAGCCGCTCGACCGTTTGCTCGGTGGGCCCATGGAGGTAGGACGCTTCTTGCGCCTGGCTATTGCTGTTACCTCGGCTCTGGGCAAGCTTCATCAGCGCGGGCTCATCCACAAAGACATCAAGCCAGCTAATATTGTGGTGGACTGCGCGGATGGACACGTGCGGCTCACCGGGTTTGGCATCGCATCGCGCCTGTCCCGCGAGCGGCAGGCGCCCGAGCCGCCCGAGACCATCGCCGGTACGCTTGCCTACATGGCACCCGAACAAACCGGGCGGATGAACCGCTCGATCGACGCCCGCAGCGATCTCTACGCCCTCGGCGTCACTCTGTACCAGATGCTCACGGGCGTTCTGCCCTTAACGGCGGCCGATCCCATGGAGTGGGTGCACTGCCATATTGCCAGAAAGCCGGTGCCGCCAGGGGAGCGGTTAGAGAGTGTCCCAGCGCCCGTCTCGGCGATCATCATGAAACTGCTCGCCAAGACACCCGAGGATCGTTACCAAACCGCCGGCGGTGTCGAGCGCGATCTGCGACGCTGCCTGGCGGAATGGGAAGCGCGCCGCCGCATCGATGACTTCCCGCTCGGCCTGCAGGACACGCCGAACCAGCTGCTGATCCCCGAAAAGCTGTACGGACGAGATCGTGAGATCGCGACGTTGCTTTCCTGCTTCGATCGCATCATCAAGACCGGTGTGCCAGAGTTGGTGCTGGTCTCAGGATATTCCGGCATCGGCAAGTCCTCAGTCGTCGACGAACTACACAAGGTGCTGGTGCCGTCGCGCGGCGTGTTCGCGTCCGGAAAGTTCGACCAGTACAAGCGCGATATCCCTTACGCGACACTGGTGCAGGCTTTTCAAAGTCTCGTCCGGCCTCTCCTCAGCAAGAGCGACACCGAGTTGGCAAGCTGGCGACACGCGCTTCTAGAGGCGCTGGGATCGAACGGGCGGCTCATGATCGACCTCATACCCGAACTCACGCTAATCATCGGAGACCAGCTACCGATTCCTGAGTTGCCGCCACAGCGGGCACAAAGCCGTTTTCAACTCGTATTTCGGCGCTTCATTGGCGCATTTGCCCGACCGAACCAGCCACTGGCGCTCTTCCTCGACGACCTGCAGTGGCTCGACGCGGCGACGCTTGATCTGCTGGAGGACCTGTTGCGGCCAGATCTGGAGCACCTCATGCTGATCGGTGCCTATCGCGACAACGAAGTCGCTGCGGCCCATCCGCTAATGAGAAAGCTCGACGCCATCAAGGCCGCCGGCGGAAAGGTCGCGGAGATCAGGCTGTCGCCGCTCGACCAAGAGCACCTTGGGCAATTGGTTGCGGACGCTCTTCGCTGCGAGTTAGCGCGCGCTGCGCCGCTTGTGAAGCTGGTGCACGTGAAGACCGGCGGCAATCCGTTTTTCGCAATTCAGTTCCTGTCTTCGCTCGTCGAGGAAGGATTACTCACATTCGATTATGATGGCGCGCGCTGGTCCTGGGATATCGACCGCATTCACGCCAAGGGCTACACCGACAACGTCGTTGATCTTATGGTCGGGAAGCTCACCCGCCTGCCGACCGAGGCGCAGAATGCATTGCAGCAGCTGGCTTGTCTTGGAAACATCGCCGAGAGCACAGCACTTTCGATGGTCGTCGGGATTTCGGAGGGGCAGCTCGATACGACTCTGTGGCCGGCCCGCCATCAGGGGTTAGTCGAGCGTGTGGCAGGCGCTTACCGGTTCGTCCACGATCGCGTTCAGGAGGCCGCCTATGGGCTGATCCCGGAGCAACTGCGCGGCGAGGCGCACCTTCGAATAGGGAGACTGCTCGCGGCGCATACGCCTCCCGAAAAACCGGAGAAGGCGATTTTCGATATCGTCAATCAGCTCAATCGTGGGGCGAGCTTAATGACCTCGATGCAGGAGCGCGAACAGCTCGCCGCGCTCAATCTGCTCGCGGGCGAGCGCGCCAAAGCCTCAACTGCGTACGTCTCGGCGCTGAACTATCTCACCGCCGGTGCCGCGTTGTTGGCGGAGGATTGCTGGGTGCGCCGGCGCGAGCTCCCCTTCGCGCTGGAACTGAATCGGGCCGAATGCGAGTTCCTGACCGGTGCGCTGGCGGAAGCGGAGCAGCGCCTGGAAGCGCTTTCGGCTCACGCCACAGATCCGGTCGAGCGAGCGACCGTCGCGTGTCTGCGCGTGGATCTGTACGTGACCCTCGATCAGAGCCCCCGCGCGGTCGCCGTCGGTCTCGATTTCCTCCGGCATCTCGGCATCGAGTGGTCGCCGCATCCGACGGCAGAGGAAGCGCGCCGCGAATACGAGCGGATCTGGTCAACCCTCGGAGACCGGCCGATCGAGGCGCTTGTCGAGCTGCCTTTGTTAAGCGACCCGGCATCCCTCGCAACCCTCGAGTTTCTGACCAAGCTCGCGTTGCCTGCCTTGTATACGGATGCAAACCTGCTTTCCCTAGTCAGCTGCCGGGCAGTCAACCTTAGCCTCGAGAGTGGCAACTGTGACGCATCGAGCTTGGCCTATACAGTGCTTGGCTTCGTCGCTGGGCCACGCTTCGGCGACTACCAGGCCGGATTTCGATTCGGGCAGCTCGGCTATGATTTGGTCGAAAAGCGAGGCCTAAAGCGCTTCCAGACCAGGATTTATTTCAACTTTGGGAGCTTGGCGATTCCTTGGACGAGACATATCCGGGGCGGCCGCGATCTGGTGCGTCGCGCGTTCGAAACCGCAAACCAAAGCGGTGATCTCAATTTTGAGGCGTCCTGCTACACCCACCTGAACACAAACCTTCTCGCAGCGGGCGATCCACTCGATGAGGTGCAACGCGAAGCCGAGCGCGGTCTCACGTTTGCGCTGAAGATGCGCTTCCGTCTGGCCATTGACCGCATCCGAACCCAACTCGGATTGGTTCGGACTCTCCGCGGCTTGACGCCGACATTCGGCTCATTTGACGAAGAGGGCTTCGATGAGCATCTCTTCGAACACGGTTTGGCAAATAATCCAGGTTTGGCGCTGGCCGAGGGCTGGTACTGGATCCGCAAGATGCAGGCGCGCTTCTTTGCCGGCGACAACGCGGGCGCCCTCGAGGCCTCAGGGAGGGCGCAACGGCTGCTGTGGACATCACCATCAATGTTCGAAACGGCGGAGTTTAGCTTCTATGATGCGCTTGCTCATGCGGCGTCATGCCATCGCGCCCCTCCCGAGGAGAGGCAGCAACATTTTGAGGCTCTTGTGGCCCACCACAAACAACTCGAAGTATGGGCGGAACACTGTGCGGAAAACTTCGAGAACCGCGCTGCGTTGGTTGGTGCGGAGATTGCCCGGATTGATGGCCGCGCGTTCGATGCCATGAACCTTTACGAACAAGCCATCCGTTCGGCACAGGCAAACGGCTTTGTCCACAACGAGGCGCTCGCCAACGAGTTGGCGGCGCGCTTTTACACCGCGTGCGGCTTCGAGCAAATCGCGCACCTATATCTGCGAAACGCCCGCGACTGCTACCTGCGCTGGGGCGCGGACGGCAAGGTGCGCCAACTCGATGCGATGTATCCGCGCCTCAGAATGGAAGAGCCCGCACCTGCTTCGACAAGCACGATCGCAGCGTCGATCGAGCAACTCGACCTCGCAACGGTGATCAAGGTGTCGCAGGCCATATCGGGCGAGATCGAGCTGGAGAAGCTGCTCGCAATTCTTATGCGCACGGCGCTTGAACAGGTCGGTGCTGAACGAGGCTTGTTGATTTTTTCACGCGGGGCTGAGCAGCGGATCGCCGCCGAAGCCACGACCGATGGCGATTTGGTGACCGTGCATCTGCACGACGAGGACGTGGCTGCGACAGCGCTGCCGGAGTCGGTGCTCCACTATGTCCTGCGTACCCGGGAAAGCGTTTTTCTCGACGATGCGTCATCTCACAATCTATTTTCTGCCGATCCCTACATCGTTCAGCGTCGCGCGCGTTCCGTTCTTTGTCTACCGTTGATCAACCAGCGAAAGTGCATCGGCATTCTCTACCTTGAGAACAATCTCACCCCGAACGTGTTCACGCCAGGCCGCGTCGCTCTATTGAAGGTGCTTGCGTCGCAGGCGGCGATCTCGCTCGAAAACTCGCGGCTTTATGACGACCTAGCGGATCGGGAAGGGAAGATTCGGCGTTTGGTCGACGCCAACATCATCGGGATCTTCATCGCCGACCGCGAAGGTCGGATTATTGAGGCCAATGACGCGTTTCTACGTCTCGTAGGATATGGCCGTGAAGACTTGGTTTCGGGCCGCGTGCGCTGGACCGAGCTGTCCCCGCCCGAATGGCGCGAGCGCGACGTACTCTCCCAGGCTGAACTAAACTCAACCGGCATCGTTCAGCCCTTCGAGAAGGAGTATTTTCGGAAAGACGGCAGCCGCGTTCCGGTGCTTGTGGGCGCCGCGCTGTTCAAGGAAGTAGGCGACCGCCTTGCGTTCGTCCTCGATCTGACCGAGCGCAAGCGGGCCGAGGACCGGCTGCGCCGCAGCGAAGCCTGGCTAACCCAAGCACAGAGGCTAAGCCGTAGCGGAAATTGGGTCTATAGTGCGACAACGAAGCTGTATATTTATTGGTCCGACGAGAGCTACAGAATCTGGGGGTTTGATCCGCTGCAGGGCCTTCCAAGCCGTGAGGATATGCGGCAACGCATCCACCCAGACGATCGAGACCGAGTGAGGGAAGCAGTTCAAGAAGCAGTGCGCCAGAAAACGGATTTCACAGCCGAGTTCAGAATCTTACTTCCTGATGGAACAGTCAAATACCTTGAATCAACCACCCATCACCTGTTTTCTTCCGAGGGCGCGCTGTTGGAGGGTATGACCTCAACCGTCGATGTGACGCAACGCAAGCGTACCGAGCTAGCCTTGCGTGAAAGCGAGCGAAGTTTGCGCTCGGCGATTGACGGGATACCGGGCCTCGTTGCGATCTTGGCCCCGAATGGTGACCTCGAAGCCGTAAATCGTCAGATCTTTGAGTATTGCGGCCAGTCACTGGAAGAGCTGAGGAACTGGGGCACAAATGGAACGATACATCCCGATGACCTTCCCCATCTCGCTGAAGTCTTCACAAAATCGATCGCCGCCGGCGTTCCCTATGGGACCGAAGCACGCGTGAGGCGCTTCGACGGCGAATTTCGTTGGTTTGAGATCCGCGGCATTCCGGTCCGGGATGCCTCCGACCGCATTGTTCGCTGGTATTCTCTGCTGACTGACACCGAAGATCGCACACAAGCGTTAGCGCGGTTGCAGCAGATGCAGTCAGATTTTGCCCACATCAACCGCGTGAGCATGATGGGAGAGTTAGCAGCGTCGCTGTCGCACGAAATCGCGCAACCGATCGCCAGCGCACGCAACAACGCCCGGGCGGCCCAGAATTTTCTGAAGATGCAGCCGCCGGACCTGGGCGAGGTCAGGGAAGCACTTTCCTGTATCGTCGGAGATGCTGGTCGGGCCGGAGAAATCATCGATCGCATCCGAGAGCAAATCAAGAAAAGGCCGCCGCGAAAAGAGTGTTTTGATCTCAACGTGGCAATCAAGGAAGTGATCGTATTGGCTCGAAGCGTGACCCTCAGGAATGGCGTTTCGGTCCAGACTCGGCTTACGGAGGGACTACTTTCGGTTCCGGGGGATCGCGTTCAGCTGCAACAGGTCTTGCTGAATCTGATTCTGAATGCGGCTGAAGCAATGGGTTCGATGGAGGAGGGGGCGAGAGAGCTGTTGATCAGCACAGAGGAGGATCAAGCAGGTGTCGTCGTGGCCGTGCGCGATTCCGGACCGGGCGTTGATCAGGAGCATCTCGACCGGGTCTTTGACGCCTTCTACACCACGAAGCCCAGTGGAACGGGCATGGGGCTGTCGATCTGCCGGTCTATCATCCACGCTCATGGCGGCAAGCTATGGGCGGAGGCGAACGAACCCCGCGGCGCCGTGTTCCAGTTCACCTTGCCGGGAGCGGAACGGGAGCTCAGGACCCCTCCTCAGGCGAGCCTGCCGACCTGAGAGCCGCGCAAACACATCGTGTGAGATGGTCCTCATCCACCGGCTTACGTAGGTAACACAAGACCCCATCGTTCAGGGCGCGAGCCCGGTCAGCATCATTGGGAAAGGCCGTCACGAGAATTGTCGGTATCGCGTTGCCCGTGTCGATAAGGCGCCGGTAGAGTTCGAGCCCGGTCATGGCAGGCATATGGATGTCGGCGATCAGGCAGGCTGTTTCGGCAAGCCGCGGGGAGGCGAGAAAATCGGCCGCAGACGAGAAAATGTCGACCGTATAGCCGAGCGATCTCATGAGCCTGAACATGGACTCACGAAGGAACCGATCATCTTCAACGACCGAAACCAGTACCTTTTTCATTATACCGCCCATGGCCGTTCGCTGGACGCGTCTGCGGGCATACAACTATCCAATTATAGTGACGCTCCGCATCGAATTGCTTGATATCTGAGAGAATGCCACCAGTGTGCCGCCTGTGCCCCGTAAACTTTGGTTTATCTGGACGATGATTGCGAAGCCAATCCGGCATGGCTTGTGATCGAGGCTTCCGCCGGACGAAAGCAGTCGCGGGATCGCAGCGGGCGAACTCTAAGACTCGTCCGAGCGCCCTAAGCCTTGGTATCATCGTCCCGCCCCCTTTGGATGCCCGAGCTCAACCTGCGCTCAATTGAGCCGTTGGTGGCAATCCTCTTAGTCCTAGTGCACCCGAAATGCACACAGGCCAAAAGGAGAAAACAATGCCTTACCGCTTGGAAAGTCACGGGTCTGACAAGGCCATGCGATGCGCAGTCTGTGAGGGCAAGTTTGGACTCGTCCGGCATTATTCGTGGCGAACGCCGCTTTGCTCCAGGAAGTGCGTCGATCGCTTCAAGGCGCGCCGCCAAAGTGATCACAATTGGATGAGCTGGTTCCAATTCGCTTTCGACCAGTCGCCCAAAAACCGCGCGAGGGCGTCATGACGCTTCAGATCTCACAACGAGGCAAGGAATATTTGAAGACAGCGCAGACTTTGCTTCGCACTGCCAAAACCATGACGGACCAAGCCATTGCGGCTCAGCTTAAGGCTCTTGCCGACGACTACGAGCGGCGAGCCGAAAAGGCTTCGCTCGACGATGCAGCCAACGCATTGTCTGGATCTGCCGAGCGCTGAATACGAGTGGCATACATGAGCTGATGGGCAGCTTCCCCCAGCAGCTACGGGCCGATCAGAGATCGAACTTCAGCCGGAAATCGAGCCGAGCGTCGGAGGGGAACGAGTTGTGTCAGCGCGCGAAAGCTTTGGTGTACCCGGCGCGCATCCTTCAGAAAAAAGGGGCTGTTCAGGTTCCAGGATTGGGATTAGAAATGAGCGGTGTTGCCGGACCTGCAAACCAGATGCGGGCTGATTTTCGCGATCTCTCCCGAGTGGCAGCGATGTCTGACGCAACCTCCACCGTGTTGGTCATCGACGACGATCCGGATCTCCGTGCGTCGGTCGGGCGCCTGCTGCGATCGCTCGGCATTAACGTCCAGCTATTTGCCTCCATTTCCGACTTCCTCAAGTCCGATCCACCGGATTGCCCCGCCTGCCTGGTGCTCGATATCAGATTGCCCGGCCAAAGCGGCCTCGATTTCCAGCGCGAGCTGGCTGCGGCAAACAGGGAGATCCCGATCATCTTCGTCACGGGCCACGGCGACATACCGATGTCTGTGCAGGCAATGAAGCGGGGTGCGATCGAGTTCCTGACCAAGCCGTACCGCGACCAGGATCTTCTCGATGCCATTCAGCTTGGCTTGGCCCACGATCGTGCGCGGCGGGAGAAGGACAAGGACATGGTCTCCCTTAGGCAGCGTTTCGCCTCCCTAAGCCCCCGGGAGCGCGAGATCGTAATTCAGGTGGCGCGCGGCCGCCTGAGCAAACAGATTGCCCACGATATCGGCATCGCCGAAGCCACGGTGAAGGTGCATCGCAGCAGGGCGATGCAGAAGATGCAGGCCGGTTCGCTTCCAGAACTCGGCCGGATGGCTGACAAGCTCAAGCTGGTGCCTGACACGCCGCAACGCTCTTAAGGTGTGCGTTTTTGCGCGATGTGCTATTCGCGCGGCCGGACGAGTTAAGCAGTCGCGCAATCTCCAAAGCAAACCAGGAGGAAAGGCCGGCGGGCGCTACGCCGCCGACCTTTTCTTGCAACTGCCGGCTCGCGGGTCCAGTTCATAGCACTTACAATCTGCCGCCCGATTGAAGCCGCCTCCCGGCTTGTAAATCTAGGTTTAGGCAACGCAGCCAAATCTGTCATTGCGCGCCACCCGCGTGGAATAGCTCGCAGCACTCCAAATCGTCAGATTACGGGTCACTAGCATCTTTGCGGGGATTAGCCTTGCAAAAGCAAGCGAGGTCATGATGCGATCGACTGCAGCTTTCGGACGCCTGGAGCAATTTCATCTCGAACCGGAGCTTGACGTCGGACGCGCCGGCGCAACACCAACAGAAGTTTCGTTCGGATCGTTTCGGCTGCTTCGAACGCAGTTCCTTTTGCCGGAAGGCGACAAGCCCGTGCCTCTCGGAAGCCGCGCTCTGGAAATCCTGATTGCTTTGCCAACCCGACCTCGCTGAAGGCGACGACCAGGCGGCCGTTGACAGTCACCGAGGCCGCCTTCCCCCTCTTGGTGAACGACCACGAACGCCCGAGTCCGGACGGGGCGACGCAAGGCTCGTCAGCATAGTCCGCAGCAACTTGACGGAGAACAACCCATGGAGCTTCATCAAGTTCGCTACTTCCTCGCCGTCGCGTCCACACTCAATTTCACCCGCGCAGCCGAGCAGTGCAATGTCACGCAGCCCGCCCTGACCAAGGGGGTACAGAAGCTCGAGCAGAGGCTCGGCGGCGAGTTGATCTACCGCGAGCGCCAGTTGACGCAGCTCACGGACCTTGGGAAGGAAGTCCTTCCGATGCTGGAGCGCACATTGGCCTCGGCAGAGGCGGTGCGTCGCAGAGCCCAGGAGTTCCAACGCAAGGAGGTCGCGCCACTGAAGATCGGCCTCGCCCCCTCCATCTCGGCGTCGCTCGTCCTCGATCCGATCGCGGAGATCGCAAAGTTCGTCCCTGGACTTCACGTCGAGCTGCGCGAGGGCGCAGCGGAGAAGCTCGTCGAGCTCTTGCTTGAGGGGGAAATCAACGCCGCAATGGTCGGGGACGTGCAGGACATGCCCGCCCGCATCGACGACTGGTTGCTGTTCGAGGAGCGCTACGTCGCGGTTCTCGCGCCGACACATCGGCTCGCAAACCGTCTCTCGATCGGCATCGACGACCTCCGCGAGACCGTTTTGCTGGAACGCGCCGGATGCGACGTCGTCCCGAAGATCCAACGATCGTATTTCCCCGATGATCCGCTCCAGCTCGGCTACCGCAGCGGTCACGACTTGCACCTGCAGCACATGGCCGCGGCTGGCTTCGGCGTGATACTTGCTCCTGAGCACATGCCGCGCCTTCCGACACTCAAATCCATTCCGCTCGAAGGCGATCCGGTTTCGCGGGAGGTACGGCTGCTGGCTGTGCAGGGGCGCCGCTACTCGCCGGCGCTGGACGCTTTCGTCAAGGTCGCGCGGCTTCGCGACTGGTCGGCCGTCGATCGCACGGCGTGAAATCGTGGAATGTGTCCGGCATCCGAGGAGAGCATGCGGCGCATGCGTTCACTGCGGCTACTTCACAAGACACCTAAAATGCGTCGCGCGGTTCAGCGGTATCGTTTTCGTCGTGCCAAAAGCCGTGCGCGAATGGGCCTGGGCTCTCAGGACAGCATCGCCTGGACAGCCGCCTCCAATCTGTCTGTGCAGCTACGTACAATTCAGCCGCAGAGCATGCGACGCGCCCGCCGGACGGTGGTGAGATGCCACCGATCGACTTCAGCAACCAACGCATCAAGCGGTTGACCTTCCCGGACTCAAGATTCGCCAATAGGTCGGTGAGAACGGGCGCGGCGTGGCTCGAAGCGCAGCGGCAGCACAGCGAGAACGAGCGCACCGGCGCTCGGGACCAGAGACGAGCCATCGCAGAGACCGTCGCGAAACTCCAACGCTGAACGACGCGACCAGAACGCGGCAGGGCGCTGGCCGCGTCGACCGCGCAATCAAGCGGACGGGTGCTGGCAGCGTGGAAGAGAAGGCAGAAGACCAGGACGGCATGGAACAGGCCGAGCACGACCTCCTCGCCGACCTTAGGCGAGCGCGCCGCTCACTTCGTCTTCAGGACGTGGATGACCCCCCGGCGGTTGCGCGCCTGACGCCAGGGCAAAGAATAGCGGACGCGGTCGCCACCGTCATGGGATCGTGGAGCTTCATCATCGTCCAGAGCGCGATCCTGTTGGTCTGGATAACCGCCAACCTGGTCGGTGCGATGAGGGGCTGTGACCCCTACCCGTTCATTCTTCTCAATCTCGCGCTTTCGTTCCAGGCCGCTTACGCGGCGCCCGTCATTATGATGAGCCAGAACCGGCAGCAGGATATCGATCGCAAGGCCGCGGAGAACGACTATCGGATCAATGTGAAGGCGGAGCTCGAGATAGAGTTGCTGCATGAGAAGATCGACCAATTGCGTGAGCGCGAAGTCCTGAAGCTAACGGAGGCCGTCAGGATGCTGACCGAACTGCTGGAGCAGTCGGCGTCGGATCCACGTGAGCCCGATGCGGAAGGCGGACGGCCGTCATAACGCGCGGCTATCGACTTCATGGCGTGACGTCATTTCCCATTCGCCGCGCGGAGTACCATGCTTCACGGTACGTTGTGAGCGGCAACCTTTCGCCGCCACAGCGAAGTCGAACAAGGGTCCAACAAACAGGAGTCTACAAATGTCAGTCCAGCAGCCGGTTCTCACGCCGCCCCACGGCGGCGAGACGGTGACCTCGAGCGGGGGCTCGAGCGTCGAGATGAAAGTGGAGAGCAGCCAGTCCGGAGGCGAATATGGCACAGTCATGTGGACGCTGCGGGCCGGAGAGGAGCCGCCGCTGCACACCCACTCGCGCGAGGACGAACTGCTCTATGTGGTGGAGGGGAAACTAATCGCGCGGGTCGGCGATGCCCGTATCAAGGTGGGGCCGGGCGCCTACGCGGCTCTTCCCCGCGGTGTGCCGCATACGATCGAGGTGGTCGGCGATCAGGCGACCCTGCTGCTCACCTTCGTGCCGGGTGGACTGGAGCGCTTCTTGGTCCCACGGAAAGGCGAGCAGCCCGATCCGGCCGCTTTCGGCCTGACGTTCCCCTAGGGGCAGCGACCGCGGCGTGCGGCGTTCGTGACCGCGCGCGCGGGCCCGGGCGCCGGCCGCTCGCGACCGCGCCAGACGATTGATTCCACACGCCGGCACGGAGGAAATCCGCCATGGTCACTCGCGGTTTCACAGGCCGCCAATCCGGATCCGAACCATCGGACCGGATTCCCCCGGGACAGCACCTCGTCGACAATTTCCCGGTGCTTACGGCCGGCCCCACGCCGCGGATCGAGCTTGCGGACTGGATTTTCACGCTGAAGGTCGGACCTCGTCCGGTCAAAGCGTGGAGCTGGTCGGAGTTCAACGCGCTCCCTCGAACCAGGATGACGCGAGACATCCACTGTGTGACCTCGTGGTCGAAGCTCAACACCGCCTGGGAGGGCGTGGCCGTCGACGACATCCTCGCCGACGCTGGCCTTACCGCACCCACTCCGTTTGCGCTCGCACATTGCTACGACGGATACTCCACCAACGTGCCACTCGCGGACCTCACGGGCAAGGCGATGGTCGCGCTCAGGTACGAAGGCCAGCCGCTGCCGCGCGACCACGGGGGGCCGGCGCGCCTGCTCGTGCCGCATCTCTACTTCTGGAAGTCGGCGAAGTGGGTGAACGGGCTTCAGTTCACGGAGCGTGACGAGGCCGGCTTCTGGGAGTTGCGAGGGTACCACATGTACGGCGATCCGTGGCATGAGCAGCGATACACGAATGACTGAAGCGATGGCCGCAACCGCGCGATGGCAGAGCTGCGCGATTGTCGAGATTGCGACGAGGACGCCGGCTATCAAAAGCGTCTTTCTCCGCCTCTCCGAAACGTTCGACTACACGGCAGGACAGCACGTTGACGTGCGGCTGATTGCGCCCAACGGCTACACTGCCATGCGCAGCTACTCGATCGCCTCGGACCCGAGCGATTCCAAAGTGATCGAGCTGGCCATCGAGCGCCTCGTGGACGGCGAGGTCTCACCGTTCTTCCACGACGTCGCCCAAGTAGGCGACACGATCGAGCTTCGCGGGCCGCTTGGCGGACACTTTCTCTGGCCGGGGGCTTCCAATAGACCAGTGCTCTTGATCGGCGCCGGCTCTGGCGTCGTGCCGCTCATGGCCATGATCCGGTATCGGAAGGCCAGCGCCGAACCCGTGCCTGTCGCGCTGTTGCTCTCCTCCAGGACCTGGCGTGAGGTACCGTTCAGGAACGAGCTCCTCGAGTTCGAGAGGTCGCTTCCCGATTTCGCGCTCGCCTTGGCGCTGACACGCGAGCCTGCGACGCACCGCACCGACTTCAGCAGGCGGATCGACGCCAGGATGGTAGCGGAGGTCGCGGCGCGGCTGCCTGAGTCCCCCGGCTGCGCCTTCGTGTGCGGGTCGAACGCCTTCGTCGACATCGCGGCGGACGCCGCGCTCGCTTTGGGACTGGAAGCCGGAGCGATCAAGACCGAACGCTATGGCGCTTGAGAGACGATCCCTCTCGCTTTGCGAGAGGCTAGTTTTCGCAAACGCCAAATTATCCACTCGGCCAGCGTCAGCTACGGTCATACCGGCGCAAGGAGACGTGTCGGTGAAGGAAACGGGAGCCACGCGGATGATGTCCAAAATGATCGATGTCGACGGCTTGAAGGTCTTCTGCCGTGAAGGCGCCGCGCCTGGCCGGGACACTTCGACGTCGAGATCGACTGCGTTGCAGCATTCTAGAAGCGGGATACGAACATGTTTTCAGTGATTTTTGAGGTCCTCCCCAATAAAGAGAACTGGGATGACTACCTCGACAACGCCAAGATGCTGCGCCCCGAGCTGGAGCAGGTCGAGGGCTTCGTCGACAACATCCGCTACAAGAGCCTGACCCGCGAGGGCTGGATCCTTTCGCTTTCGAACTGGCGGGACGAGAAGTCGCTCATCCGCTGGCGCACCCGCATGCGCCATCACGAGGTCCAGCAGAAGGGCCGCGACGAAATCCTCGCTGACTACCACCTTCGCGTCGGCCAGATCACTGCTGACAATCAAGTGCCGCCGGGGTGCGCCCTCACCGAGCAGAGGCTCGACGAAACCGAAGTTGGGGAGGGAACAACGGTCACACTGATCAACGCGACTCGCCCCGCGGAGTGGAAGCAGACAAACAACCCATACGATTGCGCCCAGTGGCTCGGCCTGAATCCGTGGGCCGCCGACAGCACGTCCTGGGACATCTTCGACGCCGTACTCACGCCCGGCGAGCTGATTCTCCTCATATCCTGGAAGGACGCCGCTGCAGCGCGGGCCTACGAGGACGCCTACGCGCCGAATGACAAGGCAAGGGTCCGGAGAGTGCGGATCGTGCGCGACTACGGGAAGTACGACCGTCGCGAGGCGCCTCAGTACTACGCAGATGCCAAGGGCGGCGAGACCCTCCACGCCTGACACCGCTCCGTCGGGAAGGGCCGACCTACTGCGAGTTCGACCCTGCGTTCACCCCGGGCGCGAGCTGTGGGGGAGCCAGGGTCGCTCTCGCGAGGTGACAGCGACGAATACGATCAGGGAGACCCGCCGAAATGACGAGCGCAGTGGACGAGCGAGGCGCCGGGGCATCGCGGAAATTCCGGGTTCTGCTAACGGCGTCGCTCCTCTCGTCCCTCATCGTGTTCGGCTCGAACATCGTAGCGGTCTCGCTGCCTTCTATTGAGCGGTCGCTCGAAGCGTCCTTCACTGTCGTCCAACGGGTGATCAGCGCTTACGTGCTCATCGTCTTTAGCGAGCATGAGACTGGGCCGATGCGCGCGGAGGCTCCCGCAAAGATGCCGTGTAAACTGATCGACTGCCACGACCCGCTCTGACGGGCCAACCACGAGCCCTGTCAAAATCTGAAAGGAAAGCACGATGACGAACGCGAACGACGATCGAGCTCCCCGCCCACAGGCTGAGATGGCCGGCGACCTTGACGGCGCTGGCGCGCTTGAAGGCCGAGCCGGCGCATCGGTGTTCTCGATCGGCGGCCCCGACGGCAGGGGCGGCACGGCAGCGGGGGCGAACCCCTACGAGTTGCTAAGCGCTTCGCTCGCCGCGTGCACGGCGATGACGATACGGCTGCAGGCGCGAAGGCGGAAAATCCCGCTGTCCCACGTCAAGGTAGCCGTGTCGTACCACCATGGCGGGGATGGTGGCCGCGACTCCTTCGAGCGCTCCATCAGGCTCGAGGGAAACCTAGGCGACGAGGAGCGCGCCCAACTGATGCAGGCTGCGATCATGTGCCCCGTCGGGCGGACGCTCGGCCTCAACGCCGACATCCGCACGAACGATAACGTCGGCGTCGGGCCGACGGCAAGCTATGATGACGACTTGAGCGAGCTTCCGATCCCATACATCGACCCCGACTAGTGTGCCGCGAGAAAGTCCGCGAGCGCCACGGCGTTGTTGCGCTCGGTGTCGCGCGCGCCGAAGAGCAGCGTGACTGTGCCGTCGATACAAAATCCGTCAGGTGCTCGACTACGGCGTGATTGGCGCGGAGCTCCTCGAAGTATCGCTTGTGAAACTCGCGCCAGCGGTTCGGGTCATGGCCAAACCAGGTCCTGAGGCCGGTGCTCGGGGCGATGTCCTTCAGCCACACGTCGACGCTGGCATGCTCCTTCGTGAGCCCGCGCGGGCAGATGCGGTCGACGAACACCCTTGTGCCGTCCGAGGCTTCGGGCGGCTCGTAGACGCGCTTGACACCAGGCCGCGGGGACCGTCGAGACATTGGATTCTCCAGCCCTCCCCTCTCCAAAGGAGGGCACCTCGCATTAGGCTGCCTTCGCGGGACTGACCTCGGGAAAATCGATCGGGGTCTGTACCGCATTGTTCATGAAGTTGGCCAACAAGAACTGGGCAGTCAGCGCGATCAGCTTGACGATGTTGGCGTCTGTCCGAAGGCGACCGCAGCCTGGCGCTTGGGATCGCTCGAGCGGCCCTCCCTGTTCAGCTCGATTTCGTCCGCCGGGATTTTGCCCAGGTTGCCCGCGATGAAGCTGTGCGCGGCCAGGCAGTAGTCGCCCCCGTCCGCCTCCGACACCACCAGCGCGATCCCGTCTCTCGTCTTGACGTCCAGCGTCTTCGCAAACGATCTCATCATGGTAGCCCAGCCGGAGAGCGCGTTCGGGGCGCGTCGCGCCGCGGCGGTCATATTTCTTGATCATGCAATCGATAACAGCAGGTCATCGGCTGAGCACCGACCGGCGCACTAATGTCACGTGTCCCGGACTTCGTCCTCAGCTGCGCCCGACTCGCCGCGCGGACCGGGGAAGAGCTGGCGGCGCGGAGCGCCCTTCACCCTCAGATTCTGCCGGGAAGTATCCATGCGCTTGGCGAAAGGCACGGAGAAAGCTGCTGCAGCTCCTATAACCGACCGCCCGCGCGATCTGCTCAACTGAAAATGTCCTCGCGCCGAGCATATCGGCTGCACGCTTCATCCGCATTTGCCGGAGCGCGACCATTGGCGAACATCCGATTGCGCGCACAAAGCGCGCCATGAATGCGGATCGGCTCAAGCCAGCCTTCTGCGCCAAGGCGATGACAGAGTGATCGGCCGATGGTCGCGCCACCATATCGGCGAACGCAAGGGCAATTTGACGGTCACTCAGGATAGAAAAGCGTTCGAGCCAAACGCTCGTCGAATTCAGACTCCGACGGACGAGCGTGACGAGGACCTGCTTCAGGATGGCGGTTGTCATCGCCTGCATTCCAACCTGCCGGCCGCTGATTTCTGCCAACGCAGCCTGCAACTTTGACCCCAGTTCATCGCCGGGTTCGAAGCGCTCAACGATCGGCGTGGAAAGGCCTGCAAAGAGGTCGATCGACGAGCCGTAGGTGGCGCGAAAGTACCCACAGATCAGCACGACCATCGGGTCGACGTCCCCGGCGACGAATCGCTGGACACGCTCGCCGGCGCGCGGATCCCATTGCGCTTCGACCACTTTCACTGTCTTGGCCGCTGTGCGGTCGTCGACCTCGATGTGAAACGGCTTCTTGGCCGGTGTGATGACAAGGGTGTGAGGTACGAGAGAAAATGCGGAGAAACCACCCACGACCATTCGTCCGGTTCCGGAAAGATTGTAATGGATAGCCGGCGCGTCCGCGCTCCCGAATGACAGGCGCCAACCTGGACTCACCAAACACTCGATGAGCCCAATGACGTCGACATCCAAGGTCGCCATCAGCACATCGAGAACGGATCGAGGCAATGCAAGATTTGGACGATCGGACACGTGTTTCGGACCCTCGGTTTGAGCTGGTGTTCTAGTCTTAGGCAGGACAACGCGGTCGATGCGAACCGCAGTCATTGCTCGATGGTACACTCAGACCTGCAAATCTTGGTACTGTTTTTTGGCTAGGACGGTGCGCATCTGCTCGCCATGACCAGCGGCCGGGGCCGATGCTGGGGTCTCTTTGACGAGCTTGAGCGTGCCGCGCTTGCTGCGGCCCTCATTCCGACCGTTCAGAACTGAGACCTTAGGAGATCCTAAATGAGCAAACAGCGTCGGTGAGGACACTTTCCGCAAGACGCGGGTCGACAATTCCGACCCCGCGCACAATATCCGTTTCCGCGGAAGCTCCGCAACAAACCGCTTGTCCATCGCCCCTGCCGGCAACGAACTGGAGCGGTCCGAACTAAGGCAAATCTTTCGAGTATGAGTATGCAGCTTTATCAGGTGCGATATTTCTTAGCCCTGGCGAGGACACTCAATTTTACGCGGGCTGCGGAGCAATGCAATGTGACGCAGCCGGCGCTGACAAAGGCGGTGCAAAAGCTGGAGCAAGAACTCGGTGGCGCGTTGATTCACCGTGAACGTCACCTCACCCAGCTCACCGAGTTGGGCGAGATGATTTTGCCCACGCTGGAGAAAATACTTGCCGCCGCGGAGGCGGTCCGGCTCCAGGCGCGAGGCTATCAAAAGAAGACAATCGCCCCGCTCAAGATCGGGCTGGTGCCGTCAGTCTCCGCCGCACTCATCACGGAATTGCTGTTGGAGCTCGCCAGGATCATCCCCGACCTTCGAGTCGACCTGCGCGAGGCGGATGCCAATGGGCTCGTTGCGATGCTTTTGGATGGCGAGATCAATGCCGCACTCGTCGGTGACGCCGTGGAGCTACCTGAGCGTATCGACCGCTGGCCGCTGTTCGAGGAGCGGTACGTGCTCGTCCTGTCGCGGAAACATCCGATGGCGAGGCAAACCGTTATCCCGCTCCAAGACTTGCATGAGGCGGTATTTCTCGAGAGAGTCGGATGCGACGTCGCTGGCCGATTCAAGCAGGCTTGTTTTGCCGACCATCCAGGTCCTAAAGTTGTACACAGGAGCGCTCAGGAAAGGCATCTTCAGCAAATGGCATCCGCCGGTTTTGGGGCCATCTTGGCGCCAGAGCACGCTCCGAGGCTACCGTCACTCACCGCTATTCCAATTGAGGGCGACCCCGTCCGGCGCGAGGTGCAGCTTTTGGCCGTAGCGGGGAGGCAGCATTCGCCGGCGCTTGACGCCTTTATCAAGGTTGCTCGTGTTCGCGACTGGACGAGTGCGCTGGACAAACTCCGCCGCACATCTGCCCCTGCCTCGAACAAGGACAATGTTCGCAAGGCTGACGCACAAGGTGCAGGCTCCTTGATCGAAATCACGGGCCCCGGCCCCGCCTCCTCATGCCCGAGCTTGTCACGGGCATCCAACCTTCGTTGCTGAAGTGACGCGAAGTCGTGGATGGCCGGGACAAGCCCGGCCATGATGCAGTTGCAGTCGTCGCGCGTAGCCTCTTGAATTTATTCGTCTCATTTCCGGTCAGGCTCTAAGGGCGAGGCTTGGGCCCATCCAATTCGGACAGGGCAGCAAGCACGGTTTCGGTCGTCGCTCCCGTGATGGAGTCCGGCCCGACACACGCTCGACGGATGATCCCTCGTTGGTCGAGGACATAGGTGGCCGGCATTGGCAACATCCAAAAGGAGAAGCCATGGGGAGCGGAGAGATCAAGGCCGCGCTGCAAAAGACGGCTCTTTATCTCCGCCGGCACCACGCACACCAGGCCGAACGAAAGGCTCACCCCAAGATCTAGGTCGGAGAGGATTTCCAGATCCAGTCGGTGATCGCGTTTGAAATTGCGTGGCAAGTCTCCAGTCTCGGGCGTTATGGCAATTGCTCTGGCGCCGGCAGCGCGGATACTGGGGGTGGCCCCGTGAAGAGCACGTAGTCCAGCTGCGCACAATGGGGACCAAGTCCCGTAAACGAAGGTGACGATCAACGGAGCAGTTTGTCGCAATTCCAAAGATAAAACGAGCTTTCCATTTGCGTTGGGGAGAAGGAAATCGGGGGCAGGTTCGTTTGCCTTCAGGGCGCCGTCAGGAACGCCCACCTCTCGCAGCCATGATGAAAGCAGCTGGTCGGTGCGGATGTCCAGCGTGCGAAAGGCGCTCAAGGTCTCTGCGGACGCTTCGATCGGCGTACTGACCGGGCGCCCCTTCGAAACTTCGTCGTCCATTTTGGTTCTCCCCCCGACGGTGCCCCTCGCGGCACCTGTTCGCCTATGATTCTTGCATGGTGACCGTGCGTTCCAGAAAACGAAAATTCAACTTTGGAATGGTAGTCGTTGACGAATAAACGGTAGGAATAACCGGCGGCCGTTTATCGCGATGTGCGGCGGCGCAAACGAAGCACTAAGTGCCGCTTCCGTAGAGGAGGCCGCGACCGATGTCTCTTATAGTCACCGCGCCCGCGCTCCTGCATACCGATCGACACAATGAGGAGACAAAGCCAACCATGGAGCGGGACGAACCCGTACGCCATGATTATCCTCCGAACCGAGTCCATCGGGAAGTTCACTGCGAATAACTTCGAGCGAGGACGATAGGCGTCGGAGCAAGGACGATATCGTGAAGTCGGACTGAATTCGTAGGAGCTCGAATGCGGTAAGTGCGGACGTCACCCAGTCGTTTTCCCGAGTCTGCGGCTGTCCGTTCGCGCCCTCTGTTCCAGCCGGGAACGTCGCGTGTCAGGCACGTGCCTTCTGGCGTTGCGTCACCTCTGGTCGCGAACGGAGACAGGCGCGCCTTCCTGCCGCGAGATGTATGCGGCAACGAAAGAACACTTCTCGGTCAAAAACTGAAGAAGGCGACAGATGCAAACTACGTTCGCTATCAAGAGTCGTCTATTAAAACGATAACTAGAAAGAATTTGGGCCGGGTACCCACCTCGCCTACTCTGCTGTCAGCAAGCAAAGAGCAAGTCGCTGGATTTTACCGCGCTCGCCGAGACCCGCTCGTAACACTCGTGCCCTCGTTGAGAGCGACCAACGTCGTCACGTGAATCCGCAAACCGCCGCCAAGGAGTATCGTATGCCTTATCGTTCCCTGTTTCCGAGTGCCAGCTCGATTGCGGCGCTGTCAGCGCTCGCTTTCTTCGCGAACGCTACGCCCGCATCCGCTTACGAATATTGCCGCCGTCATGTCACTGGATTCATGCTCGGATGCAGTTTTGACACCATGGAGCAATGTTATACGACGGAATCCGGCATCGGCGGCTATTGCCAGCGCGATCCGTTCCGGCCGCCGGCCAATGCATTCGCATCCGCGCCGAAGACCCTGTACATGAGTACGCGAGGGCATCGCGCGAAGATCTCGAGCAAAAGCAAATAGCGCGAGGGGTACGGCAAGTACTCAAAGCTCTTTTCAAAGCAGGAGGCCTGACGATGGCAACGATTACAGAACGCGCGATCCTGGCAGGGGGTTGCTTCTGGGGAATGCAGCAACTGGTGCGGCGCCTGTCCGGTGTCGTTTCAACGCGGGTTGGGTACTCTGGCGGCAACGTCAAGAACGCCACGTATAGCAACCACGGCACGCACGCAGAAGCGATCGAGATCACGTTCGACCCGAATCAGACGAGCTTCCGCGACCTGCTGGAGTTCTTCTTCCAGATCCACGACCCGACGACGCCCAACCAGCAGGGAAATGACTGGGGCACAAGCTACAGATCGGCGATTTTCTACACGAGCGAGGAACAACGCCGCGCCGCCGAGGACACCATTGCCGACGTCGAGGCCTCAGGGCTGTGGCCGGGCAAGGTCGTGACCGAGCTCTCGCCCGCTGGCGATTTCTGGGAGGCGGAACCCGAGCACCAGGATTACCTGGAACGCTATCCGAACGGCTACACCTGCCACTTCGTCCGCCCGCATTGGAAGTTGCCGCGAAGGAACGCCGCCTGACGGCGGCCGCGGCGTCTGTGGCCTGCGGCGGGTGCAGCCTCACGGCGTGTGCATCAGCGCAATCGGTGAAACCAAAGGAGAGACCAAATGACCACGGATAAGATCACTCAGAACATGGAAGTGATTGCCGCGGACGGCGTCCACGTCGGCACCGTCGACGGTGTCGCCAACGGGCGCATCAGGCTCGCGAAGCGCGACAGCGGCGAGGGCCAGCACAAGGGCCACACGCATTTCATCGACCTCGGGCTGGTCGCCGACGTCGAGGGGCAGAGGGTTCGCCTCTCCGCAAACGCGGCGGTGGCCGTGACGTTCGAGGAAGAGCCGTCGGGAAAGCCCGTCTGACGAAGGAAAGCCCGATGACCCTGACCACGCGCAAGGCATAGAAGGCCGCCTCGACAGGGATTGAAGCCGTTGCGCTGTGCCGCGCGAGCAAAGGAGACCCCCATGAAATTATCGAGGACCGTCGGCCTGGCTGTCGCCGTCTCGCTCCCAAGGTTCCTGCCCCCAACCCACCCGTAGGATTGCGCCATGATGGCAACAACCGAAACACTTCGCGGCGTCCTGCGCACTTCGCGTGGCCAACCCATCCTCAAGCTGCGATCCGCGGAGCAACGAGCTTCTCTTGCCCTCGATCTTCTTTCGCTGGGAAGCCGCGCGGCACTGGGGGTCTCGTTCCTGCTGTCGGTTAGCGACCGGCTCGGGCTCTCCGGCAATCCAGGCGAGCGCGGAGTTTCCTGGGGAACATTCGAGCGATTTTTGGGCTACGCGGCCAAGGTAAATGCGTTCGCACCAGCATGGATGATACCCTTTCTCGGCACGGCCGCGACGGTGCTTGAGTTCCTATTTGGCGTTACGCTGGTACTCGGACTCGCGCTGCGGTGGGCCGCTTTCGGCAGCGCGGGCCTGCTCTTCCTATTCGGTTCAGCCATGGCGATCTCGTTTGGGATCAAGTCGCCATTCGACTACTCCGTATTCGCTGCGATGTGCTGCGCCCTATTTCTGGGTCTCGCCGGCTCAAATCGATGGACCGTCGACTCTTTACTGTGATGCTCCACGAGGTTGAGAAACGTGCAATAAGGTCTACGCATTGCGGAAAGACGTCGGGTTCACTGGCGAGCAAATCTTCGTATTGTTCCGTTACACTTTTGGACACTCGATGATTGACGTACTGGCCATACGACAGACCTATCTCCTCAGCGAAATCTTCGGCAATACCTTGTCGTCGGTGCATCCGTCTATCCCTTCAATGCGGGCTACAACCCGACAGGCCCGCTAGGGGCACTCGCGCTTCGACTCGGCGACGACCTTAACGATTACGTTGCGCGGCCGCGCCACCTCTGATCCCAATAAAAAAAGGACGCTCCCAATGAAAGGTGCCGGAAAGATCGGCGCGTTTATCGCGGTGCTCGTAGTTGCGGTAGCAAGCGCGAATCGCGGCTACGCACAGGACGCCGAGCACGGAAAAACCATTTTCAAAGCTTGCGCAACATGCCATGCGACGGATCATGCCAATCGCGTCGGGCCGGGCCTGGGGGAAATCATCGGCAGGAAGGCGGGTACCGTTCCCGGCTTCAGCTATAGTAACGCGATGAAGAAGTCCGACATTGTCTGGGATACGAAGATGCTCGATGCGTATCTGGAATCGCCACAGCAGGTGGTTCCCGGAAACGGGATGCCCTGCGCAGGGCTGAAGAACCCGACGGACCGGACGGACCTCGTTGCCTATCTTGCTACGTTGAAGTAACGGAGCGAGGCGTCAGCAAGAGGCCATCCATTCGCACGCTAGACATCGATACAGCCGACCAATGTGTGCGGGCGTCCAAATTGCGTGATTCTCTGTCTGAAATCCTCACCGCCATGCGTTACGAGCGTGTTGCCTGTGCGCTTCGAGAGCAGCGGCGGTTACGCGGTGCGCTTCCCTACCTAAACCGACGGGGCGCACGCGCGCAGCGCTATTAGAGCGGGATGAATTTAGGTTGAGGCATAACCCGCGTTTTCGAAGTAATTGGCGCATTCCTTTGGTATGAAGGCTGGAAGCAACTGACCGATTGCGTCCCAGACGGCCTCGACGGTTCGTGCAGCGGCTTTGCGCAGCAGATGCTTGAGCTTGGCGAAGACCTGCTCGATAGGGTTCAGGTCGGGCGAATATTTCGGCAGAAAGAACAGCTTGGCGCCCCGTGAGCGGATGAGCGCTCGCACGGCTTTACTTTTGTGACTGCCGAGATTGTCCATGATGACGATGTCACCGAGCTGCAGGGTCGGGAGCAGAACCTTGTCGACGTAAATTGCGAAGCTCTCACCGTCGATCGGGCCATCGAGAACCCATGGTGCCTCGATCCGATCGTAGCGCAATGCGGCCAGGAAGGTTGTGGTCTTCCAGTGGCCGTGCGGGACTTTGGTTGTGAGCCTGGTGCCGCACGGCGCCCAAGGTGGCCATGTTGGTCTTGGTCCAGGTCTCGTCGATGAAGACCAGGCGCTCAGGATCGATCTGGCCCTGATACTTCTGCCATTGCGCGCGCCGGCGGGCGACGTCAGGACGGTCGCGTTCGCTGGCGACGACGCTTTTTTTGAAGCTCAGATTCTCGGCGTGGACGAACTCCCAAACTGACCGATAGTCTACCTTCAGCCCGCGCTCGGCGAGTTCGGCGACAAGCCCGCGCAGGGTGAAGTCCCTTACCCTGGTGCGCTCCAGCAACCAATCACGGTGCTTCCCCGAAATCTTCTTCGGCTTGTGCCCACCCATCTGGCCCGGCGCAACGCTGCCGGTCTCTCGGAAGCGCCGAACCCAGAGAATGGCCGTGTTGACGCCCACCCCAAATTGCGCCGCCGCCCGGTGGCAGGACAAACCACCCGCATCGACCGCCGCAACGACCCGCTCACGAAGATCCATCGAATACGGTTTGCCCATCCATGCTGACCTCCTCCAGCCAGCATGTCGAATCAGAGCCGCCCTGATTTGGGAATCCCAAATCGAATCAACCTAACCTCATACCGCTCTAGGCAACGATGCCCCGCACTTATCGAATGCATGTCCAAACAGAATTTCCAATTTCGCCGGCTGCGTCCGATCCTGAGGCCCACTGGGTCGGCCGAACTCGCGGCCGCCTCGATATCGAATGAAGCCATTGCGCCAAGCCACCGTGCCGCGCGCGGGCAACAAAGGAGACCGCCATGAAATCACCGAAGACTATTGGCCCAGCCGTTGCGGTCTTGCTGGTCGCGGCCACCGTGACGGCGCTCGCGTAGATGAGCGAAGCGGCTCCGGCCGGTCCGACCGCGAACGTGGTGGACGCTGCTGCCGCCGCCCTACACCGAGCAGCTTCTGGAAGCGAGGTCACACTGTTCTGCCTTCGCTTTCGCAAAACCATCCATGGCCCCTGGCATTCGATGTCGAACGGGCCTCATCGCCGCAGCATTTTCCGCAAAGAGAGCGAAAGCAATCTTGTACCTCAACCTACCCCTTCACCCATAGGAATCACCATGACCGACGGAATAACCATGGTCAACGCCGTCATCGAATGCATCCTGAGCCGCAGCTCCACCAAGTACTACGACCCTGCCGCCACCTTGAGCGACGACCAAATCCGCGAGTTGGTGCGAATCGGGACCACCGCGCCGACGTCCTTCCACTTGCAGAACTGGCGCTTCATCGCCGTACGCACGCCTGAAGCCAAGGCTCGGTTGCGTCCGATCGCTTGGGATCAGCCCGCGATCACCGAAGCAGCCGTTACCTTCATCGTCTGCGGCCGGTTGGCCGATTCCAGCGTAGTACCAGAGCGTCTGGCACCGCTGGTGGAAGCGGGCATCATGCCGGAAAATATGGTGCCGGAATGGGAAATCCCCGCACGCGATCTGTACATGGAGTACCCGCAGCGCCAGCGCGACGAAGCAATACGCACCGGCACGTTCGGCGCGGCGGCGATGATCTATGCGGCCCGCTCGCTGGGCCTGGGTTCGACGCCGATGATCGGTTTCGACGCCGAAGCGGTGCACCGCGAGTTCGGACTGGCCGAGGACGAAGTGCCGGTCATGCTGTTGTCCGTGGGGCCGGAGCGTCCGGGAAACTGGGCGCAGAAGCCGCGCCGTCCGGTCGCCGATGTGCTGGATCTCGTATGAGTATTGGTAAAGCCCGCAACTTACGGAAGACTACGATGCCAAGAAGTGCAGCTCTAAAGCCGGAACAAGTGCCCGCCGATTGCAAACCGGCTCTCGATGCGATCACCAAGAACATCGGGTTCACCCCAAATATGATGGCGACCTTCGCGCAGAGCCCGATCGCGTTCAACGCGTGGGCCGCCCTGCTCGGGTCCTTGAGCAAGGCGCTCGACGTGAAGACGCGTGACAGCATCGGCCTCGCTGTCTCCGAAGTGAATGGCTGCAACTATTGCCTGACGGTTCACAGCTTTACGGCCGAACATATGGCAAAGCTGCCGGCCGATGAAATCATTCTCGCTCGGAAGGGCCATGCCAGCGACCCGAAGCGGGACGCCGCCGTCCAGTTTGCGCGCAAAGTCATCGAGACCCGCGGCAAACAACGTGTTCGGTCCCGAGAAGGACTTTCCCATCGTTACGCGAGCTGGCTCGATCTGAGCTCTATCCGGTCGCATCGACCTTCTCCGAGGGTACCTGGAGGCGTCGCGTGATGCGAGCGTAACGCCAAAGCCCAGATGCACCCAGGAAAGATTCTCGGGAACGCGTCTGGGCTTTTCGTATGTACCGACAAGGCTAGGATAATTTTAGCACCACATCAGGATTCCACGATTATCTCGGCGGCCGAGCATGCAAAACCATATACAGCTCCGGAGGATCGAATGGCGAAATCAAAGAGAGTCTCTCTCCGTCGAGATTTTTTCAAACCAAGGGTGACGAGCGGTCGATCATCATTATGACGGCCGGCCCTTTGGCGAAGCAGAAGTTTGTTCCGCACCGTTGATTTTTGCACGCCGAGTAGATGGCATCGATTCCATAGCCGAAGGTCATTGGACCATCGATTTTCGCTGCTCTATTTTCGCTCATCTGCAAAGGAATTCTCAAAATGACGGCATCCCATTCGTCGGGAGGTTGATGATGATGATGATGATGAAGGCGATCGTGGTAACGGACCAGGCTGCGGGAACGGCCGGGATGAAGCTGGCGGAGCGGCCCGAGCCGAAGGCAGCGATAAACGACGTCGTCGTTCAGGTTCATGCGTCGGGATTCACCTGGGATGAGCTGACGTGGCCCCCGACCTGGACCGATCGCCTCGATCGTGACCGAACACCGTCGATCCCTGGGCACGAACTGGCCGGAGTCGTCACCTCGCTCGGCTATGGCACGACGGGGCTGTCGGTCGGACAGCGTGTGTTCGGCCTCACGGACTGGACTCGTGACGGCACCCTGGCCGAGTATGTAGCAGTCGAGGCGCGCAACCTCGCGCCGCTGCCTGGCGACGTCGACTTCACGGTCGGCGCGAGCCTGCCGATGCCAGGCCTGACCGCTTGGCAGGGACTGTTCGAACACGGCCGTCTCCGGGCCGGGCAGAGTGTACTCGCGCACGGCGCGGCCGGCGCAGTCGGTTCGATGGTAACCCAGCTCGCACGTGAGGCCCGCGCCTACGTCATCGGCACCGGACGCGCCGCCGACCGTCAGGCGGCGCTCGACTTCGGCGCGCAAGAGTTCGTTGACCTCGAGAACGACGCCCTGAAAGACGTCGGCACAGTCGATCTGGTTTTCGATGTCTTCGGCGGCGACATCGGGAAGCGGTCCGCAGCCCTGATTCGAGCCGGAGGAACGCTGGTGACCATCGCCGGCCCGGCCGAGGCACGGCCCGCCAACGGCTTGGCGGTCGATTTCGTCGTCGAGTCCGATCGTGCCCAACTGAGTGAGATCGTCCAGCGGGTGCGGGACGGACGACTGCGGACGAACATCGGCAACGTTTCGGCCCTCGACGAGGCCGTCGCCGCCTTCAACCGGACCGAGCGACGCAAGGGGAAGACGATCATCCGCGTTCGTCCATGCGACACGCGCCCATCGATGCAACATGAAGACAAATAACCAGGAGACAACTCCCATGAAAGCAATCGTTGTGACGGACCAGGCTGCGGGAACGGTCGGGATGAAGCTGGTGGAGCGGCCCGAGCCGCAGGCAGCGATAAACGACGTCGTCGTTCAGGTTCATTCATCGGGAATCGTCCCGACTGAGCTGGCGTGGCCCTCGACCTGGACCGATCGCATCGACCGTGACCGAACACCGTCGATCCCCGGGCACGAGCTGGCCGGAGTGGTCATCGCCCTCGGATATGGCACGACGGGTCTGTCGGTGGGACAGCGGGTGTTCGGCCTCGCGGACTGGTATCGCGACGGCACTCTGGCGGAGTATGTAGCCATGGAGGCCCGCAACCTCGCGCCACTGCCGGGCGACGTCGACTTCACGGTGGGCGCGAGCCTGCCAATCTCGGGCCTGACCGCGTGGCAGGGACTGTTTCAGCACGGCCGCGTTCAGGCGGGGCAAAGCGTCCTCGCGCACGGCGCGGCCGGCGCAGTCGGTTCGATGGTGACGCAACTCGCACGAGAGGCCGGCGCCTATGTCATCGGCACCGGACGCGCCGCCGACCGCCAGAAGGCGCTCGACTTCGGCGCGAAGGAGTTCGTCGACCTTGAGAACGACGCCCTGGAAGACATCGGCGGAGTCGATCTGGTGTTTGATGTCATCGGCGGCGACATCCAGAAGCGGTCCGCAGGTCTGATTCGAGCCGGAGGAACGCTGGTGACCATCGTCGGACCGGCCGAGGCGCGGCCCGCCGACGGCTTGGCGGTCGATTTCGTCGTCGCGTCCGATCGTGCCCAACTGGGTGAGATCGTCCAGCGGGTGCGGGACGGACGACTGCGGACGAACATCGGCAACGTCTCGGCCCTCGACGATGCCGTCGCCACCTTCAACGCGACCGAGCGACGCGCGGGGAAGACGGTCATCCGCGTACGTCCGTGAGCGACACGCGCCCATTGATCCGTGCAGCCGGACGATTGCAGTCCAGGTCGGCTGGCTGCGTCCTATCAGCCCCAGCTACCGAGAGGCATGCATGGCTTTCACGTTAAAGATCAACGGCACACCTCATGAGGTCGATGTCGACGGCGACACCCCGCTTTTGTGGGTGCTTCGCGATGTGCTCGGCATGACCGGGACCAAATTCGGCTGCGGCCAGGCGCTGTGCGGCGCCTGCACCGTGCATCTCGACGGCCAGGCGGTCCGCTCCTGCCAGACGTCGGTCGACAACGTCGGCGGCAGCGCGATCACCACGATCGAGGCGATCGGCCAGACGCCGCAGGGCGCGGCCTTGCAGAAGGCGTGGCTGGAGCTGGAGGTTGTGCAGTGCGGCTACTGCCAGTCCGGCCAGATCATGTCTGCAGCGGCGCTGCTGAAGGACACGCCGAAGCCGACGGATCACGACATCGACGCCGCCATGTCGGGCAATGTCTGCCGATGCGGCACCTATCAGCGCATCCGCGCTGCGATCAAGCACGCTGCGGGAGTTTGAGATCATGGATGGGCCTATCCTGAGACAGCAGATTGCCGACGAAACAGCGGTGTCGAGGCGCGCCATTCTTCAAGGCACAGGTTTGCTGCTTGGTTTTGCGCTGACCGGTGCAAGCACGGAGTCCGTCTTCGCGGCGCCTGCTTCGTGGGTGGTCCAAAACGAGGTCACGGGCACCTTCGCGCCGAACGGATTTATACGGATCAATCCAACCGGCACCGTGACCCTGGTCATGCCGATGGCCGAGATGGGTCAGGGGGTTTACACTGCGCTCTCGATGCTTCTGGCCGAAGAACTGGAAGTGGGGCTTGACCAGATTCAGGTTCAGCATGCGCCGGCAAATGATGCGCTTTACGCCAACTCGTTCCTGCACATTCAAACTACAGGTGCTTCCTCCTCTGTACGTGCCTTCTGGACGCCGCTGCGTCAGGCAGGCGCGGTGGGTCGCAATCTGCTGATTGCAGCTGCTGCCAAGCGGTGGAATGTCGATCCAACGACTTGCCATGCCAAGAACGGCGTCGTTTTCAATGCGTCCGGCTCGAGGCATCTGAGTTACGGCGAACTTGCGAAGGCTGCCGCGAAATTGCCCGTGCCGCCCGCGGCAAGTGTTACATTGAAGGACCCGAAGGATTTCACCCTGATCGGTACGCGTGCCAAGCGCGTGGATTCATCGATAAAGGTCGATGGGCGCGCACTCTACGGCATCGACGCACGATTGCCGGGTATGAAGGTTGCGGCGGTTGCTATTTCGCCTGTGCTCGGTGGCAAGGTGAAAACGGTGGACGAGAAGGCCGCGCTGGCAGTGAAGGGCGTCCGGCAGGTGGTCAATATCGATGAAGCTGTTGCCGTCGTGGCGGATCACATGGGTGCGGCGAAGAAGGGGCTCGAGGCTGCCGCCATCACGTGGGACGACGGCCCGAATGGCAAGGTTAGCAACGCCGATATCGTCAAGCAATTGGAGGAAGAATCCAAAAAGCCGGGCGCGGTTGCCCGTAACGATGGCGATGCAGGGAAGGCTCTTGCTCAAGCGGTGCACCGGCTCGAAGCCGTCTATCAGGTGCCTTTCCTGGCCCATGCGGCGATGGAGCCGATGAACTGTACTGTTCATCTTCAGAAGGATCGTTGCGACATTTGGGTCGGGACGCAGGCGATGGCGCTCACGCAGTCTCTGGTGGCCGAACTCACCGGCCTGCCAAAGGCAGCGATAAAAATTCACAATCATCTGATTGGTGGTGGCTTCGGCCGAAGGCTGGAGGCCGATGGGACGGTGCTGGCCGTCAAGATCGCCAAGCACGTCGATGGCCCGGTGAAGGTGATCTGGAGCCGCGAGGAAGACATCCAGCACGATATGTATCGGCCGTACTATCTCGATCGGCCGTCGGCCGGACTTGATGCGGCCGGCAAGCCGGTTGCTTGGATGCATCGGATCGCCGGCTCCTCAATCGCCGCTCGCTATATTCCCTTTTTGTTCAGGGACGGATTAGACCTCGATGCCGTAGAAGCGGCGGCCGAGCCGCCCTATGCGCTGCCCAATATCCACGTCGACTATGTTCGGGTCGAGCCCCCTGGTGTCCGGACGGCTTTCTGGCGCGGCGTCGGACCGACTCACAATGTTTTTGTGGTCGAAAGCTTCATGGATGAGCTCGCGCATGCCGCGAAGCAGGATCCTGTCGCTTATCGCAAGGGATTGCTTGGTCACAATCCACGAGCGCTTGCTGTTCTGTCCCTTGCCGCGGAAAAAGCAGGGTGGGAATTACCACTTCCCGCACGGCATGGCCGCGGGATTTCGGTACAATTCGCATTCGGAAGCTACATGTCGCAGGTCGCCGAGGTCGAAGTGGCAGCCGATGGCTCTGTCAAAGTCAAGCGGATCGTCTGTGCGGTTGATTGCGGTATGTACGTCAATCCCGATACGGTCGAAGCGCAGGTTCAGGGTGGAACGCTTTTCGGGCTGACCGCCGCGCTTCTTGACTCGATCACCTTCAAGGATGGACGGGTTGAGCAGAGCAATTTCGACAGCTATCTGCCGATGCGTATCGACGAGGTGCCGGTGGTGGAGATGCACTTGATTAAGAACGCAGAAGCTCCAGGTGGCATTGGTGAAGCTCCGACATCCATTGTCGGTGCTGCAGTGACCAACGCGATCTTCGCCGCCACCGGCAAGCGCCTTCGCTGCCTGCCGATCGATAGGGATTCGCTGAAGTCGTCGTCATAGTCCTTGCCCGTCATCCCGTGCGCGTCGCAGCGCGCACGGGATGACGGAGCCGACTGGCCCTAATGGGACGATCCCGCGAGATGCACCACCCGAGGGAATGGCCTCAGATAGTACGGCGCTGCGAGGATTGTAGCAAGGAGTTGCTCCGGGAGTGCTCGATGGCCGACGGTGCGATCCGAGACATCCTGGAACGGTCGATAGATGAGTTGCCCGATGAGCTGCGCACCGTGTTCGTGGCTTGCGTTGTCGATGGCATGACGCCGCAGCAATTTGCCGAGTTGTCTGCACTCACATCGGAGACGATAAATGCACGTCTGCTTATCTCATATTCTGGGAGGTTGGCTTTCTTCCCGGGCATATTACGCCCACAAACCCGAAGGTCCATTTGGCCGGCATTGGCGAGGCCGACGATTTTCGCCTTCGAGCTCTGCCTGCAGCAGGAAGGAGGAGAGTCCGACGAGTTCAGCCGCACGCGAACCGAGCCGACCACCTTGCCGCCGGCATGGGTGACGATCTCGCTGGTACAGCGCGTAGCCGAAAGCATAGTCGGCGGTGAGGAAAAACCAGATGTCACCGCCCGTCTTCACCAGCACGCCGGTACCGACCGCAAGCACGTGGGTGTCGAAAGCCCAATGGAAGCCATAGGGCGAGCAGGCGGTGCCGGTGATGGCCGAGGTCGCCGCTCCCACCACGAAGTCGATTTCTTCTTTTCCTTGGAAAGCTCCTGCGCCGCGAGCCCCACCGACGAGGTCGTGAGCTCGGTGACGATGTCGACGCCCTCGTACCAGCAGCGCGAGATCCGGCTTGTTCCGGTGGTCGGCGGTGACCAACTCGACTTTCTGGCCGAGCACCTCGCCGCCAAAATCTTCGATCGCCATCTTCGCGGCAGACCGAATATTTGCCGCCATAGTCCGCATAGACACCGGACTGATCGTCAGCACGCCGATCTTCACGCCCTGTGCCGATGCCGGCGCGGCCAGCAACAGGCTGCACGCCGTCGCGCATGGGCGTCACCGCACTCACCCTGCCGCGGCCGCCGTCGTCTGGCTCGGCTTGCCCTCGTTCTTGCCTTCCGCGAGGTTGCGCACCACCATGTAGAAGATCGGAGTGAAGATCAGGCCGAACAGCGTGACGCCCAGCATGCCGAAGAACACGGCAACGCCGACCGCCTGGCGCATCTCCGAGCCCGAGCCGGTCGACACCACGAGCGGCAGCACGCCGAGGATGAAGGCGAACGACGTCATCAAAATCGGCCGCAGACGGAGACGGCAGGCCTCGATCACGGCTTCCAGCCGTGGCTTGCCCTCGAGCTCGATGTCGCGCGCGAACTCGACGATCAGGATCGCGTTCTTCGCCGCAAGCCCGACCAGCACCACGAAACCGATTTGCGTCAGGATATTGACGTCCTGCCCCATGATGCGCACGCCGATGGTCGCAGCGAGCAGGCACATCGGCACGATCAGGAGAACGGCGAACGGCAGGCTCCAGCTGCCATATTGCGCCGCCAGCACCAGGAACACGAACAGCACGCAGATCGGGAACACATAGAGACCCTGGTTGCCGCCGGTGACCTGCTGGTAGGACAGGTCGGTCCATTCGAACGAGAAACCGCTCGGCAGCGTTTGATCGGCGAGCTGCTTGATGGTGTTGAGGGCGGTCGTCGAGCTCGTGCCGGGCGTCGGCTCGCCCTGCAGTTCGGATGCCGCGTAGAGATTGTAGCGCGCGACGCGGTCGGGTCCGGAGATGTCGCGGAAATCGACCACGCTGCCGAGCATGACCATGTCACCCGCCGCATTGCGCGTGCGCAGCCGCGCGAGGTCGGAGGTCTCTTTCCTGAACGGCAGATCGGCTTGCGCGGTGACGTGATAGGTACGACCGAACAGGTTGAAGTCGTTGACGTAAGTCGAACCGAAATAGGTCTGAATCGTATCGTTGATGCTGGCGATGGGAACGCCGAGCTTCTGTGCCTTGACCCGATCGATGTCGACGAACAGTTGCGGCGTATTCGCGGTGAAGGGCGAGAACACCGAGGTGAGGTTCGGCGACTTGCGCGCGGCGGCGACCAATTCGTCGGTTGCGGCCGCCAACAACTCAGGACCGCGACCCTGACGGTCCTGGATGCGGATGGTGAAGCCGCCTCCGGTGCCGATGCCGGGCACCGCAGGCGGCGGAATCACGATGATGAAGGCACCCTGGATGCTCAGCAGCCGCTGGCGCAGATTGTTGGTGATGACGGTCGCGGTCAGCCCCTTCTTGAGGCGCACTTCCGGCTCCTCGAACACCGGGAACAGCGCCGCGGCGTTGCCGGCCTGCGTGCGCGTCGCGCCCGAGAAGCCGGCAAAGACCGCGACGCGAACGATACCCGGCGTATCCAGCGCAATCCGCTCGATCTCGCGTACCACTTCGGTGGTGCGCGCCAGCGACGCCGCGCCCGGCAATTGCGCCGAGATGATGACGTAGCCGCGATCCTGCGCCGGAATGAAGCCCTGCGACGTTGTCGCGAGCAGCCAGCCGGCGCTGCCGATCAGTGCGACATAGATCACGAGCATCACAGCCTTATGCCGGATCACGAAGCCGGCCACGCGCGCATAGCCGTGCGAGAGGCGGTCGAAGACGCGGTTGAAGAGGCCGGTGAAACTTTCCCAGCCGCGGGCGATGATGTTCCAGCGTGCCGGCGGCCGCTTGTCCTCGTGTGGAACCAGGATCAGCGAGGCCAGCGCCGGTGACAGCGTCAGCGAGCAGAAGCAGGAGATCGCGGTCGCCACCGCGATGGTGACGGCGAATTGCTGGAAGAACTGCCCGGAGATCCCGCCAAGGAACGCGGTCGGCACGAACACCGCGCACAGCACCAGCGCGATTGAGACCAGCGCCCCGCCGACCTCCTCCATGGTCTTGAGCGCGGCATCGCGCCGGCTCATGCCATGCTCGAGATGCCGCTCGACGTTTTCCACCACCACGATGGCGTCATCGACCACGATGCCGACTGCCAGCACAAGGCCGAACAGCGTCAGATTGTTGATCGAGAAGCCGAGCGCCGCCATCACAGCGAAGGTGCCGACCAGCGACACCGGGATAGCGACGATCGGGATGATCGCGGGCCGCCAGCCCTGCAGGAACACCAGCACCACAATGACGACGAGCGCCATGGCTTCGTAGATGGTCTTGATCAGCTCATGGACGGATTGCGCGATGAACTCGGTCGGGTTGTAGCCGATATTGTAGTCGAGCCCTTTGGGGAAGCTCGCCTTGAGCGTGGTCATCGTATCGGAGATGTTCTTGGCGGTGGCCAGCGCGTTCGATCCGGGCCGCTGTGTCACCAACATGCCGACCGCCGACTTTCGCAGCAGAAAGCTGTTGGTCGAGTAGGACAGCGCGCCGAGTTCGACGCGGGCGACGTCGCGCAGGCGCACCGTGCGGCCGTCGGAGCCGGCCTTCACCACGATGTCCTCGAATTGCTTTGGATCCTTCAGGCGGCCGGTAAACACCAGATTGGGCTGGAAGGCGCGGTCCGCGATCGGCGGCTCCGCGATCTGCCCGCCGGTGATCTGCAGGTTCTGCGAGCGGATCGCGGCCGTCACCTCGGCCGAGGTCAGGCCGAGATTGGCTATGCGGTCGGGATCGAGCCACAGCCTCATCGAATAGTCGCGGGCACCGAAGATCTGGATATCGCCGACGCCGTCGAGCCGCAGTAACTGGTCACGGACCTGCAGCAGCGCGTAGTTCGAGATATAGAGCTGGTCGAAGCTGTCGTCGGGCGACAGCATGAACACGACCATCAGGATGTCAGGACTGTTCTTGCGCGTGACGACGCCGTTGCGCTGCACCTCGTCCGGCAGTTGCGGCTGCGCGATTGCGACGCGGTTCTGCACCAGCACCTGGGCCTTGTCGAGATCGGTGCCGAGCTTGAAGGTGACGGTGATCGTCAATTGCCCGTTCGAGGTCGCCTGGCTGTAGAGATACAGCATGTCCTCGACGCCGTTGATCTGTTGCTCGATCGGAGCGGCGACGGTGTCGGAAACGATTTGCGCCGACGCGCCCGGATATTGCGTGGTGATGACGACGGTCGGCGGCACCACTTGCGGATATTCGGAGACCGGCAGCGTGGTGTAGGCGAGCGCGCCGACGATCAGCAGCACGATCGACAGCACCATCGCGAGGATGGGCTGGTTGATGGAGAGCCTGCCGAGATTCATGGCTTGGCACCGGCCGGGGCTGGAGCGGGACGCGGATTCACCTTGGCCCCGACGCGGGCGCGCTGCAGGCCGTCGACAATCACTTTATCGTCCGCCTTCAGGCCATCGCGGATCACGCGCAGGCCTTCATCGAGCGGCCCCAGCACCACAGGCTTCGCTTCGACCGTGTTATCGGCCTTGACCACGAACACGATCTTGCGCGACTGATTCGGTGGCAATCGCCGTATCCGGCAACAACAGGGCCTCATAGGGCGCGCTGCCGATCAGCCGCACGCGTCCGAACTGCCCCGGCAGGATCGAGAGATCCTTGTTCGGAATCACGGCGCGGCTGCGCAACGTCCCGGTCGAGACGTCGAGCCGGTTATCGATGAAATCCATCTTGCCGTCGTGCGACGGCTTGGTTTCGCCGGTCAGCTTCACCTGCACCGGGTTCGGGGTGTCGCGCGAACTCGGCCGCTTGCCCTCGAACCAGAGCCGGTTGTTCTTCAGGTAGGTCGCCTCGTCGACGTCGAAGTAGACGTAGATCGGATCGAGCGAGACGATCGAGGTGAGCAAGGTCGCGCCGCCCTCGCTGCCCTGCACGAGATTACCGATGCTGACGAGGTGGCGACTGGCGCGGCCGGCGATCGGCGCCAGTACATGGGTGAACTCGATGTTGAGCTGCGCCGCCTTGAGCGCACCTTCGGCTACGGTCTCGGCGGCGTGCGCCGCCTGCAAGGCCTGGCGGCGCTGGTCGACGACCTGTTCGGAGACAGCGCTGGTCTGGACCAGGTTCAGGCCGCGGTCGAGGTCGCGCTTGGCAAGCTCGGCCTTGGCGCGCGCATCAGCAAGCTGGCCGTCGGCCTGCTTGGCGACGGCTTCGAACGGCCGCGGATCGATGATGTAGAGCAGGTCGCCGGTGTGCACCATGTCGCCGTCCTTGAACTCGACGCTGTTGACGAAGCCGCCGACGCGAGCGCGGACCTGGACCTCCTCGATCGCCTCGAAGCGGCCGGTGAACTCGTCCCAGTCGGTGACTGTCCGTTTAACCGGTTGCGCCACCGTCACCGGCGGCGGCGCGCTCGCCTGCGATTGCGCCTTCTCGTTGCAGCCAGCGAGCGCCAGCGCGAACAACATACCGATCGGTGCGCCGCCGTATCGTGGAAGGCGACGAAACGAACCGTGATCGCGCCGGGTCTCCGGAGCCGGATTCTCCGTTCTCTCAGTCGCACTCACTTCCGTCTCCTCGAGGACCTAGAATGTTGTAATTGAATTGGACAGGCCGACACTGCTACCGTCAGCCGGTCTCGATAAAGGCAGCATCATTGTTTCGCACCGCTGTTCCAACGCCGACCTCGGACTTGATATCAATAGCGCCGCCGCTCTCTTGGACAAATTGCTGGACGTGGCCGAGACCGAGACCCGAGCCTTGCCAAACCGGCTTCGTCGTAAAATTGGAACCTTGCCGAAGCACTTCGTCCGCCATAGCGCTTCCGTTATCCGCGACGATGATTTCTACCACCCCAGTCGACGCTCCTGGACGCAGCACTCTGTTCTTCGCAGAGATTACGACCTCGCCACCGTCTTGCAGCGCTGCGCTTGCATCGCGGCACAGATTGCGGAGCGCGAAGTAAACATCCCCTGGATCGGCCACAAAATCAGAGAGAGTTTGGGCAATCTCAGTATGAAGTGACCGACCAGGACCGACGGCGTGCCGCAAATCCTCCGCTGCCGCGACAAGGTCCCGCCGGGTCGTAATGTCAGTGTGTCCATGGCGTGACGATCTCGATTGCGTCGTTGCTTTGCATATCGACCCCTTGCCTTTTCAATCTTCCACCGTGTTCCACGTGTCGATCGCGGAACCGCAAGTTTCGGCACGACGATGCTAGGAGAATGACCTTGCAACGCCGGCTAGGGAAATCACCTCTCGCAATAGAGTCGATAAACGATCGTTATTACCGCTCGCCGCGCGGCGTGATGCCGTAGCGAAGAATGCCACGAGCCGCATGGCACTCGAAGCAGACGTTTCTATTCTGCAGAGACTTCTAAGCCGCGTTCAGTCGCTGAATCGGCAATCAATGCCGTCGCGGCCGCGGCGTCGATGGCATCGATTCCATAGCCACGGGTCATTGGACCATCAAGCTTCGCGGTCGTATTTTTGCTCGTCCGCAAAAGAATTCGGAAGATGACGACATCCCACACAAAAGGAGTGGACGATGAAGGCGATCGTCGTAACGGACCAGGCTGCGGGAACCGCCGGGATGAGGCTCGTGGAGCGGCCCGAGCCGCAGGCCGCAATCAACGACGTCGTCGTTCAGGTTCATGCGTCGGGATTCACCTCGGGTGAGCTGACGTGGCCCTCGACGTGGACCGATCGCCTCGACCGTGACCGAACACCGTCGATTCCCGGGCAGGAGCTGGCCGGAGTGGTCACCGCTCTCGGCTACGGCAAGACGGGGCTGTCGGTGGGACAGCGAGTGTTCGGCCTCTCGGACTCGTATCGCGGCGGCACCCTGGCGGAGTATGTGGCCGTCGAGGCACGCAACCTCGCGCCACTGCCGGGCGACGTCGACTTCACGGTGGGTGCGAGCGTGGCGATGCCGGGCCTGACTGCGTGGCAGGGACTGTTCGTGCACGGCCGCCTTCAGGCAGGGCAGAGCGTCCTCGTGCACGGCGCGGCCGGCGCAGTCGGGTCGATGGTGACGCAACTCGCACGATTGGCCGGCGCCTACGTCGTCGGCACCGGACGTGCCGCCGATCGTCAGAAGGCGCTCGACTTCGGCGCGCAGGAGTTCGTCAACCTTGAGAACGACGCGCTGGAAGACGTTGGCAGAGTCGACCTGGTGTTCGATGTTATCGGCGGCGACATCGCGAAGCGGTCCGCTTGCATGATCCGGCCCGGAGGAACACTGGTGACCATCGCCGGGCCGACCGAGACGCGGCCCGCCGACGGCTTGGCGATCGACTTTGTTCTCGTGTCCGATCGCGCCCAACTGGGTGAGATCGTCCAGCGAGTGCGGGACGGACGACTGCGGACGAACATCGGCGACATCGCGACCCTCGACGATGCCGTCGCCGCTTTCAATCCGACCAAGCGGATCAGCGGGAAGACGATCATCCGCGTTCGTCCGTGAGGACTTGGGGTGGGCGAGCGGCTCTGCCCTTCACCTTGCCCGCCATTTCGGAACAAAACTGGGCACGCGGATCATCGGCCAATACGACAACAACGTCGGCTTCGGCCAGAGTCGCGTACTGCAGGTTTGGACGCTATCTGAACCGACGAGCGCTCTGCTCGTAGGCAATAACTGCGGAGAAGAGAATGCTGCTGCCTCGTCGACCGGTTCCCGAACTGCGCGTGCCGACCCTTGCTCATGGCGACTTTGATCTTGCTGCCGACGCACCGAAGCTATTTACGTTGATATCATTTTATCGCGGGCTCCATTGCCCGGTCTGTCTCAAGTATCTGCGCGACCTAGAATCGCTGATCCCTGAATATGAGCGACGCGGCACCAAGGTTATCGCCGTCAGCTCTGACGTTCCCGAGCGCGCTCAGGAAATGGTGAGCAAGGTCGGCGCCAGCTTGCGATTCGGATATTCGCTGCCGCTCACGGTTGCTCGCAAATGGGGACTCTATATTTCGTCGTCGCGTGGAAAGACATCGATTAATATCGAAGAGCCGCCGCTATTTTCGGAGCCAGGCGTATTCCTCGTCCGCCCGGACGGTACTTTGTATTACGGAGCAGTTCAAACAATGCCATTCGCACGTCCGCTGTTCTCGGAATTGCTTCAGGCGATCGACTTCGCCATCGCCAAAGATTATCCGGCGCGTGGCGAGTATGACGGCCCTCTCTGAACGTCCGTCGACTTGGCGGCTAACGCCAAAGGCCGGACGCACCCACGGAAAGAGTCTTGGGAACACGTCTCGGCTCCTCGTATGTGTCGACAAGTCTAGGAGGAAGGAAGAAAGTGACGCTCGATCATCCGATTTTCACACGCTGGCCGGCGCAGCACCCCCATCGGCTGCAACTCTTTTCCGCCCCGACGCCCAATGGGGTGAAGGTCGGCATCATGCTTGAGGAAACGAGCCTCGAGTACGAGCCGCACCGGATCGACATCTTGGCGAACGAAAGCCACGACCCGACCTTTCTCGCGCTCAACCCCAACGGCAAGATTCCCGCAATCTACGACCCCGACGGACCGAGCGGCACGCCGCTCGCGCTGTTCGAATCGGGCGCGATCCTCCTCTATCTTGCCGACAAGACGGGACAATTTATCTCGGCCGATCCGAACACCCGCTACGAAACGATCCAGTGGGTGATGTGGCAGATGGGCGGAGTTGGGCCGATATTCGGCCAGGTCGGCTTCTTCAACAAATTCGCCGGCAAGGCCTATGAGGACAAGCGCCCGCGCGACCGCTACGCAACCGAATCAGCGCGGCTGCTCGGTGTCCTCGACGAACGGCTCGCGGGGCGCGACTGGATGATGGGCACTGACTACAGCATCGCCGATATTTCGCTGCTCGGCTGGGTACGCAATCTGATCGGCTTTTACGAAGCGCGCGAGATCGTCGGCTTCGACCGCTTTCTTCATGTGCAGGCGTGGCTCAACCGGGGCCTCGCGCGTCCGGCGGTGCAGCGCGGGCTGGAAGTGACGGCGGTTTAGAGAGGGGTGAATTGATGTTGCGAGGAGTGATCGGCGAACGGACACGGCGGCCCGGCTTCGGGCTGCTGGCCAATGAGCTCGCGCCGCGAATCGCGCGACCTAACCTGAGGGATTAGGTCGTGAGCAGCGTGTCCCTGATCCTGACCGACCGCGGCCTCGCGCTCTCCGAGCCTAAGGCCGTCGGCGCGCAGGGCGGCACCAAGGTGCTCGCCGCGTCGAGCCTGGGCAGCGGCCTCGTGTTCGTCAGCAGCGCCGTCGTCACGGTCGCGCTCGCGGCGATTGGCCGAGACATGCGCCTGTCGCCGCTCGACCTGCAATGGGTGATGAACGCCGAGCTCCTGCCGCTCGCGGCCCTGACCTTGGTCGCCGGCGCTCTGGGTGACCGGTTCGGACAGAAGCGGATCTTCCTCGCGGGGATCGCTCTCTATGGCCTGGGCGCGGCCGCGATTGGTTTCGCGCCGAGTTTCGTCCTGCTCATCGTCGGCCGGTTCCTGCAAGGCTTGGGCGAAGCCTTGATCCTACCCAACGGCCTTTCCATGCTCGGGCAGGCCTTTCCCGCCGACAAGAAAGCCCGTGCGGTCGGCATCTGGTCCGCCGCCGCGGCTGTCGCCAGCGGCGTCGCGCCGGCGATCGCCGGTGCGATCCTCGATCACTGGTCCTGGCGGACGACCTTTCTGATGCTCCTGCCCGTAGTCGCCGTCGCGCTGGCCGTCGGCACCGTGTGGATACCCAAGGACTCCCCGACCAGCCACGCCCGGGTCGACGTCGGTGGCGCGGTCTTTTCGACCGTCGGGCTCGGCGGGCTGAGCGCGGGGCTGACCAGCCTGACCAACGGTTCCGGTCTGAACCTTTGGGTGCTCGTCACGCTGATCGTCGGTCTGGGCGGCTTAGCCTGCCTCGTCGTGACCGAACGGCGATTAGGCGACAACGCCATGCTGCCCCCGTCCCTCCTCGCCTCGCGGTCGGTCGTCGGCGCGAACCTGTTCACCGCGCTCCTCTACGGAGCGTTCACGGTCATGCTAACTTTGATCCCGTTCGTGATTATCCGGGGCGCGCACCTGCCGACGCTGGTGGCGGGCCTGGCCTTCATTCCCCTGCAAGTGCTGATTACGGTCGTCTCGCCGCTCGCCGGCATGCTCTGCCGCCGGTTCGGCCGGCGCTTGCCATTGTTCACCGGCGCCGCCGTCGTCGCCTTGGGATGCGCTATGGCGCTCCGTGTCGGTTCGAACGCGACCTATTGGGCGGATATCTTCCCCAGCATCCTGTTGCTGGCGCTGGGCATGAGCCTGGCGATCGCGCCGTTGACGACCCTCGTCCTCACCTCGGTCAAGTCCGATCGCGCCGGAATCGCGTCTGGTGTCAACAGCGCGGTCTCACGCGCCGGGTCCCTCTTCGCCATCGCCCTGCTCGGCGGCGTCCTGCAGCAGGGCGGTCCTCAGCTGTTCTCAGGATTCCACATGGCGATGGCTGTCGCCGCGGTCGCGTGCGTTCTCGCCACGCTCGCGGTTTTCATTATCGAGCCGGGGCCCCACGTCGACTTCATCCCGCGAGACTGACCGTTCGGTGTCCGTAATCAGCAGGCCGGCGAGGCCGGGAGGAAAAATGAAGAACGAAGACCAACCTATAGGCAGAAGGAGAAAGCCCATGAAGATCCGAACCATCACCGCCGCCGCCTGCGCCGCCCTCGTCTTCTCGATGGTCGGCCCCATCTACGCCCATGATAGCGAAGCGCAAACCGTCACGAAGAACTTCGAGGCGGCCATTCCGAATATCTCTGGCAAGTCACTGATCGTCGTGGAAGTCGATTACGCGCCCGGCGCGGCCTCCGTGCCCCACACCCACGCGAAGTCGGCTTTCATCTACGCCTATGTGATTTCGGGCGCGATCGAATCGAAGGTGGATGACGGCGAGACGCGCATCTATCGGGCGGGCGAGAGCTGGTCCGAACGGCCGGGCGCTATCCATTCGATCAGCCGCAACGCGAGCAAGACAGAACCGGCAAAGCTGCTCGCTGTCTTCGTCCTCGACACCAATGACGACCCTCTGACCACGCCCATCAAATAAACCTTCAAGAACAATGCGCAGATTCGCTACTTTGGACGAACTGTGAACACGGGGTCAGAACAAGAGTTGCTCAGAATCGATGGGATGGAAGGCTCTCGCTCCGCCGGTGCTAGACCGACGATGTTCGATTCTCGGTGCTGAGACGCAAGCTACTTGCAGGCCTCGGAGGTGCCGCAATTAGCGGCGTGACGGCGAGTGCTGTCGGGCGGGCTACAGGCGAGAGCCAGATCGGCGTCTCGCCGGTGCAGTCAACGGTCGGAAATCAGCGGCGGTGCAGCGCGGTCGACGCTTATCTGCGTCCGCACCTCGCCTCGGGCCGCGTCACCCTTCTTACCGGCAAGACCGTCGTTCGCATCCTCGTCGAGAACAAGCGGGCCGTTGGCGTCGAGCTCGTCACGCCCGAAGACATGCTGGCCGAGCCGAAGGGAGATAACATGGCGCTCACCCAGCGCATGCGGCAGACCCACAACGTCTGCGACGAGCATGGCGGTGTCCCCACGGCCAGCCTGATCGAAAACTGGATCGACGAGGCGGAACGTCGCACATGGTTCCCGTTCGAGGCGACCAGGAGAGCTTAACCCCGAGCGCACGCCCACCCGCGAAGCTCGGGTGACTGCCTACGCTCCCCCTCTTGGGCTTTGACGTTGGACTCGTTCGCTTGAATTGGTATTTTGTAGGCGGCTACAGAACGTTCTCCATCGATACGCGGCCGTCCAGCACGATGCGCAGCTCGTGCGATTTGGACCTGCCATGTTTGTGGACTCTACGTCTCATCGGCTGGCCTGGGCGACCTGCGACTGGCTCATGTCGGGGCTGAATAAGTCAAAGTTGCCAATGACCGCTACTGAGAGAAGCCCTTATCGTTCAGCTGCCCTCGGCATAACGCACGGCGACCGTCGCGAACCTGTCTGGAGTGCCTAGGAGTGAGCGGACGACGTATGGCACGGCCCGGGCGATCTTCCCAAGCCTTCCCTGACCGACAGCCGGACACTGAAGCACCGTCGCGTCGTGCGCCTGAAGTTCACTCCGCCCTTGGACTGGCGGTCGACGCTCAACGCCGCACTAGCCCGCTTCCATGGCGCCGGACGAGTGGAATGGAAACCATAACGACCGGGCATTTCCAACGGTTGGCGTGCCGGCATAGCTTTTCCGTGCATCTAACCGGGCTGACCTGTGATGGTTGTGCGGAGTGCTTGCCAGCATAGGGCGACGTGATCGTCCTCTTGCCTGGATGCACTCTCCGCGTCGCAAGGACATGGTCGAGCAACCAACAACGTAGGAGTCACCGATGTCGTTCCGCTTCATCACCAAGTCTATCCACGCCTACCTGATCGATTATCCCGTCGCGATTGTCTTGATCGCAGCGCCGTTCGTACTGAAGCTCGGCCAGAGCGAACCAGTCGCGATGTGGCTTTCGGTTGTTGTCGGTGTGGCCGCGCTGCTCTTGGCCGCCCTGACCGACCATCCCACCGGGCTCGTCCGCATCATTCCCTACTGGCTGCACCTTTGGGTCGATCGCACCGTCGGGGTGGTGTTTATCATCGCACCGTTTGCCTTCAAATTCGCTGGGCTCGACGCCTGGTACTACTGGGGCCTCGCTGCCGCTGTCGTGCTCACGACGTCAGTCTTGAACGCGCCTGAGGAGCCAGTCGCGACGCGTTCGGGACTAGACAGGCGCACAGCGGGTTGAAGGCGGCGACGGCGTCGTCGAGGGTCGAGACGTTGCCGATGTTCGTCCGCGGCCGTCCGTCACGAACCCGCGCGGCCTTCGCCCTAGTCGTAGCCTACCTCAGCCGCGCGGGTATTGTGGAGGCCGACGAGTTCGGCCGCACGCTTGGAATCTTCGCCGTGACGGCCGTCGAGGGTGATATACTTGGGGCTTAGGCCGGGATCATTCTTGATAGCGCCGATGGTAGAGGGCTTGCACGGTGCAAGCCTTGGGGCGGTGCGGCCGGATCGCGCGGCTGATATTCAAGGGGTTTAAAATGGACGCGTTTGCTCAGCCGCAGGACCGAAGCGCCACGATCGGGCCGCGCTTCGACCATTTGGCGCTGGCTCCCGCAACGGCGGCCATTAGCTACCCTTTTCTACTCCGGGCCTTTCATGCCGTCGTCGGCACGCAGGCCACAACGCCTTCGCCCCTCGCAATTGTCGGTGCGACCTTGATCCTGGCCGTGGCGTTCGTCGTGCCGTTTGTCGCGCTCGCGCTCGCTTGCCGACCCGACGCCGATCCAGGGGCGCGGCGGCTCGCCTATGCCGGCGTGGCGGCCCCAACGCTCTATGTTTTTCTTGGCGTCGTTCAGGCCCTGATTCACAGCCCTATCCCCGACGAAATCGTGTGGTGCGTGCTTTGGCTCGCAATCGCGATTTGGTCACAGAACGCCCGCAATCCCGTCGCTGCAACGCGGCCGACCGTGGGGCGCTGGCGCATCGTCCACGGAATGACGGCGGTGCTCTTGTCCCTATACGTGGCGTTCCATCTAGCCAATCACCTGTTTGGGTTGATCGGCCCCGACGCACATGCGGCCGTCATGAAGATCGGCCGCGTTGTCTACCGCTCTGGCGTGGGTGAACCGCTGTTGGTCGCGGCCATGCTTTTCCAGATCTGCACCGGCCTGTTTCTGGCATGGCGTTGGAGTGCCGCCCCCCGGGGCTTCCATCGGACATTTCAGGTCGCCTCGGGGGCCTACCTCTCGCTGTACATCCTCGGGCACATGAATTCGGTTTTCATCTACGCTCGAATCTTTCTCGGTATACCGACCGATTGGAATTTCGCGATCGGAGCCCCGACCGGGCTCATTCATGACGCATGGAATATCCGTCTGTTGCCTCATTACGCGCTCGGTGTGTTTTTTGTCCTAAGCCACCTTGCCTCGGGATTGCGGGTGGTGCTGATCGCGCACGGCGTCGATCGACGCGCCGCAAATCGCCTTTGGGGCGCGGGCGTCGCTATAAGCGCCGCTATCTCAGCCGCGATCATCGCGGGTATGTGCGGTGTTCGGATCAGCTAGGCGATGGCGGCGGCCGGCGCTGGCTCGCGGCCAAGGGCGAACGCGGCCACCACCACGGCGGCAAACAGCTTAGAACGCGTTCATTGCCAGCAACTACTTTCGTCATGAAATAAACCTCACCTCTGACGGGGACCGGCGCGAAGCATCAGCGCCGCACAGGCCCAAATCATTACCGTCCATTTATCCGCACCCCGCTGCGAGCCCCTTTAGTTCATCGCGCGCCCCTCCAAAGGCGCGCGGGCATCGAAGCTCAAGCTCACGGCAGCCGATATTCGGCGTGGGCGTACCAGAAGAACCGACGAGGCAGGCCTCCGGAGCGGAACGTGAGGCGTTGGACACGGGGCCTTCGGTTGCATCCGACGCCATGCTGTCGGTGGCGACGAACACGGGCGTGCGCGACGGTGTCGTGCCCAACGCGGTCGGTACTCGCCCAGACTTCCCTTATTACCGCGACCCCTTCAACGCGAGCGGTCAAGTCGGCCTTCACAAGCGGAATTATGCCCGCAGCAAACCCGCCTACTAACCTCATCTGCGCGGGCGAGTGGAGCGTGAGGTGGTCCCAATCCGATCCGCTGTGTCGTCTTGGCATTTCGCATCTCGAAAATTTGAGCCAGTTGGTTGCCAGCTGCTGAAAGCGATACCGCGCCATGAGGAGGTGCGACCTTCCCATCATTCGCAAGGCCCTCGTGGGCAGGGCCTAAACCTTGGTGTGCTCTTCTCAGCGAAAGGTCTGGTGAGGATCAACCTCTGTGCAATGGTTTGGCCCATCTCTCGGAGGCTACGGTTGGGTATAACGGCCGATGTGTTGAGCGGTAAGAGAAATAGGAGGGGTTCATCAATGACAACAATGGGTGCAACTGCATTTTCGGGTTTTGCTCGTAGGACGGCTGAGTTTGTCTCCGACTTCGCCAGGGTCATTCACAACCTGATCATGGACGTGCGCGACAGCTACCGACCCGGGCTGCACTGCATGCGTGGCCCCGGCCCGAAATGGCGCGCCAAGCAGCAGTCCCGGCTAAGATTCGATTCTGGATCTGTACCGACGACCCGGCAGCGCCAGATGTCGCCAGTGTACGCAAGCCGTTGTGACGCGGCTCATTCCACCCGATAGCCAGCCAAGGAAAGAGATTCATGCTCGCTCGCCGAGCGACCACCCGAGCTTGGATGTTGCTCAGCGTCGCCACCTGTTGCATCGCATTGCTCGGCCTTGTGGCCATGCCGGGCCGCTCGGCGTGTGCCGGCGCCGCCCTCGAAGAACGCCAATTGCCGATGAAGTTCAGCTGGGTCGCTTGCCAGCCGAATTGCCGAGGCTGGACCAGCGCAGTCGGCATCGTGACCGCCGAGACCCCAAGCGATTTCGATGCTTTCGCGCGCGATCATCAACTCGAGGGCGAAACCGTCGTGCTGGATTCCGGCGGCGGCTCGGTCAACGACGCGATCGCGCTCGGACGGCGGTTCCGGGCGCTCGAAATGTTCACGACCGTCGGGGTGAGCGTGCTTACCCCCAGCGCACATGGCGAGCGCGCCCACGTGTCGCCGGAGGCCTACTGCGAATCCATGTGCGTTTTTCTGCTGCTGTCGGGCAAGTCGCGTTACGTGCCTGAACAAGCGCATGTCCGCGTGCATCAGATCTGGATGGACGACCGCGCTGACAATGCTCGGGCCGCGAGCTACAGCGCAGATGATCTCATGACCGTAGAGCGCGATATTGGACGTCTCGCCAAATACACCTTCGACATGGGCGGCACGGGTGACCTGTTGGCACTATCGCTGAACGTGCCGCCATGGGCAGACCTTCATGAACTGTCTCGGGAGGAATTGCGACTGACCAATCTCGCCACCACCGATAAAATTGCTCAGCTGGGCAGCCCGTACGCGGCGGTGGTCAAGCTGACGCCAAATTCGGTGCAGGCTCGCTTCGTGAGCAGCGCGGTTACAACCGAGACTAATCCAGAGCCAGCTAAATCAACCAAGTCGGTTCGAGCGTCGGGACGGGCGGGCGGCATGAGCACAGCGGGCCCGCCCGGACAAAGAGTAGCCGGTAGTCCTCCCTGACGAACTCCTAAGGCTTCCCACAGGAGCACCGCGGGGCAAAGCGGAAGTCGCATTTTCGAGCCGTGAGGTCCGTTGATGACCGACCCATTGCGAACATCGCCCCTTTTTGCGGCATATCTGGCGTTGCTCGGGTTGCCTGTACAATGGCCTTCCTCGGATATCAGGGGGAATTGATGAGGCGGCGGGACTTCATAATCGGGTCGGGATTGACCATCCTGCCCATAGCTTCGCAGGCCCAGCAGACCACGATGCCTGCAATAGGTTTTCTAAGCAGCCGGTCGTCGGGAGAGTCGGAAGCAGTAGCCGCAGCCTTCCGTCAGGGCCTCGCCGATGGCGGATATATCGTCGGGCAAAACGTTTCGATCGAATACCGCTGGGCAGAAGGCAGATATGACCGTCTACCTGCATTAGCGGCCGAACTCGTGAGCCTGCATGTTGCTGCGATTCTTTCTGCCGGGGGGCCGCCATCTGCACTCGCGGCAAAAAAAGCCACAACAACCATTCCAATCATTTTCTCAGCAGCCGATGATCCGGTCGGACTCGGTTTGGTGGAGAGCCTTAGCCATCCCGGAGGCAATATTACCGGCATGAATTTGTTCAACGCAACTCTAAGCGCCAATATCGCACTCATGCATGAAATCGTGCCAGCGTCGAGCACGATTGCTTATCTAACGAACCCGATCGGTCGATTTGGCCGGCAAGTCTCGACCAGCTAGAAGCAAGATTTTTCAGCACCCAGGCTTGTGCTTCACTCTGCGCAGACCAAAGGCTCCAGCGCGCATGCCTGCGTACTGGGGCCGCTTCTTTTGGCTATTTGCAAAATTCCAAAACAGGCCGCGCATCGCGCTCGGCATCCAACACAGCCTCAAGAGCCACGATGGCAACGCCGTCTTGATCGTTGGCGAGGCGCGTCCGGCGCGTTGGCGATTGAAAGAAGCCACCGACTGATGCGGCGGCCATATTCGCCAAATTGCGACGGAACTTTTCAGGGAGGATTAGGTTCCATTCCCTAGATTAGGTTGGCTGCATCTCGACGCGCCTGATAGTGCGCGTCAAAAACGCGGCTCGGTGATTACGACAGTTCGAAATGCCGGGTTAGGGAGCGGAAACCTCTTATTCAACGGGGCCGACAAAGTCCGCTCGACCAGACTGCCTCGTTTGCAGAAGTAGATCAGTCAGACATTTGACGGCCTCGGTCAGTCCAAGGACCTCCCGCGTTCGAAGTTCATCAATCTTTTCGTGCAAGAGCTCGATTTCTAGTTCGGCCTTGACGTTGACCCTATAATCGTTGTCCGCCGCTCTTCGATCGATATCTTGCTGCCTGTTCTGACTCATCATGAGGATCGGCGCTGCATAGCCAGCCTGAACCGAGAGGGCGAGGTTCAACAGGATGAATGGAAACGGGTCCCAACTCCTCGCCGCGGCGACGAAATTGATCGAAACCCACGCAACGAGGAGGACGGTCTGGACGATGATAAACTTCCAGGAGCCCATGACGCCTGCGACCTTGTCTGCCACACGCTGGCCGACTGAGAGCGACTCCATCGGATCGCACGTGTCAGTCGGACGAAGGCGCAATGAGCGGCGCAGCCGCCGCAATTCGCCGAGCAGTTCACGATCAGTGGGCTCGATGCTGTCGAGTTCCGGTTCTACGGATTTGATGGTCCTGCTCCTCATCCGTACGGCGGACGCGTCACGCAGTCTATCATATTTCCAATCAATCGCGTTGAGACGACGCCACATCGTCCGAGTTATTGATCCAACCAGCCTGTACGCGCGCGTCGGTCCATAGCAGCGCAAAGTAAGTTTTGGAATTCATGGGAGATCTCAGCGCCGCATCTACCCAGTCAGTGCGTTCGGTAATTAAATTCGGCGACCACTCGGGTAAAGCTATCATATCGATAACCGGTAGGAATGCTCCGTGAAGTCAGCGTCGAAGCTCCCCGATGAAGAAATCCGTGAACGCGCGCGCAGCGGGCTTAATGGTCTTTCCGCTCACGAACAACGCATTGACTTCCATCGAGCCGAAGTCCCAGTCAGACAGAATACGAGTGAGCTCACCGCTTTCCAACTCAGCCTTCGCACTGATGAGGCTTGAGGCGACGATACCCAGCCCAGCCTTCGCGCCGGCGGTGCAAGCGCTGTCGTTTGCAATCGAATGAAGCGCGCCGGCCGGTTGAGGAATCTCGGTATTGGAATTTTGAGAGTCGCCGGATTCCAAACTTGGTCGAAAGACTTTGCGCGAAGACCCTGCTTGTTGCCGATCTCGTAGTTTGTCGTTACGAGGCTAATCCAAGCATTGTCAGTCATGCACACCCCAAGAAAATGCCACTGTCGCAAAACTCCTGAGGTTTGCGACGTAGTGATTCACAGACTTTTGCACCGCCCGAAAGTCAGGATTTCCGCGACATTCAACCGCGTGACCGTGGAGGAGGGCGCTTCATACTCAAAAGCTCCGTCACATCATGCCGATCATCTGCGGATGAGATAGCAACTTTCAGCCATTTCCCGTCAGGGTATGTTCGGGCTTCATCGTAGAGCTTGACCAGTTGCGAGCGCCACCCATAACGCCGCGCCTCAAACTTCTCTCGCTCTGCTCCCCCCAAGACCACCTCGACCGAAAACAGCCTGTATTCCGGCAGGAATGTGCAGAATGCCTTGGACTTCTTATAACGCAGGGACCAACCGCGCTTCTTGCCACGATAGAGCCAATCCGGCGCGAAAACACCGGGGTAGTATGCCTCGATCCAGTTCCGCAGTTCGGCCCAATGCCCGAACGCCTTCGGCCCGATCCAGTCGCGGACAGTGTTGTCATCGGGCGGTGCTGATTTGTCGGTGATCCTGTCGCCGATCTGGGGGGACTGTTCCATGCCGCTTTCCTTTACACCGCAACTTTATCACGTAAGCATCAGAAGACTTGGTGGCCTGCACCTTGATCTTGCGCAAGGGATTTGTCGCACAATTCCTGGGTTTTGAATCGGTGTTGCGCCTGATATTTTCTTGCGTCCTCAGGTCGGTATTGATGCGTGGGCGGATTGCCCTTCAAAGCAGAAAGCCAGGCCGCGGATTCGTGGACACGGAATCTGGACTCCCGGCACTGTGCGTCTAACCGGGCTGACCCGTGACGGTTTTATGGAGTGCTTGCCAGCATCGGGCGGCGTGATCGTCCTCTTGAGCGAGCCGCCGGAAAGCGTCCCGATCAACATGCTGATCTCGATTGCCGGTACGCCGCTGGCGCAGTCGGCTCGGATCGAGGCGTTCGAATTCGTGCGCATCGTTGGGCTCGCGCGCATCATGATGCCGAAATCGTTTGTTCGGCTGTCGGCAGGCCGCTCGGCAACGACCGATGAAATGCAGGCGCTATGCTTCTTCGCCGGCGCGAACTCGATCTTCGTCGGCGATACCCTGTTGACCGCCGGCAACCCGGAAGCCGAAGTCGACCCCAAGCTGTTCGATCGGCTGGGTCTGTCCGCGATGTGAGGGCCGGGACGCTTGCCAAACCTGCGAGCTCAAAGCTCTGTGCACGACGGGCCGCGAACGGCGTATCGCGCGTTGGGAGCACGAAGCTGCGCTCAAAACGGTTCAGCAGCGGCTCGACCAAGACCCCGGCAAGATGACTTTGCACCGGCCGACTGCGGAGCATCCGTTCAGAACCATAAAGGACTGGGTGGGTGCGACGCACTTCCTGATGCGGGGACGACACAAGGCAGCGACCGAGATGGCGCTCAATGTGCTCGCCTACAACATGAAACGTGCAATAGCGATTCTGGGGTGCCGACCACTGCTGCAGGCGATACAGACGTAAGCGACATTTACAACGGCGCCGGGCGGTCAGAACTTTCGTTCGCCACCCCGATCGAACCGCTGAACGAATGCCGGGCGTTCTCGACCTTTCAACGACGGACGCGATGGCAGGCCTCGGTCGTGGAACGTCAACGTCGACGAAAGCAAGCTGGATGACCAAATCACGTTCCTCAAGACCGAGACTCCCCATCAGAAGGCGCTGGCACGCGTTAGCAGAGAAACTCTCCGACGTGCAAGGTGTATGTGCCCCCCGATCGTATAGCTGCAGGAGTCAATCTTTTGGGATTTCTCTTGTGCAGAAGCCTCCACAAGCGAAGCTAGTATTAGGGTCGCCACAAACAATACGCGCATTCCTTTCATCCGTCGCTCGAACGGCATTTCAACTAGCGCCTAACTAATAAACCAGAAGGGCCACACGTCCGCGCGTAACATACTGCTAAAACAAACCACGCATCAGACACTTTGATATCGGTCACATGCCGATTTTGATGCCCGACCTTTACCTACGTTCAATTGAGCCGCCGATTGCGATCGCCTTAGCTAGGCGTGCGATGGCGTTCTACTATCGCCGCCTTCCTTGGGCGTTTCCTCCCTCAACTCTGCCGCTTGTGGCAGCGCAGCCGGCCTTTCTTTCTAGCCCAATCCCGAGCGTCCGGAGAACGTCGATAGCTCGCATCATTTAAGAAATCGATTGTAACCCAGCGCTGCATTGCCACCGCAAGATCAACTGAGCGCCGATAGGCATTCTGTAAATCGGCGCCAGACGTTGAGCCCAACGCGCAAGTCCGCAGGTGCCCAATCCTAAACTTAAGGATCGCAGCCTCAAGCCAATTTACGGCACTGATGGACATCCGTGCAATGGTCCGGTCCATCTATCTGTGATTGGCTAGAGTTCGAAAGCGTTATGCAGTTCGAGCTGAGACAATGGAGGCGAAGTGGTGGCCCACGATTCTTTCGTTCCGTGACACCATTTAGATGACGGGACGAATACTGACGTTCAATTGAGTTGCTAATCGCGATCGTCCTAAGCTGCATGCGTTGGAAAAGCGCACGAGCTCATGAAGTGCGATTGTGAAAAAAGGATGATCGACGAACAGCTGCGATAAAGCCAAGAGGAGACTACAATGCCCAACTGCTCCGAAAGTCTTAGATCTGACAGAGCCCCGCGATGCGCAGTTTGTGATGGCAAGTTTGGTCTCGTCCGCCACTACGCGTGGCGTACCCAGCTTTGTTCTAGGAAGTGCCTTGATCGCTGTGATTCGATAACTGCAATACGAGTTCGTAGAATGTTTCAGCTATCACAGGAGCAACCTTGAATATTGTTCTAATATCTCAGTTGGCAGCGGCCGTCATCGGCGCGTTGTTTGTGGCATACAACTTGTTTCATTACGTACTTTTTCTTTTGGTGACCCGACCGAAGGACGCGAGCAAGATCGGCCACCAGCTGAATGAATTCGAGCGGCGCCAACTGATTGAGTGGACACCAAAGCCGAACGACTTTCTCAAGCATGACGACGAAAAGCGCACATACGATGACGTGTTCGGCACGTATCGCGACGAGCAATCGAACTACAGCACGTGTGAGTTTCCCCGATTGGCATTTTCGCACCCTTACGAGGCCGAATATGCTCTTTTGAAGCCGAAAGACGGGATGCGATTCCTAGATCTCGGATGCGGCTCCGGCGCGGCAGCCGAATACCTCGCCGGACGGAGCAATATCGAAATTGTGTGCGTGACCAATTCATCCGTGCAGGCGGAGATCTGCCGGCGGAAGTTTGCGAGACCTGGCGGGCGTGGACAGGTGATAGTCATCGTCTTCGACAGCCTCGATCTCCCGAACGAACACTTTGACGGCATCTATGCGCTCGAGTCGATTGGCTACACCAAAGACCTGGACGCGTGGCTAGCTAGGTGCTGGCGGATGCTCAAGCCGGGAAGACGGTTGCTGATCCATTCGCCGGGGTCCCTGGATCATTGTCGCCGTACCAAGGATTACCTGAGTGTCACCGCCTTCTTCGAGAATTGGCGCTACAATTTTGTCGGAGCCAATCTTCTCGCTACAAGATGCGCCGACTTGGCTTCAGTCCAATCCAGTATCGGCGACTACCATTCTTGGCCTGGGGAATAACCTGGAACTTCATTCAACACATGCTGTTGTGGAAGTACCGGTTAAAAATGCGCACATTCGTGGAACTGGAGCGAATCATTTGGCGCACGTCGAAGGTGTTTGTGTTTGGCAACCCGTACAACACAGTGCTGGCCACCAAACCCACAGCACTATCTTGCTCCCAAACTCATACATCGGAAGCAGTGGCTGGCGTTGCCGAGATTGATCACGAGGTCCGCGCATCAATACCGGCCTCGTGATAATCGCGGTATTCTGCGTGTATCTGCGTTCCTCCTAGCCGCCAATGACGTCGGCTTGGCCCAAGTTCGGGCCTGTGGCCAGTTGTGAAGGCGCGACTTCCGTTGTTGGCCCGTAGCTGTCGCGTCGCGGCCATTGGTTCTATGTCGGCTTATGGACCTCAAGCAGCGGTCCGAGGATGCCTACAATTCCGCCGCTGTCAGGGGATGAGCAGACATCTCGGGTACGCGGCAAAAATGACGCGAATGACCCTGGCTGTGTGAAAACGCGAAATCTCGCCAAGAGCAGAGAATCTAGTTCTCAGATTCCGCGGCACTGCAGTTCAGTTTGCTCTTCACCTACCCAGAGCGATGCTTACGAAGGAATACTTTTCTCTGCAGTTTGCTCGACGCAGCGTTTTTACACAGCCAAGACCCAGAGCGGTCATGGAGGCTCAGAGTCCGCCCTCGTGTTCCCTTTCGGCCTTCATTCGGCGAAGCGGCCCGGGACGGCAGGCTCAAAAGCCGGGGTCGCGGTCGTATCGACGGGTGCGGCAACCTCTATCAATCGGTAGCAATTCCGTATTTCAGAACTTTTTTTTGAAGGCATCCTGCCCCATCTGCAAAACGGCGATGTCTTTCCCTCTCTTACCTCGGTCCGGCATCCGGTCGGCGACGTGGCGCACGACAAATCCACCGTAGGAGCGGCGTTATGGTCAAGGACGGCGGCGCGTTGGCACGCGCAACCTCGATTGGTCCAAGGGGCGGCAACGGGAGTCTCTGCAGATGCGGCTGGTAGCATTCCTCGCTACGGCATCACGCGGCGGGGCGGCAATAACGATCGTCTATCGACTCTATGGCGAGAGGTGATTTCCCTCGCCGGCGTCGCAAGGTCATTCTCCAAAGCATCGTCGTATCGAAACTTTCAGCGCCGCCACCGATACGCGTCGCCAGATTGAGAAGCCAGGAGGCTCGATATGCAAAGCAACGACGTAAACGCAGCCGCAGTGAATGGTAAAGAGGCCGCCTATTTGGGTGTGCCGTGGGAGGATGCCTACGGATACGCACAAGCGATCAAGGTCGGTGACACGATCCATGTCGCCGGCCAACTCAGCCACGACGAGAAGGGGAACCTGATCGCGCCTGCTTCTCTCGATGAATCCGGCAAGCCGGCCGAGTTCTCGATGATGGAACAACAGATGCGGGCGACCTACGCCAATGCCGTCAAGCTTTTGGCGCGCTTCGGGGCAACGCTGGACAACGTCGTCGAAGAGACGCTCTATGTCCTCGATGTCGACGCCGCATTCGCCGCCGCGGGCAAGGTACGCAAGGAGTCCTACGGCACGGCACGACCTCAGTGCGCCAGTAACCTGATCGGTGTGACGAGACTGGCCTTTCCTGAACAGCTCATCGAAATCACCTTCAAGGCTATGCTGTCGGGAGCAGAAGCGAAGCCGCGGTGATAAATCCCCGATGTCTGGAGTTAACGAAATCATGATACAAGGACCTGGAACCGCGAGGGTGTGGAGCCTCAAGAGGTTGTTCCCGGCCAGGCCGAGTCTGCTGATGGGCGGCTTTGAGTCGAGACTGCCATGAGGACGGTGCCAATTGTAGCGGTGAAGCCATCTTGGCAGCTCGGTGGCGCGTTCTTTTGAAGTGTTGTAAGCTTGGGCATAAGCCCATTCACGCAAGCTGGTTTGGATGAAGCGTTCGGCCTTGCCGTTGGTCTTGGGCGTATACGGCTTAGTGCGGATGTGCTTGAGACCAAAGCGCTTGCAGGCTTTGCGGAAGGCAAAGGATTTATAGCAGGAGCCGTTGTCCGTCATGACACGCTCGACCGTTACCCCGAGGCTCGCATAGTAGGCGACGGCCGCCTTGAGGAAGGCGATGGCACATCCTCTTTTCTCGTTCTTCATGACCTGACTGAAGGCGATGCGGGAAGCGTCGTCGATGCAGACATGCACGTACTCCCAGCCTGGCCCCTTGCCACGGGAGCGCAGGTTGCTTTGGCCGGTTCGATCGCCGGTGATGCGATGGCCGATCCGGCTGAACTTGCCGAGCTTTTTGATGTCGATGTGAATCAGCTCACCCGGGTTCTCGCGCTGACAACGCCGGATCGGCTCGGCCGGCTCCAGCGCTGAGAGCCTGTTGAGACCCAACCGCCGCAGGATCCGGCTGACGGTCGCCGCCGACACACCAACTTCGGCGGCGATCTGCTTGCCGGTGTGGCGCTGCCGGCGCAACGCCTCGACGGCAGCGCACGTGGCAGGCGGGGTTTGGCTTGGCAATGAATGAGGTTTTGAGGAGCGATCTCGCAGTCCACCGACACCTTCCACGCGGAAGCGTTCAACCCATTTGGCGACCGTCTTCGCTGTGGTGTTGAATTGGCGGGCGGCCGCGGCCTTCGTCATGCCGCCCTCGATCACGATCCGCACCATCGCCTCTCGACCTTTCGGCGTCAGAGGCGCATTCTGATGGGTGTCCATTCGGTTCTCCCCGGAATCTGAAGCTTCAGCAACCTCAGCTTCCTCGGTCAGGGCCGAATGGACAACCTCCTGAAAGCTCGATCCCCGCCGAGCAAGCCACAGTGTTGTGATCAGGCGATGTCTCTCATTGGCACGAACCGGACCAGTCGGGCCGGTCTCGCGATGTCCGTTGATCGGGGTACACCGGAAGTGGCTGGCAGAGGGTCGAAACGGCACTTTTGATCCATAGGCGACCTCGGTCAAGCCCATGAGCCAAGGTTGGATGCCTTGCCCACTGGAGAGTGCGATGAGAATGTTCCTGCTTGGAGCGAGCGGCAGAACAGGAAACTTGGATCATTGAGCGGGGCTCTCGCGCGGTCACGAAATCACGGCAGTCGTCCGCTCCGCGCTAGTCGAGGAACCGCGCGGTCACCTACACATCGTCGTTCGGAATCCGTCGCGCCCCGATGATTTGGCACCGAACCCTTGCAGACCATGAAGACGTGATTTCCTCCCTCGGTCAACGCTCCCACGTGACTGTGATCATCATGAACGATATTCATCTGGCTTGGCCCGCTCCAGAGCCGACGAGACGCATCCAAACAAAGCATCCTCATTACGCGACTTGGTCAGGTAGCAAATGATGCCATCAGCCAACGCACGAGCCCGAACGCTCGTCGACGTAACCGCTCAGGACCGTTGGAATGGCATAGCCCGATTCCACCAACCGACGATGCAGCTCAATCCCGGTCATTCGCGGCATATGGGCGTCCACGATCAGGCAGGAGGTATTGCGAATATTCGGGCAGGATAAAAAAGCCAGCGCGGATGGGAAAGCATCGACCGTGAACCCCCGCGATTTCATCAGACGCGCTATAGCCTCGCGAAAGTCCTCATCATCATCGATGATCGAGATCACGGTCTCCGTAGGCAATTCGGCCTCCTGCATCTTTCAAGAGTAGGACCGCGCATGCTAGTGCTCCTGGTGGGCGGGCAGCGTGAATTGAAAAATGGCACCTCGGGGCAGATTGGCGGTCACCCACAACCGCCCCCCATGGGCCTCGATGATCGACCGGCAAATCGACAGCCCCATCCCCATCCCGTGCACCTTGGTCGTAAACTGCGGTTTGAATATCAGATCGATAGCGCTCGGCTCGACACCCTTCCCCACGTCTTCCACCGACACCATCAGACTGCCGGAGTCGTATACTTTAGACCTTAAGGAAAGTACCCGGTTCCCATCTTCAGTGGCCATTGAATCGATCGCGTTCGTGATCAAATTCACGAGCACCTGCTGCAGCTGAACCTGGTTGCCCTCTATCGGTGGGAGCGATTGGTTGTAGTCGGCTTGAACCGCTACCCGATGCGTCTGCAGGTCGTCGCGCAAGAGCGCCAGAGTTTCGCGGATCAGATTGTTGACGTCGAGCGAGGTCCGGGTTCGCGCATCCCTCTTGAAGAGCGTCCGAATATTCTCGATCACCGCGTCCGCACGGTGCGCGTTGTTCACGATTGCCTGTAATGCGGCTTTGGCCTCATCGATGTTGGGCGTCGCGCGATCAAGCCAGCGCAGGCTCGTACTGGCGTTCATAAGCATTGCCGACAATGGCTGCTTGATCTCGTGCGCAACGGTGGCTGCGACCGCGTCCCCCGTCAGCAGACGCACCTCGCGCTCGCGGCGTTGGGCAAGGACTGCGCGCAGCAGTTCACCGTATAGCATTGTGACTTCTTTCATCAGGATGAGCAGCACAAAGCTGCCGGAAAGCACGCCGTAAATTCGCCCGGCATACCAGCCGACGCTAAAGCGGTACGGGATAGGAAAGGCGGTGAGGGCGATCTCGATGATGTATGCGAACAAGACCAACATCAGCCAGAGATCGAGCACCGAGCGGTGCCGCAGCCATAGCAAGACAAGCGCGACGACGAATAATGCCGCCATCGGTCCGATCGTGTAGTACCAGAGATAGGAAACCTCCGCCGTGTCGAGCATGATGCGCGGGAGGAGCGCATGGCCTGCTGTAACGAAAACTGTTGCGCAACAGACGAGCGCAGTAACTGATCCGACAGTCGTAAGGACCCTCGCACGAATGGAGCGTGGCGACAGCCACTCCATCGGATCGGCATCCTTCAGCAGTATATAGACGATCGCGAACAGGGCGAAGCCCACGTGCGATAGGACATAGAGCCAAACCGTACTCTGGAGGCCGCCGCCAAGGCCGCCCTCCGGTGCCAATACGCCTGGAAATGTGAGCGTCCAAGGAATTGCGATGAGTGCCGTCAGGAAATAGCCATTCGCCAGTGCGAGGAGCGCATGCGAGCGTAGGACGGAAAACTGCGCGAAGAGCAGGGCTGCGGTGATAGAGTCGATGACGAAAATCGCGGTGCCGTAGGCGGGTATAAAGGCGTCAACCCGCCTGAGTGGCAGGCCCGAGAGCGGGCCTGCCACGATGACAAAGACAACGAGCAGCACTAGCACAACGCCAAGCGCGAACCGCCTTTGAGCGACGCTGGGCGAAAGATTCGAGAGTACAAGCTCATGCGCCTGTAATCCGGCCGCTGACCTTTCCATGAACATATTCGCCTCACGTCGAAAGCCCGCGATGGGCGGCAATTCCGAGTTCGCCGGCCTCTAATTCGAAATCAGAGTTCCAGAATGTGGTGCCTTTCCCTACCCACCATCTGCCCGACGAGATCGTCCGATCTCACTAGCCCAAAGTCGCAGGGAGCCTCGACCACAGTCTAATGCTAGCGACCACCTTCGACAATGCCGGCACGACGCGAGTGCAATTGAGCGATATGGACGTCGCTCTGACCTACCCCTGCCGAAAGATGCGCAGCCCGCTAATGAAGTTGAGTGGAAGAGGCCCCGGATGTGCACGGGGGAAGGACACGAGAGCTTCACTCGGGGCCCGCTCGCGCCGGAGGTGGGCTGACCAGGCGCGGTCGTTAGCTAGCTCAATCTCAGGACAGCGATGCCGAGGTCGAAATCGTCGCGATGATCAGATCTGCGGTAAGCGCGCTGCGAACGGAGCCAGCGTCGTAGGCCCCTGTGCGTTGACCTTTTCAGCTCGTCGTCTGCGCGTCGTCCATTCGTTGATGACTCGGGCGCGGGCCTGATCGCCCGACAAGTCGAGGCGGTCGATCTGATCTTCGATCAGGAGGGCGGTCCCTGGAATCTCGACGGGCGCGCCGACCGACCAGGGCAAATCGCGGCCATCTTCCTTCGGGTTGGCCTTTCCGAAGGGGATTTCGCAGCAGGTCTCCTGGTTCGGTAGCCGGCTCCAGTCCGTACGCCGGCGCGGCGGCCGCAAGCGTATGCCCGCGCGATGTGGTGCTGCGCCAGATCACGTCCGGCGGCACTGGCTGGGCATTCTCCCATAGGGCGACGGCGCGACCGCGTGCGTCGGCGAGCGCGGCTTCGATCCGTCCCTGGCCGGCCCTGGCGATACCGCCATCTCCCTCCAATTGCTCGATGGCATCGCGGAGCATGGCATGGACGAACGTCCCGAAGACGTTGGGGTCCAGGGTCACCGGCTCGTCTGCGTCCTCTGGAGCCTTCCATCCGAGACCGTAGCGCCAGACGAAGCGGATCGGATCCCGCAAGAGCATATTGAACGACGTCGCCGACAGCGGCCGCTCGAACAATTTGGTCAGTCGCGGATGCGCCGGCGTGATCAGGCCGTGGTGCGTCGTGATGTCATTGCGATGCCAGTCGCGCCAGCACGCCAGTCCGGAGATGGCGATCACGGTTGAGGAATTTCGCCTCGATTTTTTCGCCGATATTTGAGATCGATAAAACCGAGGGGGTTTTTTTCGTCCAAGACGTTCAATCAAAGCCAAGGGATTGACGCCACCCGCGTTGCGCAGTCAGCGATCAGGCCGGAGCCTTGAAGTCGTAAGAGATGCGTCCGGCCGGCAGGTAGAACAACGCGATGACAGCTCCACCCCTCACCTCGGGATGGTGCCGGCTGCCGGGATCGGGCGCGGTCCAACCAGGTCCCTGCCACCCCTGCAGCCCCTTCAACTCGGCGCCCTTGTCAAGGGGAACGACCAGGTTGAGTTCACCATAAGGATGGCCGTGATACTGCCCGCGCAACACATCGTGATCGTCATCGTCCCTGAAGCGGCGCGCATCGGCGCTGTTCATGTAGACAGCGGTGATGCTGAACTGGAACGTTTCCGGCGTCGGCTCCAGGATGCGGCTGCGTCGGTAATTCGGGCCTTCCACCTCATGGTTCGCCGCCCAGCCTTCCTCGACCCCGATCTTGATCAGGCGAGCCAGATCCTGATAGAGCCCGCTGTCTTCGCCGTATGTCTCGTTGAGCCAACGCTCCATCTTGGCGCCGGGCGTCATATCCTTGACCTCCCGCAAGAACGGAATGCTGCGCTGGATCAATTCTTCTCGGCTTCCCATGGCCGTCTCCTCTTTCGATTGAGTCTCACGATTCGAATCCGACGAACGTGGCGAACTCATCAACCTCCGCCCGCGGCATCAATCTTTCCGTCCCCTCAACCCTGCCGCGGCCGATGGAGATGCCGAACACCACCACCTGCTCCGCTGGGATCGAAGGCAGCGGACGGAGGATCCGGTGATACTTCGAGAACGTCTCCTGCGGACAGGACTGAAGCCCACGCCCCGCCGCCGCCAGCATCACGTTCTGCACGAACATTCCGAGGTCAAGCCAGCTCCCGACTTCCAGTCGGCGGTCGATGGTCACGATCAATCCCACCGGTGCGCCGAAGAATGTGTAGTTCTTCGCGGTTTGTCGCCTCCTAGCCCCGACATCGTCTTGAGCGATCTCGAGCGAACCGTAGAACCTTCGTCCGAATTCCCGTCGCCGCTTCAGATACAGATCGGGTAAGTCGCTGGCGTAATATTTGTATTCCGACACGTGCTCGTCGCGGGAGTTTTCGTGCGCTTCCAGCAGCGCCGCCGACACCCCATCCTTTGCCGCGCCCGCGAGTACGTAGACGTACCAGCGCTGGATGTTTGCACCACTCGGCGCGAACCGTGCCACGCGGAGAATCTGCTCGATGGTCCGTCGCGGGACCGGAGCGTCGCAGAATTCGCGACATGCGAAGCGTCCGGCGATGATCTCGTCGATCCGGCTCCGCGCAACCGTACCCGCCTCACTCACGCCAATCACGGCTGCTTCAAGAGCGGACAACTTCCCTCCTCGTCAGCCGAACCTGAACGCGTTCCTCGTCACTCCGACCATTGATGCAGCGTTCGATCGCCAACAGCGCATCGATCCGCCGCACGACCTCGACCGCGGTGCGTGAGAGCGGGATCTCCTTTCTACCGGCGGCCCTGCGACGCTCATTCTCTTCGATGTCGGCCATAGCGAAGAACGGGCGCCGCGCATGGACCCAAGATGCCGCCTTGTGACTCCCCAAAAATGCAAAATCGGCCGGATTTTGGGCTCAGCCCGCGCTTCTCGGTCGACAGCTCAGTTGTGGATTCCGCCAGTCGATCCCTTCCAGCATATAGGCCATCTATCCCGCATGAACAGGGTGAGCGCAGTATTGTGGCCCGGAGATTATTCGTTGGTGAAGCCTACCACCGGACAATTCACCAGATTCCCCGTCGTCTTCACCGGCCCCCCCGCAGGGCTCACCAGTAAGCCTGACGCACTTTTGGCTTCGAGATCGTCGCCATCAGTGATCAGTTTCCGTTGATCCTTCGAGATAGCCTCCTTGGTCCACTCGGCCAGTCGTACGTCCCACATCGGAGAGTATCCGGCGCTGATCTCCTTGAAGTGCGCGAGGATGTCGAGCGAGGGCCCCTCCCCGCTGAGGGCGCTGTCAAGCCCCTGGCGGTTCGGATCTTTCACACCCATCTTGCCGTTCACGATCGTATAGATCACCTCGGTCGCGCCGCTCTGAAGAATGTCGCTTTCCGCCGGCGCAAAGGTGGACGACTCCAGCGTGGCCGACTCCTCGGAGTTGGCGTCAAAACTAAGATAACGCAGGTGTTTACCGTTCGCGAAGCCAAACCGAAGTTTCAAGTCAACGGTGCCCTTATCAGGACAGATGCTCGCCACGGAGTCCGTCACGACAGAGTAATCAGGACGGCCGTTGCAGAACGAGAGTTTCTCGGGTCCGACATTGAACGCGATGACCGGAGCATTAAAGACAATGTCCTCACTGTTCGTCACCCGAACCAATGGGCTGTAGTGCGCATCCCCGACAGACCCGGCTCGGGCCGTTTTAGGAGGATAGACTTTGGGCGCCTCTCCGACCACTAAGCTTTGGGACGGCGAGAAATCGATCCGGCCCGATTTGAACGTGAGGTTACCAGAGCCGTCCATTTCCCCAACCCGTGTGCTCGTCAGGTCTTTGGCCTTAGCGAGACTCGGCGCCCATGTGAGCCCCATCTTTTTCGAAGTAGCAAAATCACTTACGTCGGTAAGCACGAACCAAACGGTTTCTCCCGAAGAAAGACGCCCTCGATGGAGCGGCAGCGTCACCACCTCTCGTACGAGGTCCACTTGGCCCGACATAAGGAATTGCTTTGTGATTTTTTTGTCGGCAGCTGGATTGGCCGCTAGACTCCCTTGTGGTGCCGAAAACGACACCACAAAAATCATCATCGATCCATAAATACATCTGTCGAGCTTTTTGCTAGGTTTCATGATGCCACCTTTTTTCTGCATCCAGTTTTACCCACGTCCGGTAGCATTCAAGCGAAGTTGGCTAACGATCACTAGGGACGCGCCTAGTCGTCGGGCGCGTCCCTAGCCGCAAGTCACTTCTTCAGTCCGGGATAGCCTTGCACATAGATCCAGTCAGTCGCCTTGGCAGGGATGTGGCAGCCTAGACAATCTGACCGAAAGTTCGTTGAGGTTGTTTTCACCGGGTTATTTGCGTCGAACCACGACCAAGCCCAACCGTTGCCCCATAGCTTATTATCGGGGTGGCTGTTCTTACTGTCCTTCACCATCATGAACCAGCCTTTGAGAATGTCTTGATGGCTGACCGTCCCAGTCGTCATATCCGAAGTGGCCGCGTCGTAGACTTCCTTCACTAGAATCGAGCCATCAGGGAACTTGCCGGTGGCGCGATAGGCAGCGACAGATCCGGGCGACGCGTAGACGACGTGCATCCCTTTAGCGCCCTTATCACCTGCAACAGACCAGCTCCCAAGGAATTCGTAAGTGGTTCGGTAGTTCTTCGGGATATGAATGTTGCCCGCCGCATCAACGAGTTGTTCTTGCGCAGCGGCGGGCTGGCTATCTGCGGGCTGTGAGACAAGGCACCCGACGGTCACGACGATGAACGACGCGGACGCTACGGCCGCACTTCTGAGGAATTTCATCGCGGTTTTCCTTATTTTTTCATAGGCTGGTCTGACGGCACCGGTACATGGTCGAGCAATGCATAGAACTGCGTCCATACGTCATCTCGTTTCGCACTTGCAATGTGGCAGTAGGCGCATTCCTCGATCGGGCGGACTTTGGCAGTGGCCGCCTTGGGCTCATGGTGGTTGAAGTTGTAGTAGCCCCAGCCATTGGTGGCCTTATATCTCTTGGAGTCCTTGACAGTCACATCCGCCCCGTTGAAGGGACCGGGGAAGAATCCGTGCCCCGATGGCTCGGCTCTCGAACCATCCTTATCAGTGGCGGGCAACATGAGCTGCAGCTCCTTCACGAAGATTGTTCCTTCGGGAAATGCGCCCGTTTTCGTGTAGATCTCGTAGGAACCAGGCTCGATATATACGTTATGAAATTCAGGGAAGTTTGCTTGGGGAGGGTTTAGAAAATTGGGCGTTAGTGGCGAACCAACATAAACCCATTCGTGAAAGTTCTTTGGCAGAATAAGGTCGCCATCTTTCGTGTATTCAGGAAGATAGCGACCGGTGGCATGCCAATCGTCGGGTGGTGGAAGCTGCGGTTGCTGCGCGTAGACTGCGGTTGCTAAAGCGCCAGCGCTGAGGACGGCGGACAGTGCTAGTATTGTGCGTCTCATGATCTCTCTCCTCTGACCAGCTGTACGCCGCCTAATGAGGTAATGACGGCATTCGTGCGCATGTGGTCTCATCAACTACGCACAGGTTAGATTAACGTCGGTGCCTAGATACGAAAGCAATAAAGGGGCATGAAATTAATGCCAGCCGGGAATGACGCCTCGGCGAACTATGGATGCTTGGCACGGGGAGCTTCTGGTCCCTAACGCCGAAATGACTCGGGATGCGCCGGCGTGAATGCCACTCTCCGGCCTCACTGATGAGCCGGTGCTCTTGCGATCTGCAGGTGAGGCGTTGACGTCTCTGGTTCTTGTAGTTTCAAATTGGGGCAACCGGTCCTTCGGAAGTGGCCAAACCAATTTTCCGGCCGCTGTCGGTACAGACAGGCGACACCAATGTCGAAAGCCACTCTCCGATCGAATCTGCCTCGTGCGTCGCTTCACTGGCTGCTTTCATTGCAGCCCGAAATGCTTCACTTCTGTAACGGGCCTCGATCAGTCAATCACTGTTTTGCGTTGTCCACTCGCCGGGATCTCGCTTCTGTACGGGGTCGGCGCAAGGCCGCCACCCGATGGGATTGGAAGAGGATAATGCTGGCCTCTCTAATCGGGGTGATCGTCATGTCACCGCGAAGCGCACGGCCTAACGCGATCCATTGTTCCGGCGAAGGGACTTCGCTTCGAAAAGACCTGTCGTCGAGACCTGTCCGAAAACTGCTTGCGCGCTTCTTGTTGAAGGAGGCTCCTTCGGCAAGCATGCGATGCACGATCACCGCCAGTCGGCAGGTGAGCCCACGTTGGCCTTGCTCATGCCGACGCGCCTGGCGGTCCGCATCGCCCGGCTCTTCAGTTGTGAACAGCCCTTGAGCGGCTTGGTCAGCATGATATGGGCGGCATCGCTGAGTGCCGTGTGCAACGAACCATCGCCGACTTTGCCGATCCCCGCCGGTGTAGTCGATCTCGCCGAAGTGACGCTTCTTCAGCGTCCAGGATAATCTCGCCATCGCGACGGCGTTTGCATCTGGGCGCTGTGCGCATCATGCAAGGCTTCGAAGCCGAGGCCGTGACACAAAAGCGATACGCTCGAAACGAATTTTGAAGCGACCAGCCTCGCCGCGACCGCGCGCGACGCTCGAGAACATCCGCTTTGTCCGGCCGGGCCTCGCTCGACCAGGTGCGCGGGCCGCGACCAAAGCGGTTAGCAAGCGCGGAGTGCCCCTGTCAGCCGGCCAACGCCAGCGCCCCGCTATTACGCGCGATCGTGGAGAACGCACCGGCGCTGCTGCTTGATGAGACGACTTCAGCCGCTCGACGGCCGCATCGTCGAAGAGGTTTTCTATTCGGACCTCACGCAAGGCACCGGTCTCTATGCCTGGTTCGCAGCCCTGCAACTCAGCCGTCGCTACGGACAGGACGGCAAAGCCGCCTCGGCGATAGTTGCATTAGAACGGGCGTGGGTTTCCCGAAAGGGACTCAGACGCTCGGCTATACGTGAGCTGCCTCACGCGGCGCCCGATCATAACCAGGGGGCATGCAAATTATAACCAAGACAAGTGCGAAGTGCTCCGCGTGATGCGCTATGGTCGAGCGACGGTCAGAGGAAATTGCGATGGACGATCTGGATGTATCGGCAAAGTGTCAAGCAAGCCATCCGATGCACGGAAGCGTCGGTAATAGACAGTTGTGTGCGGATTTAGTGCCGGAGCAAAGAGCGTTGACGACGCTCAACAGGACGTTCGCTACGGACGATAACAATTGTGCGGCCCAACCGTACGAGCGTCATTTCCGCGACTCTCTTGAGCGCCTACACGGGGAGCAGCGTTATCGCGTGTTCGCCGACATCGAACGTATCTCCGGCCGCTTCCCAGCCGCCAAATGGCGCCGGTCTGACGGAACGGTTACGGAGATCACGGTTTGGTGCTCGAATGACTATCTCGGCATGGGACAACATCCTGAGGTCGTGAGCGCGCTAACCGCAACGGCACACCGCTGTGGCGCTGGAGCGGGTGGAACGCGCAACATCGCCGGAAATAGTTCGCCCTTGGTTGATTTAGAGGGCGAGCTTGCTGATCTGCATGGCAAGGAAGCGAGCCTCGTCTTCACCTCCGGCTACGTATCGAACCAGGCCAGCATCTCGACGATCGGTAAGCTGATCCCAGACTGCGTGGTCTTATCTGATGCATTCAACCACAATTCGATCATCGAAGGCGTCCGTCAGTCAGGTTGCGAAAAGCGGATTTTCCGCCACAACGATCTCGGTCACCTCGAGGCGCTGCTGCGCGAGGCAGGAGACCGCCCCAAGCTTGTCGTGTTCGAGTCCGTATACTCGATGGATGGCGATGTGGCCCCGATTAGCGGCATCTGCGACCTTGCGGACCGGTATGGCGCGATGACGTACCTCGATGAGGTTCACGCGGTCGGCCTCTACGGCGCTCACGGGGGCGGGATCAGCGAGCGTGACGGCGTGATGCACCGCGTGACCGTGATCGAGGGTACCCTCGCCAAGGGATTCGGTTGCATTGGCGGCTATATTTCGGCGTCGCGATCGATATGCGACGCGGTGCGCAGCTTCGCGCCCGGATTCATCTTCACGACGGCACTCCCTCCACCAATTGCTGCCGCAGCCCGTGCGTCCGTTCGTTACCTGAAGCACTCGTCTGCCGAGCGCGAAGCACACCAACGGCAAGCCGCCGCAACGAAACGGGCGCTCCTAGCCGCCGGGCTTCCAGTCCTCCCGACCGAAACCCACATCGTGCCTGTAATTGTCGGCGATGCGGAATTGTGCAAGGCGGCAGCCGATCGCCTTCTAGAGCGCCACGCCATCTATATCCAGCCGATCAACTATCCGACCGTTCCCCGTGGGACGGAGCGTCTGCGCATCACGCCGTCGCCATATCACGGGGATGCCCACATAGCGGAACTCACAGCTGCGCTCGCTGAGACGTGGGACACCCTCTCCCTTGCCTGAGAACCGTACTTGAGAGCGCCACCTTCGCAGAAGGCCGTCTTCTTGAGTCTCCTGGTGTTCGGGCGGCGACCGGTTCCGTGTTGGGCCTATTTGGCCACTGTCATGATGGTGGCTTGAAATAGTGGGCAGCCCCGAAGAACTGAACGTCCTCATCCTCTTGGGCGATTCTCCCCAACGGCCCCGCCTTTCGCTCAATCATGCTGATCCAGACTCGTTCATTTCGACAAGCCGTCCAACCGGGCGTTCGAAAACGATCCGAACGAGACAACGGGTAACCGGAAATGAAAATGGATATCACGCAGCGGCGCCATTTCCTGATCGAGGATCTATCCGTCGCGCGCGGCGAGCGCGTGGTGTTTGGCGGGGTCTCTTTGCGACTGGGCTCGGGCGAAATCGCCGAACTGACCGGTCCCAATGGCGTGGGCAAATCCACACTTTTGCGCGCGATCGCCGGTTTCTTGCCACTAAGATCCGGCTGCATGTCATGGGCGGAATCCGAAGCCACGGATTCAGCGCCGCTGGCAGAGCGCCTCCACTACGTGGGCCATCTCGACGGGCTGAAATCGGCGTTGACCGCCCGCGAAAACCTCGAGATCGGCGTGGGAATCTTTGGGCAAGGTCGGCTAACCCCGTTAGAGGCGCTGGACCGTATGGAGTTGGCCCACGTTCTCGATCTGCCTGTCGGCTATCTCTCCGCGGGGCAACGTCGCCGTATCGCATTGGCCCGACTCCTGATTGCCGATCGCCCTCTTTGGCTGCTCGACGAGCCGCTAACCGCGCTCGACCGGCACGCACGCGCCTTGCTGAAGGCTATTGTCGCCGACCATCTCGGAAGCGGAGGATTGATGCTCGCCGCGACCCACGAACCACTCGGTCTGCCGGGGACAATCCAAGTCAGGCTCGGAGCGAAGTGAGGGGCGTCCCGTTGGGGCGCGGCCGGCATCCCCGTAGCCGTCGAGGTCGGGAGAGAAGAAGTCTCGCTCCTCTTCCGGTTTTTCAGGAGCGGTCTCGACGCGATGGCGACGCCGGACGTGGGCCATGATCCGTATTCTCCTTGTCGTTTTTTTTCGCGACCTCATGCTGGCGCGTCGCATCGGTGGAGGCGGAGTTCTCGGCCTGGTCTTCTTCCTCAGTCTCGTGACGATCGTGCCTTTCGCGATCGGACCAGACATGCGCTTGCTGTCGCGCATCGGTCCAGCCATTCTGTGGATAGCGGCGCTCCTCGCGAGTCTATTGGGCCTTGACCGTCTGTTCCAGGCGGATCACGAGGACGGGTCGCTGGACCAGCTGTCGCTATCGCCGGCGCCGCTAGAACTCATTGTTCTGGTGAAGTGCGTGGCCCACTGGTTTGTCACTGGGCTGCCGCTCGTGATGCTCTCGCCTTTGTTTGGCCTGATGTTGAACTTGGACGACTCGGAGCTCTGGGCGGTGGCAGCAACGTTGTTGGTTGGTACGCCGACTTTCACCTTTCTGGGAGCAATCGGTGCAGCCCTTACCGTCACGCTGCGGCGCGGTGGTCTTTTGCTGTCGATCCTCGTCGTGCCACTGGCCATACCGGTGCTGATCTTCGGTGTCTCTGCGGCGCAGAGTGGCACGGTGCCCTTTCTGACGCCCTTTCTGGTCCTCTGCGCGCTCGGACTCGGATCCGTCGCCCTCGCTCCGATCGCCGCGGCCGCGGCACTTCGCGGCGCGGGAGAATGACGAGCGCATGCAGCGGAAAGGGTGTGCTTCCGGAGGCGCTGGCGTGGAACGACTCCGCGCGTCTCCGAAGCTAAGACGGCTTGACCATCGGGAAATGCCTACAGCAGAGTATCGGCGTCTAACACAGCCGCGAGCCGATCCCGCTCGGCTTGGCTTAAGGGCACTGCCGGCGTGGACCGCCGGCGGCGCAATCCGTACAGGAGAGCAATCCCGCCCGCTACGAGCACCAAAGCCGGCATTCCCCAAAGGAAGGCGGTTTCCAACTCGAGTGGTGGTTTCAGCAGGATAAAGTTCCCGTAACGCTTCACCAGAAAGGCGCTGACCTGCTCGTCGCTCTCGCCGAGATTAAGGCGTTCGCGCACCAGCAGCCGGAGATCTCGCGCGAGTTCTGCTTTCGAATCGTCGATCGACTCGTTTTGGCAGACGAGGCAGCGCAGCCCGGCGGAAATAGCCCGCGCGCGTGCCTCAAGTTTCGTGTCGGGCAGGACCTCATCCGGCTGCACCGCCCTTGCCAAGCTGGGCGCGAGGCCTGCGAGTACGATCGAAAACAGAAGGATGCGACGAAGCGAGGTCATTCGGCGGGCTGCGGCGCTGTGGTGTTGGCGGCAGGGCGGACGCGAGCCGCGTGGCGCGCGAAGCCGATTCGGATGCGTCTATCGGACAACGACACGATCCCTCCGAATGCCATGATGAAGGCGCCGATCCAGATGGCTGTCACCAGCGGCTTCCAGAACATGCGCGCATCGATCGAACCATCCGGGTGCTGGTCCCCGAGCGAAATGTAGATCTGACCAAAACCTAGGGTCACGATGCCTGCCTCGGTGACGGTGGTCTGTCGTGCGGGAAAGCTGCGCTTGGCGGGCTCGACGGTGGCCACGGCCACCCCTCCCCGGCTGATGACCGTACGGGCCAGGACTTCGGAATAGTTCGGGCCCGGTCGCGACCGAAGATTCTCTATGGTGGCCTGATAGGGGCCGAGATCAATCGCCTGCCCTAGCTTGGCAGTCGCGATCCGCTCCACGCCCCAACCGGTCGCCGCCAAGCCCATAAGTGTCACGCCAAGGCCAGCGTGAACGATCGCCGCACCCCAGGCGGAGCGCGGTAGCCCGACCGCGCGGGCCAGCATCACTCGTGCGGGCTGCCCACGCGCCCAAATACGCGACGCCACATCAACGAACGAACCGGCGATGAGGTAGACGGCGAGGCCAAGACCTACCGCGGCAAGGGCGGGGCCGCCTCGGATGAAGGCAACGAGCACAAGAGCGACCAGGAGGCCCCCAAAGGCCGCGACCGTCACCCGTTGCGCCGCACCGAGCAGGTCGCCACGCTTCCAGGCGAGTGACTGACCGAGCGGCATCAGCAAAACGATCACCGCTGCTAGCGGACCGAGCGTCAAATTGAAAAACGGTGCGCCGACCGAGATCGTGTCCCCGGTCAGAGCCTGGAGCACGAGCGGATAGAGCGTGCCGGTCAGCACCGTGGCGCAGCAGGTGGTGAGCAGCAGGTTGTTGACTACGAGCGCGCTCTCACGTGACACGGGCGCGAACAGACTACGCTGGCTCAGCGAGGGCGCGCGCCAAGCATAAAGCGCAAGGGAGCCGCCGATGAACGCGGTCAGGATGGCCAGGATGAAGACGCCGCGCGCTGGGTCGCTTGCGAAGGAATGGACGGAGGTCAACACGCCTGAGCGCACCAGGAAGGTGCCTAGCAACGATAGTGAAAATGTAAGTATCGCCAGGAACAGTGTCCAGATCTTGAGGGCTTCGCGCTTCTCCATGACGGCAGCCGAATGCAGGAGCGCGGTACCCGCAAGCCAGGGCATGAGCGACGCGTTCTCGACCGGATCCCAGAACCAGAACCCGCCCCAGCCTAGGGTGTAATAGGCCCAATACGAGCCCATGGCGATACCAAGCGTCAGAAAGATCCAGGCAATCAGTACCCAAGGTCGAACGTAGCGCGCCCAAGCGGCGTCTAGTCGGCCGCTGATCAGCGCCGCCACCGCGAACGAGAACACGATCGAGGAACCGACATAACCGAGGTAAAGGAGCGGCGGGTGTATCGCAAGGCCCGGGTCTTGAAGTAGCGGATTGAGGTCCTGACCTTCGAAGGGCGCCGGAAACCGTCGCGCGAAGGGATCGGACGTGAACAGGATGAAGCAGAGGAAGGCAAGGGATATCCAGCCTTGGACCGCTAGCGTATTGGCACGCAGTTCCCTCGCCATACCGCGCCCGATAATCGCCACTGTCGCTCCGAAGGCCGCGAGGATCAGAACCCAAAGCAGCATGGATCCTTCGTGATTGCCCCAGACGCCGGCGATTTTGTATACAAGTGGTTTGGCGGTGAGCGAGTTCTCGGCGACGGTTACGAGACTGAAGTCGGACACCACATGGGCGTAAGTCAGTGCCGCGAAGGCATAGCCCAACAATAGGAACTGGGTGATTGCGGCCGGGACCGCAATGGAAGCGAGTCCAGAATCACCACTGCGGGTCCCCCAGAGCGGCAGAACTGACTGAAGCAGCGCGACGGCGAGAGCCAGAGCGAGCGCGTAATGTCCGGTTTCGACGATCATTCTTCCGATTCCATCGGTTGCGACGTTTCGCGGAAGGCCGCGCTATTGCGCTCGCGCGGATCTTTCGTTGCGCCAAGTGTCTTGTTGCTTGAGTTTGTCGGCTACGTCCTTCGGCATGTATCGCTCGTCGTGTTTGGCGAGCACAGTATCGGCATGAAAGAGGCCTGGACCCTCCACCGTGCCCTCGGCCACCACGCCCTGTCCTTCACGGAAGAGATCCGGCAGCAATCCAGTGTAGTTGACCTTGATGTCGTGCTTCAGGTCGGTCACCGCGAAGGCGACAGTCGACGATCCACCATAGGTAAGTGAGCCACGTTTCACCAGGCCGCCGATGCGCAGACGAGTTCCTCGCGGCGGCGCCTCTTCGGCCATCTCGGTCGGCCCGTAGAAGAAGACGATATTGTCGCGCAATGCAAACAGGACGAGCCCTGCCGCGATGGCCAAAGTGAAGCCTGCTGCGCTGATGATAGCGAGGCGCCTGCTCTTTTTTCTGGTCAATATCTACCCCTTCAAACCAAGCTGCCTGACAAGTTCATCGATGCGTGCCGGCGCTTGCGCATCGCCTGCTAACTGGGCACGTGCGGTTGCGACCGCCGCCTCGGCCTTCTGACGTTCATCCAATACGACGTAAGACCTAATCAGTTGCAGCCATCCCTGAAGGTCATGGCCGTTCTTCGAGAGCTTCTCGGCGAGCCCTCCCACCATCCCGCGGATCGCGTCGCTCCGCTGCTCCGGAGGAAGCGCTGCGATGTCAGCCCGGGTTTGGCCGGCGTGGCGGGGTTCTGCGTTTGATTGCGTCGCCCCAGAAAGCCCATCCAGATGTTGGCGGATGGCATCCATCCACGGGGCGTCGGCCGGCGTATCGGCCTCCAGCGCCTCCCAGAGTCGTCTCGCCTGATCTTTGTCGCCGTTTTGCTCTATTGCGACCGCATGGAAGAATCGCGCTACGGGCTGTTTGGGATCGTCCGCGAGTGCTTGGTCAATGGCAGCGCGTGCTTCTGCAGTTACGACGCCGTCGGCGGCCATCGTCAGGGCCTGCCCAAGAGCCGCGCGCTCCAGCGCATTCTCGCCGAGCAGCCGCAGCGCCGCCGTATACGCACGCGCCGCATCCTGAAACCTTCCCATGCGCAGGTAAATTGGCGCGACAACCCGGAATCCACGGCCATCATTGGGGTCGGCTGCGAGGCGCGTTTCGACTTCGGAAATCGCGGTAGCGAGGGTGAAGTTCCCACCCGTGCGCCTCGATGCGGTCGGCATGTCGGGCTGGCTGGGAGCGCCGACTTTGAGATACGACGCGAGCGCGACGAGCGGTAGCGCTACGACGATCGCCAAGACCGCAGCAGCGCGTCTCGGCTGCCAGCGTCGCAACACCCGCGGCCGGCTCTCCGACGCGGAGTCGAGTGACGCGAGCAGTCGGCGCCCGATCTCGGCACGCGTCGCCACGGCATCCTCGGGCGCTACGAGTCCGCAGCGGACGTCATCATCCGCCTCGGCTAGAAGTCCGCGGTAGAAGGCCACGTCGGAATCGTGAGCGTCAAAGCCCGCGCCCCGCTTAGAGAGCGACCGGGCCAGCACTAGCACGACCGCGGATGTCATCATTGCAAAGACGGTCCAGAGCACGTTTCAAGGCCTCCGTTCGTTTTCGCCATTACGTAACGCACCACGTTTTCGGGCATCCGCCGCTCTTGAAAATCGGACTGCTTCCGGGCGTGCCGCTTCCATGGTCCGATCGGTCACTTCTGAATAATGTAAGTGGTTGGAAAACCACGCCGCTGAGGCAAGAAAAAACTGTTTTGCATCTGTCGCGCAGGAATGGGGAGCTTGGAAGGTAGCCGTCATGGACGCTCTGCCTCGGCAATTGCGGCCATCAAAGCAGGTCGGCTTGCGTCCGAGATGCCACCAACCAGCTTGTAGGCGATTGTGCCATCGCCCTTGACCACATAGGTCTCGGGGACGCCATAGACGCCGAAATCGATCCCCGTTCGGCCGGACCGGTCAGTGCCGACCTGTGCGAAGGGATTCCCGTTGGCGGCGAGATAAGCTAGCGCGTTTCTGGGATCGTCCTTGTAGTCGATGCCGGTAAGCTTTACCCCCTGTCGCTGCAGCGTCCGATCGCTCGCCAGCGCCATCAGCGCCCCTTGTTCTTTCCGGCACTCGACACACCATGACGCGAACACGTTCACGATTGTCACGTGCCCCCTCCGCAGATCGGCGCTCGACAAGCCAAGTGGACCGAGCGTGGAAAGCCCATCGAGCGGTCCCAGCGCAAACTGCGGTGCTGGCTTGCCGATCAAAGCGGAGGGCACGAGCGACGGGTCTCCGGCGCCGAGCCGCACCAGGAGTAATGCCGCAATTCCGAAGAACACCAGAAGCGGGATAATCACCCACAGGCGGGCCAGTGCGCGTCGAGGGGCCGTGGCGTTCGCTGGGAGATGAATCGAGGCTGGGATGTTGCTCATACGCGGCCGCGCGGATCCGAGTGATCAAGTAGCAGGCGACGCAAGGTACGGAGCTGAACGCGATAGTCGATGAGGACTGCCGCGACCATCCCGGCTAGAATGGTTCCCGTCACCAGAAAAGCCACCGTGATGAATCCGCCATGCTGTACCATGATCTGCTCAGGACGCCACTTCGGCAGGCAGCATGCGAGCCATCGCAGGTTCGACCGCAGCCGCCAGCGTAATCGCAAGCCGCCGGACTCGGCGCCGCATGATCTCGTTACGGACCGCCATTACGTGGAGAGTCACGAACAAAAGCGTGTATGCGAGCGCCATAACGACTAGCGGCCATAACATGGAGCCAGTAATCGCCGAGCCCTCCATCCGAAATACCGACGCCGGCTGGTGGAGAGTGTTCCACCAATCAACTGAGAACTTCACGATCGGGATGTTGATGAACCCCACCAAGGTCATGATCGAAACTGCTCGTGCCGCCCTACTCGGGTCCTCGATAGTCTGCCAGAGCGCGATCAGGCCGAGATAGATGAGAAACAGAACCAACACGGAGGTGAGCCGGGCGTCCCAGACCCAATATGTGCCCCACATCGGTTTGCCCCAGAGGGAGCCTGTGACGAGGCAAATGAAGGTGAAAGCTGCGCCAAGCGGCGCAGCCGCCTTTTGCATTGCGTCGGCAAGTGGATGACGCCAAACTAAGGATCCGAGCGCGGACACCGCCATGAACGTATAGGCAAGCATCGCTGCCCAGGCGGCGGGGACGTGAATGTACATGATCCGCACCGTCTCGCCTTGCTGGTAGTCGGGTGGCGCGGCGAATGTTCCAAATAGGCCAAGTGCGAAGGCGAAGGCTGTCGAACCCCAAAGCCAAGGCAGCAGCTTTGCGGTGATACGCAGGAAATTACCAGGATTGCTATAGGCGGTGAAGCTCAGATTCAAATTTCCCATCTCCTCGAAGCCAACCTGCAGGCCGGGAATTCGTTCGCTTCCGGCTGCGGCTCGCGACGAAGGACCGTGCCATTAGGCCGTCTGCTGGCGGATGAGCATTGCATCACGCCGGAGACGATTTCGCAAATTACCGTCAGTTATCATTTCGATGCCCAGTAGGCGCCCGGAGAGTCGAGATCTCCATCGCGTGGTGAGGCAGATGATAAGAAAATCATCGCGGCCGGCGCTCTCGACGACAGCTCGCCTGCAATCTGCCGGAAGGTCGTTGGCTGAGACGGCGTCGCTAGTGGTCTGATTCATTCGGACGATTCCCATCTATTCCATCCTCGAGCCCCATACCGACCTGATCAAACGAGGCAAGGTGCGCACGCCGGTCGAGTTTGGCGACAAGGTCTTGCTCGCCGAAGGCGCAGCGGGCTGATCACGCAATACGAGGTGCTGAAGGGCAATCCACCCGACGAGGTCCAACTGGCATTTTCCCTCCAGCGTCACAGGCAGTCTTTTGGTCGGGCCCCGCAACTGTACGGCTCTGATCGTGGCTACTTCAGTGAGCAGAACCTCGCCTCGTGCAAGCACGCTGACGTTAAAGTGGTGTGCATTCCGTAACGTGGCGGCGAGCGCACGAACGACGGGAGGCATATGAGAAGAGTGCGGTCTTCAAGGATGGTCAACGCTTTCACGCCAGCGTCGAGGCACGCATCGCTGTTTCGAGGCCGCGGCACGAAGCACTGCCTCGCCGAAGGACGCGACCGTTTCGAACTGTGGGTAGGCGCCGCCGTGCTCGCCAGCAATCTCGTGCGGATCGCAGCACAGCTTGCGCGACGGTCGCGCACGCGAAAAGCTGCTTGATCGACACCATGGCCCGCCCCGGTCACTCAAAGTGACCGCGGCTCAGCGCATCCCAAGCTAACAAACGGCGCGCAACTCAGTACCGCACCGAAAAAATCGTCCACTACGCGCTTTCCGATTCTGGCATTCTCCGTCACTTTTTACCCGTTCTATCGGCATAATTTGAATCAAACCCCCTAGGTTCAGCCATTTCACGACAGAACTGGACTGGTGCAATGGCGGTACCTGATTAGATGGCCAGAGCCGTTGAACTTCAGCGGCTCAAATTGGCCAGAGAACAACAGCAACCGAACGGCAAGTTCGACGATTGGTCGACGACCATTCGTTCCTTGAAGGGCAGTACGACACGAGGCCGAGTGATTCTGCCGGGGCCACCTCGCCGGATTCAGAGGGAAAACGCCCCTCCGCGGTAGCTCGGACTAATCATTCATGCGCCCGGAGCCATCGACTGAAAGACTTCGTCGCGCAGACAGAAGTGGTGGAAGAGAGCCGCGGCTGCATGCACGCCGGCAACCCAGAGGATGGCGTTACCGAGGGCGGTGTGTATTTCCATGATCAGCTGCCCCAGTCCATGCGCCTTCGCGATTTGGGGGGCGATGTCGAATCCGAGAAGGGTGACGGGAATCCCCTCGAGCCAGGTACCGACCACCGCCGTTGCTGGAATCGCGATGAGGAGCGCATAAAGCGCGAACTGGACGAGCTTCGCGGCCGCAGCCATCCATCGCGGCATCGGCAGCTTCGCGGGCGTGCTGTCGATCAGCCACCATAGCAGCCGCAGCACGACGACAATGAAGACGAGCACCCCGAGCGTCTCGTGAATCCTGCGGAGCCCGTCCGCGGCTGCGGAATAGAGCGAATTGCGGTCGCCCTTGCTCAGCACATAGGCGGCGAGAACCAGCACGACGGTCAGCCAATGGAAGGCTTGGGCGCCGGCGCCGTAGCGAGAGGAAGTGCTGCGCAAACCGATAATCTAACTCCGATCTTAAGCCCGCTGCAGCGGTTGCTGAACGGTGGCGGCGCGTCGCCAGAGATTTGAGCGCTTGGTAAGCTAGCCGGTTCCCCCTCCCCGCCGCTCTACTTCACCTTATGACGAACCCATCGCCCAGGGGTCCTCAATCGGTGTCCGAGCGTCCGGCACTCTTCAACCCGGACTGCAAGGAGATGATCATTGCCGCGGCCGCGGAGATCGGGGGGCATCCGCCAAAAAGTCAATTGGCTTCCAAATTTGCAAGCCGTTGACACATATGAGACCGATCTGCAAAGATCGGACGGACAACCCCGAGCGATTCAGATACGATCCAATCCACCTCACATCGGGCTGAACAACTAGTTGCGGTGACTCGGCGTCTCCCCGTGCGCCCGGCCTGTGTCGTCGGGCCCATCGCGGTTTTCGAGCAGGATTCGTTCGGCGGCGCCCGCAAGATCGTCATATTGGCCGCTTCGCAGCGACCACATGAACGTGCCAAGCGCTATGGCACCGAGCGCGAGCGCAACGGGAATCAGGAAGAGGTAATCCGTCATCGGGCTTTCTCCATCGCTAGCGCCTGGCTGGAGATATCGCCAGGGGGGCGGCCGCGAGCAGCTCCTTGCGCGAGCGCCAGCCATGCAGCCGCAGGGCATTGGCGATCACGAGCAGTGACGAGGCCGACATCGCCACCGCCGCCACCAGCGGTGTCACATGGCCGAGGATCGCGATGGGCATTGCAACGGCATTGTAGCCGGTGGCGAAGATGAGATTCTGGCGCACGAGCTGCCGCGCATTGCGCGCAACCGCAATGGCCTGCGGCACGGCAAGAAGACTATCGTGCAGGAAGACGAGGTCGGCGGCATTGCGTCCGACATCGGCGGCGGTGGCCGGAGCCATGGAGGCATGGGCGGCGACGAGGGCGGGCGTATCGTTGAGGCCGTCACCGACCATCAGCGCGCGCTGTCCCGCTGCCCTCAGGTCGACGATGTGTTTCGTTTTGTCAGCAGGCGAGACGCCGGCGCGATAGGGAAGTCCGAGATCCGACGCGAGACGGCGCACCGATTCGTCGCGATCGCCGGACATGATCTCGACGCGGCATCCTTGATTGGAAATGGCGAGCACGGACTCGCGGACATCCGGGCGAAGATCGCTGTCGAATTGGAAGGCCGCGCACAGTCGCCCGTTCCCGGAGAGTACAACGCCGGCAGTGCTTGATTGTTCGGCTGCAACCGTCAGTGCCCAGTCGGCCCGGCCGAGCCTGTAGATCGTCGTGCCGATGGTGGCTTGCATTCCAGAACCCGGCTGCTCTGAAACATCGTTCAGCCCCACCGGCGTGATGGCGTTGTCGCGTCCCGCGGCGGCCAGCGCTCGCGAGTAGGGATGGCGTGAATGGGCCGCAATGGATGCAGCGATCGCAAGCGCCGCCGGATCGATGGCTTTGCGGTTGATGAGCTGCAAGCGATCCAGGGTTAACGTTCCGGTCTTGTCGAAAATCACGGTGTCGACTTCCGCGATGCGCTCCAGCGCGCCGCCGTCCTTGACCATCACTCCGCTGTCGAACAGACGCCGCGCGGCGACGACCTGCACCATGGGCACGGCAAGGCCGAGCGCGCAGGGGCAGGTGATGATCAGCACCGCGATGGCAATGGTGGCTGCGCGATGCAGGTCGCCGTCTACAATCATCCAGCCGATGAACGTCAGCAGCGCCGTGAGATGCACGACCGGCGCGTAGAGCCGCGAGGCGCGGTCCGCGACGCGCCGGTGGACCGAGCGCCCGGCTTGGGCTGCTTCCATCATCCGAACCATTTCGGCGAGGAATGAATCGTTCGCGGCAGCCGTCGCGACGATGGTGAGGGGGGCGGTCAGGTTCAACGTTCCCGCGGATAGCATCGTGCCCGGTGAGACCGGTTGCGGCAGGCTCTCGCCAGACACCAACGCGCAGTCGATCTCCGATTGTCCCGTTTCGATCCGGGCATCGACAGGCACGCGCTCGCCGGCCGCCAGCAGGATGTGCATATCCGGCTGGATCTCGTTCACCGGCAGATAGGCATGGGTACCGTCGTCCTGCACGACAAGCGCGCCGCGCGAGGACAGGCGGGCCAGCCCTCGGACGGCGGTTCGTGCGCGCTCGCGCATCATGTGATCGAGCGTGCGGCCGATCAGCAGGAAGAAAAGCAGTGAGATTGCCGCGTCGAAATAGGCCTGTGATCCGTGATTGAACGTCTCGCAAAGGCTCATGCCAAACGCAAGCAGCACGCCGACGGAAATGGGAACGTCCATGTTGGTACGGCCATGGCGCAGAGCGCGCCAAGCGGAAACAAAGAATACGCGGCCCGAATAGATAAGCGCGGGGAAGGCGATCAGCGCAGACATCCAGTGAAACATGTTCCGCGTCGAGACTTCCGCGCCGGACCATACCGACACCGACAGCAGCATGATGTTGCTGGCGGCGAAACCTGCGACCGCCAGCGCGCGGATCAGCTCTTTCGGCGTCTCGTCGGCCTCCTCCGCGCCTGCATCGTGAAGATGTGCGTCGTAGCCGATCTTGTTGAGCGTCTCGATGAACGGTGCGGGCGGTTTGTGCGCCTGCCAGCGGATCGCGACGCGCTTGGTCGAGAGATTGACGCGCGCGTTCTCCACACCGGGAAGCGGGCCAAGCGCCGCCTCAACCTTATGAATGCAGCCGCCGCAGTGAATGCCGGGAACGGAGAGGTCAGTCTGGCGGACGCCCTCGCCAACCGTGCGGCTTGCGAGCAGCACTTCCTCATTCACGGTGTGAGGATCAGGCATGGCAAGAGCCAGCTCAGCGCCGGGCGCACAACAACTCATCGGTCCTCCGTTTCCGCGCGCTGCCGGCAATCCGCCGGCGGCGTGTCGTTATATTGCCGCTTCGACTGCCACCGCAAAGTCTCGCGCTCTTGCGGCTCGTTGTACAGCAGGATTCGTTCGCGCCGTGATAACCCCGCGTTATGAATAGCATGCCCCTGGTGTATTCCCCGCGAGCGCGCCCAGTAGGTACACTGGGACGTCGGCTGCGGTACGCAGCTGGAGACGTTGGTGACAACGCGTACCGCGAGCCGAACCTCTTCGTCGCCACGACAGCGGGGAGTCTCGGATTGGATCCACGTCCGGGGATCCCACTTGAAACAATAGGCCATGCCCGCAAGCGGCGCCAAACGTAGGAGAATTACATGGGTTGCCCTCGATCGTCGACCTTGGTCGAGCGTCAAACGCGCTACGTGATGTTGGCCAAGGTGGCAGGCAAGGACACCCGTACGGTAGTCAACGCGCTCATCAAGCAGACGAAGAAGCTACCAAAAGAGCTGTATAAATCCCTGACCTGGGACCAGGGCAAGGAACTGACGGATCATCGGCGCTTTACGATGGCGACCAACATCGATGTCTATTTTTGCGACCCGCAAAGCCCGTGGCAGCGCGGGTCGACCGAGAATACCAATGGCCTGCTGAGACAGTACTTTCCAAAGGGCCGACTTGTCGGTGCATTCACAAGCCCATCTGAAAAAAGCGGCTCGTCAGCTAAACGAACGACCCCGTGAGACCTTGCAATTTGAAACGCCGGCAGAGAGATTCAATGCCTGTGTTGCGTCGACCGGTTTAGCCGGCACGGTGAGAAGGGTCACGCGGCCTGAGGCAGGGTGAGGACGCAGATAAGCGTCGACCGCACTGCACGGGATCGCGATCCATGTCGCCCCTTCGATCAGCGCGATCGACGCATCGATGTGTTCGGCGAGATAGCTTGCAACGACGCAGCCGGCGGCGCCCGCGCCGACACTGACAATATCGTAGACTTCCTCGGACATCAGTGTCTTGCCCATTCGTGCAATTCACGTCGTTCGATCGGCGGGAAGCGGGCCGAGCGCCGCTTCGACTTTCTGGATAAGGCCGCTATCGTGAATGCCCGGCACCGAGAGGTCCGTCTGGCGGACGCCGTCGCCGATGATGCGGCTTGCGAGCAGCGCTTCCTCATTCGTGGGGATCGGCCATCGCGAGAGCGAGTTCAGCGCCGGGCGCACAACAGCTCATCGGCACTCCGTTTCCGCACGTCGCCGGCATTCCGCCGGCGGCGTGGCGTTATATTGCGGCTTCGACCGCCACCGTGCGATAGGCGTGCCAGGTGCCGTGCCCGAGCAGGGGAAACACGATGATCAGGCCCAGCATTCCGGTGGCGAGGGAGAGCAGGAACAGTGCAAGCACAATGGCGCCCCAGGTCAGCATCACGGGCAGGTTGTTCCAGACCAGCGCCATACTCGAGCCCATGGCGGTGAGGGCGTCAACGCGCCTGTCGAGCATCATTGGAATTGAAAACGCGCTGATGGCAAACGAGAAGGCCGCGAACAGTCCGCCGACGGCACTACCGACAATGAGCATCGCCCAGCCAACCGGCGTGGTGAACAGCATCGGTGCGATATGCTCGAGACTGGGAAAAGGCACCAGGCCACAGAACAACGCATAGATGAGCACCGCCGCGCGCATCCATGTAATCATCAAAAGACACAACAGGACGCCCGCGAACAGGATCTGTCCGCCGCATCGCGGCCTGACGAAGATCATGCTCGCGAGACTGACAGGCAGGCCGGCGGCGAGGCGGCGGCTTTTTTCATACAGGCCGATTGCGAGGATCGGGCCTACCACCATAAAACCCGCAAATGCGGGAAACAGGATGTAGTCCCAGCCGAGGCGAAACAAACCACCGACGAGGGCGACAGACGCGAGTAAGATCAGCAGTCCGTAGGAGAGGCTCGTCATCGGCTGTACGGTCAGGTCCTGCCAGCCTTTCGCAAGCCATGTGAAGGCATCGGTAGGAGCAAGCAAGCGATGCCAGCGGTTTTTCGTGAGAAGCGGAGGCACGACGGTCGGGATGATGGTCATGCCGATTACTCCAACAGTGCTTTGGTTGTCATGGACGGTTTCGATGAACACGACGAGGTCGCCGCGCTGAAGCTGGTCGCGCCGTTGCCTTCGCCATGCCGGCGATGAGCGACGCAATTCGGCTGAGAGGAGACGGCCACATAAAGCAGATGCGCGTTGGCGGCGGCCAGCACGATCAGCCCGAGGGCGACCGACAGCCAGACGATGGACTTGGTCTGCCATCCGCCATGCGATGCCGCCGCGCCGCTCATGGGGTGGGCATCCTGTGATCGAAAAGGTAGAGCGCGAGGATCTTGCGATCGAGCGGAGCCAGGCGGCCTTCCCATGATGGCATGTGGCCCTGCCGGCCACGCCACAGTGTGTTCGTGATCGTCTGCGCATCGCCGCCATAGATCCAGAACTTATCGGTCAGGTTCGGTGCGCCCACGTCGCTGTTGCCCTTGGCGTCCTCGCCATGACATGCGGTGCAATTGGCAGCGAAGATCTCCTTGCCGGCGTTCACGTCGCCGGGCTTTGTGGTCTTCGTGGTGGATGGATCGGAGAGGGAGCGCACGAAGGCCACCACCTTGTCGACATCGGCAGGTTGGAGGATCTGATCATGGCCGAAAGCCGGCATCTGCGAGGTGCGGCTGTCGGGATGCGGCGAGTTGATGCCGACGCGGATGGTCTCGGCAATGACTTCCGGATTACCGCCCCACAGCCATGAAGTGGTGGTCAGATTCGGGAAGCCGTGGCCGCCCTGTGCGTTGAGCCCATGGCACACGGAACAATTGTCGCCAAACAGAGGGCGTCCGGTCTGGCGCACGATATTCATCAGCGCAGGATCGGCTTGAATCTCCTGATAGCTTTTGGCCTCGATCTGCTTGGTCCATGCGCTGCGGCCGAGGGCGGCTCGCTTCAGCGAGTCCCGCACGATGTTGCGCTGGTCGAGGCCGAGCAGTCCTTTGGTGTAGCTGACGCCGAGTGGCCACGCGGGCATCAAGACCCAGTAGCCGACCGAAAAGACAAAAGCGATCAGTAGGAAAAAGTACACCGCGCGCGGAACGGGTGTGTTCAATTCCTTGATGCCGTTCCACTCGTGTCCGGTGGTGAGATAACCGGTGTAGTTGTCGCGCTCTTCTACCGCCATGGCCTATCCTCATTGCGTAGGACCGACTTCGCGGAGTGATCGAACACCTTCTTGTTCGACGGCCAATAGACGTAGGCGACGGTGATGATCGAGAGTGCGATCAGATAGAACAATCCGAACGACTTCGAGAACCACACCAGCGTACCGTGTCCGAGATCCATGATCACCTCGTAGTATTCGCGACGGATTTGTGCGCCGCGTCGGTCAGGTGGCCGAGCACCTGGAGATAGGCGACCAGCGCGTCCATCTCGGTGAGTTCGCTGGGCTTGCTGTCGAACGCGCGGATGTTGGTGGCCTTGCCGTAGCGTCGGGTGACGCCATCGGCGTAGGGCGAATCCGGCGCAGCCTGGCCGTAGGCGTCCTTGCTTGCATTCGCGATCATTTCATCGGTGTAGGGCACGCCGACGGTGCGCTGGGCCTTTAGGTGTGCGCCGAGATCATCAGTGCGCAGCGTCGTGTTCAGCAGCCACGAATAGGCGGGCATGACGGAGACGGAAAGTACATCGCGCGGGTTGTTGAGGTGGGTGACGTGCCATTCGTCGGAATATTTGCCGCCGATGCGCGCGAGGTCCGGTCCAGTGCGCTTGGAGCCCCACAGCATGGGATGGTCGTATTTCGATTCAGCGGCGAGCGAGTAGGGTCCATAGCGTTCGACCTCGTCACGCAGGGTGCGGATCATCTGCGAGTGGCAGGCGTAACAGCCTTCGCGGATATAGATGTTACGGCCCGCCAGTTCGAGTGGCGTGTAGACGCGCATGTCAGGCGCGTCTTCCACCGTCTGGTGGATGGTGAAGAGCGGCGCGATTTCCACGAGGCCGCCTATGCTGGCTACGAAGATGATGCCGAGTGTGAGTCCGATGGCTTTACGTTCCAGCCGATAGTGCAATCCGAACATGCGGCTTACTCTCCCGATTGAAGGACGGTCGGGCCGCTGCGCACCGGCAATGGCATGTCGGTTGCGAATTCGTGCACCTTAAGGATACCGGTTCTGATCGTCATCCAGATGTTGTAGGCGCCAACGATCGCACCGATCAGGAACAGCAGGCCTCCGATGGCGCGCGCGATGTAGTAGGGATGCATCGCAATCAGCGAGTCGACGAAGGTATATGCGAGCGTACCGTTCTCATTGTAGGTCCGCCACATCAGCCCCTGGATGATGCCGGAATTCCACATAGCGAAGACATAAACGACGGAACCAGCCAGCGCGAGCCAGAAGTGCACCTCGACAAGCCGCCTGGAATACATGCGCTCACGTTTCCAGAGCCACGGCACGATAGCGTAGATCGATCCGAACGTAATCATCGCCACCCATCCGAGCGCGCCGGCATGGACGTGGCCGATGGTCCAGTCGGTGTAGTGGGAGAGCGAGTTCACGGGGCGGATGGCGAGGAATGATCCTTCGAAGGTGGTGATGCCGTAGAACACCGCAGCCACCATCATGAAGCGGAGCGTCGCATCATCACGCACCTTGTCCCATGCGCCATTCAGCGTCAGCAGCGCGTTGGCGGCGGACGCCCACGAGGGAATCAGCAACATGAGCGAGAACGTCATGCCCAGCGTCTGAACCCATTGCGGCAACGCAGTGTAGTGCAGGTGATGCGAGCCCGCCCACATGTAGAAGAAAGTGATGCCCCAGAAACTGATGATCGACATCCGGTATGAATAGATCGGTCGTCCGGCGCGCACCGGGAGGAAGTAATACATCATGCCGAGGAAGCCGGCGGTCAGGAAGAAGGCGACCGCGTTGTGGCCGTACCACCATTCGATCATCGCGTCCTGCACGCCGGAGAATAGTGAATAGCTCTTCGCGCTGCCGAAGGAGACGGGGACAGCGAGATTGTTGACGATGTGTAGGATCGCTATCACCAGGATGAAGGCCATATAATACCAGTTGGCCACATAGATGTGCGGTTCCTTGCGGCGCGCAAGCGTGCGCAGGTAGAGGACGAAATAGGCAACCCACACCACCAGCAGCCAGATGTCCGCGTACCACTCCGGCTCCGCGTATTCCTTGGACTGCGTAACACCCATCATGTAACCGGTGATGGCGATGAGGCAGAACAGATTGTAGCCGAGCAGCACGAACCACGGGCTGAGTTGATCGGGCAGGCGTGCGCGTGAGGTCCGCTGCAGCACGTAATAGGATGTGCAGATCAGCGCGTTGCCGCCGAAGCCGAAGAGCACGCTTGTGGTGTGAACGGGACGCAGCCGTCCAAAGCTCGCCCAGCCAGCATCGAACGTGAAGTCGGGCTTCACCAAAAGCCATGCCACCCAGTCGCCGATAAAGAGGCCGAACACGGCCCAGATCATTGCGAGAATAATGCCGACTTTTGTCGGATCGTCGTAATAGCGGGTGAGGCGTTCGTCGTCGGGCTCGGGATCGTAATAGATCGATATGACTTTGAAGATTCCGGCGAGCGCCGCGATCGCGATGAGTGCGCCGTGAATGCCAAGCGGATCGTCCTTGCCTGCGATGCCAAGTATCAGTCCGCACAGCGCGATCCCGCACAGGATCAGCAGCGCGTACTGACGTTCTGATTTGGTCAGCTGTCCCATCATTGTCTTGGTGCCCCCTAAAACCGGAATCGCGATGCAGTCCGCGTTGAAAAGTCAAAGGTCTGGTCAAATCGCCTCGTGGAGAACGCCGGGCGCCTGCGCCAGCCACCGATCCCGTCTAATTCGCTCCGCCGCACGGCATCGCCCGACGGGTTCAGCGTTTCGCCGATCAGGCCGAAGACTTGCTTTACGCCGACCGCCTCGAGGACGTCGACGAGGGCTTCTGCGACAGTACGCGACATGGATCATCTCCGCGGTTGATCTGCTTTCGTCGAAATGGCGGCCGGGTCCTGGCCGATGCCCCGGCGTCACTGCCAAAGCCTTGCGCTCTTGCACTAGCGGCTCGTTGTACAGCAGAATCTGCTCGCGCGGTGATAACCCCGCGTTATGAATAGCGTGCCCCTGATGTATGCCCAGCAGGTACACTCGGAGGTCGGGTGCAGCACGCCGCGAGACACGTGGTTGACAACGCGAACCGCAAGCCGAACCGCTTCGTCGCCCGCGACGGCCGCGATCGTGTGAGTTAACGCCGTGCCGCTCCACCCGTGCTCTGCGGTCGGACAGGAAGGGTATCCGCCTGTCGCGGCGCATATGCGAGGAGCTCCGATCACGTGGTGACGCGGCTGAACGCATCTACGCCAGGACTGTCGGCATGCCGATCATGGATCGCATGTACAAGGAATAAGCGCTGGGCGAAGCGCCCGCGCAGATGGAGGCATTGGCGACGAAGATCCGTCAGGCGGACGCGTTCGCATTCGTTGTCAGCGAATTCAACTGGGGAGTCCAGCCACGCCTCAAGAATCTCTGAGAAGCATATGTTTGTACTGCACCGTCTCTTTTTTGCGCGAAACGTCGATGGCATCGATTCCATAGCCACAGGTCATTGGACCGTCGAGTTTCGCCGCCTATTTTCATGCTTGTTTGCAAGGAGGTCGAAGCATGAAGACATACAACAAAGATATTGAGGCAGTGTCGCAGCTAACGCCAGAACAGTGCCGGGTCACGCAGCAAGCCGGCAGAGCGACCGTTTCGGAACGAATACCCGGACAACAAACAGGCGGGACTCTAAGTCGATGTGGTGTCGGGCGAGCCACTATTCGCGTCCGTCGATAAATTCGACAGCGGTACCGGTTATCGGTCGAGACTGCAGTCCCGCTTGCGCTCTCCTTCACCGATTTCGACGGAGGAATGTAGAGAACCTCTTTGTTGTCGCTGCATCCGCTTATCCCTTCAATGCGGGCTACAACCCGATACGCTTTTAGGGGCATGCTCGCTTCGACTGGGCGACGACCTCAACAATTACGTTGCACGGCCGCGCCACCTCTGATCCCGATCTAAAAAAGGATATTCCCAATGAAGGGTACAGGAAAGACTGGAGTGTTTATCGCGGTGCTTGCATTTACGGGAGCAACCGCGACTCCCGGCTACGCACAGGACGCCGAGCACGGAAAAACCATCTTCAAAGCTTGCGCAGCATGCCATGCGACGGATCAAGCCAATCGCGTCGGGCCGGGCCTGGAAGGAATCATCGGCAGGAAGGCGGGTATGGCTCCCGGCTTCCGCTACAGTGATGCGATGAAGCAGTCCGACATTGTCTGGGATGCGAAGACCCTCGATGCGTATCTGGAATCGCCACAGAAGGTCGTTCCCGGAAACAGGATGACCTACGGAGGGCTGAAGAACCCGACGGACCGGACGGACCTCGTTACTTATCTTGCTACGTTGAAGTAGCGACTCGTTGAGCGGGGCGTCAGCAAGACGTCATCCATTCGGACGTTACGTCGCTTCGCCGTCATTGGTTCCAGTGAGAGTTTTTGCGGGCGGTCCTACGATTGCCGCCAAAGACGTCATCGGAAACTACCGAAGAACCCGCATGACAGGTGCGGACAACACCCCTTCTTCCGTTGAGGCGGACAGTCGAATTCATGGAGTAGAGTTGTTCGACACTGCCTAAACAAGTGAGGTTCCTTCCGTTAGGTTTTCCCTTACTCCCTGGGCTTTCGCGATCCCGGTCTGGCTGACGGCAGTCCTGAATTGTATGTGAGCTTCTGGCTTCCGCTCAAAATGCCGTCGACGGCGATAATAACGGTTGCGCTCATAGCCGAGCGAACTTGCGGCCAGGCCCTGGAGAAAAAAGTCTTTCGTGTAATCGCGAGCATCATCGGCGTTGCAGTTTGGATTGCAATAACGGCGCTTTTAAACATCCGATCCCGAGGGCCCGATGGACGAGACAACCTTCCGGGGGATCATGAACGAGGACGCCATGGCGACCGAGAAGCGGGCCGAAGGCATCCGCGTGTTCGCGCACGACCTGCGGACGCTCCGCCGCAGGATCGCCGAACGCCTTCGGTGAGGTCCGCGACGACGGCAAGACAACAACCAACGGAGAGCCGCGATGATCGTGGTCCTCCACCAACGTCCTGGGCTGCGAGCTCGGCCATTGCGTAGGCCATCACTTGGTTGAGCCGGTCGTGCACGTTGAACGTCTCGAAGATCGGCGCTGTAAGGGAGGCGAACAAGTCGAGCGCCGGACCGTAGTTGGCTCGGAGGGACCCGCATGCAAGCACCAGCGCCGGCTTGCCGTCCCCGACGGTGTGCCGCTGCGACGACCCCGGTGTGAAGCTGCCGTTGTTGTGCTTGCCGGCGTTCCGCGGTGCGGTCGCGTGCTCCGTCGCGGCGACCGTCATTGCTCGCCCCGGCGCGACGATCACCAGCGTGAGCGGCGTCAGGCGTATGGGGATTTCGTCGTCCAGGAGGATGAATCCGGCGTCTCGAAGACAGTAGTCGACGATGGAGGCGCCGGTGCGGGCGACCCGCCGCAAGCGCGCACTCCGACGGCCTGACGAAGGCGACGTCCAACGTTGTCATCAACTTGTCGAGGTCTTGTCGCGATAGCGGGGCCCGGCGTTGGCCTCGGCGTGCTCGACGGTAGCGACATCCACGTGCCCACGGGCGCGACGCCAAAGGACGGACCGAGCGCCGGGGTCGCGATGATTGCCGGTGATCTTTCCGAAGCGCTGGACGTGCACCGTTACGAGATCGGCGAAGGCGAGGCATCATTTTCGCTCGTCTGCGGTTGCTTCCATGCAGTTTACGATCCGGGACTAGATCTCTTTGCTTCGCTCGCTTCGCCGGTAGTCGAAACCTTTGATGCGTATGATCAGCTCGACCGGCTCATGAGCTATGCGATGGTTGAACTTCCCGCGCGCGAGATCGGCGGGGACCCAATGGCGTCGGCGCTGTTCAAGCTCATATTGCTGGCCCTGCTTCGTCGCAATCTGACTTCTGCAAACTCTGGGTGGAGCACTTTTCGCGTTTGAATGACCCGCCGATAGCGCGCGCGTTTGCCGAAATGGCATCACGTCTCGCGACGGACGGACTTCAGTGTTCAGACCCTGTGCAGACCGGTATGGTTGATCCGCTCGACGTTGATGGCGAGATTCGCCGCCGCGTTTGGTGAATCGCCGATGCCCGTCCTGAGACGTGTCCGCATGCGGCATGCGACTGGCCTGCTGGCTGCCAATGCATTGTCCATCGAGCAAGTTGCACTTCACGCGGGGTATCAGAGCAGCAGCAGCTTCACTCGAATCTTCCGGAACCACTAGGGGACCGCCCTTCAAACTATCGGTCAGAAGCGAAATGCATCTTCGGTTGCGTATCGGATTGAAGAGGACGGCGCCCCGAGTGATTGGGGCCATGACAAGAGCAATGCGCAGATTCACGCTACTTTGGACGAACTGTGAACACGGAGTCAGAACAAGATTTGCTCAGAATCGATGGGATGGAAGGTTCGCTCGCCGCCGGTGCTGGGTCGGCGTCAATTAGGAAGGACAAACGGGGACCGTTTGAATGGAAGAGATTTCTACTCGAGCGCTATCCTGACCTCCCGCGGGGGCCGTTGGCGTCTGAAAACTCTAGACGCGGCCGCCTGAGAGAATGAAAACGATAACGATCCTGCATTTCTAACGGCGCACAGACGGGAATACCCTCCTCGTACACCTCATCGATACTCGGTGGCAGCACGGGTGGCCCATCGATCACAATGCGGTCGATCCGCCATTCGCGTGCGCAGCCCCTACTCTCGATGTCCCAAGAACTCGATCGAGCAGCCCAGCATGCAGGAGTTACGTCATGCCCTGTCGCTTCATCACAAAATCTATCCACACCTACCTAATCGACTATCCTGTTGCCATCGTCTGGATGGTCGCGCCATTCCTGCTGAAGCTAGGCAAGAGCAGTCCTGTCGCGCTGTGGCTTTCGGTGGTGACCCGCGTCACGCCACTGATGCTGCCGGCTCTCACGGACCACCCGACGGGGCTCGTCCGGGGCATCCATTACTGGCTGCATCTTTGGGTGGACCGCGCATTGGGTGTGGTCTCCATCATTGCCCCCTCCGCTTTCCATTTCACTGGGCTTGACGCCTGGCACTACTGGGTTCTCGCCGCCGCGGTCTGGCTGACGACCTCAGTTCTCAACGCGCCCGAGGCGAGCGCCGCCCATGCCCGGTTAGAACAGCCCGAAATCCGGATCGCCTTCATTCCACTGATCGCGACGACGCGGGCTCTGGCGCGCCTGATCGGACGTTCCCGTGCGATGCACTATCTATACCAGGGCGATCTGATTGTGGCTTCCGAAGCTCAGCGATGGGGATTGATCGACGAAGTCCGCGAGCCGTCGACTCTTAGAAAGCGTGTGCAGGCCTATGCTGAGGAACTGGTAGGGAATGCTCGCCGGCGTGCCTCCTTTACAGACTTCGCGCCAGTCGTGGTGATTGCGGAAGGCATAGAAGATGATTTTGCAGGATGCCCGATGATTCGGGAGCGCCTTTTGTGATCAATCGTTTCCGGATCGGCACGCGCAAAAGCGTTATGGCGCTGGCGCAGACCAACGAAATCGCACGCCGGCTCACCGCGGCGGCTCCCGACCTCGAGGTCGAGGTGGTCACACTCGACACCGCGGGCGATATCGACCAGATCAACAAGCTTCTGCCGCATGGCGGCAAGGGCGGCGCATTTGTCGCACAAATCCGCAATGCTCTCCTTGCAGGCGAGCTGCAGGCGGCAATGCATTCGCTCAAGGACATGCCAGGGAACGAGGAAACGCCTTCACTCGTAGTTGGCGCGACCCTGTCGCGCGACCCTCCGGGTGACGCGCTGGTGCTACGCGCTGGCGTTTCGCTCAATGAGATTAGGCGCACGCGCGGCAACGGTTTCAAAATCGGCACCAACGCGGTGCGACGCGCTGTTTATGCGCGGCGGCTGTTCCCCGAAGTCGAAGTAATCCACTTTCGCGGCGCCGCCGACACGCGCGTGCGCAAGCTCGATCAGGGTGAAAAGCAGCGGCTGCCCGGCGGTGCGGTCGGGCCGGCGGATGCGCTGATCATGGCGCGTACGGGGCTCGAACGCCTTGGTTTCTCCCACCGAATCGCTTACGAATTTTCGATAGCTGAGATGCTGCCTGCGGTCGGACAAGGTATCATCGCCGTGGAATGCGTGGCGGCGGATTGGCAGACAAGGCACCTGCTTTCAAATATCGATGATGTGGTCGCGCATGCGTGCGCCGACGCCGAACGCGAGGTGCTGTGGATGCTCAACGGCCATTGTAACTCGCCGATCGCCGGCTTTGCTAGGATCGACGGCAAAACGATATCGCTCAGCGCTTCGGTGCTTGACGAAACCGACGGGCTGATCATCGGAGCTTCCCGCTCCGGTCCCGCAAACAGGCCGCGCGAGCTTGGTCGCGCGGTGGCGTTCGAGCTACTGGCGAAGGGCGCGGCGGAGATCATCGAACGCAGCCGGCCAAAGTGAGTTGAGCCGGAACCTCGCGGCCAGTAAACGCGCTCCTGAGTCCGTGACCAGCTACCAGCGAGCGCGGCTGCGCTTCGCGCACAAATCCGGAATGACAAGTTGTGGGCATCGTGGGTCGCTCGAAAACGCCCTTTTGCAAACTCATCATACTTTAGGCTCGGCTGGAGGGTTTGCTGCGGCTCGCGAGTGAGGATATCCGCGCAATCGTCTCCACGCCCAGCATCCCCAACCACCTGCTTCAGTCCAAAGCAGGCAGCGCAACAGCCCAAACTATGGGGGGTCGATTTTGGGCCCTGATGTGGAACGGCCCGGGCTGCAAGGTCTTTCTCTGGTTGACGGTCTCCATCGACATCAGCGAGGTTGCTCTTTCATAACGGCTTCCGCCAGATACTTTCCGCTCTTGCTTTGAAGACTCGGTGGCTATCTTGAGCGACAACGCAGCAATTTTACTCGCCGAGGGGCGCACCAACCGTCGGCACAGTTTGCTAACCTGAGCTATTCGCTCCGATGCTGCCGTGCGCTGGCAACCTACTCCGCTGCAAGCTTGCGATATCGTAGTGACAAACCAAGGCGCTCTCACGCATCGACCAGTGCTTTAGCGAGCGCGTCGATCAGCGCGTCATCGTGATAGGGCGTCGGCGTGATACGCAGCCGCTCGGTGCCCCGCGGAACCGTCGGATAGTTGAGGCTAGATATAGATGCCGTGCTCGGCGAGCAGGAGTGCGCTCGCTTCCGCGCATTTCTCCGAATCCCCCACTATCACCAGCACAATTTGCGTGTCGGTTGTCAGCGGCAGGCCGGCGGCAGTCAGTCGCGCGGATTTTGAGACAAATCGGGTAGCCTCGCCCAAAATCGCTGTTATTGAGTTATGCTCGTCATTCCTTGTGCTGAGGTGGGATTGCTGACGCCGACTTTGAAGCCGCGAAGGTGGTCACGAAGGAATAAAAAATGCGTGACGGGTCCGAATATTGGAAGGGCAGGCCTTCGTCCGGATCGGCCGAGATCGCTTAAAGAATTCTAGCCTGCACCGCTGCCCTTCCACCTCCTGTACGCTTCCAACCGGTTTCTGCCGATCAAGGTGCGAGCTTTCATCGACCTTGCCGCCGAGGGCTGAAGAGAGTCTTCGCGGGGCTCCCGCCGTGCTTTCTAACTGGGACATGTGCGCTTTGGCCCAAAGCATGGCGACCTCAATTCGGCTCGCCGAGCACGAAAATGAAGGGCACAACGAAGAGTTCATCGCCCTGGTCGTCGCTGACATGCAGGACCCAGTCATGCCAATCCTCGAGGCTGCGCTCGCTGGTAAAGGATTGCACGAGACGGGTCGCGTGATCGCGCGCCTCAGCAAGATCGGCCACCACGGCGCCGCGGCTATCGAGGAAAACCTTCTTCGTGTTCGAGCAGTGGAAATATACCTGGGTCATGTTCGAACCTCCTTCAAAATGCGACGGTCCACCACGATACCTCAGCGTTGCTGGTGTCCTCGATGGCGGGATACGAAAGATGGAATCGGTGATGTCTTGGAAGATTTAGAACCACATCCAAGTCATTATCTGCGCACCTTGTAGATTGCCCACTGCCGAGTAGTAGTAGGGCTCAATCCTGACATTTCGTGGCTCCGAAATGCACCAGCGCACGCCGAACAGCTGGGCAATCCGGCCGCCTAGGTCCGAGAGAGTTGGAAAACCCAGCTTTAACTGCGCGTGGGCTTTTGCGTTCTCGGCGATCGTCTGCTGCGAGATGCTCACAACAGACCCCCGCGCCTCGACCGGCGGCTGGAGGGACTCGAACGCCTGCAAGTCCTCGCGGCAGGAAGAGGCGCACCAGCGTGCCGGTATCCCGCTCGCTCTTTATCCGGACCGCGCCGCCGCGTCCTGCGGCGAAGCGCTGGACCTGGGGGAGCCCGAGGCCGGTGCCGCTGCCCGCGAGTTTTGTCGTGAAGTACAGGGTGAAGGCCTGCGAGAGGACCTCCTCGGTCATGCCCTCCCCGTCGTCGGCAGGGGAATCGCATATGGAAAAGACCTTAGATGTGCTGGTACCGCTCGGCCCAACCCCGGCAAGGAGACAAACCGACCGTTCACACTTCGATTCTGTCTCGTTCTCGATCCGATTCCATGCGAGCTTCCCGGCAACTGCGACCGGTGCGAGGCCAAGCAACGGAAGAGACTCAGAAATTCCATATGCGATTGCCCTGCCGTAGTCGGCGACGATGATCTCGACGAACCCCCGGACCGCGCCGGCGGGCGGCTCGATGTTCCGCGCCGCGACGGTGATCGTGCCGCTGTTCGGCATAGCATCGGCCACGTTTCGGCAGAGGTTCAGCAAAGCGAAGTACAGCTCTTCCGGATCGGCGTTGAAGTCCCATAGGTCGGGGGCGATCTCGGTGCGGACCGTGATGTCCGGACGCAACGCCAGGTCAAGCGTGCCAGCTATCGCTGCGAGGCGACCGCCTGCGAGAAACCCGTCGATCGACTTGGGGCGCGGTCGCGTAGCCTCGAGTAGCTGCCGGCTAAGCAACGCGCTTCGCGTGATCGCCTCCTGCATTCTGTCGACGATGGCCTTTCGGTACGCAGCATCGCTCTGGCACTCGAGCAGTCGCAGGCCGCTCCCGATCACGGCGAGAAGGTTATTGATGTCGTGGACGACAAACTGCGCCACGTCCGCTATCGCGCTCACCCGCGCCCGCCCGCCAGCGGCGACCGCGCCTCGCGTGTCGGACCGCGGGCTGGCGCGGCACAAGATTCCCGAGACCTCGCCGTCGGACCCGACGAGCGGGATCTCCACGTACCTGGACGCGATGAGGCCTCCACCGCCATCGCGGACGCCCCCCACCCTTGCGCTGAACGCACGCTGCATTCCAAGCGCGACGCCGCCGCTGTCCACGAGCACGACGACATCCTCCAGCGGCGCGCTTCCGACAGAGCCGGGGAATGAAGCGCCAATTGTCTCTTTGATCTGCATGTGGGACCTCCTGGCCTGCGATCGTCCAACGGAACGCCGACTTCGGCCCGTAGACGAGGGCGGGCGATGATGGATCGAAGATTGAGTCTATGACGGTCAAAAGGAAAATCACCTCTCGCCATGAAGTCGATAGCCGACCGTTATCGGAATGGCTGAGCGACGCTTGGCGCGCTGCGGTGGGAGTGCGGTGCTTCCCTCTGCGCCGCCTCGCCGGAGCGGAACTCTCGGCGACCGCGGGGAGGTGTCCACGTGCCTATCCTCCGGGCAGGCCTATATTACACGCGGTTATCGAGATCATAGCTTTACCAGCCGATTCCGCGGCAATAACACTGGTGCCGCGAGCGCGGTCGTGAGCCGAAGCGCCGGCGTACACCCCGCCGCAATCAGAATTGCGAGTATAACCATGACCCAGAGCATCGCGGGAGAGCCCGCCCCTGAACTCGCAATCCCCTACCGGATCGATGCTGAGGGAAAGGAACGCCCGCCTCTCACTCTGAAGGAGCTCGGTGCGCGGCACAGGCTTCTCCTTTTTCTACCAGGATTGGTGCGGTGGGTACCACCCGCACGGATTTCCAACTCTCCAGGCGTTGGTTCAAGACCCCGCACCGAGTACGTCGGGATCGCCAGTCCAGACCGCTTTCGAGGGCGCCTACGTCAATACGCGCGACAAGTTACCCTTGGACCAGCGGCGCTACGGCCTCCGGAGTCCCTTCGGCGACGAAGGCCGTTCGTCGCTCGGCGTCCTTCCCACCACGATGGAAAGCCGCATCGAAGTCGCGATGCTCGCGGTTCGGTCACCCATAGCGCCGCTTCGCCGATGCGTTGTTGGTATCAATAGCAGATGCGGCAAGCTCATCGCGACTGCCCGTGACCCGTGTCGGCCCGAGCGTCATTATATGCGTGGGCCTGACCGTAAATGGGTGGCCAAGCATGGTGTCGTAGTTGACAAGCGCCCTGCACGCGAACGTCCCCGATGTTGATCGGCAACCGTACCGGTTCAGGACGAATGCCGGCCGTTACTGGACCGCTCGAACCACATGGTCTGCTTTAGCTAGTTAGGAGAACTATCATGACAAAGCGTTCGCTTCTCATCACGGCAGCGAGTTGCTTCATTTTCTTTGCACCGGCAGCATTCGGGCGCTCGGCGTACGACGGCTCCTGGGACCTCGTCTTCGTGACGCAAAGAAAAACCTGCGATGCCAGTTACCGCTTTACTGTCGATGTGACCAACGGAATTATCACGCATCCCAATCTCGTGAGATTTCGAGGTTACGTTGCAAATCCGGCGCGGTTCGCGCTTCGGTGACGGTCCAAGATAAATATGCCACGGGTGCGGGCAAATTATTCGCAACGCCGGGTCAGGGGACCTGGAGCGGCCACTCAGGAACGGCGCGATGCTCGGGTTACTGGACGGCGCGACGCAATTGAAGGACGCAACGGCGGCACGCGACTGTGGCGCGAATGCTGGCAGCGCCAAGGCATCTTACGGAGAGGAGCGATTCCTCTGTGAACTGGAGACCATAATGAAATGACAGTTGCCAGAATACTAGTCGGCGCTGCAGTCCTGCTTGGCTTGCTCTCAACTGGCCTCGGCAGGACAATGCGGTTGGAGAAGCCTCATAACCGGCCCATGAGCGCGCCCATCTGGTCGGGTGAATCCGCACCCATAGATACTAATCGGCTAGCTCTGGTGATTGGCAATTCAACCTATCCCGATGCCGGCTCTCCTCTTCCCCAAATAACACGCGATGCGGAAGGTTTGACAAATGCTCTTCGCAAGGACGGCTTTCTGGTCGACGCGGTTGACAATGCGACGCACCCCGACATGACGCGCGCAATCGATCATCTAAGGGCAAGAGTACATTTGAACTCAATTGTGTTGGTCTATTTCGGAGGTTACGGTGTCCAATCTGACGGACAAAATTATTTAATCCCAGTCGACGCGAAGATCTGGAGTGAAGAAGATGTCCGTCGACAAGGCGTAAGCATTGACCGTCTCCTTTCGCAACTCAAGACATCCGGAGCCCGCGTCAGGCTCGTCGTCATTGAGGCCTCACGCCGCAATCCTTATGAGCGACGCTTCAGGAGCTACTCACATGGACTTGCACCCATTCAAACGAGTGAGAACGCGCTCATCCTGAGCTCAGCAGCGCCTGGCCAGGTCGTCGAAGATCCGGATGAACTACATAGTCAGCTGATGACCGCTCTTCTTACGCAGATGGATTCTTCGAAGATGATCGAGGAGGTATTCAACAACACCCGAAACGCAGTGATGGCTGCTACTCAGGGCCAACAGATTCCAGCTGTGTCATCTACGCTAACCGAGAGCGTTAATCTTCGGCCGGCACGGAGCGGCGCTCCCGTGTCCTCCGTCGGCTCTGCAGCTAGCGGTCCCCGCGAGTGATCAAACAGATTTCCGCTGACTTCCAGATCAAAGGTCAAGGCTGACTTCCCGTGGCGGTTGCCACTCAATCATCTCCGCCTTTGTTTGGAACCTCCAACGCGCCCTGGCGCCGTCCCAATTCGATGACGCCGCATCACTGAAGGTCTTTTCCGCGTTTCATGATCGTCTGTTCCTGCAATGTCCTTAGCGACCACGATGTTCGTCACGCCGTAAATACGGCCGACGACGCGCTGCGAAATGCCAAGCAGATCTATGACTGCCTTGGCTGCAGCGCTGAATGTGGCCGCTGCGCGCGCACCATCAAGACGATCATCGACGAGGCGTCCAGGGAATGCGCACTAGCTTGTCAGGCTGGCTGCCCACATCGCCGGATCATGGATGACGCGCAGGATGAGCCCAATGCGCACCCTGTGTGTACCGAAAACTCAAACCCGGCCGTAGTGGAGATGAAGTCCGCCCAGGACGGCAAGTGAACTGACCACACCGGTTCGCTGAACCGGGCGAGAAACCGGCGCATCCTTATCCAAGGCCAAGTGCGTCCGCGTCTCATTATAGTAGCGAGCGTAAGATTTCAGAATCCGGCGCAGCTGTGCCTCGCCCAGGACAATGATGTGGTCCACACATTCACGCCGGATCGATCCGATCAGCCGTTCGACAAAGCCATTCTGCCAGGGTGAGGCCGGTGCGACAGGCTTGTCCCGGATGCCCATGGCACGCAGTCGACGTGTGACGACAGTGCCGTAGATCCGATCGCGGTCTCGGATCATGTAACCGGGAGCCCCGTCCCAAGGAAAGGCCTCCGTTATCTGATGCGCAACCCATTCAGCGGTCGGATTTGCTGTGACGTTGATCCAGACGATATCTCTACGGTCGAGCCGGACGATGACGAACGCATAGAGCAGGTCGAAACCGATCGTTGGAACAACGAACAGGTCCATGGCGGCAATGTCCGGCGCGTGGTTGCGCAAGAAGGTCCGCCATCCCTGGCTGGGCGGCGCCTGTCGCTTGACCATGTACTTGGCGACGCTCGACTGCGCGACCTCAAACCCGAGCTTGAGCAGTTCGCCGTGAATGCGTGGCGCACCCCAAAGCGGATTCTTGTGTGTACCGAAAACTTAAGCTCTGGCGTAGTGGTGATGAAGTCCGCCCAGGACGGCAAGTGACCTGACCACACCGGTTCGCTGAACCGAGCGAGAAGCCGGCGCATCCCTGTTCAAGGATCGATGCGTTCTGACGCGATTGTAATAGTCGGCGTAGGATTTCAGGACCCGACGCAAATGCATCTCGCCCAAGACAACGATGTGGTCCACACACTCGCGCCGGATCGATCCGATCAGCCGTTCGGCAAAGCCATTCTGCCAAGGCGAAGCTGGTGCGGTGGGCTTGTCCCGGATGCCCATGGCGCGCAATCGGCGTGTGACGACGCTGCCATAGATCCAATCCCAATCGCGGATGAGGTAGCGCGGAGCCTCATCCCAAGGAAATGCCTCCGTGATTTGACGGGCAACCCATTCTGCGGTCGGATTTGCTGTGACGTTGATCCAGACGAGGTCTCTACGGTCGAGCCGGACGATGACGAACGCATAGAGCAGGTCGAAACCGATCGTTGGAACAACGAACAGGTCCATGGCGGCAATGTCCGGCGCGTGGTTGCGCAAGAAGGTCCGCCATCCCTGGCTGGGCGGCGCCTGTCGCTTGACCATGTACTTGGCGACGCTCGACTGCGCGACCTCAAACCCGAGCTTGAGCAGTTCGCCGTGAATGCGTGGCGCACCCCAAAGCGGATTCTCCATGCTCATCCGCCGGATCAATCCGCGCAGCTCTGTGTCGATCTGCGGTCGCCCTCCCAATGGGCGCGACTTCCAACGCCAGTAGGAGCGAAAGCCGGCCCTGTGCCAACGCAGGAGCGTCTCGGGCCGGATGATGGAGAGAACCTGCAGGACTGACGGAAACCAGCGATACAGCTGGATAAAGAACCAGCGATCATGGTTCGCGAGCCGGACGCGACCATGCAGCCTTCGCCTCAAGACAATCAACTGATGGCGAAGCACCGCGTTCTCAGCCTGAAGCCGCAACTTCGACTTGAATGGCGAGGCCAGCACGGCCAGAACGAAACAGAACAGCCCAATCATTCCGCCAGCTTAGGCGATTCCATCACGGCATCAAGTCGGATAAGGTTTTCGGTACGCACAGGTCTCGAATGCCGATCGACCGAACCCGACGGAGAAAGATCTCGCCATAGGCTCGATCTCGGTCCCTGATTAGGTAACGAGGGATTTGCTCCCAGCCACAGGCTTCAGTGAGCTGATTGGCGATCCATTCGGCCGTCGGGTGCGCGGTCACCCCAAGCCAAAGGATTTGCCGCCGGTCATGGCCCATAATGAGCAGTCCGTAGAGCGGCCGGAACGAGATCGTCGGCACGACGAAGAGGTCCATTGCGGCAATGCCCTCCGCATGGTTGCGAAGAAACGTCTTCCATCCCTGCGAGGGAGGGCCCCTCCTCCGCGCCACGTACTTGGCGACGCTGGTCCGGCCGATGTCGATGCCGAGCTTCAGAAGCTCTCCATGAATTCTCGGTGCCCCCCACAACGGGTTGGCGATGCTCATCTCGCGGATCAGCCGGCGAATTTCCAACGGTACGGTCGGTCGACCGCAGCGGCGCCGCGATTTCCAGCGCCAATACAATCTGAAACCGGCACGGTGCCAACGGATCACAGTATCCGGCTTCACAATCGTCAGCGCCTTGATGGTATTCGGCGCCAAACGATACAGCCCAACAAAGATCAGGCGATCCATGGCACTGAAGGCCAGTCTCTTCGGCTGGTGCCGTCGCTGGATGTTAAGTTGATGACGAAGGATCAGGATCTCAGCTTCCAACGAGACCCGCGACCGGAACAATAATACCAGCACCGACCAGACCAGGCTGTAAGCTTCTCTCATAAGGCAGAAGCATTGCGCGATTCGGCCTCACATGCCAGCCGGATTAGGTTTCCGACAGGGACAGCTTCAACGACCACATTGATTTTGACCTGCACGACGCGATTCAGGACTTGCTCGACGAAGGAATGCCGGAAGAAGGCACGTCTGCTTACGGCATTGCGCAGCAAGTCATTCATACGGGTTACGATTCGTTGAACCCAAAGCAGCATACTTTGTACGACGCGGTCGTTATTCCTGCGCTGACAAAGCGTGGCGAAGAGCTCAAAGATATACAGATCATTAATTCCAACCCTGATTAGGCTGATCCCTCCTTCCGGCGCTGCACGGTTGTCACTTTTGAGAATTTGAGCGAGATAGTATGGCTCTAGAACGTCTCTCATTGGACCAAATTGACGAGTGCCAATTGCAACGGCTTATCGAGTCGTCCGTGAAGAACCCTGATTTCAGACTGGATTGGTCGACGGCGCGGCGAAGAGAGCGGCCAGGATTTGGCGCAACAAAATCCTGAGCCAGCGGATCAGGCGGCGGAAGTTGTAGCCGACGGCGGCGAGGACGGCGTTGTTGGCGTCGCCGCGCCGGAACCAGAGATAGTTGCGGCCCATGCGGTGCTCGGCTTTGAGATGGCCGATGACGGGCTCGACGGCGGACCTGCGGCGGAGTTCGCGCTTGATCTGCGGCGTCACCCCTCGCTTTTGCCCCGAGATGAAGACCCTGAACTTGTAATCGGGCGGCGCATTGTGGCCGCGGTAGCCCTTGTCGGCGAGGATGCGCGCGATGGTGTTGCCGACGAGCGCTTCCATGTCCGGGATCACGGTTTCCAAGGTGTGGCCATCATATGGATTGCCGGGCAGCGCCTTCACATGGGTGACGAACTGGCCGCCCTTGCAGTGCTTGAGGGTGGTGGCAACGCTGACCTTGACGCCGAACTCGTAAGGCCGATGGGCCTTGCCCTTGCCGATGCATTCGACTTCCGGCGCATGCAGGGAATAGACCTTCGGTCCGCGTTGACGTTGCTGCTGCTCGCGCACGCGCCGCGCCAGCAATAGCAGCTGTGCGAACGTCCCTTCGAGCCCGCTGTTGCCCTCGATCTTGCGGCCGATGTCGCGGATGACGCGGCCGAGATAGGTGCGCAGCTTCTTGAGCATCCGGTTGGCACGCTTGAACTGCTTGGCGTGGGCATAGCGCTGATGCTGGATCAGGGCGAACTTGCCCAGGCGCGCATAGGACTGGCGCAAATCTACCCCGTGGCGCTGCGCCAGCCGCACCAGTTTCTCGCGCGCCCGGTTCAGAAGCTTCGCGTCGGTGGGGAACGTCACGTTCTTGGGCTGCACGGTGGTATCGACGATCACCCGTGACAACTCGGACGGCTTGATCGCCTTGGTTCTGGTGGCCACCGACAGGCTCTCCTGCAGCAATGCCTGCAGCCGCTCCTCGCCCATCCGGTTGCGCCAGCGCGTCAGCGACGAGCGATCGAACACCAGCCGGTGCTGGAAGAACTCCTCGCCGCAGAAGAACTGGTAATAGGGGTTCTCGACCCAGCGCTCGCACAGCACCTCGTCGGACAGGTCGTAGGTGTGCTTGAGGATCGCCAGCCCCGCCATCAATCGCGTCGGCAGTGGCGGGCGGCCGGGATCATCCGTGTAGACCGCCCCGAACTCCCGTTCCAGGAACTCCCAATCCACCGTGCGCCCCAGCGCCACCAGCGGATGCTTCAGGTCGATGATCTGGTCGAGCCGAGAGCGGAACAGATCCTGCTCTCCTGTCTCCCGCCGTTCCGGTGGTCGCATCTGGTCCCCCGCCAAAACATCCAAAGGCGAGTGAATCACAAATCAAATTTGCAAGGAATCCCCTTCCGCACACCCGATTCCCGGCAAACTCGGTTGCCCCAGCCTGCCGTTTCCAGATTCTAAATCAACGACTTGGGAATTCTTCACGGACGACTATCGACGGGGCAGGCTGCCGAAACGCGCGATATCGAGTACAAGCGCGAGAGCTACGATGGTTTCTTCCCCCCTTTTCTGCCTACTTACGAGTATTGCTCTTTGCGCTTTGCAAGCGCCTTCTGCAGTTTGACGTCTTGCGCTCGCTGATCGTCGCGCCAGGCGTGAACTGTTTTCAGATCCCCGCATTCTGCTTTTCGCTTCGCTCGAATCAAAATCAGCGCAAGCCGCCAAATTTGCTTGCTCGACAATTTTTGGACGATCTCCGATTGCTCCTCAGAAATAAATTTCGGCCCGTACCGCGACGAGACGTCCTTTTTGGTTGAGTGCCCAAAGACAACAAGCCGCGAGCGCTCGCTGAGGCCTTCGAGGTCATCCAGAAACCCCTTGAAGGTATGCCTGCCTGAATAATTGACGAGACCTGCGCGATCCATCTCCAGCTTCTCGATGCCGTAGGTGAAGGCCTTGGTCAGGACGTGGCTCCACTTAATCTCGCCGGTGTTCTTGACGTAAACTTTCCAGTCCGGAAACAGCCATTGCTCATGGGCTTCGATTTCAATGTCCTCGAGCTGCTCGGCTGAAAGCTTGTGACGACCGCCGAGCCCGGCGACTTTGCGGTCGATGAACGCAGCCACTATGGCGTCCCGACGCTCCACGATTCCGAGCCTTACAATGAGCCAGTGGATCGTGACCCAGCGAAATGCACTCGGCGACTTGCCCCGGGTGCCACCTGTCTGCGGATCGAACCGGTCCTTTTCCTGCTGTTCGATGGACAGGGGCGCATAGCGGAAGTGCAGCTTGCCGTACAGATCGAGGATATCCCGGCAACGAAGTTGTGCGATTTCCGAGGGGCGCATGCCGCACAGAACTTCGATCAGCTCGGCCCAATAGAAATAGTCCTGAATGAAAGCCGTGCCCGGCGACCAGCGCCGCGCAACACCATGGCAGCCCGTAAACGGAGGCGAAGCGAAAAATTTGTACAATTCGTCGGGCTTGAACGCATCGCGCTCCGCGGCCGGAGGGTTGTATTTCGAGACTGATTCGAAATTTGGTGCCCGCCCGTAGGCGAACCAATGCTCGATGGCGAATTTCCAAAAGGCATTCAGGCCGCTTTCGTAGCGGCCCTTGAGCGTGGTTTCGCTGACACGCTTTAGCTTGATAGCTTTTCCATTTTTCTCCCGCGTCCAGCCGTTCTCCGCAGCCCATTGCCAACGGAAGTAGAGGCTACGCTCCGACGGCGAGAACCCCCGCGCTGTAGGGATCGCAGGTAGCGCCTTCTTCACCTTGAGCAGATGCTCGCCATTGAAGTCGAGCATCACCGGATCGCCGAGCAATTCGATCAGAAATCGTACTACCGGTTCGATATCGCTGTCGGCGCGGCGATCGCCTTCCTGCTGCTCGCGGGCATCGAGGAATTCCGTCAAAACATCGGACATCGTTCGACGGGTGTAGCGATCCACGGAAGCCGTGCTTGTCGCCGGGGGCCGCATATCGGTCGCGGCGGCAGTCGCCGGTGGCGAAGGAGCGGGCGAAGCTGCGGCCGCGTACAGGGCGCGCTTTTGCTCAAGCCGGTACAAGACGGTCGACGATTTTTCGCGCTCATTGCTCGCGCGTGAGTTTTCCCGGACCAGGGCGACGAAATGCTCGTCCCAACCCGGTACCACCTGGTCAGGTTTGCGCCCGCCAAGCCGCACCCGATACTGCGCCTCGAAGGCAACCCCTTGGAACGCGGCGCGATCCACTAGGTCCTCCTCGCCACGAACCGGCTCGACCGCCAGCGCCTGCAGCCTGGGCCACAGCGCGAGCAAAGCCGATTCCGGATCTTCCGCCACTTTCACGCTGAGCATCCACGAGGCAATTCTGGCTGCCCGCAACTTCGCGGTTTTGTAGTCCGCAGTACGCAGGCTGATCCGAAACGCTGACCCCGATTTTGGCGAGAGGCAAGCAGGCAGCCGCGCTCTAAACAGATATCTGCCGTCACGGCGAGAGATGAACGCTGAGCGTGACAACGAAAAACCCCACTGTGTCCAAACCATGAGACACAGGTCACGCCGCCTTGGCGGAATGAGCCGTTTTCGTTGAATTCGTTGAAGAATTTCGGCAGTTTGGAGCTGCCTAGCTGTTGGTAGCGAGAGAGGGACTCGAACCCCCGACCCCAGGATTATGATTCCCGTGCTCTAACCAGCTGAGCTACCTCGCCACGGTTCACCGGCGCGGCCAACTATACCGCATTCGCGAACGCGCGGCATATAAGGAGTGGCTCAATGACCTGTCAAGCAAAGCCGACCGTCCAGCCAAGTGTCTGCAAAACGGAGTTATTTCGGCCGGATCGTGGGATCGCCACCGGGGCTGCCGGGCGGCGGGATCACCGGCGTGTTGCCGATATCGGGGGCCGGCGCGCGCATATCCGGATCGATTCCCGCGGGCGGGCACAGCACCCCGTCCGACCGGGCCAGTTTATCGCCCAGCGGCTCGGTCCGCTGGCCGGTCGTTGTTCCCTCGGGGACGACGATACCGGGGTGCGGGGCCTGCCGCATCGGTGCGCAATTGGCGGCGTGCTCAGCCGACGGCGGGGCTGTTTGTGCCGGCGGTGTCGCCGGCGCAGGCGGCGCCTGGGCCGCCGCCATGCCGGAGGCCACCATCAGCACACATGAAAGAAGCAGCGCGTGTTTTGTCCTCATGGGGAGAAAACGGCCCGCGCTCGCGCTGGTTCCGCCAGAATTTCAGGATTTGCGGAAGCGGATCAGCGAAAAATGCCCCATCGGCGGCATCGGCCGACGCTCGGCCAGGCTGACGCCGCCATGTTTGGTGGCCCAGTCGGTCAATCGCGCCCAAGGAAATTCCGGCCGCCAGCCGAGCCGCCGCGCCAGCGGCGCGAACGCCAGTTCGAAGACACGGCGCGGCCCGCTTTCGGCGCCGATGTGATTGACCAGGATCAGTTCGCCGCCGGGTTTCAGCACACGGATGAAATCATCCAGCGTCGCTTCCGGATCCGGCACCGCCGTGATGACATATTGCGCCACCACCGCGTCGAAAAACGAATCCGGAAACGCCAGATTCTTGGCGTCCATTACCGCCAGCGTTTCGACATTGGTCAGGCCGAGCGCACGCACGCGCTGCTGGGCCCGGCGCAGCATCGGTTCGGAAATATCGACGCCGCATAATTTTGTGCTGCGCGAATAATCCGACAGCGACAATCCCGTGCCGACGCCGACGTCGAGGATTCTGCCGCCGATCTTGTCGGCTTCCGCAATGGTCGATTGGCGGCCGGCGTCGAACACCTTGCCGAAGACGAGGTCGTAGACCGGCGCCCAGCGCCCATAAGCCTTTTCGACCCCCTCGCGGTCGATGTCCCCAGCCATTCCCTGCCCCGAACTCTTTTATCCGCGCACGGCTTCAGCGAGCGGAGGTGGCGCGATGGCCTCCCGCGCCCCCCGCGCCGCCGCGTTTTTCGCGGTCGCGCTCTTGATGAATCCGCCGCCGAGCACGCGCGCCTGCCCCGAAGGCGCGTCGTAAAACACGCAGGCCTGACCCGGCGATACGCCCTCTTCGCCGGCGACGAGTTCGACCTCAAAGCCGCCCTCCACCGCGCGCAACCAGGCCGGCTGCGGCGCCCGCGTCGAGCGCACCCGCACGAACATCTCGATGCCGTCGCCGATCACGTGCTCCAGCGCGCCGTCGCCGATCCAGTTGATGTCGCGCAGCGCGATGCGGTCCATCCGCAGGGCCTCGCGCGGCCCCACCACGACGCGGCGGCTGGCGGCATCGAGCCGCACCACGTAAAGCGGCGCGCTGGCCGCGATGCCCAATCCCTTACGCTGGCCCACGGTGAAATGAACGATGCCCCGGTGCCGGCCGATGACGCGGCCGTCGAGGTCGACGATGTCGCCGGGCTCGATCGCGCCAGGCTTCAAGCGGCCGATGATGTCGGTGTAGCGCCCGGTCGGCACGAAGCAGATATCCTGGCTATCCTGCTTGTCGGCGACCTCGAGATCGAAACGCCGCGCCAGCTCGCGCGCCTGCGGCTTGGTCATGTCGCCGAGCGGAAAGCGCAGATAGTCGAGTTGCTCGCGCGTGGTCGCGAACAGGAAGTAGCTCTGGTCGCGATCGGAATCGGCGGCGCAAACCAGCGCGCGCGATCCATCGCTTAAGGCGCGCGATGCGACATAATGGCCGGTCGCCAGCGCCTTGGCGCCAAGCTCGCGCGCGGTCGCCAGCAGATCGCGAAACTTGATCGAGCGATTGCACTCGATGCAGGGCACCGGCGTCTCGCCAAGCGCGTAGCTGTCGGCGAAATTGTCGATCACCGATTCCTGGAAACGGCTCTCATAGTCGAGCACGTAATGCGGAATGCCGATCCGCTCGGCGACGTTGCGGGCATCGTGGATGTCGCGGCCGGCGCAGCAGGCGCCCTTGCGGTGGGTGGCCGCGCCATGGTCGTAAAGCTGCAGCGTGATCCCGACCACGTCGTAGCCCTCGGCCTTCAGCAAGGCAGCCGTCACCGAGGAGTCGACGCCGCCGGACATGGCGACCACGATCCTGGTGTCCTCTGGGCGGCCTTCAAGATCCAGACTGTTCAGCATGACAGGGGTCATCGACTTAAATCGCGAGCCAACGCCTCGCGGAAAGAGTGAAAAAGCCTTTTACACATAAGGCCTTATGGCATCTTTCGGCCTTGTTGGGCCGGATCGGAAGCCGCTCTTTAATATAGGCCGTATTCCCGGGAGGCAATCAGCCGAACCTGTTTTGGCACGCCGGAGACGGCAAATCTTGCCGCCGGGCAGAAAAGGAGGCCACGGCGACGTCTCTGAAGTCCACCCCCTTGGCTATCAAGCTATTGAAAGTACAAGGTATTTTTTGGAAACCGCCGATGGCCCGGTCCTTGCTGACTGGTAGTTGGAAGTTTCATCGCGAGGATCGCCTGTGGTCAGTGTCACGTCAGAAGCATCGTCAAACCTGTCTTTTCAGGGCACGACGCAGCGATCCACCCGGACCGACTCGGCCCAATCGCAGAATAACGACAGTTTCTCGGCGCTGGTCGACAGCAATACTTCCGCCAGCAACAGCGACAATCGCCGGCAAGACACCGGCCGCCCGCAAAACACCAGCGCGCCTGCGCCCGCCCCGCGCCGCGCCGACGATCGGGCACCGGCCACCGACAGCGCATCACGCGACAACACTGCGGCGGCCGACAGACCGGCGCGAGACAATGCGGACGACCAGAATGCCGCCGCCAGTGCGCCCGCCAATACCAATGCGGATGCCAACGCCGCCGCCAATGCCGATGCGTCCGGCCGCGCGAAAGCGAAATCCGCCTCGAATTCCGACGATACGAAGTCGACGTCAAAATCAAAATCGTTCGCCGAAACCAGCTCGGCGAAGGATCAACCCCAGGCAAAGCAGGGCGGCGCGGTCGCAGCGGCCGTCGGCGCCGTCGCCACCGCAACTCCCGTCGCCCCAGCGCCGACCACTGTCCCTGCTGCGACAACCTCGACGGCCGACAAACCCACCGCTCCGCTTGCAATCGCCACGGCCGCGATAGCCGCCACCGCGGCAATTACCGAGGCCGCTCCAGCTGCGACATCCGCGGTAACCGGCACCGACGCCAGCGCATCAACGGCTGCAACCGCAATTGCGGCCAAGGCCGCCGATTCCAAAATCGATCTGCACGCCGCATTTACCGCGGCCCTAAGCGCGCAAGGCGCGGCCGGCGACGCCGCCGCGACGACCGGGGTTGCGTTGGCAGCATCGGTTGCGACCGGCGCTCCGGCAACGTCGAAAGCCGCAGCGCCGGCGAAAGGCCCGGTCATCGCCAAGGAAGGCATCACAATTTCGGGCGATCAGAACACCGCAACCGGCACGACGGGCGCTCCCGCAACGGCCGCGCCCACCGCAATCGTTCCCGGCGTCACCCAGCCCACCGCGGTCGCCGGCAAACAGAAGGCCGAAGGCGGTGTCGTCGACGCCGTCAAGACCGACGCATCGGGCAATTCCACGCCGCCTTTGGTCGCCAACGCCGCCGCCAATGGAGCTTCCGCGGCTGCCGATGCCGGACAGAACTCGGTCAACGTATCCGACAACAGCCTGCAGGCGGCGGGCGCGCTGCAGCCGCAATTGCAATCGCCGACCGCCGCTCCGGTCGCCGCGTCACAACTGACGGTCACGGCCGCGACCAACGGGGCCGTGCCCCTGAGCGGCGTGGCCATGGAGATTGCGGCATCGGCCAAAAGCGGCAAGAGCCGCTTCGAAATCCGGCTCGATCCAGCCGACTTCGGCCGCATCGATGTCCGCATCGATGTCGATCGCAACGGCCAGGTGACGTCGCATTTGACGGTCGACAAACCGGAAACGCTGTCGCTGTTGCGGCAGGACGCGCCCCAGTTGCAGCGCGCGCTGGATGACGCCGGCTTCAAGACCGGCGGCAGCGGCCTTCAATTCAGCCTGCGCGACCAGTCGTCATCGGGTCAGAACAGCGGCAACGACAACGGTCGCAACGCGCACCGGCTGGTGATCAGCGATGACGACACCACCCGCGCCGCAGTGACGGGCCGGACCTATGGCCGCATGCTCGGATCGAGCAGCGGCGTCGACATCAGGGTTTGAGGAGACGGACATGACGACAACAGCAGCAGCAGCAGGCGCAAACGCGGCCAGCCCGGTGGTTTCGGGGACGACCCCCCAAACCTCCTCTTCCAGTTCGTCCGGAAGTTCGCTGAGTTCAACCACCGGCGCCACGCTGGCAGGAAACTTTCAAACCTTTCTGACGCTGCTGACGACGCAGCTGCAAAACCAGAATCCGCTCGATCCGCTGGACACCAACCAGTTCACGCAGCAATTGGTGCAATTCGCAGGGGTCGAGCAGCAACTCAAAACCAACGATCAGCTGACAACGCTGGTGTCGCTGCAGCAGACCGCCCAATCGACTCAGGCGCTGGGCTTCGTCGGCAAGACTGCGGTGGTCGATGGCAGCACCACGGCTGTTAAGAATGGCAGCGCGACCTGGGAGCTGAGTGTTCCGACCAATTCCAACGTCAATATCTCGATCACCAATAGCACCGGGCAAACCGTCTTCACGGGCGCCTATGGCGTCAACGCCGGCAACCATCAGCCCTTCACCTGGAATGGCAAGGGCAACGATGGCACCCAGTGGCCGGACGGCCAATACAAGCTGACCGCCACCGGGGCGGACAGTTCCGGCAATACCGTCGCGATCTCTACCCAGATTCAAGGCGTGGTCGATTCTGTGGACCTCACCCAGTCGCCACCTTTGCTGTCCATCAATAACCAGACCTATACGGTCAACCAGATCAAGAGCATCGCGCAGTAGCCTGCGCGGCCCGGACAACCATCCGTTCGTTCAGATCCTGCTCCGGCCCGGCCTCCTCCAGAGGCCGGGCCGCATGGCATTACGGTCATTTTCAAGGAGATTCGTATTGAAGCCTTGGGCTTAGGCAAATTTTAAGTCGCTCGGCGTAGGTTGTTAGCTGTGAGTTCAGTGGTTGAGAGTTTGTGAGTACGCCATGACAGAACCCCATCGCCCGAGGGTAAAATACGTCATCGGGCCTGACGGCAGTCCGTTAACAATTGCGGACTTGCCCGCGCCCGGGACCAAACGGTGGGTGATCCGCCGCAAGGCCGAAGTCGTTGCCGCGGTTCGCGGCGGCCTGCTCTCCCTTGAGGAGGCCTGCAGCCGCTACACGCTGACGGTCGACGAGTTCCTCTCCTGGCAGTTTTCCATAGACCAGCATGGTCTGGCCGGCCTGCGGACCACCCGCATCCAGCAATATCGCCAGTAAGCGCGCCCAGAACCCGAAAGATTTGATGAAAATCGGCCTTGTCTTGCAAGGCCGATTTTTTTCATGCCGAACTTTCCCGCCAGGTTTTAACCGTCGTTAACCATATCGAAACCATCCCCTAGGCAATAATTGCCCAGTCGGTCCTTGGGGCCGAATCCCTGGGGGCAGTTGGTGCAAAGTCTCGTTGCTTTCCTGAGAGGTCTGGGTGCGTCACGCTTGATGGCGATGGTGGCGGTGACGACCGCGCTGCTCGGCTTCTTCGCGTTTGTCATCATGCGCGTCACCACGCCGCAGATGACGACCCTGTTTACCGACCTTTCGACCGAGGACTCCTCCGGCATCATCAAGGAGCTGGAACGGCAGGCGATTCCCTTCGAGCTACGCAACGAAGGCGCCGTCATCATGGTACCGAAGGACAAGGTCACCCGGCTGCGCATGAAGCTGGCAGAAGGCGGCCTGCCCAAGGGCGGCGGCGTCGGCTACGAGATCTTCGACAAATCCGACGCGCTGGGCACCACGAGCTTCGTCCAGAACATCAATCATTTGCGCGCGCTGGAGGGCGAACTCGCCCGCACCATCCGCGCCATCGACCGCATCCAGGCCGCGCGCGTCCATTTGGTGCTGCCGGAACGTCCGCTGTTCTCGCGCGAAACGCCGGAGCCGTCGGCCTCGATCGTGGTGCGGGTGCGCGGCAGCCTGGAGCCACAGCAGATCCGCGCCATCCGCCACGTAGTCGCCTCCGCCGTCAACGGACTGAAGCCGCAGCGGGTATCGATCGTCGACGAAGCCGGTCAATTGCTCGCCGACGGCGCCTCGGGCGAGGGCGACAACGCGGCCGGCGACGAGCGCCGCACCGCCTTCGAGAAGCGGATGCGCAACCAGGTCGAGGCGATCGTCTCCTCGGTGGTGGGCGCAGGGCGCGCGCGCGTCCAGCTCTCGGCCGACTTCGACTACAACAAGGTCACCCAGACCTCGGACAAGTTCGATCCGGAAGGGCGGGTGCTGCGCTCCAGCCAGACCCGCGAGGAATCCTCGGCGACCGCCGAAACCAACGGCCAGGTCACCGTCAACAATGAGTTGCCGGGCAACCAGAACAACAACGGCGCGGCACAGGCGCGCGACCAGAGCAAGAAGAGCGAAGAGACCAACAATTACGAGATCTCCCGCACCACCAAGACCGAGGTCACCGAGGCCGGACGGGTCAACCGGATCTCGGTCGCGGTGCTGGTCGACGGCAGCTATTCCAAGAACGAAAGAGGCGAGATGGTCTATGCCGACCGCACCAAGGAACAGCTCGACCGGATCGCAGCCCTGGTGCGCTCGTCGATCGGCTTCGACCAGAAGCGCGGCGACCAGGTCGAAGTCGTCAATCTCCGATTTGCCGAAGCGCCGGCCGTCCCCCCGGTGGCCGAGCCGACCGGCCTGCTCGGCATGCTGCAATTCACCAAGGACGACGTCATGTACGTCATCGAGCTCGGCGTGATGATGCTGCTCGGCCTGGTGGTGCTGTTCATGGTGATCCGGCCGCTGGTCAAGCGAATCCTGGCTGCCGAAGTCGTCCCGACCCCCGCCCCGCTACCCGCGCTGACCGACGCTCAATCCGCGGAGGCGCCCGGCCAGGCCCTGATTCCCGGTGGCGCCGCCCAATTGATCGACGTCGCCCAGGTTCAGGGCCAGGTCCACGCGCAAGCCGTGCATCGGGTCGGCGAACTGGCCGAGCGAAATCCGAACGAAACCGCTTCCATTGTTCGTCAATGGCTCAGCGAACCGGTCGAGTGATCTGACATGGCCGTACCGCAAACCACCAACGCCAACGACATCACCACCGTCATCTCGGCGCTGGCGAGCCGTCAGGCCAGCCGGCCCAAGGGCAAGCCCCTGACCGGGCCGAAGCGCGCCGCCATCCTGATGCTGGCGCTGGGCGAACAATATGGCGGCAAGGTCTGGGCGCTGCTCGACGACGACGAGGTTCGCGAGCTGTCGATTCACATGTCGACGCTCGGCACCGTCGAGGCCGACATCGTCGAAGACCTGCTGCTCGAATTTGTTTCGCGGATGTCCGCGTCCGGCGCGCTGATGGGAACGTTCGACGCCACCGAACGGCTGCTGCAGCAATATCTGCCCGTCGAGCGCGTCACCGGCATCATGGACGAAATTCGCGGTCCCGCCGGCCGCAACATGTGGGAGAAGCTCTCCAACGTCCAGGAAGAGGTGCTCGCCAACTACCTCAAGAACGAATACCCGCAGACCATCGCGGTGGTGCTGTCGAAGCTGAAGCCGGAGCACGCCGCCCGCGTGCTGGCGATCCTGCCCGAGGATCTGGCGCTCGACGTGGTCGGCCGCATGCTGAAAATGGAAGCGGTGCAAAAGGAAGTCATCGAGCGCGTCGAGCAGACGCTGCGCACCGAATTCATGTCCAATCTGTCGCAGACCCGCCGCCGCGACGCCCACGAAGTGATGGCCGAAATCTTCAACAATTTCGACCGCCAGACCGAGACCCGCTTCATCACCTCGCTGGAAGAGGAAAACCGCGAATCCGCCGAACGTATCAAGGCGCTGATGTTCACCTTCGACGATCTGATCAAGCTGGACTCCGCCTCGGCGCAGACGCTGATGCGCAATATCGACAAGGACAAGCTCGGCATCGCGCTGAAGAGCGCCAACGAGGAGGTCCGCAGCTTCTTCTTCGGCAACATGTCCTCGCGCGCCGGCAAGATGCTGATGGACGACATGGCGGCGATGGGACCGGTCCGGCTGCGCGACGTCGACGAGGCGCAGGCGCTGCTGGTCAATCTCGCCAAGGACATGGCGGCCAAGGGCGAAATCACGCTGACCAAGAACCGTGCCGACGACGAACTGGTGTACTGATGGCCGCACCCGCAAAATTCCTGTTCGACATGGACTTCGGAGTGCCCGACAAGGCGCGCGAGAAGCCCGCCACGGCGTCCGAGATCGCGCAGAACATCGCGTCCGCCGAGGCCCGCGCCTATCGCGACGGCTACGACGCGGCGCAGCGCGAGGCAAAGGCGGAAAGCGACCGCCGCACCGCGCTGGCGCTCGAAGAGATCGGGATCGCGATCAAGGGCATCGCAACGCGCTTCTCCGGCGTCGAAACCCGAATGGAGACCGAAGCGGTCGACGTCGCGGTCGCGGTCGCGCGCAAGCTCTGCAACGAGCTGATTTCCGGCGAACCGCTGGCCGAAATCACCGCCCTGGTCGCCGATTGCTTCTCGCATCTGGTCTCGACGCCGCACCTCGTGGTCCGCATCAACGATTCTCTCTACGAGGCCGCCCGCGAAAAGATCGAACGGCAGGCCGCCCAGAGCGGCTTCGAGGGCCGGCTCGTGATCCTGGCCGAGCCGGAGATCGCAACCGGCGACTGCCGGATCGAATGGGCCGACGGCGGCGTGGTGCTGGAACGCGCCGCCATCGAAGCCAAGATCAACGAACTTGTCGGGCGCTATATGGCGTCCCGCGATCAGGCCGGGTAGCGGCCATGAGGATTGAGCCATGAGTGACACCGACGCACAGGTTCCGCTGCCCGATCTCAACGCCGCCAATCCGGGGCCGGTCGACGACATCTCCTATAATGAAGACGAACAGGCCTCGCGCATTGCCGCCGATCTGGAGGCCGTGTTCGACGTGCCGGTACAGGTCTCGGCCGTGCTCGGCCGCTCCAAGATGGATGTCGGCGAGCTCCTGAAGCTCGGACCCGGCACCGTGCTGGAACTGGATCGCCGGGTCGGCGAAGCCATCGATATCTACGTCAACAACCGGCTGGTGGCGCGTGGCGAGGTCGTGCTGGTGGAAGACAAGCTTGGCGTGACCATGACGGAAATCATCAAGGCGGAACGCAACTAACGTTTTTGACGACACGCGCATGAGCGGCGCGAACAGACGAACAGGAGATTATCATGCGGCTTCTCATCGTTGGCACCCTGAAGGGCCAACTTACGACCGCCACCAAGATCGCGATGGACAACGGCGCGTCCGTGACCCACGCCGAGGTGATCGAGCAGGCGATGGCCGTGCTGCGCGGCGGCAAGGGCGCCGACCTGCTGCTGGTCGATGTCGCGCTCGACATCCGTGACCTGGTGATGCGGCTGGAAGCCGAGCACATCCACGTGCCGATCGTGGCCTGCGGTATCTCCAATGACGCCCGCGCTGCGGTCGCCGCCATCCATGCCGGTGCCAAGGAATACATCCCCCTGCCGCCCGATCCCGAACTGATCGCCGCGGTACTCGCTGCCGTCGCCAACGATTCACGCGACCTCGTCTGGCGCGACGAGGCGATGGGCAAGGTGATCAAGCTGGCGCAGCAGATCGCGGGCTCCGACGCTTCGGTCATGATCACCGGCGAGTCCGGCACCGGCAAGGAAGTGCTGGCGCGCTATGTCCACACCCGCTCGGCCCGCACCAAGCGGCCGTTCATTTCGATCAACTGCGCGGCGATCCCCGAGCATCTCCTGGAATCCGAACTGTTCGGCCACGAGAAGGGCGCGTTCACGGGTGCGGTGGCGCGGCGGATCGGCAAATTCGAGGAGGCCACCGGCGGCACGCTGCTGCTCGACGAAATCTCCGAAATGGACGTGCGGCTGCAATCGAAATTGCTGCGCGCGATTCAGGAGCGCGTCATCGACCGCGTCGGCGGCACCAAGCCGGTTCCGGTCGATATCCGCATCATCGCGACCTCGAACCGCAATCTGGCGGACGCGGTGCGCGACGGTACGTTTCGCGAGGATTTGCTGTTTCGCCTCAACGTCGTCAACCTGAAGATCCCGCCCTTGCGCGATCGTCCGGCGGATATTCTCGAGCTGGCGCAGCATTTTGCCAAGAAATATGCCGATGCCAATGGCGTGCCGCTGCGCACGATTTCCGCGGACGCACGGCGGGTGCTGACGTCCAACCGCTGGCAGGGCAACGTTCGCGAGCTGGAAAACACCATGCACCGTTCGGTGCTGATGGCCCAGGGCGACGAGATCGGCGCCGACGCCATCCTGACGCCCGACGGCGACCGTCTCGATCTCGCCAAAACGCCGCCCGCGGTAGCGCATGCGACATTCGCCGCCGAACAGGTCACGCGCGCCCTCGTCGGACGTACGGTCGCCGATGTCGAGCGCGACCTGATCCTGGAGACGCTCAAGCACTGCCTGGGCAACCGGACCCACGCCGCCAACATCCTGGGGATTTCGATCCGCACGCTGCGCAACAAGCTGAACGAATATGCCGACGGCGGCCTGCCGATCACGCCGGCCGGCTCGGGCGAGTATGCGCGGTTCGTGGCGGCGGGCTAGTCGTACTTTCAGCCGTCATTGCGAGGAGCACTTGCGACGAAGCAATCCATTCTTCTTTTTGTGGATCGATGGATTGCTTCGCGGAGCCTGTCATCGGGCGCGCGTTCGCGCGACCCGTTGGCTCGCAATGACGTTGATGGAGTCGTAACGTCCCCTCACGAATAACTCGGCGCATCCGGCTTGCGGAAAATGTGAATCGGATCGCCCGGCTCAAGGTGCAGATCGCGGCCGGTAAACATCGCATAGGCGTATAGTGCCAGATAGGCGATGGCGAGCGCGCCGACGCCGTAGAATACCCAGATCGCAAGACGTTTCATCAGGTAACCGCACCGGGTTGAGCCTGCCTTGCGACCTGCCGCAGCCCGCTTGGCGGGGCGAAGGCCCGCCGCATCTGACTGGCGAAAGCAATTTGCAGGAGCTTGCGTTCCATGCCGCGATCTCTCTTCGATGCCGATGCAGCCACGAGCCTTCTAATGCGTGGAGCCTGAAAAGGCCACGGCGGCCAAACGCCTGTGACCGGCTCCGGGTCACCGAATGTTCACCTTTTTGTTCCGTGAATCCGTTTGCTTCTCAACCCTTTGTTGCTAATCTACAAAAAAACAACGGGGGAGCGATCATGGCCTATGTCCAAACCAGTGGCACACATTCGACGAACTCATCTTCATGGACGCAGATACCCGGCCTCAGCCTGGTCATTCCCGAAGGCGTCGGGACGACCGCGATCATCATCCTGAACGTTCCCTGGCCATATGCAGGCGGCGACAATTATCCAGGCGGCAGTTTCGGCATTGAGGTGAATGGTAAGCTCTCGCCGGTGATTGCCGGGTTCACCTACAATGTTGTGAACGGCAACGCCCGGGTACCGACGACGCTGGTCGTCGGCATTCCCCTGGGCAACCAACCGCAGACCATCACTGCGGTATGGCAGAACGTGCGCGGCAGCAACGTGACCATCGATACGCCGGCGTCGCTGACTTCGATCATGGACTAGCGCGCTCGGGCGACGCAGCCTTCCGGGTCTAACGCACAACACGCCGGGTCGGGACGCTGACCTCGGCGAGCCGGAGCGCATCCTCGTCCTGATCGATCGCCACATATTGCCCGTGCCAATAGGCTAGCGCCGCACTGCGCGCTGAGACCTCGACATCCAGCACGCGTCCGATGATGATCGCGTGGGAATGCCGCTCGACGATCTCTTCCACCCCGCAATCGATCGCAGCCAGGGCGCCGACCAATAGCGGCACGCCGGACGCACGCGTCGACCATTCCGCGCCGGCGCCCTTCAGGCCATCCTTGCCGGTAAACCGCCTTTCCAAACCGCTGGATGTGGGCAAGGCGGTGGATCGCAGTTTTACGGCGGCGGCCGCGGGATCCAACTAGCACGACCGCATCGGCACCAGCAAAAGGGCCGGCGTCGAATGCCGGCCCTTCCGATTCGTCCTGCGGAGACCGCCTATCCCGCCGCGACCTTCTGCGCCGGTGCGACATTGACCGCCAGCTTGCCGTAACGATCCTTGAAGGCCTCGGTATCGATCTCCTCGAGCTGGATCGCGCCGCTCATCACGCCCTTCTTCCAGGCCTCGTGCTCGGGATCGTTCTGGAATTCCGGCATCACTTCCCTGGCGAACAGTTCCAGCGAGTCGCAGATGTGCCCGTGGCTGTTCTTGCCGGCCTGGTTGAGCAGGATCACCTGATCAATGTGCGAGCTGCGGAACCGGCGCAGCTTCTTGCGGATGGTTTCAGGCGATCCGATCAGGCCGCCGCGCAACGCCGCCTCCTGGGCTTCCGGATTTTCCCGCTTCCACTTGTTGTACTCGTCCCACATGTTGACGGTGCCCGGTGCCGGACGCGCCCGGTTCTGGCCCTGGCCGTAATAGCGCAGCGCGAACTGGAAGAAGGTGGCGCCATCGGCGCGCGCCCGCGCCTCCTCGTCGGTCCTGGCGCACATGAAGAACGACACCAGCGCCATGTTCGGATTGATCTCGTAGTCGGCGAGCTTCTTCAGCCGCTTGGTGATCGCATTGTAATAGGCGTGCACCCAGGCGTGCGCCGCGTCAGCACTGACGAACTGGAAGCCGAGCGCGCCGAAACCGTGCTGGCCCGCGCGTTCGATGGTCGGCAATTGCGAGCATGCCATCCACAGCGGCGGATGCGGTTTCTGGACCGGCTTGGGCACCACGTTGCGCAGGGGAATGTCGAAATATTTGCCGTGATGCTCGGTGCCGACTTTCGTAAACATCGGGAAGATCGCCTGCACCGCTTCCTCGAACACTTCCTTCTTGGTTTCCATGTCGCGGCCGAACGGCGTCAGTTCGGTGATCGAGGCGCTCTCGCCCATCCCGAATTCGCAGCGGCCGTTGCTCAAGAGATCGAGCACCGCGACGCGCTCGGCAACGCGCGCCGGATGATTGGTGGTGAGCTGAAAAATGCCGTGGCCGAGCCGGATTTTTTTGGTGCGCTGGGAAGCGGCGGCGAGAAAGGATTCCGGCGACGGCGAATGCGAATATTCCTCGAGGAAATGATGCTCCACCACCCAGGCATGGTCGTAGCCGCAGCGGTCGGCGGTCTCGAGCTGCGTCAGCGCGTTCTGGTAGAGCTTGAGCTCGTCGCCCTCTTCCCACGGGCGCGGCAATTGCAGCTCATAGAAGATGCCGAATTTCATGACGTTCGCTCCCAAGGCCGTTTGCTGGACCGCTTGTTGTTTTCGGTCAGTCTATTCGCGGCGCGGGCCAAGTCTAGTCTTCCAAGTCTAGCCTCGGTTGTGAAACTCCAATTCCGCGCTGCGGAAGTCGGCTTGATTGGAGCGCGCGAATGGTTAGCTTGTGGCGCGTGAGTCGCGGCCGCGCTCCGCTGCCCGCCTCACCCTCTGCCGAGATCCCATGACCATTTTTACGCCGCATCAGGACTCCGCGCTCAAAGCCGTTGCCGACTGGCTCAAGGCAAAGCCTGGCAAGAACGGCACGCCGCCGGTGTTCCGGCTGTTCGGCTATGCCGGCACCGGCAAGACCACGCTGGCGCGGCACATCGCCGACGCCGTCGACGGCGAGGTGAAGTTTGCGGCCTTCACCGGCAAGGCAGCGCTGGTGATGCGCAACAAGGGTTGCGACAACGCCTCCACCATCCACTCGCTGATCTATCGCGCCCGCGAATCCGGCGTCGAGCAGCCGAGCTTTGAACTCTGGGACGACGCGCCGGCCTCGAAGGCAAAACTGATCGTGATCGACGAATGTTCGATGGTCGATGCCGAGCTTGGCCGCGATCTGATGTCGTTCGACTGTCCGCTGCTGGTGCTCGGCGACCCCGCGCAATTGCCGCCGATCCAGGGCGGCGGCTTCTTCACGGATTGCGAGCCCGACGCGATGCTGACCGAAGTGCACCGCCAGGCGCAGGACGACCCGATCGTGCGGATGTCGATGGATATCCGCGAGGGCCGCGAGCTCGAGATCGGCCGCCACGGCGAAAGCGAAGTGGTCACGCGCAACGAATTGGATCCCGATCGGGTGATGAGCGCCGACCAGGTGCTGGTCGGGCGCAACAACACCCGCCGCGCCTACAACATGCGGGTGCGGCAGAAGCAGAACATCGAGGATCCCTTGCCGGTCGCCGGCGACAAGCTCGTCTGCCTGCGCAACAACCGCAAGAAGGGCCTGTTCAACGGCGGGCTGTGGCGGGTGAAATCGCGCGCGCAGTCGAAGTCGAAGATCATCACCATGCGGCTGTCGCCGGACGAGGACTTTGGCCACAAGGTAACCAAGGTCTCCGTGCGCGGCGATTGCTTCGGCGGCGCGATCGAGACCATCCCGTGGGAACAGCGCAAGCCCTATGACGAGTTCGATTACGGCTATGTGCTCACGGTGCACAAGTCGCAGGGCTCGCAATGGGACGACGTGGTGCTGTTCGACGAAAGCTTCGCGTTCCAGGACAGCCGCGCCAGGTGGCTCTATACCGGCATCACGCGCGCGGCGAAGCGGCTCTCCGTGGTGGTGTGAGTTCGTTGCTCCGTCTCGCCCCCGCAGACGTTGCGCAGGCGCGATTTTATTCACGAAACCGTGTGCTTCGGCCCGTAACAAAACCCGCCTTTCTCCGTATCTAGGGGCATCGGAGCGAGCCGCGGCGATTGCGAAACGCGGCTCCCGGTCTAGACTGCTCCCCAACCACCACCCCACGAGGAAACCATGTTCCGTAGCCAATTCAGCCGTCTTTCGCTGTGTGCCGCCGCCATCGGGGCACTGGCCGTCGCCGCCTTCACCGTTGCGCCCTCGCTTGCCGCGGAAGATGCCGTTGTCATCCCCGCCCCCGCGACCGACGCGCAGGCGGCCGGCGGGATCCAGACCGCGGTGATCGCGGGCGGCTGCTTCTGGGGCGTGCAGGGCGTGTTCCAGCACACCGCAGGCGTGGTCAATGTCGTGTCCGGTTACGCCGGCGGCGCCAAGGCGACCGCCGACTACAGCACGGTCTCCACCGGAACCACCGGCCACGCGGAATCGGTCGAGATCAAATACGACCCGAAGAAGATCTCTTACGGCAAGATTTTGCAGATCTTCTTTTCCGTCGCGCACGATCCGACCCAGTTGAACCGCCAGGGCCCGGACTCGGGCACGCAATATCGCTCGGCGATCTTCACCACCTCCGACGAGCAGAAGAAGGTCGCGGAGGCCTATATCGCCCAGCTCAACGCCGCCAAGGTCTACAAGAAGCCGATCGTAACCAAAGTGGGCCCGCTGGAGGGGTTCTATCCGGCGGAGGCCTATCACCAGGACTACCTGACGCTGCACCCGAGTCAGCCCTATATTGCCTATAACGACATCCCGAAGGTCGAGAACTTGAAGAAGATCTTTGCGGACAACTATATCGAGAAGCCGACGCTGGTGAGCAGCGCGAAAGTCACCAACTGAGGAATTAGTTCCCGTCATTGCGAGCGAAGCGAAGCAATCCATGCCGCAGCAAGCGGAGAGATGGATTGCTTCGTCGCTTCGCTCCTCGCAATGACGATCCAATCTGGAGGAGATTCCATGTCCGACACCAGAACGACTGCCAAGGTCGAGAAGAGCGAGGCCGAGTGGCGCCGCGAACTGACGCCGATGCAGTACGCGGTGCTGCGCGAGAAGGCGACCGAACGGCCGTTCTCCGGCGAGTACGAGCATGAGCAGCGCCAGGGCACCTATACCTGCGCCGGCTGCGGGCAGACGCTGTTCGAGTCGGATGCCAAGTTCGATTCCGGCTGCGGCTGGCCGAGCTTTACCGCACCTGCGGCGGATGGCCATGTCGACGAGGAACGCGACGTCAGCCACGGCATGGTCCGCACCGAAGTGCTGTGCTCGAAATGCAATGGCCATCTCGGCCACGTCTTCGAGGACGGCCCCGGCCCGACCGGCCTGCGCTACTGCATCAATTCGGCCGCGCTGAAGCTGCAGCCGAAATAACCTGCCTTTCTGTTCGAACGTATTCGAACTTGTCCTTCGCCCCGTGCGACCAAGAGCTGGTCGCGCGGGGTTTTCTTTTGCCTGAACGCTTCTTTCGGTTTGCCCGGCGCGCAAACAGGGAAGGTATTCGATGTTGCACATATCCAAACGTCTGTTGCTCGGTCTCGGCCTTGCCGGCCTCATCATGGAGAGCGTTGTGGTCCAGCCCGCCTTTGCCGCCGATAAGGTATCGCTGTTCAAGGTCATCACCGCGAAGGATGAAGTCGTCATCGGGCTTTCGGACGACGAGCTGGCACAGGTCGACGGCAAGAATGCCGGCGGCATCGCCAAGATGCTGGTCGCCAAGGGCTCGATGAGCGTGTGGCAATACGCGGTGCACAAGTCCGCGTCCGGCGATCTCGAACAGGCGCCGCTGCACAGAATAGGCCTGATCGCCACCGACTCGCTGCGCGTCGAACCCTATGCATCGCCGCTGAAGGTGCTGCCGATCGACGATACGAGGAAGTGACGGCATAGCCGTCATTCCGGGGCACGCGAAGCGTGAACCACGATGTGCAATTGCACATCGGGGAATCTCGAGATTCCGGGTCTGGTCCTTCGGACCATCCCGGAATGACATTCTCTCACTGAATTCGGCGGATCGACCCTGAGCCCTCGCGGTCCGGAATCTGCTTGGTTCCGGCCCGCGAGGGCGTAATATCGCTCCGTGGGCCGCCGTCGCGGGAGAATGCCATGTCGCTTGGGGCGATACTCATCATCATCCTGATTATCGTCCTGCTGGGCGGCTTCAGCGGCCGGATCGGCGGCTATGGCTACGGCATGGGCCATTCGGGCATGGGTCTCGGCGGCGTGATTTTAATCGTCCTGGTCATCCTGTGGCTGCTCGGCAAGCTGTAATTCGCATAGACCATTGAAATAACAGGATTATTTACGGTCGCCGTGGAGCCATGCGCGGATTCATCATCACCCCCGATATGCGCCGTCAGGAGTCGCATTTCTGTCAAACAGGCTTATATTGGGGCCTGAAATGACGTGCACGGCGCGCCGCCGGGATGCGGCCGACCGTCATCCAATCCCCATACGCTCTAACGCAAGAGCCAAAAAGATTGAGGTCACAGACCATGCGTCCATTCAGTTACGATACCGCCGCCGAACTGTTTCCTGCCGCGATCCGCAAGAAGAAGCGGGCGGGCTTTGCATATCGGCGTTTTGGCACCGCGGCCGAAGCGGTTCGCTTCGCGATCGAGGAACTGCCGGCGGACTCGCTGAACGGCGCCTATCTGCAGGTCGAGGAGGCCCGCTTCGACCAGAGCGGCATCCGCACCCTGTATGAGAGCGAAGCCTTTCCGCTGCCGCGCCGTCCCCGTGCGCCCGCGCCTTCGGATGCCGACGCCGACGCCGCCTGATATTTAGCGTCGCTGGACGTCACTGCCCTCGGACCTGGTCCGGGGGCTTTGTTTATTGGCGCGGCTGCTTGTCCATCCAGCGCTTCAGCATCCGCACATTGCGGACATTGGCGCGGAACATGACATCGAAGGCGTCGCCCGCGAGCGGCACCATTCCGACCACGCCATCCACCGCCACATTGGCCAGCATCCTTGCGGTGATATGCCAGGGCGCGCCGAGAGCGCGCGCCTCGCGCACCAGCCACAGCGAGATCGCGGTGGTGATGAGATCGCCGATCACCGGGATCAAACCGATAATGCCGTCGATGCCGTAGCGGATATTGGTGCCGGGCAGGATGAAGGCGACGTCGAGCAATTTCGCCAGCGCATCGAGCCGCGCCAGCCGCTGCTCGCGGGTGAGATTGCCGAACGGATTGGCGCTCGACGTGCCGAAATTGAACCGGAATCCCTCGAACTGCGGATGCAGCCCACTTTCCGGGATTTCGCGCCCGTCCTGGTCGATCACCTTGCCGCGTGCCTGCGCGCCGCCGAAGGGCGGCCGCGAACGCGTGCGGTTGGGGGAATAGATTTCGTCGTTGGACATGGCCATCAGATGGTAACGCCAAACCACGGCGCAAGTTGCCTTACATTACCACCCTGTCACCTTCCCCGCGCCGCTGACGGCGTCAACCCCAAGCGACGGCTGCCAATCCCGTCATTGCGAGCGCAAGCGAAGCAATCCATGGGGCGGCAAGCCAAGTGTGGATTGCTTCTTCGCTTTCGCTCCTCGCAATGACGTTCATGGAATTTCCTGATTCAAATTTCAAACAGCTGCCGACACGCCTTCGCGTTCTCGCGGCGCGACGCGCCCGAAGTTTTGCACGAACCTTGTCCCTCGAGAAAAGAGGGAGCAGGGAATGCCGGGTGCGCGCTGCACCCGCGGTCTCGTGTGCAAGATGCACAAAGGAAAACGCACACGAGCATACAGGTTCAGCGGAAACACTCCGGCATTCCCCGCGCAATGGTTTTACGGCTTATATCGCGCTCTCCCCGGCGACGAATTCGTCTTGTCACCGTCACTGCCGGCTTAATGGCGGAATCGAATCCGGTCGGATCGAACTCACCACCGACAGCTTGGCACCAGCAACGGGTGTCGGGACCACACGGTTTTGCCGTACGCTTTGGCGTCGTTCGTCCTGCGCGCCGTTGCTCGCTCACGGAAAACCGCCCTGCGAACACACTTGCGCGCCGACGCTGCCGCGTCCACCGCATCCCCTCCCACGTTCGTGACGACGCGCGACCGCCCCTCTTGCCGGGAAAGGACGGGGCGAGCTGGTAGCGCTGATTTGCCCGACGGGGCAAGCGGAATATTTTCTCAAGATAGGCTTGACAGAAAATCACTGATTTGCCCGACGGGCGCGTTTCACCTCTCGGTTAAGATGACGTCGAAATCACCGGCTGCGGTTCGTCGACATATTTATGCACCAGCCACGACGAGATCGTCGCGGGGACAAGGCCGACGATACCGTACAGGAAGAACTGCACCACGCCGGAGTCCGACCCGCGCGAGCCATAGAGCAATTCCGCCGCGGCGAATCCGATCACGCCTACGATCAGCATCCGCAGCATTGGGCGAATCCGCGGCATGTGCAGCAAAATGTCGTCCACCGCGCCGACCATCAGCCCCGGCACGATACCGAACAGATAGCTGAAGGGCAGCGTCTTGACGAAGGTTGCGAAAAACTTTCCGACCTCTCCCCAATTGGCCTGGGTCCAGTATCCCGACGACACCGTGGTCGCGAGCAGCAGCAGGAACCCGCCGAAGAAGGGGCCTATTGCGGCGAAGATCAGATAGCGTTTCATGTCGCCCCCTCAAACTCAGGACCTGATGCGCCCTCAGTCTTACGATGCTTTTGCGAAAAGTTCGACAGGCTTCAAGCATCATCCGGGACGAAGAAGGAAGACGTGGATGCCCGGCATGACGCGGAGATCGCGGTATGAAAAATGGGAACGTCAGGCGGTCGCAGATAACGCCCCAGCCCTACTCCCCCCACGCCGCGAACGCGTCGTTGAACGCGCGTTCGCCGGGGGCGCCTTTTTCGATCGCGATGATGGCGCGGCGCTGGTTGACGTAGACCAGCGGCACGTCGAACCACGAACGCTCCTTCAGGAGCTGCAGATTGCGCTGGCGGTCGGCGTCGACATTGGACAGGCCGACCAGGAAGAAGCCGTCGGTGACTTTCACCGCGAGCCCGGCCAGCGGCGTGCCGCGCGCCTGCTCGTTGGATTTCATCAGAATCCCGGGCACGTTGCCGACGCCGCCGCCGGCGAAATCCTGCGGCAGGATGAAGGTCAGTTCGGCGGTGTGGCTGGCCGGCAGCGAGGTGTCGGTATTGCGGCGGAACGACATCGTCATCTTGAACTTGCGATCGGGAATTTCGATGTCGGCGCGCACGGCGATGTCGGCCTTCTGGTTGCCGCTCGCCTTGATCGGTTCGGTGCGCCAGATCACCGAGCCGACATATTGCTTGCCCTTCGGGTCCGACGGATCCTCGTCATACAGCACCACGCGCTGCGCCACCGGCGCTACCTGCTCCGACGAGCCGGGCTGGCCGACGCGATCGGCGATCTTCGGCTTCGACTGCGGCGCCGAAGCATCCTTCGGCGCTTCCACGGCGGGGGAAGATTTGAACAGGCCGCTAACGATCGTGACGGCCGACTTGCCCCACAGGATCCCGGCGCCGACCAGAATCAGCACGATGCCGATCGCGATCGCGCTCTTGAACGGAAACACCGTGCCGGCGCGCGCGCGCTTTCTCAGCTCGCGATCGCTGCCCTGCCCGATCCGCGAGCGCGGCTGCGGCGGCGGCGGCATCTGCTGCGGCGGCGGCGCGTAGCGATCGGCTTCCTCGATCGATTCGTCGTAGGAATAGGGCGCTTCCGGATCGGCGCCGCGGTTTTCCATATTCGGCTCGAGCCGGTCGAATTCCGGCGAGGGCGAAGGAACGTTGGCGTAGGTTTTCCGCGCGTTGCGGCTGGCTTGCGCGGCGGCGCGGCCGAGATCGTCGGCGTCGGCGGCGATGTCGCGGAAGCCGCGCACGCCCAGCGGCTGCGGCATTTGCGGCGCGGAATTGTCGGGGCCGCGGCGCGGCGCGCCGGTGCGCTCACGGGTCGGCGGCAGTTGCGGGTCCTGCATCCCGGCCGGCGGCTGCGGACGCGGCGGCGCGGGCGGCGGGGTGTCGGGGCGCAGATTGCGCGGCGGGCGCTGCGGGTCGCCCTCGCCGAGCGGCGGGCGGGCATCGCGCGGCGGCGGCGGTCCCGGCGGGCGCGGACGGGGTGCCGCCGAAGGTGGCGGTGCCGCCGATGACGGGCCAGACTCCGGGCGCGCATTGGCGCGGCGGAACGCATCGCCGCCCCGCGCAGCTCCGCCGCCACCGGGGCGCGAGGCCTCGCGGGCGCGCTGGGCGGCCTCGGATTCGACCTTGCGCACGGCCTCTTCCAGCGACAGCCGCTCGCGGGTGATTTCGGATTCGGACAGCGGCGGCTGCACGCCGCGCAGCTGCGCGATCAGCGCGGCGCGGGCCCGCTCGTAGAGCGCACGGCGGCTCTCGCCGGGGGCACTGGGGTCCAGTCCGGCAATGGCGCGGGCGATCAGCGGGTAATAATCAGCCATAACGACTCAACAATGCGGACTTATGGGTAACAACTCGTTAAGCCTCGAACGGGTTTTGAACCAGAATAGTATCTTCGCGTTCGGGGCTGGTGGAAAGCAGGGCGATGGGGCAGCCCACCAGTTCCTCGACCCGCCGGACATATTTAATGGCCTGGGCCGGCAGATCCGCCCAGGAACGGGCGTTGGCGGTCGGCTCCTTCCAGCCCTCGATGGTCTCGTAGACCGGCACCACCCGGGCCTGGGCACCCTCGCCGGCCGGCAAATGGTCGATTTCCTTGCCGTCCAGCATATAGCCGGTGCAGACCTCGATGGAGTCGAATCCGTCCAGAATGTCGAGTTTGGTCAGCGCCAGGCCGGTGATGCCGCAGGTGCGGACCGTTTGCCGCACCAGCACCGCGTCGAACCAGCCGCAGCGCCGCTTGCGCCCGGTGTTGACGCCGAATTCCTTGCCGCGGCGGCCGATCTCCTCGCCGATCTCGTTATTCAGTTCGGTCGGGAACGGGCCCTGGCCGACCCGGGTCGTATAGGCCTTGCAGATGCCGAGCACATAGCCGACCGCGCCCGGGCCCATGCCGGTGCCGGTCGCCGCCTGCGCCGCCACGGTGTTGGACGAGGTGACGTAGGGATAGGTGCCGTGGTCGACGTCGAGCAGCGCGCCCTGCGCGCCCTCGAACAGGATGCGTTTGCCCTCGCGGCGCTTGAGGTCGAGCAGCCGCCACACGGTTTCGGCATAGGGCAGAAGCTTCGGCGCCAGCGCGGTCAGCTCCTTCAGGATGCCGCCGCCGTCGATTTCTTCCAGATTGAGCCCGCGGCGCAGCGCGTTGTGATGCGCCAGCAGGCGGTCGATCTTGTGCGGCAGGGTGTCGAGATCGGCGAGGTCCATCAGGCGGATGGCGCGGCGGCCGACCTTGTCCTCATAGGCCGGCCCAATGCCGCGGCGGGTGGTGCCGATCGCGGTGGCGGCGTTGGAGGATTCCCTGAGCGCATCGAGTTCGCGATGCAGCGGCAGGATCAGCGTGACGTTTTCGGCCACCCGCAGGTTATCCGGGCTGATGGCGACGCCCTGGCCCTTCAGCTTGGTGACTTCATCGAGGAAGGCCTGCGGGTCGAACACCACGCCATTGCCGATCACGGCGAGCTTGGACGGCCGCAACACGCCGGACGGCAGCAGCGCCAGTTTATAGGTCTCGCCATTGATGACGAGCGTATGGCCGGCATTGTGGCCGCCCTGGAAGCGCACGACGATGTCGGCCTGCTCCGACAACCAGTCGACGATCTTGCCCTTCCCCTCGTCGCCCCACTGGGCGCCGACGACGACAACATTGGCCATTTCGAAAGTGTTCCCTGCAACTCAAGTTGTTTCAGACATGACCTCGCCGGAAAAGAAGTGCTCAGTCTTTCCGGATCATGCGGTAGCGTGCCCAGCCAAAACACGGCCGGGGGGCCGTTCGCATGCAAGGCAGCCCAACCGGATAAAGGAAGCGGGTGATCTAGGCAAGCAAGAAGGGGGCTTTTAGGCCGCTTTGGATGGTATCCAACCCATTGATATCCCCCGAAAATTTATGGCCGCGCCAAGGCGGTGCGGCGGCAGGGCGCGAACACGGAGCGATCCCCCGGATGTCCAAAACGACGCGTGCGACACAGGCGCTGGAAAAGCTCGGTGTCAAATTCAGGCTGCACACCTACGCTTACGATTCCGACGCTGACCGCATCGGCCTGCAGGCCGCCGAGGCGCTCGGTGTCGAGCCGTATCGGATGCTCAAGACGTTGATGGCCGAGGTCGACGGTAAACCCGTCTGCGTCGTGGTGCCGTCGGACTGCGAAGTCAGCATGAAGAAACTGGCCTTAGCGTTCGGGGCCAAGGCCGCGAAGATGATGCGCCCGGACGACGCCGAACGGCTCACCGGCTACCATGTCGGCGGCATCAGTCCGTTCGGCCAGAAGAAACGCGTACCGGTCGCGATCGAGCAGGCCGCGCTCGGCCACGCCACAGTGTTCGTCAATGGCGGCCAGCGCGGCCTGCAGATCGAACTCGACCCTAGCGACGCGGCGAAGGCGGCGGGCGCGATTGTGCAGGCGCTGACGGCGTGAGTGTCAGCGCCTGACGTCCGTTGCTCAATTCGGTTTGTCTTCGCTGGCGAGGCCAACGCTGACGAAATCGGCGAGCCCGGACAATTCCTCCTCGGAGATGTCGTTGATCGTCAGGCGAAGCTGCATGATCGCCAGATCGATCAGATGCGCGGCAAACGAAGCGCCCGTGGCAATGACGATGCCGCGCTGCTCCACCAGTACCGCAATGACTCCACGCAGACTGCGGGCACTCACTTCGTCCATGTGTCTTGCTTTCATCTTGGCCATCCCGGTTGCTGTGTTCATTGGAGCGCATCGGCGGGAACGACGCCGACCGGCGGAACGTAGGGCAGCTCCACGCCGGCCTCGAACAGCGCGCTGTTGCGCCGCCGCGCCTGCCGCAATTCGATCGCGATGTTCATCGGCGGCGGCACCAGCGTCACCGAGGCTTTCGGCCACGGCGCCGGGTTCGGCGAAACGCCGGTGAAGCCATAGGCCGCGGCCATTTCCAGCGCGAGCAATTGCAGCTCCAGCATCGCAACTCCCATACCCGCGCAGGCGCGCGGGCCGGCGCCGAACGGCACATAGGCATCGGTGGTGTAGCGCCGCGTCATCAGGAAGCGATCGGGCTGCTCCCAATGCCTGGGATCGCGCTGCAATTGCCACGGGCAGATCAGCAGCGAGGTGCCGACCTTGAGATCGCGCCCGCCGAACGAGACCGGCGCCATGACCTCGCGCGAGAACCACCAGGCGCTCGGATAAAGCCGGCACACTTCTTTCACCAGCGTGGCGCTGACGTCGGCGCGCCTGACCGCCTCGACGCGCAGCTCGCCATTGTCGCCGAGGCACTCCGCCGCCTCGTCGGCGACCTCGTCCATCAGGGCCGGCTCCGCGGCCATGTGGTACAATAGCCAGGCCGCGGTCGATCCGGTGGTGTGGTGGCCAGCCAGCAGCAGCGTCAGTATCTCGTCGTGGAGATCCCGGTCGCTCAAGCCGAGCGCCTCGAGATCCCTGAGCGCGCTGGTCGAACCGGCGCTGGCGCGCAGACGCTGGACCACGGTCGACATCGCAAGCTTGGCGCAGACCCGGTTCTTGTTGCGACGATACCAGGCCAGCGGACCAATCGGCAGCACGCGGAACATCTCGTCGGCGAGATCGTCCTCGATCGTTCCGACCGCCTGCACCAGCGCCTCTTCGTCGCCGGAGGAAATCACCTGCGCGCCGAACACGGCGATACAGATCGTCCGCAGCGCCAGCGTTGCCGTGAAGCGATGCGGATCGAACGATCCGAGACGAGCGATCCTGGCGCCGACGGCGCGGATCTCAGCGCACATCTGCGGCAGATATTTTTCGACGGCGCCCTTGGCCATGTGCTTTTGCAGCACCGACCGCCGCCGCTTGTGCTCCTCACCATGCAGCATCAGCGAACTCTCGCCGAGCACGGGCGTCAGCTTCTTGATCAGCCGGCCTTTGCCGACCTCGGTCTCCGGCGCCTTCAGGATCGGCCGGATCAGATCGGGATCGTTGACCAAAAGGACCGGGCTTGGGCCGAGATGCAGTGGCTCGAGCCCCAGCGGCGCGGCGTTGCCGCGCTCCAGCAGAAACTGCAGCGGGTCACGCCGAAATGCTCGAACGTCCGAGAACATGTGTGGCATCGGTTATCTCCAGTTGCCGTCCAAGATCGAGAAATTTGCCAAGGCCCGGATTGTCGCCTTGGTTGACCGGGATTTCGCCGGCGACCGCGGTCAGCGAGCGGCCCCGGCTGTCGGCGCCGATCACTTGCGGGGGGCCGAAGCGTCGAGTGCGGATGTTCATCCGCTGTAGGAAACGCTCGTAGCTGAGATCGGCCATCGCGACCAAAGCCTCGGCGCCGCGCAGTTCCGCAAAGCGGAACATCAGCGCGTAATTGAGCCGCGCCGACCATGCTTGGGCGGCGGCCGGCAGGACGCCGAACCGGCTGATTTCCCAGACGTTTCGCCGGTTCGGAAAGCGCCGCACCGCGAGCTGGGGAAACACCGACTGGGTCAGATAGGGGTAATCGGTCCGGATTGCGCGGAAGCCGCCGACGAGGTCCGATCCGAAAAACAGCAGGCAGTGTTCGGTGTACCAGGCATCGAACTGGTCGCGCTCGACCTCGCCGATGGTCGAGAGCATCCAGCCGCAATGGTCGACGAACAGGCGCTTGCGGAGCCGGAGCATCGCCTGCACATGGGCAGGGTCAAGCTCTTCGGTGGTGAATAAAGCATGGTACCGATCGAATGGGTGCGGCATGCCATGTCTCCAGATGACGGGATCATCTGGAACAGAAACTGGAAATTGTGATACCCCCTAAAACCGGGGGTTTTAGTAAAATGGTTCTGGAAGAAGCGATCTCCGCTATCGAGTCATCGGATACGATGGACGAACTCCGCGTGTCGCTGCATCGCATTATTCAGGACTACGGATTTTCGGGCTTCGCCTTCATCGATGCAGGCCGGCCCGAACTCGATCTGCCCTACTACACCGGCACCTATCCGCCGGCCTGGGAACGCGCCTACATCCAGAACGATTTCGTGCACACCGATCCCGCTTTGGCGCGGGTGCGCCGAACCAACACGCCGTTTCACTGGGGCAGCCTGAAACTCCCGGAACGCCAGGGAAGGAAACGGCCTCCCGAAGTGAAGATGATGGACGCAGCCCGAGACCATGGCTTCAAGGAAGGCTTCGTGGTGCCGTTTCACTATCGCGACCGGCTCGGCGCCATCCACTCCAGCTCGACCGTGTTCTTCTGGGAAGACGAGCCACGCTGGTTTCAAAAACTGTTCACCTGCCACCGCAATGAGCTGCATTTGCTGATGATCTACTGGGTGCAGCGGGCGATGGATATCGTCAACCGCGATCAGCGCAACGCGCCGACCATTTTGCGGCCGTCCGACGAGGCGGCGGCGATCCAGCTCACGGCGCGCGAGAAGGAAGTGATGGCCTGGGCCGCGCGCGGCAAGACGGTTGCCGATACCGCGCAGATCCTCGGGATTTCGCCGGAGACCGTCGAAGGCTTCATCAAGCAGGCGCTGCGCAAGCTCGATGCGTCGAACAAGACGCACGGGGTCGCCAAAAGCATCGCGCTCGGGATCATCGACCTGTGAGCCGAGCGTGCCGGTGGAACATTTACAGGTTGGGTTCCAGGCGATTTACGTCCTATGATTGCGAAATCGTGCCATTTCTGGCAACAATAGAGGGAGGTTAGACGGGTGATTGGCATGCGATCGTTTGAAACGATGCGCGGAACGCGTCGATGACGGACAACCCGACCGATGCGCAAACCGACCGGTTGATAAGAGCGCGATTGCGCGAGATCGGGCTTTCGCAAGCCGATCTTGCCGAATTGCTCGACGCGGCGTTTCAGTCGCCGGCGAAGAACGGCGACAGACCGGCCGGGCCCGACGCCGGCCGGCTGGCCGAGGTCGCCGCCGCGCTTGGCCTCCCGGCCCGCCTGGAAAAAGCCGCGCCCTCATCGGCCGAGAGTTGGGGATCGCAGCAATCGCTCCTCGAATTGCGGTTGCTGCGGGCGTTCTGCGAACTGCGCGATCCTCGTGCCCAGCGGATGCTGGTCTATCTCGCCGAGCAGCTTGCGACATGCGCGGGGCGCAGCCCCGGAGATGCGGGCTAGCGCTGCGGTTTCAGGCTGGATCGGGCTTCGCGCATAGTCGCGATGCATCTCCGCCATTGATGAATGGCGAAAATCCGTGTCTGTGACGCAGGCCGGGCGAACCTTCCGGCTTGGCGTCTGTGCCGGGCGGGCCGCGGCGTCATGAACCGGGCCTTTCGCGAATGTCTGCCATCGAACCCGCCTCGCGCAGTGCTGCCGGAAGCTGGATCGCCAACCAGCCTTATCTGCTGCTTTGCATCACCGCGATGTGCTGGGCCGGCAACGCCATCGTCGGCCGCCTTGCCGCAGGACATATTCCCCCGGTAACGCTGTCGTTCCTGCGCTGGTCGCTGGCGTTTCTGCTGATTCTTCCCTTTGCCTGGAAGCATCTGGTGCGCGACTGGGCCGCGATCCGCGGCCGTCTCGGCACCATGATCGTGCTCTCCCTCACCGGGGTCGCCGCCTTCAATACCCTGCAATATTGGGCGCTCGAGCACACCCAGGCGCTGAACACACTGCTGCTGCAGTCCGCCGCACCGCTGATCGTAGCCCTATGGTCGCTGATCCTGCTCGGCATACGGCTGACGCTGGCGCAGGCCTGCGGCGTTCTGCTGTCGCTGGCTGGCGTGCTGGTGATCCTGCTGCATGGCGACCTGACCACGCTGTCGAACATCGCGTTCAACAAGGGCGACCTGATCTTCACCGTGGCGCTGGCGATCTTCGCGCTCTATTCGGTGCTGACGCTGAAGCGCCCGCAGATCCATGGGCTGTCGTTCGTCGGCTTCACCTTCGGCTGCGGCGCGGCGTGCCTGATCCCGCTGTTCATCTGGGAACTATACGCGCGCCCGGTGATGCAGATCGATACCGCTAACCTGCTGACGCTGGCCTATGTCGCGCTGTTTCCCTCGACGCTGGCCTATCTCTGCTTCAATCGCGGCGTGCACCTGATCGGCGCCAACCGCGCCGCGCCGTTCTTTCACGTGGTGCCGGTGTTCGGAACCGTGATGTCGATCGTCTTCCTCGGCGAGCATCCGCAGGCCTTCCATTTCATCGGCTTCGCGCTGGTGCTGACGGGCGTCTTCGCGGCGTCGCGGAAGCCCAAAACCGTCTGATCGGCCGGCTGCTTCGCGGTGACTCATGGCGGCAAATCCGCTATCTCTTGACCCCGCTTCGCAAAGGTCTCGAGATGGCGCGCGCCAGCAATCTGATGATCGGAACCCTGACGCTGGCGTTGATCGCCGGCTCGCTCAGCGGCTGGCTCGGCTATCGGAAATACGCCGGCCTCAAGGGCGAAACGCCGTTTCGGGTGATCTTCGAAGGCTCGGCGTCCGGCGTTCGCAAGGGCAGCAGCGTGAATTTCGCCGGCGTCCGCGTCGGTGAAGTGGTGTCGCTCAAGCTCGATCATCACCGCGTGATCGCGATGACGCGGATCGACAGCAATACGCCGATCCACCGGGATACCCAGGTAGGCCTCGAATTCCAGGGGCTCACCGGCATCGCCGCGATTTCATTCACCGGCGGCTCGGCCGACGCGCCGCCGCCGCCGGCGGGCCCGGACGGCATCCCCGAATTGACCGCCGATCCGGAAGGCACGATGGGCATGCAGGAGAAGATCCGCGTGGTGCTGCGCAACATCGACAAGGTGATCGCCGATAACGAAGTCGCGGTGAAGGATACACTGCAGAATTTCGAGTCGTTCACCGCGCAGCTTTCGAGCAACGGTCAAACAATCACCGACATCATCGACGCCGCCCTATCCGGCGTCGATGCGGCGGACTCAGGCATGACCAAGACAGAAGCTTTCCTGAAGAATCTCGGCAGCGACAAATATGGCGGCGAACTGCTTCCGACCGTGATTTCGCTGCGCGAATTGATCGAGAGTTTTGACAAGAAGTCCGGCGCCCTGATGGCCGACACCCGCAAGATGCTCGGCGACATCAGCCAGTCCATCAACAAGGCCGACCAGAAACTTGGCGGCCGCGGCGGCAGACGCTAACGTGCGCGCTACCGACAAGCAAAAATAACGAAAGCGCCCGACGTGCTCGACAAAACCCTCGACAAAGCCAATGTGACATCCGATCCGCCGGCTATCGTGAATCGCGCCAGGAGCGCGGTTCCGCGCGCCCTGAAGCGCTACCTTTCGCTCGACGATTTCGAGGCGACGGCGCGGCGGCGACTGCCGAAATTCCTGTACGGCTACATCTCGGGCGGCGCCGAGACCGATGCTGCGATGCGCGACAATCGAAAAGCCTTCGACGAATATGGCTTCGTGCCGCGCGTGCTCAACGACGTCTCCGGCCGCGACCAGACCACGACCCTGTTCGGCAAGACCTACGCCTCGCCGTTCGGCATTCCGCCAATGGGCTCGTCGGCGCTGTGCGCCTATCGCGGCGATATCGTGCTGACGCGCGCAGCGGCCGCAACCAGTTTGCCGATGATCCTGAGCGCCTCCTCGCTGATTACGCTCGAGGATGTGCGCCGCGAAAATCCGGCCGCGTGGTATCAGGCCTATCTGGCGGGCCTGCCCGCACGCATCGAACCGCTGGTCGATCGCGTTGCCGCGGCCGGCTACGACACCTTCGTCGTCACCGCCGACGTGCCGGTGCCGCCGAACCGCGAGAACAACATCCGCAACGGCTTTCAGGTGCCGCTCGCGATCACGCCGCAGGTGGCCTGGGATACGGTCACGCACCCGCATTGGCTGTTCGGCACCTGGGCGCGCACGGTGATCAATCACGGCATGCCGCATTTCGAGAACATGGACGCCAAGCGCGGCCCGCCGGTGCTGTCGAAAAACCTGATGCGCAATATCGGCCACCGCGACCAGCTTGCCTGGAAGCATGTCGAACTGATCCGCAAGCGCTGGAACGGCAAGCTCGTGGTCAAGGGCATTGTCTCGCCCGCGGACGCGCGCATCGCGCGCGAGAGCGGCGTCGACGGCGTGATGGTCTCCAACCATGGCGGCCGCCAGCTCGACTACGCGATGTCAGCGTTGCGCACCCTGCCGGAGATCGCCGCGCTTGCCAACGGCATGACGGTGATGCTCGACGGCGGCATCCGCCGCGGCACCGACGTGATCAAGGCGCTGGCGCTCGGCGCCGATTTCGTCTGGGTCGGCCGGCCGTTCCTCTATGCGGCGATCGCCGGCGGCGAAGCAGGCGTGCAGCGCGCCATCAACCTACTCCACGCCGAGATCGACCGCGACCTGGCGCTGCTCGGCATTCGCAGCATCGGCGAGATCACGCCGGATCTGGTGCGGAAGTTTTAGACTCTTCTCCTTCTCCCCGCTTGCGGGGAGAAGGTCGGGATGAGGGGGACTCTCGACGGGCTCGCTGGTCGAGAGTCCCCCTCACCCGAAATTCAAGCTGCGCTTGAATTTCGACCTCTCCCCGCAAGCGGGGCGAGGTGATCGAGCTTCGCGCTATCGTTCAATCGAGGGTAATCCAAATCGCATCGCCCTCACGCATAGCGCGCCGCTCCCATGCAGATGGCGGTCACCGCGAGCAGCGCGGCGGCGAGGCGCTGGGCCGTCGCGATGCGTGAGCGTGCGGCGGCCTCGCCGGCGGTCCCACTGCGCAGGCTTCTGATCGCGCGACCGGCGATCAAGCCTTGCACACCGGCAGCGACCAGCGCGGCGACGGCGCCGATCGCAAGGATTTGCTCGGCCGTGCCAAACGAGCCCTCATGTACCAGATGGCCGAGATAGCCACCGGTCAGGACCGCGATCACCGCCGCCCCCATTTGTGGCCGGAACAGCTGCTCGCCGCCGACACCGCCGGTTCGCGCCAGCGTAAAGCTCGATCCCGCCCAGAACACCGATGACAACACGTGAAGGGACAAGGCTATGATGAGTACGATCTGCATGACACCGCTTTCGAAATGGTCGTTGTAATTAGATATACACAATGTATATTTAATTAGTCAAAAGGATGGCGGATGCGACGACGCGCCTATGTGAGTTCCGTTCGGACCGCGGCCGCGGCGGAAAAGCGCGACCGCGTCATCGAGGCGGCGGCCAGGACGCTGCGCGAGGATGCGAGCATTTCGAGCTTCTCGCTGGACAATGTGGCGAAGGCGGCCGGCGTGACGCGGCTGACGGTCTACAATCAGTTCGGATCGCGGCGGGGATTGCTGGAAGCCGTGTTCGACGACATCGCGCGCCAGGGCGGTCTTGAAGGGATTGCCGACGCGATGGCGATCGCTGACCCGCATGCGGCGCTCGACCGCCTGGTCGAAATCTTCTGCGCCTTCTGGAACAGGGATCCTGCCGTCGGCCGGCTCCATGAAGCCATGGCGACCGATCCCGAATTCGCCGCTGCGCTGATCGACCGCAACGAGCGGCGGCGAAGGGGCGTCCGGGTCCTTGTCGACCGCATCGCCGGAAAAGCCGCATCGCGCCGCGCGCGACAGGATGCCGTCGACACGATCTTTGCGCTGACGAGCTACGCCATGTTCGCGATGCTGAGCCCCGGCCGCTCGGTGGACGACGTCTGCCATCTCGTGCAGTCGGCCTGCCGTGCGGCACTGCAGCCGCTGGCGCGCTGACCTCCCTCGCCCCGCCCTTGCGGGGAGAGGGTTGGGGTGAGGGGCTCTCTCCGCGAATGTTGGTGCCGATTTGTGGACCTGTACCCCCTCACCCGGATCGCCAAGGCGATCCGACCTCTCCCCGCAAGCGGGGAGAGGTGAAGCGATCTGCGTATGTCATCACCCTACCCAATCTTGAACTTGCTGTACGCCTCCGCCGTCGCGATGATCACGTGTTCGGCGCAACCGTTGCGGCGATGCGGGTCGCAGCGGTTTTCGTAATCCGAAGACGTCATCATGTCGATGAAGTCAGCGACGGTCGGGTAATACACCAGCGCGACATAATCCCATTGATTGCCGTCCTGCTCGCCGAGTGCGACCGCCTTGGCGTCGCCGGTCCACAACAGCGTGCCGCCGCGCGCCTTGATCATCGGCACGGTCAGCGCGCTGTAACGCAAATAGGCGTCCCAGCCCGAGCCGTCGCCGTCGAGCGAGCGCGCGTGAAACCGCATCAGGTTCATCATCACGACCTGCCCTTGATGCTCGAGCTCCTTCAGCCCCTTGATATTCAACAGATCCACGCCCATGACGCGCTCCTGACAGCATTCGCGAATTCAGCACATTGTAGCATTGCATGTGCGGGACTTGTCTCGCGACAAAAATCCGGCACAACTCGGCGCAAGACAATGAGCAATCCCGCACCCACGCCACCCGTCCGCGATCCGATCCGGTGGCTCAACAACCAGCCCTATCTGCTGCTCAGCCTGACTTCGCTGTTCTGGGCCGGCAATATCGTACTGGCGCGCCATGTCGGCGACCATTTGCCGCCGATCACGCTGACCACGATCCGCTGGTTCGGCGTCTTCCTGATCCTGCTGCCGTTCGCCTGGCCGCACCTCAAGCGCGACTGGCCGGTTCTGCGCGCCCATCTGCCGCTGATGCTGCTCCTGTCGGCGATCGGTTTTGCCTTCAACAATGCGATTTCCTACTGGGCCATGCAATACACCCAGGCGCTGAACGCGCTTCTGATCCAGTCGTCGGGTCCGCTGTTCGTGGCGCTGTGGTCGCTGATCCTGTTCGGCGTGCGGCTGACCGGCGCCCAGCTCGCCGGCATCGCGATCTCGCTTGCCGGCGTGTTGACCATCCTCCTGCGCGGCGATTTTGGTGCGCTCGCCGGCATCGCCTTCAACAAGGGAGATGTGATGTTCGGCGCCTCGCTGGTGTCGTTCGCGCTCTATTCGGCGCTGATGCCGCGCCGGCCGGTGACGCATCAGCTATCACTGATTTCCTTCACCACCTTTTGCGGTGCGCTGATGCTGCTGCCGTTTGCGGTCTGGGAATATTCGACCTTGGCGGTGCTGAAATTCGATTTCCTGACGCTGGCGACGCTGGCCTATGTGCTGATCTTTCCCTCGACGCTGGCCTATCTGTTCTTCAACCGCGGCATAGCCCTGATCGGCCCGAACCGCGCCGCGCCGTTCTTCCATCTGGTGCCGGTGTTCGGTTCGGCGATGGCGATCCTGCTGCTCGGCGAACAGCCACGGCTGTTTCACCTGTTCGGCTATGCGCTGGTGCTGGCCGGCGTCGTGATCGCGTCAAGACAAGGTTCGGCGAAGGTGCGGATCGATTGATGGGTCTCGGACGCGCAGTTTCGTAGGATGGGTAGAGCGCAGCGAAACCCATCACCTTCAATATGGCGGGTTTCGCTGCGCTCTACCCACCCTACACAGGCACGTTACGCCGCGCGGACCTTGACCAGGAATTCGTCGACCGCGTTGCGCAGCTTGCCGGACTGGTTGTCGAGTTCGCGGGCATTCGAGAGCACTTCGGTTGCCGCCTTGCCGGTGGCGGACGCCGCCGACGTGACGCCGCCGATGTGCGCGCTGATCTCGCTGGACCCTGCCGCGACCGACTGGATATTGCGCGCGATCTCGCGGGTGGCGTCGCCCTGCTGGTCGATCGCGGTCGAGATGCTGACGGTGATCTCGCTCATCTGCGCGATGGTCTCGGTGATGCCGCCGATCGAGGCCACCGCCTCGCTGGTGGAAGCCTGCATCGCCGCCACCTGCGCCGAAATCTCCTCGGTCGCTTTCGCGGTCTGGTTGGCCAGCGCCTTCACTTCGGAGGCCACGACCGCAAAGCCGCGGCCGGATTCGCCGGCGCGCGCCGCTTCGATGGTGGCATTGAGCGCCAGCAGGTTGGTTTGGGCGGCGATCGAGTGGATCAGCTTGACCACCTCGCCGATCTTCTCGGCGCCGGTGGACAGGGCGCCAACGGTGGCATTGGTGCGTTCGGCATCGCCGACCGCCTTGCTGGCGATCTCGCTCGAGCGCGCCACCTGCCGGGAAATCTCGGTCACCGAACTCGAAAGCTCTTCGGCTGCGGCCGCGACCGTTCCGACATTGTTCGACGAACTCTCGGAGGCCGCGCCGACGGTCGCGGCGCGCGCGCTGGCGTCGCTGGCGGTCGCCGTCATCGACTGTGCGGTGGTCTGCATGCCCGCCGCCGCGGTCGACACCGAGCGGACGATGCCGTTGACGCTGCGCTCGAAATCGCCAGCGATATTCTCCATCGCGGTGCGGCGCTCGGCGGCAGCGCGCGCCTGCGTTGCCGCCTCGGTCTCCTCGAGCCCGCGGATCCGCAGCGCGTTGTCCTTGAAGATCTGAACCGTCGCCGCCATCGCGCCGACCTCGTCGCCGCGGCCGAGGCCGGGAATCTCGCCGTCCAGTTTGCCGTCGACCAGCGCCTGCATGCGGCCGCCGAGCATACCGAGCGGCCTTGAGATGCTGCGGCCGATCACCCAGGCAATGCTGCCGGAGATCAAGGCGATGCCGAGAATGGCGAGGCCGAGCAGCCACGCGATCGGCGCCAGCTTGGCATCGAGATCGTCGAGATAGGCGCCGGTGCCGAGATACATGTCCAGGCCGGGGACGGCGACGGCATAGCCGATCTTGCGGATCGGCTTTTCCTGGCCGGGTTTCACATATTCATAGGGCAGGAGGATTTCGCCCCTGGCCTTGACGCCTTCCATCAACTCGCGCGAGAGCATCCGGCCATTGATCACGACGTCCATGCGGTTGGTCCCAACCTGCTTGGGATCGGGCGCCATCATGGTGATGCCGTCATAGGACGTGCCAAAAATGTAGCCGGCACCGTTGTCGTAGGTCATCGCGTTGGCGCGCTTGCTGAATTCGGCGATCGCGGCTTCCTTGGTCATCTGGCCGGCATCGACCTGCTTCTTGTAGCTTGTGCCCAGGTTGCGGACCATTTCGACCATCGACCTGGTCTGGTCGATGCGCGCGTTCAGCATCTCCCGCTGCATCAAATAGCCTGCGAGCGCGCCTGCAATGCAGAGGCCGAGCAGCGTCACACCCACCAAAATGCCGAGTTTGGGGGTGATCTTGAGGTTGGTCAGCTTCACGGGGGGTCTCCGGGAATTGGCGCGCGCGATGCGATTGGTGGATTGATTCACCTCACGCTATCGTGAGACCCTTTAGCGCTTCCTTACGATCGATCTCAGTAGAAGTCCGGACGAGGAAAAACAATCATGGCTTCAAGCAACCGGCGATTGTAGAGAAAGCCGGTGAGGTCGCGTAATAAGATGAGGGCGGCGGCGAACTGCTGCACCAACCAACACCGAAACATCAAATCGGGAGCAGGAAATGTCGAAATTCAGGGTGGTGACGCCGAAAGGCGCGAGCTTCACGGTCGCCGGTGGCGGCTACGGCTATGAAAAGGAGGCGCTCGACCCGATCGGCGCCGAGATCGTCGAGGCGCCGGCCAACGAGGCCGAGTTCATCGCCGCGGCCAAAACCGCCGACGCGATCTACGCCAAGGGCATGCGGATCACGAAAACCGTCATCGACGCTCTGGAAAACTGCAAGGTCATCACGCTCGGCAGCGTCGGCGTCGACAGCGTCGACGTCAAGGCCGCCACCGCGCGCGGCATCCCCGTCACCAACATCCCCGATACTTTCATTGAGGAAGTCGCCGACCACGCCATGATGCTGCTGCTCTCCGGCTTCCGCCGCCTCGTTGAGCAGGACAAGATGGTCCGCACCGGCCGGTGGTCCGAGGGCCGCCCGGCGCTGCTGAAGATCCCGCGGCTGATGGGACAAACGCTCGGCTTCATCTCGTTCGGCCGGGTCGCACGCGCGGTCGCCAAACGCGCCGCACCGTTCGGGCTTCGCATGATGGCCTACGATCCCTTCATCCAGGAGACGCTGATTTCAGACCATGGCGTGATCCCGGCGACCCTGTCGGAGGTGCTGTCGCAGTCCGATTTCCTGTCGATGCATGCGCCGGCGCGGCCGGAGGTGCATCACATGCTCGGCGAAAAGCATTTTCGGCAAATGAAGAAGAGCGCCATCTTCATCAATACCGGCCGCGGCGCCACCGTGGACGAGGAGGCGCTGATCAAGGCCTTGCAGGAAGGCTGGATCGCGCACGCCGCGCTCGACGTGCTGGAGACGGAGCCGCCGTCGCACAACAATCCGATGCTTTCCATGGAAAACGTGACGCTGACCGCCCATGTCGCCTCGGCCTCGGCGCGTTTCGACGAGGCGCGCAAGCGCCGCGTGGGCTACGAATTGTCACTGGTACTGTCAGGCATGTGGCCGGTAAGCTGCGTCAACCCGTCGGTGCTGCAAAACACCTCGCTTCGACGCTGGCAGCCCGTCAGCATGGATCGCGGTCCGAACAGCTAGGGCGTGATGCGTTTCACTTGAAGCGGCGCGGTCCACTTCTCCCTCGCCCCGCTTGCGGGGAGAGGGTCGGGGTGAGGGGGACTCTCCGCAAGTTAAGTGTGTGGAGAGTCCCCCTCACCCGGATTGCACCGGACGATGCTTCGCATCGCCGAGGCAATCCGACCTCTCCCCGCAAGCGGGGCGAGGTGACCCGAACGCCATTACGCTCTAGCGGCCTGACCGCGATCCCGCACTGGCCGCTTCAGCCGGCCGGGGCCATGATCACGGCCTTGTCCTTGGGCCAGCGCACGCGCCAAGCGAATGCGATATCCCTGACCTCGCCCGGCTTGGCCTCGAACGCCCATTCGAGCACGCCGCGTTTGTCGCGCAGATTGGTCGCGGTCGGCGCCGTCGTCGCCGGCAGCATCTCGACCACGATGTCCTCGTTCTCGCTGACCGGCAACTGATCCTCGATCGCAATTTTGATCGGGAAATCATGGCCGTTGCGCACGCTGGTCTTGAACGAACGTTCGTCGGTCTTCGACGTCGTCACGATCAGGCCTGCCGAACCCTCGTTGCGCCTGACGACAGAGCGTTCGATCTTGACCTTGTCGTCGGCGCCGAAGCCGAGCCGCACGGTTTCGTCCTTGCCGGCACCCGCCATCTGGCCGCGGCCGACGAATACGCCGTCGCGATAGATCGCAATCCGGCCCGGCAGCAGCGGCGCGTCCTCGCCTTGCTTGAAACTTGCCTCGAGAAACGCGGTGGGATCCGTGACCGGCACCGCGCGGACCGCGAGTTCGGGCGCAATGGTCGCGGTCGACACAAGCAGGCTCTTGGCGCCCTCGCTGGCGCCGACGCTGACGCGGCCCGAAATTTTGAACATCACCTGGAAGCCGCCGACTTCAGCCACCGCCTGCTGCTCGTCGGCTCGTTTCCCGCCTTGCTCGGGCGCCGCCGACTCCGGCATCGGCGCCGGCATCGCGCGAAGTTTTGCATCCGAGAGCGAGCTCACCGCACCCATCGGCCGCGGCGGTTGCGGATATTGCACGATCAGCGAATTCAGCTCGGGCGCGCTGCCGCCGCGTGCGGTCCGGACGGTGGAAACGGCGAGCGCGACATTCGACCAGTCCTCGCCGGTGCTCTGGGTGATTTCGGCGCGCCGCACCAGTTCGAGCGCGGGCTTGCGGTCCTTCGCGCCGGTGTCGAGCCTTGCGTCGTACAGCGGCGCCCAGCGCGCATTGCGCACGGTGTAGGTCACCCGCAGCGTCGCCCTGGTCGCAGCAGCAGTCGCAAGATCGATCCGGACCTCGAGCTTGCGCGGCGGTTTCTGCGCGCGATCGGATTCCAGCCGCGCGATGTCGCGGTCGATGTCGCGCTGCTTGCGCTCGGCGTCGCGGATCGCGCTGTCGGCGCTTGCGACTTCGTCGGCGACCGCGGCAAAAGCCGCGCGCCATTCGGCGATCGGACGCGCCTCGCCCTTCTCGCCGAGCCCTGCCGGCGAGGTTTCAGCAAATCGCTCGGCAAACTTGCGGCGCGCGGTGGCGGCATTGATCGCACCATCGAGATTGGCGCGCTCGTCCTTCAGCGCTTCGATGCGCTTGTCGAGTTCCGGCAGATTGACCGGCGGCGCCGCGCGCGGCGGCCTGGTGTCGATGGCGCCGATCGTGAGCTTTGCACCCGCCTCGCCCTCGACGCGCAGCGAGGACGGATCCAGCGTCAGCGGAAAATCTTTTGCGACCAGCGTGTTGTCGCCGGACGGAAGATCGAGCGTGATGAGCCGTGTGACGCTGGCGCCATCGGGATAGACTGTGACGGCATCGACCGCCGAGCTGGCGTCGACATCGGCCGCCCACACCGGACCGGCGGCCAAGGCGGCCACAACGACCAGACTGGTCGTGACAAGACTGTTCGCAATCGTTCGCATCAATTCCCTCCCGCAAATCTCTGGCCGCTCCGGTGGCGCCGGACGCGTAAAAGTCGCACCACCACCTGTGATGAGACGTTGCGATCTAGGAACTGGTTCGATTGAGGTAACCGTAAGGCGCCGCCAAGGCAGCGCGGGGGCGCCGGCGGCGCGGAATGACGCGGTCGACAAAACCGTCGGCGGCGGGAAGTAATTCGCCCTCCCCTGGAGGGTGAATTCGCCGCGTCTTAAAACACCAGCGGCTCTAGAATACTAAAGCCTTGGCCTGCTTGACCTGCGGCAGTCCCTGCACCTTGGCAAGCACGTCGGCGGGTACCGCGCCGTCGATTTCGACCAACGCGATGGCGTCACCGCCCTGCTTGTGCCGGCCGAGATGGAAGGTCGCGATGTTGATCTTGGCATCGCCGAGCAGGCTCGCGAACGCGCCGATGAATCCCGGTTTGTCCTCATTGGTGACATAGATCATCGACTTGCCGAACTCGGCATCGACACGGATGCCCTTGATGTCGACCAGCCGCGGCTTGCCGTCGTGATAGACGGTGCCGGACACCGCCCGTTCCTGCCGCTCGGTCGTGACGGCGACCGTGATCAGGCTTTCATAGTCGCTCTGCGCGGCGCGGACGATCTCGTCCACCACCATGCCGCGCTCCTTGGCGACGACCGGCGCCGAGACCACGTTGACCTCGCCCAGCATCGGCCGCAGCAGGCCCGACAGTACCGCCGAGGTGATCGCCTTGATCTTCATCTCGGCGACATGGCCCTCATAGGTGATCTGGACTTTCAGGATTCCGGTTTCGGTGAGCTGGCCGGCGAACGAGCCGAGCTTTTCGGCCAGTGCAATGAACGGCTTCAGCTTCGGCGCCTCTTCGGCCGTGATCGAGGGGAAGTTCACGGCGTTGGAGATCGCGCCGGTCAGAAGATAGTCAGACATCTGCTCGGCGACCTGAAGTGCGACGTTCTCCTGCGCTTCGGTGGTGGCAGCGCCGAGATGCGGCGTGCAGATCACGTTGGGATGGCCGAACAGCACGTTCTTGGTCGCCGGCTCCTCGACGAACACGTCGAAGGCAGCGCCGGCGACATGCTTCGAGTTCAGCGCATCGACCAGCGCCTGCTCGTCGACCAGTCCGCCGCGGGCGCAGTTGACGATGCGCACGCCCGGCTTCATTTTCGCCAGCGCCGCGGCGTCGATGATGTTTTTGGTCTTCTCGGTCAGCGGCGTGTGCAGCGTGATGAAATCGGCGCGCTTGAGCAGGTCGTCGAGCTCGACCTTCTCCACGCCGATATCCTTGGCGCGCTCGGGCGACAGGAACGGATCGAACGCGATCACCTTCATGCGCAGGCCGAGCGCGCGGTCGGCGACGATCGAGCCGATATTGCCGCAGCCGACCACGCCCAGCGTCTTGGCGGTGATCTCGACGCCCATGAAGCGGTTCTTCTCCCACTTGCCGGCCTGCGTCGAGGCGTCGGCCTGCGGAATTTCGCGCGCCAGCGCCAGCATCAGGGTGATGGCATGTTCGGCGGTCGTGATCGAATTGCCGAACGGCGTGTTCATCACGATGATGCCCCTGGCGGTGGCGGCCGGAATCTCGACATTGTCGACGCCGATGCCGGCGCGACCGATCACCTTCAGCTTCTTCGCCTTCTCCAGGATTTTCGCGGTCGCCTTGGTGGCGGAGCGGATCGCAAGCCCGTCATAATCGCCGATGATCTCGGCGAGCTTGTCCTTGTCCTTGCCGAGATTGGGCTGGAAGTCGACCTCGATGCCGCGATCCTTGAAGATCTGCACGGCGGCGGGTGAAAGCGCGTCGGAAATGAGAACTTTGGGTTTGGACATGGGAGCGATCCGTTGATGGACGAATTAATTTGAGATCGTCACCCGCGGGCGAAAGTGCGAAGCACGTCTTCGCACTAGAGACCCGCGGGTCCATCTTTTTTAGATGGATGGCCGGGTCAAGCCCGGCCATGACGATGATGAGATGACGCTACTTACGCCGCTTTCGCGAGCGACGACTTCATCTCGGCAAAAGCCCAGTCGATCCACTGCGTCAGCAGCGCGACGTCCCTGGCTTCCACGGTGGCGCCGCACCAGATCCGCAAGCCCGCCGGTGCATCGCGGTAATGCGCGAAATCGTAACCGGCGCCTTCCTTCTCCACGAGCGCGACCAGCTTCTTGGAGAAATCCGCCTGCGCGTCGGCGGAGAGCGACGTGATCGCGGGATCGATCACCTTCATGCACACCGAGGTGTTGGACCGGATCGCCGGATCTTTCGCCAGGAAATCGATCCACGGCGTCTTCGCCTTCCAGTCGGCCAGCACCTTGGTGTTGGCGTCGGCGCGCGCGATCAGGGCCTTGAGGCCGCCGATCGTTTTCCCCCAGTGCAGCGCATCGAGATAGTCTTCGACGCACAGCATCGACGGCGTGTTGATGGTCTCGCCCTCGAAAATGCCTTCGTTGAGCTTGCCGCCCTTGGTCATGCGGAAGATCTTTGGCAGCGGCCAGGCCGGCTTGTAGCTCTCGAGCCGCGCGACCGCGCGGGGCGACAGCACCAGCATGCCGTGACCGGCCTCGCCGCCCAGCGCCTTCTGCCAGGAGAACGTGACGACATCGAGTTTTTGCCAGTCGAGGGCTTGCGCGAACGCGGCGGAAGTCGCGTCGCAAATGGTGAGGCCTTCGCGGGTGGCACTGATCCAGTCAGCATTGGGGACGCGGACGCCCGAGGTGGTGCCGTTCCAGGTGAAGACAACGTCGGACGCCTGATCGACCTTGCTGAGATCTGGAATCTCGCCATAGCCGGCATGCAGCTTGGTGACGTCCTTGAGCTTCAGTTCCTTGACGATATCGCTGACCCAGCCCTCGCCGAAGGATTCCCAGGCGATGGTGGTGACGGGCCGCGCGCCGAGCAGCGACCACAGCGCCATCTCGACCGCGCCGGTATCGGAGGCCGGCACGATGCCTATTCTGTAATCGGCGGGCACTTCAAGCACTTCGCGCGTCAGGTCGATCGCGAGCTTGAGCTTCGCTTTACCGATCTTCGCGCGATGCGAACGGCCAAGGGCTGCGTCTTTGAGATTTTCGGGGGTCCAGCCGGGGCGCTTGGCACAGGGGCCGGAGGAGAAATGCGGCACATTGGGCCGCGAAGCGGGCTTCGCTACAGTCATAATCTATCCTTCCAGATAGTAAGCCTCCCGTTGGGGGGAGGTGTCCCGCCGCGGTGCATAAGGGAAACGACTGGAGTCGTCAAGGAGCTTCGGAGGGATCCGGTACGCCCCGGAAATCAGTGTGATCTCTGGGGATCGGACATGACCCGGGGATCACAACGGGTTGATGCGGCGCCGCTGACCTGCGGCACCGGCCGCGCTAGAGAGCGAGAACTACCTCAAGGATTTGCCGAAGCCGCCGCGCAACTTTGTGCGCGGACCAAGCTTCAGAATCTCAAGGTCATGCCGACATGGCTTCGCCCGAATCCGAGCCGCTCGTAAAACCGTTGCGCATCGACGCGGGTCTGGTGGGTGAGCAGTTCGACCAGCTTGCAGCCTTTGGCGCGCGCCTCGGCGACGGCCCATTGCAGCAGCTGTTCGCCGATGCCGCGGCTGCGGCAATGGCTGGCGACGCGAACGTCCTCGATCAGCGCGCGCGAGGCGCCCTGCGAGCTCAGTCCCGGCAGGATGCAGAGCTGCAGGCAGCCGACCACGGCCCCCTCGCCGTCCACGGCGACCATGAGCTGGAGGTTCGGATCGCGCTCGACCGTCTCGAACGCCTCGAAATAGCAATCCGGCAGCGGATCTTCGAGCCGCTCCCGCGCGCCGCCGAGCCGATCGTCCGCCAGCATTTTGACGATGATGCCGACGTCGTCGCGGCGGGCGCGGCGGATGGTGACCTGCGAGATCGGTGTCATGAAATTTTCCGGTAAGATTCAGCGGGCGGGCGGCAGCCCGAGCGATTTCTCGGTCTCGCCGATCCAGCGGCGCACCGCGGCATAGCCGTCGAGATGAAAGCCGCCTTCATGCGCCACCCGCGTATAGGCCAGCAGCGAAATGTCGGCGAGCGAAATCGCGTTTCCGACCAGGAACGGCGTGATGGCGAGCTGGTGCTCCATCCGCGCCAGCGCCGCGTAGCCGCGCTTGACCTTGTCCGGATCGAGATCGGAGGCCGGCCGGCCGAGATAGAGCATCTGGAAACGGCAGACGGCGATATAGGGCTCATGGCTGTATTGTTCCCAGAACAGCCACTCGTCCATCCTGGCCTGCGCGAAGTCATCGGCGGGAATGAGATCGCTGCCGCGCGCGAGATATCGAATGATGGCGTTGGACTGCGCCAGCGTGCGGCCGTCCTCGAAATCGACGGTCGGCACCTGCCCCGCGCTGTTGAGCTTGAGAAACTCGGCGGTGCGCGTCTCGCGCTTCAACGTATCGACGGCAATCCAGCTATAGGGCAGCGCGAGCTTGTCGCAGACCCATTTCACTTTCAGGCAATTGCCCGAATTGGTATCGCCGTAGATTTTCATCGATCGCACGCTCCCGGGCGGGAGCGGCATCGGACCAGCCGCGTTATTCCCTGTCAAGCCGATACAGGCCGCAGGTCAGAACCTGTAGCCGAGGCCTGCACGGACCGTGTTTACGCTGGTGTCGACGCTGGAAGTGAAGCGGACGTACTCCCATTCGGCGCGCATGAAGAGGCCGCCAATCACGTTCACGTCGACGCCGAGGCCGGCGGAGTAGCCGTAGACGAGGTGATTATGCACGGCATCCGTCGCATTCAATGTCGCCAGCGCGGTGAAGGGCCCGGATATGGTGCGGCTGACCGCGTCGTGGACGGTGACCGAATGCGAGATGTCGGCATTGCCGAGCGCTACTCCGCCGAACAGATAGGGCAGGAAGCAACCCCATGCATAAGCGGCGCGAGCGCGGAGCGTCGCCATGTCAGAAACCGAGATCGACGCCGATGAGTCGACCGCAACACTGTGGAAGAAGCCGTCTGATAATGCGCTGCCGCTGACGAGAGCCTTGGTCGCGTGATTTGTACCGCCGAACGTGCCGTGCAGGTAGCTCCCCTCCAGGCCGATGACGACGTCGTCCCATTGCCAATTATAGCCGGTAAAGCCGCCGTACCCCGACGAACGCGCCGATTGCTTCGCGAGACCGAGATTCCATTGCGAGACCTGCATCTCCTGGATCACGTTGTGATCGAGCAGGGCTGCCAGCATGTTCGCGTTCGAACCGGCGAAGTTTTCGTCGGACGATCCGTAACCGCCCTGTCCGCCGATATAGAAGCCCTGCCAGTTGACCTTGCTCGAGGTCAGCCCGTCGGTGTAGCTCCCGCGCAGAATCGGAAGATCGGAGAGATCGGCGGCGCGCGCGCCGGTCACCGCCCCGAACATCATCGCCGCCAGCAGAAATCTACGCATCGCAACACTCCATCGGACTCTCTGAACTCGGCGCTGATCATCGCTCGTTAACCTTAACCAATCGTTGTCGCAGGCTTCGATTGGCGCGATGTTGTTGCAAAACCGGCGCGCCACTTCGCGCGAGCGCCTCGCGCCGGATCGCCGGCCGCGGCAAAAGCAAACGGCGCGGGAAAATCCCGCGCCGTCGGCGATCGTTAACAGATGAAAGGCTGGATTAACCTTTGCGCACCAGCGGCGGCGCGTAGACCGGCTGAGGGCTGTCGAGATTCCAGCGCACGCCGAGCTTCAGGTCATGCGAGGTGATGTTCTTGAACGTCGTCGGGTTGTTGACGTTGTTGGTGCCGTCGAAGGTACGCAGATCGCCCGTCAGACCGTCACCCATGTCGAGATAGCGATACGCGAGTTCGACGGTGAAGTTCGGTGTGACCTTGTAAGCGAGACCGGCATGGACCGCCCAGGCAAAATTCCACTTCGAGACGTTGTCGCCGAAGGCGAGGCCCGGCAGCGCACCGCCGCCGAGGTTAGTGATGCCAGCATCGGTGAAGTTGTTGATCGAGACCCGCGCGCCGCCGACGCCGGCGCCGATGAACGGGGTCACGCACCACCATGTGCCGAGATCGACATAGGCGTTGGCGAGCACGACCCACTCGTTCTTGGTAGCGTGGTAGGTGTCGGTGCCGACGCCGCCGGGGAAGGTAATGTGGTCGCTGCCTAAGAACTGGGAATTGCCGCGGTATTCACCGGTGACGTCGGCGCGGAACCAGTTGTTGACCTTGTAACCGACGCCGAGGCCGAAGATGCCGGCGGTGTTGAAGCCGAGGTTTTGCACCGACGAGGTGTTGCCGGCGTCGAGCACGTTGTTCAGGCGATCGACGCGCTGATTGCTGAAGCCGATATCGCCGCGCAGATACCAACCGCCGAAGTCTTCGACGACCGGCGGCGCATAAGGAACTGCGATCGGCATGTCGGCTGCAAACGCGACCGACGACAACAGGGATGCCGCGCCAGCGGCTATGAGGAACTTAACGCTACGCATTGGCTTTGTCCTTTTGGCCGGTGAGGCAGACAAAGCCTCACATCGAAAAATCCACGGCCGGACGATGGCACTAAATGTTTAAGCGGCACTTAACCCTAATTTTTAAGGTTGATAATCCGTGAGGATTTTTTCGCGCGATGCGTTTGCGCCGCGGAATTGATGCATTTTGCAGCACGCAAAATGCCGAAACCGCCATACATCCTAACGATGTGTTGATAAAATATAGCCCGTAACGAAGGAGAGCCCGCGCCGGCGCGCGGGCTTAACGCAGGGATTTGGGCATCTTCGGCAGGAACACCGCGAGCAGCCCGAGCGCCGGCAGGAAGGCGCAGATCTGATACACGAAGGCGATGCCGGTGTGGTCGGCGAGCTTGCCGAGCACCGCCGCCCCCAATCCGCCGATGCCGAAGGCGACGCCGAAGAACACCCCGGAGATCATGCCGAAGCGGTGCGGCATCAGTTCCTGCGCAAACACGATGATCGATGACGTCGCCGACGACAGGATCAGGCCGATGAACACGGTGAGCACCGCGCCGGTGAACAAGCCGGCATAGGGCAGCGCCAGCGTGAACGGCAGCGCGCCGAGGATCGAGAACCAGATGACGTATTTGCGGCCGAACCGGTCGCCGAGCGGGCCGCCGAAGAACGCGCCCGCCGCGTTGGCGGCGAGGAAGACGAACAGATAGAGCTGGGCGGCCTGGGTCGAGACGCCGAACTTGTCGATCAGGTAGAAGATGTAATAGCTCGACAGGCTCGACACGTAGAGCTGCTTGGAGAACAGCAGCGCGACCAGCACGATGAGCGCGGTTCTGACCCGCCGCTGGTCCGGTGCGTCCGGATGCCGCTCGACCGTCGCAAGCTTCCGGGTCGCGATCTGCGGCCGGTACCAGACGCCGATCCGCCACAGGATGACGATCGCCAGGAACGCGATCGATGAAAACCAGGCGATCGAGGGCTGGCCGAACGGCACCACGATCAATGCCGCCAGCACCGGCCCCATCGAGGTGCCGAAGCTGCCGCCGAGCTGGAACACCGATTGCGCGAAACCATAGCGCCCGCCCGAAGCAAGGCGGGCGATCCGCGCCGACTCCGGATGGAACACCGCCGACCCCAGTCCGACCAACGCCGCCGCGATCAGGATGACGCCGTAGGCGTGCGCGACGCTCAGCAGTAGCAGGCCGAAAAACGTGAAGCCCATGCCGATGGCGAGCGAAAACGGCTGCGCCTTCTTGTCGGTGAAATGCCCGACCACCGGCTGCAGCAGCGATGCCGTGAACTGGAACGCCAGCGTGATCAAGCCGATCTGCGCGAAGTCCAGCGCGTAACTGTCCTTCAGGATCGGATAGACCGACGCGATCAGCGACTGCATGGTGTCGTTGAGGAAATGCGAAAAACTGATTCCCGCCAGCACGACATAGGCCGGCCCCGCCGCGGCCGCCTTGACGGCGAAACCGGGCGTCACGTCCGGCACCTGCACGACCGGTGCTGCCTCGGAGACGACGACGGGCTTGTTCACGGCAATATTCCCGGGAAGATTCGACAGCGGGACATATTTCCTACGCCGCAGGCGCGGCTGCGACCAGCACCATTAGCCGATGGCAGCGATGCGCTCAGGCCGCCGCGGCCTGGCCGAGCGCCGAGACGATGTGGTCGACCACTTCCTCGACCAGGATGCGGTCGTCGCCCTCACCCATCACGCGGATCACGGGCTCGGTGCCGGACGAGCGGACCAGGAGCCGGCCATGGCCGTTGAGCCGATTTTCGCCGTCGACAATCGCCGACTTCACTTCGGCATCGTCGAGCGGCTTGCCGCTGCGATAGCGCACGTTCTTCAGAATCTGCGGCAATGGATCGAAGCGATGACAGACCTCCGATACCGGGCGGCGGAGTTTTTGCACCACCGCAAGCACCTGCAGCGCGGCCACGAAGCCATCGCCGGTGGTGGTATAGTCCGACAAAATAATGTGACCCGACGGTTCGCCGCCGAGATTGTAGCCGCCGCTCAACATCTGCTCGAGCACATAGCGGTCGCCGACCGGCGTGCGCACCATCTCGATGCCGTGCCCTTGCAGGAAACGCTCAAGCCCGAGATTCGACATCACGGTGGAGACAACCCCCGGCCGCGAGAGCCGGCCGTCTTCCTTCCAGCTTTGCGCGATCACCGCGAGCAACTGGTCGCCATCCACCACATGCCCGCGCTCATCGACGAGGATGACGCGATCGGCGTCGCCGTCGAGCGCGATGCCGATGTCGGCGCGCATCTCGCGCACCTTGCGGCTCAGCGCCTCCGGCGAGGTCGATCCGCATTCCTTGTTGATGTTGAATCCGTCCGGCTCAACCCCGATGGCGACGACATCCGCGCCGAGCTCCCACAGCGCTTCCGGCACCACCTTGTAGGCCGCGCCGTGCGCGCAATCGATCACCACGCGCAGGCCGTCGAGGCTGAGGTCGCGCGGCAGCGTGCGCTTGGCGAATTCGATGTAGCGGTCGTGGACGCCGTCGATGCGGCGGGCGCGCCCGAGGCTCGCGCTTTGCGACAGGCGGCGGGCGATCGGCTCGTCGAGCAGCTGCTCGATCTGCCGCTCGACGTCGTCGGACAATTTAAAGCCCTGCGGACCGAACAGCTTGATGCCGTTGTCCTCGAACAGATTGTGGGAGGCGGAAATCATCACGCCGAGATCGGCGCGCATCGACTTGGTCAGCATCGCAACCGCCGGCGTCGGCATCGGGCCGAGCAGCAGCACGTCCATGCCGACCGAGGTGAAGCCGGCAACCATCGCGTATTCGATCATGTAGCCGGAGAGGCGCGTATCCTTGCCGATCACGACACGATGGCGATGGTCGCCGCGTTGAAACACCAGCCCTGCCGCCTGCCCCACCTTGAGCGCGAGCTCCGGCGTGATCAGCCCATTGGCACGGCCCCGAATCCCGTCGGTACCGAAATATTTGCGGCTCATGTATCCCCCAAGCTTCAAGACTTCCCAAGCCGTCCCGGCAAGAAGCCTCGAATGCCCACCATCATAGCGTGCAGAGGCCTTATAGTCCCTCAGGCGCTAAAATGACTTCAAAAAATATGATGAATCATTACCGCCTGAAAATGGCAAGGTTTGCACCTAACCCATTGTAAAATAAGGAATTACTATCGGAAACCCGCGCTGCGGCGAGCCGTCGCGGGCATCTACCCCTCAAGTACTACCCCCGGCGCTTGACGTGATGGTCGCCCTTCGACGGCGGCGGCTGGGTGACATTGACAGGGTCCGAGCCCGGAAAAGTCTCCTCCAGCCCCTCCTCCAGGGCGTCGTCCAGCTGGCGCTTTTCGGCGTCCTTTTCAGTTTCCTTTCGGGCTCCCTTGGCGGCTTTGGAAACGGAAATTGGTCCGGTCATTGGATGTCCTCCCGGCTTGCAAGGCTACGCAAGGCGCGCGATTTGGCTCGTGGACCAACCATGCTAGATGACAAGCCAGTGAAGAAATACAAGAAGGGCCGGGACGTCCATGAAGCATATTACCTGCATTGAGGATCTGCGGCAGCTGCACAAGCGCCGCGTGCCGAAGGCATTCTTCGATTATGCGGATCGCGGCTCCTATACCGAAGACACGCTGCGCGCCAACCACGACGATCTCCAGCAGATCAAGTTCCGCCAGCGCATCCTGGTCGACGTCTCGAAGCGAGATCTGTCGACCACGATCCTCGGCGAACCTTCGAAAATGCCGCTGATCCTGGCGCCGGTCGGGCTACTCGGCATGCAGCATGGCGATGGCGAGATTCACGCCTGCCGCGCCGCGCAGGCCGCCGGCATTCCGTTCACCCAGAGCACGATGTCGATCTGCTCGATCGAGGATATCGCGGCCTCCGTCGACAAGCCATTCTGGTTCCAGCTTTACGTGATGAAGGACCGCGGCTTCATCAAATCCCTGATCGAGCGCGCGATCGCCGCCAAATGCAGCGCGCTGGTGTTGACCGTCGACCTGCAGGTGATCGGGCAGCGGCACCAGGACATCAAGAACGGCATGACGGTGCCGCCGGAATGGTCGCTGTCGAAGCTGCTCGACTTCGCGAGCAAACCCTCATGGGTCGCCGGCGTGCTGCGCGGCAAGCGCCGCAGCTTCGGCAACATCGTCGGTCATGTCAAAGGCACCGAGGATCTCACCAAACTGTCGGAATGGACCGCGTCGCAGTTCGACACCTCGCTGAACTGGAAGGATATCGACTGGATCCGCAGCATCTGGCCGGGCAAGCTGATCCTGAAAGGCATTCTGGACGTCGAGGACGCCGAGGAAGCCGCCAAGACCGGCGCGCAGGCGCTGGTGGTTTCCAACCATGGCGGCCGCCAGCTCGACGGCGCGCCGTCGTCGATCGAGGCGCTGCCTGAAATCGTCGACGCGGTCGGCTCCAAGATCGAGATCATGTTCGACGGCGGCATCCGCACCGGCATGGATGTGATGCGCGCGCTGGCGCTCGGCGCGAAGTCCTGCATGATCGGCCGCGCCTATGCCTACGGGCTCGGCGCCGCCGGCGAGGCCGGCGTCGCCAAGGCGATCGACCTGCTCGCCAAGGAGCTCACCACGACCATGGGCCTGTGCGGCGTCAACACCATCGCCGAGATCGACGATCGGGTGATTGCGGTTTAGTCACACATCAATGGTGGTCCCGGCCTTGAGCCGGGACCCCCCGGTGTAACAACAAACATCGGTGGTTATGGGTCCCCGCTTTTGCGGGGACGACGCGTTGAGAGAGTTTGGCAGCCTCACATCGGCGGCGTGATCCCGTCGCGGCCGACATTGACGCGGTTGGCTTCGAGCACGCCGTCGTCCTTTTTCACCGCACCGAAGATGATGATCTTGGCGCCGGGCTTCAGCTCGGACTTGTCGCCGGCGACGAAGGTGACGATCGGCGTATCCGGCGGCACCACGACCTTCTTCTCGCCGTCCTTGTATTTGACCAAAATGTTCTGGCCGTCGGTGCCCTTGACCGTCTGGGCGACGGTGGCGTTGGTCATGGTGCTGCCCGGGCGCTGATCCCAGGGCCGGAAGCCTTCGGCGGCGCCGCGCTGATTCTCGGGGAAGATATGAACAGCGACCGCCTTCTGGGTGCCGTCGGGCTCCGGCATCGCGGTGACGCCGATATAGGAACCCTCCTTGATTTCCGACAGCGCGGTCTTGGCGACGCCGAACACCGCGACATTGTCGGTCATGCGGACCTTCATGTCGGTGCCTTCGCGCGACTTGATTGACAGCATGGCGCCATCGACGGCCTCGATGGTGCCGCGAATGCGAACCGGCGGCGGTTGTTGCGCCCAGGCCGCCGTTCCCAACAGAACAGCAGATATCAGCGACGCCGCGAGCACGCGCGGCAGCAGCGAAGAAATCGTCGACATGGTGTTTTCCTCCCAAGGCGGTTTCAGCGATCCATCCCCCGCAAACACCGGGAGCGAGTACCTATTCCCGTGCGGCTCTCGTCATTCCGGGATGGTCCGAAGGACCAGACCCGGAATCCCGATCCGGGCTCGTGCTAGCGCACGCCCCGGAATGACACTTTGCGTCACATCGGCGGCGTCAGCCCGTCGCGACCGACGCTGACGCGGTTGGTCTCGAACGAGCCGTCCGGCAGCTTTTTCATGAACGCGATCACCTTGGCGCCGGCCTTGAGGTCGGATTTGTCGGCGGGGACATAGGTCACGACCGGCGTTTCGGCCGACACCAGAACTTTCTTCTCGCCGTCCTTGTATTTGATCAACAGCGTGTGACCGTCATTGCCGACCACGGACTGATCCACCGTCGCATTTGTCATGGTGCTGTTGGGACGCAGATCGTAGGGCCGCGAGCCCTCGCCGGTGCCGCGCATGGCTTCCGGGAACACATGCACCTCGACCGCGTTCTGGCTGCCGTCCGGTCCGGGCACCGTGGTGGTGCCGATGAAGGAGCCGACCTTGATATCGGACAGCGAAATTTTGGTGATCCCCACCACCTGCACGTCGCTGGTCATGTGCAGCTTGACGTCCTCGCCGCTGCGCGACTTGACCGACAGCACGGCGCCGTCGACGCCTTCGATGGTGCCTCGAACCCGCGACGGCGTCGGCGGCTGCTGGGCGATCGCATAAAGCGTCGAGGCGGCGACCATTGCGACGGCGACGAGCGGGCGAATGAGGGTGGAACGATGGGAAGGCATACGATTCTCCGGGGGCGGGGCACGGGGCATATTGACCTAACACTGGACCCCAGCATCGCAATGATATTCCCGCTCAAAAGAGCGCGATCAGCAAGAGCGGGAACCGGTTTTGGGTCGAATCGCGCGGCACTTACCAATTAAGAGAAGGCGTGATCGTTTCACCGCTTCACACACCGGCGGATCACGCGTGCGTGAGATCAGCCTCGATCAGCGCACGAAGTTCTGATGTGACCTGCGGCCGCTGCCCGAACCACAATTCGAACCCGCGCACCGCCTGGTGCAGCAGCATGCCGAGCCCGTCGGCGGTCCTCAATCCCCGCGCCCGCGATGCTGCCAGCAACGGCGTTTCCAGCGGCACATAGACGAGATCGGCGACGACGGCTTCCGCCGGCATCAGGCCGACATTCAATTCGAGCGCGGGCTGGCCGTGCATCCCGAGCGACGTCGTATTGACCAAAAGCCCCGCGCGCGGCAGCAAATCGCCGATCGCTTCCCACGCGACCGGCAACACGCGCGGGCCGAATTGCTCGGCCAGCGCGCCGGCGCGCTCCAGGGTGCGGTTAGCCAGATGCACGCGCTGGATGCCGCGCTCGATCAGCCCGAATACGACCGCGCGCGCCGCGCCGCCGGCGCCCAGCACCAGCGCATCCGTCGCCTTGTCCCAGCCGGGCGTGCCGGCATCGAGATTGTTGATAAAGCCTTCGACGTCGGTGTTGGTCGAACACAATTCGCCGTCCTGGAACCACAGCGTGTTGGCGGCGCCGACGGCGCGGGCGCGCGCGTCCGGCTTGGACAGCGCCAGCGCCCGCTCCTTGTGCGGAATGGTGACATTGGCGCCGACAAAGCCGCGGAGCGAAAGCCGAAAGACAAAATCCCCGAACTCGTCGGGCGGCACCGCTTCGATGACGTAGCCGCCCTCGATGCCGAGCGTTCGCAGCCAGTAATGATGGATCAGCGGCGAGCGCGAATGCGCCGCCGGCCAGCCGATCAGACATGCGGCGCGGGGTCTTGTTCCTGATGTCATGGCTGTCCAATCGGGCAAGCGGCGTTCGCTGTCAATGCTATCGCGCCGTCGCGGCGACGATCCCGCTCAGCGCCAGCGCGATGGCGGCGGCAAACCAGATCGCGGCGAGATTGATCCAGTGATAGGCGAGCGCGCCGCACAGAGCCCCCGTCACCAGCGCCGCCCACAGTAACAGGTTCGGCGCCCAGGCCCAGCGCGCGCCGCCGGTCAGCGCCGCCGCTACCAGCTGGCCGACCTTGACCAGCGCGCCGGTAACATAAGTGAGGCCGAGCCCGGCGCCGCCATCGATCTGGAACACCGCGTTCTCAAGCCCCATCGCCAGCACGATGGTGGCAACGGCGACATTCGGCAGACCGAACGTGTAGGCGAGCGCGGCGCCAGCAAGCAACAACGCCTCCGTCAGCAGCACCAAGGGCTGGCGATGGGCGCCGCGGCCGAGCACGATCAGGCTGCCGGCGGCAGCGCCGATCACGAACAGCGCGATCAGCCCGAGCGCCACGGCCGCGTTCAGCCAGTGCCCTTCGGCCAGGCTGACGCCCATCCGCGTCGAGTTGCCGCTCATGAAGGAAACGAACAGGCCGCCGAGATGCAGGAAGCCGATGGCATCGACATAGCCGGCCAGCGCGCTCAGCGCACAGGCGAGCGCGACGTTGCGGCGGGAATCAAGCACGGTGGTCTTGCGCACCAATCGTCGCGCGCAAGCTAGCGTTGGCTTTGGCCGTCTGTATTGCCAATGATCATGCCCCCGCTTCCAGGGTCATGATCTCTGCAACATTTACGCCGCGACCCGGTGCGCGGCGATGATCTGGTCGGCGGCGCGGCCGGTGACTTCGGCCATGCGGTCGAAAGCCCGCGTAAAGCCGCCGGCGCCGGCGGTGGCCGAGCGCAGCTCCACGATCAGATCGCCGATCTCCGCCTCCGGCATGGTGGCGCGGACGCAATCCCATCCGGGCCAGCCCTCGCGGGTATCGAAGCCGAGGATCTGGCCGCGCCGTGCCGACAGGATGGCGTTGATCTTCGCGGTGGCATCGGTCGGACAGACGATCTCAACCTGGTGGATCGGCTCCAGCAGCACTGGCTGGCACTGCGGCAGCGCCTCGCTCATGCCGATCCGCGCCGCGGTGCGGAACGCGAGATCGGAGGAGTCGACGCTGTGGTAGGAGCCGTCGGTCAAGGTGACGTGAAGGTCGATGACGGGGAAACCGAGCGGCCCGCGCGCGAGACCGTCGACCACGCCCTCTTCGACCGCGCCGATATAGTTGCGCGGCACCGCACCGCCGACCACCTTTTCGTGGAATTCGAAACCGGTGCCGCGCGGCATCGGCTTGATCTCCAGCACCACGTCGCCGAACTGGCCATGGCCGCCGGACTGCTTCTTGTGCCGGCCGCGCTGGGTGATCGCCTTGCGGATCGTCTCCTGATAGCCGATCGCGGGCGGCTGCGATTTGACGTTGACGCCGAAGCGGTCCTTGAGGCGCTCCAGCGCGACGCGCAGATGCATCTCGCCCTGCCCCCACAGCACGATGTCGTGGGTGCGCGGGTTCTGGATCATGGTCAGCGACGGATCCTCCTCGTTCAGCCGCTGCAGCGCCTGGCCGAGCTTGACGTCGTCCTTGCGATCGGTCGCCGAAAGCGAAATCGCCAGCACCGGCGGCGTCGGTTCGAGCGTCACCAGCGCCGGCGGCGCGGTCTTGCCGCTCGACAGCGTATCGCCGGTCTTGACGCCATCGAGCTTGCCGAGCGCAACGGTTTCGCCGGCCTCCGCCGCGGCGCGTTTGGTATCGTGTGCGCCGTTGACCGCCAGGATACCCGATACCCGCCCGGCTTCGCCCGACGAGGATTGCAGCGTCGCGCCGTCATCGAGATGGCCGGCCAGCAGCCGCGTCAGCGACAGCTTGCCGCCGTGCTGCAGGTGCACGGTCTTGAGCACATAGGCCAGCGCATCCTTTTGCGAGGTGGCGCCGAGACGCTTTGCGGTCTCGGCAATGCCGGGCGCTTCATGCCGCAGAGCCTTCATCAGCCGCAGCACGCCGTTCTCGCGGGAGGCGGCGCCGAGCAGCACCGGACAGATCAGCCCCTCGCGCAATTCGCGGGCGAGATCGTCGAACACCGCGTCGCGCGGCGGCTGGATGTCTTCGAGCAATTGCTCCATCAGCGCGTCGTCGTGATCGGCGAGCTTCTCCAGCATCGAGAACCGCGCTTCCTTTTCGCGGTCGAGATTGCCGCCTTCGAGGTCGACCACCTCGGAAGGCTTATGTTCGCGGTAGACAAAGGCGCGCTCCAGCGCGAGATCGACAAAGCCTTCGATCAATTCGCCGTTCCAGATCGGAATTTGGCGCAGCACCAGCGGCACGCGCGACGCCGGCTGCAAGGTCGCGAGCGTCTCGCGGATGCGCTTGTTGGCGCGATCGATCTTGTTCAGGAACAGAAAGCGGGGAATACCGAGATCCTCGAGCTCGCGCAAAATGATCTGCAGTTGCGGCAGCTTCTTTTCATCGGCTTCGCAGACCACGACCGCGGCATCGACCGCCGGGATCGCGGCGCGCATGTCATGCGCGAACTCGATCGAACCGGGACAATCGATAAAGGTATAGTTGTCGCCCATGAAACTCGTGGTGGCGGCGGTGAGGCCGGTGCCCATCTTGTGGTGGCGCGCCTCGGGGCTGGCATCGCCGACGGAGGTTCCGGCATCGACGCTGCCGGCATTACGAATGGCGCCCGTCCGCGCCAAAATTGCTTCTAACAGTGTGGTTTTACCGCTCTGGAAAGGGCCCACCAGCGCAATGCACCGTGGACCTCGGGGACTTCTGACGTCCTGTCCCATTGCCGCCTCCTCATCTGGAGCTCGGCCCTTGATTGGGTCGGCGCACTGATGCTCCGCCCGTCCCGGCGATTTGGCAAGGGAGAAAAATTCGCTGCGGTGCATCCTTAAGGGCTGGCTCCAGGCGCCCCAGCGTCATTGCGAGCGCAGCGAAGCAATCCATCTAACCATGCGAAGAAAGAATGGATTGCTTCGTCGCTTCGCTCCTCGCAATGACGGCGAGGGACAAGATTACCGTCCCGGCCTAAGTTCCAGGCTTTCCAGCCCGGCAGCGACGTTGACGCCGACCTGGCCCTGCAAGCTGAGCGGCTGCAGCGCGATCGAATTGTTGGAACCGCCGACCAGTACATTGCCGCCGACGCCGACGCCGAGCGTCGCGCTGCCCTGTGTGCCGGCATAATCGCCGGTGAGGTCGCCCGGCCCGAGCCGCGCCGCCGGCGCAAACACGCCCCAGGCCAGCGCCGATTCCTGGGTGATGCCGAGATCGAGACCCACTTTACGGATGGTCGCGATATAGCGGTCGTCAGGCACGCCATCGACCCGCAGCACACAACCGAGATTGGTCACGGAACCGACGACGAAACCGACGCTTGCGCCGCCGCGGCACTCCAGAACGCCGACCTGCACGCGTTGCATCGGCGCTTGCGCGTTGGCTCCGGCGATGGATGCGGCCAGCATGGTCAAGCCGGCACTGGCGAGGATGATGAAGCGACGCATGAAGAAATCTCCGGCTGAAAGCTGCGATGCGAGCAAGAGAACAAAAACGGCGCCGTGCCCGCGGCGCTAGCTGTTCTATGCCACAACGGAAGCCCCGGTGCCAGATTTTGGCCATTGCGCAAATAAAAAAGAGGCCCGCTTCCGCGGGCCTTTTTCGTTACCTTATATTTCTTCAGCCGCGATGGTGATGCCGGTGATGATAGTGCCGGCGGCCGCCGCCGAACTGAACCGGCTGCAGCTCAAGGCCGGCGACACCGGCGGCGACGTTCAGCCCGGTCTGCCCCTGCACGCTGATCGGCTGCAGGGCGTAGGCATTGGCCGGACCGCCGACCAGGAAATTACCACCGCCGCCGATGCCGACCGAGGCATTGGCGCCGACGCCGCCATAATTGCCGGCGAGATCGCCGCGCGCGAGCCTGGAGTTCGTCGCATTTACCGCCCAGGTGAATTGGGTCTGCTCGGTAATGCCGAGATCGAGACCGATCCGGCGCACGGTAGCGATATAGGGTTCGGGACGGCGGCCTTCGCTCTGGAACACGCATTCGAGGCTGGTGACCGAGCCGACGACGAAGCCGACATTCTGGCCGCCCTGGCATTGCAGGATGCCGGCGCGCACCGGCGGCATCGCGTTGGCGCTGGCGATCGATGCCGCGAGGGCCGCGATGGCGATACTGAGTGTCGAGAGTCGCATTGGTAGTCTCCGCTTGATGAACTGAAATAGCGGAGCGGACAGGAAGGAAGCGCCGTGTCCAAAACAAGGCGCTTCCAAAAAGATGCCTTCAAAACATCAGGGTTCGACGTGTGATGTGATTTGACACGCCTTTTTTCCGACGCGATTTCTTGGCGCGAACCGGAACCCATCCCGCTATCCAGGTGCGGGACAGGCTTCGCTTGAAAGCGCTCTATCTCAAATTGCCACAAAAGCGCTGGATGCGCTTGCAGGCGTCTTCGAGATCGGAGGTTTTCGTCGCATAGGAAATCCGGAACGCCGGTCCCAGACCGAACGCGGAACCCTGCACCACGGCGACGCCTTCGTTCTCCAGGAGCTCGGTGACGAAATCCTCGTCATTGGCGAGCACCCTGCCGGACGGCGAGGTCTTGCCGATGGTGCCGGCGCAGGACGGATAGACGTAGAACGCGCCTTCGGGCCGCGGGCACTCGATGCCCTTGGCCTGGTTGAGCATCGACACCACGAGGTCGCGGCGTTCCTTGAACACCTTGTTGTGCACCGGGATGAATTCCTGCGGACCGTTGAGCGCTTCGACCGAGGCCCATTGCGCGATCGACGACGGGTTCGAGGTCGATTGCGACTGGATCGTCGCCATCGCCTTGATCAGCTCCGCCGGGCCGCCAGCATAGCCGATGCGCCAGCCGGTCATGCAATAGGCTTTCGAGACGCCGTTCACCGTCAGGGTGCGGTCGTACAGCTTCGGCTCGATCTGCGCCGGCGTCGTGAACACGAAGTCGTCATAGACCAGATGCTCGTACATATCGTCGGTCATCACCCAGACATGCGGATATTTCACCAGCACGTCGGTGATCGCCTTCAGCTCGGCACGCGTATAGGCCGCGCCGGTCGGGTTCGACGGCGAACAGAGAATGATCCACTTGGTCTTCGGCGTGATCGCCTTTTCCAGATCCGCGGGGCTGAGCTTGAAGCCGTGCGCCGCCGTGCAGACGACCGGAACGGTTTCACCGCCGGCGAGCGCTACCATCTCCGGATAGCTCACCCAATAGGGCGCGGGAATGATGACCTCGTCGCCGGGATTGATGGTCGCCATCAGCGCATTGTAGAGCACCTGCTTGCCGCCGGTGCCGACGATGATCTGGTTCGGCTTGTAGGTCAGTCCGTTCTCGCGCTGGAATTTGCCGATGATGGCTTCCTTCAGCTCGGGGATGCCGCCGACATCGGTATACTTGGTCTTGCCGGCCTCGATCGCACGGATCGCCGCCAGCTTGATGTTGCCGGGGGTGTCGAAATCCGGCTCGCCGGCGCCAAGGCCGATGACGTTGCGTCCCGCCGCTTTCAGCGCGCGTGCTTTATCCGTGACCGCGATCGTCGCGGACGGCTTCACACGGTCGAGCGCAGCGGACAGGAAGGGCATCATCATCTCCTGGCAAACGTCGTGAACACGGAAATCCACGACTCTATTTGGATGGGATCGATGCACCCTAAGGCGCTGGACGCTGCATCGCAAGAAGCTTGGCCCGAAACCTCAAAACTTTAGAGATACATCAATGCCGGCCGCCGGATTTGCGCAACATTCGGAAAAATTCCGCGCCGAAATGACTCATTTCTGGCAATGGCTTGCGGCCTCGCCACCAGCCTGATCGACCGAGCGCATCTGCACCGATTGCTCCGAGATGTGCCGCAGGCCGGCTGGCCCGGACCGGCCGCGCGACTGCAGCCCGGGCCCCGCACGCGGCGCCCGAACCGGGCCGGGCACGATAGGAAAAGATCCAGCCGGACGTCCGCTCGGCGACGATGATCGCGTTGCGATCGTATTCGCGCGCGGGCCGGACCGGACCAAGACTTCCGCGACAAGGCTTCCGCGACAAGACTTTCGCGACAAGACTTTCGCGATTCCGAATCGGCCAGCCGGCACGGTTCGTTGCAGCGCGTCGGCGCCGAGAGTCGCGCAAGCGTGATCTGATTTGTTTTGGTGTGTTAGTGGAATCATTCTGCGCGCGTGCAGTGCGGTAGAGGTTTTCGACTTTTTCCATTGCGAACCTCTTGCGACGCACCCGCATCGGCATCATTGTTTAGCTGCGTTGCGACGCGACAAGATGAATCCTTGGCAATCCCTGCGCTGCGTGCAATGCGCTCGATCGATCGAATGAAATCCGAACAGATGTACACGCTCTATTCGATGCAGCGCTCCGGTAACAGCTACAAGGTCCGCCTTGCGCTGGCGCTGCTCAACGTGCCGTATCATGCGATCGAGATCGACATCCTGCGCGGCGAAAGCCGCACGCCGGATTTTCTGGCGAAGAACCCGAGCGGACAGGTGCCGCTATTGGAAGTCGCCGAAGGACGCTACCTCGCCGAGTCCAACGCCATCCTCTGGTACGTCTGTGGCGGCACGCCGCTGGCGCCGGAATCGCGGGTCGAACGCGCCGAAGCGCTGCAGTGGATGTTCTTCGAACAGCACGCGCTGGAGCCCAACATCGGCGCGGCCTATTTCTGGCTGTCGCTGGTCAAGGGCGGCCGCGACCTGCAGACCCACGCGCTGGAAGACTGGATGGAGCGCGGCTATGCGGCGCTGCAGGTGATGGAAAACCACCTCAAGACCCATCAATATTTTGCCGCGGACCAGCTCACCGTCGCCGATATCGCGCTGTACGGCTACACCCACGTCGCCGACCGCTGCGACTACGATCTGGCGACCTTCCCGGCGATCCGCGCCTGGCTGCGGCGGGTCGAGCAGACCCCCGGTTTCGTGTCGATGGACTGGAGCCCGGAGGCCGAGATCGACGATCCCGCCCGCCTTGCCGCCGGGGCTTGATCGTCCGGCGGCCGTTCGGCCGAAAACGCCATAGACGTTAACAATGGCGGAACCAACGTTAACCTTTGCGGCGATTTGGCCATTTTCCGGGCGGGAGCCGCCGCAATGTTGCCCGCGAGGATTGCGAGATTGCCTGACGTCGCGGGTGATTCGTCCGCGTCCTGAAGGATTCGGACCATGATAAGGTCGCCCGGCACGGCCGGCTTCGAAAGCCGCCTTGCGCCTGTCGCCTCTTCCCGATTGACCAACGCCATTGCCGCCTCGCTGGCGATCGGTGCGCTGTCGCTGTGCCTCGCGGTCGTAATGACCGTGCTCTCGATCAAGGTCAGCATGGCGATGCCGATTTCGATGTGATCCCGGCGCTTTTCCGTTTGTACCTTTGGCACGGCACTACGCGATGATCGGCATCGCGATCGGTCCATGATGAAAACACCTGTCGGACTAGTGACCGTCGGGCTGACGTTGGCGATCCTGCTGGCGGCATCGCTGCTGATCGCCACCGGCACGCATGGCGAAAGCCGCGATCCAGCGGCGCAGGTTCTGTGGCCGGCCGCGAAGTGACGCGCCAGCAACGCATCAGCGACGATCGCCGCTTCAACTCCATTTGTGGAAGATCAAAAACGCCCCGACGGCGATGAAGCCAAAGCCGAGCGCGTGGTTCCAGCCCAGCGGCTCCTTCAGATACAACACCGAAAAGCAAGCGAACACGACCAGCGTGATCACCTCCTGCATGGTCTTGAGCTGCGCTGCCGAATAGACCGCGCTGCCCCAGCGGTTGGCCGGCACCGCCAGCCAGTATTCGAACAACGCAATTCCCCAGCTCACCATGATGACGAGCGGCAGCGGGCTTTGCTTGAATTTCAGATGACCGTACCAGGCGAAGGTCATGAAGACGTTGGAAGCAAACAGCATCAGGATCGGCAGGATCGACGGTGAAATGGTGGGCATCAATATCCTCTTGGCTCGGTCACGCGCGCTAACGATCAGGCATGGAACCCTGTTCCACCGGCGCGTTCCATTATCATTTCATTTAAAAACCGCGAAAGTTTTGCCTGACCGGTCAACCACCGCTTCAGGATGCGACCTCAAAAAGCCGCAGCCCCTGGAAATATCTAGGGAAATATCCGGCAAACTGCCCGCCTCATTCCGGGAGACGACGAGGATGGGCATGCAGTTCGACTGGCGTGCAATCTCCGGTCCAATTTTGACGACGGCGACGGCGTTGACCGCCTTCTTTGTCGATCGTCATGTCGTTGCCGTGCCCAATCCGGCTCCATTGTTCGTCTGCATCGTCGCCTTCGCAAGCTCCGTCAGCGGCATCGCCTCCGGCCTGGTCAGCGCCGCGATCGCGGTGGCTTCCTCGGCGCTGTTCTTTCTCAATCACCGCGCGCTGCCCGGCTACGACATGTCGGACATGGCGCGGATGATGATGCTGGCGGCGACGGCCGCCGGCACGGCTGCGATCACCGGCCTGTTGCGGCAAAAATGGATCGAGGCGTTCGCAGCCGAACAGGCACACCACGCCACCTCGATGCGGCTGGCGGCCGCGCTCGACGAGGTCGACATCGGCATCGTGCTGCTGGATTCCGATACCCGCGCCGAATTCATCAACCGGGCCTTCCGCGACTATTTCGCGCTGTCCGACGCGCAGGCCGACTCCAAGCCGCCGTTCATCGCGCTGATGTATCACGGCCGCGACACCGGCGCCTACGAACTGCCCGAGGACGAATTGAGCGCCTTCATCGCGCGGCGGACCGAGATGATGCGATCGGGCGATTCCACCCCGATCAACATCAATCTCGCCGACGGACAGGTGCTGCGCTTCAGCTGCACGGCATTGCCGGACGGCGGGCGCATGCTGAGCTATACGCCCGTCACCGATCTCGTCCGTCATACCGACGATCCCGCGCAAGCCGACTATCTGCGGTCGCTGCGCCGCGGCAGCGCGCGCAGCCTCGCCCGGCACTTGCGCGCTGCGGAATAAGCGCGCCGCGCAAGCTGCATCCCGCACGATTGATCGGGCTCACGCCTGCCTATAGTAAAGGCCGGCGCCATATTCGCGCGCTACCTTCCTTGGAAATGCAGGAATACTCATGTCCAGCGATGTCACCGTTCGCTTCGTCACCCGGCAGGACTACGAGCAATGGCTGCCGCTGTGGGACGGCTACAACGCATTTTACAAACGATCGGGACCGACCGCGCTGGCGGGCGAAATCACCGCGATGACGTGGGCGCGCTTCTTCGACGCGTACGAGCCGGTGCACGCGCTGGTGGCCGAGAGCGGTGGTGAACTGCTCGGGCTGACGCATTACCTGTTTCACCGCTCGACCACGGCGATCGAGCCGACCTGCTATTTGCAGGATCTGTTCACCAGCGAGGCCGCGCGCGGCAAGGGCGTCGGCCGCGCCCTCATCAATGGCGTCTACGAGCAGGCGACGCGCGCCGGATCGTCCCGCGTATACTGGCAGACGCACGAAACCAATCACACCGCGCAGTTGCTCTACGACAAGGTAGCGGAAAAATCCGGCTTCATCGTCTATCGCAAGATTTTCTGACGGCGTTCCCCGGACGCTGCGCAGCGCGTGAGCGGTGCGCTGCTGATCCGGGGTCCATCTATCGTCTGGTGTGATCGGTCCCGGCTCTGCGGAGCAGCGTGAAGAACGCTGCACCGCGTCCGGGACACGGCCCACTTCGCAGCCCGCCTGTGGATAAGTCCAGTTGTCACGGCCGCGTAATAAAGCGCGGCTAGGTTGCGCCTCGCGTATGATCAGGCCCCCCGTCTCAGATCACGCGCCCCAAGCGGCCCCCGTCAGTCGCCGCGTCTGACCGGGGCCGCATCTTTTTGCGCTACACTCACAAGCAATTGACGGCTGCGGGCGACCGGCCTGAGGCCCCACGGTATGACCGCACCTTGCAGCGCCAAGGCGCGGGCGCCACACTATGATCCTGTCCCCTGCCCCTCTCTTGCCCACACCCTACTGGATCATCCATGCAAATTCGCAATCTCGGCGGCTCCGGCCTGCGTGTTTCCGCCGTCGGCCTCGGCTGCAATAATTTCGGCCAGCGCACCGATCTCGAAACCTCGCGCAAGGTGATCCACAGGGCAATCGACCTCGGCATCACGCTGTTCGACACCGCCGACATCTATGCCGGTATGGGCGGCTCCGAGACCGTGCTCGGCGCCGTGCTCGGCGATCGCCGCAAGGACATCGTGCTGGCGACCAAATATTCCAAGCCGATGAGCAAGGACGGCACCAGGCAGGGCGCCTCGCGCCGCTACATCATGTCCGCGGTCGAGGCCAGCCTGACGCGGCTGAAGACCGATTACATCGATCTCTACCAGCAGCACGATTACGATTCCTTGACGCCGATCGAGGAAAGCCTGCGCGCGCTCGACGATCTGGTCCGCCAGGGCAAGGTCCGCTACATCGGTAATTCGAATTTTCCGGCGTGGCGGATCGCCGAGGCCGAGCACGTCGCGCGCGCGATGAATGTCGGCCGCTTCGTTTCCTGCCAGGACGAATACAGCCTCGTGGTGCGCGGCATCGAGAAGGATCTGTTGCCGGCGGCACAGCAATACAATCTCGGCCTGCTGCCGTTCTTCCCGCTGGCCTCCGGCCTGTTGACCGGCAAATACCAGCGCGGCGCCGCCGCGCCGGAAGATACGCGGTTCGGCAAGGCGCCCGCGCTCAGGGATCGCTACGTGACGCCGCGCAACGAGGACATCGTCGAGAAGCTGCAGGCCTTTGCCAAGGCACGCGGCCACAGCATGCTCGAACTCGCCTTCTCCTGGCTGGCGTCGCGCCCGCCGGTCTCGAGCGTGATCGCCGGCGCCACCCGCATCGAACAGGTCGAGCAGAACGTGAAAGCGATCGACTGGGCGTTGAGCGCGGAGGAGATCGCCGAGATCGACGGGATCACGAAGTAAGTAAGTTCGTCATTCCGGGGCGTCCGAAGGGCGAACCCGGAATCTCGAGATTCCGGGTTCGCATCTTCGATGCGCCCCGGAATGACGGCCTTATGCCACCAATCCCTTCATCGGCTTCACCGGCGCGCTGTCGGGAAAAACCTGCTCGGCCAGCACGCGTTCGCCAAGGCCGAACTGGTCGTGCAGCACGCCTTTCATGACCGCGCGCAAATCGGCGGTCGGCGCGAGGTCGCGGCCCTGATAGAGATTGGCGAGCTTCAGCCCCGGCCAATCCGCGATCATCCTTCCGCCTTTCACCGCGCCGCCCGCGAGCAGCGCGATGGTGCCGGTGCCGTGATCGGTGCCTTCGGTGCCGTTGATGCGCGCGGTGCGGCCGAATTCGGTGGCGACCACGATCACGGTGTCGCGCCAGCGCTCGCCGAGCCCGCTTTCGAATTCCGCCAGCGCGCCGTCGAGCCCGGACAAGAGCTGAGCGAGCCGGCCGACCGGGCCGCCTTCATTGGCATGGGTGTCCCAGCCGTCGAAGGCGAGCGCGCCGATCCGCGGACCGTCATCGGCCGCCATCAGTTTGGCCGCGCCGCGCGCTACCAGCCGCATCGCGGCCACGCCGTTGGTGCCGGGTTTCGGCTTCATGTCGTCGCCCTGGGCTGCCTTGTCGAGCTGCAGGCCCTGGGTCAGCGCCGTGGCCAGCGCGGGATCGCGGTGTTGATAGAGTTCGGCAAGCCGCATCGCGGTGTCGTCGGCGGCCTGCGGCAGCGCGACCGGCGCCCAGCCGACGGTGGGTGCCGAGCCGCGCAGCACCAGCGGCGTGGTCGGACCGACCGCGAGCGCACGCATCACCCGGTCGCCCCTCGGCAAGTTTTCCAGCGCACGGTTGAGCCAGCCGGACTGCACCCGGCCCGGCCCGGCAAAGCCGCTTTCGAGCACATCCTGGCCGTCGAAATGCGAGCGGTCGCGATAGGAGGTCGCGACCGCATGGATCACCGCGGCCTTCTTCTCGCGGTACATCCGCGCGAACGCCGGCATCGCCGGATGCAGTGCGAAGAACGAATCCAGCATCACCGCCGCATTCAGCCCATCGGTCCGCAGCGCTATCGAACCATGCAGGCCGGCATAATCAGGGTCGCCGATCGGAGCCACGGTGGCGAGCCCGTCGAGCGCGCCGCGCAGGATCACGACGACCAGCCGCGGATCGCGGCCGTCGGCGGCGCGCGCGAATTTCGGCAAATAGGCCCAGGCCGCAAAGGAAGCGCCGCCGAGCAGCAGCGCGCGGCGTGACGTGGCCGATGCCATCGGGCTTTCGCAGCAATCCATCGTCATCTCCTCTGGAATTCCGGCGACATCAGCAGCAGCGCCAGCGCCTGCTGCCGCGACTCCGCGCGCTCGATGGTCCGCCGCGTTTCCGGCGAGGCGGCGTCCGCCGCGACCAGTTCGAGCAGATCGCGCGGATCGATCCGGTCGGCGAGGTTCGAGGCGATCTGCGCAGAAATATCGAGACGCAGCTTGATGCCTTCGGGCGCGGCCCAGGCCGCGTTGGTGTCGGGAAACCCGTTTGGCCCGGCGGGCGACCATAATGGCTGGCCCAGCACGTTGAGGCCGTTGAGATAGCGGCCGGCATCTTCCGGATTGCGCGCCAGCAGCCGGCCGCTGGCGACCAGGAATTCGTAAGGCGAGCGCAGCTTGGTCAGCGGCGCCTGCCAGGCCTCATCGGAATCCACAAGCCCCGTCGCCAACGCCTTGAGGTCGCCGTCGCTTTTGGTGAACACATCCTGCAGCCGCGCCACCAGCGAAGGCGGCGGCTCGTCGGCTGTGAAGTGACGGGCGAATTTAGTGGCGACGAACTTTGCGGTGGAGGGATGGCGCGCGATATCCGCCAGCACCGCCTCGCCCTGCGCCACGCCATTGGCCTCGTAGATTTTTCCCATCACCCGTTGCGCGCCGGGCTGGTGCGCATTGGCGTTGAACACGAAGGTGCCGGGCGTGCCGAGCTGGCCTTGCCGTCCGGCATAGGTCCAGCCGGTGATGATGCGCGCCAGCGACGTGACGTCGTCCTGCGAATAGCCGCCGCCGACGCCGAGCGTATGTAGCTCCATGATCTCGCGCGCGAGATTTTCGTTCAGGCCGCGGTTGCGGTTGACCCCGGCGCGCGAATCCGGACCGAGCGATTGCTGGTTGTCGAGGAAGAACAGCATCGCCGGATGCTGCTCGACCGCCTGCAGCATGTCGACGAAGCGCCCGAGCACATGCGGCCGGATCGCCTCGCGTTCGAACGAGCCCGCCCACATCCGCGCCAGCGGGCCCTTGTTGGCGGAGATGCAGAAATGATTGGACCAGAACACCACCAGCCGCTCGGCGAATCCGCAATCGGCGATCGTCGCGCGCTGCAGCCGCGCCAGCGCCTCGGCGCGAAACGTCTTCTGGATGATGTTGAGCGGCTGCGGCGGCGGTTTTGCCGCGGCAGGCTGCATCGTCTCGGCCGGCGCCATCGTGGCACTGGCGCTGCCGTTCTCGGCGGTCTGCATTGCCATTTCTTTGGCAGATTCTTTAGCCGGTTCTTTGGCCGTGATGTCCTTGGCGATGCTGGAGAGCGAAAGGTTTCGCCGCTGCACGCGCGCATCCGGCGATGCTTGCTGTGGCGGGCCTTCGGTCGCGGTTGCCGGCGCGCCCGACTTCGACGCCGCGTCGCGGGCCTGCTTGATCTCGAACTGATAGTCGAACACCGCCTTGCCCAGCGCTGGGGTCGACGATAGGCCGGGCACTTCGAGCAGCACGCCGTTGGGGCGGGAGAGTTCGGCCTTGACGAAGCCGCGCGGATCGGAGGCGGCGTTGACGAAATCGCCCGACGCGCCGCCGCGGGCACCGAAACCGAAGCGATTGAGCGCAACGAGCGCGGCTTGCGAATCGCGGGCCATCGGATTTCCCTTGAACCATTCCCGGGCGTATATTGACGCGCAGTATAACGCGCTTCGAAATGAACCTGAGATTAATTCCGCAGCGGGACGCGGCCCAGATTCATGACAAATCGGTTAGAAAATTCGCCCTCGCGCCGCCTCGCCTGCGCCGGCTGCGGCACCGAATTCACCTGCAACCCGTCGGGTCCGTGCTGGTGCGCGGAGGAGACCTTTCTGCTGCCGATGCCGTTCGACGGCAGCGACTGCCTGTGCGCGGATTGCCTGCGCCAGAAGGCGAAGCAGGCGGCAGAAGCGGCTTCGACGTGACCGGCCGATGGAACATCCGTGCCGTCCTGCTCGACATGGACGGCACCCTGCTCGACACCGAAAAAGTCTATTTCGAAAGCCTGATCGCGGCGCTGAATACCTGCGGCTTCACCGATGACGTCGCTCCGCTGTGCCGCGCCATGGTCGGACTTCCCGGCCCCGACTGCGAACGCCTGTTGATCGATCGTTACGGCGACGACTTTCCGCTCGCCGAAATCACCAAAGCCTTCGTCGCCAGGCGGGATGAATTCATCGGCGCCGGCCTGCCGCTCAAGCATGGCAAGATCGAGCTGCTCGATGCGCTGCAGGCGATCGAATGTCCTTTTGCGATCGTAACTTCGTCGTCGCGACGCACCGCCCACGAGCACCTGACGCTTGCCGGAATCCGGTCGCGCTTCGACACCATCCTGACCCGTGACGACGTCACGCGCGGCAAGCCAAGCCCCGATCTGTATCTGCTGGCGGCGGCACGACTTGGCGTGAAGCCGGAACTTTGCGTCGCCGTGGAAGATTCCAATCACGGCGTGACCGCCGCGCACGCCGCCGGCGCCATCACCATCATGGTGCCCGACATGGTGCCGCCGACCGAGGAGTCGCGGGCGCGATGCGTTGCAGTGCTGTCCGATCTCAACGCGGTGCGGGCGATGCTGCTTGACCGCGGCGGGCTTGCGCGGCGCGCGTAACGGCCGTCATTGCGAGGAGCGAAGCGACGAAGCAATCCATTCTTTCTTTACGCTGTGAGATGGATTGCTTCGCTTCGCTCGCAATGACGTGGAGCGCGCTGGACGGCTGTCAACTCCCGGCGCGGCGCCGTGTCCGCATGGCGGCACTGGTCAATGAAGCGGCGGCCTCGCCGGCGGTCTCGATGTAGGAGGGATCGCGATGCAGGAGAACGACGGCGAAGGAACCATCCAGCAGCAGCAATATCTGCCGCGCGAGCCTGGACGCCTGCGCGATCCCCTCCGCCTCGAAGGTGACGCGCAGCCAGCTTTCGAATTTCTTCTTGTGCGCGGCGCCGATCTTGATCGCGGGGTGGCCGGGCATGTTGGCAAGCTCGGCTGAGGTGCGCAGAAAGCCGCAGCCTTTCCATTTCGGATGCCGGGCGGAGCGGGCCAGATTCTTGAAGATGGCCTCGATCCTGGCCGGCAAGCCGCCACGGCTCTCGGCGAACCAGCGCTGGAACAGCGCCAGATTGGGCTGGTCCCGGCCACCGAGATAGGCCGCGATCAAATCGTCCTTGCTGTCGAAATGATAATACAGCGTGCGCTTGGTGACGCCGGCGGCAGCCGCCACCGCGTCGACGCTCACGCTCTTGATGCCCTCGCTGTAGAACAGCTTGCTCGCCGCCGCGATGATGCGTTGACGTGTATCGGTTTCGGATCGAGCCATGCCGGGTATGTATACCAACCAGTGAATATACACAACATCCGGCGCATCGTACGGTGGCTTCCAATCGAACCAGGGAGACCACCACCATGTCCGACGCCGTGCTGCTCGACACCAAGGACGGGATCGCGCTCGTCACGCTGAACCGGCCGGAAAAACTCAATGCGCTCAATTACGAACTGATCGACCGGCTGATGGCGCTGCTGGACATCATCGAGGTCGCGTCCGAGGTGCGCGGCATCATCCTCACCGGCGCCGGCGACCGGGCGTTTTCCGCCGGGGCCGACATATCAGAATTTTCGGCAAGCCTGCGCCGGGGGACCAATACCGCGATCCGGGACTTTGTCCGGCGCGGGCAAGCCATGACGGCGCGGCTCGAAGCCTTCAGGAAGCCGGTGATCGCGGCGGTCAACGGCATCGCATTCGGCGGCGGATGCGAGATCACCGAGGCGGTCCATCTCGCCATCGCCAGCGACAAGGCACGGTTTGCGAAGCCGGAAATCAATCTCGGCATGCCGCCGACCTTTGGCGGCACCCAGCGGCTGCCGCGTCTGGCCGGACGCAAGCGCGCGCTGGAACTGCTGCTGACCGGCGAGCCCTTCCCGCCGGCGCGGGCGCTGGAGATCGGGCTCGTCAACAGCGTCGTGCCGCACGACGAACTGCTGCCGGCGGCGCGCGAACTGGCGGGGCGTATCATGCGACATTCGCCGCTCGCGGTCGGCAGCATCATCACCGCCGTCACGCGCGGCCTGAACATGGGCATCGCCGAAGGGCTTCTGGTCGAGAGCGAACAATTCGCCGCGATGGTGCCGACGCGCGATCTCGCCGAGGGGCTTGAGACGTGGGCCGCGCGTCCGCGGTAGGAAGGTGCCGGAGGAGAGTGCTAAACCGCATACCCCGGCGATTTCCGCGCCATGCCGTCGAACGCATCGAGCAGCCGTTCACGCCATGCATAAACCGGATCGTCCTCGGCGAGCAGCTTGAACGGACTGACCACGCGCGCCCACTGGAACGGGCCGAACACGATATAGTCGGCATAATTCGGCGCCGCGCCGCCGAGATAGTTTTGCGTCCGCAGCGTCAGCCGCAATGGATCGAGCGATTTGCGAAAACCCTCAACCGTTTTGTCGCGGCCGGCTGTGACTTCTTCCAGCGGCTTGCCGAAACGGGCCTCGCGGGTCTTGCGGAAATAGGCGGCGTCGACCGGCTTCAGATGCGCGGGGATGTCGGCGACGATCAACGGAAACATGCCGCCCATCACGGTGACGTCGCCCCACCAGTTCAGCATCCGCGCCATGGCGCGGCCGCCCTCGCCGCCGAACAGCGACGGCCGGTCCGGATAAGTGTCTTCGAGATAATTGGCGATCACCCAGGAATCGACGATCGGCTTATCGCCGTCGAGCAGCACCGGCACCTTTTCGGATTGATGCGGGGCGATCGCGGCCTTGTCGGTAAAACACCACGGGATCGTTTCCGCCGACAACCCCTTATGCGCCAGCGCCATCCGCGTCCGCCAGCAAAACGGACTGAACGGACGGGCGTCGTCACTGCCGACGAGTTCGTAGAGTTTGAGGGGCATCGATTAATCCTCGCGCGGGCGTCGGACAAGAACCGTCATTGCGAGGAGCGCTTGCGACGAAGCAATCCATTCTTTCTTTGTGCCGCTCTATGGATTGCTTCGCTGCGCTCGCAATGACGTTGATAGAGTGGTGCCGATGTCCTACCGCACCACCGCTGCGGTTTGCCCGAACAAGAGCTTGCGCTCTTCCTCGGTGCGGATCGCGGGCTGGCCGAAATTCGGATTGACCTCCTTGGCGAGGGCGTAAGCGCGCATCGTGGCCGGCCGCTCGCGGATGGTCTCGAGCCAGCGCTTCAGATGCGGAAAATCGTCGATGTTCTGCTCCTGGTTCTTGTAAGGCACGATCCAGGGATAGCTTGCCATGTCTGCGATCGAATATTCGCCGGCGATGAATTCGCGATCGGAAAGCCGCTTGTTGAGCACGCCGTAGAGCCGGTTGGTCTCGTTCACATAGCGGTCGATGGCGTATTTGATCTTTTCCACGGCGTAATTTCGGAAGTGATGGTTCTGGCCGGCCATCGGCCCGAGCCCGCCCATCTGCCAGAACGTCCACTGGATCGCGTCGTAGCGGCCGTAGAAATCAGCGGGCAGGAACTTGCCGGTCTTCTCGGCGAGATACAGCAGCATCGCGCCGGATTCGAAGATCGAGATCGGCTTGGCCCCGCCCTTCGGCTCGTGATCGACCATCGCCGGGATCCGGTTGTTCGGCGCGATCGCCAGAAACTCCGGCTTGAACTGATCGCCCTTGCCGATGTTGACCGGGAAGATTTTGTAACGGAGGCCGGCCTCTTCGAGGAACATCGTTATCTTGTGACCGTTCGGCGTGGTCCAGTAATGGAGGTCGATCATGGGACGATCCTGGGCTGATGAAACCGTGCATCGCAAAAGTGGATGCCGATGCATGAATGTGGTCGGATCGTGCGCTCAAGTCAATGGTATTGGCATGACGCGCGCGAAAGTGATGGGCGGCCTCGCGCGTCCGCCATATTGAGCTGATGCACGATTGGACCTAAGCTCACCGGCCTGATTGCGGATTTCACGACTGAAATTATCGGGGTAGTCAAATGACCAGGGATCTGGCGCGCCGGGATTTTCTGAAAGCTTCAGCTGCATTCGCCGGCGCCGCCGCCGCGAACGCGTTTTCATGCGTCGAGATCGCCAGCGCCGCGCCGATCGAGGTGCCGACGGTCGACAAGCTCTCGATCCGCGTGCTGGTCGACAGCAGTTTCGATCAGTTCTTCCGCCCCAAGCAGGCCAACGGCGTGTCGATCGTGCCGATGGCGCGCGGCGCCGATTTCCGCAAGACCCTGCATAATGAATGGGGATTGTCGCTGTGGCTGGAATCGCAGGCCGCGGGCGCCCAGCGCACCCTGATGCTGGATTACGGCTATACGCCCGACGTCCTCATCAACAACATGGAGCTGGTCGGCGTCGACCCGTCGAAACTCGATGCGCTGATCGTCAGCCACGGCCATTACGATCATTTCGGCGGCTTGCTCGGCTTCCTCGACAAATTCCGCGACAAGCTGCCCGCCGACGTCAAGCTCTATGCCGGCGGCGAGGACAATTTCTGTCATCGCGTCAATCCGACGGCGACCAAGGGCCAGTTCTCTGATTTCGGCGCGCTCGATCGCCGCCAGCTCGCCGCGCAGAAAGTCACGACTGTATTGTGCGAAACGCCGACCGTGATCGCCGGCCATGCGTTCACGACAGGCAAGATCACGCGGCGCAGCATGGAGCGCATCCTGCCGCAGACCTGGGTCGAATTCGGCATCAAAGATGGGCTGGGCTGCAATGCCGGCCACTATCTGCCGGCCGAGATGGAAGGCAAGATCGTGCCCGACGAGCACATCCACGAGCACGCGACCTGCTTCAACGTCAGGGATATGGGCCTGGTCGTGATCAGTTCCTGCGGCCATGTCGGCATCGTCAATTCGGTCAAGCAGGCGCAGGAAGTCTCGGGCATTCAGAAAGTTCACGCCATCGTCGGCGGCTTCCATCTCGGACCGGCGCCGGCGGATTACCTCAAGGAGGTCGTCGCCGAGGTCAGGAAACTCGATCCCGACGTGGTGATTCCGATGCATTGCAGCGGATTGAATTTCGTCCAGGAGGCCACCGCGCAGATGGGCGACAAGGTGCTGGTCACCACCACCGGCAGCCGCCTCACCTTCGGCATATGACGTTTCGCGCCGCCTGCCGGGTCGGCGTCAGCCTGTGGCTGATGTTGGCGCCGGCTTGCGCCGGCGACGCACCGGCGCGGTCGGCTGCGGAAATCATGGACATCCTGATGTGGAATCGGGAGCTGGTCGGCGGGCCGTTCGAGCTCACCGACCAGACCGGCCATACCCGCACCGAGCGCGACTTTCGCGGCAAGCTGATGCTGGTCTATTTCGGCTTCACCTATTGTCCCGATATCTGCCCGACCGACCTGCAAGCGATCGGCCTCGCGCTGGACAAGCTGGGCAGCAACGCCGCCAGCGTGCAGCCGCTGTTCATCACCGTCGACCCCGAGCGCGACACGGCGGAGCATCTGGCGCAATATGTGCCGATGTTTCACCCGCGCCTGATCGGCTTGACCGGCAGCCCCGAGGCGATCCGCAGGGCCGCCGACGCCTACAAGGTCTATTACGCAAAAGTCCCCCTCGGCAAAGCGGCCGACGACTACACCGTCGATCACACCGCCTTCATCTATCTGATGGACCGCGACGGCAATTATCTCGGCTTCTTCCCGCCCGGCACCACCGCCGACCGCATGGCGGAAATCATCCGGCCGCGGCTTGGTGAACCGGCAAGATAGCGCGCCTGACGATGTCCTTCCCTCGTCCGCTTCAACCCCAACGGCGGACATCTCGCACCATGGCCGCCTCGCCCAAGATGAATTGGCGGCGGCGACGCCCAGGAGGTGAAACCGCGCTCGCGCGAGGCATCATCCGGTTTCGCTGATCACAACGTAAGACAAATTTTTCCGAAATGACTCTGCGAAACCTGATGCCGGAACGCAGCCGCGATCGCATCCAGCGGGAACGTTGAGTCGATGATCGGCTGGATGCCGTTAGCGTCGATCGCGGCGATCATCTCTTGCTGTTCCTGGCGAGAGCCCACGGTGATGCCCTTGATCGTCACGTTCTTGGACATGGCCAAAGCGGTAGGGACATCTCCAGCAACCCCGGTCAACACGCCGATCAAGGAGATATGACCGCCGATCCGGCAGGCGTGGATCGACTGGGACAGGGTTCCGGGGCCGCCGACTTCGACGACAGCGTCAACGCCCTGCCCGGTAGCCAAAGCCGCCGCAGACCGACCCCATTTCGGATCGCTCTTGTAGTTGATCAAGTGGTCCGCACCGAGGTCTTTCAAACGCGCCAGCTTTTCATCGGACGACGAGGTTGCGATCACCGTCGCGCCAGCGGCCTTGGCGAACTGAACTGCAAAGATTGAGACACCGCCGGTCCCTTGGGTCAACACGACATCTCCCGGCTTGATCCGCGCCTCGACCATCAGCGCGCGCCACGCGGTCAGGGCGGCGCAGGGCAAAGTGGCCGCCTGGGCAAAGCTCCACCCCTTGGGCAGCCGTGTGAACGCCGTGGCGGGCATGGCTACATACTCGGCGGCGAAGCCATCTATGTGATCCCCCGGCACTCCCCTGAGCCGGTCGCCCGTTGGACCACCTGACGTCCAATTCGGAAAGAAGGTTGAGAGAACATGATCTCCCGTTTTCACGGCGCCGACGCCATCGCCGATGCCCACGACTTCGCCGGCACCGTCGGACATCGGGATGCGGCCGTCGGCCGTCTTGATCCTCCCGGAGACGACAGCGAGGTCGTGAAAGTTCAACGAACTGGCGTGCAGTTTGACCAAAACCTGCCCTGGTCCGGCGATCGGTTCGGAGCGTCCTTCGACGACGATCTTGTCGAGCCCCCCTGGGGCCTTAACGGCGGCGACCTTCACGGGAAGTTTGTCTCCAGTCCCTGGATTTCAACGCTTCGCAGAACTCGGTCTGGAAGCCGATCGCAGCTGAGCCGCTACTTCACCGGCTGAGAGTAAAACAAACCGGCTTTTGGCAACGCCTTTTGCCCCTTGGTGGGTTCCAAAGGCGCATCCGCGCGTCTTGCCAGTTCTTCTCGCAAAGTCGGCGGCTTGTAGAAATGAAGCAGACCTTGGCCGGTTTCATCTACTCTAGTCGTTGATTTCGGCAATGTGCGCCGCTCACAGCCGGGAATGACGGTCTGTAGGCCCGCGGATGTACGTTCGACGACAGTCATGTTGATGCTCCAAGGCGATTGCCGCAAATTCAGTGTGACACACAGTTCAACACTCAATAATAGTTTTTCGCAGGCTTCCCCCAGGAAATAAGCAGGAGCAGATCGAGGCAGCGCGCCCTGGTGTGACTACGGCTTCCTCGCGACGTTAAGTGCCGCGTTCTCAATGTCCGCTTTCGCCCCGATAGCGACCAGATATCGAATACTGCAGCATGTCCGTTTTGTGCCATAAGCCGACATCGTGTATTATTCGATCACTTCGTCGGCCAACGTCAGCAGTCGAACCGGCGTCGCGTCCTAGCGGCCTGGGGTTATTGTTTCCTCTGCGTTGACGCCACGACTCCGGAACGGCTAAGCTGTATTTCCGCGTTTCGGCAATCTCCAATTTTAGGTTTCCTTTTACCATGCTCATTGCGATTCCTAACCTTCTTACGCCGCAACAGGTTGCGTACGCGCGGCAAAAGCTCGACGCGGCGAACTGGACCGACGGTGCGGCCACGGCTGGTGTTCTGGCGAAACAAGTGAAGCGGAACCGGCAGATCGACCAGAGCGCCCCCGTTGGACGCGAAATCGGGCAGATGATTGTGAAGGCGCTGGGCAGCAACGGGACCTTTTTGTCTGCCGCGCAGCCGCTGAAGGTGCTGCCGCCGAAGTTCAACCGGTACGAAGGGGGGAGCACTACGGGGCGCATATTGATAACGCCATTATGGACATCCCCGGCCCCGGGGGGCTGCGCATGCGCGCGGACCTCTCGATGACTGTGTTCTTCTCTGAACCCGGGGAATACGACGGGGGCGAGTTGCGTGTGCTGGACACGTATGGCCACAAGGCCATTAAACTCCCGGCGGGACATGCCATCCTCTACACCGCCACGAGCCTGCACGAGGTGACGCCGGTCACGCGGGGGATCCGCACGTCCTCTTTTTTCTGGATACAGAGCCTGATCGGCGATGACGCGCGGCGGTCGATGCTCTACGACCTGGGCGAAGTTATCGGTTCGCTGGCGGCAACACATCCCGACCACCCGTCCGTCTCGGGATTTCTGGGCCACTATCACAAGCTGCTGCAGCGTTGGACGGAACTGTGAACGGGCAGGGGGCGGGCTTGCGCGTGTAGGGGGTAGCGCGGGACTCCCCGCCTCGGCCCCGGCCGGCGGCGTCGCCGCATGTCCGCCCCAAACGTCAATGGGCGGCATCATATCGGCTGGGCGGACGCCTTGACTAGGGGATGGCAACCTTGCCGGTGGGTACGACCGAGTCTGCTTAGGGTCAAAAGCTGAAAAGCTCAATGCGAGCATATGTTTTCCGCTCTGCCCCCAACAACGGACATAGAGCGACCACGGCGGCATGTCCGAGTTGTGCCAATGGCGGTCAAACAACCCGAAGCCTGTCTTTCGACTATTGCTTAGTTGAAGCGGCTTGGATGCATTTTTTCGTCACTGCACCGTAAGGGGAGTCAATACTGCCGGTGGCGCCTTGCGCGGTAACTTGTTTGATGTGGCCCTTGGGACAGCTTCTATCGTCGACAAGCACGACCGTTCCTCTATTCATCATCATCGGTTCTTTTTTGAGCACCGTCTGAGCAATGCCGGAACTGCTTAGCACGAAGAGCAGGGCCACACCGGCTGATGCGATAATGGCTTTCATGACATTCTCCCAATTCAAAATTGAAGCGCGAACGTTGGGGTCTGCGGAGTTCTTGGTTGCGCTCGCAGTATCAACCTCATCTTGGAACGCATTTTGTATCGCGCTGAGGGACGCCAGGCAGCGGATTGCCGTGTGTTACGGTTACCAGTTTGATCTTGCCTTTCCCGCAAGTACCATCATCGACCATGACCGAGGTCCCATTTCTCAAGTCCATCGGTTCTTTTTTGACAACGATCTGGGCGCTGCAGGTACCACTCGCGGCAGCAAATAAAATGAATGCTACTAGTCTCGCCATGAACATTTTCATATTCATTGAAGGTACACGGTGCGCCGGTTCGCCAACTAGACTGTCACAACTTAAAAAAGTGGCTGTCCAACTCAACGAAGATCGGCCTGACGTGAAACGCAAGTTCTGGAGCGCGGAGGACGCCCGTTCATCTCATTACCTCCGGTTGCGGTTATCAGCTTAATCTTTCCCCTGCCGCATGTTCCGTCGTCCACCAAGATCGTCACCCCGGTTCTGAGTTGGCCTTCCATCGGTTCTGTTTTGACAATTACTTGGGCGCTGCAAGTGCCGCCCACAGCAAGTGCAACAGCGAACGCTATCAAGCCAGTAAAAAGCATTCTCATGTATCCCCCCATATCGACTATTGCTTCGTTGAAGCGGCTTGGATGCATTTTTTCGTCACTGCACCGTAAGGGGCCGTCACGACGCCTGTGGCAAGTACCGTAGAGATCTGTTTGAGTTGGCCCTTGGGGCAGGTTCCGTCGTCGACAAGTACGACGGCGCCTCTATTCATCATCATCGGCTCTGCTTTAAGCACGGTCTGGGCGTTGCAGGAGCCGCTTGCCAATAACAAGGCGAAGGCCGTCGAAACGAGCATCGTATGCATGACCGCCTCCGTGTTGGCTCAAATTTAGCCATGTTCGAAAAACGCTAACGCTACGCCTTGAGGTTGTAAATGGGCGGAGGCCATCAAAAAGTCGGCTGCTCTCGATGTCCGAGCTGGGTCAAATCCGGAAATACTCACCGCGAGTAGATGTTGTCAGCTTTACCCCAAGGAGCGGACATCGCCGAGCGAAAGCGCCACGTCCGAAAAGTGCCAATAACGGACTCCGGTACCGCAGCAAATGGCATCATCAATCATCTCGTCAGCACGCAGCAAGAAGGGCTCGGGAATGGTTAGACCAACTGCCTTCGCGCTCGCCGGGCGGCATTGAAGCTGGTGACAGGGAGGTCACCGGTTTTGAGCGAATTCCCCCTCACCAGTAAAAAAATGGCCAACTGCCGGCATTAGATGGCCGCCTCGGTCTGCGCGTCGAAAACGTGAAGCCTGGAACGCCGCATGGCAACGCGCAGCTTGTCGGCCACCCTCACCCTCGCGGTCGGCTCGACGCTCGCCACCATGATACTCTCCCCGACCTTCATATCGAGCAGGATTTCCGAGCCGAGTTGCTCGACCACCTCAATCACCGCATCGAAGCACGGGTAGTCGAGATCAGCGCTACCCGCCACGGTGAGGTCCTCCGGCCGCACACCGAGTATGACCTCGCGCCCGATATGGCCGCGCAGGCGCTGCGCGATCTCGTCCGGCAGCTTGATGCGCAGGCCGGAGTTCTCGGCGATCAGCGATCCGTCCGCCTCGGTCACCGTAACGGCGGCGAAATTCATGGCCGGGGAGCCGATGAAGCCGGCGACGAACTTGTTGGCGGGCTGATTATACAGCTCGAGCGGCTCCCCCACCTGCTGCACCACGCCGTCCTTCATGACGACGACCCGGTCACCCAGCGTCATAGCCTCGACTTGATCGTGGGTAACGTAGATGGCGGTGGTGCCGAGACGCAGATGCAGCTTCTTGAGCTCAACGCGCATCTGCACCCGCAGCTTGGCATCGAGGTTCGACAGCGGCTCGTCGAACAGGAACACGCGGGGGTGGCGCACGATGGCACGGCCCAAAGCCACCCGCTGGCGCTGGCCGCCGGAGAGCTGCCGCGGCTTGCGCTTTAGCAATTCGCCGATGCCGAGGATGTCGGCCGCCTCGCGCACGCGCTTCTCGATCTCGGGCCTTTCGAATTTGCGCATCTTCAGGCCGAATGCCATGTTGTCGTATACGCTCATATGCGGGTAGAGCGCGTAGTTCTGGAACACCATGGCGACGTCGCGGTCCATGGGCGCAAGTGCGTTGATCACGTTGCCGTCGATTGAGATATCGCCGGAGCTGATCGCTTCCAGCCCGGCGATCATCCTGAGCGTCGTGGTCTTGCCGCAGCCGGACGGTCCGACGAACACCACGAACTCCTTGTCGCGGATCTGCAGATTTACGTCTTTGACAGCGTGCACGCTCTCGTAGAACTTGTTGATCCCCTTGAGGACGACCTGTCCCATTCGCTCACCTGCCTCCCAAGCATGCGCGCTTTTCAATCCCCATGATCCGGGGTGCTGTCAGCCCTTCACCGATCCGGTCAATCCCGCGACGTAGTGCTCGACGAAAAACGAATAGGCGATAGCGACCGGGATCGATCCGAGCAGGGCGCCAGCCATCAGCGGCCCCCAGTAGAATACATCGCCGCGGATCAGCTCCGATGTGACGCCCACCGACACGGTCTTCTGCGCAGGCGAGGACAGGAAGACAAGTGCATAGATGAACTCGTTCCACGACAGCGTGAAAGCGAAGATGCCGGCCGAGAGGATGCCTGGAATCGCCACCGGGATGACGATGTAGAGCATGGCCTGCCAGCGCGAGGCTCCGTCAATGCGCGCGCATTCCTCGAGCTCCCTGGGCACGGCCTTGAAGTAGCCCATCATCAGCCAGGTGCAGAACGGAATAAGAAATGTTGGATAGGTCAGGATCAGCGACCAGGGCGTATCACCCAATCGATAGTTGCGGATGATCTCGGCCAGCGGAATGAACAGCAGCGTCTGGGGCACCAGATAGGTAATGAAGATGGCGGTGCCCAGGCTGCCGGCAAATGGAAAGTTCAGCCGCGACAGAGCATAGCCGGCGAACACGCCGCACACGAGCGAGATAGCGGTTGACGCGAGCGCGATGAACGTCGTGTTCCACAGCCACGATGCGAACAGCGTCTCCTCGAACAGGTACCTGACATGGTCCCAGGTCGGTTTCCAGGTCCAGAACGGATTGTAGTTGATCGAATTCCAGGGCCGGTAAAGCTCGCCGTCCGGCCGCACCGAAGTGATCACCATCCAGTAGAACGGGAACAGCAGGAAAAGCAGGAACAGCGCCATGGGGACGTAGAAGAACACCCACTTTCGCCAGATTGCACCTTCGATCATGGCTCAGCGGACCTCCACGCGGCGGATGTAGAGAAGTTGGATGATGACGACCAGAAACAAGACTGGAAACATTGCGAGCGAGATGGCGGCGCCCTCGCTCAAGAGGCCGGTGCCGATGCCGATCTGATAGGCGTAGGTGGCGAACAGGTGCGTTGCGTTGGCTGGTCCGCCGCCCGTCATCACATAGACGATCTGGAAGTCGGCGAACGTCTGAATCACCGAGAACAGCACCACGACCATGGTCACGGGCAGCAGCAGCGGCCAGGTGATGTGCCAGAATCGCTGCCACGGCTTGGCGCCGTCGACGGCGGCGGCCTCGTTGAGTTCGGGACTGATGGTCTGCAGGCCGGCGAGCAGGCTGATGGCGAAGAACGGCACCCCGCGCCAGATGTTGACGATGATGATCGAGATCATGGCGAGGTCCGGATCGCCCAGCCAGTTGATCCGACCGGTGATCAAGCCGAAATGGTAGAGGAGCCAATTGAGAACGCTGAACGTCGGGTCGAACATCCACTTCCAGGCGAAAGTCGAGAGCACGGTCGGGATAATGAAAGGCAGCAGGATGAAAGCACGGGTAAAAGCCTTGCCGCGGAAATTACGGTTGAGCAGCATGGCCAGCCACAGCCCGAGCGCCAGCTTGAAGACGGTGGTCACGCCCGTATAGACGAAGGTGTTGTAAACGGAGGTGCGAAAGATCCCGTCATTGAAGATCTTGTAGAAGTTAGCGAGGCCGACGAAGTCGCCGGGCATACCGACGCGCGAGCTGGTGACCGACAGCAATATCCCTCGAATGAAGGGATAGGCGATGAACATGCCGAGCAGCACGATGGTCGGCACCAGCAGCACGAACGCCAGCCAGCGCTCGTCCTCGAGCAACCGCTGTCGCCGCGGAGGGGGCGCCTCGCGGAGCGTGGTGGCGGAAACCGCGCTTATCGCCATGTTCGATCCTCGTCGGCCGGAAGATTCCCTTGCTCCCCACGAAAAATGGGGCGGGGGAGGCTTAACCTCAGACGTAGACCTTCGTGAGCTCAGCCTCTGCCCACTTCACGGCATCCTCGGCGGGCATGCCCTGGACGGCCTTTGCGTACATATCAATGATGATGTACTTGGTTACGACCTCGGCTGCCTTGCGCGTAGAGGGCCCTTGGTAGCCAGCAAAGCGCCCTGTGCGCGCCGCTTGCTTGTAGGGCAGCATGATCGGGTCGTCGCCCCACAGCTTGTGCTTTTCCCAATCCGTGGTCGGGCCGACCGAGAAGCCCTTCTGGGAGACGAACCACTTGTCGTAGACGTCTTTGGAGTGAATCCAGCCAAGGAATTTCTTCGCCGCATCCTGGTTCTTCGAATAACCCATCAGGAGGTTCGAGAACGGGACGTGATAGCTGAACTGCCCGCCGGGGCCCTTGGGCAGCGCGGCGTGCAGGATGTCGTCCTTCAGTTGCCCGCCTGCCTCCGTCTTGTAGGTATCCGGCTTGCGCAGAGCCTCGATGTAGATCGAGGCGCCATTGAGCGTGGCGCTGCACGTCCCCGACAGAAAAGCGCGGTTGTTGTTGGAATCGTCCCAGGCGAGCCCGCCTTCATCGTGGGCGTCCTTCCAGAAGGCCACCATGAACTTCACCGACTCGACCGTTGCTGGGCTGTTCAGCACAACCGTCTTGCCGTCTGCTTCGACCTCTTTGCCGCCCCAGGACCACAGGTAGGGGTAAGCGAAGGCGGGCGCATCGCCGAAGGTGTGACCCAGCGTTTGGCCGATGGGCCGTCCCTTTGCCTTCAGCTTCTTGCCGGCCTCGCGATACTCTTCCCACGTCTGGGGAAATTTTCCATCCGTGTAGCCGATCTCGGCAAACCAGGACTTTCGGTATGCGATCTGCAGGCCGACGATGCACCACGGCACTGCGATCCATTTCTTGCCGTCATTGGCGACAGCGCGGGATGTTTCGTAGAAGCCGCCCTGGCCCTTGCCGAGTTCCTCAGCGATGTCGCTGACGTCTATGACGCTCTCGCCGTAAAGTTGCCCCCAATTGTTGAGGACGCAGATGACGTCGGGGCCCGACCCCGACTGGATCGCCGAGGTGACGCGGGCCTGGATGTCGTTGGCGTTGATGGTCTCGATATTGAGCTTTATGCCGAGCGCCTTCTCGCCCTCTTTGGCGATTTCGTTGCGCAGAAGCTGATCTGACGCCGGAACGAAGTCGGTCCAGCGCAGCCAGTGTACCGTCGTGCCCTGTGCAAAAGCGGGCGCGCGGCCGGTGGCCAGGATGCCGGCCATGCCGCCCACGAGCGCGGTACCGCTCTTGAGGACGTGACGTCGGGTTACTGTCGTCATGCATTCCTCCCTCGGTGTGTCTGAGCTGATGCCCTTTGGCCAGTCTTACGCCGGCTTCGAGTCCCTTTCAGTCTATCGCGCCTCCGTGGTTCAACGCATGCGCACGCGACAACGTGCGCAATACGTTGGCTCGATGATCATTTGTTGGTGTTCCACTTGCAGCGCCGTGGCGGCGAGTTCGCCGCGAAACAGGGCGAATTCTTTGCAGAGCAACGGCGCGATTACATCGCTCCAAGTCGTAATGGCGATACCACGGGCGGCCTGGATCGCGTCGGCGCTGCTGCCAGCGCATGAACCCTACCCTCATAACGTTCCCTCCCGCGCAGCGACGGTCTTGCCGTGGCCAAGCGGGTTTTCCCCGTCTTATATAAAGTTCGGTACCTGAAGCTGGCGCGACGTCATTGTCGCCCGTCGCACCAGGAAATCAAGTGCTAGCTTTGACGCGCCGGCCATGGTCTCGCTTCGTGAACCGGCCGGCCACCAAAAGTACCGAACCTCTTACATAGGATACTTCATCTGAGGCGACTACAGATCGCCCATAGCTCTCAATAAGAGGCGACCGAGCTTCCGGCCAGCAACAGCCAGCTTCCATAGAGGATGTAGTAGCTCGCGACCGTCGTGATCAGCCGGTTCGCCCAGGTGCGAAACTGCGCATCGCTCATGGCTTCGAGAATCCGCCGCGCCAGGCTGGTGCCGAGCATCGAGGCCGCGATCGCGACACCGGCCAGCACCGGATCGAGGGTTGCGGCCTGGTCGATGATACCGCCGAAATAGATCAGTTTGGTGAAATGGCTCGCGACCTGGCAGGTCGCCTTGGTGGCGACGATTTCGCGGCGGCCGAAATTGCCGCCGAGAAAAAACGTATCCAGCAGCGGACCGGAGACGCCGGTCATCAGCATCAGCCCCATGCAGAGCGAGCCGTACAGCGCGCCCTGCCAAACACTGTCGGGGTTCGGCTTGATGTTGGCCGGCATCAGCCGCGCCATGAACGGCGTCACGCCGAGCAGAAGCAGCGCCACCGGCTTGTCCGGCACGTAGCGGGTGATCGACCACGCGCCGAGCGCGAGCGCGCATCCGATCAGATAGACCATCACCGGCCGCCAGCGGATATGCGCGCGCCACAGGAAGGCGCGCCAGCCGTTCGACGCCATCTGCGTGATCGCATGCAAAACCATCGCGGTCGGCAATGGCATCAGCGCCAGCAGCACGCCGATCAGGATCAGCCCGCCGGCCATGCCGAACAGGCCCGACAGGAACGCGGTCGCGACCATCAGCAAGCCGAGCGCGGCGATCAAAAACGGCGTCATCAGAATCTCCGCCGTCATTAGTGCCGCGCTTGGACTGACTGCGCAAACTGAGTTATCTTGCTCTGGCATCAGTTTTCCTGAGGGTTATGTGCGGCGGCTGCTCTTTCTCAACGGTATCAAGGCGTTCGAGGCCGCGGCGCGGAGCGGCAGCTTCGCTGCGGCCGGCGCCGAGATGAACGTATCGGCGGCGGCGATCAGCCGGATGGTGCATCTGCTCGAAGAGCGGCTCGGCGTCGCCTTGTTCGAGCGCAAGGCCAACCGGCTCGTGACCACCCCGGCCGGCCGCGCCTATCAGAGCGGGCTGACGCCAATCTTCGATGCACTGGCAAGCCTGACCGCGCAGGTCACCGCGCCGGCCAGCGTCCGGGTGCTGACTGTCGGCGTCGGACCGACCTTTGCGATGAAATGGCTGATCCCGCGGCTGGCGGATTTCCGCAAACAGGAGCCGGACATCGAGGTGCGCATCACCACCGGCGGCGCCGCGGCACCGTTCGGCGACGACTGGAGCTGCGGCATCAAGCTCGGCGACGGCGAGTGGCCGGGTCTGGTCGCCGAACCGCTGTTTGCCGGCGATCTGTTGCCGGTGTGCACGCCGCGGCTGGCCGGCCCGTTGAAACGGCAAGCCGACCTGAAGGGGCCGAGCCTGTTGCGCGTCGCCCATTCGCCGGACGATTGGCCGTTATGGCTGCGCGCCGCCGGAATCTCGCGGGTCACCGCGCGCGGACCGGAGTTTCAATTTTATGGCCAGGCGCTGCAGGCGGCGATCGACGGCCTCGGCATTGCGATGGGCATCCGCCCCTATATCGACGACGACCTCGCCGCCGGACGGCTGGTCGCGCCATTTGCGCTCAGCGTGCCCAAGGGCATGCGCTGGTATCTGGTCTATCGCGACTTCCGCACCGGGCAGCGCGATTTTACCGCGTTCCGGCGCTGGATCATCCGCGCCGCAACCGAGCCCGCCAGCCGCGCCAGGGGCCAGCGCCATGCCGGTTGAGCGGGTCGAAACGCTGGTGATCGGCGGCGGCCAGGCCGGGCTGGTCATGAGCCACCGGCTCAAGCAGCGCGGGCAGTCGCATCTGGTGCTGGAGCGGCACCGGATCGCCGAGCGCTGGCGCAGCGAACGCTGGGACGGCCTGAAGTTTCAGTTTCCGAACTGGTCGGTGCAGTTGCCGGAGTTTTCGTTTCCGCACACCGAGCCCAACGCGTTTGCGAGCACCAGCGCGATCGTGGATTTCATCGACGCCTATGCCGCGTTCGTCGCGCCGCCTATCCGCTGCGGCGTCGAGGCGACGCGGCTGCGACGCCGCGACGGCGCTTCCGGCTTCATCGTCGAGACCACGGACGGGGCCATCGAAGCGCAAAATGTCGTCGTCGCCACCGGCCCCTATCAGCGCGCCCAGATCCCGGATTTGTTGCGCGACGACGCCATCTTTCAGGTCCACGCCAGCCGATACAAAAATCCCGAACAACTGCCGCCGGGCGCGGTGCTGGTGGCCGGCGCCGGCGCGTCGGGGGCGCAGATCGCCGAAGAGCTGCATTGCGCCGGCCGCCGCGTCTTTCTCTCGGTCGGCCGCCACACCCGCCTGCCGCGCCGCTACCGCGGCCGCGACCTGATCTGGTGGCTGAGCGAACTCGGCATCGACCAGACGACGACCGAGCAGCGCGGGCCGTCGCGGTTGCTGCCGGTGATATCGGGCGCCTATGGCGGCCACACCATCGACTTCCGTCGCTTCGCCGCCTGCGGCATGACGCTGCTCGGACGGCTGAAGGCAGCACGCGATGGCGTGCTCGAGATCGCACCGGATCTCGCCGAAAGCCTCGCCAACGGCGACGTCGTCTACGCCACCTTCCTCAACATGGTGGATGCGCACGTCCAGCTCCACGGTCTGGATTTTCCGGACGAACCCACAGCCCGCGCCCAGTTGCCAAATCCGCCTTGCGTCGATGCGCCGTTGTCGCGGCTCGATCTTGGCGCCGAGAACATCCATGCGGTGATCTGGGCCACCGGCTACGGCGTCGATTTCGGCTGGATCGACGTCCCGGTGCTCGATGCGCACGGCGAACCGGTTCACCGCAACGGCATTACCGACATACCCGGCCTGTATTTCCTCGGCCTGCAATGGCTGGCGCGGATGAAATCCTCCTTCCTGTCGGGGGTCGGCGACGATGCGGCCGTGCTCGCCGATCACATTGCCGGACGCGGCTGAAGTTCCCCTTCCTCCGGCGCACACCCCGCTTGCGGCGAAAAATCGCCGGGACATGTGAACCCCTTCACAAAAGCTTCGGCCCGGTCGTGCTTCCCTTGATCCCGGACAATCACAGGAGTCGCGACATGATTTACGGCGGCTTTGAAATTCAGTCGTTCGAGGCGGGGAGCGGGCTATGGCACGCCAGGATTCAACGGGCCGATCAAGAGCCGGTCGTCATCGATGGCATGCCGTTTCCGACGCTCGAAGTCGGCTTCGCGTGGCCCGATCCGGATGCGGCGGTCGCGGATGCGAAAGCTCACATCGACCGGCTGGAGCGGCGCTATGCGACGTCCCGGACGATGCGTTCGAGCGAACCCACGACCTCGCCATAGGCGGCTGGAAAATGGTTGCCCCGTACATGGTTGCCCCCCTGCCGCAGCTTGAACCCGAGCAGCCGCCGCCCTCTTCGGCGCCCGTGATGTCGAACTGCCCGCAATGCAACGCCGACCTCGCGGTGCTGAGCATCATCCCGGGCCGCGGCGGCGCCGAATACTGGACCATGCGGTGCACGAAATGCGGCGGCATCCATCTCGATATCGTCAAATCCTCCGCGCTGCCCCGGGATTCCGGCGACCTGCGTATCTGACCAGATTGTTGCGGCTCATTGCGCGGCCGCCGGCTTTCCCTCCGGCAAAACTCCGGCGGTACTGAGGGCGATGCGGAGCATGCGGGCCAGATCCAGCTTCCGGTACGGCTTGGCGAGCAGCAGCACGCCGCGGTCCAGCCTGCCATGATGGATGATGGCATTTTCGGTATAGCCCGACGTAAACAGCACCTTCAGCGCCGGGCGTCGCCGCATCATCTCCGCGGCAAGCTGCCTTCCGTTCATCCCGCCGGGCATGATGACATCGGTGAACAGCAGGTCGAAGGGCGCGCCGCCAGCGGCGATCGCAAGCGCTTCGGCGCCGTTGCCGGCTGACAGGGTGGCGTAGCCCAGGCTCTGGAGCTGGGTGGTGACATAGGCGCGCACCAGCGGGTCGTCCTCCACGACCAAAATCGTCTCGTTGCCGCCTTCGATCTCCGATGTCGGCGGCTCCGCCGCGAGCGACTCCCGCCTTGCATCGGCCTGCGGCAGATAGAGCCTGAATGTCGTGCCGTAGCCCTCTTCGCTGTAGACCTTGATGTGTCCGCCGGATTGCTTGACGAAGCCGTACACCATACTCAGCCCGAGCCCGGTGCCCTTGCCGACTTCCTTGGTCGAAAAGAACGGGTCGAACACCCGGTCGCGGATCGCCTCGGGAATTCCGCTGCCGGTATCGCTCACCGCGATCATGACATAATCCCCCGCCTGGACGTCGTTGGCGGCGGCGTAGTCCGCGTCAAAACTCACGTTCTTGGTTTCGAGCGTCAGCTTGCCGCCGTCGGGCATGGCGTCGCGGGCGTTGATCGCAAGATTGAGCAGCGCCGAACTGAGCTGGCCCGGGTCGACCAGGGCCTCGCAGAGCGAGGGCGAAAGTTTCGATACGATTTCGACGTGCTCGCCCAGCGCCGGCCGCATCAGCCGTGAGGATTCGACGATCAGCCGGTTGATGTCGGTTTCGTGCGGTTGCAGCGGCTGCTTGCGGGCGAAGGCCAGCAGATGGCCGGTGAGTTCGGCGCCGCGATCGGCGGCCTCGCTGATCAGCCGGGTGATGGCGGCAAGATTCGGCTTGGCGGCCACGGCCTCGGCGAGGATTTCGATGGTGCCGGTGATCACGGTCAGCACATTGTTGAAGTCGTGCGCGATGCCGCCGGTCAACTGGCCGATCGCTTCCATCTTCTGGGCCTGCCGCAACTGTTCCTCCGCCGCGACCCGTTGCGTGAGATCCCTGACGAAGGCATTGAATACATAGCCGCCGCGCCGGCGCAGCGCCTTCAGGGAGACCTCGACCTTGAGCGTGTGTCCATCCTTGCGCATGGCCTCGACCTCAAAGCGCGAACCACCGGCCGCGTTCTCCGCGTTGCGGATCAGCCGCTCGGTCATGGTCTCGAATTGCGGCAGCAGCGCCTCCGGCAGCATCAGCTCGGTCGGGTGCTTTCCCATCGCCTCCTGCCGCGACCATCCGAAGATCGCCTCGGCCTGCGGATTCCATTGCAGGATGCAGCCTTGCTCGTCGGTCTGAATGAACGCCTCCAGGGCGTTTTCGATGACGTCCCGCGCCATCTGCTCGCTTTCGAGCAGCGCCTCCTGCGCGATCTTCTGCGCGGTGATATCGCGCACAACCTTGGCGGCGCCGATGACCGCTCCCGACTGCGACCTGATCGGAGCGATGCCGAGCGACACGTCGATCCACCTTCTGTTCTTGTCGACGCGAACGGTTTCGCGGTATTCGATTTTTTCTCCGGCGCGTATCTTGTCCAGGATGCCGCGGACCTCGTCCCGCAGCGGCTCCGGCACGATGATATCGATGTGGCTTCCGATCGCTTCCTGCGCGGAGAATCCGAACAGGCGTTCGGCGGCTGGATTCCAGCCGGTGATGATGCCGTCCAGCGTTTCGGTGATGATCGCATCGTTCGAGGATTCCACCGCGGCGAGGAAAAGCTGCTCGTGCTCGAAGGTACGGCGGCGCTGCTCGATCTCCTGATTGAGCGCCGCCGTCTTCGCCCGCGACTCCGCCGCCATGCCAGCGAATGCATTGGCGAGCACGCCGATCTCGTAGCCGCCCCCGGCCGGCAGCGCGACCGTCTCATCGCGGGCAAACCCCTCGACGGCCTTGGTCATCTGCACCAGCGGCCGCGTCAGCGAGCGGGCGACGATCAGCGCCACCACGAACGCGCAAAACGTCGCGATGGCGCCGCCCAACAGGCTGGAGTCGCGCACGGATGTGGCGGCGGCCATCAGCACCGAATACGGCACCGTCTGGATCACCGCGACCTGCGGACCGTCGGCGAGGTGCACGAACTGCACGGCGAACCCGAAGCGCCTGCCGGCCCGGTTCGCAATCACGCGCGGCCCCGAATCGCCGCGCGCGAGGATGCCTGCGAAATCCGGAAAATCGTCCTGGATATGAACCGGCTTGCCGGACGCAAAGCCGAATTCGCGGGCCCGGTCGGGATGCACGAGGAAGTCGCCCTGAGCGTTGACGACATAGCTCCGTCCGCCCTTGACCGCGCTGGAGCGGATCCGGTCGAAGGCCGGCCGCATGTCGACATTGATGATCATGATGCCGAACGGCCGCCCGTCCGGCGCACGCACCACGGTTGCGACCCGCAGCACCGGAATGCGCGGCGGTTCGACAGTGAGGTCGACCGGCGAGACATAGACCCCGCCCGGCGGCAACGCGATGGTTTGCCTGAAGGCGTCCCGATCGTCCTTGCGCTGCAGTTCACTGTCGGGAACGACGCGGACGGCGCCGCCGGGACCCGAGCGGTCGACCCGCACCAATTCGTGCCCGTCGTCGACCCCGATGTAGCGGAATTCGTAATAATTCGGCTTGGGGGCCAGTTCGGCGGCAAAACGCTGCCCCAGCCGCTTCCTCGACTCCGCTTCGACGGCGGCGGCGGCCGGATCGGTGCCGCGGGCAAGATGCGCCGTCATGATGTCGATGACGGCGACGGCCGAGCGAAAGCCGATCACGTCGGCATGCGCGCCGCGGACCGAGGCCGAAAGCTCGTTGGCGAGCAGCTGGGCGTGAGTATCGATCCGGTCCAGGGCCCGGGGCCGGGCAAAATCGGCGATATTGCGATAGGTCAGCAGCCCGACCGCGGTTGTCGCCAGCAGCACCAACGCCACCATCGCAACGGTCAACCTGGTCGACAACCTCATGGATTGTCCTCTGCGCGACGCCTCGATCGACGTCCGCACCAATGTGCCCCCCGATTGGTTCCAAATCAACCGACCGCATCGAACGCGACGTGGCTGAAGCTTCAAGGCGTCACCGGTCATCGCGCGGCGTGCGGCGCCGGTTCCGCGCGTCCCCCGAGCGTGCTGACAGCTGCTGACAACGGCGCGCAGCAGGCGCCGGACGCGGCAGGCCATATCAACCGGTTGAGATCAGCGTACATTCCGCTATTTCCCCGAGGGGCATTTGCCCTTTTCTCGCCGCCGGACTCGCCCCATATTCCCGGCATGGCGAAGAATCCCGACACTCCCAAAAAGCCCGGCAAAACCCCGAAATCCAAAGCACCAAGTTCCAAGGCACCAAGTTCCAAGGCGTCGAGGCCCGACGTGCAGCCGATCGGACCGGCGCTGGCGGAACTGCTCAATCCCGCGATCAATCGGGGCGATGCCGGCATGGGTTCGGGCACCGGCCTGCAGCCGCCGCCGGATAATTCCTGGGATCGCCGCGCCGGTGGCGAGGCCGCCGCGCATCGCGCGCGGGCGTCGACCAAGGGGACCAACGAGGATGTCGCGAAGCGCGATGCCTCGGCCGCAGGGCCCGGCCTCGACGAAGCTCCGCAGGCCAATTACGGCACCTCGGCGACGATCCCGACGCTCGACCCCGAGCTGGCAAGGCAACTCGGTTTCACCACCGAGGAGGAAGACGCCGCAGCGTTAGCGCGGCCGCCGCGCAACAAGATGGAGGCGCTCGGCGTCGCCGCCACCGCGGATGCGCTCGACGCGCTGATTCGCGACGGCCGTCCGGAGTTTAAGGGCGAAGACGGCCAGGTCAGGATCTGGACGCCGCACCGCCCGCCCCGCCCGGAAAAGTCCGAGGGCGGCCAGCCGTTCGTGATCAAGTCCGAATACGAGCCGAAGGGCGACCAGCCGACCGCGATCAAGGAATTGGTCGAGGGCATCCAGCGCAACGACCGCACCCAGGTGCTGCTCGGCGTCACCGGAAGCGGCAAAACCTACACCATGGCCAAGGTGATCGAGGCGACGCAGCGCCCCGCGATCATCCTGGCGCCGAACAAGACGCTGGCCGCGCAGCTCTATGGCGAGTTCAAGAGTTTCTTCCCCGACAACGCGGTGGAGTATTTCGTCAGCTATTACGACTACTACCAGCCCGAGGCCTATGTGCCGCGGACCGACACCTATATCGAGAAAGACTCCTCGATCAACGAGCAGATCGACCGCATGCGCCATTCGGCGACGCGCGCGCTTCTGGAACGCGACGACGTCATCATCGTCGCCTCGGTATCGTGCATCTACGGTATCGGCTCGGTCGAGACCTATACCGCGATGACCTTTGCGCTGAAGAAGGGCGAGCGCATCGACCAGCGGCAGCTGATCGCCGATCTCGTCGCGCTGCAGTACAAGCGGACGCAGGCCGATTTTACCCGCGGTACCTTCCGCGTCCGCGGCGACGTCATCGACATCTTTCCGGCGCATTATGAAGACCGCGCCTGGCGCGTGAACCTGTTCGGCGACACCGTCGAGAATATCGAGGAGTTCGATCCGCTCACCGGCCACAAGCAGGACGATCTCGAATTCATCAAGATCTACGCCAATTCGCACTATGTGACGCCGCGGCCGACGCTGGTGCAGGCGATCAAGTCGATCAAATCCGAATTGAAGCTGCGGCTGGACCAGCTCCACAACCAGGGCCGCCTCCTCGAGGCGCAGCGGCTGGAGCAGCGCACCACCTTCGATCTCGAAATGATGGAAGCCACCGGCAGCTGCGCCGGCATCGAAAACTATTCGCGCTATCTCACCGGCCGCCGCCCCGGCGAGCCGCCGCCGACGCTGTTCGAATATGTCCCCGACAACGCGCTGGTGTTCGCCGACGAAAGCCACGTCACGGTGCCGCAGATCGGCGGTATGTTCAAAGGCGATTTCCGCCGCAAGGCGACGCTGGCCGAATACGGTTTTCGGCTGCCCTCCTGCATGGACAACCGTCCGCTGCGCTTCGAGGAATGGGACATGATGCGCCCGCAATCGGTCGCGGTCTCCGCCACGCCAAGCGGCTGGGAGCTGAACGAAAGCGGCGGCGTGTTCGTCGAACAGGTGATCCGCCCGACCGGGCTGATCGATCCGCCCGTCAATATCCGCCCGGCGCGCACCCAGGTCGACGATCTCGTCGGCGAGGTCCGCGCCACCGCGCAGGCGGGTTACCGCAGCCTGATCACGGTTTTGACAAAGCGCATGGCGGAAGACCTCACCGAATATCTGCACGAGCAGGGCATTCGCGTCCGCTACATGCACTCGGATATCGACACCATCGAGCGCATCGAGATTATCCGCGACTTGCGGCTCGGCGCCTTCGACGCGCTGGTCGGCATCAATCTGTTGCGCGAAGGCCTCGACATTCCCGAATGCGCGCTGGTCGCGATCCTCGACGCCGACAAGGAAGGCTTTTTGCGCAGCGAGACGTCGCTGATCCAGACCATCGGCCGCGCCGCGCGCAATGTCGACGGCAAGGTGATCCTCTATGCCGACCAGATGACGGGCTCGATGGAGCGCGCCATCGCCGAGACCGACCGCCGCCGCGAAAAGCAGGTCGAATACAACACCCTCCACGGCATCACGCCGGAGAGCATCAAGAAATCCATCGGCGACATCATGAACAGCGTCTACGAGCGCGACCATGTGCTGGTGGAAATCGGCGACGGCGGCATGGCCGACGATGTCATCTCAATCGGCCACAATTTCGAAGCCGTTTTGGCCGACCTCGAAACCCGCATGCGCGAAGCCGCCGCCGACCTGAACTTCGAGGAAGCCGCCCGCCTGCGCGACGAAGTCAAGCGCCTCCGCGCCACCGAACTCGCCGTGGTCGACGACCCCACCGCCAAACAGCGCGCCGTGCAGAACAAGGCCGGCGCCTATGCCGGAGCGAAGAAATACGGCGAAGCCGCGAATTTGCCCGCCAGCGCGATGAAGAAGCGCGGCGGCGGTGCCTCTTCCCCCTCGCCCCGCCCTTCACGGGGAGAGGGTCGGGGTGAGGGGCGATCCACGGGCGGTGTCAGCGCGACTTCAAAAGTCCACAAACCCCATCTCGACGAAATGCACGGCCCCGAGTCCCTGCCCTACCGCCCGAACCGCGCCAAGCCGTCGCGTGATGACACCGACGCCGGCAGCGGCAGCAAAATCTTCCAGCCAACCGACTCGCGCCAATCTGGCCCCGAATTTGGACCGGCGCCGCGATCGAGCGGTGGTGCACCGGGACATCGGGGCGGGTGGAAGAAGCGGTAGAGACGCAAGAAATCACTTGACGCCACACATCCTAGGCTTGCAAATCTTTTAGCGTGCGCTCAATAATGGTGTAAGGCTTGGGGGAGAGCATGTCAGGAGGAAGTGGCGGCGGCGGCGGTGGAGGCGGAACGTTCGTTCCTAAGAAACAAACTCGCGGTGGAGGGGACGCGGCGGGAGGGGATCGATGCAATATCAAACTTCAGATTCCCCTTTCAGCCACCGATCCTGCCAACATAAAAAAGATATCAGTCGGTTCAGTTTTGGATGTCGCAGTTCGCCGATCACGCGGTACGGACTCAGTAATCGCAGTCATACCAACCGGCCGAGCTTACGTCGGTACGATAGCCTACGCTGACGTTGAAGAGCTGATTGATTGTATTAACGAGGGCTTTGAATACCAAGCGACAGTTCTGAACTTGTCCGCAACCAGCGTCAAAGTTTTAGTTGCTCGCAAATGATTGTCGTTGGCGGGGTGTACTCGGAGTACTGTTACCAACCAGATTGGAATCAAATATTCGGCTCTGGAGGAAGAGGTGCCGCCGCATTAACTCGATTGGGCGTCGAGGACGTAAAACTGTTTACGTGTCTTCCCGAAAAGTCGAAGAAGTCTGCGCAAGCTACTCTGGCTCCCTATGGTGTTGAAATCGAAGTTCGGCCTTCGGCCGCCTTGTACGAATTTGCATATTTGCACCCATTATCGGAGCCGACTCTCGCTCCCAATCCTGAAGTGGCAGATGCTGCAGAACCCATATCGGGCGACGTCGTCCTTGCTTACGGAATGCTGGAGGGACTACCCGCAATAAGCGCTAGACGCGCAATTTTTGATCCGCAATCAGAGACCCGCTGCAAATCCCCTCGAGATTTTATCCACGCAAAGGAAATTGCTCTCGTTCTCAATCAACGAGAGCTCGAATTGATTTTCGGTTCCGAGGCTCCTGAAAAGATAGCCGAAGCAAATGTCCACGAAGGAACTGTATGCTGTGTAGTAGTCAAGCGAGGCCCGTTTGGCTGCACCGTAATTGATAAGAACGGCGTGCATTCTATTCCAGTATTTCCAACAAAATCGGTTTTCAAGATCGGCTCGGGCGACATATTCTCAGCATCGTTCGCCAAATTTTGGGGCATCGACAATATGAACGCTCCGCAGGCGGCTGAAAACGCATCAAAATGCACTTCGCTATACTGTGACACTCGGAGTATTGACTCATTATCGCTATTAAGTGAATTCAGCGGACAATCTCTTAGTGTCTGTCCGAAAACATGTTGAATCATCGGAATCATTTGTGATTCAAGGGAGGCGGTCCGAATCTGAAGGAGCGCCGATGTGGACGAAAGAGAACCGCGGTCGTTACGACCGCAGCCGGCTACGCTATCCCAGCGATTTGACCGATGAGGAATGGGCGTTTGTGGAGCCGCTGATTGCGTCAGCCAAGCGAGGCGGCAACAAGCGCACGGTGGATGTGCGTGAAGTGGTCAATGGTCTGATGTATGTGCTGAGCAGCGGTTGCCAATGGCGAGCGATCCCGAAGGATCTGCCGCCGCGCAGCACGGTGCACGGTTATTTTGACTTGTGGACTTGGGACGGCACGCTCGATCGCATCCATCACGCGCTCTATGTACAATGTCGGGAGTTGGCCAACCGAGAACCCAGCCCGAGCGCCGCCATCATCGACAGTCAAAGCGTCAAGAGCGCGGAAAAAGGGGGGCGTGGATTGACCCGCATGGCTACGATGCGGGAAAGAAGATCAAGGGCAAGAAGCGCCACATCCTAGTCGATACCCAGGGCTTATTGCTCCACGCCCTTGTACATTCGGCGGACATCCAGGATCGAGACGGCGGGGTGTTGGTGATGGCCACTCTGTTTGGCCTGCATCCATTCCTGCTGAAGCTCTATGCCGACGGCGGCTACCAGGGGCCGATCTTTCAGTCCGCCGTTCGCAAAATCCTCCGGCAAATCGACGTGGAAATCGTCAAGCGTTCCGATACAGCAAAGGGCTTTGCGGTCTTGCCCAAGCGATGGATCGTCGAGCGCACCATCGCCTGGCTCAATCGCTGCCGCCGCTTGGCCAAGGATTGGGAGTGTCTCAACCGAAAGGCCTTGGCGTTCTTGCGCCTTGCCTCAATCCGCCTCATGCTCAGAAAGCTCTGTCAAAAAACAGCATGATCCCGGACAGACTCTTAAATTCCAACGTAGACCGCATGTGTATTTGGCCGGACCGTTTTTCTCGTTAGCCCAAAAATTTTTTATTGAACAAACGCGGACCGCTCTTTTGGGTTTGGGCGCAAAAGTATTCTCCCCCATGCATGAGGTCGGCTTTGATCTTCCCGTCGAAACGATTGCGACGCAAGACCTCCAAGGCCTCGAACAATGCTCGGTAGTTCTGGCGCTCGTTACCGACTTAGATCCGGGCACAATATTTGAAGTTGGTTATGCTCGCGCCCGCAACATTCCTGTCGTTGCGCACGGCGAAGGCGTCAAGGTAGAGCACTTGACCATGATAATTGGCAGCAGATGCATCTACAGCGAGGATTTCTGTTCTGCAGTTTATAATGCGGTTTGGGCAGGTATGTAATGGAAGTCCTTCTGTTCTCTGGTGGCATCGAGTCCACATGCTTGGCTTTTATGCGAAGACCAGACGTTTGTTTGACCGTTGACTATGGGCAAGTTATTGCGAGAAGCGAGATCGCTGCCGCAAGAAATATCGCTGATTACCTAGGTCTGCATCATGAAACATTGACGGTGGGCTTGTCGAATTTGGGAAGCGGTCAACTAGCCGATCGCCCTAAAATCCCTCAAGCTACGATCCCGGAATTCTGGCCGTATCGCAACCAAATGCTGGTGACGCTCGCAGCTATGAAGTTTGCGGATCAAGACAGCTTGGTAATCTCAATCGGAACTGCCAAAGGAGACGCATCGCACCGCGACGGCACTTCTGAGTTCGTCGAAAAGATGAGATCGGTTCTCTTGATGCAGGAAGGCAGCGCAACACTGGTAGCACCCGCGGTCACCCTCGAATCAATTGATCTGTTGCTCAAATCAAATATTGATGGGGACCTGCTAGACATGACCTTTTCCTGTTTCGCGGCAGACTATCCTTGCGGTCGTTGCAGAGGATGCATTAAGAACGAATATCTTCGAGCCACCTATTTTGACCATCGTCCGAGTTGCCACTAACACTCGCGGGTGCACCAAGAGATTGGGACGGGTGCAAGAAGCGCAAGCCGGTCCGGTGACGCTGGCAATTCAATAGAATTCGGCTACGCTGGCGCCATGAAACTCGGCTTTGAAGAATCCCAGTCGTCCTATTCCAGCGGTGCGCAGAACGCCCGCACATGGACCGAAGCCTGGGTCAGCGCGTGGGCGTATTGTCCGCACTGCGGCAACGCCAGGATTTCTTCGTTTCCAAACAACAGCCCGCTCGCTGATTTCTTCTGCACCTCCTGCCGCGAGGAGTTCGAGCTCAAAAGCCAAAAGGGCAAGTTCGGCAGCAGGGTTGTCGATGGCGCATTCAAGACGAAATGCGAGCGCCTGGCTGCCAGCAACAATCCAAACCTTTTACTGATGAACTACGATCTGAAGTCACTCGCGGTCGTCAATCTCTTCATTGTACCGAAGCATTTTTTCGTCCGCGAGATCATCGAGGAACGAAAGCCGCTAAAGGCTACTGCGCGGCGCGCGGGCTGGATCGGCTCCAATATACTGCTCAGCCGGGTACCTGAGTCCGGCAAGATTCATATCGTACAGAAGGGTATCGTCCGCGAGAAAGACCTCGTTCTCGCCGAATGGCAGAAAACGCTTTTCCTCAGAAATGAATCGCCGGAGACACGCGGCTGGCTGCTCGATGTTATGAAATGCGTGGAGTCGCTCGGGAAACGCGATTTCACGCTTGAAGAAGTCTATGCCTTCGAGCGGCATCTGGGTGACCTCTATCCCGGCAACCAGAACGTCAAACCGAAGATACGTCAGCAACTTCAATATTTGCGTGACCGCGGATTTATTGATTTCATTTCGCGAGGAAGTTATCGTTTACGAACCTAGGAGACCTGCATGGCCTGGTTTCTCAACTTCTACAAATGCGATCGATGCAAGCGCCGATGGACCGATGAATGGTCCTGTATGTGCGACGACGAGTGCCCGCATTGTGGTAGACGGGACATGACGCCGTACAATAGCGAGGAACTGACCACACTGATCGAGCAGGAAGGCAATGAGTTCATCGTGCTTTGGTCGCCCGAGACGGCGGAGCACGATCCCGACTACCGCGAACTTGGGCGTTTCCCGACCCGCGAAAAGGCGTTGGAGTTTTTGTCCGCTGACGGGATCTGAAGTGCGTCATTCCGGAAGCCGCGCAAGCGGCTGTCTGGAATCCACGCTCCCGATCGTGGTTACGGATTCTCTGATGTGCAATTGCACATCATAGCTCGCCGTTGCGCGGCGCCCCGGAATGACGGCGCAGAGAAATCACCCCACGCTCACCACCCCCACCGCCAGCAGCGACAGAATAAACACCGTCGTCAGCAGTTACAGCGACGCCGCCGGCCGGGTGCGCCATTGCGCGATCTTTTCGGCGAACGACAGGTTGGCGTCGAAGAACAGCGGCTCGTGCGCGTACTTTAACCGGTTTGGAAATTTTGCCGCGAGCCAGGGCGTGAACAGCGCGTAGAAGATCGTGGACAGCACCACGAAGATCGCGGCGCCACCTTTCTCGCCGACGATCTCGCGCCTGCCGGCAAGCTTGAGCATCAGCACGGCGATGGCGAAGGTCGGCAGGCCCTGGAAGATGGCGGTGAGCGCAAAACCTTCGAGCCGGTTCGAACGGGATCTCGATTCGGTGATGGCATTCATGGCGGCATTCCCTGTGAGCAGACCGTCCTCGGCGAGGACCGTCGTTCCTGAATGCCAGTCTGGCTGCTTGCGCTGGCGCGTGCCGTGATGCGCGTCACGCATCGTTTTTAGAGAGGCTCGTCATTCCGGGATGGTCCGAAGGACCAGACCCGGAATCTCGAGATTCCGGGTTCGCGTCTTCGACGCGCCCCGGAATGACAGGGAAAGAATCACCCCGACCGTCGGCTGCTGGTGTTCTGCACCATGTTGCCGTGCGCGGCCTGTTCGCGGATGTTTTGCTTTTCGTCGTCGCGATGGCCCCTGGTGGTGTCGAGGGGAACGGCGGGCGCGCTGCCGGGGCCCTTGTGGCTGCGGTTGTCGTCGGGAACGGGCAGGATGGTGTCGGTCAGCGGCTTTGTCATCGATGGTCTCCGTTACGCAACGAGAGAAACGCGGCACGCATCGGCGTTGTTCCCGGAAATTCCTGAGTACCCATGCCCGTCAGCACCCACAAGCGCTTGTGTTGCCCGACGGGCAAATCACGCTTTTGCTCGGTCCAGTGCCGCCAGCAAAAATATTCCACTTGGCGCGTCGGGCAAATCAGCGCTACCAGCTCGCCCCGTCCTTTCCCGGCAAGAGGGGCGTATCGCGATCGTCACGAACGCGGGAGGGGATGCGGTGGACGCAGCAGCGTCGGCGCGAAACGGTGTCGCAGGGCGAGTCTCTCGTGAGCGACCAACCGGCGCGCAGGACGAACGGCGCCAAAGCGTACGGCAAAACCGTGTGGTCCCGACACCCGTTGCTGGTGCCAAGCTGCCGGTGGCGAGATCGATCCGACCGGATTCGATTTCGCCATCAAGCCGGCAGCGACGGTGACAAGACGAATTCGTCGCCGGGGAGAGCGCGATATAAGCCGTAAAACCATTGCGCGGGGAATGCCGGAGTGTTCCGACTGTACCTGTATGCTCGTGTGCGCTTCTTTGCACAATTTTGCGCACGAGACCGCGGGTGCAGCGTGCACCCGGCATTCCCTGCTCCCTCTTTTTGAGGGAGAGCCTTCGCAAAGCTCGGACGCATCGCGCCGCGAGACGGCGGACGTGTATTCGCTCTTTGACATTTGAATCAGAAATTCGTGTGAGGGCGCACGGAGGAAAAGTGCACGGATAAGCCTCGTCATTGCGAGCCACCAGGTCGCGCGAATGCGCGCCCGATGACAGGCTCCGCGAAGCAATCCATTTCACCGCGCAAAGAAAGAATGGATTGCTTCGTCGCTTCGCTCCTCGCAATGACGGATGCAACAGCGCTACAGCTTCTCCTGACCCGCCGGCGGCCGGCCCTGGCCCTGCTGCTGCTTTTCCTGCTCCTTGGCGCGGTGGCGGCCGTAGAGGCAGCCGGCGGCGGCGCCGAGCACGCCGTGATGGCCGGCATAATGACCGGCGACGCCGCCGACCGCGGCGCCTTTCAGGCAGCCTTTTGCATCGGCCGAAGAAGTCGAAACCAGCGCCAATGCGGCGGCGGCAAAAATGGCGGCTGCGGTTTTCATGACGCGGTATCTCCTGACGGGGATGTCGCATCGTTAACGGCTATTGCGCTGGAGGGTTCCACGCTGCCACGCTTACAGCTGTCATCGCCCGGCTTGACCGGGCGCCCAGTATTCCAGAGACGCCAGCAATGGAATCGAGAGGCCGCGGCGTACTGGATCACCCGCATGCGCGGGTGATGACGATCAAGTGTGGAGCGGCCCGCCGTTCAGCGGCCGGCGCGCCCGGCCAATGGTGCATTTTCACAAATCACTCTTTTTAGTTGTGTGAACCTTTTTTGCCCTGGTGACGTCCAACGTGTGCTTCCTTTTGCCGATTGATCCCAAAACCGTTCCGGCCACAATGCAACCGTTCCAAGCGAGTCGGATCGAACGCCGACGGAGAACGAGATGTCTGCGGATCTTCACCGTCAGCGCGTGCTGAAATTTCTCGAGGTCTTTTATTCCGGCGACATCGAAGGCGCGCTGGCGCGCTGCACCGACGACATCGATTTCCTCGCCAACGCCCCGGTCGACATCCTGCCGCATATGGGCCACCGCCACGGCAAGGAAGCGATGCGGGAGATGTGGACCACGGTCAACGCCCGCTATTCCGAGATGCGCTACGAGGCGCCGATCCTGGTCGCCGAGGGCGACAAGGTCGCGACGCATATCAGGGTGTTGTTCCGCAAGCGCAGCAATGATCGGGTGATGCAGTTCGACATCGCGGCCTTCTATACGCTGCGCGACGGCCGCATCGCCGAGATCCGGGAGATCATCGACACCTTCGACCTGGTCCAGCAGGTGCTCGAACGCGACGTCACCGCGGTGCTGACCGGCGGCGAGCCGGACGGGATCTAGGTCTCCTCGTCATTCCGGGATGGTCCGAAGGACCAGACCTCAGGTGCGCAATGCGCACCGGGGAATCTCGAGATTCTCAGGTGCGCAATTGCGCACCTAGTTCGCGCTTTCAGCGCGCCCCGGAATGACAGCGAAAGTTGCGGAGAGGCCCCGGAATGACAGCACCCTTTAGAAATTTCCCGCCGCATTGAACCTCACCGCGCTCGCCGTGACTTACCACTGGGCTTGTTGCGGATATCGGGGCTGAAGACGAAGCATGAAGATCGCGTTGCTGGCTTTGCTGGGATTGGCATTGGGGGCGCTGGGTGGCGCAGCGCTCGGGATCGGGGCCGGGCTGGCCTGGGTCGAAATCTTTAAAACCACGAGTTTTGAAGGGTATAGCGGCATGCTGGTGTTCTTCACCTTCATGCCGCTGGGGACCGCGGTCGGCGGCATCGCCGGCGCCTTGTTGTTCGGCATGATCGCGATCCGGGACGCCGAAATCGCCATCGAACGCGAGCCCGCACGGCGAAGTGACCGGTAAATGCCCGTAACCGTTGCATTTGTGCAATGCAAAAATGTCAATTGTATTTTGGCCAACTCACCCTATTGTTAGTACACTAATGAATTGCAGCCCCCTGACGCCGCGTCAAAGCTGACGCCCGCAGGCAGGTCGCTGTTTTAGCAATCCAGTCTTGGGAACCACCGCAAATGACAGAGCACAGTCTCTGGCGTTTTTCGCGCGCGTTTCACCGCGCGATCAATGAGCGCCAGTCCGCAGATCTCGAAGCCCTGCTCGACGAGGAGGTCGACTGGGCGATCTATGGCCCGATCGACATGTTTCCGTTCTTCGGCTCACGCCGGGGCAAGGCGGCCGTGATCGAGGTGATCCGGCAGATCGCCGACAATGTCCGCATCCGTCGCTTCGATCGCGAGTCGATCATGCTGGGGACCGATTCGGCATCCTCGATGATGCGCTATTCGCTGACCGCGCTGGATTCGAACAAGCCGATCAGCTTGCGGATCGCGCATTTCGCGCAGTTCAAAGGCGGCCGGCTGACCAATTTCCGGGTCCTGGTCGACAGCTTCGATCTGGTCGAGCAGACCGTGGGCTATCCGATCCATTTGCCGCGGATGGCGGTGTAACGACCGTACGCCTGCCCGCCATAATTTCGCACCAGAGCCGACGCATGTTCGGCGGCATCTGGAATGCGGGCGGGTAATGACTCCCTCAACACGATTTCGCTGGGCAAGGCTGCCGCTGCTGGTGGCCGGCTTCAGCCTGGCCACGCTGCTGGCGGCGGCTGCGCAGACGCCCCCGGCGGAAGACGATGCGGAAGAACCCGCGGCGGAAGCCACAGTTCCCGACGTCAATGACGCCGATATCATGAAGGACATCGACGTCAGCAAGCTCGACTGGAGCCAGCTCAATGTCGACGCCTCCACCCTGACCGGCCCCGCCCCGAAAGGCCGTGCCGCGCCGAAGACCGCCGGCGCCGAGGCGTCGTGGTCGTCGAACGCCAGGCCGGACGGCTCATCCGCCGTCTCGGTCAAGCAGTCGGTCTCGCCGTTCCTGGACACGCGGATCGGCGCCGACATGACGGTCGCACGGCAAGGCACGCTGACGGCCTCGGAAGTGCTGTCGGAAAAACTGGCGAATGGCGGCAGCGTGCCGCAATCCTCCGGCACCGCCTGGGCGGCGATCACCGCACCCGGGGTCGGCTCGATCTGGGACAAGACCGCGGTCGAAGCCCGCGTCGATCCCGGCCAGGACCAGAGCAAGCTCGGCACCTCCTTGAGCAAATCGCTGCCGCTCAACGAGCAATATTCGGTCACCCTGCAGAACGACTATCATTTGATCCAGCAGGGCATCGTGCCGGTGCCCGGTATCGTCAGCCGCCCGGTGCGCAGCTACGAAACCGACCAGTCGGCCAGGCTCAGCATCACCGATACCGGCACCAGCTTCACGGCCGGCCAGACGCTGTCGACCAACGACGACAAATGGCTGCGCAAGGTCGGCGCCGAGCAGAAGCTGTTCGACGGCGTCACCATCTCGGGCTCGATCGGCGAAACCGCGCAGGGCACCGCCAACAAGAGCTTCAGCGCCGGGTTCAAGCGCAGCTGGTAGTTAAACCTATACCATTCCGCCATTGCCCAGGAATGATCCAGCCTTGCCGCATATTGGCCCAGATGCGGTCAAAATCGGCAGCCCTGATAGCACCGTTCACTTCGTCGTGCGGGGGACGTCCGCGCTCGCTCAAATGCGAAACAGAGGAATAGCCGATGAACGCTACCATTCGTTCCGAACAAGTTGATGCACCCGAGGATGTCGTTGACAGCAATCTCGCTGCGGTCTCCGAAGTCGAGGCCGGGATCCGCGATTTCGTCCGCAACGATATCGCCTATCTGCGCCGCCCGGCGGCTGCCAGCCCGGAAACGGCGCCGCTCGAGCCCAACACCGAGGCCACCGTCAACAACGTGAACTCGCTGATCCAGCGCGTCGCCGGCACCTCGCTCGCCGAAATCGAGAAGCTGATTTCCGAACTGGAAAGCCTGCGCGACCTGCTGCATGCCGAAGGCCAGCGCGTCCAGCGCGAAATCTCCGGTTACGCCCAGCTCAGCCAGGCTGCGATGAAGTCGACGCGCATGATCGCCGACAACGTCACGCAGTGGAAACGCGCCGCCGACGGGCTTCGCAACAGCTAGACCCTCCCGTCTAGACTTGACCTGCCGCCGCCTCCTGCTAATGGAGCGCGGCGGTTTCGTTTGGCTAAAAATTGATTTGAACTTGCCGGCGGTGAACTGCGACCAACAGCAGGCGCCCGCACCAGGGCTTCAGATTTTGGGCTTCAGATTTTGGGGATATTTTTGATGGAAAGCGTTCGGCCGGACAATACCGATCCGATCCCGTTGCGGCATTCGTCGCACAGCATGGGCACCATCCTGATCAGGTTCATCGGACTGCTGGCCGTAGCCGTGGTGGTTCTGGCGCTGATCTGGAGCCGCTGATTTTTCGCGCGCAATGATGGCGTTCCCGTCCCGGATTCCGATTCCCGGACGCGCCCTATTCAGCGTCTATGGTTAGCAAATCCTTAACCTATCGGCGGGCGAAAGACGTGCTCTCGAGCGTGTAGCCGCCGTCGGCATATCCTTTCACCACCATCGCGGTGGTCAGCATCACCCCCACGGTGACGGTTGCGAAGATAAAGCCGACAAATTTCAGGCTGCTGCGATCTGCCATGGTCGTCCCCTGGGCAAACTTTCCCCGGGATCCATATGGCAGGGACAAAGTTCAAAATGCGTTAGCAAAAAAACGGTTCCGCGGAATCATCGACTGCGCCGAAACGCGGTAGCCAGGCGGTAACCATGTTGGCTTCAGGAACCCTTGTTCCGCCGCGGCACGAAAGCCGTCGCCAGAAACGAGAACACCACTTCGCCGTGTTGGTTGGTGCCGGTGTTGCGGGCCTGCAGGATGCCCCATTGGGGACGTTTCTCCGACGTTCGCTTGGTCTCGACCTGGTTCGAAAAGCTGATGGTGTCGCCGGCCAGCACCGGCTTGATCCAGCGCAGTTCGCGAAAGCCCGGCGACGGCCCCCACACCGCGACTTCCTCGCCGCACGCGGTCGCCTCTTTCGCCTGGCGCTGGCCGTCGGCGACCAGGAGCTTCATGCACACCGCGGCAACATGCCAGCCAGACGCCGCCAGTCCGCCGAACAGCGACTTGCGTCCCTCCTCTTCGTCGAGATGGAAACGTTGCGGATCGAATTGCGTGGCAAACTTCTTGATTGAATCCGCCGTGAAGGTGAACGAGCCGAACTCGCGCAGTGCGCCGATCTCGATATCTTCAAAGAAACCCATCGCGTGCTACTCCGCCGCCCCGGTGCGCCGGCTCACGATGATCGGCGATTCCATCTCGCACAGCACCACGCCGGCGGCATTGCGGATCGTGCCCTTGAACGTCACGATGCCGGTCTCGGGACGGCTGCGCGAAATTCTGGCGTCCGCAACATCGACGTCGAGCATCAGATCGTCGCCCGGGCGAAGCGGCGCCAGCCAGCGCATCTCGTTGACCCCGGGCGAGCCCAGCGACGCGGTGCGGCCGATAAAACCGTCGACCAGCATCCGCATCATGATCGAGCCGAGATGCCAGCCCGATCCGGAGAGACCCTTGAGCATCGACTTTTGCGCTGCTTCCTCGTCCAGATGCATCGGCTGCGGATCGTACTCGGCGGCGAAGGCGAGAATTTCCTCCCGCGTGACATGGCGCGGGCCGAATGTGCCAAAACGGCCGGGCTTGAAGTCTTCGAAGGTGAGCGTGGTCATGATCGGGATATAATGGAGGGAAGCCCGATTGTGGCCGTTATTTGCAGCAATCTCAACCCGCCCACTCGCATGGCTCGTCCCTGACTTGCCCGAACCGGTATTCGGAGGTAGCCCATTGCCCTCAGGCACAGCTTGGACGCGAATCATATTCGACCTGCCGGGAGAACCACCGATGTTCGATTTTCAGGACCTGTTTCAGTGGGACCGCTTCATTACGCCCACCATTATCAAGACCTTCTACTGGCTGGTGATCGGATTGATCGTACTGTTCGGCATTTCCGGCATCTTCTCCGGCCTCGCCGCCATGGCGATCAGCCCGTTCGGCGGCTTCATCCTGCTGCTGTCGTCGATCGCCGGCGTCATCGTCGGCGTGGTGTTTTCACGCATCGCCGCGGAATTCATCCTGATCGTGTTCCGCATCAACGAGCACCTCGGCGCGATCCGCGACCAGGGGCAGATGCGTTAGGGCTCTGCCGTCATTGCGAGCCACCGGGTCGCGCGAATGCGCGCCCGATGACAGGCTCCGCGAAGCAATCCATCTGGCCGCGCGATGAAAGAATGGATTGCTTCGTCGCTTCGCTCCTCGCAATGACGCTTTAAGCTTCGACGTCTCAATTATTAAACCTGAAATGCATGACGTCGCCGTCGGCGACGACATATTCCTTGCCTTCCAGCCGCAGCTTGCCGGCGTCGCGCGCGCCGGCTTCGCCGCCCAGCGCGACATAGTCGGCATAGGCAATGGTCTCGGCGCGGATAAAGCCTTTTTCGAAATCGGTGTGGATCACGCCGGCCGCCGCCGGCGCCTTGGTGCCGCGGTTGATGGTCCAGGCGCGGGCTTCCTTCGGGCCGACGGTGAAATAGGTGATGAGGTCGAGCAGCTGATAGCCGGCGCGGATCAGGCGGTCGAGGCCGGCCTCTTCCAGACCGAGCGTGTCGAGGAACTCGGTGCGCTCCTCACGCGACAGCGTCGCGATCTCGGATTCGATCTTGGCCGAGATCACCACCGCGACCGCGCCCTCTTTCCTGGCATGCTCGAACACCTGCTTCGAAAAGCCGTTGCCGTCCTTGGCCGAGCCCTCCTCGACATTGCAGACATACAGCACCGGCTTTGACGTCAGCAGCCCGAGCATGCCAAAGGCCCGCTCTTCCTCCGGCTTGCGCTGGAGATACCGCGCCGGCTTGCCTTCGCGCAACAGCACCAGCGCGCGGTTGACGAGATCGAGTTGCTCCTTGGCGTCCTTGTCGTTGCCCTTGGCCTTCTTGGAGAGATTGTCGACGCGCTTTTCGAGACTGTCGAGATCGGCGAGCATCAGCTCGGTTTCGATGGTCTCGATATCGGCCAATGGCGCGATCTTGCCTTCGACATGGGTGATGTCGGAATCCTCAAAACATCTCACCACATGCGCGACCGCATCGACCTCGCGGATGGTGGCGAGGAACTGGTTGCCGAGACCTTCGCCCTTGGAGGCGCCGCGGACGAGGCCGGCGATATCGACGAAGGTCAGCCGCGTCGGGATGATCTGCGCGGATTTGGCGATCTCCGACAGCTTGTCGAGCCTGGGATCGGGCACCGCGACCTCGCCTACATTCGGCTCGATGGTGCAGAACGGATAATTCGCCGCCTGCGCCGCGGCCGTCTCGGTCAGCGCGTTGAACAGCGTCGATTTGCCGACATTGGGCAGCCCGACGATACCGCATTTGAATCCCATAATGTGTCCTGAAGTCCGTTGCTGACGGTCGGCGGCGCGTTACGCGGCGCCGTCATCGCCCTTGTCAAAAATTCCCTTGGCCTGCAGTGCCAGGTGCACCCTGTTCTGGAACGTCGAATCCTTGTCGGTCGTGAGCAGACCGGCATTGTCGGCGACCGCCTCGCACAGCGCCTCGACCCAGGGCCGATCGCTCTTGGCGAAATCCGAAAGCACGTGGCCGTGCACCAATTCCTTGATGCCGGGATGGCCGATCCCGAGCCGCACCCGGCGATACTCGTTGCCGATATGCGAGGAGATCGAGCGCAACCCGTTATGGCCGGCAATGCCGCCGCCGATCTTGACGCGCACCTTCGCCGGCGGCAGTTCGAGCTCGTCCTGGAACACGGTGATCTCGCCGGCCGCAAGTTTGAAGAAATTCGCCGCTTCCTGAACCGCGCGCCCCGACTCGTTCATGAACGTCGTGGGCTTCAGCAAAACGACGCGTTCGCGATCGAGCGTGCCCTCCGACGTCTCGCCCTGAAAACGGCGGCGCCATGGTGCAAAACCATGACGCCGCGCAATCTCATCGACGACCGCGAAACCGATGTTGTGCCGGTTGTTCGCGTATTTCGCACCGGGGTTACCGAGGCCAACAAAGAGTCGCATGACGCGGCATCCCGCGTCCGCTTACTTCTTCTTGTCGCCACCACCGGCAGGCGCCTTCGCACCCGCCGCCGGAGCCGCAGCACCCGCCGCAGGCGCAGCCGCAGCCGCACCCGCCGCCGGAGCAGCACCGGGCGCCGCAGCAGCGGCCGGACCGGCCGCAGCAGCAGCAGCCGCAGCCTTCTGTTCTTCAGCATAGCCGGACGGCGGCACGATGGTCACGAGCGTCGCGTCTTCACGCGACAGCGACTTCACGCCGGCAGGCAGCTTGATGTCGGACAGATGCAGCGAGTGGCTGATTTCCAGCGTGCCGGCATCGGCTTCGATGTACGGCGGAATGCTCTCGACCGAGCATTCGATGTCGATGGTGTGGGTGACGACGTTGATCGTGCCGCCGCGCTTGACGCCGGGCGAGGCGTCGCCGTTCATCACGCGCAAGGGAACGCTGACGCGGATGGTGGCGCCTTCGCCGAGCCGCATGAAATCGACATGGATCGGGAAATCACGCACCGGATCGAGGTGGAAGTCGCGCGGAATCACGCGGTGCTTCTTGCCCTCGAGATCGATATCGTAAATCGTGGTCAGGAACCGGCCGGCCAGGATGCGCTGGCGCAGTTCGGCATCGTCGACCGAGATGGTCACGGGGGGCTGGTTGTCACCATAGATCACTCCGGGAACTCTCCCGGCGCGACGCTCTGCCCGGGCGGCCCCCTTGCCGCTCTTCGGACGTGCGGTCGCCTTCAATTCCTTGACGGTCGCCATTGTGCTTAAGTCCTTGTTTTCTAAAAAGTTAAAGGCCGCATCGCGGCCCGGTAGCGTCCTACAGCAAGCCTCCAGGGGTGCGGGGGCTGCGGACGTGGCGGGCTTTTAGCCCCAAAGAGGCGAAATGACAAGGAAATGCGGGGATTTTTATGGAGGTTGGGGCCCGAAATGGCCCCGGGCTCGTCATTGCCGGGCTCGACCAGGCAATCCATCCTCCTACGCAAGGATTCTTCTGAAAATTGATGGATGCCCGGGTCAAGCCTGGTCAAGCCCGGGCATGACGAGGATAGCGAAGAAAGCCCCTAGCCGCCGGTCTTCATGCTGCCGGTATCCGGCGCCGAGGGCGCAACCCCGAGCTTGGCCTCCAGCGCCGCGATCCGCGTTTTCAGCGCCTCGTTTTCCTCGCGCGCCAGCCGGGCCATGTCCTTGACCGCGTCGAACTCCTCGCGCTTGACGAGGTCGAGATCGCGCAGGATGCGTTCGGCCTGATTGCGCATCACGGAATCGACCTCGCGCTTGACGCCCTGGGCGGCGCCGGCGGCATCGTTCATCAGGCGGCCGATCTCGTCGAAAAACCGGTTGCTGGTCTGGGTCATCTGGAACGCTCCGCTCGCTGCAAATTGCAAAATGGGTAGCCAAGGATTTGGTAGCTAAGCCGAGACAATGGCGATCCGGAGGCCACGGTTCAAGGCCGATGTGATGCCGGTTCGCCTTGTCATGCTGCGGTTTCCTTGCAATCGTATTCAGCGCCCACCACCAAATCAGAATCACAAAACACAAAGAAACGCCCATGATCGACCAGCAAATCGACATCCCCACCAAGGACGGCAAAACCACCGCGTTCATCACCCACCCCGAACGCGGGGGCCCGTTTCCCGTCATCATCTTCTACATGGACGCGCCCGCGATCCGCGAGGAACTGCGCGACATGGCCCGCCGGCTTGCTACGTCCGGCTATTACGTGATGCTGCCCAATATGTATTACCGTTCCGGCGCCATGGAGCTCGGGCCGATCAATCCGGATCCGAATTCGCCCGAGCGCAAGCGCATGTTCGAACTGATGAACTCGCTCAGCATTCCGCTGGTGATGGAAGACACCAAAGCGCTGCTCGCTTACGCCGACGGCCAGGCTGCCGCCAACACGAAGATCGTCGGCACCGTCGGCTACTGCATGAGCGGGCAATACGCCGTCAATGCCGCCACGCATTTTCCGGAACGGGTCAAAGCTGCAGCTTCGATATACGGCGTGCAACTGGCCACCGACCGGCCCGACAGCCCGCATCTGGCCGGCCAAAAGACCACGGCCGAGCTTTATTTCGGTTGCGCCGAGACCGATGTCTACGCGCCGATGGAGATCGTCGAGAAGGTCAAGCAGCAAATGAAGGCCGATGGCGCCAATGCCGAGGTCGAGCTCTATCCAGGCACCCATCACGGATTTGCGTTTCCAAAGCGGCCGGTCTACGACCGCGACGCCGCCGAGCGGCACTGGGAGAGGCTGCTGGCGCTCTATCGCCGCAATCTTTCGTAGATTTAGTACCCGATGCCCTTCCTCACCATCACCTTTCCGGTGTTCGACCCGATCGCGATCTCGATCGGGCCGTTCGCGATCCGCTGGTATGCGCTGGCCTATATTGCCGGCATCGTGCTGGGGTGGATCTACGCGCGTGCGCTGATCAAGAACGAAAGATTGTGGGGCGGGCCGGCACCGATCTCGCTGGTGCAGCTCGACGACTTCATCCTGTGGGTCACCGTGGGCATCATCCTCGGCGGCCGCACCGGCTACGTGCTGTTCTACAATTTGCCGTTCTTCATCCAGCATCCGGCCGAGATTTTCGAATTGTGGAAGGGCGGCATGTCGTTCCACGGCGGCTTCCTCGGCTGCGTCGCCGCGGTGATCCTGTTCTGCCGCGCGAATAATCTTCCGATCCTGTCGCTCGGCGACGTCACCACCGCGGTCGGGCCGATCGGGCTGTTTCTCGGGCGGCTCGCCAATTTCATCAACAGCGAGCTGTGGGGCCGGCCGGCGGATTCCAGCGTGCCGTGGGCGATGGTGTTTCCCAACGGCGGACCGCTGCCGCGGCACCCCAGCCAGCTCTATGAGGCCGGGCTCGAGGGCATCCTGCTGTTTGCGATCCTGGCCGTGATGATCCGGATGGGGGCCCTGAAGCGGCCCGGCCTGATCCTCGGCAGTTTCATTGCGATCTATGGTTTTGCGCGGATTACCGGCGAATTCTTCCGGGAGCCCGACCCGCAGCTCGGATTTCTGTGGGGCGGCTTGACTATGGGTATGCTGCTTTCCGTGCCAATGATTATTGTCGGCGCTATCATTATTGTGACGGCTTGGCGCCGCAAGGCGCCGGAGCCTACCTAGAAATCGATTTAAGGCAGGCCGTTGACCGAATATTCGCCGCTGCAGTCCGAGATCAAGAAGCTGATCAAATCGTCGGGGCCGATGCCGGTCTGGCGGTACATGGAACTGTGCCTGATGCATCCCGAGCACGGCTATTACGTGTCGCGCGATCCGCTGGGACGGGAGGGCGATTTCACCACCGCGCCAGAAGTGAGCCAGATGTTCGGCGAATTGCTCGGGCTGTGGGCGGCGTCGGTCTGGAAGGCGATCGGTTCGCCGCCGATGTTGCGGCTGGTCGAACTCGGGCCCGGCCGCGGCACCATGATGGCGGACGCGCTGCGCGCGCTTCGGGTATTGCCGCCGCTGTACCAGTCGCTCAGCGTCCATCTGGTCGAAATAAATCCGGTGCTGCGCGAAAAGCAGCGGGCGACGCTGTCGGGCGTGCGCAACATCGCCTGGCATGACAGCATCGACGAGGTGCCGGACGGCCCCGCGGTCATCTTGGCCAACGAATATTTCGACGTGCTGCCGATCCACCAGGTGGTGAAGCGCGAGACCGGCTGGCACGAACGCGTGGTTCAGCTCGACGACAGCGGCCGGCTGGAGTTCGGCGCCGCCGCCGAGCCGACGCCGCGGTTCGAGGTGCTGCTGCCGCCGCTGGTGCGCGCGGCCCCCGTCGGCGCAGTGTTCGAATGGCGGCCCGATGCCGAGATCATGAAGATCGCCAGCCGCGTGCGCGACCAGGATGGTGCTGCGCTGATCATCGATTACGGCCATTTGCGCAGCGACGCCGGCGACACCTTTCAGGCCATCGCCCGTCACAGCTTCACCGATCCCCTGAAGAATCCCGGCCAGGCCGACGTCACCGCCCATGTCGATTTCCAGGCGCTGGTGCGCGCCGCCGAGGATCTCGGCGCGCGCGTCCACGGCCCGGTGACGCAGGGCGAGTTTCTCAAGCGGCTCGGCATCGAAACCCGCGCCGTCACCCTGATGGCGAAAACCACCCACGAGGTTTCCGCCGATATTTCCGGCGCGCTGAAGCGGCTGACCGATTCTGGCCGCGGCGGCATGGGCTCGATGTTCAAGGTGCTGGCGATCACCGAGCCGAACCTCACCGAGCTTGCGGGCCTGAGCGATGCAGCGGCGGCTGGAGCCGATCGGCCATGACCTTCGGATCGTCGCTGCTCTCGGCCATTCCGGGCCTCCGTCACGCCTTTTCGACCCGCGAGGGCGGCGTGTCCGGCGGCATCTATGAAAGCCTCAATGGTGGGCTCGGTTCGAATGACGATCCGGCCCATGTCGCGGAAAATCGCCGCCGGATGGCCGCGCAGATGGGGGTCGCGCCGGAGCACTTCCTCAGCGTGCACCAGATCCATTCGCCCGACGTGGTGGTGGCGACCGGGCCATGGCAGGGCGACAAGCCGCGCGCCGACGCCCTCGTCACCCGCACCGTAGGCATCGCCATCGGCGTCACCGCGGCCGATTGCGGACCGATATTGTTGGTCGATCCGGCCGCGCGGGTGATCGGCGCGGCGCATGCGGGCTGGAAAGGCGCGCTGACCGGTGTGCTCGAATCCACCGTGGAGGCGATGGAGAAACTCGGTGCCGACCGCAGCGGCATGCTCGCCGCGATCGGCCCGCTGATCCGGCAGCACTCCTACGAAGTGGGCGGCGAATTCGTCGAGCGCTTCCTGGACGCCGACGCTGAAAATGCCGTGTTCTTCATTCCCTCGGTGCGCGACGGACACGCGATGTTCGATCTCGCCGGCTTCATCCGGATGCGGCTGGAGAATGCCGGCGTGTTGATGATCGACGACATCGGCGTCGACACCTATTCTGACGAGCGTTTTTATAGCTACCGGCGCTCGGTGCATCGCGGGGAGACGGATTACGGCCGGCACATTCATGCGATCGCGCTGGAGCCGTAACCCCGGCAGAAGTCCTTCAACTTGAACGAAAATCTTCCCGCCGCCGTCAACACCGGTCTCACGCTCAATTTACCTTTGTGTCCCCCCTGCCCTAGACCTTAATGCATTTTAACGATATCGCAGGGACCGATGAGGGACACGATCGCCACCCTGAGCCGAATTCCGTGCGCGGCCATTGCCGCGACGCTCCTGATGCTCGCCTGCGGGCTCGGCGGCTGCGCCAGCGGCGGGGCGGTCAACGACTCCTTTGCGATGGCCTCCACTGGCGGGGCCGCCACCGTGGCCTTCGAATCGATCGACGGCCCGCCGCCGCCGGTGTTCGACCGCATGGTCGGCGTGCTCGACAGTGAGTCGAAGCTGCGGAATCTCTCGATCGTGTCGCGCGAAAGCGGCGCCTCCTACCGCATACGCAGCTATCTCTCGGCGCAGGTTGTTCGCGGCAAAACCATGATCGCCTGGGTTTGGGACGTCTATGACAACAACCAGCAGCGCGCGCTGCGGCTGTCCGGCGAGGAACCCGCCGGCAAGGCCGGACGCGACGCCTGGGCCGCCGCCGACGACCTGGTTTTGCGGAAAATCGCCCAAGCGGGGCTGAGCGGCCTCTCCGGCATGATCAACGGAACGCCGGCGGATGCGCCGCCCGCGGCACCGGCGCCCGGCCGCCGCGGTCCGGCGGTCGCAAGCGCCGAGCAAACTGAGCCCGGATCGGGCAGTTTTAGCGTTAGCTCCCTCAGCTACACCGGACATTAGCCAAATCGCCGGGGTGACGGCCATTTTTGCCCGGGAAAACCGGGGCAATGGGTTGCCAGCCCGGCCACATTTGATATGACCTCGCTCGTCGAAACGCGCTGGTTTTGAGGATCCCTCGATATGCTGAACGTCGTATCCAGCAAGGCGCGAGGAGAAGCGTCGATGTCGGCCAAGAATGGCTCGATCAAGCTGGTCGCCGGCAACTCCAATCCCGCGCTGGCCCAGGAAATCGCCAACTGGCTGCATTTGCCGCTGACCAAGGCCGTGGTCCGGCGCTTCGCGGACATGGAGATTTTCGTCGAGATCCAGGAAAACGTCCGCGGCTCCGACGTCTTCATCGTCCAGTCGACGTCGTTTCCGGCCAACGACCATCTGATGGAACTGTTGATCATCACCGATGCGCTGCGCCGGGCTTCCGCGCGCCGCATCACCGCTGTGATCCCCTATTTCGGCTACGCCAGGCAGGACCGCAAGGTCGGTTCGCGCGCGCCGATTTCGGCCAAGCTGGTCGCCAACCTGATCACCCATGCCGGCGTCGACCGCGTCATGACGCTCGATCTGCACGCCGCCCAGATCCAGGGCTTCTTCGACATCCCGGTCGACAATCTCTTCGCCTCGCCGGTGATGGTGCGCGACATCAAGGAGCGCTTCGACCTCGCCAATTTGATGGTGGTGTCCCCCGACGTCGGCGGCGTGGTGCGCGCGCGCGGGCTCGCCAAGCGGATCAATACGCCGCTGGCGATCATCGACAAACGCCGCGAACGCGCCGGCGAATCCGAAGTCATGAACGTGATCGGCGACGCCGCCGGATTTACCTGCATCCTGATCGACGACATCGTGGATTCCGGCGGCACGCTGGTGAACGCCGCCGATGCGCTGCTCGCCAACGGCGCCAAGGATGTCTACGCCTACATCTCGCACGGCGTGCTGTCCGGCGGCGCCGCCGCCCGCATCGCCTCGTCGAAGCTGAAAGAGCTCGTCATCACCGACTCGATCCTGCCGACAGAGGCGGTGGTCAAGGCGCCCAACATCCGCACGCTCTCGATCGCCGCACTGATCGGCGAAGCCATCGGCCGCACGGCTGCGGAAGAGTCGGTGTCGAGTTTGTTCGACTGAGGGGTCGCGACCTCTCCACGTCAATGCGAGCCACCGGGTCGCGCGAATGCGCGCCCGATGACAGGCTCCGCGAAGCAATCCATCTCGCCGTGCAAAGACAAGCTTGGATTGCTTCGCCGCTTCGCTCCTCGCAATGACGGCCTCATGACATGCCTTCGCGATCTCGCCGCGCATTTCGCGCGAGTTTTGCTTTGAACTTCCCGCCCTCTCCAATCAGAGGGCGCAGGGAAAGCCGGGTGCGCGCTGCACCCGCGGTCTCGCGTGCAATATGTGCACAAGAACACGCACACGAGCATACAGGTTCAGCGGAGAACATCCGGCCTTCCCTGCGCAATGGTTTTACGGCTTACTTCGCGCTCTCCTTGGTGAGCCGGGCTCTTTTGCCACCATCGCCCGCAGAAGCTTTGCTCTGCGACTTGGCGCCAGCGTCGGGCGCCAGGACCACACGACTTCGCCGTCCGCATCGGCTGCGCTCGTCAGTCGCAGCTTTCGCGTCCATCGCATCCCACCGCGCGTTTCGTGACGATCGCGAGCCGCCCCTCTTGTCGGGTGAGACGCGCGGAGAGAAATCACTGATTTGCCCGACGCGACAAGCGGAAAATTTTTTGAGCGAGGTCTGGACAGGGCAAATCACGTTGAAATGGCTGAACAAATTAGGCTGTGCGCGCACGGGTCATAGAGCCGATGCGAGGCGCAATCCGTGGATGAGGCGACCCGTGGATCGTTGGATCGCAATCAAACAAGTTGGCCACTGATGCGCCGCCAGGCAGCGCGTTCAGCGTTCGGTCAAACAGTCTTATCGGTCTTCGCGCGGCTTGCGTTTACCGAGCAGACCAGCGAGCAACCTGCGCGGCCTGCTCCGCCGTGCCTTTCAAGCATTGGCGCGCAGCCTCGATCTGCGCATCGGTTGCACCGTGACTTCGCGCCCACATTTCTGCTGCCGAAGCTGAATACTTTGCCACGTAAACCCGAACCATCGCGCAAGATACTCGCTGCATGAAGCCTCTCTCTGCAAGCGCCTCGGATGAAAGAGATAAGGTCAGCGCAACAGCGCCAATTCCACGCATCAGCATGGTGCCCCCGTCGGTGCCTATGTGAATACCCCAGGGGCAGAGGACCAGACTCGTTTCTGATGCGCAAATTAAACTGAAGAGCAGAATGAACTGTCACCAGGAATCGGTGCAACTGCGAGGCAATCAAAGCAGCGCCCAAAAAGGTTCCCGCACGGAACCGATCGGCCTTACTCTAGTCTGCTCTTCCCTCAATACTGTTTGACTGTTTCCAAAAGTCTTTTTCGGCATGGGACAAAGTCCGTTTGCCGCCCACCAACGGACACCGTCAGCTCCACCGCGCCACGCCCGAAATGCCTATAGCGGATGTCATTATTTCTCCGGATCACCAGACTAGCCCGGCATGCCTGCCTCCCGCAGCGCCGCGATCATTTGATTGCGGATGTCCGAAGAGCGGGTAGGAAAAGCCTCTTCCGCATGAGCCGCGCGAAAGTCAGGCTGTGACCTCAGCAGTCGCGCAGCCGCCTGTTGGGCTTCGACAACCCGTCCGGCGCGAACGGCGTTCACGATGTAGGCGCCCAGCGTATGAGCATTCGCGACAACCTGAATTGATTTCGTCGCCGACGCGCAGCCTTCCTCGTAGCGGCCAAGGCAAAAATACGCGAATGAACTTCCGTTCCAGGCGCTTATCCTCAGCGGGTCGAGAGGACTGAGCCTGATCATCCGGTCGAAGCTCTCAATCGCGCGCTCTGCGTCACCACACATCATGCTGACCCATCCCCGGCTGTACCATGCGATCGCGAGATTCGGATTGAGCTCGACCGCCTGCTCGACCATGGATGCGCCCCGATCATATTCGCCGCCGAGATAGGTCAGCACATGCCCGGATCTCGCCAACGTAAATGCGTCGTCATCTCCCACTCTCCACGCCAAATGAGCAAGCCGAACGGCTTCGGCGCGCTTTTCGGAGGTCAAAGGCACGCCGCTGATGCCCTGTTCAAACATCAGCGTTGTCGCAGCCATCGCAAATGCGGGGCCGTATTCGGAATCCTGCTCATATGCCTTGCGGAAAAACTCGCGTGCCTCCTCAAGCGTTCTCTTGTGCGTCAGCGCCATGCCCCGCAAGAAGCAATCGTAGCTGTCGAGGCTCCCGGTGGGTTTCTGCCTCACCCGCTCGATCTCCGCCTGCTCGAGTTTTGGAGCAATCAAGCCGATGACCCTCGTGGTAACCTGGTCCTGCAGGTCGAACACGTCCTCGAGCGCGCCGTCGAATTTGTCCGCCCATAAATGCCTGTCCGTCGCCGCCTCGATCAGCTGCCCGGTAATCCGAACGCGGCTACCTGATTTCCTGACGCTTCCTTCGAGCACATAGCGCACGCCGAGTTCGCGACCGACCTGCTTGATCTCGACCGACTTGCCCTTGTAGGTGAAGCTCGAATTGCGGGCGATCACGAACAGCGACTTGAACCGCGACAGCGCGGTGATGATATCTTCCACCATGCCATCGGCGAAGTATTCCTGCTCCGGATCGCCGCTCATGTTCTGGAACGGCAGCACGGCGATCGAGGGCTTGTCGGGAAGTTGCAGCGGTTTCCTGCCTTCGATGGCGGAAGCGGTGGCGGCCGGCGTCGTTGTCGCACCGGCCGGATGCACTGCATATATGCGAACGGGCCGCGAGATGTTCTTGACCTGCTGCTCGCCGCGATCCTCGAACGTCGCCTCGACCTTGCCGTCGACTTCGCTATGGATTTTCCCGGATATCAGGATGCTCCCGGGATCACAGAGGGCTTCCAGCCGTGCGGCCACATTAACCCCTTCACCGTAGACGTCGCCGCTCGCCTCCACGATGACATCGCCAAGGTTGAGACCGACCCGCATCCGGAACGGGCCGGGATCGCGGCTCAGACCGTCCTGGATGGCAATCGCGCACCGCAGGGCCGCGATGGGGCTGGCAAACTCGGCCAAAAAGCCATCGCCAGTGGTCTTGATCAACCGTCCATTGTGCTCGGAAAGGCGCGGCTCGATCAACTCGCGCCGCAGCCGGCCAACGCGGGCATACGTGCCTTCTTCGTCGCGCTCCATCAGCGAAGAAAACCCGACGACGTCTGCGGCCAGGATGGCCGCCAGCCTGCGTTGAACCTGCTCATCAACCAACGGTTTCACCTTTCGGAAAATATCGCGCATCAAACCATGATGAGAGGCAGTCGGGCTAGGCCTAATGTCCGGGATGAGAGAGAGAGAGAGAGAGAGAGAGAGAGAGAAGCGGACGTCAACCGGCACGCTGCCCTCCTTGCCAAGGGACCCTGCTGCCCGCCCTCGCCGGTTCGTCACTCAAACCCCGGCCGCGGCACCAAATTCATCAGCATGTTGACGTAGCCGCCATCGACAATGATCTCGTCGCCATTGACATAGGACGCGCGGTCGCTGGCGAGATACAGGATGGCGTCGGCCATGTCCTGCGGCATACCGATGCGGCGTGCGGGAACGACGGCCTTGCGCCGTTCCGTGACGCCCGGCGTATCGTAGAACGACTGGCTCATCGGCGTGACGACGAGGCCGGGGCTGACGACGTTGCTGCGAATGCCATGCGGCCCCCATTCGTTCGCAAGCTGACGCGACAGCATGATGACCCCGGCCTTGCTGACGCTGTAGGCGCCGCTCGCCCCTGGGCATGGCTGCCCGCGATCGACGCGATATGGACCAGACTGCCGCGCCCGAGCTTTCGCATTGGCCGGCCGAAGGTTTGGGCGCAGAGGAAATAGCCGGTCAGGTTGACGGCGAGAACCGCGTTCCATTCGGCCAGCGACAGGGTGTCCAGCGCTCCCGGCCGCAACACCGCCGCGGTGTTGACCAGCACGCTGCACGGTCCCAGCGATTTCTCGATTGCTTCGGATGCGGCGGTCACGCTCTCGACGCTGGTGGTGTCGCATCGCGTCACGACATGCTCGCCGCCCAATTTGCGCAGCTCTGCGCCCGTCACCTCCAGGCCGCGTTCGTCGAGATCGATCGCCGCGACATGGGCGCCGGCGCGGGCGAGGCTCACAGCGGTGGCGCGGCCGATGCCGCCACCGCCGCCCGTCACCACACAAACGCGGCCCGAAAGTCCAAGCCAATCCGACGAATCCTGCCCGGTCATGCGATCACTCTTGGTTGGTGAGCTTATGCCGGACAGCTTAGCCGAAAGCGCAGGCCAACCAAGCGGGATTCGGATGCCCGATTCGAGCGCGCGTCACGCTCCCGTATTTGAACCCGGGCCAGACTGCCGATACAGTGCGGCGGCAGTATTTTGTACAGATCTGGCGTTTGGCGAATGGGTTCTAACGCGGCACCACGAACGGAGCAGGTCCGATGACCGCGCCCGGCACGCCATCCGACCTGCCCCTGCCCCAGCCGGTGGTTCAGGATTTGACCCGCGCCGCGATCTTTCTGGTCGTCACGATCAACCCCGGCACGACGAACAGAGCCGTCGTCCGGTCGTTTTGCAGCGATCTTGCGGCGCTGGTCCGTGCGGTTGGCTTCCGCGATATCGAGGGCAACCTCTCCTGCGTGATCGGGATCGGATCCGACGCCTGGGACAGGCTGTTCGGCCAACCGCGGCCGGCGGAACTGCATCCGTTTCGGGAAATCCAGTCCGGCCCGCGCCATGCGGTTGCAACACCAGGCGATCTTATTTTTCACATTCGCGCCAAACGCATGGACCTCTGTTTCGAGCTGGCGACGCATATCATGATCCGGCTCGGCGGAGCCGTTGCGCCGATCGACGAAGTGCATGGCTTCCGCTATTTCGACGACCGCGATCTGATCGGCTTTGTCGACGGAACGGAAAACCCGACCGGACAGGCCGCGATCGATGCCGCCTATGTGGGAGCCGAAGACGCCGCCTTCGCCGGCGGCAGTTACGTGATCGTGCAAAAATACCTGCACGATCTGGCTGGCTGGAATGCGCTATCCACTGAAGCGCAGGAGCGCATTATCGGCCGCACCAAGCTGTCCGACATCGAGCTCGACGACGCCACAAAGCCTAGCTACGCCCACAACGCGCTCGCCAAGGTCGTGGTCGACGGCAAGGAAATCAAGATCATCCGCGACAACATGCCGTTTGGCCGCGCCGCCGAAAAGGAATTCGGCACCTATTTCATCGGTTACGCGCGGTCGCCGCGAACCATCGAGCAGATGCTCGACAACATGTTCGTAGGCCAGCCCGCCGGCAACTACGATCGGTTGCTCGATTTCAGCGTTGCCAAAACCGGCAACCTGTTCTTCGTGCCGTCGGCGACGTTCCTGGAAAATATCGCCGACGATCAAGCTGCGGCACTTTCGCCTGCGCCTGCCGTTCCAGCACCAGAGCCGGCGCTGCGGCGCGCGGGTTCGCTCGACATCGGTTCGCTCAAAGGAGATCCTGCGTCATGAATAATCTTCACCGCGAGCTTGCCCCGATTTCCGACGCCGCGTGGTCGGAGATCGAAGAGGAAACGTCGCGCACCATCAAGCGCTATCTGGCCGGGCGGCGCGTCGTCGACGTGCTGGGACCGGGCGGCATGGCGCTTTCCGCCATCGGCACCGGGCATTTGCGTAATCTTGCCGCCCCCGGCGACGGAATTTTGGCGCGGCAGCGCGAGGTCAAGCCGCTGGTCGAACTGCGCGTGCCGTTCGAGCTCGATCGCCAGCAGATCGACGACGTCGAGCGCGGCGCCAGCGATTCGGATTGGCAGCCCGCCAAGGACGCCGCGCGGCTGCTGGCCTTTGCCGAGGACCGCGCGATCTTCGAGGGCTACACCGCCGCCGGCATCGGTGGCGTCCGCGAGGGAACCAGCAATCCGGTGCTGACCCTTCCGCCCGACGTGCGCGCCTATCCCGACGCCATTGCCCATGCCCTGAGCAAATTGCGGATCGAGGGCGTTAACGGTCCCTATTCGGTATTGCTGGGCGCCGATGCCTATACAGCCCTGAGCGAAAGCAGCGATCACGGCTATCCCGTGCTGCGGCACATCAAGGGCCTCGTGGACGGCGAAATCATCTGGGCGCCGGCGATATCAGGCGCATTCGTGCTGACGACGCGCGGCGGCGATTTCGCACTGCATATCGGAGAGGATGTGTCGATCGGCTATTCGGGCCATGACGACAAGACGGTCCGTCTCTACCTTCAGGAGACATTTACGTTCCTGCTGCTGACGACCGAGGCCTCGGTTGCGTTGACGGCCAGGGACAGCAAAGCCAAGGCCGGATGTTGATCGAGGGCGCCTCGCACGCATCCATTTCACGCTTCAAACAGCGGAGACATTCGCAGACAGCGTTTCGCGATCTCGCGGCCTATCACGCCCGAGTTTTGCTTTGAACTTCTTGGCCCTCTGCAAACAGAGGGCGCAGGGAAGACCGGGTGCGCGCTGCACCCGCGGTCTCGCGTGCAAAATGTGCACAAAAGCACGCACACGAGCATACAGGTTCAGCGGAGAACATCCGGCCTTCCCTGCGCAATGGTTTTACGGCTTACTTCGTGCTCTCCCCGGTGAACGGGCTTTCTTGCCACCGTCGCCCGCAAGAATTGCTTCTCGCGAACTTGGCGCCGGCATCGGGGCGCCAGAACCACACGACTTCGCCGTCCGCGTCAGCCGCGCTCGTCAGTCGCAGCATCCGCGTCCACCGCATCTCAACCCACGTTCGTGACGTTGCGCAACGCCCCTCTTGTCGGGTGAGACGCGCGGAGAAAAACCACTGATTTGCCCGACGGCACAAGAGGAATATTTTTATCGGAGGGGCTGGACAGTTTTTGAGTGATTTGCCCGTCGCGTTATTTTGTCGCGGCCATATTGCAAAATTGCGCTTGCGTGCGGGGCGACGCAGATGAGGTTTCGTCATGTCGGCCTGAAGGAAATTACGCTGTACATCATGTGACGGGAGGTGCGAGCCGAACCGCTGTGAGTAAAGTGCACCGTTACCGTAATTCAAAACGAGGGACAGAAGCCCCGCGCCAATGTCTCAGTTGGGTTATTTGCGTCGGTTCGTTCCGCCGTTGACTACTTCCGATCTTCCGCCAACGACGGACATCAACCGACCGGCCCGGTTCGTCCGTTTCGTGCCAATGGGCGACATCGCAGGCTTGGCCTGATATGAAAGAGGCCGCCAACTGGGGTGGTCTACGAGGCAGGTCTATGCCGACAGATAAAGAAGCTTCTCGCATCTGGCGCGGTCGGATCAGGGATATCCTGAACGGGCAATGGGATCCGATTGGTGGGTGTCCCGCCGATGAATACGATGGCTACGTTGGCACCATCGCCGCCATGGTTCGCGATAATGCGACGGACGCCGCTCTGATCAAATATTTGGAATGGGCCGAATCTGTTCACATGGGCTTCGGCCGATTTGATCCGGAGCGCGCCAGGACGGTCATCGCATCAATAAGAGCACTTGGCACGGCTCCGTAGCAAAAGGGACCACTCCTGCCGAACGTCTGCTGCCGGTCAAAATGCGAAATACTCAACCAGCGCTGCGGCGTCACCACGTCATTGCGAGCGAAGCGAAGCAATCCATCGCGCGGCATACGCGGAGAGATGGATTGCTTCGTCGCTGCGCTCCTCGCAATGACGGGGAGACGTCGGAATTCAGCCCGTAGGGCGGGTTGGCCGTAGGCGTAACCCGCCACTCTGTCGTCGGCGAAACGGCGGATTAGCTTTCGGCTCCAAACCGCCCTACGCACTATGAGGGCACGGCGGTATAGCAAACGAAAGTCTTAGCGTGCGCGCTTCGCGCGCTCGAAGATTGTCGTCGCCACTCCACCGCCCGACGAGTGCGGGTCTGTGAAGTGCAACTCATCGCCCCTGACACCAAACGAACGCTTGGTGTTCTTGCCGTCCCAGTTAGGAAACGTCGCACGCTCGACCTGAAACGTGAAACTCTTGTCCGCCGCATCGACGACGTAAGTGCCGAAATGAGCGAAGCTTCCAGCAACGACGGCCTTGCTCTCATCTGCCGTACCGCTGGAACGGTTTCCCGACGCGAACTTCGGGAGGTCACCGGAAATGAAGATGATTGAATATCGCCCGATCGCATCGAACACCAGGTGGCCCTTTGCATTTGGGCCATAAGCGTCGAATTTTTTACCGTCCCGCTCGGTTACGACCGAAACAAGCGTCCACGTGCCCACCAGGTCCTTCGGATCGTGGCTAACCGAGTGGGTGAGTTTGGAATTGACCATGGACCAACCTCCTCTTTTCCCCGGAAAATGCACTCCGGATCACGCACGATCTTCAAGTGAACGTTTTGCGGCAGCGAAGGCACCGATAATCTGAGGCGTCAGATAGATCGGAAGTTGGACCAGCGCGAAGTAGAGCCACGTCAGCTCCGGCAGGGATGATCCATATTGGGCGGCAGCCATGAGTCCGACATTGCGATGGCCGGTTGCAAAGCCCGTTATGAAGGCATCGTCCGCACCCATGGCGCGAAGCACGACCATGCCAATTCCGAGACTGGCGAGCGCGACGATGAAGGCGACGGCGGACAGGCCGAGCAGCAGGAGGGGCTCGCTGAATATCTTCAAGACGACTCCGTCGAACATGGCGAGACCGAACAGCGCAAAGACCAGCAGGTTAATGCCTGCGAGTTCGTGACGGAAACCTTGGAGGCGCGCGTGACCGAGCCACAGCCTCAAACCCGTCGCAGCCAGCGCCGAGCCGCCAATCATGACCAACAGGTTGCGGCCGAGAACGAAGCTATCGATCGGGATGGCCGTCCCGGCCACCCAGCTTACCAGGAAAGGCGCGGTGAACGGCTGGATCGACATTGTGGCCAGCAAAAGCAGAACCGGGAAGGTCACGTCCATGCCAAGCACCACCGCCACCGCCGGTGTGGCCATGATGGGCGCGGCTCCGGCCTGCAAGCTGAGCGCCAAAACAAAACCGGGGTCGAACCCGTCTCGACCGACAGTGTTCAGGATTGCCCAGAACAGGGCGGGAATGACGAGCATCGCCCAGCACGTCGCGGACAGCAGTCTGAGAGGCCGTGTGAGGTTTTGCCTCGCATGGCTCAGGTCAAGCTGAGCGAACGCATTGACGAGGAATACCGCGATCATTAACGGCAGGCCTGGCCTGAGCGCCACACCCAACCCCGGACAAATCACGGGAACGAACGCACCGACACACAACGCGATGGTCATTCCCCTCGCACCCTGGGTGCCCACAATTGACAGCAAGGTTCGCAGCCTGACCATCCAAGGTTCTCCCCAGGGACCGGCATTGACATCGACGCAACCCGTAACCTCCAGGCTTACTGCCTTACTGAGATTTACATCGATGGCTTCCTAAAGCGGAAGCTCGTTTTGCACATGGCTCCTAACGGACCTCACGTTTCCGGCGCGACAGGGTGGAGTCTATCGGCAAGCTCACAGCATCAGCTGTGCGCCGGCCAGTGCCGGTCGCGGAACCAGGGGCGGTATTCCGACATTTTTGCGCGCTGCGCGGCCGGCGCGTGACGCTTGCAGGTCGAGGCTTCCTCGCTGTTCTCGGGCGCCCCCCACCGCAGCTCCACGCAGTCGTTGGGATTGTAGGCCATCTCCAGATCCACCGCGCGATCGAGCACGTCCTTGACCGATAGCGTCCATTGCGAGCCGTCGCTGCGGGTATAGGTGATTTTTCGCGACGCCAGTTCGGATGCCAGCACGCCCTGCAATTCGTTCTTCATGTCGGCCACGCTTTTGCCGGGCGGTATCGCGTAGCGGTCCGCCCGCCGCGCAAAGCGATCGGGGAATCCGCGCACCACGTCGATCGCGATCAGCACCCGGAAATCGCGCGCCGGGGTCGAGTAATCCTCCCAGGCGCCGGAGGTCGCAAAGATCGCCGCGCCGTCCGGCATGGTGGCGTCGCCGGTGGCCTTGGCCTGATATTTCCGGCCGTTTTCCACCGCCGTGACCCGCGTCCTGATCTGCTCGGAGAGGCTTGCGATGGCGTCGGTCATCGCGCTTTGCGGATCGAGCGGCTCCGGCGACATCACGTCGTCCATGCGATCGTAAAATTCCTCGACGGCGATTTGCGACTGCTCGGGCGAGAAATCGCCGTATTGCGGATTCCTGGCGATTTCGGCGTTGCTCTGCCGCCGCAACGGACCGTTCTTCTCGCGCGTGATCGGGCGGAAGTGCTTGAACCCGGGGCTGCCGAGCGCGGGTTCGTGCGCGAACAGGAAATTGCCGCGCCAGAAACGCTTCCGCGTGATCGAGCCGTCCGGCTCGGCGTCAACCGCCAGGAAGACGCCCGGCGTGCCGTTCGCTTCCGGCACGCGACGCACCAGCATCAGCACATGGCCGTAGGGGTCGCCGTACACAGTCCCCGGACGCAGCGCCTGCTGGTTCAGCGCCACGGTGTAGAAATCGGCGTTGTCGTCGCCCGCGCGCACGGAGCCGGTATGGACGACGTCGCCGACGTCGCGCAGATATTCGCCGAAATTGGTCGGGCGCTTCGGCGCGGGCGGCACCGGCTTCGCAGGCGGCGTTGCGGACGGTTCGGCCGGCGGCGGCGACCGGCCAAATAAACCCAGCAGGCCGGGCGTTGGCGGAGGCGGCGGAGCAGCATCAGCCGCGACCGGCGCGGCGTCCTTCTCCGGCGGCGGCGGCGGCCGCGTGACCTCGGGATGCTCGACGTCGAACCACTGGTAGCACTGCGGCGGCCTGCCGCCGACGCCGCGCGAGCAATTGGTATAGCCGAACGGCAGCCCCATCTTGAAGGCAAAATAGGCGCGCAGGAAATAGACGAAGTCGGCGCAGTCGGGACGAAGACCGGACTTTGCATTGTCCTCGCCGCGGCCGAGATAATTGAACAGGAAATTGCGGGACTGGTCGCGCAGCACTTCGTGCCAGGCTTTCCAGGACAGATCCTGGTCGACCGGCGCGTCGAACAGTTTTTCGATCCATGCCGAGAACAGCGCTTCGTTGGTGCTGTTCCAGCCATTGTTCACCTGCCAGATGCTTCCCGCCGGGATGCGCACGCCTTCCGGCTTGCGCGCGCTGACGACGATGTCGCGGGTGACCGGGCTGCAATCCGCCGATGCAGGGTTGCGTTCCAGCTTCGCGTGCCAGGTACCGGCGGCAGGTGCTGCGACCTCGGCGAACCAGGAATAAGGCGGCCCGCCGCGCCGGTCGGACGGTTTGACCGCGACGCTTCCATCGGGCGCGATCAGCGACAGCACGCCCTGGACCGGCTTTTCGGCGACGACCATGACGCGCAGCGGCGCACCGGTCCAGGGCGCCCGCGGCGACGGCAAGACGGTAATCTCGGCCGGGCTGGCGCAGGCCTCGGATGCCGCTGCGGCCCGGGATGATTCCGCCATCGAGAAGAGCAGGACGAAAAATCCGCCTGCGATCAGCGAGAATGCCGTCGCAGCGGCAGCAAAGCGGCGCGCAAGAAGCATTTGACTGTAACCCCGTAAAGGACTCGAAACCTGCATTGCCCGGCGGGCTTGGGCGCAGGATAGCGAATTAGCAGGGACAAGTCAGCGGAATTGACTAGACTTCGGCATCGGTTCGCGGCCGCCAGGCGACGCTGAAATGGACTGAAAAGGACAGAGAAGAATTGCATGCCTTTGCTGGTTCCAAGCGGCGAATTGAAAATTCGGCCAGATCGGATTGCAAGTCGGATTGCAAGTCGGATTGACATCATCTTCAAAACGTTGACGGGGGCCTGCATACGGGTTGCCTGCGTTTGGTCGCTGGTTGTGGGTTCCGTGGCCAACGCTGCCTCGCCGACACCGGTGGCGGCTGAAAAGGGCATGGTGGTCAGTGCACAGCACCTGGCGACGAAGGTCGGCGTCGACATTCTCAAGCGCGGCGGCAGTGCGATAGATGCTGCTGTCGCGGTGGGATACGCCCTGGCAGTGGTCTATCCGGCCGCCGGCAATCTGGGCGGCGGCGGCTTCATGACGATCCGGTTTGGCGATGGACGAAAGACCTTCCTCGATTTTCGAGAGAAGGCCCCTCGTGCGGCGAGCCGGGACATGTATCTGGACAAGGACGGAAAAATCATCAAAGGCCTGAGTACGATCGGCTGGCTGGCAGTTGGCGTCCCCGGCACTGTGTCTGGTCTGGAGTATGCGCGGAAAAAGTACGGGACGATGACGCTTGCAGCGTTGATCGAGCCGGCGATCAAACTGGCCGAGGAAGGATTCACGCTGCAGCAAGGCGACGTCGACATGCTCGCTACGGCGACCGAGGATTTCAGTAGACTGCCAGCTACCGGCGAGATTTTTCTCGACAAGGGACTGCCTTTTGTGGCCGGCCAACGGCTGGTGCAGCGTGACCTTGCAGGCACCTTGCGTTCGATCAGAGAGCAGGGCGTTGACGGCTTCTATAGGGGCAAGACGGGGGCGGCCATCGTCAAGGCTGCCCGGGCAGGCGGCGGAATCATCGATCAGGAAGATCTGGATCGCTACGAGACCCGTGAGCTCGCGCCCGTCGAGTGCGATTACCGGTCCTATCACGTGATCTCGGCACCCCCGCCGAGCTCGGGCGGTGTTGCCATCTGCGAGATGCTGAACATTCTGGAGGGATATCAACTCCGTGAGTTGGGTTGGGGATCGGCGCAGGCGCTGCATTACGAAATAGAGGCGATGCGCCACGCCTTTGCCGATAGAAGCAGTTTGCTGGGGGATCCGGATTTTGTCAGCATTCCGATCCGGGAGCTGATCGACAAGCGGTATGCGGCAAAGATCCGGGATGCGATAAAGCCCGACAAGGCCGGAATCTCCGGCGATATCAGGCAGGGTGTTGCGCCGCACGAAGGCAGCAACACGACGCACTTCTCGATCATCGACGATGCCGGCAACGCCGTTTCGATGACATATACGCTCAATGACTGGTTCGGAGCGCGGGTCGTTGCATCAGGCACCGGCGTGTTGATGAATGACGAAATGGACGATTTCACGCCAAATCCTGGTGTCGCCAACGTCGACGGGTTTGTCCCGGGAGACGCGAATGCCATCGCGCCGGGCAAGGCCCCCCGAAGTTCGATGAGCCCAACGATTGTCACCAGGGACGACAAGCCCGTCCTCATTCTCGGCACGCCGGGCGGAGCGCGCATCATCACGACCGTCCTGCAAACCATCCTGAACGTCGTCGATTTTCAGATGAACGTTCAGGAAGCCGTCGATGCCCCCCGCATCCATCAGCAGTGGCTGCCCGATGTAACCAATACGGAGCGATACGCCCTTTCACCCGACACACGCAGAGTGCTGGAGAGCATGGGGTATCGGTTTGAGGATTCGCCGCCGGCCAACCACGTATCCGCGATCATCGTCGGTGCGCCGAGTCTTGGCGGAACGGCAATCGCTCGAAACAGGTTCTACGGTGCGAACGATCCGCGTGGCGGCACCGGACTGGCGCTGGGGTATTAGAGCACTTGAGTTGAATTGGCGCCCGCGTTCAGGTCCGCCCCGCTTGCGGGGAGAGGTCGAATTGCGAAGCAATTCGGGTGAGGGGGACTCTCCGCGCACTGAACTCGTGGAGAGTCCCCCTCACCCCAGCCCTCTCCCCGCAAGCGGGGCGAGGGAGAAGACCATTCGCGTCGACCTAATCTCACCCACTTCAGGCCGCGCCGGTCAGCTTGCCCAACCAGCCCTTGGGCGCCGCTTCCGCGGGAGCCTCTACAACCCCTCCGACAACTTCGCCGAACGACTTGAAAAACTCGCCCGCCAGCTTCTTTGCGGTGGAATCGATCAGGCGCGCGCCGAGTTGCGCCAGCTTGCCGCCGATCTGGGCAACGACCTCGTAGTGCAGGATCGTGACGTCAGGGCTTTCGGATTCAAGCCGCACCGCGGCGCCACCCTTGGCAAACCCGGCGACGCCGCCGGAGCCCTCGCCCGAGATGCGATAGGAGTTCGGCGGGTCGAGATCGGACAGCGTCACCTTGCCGCCAAAAGTCGCCTTCACCGGGCCGACCTTGAAGACGACGGTCGCGGTCATTTCGGTCGGCGAGGTCATGTCGAGCGACTGACAGCCGGGGATGCATTGCTTCAGGATTTCGGGATCGTTGAGCGCCGCCCAGACCTTTTCCTTCGAGGCCGGGATCCGCTGGCTGTCGTTCATCTGCATGTTCGGCTCCTAGCTATTTGCAACAGGGTTGGGGGCGCGCTGGCCGCGGCGGCGCTCGACGGTGATTTCAGCCAAGATCGACATCGCGATCTCCTCCGGCGTGATGGCGCCGAGGTCGAGCCCGGCCGGCGCCTTGACGCGATCGATCGCTGACGCGTCGACGCCTTCCGCGATCAGCTTTTCGCGCAGCGCCGCCATCTTGCGGCGGCTGCCGACGAAGGCGCGGTATTCGGCGTCGGTTGTAACAGCCGCGCGCAAGGCGGCTTCGTCACCCCGCCCTTGGGTCGAAACCACGATGAAGCGCCGCGCCTGGTGCAGTTTTCCGAGCGCAAAGCCGTCGACGAGTGCGTCAGCGTCCGGCACCGCGACCAGATCGGCCGCGGGCGCCGCCAATGTGACGTGATAGCCGAGCTGCCGCGTCTGCGCCGCCAGCGACATCGCCACCGGGCTGGCGCCAAAAATCAGCAGCGACGGATGCGGCAACACCGGCTCGACGAAAATATCCATGGTGCCTTTACTCGGGCATAGGTTGCTGGCGAAGCGGATGCCGCCGCGGGCCTCGCCGGGCTTGACGCCGAGCTCGGCGAGCAGATCTTCCGGCTGCACCGACACCATGCGCGGCTCGCCGTCGGCCAGCGCCTCGCGCGCCGCCTTCAACACCGCGCCGCGCGCGCAGCCGCCGCCGATCCAGCCGGCGACGATGGTGCCGTCGGGCCGGATGATCGCTTTCGCACCGGCTTTCGCCGCCGTCACCGACACGGTGCGCACCACGGTTGCCAGCACGAACGCCTGTTCGGCGGCTTTCATCTGCGCGACCAGATCCATCACTTCGACATGCGCGGTCATCGGAGCCTCCCAAAGTTCCTCCCTCTCCCCGCTTGCGGGGAGAGGGTTGGGGTGAGGGGGAGTCTCCACAGACCGTGCTCGCGGAGAGTCCCCCTCACCCGCGCCTTTGGCGCGACCTCTCCCCGCAAGCGGGGCGAGGTGAACTGAATCCGCGGACAAACTGACTCAAACAGGAACATCTCGCTCTAAAACCTCGCCAGATAGGGTTCGAGCGCGGTCAGGCTTTGCAGCGTATTGGCCGGCGCGTAGAGATCGACATGCGGCAGCGCGGCCTGGATGCCTCTGGCCTCGGGCGTGTAGCCCTGCCACGCCATCATCGGGTTGAGCCAGACGATGCGGCGGCAGCGGCGGCCGAGGGCTGCCATCTCGCGGCCGAGCAGCGCGGCATCGCCGGTCTCGTAACCGTCGGACACGATCATCACCACGGTACGCGAATGGATCACGCGGGCGGCGTGCCAGCGGTTGAAGGTCTGCAGGCTCTCGCCGATTCTGGTGCCGCCGCCGGCGCCCTGCGCCATGATCGAGAGCCGGTCGAGCGCGCGCGCGGCGTCCTTTTCCTTCATGGCGTCGGAGACATGCGCGAGCCTTGTGTGGAACAGGAACGCCTCGGCCTCGCGAAACTCGTCCAGCACGCCGTGGATGAAGCGCAGGAACACGCCGGTATACATGCTCATCGAGCCGGAGGCATCCAGCAGCATCACGAGGCGCAGCGGCTTTTCCTTGCGCTGCCGTTTCACCAGAGCGATCGGCACGCCGCCATGGCTGATATTGCCGTGAATGGTCCTTCGCAGATCGAGCCGGTAGCCGCGCCGCCGCGCCAGATCGCGCCGCGTCAGCCGCGTGCGCATACTCTTTGCCAGTTGCGCCGCGACCGCGTGCGCCTCCTCGATCTGTTCGGGATCCGCCATCTTGCGGAAATCGACCTCGGCGAGATTTTGCGCGCGTGACGCGCCTTCCATGCGGCCTTCGCCGGAGCGGTCGTTGCCCGCGCCATCGGCAGACGGAACCTGATCCGTGGCACTGTCGCCGCCGGCGCGCGGCTCGGACCGATTGTTCGCCAGATTCTTCAGCGACGGATTGTTGGCTGCCCTGGCCGATCCCATGGTGACCGATCGCGATTTGACCCGCTTGCCGAGCCAGAACGCATCAAAAATGCCATCGAATTTTTCCCAGTCGGATTTCCGCGCCGAGAACAGATGCTTGAACGCCGAGCGCAGCAGGCCCGGTTTTTTCGCATAGCCCGCGGCCATCAAGCCAGCCGCGTCCTGCCCTTCGGCGAGGCCGACCGCAAAGCCGCTGTCGCGCAGGGTTTTGAGAAACGCGGCCAGCTTCCCCGAGACGAGGCGGGAAACCTCGTCGAGCTCTTCATAACCTGGGTTGGTGCCGCAGCAGCTCATGCGACCTTCCCCAACAGGCGTTCGCTGACTTCGCGGGTCATGCGCGACTTGTCCTCATGGGTTTTCAGGAGGCACATCAGGGTTTCGTGCACGGTCTCGGGCGCGTCGTGCAAATCGTGGACATCGAGCCCGACCAATGCCGCCGCCCAATCCAGCGTCTCGGCGACGCCCGGAACCTTGCGCAGCTCTTCTTTGCGGACGCTTTCGACCATCCACGCGATCTGCAGCGACAATGATGCGCTGGCGCCGGATATCCGCGCCATGATGATGCGCGCCTCGCGGTCGGCGTCGGGATAGTCAACATAGTGGTAGAGGCAGCGGCGGCGGAGCGCGTCGGACAATTCGCGGGTGCCGTTCGAGGTCAGCACCACATGCGGGATCGTGATGGCCTTGACCGTTCCGAGTTCGGGGATCGAGACCTGGAAGTCCGACAGCAATTCGAGCAGGAACGCCTCGAACTCGTCGTCGGCGCGGTCGATCTCGTCGATCAACAGCACCGGCGGGGTGTCGCGCCGGATCGCCGCCAGCAGCGGCCGCTCCAGCAGGTATTTTTCCGAAAAGATCTGGTCCTCGACTGCATCAGGGTTGTCGCCGCGATGGGCCTGGATCGACAGCAATTGTCGCTGGTAGTTCCACTCGTACAGCGCGGCCGATTGATCGAGCCCCTCATAGCATTGCAGGCGGATCAGCTCGGTCGCGTGCGCGGACGCCAGCGCCTTCGCCACTTCGGTCTTGCCGACGCCCGCCTCGCCTTCCAGCAGCAGTGGGCGCCTGAGCAGTTGCATCAGCGAGATCGCGGTCGAAAGCTCGCCGTCGGCGATGTAGCCGGAGGCGGCCAGCGCTTGCGCGATCTCATCACGGGTTTTCATTGGCGGTGCATACCTTGTCGTCTCGCGCGCAGCGTAAATTCTGAAGCGACCCAGTTTCCGGTCATTCCGGGATGGTCCGAAGGACCAGACCCGGAATCTCGAGATTCCGGGTTCGATGCTTCGCGTCGCCCCGGAATGACTGCCCGGGGTAACGACGTTACGCGAACACTCCCAGGTTCTTCGCCGCCTTCCAGTTGCGCCAGAAATCGTGCGGCATCTGGATATGGGTGCTCCCCAGGAACGAAAACGCGTCGTTGACGGCGTTGGAAAACGCCGGCACGCCGCCGACATTCGGGCTTTCGCCGACACCCTTGGCGCCGATCGGATGATGCGGCGACGGCGTGACGGTGAAATCGGTCTCCCAATGCGGGGTCTCGACCGCGGTCGGCATGAAGAAATCCATGAACGAGCCGGTCACCACATTGCCGTCGTCATCATAGCGGATTTCCTGGCCCATCGCGATCGCGAACGCCTCGGTGAGGCCGCCATGCACCTGGCCCTCGATGATCATCGGGTTGATGCGGGTGCCGCAATCATCCAGCGCGTAGAAGCGCCTGATCTTGTAGACCCCGGTATCGACGTCGATGTTCATGACGCAGATATAGGCGCCGAACGGATACGTCATGTTGGGCGGATCGTAATAGCTCACCGCTTCCAGCCCGGGTTCCATGCCCGGCGGCACCGAATTATAGGCCGCCCAGCAGATGTCCTTCATCGACATCGTCTTCTCCGGCAGGCCCTTGACCCGGAACCCGTCGATATCCCATTCGAGGTCGTCCTCGTGGACCTCGAGCTTGTAGGCCGCGATCATCTGCGCCTTGGCCTTGATCTTTCGCGCGGCCATCGCGATCGCCGCACCCGCGACCGGCGTCGAGCGCGAACCGTAGGTACCGAGGCCGTAAGGCGCGGTGTCGGTATTGCCCTCCTCGACCATGATGTCGTCGGCCGGAATGCCGATCTCGGTGGCGATGATCTGCGCCCAGGTGGTCTCGTGGCCCTGGCCCTGGCTCTTGGTGCCCACGCGCGCAATTCCTGCTCCCGTGGGGTGAAGGCGGATTTCGCAGGAATCGAACATCGCGATTCCCAAAATGTCGCAATTCTTCGACGGACCGGCGCCAACGATCTCGGTGAAGAACGACACGCCGAGGCCCATGATCTCGCGGGTCTCGCCGCGCTTGAACGCCGCACGCTTTTCCGCCTGCTCCTTGCGCAGGCCGGCATAGTCGACCGATTCCATCATCTTGCGCATCGCGGTGGCGTAATCGCCGGAGTCGTATTCCCAGCCCAGCGCCGAGTGATACGGGAACTGCTCCGGCTTGATGAAGTTCTTCAAGCGCAATTCGACAGGGTCCATGCCGAGCTTTTGCGCCAGGATGTCCATCCCGCGCTCGATGCAGTACGCCGCCTCGGTCACCCGGAACGAGCAGCGATAGGCGACGCCGCCCGGCGCCTTGTTGGTGTAGATGCCGTCCACCGACAGATGCGCGGTCGGGAAGTCGTAGGACCCGGTGACGATATTGAAGAAGCCGGCCGGCCATTTCGACGGGTCGGCGCAGGCGTCGAACGCGCCGTGATCGGCCAGCACGTGGACGCGCAGTCCCGTGACCTTGCCCTCCCTGGTCGAGGCGATCTCGGTCGTCATGTGGTAGTCGCGCGCGAACGAGGTCGCGGTCAGGTTCTCGATGCGGTCCTCGACCCATTTTACGGGCTTGCCGGTAACGATGGACGCTACCGCGGCGCAGATATAGCCGGGGTAAGCGCCGACCTTGTTGCCAAAGCCGCCGCCGATATCCGGCGAGATCACATGGATCTTGTGCTCGGGAATCTTGGCGATCAGAGCCACCACGGTGCGGATCACATGCGGGGCCTGGAAGGTGCCCCAGATCGACAGCTCGCCCTTGATCTTGTCGAACGAGCAGACGCACTGGCAGGTCTCCAGCGGCGACGGATGGGTGCGGTGATAGGAGATCATCTCCTTGATCGTGACATCCGCCTTCCTGAAGGCGGCGTCGGTCAGATCCTTGTCGCCGACGGTCCATTCGAAGATATGGTTGTGGTGCCTGCGCGGGCCGTGTGCGCCCGATGTCTTGCCGGCGAGATCCTCGCGCAGCACCGGCGCATCCTTGTCCATCGCCTTGAACGGATCGATCAGCGGCGGCAGCGGCTCGTATTCGACCACGACCTTGTTGATGCCGTCATCGGCGGCATAGCGGTCGGTCGCGACCACAAACGCCACTTCCTGGTTCTGGAACAGCACCTTGCCGTCGGCCAAAACCATCTGCACGTCGCCCGCGAGCGTCGGCATCCAGGCGAGGTTGACGGTCTTCAGCGTCTCCGCGGTGATGACGGCGAGCACACCCGGCACCTTCAGCGCCTCGTCGCCATTGATCGACTTGACCCGCGCATGGGCATGCGGCGAGCGGACGAAATCGCCGTGCAGCATGCCCGGCAGTTTCAGATCGTCGACGTAATTGCCCTTGCCTTGCGTGAATCGGATGTCCTCGACCCGCTTGCGCTTGCAGCCCATGCCTTCGAGCTTGGCTTCACGTTGTTCCCGCGTGGGAGTCATGTCGTTCATTCCGCAGCCTCCTTGAATTCAACGCCATTGATCCTGGCGGCGGCGTACTGGATCGCCTTGACGATGTTCTGGTAGCCGGTGCAGCGGCAGATATTGCCCGATATGCCCATCCGGATTTCTTCTTCCGTGGGCGACGGGTTTTCCTTCAGCAGCCGCTGCGCGCGAACAATCATGCCGGGGGTGCAGAAGCCGCACTGCAGGCCATGCATCATGCGAAAGCCTTCCTGCAGCGCGTGCAGCGAGCCGTCGGCATTGGCCATACCCTCGATGGTGGTGATGTCGGATCCCTGGGCCTGCACCGCGAACATGGTGCAGGATTTTACCGACATGCCGTCGATATCGACGGTGCAGGCGCCGCAATGCGTGGTCTCGCAGCCGATATGGGTGCCGGTCAGCGCCAGATTTTCGCGGATGAAATGCACCAGCAGCGTGCGCGGTTCGACGAGGCCTTCGACCTCGGCGCCGTTCACCTTCATGGTGATGTGGGTTTTTGCCATTTGTCCCTCCCCTAACCAGCTTTGGCTGCAGCGCGGGTCAGCGCCCGCGTCACCATGATGCCGCCGACATGTTTGCGGTATTCGACGGGACCGCGGGCATCTGCGGCCGGCGCCATGATCGCGACCGCTGCGGCAGCGGCCTTTTTCAGCGTCGCCGCATCGAGGCTGGTGCCGATCACCGCCTTGGCGGCGTCATCGGCGAGCAGCGGCGTTTCCGACAGATTGGTGAGGCCGATTTTGCAGGTGGCGACCTTGCCGCCCGCCATCGTCAGCACCACCGCGGCCGCCGCGGTGGCGTAATCGCCGACCTTGCGCTTCAGCTTTTCGTAGGCGTAGCCGTGACCGGCCGCGGGCACCGGAATCGAGATCGCGGTCAGGAGTTCGCCGGGCTCGAGCGCGGTGAAATAGGCGCCCTGGTAGAACTCGCTTGCCGCGACATCACGCGCGCCCGACTTGCCTTCGAGCCGGTAGCTCGCGCCCAAAATCATCATCAGCGCCGGCATGTCGTTGCCGGGATCGCCGTTGGCGACATTGCCGCCGATGGTGCCGCGATAGCGCACCTGGGGATCGGCGATCACAGCAGCGGTTTCGTGCAGGATCGGCAGTGATTTGGCGATTTCGTCCGACGCCAGCAATTGGTGCTGGGTGGTCATCGCCCCGATCACGATAGTGTTGCCGTCGCGGCGGATCCCCTTGAGGCCGTCGATGCCGTGCAGATCGACCAGATGCTCGGGGGTGGCGAGCCGGAGCTTCATCATCGGGACCAGGCTGTGGCCGCCGGCCAGCGGCCTTGCCTCGTCGCCCAGGGTCGAGAGCAGTTTGACCGCGTCGGCGACCGTCGCCGGCCGGTGATAGCTGAATGGGCCAGGAATCATGGGTCTCCTCCATTCGTCCTTTGCGCTTTTGAAATTGGCGCGGACTTTGGGAGGCAGGCTGTCCCCGGTTGTTTTCGCGTGCAATCGCAGGGGCACAAGGTCAGGAAATTCGCACGAATTACGGATAAGCGCGCACGAAATGCGTCAGCCCTGGCGACCTAATGGGCTTCCGTCATCCTGAGGTGCGAGCGCAGCGAGCCTCGAAGGATGGATGAGCAGCCGGGCTGTCGCCCTTCGAGACGGCCGCTTCGCGGCCTCCTCGGGGTGACGGGGATGGAGTGGAGCGCGCTGCCCTAACTCAAGCGTGGCGCCGGGCGAGGCCCAACCGCGCCTTCACCTCGGCGATCTTGGCGCGGCTGACCGGCACGCGGTGCGGCGACGGGCCGTCGAGTTCGACGATCGCGCCGTCGCCCTCCTTGCGGACAAGGGTGACGTGGGGGATTGCGATGATGTGGCTGCGGTGCACCCGGACGAACAGGCCGGGGTCGAGCTGGGCCTCGGCCTCCGAGATCGACCACGGACACATCCGCTCGCGGGTGCCGTCATGGACCTTGGTGTAATGGGCGTCGGCGCGGACGCTCCTGATATCGGCGGTAGCGATGAAGTGGGTGCCGTCGGCGCCTTCGACCGGCAGCCGGGGCGCGGGTGCCGCGCGGGGCGGCTGGCCGATGCCGCCGAGCGGCGTTGTTGCCCGCAGCCGCGGGCTGGTGGGCGCGCTGCTGGCGTCGGCCGACGGAACATCAGCCGCCAGCATGGCCGGACCGGCGGCGACCATATCGGCCTGTGCCACAGATTTTTTGCGCGGGTCCGGCACCAGCGACAGCAGGAAACCGGCCGCGATCACGAAGCAGAGCAGCGCCACCACCAGCGACAGCATTTGCGACGACGCCGCCAGTCCCTCGATGTGGTGATGCGATCCCTCCGACGGCGCGACCAGATGCATGCCGGCCATCGCGGTATAGTGCATGCCGGACACCGCAACCCCGAAGGCGACCGCGCTCAACGCCAGTTGCACGCCGCCCTGCCGTGCCAGGAACGCACGCAAGCCGCCATAGGCCGTGACAATCGCGATTCCGACCGACAGGACGACCATGGCGGCGTCATGCGTCATTCCGAAATCGCCGGACAGCCCGTGCATGCCGACATAATGCATGCTGGCGATCCCGAGCCCGAGCAGCACCGCCGAGGACGCCACGCGCAACAGCGACGGCTCGCCGGTCGAGACAAAAAACAGGGAAATGCCGACCACCAGCGCGCAGATCAGGAACGATACGATGGTCGGCAGCACCAGATAGACCGTGCCCGACGGCAAGGGTGCGGCCAGCATGCCGACGAAATGCATGGTCCAGATACCGATGGCGAGGAAGAACGCGGCGCCGGCCAGCAGCAGCCGATGACTGGCGTCCGGCGTCCCGCGGATGCGCGCAGTGAGGCCGAAGCCGGTGTAACCACCCAGAATCGCGATCACCACCGAGAGCGCGACGAGATAGGGATCGTGTCCTTCGAACATGATCTTATCGGCCGCCCGTCTCCACGGGCATGCCTCCTCCCGTCGCCGACCTTACATGGCCGGCGGCGGGAATGACAATCAACCGATTGTGGAGGTTTTGCCTACACAATCCCCGCCGCGACCTGGCCGCGCAGCCGCTCCAGGCTGAGCAGCGTGTTGGCGCAGGCTTCGGCGACCTCGATGCCCTTGGTCGCGAAATGTTTACGGAAGAAATCGAAATGCGCGGCGCTTTCGTGGAAGTGCTGCGGCGTCAGCACCGCCGAAAACACCGGCACCTCGGTGCGCAACTGCACATCCATCAGCGCCTTGATCACGGTGTCGGCGACGAACTCGTGGCGATAGATGCCGCCATCGACCACGAGTCCGGCGGCGACGATCGCGGTGTAGCGCCGGGTCTTGGCGAGTATCTGCGCATGCAGCGGGATCTCGAACGAACCCGGCACCTCGAACACATCGATGTTGGTGATGTGGCGCGCCGCGCTCTCGGCCAGGAACGCGATGCGGCATTCCTCCACCACGTCGCGATGCCAGGACGATTGCACGAAGGCGACCCGCTGCGGTTTGGCAAAACGCGGATGCGCCGGCGGGTGCGCGGGAGGTTCGGGGGTTTGGCTTTTGGGGTTTTGGACTTCAGGCTCTTGCAACATCTGATTCATGGCTTTCCTCTTTCAGGACCAGAATCAGGGCACACGGAACGAAACAGCCACGCGCGAAAGCGCGGCTGCCGCAACCGTTCTCTTTCATCCGGACTTTAACCGTCGGCTTCGGATTCGCACCGAATCTGCTGACCCTTTTTCTCTGGTTCCCCAGAGAAGAAGGCGCTCGCGGGCTTGGGCAACGTCACCCTTACCGCCGGTGGGGATTTTCACCCCGCCCTGAGAACATCGGCTGCCCGGCTGGGCGACCTGCCCGGATTATGTCGAACCGGAGCTGTGCCAGCAAGAACCTTCACTATGGGTAATCCGCATGTGCCCATGACGCCAAAGCGAAACTGGGCGATACTCCAGACGGCCTTTGGCCGGAAAAATTAACGATTAAGGCGGGAACCAACGCGCTGAGCCGGCCTGAGCACAATCCGATTCCGGTTTGTTCTCATGACAAGAGTCAACGCACGCGATCAACTGTGGACGAGCGCCGCTTTCGTTGTGGACGGACTCGGGGTGCGGTTGCGCGGATTCCGCAAATCACATCACTTCATCCCGGCAGGCCTCGGGGGGACCCAGGGGATTGCAGCCGGCAGCAGCGCATCGTTTGGCGCGTTCCGGCGCCGTGTGCGTATCAACAGATTTAAAAGAACAAGGGTCGAGACGGCATGTCCCTCCTCGAAGGCATAATTGATTCCCGGACCAATCCGCTCGCGGTCGTCGAGGATATCGCCGCCAATAACAACTGGGCGTTCGAGCGTTCCGGCGAAGACGAAGTTACCATCGTCTCCAAGGGCGACTGGACCGATTACCAGCTCTCCTTCACCTGGATGGCCGAGATCGAAGCGCTGCATCTGGCCTGCGCCTTCGACATGAAGATTCCGGCCGCGCGGCGACCCGAAGTGCAACGGCTGATCGCCGCGATCAACGAACAATTATGGGTCGGACATTTCGACATCTGGACCCACACCGGCATGATCATGTACCGGCAGGCGCTGCTGCTGCCGGGCGGGCTCACCGCCTCGGCCGCGCAATGCGAGAGCATGCTGGTCGGCGCCATCCACGCCAGCGAGCGCTACTACCCGGCGTTCCAGTTCGTGGTCTGGGCCGGCAAGACGGCGCAGGAAGCCATGAGTGCGGCGATGTTCGACACCGAGGGCGAGGCGTAGGGCGCGTTACGCCGGCGTGCCCGCCACATATCCGGTGTCGTCCCTGCGAAAGCAGGGACCCATACGCCGTGACGCCGAAGTTTTCGCAAAATGCTTGTAGCGCCTTCAGCGCTTCACTAGAACCGCTGGTGGCTATGGGTCCCCGCTTTCGCGGGGACGACGAGAGTAATTTGTGGTGACACCTCCAAAAACTCACAACCCTTTGCAAAACGTTCACGGCACCATCGCCCTTGCCGGCGCAGGAAAAATGGGCGGCGCGATGCTGACCGGCTGGCTGGCGCAGGGGCTCGATCCCAAACGTGTCGTGGTGATCGAGCCGCATCCGTCGGCCGAGATCAACGCGCTGGCCGCCAAAGGCGTTCGCCTCAATTCGCCGGCCAAGCAAGTCGGCGAAGTCGACACGCTGGTGGTCGCGGTGAAACCGCAATCGTTCCGCGAGGCCGGCGCCGCGCTGAAAGCATTTACGGGACCGTCGACGCTGGTGGTTTCGATCATGGCGGGCACGACTATCGCGTCGCTCGAAGCGGTCTGCGGCGGCAGCGTGGTTCGCGCCATGCCGAACACGCCGGCCGCGATCGGCCGCGGCATCACGGTCGCGGTCGCGGCCAAAAAGGTCAGCGCCGCACAGCGTGCGATCGCCGACGCCTTTTTGCGCGCCACCGGGTCGGTCGAATGGGTCGCCAGGGAAAGCCTGATGGATGCGGTGACAGCGGTGTCCGGCTCGGGCCCGGCCTATGTGTTCCTGCTCGCCGAAGAACTGGCGCGCGCCGGCGTCGAGGCCGGCCTGCCGGCCGAGCTCGCCACCAAACTGGCGCGCGAAACCGTCGCTGGCTCCGGCGAATTGCTGCACCGCTCGGACCTCGCGTCGGCCACGCTGCGCCAGAACGTGACCTCCCCCGGCGGCACCACGGCGGCGGCGCTCGACGTGCTGATGGGACCGAACGGGCTGCAGCCGCTCTTGACGCGCGCGGTGGCCGCGGCGACGCAGCGTTCGAAGGATCTGGCGAAGTAGTTACTGTTCGCGATCGTCATCCTGAGGTGCTCGCCGTCTTCGGCGAGCCTCGAAGGATGACAGCCACAGTGCTTGCGGCCCATCCTTCGAGGCGCGCAAGAGCGCGCACCTCAGGATGACGATGAGTGTGCTGCTATTTCGCCCCAAACCGCTTGTTGAATGCCTCGACATTGACGAGGCCGCGGGCGTGGTGGCCGTCGCCGATCTTGCGCTCGCCCTCGAAGGCCTCGACCTCGAAGCGGATCACGCGGCGCTCCACCGCGATCACTTTTGCCGTGGTCCGCACCGTGGCGCCGACCAGCGAGGCGCCGAGATGGCGGATATTGACTTCGGTGCCGACCGTGACCCAGCCCGGCGCAAGAAACCTGCGGATGGCGTCACCGGACGCTATCTCCATTTCCAGGATCATCATCGGCGTCGCGTAGACCATCGGCATATCAGGCACGAAATGCCCGACCGTGCGCTCGACCGGCACGACCAGCGTTCGCTCGGCGCTCATGCCAATCCTGATGACGTCGCGTGCGTCCATGATGATCCCGATGCGCAAACACACTCCGCTGTCATCCCGGCCTCGAGCCGGGACCCATACCGCGCGATGCCAATGTTGCGCGATGCTGGAGCTACCGCCCACGCTAACAACAGGCATTGGTGGTTATGGGTCCCGGCTCCTGATGCGCAATTGCGCATATCGGCCGGGACGACGCGTGGTGAGAGCTGAATTACTTCTTCGCCGCCGCCGCGCGCTCAACAAAGGTCTTGCCGCCCTTCATCTTGTGGGCCAACGGGGCTTCGTTGATCTGGATCACGACCGCGTCGGCATCGACGCCGAGGTTTTTCACCAGCGCCTGGGTGATGTCGCGCATCATGCCGGCCTTCTGCTCGTCGGTACGGCCGGCGGCCATGCTCACGGTAATCTCAGGCATTATTGTCTCCTCGTTCCCGTTTCTTTTCGTCATGGCCGGGCTTATCCCGGCCATCCACGATCTCTTCTATCAAACAAGACGTGGGTGCCCGGCACAAGGCCACGGCTGTCCGGTTTAATTTTGGTGGACAGGGCGCATGGCATTGATTCTTCTGTGTTCCAAGCGTTTGGCGACGTTTTGGGACACGGAGAAGGATCAAGCCATGCAGCATCACAATAGTGTATTCCACAGCGTATTGAAGCAGGTTCCGTGGCATCGCTTTGATCAGCTTGTGGATGAGCACGGGGCCGACAGGTGTTCAGCGGCCTGTTCGCGCATTTGGTCGGGCAGCTCACGCGTGGGCTCAAGCGCAAGACCGGCGAAGCGGTGCACCTGATCGATTCGAGCAGCCTTCGTCTGAGCGCGCTGAGCAAGGACTGGGCGAGGTTCTCGGCAGGTGTCTGCGGCGCCAAGATGCACATCGTCTATGACCCCGACGCCGTTTGCCCGATCTATGCCGCTGTCACGCCGGCCAACATCAATGACATCACTGCCGCCAAGGACATGCCGATCGAGGCCGGGGCCACCTACGTGTTCGACCTCGGCTATTATGACTACTCCTGGTGGGCCAAACTCCACGCCGCGGACTGCCGGATCGTGACCCGGCTCAAGAGCAACACCAAGCTTCACGTGGTCCACAAGAATGCAGTCGCGGCAGGCTCAAATATTCTTTCTGATCGCATCGGCCATCTGCCGCAACGTATGGCACGCAACCGTCAAAACCCGTTCCAGGATCCCGTCCGCGAGATCCGCGTGCGCATCGACACCGGAAAGATCCTGCGCATCCTCACCAATGACCTCGATCTACCGGCAACCGATATCGCCGATCTCTATAAACGCCGTTGGCAGATTGAGCTGTTCTTTCGTTGGGTCAAGCAGACCCTCAAAATCAAGCAGTTCATTGGACGCTCCGAAAATGGCGTGCGCATTCAGATCGCAGTGGCTCTGATCACCTTCCTACTGCTGCGCCTGGCACACACCGCCCAGCGAGCCGTTCACAGCCTGCTCACCTTCACCCGTCTGGTGCGCGTAAACCTTATGCACAGACGACCGATCAACAGGCTGCTCCTTCCACCGCCTCCGATCATCAAAGATCAGCGACAGTTGAGCCTCAGCCTATGCTAAAATTAAACCGGACAGCCGTGGCACAAGGCCGGGCATGACGCGCTGAATGAATAGCTATCCCCACTTCACGTCATGGCGCGCCAGCACTTCGCGCACTTTTGCGACGATCTCGTCCTCTTTGCACGAAAACTGCGCCGGACGGGTCTCCCGCCATTCCTGGTTGGAGGCGATCGCGGCGGCCGCCTTGGCGCCCTCGATCAGATCCTTGATCTGGATTTCGCCGCGCGCCTTCTCATCCGAGCCCTGGATGATGACGCAAGGCGAGTTGCGGCGGTCGGCATATTTGAGCTGGTTGCCCATGTTCTTGGGGTTGCCGAGATAGAGTTCGGCACGGATGTTCGCGTTGCGCAGCTGCGCGACCATCTTCTGGTAATCCGCGACGCGGTCGCGGTCGAACACGGTCACGACCACGGGGCCAAAGTCCGGCGTGGTGTCGAGCTTGCCGAGCATCGTCAGCGCGGCCTGCAGCCGTGACACGCCGATCGAAAATCCGGTCGCCGGCACCGGCTCGCCGCGAAAGCGCGAGACGAGACCGTCATAGCGTCCGCCGCCGCCGACCGAGCCGAAGCGCACGGGGCGGCCTTTTTCGTCCCTGGTTTCGAGCGTGAGTTCTACTTCGTAGACCGGGCCGGTGTAGTATTCGAGGCCGCGCACGACGGAGGGATCGATCTTGATTTGGTCGGCACCATAGCCGGACGCCGCAACCAGTCTGCTGATTTCGTCGAGCTCTCCGCGGCCCTCCTGGCCGATCTTGCTGTCGCGCAGCCGCGCATCGATCTGCTCGGCTTTTTCATCGGTTCCGATCGCGCTGATCACCAGCGCGATATCATCGGCTTTCAATCCGGCGCCCTTCGTAACGTCGCCGGACTCATCCTTGCGACCTTCACCCAGCAACTGCTGAACTCCGGATATGCCAAGCCGATCAAGTTTGTCGATCGCGCGCATCACAGTCAGCCACTGACCGTCATCGGCAATGCCGAGCGCGTCTCGCACTCCATCGAGCACCTTGCGGTTGTTCACCTTCACCACATAGCTGCCACGCTCAATGCCCAGCGCTTCCATCGTATCCGCCGCCATCATGCACATCTCGGCATCGGCGGCCGGCGAGGCCGAACCCACCGTATCGGCGTCGAACTGCATGAACTGGCGGAAGCGGCCGGGGCCGGGCTTTTCGTTGCGGTAGACGTAGCCGGCGCGGTAGCTGCGATAGGGCTTTGGCAGCGCCTCAAAATTTTCCGCAACATAGCGCGCCAGCGGCGCGGTCAGGTCGTAGCGCAGCGAGATCCACTGCTCGTCATCGTCCTGGAACGAGAACACGCCCTCGTTCGGCCGGTCCTGGTCGGGCAGGAACTTGCCGAGCGCGTCGGTGAACTCCATCGCCGGCGTTTCCACCGGCTCGAAGCCGTAGCGCTCATAGACCTCGCGGATTTTCTCCACCATCTGCCGGGTGGCGGCGATGGCGGCGGGGCCACGGTCTTCCAGCCCGCGGGGCAGGCGGGCGCGGAGTTTTTGCGGTTTTTTGGGTTTGTCGGCCATGGGCGGGTGGTACCAGCCGAGGCGCGATGCGGCAACCGGGGCTGTCCATTAGTACGTCGTCATTCCGGGGCGCGTCGAAGACGCGAACCCGGAATCTCGAGATTCCGGGTCTGGTCCTGCGGACCATCCCGGAATGACGGTGCTTCGGTCACAGCACCTTTCTGATCCAGTCGTGCGGGTCGGCCGCGCGACCGTACTGGATGTCGACCAGCTTCTTGCGCATCCCCATGGCCACGGGGCCGGCAGCACCCCCGCTGATGAGAAAATCGCCGCTCGCCGAACACACCTTGCCGATCGGCGAGATGACGGCCGCCGTGCCGCAGGCAAAGGCCTCTTTCAGCTTTCCGCTGGCGGCATCCTTGCGCCACTGGTCGATCGTGTAGGTCTCCTCGCGCACGCGGGTGCCGGAATCCCTCGCGAGCGCGATGATCGAATCGCGGGTGATGCCCGGCAGGATCGTGCCGAGCGGCGGCGTCGAGAGCGAACCGTCTTCGAACACGAAGAAGACGTTCATGCCGCCGAGTTCCTCGATGTAGCGGCGCTCGACCGCATCGAGGAAAACCACCTGGTCGCAGCCGTGATCGATGGCCTCGGCCTGCGCGCGCAGGCTCGCGGCGTAATTGCCGCCGCATTTGACGGCGCCGGTGCCGCCGATCGCGGCGCGCGTGTAGTTCTCCGACACCCAGATCGACACCGGCGCAGGTCCGCCCTTGAAATAGGAGCCGACCGGCGAGGCGATGACGGCGAAGATGTATTCCGCTGATGGCTTCACGCCGAGGAAGACCTCGCTCGCGATCATGAAGGGCCGCAAATAGAGACTGCCCTCGCCGCCTGGAATCCAGGCGCGGTCGATGCGCACGAGCTGCTCGACCGCCTCGATGAACACTGGCTCGGGCAGCGGCGCCATCGCCATGCGCTCAGCCGAATTGTGGAAGCGCCGGGCGTTGGCGTCGGGGCGGAACAGGTTCACGCCGTTGTCGCGCTTGTAGGCCTTGAGGCCTTCGAAAATCTCCTGCGCGTAGTGCAGGACGGCTGTGGCCGGATCGAGCGGGAAATTCGCGCGGGATTCGACGCGCGCGCCATGCCAGCCCTTCGCCTGATTGTAGCGGACCACGGCCATGTGATCGGTGAAGACACGGCCGAAGCCCGGGTCCACGAGCCGTGCCGCGCGTTCCTTCTCAGGAGTCGGATTCGCCGCAGGCTGGATTTCGAAGTTCAAACTCATTTTCTTGCTTTCCGCTGTCGAAACCGGCGCGATTGCTGGCGCCGGCCTGTCTCTCCGGGCCTGCCGGCTTAATAGGTCTGGACTTCACCACCACCAGCCTTGCGGCCGGCTTCCATCGTCAACAGGTCGCAGACGACATGCTTTTGCGGAATGCCGAAGTCCAGTATGTTTGTCGAAATGCCGCTCGACAATCGCACGGTGGTCAAATTCGCGGCCCAAACCGCCATTGCTGAGTCTTTCCGGCCGCCTTAGATGTCATCACGATCGAAACGATCTAATATTTCGTCGCTGCTGGTAGTTTTGTAACATTGAACCCAAGATATGTCAACATGACTGACATAAATTTTTCAGGCCCGGCCGGAGCACCCGATTCGAAGGGTGTGGAGGGGGCTGGCGCGCATTCCCGCGACCTGCGCTGGGACATCATCGAGCTGTTGTTCTTCGCCTACCGGGATTTTGTCGGCGACGCCGACCATGAGCTGGAGGCTTTCGGCTTCGGCCGCGCCCATCACCGGGTGATGCATTTCGTCCATCGCTATCCGGGGCTGAAGGTCGCCGATCTCCTCGACGTGCTGCGCATCACCAAGCAGTCGCTCGGCCGGGTGCTCAAGCAGCTGCTCGATGAAGGCTATATCGTGCAGAAGACCGGCAATAACGACCGGCGGCAGCGCCTTCTTTACGCCACGGCGAAAGGTGAGGCGTTGGTGGGCAAGCTCGCCGGCCTGCAGACCGATCGCATCAACCGGGCCGTCGCCGATATCGATCCGGCCGGCGTGGAAACCGTGCGCCAGTTCCTGCGCGCGATGATCGATCGCGACGATCCCGACAAGGTGCTGGAAACGATCTTCGGCAGCGGCAGCAAGAAACCAAGGGAGTGATCGTGGCCCAGGGGCTGACAAACGCCGCAACAACGGCGGGGGCGCCGCTGCAGCCGGCCGACGACGCCCCGCATCTGCTGCTGGTCGACGACGACCGCCGCATCCGCGACCTGTTGTCGCGCTTTCTCTGCGGCGAAGGCTATCGCGTCACCACGGCCGCAAGCGCCAACGACGCGCGCGCCAAACTGCTCGGCCTGCATTTCGATCTGCTGATCCTCGACGTGATGATGCCCGGCGAAACCGGGTTCGATCTCGCCCGCTTCATTCGCGCCTCGTCTTCAGTGCCGATCATCATGCTGACCGCGCGTCACGAGGCCGAAGCCCGCATCGAGGGCCTGCAGATCGGCGCCGACGACTACGTCGCCAAGCCGTTCGAGCCGCGCGAGCTGGTGTTGCGGATCGGCAATATCTTGAAGCGCACCGCGCCGCCGCCGGTGGAGACGCTGGAGCAGGTCGCGTTCGGTCCCTACGTGTTTCATCTCGAACGCGGCGAACTGCGCCAGGGCGAGGAGATCATTCACCTGACCGACCGCGAGCGCGAAATGCTGCGCATTCTTGCGGCAGTCCCCGGCGACACCGTGCCGCGTGCCGCGCTGACGGGCGGCGGCACCGTCAACGAGCGCGCCGTCGACGTGCAGATCAACCGTCTGCGGCGCAAGATCGAGAAAGATCCCGCCAATCCCTTGTTCCTGCAGGCGGTGCGCGGCATCGGCTATCGCCTGGTCGCGTCCCCATAGAGGCTTTTGTTTTGACGCATTTGCTGCCGCAGATAAGTCTACGCAATCTGCGGCAACTTGATTGCTATCCGAACCGGTATCCACTTCGCTCGAAAACGCTATAGAGTCAGCCAGCATGAGCACGCTCGACACCGGCCTGACCCTGATCCGCAACGCGTCGCAGCGCGTCTCCGCGGTCAATGGCTGGATGGGCAACGCGTTCAAGGGCTGGATGCCGTCGGGGCTCTATGCCCGCGCACTGCTGATCATGATCGTGCCGATGGTGATCCTGCAGACGGTGGTGGCGTTCGTGTTCATGGAGCGGCACTGGAACACGGTGACGCGGCGGCTGTCGGCCGCGGTGGTGCACGACGTCGCCAGCCTGATCGACGTCTACAAGGGTTACCCGCAGGACAAGGACCGCGCGCAGTTGCGCCGCATCGCGCAGCGGATGCAGCTGGTGGTCGATTTTCTCCCGGTCGGCGACATGCCGCCGCCCGGCCCGAAACCGTTCTTCTCGCTGCTCGACCAGACGCTGTCGGTGCAGCTCGGCCGCCAGATCGGCAGGCCGTTCTGGATCGATACCGTCGGCAATTCGAATCTGGTTGAAATCCGCATCCAGCTCGACGATTCCGTGATGCGGGTGTTCGCGCAGCGCAGCTCCGCCTATGCCTCGAATTCGGAGATCTTCATCTTCTGGATGCTGGGCACTTCCTCGATCCTCCTGATCGTCTCGGTGCTGTTCCTGCGCAACCAGATCAAGCCGATCCTGCGGCTGGCCGATGCCGCCGAAAGTTTCGGCAAGGGCCGCGAGGCGCCGAACTTCCGGCCCCGCGGCGCGCGCGAAGTGCGCCGCGCGGCGCAAGCATTCCTGGAAATGAAAGCGCGCATCGAGCGCTCGATCGAGCAGCGCACCGCGATGCTGGCCGGCGTCAGCCACGATTTGCGCACCATCCTGACCCGCTTCAAGCTCGAACTCGTCCTGATCGGCGACAGTCCCGAGGTCGACGGCATGCGCCGGGACGTCGACGAGATGTCCGGCATGCTCGAGGATTATCTCGCATTTGCGCGCGGCGACAGCGGCGAGATCGCGCAGCCGACCGACATGACGCTGGCGCTGGAAGAATTGCGCAGCGACGCCGAGCGCAACGGCCACACCGCGACGGTGGCGTTCCGCGGCCTGCCGGTGGTGACGGTGAAGCCGGCCTCGTTCAAGCGCTGCCTTGCCAATCTCGTCTCCAATGCTGCAAGGCATGCCAACACGATTTCAATCACCGGCCTGCGCGACCACCGTTACCTGACGGTGACGATCGACGACGACGGACCGGGCATTCCGGCGGACATGCGCGAGGAAGTGTTCAAGCCGTTTCTGCGGCTCGACGATGCCCGCAACCAGGACGAGGGCGGCACCGGCTTAGGCCTTGCGATCGCCCGCGACATCGCGCGCTCGCATGGCGGCGACATCATGCTCGGCGACAGCCCGATGGGCGGCCTGCGGGCGGCGGTGCGGATACCGGTGTAAATCGATTTGCAGCTCGGTGGCCTCATCCTTCGAGACGCGCGAAGACGCGCTCCTCAGAATGACGGATAGTACGGACCTCATCCTGAGGAACTTGCCAACGGGTCCGCGCGAAGCGCGGCCCGATGATAAACTCCGCAAGCGTCTCGAAGGATGGACGCAACACACGGACTCGCGGCCATCCTTCGAGACGCGGCGAAGGCGCCGCTCCTCAGGATGAGGTCCGAGATAACTTCACAGCCTCTCAGGATGAGGACCTCAGTCCCTCATGGTGAGGAGTGCAGCAAAGCTGCGCGTCTCCGGACGATGCTTCGCATCGCCTTGAGAACCATGAGGCCCGGACACGTGAACGACGCTACTTCGGCAGCTGCGGGATCTGCTTCGGCATCATGGCCTTCAGCTTTTCCATATCCTTGACGTTCATCTTGAGGCCGCCGGGCATCACGATATCGCCGGGCTTCTGGTCGGCCTTGCAGGCGCCGAGCCACTTCGCCTCGATCGACGTCGTTGAGTCGCGCGTTCCGGCGGGACCGCCCGCGCTGTGCGAGGTCGACTTCACGGTATAGGCGGAATTGAAGTCGCCGATGATTTCGGAATGCGAGGTGATCGACATGCCAGCGATGCCGCAGACGGAATCGCTGACATAGCCGGTCGCGGTCTTCTGGATATCCTGCTTGGAGCACATCTCCTTCGCCATCGGCGAGGCCGCAGTGCTCATGTCCTTGTCGGTGGTCTCGTCGGTGCAGTGCTGCATCGTCATTTCCGGCATCGGGGATCCCGTGTGCAGCACCTTCATTTCCCACAAGCCGGCCTTGCGGACCGGCAGGTCCACCGCGCGGGCATCGCCCGCCGACAGCAGCGCCAGCAGGCCAAGGGCCGAACCAAATGAAACAAGCTGCCGCTTCATCGCCCGCACTCCCGGCTGATTTTTCCTGCGCATGGTCCTTTCGGAAGACCGGTTCTCACGTTGCGCCAACGCGGCCCTCCGGGTCCGGATCATGCTCCAGGCGAAGCGCCTCAGTAGAGCGAGCGCAGCGGCCGCGCATTGGCGCCATAGGGCACCCAGCGACAGGCGAACGAAATGTAGCCGCCGGGCTGCGGATCGACCGCGAGGAATTTCACCACCTTGCCGTAATAGGCGCAGTGATCGACCGCGAGCTGGCGGGCGTCGGCCTGGGTCGCCATCGAAAAGGCAATGATGCCGCCGGTATCGTTGCCCTTGAACGGCGGCACCCAGTCGGCCCGCGCCGGCGCGCCCGTCAATATTCCGCAGATCGCAACCAGGCTCGCCGCCGTGATGATTCGCATTGCAAACTCCATTCGCTCCGCCGCACCTTAAAGCCCCTCGGCGGCCGTGAAAAGAACGGGTGGCGGCCGGCGTGCGGAGTCTCCGCAGGTGTTGCCGCGTTGCACTTGACCTTGCCCGGGCTTCACGGCACCGTCCCCTCCGTTGGATCATCGGCGGATTCCCCATGCGCAACCTGTTCACCTCCCTGAAAACACTCGGCATTGGCGCTGCGTTCGCGCTGCTGGCCTTCGGCCATGCGGCCGAGGCCGCCAACCCGATGGAGCTGAATTTCGGGCTGTTCGGGCCGAAGTATGACGGGCGCGTTGCGGAATGCGAGAAGGCGCTGGGGACCATCACCTCGCAATTCCACGAGAAAGAAAGCACCTTCTGGAACTCCCCGCTGACCATCACCTCCTATGGTCGGATCCATGAAATCGCGTTCCGGCCCTGGCAATCCGACAATATTCCGCGCCGTTATTGCAGCGCCGACGTCATGACCAGCGACGGCAAGCTGCGCACGGTGCATTACTCGATCATCGAGGACGGCGGCTTTGCCGGTTTCGGCCAGGGCGTCGAATGGTGCGTCACCGGACTTGATCGCAACTGGGCCTATAATCCCGGGTGCAAGTCCGCCCGGCCCTGATTCCAGCCTGAATTCTGCCGACAGACGCGGCCGGCCCGATCGTTTTTCGGGCCCGCTGGTATTTTGTTCTTGAAATGTTCCGGTTCCCTGCTAGGCTCGGGGGCAGTCGAGTAGGGGGTGCTGTGATGTTCCGACCGGCCATGATTTCACGATTTCTCATTTCCCTTGTCATTTTCTCCCTTATCATCTTCGTCGGCGTCTTCGCCGGGACGGCATCCGCCCAGGACCGCCGGCAAAACGCGCCCGGCGAATTCGATTTTTACGTGCTGTCGCTGTCGTGGTCGCCGTCGTTCTGCGAGGAAGCCTCTGAACGCGGCAATAGCGGGCGCTCGCAGGCGCAGTGCGGCGGCAGGCCGTTCTCCTTCGTGGTGCACGGCCTGTGGCCGCAATATGAGCGCGGCTTTCCCGAATATTGCGAGCGGCCCTCGCCGCGGCTCGAGCGCAATATCATGACCTCGATGCTGGATTTGATGCCGGCGCCCGGGCTGATCTTCAATGAATGGGACAAGCACGGCACCTGTTCGGGACTGGGCGCGCGGGCCTATTTCGAGACCATCCGCAAGGCCCGCGCGGCGGTGAAAATCCCCGAGGAATTCCTGCAATTGTCGGAACCGAAGACGATTGCGCCCGACGATCTCGAAGCGGCCTTCATCAAGGTCAATCCGGGACTGAGCAGTTCGGCGATCTCGGTGACCTGCAACCGCCAGCGCCTCAGCGAAGTACGGATTTGCCTGAACCGGGATCTGCAATTCCGCTCCTGCGAGGAAATCGACCGCCGCGCCTGCCGGCGCGACCAGGTGCTGATGCCGCCGCTGCGGGGCGGCTGAGATCTCCCGCCACCGTCATGCCCGGGCATAGCAGTCTGCCGTGCGCAGACTGCGTGACTTGACTGCGCCCCGGGCATCCACGTCTTGCTTTGCCGTGCCTGCCAAAGACGTGGATGGCCGGGACAAGCCCGGCCATGACGCGTAGAAGACACTAACGTCTTCTCCAATTTGGTCAGCCGAACCCAGATGAACTACCGACACGCCTTCCACGCCGGCGGCTTCGCCGACGTCATCAAGCACATCGTGCTGGTGCGTATCCTGACCTATCTGCAGGAAAAGCCGGCCGCCTTTCGCGTCATCGACAGCCATGCGGGCGCCGGGATCTACGATCTCGGCGGCGATGAGGCGCGCCGCAGCAGCGAATGGCTGACCGGCATCGCCCGGGTGATGCAGGCGCGGTTCTCAGAAAAGGCCCTGCCGCTGGTTACGCCCTATCTCGATATCGTCCGGGCCTTCAATCCGAAAGCCGACTTGAAAGCCTATCCCGGATCGCCGCTGATCGCGCGCGCCATGCTGCGGCCGCAGGACCGCCTCACCGCCTGCGAGATCGAGCCGAATGCCCGCAAGCAATTGGTCGGCGCGCTGCGCCGCGACACCCAGGCGCGGGTGGTCGATCTCGATGGCTGGACCGCATTGCCGGCCTTCGTCCCCCCCAACGAGCGCCGTGGCCTGGTCCTGATCGATCCGTCGTTTGAGCAAAAGGACGAATTCGAACGGCTGGCCGACGGTTTCACCGAGGCCTACGAAAAATGGCCGACCGGCAGCTATCTGCTGTGGTACCCGGTCAAGAGCCGGCGCATCACCGACGGCCTTGCGCGCCATGTCGCCGGCGTGGCTGAAACCAGCAAGCCGGCCGGCAAATGCCTGCGGCTGGAATTCAGCGTCGCGCCGCAGGAGCCCGGCGGGCCCCTCACTTCCACAGGTCTCCTGATCGTCAATCCGCCGTGGACGCTGGCCGCCGAGTTGAAGACCATTTTGCCCGAGCTGGAAAAGCCGCTCGGCCAGGGCGGCGCCGGCCGGTTCAGGCTCGAGACCCCCAAACACTAGGTACCCCCAATGGGCTGAAAATTGCGATTGAGGCGTAGTCAATTTACGCGAAACCGTATTATGCTCAGCGCGTTGAGACTGGCTTTACGTTCCGCTTCCGCGAATGGTTGCGGCGGAGTGACAAGGCCTCAAAAAAATCCAGGCCGATCGGTGGCGTGACCGGTCGGCTCAGGTGGCCAAGCTTCGGACAGCGAATGTCCGGTCGGCCGCTACGCGATATTTGCGTAGCGGCGGAAAAGTGCGGGGGAGGAGTTCCCGATGGCCATGACTGGTACGGTCAAGTTCTTCAATGGAGAACGCGGCTACGGCTTCATCAAGCCCGATGACGGCGGCCGCGATGTATTCGTCCACATCACCGCCGTGGAGCGGGCTGGATTGAAGGATCTGACAGAAGGACAGCGCATTACGTTCGAGGTCGAACCGGACAAGAAGGGCAAAGGCCCCAAGGCGGTCAACCTGGTGATTTCATCGTGAGCCGGGGCATGATCCGGAAAAAGCCTGCCCCGCACTTGATGCGGGGTGGATTCCAGTTTTCCGACGCGACAAACGCAAAACGTTTGCGCGGAGATCATGCTCTGAACACTCGCCGATGAAAGCGGACTGAGTTATTGGCTGTTGAGATATCTGCCGCGCCTGAGCTCGCTGCTCAGATGGTGGAGGCGTGCGTGATTTGGCCGCCCCCGAGGCGCCCGCCACCACGCTGTCCACGCGACAAAAAAATCCCGGCGGCTTGATGCCGCCGGGAGGTTGGAAGCCCGATTTTCTTGTTCTCAGAAGTGGTAGTTCACGCCGGCCCTTATCAACCCGAACCGGTAACTGTTCGACGCGCCTGTAATGACGAAGTTGCTGTCGGCCAGATCGACATAGAGATATTCGACCTTGGCGCTCCAGTTCGGCGCAAAGCCCATCTCGCCGCCGATGCCTACGGTCCAGCCGGCATTGGTATGGGATTCCGACAGGCCGAAGGTGGTGGCGCGGAGTTCGCCGAAGGCGAGGCCGCCGGTGCCGTAGAACAGGACGTTGCCGAGCGCATAGCCGACCCGGCCGCGCACCGTGCCGAACCAGGGGTTGGCGAACTTCCACGGCGCAAAGGTATCGTCCGCGCCGGTCGCCTGGATGTCGCCTTCGACACCGAACACCCACGGACCTTGCTGCCAATTGTAACCCGCCTGGACGCCGCCCGCGACGCCGGACGGCTTGGTCAGGTTGTTGTCGACCGAACCCCAGGCATAGCCGAGGTTGCCGCCGAGATAGGGACCGGCCCAGCTATAGGCATTGAGCGGCTGATTGACGGTAAGGGGCGGGCGCGATCCGTAATTGAGGTCGGCCGCCTGCGCCGACATGGTCCAGCCCGCGGCGATCAGCGCCAACGCGCGCAACAGAAACCTGCTCATCACTCAACTCCACCACGCAACGGCCGTGACCGCCGGCTGGAAGCCGGCATGGTTACGGAACTCCAGCCTTTTCGCGTAAGATTTATCGAGAGTTTTAAGTTAATGGGTTGTTAAGCGGGGTTACCGGGCCGCTCATCATTCTTAAGAATGTGTTACCCGGACGCGGCCTCCCCCGCCCCGCGACCGCTGGCGATGTGGGACCCCAGCGCTTAATTGAGGCCCATGGATCACGATTCTGCCGACCACCCAAAAACGCCCGCCCCGCAGAAGGCAAGGCGCGGTTCAAAGCCGGATCTGCCGCCGCAAGACCCGGCGCTGCTGTCTGATGATTTCGACCCTGCCATTGCGGCCACGGATGAGGACGACGAGGCCCGCCTTCCGGAGGCGCCCGACGAGCCCGCGGAGGCGATCGGCGAGGGTCCGCTGGCGGTCGGCCATGCCGCGATCGAGAACGCGGTCCGGCTGGCGCCGACCTCGCCCGGCGTTTACCGCATGCTCAACGTGGCCCACGACGTGCTCTATGTCGGCAAGGCGAAAAACGTCCGCAAGCGCCTGTCCTCCTATGCCCGCGTCAACGCGCCCTTGCCGGCGCGCATCCTGCGCATGATCGCGGCGACCGTCACCGTCGAGATCATCTCCACCTCGACCGAGACCGAGGCGCTGCTGCTCGAAGCCAATCTGATCAAGCAATTGCGGCCGCGCTTCAACGTGCAGCTGCGCGACGACAAGTCGTTTCCCTATATCCTGATCACCGGCGACCACTGGGCGCCGCAGATCCTGAAACATCGCGGCGCGCAATCGCGGCCGGGACGATATTTCGGACCGTTCGCGTCCGCAGGCGCCGTGGGCCGCACCATCACGGCGCTGCAGCGCGCGTTCCTGATCCGCTCCTGCACCGACGGATTCTTCGAAAGCCGCACGCGCCCTTGCCTGCTCTATCAGATCCGCCGTTGTTCGGGCCCCTGCACCGGCGAGATCGATTTCCCCGGCTATACCGAGCTCGTGCGGGAAGCCAACGACTTCCTTTCCGGCCGCAGCCATCTGGTGAAAAAGGAGCTGGCCGGCGAGATGGAAAAGGCCTCGGCCGAACTCGAATTCGAGACCGCGGCACTCTACCGCGACCGCCTCGCCGCTCTGTCGGCGATCCAGTCGCAGCAGGGTATCAATCCACGCACCGTGGAAGAGGCCGACGTGTTCGCGATCCATCAGGAGGGCGGCTATTCCTGCGTCGAGGTGTTCTTCTTCCGCACCGGGCAGAACTGGGGCAACCGCGCCTATTTTCCGCGTGCGGAAAAATCGTTCACGCCGGAGGAAGTGCTGGCCTCGTTCCTGGCGCAATTCTACGACGACAAGCCGCCGCCGAAACTGATCCTGCTCTCGCACGAAATCGAGGAAAGCGCGCTCCTGGCCGACGCGTTGTCGGTGAAAGCCGGGCACAAGGTGGAGGTCTCCACCCCCAAGCGCGGCGAGAAGAAAGAGCTGATCGCGCACGCCCTCACCAATGCGCGCGAGGCGCTCGGCCGCAAGCTCGCCGATACCGCGACGCAAGGCCGCCTGCTGGAAGGAATGGTCACCACGCTCGCCCTGCCGCATACGCCCAAGCGCATCGAGGTCTACGACAACAGCCATATCCAGGGCACCAACGCGGTCGGCGCCATGATCGTGGCGGGGCCGGACGGTTTCATCAAGAACCAGTACCGCAAGTTCAACATCAAGTCGGAGGGCCTGACGCCGGGCGACGATTACGCGATGATGCGCGAGGTGCTGGAGCGGCGCTTCAAGCGGTTGTTGAAACCTGTGGATGGCGGCGCCGCGAAGCCCAGGCCGGACCTCAAGCCGGACCTCAAGGCGGACGACGATTCGTTTCCGCAATGGCCCGATCTCGTCATCATCGACGGCGGCCGCGGGCAACTGAACGCGGTCCGGGAAATCTTTGAAAACCTCGGGCTGACCCAGGTCTCGCTGCTGGCGGTCGCCAAGGGTCCGGACCGCGACGCCGGCCGCGAAACCCTGTTCATGCCGGACCGCGAGGCCATCAAGCTCGAGCCGCGCGACCCCGTGCTGTATTTCATTCAAAGGCTGCGCGACGAGGCACATCGGTTCGTGATCGGCTCGCACCGCAAGCTGCGCAAAAAGGACATCCGCGAGGCCGGCCTGCAGGAAATTCCGGGCATCGGCCCGTCACGCAAACGTGCCTTGCTGCACCACTTTGGAACGCTGAAGGAGATCGAGCGGGCCTCGATCGCCGACCTCGGCAAGGTTCCAGGGGTCAGCGCGGAAAGCGCCCGCAAGATTTTCGAGTTTTTCCACGCCCAGCCGGGTTAAAGGGGGCCTTGAGTCACACCGGCGTCGCCTGCGACCGATCATCGTAGGCCCGCCCAGTTGACCTTCACGCCTCAGCGGTATTGGTAAGACGGATGAACATCGCCACGACAAGGGGACAGGGCAAGACCATGTCCCTCCCGAATATCCTGACCTACGCCCGCATCGCCGCCATCCCGGTGGTGGTTGGCTGCGTTTTCTGGGAATCCATCCTGGACGGCCCGATGTGGCTGCGCTGGGTGGCGCTGGCCGTGTTCATCGCCGCCGGAGTTACCGACTATCTCGATGGCTACTATGCACGAATCTGGGATCAGCAATCGGCGTTCGGCCGGATGCTCGACCCGATCGCCGACAAGCTCCTGGTCGCGTCCTGCCTGTTGATGCTGGCCGCCGACAACTCGATCCATGGCTGGACGCTGTGGGCCGCGATCGTGATCCTGTGCCGGGAAATCCTGGTCTCGGGCCTGCGCGAATATCTCGCCGGCCTCCGGGTCAGCGTACCCGTTACCAAGCTCGCGAAGTGGAAGACCACCATTCAACTGGTTGCGATCGGCTTTCTGATCGCCGGCGAGGCCGGCGAGCAGATTATCCCCGCGACCACCCTGATCGGCATCGTGCTGCTCTGGATGTCGGCGATCTTCACGATCTACACCGGCTGGGATTATTTCCGCGCCGGCATCCATCACCTCATCAAGGAGGATGAGGGATGAAGGTCAAATATTTCGCCTGGGTACGCGAGCGGGTCGGCATGGCGGAAGAAACCGTCGAGCCGCCGGCGGATGTGCGGACGGTGGGCGACCTGATCGGCTGGCTCGCCAAGCGCGGCGAGAGCTATGCCCATGCGTTCGAGACGCCGCGGGTGATCCGCGCCGCGATCGACCACGCCCATGTCAAGCCGGATGCGGCCATCGCCGGCGCCCGCGAGATTGCCTTTTTCCCGCCGATGACCGGCGGCTGACGCATGATCAGGACCCGGAGGGCCACGTCAGTGCAAAGTGGGAACCGGTTTTCCCTCGTGACAAACGCGGAACGCGTTTGCGCGGAGATCATGCCCAATAAGAAGCTCTGATGACCGCCATCGCGACCATCCGCATCCAGGAAGCCGATTTCGACGTCGGCCAGGAGATTGCGGCGCTGACCAGGGACCGCACCGATATCGGCGCCGTCGTCAGCTTCAGCGGCATTTGCCGCGGCAGCGAAAACGGCGAACCGATCGCAGCCCTGACGCTCGAATATTACCCCGGCATGGCCGAGGCCGAAATCAAGCGCCATGCCGACGAGGCGCTGTCGCGCTGGCCGCTGACCGGGCTGACCGTCGTGCATCGGGTCGGGCGCATCACGCCCGGCGAAAATATCGTGCTGGTGCTGGCGGCATCCCAGCACCGGCAGGCGGCGTTTCAGGCTGCGGAGTTTTTGATGGATTATCTGAAAGCCAACGCCCCGTTCTGGAAGCGCGAGGAAGGCCTCAAAGGCTCGAGCTGGATCGAGGCCCGCGGCCACGATGACGCCGCAGCAGAGCGCTGGACCAAATCCTGATGGCCAAACCCAGCAAGGCGCCGGCCAAGCGCGGCCGTGCCGGTTCGACATTCCCAAAGGTCGGTTCCGGCGAATTGCTGACGCTGCTCGATTTCGTCCGCTTCGCGGTGAGCCGTTTCATCGAAGCCAAACTGGCGTTCGCGCACGGCACCACCGATCCAGTGGCCGAAGCTGCCTTCCTCGTATGCGAAACCCTGCATCTGCACCCCGACCAGTTCGAAGCCTTCGCGACCGCGCGCGTCACGGTGGCCGAAGGCAAAAAGATCCTCGATTTGATCGAGCGCCGCGTCACCACGCGAAAGCCCGCCGCCTATCTCGTCAACAAGATCTACATGCGCGGCCTGCCGTTCTATGTCGACGAGCGCACCATCGTGCCGCGTTCCTTCATCGGCGAATTGCTGGACTCCCATTTCGGCGGTGACGACGAGCAAGGCGGTTCGCTGATCGACGATCCCCTGTCGGTGGAAAGCGTGCTCGATCTCTGCACCGGCTCGGGCTGCCTTGCGATCCTGGCCAGCCGGAATTTTCCGAACGCGGCAATCGATGCGGTGGATATTTCCAGGGACGCGCTCGAGGTCGCCGCGCGCAATGTCGGCGATTACGGATTGGAGCATCGCCTGGCACTTCACCGCGGCGATCTGTTCAAGCCGCTGGGCGACAAGCGCTACGATCTCATCATCACCAATCCGCCCTATGTCGATGCGGAAGGCATGGCCGCGCTGCCCCGCGAATGCCGCGCCGAGCCGAAGCTTGCCTTCGACGGTGGCGCCGACGGGCTCGATATCGTCAGACGCATCCTCGATGAGGCCAAGGCGCACCTGACGCCGCAGGGCGGGCTGTTGTGCGAGATCGGCCGCGGCCGCCAACAGCTGGAGGACGCCTACCCGCAATTGCCGCTGCTGTGGCTCGACACCGAGGATTCCGACGGCGAAGTGTTCTGGATCGGCGCTGCGGATCTGTAATCGGTAACTTGCCCTCGAAAGCGCCCGGTCGAGCGGAAATATCGCCGCCGCCGGCGTTCCCGCCACGCGCCGAAGCTGATAGTTTGATGGGCAGCACCAACCCGTTCAAACCCGAAGAGGCCTCCATGTTGGACAAGAGCCCCCACGCCGCCGTCAATGTTCCGAACGATCTCGCCGCGCACTGGATGCCGTTCACCGCAAACCGGGCGTTCAAGAAGAGCCCGCGGCTGCTCGCCGGCGCCAAGGACATGCATTACATCACCGTTGACGGCCGCAAGATCATCGACGGCGCCGCCGGCATGTGGTGCTGCAACGCCGGCCACGGCCGCAGCCAGATTTCCGACGCGATCGGCAAGCAGGCCGCCGCCCTCGACTACGCGCCGCCGTTCCAGTTCGGCATCCCGCAGGCGTTCGAACTCGCCAGCCGCATCGCCGATCTGGCGCCCGATGGCCTCGACCACGTGTTCTTCTGCAATTCCGGCTCGGAAGCCGCCGACACCGCGCTCAAGATTGCGCTGGCCTATCACCAGATCAGCGGCCAGGGCGGCCGTGTCCGGCTGATCGGCCGCGAGCGCGGCTATCACGGCGTCGGCTTTGGCGGCACGTCCGTCGGCGGCATCGTTGCTAACCGCAAGATCTACGGCTCGCTGCTGTCAGGCGTCGACCATCTGCCCCACACCTACGACCGCGAGAAGCAGGCCTTTACCAAGGGCGAGCCGGAATATGGCGCGCATTTCGCCGACGAACTGGAGCGGCTGGTCAATCTGCACGGCGCCAACACCATCGCCGCCGTGATCGTCGAGCCGATGGCGGGGTCGACCGGCGTGCTGCCGGCGCCGAAGGGTTACCTCAAGCGGCTGCGCGAGATCACCCAAAAGCACGGCATTCTCTTGATCTTTGACGAGGTCATCACCGGTTATGGCCGGCTCGGCTTCGCGTTTGCCGCCGAACGCTACGGCGTGACGCCTGACATGCTGACCTTCGCCAAGGGCATCACCAACGGTGCGGCGCCAATGGGTGGCGTTCTGATACGCGGCACCATCCACGACGCCTTCATGAACGGCCCGGAACATATGGTCGAACTGACCCACGGCTATACCTATTCGGCGCATCCGATCGCCTGCGCGGCGGCGCTCGCGACCCTCGATATCTACCGCGACGAAAAGCTGTTCGAGCGGGCCAACAAGCTCGAGGCGAAATTCGCCGACGCGGTGATGTCGCTGCGGAGCCAGCCCGGCGTGGTCGATATCCGCACGGTTGGCCTCACCGCCGGCATCGACCTCGCGCCGCGCCCGGACCTGCCGGGCAAGCGCGGTCTCGACGCGCTGAACAGCGCCTTCCACGACAACGACCTGATGCTGCGGGTGGCCGGCGACACCTTGGCGCTGACGCCGCCTCTGATCGTCACCGAGGACCAGATCGGCGAGATCGTCGACAAGGTCGCCAAGGTGATCCGCGCGACGGCGTAAGCTACTTACCTCGCCCCGCTTGCGGGGAGAGGTCGAAATTCGCGCCAGCGAATTTCGGGTGAGGGGGTACAGGTCTATCGATAGATCTCGCTCGCGGATGGAGCCCCTCACCCCAACCCTCTCCCCGCAAGAGCGGGGCGAGGGAGTAGACCGCCGGCGGTTCCACCTCCCTCAAAACAACACTAGCCCACCGAATCAACATTAATGCTAAGGTTGCAGCGCTCTCGAGGAGTGTGGCGCGCGACATGATTCGCATTTCGACGATTTTCATCGCCATCTGCATGGTGCTGGTCGCGGCTTCGCTTGGCCTTGTGCTGTATTCGGTGGCGGGCATCAGCGGCACGGAATCCGCGATCGTGGCGCTGACCGCGCTGACCTTCCTGATCCTCTACAACGCCGTCTCGATGCGGCTGCGCGACCGCAGCGATGTCGGCGGCCAGATCGCGGACCTGTCGCGCGGCACCGCCGACCTCGCCCGCCAGGTGGCGGAATTCGGCCGCCGGCTCGCCGCCGTCGAGGGCCGGGTGGTGTCGGCGAATTCCACCAATGCCGACCGCATCCAGGCCGTGGTCGGTGAAATCAACGAACTCGGCGTGCTGGTCAAACAGCTCGCGGTCTCCGTCGCCAGCCATGACGACATGCTGTCCTCGGGCGTCCCTGCCCCCGCCCCGGTGAGCCAGCCCGATTTCGACCGTAGCGGGGCGCCGCTTGCCACCCCGGCTGGCGAGGCGGCAGCTGACATCGCAGCCGCGGTCATCAATGCCACGCCGGCGCCGGTTGCGGTTGCCGCGGAGGCCGCCGCGCCCTCGCGCAGCCAGCAAGGGCTGCTCGCCGCGGTGAAAACCGCGGTCGAGGAAAACCGGCTCGATATCTATCTGCAGCCGATGGTGACGCTGCCGCAGCGCAAGGTGCGCTACTACGAGGCGGTGACGCGGCTGCGCGACGACAAGGATCAGGTCATCGCCGCCGACGACTTCATCGGTGTGGCCGAAGCCGGCGGCCTGATCGGACGCATCGACCACATGGTGATGCTGCGCTGTATCCAGGTGCTGCGCCGGTTGATGGTGCGCAACAAGGATGTCGGTGTGTTCTGCAACGTGTCCGCCGCGACGCTGGGCAATCAAGCCAATTTCGCGCAATGCCTCGATTTCCTCGAGGCCAATCGCGCGCTGGCGCCGTCCTTCGTGCTCGAATTCAAGCAGGCGACGTTCCGCAATCTCGGCGCGACCGAGACCGAGCATCTGGCGGCGCTGTCGCAGCGCGGTTACCGTTTCTCGATCGACCATGTCAGCGATCTCAGGATCGAGCCGCGCGAACTCGCCGATCGCGGCGTCCGCTTCATCAAGGTGCCGGCGGCGCTGCTGCTCGACCCGAAGCAGAGTTCGGCATCCGATATTCACCCCTCCGACCTTTCCGACCTGCTCGGCCGCTTCGGCATCGACCTGATCGCCGAAAAGATCGAGGGCGAGCGCGCGGTGGTCGACCTGCTGGATTATGACGTGCGGTTTGGGCAGGGTTTCCTGTTTGCACCGCCCCGGCCGTTGCGGCCGGAGGGGGCATCGCCTACCGCCGGGGCCGCTCCGAACAAGGCTCAGGACCCCCAAGCATCCCAGGCATTGGCACCCAATGGCTCCAGCAATCCCGCCCCTACCGCCATCGATCCGCCACCGCGGGCGACCGGCAATGCCGCGCTGGCGCGCCGCGCCGCCGGACCGGGCTAACCGGCGCGCGATACCATGACGTCACTTCGATTCGTCGAGAAATTGCGCGACCTCGTCGGTAGCGTCGAGGTCGTGCTCTCCGACATCTGGGGCGTGGTGCATAACGGGCTCGAGGCCTTTCCCGAAGCCTGCGAAGCGCTGCACACCTACCGCCAGCAGGGCGGCACCGTCATCCTCATCACCAACGCGCCGCGGCCGGCCGATTCGGTGCAGCGGCAATTGCGCAAGCTCGGCGTCGCCGACGACACCTACGATGCGATCGTCTCTTCTGGCGACCTGACCCGCCACTTCGTCGCCGGCCATCCGGGCAAGAAAATATTCTGGCTCGGGCCGGAGCGCGACAGTTCGATCCACCGCGGGCTTGATGCCGTGATCGGTCCGCTGGAGCAGGCCGATTACATCATCTGCACCGGCCTGTTCGACGACGAAACTGAATCCGCCGAAGACTATCGCGCGATGATGCTGCAGGCGCTCGAGCGCAAGCTGCCGCTGATCTGCGCCAATCCCGACATCGTCGTCGAGCGTGGCGACCGCCTGATCTATTGCGCGGGCGCGATCGCCGAGCTTTATCGCGAACTCGGCGGCGAGGTGATCTTCTACGGCAAGCCGCACCGGCCGATCTATGAGCGCGCCATGCAATTGGCCGCCGAGCAGCGCGGCCGTCCGGCGGCGCTCAACCGCGTGCTGGCGATCGGAGATTCGGTGCGGACCGATCTTGCCGGCGCCCACGGCTTCGGCATCGATCTGCTGTTCGTGACCCGCGGCATCCACTCCGAGGACTTCGAAGGCATCGAACAGCTCGACCCGGCCTCGGTGAAGGAACTGTTCGGCCACCCGCCCAGGGCGCTGATGCGGGAGCTGCGGTGGTGAGGTAGCGGATACGTCCGCGGACGTCATCCTGAGGTGCGAGCCTCTTCGGCGAGCCTCGAAGGATGAGAGGAACGATCGGTGCTTGCAGCCCATCCTTCGAGGCGCGCAAGAGCGCGCACCTCAGGATGACGACGGAGCAGGTGGGGGCGTGGCGCCTTACGCCGTCGCCATGTCCGGGAAGACCGCTTCGATCTTGGTCTTCAGGGTCGCCGCATTGAACGGCTTGACGATGTAATTGTTCACGCCGGCCTTCTTGGCGGCGATCACGTTCTCGGTCTTGGATTCCGCCGTGATCATGATGAACGGCGTGGTGGCCAGATTGGGGTCGGCACGGACTTCCTTGAGCAGGTCATAGCCCGTCATCGGCTCCATGTTCCAGTCGGAGATCACGAGCCCGTATTTCTTGCCGCGCATCTTGTTCAGCGCCTCGGATCCGTCCGAGGCATCGTCGATGTTTTCGAAGCCGAGCTGCTTCAGAAGATTCCGGATGATGCGGATCATGGTGTTGTAGTCATCGACCACCAGAACCGACATGGACAAATCAACCGCCATCTTCTCTCCCCTACTCGACGCTACGCTACAAACAATAAAGGGCTGCGCGACCCGCATTCCTGCCCCCACCTCTAGCAGCATGCGTTAAACAGCCCGTTAACCGGCCCGTGTCGGATTGTACCCGTTTTGATGCGATTCCAGCGGCTTGACTTCACCGGCGCCGCCACGTCACGGTCCGGCCGCATCGATCCAATTCCTGAAGAATCCCGGAAATGACGACTGGCTTTACCGTTATCCGCGACACCACCCCTGCGAACGCCATCCCCCGCGGCGCCGTGGTGGCGATGGGCAATTTCGACGGCGTCCATCTCGGCCACCGTGCCGTCATCGAGGCCGCCCTGCAGATGGGCCGCGCCCATGGCAAGCCGGCCTTTGCGGTGACCTTTGAGCCGCATCCCCGCAGCTTCTTCAGCCCCAACAGCCCGCAATTCCGCCTCACCGACGAGGCCAACAAGCTGCGGCTGCTGGCCGGAACGGGCCTCGCCGGCGCCGTGGTGATGACCTTCGACAAGACCCGCGCCGGGACCTCGGCGCAGGATTTCATTCACCATGACCTGATCGGACGGCTCGGCATATCCGGCATTGCGGTCGGCTATGACTTCCATTTCGGTAAAGGTAGGGTCGGCTCGCCCAGCCTTCTGGTCAGCGAGGCGCCGCGGCTCGGCATCGAGGTCGATGTCCAGGCCCATGTCGACATCGAGGAGCGGCCGGTTTCCTCCAGTGCCATCCGCATGGCGCTGGCCGAGGGGCAGATCGCGGACGCCACCGCCATGCTGGGCGGGCCATGGTTCGTCACCGGCGAGGTGATCCATGGCGAGAAGCGCGGCCGCGATCTCGGCTTTCGCACCGCCAATATCCGCCTCGACAAGAATTGCAGCCTCAAGCACGGCATCTATGCGGTGCGGGTCGGACGCGGTGCCGAGCGCCTCAATGGCGTGGCGAGCTTCGGCCGCCGCCCGACCTTCGACAATGGCGCGCCCTTGCTCGAAGTGTTCCTGTTCGACTTCGAGGGCGATCTCTATGGCGCAGTGCTCGACGTCGCCTTCATCGGCTTCATCCGCGACGAACTGAAGTTCGACAGCATCGATGCGCTGGTCCGGCAAATGGATGACGACAGCGCCAAAGCCCGCGTGGCCTTGGCCGCCGCGCCGGACGCGTTTCCCAGGCTCGGGGTGATCTCTTAAACCGCCGGCGCCCCGGGGCCTTGCGATTCCCCGGCTGGCTGCTATGGAAAGCGCCATGTTTGCGCGGCGCACCATAAGCATTAGCGGCCCGGCTTCCGCCTGAGCTTTCGGCTCTGCGCAAGACCGGGATTTTCCTCGTTCACCCGCGAATGAATCGCGTATCCCGCGCCTTTCCGAGCCAAATCAGAGCATTCATGTCCGACAAGCCGCAAAAATCCCAAGAATCCAACCCAACCGACTATTCCAAAACCCTGTTCCTGCCGCAGACCGAATTCCCGATGCGCGCCGGCCTGCCCAAGCGTGAGCCGGAAATCCTCAAATACTGGAACGAGATCGACCTCTACGGCCAGCTGCGCAAGGGCGCGGAGGGCCGGGCCAAATTCGTGCTGCATGACGGCCCGCCCTACGCCAACGGCAACATCCATATCGGGCATGCGCTGAACAAGATCCTGAAAGATGTCGTGACCAAGAGCCAGCAGATGCTGGGCTTCGATTCCAACTACGTGCCGGGCTGGGACTGCCATGGCCTGCCGATCGAATGGAAGATCGAGGAGGAGAATTACCGTTCCAAGGGCAAGCAGAAGCCCGACTTCCGCGACTCCGCGGCGATGGTGGCGTTCCGCAAGGAGTGCCGGGCCTATGCGGCGCACTGGATCAACGTGCAGCGCGAGGAGTTCAAGCGGCTCGGCATCATCGGCGACTGGGACCATCCCTACGCCACCATGAGCTATCCGGCTGAAGCGCAGATCGCGCGCGAGCTGATGAAGTTCGTCGCCAACGGCACGCTGTATCGCGGCTCCAAGCCCGTGATGTGGAGCGTGGTGGAGAAGACCGCGCTGGCCGAGGCCGAGGTCGAATACGAGGATTACACCTCGGATATGGTGTGGGTGAAATTTCCGGTGACGTCGCCGGCCCATGGCGCGCTCGCCAATGCCAGCGTCGTGATCTGGACCACCACACCCTGGACGCTGCCCGGCAACCGCGCCATCAGCTTCTCGCCGAAAATCGCCTACGGCCTCTTTGAGGTCACCGATGCGCCCGCGGACAATTGGGCCAAAAACGGCGACCTGCTGATCCTCGCAGATGCGCTGGCGGAAAGCGTGTTCAAGCAGGCGCGCGTCACGGCCTACAAGAAAGTGCGAGATTTGCCGGCCGATACGCTCGACGCGGTGGAATGCGCCCACCCGTTGAAAGGTTTTGGCGGCGGCTACGAATTCACCGTACCCTTGCTGGCCGGCGACCACGTCACCGACGACACCGGCACCGGCTTCGTGCACATCGCGCCCAGCCACGGCCGCGAGGACTTCGACGTCTGGACCGCGAATACCCGCGAGCTGGACGCACGCGGCGTCAACACCGCGATCCCCTACACTGTCGACGAGAACGGCGCCTTCACCGACCACGCCCCCGGCTTCACCGGCAAGCGCGTGATCAACGACAAGGGCGAAAAGGGCGACGCCAACGAGGCCGTCATCAAGGCCCTGGTCGAGGCCGGCAAGCTGCTCGCGCGCGGACGCCTGAAGCATCAATACCCGCATTCCTGGCGCTCCAAGAAGCCGGTAATCTTCCGCAACACGCCGCAATGGTTCATCGCGATGGACAAGGACATCGTGGATGACGGCAAGGCCAGGCCCGGCGACACGCTACGCGCACGCGCGCTGCACGCGATCTCGGTGACGCAATGGGTGCCGCCCGCGGGTCAGAACCGCATCAACGGCATGATCGCGGGCCGGCCGGACTGGGTGATCTCGCGCCAGCGCGCCTGGGGCGTGCCGATCGCGGTGTTCGTGCGCGAAAAGGGCGACGGCTCCGCCGAAATCCTGCAGGACGAAATCGTCAACCAGCGCATCGTCGAGGCGTTCGCAGAGGAAGGCGCCGACGCCTGGTACATGGACGGCGCGCGCGAGCGTTTCCTCGGATCCCGCGCGGGCGAGGACTGGAAGAAGGTCGACGACATCTGCGACGTCTGGTTCGATTCCGGCTCGACCCACGCCTTCGTGCTGGAAGACCGCCAAAATTTTCCACAACTCGGCCATATCGTCCGCAAGGTCGACGGCGGCCAGGATACCGTGATGTATCTGGAAGGAAGCGACCAGCATCGCGGCTGGTTTCATTCCTCGCTGCTGGAAAGCAGCGGCACCCGCGGCCGCGCGCCCTATGACATCGTGCTGACCCACGGCTTCACGCTCGACGAGAACGGCCGCAAGATGTCGAAATCGCTCGGCAACACCGTCGAGCCGCAAAAGGTGATGAAGGACTCCGGCGCCGATATCCTGCGGCTGTGGGTCTGCGCCACCGACTATGCCGACGACCAGCGCATCGGCCCGGAAATCCTCAAAAACACGATCGAGACCTACCGCAAGCTGCGCAACTCGATCCGCTGGATGCTCGGCACGCTGCATCATCTGAAACCGGGCGACGAGGTCGCCGGCGCGGAAATGCCCGAACTCGAACGGCTGATGCTGCACCGGTTGTGCGAAATCGATGCCGTCGTGCGGCAGGCCTACGAAAACTTCGATTACAAGACCGTGGTCGCGTCGCTGTCGAATTTCATGAACACCGATCTGTCGGCGTTCTACTTCGATATCCGCAAGGACGCGCTGTACTGCGACCCGCCGTCGTCGACGACGCGCAAGGCCGCGCTCACGACGGTCGATATTCTGTGCGACGCGATCCTGAAATGGCTGGCACCTATCATCAGCTTTACCGCCGACGAAGCCTGGCTGATGTATCGGCCCGGCGGCTGCGCTTCGGTGCACATGCTGCCGTTCCCGCATCATCTGGCCGGTTACCGCGACGATGCGTTGGCCGCGAAATGGGAGACCATTCGCGACGTGCGCCGCGTCGTCACCGGCGCGCTGGAGCTCGAGCGCGCCGCCAAGAACATCGGCTCGTCGCTGGAAGCCTCGCCGCTGGTCTACGTTTCCGACAAGAAGATCCTCGACACGCTTTTTGATATGGATCTGGCCGAAGTCTGCATCACCTCGAATGCGATGGTGACCAATGACGATGCGCCGGCGAGCGCGTTCCGGCTCAACGACGTTCCGGGCGTCGGCGTCGTGGTCGAAAAGGCTGTCGGCACCAAATGCGCGCGATCGTGGAAGATCCTGCCGACCGTGGGCGAGGACGCCGAATACCCCGACGTCTCGCCGCGGGATGCGCAGGCCTTGCGCGAATGGAAGGCGCTGGGAGTGGCTATCTAAACGCTATCGTCGTCCCGGCGAATGCCGGGACCCATAATCCCGGACGTTCGAGATAAATACGAGATGATGATCGACGGCCTTTCAAAACTGAACCGACACGGCGACGCGATGAGCGCAATTGCGCTCACGCTGGGGGTCCCGGCGTTCGCCGGGACGACACCGGATATTATCTCGGCGGTCACACGATGACCCCTCCCCTTCGCACCGGCGTCCTCGCGGCCATCGCCACCCTGATCGTCGACCAGGCCTCCAAGCTCTGGCTGCTCCACGCGTTCGATATCGCCCATCGCGGCGCGGTGAAGGTAACGCCGTTTTTCGACCTGGTGCTGGCCTTGAACCCCGGCATCAGCTTCGGCTGGTTCCAGAGCGAGAGCCCGGCGGCCCAGATCGGGCTGATGGCGGTCAAGGCGGCGGCGGTGATCGTTCTGGCGATCTGGATGGCGCGGTCGCGCACCCTCTTGGCAACGCTGGCGCTCGGCCTGATCATCGGCGGCGCCATCGGCAACGCCATCGACCGCTTTGCCTACGGCGCGGTGGTCGATTTCGCCCTTTTCCACGTCCAGATCGGAGAGAAAATCCTTAACTGGTACGTGTTTAACCTTGCGGATGTGGCCATTGTTGCCGGGGTGGCGGCCCTATTGTATGACTCCTTCCTGGGGGTACCCGCCGCAAAAGCGCCCTGATCCCGGCCGATACGGACCCTCAAAGCGGTATGTTGCTTGCAGGAGCGGAACGACGCCGTAAGCCCGGCGCGCCTCTTGCGGAAATCTTGAATGGGAACAGCGTGATGCGCGAGACCGAAGCCAGCTTCCGGATTGTGCAGAATTCGTCGAGGACGCTGCAGCGCGCCCTGCGTCTTGCCGTCATCGCCATGGGCGTCGGCCTTGTCATGACCGCGGGCGCCGCCAAGGCCGGCGACGACGACGAAGACGACAAGACCTTCGAGGAAAAGATCATCGAAGGCATCATGAAGGGCATCGGCGGCACCAACATGGAAAACCAGGGCATCGACTACCGCGAGCGCTCGCCGCTGGTGGTGCCCCCCAAGCTCGATCTGCCGCCGCCGGCTTCGACTTCGGCCGAGGTCAAGGCGCCGAACTGGCCCAAGGACCCCGATGAGCAGCGCCGCAAGGCCGCGATCGCGGCCCGCAAGAAAGCCAACAAGGATCCGGTCGAAGCGGCCCGTATCCTGACGCCAAGCGAATTGGCCAAGGGCAAGACCAGCGAAAGATCGTCAGGCGGCGATTCCGTCGACCAGCCCGGCGGCAATCCCGGCACCAACGCGATTCTCAGCCCCTCGCAGCTCGGCTATAACGGCGGCTTCAGCGGCCTGTTCGGCGGCAGCAAAACCGAGACCGCGCCGTTCAAGGGCGAGCCGACGCGGGAGTCGCTGACGCAGCCGCCGGCCGGCTACCAGACGCCGTCCCCGAACTACGCTTACGGGACCGGGCCGAAGGAATCGCTGAACAAGGAATACAATCCGTCCCAGGGCAAGTATGGCGAATAGTTAAGCTTGTCTCGCAGCTTCGTGACATTGCCGGGTTGCCGCGCGGTGTAGCATGCCGCCGTTTTATCCCGAACGCTTGGGTTCGGGCTTCCAGATAGGTCACGATGTCCTCGCACCGGTTCGCCGTTTCACTCTTTGCATTGATCTCGACGCTCGCTTTCTCCACCGGCAGCGTTCCCGCCCAGACCACGGTGACGTCGGAACGCCCCGCCAGCTTCACGCTCGGCAATGGCCTGCAAGTGGTGGTCATTCCCGACCATCGCACCCCGGTGGTCACGCAGATGATCTGGTACAAGGTCGGCTCCGCCGACGAGACCCCCGGAAAATCCGGACTGGCGCACTTCCTCGAACATCTGATGTTCAAGGGCACCAGCAAGCATCCCGCCGGTGAGTTCTCCCAGACCGTGCTTCGGGTCGGCGGCAACGAGAACGCCTTCACCTCAACCGACTACACCGGCTATTTCCAGCGCGTGCCGCGCGAGCAGCTCGGCACCATGATGGAATTCGAGGCCGACCGCATGACCGGCCTCATCCTCAAGGATGAAAACGTGCTGCCGGAGCGCGACGTCGTGCTCGAGGAATTCAACATGCGGGTCGCCAACAACCCGGATGCGCGGCTGACCGAACAGATCATGGCGGCGCTGTATCTCAATCACCCCTATGGCCGCCCCGTGATCGGCTGGCACCAGGAAATCGAGAAACTCGACCGCGAGGATGCGCTGGCGTTCTACAAGCGCTTCTATGCGCCGAACAACGCGATCTTGGTGATCGCCGGCGACGTCGACGCCAAGGACATCCGTCCGATGGTGGAAAAGAATTTTGGCGAAATTCCCGCGCAGCCGGCCATTCCCGCGCAGCGCGTCCGTCCGCAGGAACCGGTACCGGCGGCGCCCCGCACCGTGACGCTGTCCGATCCGCGCGTCGAACAGACCGGCTTGCGGCGCTATTACCTCGTTCCCTCTTCCGCCACGGCTGCCGCCGGCGAAGGGCCGGCGCTTGACGTGCTCGCGCAATTGATGGGCGGCGGCGCCAATTCGTACCTTTACCGCGCGCTGGTGATCGACAATCCGCTCGCGATCAGCGCCGGCGCCGGCTACCAGGGCACCGCGCTCGACCCGACGCAGTTCTCGATCTCGGTTTCGCCGAAGCCCGGCGTCGAGTTTTCGCGAATCGAGCAGGTGATCGACAAGGTGATATCGGACGTGGGGCAAAACACCGCCCGCGCCGAGGACCTGGAGCGGGTCAAGACCCAGCTGATCGCCGAGGCGATCTACGCCCAGGACAATCAGGCGACGCTGGCGCGCTGGTATGGCGGCGCGCTCACCACCGGGTTGAGCATCGACGACATCAGAAGCTGGCCGGATCGGATTCGCGCCGTCACCGCCGAACAGGTGCGCGACGCCGCGAAAAAATGGCTCGAGAAAAATCGTTCGGTGACCGGCTATCTGATCAAGGATCCGACGCCGAAACGCGAGGAGAAGCGCTCGTGAATTATTTCCTCACACGGCGCGCCGCCCTGATCGGCGGCGCCTGCCTCGCATTCACGGCGCTTTCAGCCGCGCCCTCGCAGGCCGCGGCCAAGATCCAGCGCCTGGTTTCCCCCGGCGGGATCGAGGCCTGGTTCGTGCAGGACGCGACCGTGCCCTTGATCGCGATGGAATATGCCTTCGGCGGCGGCGCCACCCAGGACCCAGCCGGCAAGCCCGGCGTCGGCAACATGGTCGCCGACCTGCTCGATGAAGGGTCCGGGGATCTCGATTCCAAGACCTTCCACGAGCGCCTCGACCGCCGCGCGATCGAATTGAGCTTCTCGTCGACGCGCGACTATTTCCGCGGCTCATTGCGGATGCTGAAGGACAACAAGGACGAAGCGTTCGACCTGTTGCGGATGTCGCTGACATCGGCGCATTTCGACCCGACCGATGTCGAACGGATTCGCGCCCAGGTAACCTCGGGGCTGCGGCGCGACTCGACCAACCCGACCGCGCTCGCCAGCCGCAAATTCCTCGAAGTCGCCTTCGGCGATCATCCCTACGGCCGGCAGGCAACCGGCACGCTGGACAGCGTGCCGAAGATCGATGTCGCCGACATGAAGGATTATGTCAGCCGCGTGCTGGCCAAGGATACGCTGCGGGTCGCCGTGGTCGGCGACGTCGACGCCGACACGCTCGGCAAGCTGCTCGACAAGACCTTCGGCACGTTGCCGGCCAAGGCCAATCTTGCAGCGATTGCCGATGTCGTGGCCACCAAGCCGCCACAGCGCGCCTTCATTCCGCTCGACGTGCCGCAGACCGTGGTGACGTTCGGCGGTCCCGGCATCAACCGCCACGATCCGGATTTCATGGCCGGCTATGTCGTCAACCACATCCTCGGCGGCGGCGGCCTGTCGTCGCGGCTGTACAAGGAAGTCCGCGAGAAGCGCGGACTGGCCTATTCGGTCTATGAATCGCTGCTCTGGATGGACCACTCCGCGCTGTTCATCGGCAACACCGGCACCCGTGCCGACCGCGCCGGCGAAACCGTCGACGCCATCGAGAAGGAAATCCGCCGCATCGCCGAGGAAGGCCCGACCCAGAAAGAGCTGGATGAGGCAAAATCCTATTTGAAGGGCTCGCAGATGCTGGCGCTCGATACCTCGTCGAAGCTGGCGCAGGCCCTGCTGCAATACCAGCTCGACAAGCTGCCGATCGATTACATCGAAAAGCGCAACGCCATTGTCGATGCGGTGACGCTGGATGACGCCAGGAAGGCCGCGCAGCGGCTCTGGGGCCACGGCCTGCTCACCGTGATCGTCGGCCGCGCCCCGCAGGCGGCCGCGCAACCGGCAGCGGCGGCACCGGCCGCGAACTAGCGCCAGACTCCCCGGACGCGGTGCAGCGCCTCTTTGGCGGTGCGCCGCAGAGCCGGGACCCACGCTCCCTTTCCCACGATGGACCCCGGATCGGCCGCGCACCACGCCGCAAGCCAAAGCGCGTCGAAGACGCGCGTGAACGCGCTGATGGCGTTGCGCAGCATCCGGGGAACGTATCCCTCATCCTTCAGTGATGCAGGCAAAGCAGCTATGGTGCAGTGGACGATTCCCACTGTGCTTCCGGTGAACGCCATGCTGCGGGTTGCCCGCGACCTTACGATCGACGAGAACGACATCGAGATCGGCTTCGTCCGCGCTTCCGGACCGGGCGGGCAGAACGTCAACAAGCTCTCGACCGCAGCCCAATTGCGTTTCGACACGCGCAAGATCACGCTCCCCGAGGACGCTACGGCGCGGCTCAACCGGCTCGCCGGCCAGCGCATGACCAAGGACGGCGTGATCGTGATCCACGCCCAGCGCTTCCGTACCCAGGAACGTAACCGCGCCGACGCCGTCGACCGTCTGCTCGAGCTGCTGCGCGAGGCCATGGTGAGGCCGACACCGCGGCGGGCCACCAAGCCGACCTTCGGATCGAAGCAGCGCCGTCTCGAAGGCAAAAAACGCCGCAGCGACGTCAAGTCGAAGCGCGGTTCGGCGCGATTCGACGATTGATAGAAATCCGACGGGCGGACAGGCCTTCACCGTGGCGGAAAAACTCCGGCCGACGCGCGACCGGAGTTTCTCGTTTTCGAAAGCGAACCCGTCGAAGGGCGCGGCGCTCTAGTTGCGCTTGATTCCGGTCGCGGGATCGGTGGCTGCACCACCAGTCCCCCTGACCGCTCCGCTACCGGCGCCTACGGTACCTTTCGCACCGGTCTTTGCGTTGACGCCGGCCTTTTCTCCGGCAGCGCCCGCCTGCGCATCGAATTCCTCGTCACCGCTGCCGGACGCTCCGCCCTGCATGTTGGTCTTGCCCTGCGCGCCGCCGCGGATACGGGTGTCGGATGACGCACCTTGCGCCAGCACGGGGCCGGCGAGCATGGCCGAGATGGCAAGCGCGACTGCTGAGGCTTTCACTAACTTCATTCACTTCTCCCAGTTTGAGGGGATGAACAGTCCGGCAATTCGCTCCACCGCTCGCCTGGACCTGACCTGCTCATCGCCCCGAATAGCGTGTCGCGAGCGGCGCGTTCGCGATGCAAGCCGCGCCGTGTGGTCATCGTTTAGAGATTTCGGGGTCATTTCGCGAAACCTTGGCCACGGACCAACCCAATATGCGGCAGTCCGCCGCCCTGTCTCGACGCCGTTCACAAAAACTCCGCGAAAATGCCCTTTGACACATCCAATCCGATGGCGGCCGGCCAACTACGGAGGATCGCGCCACCAAGGCAAGCCTCGGATCGACGCTCGGATCGACGCTGGACCGCATCGTCGATATCGGCCACCCGGCAATTGCGCGCGGCATAGCGCCGGACGTCGGGCTGCGCCGCCGCAATCAGCGACAACAGGGCTTTTTCGTCCCGCACCGCGCGGCGTCGATCAGCCCTGGGGGGCAGCGTCCGGTTGGCGCCAGTGCCGTCATGACGAGGAATGCTTTCGGCCGACCATGGCGCACATCGGGCAGAACCCGACAAAATAGAGCCGCCCGGACGCCGTTTCGGTTCGCGGGTCATCAGATTTTTTGCAGAACGGCCATCCCGGCGAGTTCGGGAACCGGTTTGGCCAAAGAGGGTTGGCCGAAGTCATGACCGCTTTTGTTCTGCGGTGAAACAGCCCGCTACTACCACCGCTTGTTTGCGGCGACCTAAAGTCTGCGCACGCCAACGGTGATGCACATGACAAGGCTGCGCGCGATACGGGCGATCGGGCCGGGATTCTGCGGCGCGTTGCTCGCCGTGCAGACCGCCGGCGCGCAAATGCCGCTGCCGGCGGCCAAGCCGCCCGATGGGGCGACGCTGTTCAAGCAGCAATGCGCAACCTGCCACACCACGAACCCCTCCGACCCCATCAGGCAAGGTCCGTCGCTATTCAAGATCGTCGGCAGGCCGGCAGGCAAGATGGACGGCTTTCACTACTCCGCCGGCTTCGCAAAGGCCGACTTCATCTGGGATGAGGCCAGGCTCGACGCCTGGCTGACCAATCCGCAGCAGATGATTCCCGGTGCCGTCATGGCCTATCGCCAGGCGAAGCCCGAGACCCGCGCCGCCGTCATCGCCTATCTCAAGGAGCTGAACTGAATGGCAAAACCCGTTCACTCGATGATCCGCGTGCTCGACGAGGCGAAATCGCTGGATTTCTACGCGCGCGCCTTCGGGCTCAAAGTCGCCGACCACCTCAAGTTTCCGGATTTCGCATTGATCTATCTGCGACATCCTTCCTCGCCCTTCGAGGTCGAACTCACTGTCAATTTCGATCGCAAGGAAAGCTATTCGCTGGGCGACGGCTACGGCCACCTTGCCGTCGTCGTCGATGACATCGACGCCGAACACGCCAGATTCGAGCAGGAAAAGCTGTCGCCCGGACCGCTGCGCGACTTCAAGCATGACGGCAAGACGCTGGCGCGCTTCTTTTTCGTCGCCGACCCCGACGGTTACAAGATCGAAGTGATCCAGCGCGGCGGCCGCTTTGGTTAATTGAAATCAACAAGCATTCAACGGAGGACACCCATGAGAGAAGTCGATCGTCGAAGCAAATATAATCGCCGCGTCTTTCTCCAAGGCGCAGCCACGACAGTGCCGGCAGTTGCTATCGCAACAAGCGCGGGCCTGGGGATCACCGACGCCTGGGCGGACGATGCGACCGCGCTCACGCCGGCGACGCTGAAGACGCTGTTGAAGATGGCGCGCGATATCTATCCGCACGACTTCCTCGGCGACAGCTACTACATCACCGCGGTCAAGCCGTGGGACGGCAAGGCGGCGAAAGATCCCGCGGTGAAGTCGTTGATCAACGACGGCGTGGCGCGGCTCGATCAGGAGGCCAACGACCGTCACAAGGTTCCCTATACCGGGGTGCAATGGGAAGCCGATCGCGTGGCGCTGCTGCAGCGCATCGAGCAGACCGCCTTCTTCCAGCAGATCCGCGGCGACCTCGTCGTCTCCCTCTACAACCAGAAAGAGGTTTGGCCGAAGTTCGGTTACGAGGGCTCGTCGGCCGAACATGGCGGCTACATCAATCGCGGCTTCGCCGATATCGACTGGCTGCCGAAGGCTTGAACCCCGCGCAACTGATGGTGAGGAGGAAAAAAAATGGCAAAATTCGATCTGAATGACAGCGGCGTGGTCGTGATCGTGGGCTCGGGCGCGGGCGGCGGTACGTTGGGCAATGAGCTCGCGCAAAAGGGCGTCAAGGTCGTGATCCTTGAAGCCGGCGCGCGCATCGAGAACCAGGACTTCGTCAACGACGAATGGGAGAGTTTTAGCCAGCTCGCCTGGTCCGACATGCGCACCACATCGGGGAGCTGGCGCGTGGCCAAGGACTTCCCCAACGTTCCGGCCTGGATCGTCAAGGCGGTCGGCGGCTCGACCACCCATTGGGCTGGCGCGTCGCTGCGCTTCGACGAACACGAATTCAAGATCAAGACGACCTATGGCGGCATGCCCGGCGCCAATCTGCTGGACTGGCCGATCACGCTCGCCGAAATGGAGCCGTGGTACGCCAAGGCCGAAGACAAGATGGGCGTCACCCGCACCAACGGCATTCCCGGCCTGCCCGGCAACAATAATTTCAAGGTGATGGAAGCCGGCGCCAGGAAGCTCGGTTACAAGCAAGTCCATACCGGCCGCATGGCGATCAACAGCGAACCGCGCGACGGCCGCGGGTCCTGCCAGCAGATCGGCTTCTGCTTCCAGGGTTGCAAATCCGGTGCGAAATGGTCGACGCTCTACACCGAAATTCCCAAGGGCGAAGCCACCGGGAATCTCGAAGTGCGCCCCAACAGCATGGCGATCAAGATCGAGCATGATGCGTCCGGCAAGGTGACCGGTGTGGTTTATGCCGACGGGTCCGGCGCCATGCAGCGCCAGAAGGCGCGCGTGGTGGCGGTTGCCGGCAACTCGATCGAGAGCCCGCGCCTGTTGCTCAACAGCGCTTCGACCCTGTTCCCGGACGGCCTTGCCAATTCCTCCGGTCAGGTCGGCCGCAACTACATGCGGCACATGACCGGCAGCGTGTATGCCGTGTTCGAAAAATCGGTCCATATGTATCGCGGCACCACCATGGCCGGCATCATCAGCGATGAGGCGACGAACGACCCCAAACGCGGCTTTGTCGGCGGCTATGAGATGGAGACGCTGTCGCTCGGCCTACCCTTCATGGCCGCGTTCCTCAATCCGGGCGCGTGGGGACGATCGTTCTCGAGCGCGATGGAAGCCTATCCGCGGATGGCGGGCATGTGGCTGGTCGGCGAGGACATGCCGCAGGAAACCAACCGCATCACGCTCGACCCGAAGGCGAAGGACAAGTTCGGCATGCCGGTCGCGAGCGTGCATTTCGACGACCACCCCAACGACCTCGCGATGCGCGATCACGCCTACAAGCACGGCTCCGCCGTCTACGAGGCCGTCGGCGCCACCGTGACCTATCCGACGCCGCCCTATCCCAGCACCCACAACATGGGCACCAACCGGATGAGCGAGAAACCGAAGGACGGCGTGGTGAACAAGTTCGGCCAGACCCACGACGTCAAGAACCTGTTCGTGTCTGACGGCAGCCAGTTCACCAGCGGTGCCGCCTGCAACCCGACGCTGACGATCGTGTCACTCGCGATCCGCCAGGCGGACCACATCGCCGGCGCGATGCAGCGCAAGGAGATCTAGGTTCGCTCAAACCAAAGCGGCTCTGTCCGGAACGGGACAGGGCCGCTTCCTTTTGGACGTGAGCAAATTCTATTCGGCGGCGTCGAGAATGGCCGCTTCATTGCGGTGAAATTCCGGGACGGCGACGGCGTTTTTGGAGCGATAGATCAGGCATGAGCAGCGCAGCAGCGACGCGAAATTATTGACCTCGCCATGGTGGTCGAGGACTTCGTTGTGCAGCGTGGTGAGGAATTTTGCGAGGCTCATGCCCTCCTTCGCGGCGATTTCCTCCAGCGTGTCCCAGAACGACATTTCCAGCCGGATCGAGGTGCAATGGCCGCCGATCCGCAGCGATCGGGTCTGCGATTCATAGTCCCGCTGAGGCTGGTGCGCGAACAGATGGCACATGGCGTTCCTCCCGTCGGATTATAATTTTTCTAAACGATATACCCGTGCCCGCGACCTCACAATCCCGGGCAGGGAGCACCTTAAATCAATGTCGAACATCAGCATCTTCAAGGCGATAGTTCGCCTTCATCCCCAGCGGGGAACGAATTCCGCCTGCCGCCCATGCATTTGCCGTCATACCCGCCTAGAATACGCACCACGCCTCGAATCGTGACCGAGACCCCATGCCCGTCCGCCAGCTCCCCGAACAGGTCGTCAACCGCATCGCCGCCGGCGAGGTGGTCGAACGTCCTGCGAGCGTGGTCAAGGAACTGGTTGAAAACGCCATCGACGCCGGCGCCAGCCGGATCGACATTTTCACCGATGGCGGCGGCCGGCGGCGGATCGGCATCACCGATGACGGCGGCGGCATGACCCATGCCGATCTGGCGCTGGCGGTCGATCGCCACGCCACCTCCAAACTCGATGACGAGGATCTGTTGCGGATCCGCACGCTCGGGTTCCGCGGCGAGGCCCTGCCCTCGATCGGCGCCGTCGCCAAACTCGGCATCACCACGCGCCACGCCAGTGAACCCCATGCCTGGTCGCTGTCGGTCGAAGGCGGCGCGAAATCGCAGATCATGCCGGCAGCCCTTGGCCAGGGCACCCGCGTCGAAGTCAGCGATCTCTTTTATGCGACGCCGGCGCGGCTGAAATTCCTCAAGACCGACCGCACCGAGGCCGAAGCGATCCGCGAAGTAGTGCGGCGCCTCGCCATGGCGCGGCCCGACATCGCCTTCACGCTGGCCGGCGAGGAGCGCGCGCCGGTGACCTGGGCCGCCGCCCTGCCCGGCGCCGCGGGCCGGCTGACGCGGCTCGGCGATATCCTGGGAAGTGACTTTCGTTCCAGCGCAATCGAAGTGCGCAGCGAGCGCGAAGGCGTCGTGGTCGAAGGCTTTGCCGCCGCGCCCTCGCTCACGCGCGCCAACGCGCTCGGCCAGTATCTGTTCGTCAACGGCCGCCCGGTGCGCGACAAGCTCATTCTCGGCGCGGTGCGCGCGGCCTATTCCGATTACCTGCCGCGCGACCGCCATCCCGTGGTGGCGCTGTTCGTGACGCTGCCGCCGCAGGAAGTCGATGCCAATGTGCATCCGGCCAAGACCGAGGTCCGGTTCCGCAACGCCGGGCTGGTGCGCGCGCTGATCGTGCACGCGCTGAAGGACGGGCTTGCTCGCGAAGGCAGGCGCACCGCTGCCAATACCGATGGTGCTGCGATCTCCGCGTTCCGTCCGTCGCTGACGCCACGCCCGGCCAATTGGGACTGGCAGCGCTCGCCGGCCTATCCGGTGAGGCCGATGCCTGGTTTCGACGCCTCGGCGGCAACCGCCTTTGCCGAGCCGGGCCAGGCCGCATTCGACGTCGGCACGCCGACCGCCGATGTTCGCTTCCAGGAGCAACCCGCCGCCGACCTGCTCGACCGCCCGCTGGGTGCGGCGCGAACGCAGATCCACGAGACCTACATCGTGTCGCAGACCCGCGACGGCTTGATCGTGGTGGACCAGCACGCCGCCCATGAGCGCATCGTCTATGAGCGGCTGAAGGCATCGCTTTCGAAGAACGGCGTGCAGCGGCAGATCCTGCTGATACCGGAGATCGTCGAGCTCGACGAGGCGACGGTGGAGAAGCTGCTGGACCGGGCCGAGGAACTCTGCTCCTTCGGGCTCGCGATCGAATCCTTCGGCCCTGGTGCTGTCGCAGTGCGCGAGACGCCGTCGCTGCTCGGCAAGGCCAATGCGAGCGGCCTGCTGCGCGACCTCGCCGAGCATATGGCGGAATGGGACGAGGCGCTGCCGCTGGAGCGCCGGCTGATGCATGTCGCCGCCACCATGGCCTGCCACGGCTCGGTGCGCGCCGGCCGCCGCCTCAAGCCGGAAGAGATGAACGCGCTGCTCCGCGAAATGGAAGACACGCCGAATTCCGGCCAGTGCAACCACGGCCGTCCGACCTATGTGGAACTGAAGCTGTCGGATATCGAGAAATTGTTCGGGCGAAGGTGATGACCTCCGCTGTCATCGTCCGGCTTGACCGGACGATCCAGTACGCCGCGGCGGTCGAGATAACATCGAGCTCTCTGGAATACTGGATGCCCCGCCTTCGCGGGGCATGACGAGTTAGGGTTGGCTTTTCAAAAACACGAACTCCGTATCGTCATAGGCCCGCCGCTCCAGCTCCTCGAAACCCTGGGGCGCGGCGAATGCCGCCGCCTTCGCTTCCTCGACCACGAGCAGCGCGCCCGGCGTCAGCCAGCCGCCATCGCGCAGCGAGATCAGCGCCTTGTCTGCCAGGCCCTTGGCGTAGGGCGGGTCCAAGAACACCAGCGAGAACGGCTCGACCGGATGCGCCGGGCCGAGATCGGTGGCATCGCGGCGATAGACTTTTGTGACGCCGCCCAAGCCCAGCGCCTCGACATTGTTGCGCAACAGCGCTCTCGCCTCGGCGCCATTGTCGACGAACAACGTGAATTTGGCGCCGCGCGACACCGCCTCGATGCCGAGCGCGCCGGTGCCGGCGAACAGGTCGAGCACGCGCGCGTCCTCGATCGGGTTGTCATAGGCGTGGATCAGAATATTGAAGACCGACTCGCGCAAGCGGTCCGCGGTCGGCCGGATATCGCGCGAGGATGGCGACGCGAGATTACGGCCCTTCAATCGTCCACCGACGACGCGCATTAACGTGCACTCGACGGTTCGGGGCGGGAGGTGCGCCCCCTCTCCCATAGGGAGAGGGTTGGGGTGAGGGGGTACGGTCTATCGATAGATCGTAACCCCTCACCCGGATTGCTTCGCAATCCGACCTCTCCCGATGGGAGAGGTGAAACTGAACTCGCTGCAAGCTCCGATCGCAAGCGCATCGAAAACGGCTCTACTCGTCCCGCGGCTTCAAATCGCGCTTGCCGTGATAGCCGCGCTGGGGGCGGCGCGGCGGGCCGTAGCCATTGGCCTCTTCCTCGTTGCGGGCACGGGCTTCGTCGCTGCCGGTGCGTTGTACCAGCACGCGGCGGCCCTTGCGGTCGGCGATCAGCGCGCTCTTGCCCAAAGGCTTGAACGGTTTTTTGCCGCGCGGGGCCGCATCATCGGCGGGCTCGTCATTGGCCTGGCCGGGCATCGGCCGGTTGAAATCGGCGCCCGCAAGGGCTGCGATCTTTTCGCCGAGCTGCTCGCGCAGCACCCGGGTCTTGACCTCCTCGACCTGGCCCTCGGCAAGTTCGCCGAGTTGGAACGGGCCGTAAGACACCCGGATCAGCCGGTTCACCTCGAGGCCGAGATGCGCCATCACGTTGCGGACTTCGCGGTTCTTGCCTTCGCGGATCGCAAACACCAGCCAGACATTGGCGCCCTGGTCGCGCTCCAGGGTCGCATCGATCGAGCCATATTTGACGCCATCGACCTCGACGCCCTTCTTCAACTCGTCGAGCTGCGCCTGGGTGACCTCGCCATGAGCGCGGACGCGATAGCGCCGCAGCCAGCCGGTGTCGGGCAGTTCGAGCGCACGCGCCAGCCCGCCGTCGTTGGTCAGCAGCAGCAGGCCCTCGGTGTTGAAATCGAGCCGGCCGATCGAGATCAGCCGCGGCAGGCCTTCCGGCAGATTGTCGAACACCGTCGGCCGCCCTTCCGGATCGGCGTGCGTGGTCATCAGGCCGCGCGGCTTGTGAAACATCCACAGCCGCGTGCGCTCGCGCGGCGGCAACGGCTTGCCGTCGACGGTGATGACGTCGTTGGCGGTAACGTCGAGCGCCGGCGAATTGATGACGCGGCCGTTGACGGTGACGCGGCCCTGCGTGATCCATTCCTCGGCGTCACGGCGCGAGGCCAGGCCAGCGCGCGAGACCACTTTTGCGATGCGCTCGCCGGATTTCTTTTCCTTCGGCGGCCGCGGCCCGCGCTTTTCGAATTCAGTCGTGCGCTCGCGATAGGCGCCACGGCCGCCGAACGCCGGACGTTTTGCAAAAATCCTGCTGTCGTCCTCGTTCTCGCGGCGCGGCCGATCCTCACCGGCCTCGCTGCGCGGATGTTCCTGCCAGTCGGTGCGGCCTTCCGGGCGCTGACGCGGGCGGTCGAATTTGGGACGGTCCTCGCGGGGACGGTCCTCGCGGGGACGGTCGAATTTCGGACGCTCACGAAACGGGCGGTCTCCGGACGGGCGATCGTCGCGCGGCTTGTCGTAGCGAGGTTTGTCAAAACGCGGCTTGTCGAAATTCCGCGCACCGTCACGCGGCGGGCGGGAATCGCGTTCGCCACGATCATCGCGCTTTTGCCACGGCTTGGAATCGCCGCGATCTCCCGCGTCGCGATTCCGGCCACCGTCCGGGCGGCTGCCAAAATCCTTGCGCGGACCACGGTCCGGCGCGCCACGGGAGAATTTCTTGTCGCCGCCAAACTTGCGGTCGGGGCGATCGCCATCACGCGAGGGCCGCGGGCTGTACGGGCGATCGCCGCGCGGCCGGTCGCCGTCCTTGCGAAAACCTTCGCCGCGCGGGGTATAGGGCCGCTTTTCGCCATCGCGGTCGCGCGGCGTGTAAGGCTTTTTATCGCCGAATTTCCGGTCGGATGATCGCGCGGCCGGACGGGCATCGTCGCGATCCCGGCGCGGCGCGCGGTCGTCGCGATTGAAGTTCGGACGATCGCCGCGCGGCGTGTACGGGCGCTTGTCGCCGCCACGGTCTTCGCGCGGCCGAAATTCCTTGCGCGGCCCACGATCGGGACGATCGCCGGCGGGACGGTCGTCGCGATTGAAGCGCGGCGGCCGCGGCGCGTCGCCATAATCGCGGCGCGGCGGACGATCGTCGCGATTGCCGGCGTAAGGCTTGCCGCCGCCGGCATAAGGCTTCTTGCCGAAGGATTTGGCGCCGTCGCTTTTGCCGGCAAAGCCGCGCTTGGCGAATTTCTTCTCCGGTCCGCGCGCGGCGCCGGAACGGCCCTTGCCGCCGGACGGGCGGTCACGCCGGCCGCGGGAATCGTTGTTTTTATCATCATCGCGGGGCATGAATGGTCTCTCGTAAACGAATGAAATGGCGATCAGGCTGACGTGGATGGGCTGTCATAGCGATAACGCGCGCGCACTTGGCTCAAGGCGCATTCTCACGCAAAACCGGTATCCACTTTTGCTGAAGGCGCACCTCATAGCAGGTTTCTTCCGATGATACGAGGCATGACCGCCCCTTCTTTCATGGATTTGGCCCTGAAAACCGCCGAAAACACCGGAAAAGCGGGTGAAGTTCCGATCGGATGCGTGATTGTCAGGGGTTACGACGTCATCGCCACCGCCGGCAACCGGACCCTGACCGACCGCGATCCGACCGCCCATGCCGAGATTCTGGCAATCCGGCAGGCGGCCGAGGCCATCGGCACCGAGCGGCTGGTCGATTGCGACCTCTATGTCACGCTGGAGCCGTGCACGATGTGCGCGGCCGCGATCTCGTTCGCGCGGATCCGGCGGCTGTATTACGGGGCGGCCGATCCCAAGGGCGGCGCGGTCGATTCCGGCGTGCGGTTCTTTGCCTCCCCCACCTGTCATCATGTCCCCGAGGTCTACTCCGCGGTCGGCGAGACCGAGGCGGCGTCGCTGCTCAAGGAGTTTTTCAAGGTGAGAAGGTAGGCCGCGCTTTTCAGCCGTCATTGCGAGCCACCGGGTCGCGCGAACGCGCGCCCGATGACAGGCTCCGCGAAGCAATCCATCTCGCGGCATACCGCATAGATGGATTGCTTCGTCGCTTCGCTCCTCGCAATGACGGGAAAATTACGCCGCCGTAAAAAACTCCCTCAACAATTTCGCCGTCACCTCCGGATTCTCCTCCGTCAGAAAATGTCCGGAATCCACCGGCGCGCCCGAAACGTTGGTCGCCCAGTTCTTCCAGGTGTCGAGCGGCGTGGCGGCGGCGCTGGCGACGCCGGCGTCGCCCCACAGGGCCAGCATCGGGATCGTGATTTTTTTGCCGGCGTCGTGATCGGCCTTATCGATCTCGTAATCGGCATAGGCGCCGGCGCGATAATCCTCGCACATCGCATGCAGGCGGGAGGGATCGCGGAACGGCGCCAGATAATGTTCCAGCGCGCGCGGATCGATTGCAGCAAGCGTTTTCGACTTGGTCTGGCTCGCCATCTTCTGCTTGAGGAAGAAATCCGGATTGCCTGATATCAGGGTCTCCGGCAGCGGATAGGGCTGCGCCAGAAAGGTCCAGTGATAGATCTTCAGCGCGTAGAGCCGGTTCATGCGCTCCCAGTAATTATAGGTCGGCAGGATATCGAGCACCGCCAGCTTCGACAGACGCCCGGGGTGATCGAGCGCCAGCCGGTACGAGACGCGCCCACCGCGGTCGTGGCCGGCGAGCGCGAAATGGACGTGGCCGAGTTGCTCCATCGCCTCGACCATCGTCTTCGCCATCGCGCGCTTGGTGTAGGGCAAATGCTCCTTGTCGCTGTCGGGCATGTCCGACCAACCATAACCCGGCAGGTCCGCGATGATCAGCGTGAATTTGTCAGCGAGCTGCGGCGCGACGCGGTGCCATTGCACATGGGTTTGGGAAAATCCGTGCAGCAGCATCAGCGGCGGTCCCTTGCCGCCGACGCGCGCGAAGATGCGCCCCGCTGAGGTGTTGATCCATTCGGAGCCAAAGCCAGGAAACAAATCTGCGAGATCGGGCATTGCGTTGGTACTCCCTGGCCGGCACGCCGTTGCTTCAAACTTTGTTTGCCGTTGCCGCTGGCATGTCGCGGGTTTATGCCATTGCCAGGCCCAACCAACAACAAACCGAAACGAGGAAATGCCATGTCGATCGATTTCGAGATTCCGGCCGAAGCCAAGGCGATCCGCGAAAAGGTCCGCAAATGGGTGCATGACGAATGCATCCCCGCGGAAAAGGAACTCGATACCAAGCCGCTCGCCGAGGTACTGGGTCCGCTGCGGAAGAAGGCTCGCGCACAGGGCCTGTGGTGCCCGTGGGTGCCGAAGGAATATGGCGGCATGGGCCTCGGCCCGCTGGCCAACGCGCTGGTGCAGATGGAGCTCGGCGAGAGCATGCTCGGCGCGCTGTCGATGAACACGCAGGGCCCCGATGACGCCTCGATGATGACGATCCTGGCCCATGGCACGGAATATCAGAAGGAGAAATTCCTAAAACCCCTGCTCAACGGCGACAAACGGATCTGTTTCTCGATGACCGAGAAGGCCGCCGGCGCCGACGCCACGGGCATGCAGACCACAGCTGTGAAGGACGGCAACGAGAATTACGTTCTCAACGGCGAGAAATGGTTCTCCTCGTCCGCCAGCGTCGCCGACATGGCGCTGGTGATGGCCAAGACCGATCCGAACGCGCCGCGGCACAAGCAATATTCGACCTTCCTCGTCGAACTGCCGAACCCCGGCTACAAGATCAAGCGCAATGTCGCGAACATGGCGCTCGAGGGACCGCATGACGACGTGATCCATGGCGGCCACTCCGAGATCGAGATCAGGGATCTGAAGGTGCCGGCCGACAATCTCGTCGGCGGCGAAGGCAACGGTTTTGCCATGGGCCAGCACCGCCTCGCCTATGGCCGGTTGCGCCATGGCATGCACAACGTCGCCAAGGCCCAGCGCGCGCTCGACATGGCGGCCGCGCATGTGACCAAGCGCTCGACCTTCGGCACGCTGCTCGCCGACCGCCAGGCGGTGCAGTTCATGCTCGCCGACTGCGCCAGCGAGCTCTATATCGGCCGGCTGATGCTGCTGCATATCGCCTACAAGGCGGAAAAGGGCATGGACATAAGACAGGAGAATTCGATCGCAAAGATCTTCCATGCGCACATGGTGCACAAGGTGATCGACACCGCGATCCAGCTCCACGGCGCGCTCGGCTTCAGCCAGGATACGCCGCTCGCCAAATGGTACACCCAGGTCCGCGCGCAACGGCTGGTCGACGGTCCCGACGAAGTGCACAAATGGCGGATCGGCAAGAACGTCATCAAGGCGTTCCGCGAGCACGGCACCACGGCGAGCGCAGCCGGTGGAGATTTGCTGTAACGTCATTGCGAGCCACCGGGTCGCGCGAATGCGCGCCCGATGACAGGCTCCGCGAAGCAATCCATAGCGGTCCAAGCCGAGGAATGGATTGCTTCGTCGCTGCGCTCCTCGCAATGACGACGCTCCAAACATGCCTTCGCGATCTCGCCGCATGATTTGCGCGAGGTTTTCCTGAAACGTCCCGCCCTCGGAACTCAGAGGGCGCAGGAAATGCCGGATGCACGCTGCACCCGCGGTCTCGTGTGCAAACATGCACAAAAAAACGCACACGAGCATACAGGTTCAGCGGAGGCAATCCGGCATTCCCTGCGCAATGGCTTTACGGCTTATAACGCGCTCTCCCCGGTGAACGGGCTTTCTTGCCACCGTCGCCATGCGGATCGCTCCACACAACTTGACGCCAGCGTCGGGGCGTCAGGACCACACGACTTCGCCGTACGTTTCAGCGCCGCTCGTCAAAGGCACATCCGCGTCCACCGCATCCCACCGCACGTACGTGACGATCGCGAGCCGCCCCTCTTGTCGGGTGAGACGGGCGGAGAAACACCACTGATTTGCCCGACGGCACAAGCGGAGAATTTTCTTGGCGCGGGCTTGACAGGTTTTGGGTGATTTGCCCGTCGGGCAGTTTGGCGAACGGTGGCGAGGCCATTGCGAGCCAACGGGTCGCGCGAACGCGCGCCCGATGACAGGCTCCGCGAAGCAATCCATAGCAGTCCACGCCGAGGAATGGATTGCTTCGTCGCTACGCTCCTCGCAATGACGGCGGAGGTAGTGTCAGCCCTTCGCGCGCTCCTGCTCCACCGCCTGCCAGGCGATGTCGCGGCGGCAGAAACCGTCCGGCCATTGGATGCGGTCGACCGCCTGATAGGCGCGTTGCTGCGCCTCGCTCACCGTCCTGCCGGAGGCGCAGACGTTCAGCACGCGGCCGCCATTGGCGAGAATGGCGCCGTCCTTTGCCACCGTGCCGGCGTGGAAGATTTCGACACCCTCGATTTTAGCCGCGTCATCGAGCCCCTCGATGCGCGTGCCCTTGGCGTAGTCGCCGGGATAGCCTTTGGCCGCCATCACCACCGTCAGCGCCGGATCGGGAAACCAGCGGAGGTCAAAGTTCTTCAACTGGCCGTCGCAGGAGGCGAGGAACGCCGGCACGATGTCCGACATCATCCGCAGCATCAAGACCTGGCATTCGGGATCGCCGAAGCGGACGTTGTATTCGAACAGTTTGGGTCCCTGCGCCGTCAGCATTACGCCGGCATAGAGTATGCCGCGGAACGGCGTGCCGCGCGTCTTCATGCCGGCGACCGTCGGCAGGATGATCCGCGCCATGATCTGGTCGTGGATCTCGGGCGTCACGAACGGGGTCGGCGAGTAGGCGCCCATGCCGCCGGTATTCGGTCCCTGATCGTGATCGAACACCCGCTTGTGGTCCTGCGCTGTGGCCAGCGCGATCGCGGTCTCGCCGTCGCACAGCGCAAAGAAGCTGATCTCGCAGCCCGATAAAAATTCCTCGATCACGACCTCGGCGCCGGCCGAGCCGAATCCGCCTTCGAACATCATCGCGATGGCGGCTTCGGCCTCGGCCAGGGTTTGTGCGACGACAACGCCCTTGCCGGCGGCGAGGCCGTCGGCCTTGACCACGATCGGCGCGCCCTGCGCGCGCACATAGGCCAGCGCGTCGGCAGAGTTACCGAAACGCCGGTAGGCGCCGGTCGGAATGTTGAATTCGCTGCAGAAGTCTTTGGTGAATCCCTTGGAGCCTTCGAGCTGGGCGGCGAGTTTGCTCGGTCCGAACGCCTTGATCCCGGCGCTCGTGAGGTCGTCGACGATCCCGGCTGCGAGCGGCGTCTCCGGACCGACCACGACCAGATCCACCGCGTTGCGTTTGCAGAAATCGATCACTTCAGGATGATCGGCGACATCGAGCGCGATGCATTCGGCTTCCCGGGCGATCCCGGCATTGCCCGGCGCGCACCATAGTTTCGTCAGCAGCGGAGACGCCGCGATCTTCCACGCCAAAGCGTGTTCGCGGCCGCCGGAACCGAGCAGAAGGATGTTCATGACAAGAGCCAGATGCGGGAGGTGGAGGTTCTAGCGCGTGATGATTTCGGGTTGAATCGGTGCCAGCGCTCGGGTCACCTCGCCCCGCTTGCGGGGAGAGGTCGAAGCCGAAGGCTTCGGGTGAGGGGGACTCTCCGCGCACTGAACTCGTTGAGAGTCCCCCTCACCCCGACCCTCTCCCCGCAAGCGGGGCGAGGGAGAAAGTTGACCATTCGCGTCAACCTGAACTCATCATGTTCTAGTCGGTCGCACAAAACTCCCTCCCCCTGCAAGGGGGAGCGTCACGCTTGTGCAGAGGAGTTTCGCTCAGGCCTTCCCGCCCGAAGCCGCGATGATCTCCTGCAGCGTCGCGACGTGGCGGGCGAAGGCGCCGCGGCCGGCGGCGGTGGCTGTCACCGTGGTCTGCGGCTTCTTGCCGACAAAGGCCTTCTCGACCGAGACATAGCCGGCCTTGGCCAGCGTCTCGATATGGGCGCCGAGATTACCGTCGGTGGCGCCGGTCAGCTTTTTCAGTTTTGAGAACTCAAGCCCCGTGGTCGCCGGCAGCACGTTGAGCGCCGCCATGATCCGCAGCCGCAGCGGTTGATGGATAATATCGTCGAGCTCGGCCATGGCGCTAGCTCCGACGCATCCAGAGGCCGCCCAACATCAGCCCACCGCCATCGACGAACGCCATCCACAAGTCGAACCAGTCGCCGACCAGGAAGTATCCGACCAGCGCCAGTGCGCTGATGCATAGACCGATCACGACAAAGGCTTGTCCGAACCAGAGCCCGGCGATGATGTAGAGCAGCATGAAATAGATCGGCCAGAACGTGCCCATCTGGCGCGGCGTGAAGTGGCCGAGCACGCTCGTGCAGAGGAAACCAAAGGCGAAGAATAACAGGAACGCGATCAGCATCCTGACATCGAAGGTCCGAATGCCGGTCTTGGGATATCCGATGGTGCTGATCGTAAACGAGCCCGCGACGCCCGCGACGTTCAGCGCGGCCCAGAAATAGCCGGCCTGACGCGGCAGCAAAAACGAGCCGAGATAGCCGGCAAATACCAGTGCCCCCCACATGATCAGCATCAGGCTGGCGAGATTGTAGATCCGCGATTGCCGGACGCGGCGCGTCATCTCGTTGATTTCGGCGAGCGCCTCGGAGGCCTCGCGGCTGTCGATCATGTTGCCCTCCCCCGCAACATCGCCGCTATGACCCCGCCATGGTGCGTGTGGCGACATCTTCGGCGATGAGGGATACCGCCTTCGGCGCGGCGACGATACCCATGTGGTTGATGCCGTCGAGCACCCTGACGTCGACCGCGACCTTCGCGCCGCGCACGGCTTCGGCGTATTTGTCCGTAAACATCAATTCGTCGTCGGCGCCGGAGATGATGGTGAGCGGTTTTGTCGCGGCGGCGAGATCGTGGCGGAAATTGCCCCGCACCGCAAAGTTGCGCATCAACCGGTCGGTATAGGTCGACACCAGCGTCTTCCCGGAGTTCGGCGGCACCGCAAGCGCCAGCACCGGCAGCGCCTCACAGCAGGTGATCCCGAGCTTGCGCAGCGCCAGCAGGCCGAGGATGCGCGGGATATCGGCGCTGGCCCAGCCGCCGGAACTCGGCCGGGTGGAGGGAGCATCGTAGCCGAGATAGGGCGCGAGCAGCACGAAGCGCTCGAACAGGTTCTGAATCGGCGAGCCCGCCACGCGCAGTGTAAAGGCGCCGCCGGCCGAATGGCCGATCAAGGTCAGCGGCGCTGACGGCACGGTCTTGCGCAACACCGCGACGAAGTCGGCGAGATCGTCCTCAAGCTGGCCGACATAGCCGATATCGCCGCGCGTGCCTGACGCGCCGTGGCCGCGCATATCGACCGCAAAGGATTCCACGCCATGCGCAGCCAGCGCCTGCGACAGCGCATGGATAGTGCCGCCGCTGGAGCCGGAGGAGCCATGAATCACAATCGCCACGCGGCCGGTCGGCGTGCCACCCGCCGCGTAATGCCGGAAGCCGAGCCAGCTGCCGTCGCGGCCCTGGAACCGTTCAATCGCTGGCAGGCTGGAAAGATCGACGGTGGCTCGCGCCCGCGAGATCGATTGCAGTTCCGGCACCGGCTGCAGTGGCGTTGCCAGCAAGGCCAGCACCACCAGCGCCAGCACGCCGACGCCGCACAAGGTCCATTTCAACAGGTTCAGTGTGCCTCGTATTAGCTTGATGGCCATACCTTCCTCCCTACTTACAGAGTACTCTGTACCACAGAGACAATAATACGACAAGGTCCGGATTGGCGGGGATAACCAAAAGTCCCTACCTTGCGCCAAAGCCCGGAAAGACCGAATCGATTGCCGATGCCGCCAGCGGAAAACCTGATCAACGCGCCTGAATTCACCGTCTCGGAACTCTCCTCCGCGCTGAAGCGGACGGTGGAGGACAATTTCGGCCATGTCCGGGTGCGCGGCGAAATCTCCGGTTTTCGCGGGCCGCACTCCTCCGGGCACTGCTATTTCGCGCTGAAGGACGAGAGCGCCAAGATCGAGGCGGTGATCTGGAAGGGCGTGCATGCCCGGATGCGGTTCAAGCCGCAGGAGGGGCTTGAGGTCATCGCGACCGGCAAGCTCACGACCTATCCGGGCTCGTCAAAATACCAGATCGTGATCGAGGCGATCGAGCCGGCCGGGATCGGCGCGCTGATGGCGCTGATGGAAGAGCGCAAGAAGAAGCTCGCCGCCGAGGGCCTGTTCGACGAGGCGCGCAAGCAATTGCTGCCGTGGCTGCCGGAAGTGATCGGCGTCGTCACCTCGCCGACCGGTGCGGTCATTCGCGACATCCTGCACCGGCTGGAAGACCGCTTTCCGCGCCGGGTGCTGGTGTGGCCGGTCAAGGTGCAGGGCGAAGGCTCGGCCGAACAGGTCGCGGCCGCGATCCGCGGCTTCAACGCGCTGCCGGCAGGCGGCAAAATCCCGCGGCCGGATTTGCTGATCGTCGCGCGCGGCGGCGGCTCGCTGGAAGATTTGTGGTCGTTCAACGAGGAGATCGTGGTCCGCGCCGCCGCCGACAGCATGATCCCGCTGATCTCGGCGGTCGGGCACGAGACCGACATCACGCTGATCGATTTTGCCGCCGACAAGCGCGCGCCGACACCGACCGCGGCCGCCGAAATGGCCGTCCCCGTGCGCAGCGAATTGTTCGTCGAGGTCGAGAGCCTGGCGCGGCGCACGATGATCTGCTGGCAGCGCGGCCAGGAGAGCCGCCGCAACGAACTGCGCGCCGCGGCGCGCGCGCTGCCGGGGCTAAGCGAGTTGCTGGCGATCCCGCGGCAGCGGCTGGATCATCTGGGCTCTGCGCTGCCGCGCGGATTGAAGGCGAACACCCATGCGCATCATCGCCGCTTCGCGCAGATCAGCGCGGGGCTCACGTTGCGCGTGCTGCACGGACAGGTCTCGCAGGCGAGGCAGCGCCTGACCGTCTCCGGCGAACGGATGAGGCTTTCCGCCCGCGCGCTATTGCGCAACCGCAGGGATCGCTTTGCCGGGCTGGAGATCAGGCTGAAGGCCTCGAAGCTCTCCAATGCGCAGGCGCAACGGACCAAAATCGCGCGGGAACGCGAGCGCACGCAACGGCTGGCCGAGCGCGCCCGCCGCGCGCTGGTGACTGCCATGCAGCGGCTCGAGGCGCGCGTCGCCCATAGCGGCCAATTGCTGTCGGCGCTGTCCTATCGCGGCGTGCTGGCGCGCGGTTTTGCATTGGTTCGCGACGAACAGGGTCGCGCCGTGCACGCCGCGGCTGCGGTCGGGCCGAGCGCGCATCTGTCGATCGAATTCGCCGACGGCCGCGTCGCGGCGACCGCGGATGCGGACCGGCCGGCGGCGACGTCGGCGCCGGCGAGCGAGCCGAAGGTGGTCGTGCAGGAAGCGAAGACGCTGGCGCCCAAGCGCGTTGCAAAACCGGTCGACCAGGGAAGTTTGTTTTAGGGGGGGGTGAACCTTCACCCTCCGCTGGAGGGACCCTGGAGGGGGAGGGTAAGGAGATCTACCGAGCCAGCCACTCCGCGACGCGCTTTTGCGAGTCGGCGCGCGCATCCGTGTCGGTGCCGACATGGCCGTGCTCCGGCACCGCGGCGTCGGCGTTGCCGCCGACCGCATGCAGCGGCAGATTGGCGCGGTCGAAATCATGGGCGGCGCCGGGATAGACTTCGATCCGCGTCAGCGCGGTGCGGCCGCGCGCACCGTCGACCATCTGGCGGCAGGCCGACGGCGAACTGATGTCGTCCTTGGCCCCGATCAGGAGCAGCGTCGGCACCCGCGCGCTCCAGCCGAGCCCGGAGGAACTGCGGCAGTCCGGATAGAATGCGATCGCCGACCGGAATTCCGGCGCGGTGCCACGCGACGACTGCGGCCGCACCGCCCACAATAACGCGCTGGCGCCATTGGCCCATCCGATCAGGCTGATGCGGTCATGCGCGGCCCAGGGCTGCTGCGCCAGCCATTGCCGCGCCGCCGTGATGTCGGCGACCCGCTCGCGGCGTGCGCGCACGTGCCGCTCGTTGACCCGGCATTGCGGGCCGAGCTCGCGCGAGCCGTAGCTGTCCGGCAGCAGCACCGCATGACCGGTCTTCAACAATTGTTCCGACCAGTCGCGGTAGCGCGGCAGCACCGGCTCGGAATGTCCGCCCAATCCGCCGCAGCCATGCAGCGCGATCACGGTGGGAAACGGCCCGTCGCCGTCCGGCTTGTAGAGCTGGGCGTGCAGGGTCAGATTGGCCGCGGGGATGTCGACCTGATGCGGCGCGGGCAATGCCGCCGCATCCGCGGCGAAAGCCAGCGCAAAGGTCGAGGCAACGGCCGAGACAATGGCCAGTATAAAATGCGTCAGGAATGCGGTTGCTGACCGAGGGCGCATCGGGTCTGGCCGGATCTTGATCGCGCTGGAAACGCAGCGAACCATGGGCGCAAGGCTATCATGCGAAAGGGGCACAAAATCATCACAAGTAGGTGGGTTTCGGGGGCGGACACTACGACCTATTTATGATAGATCGAATCTCGAAAATACACTTAAGGCCTCCCGAACGGGCCGGGCCTATCGGAGAATTAAACGGTGCTGAATAAATTCGGTCCCTCGGGCAGTGGCGAAGCGCAGGTGCAATATCTGGACGGCGATTTCCGCGTGATCTCGCCGGGAACCTATGTGCGCTGCGCGATCACCGACACGCGGATCCCGCTCGACGAACTGAAATACTGGAGCGTCGATTTGCAGGAAGCCTATGCTGTTCCCTCTGCCGTGCTGCAGCGGCATTTTCCCGGCGCGTTGAAGGCGTGATTTTTGTCGTCCCGGCCCAGTGCGCAATTGCGCACAAGGAGCCGGGACCCATAGTCACAGGTCGTCGTGGTTATGCCAAGCTGATGCGCCAGCTGTTCTCAGTTATTAACAGCGGTGGTTATGGGTCCCGGCTCAAGGCCGGGACGACGACTGTGAACGTATCAATCGCGAAATTTCCTGTCGCGCGCCTGAAACAGCCGCTCCGTCACGAACTTCCGCAACAGCGCCGCGTCGTCGAACTCCAGCGTCACCGCGAACGGCACGATCGCGCGCGCCCAGCCGGGCACTTCGCCATTTGTCTGCAGCCGCGCAAAATCCTTTTGCGTCGTCACCGGCGTCAGGGTGTCGCGTTTGGCCTCCGCGATCAGCGCCTCGATCTCGCCTTGCGAAAACGAATGGTGATCGGCGAAGGCGCGCTGCCTGACCGGTTCGATCCCGCTGGCGCGCAAGGTTGCGAAGAAGCGGGCGGGATCGCCGATGCCGGCAAAGGCCAGCACGCGCTTGCCGCGAAGCGACGCGACCGACGCGTCATCGGGTTTTAGACGCGCGCGCAGCACCGGCTTTCCGCGCGCCGTGAGTTCGGACGCCACCGCCTCGGCAGCGGCGCCCTGGCCGACAATGACCAGCGCATCGGTGCGCGCCAATTGCGGCCGCAGCGGCGCGCGCAAGGGGCCGGCCGGAAGCACGCGGCCGTTGCCGAGGCCGCGGTCGCTGTCGATCACGATCAGGGAGACGTCCTTGGCCACCGACGGGTTCTGGAACCCATCATCCATCAGGATCACGGAAGCGCCTTGCGCGCGCGCCAGCGGCACGCCGTCGGCACGCTCGCGCGAGACCACCACCGGCAGGGCGGCGGCCATCATCAGCGGCTCGTCGCCGACGTCGCTGGCCGCATGCCTGACGGGATCGACCCTGACCGGGCCGCGCAATTTGCCGCCATAGCCGCGGCTGAGCACGACCGGCGTCTCGCCGAGATCGCGCAGCAGTCCGGCCAGCGCCAGCACCGTCGGCGTCTTGCCGGCGCCGCCGACATGATAATTGCCGACGCAGAGCACGGGAATGCCGGCATCGAGACCATCGCGCTGCAGGCGTTTGGCGGCGATGGCGCCATAGAGCGCGCCGAGCGGCCTCAATAGATGCGATTTCCAGGAAGGCGGGCCGTGCCAGAAGCCCGGCTCACGCATTCGCGGCTCCCATTTCGAGCCGCAGCTGCAACAGATAGGGCTCGAGCGCCGCAAGCGTGCGTTCTAGCGCGCCGCCGAGCTGTTCGACCACGCGCTCGGAGGCCGCCAGCGATGCTTCGCGCGCCTTGGGATCGGCCAGCAGCTGGCCGAGCTGTTTCACCAGCGCCTCCTGGCTATCAGCCCGTCGCGCGCCGCCGGCCGCATCGAGCGCTTCGTAGACATCGGTGAAATTGAAGACATGCGGGCCATGAACGATCGCCGCGCCGAGCTTGACCGCCTCGATCGGATTTTGCCCGCCATGTTCGATCAGCGACCCGCCCATGAACACGATCGGCGCCAGCCGGTAGAACAGGCCCAGTTCGCCCATGGTATCGGCGACATAGATATCGGTCGCCGCCGTCGGCAATTGCTCGCGCGAACGCAAGCTTGCGTGCAGGCCCAAAGCCTCGATAGTGCGGGCGACGGCCTCGCCGCGATCGGCATGGCGCGGCACGATCACGGTCAACAATCCCGGAAAGAAGCCGGCCAGCGTCTTGTGCGTCTCCGCCAGAATCTCTTCCTCGCCGGGATGCGTGGATGCGGCGACCACGATCGGGCGGCCGCGTGTCATCGCCATCAGCCGCTCGAGCTTTGCCGGATCGGCCGGCGGAGCCGGAACATCCAGCTTCAGATTTCCGGTGGTCACGACGTTGCGGCTGCCCAGCGCCGAAAAGCGATCCGCATCGAGTTGCGACTGCGCCAGGCAGACATCGAACCGGCCGAGCAGCGCCGAAATCGTGTTCGAGACCCGGCGCCAGCGCGGAAACGAGCGCTGCGACATCCGCCCGTTGATCAAGACCATCGGCAGCCGCCGCGCCGCGCTCGCCAGGATCAGGTTCGGCCACAGGTCCGATTCGATGAACAGCGCCAGCGACGGGCGCCAGTGGTCGAGAAACCGCGCGACATAGCGCGGCGCGTCGTAGGGCACATATTGATGGATGACGTCGGGGGGAAACCGCTTGGCGACGATCGCCGCCGACGTCACCGTACCGGAGGTCAGGAGGATGCGGAGATTCAGCGCCCGCAGCTTCTCGATCAGGGCGGCTGCGGCCAGCACCTCGCCGACGCTGGCGCCGTGAATCCAGACCAGCGGTCCGTGCGGCCGGACGTCGTCGCTCATGCCGCGCCGTTCGCCGACCCGCGCCGGATCTTCCTTGCCGAGCTTGAGCCGCCGCTTGATCAGCGCAGGCGCCAGCGGCACCACCGCGAACGACAGTTTCCGGTAGACGCGCAACGTCATCGGTAGCGAATTAGCCAAGCGCTGCCTCCGGACGCCCGACGGCTGCATAGGCGCGGCGGGTCGCTTCGTTCAGGTAAGTTTCCACCTGCAGCCGCAGTTTTTCCATGGTCTCGGCGTCGGCGTCAGGCGGCACGTATACGGCATCAATACCTACCACTGCGCCGCGCCCGAATGGCAAATTGATGGTAGACGAGTCCCAGTTTTTCAGCCGGAGGAACCGGCTGGTGACCATCGCAAACGGCAGGATCGGCCGTCCGGACTCCCGCGCCAGCATGATCAGGCCGAGGCCCACGACCCGCGCGCGCTTCGGCACGTCGGCGGTGGTCGCTACATTCCAGCCCTCCTCCAGCGCCAGCACCATCTCCCTGAAGGCGCCGACGCCACCCTTGCGGTGAAAGGCCCCGCCATGATCGCCGGAGCCCCGGATCGTGCGAATGCCGAGCCGTTCCGCGGCGATCGCGTTGAATTCGCCGTCGCGATGCCGCGAGATCAGCACCTTTGCCCGGTAGGACTCCTTGGTCTTGATAAACGGCGTCATGAAGTGTTGGCCATGCCAGAACGCGAGGATCGCCGGCATGAGCGGCTCGACCTGCTCATAGACATCGACCGGGTCGTAGCTGAACCGGTTGGTCAGCCAGACCAGCCGCAGATATTCGGCCGCGAGGAAACCCAGCGCGCGCTGAACCCAGCTGCTGCGCAGCAAATCGCGAACTAATCTTTTCAACGGGAGGGCTTTGCTTCTTGACCCGGATCCAGCAACCGGTGGAGGTGGACCACGAAATAGCGCATGTGGGCATTGTCCACGGTCTGCTGCGCCTTCGCCTTCCAGGCCGCATGAGCCGAAGCGTAATTGGGGTAGACGCCGACGATTTCGACCTGATCGAGATCCTTGAACGTCGTGTGTTCGAGATCGGTCAACTCGCCGCCGATGACGAGGTGAAGCAATTGCGGCTGGGCACTATCTGGCATGATGGTCTTTCCTAAACGAGATGCCCGGCAAGCAGCACTGGTCGTGAGTAAAGGATTTCAGGCGCGTGTCGGACGTGTTCAGGGCAACGGACGGTTTCGAAAATGCTCGACAATGCGTGCATGACGATCGTGTCCCGCTGCCACCAGCACCCCGTGCGCCACCTCCCGGCGATTGTACTCGATCGTGTCCCCCGAGAGCGCCGTCATCCTACCATTCGCTTCCTGCACGATCAAATTGGCCGCCGCAAGGTCCCAGTCGCGGCTCTGGCCGCCCGCAAAAGCGGCATCGAGGCTGCCCTGCGCGACCCGGCACAGCCGCAGCGCCAATGAACCGATTCGCGGAAACAGCGTGATTTCTTCCGCAGACGGGCTCAGCCGCTGCACCAGCGGTTTGGGGCCGGCCATGCGGGAAAAATCCAGCTCGGTGCCGGCGGTCGCCGACACCGCAACGTCGTTGAGCGTCGCGCCCTGCCCGCGCGCGGCAAAGAAAAACTCTTCGCCGACCGGCGCGAACACCGCCGCCAGCACCGGTGTTGCGCCCGCCACCAGCGCCACGCTGACGCACCAGTCTTCGCGGCCCGCGAGATAGCCGCGGGTGCCGTCGATGGGATCGACGATCCAGACCAGCGGCTTGCCGAGACGCTGCTCGTCGTCGACGCTTTCTTCCGACAGCCAGCCATAGTCCGGCGTCGCCGCGCGCAGCCTGCGTTCAAGCAGATCGTTGACGGCGATATCGGCCTCGGAGACCGGCGACGAGACGCCCTTGGTCCAGTTCTTCAACTCGGTGCGAAACAGCGACAGCGCCAGCGCGCCCGCCTCCCGCACGGTGTCGGTCAGCAGGGCGGCATCGCGTGCGCTGGTGTTGTCGATCGTGTCAGCGTCCGCCAAGCGTCAAACCCTCGATGCGCAGCGTCGGCGCATTGACGCCGTAGCGGAATTCCAGATCGTTGGCCGGGACCAGCGATTTGAACATCGGCAGCAGATGGCCCGCGATCGTCACTTCGCTGACGGGATAGGTGATCTCGCCGTTCTCGATCCAGAAGCCGGACGCGCCGCGGCTGTAGTCGCCGGTGACGCCATTGACGCCCGAGCCGATCAGATCGGTGACGTAAAATCCCTGTTTAATATCGGAGATCAGCTGTTTCGGCGTCAGCTCGCCCGCTTCGAGATGCAGATTATAGGAAGACGGCGACGGCGACGACGATACGCCGCGATGGGCGTGCCCGGTCGTGACCATGCCGAGCTCGCGGGCGGTTGCGGAATCCAGGAGCCAGGTGGTCAGCACGCCGTCATCGATGATCGCGAGCTTCTTGACCTTGACGCCCTCGACGTCGAAGGTCTGCGAACGCAGGCCGCGCACCCGCAGGGGATCGTCGATGATGCGGATGTTGCCGGCAAACAACTGCTCGCCCAGCCGGTCTTTCAGGAAACTGGTCTTGCGCGCGATCGATGCGCCGTTGACCGCGCCGACGAGATGGCCGACCAGCGATCCCGCGACCCTCGGATCGAACACCACGGGCACCTTGCAGGTCTCGACCTTGCGCGGATTGGACCTTGCAACCGTGCGTTCGCCCGCCCTGCGGCCGACGCTTTCAGGCGAGGCGAGATCGGAGGCATGCGGCGCCGACGTGAAATCGTAGTCGCGCTCCATGCCGGTGCCGTCGCCGGAAATCGCGGTCATCGAGATGCCCTGGCTCGAGCGCAGATAAGAGCCGTGGAAACCGGTGGAGGTCACCAGCACCATGCCACCGATACCGCTCGAGGCGGACGCGCCGCCGGATTTGCTGACGCCCTTGACCGCGAGGCCTGCGGCTTCCGCCTCCATGGCGCGGCGCTCGAGTTCCGACGTCGACGGGACCTTGCGGTCGAGCAAATCGAGATCGGGAAATTCGCGCGCCAACAGCGACGGATCGGCGAGGCCGACATATTTGTCGTCGGGCGCAACGCGCGCCATCGCCACCGCGCGCTCGGCGAGCTTGGCGACGCCATCGCCGCTGATGTCGTTGGTCGAAACCACCGCCTGGCGCTTGCCGACCAGCACGCGCAATCCGACATCGTCGCCTTCGGAACGCTCGGACTCCTCGACGCGCCCGTCGCGCACTTCGACGCCCTGCGACACGCCGCGCACCGCCACCGCGTCGGCGGCGTCAGCGCCCGCGCGCCTGGCGGCCTCGACGAGGCGCTGCGCCAGCGTCGAGAGCGCGGATTGGTCGAACAGGTCGGAGGTCGCGTCTTTCGACGAACGCGGCGAAGCCTTGGATGGTGAAGCCTTGGATGGTGAAGCCTTGGATGGTGAAGAGTTCACAAACAAAATCCCTGACATTGAAGCGGGCGGGAACGCAGATCAGCAGGCCCACCAGATGTGCCTGATTCACAGGGATTTCAAGCATTTTGCGGCCGGAAAAGCCAAACAATTTCGATAATCAAGCAAGGTCTCGTCAATCATGTGAGCCAAGGTCTTGTCAATCATGCGAGCGGATGAAGGGCAGGTCACGGCGGGTTAACCAGTCTTTTTAAGGCGAAACGGAAACAGCTCCGCTAAGGTCTCAGCTATCGACCGGGAACATAATCCTGGCGGGGAGACTAAAGCCGTGAGGCGTCAAACATCAACAAGCGGGATCAATCCCGCCGGGTCGAGCCGTGTCATGCGGCTCGACCCTCTTTCTCTTCCGCTCAGCTTCCATGCGCAGGATACCCGCGCAGACGGCGGCGTGCGGAGAATCGAACTTCACCGCGAACGCGTCGTGCTGCACCGTGCCGTCCAGGGCATGCAGATGGCCGTCAACGTTCGCGTCAGCGACTTTCTCGGTGTTGCCTTGCGCGGCCTCGACGACGCGCAGATGCTGGTGCTGGTCCATCGCGACCCGTCATTGAACATCCCACTCGGCGTGAGCTCCGACCGCGAGGAGATTACTTCCGCCTGGCAGATGTGGAGCGACATCTTCCAGCTGCCGCAATTGCCGGAAGACCAGCCGAGCGAACCGGCGGTCCGGCGCCGGCGTCACAACGCGATCCGCGCGCGGCGTCCGAAATTTCTGGTGCGGCGCCGCGGCGGCGACCTGCTCAACCCTGCGAATATCCATCAGGGCGAGCGCGAGATCATCGCGCGGGATTAGGGCGGGTAAATCAGGCTTCTGCAAGCGCGGCTCGCTGATTTCCGATTCGCACCGAAAGCGACCGAATTATTGCATCGCCGCGAAATGACGCGATGTGCCATGTGCGGACATCAACCACTGTTCGGCGCAGTCGTCACGACCGTCCGTCAACACTATCCGATACTCACCTCTTTCCATACTCCGTGAATACGTAGTCGCGGTTCTGCACCACCGTGTGGCACGCGAACCCGCACTTCGCGTCGTTTTCCTGGGGCGGATTGTCCGCCACGGTGGCGGGCTTAAACGTATCGGACGCCGCGTCATAGTCGAACGCACCCCATCCCCATCCGCCGCTGTCCGCGAACCTCTTGCTGTCCTTCACCATGAAATCAACGTCATGCTGGGTACCTGGCACCGTTGGCTGACCGGGGTACGCCTCTTGTTTTTTCGGGTTCCAATGAATTTTCGCCATCTTTGCGCCGTCTGGGAAAGGCTTGCCAATGTCGGGCACGCCCTGCCTATAGGCGTCGATCATCACCGGATTGCCAACGATCGCAGCAATTACGCCTTCGTTCTCACTGATCGCGATCACCGGCCAGTCCTCGTATCCCCTGAACTCAGAGAACGCGAGCCCATTCGGCACTTGCACAGTGTATTTGTCCTGCGCGGAAATCGCGACACCGGCCGCCAAGACGGCGATCGACACTGAAATAACCAGACTGATCGGCGTGCTTTTCTTCATTGTCGCATCTCCCTCATTCGGTTTAGCGGCGGATAACCCTTTGCTGGAAATCGCCTCGTCGCATCGCCTTCTCCGAGGCTCGGGACTGCGCCGAACTGCAGCAAATCATGTCATCGTGCAGCGTCAGAATCCCTTCATTCCGTTTGGACTTGAACGGCAGCACCGTGGTTATCGGGAGTGCCGGGAAGGATCACCAGGTAGCGACGCGGGATCTTGTCCTCGCCACGCACTAACTGGCGGATTGGTCCGATTGCATTAACAACGGCTGCGCCCGCGGGGTTGGTCATGAATCCTTGCAGTGGTTCGAGAACGCCGGTCCCCGACGGCTCACTCGCCAGCGCAAGCAGATATGGCTTTCCTGGCTCGAGCCCGGTGACCGCGGCCTCTAATACTTGCACCAAGCCCTGATCCGACAGCGAAACGCTGGTGGGCGCTTTCTCCTCTTTGTTTGCTCCCGGCAGCGCGAGCCACAGCTGCGCCGATTGGCCAGCCACGCCGAGTGGCTGCAGGTTGTTGGTTCCGAGACCTTCGGGGATGACCATCATTCTGGTCATTGCCGCGTTGAGGGTGCCGCTCACCGCAGGCACGGCATCGGGCACGTATACGAGGGCTTGCGGAGCTTGGCCGATCGGACTAGTCGCGATCACTTCGTTCTTTAGTGTATCAATTGCGGCTACCTTATCCTCGTTCTCGAGGCCGACATAGACTCGCGTGCCGTCCCCGGATGGCCAGATACCGTGCGGTAACTTACCCACCGGAATGGTCGCGACCTGCTCAAAATTGTCAGTGCGGAACACCTTAATTTCGTTGAGTCCGCCGATAGTGACATAGGCGAACATGCCGTTGGCATTGCGCACGATATTGACGTGGTTGGTGATCGGACCGGTGTCGAGGGTCTTCAAGAGCGCGAATGGCGGTTGCCCATCGAACACTTGGGTCTTGCCGGTGTCTTTCAGGGTAAACCAGACCTGCTTGCTGTCCGGCGTTGCGGCGATGTTGGGACAGAACGGGCTGGCTTGCGGAACCCTGCCGACGATTTTGTGATCGGCAACGGTGATGACTTCGGTCTCTGGTGTAAAGGATGAGCAGACATAGCCGTATTTGCCGTCGGGGGAGAAGATCGTCATGCCCGGACCGTTGGGAACGGTAATCCGTGTCTTCTCCTCGTAAGTTGTGCCGTCCAGTACGGAGACGTAGTTCTCGCCGCGGACGACGACCCAAACCTCACTGCCATCCATGGTAAAGAACGGTTCGTGCGGAGAGCGCCCAACATAAGTTATGTGCTTTACACTATTGGTCGCGGTATCGATGAAGATCACCGCATTCGAGCCGATGGCGACAACGGCAATGGTGCGATGATCGGGCGAAAACCCCATGCCGTGCACCAACAGCTGGCCCTTATAGAGCGGACTGAGATTGGCCGGCAGCGGATCGCCGAGACGGATGGTGCCAACGAGCTTGTTGTCGACGGGATCGGTGACGGAGACGGTGTTCGAGTACTGTTCAGCGGAGTAGACGCGATCTTGATGGCTGATGGGAATGTCGGGATCGGAAGCGGCGGACGGCGCCTGACCGGCGACGGCGTAGCGGGCACCGATAAGAGCTGTCGTGAGCAACAGAACGACCACAATTGAGCTGCGTCCCATATCACTGCTCCTTTACCAGATGTTGTGCATTACTCGATTTTCGAATCGCTCATTGCCGCGGGCGGGATTTGATCAGGCGACGGTACCGACGGCGGCAGTGCTTGGCCCAGCGACAACCGCATCGCAGTGATCTCTTGCAGCTGGGTGACGATGATTTCCTGAGCCATGCGCCGGAGTGGCTCATTGCGTCCGTAACGGAGTTCGGCCTGCGCCATCTCAATCGCACCCTGATGGTGGGGCACCATCATCGCCACAAAGTCGGTATCGACATCGCCCGACGGCCTGATACCCATGTCGATCATCATCTTTGTCATCGCGCTGACATTCTCGGCGAGGTACGGAGCCTCCGCGGCAGGCGCGGAACCAAAAGGCTTCGCGCAGATTGCTGAGATGTAGTCTGCAAGCGATTGCGGGTTGTTCGAATAGACAGTCAGATATGCTGCCGCGGCAACAGCGCCGACCGCGATCGCCGCGAGGTGTGAGCCTACTGACAAGCGAAGGGTTGGCGACACAGCGGTGCCTCCGGCCAGCCGCGACCGCGACAACGTCTTGTGCGGCCCGCGGAACATTACGCGGGTAGGGTCGTTCAACGCGTCACGGTTTCGAATGGTTCCATACGTCCGCGAATGGTGGCCTTTCTCGCGTGCTGCAGCGGCTTCTCCCGCGCTGCTGGTAGGCGGCCGTTGACGGTCGATGAGGCTGCTTACGTTGATCTAAATCAAAAACAGGACGGCAGCGTAGCAAGTTCCCGACGTCTCTTATGGGTCATTCGCGACCGGGGTCGAGCCAGCGGCAAATCCGGACAACAATTATCAGGGCGAGCGCGAGATCATCGCGCGAGATTGAGGCGAGCAAATCAGGTTTCTGCAAGCGCGGCTTGCGGATGTCCGATTCGCACCGAAAGCGACCGAATAATTGCGCCGCCGTGAAATGACGCGATGTGCCACGAACGGACGAACTCTAACCTGCCTGCTGTGGGAGCGAATGATCGAGGAAGAAACGCAGCATTTCCCTCGTGGCGTCCGGTCCTCGCGGATCAGTGTAAGAGCCAGCAGGGCTGCCTCCCGACCACGCGTGTCCAGCTCCATGGATGTTCCAGTGCTCAAAAATTCCGCGTCCGCTCGCATCGGTATGGATCGTGCGGGTAAAGGCGTGTCCTCCGGGTACCCGCCCGCGATGCACCTTCTTTTGCGTGTTCGTTGTTCTCATAGACTGCTCAAGAATATGATCGCCGTTGTTTGGATGCACTGTGATGTCGCGATCACCGTGAAAAACAATGGTCGGGACAGGTGGCCCGTCACCTAGAATTACCCTGTCATCGGACCCGCCACCTTGTCGCATGGCGACAAACGCAGAGGGAAGGTCAATGGCGGCCCCACAGGCGAGGCCAGAATGTACGCCGATTGCCGCGTACAGATCGTTGTACGTTGCTCCCATGATAGCAGCAGCGGCCGCTCCGGCCGACAGTCCACCAACGTAGACGCGTTTTGGGTCAACCGAATAGTCGCGCATGATTCGGCGAGTGATGCCCGCGATAAGCGAAGGTTCACCTCTGCCCCGCTGCTGGTCGGCTGTGCGAAACCAGTTCCAGCATTTCGCCTGGTTTGCCTCGCTGCGCTGTGCAGGATAGACCACAAAGCAAGTTTGTTCTTCTGCGATAAAATTCATCCTCGTACCGGCGGCGAAATCATCTGGCGACTGGGTGCAGCCGTGTAGCATGACGACCAAAGGAAGCGGTTCCCCCTGATAACGGCTGGGGATGAAGAGCCTGTAGGCACGGCTTCCCGCAGGATTGCTGTAGGTACCGTCGATGAACCTTGCGCCCTCCGGCACGATGTCCCGCGTGGACAGCGGGGCGCGCTTAATCACACTTCGCATTCCGAGCCCGGAGCGCTCCTTTGTGCGATCGAGCAACGCGCCGAGCATGCGCGGTTGAGCGGTTGTGACCCGCGCTAAGTGCGCACTATCTGTCTCCTCAATAGTATTGGCCTTCGCGTCAATGATTGGCGGCTCGCGTCCTGTAAGAGCGATGCCACCGGTGGTGCGCGATGTCGCCTCTGGTGCGCTCTCACCGCGAAGCATGCGCTGAAGGAGTGCGGTGGCCTCGACGAGTTGGCCCGCGCGCGTGAGGCGTGTGGCTTCGCGAACTATGTCCTGTTTTAGCATCGCCTTCACCGCGTCCTGTCGGCGAGAGCGGCCTTGACCGCCGGACTGGCATGCAAAGCTCCCAGCACGGAGATTGAGGCAATCGTCGCTCGAGCAAGCTCGGGTGTGACGTCTTGGGCGATAGTGGCAAGGCCTAGAACATTGATGTGCAGCTTCTCGCCGGCTCGCCGCGCCGCTTCGAGATCCTCGCGGCTGTAGTTCCGCAGACCGAGGTCCAGACTTTTTCGTGCCGTGGACTGCTTGACCACGTCTGCGTGGCGTTCGAGCTGGTTGCGGATTGCGGTCCGAATGAAGTCGGTACGGTTCGAGTAGAACCCTTCCTGCACCATTAAATCGACGTGACCAAGATCGACATAACCAAGATTGATCGTGATTTTCTCGGTGTCAGCGGGCTTTGGTCGGAGTTCGTGGACATTGTCAGCCATGATTGTTACCATCCATTCACCATCTACATGGATGGTATATGGATGTCTGCGAGCGCCTGTCAAGTGCGTACCCGCGTCAGAAGCGATCCAGCCAATGACCGTTTTGGGTTATTCGCGACCGGGTCGAGCCAGCAGCAAATCCGGTCATGTCCGCTGTGTCGCTGAAAGCGGACGTAAGGCCAGAGCTGCCGCGTGCCCCCAGTATGTGAGTGAACCTTCTGGTTAGATGGTGGACGGGGCGTATGAACGCTTTACACGCTCGCCCGCATCACCGCATCCACCAGCAATCCCGCAAACAGCAGCAGCCCCGCGTCGCGGTTGGATTTGAAGATCCGCAGGCATAGCGCGGGATCGCTGATCTCCAATCGCCTGATCTGCCAGACCAGATGCGCCGCGAACGCGGCAAGCCCGATCCATGCCGGCCATCGCGCCCCCGCCAGCACCAGCGCAATGCCGATCAGCGCGACCGCGAGCGTGTAGAACACTGCCAGCGCCCGATGGGTGCGCGCGCCGAACAGGCGCGCGGTGGATTTGATGCCGATCAGCGCGTCGTCCTCGGCGTCCTGATGCGCGTAGATGGTGTCGTAGCCGATCACCCAGGCGATCGAGCCGGCATAGAGCGCGAGCGCGGTCAGGTCGATCCGTCCGAGGATGACGGCAAATCCCATCAGCGCGCCCCAGGAGAAGGCCAGCCCAAGCACGACCTGCGGCCACCAGGTGATGCGCTTCATGAAGGGATAGACCGCGACGATGATCAGCGAGGCGATGCCGGTCATGACCGCGAAGCGGTTGAATTGCAGCAGCACGAGCAGCCCGATCAGCGCCTGCAGCACCAGGAAGGCGAGCGCCTGCGGCACGCTCACCTGGCCAGCCGGTATCGGCCGCGACCGCGTCCGCTCGACTTTTGCATCGAGATCGCGATCGGTGATGTCGTTCCAGGTGCACCCCGCCCCGCGCATCACAAAGGCGCCGATGAAGAACAGCACGACGACGAGGGGCAGTTGGCCGATTGCGCGCGAGACGTCGGCAGCCAGCGCCGCCGACCACCAGCATGGCATCAACAGCAGCCACGATCCGATCGGCCGGTCGAAACGCGAGAGCCGCAAATAGGGCCGCGACCACGACGGCGCGCGGGTGTCGACCCAGTTGCCGGTCGCATCGGCGACGCGGGCGGTGGCGTCGCTCATCTTGGACAGGTCATCGCGTGAGAACGTTGCCGTTCAGCGTATCGAACGTGCTGCCGCCCTTTTGCGTCGGCGTCGCTTCCGGAGCCGACGCCGAGGAGCCGAGCACTTCGCTCAGGCTCGGCGCGGCCGGCCCACGCGTCTGCGCCTGCTGCGCCACCGCGCAGACCTTCTTCAGCATTCCTTCGGTGTTCTTGTGGCCGGCCTTGAGCTGATCGCCGATCTGCGGCGGAATTCCGCATTTGGCCGAGTTGGCTTCGATGTATTTGATCATCTTGATTTCGGACTGGCCGAAATTTCCGATCAGCTTGCAGGCCTCATCCGGTGGCGCATGCCGCTCGCTCGCGGCCTTGATCAGCTTGCCGCGCTTCTCCGCCTCTTCGCGCAGGGGAATGAACCCTTTCATGCAAGCGTCCGCCGCACCGCCGGATGGCGGCGCCGGTCCGCGCTCGAACGCCGAGCCGGAGATCGGCGCGGCTCCGCCGGAGGGAAATGCGGACGGCGTAGCGCCGATGGAGGCCGATGGCGCTGCGCCGTTAACCGGCGGAAATGCGGGATCGTTGGGCTGGACGGATTGATTGGGCAGCGGCGCCGGGAACGCGCCCTGCGCGAAGGCCTGACCAGCATGGATGGTCACGGCTAAGGTCAGCGGCACAATCAGGCGACGGATGATCACGGGTGTTTCTCCGGCAAGGTCCAGCGGGCCCCAACGTCTTTCGATCGAAGCACGACTTGCGATAAAGCATTTTACGATTGCTGGGGCCCCTTAACAACCCGTCGAATTGGGCAACAGCGCGGCGCAGGGCCGCGCTGCGGTCAAAAATCGCCTCTGGATTCTAACGCTTTAGGCTAAAAGCGGCGCCGATCGGGCCATTAGCGCCGCCTGAACTCGACTTTCGGGCCCCGGCCTGTTGGTCGACGCCGAAGGCGGCCGAATCGGGCGCGCTGTCATTGCCGCCGCGGGCGAATCGTCCTGACCGGGCAGCGGAGCGGCAAATGCGCCCCGCGCGAAAACCTGACCCGCTTGAAGGGCGACAGCGGCAGGGGTCAGAGGCACAATCAAGTGGCGGATCATCAAAGCCCCAGCGGTCTTGCGGATCGAAGCAGGATTTCCGAATAACGGCGTTTTACACCTAGAAGGCGGCACGGATTGGACCTCGCAAATGCCTGAACTCGACTTTCGCGCCCCCCGTTTGTTCGTCGATGCCCCCTTGAGCCCGGGGCAATCGGTCACGCTCGAGCGGAACCAGAGCAACTATCTGGGCAACGTGCTGCGGCTTTCCGCCGGCGAATCGATCCTGGTTTTCAACGGACGCGACGGCGAGTGGCAGGCCGAGATTGCGGGCCGCAAACGGCCGGACAGCCTGACGATCACAGCCCAAACCCGGCCGCAGGATCGCCTGCCCGACATCGCCTATGTGTTCGCGCCGCTGAAACATGCGCGGCTCGACTACATGGTGCAGAAGGCGGTCGAAATGGGTGCGTCGTCGCTGCAGCCGGTTTTGACGCGATTCACCCAGGTCTCACGGGTCAATGGCGAGCGGATGCGCGCCAATGTCATCGAAGCCGCCGAGCAATGCGGCATCCTGAGCCTGGCCGAGGTCGCCGAGCCCGTGCCCTTCGATCGCTTCCTGAGCCAGCGCGAGAGCACGCGGCTGCTGGTGTTTTGCGACGAGGCCGCCGAGGTCGAAAATCCGTTGCAGGCGCTGCAGGGAGCCGCGGCCGCGGCCGGGATCGACGTCCTGATCGGCCCCGAGGGCGGATTTGCCGAGGAGGAGCGCGCGCTGTTGTTGCGGCAGCCGCAAACCTTGAGGCTTGCGCTGGGACCACGGATCCTGCGGGCCGACACCGCCGGCGTCGCGGCGCTGGCACTGGTACAGGCGGCGCGTGGCGACTGGGGCGGATCGGGCTAGCCAAATCCGGCTAAAATCGTTAACGCACCCGGTCATTAAGCCACTGGCATTAGGCCACTTGGCCAATCGCTGTCGAAACCCCGCTTTGGCCGTGCTAAGGGCTGCGCCAGCCGAGCCCTTGGAACCACCGCAACCCCTCTGGAACCCGATTTTCGGGACTACTTGGACGTCGAAATGACCGTGACCGCCGCCGTCAGTGGTGCCACCGGGTCCGCCGCATGGGCGGACGCACTGCTGTTGTCTTTTGCGCAGGCCGGTTACATCCGGGCCGAGCCCGCCATCCTGCAGCCGGCCGAGCCGTTCCTCGATCTCTCCGGCGAGGACATCCGCAAGAGCCTTTATCTGACGACCGACCCCAGCGGCGAGGAGCTGTGCCTTCGTCCCGATCTCACCATTCCGGTGGCGCGGGACTATCTGGCCTCCGGCCAGGCCGGGCAGCCCCAGGGTTTCAGCTATCTCGGCGCAGTGTTCCGCTATCGCGGCGGCCAGCCGAGCGAGTTCTTGCAGGCCGGCATCGAATCCTTCGGCCGGCAGGATCGCGCCGCGGCGGATGCGGAAATGCTGGCGCTGGCGCTGGAGGCGACCACCGCCTTTGGGTTGAAGGATGTCGAAATCCGCACCGGCGACGTCGCGCTGTTCAACGCACTGATCGACGCGCTCGGGCTCTATCCGGTCTGGCGGCGGCGGCTGATCAAGGATTTCAACCGCAAGGTCAGTCTCGCCGAGGATATCGAGCGGCTGACGCTGGCGACCGCACCCGGCCGCAACGAATATGAGGGCGTGCTGGCGGCCCTTGCCGGCTCCGACCGCAAGGCGGCGCTGGCGCTGGTCACCGACCTGATGTCGATCGCCGGCACCACCAATGTCGGCGGCCGCACGGTTGCCGAAATCGCCGACCGCTTCCTCGAACAATCGACCTTGAAGGGCGGCGCGCTGCCGCGCGATGCGCTCGGGATCATCAAGCGCTTCCTTGCAATCGCAGGCGATCCCGATGACTCGATCGCACAATTGCGGGCGCTGGCCGAGGACGCCAAGCTCGATATCACTGCTGCGATCGATCAGTTCGAAAGCCGCGTCGGCTTCATGGCCGCGCGCGGCATCGACACCGGCCTGACGCGTTTTTCCACCTCGTTCGGGCGCGGCCTCGATTATTACACCGGCTTCGAGTTCGAGTTGCACGCCAGGGGCAATGGCCTCGAGCCGCTGGTGGCGGGCGGCCGTTATGATGGATTGATGACCCAGCTCGGCGCCGCCTCCCCGATCCCCGCGGTCGGATTCTCGGTCTGGGTCGAAACCTTGACGCAGCTGGGCATGCCCGCGCGCGGGGAGCAGTCATGAGCGCGCCCTTTGTCCTCGCGGTTCCCTCCAAAGGCCGCCTGCAGGAAAACGCCGAGGCGTTCTTTACGCACGCCGGGCTGTCGCTGGCAAAACCGCGCGGCGCGCGCGACTATCGCGGCACCATCGCGGGCCTCGACCATGTCGAGATCGCCTATCTCTCGGCGAGCGAGATCGCTTCCCAGCTTTCGCGCGGCATGGTGCATCTCGGCGTCACCGGCGAGGATCTGGTGCGCGAAAGCATCGCCGATGCCGACGAGCGCGTTCTGCTGATCGACACCCTGGGCTTCGGCAGCGCCAATGTCGTGGTCGCGGTACCGCAGGCCTGGATCGACGTCCGCACCATGGCCGATCTCGACGACGTCACCACCGGCTTCCGCGCCCAGCATAACCGGCGGATGCGGGTGGCGACCAAATACATCAACCTGACCCGGAGCTTCTTTGCCGCCCACGGCGTGGTCGACTACCGCATCGTCGAGAGCGCCGGCGCCACCGAAGGCGCGCCCGCGGTCGGCACCGCCGAGATGATCGTCGACATCACCACGACCGGGGCGACGCTCGCCGCCAATGGTCTCAAGGTGCTCGACGACGGCGTCATCCTGCGCAGCCAGGCCAACCTCGTGGCCTCAAAGGACGCCGACTGGTCGAGCGAAGCGCGCGAAACCGCGCGCGTCATCCTCGATCACATCGCCGCCCGCGCCCGCGCCAGCAAGTACCGCGAGGTCCGCACCCGTTTTGCCGGCTGCAACGACGCGCTGCTAACCGAAGCGCATAATCGTTTCGGCGTGGTCGCGCCGTTCGGCGGACCGACCTCTTCCGGAATGCTGACGCTGCACTGCCCGCCGATGCACATTTACGCGCTCGGCAGCTTCCTTCGCCAGCATGGCGCCGACACGGTTTCGGTGGCTTCGCTCGACTATGTGCTCGACCGCGAAAACCCGCTGTTCGCAAAACTCGAGGCGTTCCTGCGGCCGTGAGGCGTTTTCGTTCATGGTTGCGACAGCAAGCGGCGAGTAGCATATGCTGCCATGGGAACTTTGGAACCTGACCGATGATGCTGGGTACGGACGTTTCTAGCCTGTCGACCACCGCGGCCAATGCTGCGGCGCAAGGGCTGTCGATCGTCGTGCCGCTGTACAACGAGGCCGCAGGGCTCGCACCGTTGCACGAGCGGCTGGTCGGCCTCGCCAAAACGCTGAGGGGCCGTTACCGCCTCGTCTGCGAAGTGGTCTATGTCGATGACGGCAGCGCCGACGCCACGCTCGCCATTGCGCGCGGCCTCGCGGCGGATGCGCTCGACGTCCAGGTGGTGTCGCTGTCGCGCAATTTCGGCAAGGAAGCGGCGCTGATGGCGGGACTCGACCATGCAAGGCGCGGCGCGGTCCTGTTCATGGACGGCGACGGCCAGCACCCGCCGAGCCTGGTCGAGAGGCTCGTCGGCCACTGGATCGATGACGGTTACGACGTCGTCTATACGGCGAAGGCACATCGCGACAATGAATCGTTCCTGCGCCGGCTTGCGGTGCACGGCTTCTACGCGCTGATCAATTGGGGCGCGCGGCAGAAAATCCCCGAGGATGCCGGCGATTTCCGCCTGCTGTCGCCGCGCGCAGCCGCCGCGCTGAAGCAGCTTCCCGAGCGCAACCGGTTCTTCAAGGGGCTCGCGACCTGGATCGGTTTCCGCCAGATCCGCGTCGACTACGAGCCGGCGCCGCGCGCGCATGGCGTCACCACATTCAGCGCGGGCCGGCTGGTCGGCCTGTCGATCGAAGGGCTGACCTCTTTCTCGGTGGCGCCGCTACGGTTTGCCAGCCTGCTCGGCGTCGTGTTGGCGGCGGGGGCTTTCCTGTTCGGCCTCTCCATCCTGTGGGAGGTCTGGACCACCGGAAAGCAGGTTCCCGGCTATCCCTCGCTGGTGATCGGCCTGATGACCATCGGCGGCGTGCAGCTCATCATGATCGGCATTGTCGGCGAATATATCGGCAAGATCCTGTCGGAGTTGAAAGCGCGTCCGATCTATTTCGTTGCCGAACACAGCGAGAAGCGCGCTGAAGCCGAACCGGCTGAACGCGATGGCGAGCGGACCGCCGCCGAATGAACGACGCCGCGCCTTCGCGCCGGATCTGGCTGTGCGCCGACGATTACGGTCTCAGCGAAGGCGTCAACCGCGGCATTCGCGACCTGATCGCGCGCGGCCGTCTCAATGCGACATCGGCGATGGTGGTCGGTGCCGCGATCGGCCGTGACGAGGTCGCCGCACTGCAGCGCGTCGCCGCCGACCGTCCGCGCTGCGCGATCGGGCTGCACGCGACCCTGACAGCCCCGTTCCGTCCGCTGACGATGCACTTCCGGCCGATCGACGGCGGCATGTTTCTGCCGTTTCCGAAGATGTTGCGCGCAGGCCTGTTGCGGCGGCTCGATCCCGAGATCATCCATGCCGAGCTGATGGTCCAGCTCACGGCGTTCAAGGATCTGTTCGGCCGCGACCCGGATTTCGTCGACGGCCACCAGCATGTGCAATTGTTTCCGCAGATCCGCGACGCATTTCTGCAAGCCGTCAGGGAAGCCGCGCCCGGCGCCTGGGTTCGTCAGGGCGGACGCCGGCAACCGCTGGCACAACGGCTCGGCGCGCCCAAGGCGCTGGTGCTCGACGTCCTGAGTGCGCAATTTCGCAAGAAGGCTTCGCGCGCGAACATCGCCTTCAACCCCGCCTTCGCCGGTGCCTACGATTTCACCGGCCAGCCGGATTTCGGCGTGCTGATGCGCCAGTTCCTCGATTGCTTGCCGGAGGGCGGCCTCGTGATGTGCCATCCCGGCTTCGTCGATGAAACCCTCGTCAGCCTCGATGCCCTGACCACCCAGCGCGAAGCCGAACACACGTATCTGGCAGGCACCGATTTCCCGGCGCTACTGGCCGCGAATAATGTTACACTGGATTAATATCGGTGAGGAAAGCCGGGCGGCCGTTTTGTCGCATACCGAAATTTAATCCACCCTCCCACTACTTGCGAACACAAAGCCCGCCTACATCTGCAGCGCGCTTCGACACCCATTCGACGCGAGGGAGAAGGCCATGACACCGCAAGAACGCCAACTGATTGACGATCTTTTCGACCGGCTCGCCAAACTGGAGAACACCCCGCGCGATCCCGAGGCCATGTCCGCGATCATGCAGGGGCTGCGCAAGGCGCCCAACTCCGTGTACGCGCTGGTGCAGACGGCGCTGGTGCAGGACGAAGCGCTGAAGCGCGCCAATGCCCACATCCAGGAATTGGAAGCGGTGCTTTCGCCTGAACAGAATCAATCCGGACAAGGTCAATCCGGCGGCTTCCTCGATTCGATGCGCGACGCAATCTTCGGGCAAGGCCAGCCGCCGCATGGTTCGGTGCCCAACGTCCGCGCGCCCGATATGGGCAGCCGCCCGGTATGGAACAGCGGCCAGGTGTTGCAGCAGTCGCAATCGCCCGGACAATATAATCAGCCGCCGTATGGTCAGTCCCAGTCCTATGGCGGCCAGCCTTATGGCGGTCAGTCCTATGGCGCGCCTCAATCTCCGATCGGCGGTGGCGGCTCGTTCCTGGGAACCGCGGCTGCGGCCGCGGCCGGCATGGTCGGCGGATCGCTGCTGCTCGGCAGCATCCGTTCGATGATGGGCGGCGGCGGCCATCAAGCCTTCGCCGATTCTACCGGACTTGGCGGCAGCCAGAAGCCGTGGAGCGATCAATCGGGCAGCGACCTGGCGCGGGATGCCGGGATCAACGACATCGGTTCCTCCGGACAGCGCGCCGACGATGGCTCCAGTTCGCGCGCCGGCCTGCTCGACCAGGGGTCGAACGACGACGACAACGACAACGACATGGATCACGATTCCGACGGGTTTGATGACGACGGCGGTTCTGACTACGCCTGAGCCGATTCATCCCTCAAAAAGAAAACGGCCGCTCGATCGAGCGGCCGTTTTTGATTGAGTTCCCCGCAATCAGATGACGACGACTTTGGTGCCGACGCCGACGCGGCCGTAGAGATCCATCACGTCTTCATTGCGCATCCGGATGCAGCCGGACGAGACGTTGGTGCCGATCGTCCAGGGCTCGTTGGAGCCGTGGATGCGATAGAGCGACGATCCCAGATACATCGCGCGCGCGCCGAGCGGATTTTGCGGACCGCCTTCCATGTGCCGCGGCAGGTCGGGACGGCGCACCAGCATTTCCGGCGGCGGCGTCCAGGCCGGCCATTCCTTCTTGGCCGAGATCGTCTTGACGCCGGACCAGGTGAAGCCGGGCCGGCCGACGCCGATGCCGTAGCGCAACGCCTTGCCGTCGCCCTGCACCAGGAACAGGAACTTGTTCGGCGTGTCGACGACGATGGTGCCGGCGCCTTCCTTGCCGTGATACTCGACCACCTGCTTTTCATATCTGGGATCGAACGGACGCTGCGCGGGATCGGCCGCTTCTTCCTGCTGCGGCATCGATTGCTGCGGGTCCATCGGCGGCAGCAGCGAACGCCGCGCGCCGTATCCAGGCTGCTGCTGATACATCGGCTGCTGCAGGTTGCCTTGCCCCGGTCCGTCGCCGAACAGGAATTCGATGAAGCCGCCGCCCATGTTGGAGCGTTCGGCGGAGGCCATCCGCACCGGCGCCGGCGGCGCGGGCTGATTGGCGTAGACTATTGCAGGTTCGGGAAGCGGCGCGACATCGATCGCCAGTGCTTGATGAGGACCCGCAACCAGGAAGGACGCGCTGGCCAGCAGCGCAAGGGACATTTTCTTCATCGACGTACTCTGTACTGTTTCGTCACTGTTCAGTTCTTGGGAGCGTCTGAACGCCGCCGTTGCACGCGATCAATTAAAATCAAAACCGCATCGGTTTGGTAAACGGAAACGGCGTTTCGATTCACCACGTCGTCAATCGCGCGCGGATTTGTCCGGTAGCGTTTATTTTGAGTGAACGCAGGCCGCGGATGGTTAATCGATGGTGTGCAGCGGCGGGCAAAGACGCGGCGGCCTGTTCCCGCGCGTGAACCTCACGTTAAATCGCATCTGCGTAAAACATTGGGAGTGAAGGGGTGGGAAAAAACTCATGTCGGTCAGTCGCAAGCGTTTTCGTATTGAAGAAGCCATTATGGGCGAAGTCCCAATGTCCGCCGACGGCGAGGACATCGGCCCGATGCATCGCGAGATCATGGCCGAGCTCCGCTCCATCCGCGCCCAGATGGCCAACGGCACCGGCCGCGCCGCGGTGACCGAAACCGCCGAAGCGTCGGTCGCGCGCGAGGTTGCCGAAGCCCACACGCTCCTGGAAACCTATCGCGCCCAGATCGAGCAGTGCGAAAAGCTCAAGGTCGAGCTCGACCTGATCCACGACGCCATCAACCGCACCAAGCGCGAAATCGCAACCCTGCACGGCAAGAGCTTCGACGGCGGCGAAATGGCCAAGGTCAATGGCGAGCTCGGCGCCGTGGTCGGCGGCACCGAACAGGCCACCCAGCAGATTCTCGAAGCCACCGAGGCGATCGATCAGGCTGCGACCGCGCTGTCCAAGAACACCTCGCCGGACCAGCAGAAGCTGCTCAGTGAGGAAATCCAGGAACGCGTGATCTCGATCTTCGAGGCCTGCAACTTCCAGGATCTCACCGGCCAGCGCATCAGCAAGGTGATGGGTGCGATGAAGTTCATCGAAAGCCACATCACCGTGATGATGGAAATCTGGGGTGGCGTCGACGCCATCAAGGCCCACGCGGCGCCGATCGTCGATCACCGCGAAGGCGACGCCAAGCTGCTCAACGGCCCGAAGCTGGACGGCGACGTCGGTCACGCTTCCCAGGACGACATCGACGCGTTGTTCGACTGAATTTTGGACGCGTCGGGGCAACTCCCGGCGGCACCGTCCTCCGAACGACGAAACGCCGGCGCGATGCCGGCGTTTTTTTATTGGAACGCTTGGTTTACGCCGTCATTCCGGGGCGCCTCGAAGAGGCGAACCCGGAATCTCGAGATTCCGGGTTCGATGCTGCGCATCGCCCCGGAATGACACGTCGGGAATCACGCCCTTGGCGCGCAGCGGACATAGACCATGTTGCCGTAGCGGGTCGCGGCATCCTTGTCGATGAAGCGGGTGATCAGGACGCGGCCGTCGAACGAGACGATCTCGCGGTCCTGCTCGCCGGGGGTCGGCCCCGCCGGACCGATGTAATTCTTGCCGCTCGGGCTGCCCTTCAGCCGCAGTTCCTGCGGCGTCGCCTGGTCGGCCAGATGCATGACCACGCCGCCGGACTGGCCGGCGCCGATCACGTAGGGTTGCCTGCACTGGTCCTTCGCCATCTTTTCGGTGCGGGCGCGATCCGTCGGATTCTGGAACGAGGCGAGGCCCCAACGGCCGACGATTTCGTCGGCCCGGATGCTCGCCGGCATTTCCGGGGCGACCCCGGGTTCCGTCGGTTCAGCCGTGGTGTTCGACGATAGCGACGGCAGGCTCATGCTGCCGCACGCCCCCAGGAATATCGACAGCGCCGAGGCGGCCGCCAGGTTGGCAACCGCGCGCGCATTCCGTAACCCGATCATCGCATTCCCCCGAGCAATTTCCCGGCCGCACCCGTCATGCAGCCAAGCGCAAAACGTCAGCCGGAGCAATGACGTCCATTAAAATACGTCGCCGCTCCGATTTGGTTTCCCAGTGAGCATCCTATATTGGCCTCACCAAGGCCTTAAACCCTCTTGCTTGACAGGATCGGCGCCAAGCCATATTCCCCGACCCACAATTAGCACTCCAATACCATGATTGCTAAAGGCGTGGGGCCTCCTGCCCCGCGGTGTCGACCAGCCGGCATTACGCGCCAGTCTCAATGAACCAGACCTGAAACCAAGCCTCCAAGAGGAAATGTCATGGCTAAATCCACATTCCGTCCGCTGCATGACCGCGTCGTGGTCAAGCGTATCGATGCCGAAGAGAAGACCAAGGGCGGCATCATTATTCCCGACAGCGCCAAGGAAAAGCCCTCGCAGGGCGAAGTCACCGCGGTCGGCCCGGGCGGCCGTGACGAAGCCGGCAAGCTGATCCCGATCGATCTCAAGGTCGGCGACCGCGTGCTGTTCGGCAAATGGTCGGGCACCGAGGTCAAGCTCGACGGCGAGGAGCTCCTGATCATGAAGGAGTCCGACATCATGGGCGTGCTGGCCTGACAACACACTGACCTCACCCTGAGGAGGCAGCGAAGCTGCCGTCTCGAATGGTGACATTCCACAAGCTCATCCTTCGAGACGCGGGCCAAGGCCCGCTCCTCAGGATGAGGTTCATTTCCCAGGAGCAATCAACCATGGCCGCCAAAGACGTTAAATTTTCCGGAGACGCCCGCGATCGCATGCTGCGCGGCGTCGATATCCTCGCCAACGCAGTGAAGGTGACGCTCGGCCCCAAGGGCCGCAACGTCGTCATCGAAAAGAGTTTTGGTGCCCCGCGCATCACCAAGGACGGCGTCACCGTCGCCAAGGAAATCGAGCTCGAGGACAAGTTCGAGAACATGGGCGCGCAGATGCTGCGCGAAGTCGCCTCCAAGACCAACGACACCGCCGGTGACGGCACCACCACGGCGACCGTGCTGGCGCAGGCGATCGTGCGCGAAGGTGGCAAGTCGGTCGCCGCCGGCATGAACCCGATGGACCTGAAGCGCGGCATCGACATCGCGGTCGCGGCCGTAGTCAAGGATATCGAAAAGCGCGCCAAGCCGGTCGCGTCCTCCGCCGAGGTCGCCCAGGTCGGCACTATCTCGGCCAATGGCGACGCCGCCATCGGCAAGATGATCGCGCAGGCGATGCAGAAGGTCGGCAACGAAGGCGTCATCACTGTCGAGGAAAACAAGTCGCTCGAGACCGAGGTCGATATCGTCGAGGGCATGAAGTTCGACCGCGGCTACCTGTCGCCCTACTTCATCACCAATGCCGAGAAGATGACGGCCGAGCTCGAGGACGTCTACGTGCTGCTGCACGAGAAGAAGCTGTCCGGCCTGCAGTCGATGCTGCCGGTGCTCGAAGCGGTGGTGCAGTCTGGCCGCCCGCTCCTGATCATCGCCGAAGACGTCGAAGGCGAGGCGCTGGCGACGCTGGTGGTCAACCGCCTGCGCGGCGGGCTCAAGGTCGCCGCCGTCAAGGCGCCCGGCTTCGGCGATCGCCGCAAGGCGATGCTGGAAGACATCGCGATCCTGACCGGCGGTCAGCTGATCTCCGATGAGCTCGGCATGAAGCTGGAAAGCGTCACCATCAACATGCTGGGACGCGCGCGCAAAGTGGTGATCGACAAGGAAAACACCACGATCGTCAGCGGCGCCGGCAAGAAAAAGGACATCGAAGCCCGCGTCGGCCAGATCAAGGCGCAGATCGAGGAGACCACCTCGGACTACGACCGCGAGAAGCTGCAGGAGCGTCTGGCAAAACTCGCCGGCGGCGTCGCGATCATTCGCGTCGGCGGTGCGACCGAGATCGAGGTGAAGGAGAAGAAGGATCGCGTCGAGGACGCCCTCAACGCGACCCGCGCCGCGGTGCAGGAAGGCATCGTGCCCGGCGGCGGCGTGGCGCTATTGCGCGCCAAGAAGGCGGTCGGCCGTCTCACCAACGACAATTCCGACGTCCAGGCCGGTATCAATATCGTGCTGAAAGCGCTGGAAGCCCCGGTCCGCCAGATCTCCGAGAACGCCGGCGTCGAAGGCTCGATCGTGGTCGGCAAGATCCTCGAGAATAAGTCGGAGACCTGGGGCTTTGACGCCCAGACCGAGGAATATGTCGACATGGTCACCAAGGGCATCATCGACCCGGCCAAGGTGGTGCGCACCGCCCTGCAGGACGCGGCTTCCGTGGCCGGCCTGCTGGTGACCACCGAAGCCATGGTCGCCGAACTGCCGAAGGAGCCGGCGGCTCCGATGCCGGGCGGTGGTGGCGGCGGCATGGGTGGAATGGGCGGCATGGGCTTCTAAAGCCCCCGTCCGTTACCTCTGATGAAATCGAAGGCCGCCTCCGGGCGGCCTTCTTTTTGGCTAATGACATCGAGGTTTGGTAACTACGACCATACCGATTCTGTCCTTTCGAGGAATTTCAGATGCGCGCGCTCCTGCTCTGCCTGTTCGGTCTGGTGACGGCCTCGCCGGACTTCGCCTTGGCCCAGATGAAACTCCCCTCCAAGGCCGCGCCCGGCGCCAACGAGGTTAGATATTTCACCTCGATCGACGGATTGATGGACGGCAATGCCGACGTGGTCCTGAAGGAAACCCGCCAGGGCAAGAACGTCACCGCGGCCGTGCTCGATGTCTGCTACCCCGCCGAGAAAGGTTCCGACCGCAAGGACCGGTTTGTCGCCAACCTCGCCGTCAACGGCCAGAACCTGACCGGCGCCACGCAAACCGTCAGCGATAAACTGCCGGTCACCATCAAGCTGACGCGCAAGCCCACCGGCGACAGTTTCGAATTCCGCGGCCAGATCACCGTCGGCCAGACCGTGACCGAGGTGACGTCTTCGGACAATTCCGATCTCAGCGAGAAGGAGTTTCTCGACAACCAGACCACCGATGACGGCATCACGCCGGCTCCTAAGGACTTTACCGAGGTCTCGCCGGAATCAGTCGGCGTGCGGGTCAAGCTCGACGCGGCGCTGGACTACCTGAAGAGCCTGAAGGGCGAGGCCGTCGAGGTCGGCCTTGGCAGCCTCACCGTGTCCTGCGATGCGATGCGCGCCGGCGAGCAGACCATCAACCTCACCGTCGATCCCGATCACGCCGCCGCCCTGATCGCCAGGGCGAAGTCGGCGCCCGGCGTGATTGCGGCCGGCTGGACCAGCGGCAGCATGGAGATGGATCGCACCATCCGCTTTGCCGCCGCGGAATGGCGCGACGGCGACAAGATCAACAAGGACAAGATCGCGTCGGCGGTTTCCAGCGTGCTGGCCAGGACGCTTGCGGCGAAAGCGGACGCCGCGGCGTGGAACGCCAATACCGGAAAACTGAAACTGACCTTCAAGCGTCCGAGCCAGGTCTATCCCGCGCTGGGCCTCACCGAGAGCGTCGAGATCACGGCGCTGGTGTCGCCGGACAAACCGGGCGCATCCGACCGGCTGATCCTGTGGATCTCGAGCCCGGTGATCACGACATCGGACGAAGCTGCGGGTCCCCGGCTGAACCTGTCCGAAGAGTCCAGCGGCGACGAGGAAGGCGGCGAGCCCAAGAACGACAACGGCTCGGTCGACGCGTTGGCCAAGGAGTTCAAAGGCCAGCGCTGGGATGCCGACAAATCGGTCTGGAAATAGGCCGTTTTCATAACTCCCGGGACAGTTTCCGAGCCTTCTCCGTTCCGATTTGGATCGGAACGGAGGCTCTATTTATTTTTGACGCGTTTTCTTCACGCGAACCGGTATCCACTTCGCTGGAAACGCTATAGAGCACTTGCGCCATGCCGTCAGCGCGTTTGACACGCTGCGCCATTGCGGCAATGAACCATCTCCGTACACGGGTTCCAGGGGTTCAGGCCGAATGGCGCGTTATGATGTAGTGGTGATCGGCGCCGGCCTTGGCGGCTTGACGGCGGCGGCGATCCTCGCACGCGCCGGACGCAAAGTGCTTGTGATCGAGCGCAGCAACTCGGTGGGCGGCGCGGCGTCGAGCTACAAGTCCGGCGATCTCTTCATCGAAGGTTCGTTGCAGGAAACCAGCAACCCTCAGGATAGCAGAGATCCCAAGCACGCCGTGCTGACGCGCGCCGGCGTGCTCGATGCCGTCAAATGGATCCCGGCCGGCGCGCTCTACGAAGTGCGCGGCGGCCCGCTCGAAAAACCGTTTGTGCTGCCGGACAATTTTGCCGCGGCGCGGACTGCGCTGACCAAGCGATTTCCGGCGGCGCGGGCCGGTATCCAGCAACTGCTCGACGAAATGGAGAGCATCGCGTCCGCGGCGGCCGCAGCCTCATCCGACGAAGCGCCGCAGTCATTGTCGCAAAAACTCGATCAATTGTTCGGCGACAATGAAGCCGTCAAATGCGCGCTGGCGGCCAATCTTTCTTATTTCCACGACGACCCGGGATCGCTGTGGTGGAGCTTCTTTGCCAGGGCGCAGGGAAGTTACCTTTTGAGCGGCGGACGCTTCGTGCAGGGCGGCTCGCAGCGGCTCTCGAGCGCGCTGGCCCGCGCCGTTCGCACAGCCGGCGGCGAGGTGATGGTGCGCCGCGTTGCCTCCCGTATCGCGCTCGACCCGCAGGGCCGGACCAGCGCCATCACCCACACCGCCAAAGACGGCAGCGACGCGCAAATAGCGGAATGCACGCGGATCATCGGCGGCGCGGCGCCGGCCGCGCTGGCACCGCTGATGCCGGAAGACGCGGCGGCGAAATTGACCAGAGGCCACGCCGGCCTGACACCGTCGATTTCACTGTTCGCGCTGACGCTCGGGCTATCGAAGCCGCCGCGCGAATACGGCGTCACGGCCTATTCCACGCAATTGCTGCCGGACGACATGCAGCGGCTGGCCGATTACGGGCGCGGCGCGACCTTGATGGCGGACGAGCCCACTGAGCGAATGCCGCCGATGTCGATCGTCGATTACGCCGCGATCGATTCCGGCGTACCCGCGCCGCCTTATGTGTTGTCGGTGTTCGGGCCGGACTGGCTGTCGAACTGGGACAGTTCGGATCTGGATGCCTATCGCGAGAAGCGCGGGCGGTGGCAGCAGGCGATGCTTCGCTATCTCGACAAATTCTATCCGGGCATCGCCTCGGGCGTGGTCGCATCGTCGTTCAATACCGCGCTGTCGGTGCGGCAATATCTCAACGCGCCCGATGGCGCCGTTTACGGATTTGCGCCGACGCTGCCGCCCCTGAACGGGCACGCCCCGGTCCGTTCGCCACGCACGGCGGTATCAGGACTTTATCTCGCGTCGGCCTTTGCCGGTTTCGGCGGCTATACCGGCGTGGTGCAATCCGGCGGCGCCTGCGCCGACATGATTTTGGGCGAGACGTGAAAAAGGTGCCGCTGAAGGCGCCCGACGCAGCACCTTCACGTCATTGCGAGCCAACGGGTCGCGCGAATGCGCGCCCGATGACAGGCTCCGCGAAGCAATCCATCTCGCCGCACAAAGGAAGAATGGATTGCTTCGTCGCTTCGCTCCTCGCAATGACGCCCCTAATTTCGACCACGGGTCTGCGGCCCCCGCGGCGCGATGCGCCCTTGTCGTCCCGATGCAGGCGCTGGACCGAACTCAGCCGGGCTGTCGCGGCCCGGCAAATGTACTAGAATTCCCTGAAGGAGATCACTGATGGCTCTCAAGGTCCCGCCGCCTCCCGCCGACCGTTTTCGCCTTCATCCAGTCGAACCGCGTCGTGCATCGATGTTCCGTTTCGCGCTGCTGACGGTTTCCTGCGCCGTTGAGATCGTCCGTCTGATCGACCGGTTTGGTCGAGGTCGCGCGGTTTCGACTTGAAAGAGGAAGCTCGCTGGCGCACCGACATCGAATCCCTGGTCTTCCCGATCAGGGATCAAGCCGCGACCTGTGCCGTTCACCGCGGCGCGTTTCGGACGTTGCTGGGTGCGGAACCGACGCCGCAAGCCTGCCTTGCCTATTTCGGGGAATTCGAAGACGCATTCAGAGCGGCCGCCAGCCTCAAGATAGCGCGCAAATGCATCCCGGCCGGCACGAATCTTCATCTAACGAGTCGCGACATCGCCCGAATATTGCTAGAGTCGAACCAAATCAACCGCGGAGAACAACCATGACTCAGTCCCAGGTCACGCATTTGCCCGTCGCGGCCGGCCAGGTTGGTCGGCTTGCCCAATCGCTGATGGCAATGATGCTCGGCCTCTTCATCGTGGGCGTCGTGGGCTTCTCCAATATCGATGTCGTTCACAACGCCGCACACGACGTGCGCCATTCGAACGCTTTCCCCTGCCATTGATCAGGTCGCATGGGCACCTTTCGTTCGATCGTGTTTGCATCGGTGATTGCCGGTTTCACCGTTGGCCTGATCGTTACCGGGCTCCAGCAATTCGGCACGGTACCGTTGATTTTGAAGGCCGAGGTCTTCGAGAAGGCGGTCGAGGCTCATCAAGGCGCGCACGCCGCGGCAAGTCCGCAGGAAACGGTCGCCAGCCACAGCCATTCGGACCATGTGCACGCCGCGGAGGCATGGGAGCCCAGGGACGGGCTGGAGCGCAACGCCTACACTGCGGCCGCGAACGTGCTGACCGCCATTGGTTTTGCGCTGCTGCTCGCCGGCTTCTTCTCGGTGCGGAGCGGCGCGACGGGCGAGAGCGTGTCGTGGCATGAAGGCTTGATGTGGGGGCTGGCAGGCTTCGTCGTCTTCACGATCGCCCCCGGAATTGGTCTGCCTCCGGAATTGCCGGGCGTGCCAACGGCACCATTGCTGTCGCGTCAGATCTGGTGGGGCGTGGCTGCGCTGGCGACGGCAGCGGGCCTCGGGCTCGTTGTTTTCCGCCGGTCCGTGCCGGCCTCGATCGCAGGACTGATGCTCATTGTGTTGCCCCATCTGATCGGGGCGCCGGAACTTGAACATGTCGACACCAACGTGCCCAGTTCACTGTCCCACCAGTTCGTGGTTGCCGTGACGCTGACGAGTCTGGTGTTCTGGTCCGTGCTGGGCGGCCTGACGAGCATCGCTTTCGCCTATTTCGACGGAGAAAGCATAAAGCGGCGTCTTCGCGCCTGAGGCGATCACCTCACGGCATCAATGCCAAAATCCGGGGGATGCGAGGTGGGGCCGTCACCGCGTCATCAGAGCGGACCGAGGATGGCCCATCGAGGATCACAAAATTCCTTCACGGCCGCCGTGACGCCGCTGCTGATGATGTCCCGGCGTTCGGGCGATTCCATCTTGAGCTCTTCGTCCCGGTTGATGATCGAGCCCGCCTCGAGCAGGACCGCAGGCATCCGGGTTTTTCTCAGCACGATGAGCTGATCGTAGCTATAGACGCCGGTTTCCCTGTTCAGCAGCGGGTGCTGGTACCGACCCATGATGGCCTGGGTATATTGCTGGGCATATTGCAGGCCCTCGGCCTTCATTTCCTTGCCGACCAGTTCGGCAAACGAGAGGCTGGTCTTGAAGTCCGGATTGTCGCGGGAGACGAAGACGGAATAACCGCTGAAGCGGTCGCTGAAATGGCTTTTCTTGCCCTCGAATTCCCAGTTCTCGAGGAATGAGTTGGGCACGGAATCATGGTGGATCGACAGGAACAGATCGGCTTGCAGTTTGTTGGCCGCGTCGACTCGCCTGACCAGGCTCGGCCTGGCCTTGCCCTCGGTCACGAGCAACCTGGTCCCGGCAAAGCCTTCGGCCTTCAATTTCTCCTCGATCCGCCGCGCAAGCCGCAGGTTGAAGAGGAACTCGGCGACGTTGCGGGCGCTGATCGCGCCTTCCGAATCGGCAGTATGTCCCACATCCAGAACGATCCGGAATTTTTGGGGATCGCACGTGGATGCGACCGGTTTCAAAGCGGAAGGGCTCAAGGCGACCGGCCCGAGGGCGGCAAGCTTTACAGTGTGGCGCTTTGGCGCCGCGGCGGACTTCGCCAAAGTGGCTGACTTTGGCGACGCGACGCGCTTTGGCGATTTGCTAGGCTTGGACGGACCTTTGAAGACATCCGACAGCCAGCCGGCTTCGCTGACCTCGATCGGCAGAAGCACCAATGCGGCCATCGCGGCGATGATGGTGCAGCGGCGGGGCGAAACGCCAATGCACGATCCGGCGAATTTTCTCCCTGACGACAGCAATGCCTGCCTTCCCCGGAGTGATTTTCCGTGCGCGCCTGACGGCGGCACAAGACGGCGCCAGCGGGGATTATGAACCATGAATTACCGGTTGCAAGCGGCCTGATCGCGAAACCCAAAGAGTAAGTTTGATTGTAACGTTGTCGTCACACGATCCGCTCGGGATCGTCACGTTGCGGAACCCGGCGAAACGCGGTCCGATCGGCGGCTGCCGACGTCACCTCTTTTGCCGCGCCTTGATTTCGTCGAATTTGGCAAGCGCCTCTTCAAACTTGGCATTGAAGAGCCACATCGCGTCAAGAATCTCGCGGTAGGTCGCAGACGTTCTTGCCCTGTCGGCTTGTCCAAAGGTGAAAATGCTGTTGTTTCGCAGATATCCCATGATCCTCGGGTCGGAAATTCTGTAGTTGACCAGGTCGCCTGACTTGAGTCCAGACCTGGTCGGAGCGGGAATAATCTGGATCAGCTCAAAGAGCTTCATTTGATCGATCGGATTTGGCAGGGTTTTCACGATCGTCGCTACCTGCGGGAAAATATCGGCGTGGGCGCTCATCAGGGCATCCCGCACGGCGGTCCAGTGGTTGAACCGGTGATCCAGATTGCCGGCCCGCGCCTCTTCCCTGTCGTCACGAAGGCTCAGCGCAGGATCAAAGGCGGCTATCGAGGTTTTGATCGCGGCCCACTTCCTTCGCCCGTTTTGATCTTCGGATGGGCCGGTTTGCAGACTTCCCTTGTAGGTATTCGAGCGCGCATTCCCGATGTTCTGATTGCCGTTTGTCTCGGCAAAGAACAGCCCCAGGCTGATGCGGCCCGCCGCTTCGGCACCGGCCGCATCGAGGCCCTTGGCCCGCGCGATAGCCGTTCCCAAATCGACCACGTCCTTGAATGGCGTATCCGATTTTTGCGCGTTGGCGGGCGGCGCCTGCATGAGGTCGAACAGTTTCCTGTACTGATCGAGCAGCGGCTCAACGCCGGCGTCGAGGTACGCCGGAGGGATTCCGTATTTGTTGGGCCCGCCGATCCTGGACGGAAGCGCGTCGGTGAGGTCTTTGTATGTGCTCAGCATGTTGTTGCGCGCAAGGTAGAGGGCTTGTCCCGGCAGGTTCGGCAGCCGTTGATTCGAATCGATCTGTGCGCGCCGCTGGCCCAGGATCGATTCGAAGTCGCTTGCGGCCTTGTTATACGCTGCGAGTGCGTCCGATTGCTTTTTCGTGAGCGTGCCCGGCTGACCCATGGCGGGGGACATCAAGCCGAGAATGCCGATGGCGGCCGGGACGAGCAACGCCGTCGTATTGATGGCCGCATCGATGGCGACGGAAACCGGCGGCGTGAAGAAAACTCCGAGAGCAAGCGCAGCCGCGGGCGCAGCAGCGGCATGACTTCTCATCCCCATGGCGGTCTCCCAAAATTTCACCGGATATTACTCATTGGATCGTAAACAATGAATGCGCCGCTTGGCGAGACGAAAGCCGCAAATCCGATGTAATCCACGCTTCCGGCACGAAGCTGAGGCAAGCACTGCCTTGGCGCAGGACCGCGCTTGAGGGAAGAGCGGACATGGTTCCTTGCCTGAGGGGTCCGCTTGTGATCCGGTAGCGAGCCCAAGACACGCCTTGGGAAGCAAACCCTGCGAAAGATCATGAGTTTCTTCGATCGACTGAAGACAGCAGCGGCAGCCGAGTGGCGGGCCTACACCGGGCACCCCTTCACGAACGCCCTGGCCGACGGTTCGCTCACTGAGGCGGCGTTTCGCCACTACCTCGTTCAGGACTATCTGTTCCTGATCGAGTTCGCCCGCGCCTACGCGCTCGCCGTCTACAAGTCGCCCAAGCTCGCCGACATGCGCGAAGCGGCGGCCGGCCTCTCGGCCATTCTCGACGTCGAGATGAACCTGCATGTAAAGCTCTGCGCCGGCTGGGGGCTGTCACCCGCCGATCTCGAACAGGCCCCTCCGGCGATCGAGATGCTGGCCTATACACGCTACGTGCTCGACGCGGGAATGCGCGGTGATCTCCTGGCGCTCAAGGTGGCGCTTGCGCCTTGCGTGATCGGCTACGCCGAGATCGCGACGCGGCTCGCCGCGCGACCCGATGCAAACGCTGCAACGAACCCCTATCGCGACTGGATCGCCGAGTATGCCGGCGCGCCATATCAGGAGGTCGCGGCGAAAGCGCAGGCGCACCTGGAAGGTCTCGCCGATCTCTACGCCACGCCGGCCCGCGAGGCCGAGCTGATCGCGATTTTCAAGGAAGCCACAAGGCTCGAAGCCGACTTCTGGGAAATGGGCTGGCGCGCTGCTGGCGGATGCTCAGGCCGGGAGGAAGCCTATTAATCCGCTCACCGGGGTCGTTGGATCATTGTCGGCGTGAGGAGGATTATCTGAGCGTCACCGTCTTCTTCGACAACTGGCGCTACAATTTTGTCGGCGCCAATCTTCTCGTCTACAAGATGCGCCGACTTGGCTTCAACCCGATCCGTTATCGGCGACTGCCATTCTGGGCCTGGGGCCTCACGTGGAACTTCATTCAACACTTGGTGTTGTGGAAGTATCGGCTAAAGATGCGCACATTCGTGGAATTGGAACGGATCATTTGGCGCACTTCGAAGGTATTTGTCTTCGGCAACCCGTACAACACGGTTCTGGCTACCAAGCCCGAGGCAGCATCTTGCTCCCGGCAGACTCTTGCATCCTCAGAAGCATTGGGTGGCGTTGCCGAGACTGATCGCTAAAGCGACCCTCCGTTCATTCCGGCCGTGGGCCGACATGCCTAAGGAGCTTCGAGGTGCGTGGTGCTTGATGGATTGGAAAACCTGCGCGACAGATGTTTTCTCCAATCGTTCAGCCATGTCGGGTTTTGCAGCATTTGGGAAAAGTGAGCGCTGATCAGAGATACTTGCCGTAGTCCACTAACGGTAGGCTGCAATATGGTCTCCATTTTCAATTTTCGATCTACGGAGACAAGCTCCTATCTCGCGCGATTAGAAAAAATGCGTGAGGAGGGCTATGCGAGGGGTGCGCACGAAGCAAGGATGTTTCTGCTCGCCGCAGGAAAGTACTATCAGCCGCCGCAAGCTCATGATTGGATAAACGAAGCAATCGAGGAGGGCCGCCGCGAACTTCAAGCCCAGAGCCCCCTCGAACGCGAAATCGCGACCTGGGATTTGGCGTGCCGGACAATGTTTTTGCAGATGACAATCCGGGACTGGTCAGTTCGAGGCACGAAAACGTCCTGAGGGGTTTCCCGGGTTCTACTGGATGCCCTTATAGTTCCGGGACGGAACTTCCTTGCGCGGCGTCATTCTAAAAAGCTTTCTCCGGTTCATTTCTCGGCTCACCATCGAAGGAGAGCGGCCCAGCAACCGGGCCATCGCATGGCCTCGATGTGTCTTCGTCGCTCCTCGCCCGCGCCAATGAGATGATTGAATGAGGCGGCGACTTCCGTTATTGGCACTTTTTCGGACCTCACGCGATGTCCGACTTGAGTCCGCAATGCGCGCCAAAGCGGACCTCCGTCGACGCCTCTCGATTTATGAGTCCACGCCCTAATTGGTATTGAGCCGAAAGCGCAGTGTCGTCGCCCCGACAAACGACACGACGTCGCCCTGCCGCTTCCAGGTCGCCGCATCGCTCAGCGCCGCGATCAGATCGTCGTCGGCCTGCGCCCGCTCCGGCGGGCAGGGACGACTTTCCATCTCGCCGATGACGAAAATCACGGTATTGCCCGCCACCGAAAACTGGCCCTTGCCGCCCTTGCACCAGAGTTCGAGGATCACCTCGCCGCTGTCGCCGATATCGAGGTCCGGGACGCGTTTCGACCCCGGCATGCGCGCGGCTTCCAGGGTCATTTCCATGCCGAACGGAAAACCGTCATCGGCGTGCGCCGGGCCGGACATCGGAGCGACCGACAAAAGTGTCAAGGCGACAGCCGTCTCTCTCCAAATGCGTGCGACTGAAATCATATAATCCCTCAAAATCGTCCAACCTGGATTCTTGTTTTGACGCGTTTTCTTCACGCGAACCGGTACCCACTTCGCTCGAAAACGCTCCAATAGTGCGCCGCCGTTCTATTGGATGTGCCTGACGTTGACCAGATTGGCGGCGGTAAAAAAATATCCAAAAAAAACAGGTCCCCGCGGGTTGCCGCCCGCGGGGATCCTTGGTTGTTCGCGCGTCGAAGGCGGTCTATTTCAGGACCATCGCCGTGAACGGATAGACATAGGCCTGCAACATCACGAGCAGGCCGACGAGACACGCCAGCGCGATCGAGTGCTTGAACACGAAGCGCAGGATGGTGCCTTCATGCCCATACCAATTGGTCGCCGTGGAGGCGACGACGATCGATTGCGCGTCGATCATCTTGCCCATCACGCCACCGGACGAGTTGGCGGCGCCCATCAGCACCGACGACAGGCCGAGTTGTTCGGAGGTGATCTTCTGCAGATTGCCGAACAGGATGTTCGACGCCGTATCCGACCCCGTCAACGCCACGCCCAGCCAGCCAAGCAGCGTGCCGAAGAAGGGATAGAGCACGCCCGTTGCGGCAAATGCCAGACCGAGCGTCGCGTCGACGCCGGACAGGCGCGTCAGCGTGCCGATCGCCAGCATCGCCGAGATCGTGATCAGCGAAATCGCGCACAGCTTGATGGTGCGGCCGTATTCCCCGATCATCCTGGCCGGCGAAAACCCCGCCAGGAAGCCGGAAATGATCGCGGCGATCAGCATGCCCGTGCCGGTGAACGACAGATAGGTGAAGGCGAAGACGGCACCTTCCGGCGTCGGCTTCGCCGCCACCGGCGGCACCTTGTTGATCATGTTGTGCAGATCGGGAACCGGATAGTTCCATGTAAAGATCGAATTTGCCCAGGTCTTGAACGCCCCATTGCCCCAGATCAGCATCACGACGCAGACGACGATCCATGGCAGCAACGCGCTCCACAGTTCGCCTTGCGTCAGCTCGGTCTTGTCCATGGGCTTCGGCGCCGTCATCGTCGCCGCCGATTCATCCCTGCCGCGCAGCGCCGGCGACAGCCAGAGTTGCTTCGGCTGCCATACCCTGAGGAACAGGATCAGGCAGCCCATCGAGATCAGCGAGGCGCCGATATCGACGATCCAGGGATTGATGTAGTTCGAGATCACGAATTGCGGGATCGCGAACGTCAGGCCGGTGACCAGGATCGCGGGCCAAACATCCTTCATACCGCGCCAGCCGGCGAACGCCCACACCACCCAGAACGGCACGATCAGCGAGAACACCGGCAATTGCCGGCCGACCATCGCGCCTAGAATATAGGGATCGAGACCGGTGACCGAGGCGAGGCCCTGGATCGGCGTGCCCAGCGCGCCATAGGCGACGGGGGCGGTATTGGCGATCAGCGACAGGCCGGAGGCGGCCAGCGGCGAGAAGCCGAGGCCGATCAGAACCGAACCGGTGATGGCGACGGGCGTGCCAAAGCCGGAAGCGCCCTCGAAGAACGCACCGAACGAAAACGCGATCAGCAGCAATTGCAGGCGCCGGTCTTCGGTGACGCCGCCGACGGTGCGCTTCAACAGCTCGAATTGGCCGGTCGCCACCGTGATCTGATAGAGAAAGATGACGTTCAGCACGATCCAGCCGATCGGGAAGAACCCGGCGACGATGCCGAGCAGGGAGGCGCGGATCGACATCCCTGCCGGCATGGTGAAGACAAAGATCGCGATCAGGTTGGTCAGGATCACGGCGATGATGGCCGCGATATGCGCCTTGACCTTGCCGCTGGCGATCAGCACCAGCAGCGTGACCACCGGAATTGCGGCGGCGATCGTCGACAACGTGGCATTGCCGAGCGGATTGTAGATTTGATTCCACATATTGCGGATCCTCCCCACGCCATCATGCAGCGCGCCGGCCAGCGTGAACGGTCTGGCGCGCCTGGCGTGATCGCGGAGGTGTCCCGGTGATGTGCGAAATCTGCCTGCGAATTTGGCAGCGCCAAAAATCGCTCACAAAGCCGCGAAATCCAAAGGTCCCCCGCCCCTCGCCGTTACCGCCATGCTAGGGTTGAGTCGAATGCCGGGACAAGCGAACGCTTGCATGCCAGAGCTACGACTTTAGTCTAGAGCACCCTGATTGTCCCGATTTCTCAGGCCTTTGCAGCCATCCCCCGGAGACGATAATCCGTGAACAACATTCGCTCGACACTCGCGACGGTGTGGCGCATCGCCATCCCGTATTTCCGTTCCGAGGATAAATGGGCCGGCCGCGGCCTGCTCGCCGCAGTGATCGTCATCGAGCTGGCGCTGGTCGGAACCGACGTGCTGGTGAACCAGTGGCGCAACCGGTTCTACAACGCCTTGCAGGCGAAGGATTGGGACGGCTTCGTCCGGGAAAACATCATCTTCTGCGTTCTGGCCGCCATCTCCGTCGTGCTTTCGGTCTACCAGCTCTATCTCAATCAGTGGCTTCAGATCCGCTGGCGCAACTGGATGACCACCCAATATCTCGGCGAATGGCTGCACGACGCCAACCACTACCGCATGCAGCTTCAGGGCGACGCGGCCGATAACCCCGATCAACGCATCACCGACGACGTCAAGCTGTTCGTCGGCCAGACCCTCAGTCTCGGCGTCGGGCTGTTGAGTTCGATCGTCTCGCTGGCGTCCTTTGTCGTGATTCTCTGGGGACTGTCGGCGGAGGCGCCGTTGCACATGTTCGGCAACACGTTCGCCATCCCCGGCTACCTGGTGTGGGGCGCGCTGATCTACGCCATCTTCGGAACGGCCCTGACGCAATGGATCGGCTCGCCGCTGGTCCACCTCGATTTCCAGCAGCAGCGCCTTGAGGCCGATTTCCGTTTCAACCTGGTGCGGGTCCGCGAGAACTCCGAGCAGATCGCGCTGCTGCAGGGCGAAGGCGCCGATCGCGCGCGGCTGTCGGAGCGGTTCGGCCGCGTCGTCGCCAACTGGTACGGCATCATGAGCCGGACCAAGCGATTGACGGCGTTTACCCAAAGCTACTCGCAGGCCGCCGTGATCTTCCCCATGATTCTCGCGGCACCGGCCTATTTCGCCAACAAGATCCAGCTCGGCGCCCTGCTGCAGGCCGCCGAAGCATTCGGCAAGGTCCAGGAGGCGCTGTCCTTCTTCGTCTCGATCTATCGCACGATGGCGGAATGGCGCGCGGTCGTCGCCCGTCTGGACGGATTTGAGAAGGCGATCTCTGGCGCTGCAGCGCTTGCGACCAGCCCCAGCTCGATCGGGAAATTGTCGTCGCCGGGCGGCGAAATCGACCTGCGCGAGCTTCTCGTACGCCTGCCCAATGGCGCACCCCTGGTCGCGGCGAAGAGTCTCAGCCTGCGGCGCGGCGAGCGCACCTTGGTCACCGGTCCGTCCGGCGCCGGCAAGTCGACCCTGTTTCGCGCCATTGCCGGCATCTGGCCGTTCGGCAGCGGTTCGATTTCAATTCCGGCGAACGCCTCGCTGATGACGCTGCCGCAAAAACCATACTTTCCGATCGGGCCACTGCATGCGGCGATCGTCTATCCGGCCGAAGCCGAAACCTTCGGCCAGGACCGGGTCCGGGATGCCCTCACCCAGGTTGGCCTGCCGCAGCTTGGCCCGCGGCTTGAGGAGGAAGCGCACTGGAACCGGATGCTCTCGCTTGGCGAGCAGCAGCGGCTTGGGCTGGCGCGCGCGCTGTTGCATGCGCCGCAATATCTGTTCCTCGACGAAGCGACCGCTTCGCTCGATGAGCCCTCGGAAGCGGCGCTCTACCGTTTGCTCGAGGAGAAATTGCCGCGGACTGCCATCGTCTCGATCGGGCATCGCTCGACGCTGCAGGCGTTCCACCAGCGCAATGCCGTGCTGGTTCGCGACGGCGATCAGTTCGCGCTGAAGGATGCCGACGAGCGTGCCACGACGCCGTGACGACGCTACAACCAGCGCCGCGGCCATGACTGGCGGCGAAGCCAGCGGTGCCAGACATAGGCGAACGCCGCCAGCAGCAGCGCGCCGGCAAGCACCGGCGCCAGCAGGAACGACCATGGCAGATTGTTGGAAACCACCAGCAGCGGGTTGATACCCGCCGGCGGGTGAAACGTTCCTGTCAAATACATCGCCAGGATCGACAGGCCGACGGCTGTGGCCGCCGCCCAGGCCTGCGGGCCGGTCAATTTCAGGACCGCAAGGCCGACCAGGGTTGTGACGAGGTGCCCGCCGATCAGGGCACGTGGCTGCGCCGGTTCCGCTTCCGGCGATCCGATCACCAGCACGATCGAGGTCGCAAACGGGATCACGAACAGCGGATAATGGGCGGCGACGGAGAACCACTCCATGGCGCCGATCGCGATCGCGCCGCCAAGGCCCGCAACCGCTCCTGCCAGGATGTTGCGGTAATCGATGCGGAAACTCGCATGGCTCGCCGCGCGCCGCCAATCCCATTTCATCTTCACGCAAACCGGTCCCCACCCCCTGATCAAGTCCGAGGGCATGCTTCGTTCGAAAACGCTATAGCAGCCCCCGCAAAAGAAAAGGGGCGGCAGATCGCTCTGCCGCCCCCATATCTTCGACTTGGAAGATCTTCGACAGGAAGATCTTACTTCAGGTTGCTCACCGCGGTCAGGTCAGCCGAGAGCTTGGCGATGCCGGTCGCGCCGCACCAGTTGGATTCGAACCCACCCGGGTTGATGAGCGAAACGCTGCCGGCCGTTGCGACGCGTGCAGTGAAGTCGCTGGTGAAGGCGTTGCAGGCACCCTTGGAGAGGTTGGTGTCGGAATAACGCAGATCCAGCGTGAACACCTTGTAGGTGAAGCCGACGCCGAGGTTCCAGGTGTTGTAGCTCGGCTCAGGAATACCGGCGGCGAAAACCGTGCCGGGGCCGGTGCCGTAGAAGCGATCAGACGTCCCGAGCCACTGACGGCCGAACTCGCCGGAGACGTACATGCCGACGCCGCTGGTGCCGAAGGTGGTGCTCGGCGCGGTCCACTTGCCGGTGATCGAAGCGTAGTTGCCCCAAGCGCCGAGGTTCAGGAAATTCGGCGAGTAGTACTCGTTGGCGCCGATCGAGAACTGGTCGTTCAGGGTCACGTTGACCTTGGCATAGCCTTCATAAAAGCTGGCGTTCTTCTTGGCGAAGTTGCCGTTGATCGGAAGACCGCCGGTGACGGGGTCGGAATTGCCGAACGGGCTGACGGCGCAGCTCGCGTCCGAACCGGGAATGCCCGAACCCGGGACCGCGGCGGCGTTGAAGCAGGTCCCACCCGGATAGATGTAGCCCCAGACACCGAAGTCGAAGGCGAACATGCCGACGGTCGGGCGGATGCCGCCGTAGATGTCGATTTCAGCTGCGGCGCGGTTCGGGAACGAGATGCTCTCGCCGGAGGCGCCGACGTAGAGCTGGAGGTCCTTGTTAATGTTGTAGCGGGGCTCGAAGTAGGCGGCGACCGACGGCTTGTGGTTCGACTGGGTGACACCGCGGAACACGTAGTCGTTCATCAGCGCGCTGCCGAAAGCGACGTCCCAGGGATCGAACGGTGCCGGCGGCGGCGCCTTGACGGCCTTGACGGCCATATCCGCAGCAAGAGCCGAGCCCGATACCATTGCCAGCGCCGTTGCTAACAAAGCCAGTTTCTTCATGACGATCCCCATCACCTTATAAAACAGTCCCGTTCCGGCGCCCCCAGAGGCATGCGATAACCGACTGCAACCAAATTCCCTAACCTGAAACCAATCTGGAACGCGCCACCCCGCTGGTGAAGCAAAAAAGACAAGCATCTGCTGACTTTTTAGGCGTTATGACCAATTCGGGGAATGTTGTTGCCGGGTGTTGCATTCCCACAACAATCTTGGCGCTCTCCGTGTCGGCTGGGCGACATCTGGAACCAGGAAAAACACCGGCATGTGCACGGGGATGCCGCACGCACCGAATCATCCGGTCCCGTGAAGGCCTCGGCCTCAGCACTCTTTTGTTTGAGCATGATCTCCGCGCAAACGCTTCGCGTTTGTCGCGAGGGAAAACCGGGACCCACTTTGCGCCGACGCGACCCTCCGGGCCGGATCATGCTCTGGGAAAGTGGATTTCATGAAAAAGGCCGCAGCGCTGAATGCTGCGGCCTTTTCATCGAGTTCTGCTCGCTGAACCGCTGCTAACCACCGCCGTCGGAACCACCGGAAGACCACGACGTGGATGTTGGCGTGGGGCTCGCTGAGGGCTCGCTTGGCGTAGCCCAACTGTGGGCGACGGCCGGCTCGGGGGCCGGTGCCGGCGCTGCGACCGGGGCGGCGGGTTTAGGAGGAGCGGGCTTGGGAGTAGCAGACTTGGGAGTAGCAGGCTTGGGAGCAGCAGGCTTGGGAGCAGCAGACTTGGGAGCAGCCGGCTTGGCGGCGGCCTTCTTCGTTTTCGCAGAGCTCTTCTTGGCGGCCATCTTCGGCGCGGCCTTCGACTTTTTGGCGGATTTCTTGACGGATTTTTTGGCGCCCTTCTTGGCCTTCGCCGATTTCCTAGCCGATTTCTTGGCGGCCTTCTTCGAAGATTTCTTCGCGGCTTTCTTCTTCGCCGTTACAGCTTTCTTGGCCTTTTTGGCCTTCTTGCTTTTCTTGCTCTTCTTCGCTTTAGCCATTGTGATCCTCCTGTTGCCGCTGATCCGTGTCCGTCGAGCGCTTCGAATAGTTCGCTTGGCCCAGTTCGGGATGACGCTTCTTCGAAGCGCCTTCCCGTTCTATTTTTTTGTCTGAGCATGATCTTTCGCAAAACCGGTAGCCATTTTGCGCTAACGCGGCCCTCCGGGTCCGGATCATGCTCGGCTGATCGATCAATTCAATCCTGGCCGCGAACCTCCTGTCGCCCAATCGAGAAGCTCAATCGTGTGCACCACAGGAACTGACGTGCCGCTGGCAATCTGAATCATGCACCCAATATTGCCCGCAGCGATCATGTCCGGTTTGACTGTCGCAATATTGGCGACCTTGCGGTCGCGCAATCTGCTCGCAATGTCGGGCTGGAGAATGTTGTAGGTCCCCGCCGAACCGCAACACAAATGGCTCTCGGGCACATCTTTCACCACGAATCCATTCTTGGAAAGCAATTCTTTCGGAAGCGCCGTGATTTTCTGTCCGTGCTGCAGCGAACAAGCCGAATGATAGGCGACGGTGAGGTTGCCGTTTTGCGCTGAAGGAAGCAGCTCGATGCCGGCGAGATATTCGGTGATATCCTTTGCCAGAAGGGATATTCGCGCAGCGGGACCAGCGAATTCGCGGTCCTCGCGCAGCATGAAACCGTAGTCCTTGATGACGGTGCCGCAGCCCGATGTCGTCACCAGGATGGCGTCGAGGCCGCCTTGTTCCAGCTCCCTTTGCCACACCGAGATGTTGGCGCGGGCGCGCCCCAGCGCGTCGCCATCGTGCCCGAGGTGATGGGTCAGCGCGCCGCAGCATTGTTCGTCCTTGACCAGCACCACCTCGACGCCGTGCCGCGTCAGGAGATTGATCGCAGCCTGGTTGATGCGCGGCGCCAGCACCTGCTGGGCGCAGCCCTGCAGCAGCGCGACCCGCCCGCGCCGCTCGCCAACCGCCGGAAAGACGCTGCCGCCAGCGGGTCCCGGCGCCGGCAGGCCGTTCGGCGCCAGCGCCAGCATCGCCTTGATCCGGCGTAGCAGGGTCGGCGAGGCCGATCCGGCTTTGGGGATCGGCAGCAGGGCCGCGAAGGGCCGGCCGAGCCGCGCCAGGATCATGCTGGCTCGAAACAGGCCTGGCCGCGGCAGCACCCAGGCCAGCACTTGGCGCAAGAGGCGTTCGGCCAGCGGCCGTGAGAAGTCACGCTCGATCCTGACCCGCGCCTGATCGACCAGATGCATGTAGTTCACGCCCGACGGACAGGTGGTCATGCAAGCAAGGCAGGAGAGGCAGCGGTCGATGTGCTTGACCACTTCCGCCGTCGGCGGCCTGTCCTTTTCCAGCATCTCCTTGATCAGATAGATCCGGCCGCGCGGGCTATCGAGCTCGTCGCCGAGCAGCACATAGGTCGGACAGGTCGCGGTGCAAAAACCGCAATGCACGCAGGCGCGCAGGATCTTGTCGGCTTCGGCGATATCGGGATCGGCCAGTTGCGCGAGTGAGAATTCGGTTTTCATGTCGCGACCGCCCGGATCAACCGGCCCCGATTGAGGATGTTTTTGGGATCGAAGCTCAAGCGAACGCGCTCGCTCAAGGCAGCGAGGCCGCCGGCTTGCGGATGGAACACATCGACATGGCGCCGGACCTGTTCGGACGCCCGTATCAGCGTCGCATGGCCGCCCGCGGCGTCGACGCGCTGACGCACCAGCGCCGCCTGCGCGTCGGCTTTGGGCGGCAGCGCAGCCCAGATCAGCCCGCCGCCCCAGTCATAGATGACGTCGCCGCCGCTGTCCCGCGCCAGCGCCTGACCGAGCGCGCCGCCGGAAGCCGGCGGGCAGACGATCCGCCACACCGGCCACGCCCCCAGCGCCCCGCCGGCGGCGAAGGGCTGTACGTCGCGGATGGAACTCCAGACCGCCGCGGAGGCGCTATCCTGCAGGATTTCCACGCCCCCAAACGGGGCAAGGGACTTGCCGAGCGAAATCGCACGATGCGCGGCGGATGCCGCAATGCCTTCCAACCGCAGCAGCGTGACCGCCTGGCCCGGCGAGCCCAGCCCGGCCAGCGCCTCTGACGCGGGCCGGAACGCCGAATTGGGCAGATGCGCCGCGCCGGAGACGTCGAATGGCGAGCCCAGCGCCGCCGTCATCGCGCGGTTGGCGGTGACGTCGTCGAGCGAGCGCAGCATCAGGGTGCGTTCGCTCTCCGGCTTCGGCATCACCTTCAGCGTCACCTCGGTCATGACCGCGAGCGTGCCCCACGACCCGCAAAGCAATTTGCAGAGATCGTAACCGGTGACGTTCTTCACCACCCGCCCGCCGGTCTTGAAGCTGTCGCCGAAGCCGGACACCGCATGCGCCCCAAGCAGATGGTCGCGCGCACCGCCGGCCTTGATGCGCCGCGGGCCGGCGAGGCCGGCGCCGATCATGCCGCCGATGGTGCCGATGCCGGGCGTGCCCAGCAATGCGGAAGTGTCGACCGGCTCGAACGCGAATTGCTGGTTTTTCGAATCAATCAGCGACTGCACGTCGGCGAGTGGCGCGCCCGCCTGCACCGTAATGATCAGCTCGTTCGGTTCGTAGGCGGTGACCGCGTTCAGCTCGGAAAGATCGAGCAGCGCATTGGTCGCCATCGGCTGGCCGATCAGGCGCTTGGAGCCATGACCGATGATTTCCAGCGGCTGGTCGCTGGCGATCGCCGCGCGCACCACCTGTTCGACGTCGGCGGCGTTACGTACTTTGGAGGTGTCCATCGGAATCTCTAGACGATTGCGCGCAGCGGCGACTTCCGCAACACGAAAGCCGACGCTGCGAAGCTGCCGACAGCTGCAACCGCCGTCAGCAACAGGGCCTTCGCAATCGCATTCAGTGCGACCGCGTGCAGCAGGATGGCGGAACCGATCAGGATCGGTGGATGGATGAGATAGACGCCGAACGCGTTGTCGGAAAGCCACCGCGCGACCGGCCCCTGTCGGTCGAAATGTCTTCGGTAGACAGCAAGCATCAGCAAACCCATTCCCACACAGACAAGCGCTTCCCACAGGCATTTTCCGGCACTGACCGGATTGAAGCCGCCGGCATATTGCGCCGTCTCGCCCTGCAAGCCACCGCCGAACAAGATGAGCGCCGCAAATAGCGGGATTGCAAGGGTCAGTGCGAGCGATGCCCATTGGATGCAAAAACGTTCGGGAAGCTCGGTGATCCAGTGGCCGCGAGAGCCGAACGCGCCGGCCGCGAACATCAGGATATATTGCGGAAAATCACCGGGATGGACATTGAGCACCGATGCCCCCTCGGACATGCCGACACGGACCAGAAACGTCGAGGCCGCCATGATGGCGATGAAGATCGCCACTGCTGCCCCATCCCGGCGATCGCCGGCAGGCTCGATCCGGCTCTCTTTCCATCCGGTCAGGCGGATCAGGCCGTAGATGATCGCAAACACGAGAAGTGCCGCGCAAAACCACATCGGCCCGGTTTCCGACAGCCACTCCCCGTCCTTGAGGTGAAGCAGCCATTGGTGTCCAAAACCCCCGCTGCCCCAGGTCCGGGACAGGAAGTATTGGGTGAGCGGTCCGATCACGAGCAAGTACAATAGCGTCGGCAATCCGAGCCGGACAAGGCGGTCGCGGAGGAACCGCGAGAACCCCTTCCGGTCATAGGCGGCGGCGGAGAAATAGCCGGCAATGAAGAACAGCGCGGCCATGAAAAACGCCTGCAGAAAGCTCTGGTAGACCCCGAAGAAAAGCGCGGTGCCGAGACCCGTCCGCTGACGATCGACGTAATACCAGTTTCCGAACGGACTGTAGGTGTCGCTCGCGTGCATGCTGAGCACCAGAATGATCATCGACCACCTGATGTTGTCGATGAACAGCAAACGGGATGCGCTTCGCGCGTCGGTCACCGCGCCGGCCGTCTCGCCCATCGGGATGTCGGTCATCGTGTGCCACCGGGGATCGTGCCCCGGGCCCTCAAAACCTTGGCAATTCAGGGAACGCCAGCTTGCCGCCGTGCACATGCACGCGGCCGAGCTCGGCGCAGCGGTGCAGGGTCGGAAACACCTTGCCGGGATTGAGCAGGCCCTGCGCGTCGAACGCGCATTTCAGCCGCTGTTGCTGGTTGAGATCGATCTCGCTGAACATTTCCGGCATCAGATCGCGCTTCTCGATCCCGACACCATGCTCCCCGGTCAGCACGCCGCCGAGTTCGACGCAGCAGCGCAGGATATCGGCGCCGAACGCCTCGGCCCGCTCCATCTCGCCGGGCTGGTTGGCATCGTACAGGATCAGCGGATGCAGATTGCCGTCGCCGGCATGGAACACGTTGGCAACGCGCAAATCGTATTTGACCGAGAGGTCGCGGATGCGCGCCAGGGCCTTCGGCAGCGCGCCGCGCGGAATGGTGCCGTCCATGCAGAGATAGTCGGGCGAAATCCGCCCCACCGCCGGAAACGCCGCCTTGCGGCCGGCCCAGAATAAATTGCGTTCAGCTTCCGAGTTGGAGATCTGGCAGGTGGTCGAGCCGCAGCTCTGCGCGATCGCCTCGACGCGCCGGATCAATTCGTCGACCTCCACGCCGGGGCCGTCGAGTTCGATGATCAAGAGCGCCTCGACATCGAGCGGGTAGCCGGCATGGACGAAGGCTTCGGCGGCGTGGATCGCAGGCTTGTCCATCATCTCCATGCCGCCCGGGATGATGCCGGCGCCGATGATTTCGGCGACGCATTGGCCGGCCGCCTCGACTTGCGCGAAGCCGACCATCAGCGCGCGTGCGGTTTCCGGCTTCTGCAGGATCCGCACCGTGATCTCGGTGATGACGCCGAGCAGGCCTTCGGAACCCGTGATGATGCCCATCACGTCGTAGCCGCTGGTTTCCGCGGACTTGCCGCCGATGCGGAGGATCTCGCCGGTGATCAGCACGATTTCGCAGCCCAGCACGTTGTTGGTGGTCATGCCGTATTTCAGGCAGTGCACGCCGCCGGAATTCTCCGCGACATTGCCGCCGATCGAGCACGCAATCTGCGACGACGGGTCGGGCGCATAATAGAATCCGGCATGCGCCACCGCCTGGCTGATGGCGAGGTTGGTGACGCCGGGTTCGGTCACCACCACGCGGTTGTCGAAATCGATCTCGCGGATGCGCTTGAATTTGCCGAGGCCCAGCAGCACGGCGTCGGCCAGCGGCAGCGCGCCGCCGGACAGCGAGGTGCCGGAACCGCGCGGCACTACCTTGATGCCCTGCTCGAAGCAGTATTTCAGGACGCGCGACACCTGTTCGGTGGTGTCCGGCAGCACCACGACCATTGGCGGCTGGCGATAGGCCATCAGACCGTCGGACTCGTAGGGGACCATTTCGGCCGCGCTGTCGATCACGCCCTCGCCCGGCACGATCGCCCGCAAGGCGGCGACGATGGCGTCGCGACGATCCAGAACCGCCTGATCCGAAGCCGGCATCATGATGGCCATGCGTGTTCCCTCCAGGCCCCGCGCTTTATCGAATTGTCACGACAAATCAAGCACGTCTGCCCCGGTTTGGGTAGGCCATCCGGAAGTCGGATTGCCTCCCTCCAGGCGGAGAGTTCTCTCTGGGGCAAGCCTGCCATGCCGAAACCTGTCAAGGTTTCGTGGCTTGTCCAATCGAAGCGGGCCATGCCACAAGCAACCGCACCTCTATCCGGGAAAAATGAAGAGCACCCCATGACAAAATTGAATTTCGGCGCGCTGATTGTCCTCACCTCAATGGCTGCCGCATCGGGCGCGCTGGCGCAGGACGCCGCCGCCGGCAAGACCTCGTTCAACAAATGCCTGGCCTGCCACGCGATCGGCGAAGGCGCCAAGAACAAGGTCGGTCCCGAGCTCAACGGCATCGACGGCCGCAAGTCCGGCACCGCGCCGGATTACAACTATTCGGATGCCAACAAGAATTCCGGCATCACCTGGAACGAGGCCCAGTTCAAGGAATACATCAAGGACCCGAAGGCGAAGATTCCCGGCACGAAGATGGCGTTCGCCGGCATCAAGAACGAGAAGGAGATCAACGATCTCTGGGCGTTCATCTCGCAATACGACAAGGACGGCAAGACGAAGTAGCTCTGCTCTCGTCGCCTATTTGGCCGCCGCCGTGCTCTGCGCCATCCGGCCGATCATCGCCTCGATCTCGGAAACGACCAGATCGGGCACCGCGTTCTGCACCATGTGGCCGACGCCGGGCAGCACGATTAGCCTGGCGTTCGGCGCGGTGGCGGCGAGCGGGCGCGAATGGATGCTGGTCGATACCGTTTTGTCGGCGTCTCCAGCCAGAATCGTGATCGGGGCCTGGATCCCGGCGTAGCGCGGCGCCTGTTCGGCGACCGCCGCCTTCAGCGTCACCAGATCCCGGGCATTGGCGAGAAACTCGCGCGGCCGCAGCAGCAATGGCGTCGCGGTGCCCTCGACAAATCCGTCCGGCATGGTCTGCGGCAGAAACACGCGGCGGGCGCCGGGTTCGGCGACGAAAGTGCCGAGCGGCAGCGTGATCGTGTAGGCGAGCAGCGGGCCGATCACGGGCAGGGTGACGACCTCATTGTAGCGTCCGACCCCGCCCGGCCAGGGATAGGCGACCGGCGCCACCATCACGAGCCCGGCAACGCGCTGCGGATAATCCAGCGCCATGCGCAGGCCGAGCGCGCCGGCCCAGGAATGCACCACGAAGATCGCCCGACCGACGCCGAGTTTCGCCAGTGCCTCCTCGATCATCCGGCCCTGGATTTCAGGGGTCGAGTCCTCGAGACTGGCGCGCGTACTCCAGCCGTGTCCCGGGCGATCGATCAGGATCACGCGATGATTTCTCGCCAGCCTGTCGCCGACCGGCTGCCGCATCACCTCCAGATTCGAGCTCGCGCCATGCAGCATCACGATCGGCGGGCCAATCGCGTCCCGCGGGCCGATATCGACGACGTGGAGCGCGGCACCCGCCACCTCGATCATCCTGCCCTGGACGGGATGGGCGCGCTCCGCGCGCAAGACGCCCGCCTGCGTGACCAGCGCGAGGAACGCCAGCGCTGCCACGACGATCACTGCCACCATTGAACATGTCCGGATGATCTTGTGCACCCATCAGCTACGGCTGCGGGTGGTGCGGGTTTCGAGGCAGCGGGCCGTCTGTTTGCGTCAAGTCAGATTGTGTCAAGTCGGAGTCCGTCAAGTCGGAGCGGACCACGCGCCGAAGAGTTTTCCACAAACCGGCCAACCCTGTGGATAGCGGGGTCATACAGGCGTCATCGGCTCTTTTATACGATCGCGTTAGCACTTTCGCCACGGGACGGCGCGCCTGATCGGGGGCGGTTGATGCCGAACCTGTACCCAAAATCCACAGGAACGCGGGCGGAGGCCAAACATTGTTCCACGGTACCATCGGAGGACTTGCAATGATCACCGACCCCAACGAAAGAGCCATCGACCAGATCGTGGCGGCCTGCAACGGCGACCTCCGCGGCGCGCTGAAGGCGCTGCTGCTGGTCAACGAGCATCTCGAGGCCGAGCTTGCGCAGATCTACGCCGCCGCCCGGGGCGAATTGACCGGCGGCAGCAAGCTTCTGCACTAGTAAGGCTCTGTCCTGGCAAGGCTCTCTCCTAGCAAGGTTCTGCCTGGATTGTGGCTTGTCGCGTGTTCTTCCCGCGGAGCGGTTCGCGCTATGACGCGCCGTCTTTCTCGGCGGCAGGATCATCCTTCGGGCAGACGCCGATGCTCGAGCGTGCGAGTCTGGCTTCCGCGGCGGATCGGTACGGACCGTCTCCGAGCCAGAAATTGCCGCCGCCATACCGATAGATGACCAGATTACGGGTGACGATATCGCATTTGCTGGTCGCGCGATTGCCGACCACCCAATAGAACCCATCCGCAAATAAGGTTGCACCGGTCGCGACGATCATCGCGCCGGCGAGCAGCAATGATTTCATGGCTTCGCTCCGGCACGCTATTCACAGCGAACACAGGCGCGATAGCGAGAAACGTTCCCGCTCACAATCGGTCGTCTTAATTCTTGGTTGACCACGCGCTTCGCGGGTCGATCCATTTGGGCACGATCTGTCACGAAAGCCGTGCGCTAGATATCGCGGCCTTCGACCTTTTCGCTGAGCGTCTTGACCAGCTCCGGCACTTTTTCGAGGTGCGGATTGACCGCCAGCGCCTTGCGGAAGGCATCGAGCGCGCGCTTGTCGTCGCCGATATCCTGCATGATCATGCCGAGCCCGGCCAGCGCCCCGAAATGACGGGGTTCGCGGCTCAGCACCTGCTCGATGTCCTCGAGCGAATGGGTGTAGTCGTTCCTCAGGTAGTAAAGCGTCGCGCGCCGGTTCCAGGCTTCGATATAATCGGGACGCAGTTTGACCACGGCATCCAGCAGTTTTAGCGCGACATCCATCTGCTGGGCGTCCATCGCGGCCTTGGCGCGCACCATCAACAGGGCCGCGGTATCGCTCGGGGTCTGCAGCCACAGCGCCCAGATCCGGGCCTCGACATGCTTGGCGCTGGTCTCATCCGGTGCTGCCTTGAGCGCGCCGAACAGGAAATCCAGACCACGGGTGCGATCGGCGCCGACCTTGGGCAGCTTGCTCGGCGCTTCCGGCAACTTCTTCTGCTGCTGGGGTGGCGGGATGACCCTTGGGTCGTCCTGGGCGGACGCCACGGCGGGCGCGGCAATCATCGCCGCAGCGAAGATCGCAATCCGGCAGCTCCATGCACGCGGGAATCGAAAAGCCATGCCCGAAGTCTAAACGTGGAAAATCGCGCTGCAAAGCAGCACGTCGTCAAAGACCTGTGAAGCGAGACGGTGGCGCGCGATTCCCGAAACGGGAACTCAGCCCTGACGGGCCTTGAAGCGGCGCTGCACCTTGTTGATCACGTAAACCCGGCCCTTGCGGCGGACCAGACGGTTGTTGCGGTGGCGGCCGCGCAGCGATTTCAGCGAGTTACGGACCTTCATGGGACAATCCTGATGCTTTGAAAGGCCGTGTTGGAGGCCGAACCGAGTTGATGCCCGAAAGTGGCAAAATGGGATTAATCCCGCCAGCGGCGATCCGCCCGGGATGAGCGGTTTCTAAGCCATCGCATGGCCGAATGTCAATCAACCACTCGCAAAGCCCCCAATCTGCCTTGTCCGGCCGTTATGAAATTGATTCTCCAGCTTTTTTCGCCGGGAAACAGCGTCAATTAGCTCAGATTTTGCACCCCGGCGCCGGCCCGACCCGTATAAGAGGAATCACGTCGGTCGAGCTGACGACCACGCCTCCCCCGATTGGAACTGACCTCCGTATGACGACCGCTCCCCGGCCGACCGTTAAAGCTGCCGTCCTTACGCCCGAAGATCTCATCACCGCTTCCGCGGCCGACGCCGGAATCCTGTTGCCCGCGGGCGTCAGGCCGTTTCGGCTGAACTGGCCCTATATAATCGGGATCGGCGCCTACCACGCCGTGGCGCTGATGGCCTTCCTGCCCGGCTATTTCAGCTGGAGCGGCCTGATCGTCGCCATCCTGGGCACGCATCTGCGCGGACTGTTCGGCATCAACCTTTGCTATCACCGGCTGCTCACCCATCGCGGCCTCAAATGTCCGAAATGGCTGGAGCACGCGATGGTGGTGATCGCGATGTCCTGCCTGCAGGAAACCCCGGCCCGCTGGGTCGCGATCCACCGCCGGCACCACCAATTCGCCGACGAGCAGCCCGACCCGCACAGCCCGCTTGCGGGTTTCTTCTGGAGCCACATCGGCTGGATTCTGGTCGATCAGCCGGAACTCGCCCGGCTCGGCATTTACGAACGCTATGCCAGGGACATCCTGCGCGATCGCTTTTACGTCGCGCTCGAACGCCACAACTGGCTGGTCTGGATCAATCTCGGACAGATGCCGCTGTTCTTCGGCGCCGGATTCGCAGTGGCCTGGCTATCGGGAGAAGCAACGACCGATGCGGTACGGACCGGACTTGGCATTCTGATGTTCGGCGTCTTCGTCCGCACCGTGCTGGTTTGGCATATTACCTGGGCGATCAATTCGGTGACGCATCTGTGGGGTTACCGGAACTACGAGACCGACGAGGACAGCCGCAACAACCTCGTCGTCGGCCTGATCTCCAACGGCGAGGGCTGGCACAATAACCATCACGCCGACCCGCGCTCGGCCCGCCACGGTCATCGCTGGTGGGAGATCGACAACACCTGGCTCACCATCCGCGTCTTGGCGCGGCTTGGCCTTGCCACCGACGTGGTGGCGCCGAATGCGCATCTTGCCGGGCGCCCCAAGGGCGGCAGGCTGACAACACGCGGATCGACCGGCGTCCCGGCCGAATGAAGGTCAGGCCGCCGTATCCAGCGGGAACTCAACCATCGCCTCGCCGGTCGCGACCTTTTCGCCGCTCTGGTTGCGCACCACGACGTCGATCAGCACCCAGCGCGAATTCTTCGTCACCTGCTTGGACTTGACGATGCCGCTCGGTTGGATGGTGTCGCCGGGCCGCACCGGTTTGACCCATCTCGTCTCCAGGCGGCGGTGGATGGCTCCACGCGGGTAGGCCCAGTCGGTCAGCATGCGCGAGATCAGCCCGAAATTGTTCATGCCGTGCATGATGATGCCGCCGAAATTGGTCTTGCCGAAACTGCCCTTCATGTAGTCGTCGTCGAGATGCAGCGGGTTGTAGTCGAGCGAGGCGTCGCAGAACAGCCGGATGGATTCGCGGGAGACCGCGAATGTCGGCCCGTCGATGGCGTCGCCGGCGTTCAGGTCTTCGAATGTGGTGGTCATGATCTTTTCCCTCACATTGGCCGGATGGTCTGGCCGCGACCGGAACAGATCACCTCGCCATGCCCGTTGAAGAAGACGTTGTCGTGCACCACGAACAGCCGCTCGCGCTTGATGAACTTGTCGAGCGCGCGGGCCTGCAAGGTGATGACGTCGCCCGGCCGCGCCGGGATGTTGTAGCTCCAGGACTGCCCGGCATTGACGGTGCCCGGACTGCGCATCCAGTCATCCGCCGGCGTGCAGGAGAACATCAGCAAGATATGGATCGAGGGCGGCGCGATCAGCCCGCCATAACGCGTGGTCTTGGCGTAAACCTCGTCGAAATAGATCGGATGGGTTTCGCCGACCGATTTGCAGTACAGCTCGATCGCCTCCCGCGTCAGCGTGTAGGGAATGGTCTTGCGCGGCTCGCCGGGAACGATGTCGTCCCAGACTTTTCGAAGATTGGCGTCTTTCCAGAAATCGGTCTCAAAGGCCTCCGCCTGCGCCATCGTGTCTCCTCCCCTGTTTCGACAGAGCGAACAACATTTTCGACTGGCCGACAATAACGTCGGGTTCGGCCCGATGTGGAGCGCCTAAGACTCGACGCGGCAAAGGTTGCCCCGGACGCCGGGCAGCAGGCTTGGTGCGGAGCACGCCCGCGCAAGGAGCCCCACGCGATTAGCAGGACGGCGGTCGGTTTGCAGGTTCTTCCGCACAAGAGCAACCGTGGCAAAAGAAATGCCCGAAGTTAGGGGCAATGTCAGCGAAAGCTGGCGCGTAAAGCGCGCTTTATGGCAGCTTGGAGCACGACCTCCTTCGGTCGTACCTTCGTGGTTCGGGTAGCCATCATGGAAATTGAAGCAATGCATCTCGCGCATTTTACGGTGCAGGACATCGACCATGCGGGATCGCTCACCCTAAACGGGCCCAAGTCGACGATCGAGATTTATTCAGATGATTTCTTTCATCTAACAGAAGAGCAAATGCGTTGTGTGCGCGGCGTCTCGAAAGACGGTGTCAGCATTTCCGCGATTAATTGTGTTGGTCCGGGTGTTCCCGGAACGCAAACGTACCACGGACGAAGAAAGCGCTTTATGTCGCTGGTACCCAATTTCGTAGTGCTGGGGCCCCGCCATCTAGAACCGCAGCAAAGCAACATCGCCTCGGTGTCATTTTCGTTCACAGCCGCGAATGAGCTATTTTACGATTGGGGTACGTTCGGCCAAATCATACGGAAGCACCGCCTTTCGTTCGGACAGTTGCGAGAGATACTGAGGGCGGTAAGCGGAGCCCCCAAGCGCCGCCGACGTGGCGGACATCTTGATTTATTTTATAGGTGGGACCGTGGTCCCATCATCGAGATCGAGACGACGATGGGAACATTGAAAGCCTGGAACGCAACCTCCGAGAGATTTCCATCGCCCTCGGGCATTGAACTACGCAATCGCGTGCGGGTGACATGCGATTTCGCCGTATCGCGAACGCTCGAAGGCACGGTTGACGCGCTATACGAAATAATGCCGTTTTTTGAGCTCGTCTCGCAGTCCCGGCAAAATATCGAAAACATTGCGCTTACGCATGTGGAAGCGCCTGAGCGGGAGTTGCCGCTGGCGCTACATCTAGTGAACCTCGAACACACATCAGTCGAGAACCTTGAGCCGACCGACGCGCTGGTTTCAGGCGGGCTACAACCTGAGGAGTTTGGCCGAACACTGACGGGCTGGATCAATACCATGGCCAGGCGCAGAACCGCGCGCTACCGATTCGTGCAGGGTTTCCGACGAGGCCACAAATATGAGATCGACCGGCTTGTCGGTGCGGCAAACGCATTCGACTTGCTGCCTAGCTCGGATTTCGACAAGAGCGCCAGCCTGCCACCGGAGGTCGAAGCACTCCTGAGCGGGTTTGAACACGAGGTCAAGGCACGGGCCAAGTCGAGCAGCCAGGTGAACAACTATCGTGATCGCATCTTAAATTTACTCGGGCTCAACCGAGGCTTGAACCTACGCAACAAAGTTTTCCAGCGTTACGCAACACTGTCTCCGGTGCTCAAAGGCAAGCTTGCCGGGATGGAAGAGATCATCGGGTGTAGCGTCAGCGCGCGTAACTTTTATGTGCACGGCACGCCAACGAAATTTTCTGCGGTCGATCTTCACGCGCTATCGATATTCTTCACGGATACGCTGGAATTTATCTTCGCAACGACGGAGCTTCAACTTTGCGGCTGGAGCGCGGAACGCTGGGCGAAAGAAAGCTACAGCCATAGCCGCCTCAAATGGTACATCAGCAACTTCCCGGTCAACAAACAGCGCGTGGAAAGCGCACTATCGGTCGCGGCATCGGGCAACGTCTGAGTTTTTGCAGTTGATTAGGCCGAAATGGCCGCGGAGGACAGCAATTCTGTCGCGCATCGAGAAGCATCCAATTGTTTTGGCTCGGCTTTTTCTGCCGCCTTGCGAAATTTATTATATAGTATAATCAATTTGCCAAACCGTAAAATCAAGCCGCTGGGAACCCCGAAATGCCCAAGCTGAAGCTGCCCAATATTGAAGACGTCGTGGCGATCGACATCCACACCCATGCCGAAGAGCCCTGCGGCATGCATGGCGACGACGGCTATGATGATTTTCAGGCGCAGATGGCCGACTACTTCAAGTCGCCCCACAAGCATCCGCCGACGGTGCCGGAAACCGCGGCCTATTACCGCTCCAAGAAGATCGCGGCGGTGATCTTCCCCGTCGATGCCGAGCGCGAGACCGGCTTCCGCCGCTACAATAATTACGAGATGCTGGAAGTAGCTTCCGAAAATCTCGACGTCCTGATCCCCTTCGTCAGTATCGATCCGCACAAGGGCAAATTGGGCGTGCGCGAGGCGCGGAAGCTGATCGAGGAGTACGGCGTCCGCGGCTTCAAATTCCATCCGACCATGCAGGGCTTCTATCCGAACGACCGCCTGGCCTATCCGCTCTATGAAGCCATCAACGACGCCGGCGCGATCGCGCTGTTCCACACCGGCCAGACCGGCGTCGGCTCAGGCATGCCCGGCGGCATGGGGATGCGCCTGAAATATTCCAACCCGATGTACATGGACGACGTCGCGGCGGATTTCCCGGATCTGAGGATCATCCTCGCCCACCCGTCATTCCCCTGGCAGGAAGAGGCGCTGTCGGTCGCGACCCACAAGCCGAACGTCTATATCGACCTCTCCGGCTGGTCGCCGAAATATTTCCCGCCGATCCTCGTGCGTTACATCAACTCGATCCTGCAGGACAAGATGCTGTTCGGCTCGGACTGGCCGGTGATCACGCCGGACCGCTGGCTGGCGGATTTTGCCAAGCTCGACATCCGCGACGAGATCCGGCCGAAGGTATTGAAGGCCAACGCGCGGCGGATTTTGGGTATATAAGCGACGCTGCATCACCGGCCGGCTGTTGAGCGGGATCGTGACCTGTGACGAACTTCGCAAAAGCCGCTGCCTTGGTCGCCGCATTCCTGACCGGAAATGCGGCCGGCGGCGTTGCGGCTGAATCCTCCCCGATCGTCGTCGAAATCGAGAACCCGCTTGCCAGCCCACATCCGCTCCAGGGTTATTTGAGGCAGGCCGGCACTGCAGGCCCCTCGCCAGCCGTCGTGCTGCTGCATAGTTGCAACGGAAATTGGGCGCGGCTCGACGAACGCTGGGGGAAGCGGATCGCGTCCTGGGGCTATGTGACGCTTACCGTGGACAGTTTCGGTCCGCGCGGCATCAAGAACTGCGACGACAGCCCTCCGCTCGATCTGGCCACGGACGCCTACCGCGCCCTGAACTTTCTGGTGCGCGCGCCATTTGTCGATCCGGATCGCATTGCCGTGCTGGGTTTTGCGCAAGGCGGTCGGGTGGCCCTGATGTCGGTCGAACATGGCGCCATCGAACAGACGTCGCCGAACAAATTCCGGGCTGCCGTCGCTTTTTATCCGCCCTGCGGCCCGTTTAGGGGCGATGTGACCGTTCCCACCCTGATCCTGATCGGTGAGCGCGATGACCTGAACCCCGCGGCAGCCTGCCGCGACATGGTCGATGGCCGCGACGATATGGGAATATCACGACGGCCGGCCAAGGGCGTTCCGATCAGGCTTATCGTCTATCCCGGCGCCTATCACGCCTTCGACGCGCCCAACCTCAAGACCTCGACAAACCTCGCGGGACACCACCACGAGTTCAACCAATCGGCGACCGATCAATCGATCGCGGCGCTCCACGAATTTCTCGACGCCACGATCGGTCCGAAAATGGCAGAAAAGTGAGGTTTGCGAGGTGAGCATCAAAGCCGTCGTGTTCGATGCCTATGGCACGCTTTACGACATCCAGTCGGTCGCCGCCGTCACCGAACAAGAATTTCCGGGCTACGGCGACATCATCACCCAGATCTGGCGCATCAAGCAGCTCGAATATACCTGGCTGCGTTCGCTGATGCGGCGTTATGAGGATTTCGCGGTCGTGACGCGGGAGTCGCTCGCCTACACTTTGCGATGCCTCGGGCTGAAATACGACGCTGACGCGTTCGAACGCATCATGGACAAATATCTGCATCTGGATCTTTATCCCGACGCGCTGGCTTCGCTCACGGCGATGAAGCCCAACAAGCTCGCCATTCTCTCCAACGGCAGCCCCGGCATGCTCAACGCGCTGGTGAAGAACAGCGGGCTTGAGAGCGTGCTCGATGCGACCATCAGCGTTGACGCGAAGAGAATCTTCAAGCCTAGTCCGGACGCTTACACGCTGATCGAATCCACCCTCGATATCCCGCCCTCGGACGTGCTGTTCATATCCTCCAACCCCTGGGATGCCTGCGGCGCCAAGGCCTTTGGCCTGAACGTCGCATGGATCGAGCGGGTGACGCCGGAAGCCATGGCGCTGGCTTGCATCGAGAGCGAGACCGTCGCCCCGCTCACGATGTTCAAGGCGATCCGCACCCAGATGGACGAGCTCGGGCTCGATCCCGATTACCGCATCCGCGCGCTGTCCGAATTGCCCGGTCTGATTGCCCTGAGGTCCTGAAGCATGAGTCTTGAGTCCGTCCGCGCCTTCTTCGCCGAGAAGGCGCCCGAAATCTCCGTGATCGAATCGGCCGTGAGTTCCGCCACCGTGGTGCTGGCGGCCGAGGCCTATGGCGTCGAGCCGGCCAGGATCGCAAAAACGCTGAGCCTGCGGATCGGCGAACGCGTCGTGCTGATTGTCGCCGCCGGCACGTCGCGGATGGACAACAAGAAGGTGAAGGCGCTGTTCGGGGGCAAGCCAAAGATGCTCGGCCTCGACGAGGTCGCCGAGATCACCGGCCACGAAGTCGGCGGCGTCTGTCCGTTCGGACTGAAGACGCCGTTGCCGGTCTATTGCGATGAGTCGCTGAGGGCGTTCGATGTCGTGGTGCCGGCTGCGGGATCGACCCACAGCGCAGTAAAAATCACGCCGGCGCGGATGGCGGAGCTGACATCGGCCGAATGGGTCGACGTCTGCGAGCACAGACCCGAACGCGAAGCGCCGGCCTACTCGTCATCGTCAGAAGGCGAAGGTTGCACCGGCTGCGGCTGAGCGGCGCGCGCGCGTGGCTGTTGTTGGGGCACACGTGGCGGTGTCGGCTGCTGCGCGCTGGCGTTCGATTCGAACACCGCGCGGCAATTATTCGATAGCTGCGGCGTATTCTGCCGCAAACAGCTCACGATGCGGTTGACGTCCGGGATCTGATCGCCGCAGAGACGCCAGACGTCGGGGGTGCAGGCCATCTGCTGTTCCCAGGTTCCGCGATACTCTTCCGAAAACGCCGGATTTTGAGCGGCCATTCCACCGCCGATTGATACCAGGAGGCTCAGGACGATCCGCTGCATCTTCATGCCGGGGTTCCCTTCTTCGAATCCAGTTGACGCGCAAGTTCCACGCGGTGGCGGTGGAGTGGTCTCAACCCTGTCAATCGAATGAGGCCGGGCAAGGTTCGCGGCGCACAAATAAATGTGAAGCCATGTCCCCTACTCCACCTTGCCGATCTTTTTCACCGCTGCGATCAGCCGCGCCGAGTCCTCGGCGACGAATTTTGAAAACTCCGGCGCGTCAAGGTAAGCGACCGGGCTGCCCGCGGTCTCAAAGGTCTTGATCACTTCCGGCGCCTTCACGGCCTGCGCCATCGCTTCGCGCAGCCGCGTCATGATCGGCGCCGGCAAGGCGCTTTGCGCGAACAGCCCGGCCCAGATGTAGAACTCGACATCCCTGTAGCCGAGTTCCCTGAACGTCGGCAGATCGGGAAAACTCTGGACCCGCTCGGCGCCCCAGTTCGCCAGCACGCGCATCTTGCCGTCATCGACCTGTTGCTTCAGCGTACCCGGCGCCGAGGCCAGCGCCTGCACCGTGCCGCTGAGCAACGCGGTCAGCGCGGGCCCGGCGCCGCGAAACGGCACGTGCAGCAATTTGATGCCGGCGCTGGCCGCGAACATTTCCATCGCGACATGCAGCGTGCCGTACGGACCGGACGAGCCGTAGGGAATTTGTCCCGGACGCTTTTTGGCGTCGTCGACCAGATCCTGCAGGGTCTTCCACGGCGCCGAGGCCGGCACCGCAAGCAGCGTCGGATCGGCCAGCACGCGCGCGACCGGTGCGAATTGCGAGACTTCGTAGGCGACCGGACGGTCGAACAGCCGGTCGGCTTCGGGCAGCACCGCCAGCGACGACAGCGTCATCAAGAGCGTGTAGCCGTCGGCATCGGCGCGCGCGGCCTGCGCATTGCCGATCGATCCGCCGGCACCGCCGGCGCGGTTGTCGACGATGCAGGGCTTGCCGAGGATGCGCTCCAGCGCCAGCGCCACCGGCCGCGCCGCGAGATCGGCCTGGCCGCCGGCCGGAAACGGCACGATCATGGTGATGTTGCGCGAGGGATAGGGAGTTTGCGCGAAAGCGCCATACGAGAGCGCGGTGTGCGCCAGCGGCAACGCCGCGGCAACTTTCAAGAGTTCGCGGCGGTTCATCGGCAGTTTCTCCCCAGGGATTTTGTTTTGGTTTGTGAAAAGAGAGCCTAGCCGAAACCGCAGCCATTGCGATAGCCGCGCGTCTCTTACCCTCCCCTGGAGGGGCCAAACAAACGGCGCGACGCGCTTACCTCTTCCTCCCCTTCGCAAAATGCTTCGCCAGAAAATCCGCCAGCACCTCGACGCGCGCGGGGCGCGGGCCGCCGGGAGGCGTCACCAGATGCACGGCGCCTTCGGGCTGCTTCCAGCCTTTCAGGATCACCTCGACCTCGCCTGAAGCGATCGCCTCGCCGACGATGAAGTCCGGCAGGTCGGCGATGCCGAGCCCGGCGAGCACCGCCGGCAACAGCGCTTCGCCGTTGTTGACACGCAATTGGCCAGCCGGCCGCACGCTGGCTTGTTCGCCAGCCGCGTTGGTGTAGTGCCAGACGCCGGCCGTCGAGAGATAGGCGTAGCCAAAGCATTTGTGCTGCGCGAGATGCATCGGATGCGTCGGCCGGCCATGGCGTTTCAGGTAAGACGGCGCCGCTACCGTGTAGCGCGGCGTCGCGCAGAGCCGCCGCGCGATCAGGGAAGAATCCGGCAGCCGCGCGATGCGCAGGCCCGCATCAAAGCCTTCGCCGATCAGATCGACCGTCGCGTCGCTCAAATGCAGATCGATCGAGACCTCGGGATAGGCGGCTAAAAACTCCGGCAACAGCGGCGCCACCGCCTTGACCCCGAAGGTCATCGGCACCGCGAGCCGCACCAGCCCGCGCGGCGCCATCGATTGCGACAACGCCTCGTTCTCCGCCGCCTCGCCATCGGCCAGCAAGCGCGTCGCGCGCTCCGACAGTTTTTGCCCGGCATCGGTCAGCGCGAGCCGCCGCGAGGTGCGGTTGAACAGCCGCGCGCCGAGCCGCTCCTCCAGCCGGCTGACCGCTTTCGAGACCGTGGCCTTGGACAGCGCAAGCTCGGCTGCGGCCGCCGCAAACGACCGTAATTCCACGACTTTTGCGAAAATCGCGAGGCCTTCAAAGTCAGGGAGTTTTGCCATCTGGGGCGGCCTTAGGTTCTATTTTGGAAACAATGAGTTTCAATAGTTTCTATTTCTATACCACAGCGGGAGGCATATCCAAGCGCTATCGGAATTCAAGTTACGGAGAAATCTCATGACCAGGAAGCTTTCAGGCAAGGTTGCCCTCGTCACCGGCGGCTCGCGCGGCATCGGCGCGGCGAGCGCCCGGGCGCTGGCCAATGAAGGCGCCAATGTCGCCATCAGCTATGTCGCCTCCCCCGACAAGGCCGAAGCGGTGGTTGCGGAATTGCAGGCCAGCGGCGTCAAGGCCCGCGCCTACAAGGCCGACCAGGCTTCGTCCGCTGAAGTCGATCAACTGGTGAAGGACGTCGCAAAGGATTTCGGACGGCTCGATATCCTCGTCAACAATGCCGGCGTTGCCGTCGGCGGACCGATCGACGATGCCAATACCGACACCGCGGCGCTGGCGCGCCAGGACGCGATCAACGTCCACGGCGTCATTACCGCGATCCGCTCGGCCTCGAAGCTGATGGGCGAAGGCGGACGCATCGTGACCATCGGTTCGGGCATCGCAACCCGCGCTTCGTTCCCCGGTCTTGCCGACTACGCCGCCACCAAGGCCGCGGTCGTCGGCTACACCAAGGGCGCATCGCGCGACCTCGGACCGCGCGGCATCACCGTCAACGTGCTGCAGCCGGGCTCGATCAACACCGACATGAACCCGGACGACGATCGCGAGTTCGCCGACGCCCAACGCAAGCAACACGCGCTGCAACGCTTCGGCACCGCGGAAGAGATCGCCGCCGGCGTCGTGTTCCTCACCAGCCCCGAAGCCTCGTTCGTGACCGGCACGGTGCTCAATGTCGATGGCGGCTTCGGCGCCTGATCCGAACGACCGTCAAGGCCGGGCGCGGTACGCCCGCCACCCCCTGTCATCATCCAAAACGATAAGGAATATCCCATGATCGAACTCAGACCTTTTGCAAAACTCGGCGGTGCCGATCACGGCTGGCTGAAGGCGAAGCATCACTTCTCGTTCGGCAGCCATTATGACCCCAGCAACGTGGGCCACGGCAGCTTGCGCGTCTGGAACGACGACGAGATCGCGCCGAACTCAGGCTTTCCCGCCCATCCCCACGCCAACATGGAAATCATCACCTATGTCCGCGAAGGCGCGATCACGCATCAGGACTCCCTTGGCAACAAGGGCCGCACAGAAGCTGGCGACGTCCAGGTGATGAGCGCCGGCAGCGGCATTCGTCATTCCGAATACAATCTGGAGCCGGCAAAGACCAAGATCTTCCAGATCTGGATCGAGCCGACGACGCAAGGCGGCCACCCGACCTGGGGCGCCAAACCGTTCCCGAAGTCGGATCGCTCCGGCAAGCTCGTCACCATCGCCAGCGGTATCGACGGCGACAAGGATGCGCTGCCGATCCGGGCCGATGCGCGGGTGCTCGCCACCACGCTGAAGGCCGGCGAGAGCGCGGAATATGCGCCGGGGAAAACCCGCAACCTCTATCTGGTCCCGGCGGCGGGCAGCGTCGAGGTCAACGGCGTCCGCGTCAACGCCCGCGACGGTGCTGCGATCCGCGGTGAAGCCAAGCTCAGGATCACCGCGCTGGAGGATTCCGAACTGGTGCTGGTCGACGCGGCGTAGGCACCCCCACCCCTCATGCGCGGGCAATAGCCCGCGCATGTCATCTCGCAAGAACAACCACTACAAACTTAACGGAGAACCATCATGGCCAAAGTACTCGTCCTCTATTATTCCGCCTACGGTCACATCGAGACGATGGCGAACGCCGTCGCCGAAGGCGCCCGCAAAGCCGGCGCCACCGTCGACGTCAAGCGCGTGCCCGAACTGGTGCCGCCGGATGTCGCGAAAGCGTCGTATTACAAGGTCGATCAGGCGGCGCCGGTCGCCAAGGTCGAGGATCTCGCCAATTACGACGCCATCATCGTCGGCACCGGCACGCGGTTCGGCCGGATGAGTTCGCAGATGGCCAATTTCCTCGATCAAGCCGGCGGCCTCTGGATGAAAGGCGCGCTGCACGGCAAGGTCGGCGGCGCCTTCACCGCGAGCGCCACCCAGCATGGCGGCCAGGAGACCACGCTTTTCTCGATCATCACCAACCTGTTGCACTTTGGCATGACGATCGTCGGCCTGAACTACGGGTTTGCCGGCCAGATGAAGCTCGACGAAGTCACCGGCGGCGCCCCCTATGGCGCGACCACGATCACCGGCGGCGACGGCAGCCGCCAGCCGAGCGAAAACGAGCTCGCCGGCGCGCGCTATCAAGGACGGGTGATCGCGGAGACCGCGAATAAACTGCATGGCTGATGCGATAGAGGCGGCATTCTCATTTGGGAATGCCGCCCCCATTTATCCGGAGCGCGATCAGCAAAAGTGGTGCCCGGTTTTGCGTCCGATCGCGCTCTCTTTAAGTAAGCGCATGATCTTGTCGCCAAACCGCGGACACTTTGGCGGATCATGCGCTGGACGATGGGTTATCGCTATGGTCGAAATTCTTTTCATGGCTCAGCTGGTGCGCAATCCGCTGCAGGCGATTGCACGGCGCTGGTGGTGCCGCAGCCTGTTCCGCGCCACGCGCGGCGCGCGCCGCTGCCCGGAATGCACCAAATCGTGAAGCTCGCGTGAGGAATTCGTGATAGGCGATATGCCTTCACGTTGACCGCGCACAGGATTCAGGCATGAGCAACATATCGCAAGCCCCGTGGCCGGAATTGCCGACCGCGGCGTGGCGTGACACCTATGCGACGGTTCAGCTGTGGACCCAGATCGTCGGCAAGATCCGGCTGACGCGGTCACCCTGGCTCAATCATTCCTGGCATGTCGCCCTCTACGTCACCCCGCGCGGGCTGACGACGTCACCGATTCCGGACGGCGCGCGAGCGTTCCAGATCGACTTCGATTTCATCGATCACGCCTTGCGCATCTCGGCCAGCGACGGCGCGGAGCGGCAGTTCGCGCTGGCGGGGCAGTCGGTCGCGAGCTTTTATGCTGCGGTGATGGCGACCCTCAAGGAGCTCGGCATCGCCGTCACCATCGACGAAATGCCGAATGAATTGCCGGATCCGGTCCGGTTCTCGCAAGACAGCGCCCATGCGTCCTACGACCCGGATGCGGTGCGGCGCTTTCTGCAAATCCTCGTGAATTGCGACCGCGTCTTCAAGCAGTTCCGCACCGGCTTCCTCGGCAAGGCAAGCCCGGTGCATTTCTTCTGGGGCAGTTTCGATCTAGCGGTAACGCGCTTTTCCGGGCGGCGCGCGCCGCGTCATCCCGGCGGCGTGCCCAACCTGCCCGACGCGGTGGCACACGAAGCCTATTCGCATGAGGTCAGCAGCGCCGGCTTCTGGCCGGGCGGCGGCGCGATCGACTATCCCGCGTTCTATTCCTATGCCTATCCCGAACCCGCAGGCTTTCGCACGACGAAGGTGAAGCCGGACGCGGCGTTCTTCAGCGAAGCGCTGGGCGAATTCATCCTGCCCTATGATGCCGTGCGTACCGCCGTCGATCCCGACAAGGCGCTGCTCGATTTCCTGCAAGGCACTTATGAAGCGGCGGCGATCTCGGCGAAATGGGATCGCGATGCGCTGGAATGCGCGCCGGGCCAGCCCGGCGTAGTGCGGCAGGTTTAGTGCTGCAGCTCCGGCTTGGTCACCGTCTGCCTGATTTCCATGCCGCAGTCGGAGCATTCATAGGTGAAGTCGATCTTCGCCATGCTCCAATGCGGTTCGACGTCCTTGACGTACATCGGAAGACCGACGCAGATCGGACAAATAATGAAGGCTGGCTCGGCGTCTTCGTGATGGTGAATATAGGCTGGCATGTCGGTTCTCCCCACGGAAGCACTCACCTATCGCCCTTGACCCGGACAGCAGCTTACGCCTCCGCGGTTGCCACAATCATGAACTCTTGCGAACACAGGAAGAACGACCGCACAATCCTGCTGAGTGTGGCAGATCTGCACGACCGTGACTCTTTTGCAACGGACGTCAGTTCTCTTCGCGCGACGCCGGTTTGCCAAGCGCGCGTTTCAAAAAGGCGGTGAGCCGCGGATATCTGCGCAGTTCGCGCGCGGTGCGATAGCGCAACGCATGAGGCAATCCGCGCCAGCTCAAGGCCGCGCTGACATCGACCAGCGGCAACCGCGTGACGCCGAAGCGGCGCTTGTACGCATAATTGCCGGTCGAGAAGTCGAATTCCCGAACGCCGTCCTGGTGCAGCGCTGCCATCGTCCGCTCGATGATCAGCCGGCCCGGCGAACAATTCGACCATTTGTCGCCGGCATTGCTGATGCGGACCATGACGTAACGCGAACCGCTGCGGATGCCGAGCAGCGTCGCCACGACTTCGTCGCCGACCGTGAGCGCCGATACCAGGGCGTAACCGCTGCCGACGCCGTCGCGGACCAGATTGCGGTAGAACGCGGCACAGGCTTCGTCGTTGAGGATGAAGTTGAGGCCGAGGCTTTGCATCCGCGTGCCCTGCTGGACTTCGGTCGTCGAGAGAATTCGCAACGCCTCATGATGATCGGTGACGAAGCTGAAGCCTGCGGCCGGGTCGCGCGTGAACACGCGCCAGCTCCGCTCCAGCTCCTTGCGCACGGTTTTCTCCAGCGTGTAGCGCCAGCCGTCGTAGTCGTCGCCGGTGGTGACGACATTGCCGTTGGCCGCACACGGACCAGCGTCCGCGAGCAGCGCCAGCGGATTGGGCCGGCCGCCGAGATCGGCCGGGACCTTGCGGAGACGGATCAGATCGGCGCCGGGCATTTTACGTAAGGCCGCCCGTAAATCCCGCCACAGCGCGCGTGCGGCGTGGGCGTCGCGCGGTGCCGCATTGCCCAGGATCGGGGCGTTGTAATCGGTGAGATCGAGATCGGCGAATTCGATGATCCGCATGCCCTTGTGCCGGCGGCGGATCAGCGGCAGCAACGCCGCCTGCTCGCCGCTCGCGGCATCGGTGACGACGGCAATCAACGGCTCGACACCATCGGCACCGGCAAAGGCGCCATACCACGCCTCGTACCATTGCGGATGCTGGAACGGCGTCGACGGGTTGATGTCGTTCCAGCGCGCCGTGGCTTGTTTCCAGTCACGGACCAGTTCGACGCGGAAGCTACCCGCGCGGGTCTTCGGCCGCGCGTCCAGCTCTACCAAATGTTCCGCCAGCACCGTCATCGTCGGGACAATCCGCTCACGCCGCCTTCGGCAGGTCGACGATCTTGCCGGGCTGGGCGGCATCGAGGCGGAAGTCGATCGGGCGGCGTACGCTGCGCTCGCGCTTGACCCATTTGCCGTCGCGCAACAGCTTCTGCATCACCGCCTTGGCGAAGAACGACGGACCGCGCAGATTGCGCGTCTTCGGCGTGTAGCCGAAGCGATGGCGCAGCATGCCGTTGGCGAGGTTGACGATCTCGTTCCGCCGGATCTCCTCGTTGGTGTAGGAGATGGTCATCGAGACGCTGAAGGTGTCGAGGTTCTCGACCCGATGCGGCGCGTTCATCTGCCAGCCCAGCATCTGGCCGGGACCGATGTCGAGCACCTTGGCATGATCGTCGTACCATTCCTTGTAGGGCAGATCGACTTCGACATTGAACAGCGCAATGTCTTCGAGATGTTGCGGTGTGATGAACGGCGCGGTGTTGGGATAGACATAGACGCGCTTGCGGCCGGCGATCTGCACCAGGCTCTGTCCCGGCAGGTCGGCATGGTAATAGACTTGCGCGTCGGGTGACGAGATCAAGATGCTTTCCTGATGGCCCTTCGGCATCTGGAAGCCAGGCACCTTGGCGACGATTTCCTCGAACATCTTGTCGACCAGCTTGCGGTAGCGGCTGTCGACCGCGCCGACATCGCGCATGTTGAGCCAGAGCCCGCCGCGGGAAATCGCATCGATGACTTCGCGCCCCGAGAGATTGCCGATATCACCCTCGCGCCACAACTTGCTGGAGCCGCGGGCGCCGGTCTGCACCAGGCTATAATGTTCGCGCGGATAGCCTTTGATCAACTTGGCGAGATCGTCCATCGAGAACGCCGGCGACTTGTGCATTTCGTGCTCGAGCCGGATCGGCTGATGGCTCCACAATTCGGAATGCGTCTGGTCCCATTTGTTGAAGATCTTGCTGGTCGTCATTGTCGCGCTCCTGTTGACTTCCTGTTCCATTGCCGCGGTGACCGCGATTCCGGTTGTCCCGAAATCCTGGGGTCGCCGCCGAACCTTTGGCCGCCCGATGTCCCGTAATGAGACGGCCGGGCAATCCCTGCGATCAGATTGGCAAGAACGGTGCCGCCGAGGGCTTGCGGCCGCTTACCGGAAGCTAATGTCTGCGCTGTATGGCTAACGGAGATGTTTTTGGGAAACTTCGCAGCGCTACGATGACCTCAGACCCCCGATATCGGGCGCTGTTTCTTGGCGCGGGACCGCAGATGCAGTGCGGCGTCGGGCATTTTACGCGCTTGCTGCAAGAGCGGACCGAAAAGCGCGATCCCGGCAGCAGCACGACGTTAACTCTGACGCGTACCGAAGGCACCTTCGGTGAGAGCTGGCGCGCCGTCGGCTCGGCACAGAGCGTGGTCTGCAACTTTCCCATCGTGGCCTGGAAGCGCGTGATCCTGGCCCCGCTGCTGGCGCTCGCGATGGCGAAGCTGCGACGGCGCAAAATTGTCCTGATTCAGCACGAATGGGGCGGCCTGCACTGGCTGCGCCGGCTCACCTACATTCCGGCGCTGTTGTTGGCCGACAGCATCATCATGTTTTCACCGCTGGTGCGGCGTGAGCTCGCCGACGATCCCCTGGTGGGCTGGACCGCCGGCAAAAGCGTGCTGGCGCCGCTGCCGCCGAACATCGAAGCGCCCAAGGAAACAGCAGATTCGGAATTGCGCCGGCGCCTCGCCGCCGCCCGGAAAGCGGGCCGGCTGGTGATCGGTCATTTCGGATCCATTTATCCGGCCAAGCAACCCAATGCGTTGCTCCATATCGGCGCGATATTGAAGGCGCGCGGGCTCGAGCCGCTGATCGTCTATATCGGCTCGTTCATCCGCGGCGTCGACAATGTCGAGGAGGACTTTCGCGCCCGCGCCGCCGAGCTCGGCATCGCCGACGACGTGATCGTCAGCGGCTTCGTCGCCTCCGACCAGGAGGTGTTCGGCCTGTTCAATGAGGTCGACGCTTTCTGCTATCCGCTCGATGAAGGCCTCACGGCCCGGCGCTCCAGCGTCCTCACCTGCGTGCCATCCGGCCGGCCGCTGATCGTGACCGGCCCTGCTTGGCCCGACGAATTCGACCATCACCGGCGTTTCAAGCAATTGATCGACCGCGGCGCCATCGTGCTGGTCCCGCGCGGCTCGGATGACGACGCCTATGCCGACCGGATCATTGCGGCGCTCAAAACACCGTCGACACAGGCGCCGTTCGATTTCGACGGATGGTGGCAGGACGCGGCGAAGGCGATAAGTGTAAAGACAACTTAAGAACTCCCTCAAACAGAGTAACTGTGCTACTCTGCTACACTACTGGTCAACGGCCGAGCGCTGGAAAATGCGAATCCTGAGCTGCACCCGGTTCTGTTGACACCTGCTTAAGCTAATCCAGCCTGCTGCTCGAACTCCATAGGGCTCAAATATCCGATCGTCGAGTGCCGGCGTTTCGGATTGTAGAAGCGCTCAATATAATCGAAGACGTCAGCCTTGGCGTCATCCCTCGTTCGGTACACTCTGCGCGTAGTCCGCTCGGTCTTCAATGACGAGAAGAAGCTCTCCATCGCCGCGTTATCCCAGACGTTGCCTGACCGGCTCATCGAGCAGACGACGCCGTGATCGGCCATCAGCCGCTGGAACTGTTCGCTGGTGTATTGGCTGCCGCGATCGGAATGATGCAAGAGCGCGTCCGGTTTGCCCCGTCGCCAGATCGCCATCACCAGGGCGTCAGTGACGAGCTGGGCCGTCATCGCTGCGTTCATCGACCAACCAACCACACGGCGGGAGAAGAGATCGACGACAGCGGCAACATAGAGCCAACCCTCCGCTGTCCACACGTACGTGAAGTCAGCGATCCATTTGCGGTTGGGAGCGGACGCATCGAAGCTGCGGTCGAGCACGTTGGGAGCGACGGCGGCGACCTGCCGCTCACCCAGATCGGGCGGCAGTCGCCGCCGTCGTGGACGGGCTTTGAGAGCCTGTAGCCGCATCAAACGCTCGATCCGATGCAGTCCACACAACCCGCCTTCCGCCAACATGTCGTGCCACACTCGCCTCGCGCCATAGGTTCGATCGCTGGCGAGGAAACTGGCGCGAACCTTCGCGCCCAACTCCTCATCGCTCCGGCTGCGTTGGCTGCGCGGCCGTGTCAGCCAGGCATAGAACCCACCCCGCGAGACACCGAGCGCCCCGCACAACCATTCCGCCGGCCAGATCCCCCGGTGCTTCGCGATGAAGGCGAACTTCATGTTGATTCCTTCGCGAAGTAGGCCGCGGCTTTTTTTAGGATGTCCCGTTCGGCTCTCAGCTTGGCGACCTCGCGCTTGAGCTGCGCGATCTCCAACTGCTCCGGCTTCATCTGGCCCTGGCCGGGGAATGCATGCTGCGGATCGTCCGCCAGCTGCTTCACCCAATTGCGCAACTGCGTTGGATGAACGCCAAGGTCTGCTGACGCCTGCGCATACGACACGCCGCGCTCCTTGATCAGGCGTACAGCCTCAAGCTTGAACTCTCGCGTAAACTGCCGTCTCTCCATGACACACCTCCTGCTCCATAAAACACCTAACTCGGTGTCCTCGGAACCGGGTGCAGCTCACGTCGTCAACCCAAAGACGGTGAAAATGGCGAACAGCAGCACGAACGATCCCGCTATGATCTTGAGCGCGATTGCTCCTGCATCCTTTAAGATTGTGCGCTCTCGATTGAGTTGCTTTTCTACTTCCGACGCTACTGCCACTTCGATTCGCCTGTCCAAATCGCTCACTGTAGCCCCCAAATATCAATTTTAGATTGTATCTCTAAGTGCTCATACTTTACACCAAGATTCAGTTGTGAAAAGGTTATCGGTGATGCCGTCGAACGAATGAACGTCACGCCCGCGCGCGAAACCGCGCCAGATAGTGCAGGCCGAACATCGCGACCAGGAACGTGAACCACAGCGGATCGGCGCGGTCGAGGAAGAAGCTCTCCATCGACGACAAATAAAGCCCGAACAGCCAGATCCGCAGAAACACCATCGCCAGCGGACCGTTGTTGCCTCCCTCGTCCGTGCCCTGAAAATCGCGCAGCGGCTTGACGACGATCGCCGCCATCAAAAGCAGCAGGCCGGGCAGACCCATGCCGAGCGTGCTGTCGAGATAGCCGTTATGGCTGTGCGAGGCGTAGGCCGCCCATTCCTTGCCTTCCGGCAGGTTCTGGATGGCGCTGCTGCCCCAGAACGACGCGAAGCCGTAACCGGTCGCCAGCCGTCCCTGCAGCGATTGCACGGCAAAGGTCCAGATGTCGAGGCGGCCGGTGAAACTCGAATCCAGCGGCAACAATTTTGCAATTTCGGCGAGGCTTTCGCTCATCACCGTTCCGACGCTGAGCAGGTTTAACAGCAGCAGCGGCGTCAACAGCATCACGGCACGCGGCCAGAATGAACGAACCACCGAGGTCAGCGATGTCAACAGCAGCACCGCAAAGCACAGGCTGAACGAGCTCTTGCCGGCGGAATAGAACAGAAACAGCGACGACAGGCCGACCACCGCAACCCCGGCAATCCACCCGCCGGCCCGGATGAGGTAGATGCCGAGGAAAAGCAGCATCGCCATCATGGCGGCCGCCATGTTCTTGTGGCCGAACGACCCGCGCCAGTTTCCCGCGAGCTGCGGCTCCTGCAGATCGGTCGCCTGATGGATCGAAAGATGCGGCGCCAGCAATATTCCGAGATAGCAGATCGCCAGCAAGGCCAGCGTGGCGGTACTGAACCAGCGCATCATTTCAGTTTGCGATTTCGCCAGCAGCGGCAGCGCCGCCGCGACCGCGACGACGCAGGCCGACAAAGTGAAGCGCCGGATCGACGTGCTCGGGTCGAACGACAGCACGACCGTCAGGCACAACCAGCCGGTAAACAGCACGAACGCCGGCGACAACAGCGTCTTGAGCCCCTGGATGTTGTCGTGCATGGCGAGTGCGACGGCCAGCACCGCGAGGCCGCCGAATGCCGCATAGGTCATCACCTCGTTGCCGGTCGTGACGTCGCCGATCTGCATGGTGGAGAGGTCTTCGAACGGCCGCAGCGTCACCCACGCCAGCAGCAAAGCGCCGACGAACACGGCGCCGCGAACGATGTCCATCACCTGCTGGCGCCGGATCTCGCCGACGACGGCGTGGACTTGCGAGGTGGTGACGAACTGGCTCACGAGACGATCTTCGAGGCTTTGTAAGGCTGCGGCTCGATGCCGATCGCGGCCAGCGCGCCGCCGACGGCCACCGTCATCGGGTGCATGGCGATGCTCGGCTTGCGTTCGGCCAGAAACGCCCGCACCGCGTAGGTCAGCGACAGCGGCAGCGCCGCGAACAATTTGAGACCAAGCCTGATCCGCGACCAGGCCGTCGGCGTCGCCTTGCGCTGGACGTGATAATTAATCGCACCGATCCGCAGGCCGCGCGTGATCAGCCAGCTCAGGCTGGTCCGGCTCTGTGGCACGGTCTCATTGATGGTGGCCTCTGACACCCAGTGAAATCCCATGCCGAGGCGCCGGCAACGGTAGAAGAAATCGGTGTCGCCGCCGCCGAGGAAATTGAAGCGCAGATCGAAGGCGGGTGCGCCCACGCGCGCGAACACCGGCCGCCGGATCAGGCAGTTGCCGCAGCCATAGATCACCGGCACCGGGCCCGAGCTGTCGTAGGCCGGCGCAAAGGCCGGATGACGGCGCAGCCCGCGCTTCAGCGCGTCATCGAAATTCGGCAATACCGGCCCGCCCACCACGTCGGCGCCCGTCGTCTCCGCTGCTGACACCATTAGCTCGAGCCAGTCCGGTGAGGCGATTTCATCATCGTCGATCATCAGAAAATCGGTCGCCGCGGGGAACGTCGCCAGCGCGGTCTCGAACGCGGCGTTGATCGCATGACAATTGCCCTGGCGCGGCTCAACGACGCAGAGCCCCGGAAATTTGCCCGACGCCAGGAATTCCGCCGCAACCGGAACGCTCTCGGTCCGCAGCGCGTCGTTCTCGACGATGACGACCGCAAAGCGGCGGCCGGTGCATTGCCCGGCAAGCGACTCCAGGGTCTGCCGCAGGTGCTGCGGCCGACGGAAACTTGGAATGCAGACCACGATCTCGATCGAAGGATCGAGCGCCGGCGAGATCGCCACCCATGCGCGCGACGCATCCGGCGTGGTGTCAACGTCTTCGGGCAATCCGGTCGAAATCTGGCTCATGGCGAATTCTCGGCGGCTGTCTGTCATCGTCCCGAAACGGGATCGCTCCGCGATATCGGGACATCGTCGTTCCGGCACGATGGTTCGTTCCGGGAAGCTCTCGGAACCCAAACGTTACAAGGGCATTGTTGCAATATCCGGTCCGGCAGCGCGCCTTGCCGCGCCGATTTCTTGCGACGGTTAACGGACGGCGTTAACCCGAGCTAAACAGCGCGGGCCGGGGCATCAGCGGCTGAACAGTTGCCTGAACAGCTGCTGCGACCTCGGAAACCGATCGTTGTCGATCTGCGTGGGCCACAATCCATCGACGTCGAAATAGGCCGCATAGCCGATAATGGCTTCGTTCTTGACGAACCAGTCATGCATCTGCTGGACGAAAAACGGATTGTCGCCGGCATTGCCGACGCCCCATTCGGGATAACTCATGCGCTTGCCGTGCCGGACCGCAAAGTCCCGGTGCCACTCCAGGCCGAACGGTGCTTTCACATAGAAGAGGTCCCATCGCTCCTCCACCGAGCCTTCGTGCTTGAAATCGTAGACATCGAGGCCGATGGTGTTGACGACGTCGTCGCCGGGATACGCCAGATCCGCGGCGCTGTCCTGGGCGCCCCACCCCGGACACCAGTCGTAGCTGAAATCGGCGGAGTGTTGCCTGAATATTCCGACCACGCGCCGGAACGCCCTGATGTAGTCGGCCTCCTGGTCCTTGGCGAACCACGGCATGGTTGAAAGATTCATTTCCCAGCCGAGGCGGATGATTGCCTTTGGCTGCGCTTCGGCGATCGTGCGCGCCGCCGCATCGAATTCGGCATCGTGAAGGCCATTGGCGACGTCGGCGAGCGGCGTCCCTTTGACCGTCAGCGGCACCGACCAAACCACGTTCCGCGCCGGGTTGAGCTTTTTCCAGATTCCCGGCACCCAGCCGAATTTGTAAAGATCGTCCCAGGTCGATTGCCCATAGAAGTCGACGCCAAGCACCGACGACGGCTCCTGCTTCAGCCACTTCTCCCAGGCCTGCAGCATGCGTTCGCGACCCACCGGCCCCCAATCGACGAACGCACCCGCAAACTTCGCCGGGTTTGAGAATCCGCGCGACGCGGCACGTGCGTCACTTCCAGCCGAGGCAAGGCTGCCCAGTACGAACACCATCAGGACAAGTGCCGGCCATTTGGACCGATGCCGATGGCGGCGCGTTCGATCAGTTCGACGCATGGTCTGCGCTCGCAAATTTCCTCAAGAAGACTGAAAGCCTTCGTCCGACTTCAACGGACCCCTTTGCCGTGAGATGGCCGGCGTCGAACTGCATGGGAACGCGGTCATCCGCGAACTCGTCGCAATGACCATTGTGGCAAACGGCGTCATAGACCGAGAGGTAGGTCGCGCCACGCGCGGTCACCATCTCTCGCATCGCCAGATCGCGCTCCCGAATGCCGGGCGTGCGTCGGGCGTTTGCCGACGCGGGGCTGTCGCGCAGGATTTCGTCGGCGAGTAGCCGCGGCAGCGCCGCGTCGTATTCGACGATCGGCCCGAGCACCGTGACGTCGACGCCTCTCGACTTCAATATCTCCAGCGTGGACGACAGGATCGGCAGGTCTTCGTCTTTCCACGATGCGGCAAGAAGAACCTTGTCGATTTTGTTATTGACGAGAAAATCGTCGAACACATACTGCATCAGGGTTCGGCACACCCGCGTATCGTATCGCGATCCCGGCAGCACGGCCGGCCGGCAAAGGCTCGCGGTGGCCTGCATGATGTTCACTTCCGGCATCGCTGAAGCCAGACCGGACCAGAGATGCGCCGCATGGCTGTCGCCAACGAGCAGATAATTCGGCCGCGTCGAATCCAACTTCATGCAGGTCTCGGCGTCGAACTGCTGGCGGTTGGTCAACAGGAAACAGTGCCCGGTGCGGAACTGGGTTGAGGAATCGTAGGCGAGATAGGCACCGATCTCCACGGCGCGATCCGGAAAACGCGACGGCGCCCCGCCGACGATCAGCGTCAATCCACACAGCGTAAACACCGCCGCTATCGCTGTCGACGCCGCACCGAAAGCCGCGGCTTTGGACGTCTCGCGCGCCAGCGCACGGAACGGGAGCTCAACCAGTTTCCACGACAGATAGGCGATACCGACCGACAAGACGATCAGCGTCAGCTTGGCTGACGCGGGCGAGTCGGCCGAGAACAGCGCGTCGGTGCGCTGGAACACCGTCAGCGGCCAATGCCACAAATAGAGCGAATAGGAGATCAGGCCGATGAATACGATCGGCGACAGCGACAGCAACCGTCCGACCTGCGAAATCCCGCGCTCGCTGGAGGCAATGACCAGGGTAGCGCCAACGCTGGCGAGCGACGTCATCAGAAGCAGCGGCGCCGATGACGATCCGAGGAAAATGACACCGAGCAGGAGCAACAATCCCGTGGCACCGCAGAGATTTCGCCAGAACCCGGTTTCCGGTGCCGGGATAAACCCGATCGCAAGCAGTGCGCCGAGCGCCAGCTCCCACGCGCGAAATGGCGTGAGGTAGAAGACAAAGGTCTGGTTTCGATAGCTGACCGCGAGCGCGGCGGCCAAGGAGAGCGTGGCGGCGACCGCAAACAGGAGTTTTGCGCGCCTTGGCGCAAACCGGTAGGCAAGCAGCATCAAGAGCGGCACGATGAAGTAGAACTGCTCCTCGACCCCCAGCGACCACGTGTGCAACAACGGCTTGGTTTCGGCCGCCGCCTCGAAATATCCAGCGGTCTGCGCGAAGTAAAAGTTCGAGACCGACGCGACCGCGCCGGCAAGGCTCCTCGAATAGTCCTGCAACTCGACCGGCAGGCAATAGACATAGGCCAGGACGCTGGTGACCAGGAACATGACGAACAGCGCGGGCAGGATGCGCAGGATCCGGCGCTTGTAGAAATCGCCGAGCGAGAACGATCTGTTGCGAATGTCGGCGTCGATCATGCCGCAGATCAGATAGCCCGAAATAACGAAAAAGATGTCGACGCCGACGAAGCCGCCCGAGAAGCCGGGAACGCCGATGTGGTAGAACAGCACGGGCAGGACGGCGAGCGCCCGCAGGCCGTCGATATCGGCACGGTACTTCATGGCGCGGACGCCGGTTCGGAGCCGCCCGCGGCGAAGGCCGTCGCCGTGCCAAAAGCGGACATCCCGGACAGTCCGGTTGTGCCGAAAAGAACTGACCTCGCGGCCCTGATGCCGCCCGCGAGTAAATTCGGCCGGAAATGCGACCCTATCGTCATGCGTCCATACCTTCGCCGAACCACCTCGGCGATACCGGCTCAGGCTCTGCAAATTCCGGGCAATGGCAGTTCAGTGCGGCTGCGGCGCGCGAATGCGGCTTGAACGATGGTTACCACGCGCGGTTAACCGTCACGCGATGGTTAAGCGCGCGCAAAGTTAACCACACCAAACCGCAGCAATCGCGCGCGGCGCGGTCCGGCATCGATCTTGCTCATTGACTGGCACACGGAAACGGCACCCAGAGAACTGCTCGTGAATGTTATCGCCAGAGAGACCTGCGAGATGAATTCCGTCGCGTTGTTAACCCCAACCTACGGGCGCGACCTCGAGCTCTGCACGCTGCTGTGCGAGAGCGTGGATCGTCACGTCATCGCGTTCTCGAAGCATTATCTGCTGGTTCCCGACTGCGACCTGCCGCTGTTCGCCCATCTCGCCAGCGAACGGCGCGTCGTGATTCCGGCGTCGGCCTACCTGCCGGGTTGGCTGCGGCCGCTGCCGCGCATCATCCAGCGCAAGCGGCGGCAGTTCTGGTGGTCATTGCGGGCAAAGCCGGTGAGCGGCTGGCACGTCCAGCAATTCCTGAAGATCGCCGCAACGATCTCGCTGCCCCACCAGCGCTATTGCATCCTGGATTCAGACGTTGTGTTTTTTCGGGATTTCGACCTGTCGCGTTTTGAGTACCCGAATCCGATCCCGCTTCTGACCATGGAGAACGCGGTCATCGCGGCCCAACCGCGCCATTCGCGCTGGGTCGATACCAGCCATCAGCTTCTGGGATACCCCGCACCGACACTCCCGGCATCCGACTTCATCGGACACATTATAATCTGGGACCAGCAGACCACGCGCGCCCTGACTTCCAGAATCGAGTCCGTGACCGGACTCGACTGGATCGACGCCCTCTGCAAGACCCGCGAGTTCTCCGAATACATGCTGTACGGATATTTCGTTGAGAACGATCCGGTTTTTTCCGCTGTCCATCGCGCCGTCCCGACCACGCCATGCGTCAGCTATTGGGAACAGCCAACGCTGAGCAAAGGTGAACTCAAGCGGTTGCTCGAGAGCGCCAACAGGCACGACGTCGCGTTCTCGATCGCATCCTTCTCCGGCACACCGGTCGAAACCATTCGCGCAGCGATCGCCGAGAGCGACGCCATTCTTGCTCCCTTAGCCCTCACCGACGAACCGGCGGGGCTAGCAGCCCTATGCTGATCGGGCAAGCCAGTATCAATCTGACCGCCAACATCCTCTCGGCGTTGCTGGGACTGTTGAGCGTTTTCATATTTACCCGGCTGCTGTCGCCGCATGATTATGGCATCTATCTGCTTGGCACAGGCTTCGCCGCCGTCGTCAGCGTTTTCCTGGTCGGCTGGTTCCGGAATCTCATTCTCAGCGGCCACGCGCGCAACGACGGTACCGACGTCCGCGGCGTGGTGATTTCGGGATATTTGATCTGCTGCCTGACCGCGCCGATCGCGTACGGATTGGGGCGGCTGCTCGGGCTGGACCCGACGGCGGCACTGGCGGCGGTGGTGCTCTCGGTCGCGATCGGCCTGTTCGAACTGACCCAGGATCTGGTTCGCGCCCGGCTGATGGCATTCTCGGTCATGAAGGCTACCCTGGTCCGCGCCGTCGCGGTGCTCGGCCTTGGCGTCGTCGTGGCGCTCGTCAGCCCGGCCGGCTTCATGCTGTTGCTGTCGTCCGCGCTGGCCTATCTGATCGCGGTGCTGGTGCAGTCGCGTACCGCCTGGCGCGGCACGACAATCACATTCGACCGTGCCCGTCTGGCGACCCTGGCGAAGACGGGCCTGCCCCTGACGCTGTCGCTGACCCTGCTCGGAATTTCCAGCGTCACCGACCGCTTCATGATCGCCAATCTGGTCGGCGCCGCCGACGCCGGAAAATATGTCGCAGCGCTCGACCTGGTCCGGCAGACCCTGATGATGCCGGCGATGAGCGCCGCCGCGGCGTTTTTCCCGCTCGCGGTGCAGATCCACACCAGGCAAGGCGACGCGGCGGTACGCTCGCATCTCGCCGAATGCGTCGAACTGCTGCTCAGCATCACCCTGCCGGCCTGCCTCGGCTTTGCGGTCATTTCCTCCCACGTCGCCAACGTCATTCTCGGCGCCGACTTCCGCGAACTGGCGGCGCAGACCATGCCGATCGTCGCCGTCGCCGTGATCTTCCAGATCCTGACGCAGCAATATCTGCATGCAAGCTTCCTGCTGTCGGGCCGCAACGCGTTCTATCTGATCAACACCGCCTCGATCATCGTCGCCAATGTGATCCTGACCTATGTTCTGGTCGACCATTACGGCACCGTCGGCGCGGCCTGGGCACGTCTCGGCGCCGACGCCTTCGGATTTGCCGGTGCGCTGCTGCTCAGCCGCTTTGCCTTCCCGGTTCCGCTTCCGCTCGGCCGGCTGGCCTTGACGGTGATCGCCGGACTGGTGATGGCGATCATCGTCGGCGCGCTCGACCGAAGCTTGCATGTTGCGGATTTGGCCGCCTGCGCCGTGCTGGCGGGCGCCGGGCTCGTCACCTACGCCGCGCTGTGCTGGCGGTTCGACATTTCCCGGATTCGCGGGCGCCTGAAGACCGGCGTTGCGATGTTCCGGACCAAATTCGCAAACATCAACATTGGATGAACCAATGACCAAGACATTAGCTCTCAATCCTGCTCATGCGTCTCCCGCCGACAAGGCAGTCAAGCCGGCGCCGACGCATCCGCAATCCCTGCTCGATCTGCCACCCGGCGAGGCGCGGCAGAGCCTGTTGACCGTTCACAGCATTCTCGAGGCGAGACTGCCCGCGGCCGGCCTTGCGATTTACGAGGCCGGCGGCGGCTCGACCAGCTTCCTGCCGCTCAACGTGCTGCGCCGCGCCCACGTCACCGTGGTCGATATCGACGAGGACCAGATCCGCAACAATGATTACGCGCAGGAGACGATCCTCGGCGACATCCAGACCTATCGCTTCGCACCCGACAGTTTCGATCTCGTCATTTGCTACAATGTGATCGAGCACGTGCCCGACGTCGAAGCCGCCCTGCTCGGCTTCTGCCAGTCGCTGAAGCGGAACGGCATGATCCTGATCGGCGCGCCGAATCCGAGATCGCTGTCCGGCGTCGTCACCAAATACTCGCCGCACTGGTTTCATGTCTGGTTCTACCGCCATGTGCGCGGCGACAAAAACGCCGGCCTGCCCGGCTGCGCGCCGTTCCCGACCCACTTCCATCCGCTGGTCACGCTGTCGAATCTCGAAGCCTTTGCCGACAGGCACGGCCTGCAGATGATCTATCGCAGGCAATACGAGAGCCCGCGCTATCCGGAAATGCGCCGGCGCAAGCCGTTGTTCGCCGCCCTGGTCGATGCCGTCGCCACAGCGATGAATTCTTTCCTGCCCGGCAAGACCGACGTGCGGCACGGCGACTACCACGTGATTTTGCGAAAGCGATGAAAATGAACGCGATGTTGTCCGAGGCACGGGTGAAGGTCAGCCACCGGCTGGCGATGCATCTGCACGTCGACCTGGTTAGGCTGCGCAATGCCACGCCGATGGTCAGCTTCACCTTCGACGATCTTCCAAGCAGCGCGGTGACCACCGGCGCCGAAATCCTCGAAGCGCATGGCGCGCGCGGCACGTTCTATGTGTCGGGCGGCCTGGTCGGCGTCAACACCCCCGACTGGGACTCCGGCGACGCCGCGGATGTCGTGTCGCTGTATCGTCGCGGCCACGAGATCGGCTGTCATACCTTCTCGCATCGGCGCGCCTGCGATCTCGACGAGCTGTCGCTGGCGGACGAGATCGCGCGCAACCGCATTTATTTTCGTTCGCTCGATCCCTCCATCGAGATCGGGACCTTCGCCTATCCGTTCGGCTACGGATCGTTCGCCCGAAAGCAGATGCTCAAGGACGCGTTCGTGTCCTGCCGCAGCATCGTCCCCGGCGTGAACTGCGGCAGCGTGGACATGCAGTTCCTTCGCGCGATGCCGCTGATCGATCGCCAGATGACCCGCGACGGGATCGAGCGCGCCTTCGACGAGGCGCAAGAGAATAATGGATGGTTAATTTTCTACGGCCACGACGTCGCCGAGAAGCCAAGCCCCTATGGCTGTTCGCCGGCACTCGTCGATCACGCCCTCGAGGCGGCGGCGCGCCGGAAAATCCCGGCCCTGACCATGGCGGAGGCGCAGCGATGTGCCCGCGTTTAAACGCTTTGTTTGCCATTTCGGTGAATAGTCCCTCAATGAGTATGGTTAATTTTCCTGTGTGCGTTGTTTCCGCGGTGGCCTGCAGCGCGCGTGGCGTAACCCGAAGAGTAACCCCTCAGCCGAAGCGTGCGGCAGTTGGAATGGAAGCTGGGGTCGATGCTTATTTATGACGAGCCGATAAACCAGGCCAAACCAGACGCAATGCCCGCGCCGGTATCGGCGTCTGCCGGTTTCAGCGTGCTGGATCTGGCCCAGTTGCTGTGGCAGCGGAAAATCGCGATCGCCTCGGCGGCGCTGATCTGCGCCTGCGTCGCGGTCGCGATCGGCAAAAGCCTGTCACCGAAATACACTGCAAGCGCCCAGCTTTACGTCGATCCTCGCGAATTGCAGCTGGTCGATCGCGAACTGACGCCGCGCGCCCAGGATATTTCCGGCCTTGCGATGGTGGTCGAGAGCCAGGCGCGCCTGATCACCTCCAACAATGTGCTGCTGCAGGTGATCCGCGACACCAGTCTCGACACCGATCCCGAATTCGGCGGCACCGGCGCCAAAGGCATATTCGCTTCGCTGCTTGGCCTGTTCGGGATCGAGTTCCGCCCGACCGCCGAGCAGCAGAAGCTGGTCCAAATGGGCGCGCTGGAAGCGCTGAACCGCCACATCAATGTGAAGAAGACCGACCGCACCTTCATCGTCGACATCGACGTCTGGTCGTATGACCCGGCAAAGGCGGCGATGCTCGCCAACGCGATCTCCAAGGCGTATCTCGCCGAATCGAAGCAGTCGCAGGCCACCGCCGCAAGGCGCGCGACCAACGACCTCTCCGGCCGGCTGAAGGAATTGCAGGAACGGCTCCGCAACGCCGAAAACACGCTGGCGGTTTACAAGGCACAGAACAATTTCGTCGGCACCCAGGACACGCTGATCAGCGACCAGCAGCTCTCCGCCAGCAACCAGCGACTCGCCGCGGCGCGGGCGCTGACGCTCGACGCCCAAGCCAAATACGACCAGATCGAAGCCAGCCGCCGCGCCGCTACCGACGCCGGCGCGATCCCCGAGGCGCTGCAATCGCCGACCATCGCCAATCTGCGTGCGCAATTTGCCGAGGCCAAGAAGCGCCAGGCCGAGTTGCAGAGCGAATTGGGACCGCGGCATCCCGCGCTGCGCCAGATGGACAAGCAGGTCGAGGACCTGCGCCGAACCGTCAATGAAGAAGTCGAGCGCTACGCCCAATCGGCCAGGAACGATCTCACCCGTGCCCGCGACTACGAGGCTTCGCTGAACAAGGCGCTCGAGACCCAAAAGCGCCAGAGCGTCCAGATGAGCCAGGCCTCGGTGCGGTTGCGCGAGCTCGAGCGCGACGTCGAGGCGAGCCGCGACGTCTATCAGTCGTTCCTCAAGCGCTCGCGCGAAACCGAGGAACAGGAAAGCCTGAACACCTCGAGCGCGCGCGTCATCGGCGATGCCACCGTGCCGCAACGACGCACCTTCCCGCCGGCGATGAGCCTGATCGCGATGATCGGCTTTGTGTTCGGCGCGCTGGCCGCGGCCGCCTGGATGATCGCCATCGACCGTCTGACGCCGGGCGCAGGCCCGCTTCAGACCAAGGCACCGCTCGCCCCGGAGAAGCAGACCGTTGCCGCGACCCCGAAGCAGCCGCCTGCCACACCAGCGCGAGCTCAGCCCGCGGTGAGCCTGATCGAGAAGCCGCTGATTGCCCAGTTGCGGGAGTCCGACGTAATGCGGACGCTGGGCGGAATCCTGGCGACGGGCAGCACGGCCGACGTCACCCGGCTCGGCTGGCCGACGCTGCGCGCGGGCTTGCCGCTGATGACATTCCCCAACACGATGCGCGAAATCCGCGCCACGCTGGACAACCGCACAGCCGCCAAAACCGCGCCCGTGATGGCCGCGATCGGTGCAGCCGCTGGCGATGACCGCAGCATCGTTGTGCTGAACATTGCGCTGTCAGCCGCGCGCGACGGCGCCAAGGTGCTGATGATCGACGCCGATCACAAAGCGCACATGCTGACGGACAAGGTAAGCCACCTCGGCAAGCGCGAACCAAGCCGCCTCGGCTGGCTCAGCATCGGCAGCAAGGCGTCGCGCGCCATCGAGACCGTAAACGGAATTTCGATCCTGCCCGCCGTCCAAAGCGCCGATGCGAGGGTGCGTGATGTCAAGGCAGGCGACGCCATCCGCAACGCGATCGAGCAGGCGCGTGCCGCCGGCGGCTACGACCTGATCATTCTCGACGGACCAGCGATGCCGTGGAGCGCGGCCGACCGCAATCTCATCGGTATCGCCGACGGCCTCGTCGCGGTGCTGGCGGTCCATCTCGATATCAACGACAGCATGGAATACATCATTGCCGCCCTCGAGGGGGCGGAGCGCAAGCTGGTCGGCGTCATCCTGAACGAACTCAACCCCGCGGTCGTCAGCCGTCAGCAAGACCAGCAATATGCGTGAGCGTCGCGTAAATCCCGTCGGGAGAGCCGCTACCGCCAGCGTGCCCCGCATCACATTGGGCGGGCTTCGGCTCGCCGTGCTCGATCTCGAGCAGACCGCGAACTTCATGATCGACATGGTGTTCCCGCAACGCCGGACCGATCGCCCGCTCTATCTGACCTCGGCCAATGGCGAAGTGCTGGCGCGCTGTTCGACCGAGCCGATGACCGATCGGTTGTTTCGCGCCGCCGACCTGATCAATGCCGACGGCCAGCCGCTCGTCACCGTATCGCGGTTCAAATCATCGACACCGCTTCCCGAACGCGTCGCGACCACCGACCTGTTTCACGTCGTCGCCCGCAAGGCCCAGGCGACGGGATTGACCTTCTACATGTTCGGCGCGGATGAGGCGGAGAATGCCGCCGCCGTCGCCAATGTTCGCAGCCGGTATCCCGCCCTGAAGATCATCGGCCGTTCGCACGGCTATCTCAAGGGCGATGCGCTGCGCGCCAAGGTCGATGAAATCAACGCGCTGGCGCCGGATTATCTGTGGGTCGCGCTCGGCGTGCCCTATGAACAGGCCTTTGTCGAGGAATACGCCGCGCGCCTGTCCAATGTCGGCGTCATCAAGACGTCGGGCGGATTGTTCAACTTCCTGTCCGGCAGCCGGGCGCGCGCGCCGCAATGGATGCAGGGCGTCGGGCTGGAATGGGCCTGGCGCATCTGGCTGGAGCCGCGCCGCCTGTTCTGGCGCTACCTGACCACCAATCCGCGCGCGCTCTATCTTCTGTTCAACAAGAGCCGGCCGTCGGTCACCGACCGGACGGGCGACTGATGAGCGACCGTCCCGCCATCCTGGTCACGGGCGGCGCGGGCTATATCGGCTCGTATTGCTGCAGGGCGCTGGATGCGGCCGGCTATCAGCCGGTTTGCTACGACAATTTTTCCACCGGCCACCGCTCGTTCGTCACGGGCGCCCTGGTCACCGGCGACATCGCGGACAAGGCCACGCTCGCGCACACCTTTGCCCAACATGACATCACCGCCGTCATGCACTTCGCTGCGTCAAGCCTGGTCGGCGAATCCGTCGTCGATCCGCAGAAATACTACCTCAACAATCTGGCCGGCACGCTGGCGCTGCTGGACGCGATGCGCGCGGCGGGCTGCAACCGCCTGGTGTTTTCGTCCACTGGCGCAGTCTACGGCAACGCCGACAGCCAGGCCCTGTCAGAAAATTACGCCTGCGCGCCGATCAACCCGTATGGCGCCTCAAAATGGATGATCGAGCGCGTGCTGGCGGATTATCGCGCGGCTTACGGGCTCGGTTCATTCGCACTGCGCTATTTCAACGCCAGCGGCGCCGATCCCTCAGGCGGTATCGGCGAGCTGCGCGAGGTCGAAACCCATCTCATTCCCCGCGCCATGATGGCATTGCAGGGGCACGTGCCCGACTTTGCGGTGTTCGGCGACGATTACGCGACACCCGACGGCACCGCGATCCGCGATTATATCCACGTCACCGATCTGGCGGCAGCCCATGTGCTGGCACTCAAGCTGCTGCTGCAGGGACATTCGGGCGGCGCCTTCAATCTCGGCACCGGCAAGGGATTTTCCGTGCGCGAGATCCTTGGCGCGATCCAGGCCGAGACCGGACGCGAGGTGCCGCATGTGGTCAAGCCACGACGCGTCGGCGACCCGACCTACCTGGTTGCCGACCCGTCCGCCGCGCGCGCGACATTGAATTTCAAGCCCGCGCATTCGGATCTTGCGACCATCATCCGCACCGCCTGGGCCTGGCATAAAAAGGCTCACCCGCTGAAGACGGGTGAGCCTGTTCGCGACTCGGCGAGCCTGTCGCCGGCCGCCTGAGTTACAGCGGCTTGATCTGGACCTTGCGGAACTTGACCACGCCCGAGCCGTATTGAAGCGCGACGTGCCCGCTGGCGTGTTTTGAATCCTGGGCGTCGACGGTCTTCTGGCCATTGAGCACAACGACAAAGTGCGGGCCCTGCGCGGTGATCTCATAGGTGTTCCATTTGCCGGCGGCCTTCGGCATCGGATCGACCTTGCCGACATCGACGATGGCGCCGGTCCCATAGCTGGGGTCTGGCCGCTTGTCGAAGATGTTCACCTCATAGCAAACCTTGGAGTCGATCTTCTTGGTCTCCTCGCAGCGGATGAAGATGCCGCTATTGGCGTCCTCGTCGGTCCAGAACTCCGCCCTGATCTGGAAATCCTTGTAGGGATTCTTGGAGACGAGATAGGACAGGTCCTTGCCGTCGAGCTTGTCGGCGACCAGCGCGCCGTCTTTCATCGCCCAATTGGCTTTTCCGACCTCATCCCAGTCGCCCATCTTGCTACTGTCGAGCAGCGTGATCCAGCCATCGCTCTGGCCGGACGCCACGCCTGAAAATTGAAAGGCGGCGACGCCGATCAAGAGACCCGCCGCAAGTGCCGACAAACGCTTCATGTAGAGTGTCCTCCCTTGTTTTGGTTGGCCGCAACGTAGCACCGCGACGCTCGGCGTAAATCCCGTTCTACATGCTGCAGTTGCGTTGTACGAGGTTACTATTGTCGCATCACGCATGCAGGTCTGCGTCTTGCCTCGCGGGAACGAGACCGGCTAGCATCGGAGACAACAGAGATGAGCGGGTTTCAGCTCACGGCATCGGCAAAACGGAGGAAACCATGAAGGCAACAAACCGGTTTTGGCGATATCTTGCGGCGCCGCTCGCTTTCGCCGGCATGCTGAGCATCGGCTCCGCCGCCGAACTCAATCCCGCCGCTGTCATCTACAAATTGCCGGACCAGATTCCATGGAGTCCGGTCGACGCGCGTGGCGGACAAAGTGCGGTCGTTGTTGGCGATCCCACCAAGCCGGGCTTCTACATGGTCTACACCAAATGGACCAAAGGCAACCATTTCAGCCGCCCGCATTTCCACCCCAACGATCGCTACATTGTCGTCCTGCAGGGCACCTGGTGGGTAGGATCCGGCCCGAAATTCGATCCCGCCAACACGACACCGATGCCTGCCGGGAGTTTTGTGACGCATTTCGGCAAGCAGGTGCACTGGGACGGCGCCAAGGATGAAGACGCCGTGTTGCTGATCATGGGCGAAGGTCCGGCGACCTCGACGGCGGCGGAAGAGAAATAACCGCGGCGCAAGTGAGCCATCGAGGCCCCGTCATCCGCTTGGACTTCATGCCGCCTGTGCCTGCCAGCGCACATTGCGCCGGCCGCGGATACGGCTATCATCGGCGCCAGGAAGGGATTTCGATGATGCATCCGGCTGCAAAACTGCAATTTGAGCGCGTTGTAGACGAGTTTGTGCGTTGGCGGGCGCTTGGCGAGGACGAGCGGCCGCCGGCCCCGGCATGGTGGTGGGGTCCGGCGATGGAGGTGCAGGATATCTCCACGAAGCTGCCGCCGGGCAGCTCCGCCCGGCTGGGATTGTCCGATGGCGCGAGCTACGCGGCGGGCGCCAAAGTCCTGTTTCAATCGCTGGCCGGCCAGACGTTCCAGCCATGGCCATACGATTTCTCGCGCAAGGTGGATTCCACCGATTCCGATGTCCGCGACCTGCATCCGCAGCCGTCAGACGACAGCGCTTTTCAGGCTTGAGCGTGGAATGGCGTGTTCCGGCGCGGCGCCGCCTTCGGGCTGAAGCGGCGGCGAGGCAAACCGCGGCGCGGCGCGCAGCAGATCGGCCATTTCCCGGGGCGGCAGCGGCTTGCTGAACAGGAACCCCTGCATTTCGTCGCAGGAATGGTCGCGCAGGAACGCCTCCTGCTCGACGGTTTCGACGCCTTCGGCGATGATCGTCATCCCGAGCGCCTTGCCCATGCTGATGATCGCTTGCGCGATGGCACGGTCCTCGGAATCATCCGGCAGGTCGCGAACGAAGGAACGGTCGATCTTGATGGTATCGATCGGAAACTGCTTCATCAGCGACATCGACGAATAGCCGGTTCCGAAATCGTCGATCGCAAGCCGGATGCCGCGGCTCGGGATCGCGTCAAGCACCTTGATCGCCCGCGATACGTTGCGCATCACCATGCTTTCGGTAACCTCGAGCTGCAGCAATACCGGCGACATGCCGCTGGCCAGCAACGCCTCGTCGATGTCGTGCAGCAGATGCGCGTTGGCGAATTGCCGCGGCGAGAGATTGACCGCCATCGTCACCGGCCGCAAGCCGCGGCGCTGCCAGGCCATATTCTGCGCGCAGGCTTCCTTCAACACCCAGCGCCCGATCGGGACGATCAGCCCGATCTCCTCGGCGAGTGGAATGAATTGCGCCGGCGACACCATGCCGAGGTCGGGATGAGTCCAGCGCAGCAACGCCTCGACGCCGGTGATCTGCCCGCTCGCCATATCGACTTTCGGCTGGTAGTGCAGCGAGAACTGGTCGCGCTCCAGCGCACGGCGCAAGGCGGTTTCCAGTGTCAGGCGCTCGATCGACTGCGCCTTGATCTCCCTGGTGAAGAAGCGGAAACCGTTTTTGCCGTCTTCCTTGGCAAGATACATCGCCATGTCGGCATTCTTGGTCAGCGTCTGCATCTCGGCACCGTCGGACGGGTACATCGCGATACCGATCGAGGCCGTGGTTTGGCATTCGTGACCGCTCAATTGCAGCGGCTGGCTGAGCGCGGACAAAAGCTCGCCGGCGACGCGTTCGACGTCATGGCGTTCGGCGGCTTCTTCCAGGATGACGACGAATTCATCGCCGCCAAGCCGTGCCACGACGTCGCTCGCGCGCAAGGCGCTGCGCAGCCGGCCCGCGATCTCCACCAGCAACATATCGCCGGCGTCGTGCCCCAGCGAGTCGTTGATGACCTTGAACCGGTCGAGATCGATGAACAGCAGGGCAAATTTCCGGCGATAACGGCCTGCGGCATCGATCGCGTGGCGAAGCAATTCGTTGAACATCTCCCGATTGGGAAGATGGGTCAGGCTGTCGTGCGACGCCAGATATTCGATCCGCTCGTCGGCGTTGCTCTTCTCGTCGGCGCGGTAGAAGCTCTCCAGCGCGAACGACACGTTATCGGCGAGCCGCTGCAGGAGTTCAGCGAATTCCGGCGTGAACGTGTCCTTTTCGGTTGCGACGAAAATCATGATGCCGGCCACCCGGCCGCGTGCGAACAACGGAAAGGACGCGCCGGACTTTGTCCCATCGCTGCGAGCTCTGGCATGGAACGCCCGGGTATGCGGATCAGCGAAATAGTCGTTGATGATACAGGCCCGCCGTGAACGGATCGCCCTGCCGCAGGCTCCGCGCCCTTCCGGATGCGCTGCATTGACCGACAGGGTGACCTGGCGTGCGCCGTCTGCGGTCGGTCCGGCAGTGGCGACGATGTCCAGATAGTCGCTGTCTGATCTCACCAGCGCTATGGTGGTGGAGGTGAACTTGCCGCCAGTTGCCGCCGCCTCGCAGACCAGCTGATACAGTTCGCTGCGAGATCCCGCCCGCATGATTGCTTCGTTGGTGGCGCTGAGCGCCGCGAACATGCGCGACAGGCGCTCTTTCTGCTGGTCGGCTTTTGCTTTTTCGTCGACGCGGTCGAAATTATCGAGCGCGAACGCGACGTTCTCCGCAATCCGCGCCAACAGCGCGATGATCTCCTCGTCAGCCGCCCATGATTTGCCGACCGAGAACATCAATACGCCGACGCTCTCGCCGGCCTTGATCAAGGGAACCGCGACGCTGGCAACGACGCGGGTCTCGCGGCCGGCCTGTTGCCAGGGCCCGCTGTCGTGGTCGACGCAAGGCCGCTGCGTCCGGAACGCCTCGCCGCAGATGCCCTTGCCGAACTCATGGTCGGGATCGATCGAGAACCGGGTCCGTGCGATCAGATCGAGGCTCTCGCCGGTGGCGGCGGCCAGCTTCAGCCAGATCGAGCCCGGCTCGGCCAGCAGGACGGCGGTGGCCACGGATTTCCCGCTGTGGACGGCGGCATCGCAAACGCGCTGGTAGAGCTCCTGCTCGGTCTTGGCGCGAAGAATGGCTTCGTTGGTCGCGCTGATGGCGCCGAACATCCGGGCGAGCCTTCGCATCGCCCGCTCGCTGTTCTTGCGCGCCGCCTCATGGTCGAAATTGTCCAGCGCAAATGAAAGGTTCGCCGACATGCGCTCGAGCAGCGTGACGATCGGGCGATTGATTGACCCCGGCTCGTGCCGGGTCACGAGCAACACGCCGACGCTGCGCCCATTGCAGGTCAGCGGCAGCGCAGCCGCCGCGCCGACATGCCCGGCGCGCGCTCCCCGACGCCAGGCCAGCGAACGCGCGTCATTCAGGAAATCGTTGCTGATGGACACTTTCTGGTCGCGAAAGGCCTGCCCGCAGACCCCGGACCTCTCAGGCGTATTGGCAGCAATCAAAATATCGATGCTGCGCAGCCTGACGATATCCTCGCCGAAGCCGGCAGCAAAGCGCAGCAGGCTGGTCTCCGGCTCCAGCAAAAAGACAGCCGTCGCCAGGAAGTCTCCGCTGGAAAAAGCGGCTTCGCAGACCTTCTCGTACAATTCCTCTGGCGATTTTGCGTACAGGATCGCTTCGTTGGTTGCGTTCAACGCCGCGAATGTACGCGCGATACTGGTCTTCAACGTCCTCAAGCTCCCCCAGCAGGCAACACGGCCGGCCCCTGGGGGATTTATGCGGAGGAGACGCCTAAATGGACGTTATTGTCGGCTCCAAACCGCGATTCAGAGTAAATGCAACGCCAACAACGAGGCCAGAAGCCCCGAAGAACTACGGTTCCGTTGAAGAATTCGTAACCCTGCCCTCGGCGACGGCTGCCCGCGCGATTTGCCAGGCAGCGCCGCGGCCGGTTTCGCCCTGTGAAATTCGCAGCGCACGAGGCCGTGCCGACGGCATGGCCACCCGGATATTCTGCCCTTGCTCCCAAGCCATCGCTTTGAGACCATGGCGCCGGCGACAACAAACAAGACCCGCCTTTCGCGCGGGCGCCAACGAGGAAATCCCATGCCGATCGTCCAGGCCGACCGTCTCGCGCGCATCGGCACCGCGCTGCTCAGGGCCGCCGGCGCGTCGGACGAGGAAGCCAGCGCCGTGGCGGTCGGCTGCGTCAATGCCAACCTCGCCGGCCACGATTCGCACGGCATCATCGCGGTCCCGACCTATATCGACCGCATCAAGGCCGGCCATATCGTGCCCGGCGCGAAATGGACCATCGTGCAGGAATCGCCGACCACCACGGTGATCGACGGCCATTGGGGTTTTGGGTTTCACGTCAACGCCAAGGCGATGGCGCTGACGATCGAGAAGGCGAAGACCGCCAACGTCGCCGCCTGCACGGTGTTCCGGCAGAGCCATGTCGGGCGGCTCGCGCATTATCCGATGATGGCGATGCGGGCCGGCATGATCGGAATTGCCACCGCCGATTCCGGCCGCTCGCCCAAGCATGTGGCCCCGTTCGGCGGCCGCGAGGCCCGGCTTGGCACCAATCCGATCTCGATCGCGGTACCGTCGGATCTCGAAGCGCCGTTTTACCTGGATATGGCGACATCGGCGGTGGCCGCCGGCAAGATCGCGCTCGCCGTCGCGCGCGGTGACGAAATCCCGACCGGCTGGATCATCGATGCCGAGGGGCGGCACACCACCGACCCCAGGGAATATCGCAAGGGCGGTGCATTGCTGCCGCTCGGCGGCAGTGAGGGCTACAAGGGCTCCGGCCTTGCCGCCATGGTCGAGGTGCTGTGCGGCTTGCTGACCGGGCTCGGCTTCGGGGTCGAACCGACCGGGCGTCACAACGACGGCTGCTTCATGGCTGTGTTCAACGTCGCCGCGTTCCGTCCGCTGCAGGATTTCAAGAAGGAAGTCGCCGAATTCGCGCACTATCTGAAATCCACGCCCCCCTCGGAAGGCTCGGGCGGCGTATTCTATCCGGGCGAGGTCGAATATCTGCGCGAGCAGAAGCGCAGGAAAGAGGGCATCGAGATCGAGGACGCGACCTGGGACAAACTGAAGGCGCTGGCCACCGACTACAAGCTCATCACTGAGCTCGATCTGAAGTGACAATTCGCTTGGCCTACCAAGGGAGAACAACATGACACGGCAAATGGCGCTGGTCGGCTTTTTGCAGGCGCAGAACTGCACCAACCTGCCGAGTTCATGGCGGCACCCGGAATCGCGCGATGATTCGATGTCGGCCGACTATTATCAGGAGATCGCCCGGATTCTCGAAGCGGGCAAATTCCACATGGCGTTCTTCGACGACCGCCTGGCGATGCCGGACCGCTACCGCAGCGATCACGCCCATACCGTGGAATACGGCATCCGCTGCGTGAAGATGGATCCGATCGTGGTGCTGACCACGATGGGCATGGTGACCGAAAAGCTTGGGCTGGCCTCGACCTGCTCGACCACCTATTACGAGCCGTTCGACGTGGCACGCCGCTTCGCCACCCTCGACCTCATGACAGGCGGCCGCGCCGCCTGGAACGTGGTCACCTCGGTCAATGACGGTGAAGCCCATAATATGGGCAAGGACGCGCACCTCGACCATGATCTCCGTTACGACCGCGCCGACGAATTCATGGAAGTCGTGCTCGGCCACTGGGACTCCTGGGAAGACGGCTCGCTGATCATCGACAAGAAGAGCGGACGGTTCGCCGATCCGACCAAGGTGAAGCGGCTCGATCACAAGGGCGCGTTCTTCAAATCGCGCGGGCCGTTCACGGTGCCGCGCTCACAGCAGGGTCATCCGGTCGTCATCCAGGCCGGCGCTTCCGGACGCGGCCAGCGCTTTGCAGGCCGATGGGGCGAGGTGATTTTCACCGCCGCGCGCAATCTGGCCAATGCCAAACAGGGCTATGACGCGATCCGCAACGAAGCCGCCAAGGCCGGCCGCGATCCCGACCAGATGTTCCTGTGCAATCTGATCACGCCGGTGTGCGCGGCGACCAAGGCCGAGGCCGAGGACAAGATGGCGCTGATCGGCAAGCTGCCGCTGGAGATCGATGCGCTGTCGCTGCTTGCGGAGGGACTGAATTTCGATTTCGGCGCCAAGGGCATCGACGAGCCGCTGACGACGGAAGAACTGCAGGGCATGCAAGGCATGCTCGGCATCCGCGACGGCGTGCTGAAGACCTCCGGCAAAACCAATCCGAGCACACGCGATTTCATCACTTTCTCCGGCCGCGGCCAGACCCAGGACGCCATTGTCGGCGGACCGAAGGAGATCGCCGACAGGCTGGAAGAAATGTTCCTCGGCCGCGGCTGCGACGGCTTTGTCATTGCCGCGACCTATGTCCCCGGCTCCTATGCCGACTTCGTCAACCATATCGTGCCGGAATTGCAGCGCCGCGGGCTGTTCCACAGGGATTACACCGGCAAGACACTGCGCGAAAATCTGGGCTTGCGGCGTCCGGCCGCCGGCGCCTGGAAAACCCGGCCGCAAGCCGCGGCCGAATAAGAACAAGAGGAAATTTCATGCGTTGGCTCAAATTCACCGCCGCCGGCAAGACATCCTGGGGCGTCGTCGAGGGCGACAAGGTGATCGCCGTCAGCGGCGAGCCCTTCGGCGAATGGCAGCGCGCGCCGCAATCGCATGCGCTGAAGGACGTCAAGATCGAACTGCCGCTGATCCCCCGCACCTTCTATTGCGTCGGCCTCAACTACCTCAAACATCTCAAGGAGGCCGCCGACAAGGCCGGCACGGTCCCGAACATCCCTGACAGACCTGAGATCGGCTATCGCGCCCAGAACGCGCTGATCTCCCATGACGAAGACGTGGTGATCCCGGCGACCGCGACCGAAAAGATCCACTACGAAGGCGAGCTCGTCGTCGTGATCGGCAAGAAGGCCAAGCATCTTACCGAGGCCGACGCGATGTCCTGTGTGTTCGGCTACACCATCGGTAACGATGTCAGCGAACGCACCTGGCAGAAGGCCGATCGCGGGCTGTGGCGGGCCAAGAACGCCGATACCTTCAAGCCGATGGGCCCGTGGATCGAGACCGATGTCGATCTCGCCGGGATGGAAACGGTCATCCGGGTCAACGGCAAGGAAACCGGCCGCTTCCACACCAACGACATGATCTTCGGCATCGTGCCGTTCATCGTCGAGTTGACGAAATATTTCACGCTGTGGCCGGGCGACGTGATCTGGATGGGCACCGACGGCGCCTCGCCGGACCTGAAGGCTGGCGACGTCGTCGAGATCGACATCACCGGCATCGGCACGCTGCGCAACAAATTCGTCGCCGAGAAGCGATAGCGCATGGGCCGCCATTCCACCGCGCATTATTTCCTTGAGGGGCTGGTCGATCTCGGCGTCGAATACATCTTCGCCAATCTCGGCACCGACCATGTGTCGCTGATCGAGGAAATGGCGCGCTGGGACAAGGAGGGCCGCAAGCACCCCGAGATGATCCTGTGCCCGCATGAAGTCGTGGCGGTGCATATGGCCGGCGGCTACGCGCTGGCGACCGGGCGCGGCCAGGCCGTGCTGGTGCATGTCGATGCCGGCACGGCGAATGCCTGCATGGCGATCCAGAACCTGTTTCGCTACCGTCTGCCGGTGATGCTGTTCGCCGGCCGCGCGCCGCATACGCTGCATGGCGAACTGACGGGATCGCGCGACAGCTATGTGCATTTCGTGCAAGACCCCTTCGATATCGCGAGCATCGTCCGCCCCTATGTCAAATGGGAATATTCGCTGCCCTCCGGCGTCGTGGTGAAGGAAGCGCTGGCCCGCGCCAGCGCCTTTGCGCAGAGCGATCCGCCCGGCCCGGTCTACATGATGCTGCCGCGCGAAACGCTCGCGGAAGAATGGGACGAGGCCGCGATGCCGGCCTATCCGCCGGCGCGTTACGGCAGCGTGCACGCCGGCGGCATCGAGCCCGCGCGGGCCGACGCAATCGCGAAAACCCTGATGGCGGCGGACAACCCGGTTGCGTTCGCAGCCTATCTCGGCCGCAAGCCGCAGGCGGTGGCGATACTCGATCGGCTGGCGCGCGCGACCGGCGTCCGCGTCGCCGAATTCAACTCGATCGACCTCAATATTCCGCAGGATTCGCCGTGCTTCGCCGGCGCCGATCCGCTGCCCTTGCTCGAGCACGCCGATCTCGGCTTGCTGCTCGATTCCGACGTGCCGTTCGTGCCGAAATATGCCGCGCGGGCGAATGCGATGAAATGGATCCAGATCGATATCGATCCGTTGAAGTCGGATTTTCCGATGTGGGGATTTCCGACCGATATGCGGATCCAGGGCGATTGCGCGGTGGTGCTGCAGCAGGTGCTCGGTGCGGTCGAAGCCCGCGCCGATGACGCCTATCGCAAGCGCATAGCCGAACGGATCGCGAGCTGGAGCAGCGCGCGCGAGGCATCCGCAGAGCGCCGCGCCACCGCCGGCGCCAATCAAGGCGTCGCAGGCGCGCTCAACCCGGCCTTCGTGTTCGCGACGCTGAGCGCAAAGCTGTCGCAGGACGACGTAGTCCTCAATGAAGCCATCCGCAACGGACCGGTCCTGCAGGAACACGTGACCCGAACCCGGCCGCAGAGTTACGTTGGCCTTGCCGGCGGCGGCCTGGGCTTTAGCGGCGGCATGGCGCTGGGGCTGAAGCTCGCGCGATCCGATCGCCGCATCGTGCAGGTGATCGGCGACGGCGGATTTCATTTCTCCTCGCCGGACAGCGTCTACGCGGTGGCGCAGCAGTACCAGATACCGATTTTCACGATCGTGCTCGACAATGGCGGCTGGCAGGCGGTGAAATCGGCGGTGCAGCGGGTTTATCCGAAGGGCATCGCCGCCGAGACCGACCAGTTCCAGTCGCGGCTGATGTCCGGCCGCCAGGGCGACCGGCGGGATTTTTCCGACGTGGCGAGAGCATTCGGCGCCTACGGCGAATGCGTCACCGAGCCGGACGAGCTTGCGGCGGCCATCGATCGCGCGTTTGCGGCGCTCGATGACGGCAAGGCCGCCGTACTGCATGTTCACGTCACACGACTTTGAATTTTCGGTCATTTTAAAGGGGCCAACGCCATGAGAACGCCGGGCCGGGATTTCCTGATGGGCGCGTGTCTTGGATTGCTGGCGATCATCGCTCCTGCCTCCGCGCAGGAAGACCCGTCGAAATATCCCTCACGCGCCATCCACATCATCGTCGGCTTCGCCGCCGGCGGCGGCAACGACATCATCGCGCGCGTCTTCGGACAGAAACTGTCCGAAAGCCTCGGCCAGCCCGTCATCGTCGAAAACAAGCCCGGCGGCGGCGCGATCGTCGCGACCGAATATGTCGCGAAATCCGCGCCCGACGGCTACACGCTGCTGATGAGCGCCAGCGGCATATCGATCAATCCGGCCGTCTACGCCAGGCTGCCCTATGACGCGGTCAACGACTTTGTCGCGGTCTCCGAACTCGCCTCGTTTCCGCTGATCATGGTCGTCAACGCTTCGTCGCCGATCAAATCGGTGGCGGAGCTGGTGACCTATGCCAAGGCCAATCCCGACAAGATGAATTATGCGAGCTCATCCGCCTCGTTCCAGCTCGTGACCGAGCTGTTCAAGCAGAAGACCGGCGCGCCGATGCAGGTCATTCCCTACAAGAGCGCCAACGAGTCGGTGCTGGCGGTCATTTCAGGCCAGGTGACCACGACCATTGCGGATGCCGGTCCGGTCCTAAGCCAGGTCAAGGCCGGAACGGTGCGCGCGCTCGCGGTCGCGGCGCCCAAACGGATGGAGGATTTGCCTGATGTGCCGACCCTGAAGGAGGCCGGCGCCGACGTCGACGCCGTGCTGTGGAGCGGGATTTTTGTGCCGAAAGCCACGCCGCCGGCGATCGTCAAAAAGCTCGAGGGTGAATTGATGCGAATTGCAAAACTGCCCGACGTGATCGCACGCCTGAAACCGCTCGGTATCGACACTGTCGGCAATTCATCGAACGAGTTCGCGAAGATCCTGGCAGCCGACCTCGCACGGTGGGGTGCGGTCGCAAAGGCCAGCAACATCAAGATCGAGCAGTAGCACCGGTTCGTTTCGGCAAGATCAGCTCGACGATGACGGTGGCGACCGCAGCGACCGCGATATTGAGGATCAGCGCGCCAAGCCCGACATAGAACACATAGCTGGCCCCGCCGAGATCGATGGTCGCGAGCGGTTTAAGCCCATTGCTCCACGCCGTCCACGACCCCCAGCCGATGCCGGTCGCCCAGCCGAGCAGCAGACCTTCGGCGCGGAACCAGCGCGTGAACAATCCGAACACCAGCGCCGGAAAGGTCTGCAGGATCCAGAGGCCGCCGAGCAGTTGCAGGTCGAGGGCGTATTGCGTCGGCAGCAACAGGATGAAAGCGAGCGCGCCGACTTTGACCACCAGCGACGCTATTTTTGCCACCGCCGCCTCCCCGGCATGGCTGATGCCGGGATTGACGTAGGACTTCCAGACGTTGCGGGTAAACAGATTGGCGGCGCCGATACTCATCACCGCCGCCGGCACCAGCGCGCCGATCGCGATCGCCGCAAACGCGAAGCCGGCGAACCATGACGGGAACAATACCTTGAACAGCATCGGCACCACGTCGTTGGGCGAGGATACCTTGATGTGGGCGGCATAGGCCATGTAGCCGAGCAACGCGATCAGGCCGAGCAGCAACGTATAGGCCGGCAGCAGGATCGCATTCTTGCGAATGGTATCGGCGGATTTCGACGCGAAGATACCGGTCAGCGTGTGCGGATACATGAAGGCGGCCAGCGCCGAACCCAGCGCCAGGGTTGCATAAGACAGCATCTGCTCCGGCTGCAAAATGAGCCCGGTCGCGCCGCCTTTTGCGGTGAAGGCATCGTTGGCCGCAGCAAACACCGCGCCATAGCCACCGAGTTTTGCCGGCACCACGACCACAGCCACCAGCACCACGATATAGATCATGATATCCTTGACGAAGGCGATCAGCGCCGGCGCGCGCAGACCGGAGCTGTAGGTGTAGAGCGCGAGAATGATGAAGGCGGCGACGAGCGGCAGTTCACCGGTCAGTCCCATCGCCTTGATCACCACGCCCATGCCGATCAGTTGCAGGGCGATATAGGGCATGGTCGCGACCATACCCGTCATCGCAACGGCCAGTTCGAGCCCGCGCGAATTGTAGGTGCCGTGGACGACATCGGCCGCAGTGACATGGCCGTTGGCATGCGCCTGCTTCCACAGCACCGGCATGACCGCGAACACGAAGGGATAGACGATGATGGTGTAAGGCAGCGCAAAGAAGCCGTAGGCGCCGACCGCATAGACCAGCGCCGGCACCGCGATCACGGTGTAGGCGGTATAGAAATCACCGCCGATCAGGAACCAGGTGATCCAGGTGCCGAACTGGCGCCCGCCCAGTCCCCATTCATCGAGGTGTTCGTTGACCGGACCGGCTTTCCAGCGCGCCGCGAAGAAACCCATCACGGTAACGAGCGCAAAGAAGAAGATGAAGACCGAGAGCGAAACCCATTCGATCTGATCGGCCATGGCCAAGCCCCCTTCCCTCAAGGCGCTTGGTCAGGCGTACGACCGCGATAGACCAGCCAGATCAGCAGCGAAGAGATCGGCACCCATGCGAGCTGGTACCAGTAGAAAAAGGGAAATCCGAACAGCGACGGCTCGGCGAAATTGTAGAAGGGCACCCATAACAGGCCGATAAACGGCGCCAGCAACAGGATCCACATGGCGGACTCCAGCCTCGCGCCGGCGTCTTCGGCCAGCGTTCCCGATACCCAAACGTTCTAAGGAACGGATCGTTGCGTCACAATCTGGATTTGCGTTGCTGCAGTGCGACGCCGGAAGATGTGATCGGCCCTCCGGGCCGGAAATTCGTCCTCAAAAATGAGGACAGGCAGAAAACCCAATGGACGATAAAGTCCAGGCAGCAATCCGCCTTCACCCAACCCTGGATGAGGAGAACGCCATGGGCCGACGCAGCAAGTGTGCATTGACGATCGAGGCAGCCGTTGCGAGCCTTGTGAGCGCTGAATGGATGCGCGTCGCTGCGTCCAACCGTCGGCCGTTATCCGCAGGAAGGGATCGCGCCGATCTCTCACACCCGCGACACCCCCGGCCCGATGGCTTCCACCATGGCCGATTTGGCGCTGCTCGACCGCGCGCTGGCCGGCGGCGGGGCGATCACGGCGGCTAGCCCGAAGCAGATACGCATCGGGATCGTCAAAACCATGCTGGCGAATCTGGACGGCGATACCGAAGCGGCATTCCGCGCGGCAGTCGATAAACTCAAATCGCAGGGCGTGACGGTCATCGATGTCGAGATGCCGAAACTGGCCGAGCTCAACGGCCAGGTCGGATTTCCCGTCGCGCTCTACGAGGCCTATGACGACATGGTGGCCTTTCTCAAGCGCAGCGGCACCGGCATCACCATCGAGCAACTGGCGAAAGGGATCGCAAGCCCCGACGTGAAGGGCACCTATGACGGGCTGGCCATTCCGCGCAAATTGCCCGGCCCCGACAACACCGTCGTCGATGCCAAGCCGGCTTACGACGCGGCCATGAAAACCGCCCGGCCCGCGCTGCAGGCGCTCTATCGGGATACATTTGCAAAGGAGAAGCTCGACGCCATCGCATTCCCGACCACACCGAAGGTCGCGATACCGGCAGAGCCCGACGCCAGCAGCCTCGCCAACTTCATCCTCTTCATCCAGAACACCGACCCCGGCAGCAATGCCGGCATTCCCGGCATCCAGATCCCGATCGCACTTGGCGCATCGTCAAAGCTGCCGGTCGGGCTCGAACTCGATGGGCCCGCGGGAAGCGATCGCCGGCTGGTGGCCATCGGCATGGCGTTTGAGAAGGTGTTTGGACGACTGCCGGCGCCATCGGCGCACTAGACGCGGCGTCAATGCTGCCTGGCGAACAGGCTGGCGACGCCGCTTCGGCGGCGTGCGCCGAGCCTGCCGAAGATGCGGTTCAGATGGGTCCGGATGGTCGAGATTTCGACTTCAAGCCGATGCGCAATCTCCTTGTCGCTGAGATCGTCGGCGATCATGCGCGCGATCTCGAACTCGCGTACTGAGAGTTTCAGGATCGGCGATTGACCGTAAGGCTCCGCCGCGGCCGACCGCCCGAAGCGCGGGCGACAGCACCCGGCTTTCTGCAGCGGCGATTTACATGACCGACAGCCAGCCTAACTGATTATGGCGGCCATGTGGAACCGGCGGAACGGATCGCGACCAAAAGCGCAACCCGCCCGACAAACCGACATCAGAATGCCGGACCCTGCCCGTTTCTGCCGTAGGTAATGCGCGGGGTTTGCAGCGTACCGTCCGGCTGCTTTTTCGCCGCGGCCACGAAGATCCTGGTGCCGGGCTGCACCTCTTCCCGCTTGCCCATTTCATAGGTGACAACGATGGTCTGGGGCGTCACCAGCAGCTTCTTCTCGCCGTCCTTGTATTTTACCGACAAAACCTGACCGTTGACGCTGTTGACGGCCTGCTCGACGTTGGCATTGGTCATCTTGCTCTTGGGCATCAGGTCCCAGTCATAATGGCCCTCACCGGTGCCGCGCATCGATTCCGGGAAGATGTGGACCTCAATGGCTTTCTGGGTGCCGTCTTCCTGCATCATGCCGGCGGAACCGACGAACATGCCCGGCTTGATGTCGGCCATTTTTGCCGGAACGATCGCGACAAACAGCGGATTGTCGGTCACCGTCAGCTTCAGCTCCGCGCCGTCGCGATTCTTGACCACATAGACCGGGCCTTCGATGCGCTCGACGGTGCCGCGGATGCGGACGGTTTCCTGCGCTGAAGCCGGCAGGACCATGCAGATGGAAATGAAGCTGGCGGCAGCCAGTACGCGTCGTGCCATGCCGGACATGGTCATCCTCCCTGGTTTTGAATGGCTCGTTGACGGCCCATTATTGAAGCGAACGCCGTCTGTGCAACCCCAGGGGGTGAACAATATTCCCTATTCCGGCTTGATGCCGGCGTCCTCGATCACCTTGCGCCAGCGCGCTTCCTCGCCGTCAAAATAGCGATCGAGCGCGTCCGGCGGCTGCGCGACCATGACGAGGCCTTCGTTGACGCCGAGTTTCTTGAACGCCTCGGATTGAACGGCCTTTGCGGCCGATTTGTTGAGACGGTCGATGATCTCGGGCGGAGTCTTGGCGGGGGCGTAGAGGCCATACCAGGCTTCCGCCGCGTAGCCGGGAACTCCGGCTTCCGAAACCGTCGGCAGTTGCGGGAAGGCCGGCGAGCGTTCCGCCGACGTCACCGCGATCGCGCGCAACTGGCCGGCCTCGACCAGCGAGGCCGCACTTGCCACCGTAGTGAACATCACCTGGATCTGCCCGCCGATCAGGTCGGTGATCGCGGGCGCCGCACCCTTATAAGGCACCGTGGTCAGATTGACTTTGGCCATGTGCTTGAACAGTTCACCCGCCAGATGCGCCGATGTCCCGGTGCCGTAGGTGCCATAGGAGAGCCTATCCGGCTCCGCCTTTGCCGCCGCGATCAGGTCCGCAATCGACTTGATCGGGGAAGCGGGATTGACCACCACGATGTTGAAGGAGCGCGCCACCAGCGCCACCGCCGCGAAATCATAGTGCGCATCATAGGGCAGTTTCGCCTGCAGGCTCGGATTGACCGCGTTCGCGAACGTGCCCATCAGCAGCGTATAGCCGTCAGACGCGCTGGTCGCGACGCTCTGGGTACCGATGATGGTGCCTGCCCCCGGCTTGTTCTCGATGATCACGGAGACGCCGAGATCCCGGGCCATCTCCTGCGCCAGCGTGCGGGCGACCACATCGGTGCCGCCGCCCGGCGCGAATGGGACCACGATCTTGATCAAGCGATAGGGATAGCCTGCCGAAGCCGGGCCATTCAGCAGCGCGCATGCTGCAAGCGCGAACAAAACCGATTTGAAAATTCGAGATGACATGCAAAGCCCGGTTGCCTGAGGAGACTCCTTCATACACTGGCGCGCTAGGCAAGGAAGGATGATGGTCATGACGCGGCGGGCACGTGCAGACGGAACAGCCATCGACTAGCATCCGCGCCAACGACAAGAGCAACAAATATCAGGGGAGGATGACATGAGGCACTGGCTGGCTGGACTGATGCTGTTGATTGCGCCCTCGGCGTTCGCACAACAGGCGGTCCCCACAATCGCTTTCGACTCCGTCCCCAACCCGCTGAAGCTGCCGCCGAACATCTATTTCGGCGAAGTGTCGGGAGTATCGGTCAATTCCAAGGGTCATGTCTTCGCGCTGTCGCGCGGCAACACCTCGGGCCCCGCCTACGCTGCCGCGGCGACGCAACTGCTGGAGTTCGACGCCAAAGGCGCGTTCGTCCGCGAGATCGGCAAGAACCTGTATGCGTGGTCGTTCGGGCACACCGTCAAGATCGATCCCCAGGACAATATCTGGGTGACCGACAAGGGCTCGGACATGGTCATCAAGTTCGATCCCGAGGGCCGCGTCGTCATGGTGTTCGGCCGCAAGCAGGAAGCCTCCGACGAGGACACCGCGCCGCTGAAACATCCAAAGCCGCCGCTGCCCGCCGAGGATGGCCGGTTTCGCCAGGTCACGGATGTGGCCTGGGACAAGGCCGGCAACACCTTCATCAGCGACGGCTACATCAATTCGCGCGTCGCCAAGGTGGACAAGGACGGCAACTGGCTGAAGTCATGGGGCGACCGCGGCAAAGAGCCCGGTCAGTTCAACACCCCGCACTCGATCGCGACCGACGCCAACGGCAATGTCTACGTCGCCGATCGCGGCAACCACCGGATCCAGGTATTCGACGGCGACGGCAAATTCCTGCGCCAGTTCACCATCGACGTGCCGGTGCCGCAGGGCGCAAAACCTGCGATCGGCAAGATACCGGATGAAGCGATGATGGCCGGCGGCACGTTTTTCCCCGGCTCGCCCTGGTCGATCTGCATTACACCGCCACCCAATCAGGTGCTGTACAGTTCCGATTCATGGCCCGGCCGCATCTACAAACTGACGCTCGATGGCAAAATGCTCGGCGTACTCGGGCAGTCCGGCAAGCAGCTAAAGCAATTCGGCTGGATCCATGCGATGGCGTGCCCGTCGGAGAATGTGCTGTATGTGGCGGAGCTGTTGAACTGGCGGGTACAGAAGTTGTTGCTGAAGCCGTGATGCCCCGGACCTATCACCGTCATTGCGAGGAGCGAAGCGACGAAGCAATCCATTCTTTCTTTATGCGGAGAGATAGATTGCTTCGCTTCGCTCGCAATGACGAAGGAGAGAGCCCTAAATCATCCGGGCTACGGCCGGAATCTTCCGCAGCATCACCGTGAGCCCCCAGCTCAGTGACAGCGCGCCGGCGAACACGACGGCGGCTTTCACTTCCGCCGGCCACGAATATTCATACACCGCGTATTGCAGCCAGATGATGAAGATGTAGTGCACGAGAAAGATGCCGTAAGCCGACGGTCGCATCGCATCGAGCAGGCTGAGTCTGGATTCCGCCGACCGCAACCAAATGGCCAGGACCGTAAACGTCATCGCCGCGCTGAACAGCGCAAAGACGAGACCGTAGCCGGCTCGCCATGACCGCGGCGGCGCGTTGAAATCCGCCACCCAATTGTGGTGCGCATAGACCAGCAACAGGATCGCGCCATAGAACAGCAGCGAAATGGCGAGCCACGCCGGCCAGCGTCTTACCAATTCGCCATTATCCGCAAGTATGCCGGCCTTGAGACTGACGGCGCCAACCCCGACTCCGGCGAGGAAATAGCCGGCGTAGAGCAGGATCCGGCTGGTCTGGATCGGAAGCGGGTAGCCGCCCGGCTCCAGCCAGCCCGTATCGCCGAATATCAGGTGCATCGGCAGATAGACCACGACCGAGAAGATCAGAAAACTTATGAAGGCCGTCACCGGCCGGTTGCGAAGAGCAAAGATGACCCAGCCCAGCGCCGCGACAACACGCGGCGCAACCGACCACACCGCGGCGGCGATGAAATCCAGCGCCAGCAGCACCCACAAAAACCACGCCGGCCCCGAGGGCCAGGGTCCGACTGTCAGCGTGTGCCACCAGAAATGCAAGAAGTTGAAGTCGGTCGTGCCGGGCAAATGATAGCGCAGGAAGGTGGGATAATAAGCGACCGGCATCAGCACGAAGATCGAGATCAGGAAGGGCACACCGAGCCGCCAGGCACGATTGCCCAGGAAATTGGCAGCGCCCCGTCGCGTCAGGCTGCCGTGAACGAACAGGCCGGAGATCAGGAACATGCAGGCCATGAAGAAACTGTCGTTGAACAGCACCACCAGATCGAAGCCGAGCCAGCGCATTTTGTCGCCGGTGCCGAAATGGGTGTAGTTGACGACGGAATGGTGGATCAGCACCAACAGAATGATGAACGTACGCGCACGATCGAGCGCGACGATGCGTGCCTTCGCCCTGGTGCCCTGATTGTTTGCGTTGGTCTTGCGCAGCATCCATTCAGCTCCAGGTGAGCTGACGTTCGATCATTTTTCGAACGCGTCGTAAACCAGCTTCTTCAGATTCACCTCAACGTGCATCCGCCCGGACGGGGCATCTTCCATCAAGACAAAAAACATGTCCAGGGCACGGTCGACCACGATATAGACGCCGGTGGCGCCGTCCCATTTGATCTCGCCAGGCGAGCCCGGCGGCGGCGGCACCGCATTACCGGGATCGGTACGGACGCCGAAACCATAGCCGAAGCCGAAACCGTCGCCGGGATAGTAGAAATAATTGCGCGCGACGCCCGAACCCGGGCCGATATGGTCGGTGGTCATCGCCGCGAACGCCGCCGGGCTGAGATAGGTCTTGCCGTCCAGGGTGCCGCCGTTCAGCAGCATCTGCCCATAACGCGCGAAATCGGCGATGGTCGAGACCATCCCGCCGCCGCCGGATTCCCACCGCGTGATGTCGAGCGAATTGCGCTCGACATGGCGGTCGCGGCGCAGCGGCTGGGCATAGCGCGCCCGCTCGACCGGATCGGTCAAAAAGAACTTTGTCGTGGTCATCCCCAAGGGATCGAGCAGCTGCGTCTTTTCGAACTGATACAGCGACTGCGCCGACGCGACCTCGATGACGCGGCCGAGCACGTCGATGGAATGCCCGTAATCCCACAGCGTGCGCGGCTGCTCGGCCAGCGGCACTTTGGCGATCCGCTCGGCGAACCCGGCATTGTCGAAATCGCCGAGATAGATGCTGCCATAGGCGGCCTTCACCAATCCCTCGCCATAGAAACCGTAGGTGATCCCTGACGTATGCAGCAGCAGATCCTCGATCGTGACCGGCCGGACCGGCGGCACGAGGTCGAGCACCGGATGACCAGTAGCGTCCTTGCGCTCGACGCCGACTTTCACACCGGCGAATGATGGAATGTACTTGGCTACGGGATCGCCCAACGCGATCTTGCCGCGATCGACCAGCATCATCGCCGCGAAGCTGGTGATGGTCTTCGTCACCGAATGAATCGGAAAGATCGCGTCCGAAGTCATCTCGATGCCGGCGTCGACATCGCGCTTGCCGAAACATCTGAAATAGACCGGCTTGCCGTGACGCTGGATCAGGACGACGGCGCCGGGAATGTTTCCTTTCGCGACCTGGTCGTTGATGAAATCATCGATGCGGGAAAGCTTGTCGAGCGACAGCACCGCGTTTGGCGGCGGGCCGAATTCGGCGGCGGATAGCGAGGTCGTCATCGAGGTGAATGCGATCGCGGTATATAGCGTCACGTAACGGCCGGGTAACGCTGATTTGCACATGAACATCCGCTGGCGTTCCCATATTTGTCGAGCGAAACTTATGGCATTGCCGCACGCTGTGGCAACGTCATTGCGAGCGAAGCGAAGCAATCCATGTCGCCACAATGAAAGAATGGATTGCTTCGTCGCTTCGCTCCTCGCAATGACGGCCAAAATCGCGTCATCACGAATACGGATTGATCAGCTTCTGCAGTTCGGCGCTGTGATGCGCGAGCATGTCGATAAAGGTCCTGACCTTCGCCGACAGATGATGGCGATGCGGATAGACCGCGTTCATCGATAATTCGACCGGCCGATACTCAGGCAACAAACGCACCAGACGGCCGGATTCGAGATCCTCATGAACCAGAAAACCCGCGGCAAGAGCTATCGCGTGGCCGTGCAGCGCCGCCACGCGTAGCGTCTCGCCGCTATTGGAGATCAGATTGCCGGATACCCGCACCGATGCCGGCATACCCTTGCGGTCGACGAACCGCCATTCGTCCTGATAGGGATAGTTGACATGGCGAACGCAATTGCGCTCCGACAAGTCGGACAATTGCTCCGGCCGGCCGTATTTCTCGACATAGGCATGCGAACAGCACAGCACCTGCCGCCAGGTGGCGAGGCTGCGCACGATCAGGCTCGAGTCCGGCGGCTGTGTCATGCGGATCACTACATCGTATCCCTCGTCGATCATGTCGACGTTTCGCTCACCCATGCTCAGATCGACCTTGGTGTCGGGATATGTCGAAAGGAATTCGGCGACCACCGGCGCGATGAATGGCACGATGTGGGTCGCGGCATAGATCCTCAGCGTGCCGCGCGGCGTCGATTGCTGGGCGCCGGCGATATCGTCGGCCTGCTCGAGATCGGCGAGGATCTGGACGCAGCGGTCGTAATAGGCCTTTCCGATTTCGGTGAGGCTGACCTTGCGCGTGGTGCGCTGAAGCAGCCGCGCGCCGAGCCGGTCTTCCAGCGACTGGACGTGGTTGCTCACCATCGTCGTCGACATGTTGAGGCGGCGCCCGGCGGCGGAAAACCCGCCGCTATCAACCACCCGGACAAAGGCCGTCAGACTGGTCAAACGATCCATCGGCAAGTCTCCGATTATCCGCTCTCACCGGATAATGCTTCCAGTTTTCCCGGGATTATCACATCGCCAATGACATTGCATCTTCAGGGCGTACCCGGCGCCCTCGTGGGAGGACGCTCCCCAGCTTCCCAGAGGATGCCATGTCGACCGCTTCTTATGTCACTGATATCAAACCGAAAATTAGCCTTCGCCCGTCCCGGAAGGCGGTCAAGCGCGGCGCTCTGGCGCTGGCCCTGGCGCTTGGAATCGCCGGCGCGGCGGATTTTGGCTACGGCTACCTCACCACGGGCCGGTATCTGGAGTCGACCGACGACGCCTATGTGAAGGCCGACTCCACGATCATCTCGCCAAAAGTCTCCGGCTATATCGCCCAGGTGCTGGTCGGCGACAACGAGAAGGTCAAAGCCGGCCAGTTGCTGGCCCGGATCGACGATCGCGATTTCAAGGCCGCGCTCGACCAGGCCCATGCCGACGTCGATGCTTCGGAAGCCGCCGTACGCAACCTCGATGCGCAGATTTCGCTGCAAGCTCCGATCATTGAGCAAGGCACCGCCGACGTCGCCGCCGCCGAAGCCAATCTGCAATTCGCCCAGGAAGAACGGGCCCGCTACGACGGGCTGATGAAGACCGGCTCCGGCACCATCCAGCGCGCCCAGCAGACCGACGCGGCGCTGCGCGAAAAGATCGCCCAGCTCCAGCACGGCAAATCGGGCCTGCTGGCCGCGCAGCGCAAGGTCGACGTCCTCACCACCGAACGCGCCAAGGCAGTCGCGCAACTCGATCGCGCCCGCGCGGTCGAAACGCAGGCGGCACTGAACCTTTCTTACACACGGATCACCGCGCCGGTTGAGGGCACGGTCGGCGCGCGGTCGCTCCGGGTTGGCCAGTATGTGCAGGCCGGAACTCAGTTGATGGCGGTCGTTCCGCTGGATGCGGTCTATGTGGTGGCGAATTTCAAGGAGACCCAGCTCACCCATGTGCGCAACGGCCAGCCGGTCGAAATCAATATCGACAGTTTTCACGGCACCAAACTACGGGGCCATGTCGACAGCCTGTCGCCGGCCAGCGGTCTCGAATTCGCGTTGCTGCCGCCCGACAACGCCACCGGCAATTTCACCAAGATTGTGCAGCGGGTGCCGGTGAAGATCGTGCTCGACGATCACAAGCTGACGGGCCTGCTGCGCCCCGGCATGTCGGCCGAGCCGACCGTCGACACCAAGGCGACCGTGCTGGCCGAGCGCGAAACCAGGGCCGGGCTCGCTTCCGACCAGCCCCGCCCACCAAACGGCGGCTAAGGGCGTCTGTCAGCTCAAGGATTATCCAATCTGACCGGACAATCCTTTCGCATTTTCCGTGATTATCGAAACCAGCCGCCTAATGCATCATGCCTCCCAAGCAAGAGGAGACCGCCATGACCACATTCCAGCCCGCCCTCAACGCCGTTCCCGCCGGCATCGGCGCGCCCAAAGCCGTAGCGACCCCGGGCAAGGCGACGCCGGCGATCTCCGCAAAGACCTGGATCGCGGTGATCGGCGCCACGCTCGGCGCCTTCATGGCGGTGCTCAACATCCAGATCGTCAACGCGTCGCTCGCGGATATTCAGGGCGCGATCGGCGCCGGCATCGATGATGGCGGCTGGATCTCGACCTCCTATCTGGTCGCCGAGATCGTGGTGATCCCCTTGAGCGGCTGGCTCGCGCAGGTGTTCTCGATCCGCATCTATCTCCTGACCAACGCGGTGCTGTTCCTGCTGCTGTCGATGGCCTGCGCCTTTGCGCAGGATCTGCCGCAGATGATCGTGCTCCGCGCGATCCAGGGTTTTACCGGTGGCGTGCTGATCCCGATGGCGTTCACGCTGATCATCACGCTGCTGCCGAAGGCAAAGCAGCCGGTCGGTCTGGCGCTGTTCGCGCTGTCAGCGACGTTCGCGCCGGCGATCGGCCCGACCATCGGCGGCTATCTCACGGAAAACTGGGGCTGGCAGTTCATTTTCTATGTCAACCTCGTGCCGGGCGCGATCATGATCGGAATGCTGTGGTTTTCGCTGCAATCGAAGCCGATGAAGCTGTCGCTGCTCCGCGCGGGCGACTGGCCCGGCATCATCACCATGGCGATCGGCCTCTCCGCGCTGCAGACCGTGCTCGAAGAGGGCAACAAGGACGACTGGTTCGGTTCGCCCTTCATCGTCAAGCTGTCGGTGATCGCAGCCATTGCGCTGACTGCGTTCCTGTGGATCGAACTGACCGCGAAAAAGCCGCTGTTGAACCTGCGCCTGCTGTTCCGCCGCAATTTCGGCTTCGGCATCCTAGCCAACTTCCTGCTCGGCGTCGCGCTCTACGGTTCCGTATTCATCCTGCCAGTCTATCTGTCGCGCATCCAGGGCTACAATTCCGAGCAGATCGGCATGGTGCTGGCCTGGACCGGCCTGCCGCAACTGTTGCTGATCCCGCTGGTGCCGCGGCTGATGAAGCGCTTCGACCCACGCCTCGTGATCGGCATTGGCTTTGCGCTGTTCGCAGTCTCCAACTTCATGAACATCTACATGACCAACGACTACGCGGCTGATCAACTGTTCTGGCCGAATGTTGTCCGTGCCGTTGGTCAGGCCCTTGTGTTTGCTCCGCTCTCGGCGGTCGCGACTGCCGGAATCGAGGCGGAGAATGCCGGGTCTGCGTCCGCGCTGTTCAACATGATGCGCAACCTCGGCGGCGCCATCGGCATCGCCGCACTGCAGACGCTGCTGACCAAGCGCGAGCAGTATCATTCCAATGTCTTGATGCAGTCAGTGTCTGTGTTCGAACAGGCGACCCGCACCCGGATCGAACAACTGACTCAGTATTTCACGAACCACGGCGTGATCGACCGCGTTGACGCCGTGCATCGCGCTTATGTCGCGCTCGGCCATATCGTGCAGAAGCAGGCCTTCATCCTGGCCTTCAGCGATACCTTCTATCTGCTCGGTGCCGCGCTCATCGTCGCGCTCATGGCAGCCCTGCTGCTGAAGAAGCCGGACCATCTTGAAAGCGGCGGCGCCCACTAGGATTATCCGCGTCAAACCCTGAAGAGGAGAACGACCATGAAACCCCGCATGAACTACTACCAGGCCGCGCCCGATACGCTCAAAGCGCTCAGCGCGCTGGAAGCTCAGATACAGGCTTCAGGTCTCGAACAGTCCCTGATCGAACTGGTCAAGACCCGGGCCTCGCAGATCAATGGTTGCGCCTACTGCATCAACATGCACACCCAGGACGCTCGCAAGCACGGCGAAACCGAACAGCGGCTGTATCTGCTGAATGCGTGGCATGAATCGCCCGTCTACACCGACCGTGAACGCGCCGCATTGGCGTGGACCGAGGCGGTGACCCTGATCTCGGAAACCCACGCGCCCGATGACCTCTATGAAGACGTCCGCGCCCAGTTCTCGGAAGCAGAGACCGTCAATCTGACCATGCTGATTGCGACCATCAACGCCTGGAACCGGCTCGCGATCAGTTTCCGCGCGGTGCCGCCGGTGAGGGCGAAGGCCGCGGTGGCGTAAAGCATCGCGAATGGCGACCTCATGGTTCGAGACGCGCGGCGCTGCCGCGCTCCTCACCATGAGGAGGTGGAGGACCTCATCCTGAGGAGCAAGCGCCAGCGTGCGTCTCGAAGGATGAAGCCACCGAACTGCAATGTACTCCCGTTACACCGCCGTCGCCTTGGCGAAATCGACATAGATCTCGCGGAGCCGGTCCGTCATCGGGCCCGGCTTGCCATTGGCGACCTTCTTGCCGTCGATCGTCACCACCGCCTGCACGAACACGGTGGCGCTGGTGATGAAGGCTTCCTTGGCGGCCAGCGCCTCCTCGACCGAGAAGGCGCGCTCCTCGACGCGGAGCTGGCGTTCTTCGGCGAGTGCGACCACCGCCTTGCGGGTGCAGCCGGGCAAAATCGCGCTGCCATTCTGGCGCGTCACCAGCACGTCGTCCTGGGTCAGAATGAAGGCCGATGACGAGCCGCCTTCGGTGACCTTGCCATCCTCGATCATCCAGGCCTCGCCGGCGCCCGCTTCCGCCGCGGCCTGCTTGGCCAGCACCTGCGCCAGCAGCGCCACGCTCTTGATATCGCGCCGGGTCCAGCGGAGGTCGGGCACGGTGATGACGCCGATGCCGGTCCTGGCCGACGGCGCGCCAATGATATCCTTGACCGAGGTGAACATGATCAGCGTCGGCTTGACGCCTTTTGGGAACGCAAAGTCGCGGCCGGTATCGGCGCCGCGCGTCACCTCCAGATAGACCATGCCGTTGACGAGGTTGTTGCGCGCGACCAGTTCCTTCTGAATTTCCTGAATCCGCGCCGTCGTCTCCGGCAATTCAAGCTGGATTTCGCCGACCGAGCGCTCCAGCCGCGCCAGATGCGAGGCATTGTCGATCAACATCCGGTCGAGCACCGCGGCGACCTCGTAGATGCCGTCGGCGAACAGGAATCCGCGGTCGAGGACGGAGACCTTGGCCTCGGACATGGGCACGAACGAGCCGTTGACGTAAGCGATCTGTTCCAAAGCGAGGTCTCCTGGGGGCGGGGAAAGGGGTTGCGGCAATTCCTATACGCAAATTGTTAACGCCGATAAACCCTCCTCACGTCATTCCGGGGCGCGCGCAGCGCGAGCCCGGAATGACAGAGTGTTAATGCGACAAAATCTTCGACAAAAACTTCTGCGCGCGGTCGCTGCGGGGGCTGCCGAAGAAATCGGTCTTCAGCGCGTCCTCGACGATTTCGCCCTGGTCCATGAAGATCACCCGGTGCGCGACCTTGCTGGCGAAACCCATCTCATGGGTGACGACCATCATGGTCATGCCCTCGCGGGCGAGATCGACCATCACGTCAAGCACCTCGCTGATCATTTCGGGATCAAGCGCCGAGGTCGGCTCATCGAACAGCATCGCGATCGGGTCCATCGCCAGTGCGCGGGCAATCGCGACGCGCTGCTGCTGACCTCCGGACAATTCGGCCGGGTATTTGCGGGCGTGGTCATTCAGCCCGACGCGGTCGAGCAGTTTTGCAGCCTTGGCCATCGCCTCGTCATGCGACCGGCCCAGCACCTTCTCCTGCGCCAGGCACAAATTCTCGATGATCTTCAAATGCGGGAACAGCTCAAAATGCTGGAACACCATGCCGACGCGGGCGCGCAGTTTCGGCAGGTCGGTCCTGGGATCGTTGACCTTGATGCCGTCGAGGATGATCTCGCCGGCCTGAAACGGCTCCAGCGCGTTGACGCATTTGATCAGCGTCGATTTTCCAGAACCGGACGGACCGCACACCACCACCACTTCGCCCTTGGCGACGCTGGTGGTGCAATCCTTCAGCGCCTGGAAACTCGGCCCGTACCATTTATCGACGTGGCTGATCTCGATCATGCGTGCTTCTCTACCGGACAATGGCGATGCGTGCCTGCAGGCGCCGGACGCCAAAGGACGCGAAACAGGAAATTGCGAAATAGACCACGGCCGCGAACAGGTACATCTCGACCAGCCGGCCGTCGCGCTGCGCCACCTTGCTGGCGGCGCCGAGGAAGTCCGGGATCGAGAGCACATAGACCAGCGACGTATCCTGGAACAGCACGATGGTCTGCGTCAGCAGCACCGGCAGCATGTTCCGGAACGCCTGCGGCAGCACGACATAGCGCATCGACTGGGCGTAGGTCAGGCCAAGCGCGCTCGCGGCGGCGGGCTGTCCTTTCGAGATCGACTGAATGCCGGCGCGCATGATCTCCGAGAAATACGCCGCCTCGAACAGGATGAAGGTGACGAGCGAGGAGGTGAACGCGCCGACGCGGATCGGCCGCGACGATCCGGTCACCCATTGCCCGATATAGGGCACCAGGAAATAGAACCAGAAGATGACCAGCACCAGCGGCAGCGAGCGCATCAGATCGACATAGAGCCCGGCGATGCGGCCGAGCAGTCTGTAGCCTGAGAGCCGCATCAGCGCGATCAGCGTGCCGAAGATCAGGCCGCCCAACGCGCCCAGCCCCGTCAGCGTCAGCGTGAACGTCATGCCGTCGAAGAACAGGTAGCCGAGCGAGCGGCGGATGACGTCGAAGTCGAAATTGGCGAACATCAGCTATTTCCCCGTGATGTAGCCGGGGATCGCTATGCTGCGCTCAAGGAAGCGCATGGCGATGACAACCACGATATTGATCAGGAGGTACAGCACGGTAGCACCGGTGAAGGCCTCGAACACCTGAAACGAAAATTCCTGCATCGCCCGGGCCTCGCCGGTCAGCTCGATCAGGCCGATGGTGATCGCCACCGAAGTATTCTTGATGGTCGAGAGAAATTCGGAGGTCAGCGGCGGCATGATGATCCGGAACGCCATCGGCAGCAGCACATAGCGATAGGTCTGCGCCGTCGTCAGCCCGAGCGCGGTCGCAGCCATCTTCTGTCCGCGCGGCAGGGAGTTGACGCCGGCGCGGGTTTGTTCGGCGACGCGCGCGGACATGAACAGGCCGATCCCTATGACCGCGGTGTAGAACGGCGCATAGGGCATCTGCTTCAGCCACAGCCCCCACTCCTGCGGCACGATTTCCGGCAACACGAAGAACCAGATGAACAGTTGCACCAGCAGCGGCATGTTGCGGAAGAACTCGACATAGGCAAAGCCGATCCGGGACGCGGCCTTCGACGGCAGCGTGCGCATGACGCCCACAACCGCGCCAAACACCAGCGCAATGATCCAGGCGCAGAGCGAGGTCTCGATCGTCAGCAGCAGCCCGGACAGCAGCATGTCGAGATAGGTGCCGGTCCCGTTCGGGGCCGGCTCAAAGAAGATGCTCCAGTTCCAGTGATAGTTCACGCGAGCTTTCCGTGCGCCAGGGCTACGCCGTCGACCGGCTCACATCGCCTTGTAGGAATCCGGATCTGGAGAATCCGACGGTTTCGAAAATTCATGCTTCAGCTCCGCGCCGATCGGCGTGTTGAGGTTCAATCCCTTGGGCGGGATTTTTTGCATGAACCACTTGTCATACAGCTTCTGGCCGTCGGCGCTCTGGTACAGCGCAGCGGTGGCGGCGTCGACGACCTTCTTGAAATCCGGATCGTCCTTGCGCAGCATGATGCCGTAGGGCTCGGGCTTGGAGAACGCGTCCGTGGAAATGACGTAGGCGCCGGGATCTTTCGACCCGGCGACGAAGCTGGCGAGCAGGATATCGTCCAGCACCGCCGCAACCGCACGATCGGTCTCGACCATCAGGAACGATTCGGCATGCTCTTTCGCCGGGATGATGTTGATGCCGAGGCTGCGGGCGGCGTTGGCTTCGGTGAGTTGCTTGATGTTGGTGGTGCCTGAGGTCGAGGCCACCGATTTGCCCTTGAGGTCCTCGATCGAGCCGAGCTTAGAGGACTTCTTCGACACGAAGCGGGTCGCGGTCAGAAAATGGGTGTTGGTGAACGCCACCTGCTTCAGCCGGTCGGCGTTGTTGGTGGTCGATCCGCATTCGAGGTCGATGGTGCCGTTGGCCAGCAACGGGATACGGGTCGACGACGTCACCGGGTTGAATTCGACCGCGAGCTTGTCGAGCTTGAGATCCTTCTTCACGGCGTCGACGATCGCAAGGCAGATGTCGATCGCAAAGCCGATCGGCTTCTGGTTGTCGTCCAGATAGGAGAACGGGATCGACGAGTCGCGGTAGCCGATGGTGATGGCGCCGGTTTCCTTGATTTTCTTCAGCGTCCCCGTCAGCTCTTCGGCGTTGGCCTGCGCGGCGCAGAAAGCGGCGCCGATCACGAGCCCAACCATACGCAGGCGTTTCATTCGTCTCTCCTCGCTTGGATGGCGGCAATAATGCACAAATCGGGCCGGAAAAGAACGCAACTTTCGGCCGCCTCACGACCCAGGACTTCAGAAGTTAGGACTCCAGAACTTAAGATTCCAGAACTTAAGGCCCATGCAATGGTCGGGCCATTGCATGGGCCAGCAAGCCCTCAGCGTGGGTCAGGACGCCGTTATTTGTAGGAATCGGGATCCGGCGAGTCCGACGGTTTGGCGAACTCGTTCTTCAGCTCCGCGCTGATCGGCGCGTTGAGGTTCAAGCCCTTGGGCGGGATCTTCTGCGTGAACCACTTGTCATAGAGCTTCTGCCCCTCGCCGCTGGTATAGAGCGCCGCGGTCGCGCCATCGACCACCTTCTTGAAAGCGGGATCGTCCTTGCGCAGCATGATGCCGTAGGGCTCGGGCTTCGAGAACGCGTCCTTGGAGATGACGTAGTCGTCCGGCGCCTTCGATCCGGCGACGAGGCTCGCCAGCAGGATGTCGTCCATCACGAAGGCGACCGCGCGGTCGGTCTCGACCATCAGGAAGGCTTCGGCGTGATCCTTGGCCGGGATGATATTGACGTTGAGGCCGCGCGCGGCGTTGGCTTCAGTCAGCTGCTTGATGTTGGTGGTGCCCGCCGTCGAGACCACCGACTTGCCCTTGAGATCGGCGATCGCGTCGATCTTGTTTGCCTTCTTGGAGACGTAGCGGCTCGCGGTCAGGAAGTGGGTGTTGGTGAAGGAAATCTGCTTCTGGCGTTCGGCATTGTTGGTGGTCGAACCACATTCGAGATCGACGGTGCCGTTGGCCAGCAACGGGATGCGGGTCGACGAGGTCACCGGATTGAGCTTGACTTCGAGCTTGTCGAGCTTGAGCTCCTTCTTCACGGCGTCGACGATCTTGTAGCAGATGTCCATCGCAAAGCCGATCGGCTTCTGGCTGTCGTCGAGATAGGAAAATGGAATCGAGGAATCGCGGAAGCCGAGCGTGATCGCGCCGGTTTCCTTGACGTTCTTCAGCGTTCCCGTCAGCTCTTCGGCGTTGGCCTGGCCGGCCGAGAGCGCGGCGGCAAGCGCGTAACCGATGATGTACTGGCGTTTCATAGGTGTACTCCTTGTCTGGTTGGTATCGATTGTGTGAGAATCTCGCCGAGAACCGGCGCGATGTAGCGGCGAAACTGTTCGGGGTTCTCGCTCATCGGGAAATGACCGAGCTGCTCCATGATCTCGACGCGGGCGCCCCCGATGGCGGCCGCGGTCCGCTTGGTGTCTTCCGGCGTACAGGAAAAATCATACTCGCCCGTGAGCAGATAGAGCGGGCATACTTTAGTATCGATTGCCTCGACCCGGCCGCGCAAATCGCCGTCGACCCGGTAGAAATAGAGATCGCCCTTGAATACGCCGGGACCGCCCTGTTTGTAGCCCCATAGCGTCTCCATCCGCGAGGCTTGCGGGCTCTGCGGCGCAATCAGGCCGGATACCAGCGCGGCGCAAATCTCGCCGCCATGGATATCGGGGCGGTTCAGCCAGGTGGTGTCGTACCAGGGGGCCTGAAAATCGGCGGCTTCGAGCCCGATCAGCGCGCGGAATTCGGCGGCATGGTCGATCGCGAGATTGAGCACGATGCGGCCGCCGATCGAACACCCCATGACCACGGGCTTGTCCAGCTTCAACGCGCCGCAGAACGCGCGGATCGTCTGCGTGTAGCGCGCGGTGGTGAGCTGATATTCCTCGCCGCTCCAGTTCGCCGGCGGATTGGACTTGCCATGCCAGGGCATGTCGAAGGCGATGATGCGGAAGTTCTTTGCGAACTCTTCATCCGCCAGCAGATGCCGCCATTGCCGTCCGTCGGAGCCCGCGGTGTGCAGGCACACCAGCGGAATGCCTGCGCCGTTCTCTTCGAAATAGATGCGATGCATCGCGCCATCGATCTCGACATGGACGTAGCGGCCGACCATCGGCTCGATGGCACCGTTCACGACGACACCGTTGCGGCATCAAGCCGCGGCAGCGCCAGCAGGTCCTTGAAATACTGCAGATGCGCCATGAAGGGGTGCAGATCGCCTTCCAGCACCGCCTCCCCGCGTTTGGTCAAAGCGAGCAGATCGTGCCACCCCGGCTTCGGCATGGCTTGCCAGTATTCGGCCCATGCGGCTGATGTCGCACGATACGAGAAACGCCAGGATCGCATCAACACCGGCGCTTGTGTCAGGTCGGTGATCCGGCCGGCCCGGATCGACACGTGGAATGGACGACCCATCGGACCGAGCAGGCAGTCGCAGTCGAGAAACCGGCCGTGCATGACCAGCGCCGGAGTTCGTTCGAGCAATGCGGGAATTTCAGCGAACGCCTTGATAACAGCGGCGTCGGAAGCATCCGAAAGTGGCGTCATGCGATTTGAGGCAGAGGTCCTGCAATGCCGGCATTGGCGGCGCATGATGGCCTGAAAGCCCGGGCTCCCGCAAGACGCTGTGGCCTTTAGCTTACCTTGATAATTGCCTTAGCCGAATTCGCCTTGGCGGGCTGCGCCATCGCCCGCGCCAGCACTTGCGCCTCCTTTTTCAACATCTCGGCCAGTTCCACCTCGCGCCGCCGGATGCGGTCGCTGGAAGCGCCGATGCTCAGCGCCGCCACCACCTCGCCGGTATCGTCGCGGATCGGTACGCCGACCCCACCCATGCCGGGATAGGCGGCATCGATCAGCACGGTGTGGCCATGCTTGCGCGCCGCCACGATCCGCTCGCGCAAATATTTCGGGGTGATACGCGGCGATTTCGCCAGCCGCGGTACGATCACTTCGATGATCGCCTCGATCTCGGCATCTGGCAACCATACCATCAAGGCGAGGCTGCCGGCGCCGACACCGAGCGGCCTGCGGCTGCCGATCTGCAGGTAATTCGGCTGCAGCGGATGGCTGCCGACCGAACGCGCCAGATACAGCGCCTCGACACCGCTGCGCACCGACAACAGCGCGGTGTCGGCGGATTTCTCGGAAAGCCGCAGCAGGCTCGGCTGCGCCAGCTCGGCGATATCGACCGAACGCCGCGCGCCGACCGCCATCACTCGCGCCTCCTGCCCGAGTTCATAGGTCTTGGCGCCGGCGACGCGGCTCACAAAACCTTCCTCGATCAGGGAGGCAAGGATACGCAATGTCGTCGCCTTGTTGAGCGATGTGGCGTCGGCGATCTCGGTCAGGCGCAGCGGCGAACGTTGCGCCAGCACCCGCAGGATCGCGCACACTTTCTGGATCGCGTTGAACTTGTCGGGCTGGCCCGGCACGAGTTGCGGCTTCTTCTTGCCCGCTCTCGCTGGCGTCTGCACGGTGGACGCGTTCATGCCGCCCTGCCCTTGCGCATCGCGCTGGAAAAGCGCGGGCAGATTTCTTCCGCAAACCGCGTCATCAGCGGACTTGGCGTCGGGTAGTAGTCGATGAAATGATGTTCCAGCAGCCAGGCGGCGTCGTAGCCGAGCCGATGGCCCAGCGCGCAATCCGCCATCAGGTCGGGATAGAGTTGCTGGTCGGGCACGCCGGCCACGTCGGCCGCGGCCGCCTGAAATCCGAACCGAACGTCCTGCATCGATCGCCTCTCCACTACTCCCCTGATCCTAGAGAGAGCGGCGCGCGCGCGACAGAGCTTTATTTCGTCCAACGAAACTCCAAACCGAAATATTTACCGATATTGCGGCGCCCCCTGTTCACTTCTGCAATAATATTCCGCTAGGCGAAACCATCATCCGCGGACGTTCGCCGGATCGTGACCAGCGCACAGAGGCTCACGACGGCGCAGAACGTGAGGTAATATCCGGGCGCGAGGTCGCCGAACAAGGCAAAGCTTCCCATCCAGGTCATGGTCGCCGGCGCCATGCCGCCGAATATCGTGACACCGATGTTGTAACTCAAGCCCAGGCCGGTGGCGCGCGTTGCCGGCGGAAACAGTTCGGACATCAGCGCCGCGAGAGGCCCGAAGTAAATGGCCTTCATGGCGCCGAGGCAAAGCACGACCAGAAGGATCACCATCGGTGTCGGCGTTCTCGTCAATATCAGAAAGGCCGGAAAGACTGAAACCAGCAACAGCAGACAGAGCGCGATCATGTGAGTGGTGCGTCCGATGCGGTCCGAGATCATTCCTGCGATCGGCGGCAACAAGGTGACGGCAACGCCGGCGGCCAGCGCCGCCAGAAACCCGACCGACGGCGGCAGCTTCAGCGTTTTGACCACATAGGTCGGCATGTAGACGATCAAATAGTTGACCGACGTCGTCACCGCGATCGCGCCGATTCCGAGCAGCACACGAAGCTTTTGCTCTGCGAACACCTTAGCCACCACGGATTCGTGTTTGGCAGCCGGCGGCGCGGTCGCGTCATCGATATTGTTTCGGATGTAGATGCCGATCGGCCCAATCAGCACACCGAACAGGAAGGGAATGCGCCAGCCCCAGGATTGCAGGTCGGCGGGGCTCATCGCCGAGGTGAGCCAGGCGCCGAATCCCGACGCCAGCAATCCGCTCAGCCCCTGGCTCGCGAATTGCCAGCTTGCGACGAAGCCACGCCGGTGCGGCATATGCTCCACCAGAAACGCGGTCGAGCTTCCGAACTCGCCGCCGGCGGAAAAGCCCTGCACCAGACGCGCGAGGATGACCGCGATCGGTGCAAGAAGGCCGATGGTCGCGTAGGTCGGCATCAACGCCAGCGACAGCGTACCGAACGTCATCATGACGATCGAGACCATCAGCGACGCCTTGCGGCCGTAACGATCGGCATAGGCGCCAAGCATGACCCCACCGATCGGACGCGCCAGGTACGACAGTCCGAACGTGCCGAAGGTCAGCAGCAGCGACGTCGTCGGATCGTCATTCGGGAAGAAGGCTTTCGACACATAAATGGCAAAATAGCCGTAAACGGCGATGTCGTACCATTCCAGCGCGTTGCCGATCGAGGTGGCGACGATGAGTTTTGTAACGTCCTGTTGTTTCGGCACCGACGATACTTCACGCCCTTCGACCGCGGAAAACGCCATCTACAATCCCTTTCAGTGATGCTGGTCTGTTTCGCTCATGTCCTCCAGGACTTGGGCCAAGACTTGGGCCAAGACTTGGGCTAAGACTTGGGCTAAGACTTGGGCTAAGACTTGGGCGGCTTCTCACCCAAATCCCAGAACAGACCGGCCATGATGGCCAGCGCTTCCTCGGTGACGGGCAGCAGAATGTGTTCGTCCGGCGCGTGTTGCGAGCAGCCGGGATAGGAGTGCGGAATCCAGATCGTCGGCAGGCCGAGCCCTTCGGCAAAGACGCCGTTGGGCAGCGAGCCGCCGATATTCGGCAGGATCGCCGGCGCCTTTCCCGTGGTCTGCCGGATCGAGTTCGCCGCCCAGGTGACCCAGGGGCTGTCGAAATCGGTGCGCGACGCGCCAAACCGCTGCTGCCCGCTGACTTCCACCATCGGAAAGCCGCCTGCGTGCAGATGTGCCCGAACCGCGTCGACCACCTTTTCATATTCGGTGCCGACCACGAAGCGAAGCTGCAGGACGGCGCGCGCCACCCCCGGGATCGCGTTCGCCGGCTGCTCGATATTGCCCGATGACATCGCCAGCACTTCCAGCGTGTTCCAGGCATAGACGCGTTCGGCGGCGGACAGGCCATCCTCGCCCCAGTTCTCGGAAACCTGCGGCTCATCCGCCGTGGGCTCGACCTCCACATCGGCAAGTGCTGCACGGATCTGGTTCGAGATGCGCGGCGGCTTCATCACATCGAGCTTCATCCGCCCCCTGTGATCGACCAGCGAGGCGATGGCGTTTGCCAGGATGGTCGCGGGATTGGCGAGCAGGCCACCCCAATTGCCGGAATGATTGCCGCCTTCGCGCAGGTTCACGTCGAGATGGATTCGCACGCCGCCACGGCAGCCGAGGAAGACGGTGGGACGATCCGCCGTAAGCCGCGGACCGTCGGAAGCGAGCAACAGATCGGCCGCCAACTCATGATGCAGTGACTGACAGACCTGCGCCAGATCCGGCGAGCCGATCTCCTCGCTGGTCTCGATGATGAACTTGGCATTGAAGCCGAGCTTGCCGCCGCGGGCCTCGCGGACGGCGCGCAGCGCCGCCATGTTGATGCTGTGCTGACCCTTGTTGTCGGCGGTGCCCCGGCCATAGACGCGATCGCCTTTGGTCGTGGTCTGCCACGGATCAAGATTGTCGCGCCATTCGCCGACCATGCCGCCGACGACATCGCCATGGCCATAGGAGAGGACCGTCAACAACGAAGGATCCTCGCGATAGTCTGCCAGCAGATACGGGCCCTTGCCGATCGGCGACTCGATCACCCGGGTCGAAAACCCGAGCTCTTCAAATGCAGGCTGCAGTCCTTCCACGAGATAGGCGCGCAAGGGATCGCCCGGCAAAGGTTGCTGGCTCTGTGTCTGAAACCCGACCCTGCGGTTGAGCTCGGCAAGAAACTCTCCGGAGTGAAGATGCTGACGTGCACTTGCGATCGCGTCGTCTCTGGTCGCCATGGTATTCCCTCGCACTCTATATGAATCTGGTTCAGTCCCTATTATCGAGATATCAAGACCACCGGAAGTGCTGCTTCAGCAAATGGGTCTTGCCAAAATGCACGGGAATGCAACAATTCGCCGTTGGAAACGCCACTTATGAAAAAACAAATCCGGCTCAACGCCTTTGCCATGAACTGCGTGGCGCATCAGTCGCCCGGGCTCTGGACCCATCCGCGCGACCGCACCATCGACTACAACCGGCTGCCCTATTGGCTCGATCTGGCCAAAACGCTGGAGCGCGGCCGGTTCGACGGCCTGTTTCTCGCCGATGTGCTCGGCGTCTATGACGTATTCGGCGGTAGCCCGGATGCCGCGCTGCGCAACGCCACGCAGACGCCGGCGAACGAGCCTCTGATGCTGATCCCGGCGATGGCGGCGGTGACGCAAAATCTCGGCTTCGGCGTCACCAGCAATCTGTCGTTCGAACCGCCCTATCCGTTCGCGCGGCGGATGTCGACGCTGGATCATCTGACCGAGGGCCGGATCGGCTGGAACGTGGTGACCGGCTATCTCGACAGCGCCGCGCGCGGCGCCGGCAAGGACAAGCAGACCGCGCATGACGACCGCTACGAGATCGCCGACGAATATATGGAGCTGGTCTACAAGCTCTGGGAAGGCAGCTGGGAGGATGGCGCGGTGCTGCGCGATCGCGCGCGCGGCATTTTTGCCGATCCAGCCAAGGTGCACCGCATCGAGCACGAAGGGAACAACTATCGGCTCAATGCCATCCATCTGAGCGAGCCGTCGCCGCAGCGGACGCCGGTGCTGTATCAGGCCGGCACCTCGCCGCGCGGCCGGCAGTTCGCGGCCCAGCACGCCGAATGCGTTTTCATGTCGGGGCCGTCGGCAAAAATCATTGCGCCGCGCGTTTCCGGCATCCGCGAACTCGCCGCGAAGGTTGGCCGTAACCCCGCCGAGATTTTGATGTTCAGCATGATGACGATCATCCTTGGCCGCACCGAAGCCGAGGCAAAGGCGAAATACGCCGACTATCGGAGCCACATCAATCCCGAGGGCGCGCTGGCGCTGATGTCGGGCTGGACCGGCGTCGACTTCTCGAGCTACGACCTCGACCAGCAGGTCCGCCACGTCCAGAACGACGCCGGCCGCACTGCGCTGGACAACGTCACCCGCGCCGATCCGGACCGGGTCTGGACCGTGCGCGAGGTTGTCGAACATGTCGGCATCGGCGGCGCCGGACCGGTCGTGGTCGGCACGCCGGAAAAGGTCGCCGACGACATCGAGACCTGGTTCGAAGCGACCGACGTCGACGGCCTCAACGTCGCGTTTGCGACCTCGCCCGGCGATTTCGAAGATATCGCCGACATGCTGGTGCCGGAACTGACGCGGCGCGGGCGCTACAAGGATGCCTACACCAGCGGCACGCTGCGCGAAAAACTGTTCGGCGCCGGGCGCGCTCGGCTGACGGCGGAGCATCCGGCAAGCCAGTATCGGCCGCATGTGGCCGCGAAGGCGGCCGAGTAGAGTGTCTCCGTCATTCCGGGATGGTCCGAAGGACCAGACCCGGAATCTCGAGATTCCGGGTTCGATGCTTCGCATCGCCCCGGAATGACTGGGATCAATTGACCGCGTTATTGACCACCACCTCGATCAGCTTCGCGCCCGGGCGGCTGAACGCCGACTTCAGCACGGACTTCAGTTGTCCGGGATCGGTGACCTTGGTCGCCTCCAGCCCGAGCGATTTTGCGATCCCAGTAAAATCCACCGGCGGATCGATGAAATCCATGCCGACGTAATGGTCGTCGCCGTGGAACGCGAGCAGCCGCTGCTTGATGATGCGATAGCCGCCATTGTTGACGATGATGAAGGTCAGCGGCAGCTTGTGGTTGGCCGCGGTCCACAGCGACTGGATCGAATACATCGAACTGCCGTCGCCGGAATAGCACACCACCGGCCGGTCGGGATTGGCGAGGCTGACGCCGACCGAGGCCGGCAATCCCCAGCCGATGCCGCCGGAGGCCAGCGCGTGATAGCCGTAGCGGTCGCGATGCGGCCGCAGCGCCAGCATCTGGCGTGACGACGTCAGGCCTTCATCGACGAGGATGGCGTTATCAGGCATCGCCTCGACCACCTGCAACGACAGCCAGTCCGCATCGATCGGCGATCTATCGCTGGCCTTCGCGATCTGGTCGACCAGCATCCTGCGCTTCGCGGTCCAGTTCTTCGACGCCAGCGCGGCCAATCCCTGCTTGGCGCGCGTCTCGAGCGCGCCGCCGCCGGCCGCTTTCAAGGTCGGAACCAGCGCGCGCAGGGTCTCCTTTACGTCGGCCTTCAGCGCGATCTCGACGCCGTAATTCTTGGCGATATCCCAGTCGTCGAGGCCGATTTGCACGATACCCAGCCCGTCCGGCAACGGATCGATCTCGCTGTAAACCGACATCCGCAACGGATCGCCGCCGAGCGCGATGATGAGATCGTACGGCTGCAGCGCATCGCGGGCGATCTTCTGGACCCGCGCCAGCGCGCCCATGAAGCAGGGACTCTCGGACAGGAAGTGTGCGCCGTAAGGCGTGGAGGATTGATAGGCCGGGCAGCCCAGTGTCTCCGCAAGCTGGGCGGCCTCCTGCAGCGCGTCGCTCTTGACGATCTCGTCGCCGACAATGATCACCGGCCGCGCGGCTTTGAGGATGCGCGCGGCCAGCGCCTGCAGCGATTCATCCGAAGGTTTTACGCGGGTATCGACCCGGGTGGAGCGGCCGAGTTCGATGCCGGCTTCCGCGTTCAAAATGTCGCCCGGCAGCGAGATGAACACCGGCCCGGTCGGTGGCGTGGTTGCTATTTTGGCGGCGCGGCGCACGATCCGCGGCAAATCCTCCAGCCGCGTCACCTCGACCGCCCATTTCACCAGCGGCTCGGCCATCTGCAGCAGCGGCCCATACAGCACCGGCTCCATCAGCCCGTGGCCCTGCTCCTGCTGGCCGGCGGTCAGGATCATCGGCGTGCCCGTAAACTTCGCATTGAACAGCGAGCCCATCGCATTGCCAAGGCCGGGCGCGACGTGGACGTTGCAGGCGACGAGCTTCCCCGAGGCGCGGCTAAAGCCGTCGGCCATCGCCACGACCAGGCTTTCCTGCATCGCCATCACATAGGTGAGGTCGGGATGGTCCTTCAGCGCGTGCATGATCGGCAATTCGGTGGTGCCGGGATTGCCGAACAAATGCGTGATGCCTTCGTCCTTCAGCAAAGCAAGGAATGCCGAACGCCCGGTGATGCGATTTTTCATGTCCCCTCCTGCCCGCGGCCCGTTGACCTGCGGGATGAGGGCACATGATCAAACCTGCGCGGCCGAGGCAATGGACGACGGTCATGGCTGCCCTGCGCTGCCGAATTCCCCGACAATCGTGTCCCGGACGCGTGCGGACCAGCTGGCGCCACTAGAACATCCCCTCTTGATTGACGCGCTTCTTCTTTTTCGAGCGTTGCCAGACTACGCCCGGAAAACCTTTCAGCGGCACCAGCGGCTCGCCGGTATAGGCCCATTCCTGCAGCTCCTCGATCGCGATGTGATAGAGCGGCTGCCGGCCGGTGCGGCCCGAAAACAGCGCGCGCGGAATGTTCACCATATGCGGCGAGCGCGCGCGTTCGTAAAACAAGGGGGTGCCGCAATGCGTGCAGAAACTACGCACGGTCTTTGTCGCCTTGTCCTCGTAGCGCGTGATTTCGGCTTTGCCCCTGGTGATCCGAAATCGCTTGCGCCAACTTCCGACATAGGTCGCATAGGCAGCGCCGTGCGCGCGGCGGCTCGAGGCCGAATGATCGTGCCAGGCCCAGCGCGCGGGGACGTCGATCTCGAAGCCAACTTTGCCGCACAGGCATTGGCCTGACGCAATCCCCGCTGCTTTTGCCATTTGCGCTTTCTGTCTCAGCCGTCATTGCGAGGAGCGATAGCGACGAAGCAATCCATTCTTTCTTCGCTGATAGATGGATTGCTTCGCGGAGCCTGTCATCGGGCGCGCATTCGCGCGACCCGTTGGCTCGCAATGACGGTGGGGCTTCAGGCCTGCTCCAATTCATCATGCGCGGGATAGTCGGTGTAGCCGGCCTCCTCCCCGCCATAGAACGTCGCGCGGTTGTAGGGCGTCAGCGGATAGCCGCGCTGCAGGCGCCGCGGCAAATCCGGATTGGAAATGAAGATGCGGCCGAACGCGATCGCGTCGGCATGGCCTGCGGCGATCGCGGCTTCAGCCGTTTCTCCGGTAAAGCCGCCGGCGGTGATCAGCACGCCCTTCCAGATTGGCCGGAACAGCACCATCGCCGACGGCACGTTCTGATGGTTGACCTCGGCACGGCCGGCGCCGCTGGAACGCGGCTCGATGAAATGCAGGTAGGCCAGCCCGAGCGGATTGAGCGATTGGACGGCATGGGTGTAGAGCGGCATCGGGTCGCGTTCGCCGCTGCCGTTGGCCACGCCGTAGGGCGACAGCCGCACGCCGACGCGGTCGGCGCCCCAGACCTCGACCACGGCTTTTGTCACTTCCATCAAGAAGCGCGCGCGGTTCTCGATCGATCCGCCGTACTGGTCGGTGCGCAAATTGGTATGCGATTGTAAAAACTGCTCGATCAGATAGCCGTTGGCGCCGTGAACCTCGACGCCGTCGAACCCGGCCTTCAACGCGTTCTTCGCGGCTTGCCGGTAGGCGTCGATCACGCCGGGGATCTCGCTGGTCTCAAGCGCGCGCGGCGTCTCGTAAGGCACCGCCTTGCCGTCGGCCGTGCCGGTCTTCAAATCAGGAATCGCTACAGCTGACGGTGCGACCGGTAGCACGCCGCCGGGCTGGAACGAGGAATGCGACACCCGCCCGACATGCCAGAGCTGGAGCAAGATCACGCCGCCCCTGGCGTGGACGGCATCGACGACTTCCCGCCATCCCGCGATCTGCTGCTCGGTGTAGATGCCGGGGACGCCGGGGCTGCCGAAACCGGTGACCATCACCGGCGATGCTTCGGCAATGATCAGCCCGCCCGGCGTCGCGCGCTGGGCGTAATATTCGACGTTCAGGGGCCGCGGCGCCAGAGACGGCTTCGCCGCCCGCATCCGCGTCAGCGGCGCCATCACGAGACGATGCTTGAGCTGGTACGGGCCGATCTTGAGCGGTGAAAACAACGACGGAAAATTCATGCCTGCCCCGGATTTTCTTCTATGATCTGGATATGTAACCGGTTCATCTTGTTCGTGAAAGCCGTCAATGGCAAAGCCGGGGAACGAAGATCTCCTATGCCGGTTCATGCATGGTAGGTATGGCGCCAGCCCGATAGCTGCACCGCATAACTGTCCGGAGGAAATTCCATGCCCCATGCCGCGATGTCGTCCAATCATGTTGCCGTAATTACCGGAGGCGCGTCCGGCATCGGGCTCGCCGCCGCGAAGCGGTTCGCGCAGCTCGGCATGAAGGTCTGCATTGCCGATCTCGGCGCCGACCGGCTCAAGGAGGCCGCGACAAAACTGGCATCGGCCGCGCCAGGCGGCGCCGACAGCATCATGACCGCGACCGTCGACGTCAGCCGTTTCGACGAGGTCGCGGGACTGGAAGCCATGGTGCAAAAACGGTTCGGCGGTACCGACATCCTGATGAACAATGCTGGCATCGGCCCGGACAGCACCAGCTTTGGCCCGCTGGAGAACTGGCAGCGCATTCTTGCGGTCAATCTCTGGGGCGTCATCCATGGCACGCAGGTCTTTGCGCCTCACATGATCGAACGTGGCCGTCCCGGCCTCATCATCAACACCGGTTCCAAGCAGGGCATCACCACCCCGCCCGGCAATCCCGCCTACAATGTCTCCAAGGCCGGCGTGAAAGCCCTCACCGAGGCGCTGCAGCATGAATTGCGTAACATTGATGGCTGCAGGATCAGCGCGCATCTGATGATTCCCGGTCATGTCTTTACGGGTCTCACCTCGCGCGGCCGCACCGAAAAGCCTGCGGGCGCCTGGACCCCGGAGCAAACCGTGGACTTCATGATCACGCGCATCGACGCCGGGGATTTTTATATTCTTTGCCCCGACAACGACGTGCCGCGGCAACTCGACGAACGGCGCATGCTGTGGGCGGCCGGCGACATCATCGAAAACCGCCCGGCATTGTCGCGATGGCATCCGGATTATGCGGAGGCGTTTGCGAAATTTGTGAAGGGTTATTAGCTCGTCATTCCGGGGCGTGCGAAGCACGAGCCCGGAATCCATACTCACGATCGTGGCTATGGATTCCGGGCCTGCGCCAAGAGGCGCATCCCGGAATGACGTCGTTATGTTGAAATGGCTTCGCACAAAAATTTGCTTTGCAAACACAGCTTCGCGATCTCGCGGCTCAATCCGCCCGAGGTTTGTTGTTCACTCCCGCCCTCGGAAATCAGAGGGCGCAGGGAACGCCGGATGCGCGCTGCACCCGCGGTCTCGTGTGCAAACATGCACAAAAAAAACGCACACGAGCATACAGGTTCAGCGGAGGCAATCCGGCATTCCCTGCGCAATGGTTTTACGGCTTATAACGTGCTCTCCCCGGTGATCGGGCTTTCTTGTCACCGTCGCCTCGCGGATACTTCCGCAAAGCTTGACGCCGGCGTCGAGGCATCAGGACCACACGACTTCGCCGTCCGCATCGGCCGCGCTCGTCAGTCGCAGCTTCCACGTCCACCGCATCCCACCGCGCGTTTCGTGACGATCGCGAGCCGCCCCTCTTGTCGGGTGAGACGGGCGGAGAAACACCACTGATTTGCCCGACGCGACAAGCGGAATATTTTTTCGGAGGGGGCTGGACAGGTTTTTTTGATTTGCCCGACGGGCGCACTCAGACCGCAGACCGCCTGCGAAGCGTTCACGTCAGCCCGAGCAGCAGCGCCGTTCCGATCGGCGTTCCCCAGCCGGATACCGCGTCGAAACCTTTGGTGGCCTTAAAGCCCTTGTTCGGTCTCGGTCTGGTCGTGTTGTTACCGACGGTGACGTCATGGCAAACCAGTTGCCCCAGCGGACCACCGTGAGATGCCTGCTGGTAGAGCAGCCGCGCCAGAAAGCGCCGCCGTTGCCTGCGCGGAAGCAATGCGTTGACGCGCGCGATAAGCGCCGCCCACAACGGCGTCGACGCGCTGGTGCCGCCGCCGTAATCGTGCTTGCCTTTAAAGATCATGTCATATCCGGGCGATCCGGCGAGTGCTGCGACATCCGGCACCACGCGGCCGTTTTTGCTGTTCTTGTTCACTGATTTTATGTCGGTCTTTTGCCAACCGGGACGGTCAAAGGTGCTGCTGACCCCACCGCCTGTCGCGCCGCCAACCCCGCGGATGCGTTTACCCTTGCCCACGCGCCATACTTTTTCGACCGTTTTGCCGGACTTGTGGCCTATCATGGTCCCGCCGACCGCAAGGACGAACGGGCTTGAACCTGGGAAATCGACATGCGCCTGCATGTCGTTTTGCATATCGCCGGAACCGTCGTCGCCCGCGGCGCCACACACCGTGATACCCAGCATCGCAGCCTTGGTCAGCGCCTCGTTGATGGCATTCATCGCGGCCTTCGACCAGCCGCCTCCCTCTTCGGAGGCGCCCCAGCTGATGGACAAGACCACCGGCTTGTCGTCAATCGCACGATTGATGAGGTCGACCCATCCTTTCTGATGATCCCTCGCGAAGTAGACGGAAATGTCAGCCTTCGGGCACAGCCCCGCGATGATCTCGACGTCCATCATCACTTCGCCGGTCGAATCGAATTCGTCACGCTGCTTCGGCGGCTTCATCCGCTCGATTTGCGCCCTGGTGGGAACCGGCGCGTCGATCGAAATGGTTTTGACCTTGGGGACGGCTCGCTTGTATTTCTTGCAATACTTCGCGAGGTCTTCGGCAAAATAACCGCCGCCGAATTCGGCGACCGCGATCCTTTGACCGGCTGCATCGCCGGGAGGAAAGTGATAATGGCGCTCGATGTCGATCGGTTCGAACTTCCTCAAACGAAGCGCGCTCCTTGCCGCGGCCCTTGCAGGCCGCCGCCTTGCGACACGTCGCTGGCCAAATCCCAGTATCGCCTTCACGATTTTCCTCAGTGAGGGAGGCACCTTGTACTCGCCCTCGCGATCACGGAATTCGCCCTGCTCGGCGCTCTTGTACATTGCCAGACCTGGACGAAACGCAGCCTCCATCTGCGCGACGGTGCCGCTGACTTTGATGCAGCGTCCGGGGAGCGACACCTCCTCGATTTTCAGGCCCCGCTCGCGCAGCACCTGCGACACCTTGTCCGCGTCTCGTTTTGAGGCGCCATATCTGGCGTTGAACTCGCGGACGGACAGCGGACGGCTGGGGAGTTCGTCGGCACCGGGCAGCTGCGGCCCGCGAAGCATGATGGTGACCTCAACCGGCGATCCCGGGTCGGCAGGGCCCATTCTCCTGGCGCCCTTTGCCGGCGGGCGATAGCTGTCCCGGACCTTGACCGGGGCCTTCGCAGCGCGCGCCTTTGCCTTTGCGGCGCGGCCGCGCTTGGCGCTTGTCGCCTCCACCTTTCGACTGGAGGCTGATTTCGGCAGGGATCTGGTCCCCGCCCCTGCTTTCTTGCGCGATGCCATCCAGAGCCCCCTGCCCTCGACTCGCCTCTGAGTTGTAAGCTATCGTTCATCCCGGCGTGCCGTCAATTGTCGGCAGGCGCGCAGCCACAAAGAAAGCCCGCGGATCATTTGCCGCGGGGCTGGACTAGCGCGACGGCTGTGGCCGTCCTTCATTGATCCAAAGGTGTTTGAAAATGCGCTCCCTTTTTGCCCGCCTCCATCGACGATACGGCCAGCGGATGACCGGCGTGAAACGTCAAAGGCTCGTCAGCGCAAAAATGAACGAACCGTTGCACCACCCAAGCGTCGATGCGGAAGCCAAATCGCTGGCCTTAAGCACTACGCTACGTCCCACGGTCGCCATCGTCGGAGGAGGATTTGCCGGCTTGATGGCGGGATATGCATTAAGGCGCCACTGCCAGGTGACAGTGTTCGAAGCCCGCAGTCGCGTCGGAGGCCGGGTCTGGAGCAAGACCAAGTCCAGCGGCATCGTCGAAGCCGGCGGCGAACTCATCGGCTACAACCATCCCCTGTGGCTGAACCTCGCGAAAGACTTCCAGCTCGGACTTTCCGTCAATACATCCGACGACAACTTCGACGCTCTGGCGCTGAAGGCGCCGCTCTATCTCGGTGGCAAGGAGCCGTCGGAGAAAGAGCTGAAGCAGGTCTACCGGCAGATGCAAACCGCCATCAACCGGATCAGCAAGAAGGCCACCAAGGTCGATCCATACCAGCCATGGCTGGCCAAAAATGCGCAAGAGCTGGATGAGATGTCATTATCTGCCTGGTTCGACGAGTTGAATTGCTCGGACCTCACCAGGCTCGCACTCGAACAGCAGTTTTCGAACGACGCCGGCGTGCCGACCAGCCGGCAGAGCTTTCTCGCCAATCTCGCAGTCGTCGCCGGTGGCAGGCTCGGCGATCAACTCGATGCCTTTTTCATACAAAGCGAAGCCATGCGTTGTTCTGAGGGTAATGGCGCGCTGGCCGATCGTCTTGCCGCGGAGATCGAGAAGGCCGCCGGCGAGGTACGCCGCTGCACCCCGGTCGATTCCATCCTGATCAACGAGGAAGATGTGACGTTGGAGGTTCGCACGGGGCGTAGCGCCAAAGATCCGGACCAGGCGTGCATCTTTACCGAACTCGACAAGAAGCAAACGATCACGGCCGACTATACCGTGCTCGCCATTCCGCCGAGCCTCTGGCCGGCTGCCAAAGGACGCAAGATCACAGTCATGCCGAAATTGCCCCGCGCGTCCTATGTGACGATGGGCACGGTGGTGAAATATCTTAGTCCACTCAGGCAGCGTTTCTGGATCAGAGAAGGCCTCGCACCGACGTCAACGTCGAACCAGTTCGGAGTTACCTGGGAATCCACGGACAATCAGATCGCTCCGCCCGGAAGGGATGTCGGGCTCAGTCTGTTTGCCGGCGGCGCGGTCGCCCAAACGGCGCTGCGCAAATGGAGACATGGCGGACAGCGCGAAATCGACGATTTTTATGCGGCGAAGATCGGCGCGATATACGATGGCTATGTTTCCAACCGTTCAGAGCATCCGATGGAGTTCATGGCATGGCCCGACGACCCATGGACCGGCGCGGGCTACTCGTGCCCCGCGCCCGGCGAGGTTTGCCGGGCCGGGCCGCTGCTGCACGAGCCTTTCCACGAGCGCTTGTTCTTTGCCGGTGAGCACACCTGCTTCGCCTATTTCGGTTACATGGAAGGCGCATTGCAGTCCGGCCGAAGGGCTGCCTGCTCGATTCTCCACGCCGTCGGCCGGCAGCAAAAGCAGGCTGGCACCTCGGCAAGGCAGGTACGTGGTTCGGCTTCAAAGCGAACGCGCGCCGCGCGACGTTAAAGCGTTTCCTGCTTGTGGCCGCATTGCTTGCAGACGAATTTGACGCGGGTCGCGCCCTTTTCCGCCTGCAGGCGGTTGGGCGCGCCGCATTTGCCGCAGGTGGTCTCGATCCTCGTATTGCCCTGTTTCACGATCAGGGCTTTCTTTTCCATGGTCTCGCGGATCAGGCGCTCGGCCTCCTCGCGCATTTCTTGTTTCGACATCGGCCGCACCTGTCATGAAGAACGCTCGCTCTGCAGTATAGCATGCACATGTCAAATTGCTATTCCGTGTGCGTTCCGCACCGGGACGCGGCCCGGTTCGGCCGCCCCGGCAGCACGACGGCGTCGGCTCACGGGCGGCGATGCCGCTGTCCGACATCGGACATCCATACTGACAGAAGTGGCGCAAGCATTTCCGCATATGAACGGGATCACACTCACCGGTCATTTAAACTTGAACAGCAGGAATGTTGTCGAACCATCGCTGTTTTGTTAGCGTGCAAGTATTGCATTCTACTATCTCTGGTTTGAACCTGGCTGAAGCGGCATTTGCGGCGGCCGACAGCGATCCGAAGATGATCCAGCCGTCGTAACCATTGTCGATTCTGCAACCTGACCTGCAACTGTCCGGCTCTCTCAAAGCCCTTTGGAATTGTTGCGATTCCGAGTCCATTTTTAAATTGACTAACATCATGGGAGACGAGCATGAGTGCCCAACCTGCCAAAATCAGCAATGCGGTCGAGCTTCCCAACAGCGTCCATCAATTGCCGACCGGATCGAAAGCGATGCGCCGCACCAGCGAGCAGCGGTGGATCGAACTCACCGTCGGCGTTCGCCGCAGCCAGCAGTTGCCGGACCTGTCCAGTCTCGACGACAAGCTTCCGGGAGCGCGCACCTACATGACCCGCGATCAGCTCGCGAGCCAATACGGCGCGGACGAAAAATCCGTCGCGGCGATCGAGGCCTTTGCGAAGGCCAACAACCTCGTCGTCACCCACAAGGAGACGGTCTCGGCCCGGATGGGCCTTGCCGGCACCGTTGCCGATGTCAGCAAGGCCTTTGGCGTCACGCTGTTCGACTACTCGCATCCGAAGCTTGGTGACTTTCACGCCCGCACCGGGCCGGTGCACGTGCCGCCGGAGGTCGCCGACGCGATCACCGGCGTCTTCGGCCTGAACAATCATCGCGTCCTGCGGCGTACGTTGCAATCGCGCACGGTGGAGGCAAGCGCCGCCCACGCCGCGAGGGCCTGGTTCATCCCGACCGAACTCGCCGACATCTATAATTTCCCCGCTGGAGGCGCCCAGCAGCAATGCATCGGCCTGCTCGAGTTCGGGGGCGGCGTCGACACCGGCGACCTCACCAGCTATTTCCAGACGATCCAGCAACCGGCCCCCGACGTGCAAATCGTCGCGGTCGACGGCGTTTCGACCGATCCGGGCTCCGACCCCAACTCGACCGGCGAAGTCATGCTCGACGTCGACGTTGCCGGGGCGCTGGCCAACGGCGCGAAGATCGTCACCTATTTCGGGACGTTCGACGAGAAGGGACTGGTCGACGTGCTGGCCAAGGTGGTCAGCGATTCCGCAAACGACCCTTCGGTGATCTCGATCAGCTGGGGTTGGGACGAGAACGAGAACTTCAACAACAGCGGCGTCATCTGGTCGCCGGCCGCGATCGCGCACTGCAACGCGAGTTTCCTGGCTGCGGCGCATCTCGGCATCACGGTGTGCGTCTCCACCGGGGACGACGGCGCGGAGGCACAGATGCAGGACGGCCGCGCGCATGTGAACTATCCGGCGACCAGTCCCTATGTCCTTGCGGTCGGAGGAACGACGCTTCATGTCCGCAAGAACGCGAGCGGCACCAAACAGATCACCGAGACGGTGTGGAACGATCGCGGAGGCGGCACCGGCGGCGGCGTCAGCGACATCACGCCGGTCCCGGCCTGGCAGAATGGCAAGGTGGTCAAATCGATCAACCCCGGACATTTCGCGGGCCGGGCAATTCCCGACGTCGCGGCCGATGCCGATCCTGCGACCGGCTATCTGACGAAGTCGAACGGCAAGCTCACGGTGGTCGGGGGCACCAGCGCTTCCGCGCCGCTCTGGGCCAGCCTGATCGCACGCATCAACGCGACCATGGGCAAGCGGGTCGGCAACTTCAACGCGCTGCTCTACAGCAAATTCGGTCCGAACAACGTGCTGCGCGACATCACCGCCGGCAACAATGACGTGGAAGGGCTGCTGAACGGCCAGTACCCGGCAGGCCAGGGATGGGATGCGTGCACCGGTTGGGGCTCGCCGGACGGCAAGAAGCTGCTGGCCGCGTTCCAGGGCAACCCGACGAGCTGAAGCGTTTTCGAACGGGGGATGTCAGGCGGTTACGAACCGGCCGTGCGCGCAAGTGCCGGCCGGTTCGGCTTTGCGGCCTGTCATCGGCCTGAGACCATCCTGATTGATGACTTCAGGTACGGCGCAAATCGTCCCCGGTTCAACCGACCGGGCGTTGCTGCGTCAGCATACCCGCAAAAATCTTCGCAAAAGTGTGAGCATCGCCCGGCCATCTGGCCGACAGGTAATTGCGATCGCGAACGACAAAGGCCGGCGTCGCGTTGTCGAGGGTGTCACGCTCAAGGCCGGACGTCTTGCGGCGAAAGTGCGGATCGGTCCGCGACACGTCGCAAAAATCTTCCGCGCGGGCCAGCGCGCGCGTTACTTCCTGCTGCACCGACATAAAGCCCTTCGGCTGCCCGGCCTGCTCCAGATAGGTGCGGTAATAATCCGGATCCCAGAACCGGGTGATCCGCGCCACCGACCAGGCGCTGTTCTCGAACGCCCAGGTCAGCGCGGTGGTCCGATATCCCCGCAGCACCGACTGCCCGGTCCGCTTCGAGCGGCTGCGCGCCGCCAGCAGCACGCCGTGGCAGATCGCCGCCACCGGCTTTGCCGCATCGAAGCAATCGGCGACGATGTTCTGCAGGATTTCGCTTTCGAGATATTCGCGCATGCCGCGCGCGCGATGCCCGCCGGGCAGCAGCAGCGCATCGTATTCAGCGGGATCGATCGCATCCCAGCGCCGTGGCGCCAGATAATTCGGGTCCGCGATCATTGCAGCGTAAGCGTTGCGCGCGTCGCGGTTGGCCCGCATCAGAAGCCCGACCAGGGGAAGATTCCGCAACAGCGGAATGGCGCCCCAGGGATCGAGGCCCCGCCCCGTCAGCATCATGTCGTCGGCGGCCGCGGGCCGTCCATCCGGCGTCGCGAAAACGACCGTATGTCCGGCGCGCGCGAGCACGAGCCAGCTCACCGCCGCCTCGCTTGGATCGAAATCCCGCGCCGGTAAGGGTACAAGGACGCGCGCCGCCATGGTTGCCTCCTTGGAAGGTGTCAGCCTCTCACACTGTCAGCACCGTCGATCCCGTGGTCTTGCGTGCGCCGAGATCGGCATGGGCCTTGGCCGCGTCCTTTAGCGGATAGGTCTGGTGCACCTCGATCTTGACCGCGCCCGACTTCACCACCTCGAACAGCTCGCCCGCCATGGCGACGAGGTTTTCACGCTTGGCGGCGTAGGTGTTGAGCGTCGGGCGAGTGACATAGAGCGATCCCTTCTGCGCCAACAGGCCGAGGTTGAGCGGATCGACGTTGCCGGAGGACGCGCCAAACAGCGCGGCGACGCCGAGCGGCGCGAGACAATCGAGCGATTTCAGAAACGTGTCCTTGCCGACGGAATCATAGACCACGGGCACCTTCTTGCCGCCGGTGATCTCGTCGACACGTTTGACGAAATCCTCGCGCGTGTAGACGATGGTGTGGGCGCAGCCATGCGCCTTGGCGAGCTTTGCTTTTTCATCGCTGCCGACGGTGCCGATCACGGTGGCGCCGAGATGTTTGGCCCACTGGCCGAGGATCAGGCCGACGCCGCCGGCGGCGGCGTGCAGCAAAATGGTGTCGCCGGCCTTCACGCGATAGGTCTGGCGGATCAGATATTGCGTGGTCAGGCCCTTCAGCATCATCGCGGCCGCGGTCTTGTCGTCGATGCCGTCGGGCAGTTTCAACAGGCGATCGGCCGGGATCAGCCGCGCTTCGGCATAGGCGCCCATCGGGGCTGCACCATAGCAAATGCGGTCGCCGGGCTTGAGATCGGTGACGCCGGGGCCTACTTCCTCGACCACGCCGGCCGCCTCGCCGCCGAGCCCGCTCGGCAGTTGCACCGGATACACGCCGGAGCGGTTGTAGATGTCGACAAAGTTCAGCCCGACCGCGGTGTGGCGGATGCGCGCCTCGCCCGGCCCGGGCTTGCCGAGGGCTACTTCCTCCCAGACCAGAACTTCGGGGCCGCCGGTCTGATGAAAACGGATGGCGTGCGTCATGGAATGGCTCCTTCAGGTGAGGTGAACGACAGGGAAAATTGTTGCGGCGGCTCTAGGTCTCGACGATGACGTAATTGTCCTCGACATGGACCGGAAAGGTCTCGGCGACATACGGGCCCTTTTCGAGCCCCTCTGCCAGCACTTCGCCGCTCTCGACCGCGACCGGATACGACCTCACCTTGACCCGCTGCGGATCGAACCAGGATTGGCCATTGCGCATGTCGAATTCCCAGCCGTGCCAGGGACAGCGCAGCAATTCACCGACGCGCGAGCGCTGGTAGACGCCGGGCTCCGGCGAGGTCAGCCGCGCCACGCACGCCGCCTTCGCCAGCGGCGCGCCTTCGTGCGGGCAGCGATTGAGCAGCGCAAAGAATTCGCCGTTGACGTGGAAGATGACGATGTCGCGTCCTTCCACGCCGAACACCTTGTTGCCGCCAAGCGGGATATCTGAGGTGCGGGCGACGATGTGCCGGGTCATGTACTCACGGTTCTTGTTTGACGCGTTCTAGAACTTGTACACCGCGCGGGCGTTGCTGCTGAAGATCTTTTGCCGCTCGATCTCCGTCAGCGGCGTCTTGAAGGCAAAGCGCGGATCGTCGAAGTCCCAATGCGGGTAATCCGACGAGAACAGCAGGCGATCGACGCCGACCCATTCGATCAGCGAGCGCAGGTGTTTTGCTTCATCCGGCTCGTCGATCGGCTGGGTCGTGAACCAGAAATGCTCCTTCACATATTCCGACGGGCGCCGCTTGAGGTGCGGCACCTCGCTGCGGAAGCGGTCGAAATGCCGATCCATCCGCCACATCGTCGACGGGATCCAGCCGAAGCCGCCCTCGATGAACACGATCTTGAGTTTCGGGAAACGCTCCGGAACGCCTTCGAGGACGAGACTGGTGAGCATCGACCCCATTGTATGCGCATTGGACTGATGCTCCTCGCAATAATAGGACGGCCAGCCGCCGCCGGTCGGCGCGTGCCCGCCATAGCCGCCGACGTGAATGCCGAGAGGCAGGCCGAGCGCCTGCGCGCGTTCGTAGATCGGCCAATAGCGCCGGCGGCCGAGCGGCTCGTTGGCGCGCGGGCAGACGTTGATCTGTACATAACGCCCGGTTTTTGCGCAGCGCTCGATCTCGGCGATCGCGAACTCCGTGTCGTCCTGCCCGGCGAGGATCGAGGCCTTCAGTCGGGGATCGCGGTCGGACCAGAATGCCAGCTGCCAGTCGTTGATGGCGCGCTGGATCGCGGCGCCGAATTCGAGGTTTTGCTGCGAGAAGATGAAGAGGTCGAGCACCTGCAAAATGCCGAATTCGACATCGAGCGGATCGAGGTGCTGCTTCTGCATGAAGGCGAGATCGGAGCCGGGCGGCCCGCCGGTCGGCGGCCAGGCGTCGCGCCGCGCAATCAGAGGCGAGGAGCGCGGATAGGGCGTGGTGCCGATATAGGGCGTGCGCAGATGGCTGCCATATTCCTTCAGATGCTCCTGCCAGCGTTTCGACATGAACTGATGCAGGTCAGTGTGCGAATGCAGGCTCGGATGCACGTCGCAATCGATGATCCGCACCCGGCTTTTGGCGGCGACTTCCTGCTCGAGAATGGGGCGGTCGATGACATCACTCATGCGATCCTCCTTTTATTCCGGATCATGATCTCTTCGGAAAACCGGTATCCACTTTTCCGGATCATGATCTATTACGAGTCAAGCTTGAGCCGCGGAAAGGTTTCCAGCGGGTTTTCTTCACACATGCGCGAGGCGATACTCTTCGGCAGATACGGCGGCATCGGGTCGTCGCCGTCGAACTGCCAGTGCGGATAATCCGACGCGAACAAGAACATCTTGTCGGAGCCGATCTGCTCGATGATGTCAGCGACGCCGGCAGCATCCGGCGGGCCGTCGAACGGCTGCATGGTGACACGGATGTGATCGCGCATGATCGAGGCCGGCTCGCGCTCGACCCAGGGCACCTCGACGCGCACGCCGCGCCAGGTCTTGTTGGCGCGCCACATGAAGGCCGGCAGCCAGCTCACGCCGGATTCCATCAGCACCACTTTCAACCCCGGGAATTTGCCGAACACGCCCTCATAGATCAGGCTCAAGACTTGCGCCTGGAACGCCTGTGCTTCCGCGAGATAATATTCGTAGCGATAGGACGGCCAGCCGATCGAGCTCGGCGCGCCCCAGTACTGGCTGCCGGCATGGATCGCGATCGGCAGTTTGTATTTCTCGGCCACCTGATACACCGGCCAAAAATGCCGCCGTCCGAGTAGCGTCTCGCCTTGCGACAGCACCAGCACGGAGACGAAGCGCTCATCGGCGGCGCGGCGCTCGATTTCCTCAACCGCGAGATCCGGCGCCTGCATCGGCACCACGATCGAGGCGCGCAATCTTGCATCCTTCGCCAGCCATTCGGCCGCGATCCAGTCGTTGATCGCCTTGCAGAAGCCGGCCGCCATATAGGGATCGAACACCGCCTGCGCGCCGTAGACCACATTGCAGATCGCGTGGCTCGAACCGAGCTGGTCGAACGCGCCGCGCTGCACCATCGCGAGATCGCTGCCGGGCTTGCCCTCGGCGGGCCGCCAGTCGGGCCGGCCGGAAAGCGGCATCGAGGGCGGATAGGAGTTGAGGTCGAGGCCGTCGATCGCGCGGCTGACCACCTGCTCTTTCCAGTGGTCGTCGAGATAGGGCAACAGCGTAGTGCGGGTGCCACCCACCGCGGGATGAATATCGCAGTCGATCCGCGTCGCCGCCATGGAGGGTTCCTCAAGACTTTGTTTTTGGCGAACGATGTGTCGCAGGCGCAAATGTGCCGCCGATGGTTGGCAAGAGCAAGGGTCTAACTGCGGAGCCGGTCTGTCCGGACGGTACACCGGCGCGGCCTTCGCCTGGTTTCGGAACCGATATTTCGGGATTGCGTGTGATATCCCTCACTATTTTGGATTGCGCCGCATGCTATCGACGGCAATCCCGCATTCCAGACGCCGAGGAGGCAAAAATGAAGCTTGGAAAATTGGCAGTCCTGACAGTTTCGCTTTCGCTGGCCGGCGGCACCGCCGCCTCCGCGGCCCCGACCACGGTATCGGGATCGACGGCACTGGCATTGGCCGGCGTGGTGGCGCCCTATTCGCTGTTGCCGTCCGCCGAGAAGAAGGCAGTGGCGGCGTTATTCGAGGGGAATTCCAAAATCAGCTACGCCAAGAAGATCACCGTCACCGCCGACAAGATCGTGTGCCGGACCTCCAATGTCGATATCACCGCGCGCTCCTGCGAACTGACCTTCAAGACGACCACGCGCAACCTGAAGGGGCGTAAGGCCAACGAGATCTACGCTACCGAAGTGATGGCAGGCGTCCCCTCCGACGGCGCCGCCGGATCGATCTTCGAGGCGCTCTCCAAGCTCTCCTGCACCCTCGATCCCAAGGTGATCAAGGAAAACGCCGGCGGCGGCGCCGACTGCACGTTCGAGCCGGGGAACTAGAGCGTTTTCGAGCGAAGTGGGCACCGGTTCGCGTGAAGAAAACGCGTCAAAACAAGAATCTAGAGGATGATCGGTTCTGATTCAATCAGAACCGATCATGCTCCAGGCTCCGGAAAAAGTGCCGAACTGGCGGGAATCGCCCGCAACTGCTATCGATGCCCGATCGATTCAGCAGGGAGCGAATATTCCGCATGCGAACGCGCCGTAACGCTGCGCTTCGAAGCTTGCGGTTGATGCTCGCAGCGAGCGTCGTCTTTCCCTTGTTGCTGTTCTGCTATGCATCCTGGGCGAACTACCGTACCGCCTTCAGCCGCGCCGATGAGCGGATCAAGCAGGGGCTGGACCTCAGCGCCGAGCAGGCGCTGCGGGTGTTCCGCTCGATCAACGTGACGTTCGACAGCGTCGAGCAGATCACGCGCGGACGCACCGAGCAGACGCTTCGCATCAACGAAGCCGAGTTGAGCGAGCGCCTCAAGCAGTTTGTCAACGCGCTGCCGGACATCGGATCGGTCTGGATCCTGAACGCGCAGGGCGACGCCATCGTATCCTCGCTGTTCTTCCCGGTTGCACCGGCCGCGAACGCGCCCGATCGCGCCTATCTGAAAAGCCAGTTGGCCCCGGATTCGAACCTTCATGTCGGCGAGGTGCAGCGCATCCGGATGACGGGCCGGCTGATCGTTCCCGTCAGCAAATGGCGCACGGACACCTCCGGAACCTTCTCCGGCATCACCGAAATCTCGGTGCTGCCCCAGGCCTTCGAACGGCTCTATGAACCGCTGGCCGAGCGCACCAGCGCGAGCTTTGCCCTGATCAGGGACGACGGCGCCGTACTCGCGCGTTACCCGGTGCCGACCACGACCGGCATCAAGCTCGACGCTTCCACCGGCTTCGGCAAATTGGTTGCGCGCAGTCCTGAAGGCGGCCAATACACGTCGGTTTCCGGTGTCGACGGGATCGAGCGGCGATTTGCGGCGCGCAAGCTCGAGGGATTCCCACTCTATGTCACTTCGAGCCTGGCAACCCGGGATATCGTGCAGGGCTGGCTGTGGCAGATGGCCGGCCATCTGGTCTACGGACTTCCCGCGACCGTCTTTTTCATCGTGCTAATCCTGCTGGCGATGAAAACAACCGGCCAGCTTTATGACGAGGCCGAACGGCGCGAAGCTGCCGAAGCCAGCCTCCGCCAGGCGCAGAAAATGGAGGCAGTCGGGCAATTGACCGGCGGCGTGGCGCACGACTTCAACAATCTCTTGACCATCATCCTCGGCAATCTGCAGCTGGCATTGCGGCAGACGCCGGAAGGCCGGCAACAGCGGTTATTGACCAACGTTTATCATGCCGCTGAACGCGCGGCAGAACTCATCAAGCGGCTGCTGGCGTTTTCGCGCAACCAGCCGCTCAATCCGCGTCCGATCGACGCCAACCGGCTGGTGGCGGATATGTCCGATCTTCTCGGCCGCACGCTGGGCGAGACCATTCTCATCGAAACCGTCCGCGGCGGTGGGCTATGGCTGACGGAAGTCGACCAGGCGGAACTGGAATCCGCGCTGCTCAACCTTGCGATCAACGCACGCGACGCGATGCAATCGGGCGGCAAGCTGACGATCGAAACCGGCAATGCATCTCTCGATGAGGCCTATTGCGAGACCGTGGACGGCGTGAAGCCGGGTCAATACGTCATGATCTCGATGACCGATACCGGCACCGGCATGTCGCAGGAAGTCATCAGCAAGGCGTTCGATCCATTCTTCACCACCAAGCCGGCCGGTACCGGGACCGGTCTCGGCCTTAGCCAGGTCCATGGCTTCGTCAGACAGAGCGGCGGCCACATCCGCATCTACAGCGAACCGGGCGAGGGAACGACAGTCAAGATTTACCTGCCCCGCAGTTTCATCCGGCGCGCCGAAGCCAAAAATGAAACCAAAACTCCCGAGAGCCAGAAAGGCAGGCTGGAAACGGTCCTCGTGGTGGAGGACGATCCGGACGTCCGTTCCTACGTGACGGAAACATTGCGCAGCCTCAATTACGGCGTCCTCGAAGCGCCCGACGGCGAAACCGCGCTTGCCCTGGTTCAACGGCCCGGCCCGATCGACCTGCTGCTGACCGACGTCGTGATGCCCGGAATCAACGGCCGCGTGCTTGGCGACGCCGCAAGACAACTTCGCCCGGGGCTGAAGATACTCTATATGACCGGTTACTCCCGCAACGCCATCGTGCATCAGGGACGGCTCGATCCCGGCGTCTCGCTGATCCAGAAGCCGTTCTCGGAGAGTGCGCTGGCTTCCCGCGTTCACGGAGTTCTTTCGACGGCCGAAAACTGAGCGGGCGCCGGTCGCACGAAATTTTCCGCTCCGCTACACCTGCGCCTGCGGCGGATAGTAGATCGGCGTCTGGGGATCGCGGTGCCAATCGTATTCGGCCGCCGAAACCGCGTTCTCCGCGACCGCGCGTCCTGCCATCCGGGAGACCAGATAAAATCCCATGTCGGTGCCGGCCGAAACGCCGGCGGAAGAGACATATTTTCCGGCATCGACCCAGCGCGAGACGCTGTCCCACAGCACTTTCGGGCCCCACAGCCTGACCGAATCGAATGCCCCGTGATTGGTCGCGGCCGGCAGCCCGTCGAGCAGCCCGGCGCGCGCCAATACTCCGGCCCCGGTGCAGACCGACGCGATGATCTTCACCTTGGCATCCATCGCGTGGACCCATTCGAGCAGGGCCGCGACGTCGGCCGGATGATCTTTTTCATCGAGCAGCGGCCAGGTTCCGCCGCCGCCCGGTATCATCAGCAAATCGAGCGGCTCCTGCAGCGCCTTCTTGAAATCCCAATCGGGCGCCACGGATGGTCCGTTGATGCTTTTGACGTTGCAGCCGTCCCGGCTGATCAGGACGATTTCGAACGGATAGGGCGGCGGGTCCGAATAGCCGGTGCCGAGGAAGCGCGCGATCGAAAACGCCTCGGCGAAACCCCAGACGTCGATCGGCTCGAAATTCGGGTAGACGAATATGCCGATTCTCTGGGTGCGCGGAAATACCGGGCTCGTCATCTCACCGTCCTCCTGATTGCCGTAGCGCAATGGGTTCCTCAATCTGTTCGTCCTGGTGCCGGCGTTGCCAGAATGGCGATCCGCTCCAGCGTTGTTCCATTCGATAGACGTCGCGTCTGTCCTGCCGGTAGCGCGCGTATTCGGCTGATATGATCTTTCGGTATTTTTCAGGTCCGCCTTCGACGCCCCGGATTGCGTCGAGCAGTGCGAAGGCGCCGAGCTTGCCGGTGCGCAGCGCCTTGAGGATTCCAGCCGAGGACAGCGGATCCCAACTCGACGCGGCATCGCCGACCGCCACCCAGCGCGGGCCGCTGACCGTATCAAGGCAATGCGAGCGCGCCGACCATGTGGTGATCCGATCGGGAACGTCCGCCTTGAGTGCCCGCGCAGCGGTCGCCGGCGCCGCGCGCAGATGCGCCAGCCAGCGCTCCCGCCGCGCGAGACCGTCGCAATGAACGATGTCCGCATCGCTCATCCAGACCAGCACCAGTTTTCCGCCGGGGACCGGGGACGAGTACCACCATCCGTTCTCGCAGGCCTCGACCAGCGTCGCGCGATCGGGCAAGACTTTTTCGCGCAGCCGCACGATCGCGGCGATGCCGACCAGCCGATCGGCAAAGTGCGGGCGATGGCCCAGCGCCGCGGCGAACCTCGCCGACCGGCCGCTCGCATCCACCACGAAATCGGCGGCCACCGCGAGCGGCTGGCCGTTGCGGCAGAGCGTCAGCCGCCACCCGCCGTCCCTGCCCTGCGCCACGCCTTCAAAGCGCGTGGCGCGCCAGATCACGACGCCTGCGGCTTCGGCGGCCGCACGCAAGGTCTCGTTGAACGCGGCGCGGTCGAGATGCCAGGCATTGCCGCGCGTCGAGAGCATGAACTCATTGGCGTGCGGACGGTCACTGCCCCAGCACGCCATGGTCTGGACGGATTCGAGCACGCCGTCGCGTGCGACCTCGTCCCAGCAGCCAAGCCCTTCCAGAAGCTGTCGGGCGCCGGGCGCCAATGTTTCTCCGACATGCCAATCGGCAAGCATTTCCGCTTCGACCAGAAGAACCCGCAAGGTCCGATCGAACTTCTTCAGCTCAATCGCGGCAGCTGCGCCGGCCGGTCCGCCTCCCAAAATGACGATGTCGTAGAATGGCGACCGCACCGGCACCTTCATGAGGTCGGCGCATCCGGTACGGCAAACTGGTATCCATTCTTGCCCTGGATGATAAAGCGCAGCGATGCCCATGCCGTGACCATCGCGAGGTCACCGGAATTGGTCACCGATGTGGGTGACCACGGCAGCGACCCGAAATAGACGGGACGGTGCACCGGCCACCAATAGGTCAGTTGCGTCATCGTCGCGACCGGATCGCCGGTGTTTTCCGGCGCGATGCTGTTCCATTCGCGATAGGTGACGTCGATCGGCTGGTTGGTGCATTCGTTGAAATCGGACTGCCAGGGAACGGCGCTGTATTTCGTCAGGTCGCCCGGCTCCAGGCCTTCCTCGAGGCTTGCGTCGGCCGGTTGGCTGAGCTCTCCCTGGGTGACCGTCCGGGACTGATGAATCCGGTAAGGTCCGGAATAGATCGCGGGGTTGCGCATGATCCAACCGGCTTCGGCACCCGGGCAGAATGCGCCGCCCAGCGCCGCCGCCAGCGCGCCGCGGTCCAGCGCTGCCCCGGCGCTGGCAACCAGCGGCGGAGGTATGATGTCTTCCTTGCTCTCGTCGATGAACAAGCCGTCCGCCCATTGCTTGAGCAGGAACAGCATGGTGTCGGTGAGGCGGAAGAATTTCGAAGGTGCGACGTTCGAGATCGGATTGTCGCCGCACAGGAGCGGCATCGCGAAAAGCTTGTATCCCGGCTTGTTTGGATTGGGCGGCGCGAACAGGTCGTTTTCCTGGCCGGCCTTGCGCAACACGCCGTAGAGAAATTGCCGCATGTCGTGGCGGCGCTTGCGATCCGCTTCCGGCTCGCCATCGAATGGCGGTACCGACAGGTCGTTGAAATCGAAATTGCCGCCGGGGTTGGAGTTGTGCGGATTACCGCCGGTCAGCGGATCCTTGTCGATGAAATTCTGCGCGTCGAGCGGACGCATCAGGATCGGCAGAATATCGCGGCCGAAATACGGGCGGAACGCGGGATTCCAGTGCGCCAGTCCCCGCCAGATCTTCAACCCGGCCGCATCCTGCGGGACCTTGGCCGCCCCGTCATTGGGCGGCACCCCGTACAGATACGGCACATAACCGAACCGCCGGACGGCGATGTCGAACAGCAGATCGTCCATGGTCACGACATCGAGCGCCTGCGGCACGTAGCGGGGATAGCCGACAATCACCCAGGCCGGATCGATCGACGCCGGCATCGGCCCGGGATCTCCGGGGGTAACCGGATTGCCGTCGATCGCCACGACCGTGCCGACAAATCGCGCGCTGACCGGCCCGTCGGACGTATCGTCAAACCAGCCGTCATTATTGGCATAGGCTTCGATCTTCGGATTGCCGAAGCCGCCCAGCATCGAGCCGGAATTCCCGAATCCGCCGAGCACCAGCAGCCGGTTGGCTTTGGCCTGTTGCGTGCAGCGGAGCTCGCCGAGACTGCTGATCGAATGCGGCGTCAGTTCCGGCGGAAAGCTGGTCGGCCCGGCGCTGCGATTGTCGAAAACGGAATGCTGTGTGCCCTTGAAGCTGACGCTGCGCGGGCCGGGATCGATGATGAGACGCTGCCGCTCCTCGTGGTTGGTGATGTCGGCGTTGCGGAGCGCGTGATCGGCGGTATAGCCGTGCTCTCCCTGCGTCTCATCGAACGTGTACCAACTCGATTTCTTGTTGGCGAGATAGGCGGTCCACTGGATGTCGTCGACCTGGACCGTGAGCAGCTGACCGTTGCGCTTGTTCACGATGTCGACCTGATCGCCGATCAAAACCTCGCGGCCGCCAGGAGATTTGTCGTCGTAGACAAAAACGCGAAACCGTGCCGCCTGACGCAGGATGCGAAGCTCGGCGTCCTTGAAATCGGTGACGCCGACTTCGTTGCCCTGGGAATCGAGGATCGGGTTGCCGCTGCCGTCACACAGGATCGGCAGTTGCCCGCCTTGGTCGGGCGCAATGTAGAAACCTTCCGGGCTGTTGCCGAGCCGGGCGATGCCGATTGCGGGATGAATACGAAATGTTGCCATGGCGGGCCTATTGTTGGTTCGATGTCGAGGGTCGATCGAAGAAGTTGAGCGAAACCGCGTCGATTTTCAGCGCGTCGGCCGCCGGCGTACCATCCGTGTTGAGAACCACGAGATTGACGGCGAACGATGTCGCGCCCTGGCTGGCGAGGCGCTTGACCGCATCGGTGGCATTGAAGCGGATGTTGCTGGGCGTCTTGTGCGGCCGCGGGCGCAGATCGAAGCGATCGGTCCGCGGCGCCGGCACGTCGCAATGTCCGGGCCCTCCGATACAGACCCCGGTGAACATGCTGGCGAGCCCGACATAATTCGGATTGCCGCGGGTCGGCGTGGCGACGCTTGCGTCAGGCGTATTGAGGAAGGCCCTGATGTGGAAGCCCGGCCGCGCCACATATTGCACGGCATGCAGCCTGATCTCGGCCCGGCCGTGCAGCGCGATCACCTTCGGATGAACCGCTGCGGCGACAGACTGGAAGCGCTGGATCGGGACGGCGCTGTTGGTGAGGAACGATTTCGAGGCCATCATGTATTCGTAGCCGAGCCGCGAAATGCTGTAGGTGCCGTCCACGGTAAAGTTCCACGGCGGCAAGGGATCGCCGGGATCGTCAGGCCCGCCGCCGGGATGGCGCCGCTGCCATTCCGACCAGAGCCTGTCGCAATTGCTGTGATGGCCCCAGAAGATCGGATCGAAGGCTGTGGTCCCCGGATCCTGCATGTCGCCGTAAAGCGCTTCGTTCGGCGCGACGTTGATGAAGGGATTCTGGCCACCGGAGAAATTGTGAATCAGATTATGGATGGTCTCCAGCGAGCCGAAGAACTGGTTGCCCCTGCTGCCGCTGCCGAAATCGAAAAAGTCGTCGATCCCCAGGATCCGCTCGACATCGTCCGGCGTCGGATAGGCCTCGAAGATCAGGCTCGCATTGCCGCCGGGCCAGCGTTTCCAGTCAAACAGCGGGTTGATGTCGCCAAGGACCGTCTTGATCGCCTCGTCGCTGGCGGGGTCGGCGCCGTACTGGATGCCGGCATCCTTGAAGAGGCGCGCGCCCGAACTGTAGCTCGTGCGCAGTTTGGCGCGCAGACCGTCCAGCACGGCCTGCGGGACCTTGCCGCCGTCGGTCAATTTGCGCAGTCCGTCGTCGTCGATCCAGCATTGATAGGCCGGCGGCACGTAACCATTGTCGTTGGTCGCGGCGCCCATGTCGTCGAGCGAGGCCTGCACGTTCTGGCTGTCCGCGGCCCAGTCCCAATAGGGCAGCGTCACGGTCGGATCGATATCCTGCAGGCGTTTCTCGAAACCGTAGAGATAGGCGCGGTGCCAGGTCAGGAACTGCTCCCAGCCGTGCTGGCACTGATTGGCGTGAATACGCGCCCAGTAGGCAAAGCTGCGCTCGTCCTGGGGATACGCATCGAGCGATTTCATTTGCGCGATCGCGGCGCGCAGCCGGCGCAATTCCTCGTCCGGGAGGTGCTCGACATTCTTGCGCGCTTTCACGCTGCCGGATTCGTCGGCCAGTTGGTTGGTCGGCCCCTCGAACAGCGGATGCGGCGCGTGTCCGGCCGCCAGCGCGGTACTCATCTCGCTGACATGCGCGGCCTGGACGCGACTGTGATCTTCATCCGCGCCGGGACACCCGTCGGCGATCCACTGCGCGATGAAGACGATGTCGGCTCCGGCGACCCGCTTGCCGCCCCAGGGAAGCGGCGGAAACTGCGTGCCGTCGAACGGGAATTGGCCACGCAAGCCGCGCACCAGTCCGGCTTCCGCCGCGCCGCCCGACGCGGGCGTCGCTGTATGGCAATGATCCTCGCCGTGACAGCACAATGGCGCGGCCGCCGGCGCCGCGGCTGCCGCACCGCCTGGGCGCATCATCGCGATACCGTAAAGCTCGAAATTTCGCAGCTCCGGCAGCGGCAGGTTCCAGAAGCGCGGATGATTCGAATAGGTGGCGGTGGACGTACCCGCCGCCGCATCCATGATCGCCCGAAAGCGCTGATGACGCGACGGCGGCTCCACAACGTTCGATTCCGGCATGATCTTCACCTCTGGCTCGGCGAAATTTTTGCGGTCACGGGCGGCGCCGCGACGCGGAAGGGCAACACGTAACGCGTTCTACAGACGCCGCTCGCGGCGGCGCGACCGGCTCCGTCCTTGCGTCGCAGACGCGACGATCAATCTCCTGGCGGCGAAACGTTCCAACCGATCAGCAATCTGCGGCGCGGATCGCGAAAATCATAAATAACGCACTAACATCAAAACTATTATGACCGAAAAAGACAATTTAAGGTAGCGTCAAGCCCGGCAACCGTCAACGTGCATTCACGCCGGCGGCGCCGAGACGAAGCGGCGAATCGGGCACGCAAAGGATTGGTCGATCCGGCTTGTTGATCGGCGTCAGCATTGACGCGCGCATGAACGAGACTTCGCCCCAACCATGCGAACGGTTTGATCGCCGCGATCAATCTGGAGCCGGTGAACGCACGTCCGCGGATTTGGTTCGTCGCGCGCGATACCGATCCCTGCCGCCGACAAACGGGCGCGCTCGATTCGCAGGCCTCGCACTGGCGACGGCCGGATCGGTCTGGGGTGTTACGCGCGGGCCGACGCCAATGGCCGACCGAGCCAAAGTCACCGCCCTCGGCCCGGGAATAGCCGGCCGAGCCAGGCGGTCACCGGGAAAACCAGGCGAAACCGACCGCCGGTCAACTGTCGGGGAATTTCCGGGATTGCGGTCGGTGAAGCATAGAATGGTGGGCGCGACAGGGATCGAACCTGTGACCCCTACCATGTCAACGTGGGGGTCGCGCGCGCATCTCGTTGATTTCTATTCGCTTTCGATCAGGCCGGTGACGGCTCGTAAAGCCCTATTTTCGCGCTTTTTCGCGGATTTGTGGAAGTCTCGTGGAAACGCCCCTGGCGCGACCGGAGCCTTGTCGTGAGCGCCGGAACGCCACCCAAGGCAGGCAAGGCCCTGATCGATCGCCTTCCGCCGGACAGGCGAAACGAACTGATCATGATCGGCCGGGAAGCGCTTGGCCGCTTCGGCTACGCCTTCCAGGAGGTTTTCGACGGCCACCTTGCCCTGTTTGATTACCTGGCCGCGCGGGGCGCCACCGCGGTCATGGTTGGCCGGATGCTGGCCGAGGTCGGCATCGCCCGGGAAGACGGCACCCCGCTGCCGGCCGGGACGGTCAGCAGCGCCCTGTCCCGCGCGCGAGAGCGTGCAGTTCCCCACCCGGACGCGCCCCTGCACGCGCCTGCACGCCCCGGCATGCACATGCAGGTCCCTGCAAAGGCCGGCAACGCCCTGCAACATCCTGGAGACCAACGCAGTGAGGTCCGATCTCCTGCGGCCCTTCCAGGACGTTCGGCTTCCCCGCCGCCGGCCGCATCCCCGCACTTTCCCGAAATTCGGCTGTCGCCGAATTCGCCGGCTGCCACGCAGGTGCCGGCGGTCACTCGCCGCTCAGCGGCCCTTCTTGAGAAGTTACGGAGCAAGCAGGATGACGACTAAGAAGAAGACCGTGCATTTTCACCCCGCCGACCTGGTGGAGGTTGTCGCCGACGGCACGAGCGTCGGCAAGTCGACCGTCGCCAACCGCCTCTGCCATCTCTTTCGCGAAGCGGGGCGGCCGGTGACGCTCGTCAGGATCGAGACGGGGCGCCGCCAGACCGCGGAGACCGGCGCCGCGAACAAGGAGGTCTATATCAAGACCGAAGACTTCGCCACGGCCGCAAGCCGTACGGGCGGCTTGTCCGGTGTCCTCACCGCTCTCTGGGACGAGATCCTGGATATCCCGCGAGCGGGCAGCGCCGTGGTGGTCGACTGGGCAGGCGGCAGCAGCGCGCACAGGCTCGACGTCCTCGCGAGCACCGGCTTCGACACGACGCTGGCGGGGCTGGGCGTGCGGGGCCTGTCGATGGTGCTGACGACGTCGTCGACGGAGTCGATGACCCAGGCCGGCGCCTACCTGTCGGGCATCGAAACGGTCGCCCCCGGTCTGCAGCGCGCGCTCGTTCTGAGCGGCCGCGCCGGCAATTTCGACTTTCCTCTCCTCAGCGAGCAGGCCGAGAGTTTGACCCGCCTCCGCGACAAGGCGGGTGAGATTCCGACCGTCACCATTCCGCGCGTCGCCGGCAGGGCTCTCGAGACGTGCGCCGATGCCGGTCTCGATGTCGCCAACGCCATGATGATGGATGGCGATGCGCTGGCGCGTCGTCTCGGCATCGATCTCTTCCGCTCGCGCGCGTGCGCTTCCGAACTGGCCTTGTGGTGGCGCCTCACCGGAAACACGCTGGCCAGGATCGCGGAGCGGGCGGATGGCCATCCCGCCGCGTAGGCTGGCCCGCCGCGTGGCCTTCCTGCTTCGCCAGCGTGAACATCTGCGCTCGCAGGCGGCCGCCTTCGTGCTTCGATACTATCGAAAGCACAGGCGGCTGCCGGCCGGCTACGTCACGACGCTTCTTCCAAGCTCCACCGTGCGACGCATCCGCCTTCGCGGCGAGATCGAGCACATGCTCCGCATTTCGCGCACCTTGATTAAATTGGAAGACATTCTCTCATGAATTTGGAAGTATGCCGCAGTGCTCTTTTGCATAGGCTTGACAAGCGCCCCGTGGACGCATATTGAACCTTCAGTCATGCCACAGTGATGTTAGGCATACGGGAGGCAAGCTTCATGCGTATCAACCTCGACGAACTCTCGCCCTACCAGCTGCTGTCGACCGCGGAGGTCGCGGAAACCTTGGGCATCAGCGCCGGATCGGTGCGCAAGGCGGAGAAGGACGGCCGGCTCAAGGCGATCAAGGGATTCCGCGTCCTGTATTTCTCGGTCAAGGCGGTGCGCGACTTCGTCAGCGTAAACGGAAGCTCCGCGCCGGTCTCTCCCGCGGCGCAGGACGCCGGCGACGATGCCCATCCGATGGACATGACGCGCTGATGGCATACGTCAAGGTCCATCAGATCGGCGCGTATACCGTGTTGCGGTACCACGACACGCTCTATGTCACCGTGTACGACGCGGAGAAGAAGCAGCCGATCTGGCGGTCGCTGCACACGAGCGATTTCGCGATCGCCGCCGTGCAATCCCTGACCGAACGCCGTGCCGACGGCCACGTGGAGATGGTGCGCTGATGGCGTACACCAAGATCCATAAGATGGGCGAGTACGCCGTGTGCAGCCACGACACGACGGATAACCTCTACGTCTACACGTACGACAAGGAACAGCAAAAGTCGTTCTACCGAACCCTGGGCACGACCGATCTCGAAGGGGCGATCGCCGCCGTTCGATCCCTGGTCGAGCGCGGCATCACCGGCGATCCGAAGGATGCGCTCGTGCAGAGGCCGCTCCGCACGGTGACCGAAGTGCTCGAATTCAACCGTCCGAAAGCCGAGGCCCAGGCGTCCGCCGAATTCAACGGCATCGCGATCGAGCGCATGAAGCGTCTGATGGGCGGTTCGATGCTGCAGCACATGGTGCCCAGCACTTTCGAGTCCTTCCGTGACGCCGCCATGGCGGAGGGCATCGTCCTGTCGACCGTCGACCGGACGCTGACGGTCTTTCGCAAGGCCTGCGCCGTGGCGGTCGGCGAGCGTCGCCTGCCGCGACATCATGTGCCGGAGGTGCCCTATTTCTGCACCAAGAATGATTTGCGCGCGGCGCGTCCCAAGGGTCGCGTGATGGAGATCGAGGAGATCGCCGCGGTCATCGACGAGGCCCAGTTCATTCACTTTTTGATCTGCCTGGTCTGGCTCGCCAATCTCGGTTGCCGCATCGGCGCCCTGCTCGACGCGATCGCGGCGCAGATCGATTACCGCCGCGGTCTCGTCGATCTCAATCCCGCCAGCCGCGTCCAGACCAGCAAATGGAGGCCGACGCTCGCCATTCCCGAGACGCTGGCGCCTTGGACGGTGGGTCTCCTGCCGGGTCATCTCGTGCAATGGCGCGGACAGCCGGTCGGCGAGATCGACACCGCCTTCGAGGCCGCCTGTCGGCGCGCCAAGCTCGCGCCCGGTGGCAACACCTACTCCATCCGCCACGCTCTCGGTCGCTACATGCGTTCGAAGGCCGTCGAGGACGAACAGATCGCTCTGTGGCTCGGTCACATCCAGCCGCCGCAGTCGAACGAGACCACGCTCATCTACTCGCCCTTTTCCCCGCTCTATCTCCGGGAAGCGAAGCTGACCGCCGAGTCTTTCGTGCGCGAAATCGCTCGCCACTGCCGCCGTCACGATCCGCTGCAGCCGCCGTGGATGAAGGCCTAGGAGATCGACATGACCCGCAAGGCGAAGACCGAAAAGAACTACCTCGACCGCGCAAGACGGATCGCCCAGGCTGAAAAGAAGGCCGCGGGACGCAAGCTCGGTCCCGTGGAGCTCGTCAAGGCCGTGATGGCCAAGGACCTGCGGCCCGCGAGCGTCCGCCAGTACCGGTCGGCGCTCATCTTCAGCATGACTGCGGCGGCCAGGCTCCAGCCCGAAGACGCAGCCGCCCTGAACGCCGCCATCGCACTGCTCCGCGACTGGCGCGCCCAAGGCAGCACCACCGCCAAGCGCACGTCGCAGTGGAAGCAGAAGGCCGACGTCGCGGACGACCTGGTGCGGATCCGCTATCGCGCGCTCTCCACCATCAGCGAGAACGCCGATAAGCTGGTCGCCGTCCTGGACTGCGGCGAACTGACCGGCGCGCGGTTCGTCGAATGGCCGACCGCCGTCTTCGGGCCGAGCACGGCGGCGGGCTACGCGTGGGAGCTCGTGCTCGTGAACGGCAAGAACAGCAACGGCAGGGCGCACGGAGAGACGCGGACGCTCCGGTGGACGGAGTTGCCGGATCATTTCGTCTCGCAAATGAATTTCTGGACCGCCGTGGCCAAGGCCGCCGCATCCGAAGGACGCTTCGATACCCTCCAGGATACCTTGGAATCCCTGATGCGCAGGGTGACGAAGGCGCTGTTTCCGCGCCGCACGGAGACGGAGCACCCGACCTTGTCGTCGGCACGTCATGCGGCGGCCGCCCGGTTCAAGGCGACGTACGTCTCGACCGCAACCGCCGAAGAGGAAAAGTTGCGCGGGCTCGCCATGGTGGCCGCCCTGCTCGGGCATGCCTCGGACGCCACGGCGACGGAGCACTACGCGCGCGCGGATGGCCGCAACGGCCGCTATCCGGTGCCGGTGCCCGACGCCCTCGAAGTCGCCCGGGTCCGCCGCCGCTATTACGAGCTCGATCTCGGCAAGGATCCGAGCCTCGACACCGCCGGCACGGATTAGTGCGTGTAGCAACATCGAAGCGAGTCGATGCCCAACGCTATCAATCGAAATGAGATCTTCGGCGTCACGTCGGGAGATGTCGCGTTTCCCATCAGATCGGCCAGGGTCATGCAGCCGGCAGGACGACAAGGAGATCAACGAGTGACGGAACACCGCGTCAGCCTTCGCATGCCCTACTTCCAGGCCTACAAGCTGTACAGGGGCCGGAATGAGCTCGGCGTGCGCCTCTCGGAGAACGTCTCCATCATCGTCCGTGAGGTCGATCCGATCGAGGCGCCGATCGCCTATCGCATTCATACCGATGATGACTACGTGTCCGATCGTCTGCACGAAGTGCGATCGTTCGAAAGCACGTGCTGGTGGCCGCTGATGGCACATGATGGTCCCGTCAGTGTTGCCCGCTTCATCGAATTTGCCGCCAAAGGCAAGCTCGGCACGTTCCTCGCGTTCGACGAGCCGCCGAAAATGGGCCAGCGCGACGGCCGGACTTTTCAGGAATTCGAATGCGCCTTTCCGATGCACCGCTACGGCGAGTGCGACAAGGAGCGTCAATTCCTGCTGACGTCGCGGGGAGCCAAACGGCTTGTGTTCTGCGAGGGCCACGTCTACGTCAATGTCGGCGCGCCTGTCTGGTACGTGGCCGAAAAGCCGACGCTTGGCCGGATCGATGTCTGGTTGGGTCACGATGCGCTCGATCGCGCCAAGACCAATGTCTGGACCGCGGGACCCGACAACTACATGCAACACTATTGTTGCGAATTTTCCCGCGCGTATGGACTGGGCGAGATCGACGCCGAAATCGAGCGGTTGGCGGAACCGCACACCGAAATCTGTTTCCGGTCGCGCATCGAGACAGTGCTGCATCTCGAGATTCCCGAGCGCACGGCGCGCCTCTGCGCTCGTACGCTGTTCGAAACCATCCGGCATTATACGGAGGACGAGGCATTGCGAGCGGCCGTGCCGCTTCTCGCCGATACGGCCGGCATGAAAACAGCGCCGACGGACAGCGATCTGTTCCGCGTGCTCGAGCAGTATTCCCACTTCAAGGACCGCTCTCTGATTCAGGGGTATCGGAGCTCGATCAGCGCGGCACGCGACATCGTCAGACGCCTGGAGAATCTCGGCTGCACGCCCCTCGCTCAGGAAGATGAGGATGCCCTCGCGGCGCTCGGATCCTGAGGCTCAACGCCCATGATGAGTGACACAAAAGGAGACCCCATGCCGACCCCGCAGTTCTTTTTCGCCCAGCCTCAATTTCGCGCGTCCGCCTCCGACCTCTCGCTTGCCTTGGCGAGCGAATACTATCGCTTCGAGATCTTCGCGACAGCCGAAGATCGTGACGCACACTGCGGGCCTACGGCACACCCCGACGTCAGGTACGTGCGGGCGACGATGGAGGACATCCCCCATCGCGCCATTGCGAGTTCGCGCCCGTCGGCTCCGTTGCGCACGATCGGCGCCGGATAGTCCGGAAACACGCCCGGCATCGGCGGCAGGTTGCCGACGTATCGGTTGATCACGCGAAAGAGGGCGATGATGGCCGCCTGGTTGGTGGTGATCGAGTAGAGATTGCACACGATAAATCAGCCTCGCGCGTTGCGGATTACCCTGTCGCGCATTTCGCTGGCCGAGATCTCTCCGGACTCGAACAAGGCAAGCTGTTCAAGGCAGTACGGGGATAGCTGCCCTCCCTCCATGAGAGTGATGGCGACGGCGTTCTTGACGCTGTTCGCTCTGGATATGCGATCCAGGTCGAGCGCAGAGGCGTCCACTGCCAAACGATTCTGCGCGCCGTCCAATGGCGGTCCGGACTTATTCATGACGGGCTCCTGGGAAGCAAAGTTTCGCACCATCCGCCGCGGGGCGCCAGACGTGACAGACGACCACCACATCGTCAGACGTCCGGTCGGGGGTGGCGCGGCTGCCACGCAAGCTGGAGCAAGGTCGCCGACGGGCGCCGCCCCGTCTTGGCGCATTTGCCGCAGCGCAGCCGGCTGGCCAGATCGTGCACGAAGGTGGTCGGCGGATGCTTCAAGGCCGCAAGATCGACGTCGTTCGGCGTCTTGCAGCGCGCGCACTGGATCTCCAACCAGGGAAAGCCGCCATTCACGGCCTGGTCGATGGTCGGGGACGGATCGATCGGCTCGCCGTCGCTCCACATCCGCTCGTTCCAGCTTTCGCAGAGCAGCTTGTCCACCTGCCGGATCATCGCTTCGCCCTTGGCCCGCATCTCCGCGGACTGCGCCGCCAGTATGTTGGCCATTGCGCGTGCCTTGCCGAGCTCCTTGCTGAGCGCCTTGCGGTCACCGCCCGACAGCGGCGTGGGATGGTATTTCGGCGCCATCCGGACATCCGAGCGTAGAGAAATCGGGCCGGCAATCCTGGGCGGACTAGAGGTCGATCAAGCCGCCGTCGACGAACAGTTCGGCGCCGGTGGTGTAGGTGGCATCGGCGGCAAGGTAGAGGGCCGCGGCGGCGACTTCGGCGGCGGTGCCGGTGCGGCCGAGCGGAATGCGGGTCTTGGCCCCCTCGATGAAGTTGTCCTTCTGGGCCGGTGTGAGGCCGCCCTTGTCGAGGATCGGGGTGACGATCGGGCCGGGGCTGATGGTGTTGACCCGGATGCCGCGCGGCGTCAGTTCCTTGGCGAACGTGCGGCCGAACGAGCGCAGCGCCGCCTTGGTCGAGCCGTAGATCGTGCTGCCGCCCAGGCCGCCGGCCGCGCCGGCCACCGAAGCGGTCAGAATGATCGCGCCGCCGTCCGGAATGACCGGAACGGCGTGCTTGAGCAGGAAGAATGCGCCCTTCACGTTCACGTTGAACTGGCTGTCGTAGAAGGCCTCGTCGACCATCTCGATCGGTGCGAACTTGGCGATACCGGCGTTGACGAACAGGACGTCGATGCGGCGGTGCCTGGCGTTGACCTGGTCGACCAGGGCCTTGGTGGCGGCCACGTCGCTGGCCTCGGAGACCAGCACCTCGATCCCTGGCAGCGCCGCCTTGGCGGCCTCTACCGAGCGCTCGCTGGAGCCGGTCACGATCACCGTCGCACCTTCGGATTGAAAGAGTTTGGCGGTCTCCGCGCCGATGCCGGAGGTGCCGCCGCTGATAAGGGCGATCTTGCCGTCGAGCTTTGCCATGAAAGGCCTCCTGACTTGAGTGGGTTGCCGTGACCGAGAGATGGGGCGGCGCGCGGCGCGGGCAATGGCGCCGCCGACCGGCTTTTTCCACGCACTACTGTGATTCAGCGTCTTCGGGGCCGATTCACAGCCAAAGGAAACGACCGCGAAGAAGTCGTCTCCAAAGGCGCAGCGCAAGTCGGCCTAGACCAAGCCGATCGGGGCGATCCTGATCGATGTCCGCTTTCCATCAACGGGGACGGAAAAGCGGACATCGTCTCTAACTTCGCTCCTGCGGGAGCGAATGCTCGAGGAAGAAACGCAGCATTTCCCTCGTTGCGTCCGGTCCGTCCGGACCGGTGTAGGAGCCGGCGGGGCTGCCTCCCGACCATGCGTGTCCGGCTCCGTGGATTTCCCAGTGCTCGAGGATTCCGCGTCCGCCGGCATCGGTATGGAGCGTGCGGGTGTAGGCATGCCCTCCCGGTACCCGCCCGCGATGCACCTTCTCCTTCGTGCTGGTCGCACCGATGGACTGTCGGAGAATTCGATCGCCGTTGTTCGGATGCACCGTGGTGTCGCGATCGCCGTGGAAGACGATCGTCGCAATGGGCGGGCCGTCCCCCGGCAATGCATCGGACCCGCCGCCTTGCCGCATGGCGATCAGCGCGGAGGGAAGGTCGGTGGCGGCCCCGCAGGCGAGTCCAGAATGTATGCCGATCGCTGCGTACAGATCGCCGTATCTCGCTCCCATGACGGCGGCGGCCGCGGCCCCGGCCGACAGTCCGCCGACGTACACGCGTTCAGGATCGACCGAATGGTCGCGCATGATCTGGCGGGTGATGCCCGCGATGAGCGAGGGTTCGCCGCCGCCGCGTTGCTGGTCGGCCGTGCGAAACCAGTTCCAGCATTTCGCATGGTTCGCCTCGGCGCGCTGCGCGGGATAGGCCACGAAACAGGTTCGTTCTTCCGCGATGAAGTTCATCCGCGTGCCGGCGGCGAAATCCTCCGGCGACTGCGTGCAGCCGTGGAGCATGATCACCAACGGAATGGGCTGTCCGTGATAGCCGCTGGGGATGAAGAGCCGGTAGGCGCGGCTTCCCGCGGCATTGCCGTAGACGCCTTCGACGAACCTGGCGCCGTCCGGCACCATGTCGGCCGTGGACGGTGGGGCGCGCCTTAGCGATCCTCCCAGCCCGAACCCGGGGAGGTTCTTGGCGAGATCTCTCGGCGTGCGAAGCGTGCGCGGCGGATATCTCTTCTCGGCGGCATTTGCCTTGGCGTCGATGGTCGGCGGCTCTCTCCCTGCAGGGGCGAGGCGGGCGGTCGTACGCGATGTCGCGTCTGGCGCACTTTCACCGCGAAGCATGCGCTGGAGGAGCGCGGAGGCCTCGACGAGTTGGCCGGAGCGCGTGAGGCGTGTGGCTTCGCGAACAATGTCCTGTTTCAGCATCGCATTCACCTCGTTCTGTCGGCGAGAGCGGCCTTGACCGCCGGACTGGCATGCAAAGCTCCCAGCACGGAGACAGAGGCAATCGTGGCGCGAGCAAGCTCGGGCGTGACGTCCTGGGCGATACTGGCGAGGCCCAGAACATTGATGTGCAGCATCTCACCGGCCCGCCGCGCCGTCTCAAGATCCTCGCGGCTGTAGTTCCGCAGCCCGAGGTCCAGGCTCTTTCGGGCCGTGGACTGCTTGACCACGTCCGCGTGACGTTCAAGCTGGTTGCGGATTGCGGTTCGAATGAAATCTGTACGGTTCGAGTAGAACCCTTCCTGCACCATCAGATCGACCTGACCAAGATCGACATAACCAAGGTTGATCGTGATTTTTTCGGTGTCAGCGGGCTTTGGTCGGATTTCGTGGACGTTGTTGGCCATAGCTTCACCATCCTTCTATCATCTGCCTGGATGGCATATGGATGGTTTCCGGCGCCCTTCAAGTGCACCGCCCGTGGCTGCCCCTCCTGAGATCACGCTAACCGGTCTCAGGCAGGCATTCCGGGCAGGTGTCGCCGATAGAGCCGGGCACGTGGTCGATCGCCGCCACCGCCAGCCCCGGCGAGACACCGGGCGGCGGGTCCTCGCGGGCGACGAGAAGGGCGCGGTCCCTCGCGTGCGGATCGGCACGGTCCTTCAATCCAGCCGTGCTCCTCGCACTCGCAGATGGCGCCGGCCTCGAGCAGGACGGAGTTAGCCCATCCTTCGATCGTCCGGATGGCGGGCCGTTTCTCCTTGAGCATCGGCATCCTGATTTCTCCTTGCGTCACGCAATCCTCGAGGGGCTCCGTCTTTGTGGACTACCGAGGTGGCTGGACGCATTATCTGCCGCCCGATCCTTGGCCGACTGCTCCAGGCGCGCAACGAGACGCTCTACTACGCGGTCCTGATGTCCGACCCGGCCACCTACATGCCGCTGGTCTATACGCCGACCGTCGGCGAGGCCTGTCAAAAATTCGGCCATATCTTCCGCAAGCCGCGCGGCGTGTATCTGCCGATCAGCGCACGCGGCCGGGTGAAGGAGCTGCTTTCCAACTGGCCGGAAAAGGACGTGCGCTTCATCGTCGTCACCGACGGCGAGCGCATCCTCGGTCTCGGCGATCAGGGTGCCGGCGGCATGGGCATTCCGATCGGCAAGCCGACAGTTACCTAACTTTCCAGACAGCTCCAACGTCGAAGGCGCATGCCGGATATTGATCTGAATCAAGAGAGTGGGTTTTGACCCAGAATGCGCAACCGTCAGTGATGCATAAGCCAGCGTAGCCCAGATGAGCGAAGCGACATCCGGGACAACTCCAACCCCCGGCCCCGGATATCGCTGCGCTCATCCGGGCTGCGCTTGCTGAGCTAATTGCTGCCATCGGTCGCAAGCCGCAGGAACTGCCGCTTCATCGCGTTGACCTTGGAGATATAGGCCGCAACGAGGTGGTCGCCGCAGTGCTCGCCGGCCATCATCTGAAAGTGACGGCGTGCGTAAGCTGTGGCGGGACCCGCGCCGCAGAGATGGATAAAGGCAGCAAGATTCTGCTTCTGCCGTGGGCTTGCCGTGTCATGGCCGACGCTGGCGAGAACCGCCGCCACATTGCGGTCCAGATACACGGACGCGAGCTCAATGGCATGGCCCGGGATCGCGCGAACATAGAGGCTGGTGAACCCGCAGCCGGTATCCGTGACCGCGTTCTCTCGGATACAGGACCGCGCCGCCTCGGCGTAGGCGGCATCGGTCATCTGGTAGAGGCCGACGGCGCTGGAGGCGGGCTGGTAAATCGCGAAAGGATTCAGGCTCAATTGCCGGCGCCAATAGGTGCGCGCCACCGGATTGCCGGTGCTCTCGACTTGCGCCAGCGCGGCCAGCAATTCAGGCGTGATCGTGTGGGTGGAATAGGCGCGGAAGAGCGGCCCATATTGCCGCCACGTCTCGGCCGGCTCCTTGTCGAGCCCGTTACCGACAAAGAAGAACAGCTCGGTCGGCTTGCGGATCACGTGATAGACGAGGTTCATCAGCACGACGACCGCAAGCAGAATTGCGACGACGCCTGCGATCCGAGCCGCCCGCGGTGCTTTCGCGAGCTTCCGTCGCGCCCACCGTACGCCCCGCCGCCAGCGGCGAAGGCGAGGGAGGAAGCTCTTGCTTTTTCTTGACATGCGTTGTGTGGAAGTGCGCAATCATGCCCCAGATATTGCCGCCATGGACTTGTTCGTTGTTCCAACGATCGGTTTTGACCTGCTCTATGCCTTCGTCATCGTGCGCCTGGACCGCAGAGACCTGGTCTGGATCAACGTCACAACGAACCCGACGGCAGAATGGGTTGCCCGCCAAATCACCGAGGCATTTCCCTGGGACGGGGCGCCGGACTACATGATCCGAGACCGCGATCGCATTTATGGCACCATTGTCACCCGTCGATTGCGCGCCATGGGCATTCGGGACAAGCCTACCGCACCGGCTTCACCTTGGCAGAATGGCGTTGCCGAACGGCTGATCGGGTCGATCCGCCGCGAGTGCTTGGATCATATCGTTGTTTTTGGCGAGGCCCATCTACGCCGAATCCTGCGTTCCTACACGCGCTATTACAATCCTGCATCACAACACCATCTGTCTATGTGATTGAAGAGAAGAGGTTTTGCTGATCGGGATGCGATCCCGTGGGGTAATTTGGGTTCTGCCTCGCGCGATGAACGACGCGCTGAGCCGCCGGTTCGCCGAGCGTTGATCGGCTGAAGATCCACGGACCATCCGGCAGAGGATGACCCCCTTCGATTTCGCCCGCTTCGGCGGCGAGCCTAAGCGTCTTCGGTGCAATGCCGAGCAAACCCGCCGCCTTGTTCAGATTAAGCCATGGCTCGTTGCCATCCGGCGCGGGCCGAAAGACCGGGATCTCATGATGCGACCTGAGCGCGGTGACCCGTTCCCGTGTCCAGCGATTGCCGTGGCCGGTCACCAGGCCGTTCCGGTTGAGGATGCCGGCAATCAGATCATCATTGGCGATGCGCACCAGCAGCCGGACGGCGGCGATGATGATGTCGGGCGAGGTGCTATTGCGCTGGCCGCGTCGTCGTCGCGGCACTCGAATCTCAGTGTGGATGCCGCCCATCCAATGAACGACGAGAATGACCTCGGCCGCGTTGTCGTCGATATCGGCGACGACCTCCTGGATAACAGTCCGCACGATGCGCTTTTTGAGCCGCGCGTCGGCCGTCGGGGCGGACCAGATGGCCTCCAGATTGCCTGCCAGGGTGGCGAAGGAGGATGGCGTTTTCTGCGCGCGCGGGTGTCGCCGCGTCGTGGGTGGCGATCTTCGACTCGACGTCGGCAACGCGACCGAGCGCCGTGTTCCAGCGCGCCTCCAGTTCGCCCGCCACGAGGCGGTTGGCCGGGTCGGCGGCGTCGTATTGGCGGAAGGCGCGCTCAGCCGCATAGCGCGCCGCCTCCAGGTCGCGCAGCAGCGCCGCCCGAACCTGGTCTTGTCGGTCGGCGGCCTCAGCCTCGGCGGCCACCGCCGCCGCGATCGCTCCAGGTTCGACGACCTGAAGCAGGGCCGCTGCGATGGCATCGTCGACCCGCAGCCCGCCGAAGGCGATGCAGCTCGGCTCGCCGGTATCAAGCCGGCCACGATGGCAGGCATAGCGGGGAATGTTGTGCTTCGTGCCCGTGTAGCAGGCGACCAATTTGCGGCCGCAGCGACGGCAGCGGAGGAGGCCGGCGAGCAATGCATCGCCGTGCTTGGCCGCGCCGTGGTGCCGACCCGTGGGGACGTTGTCGCTGATCATCCGGCGGATCGCCTCCGCACGCTCCCAGTCCACATAACCCTCATGCGCGCCGGGCTTTAGCGACAGCCATTCAGTGCGCGGTCGCGTGCGGCTTGTAACCCGCACGCGCGTGCCATCATAGCCCGTCACCGCACGGGTCTTACCATAGGCATAGGCGCCGCCGTAGGCCGGATTGCTGATGACGCTGTAGATCGTGGCGTAACAGGGCCGGCGCCAGACGATGTCGCCGTTGGTTCTCCGGCTCGGCAGATCGAGCCCGTGCTCATGGAACCACAGCAGAGCCTGGCGCGCGCTGCCGAGTTCGACCACCTTGTCGAACACCAGCGTGATCGCCTCCTGAACACGCCGGTCGGGATCCTTCTCCAGCCGGTCGCCGGCCTTCACGAAGCCGATCGGCGCACCGACGACGAGTTCGCCGCGTCTGGCCTTCTCGTAGCGGGCGGACAGCGAGCGTTGCCGCAGGAGATCGAGTTCGTATTCGTTGAGGCTCCCCTTGAGGCCAAGCAACAGCCGGTCGTTGCCCTGGCGTGGCGCGTACACCGTCTCCTGATCAATCAGCACGGTGTCGACGACGCGGCACATCTCGATCAGTTGCTGCCAGTCGCGGCTGTTGCGGGCAAAGCGGGAGACCTCGCGCGCGCAGACGGCGCCAACCTTGCCGAGGCAAACTTCCGCGACCATCCGCTCGAAGCCCGCGCGCTGAACGGAGTCCGCCGCCGAGCGGCCGAGATCGTCGTCGATCACCTCGATCTGCGACCAGCCAAGCGCCATCAGCCGATCCCGCATGGCGTATTGCAAGGCGCTGCTCTCCCGGTTGTGCAGCACCTGATGGGCCGATGATTGCCGCACATAGAGCAGCGCTTTGCGCTCCAGATGATGGGGGTGGATCTTGTCAGAGATCATGACCGGCCTCCATCATTACGGCCGTCCTGCTCTTGTCCGCATGCTCCAGGATCAGCTGCGCCATCAGGCTGGTCAGCGTGTCTTGCACCTCTGCCAGTAGCTCCGGCCAGTCCGGCGGTCCGATGAGACCGCCGGACTGGCCGCTTGCGAACAGGTCCATTTGCGGCGCCTTGCGCCGCCGATCCTGCATGTTCCGGCTCCGCTGTACTGGCAGCCGGCGCGCCTTTGTCTTGGCTGACATGGTCCTCTCCCCGATTCTGATCGCGAGAGGTCTTGATTGCGCCGGAAAGCGGGGCATTCGATGATGCGGTGCGCGCCTTCAACACATCCGTCAGAAGGCCCGATAACGTCAGCAGCGCTGATGAACTGACATGAGGTGCGGCGGCTAAGACCGGTGCATCCACGCAAGCCGCGCGATCGAACATCCAGGCCGGAATCTCAAACCACCGAGCGGCATCGGAGCCGCTCAGCGTGCAGCGGAATACAAGGTCACCCGCCTTGTCCAGCTTCTGATGGACAAAAACCGGCAAACCGAACCATGGATGCCACCGATACAAAACCTCGCGAAAGCCGGTCCTGTGGGTGTTATCAAGCTGCGTTGTACAACGGCACGCGCCCCCATTTGTCATTGAACAAAGACGCGCCGATATCACGCGCCGCCGAGACAGCCGGACGCATTCTCTGTCGCCCGATTCTGGGCGGACTGCACCATCAATATGGCCGGATTAAATTTACGACAGGCACAGGTTATCGAGGCCTATTTGGGCAGGCGGCACCGGCATGCTTAAGGTCGAAAACCTCAGGGTTTCCTATGGCCATATCGAAGTGCTGAAGGGCATTTCCTTTGATGTCGATCCGGGCGAAATCGTGGCCCTGATCGGCAGCAACGGTGCCGGCAAGACCACGACGCTGAGTACGATTTCCGGTCTGCTCCGACCGACCTCGGGCAAAATTACCTGGAAAGGCGAGACGATAAATGGCGCGGCCGTGGAGAACATCGTCAGCGCCGGCGTCGCCCATTGCCCTGAAGGCCGTCGTATCTTTCCCGGCCTCACGGTGCGCGAGAATCTGATCACAGGCACGGCATCGCGCTCTTACAGAAAATCTGAAATCGAGGCCGATCTGGCGCTGGTGCTCGACCTGTTTCCGCGCCTGAAAGAGCGTTTGACGCAGGGAGGTTGGTCGCTTTCCGGCGGCGAACAGCAGATGCTGGCCATCGGCCGCGCGCTGATGAGCCGCCCCAACCTGCTGATGCTGGACGAACCATCGCTCGGATTAGCACCCATTGTGATTGAGCAGGTATTTGACAAGATCCTGGAACTCAACAGGCGTACCGGCCTCAGCGTCCTTCTGGTAGAGCAAAATTCGGCGATGGCGCTCGATATTTCCGCGCGCGCCTTCGTGATGGAGACCGGCACGATCACACTGTCCGGGCCATCAGCGACCCTTGCCGACGATCCGCGGATTCGCGAGGCATACCTTGGAGGCTAGGGCCGAGCATCCGTCTCGATGTCCAATTTTTGTCTAATCAGCAGACCATTCGGAACCTTGAACGATAGCTGTACGCTAATAGCGTCGGTTGGCTTCGTTGAAAACGTTCGCTTTGAGCGCACCTCAATCATGACCTTGCGATGTGGCTCGACATAATCGACGCACTGTCTATTCGCCACTTGAACCAAATAGCCATCGCTAGGCTTCACTTTGCCGTGGCCCGGTTGCCGCCGCGGAAAAAGTGGCACGCCAATTGCTTCATTGCGAGCAACATAGAGGAGCTCGCATTTTGGTCGACGATCTGAACTTGAATAAAATATCACGCCGTACCGCCCTGGCTTTACCCCTCGGGTTAGCCGCATCATCCAGCACCATCTTCAACAGTTTGGCCAAGGCCGATCAGCCGGTACGAGGTGGCACGATGGTGATGATCGTGCAGCCCGAGCCCTCGACGCTCGCTCACTATGCCGTGACCGCCGGCAACATCCCGCCCATCGCCACGCAGATTTACGAAGGTCTTGTGACATACGACTGGGATCAGAATCCTCAGCCCAATCTCGCGACATCTTGGGAGACCGCGCCCGACGGCAAATCCATCATCTTCAAGCTGCGCGAAGGCGTTGTATTTCACAACGGCAAGCCTTTCACGAGCGCCGACGTCCAGTTCTCCTTCATGGAGATTTTGAAGAAATACCACCCCTTCGCGCCGCTCCTGCTCGCCGAGCTGACGGGCGTCGACACCCCTGACGAAAAGACTGCGGTTCTGCTTCTCGCCAATCCCGCGCCCTATCTCATGAAGGCACTCGCTGGGCGCGATCTCCCGATCATGTGCAAATCGGTTTTCGAGGGAACGCAGATCCTGCAGAATCCGTCGGCCAACAAGCCGATCGGCACCGGGCCGTTCAAATTCGGGCAATGGGACCGCGGACAGTTCGTGCGGCTTGACCGCAACGAAAAATACTGGAAGCCGGGGCTGCCCTATCTCAACCATATCATCGCGCGTTTCATCCCCGATGCCGCGACGCGCTCTGCCGCGCTTGAGACCGGCGAGGCGCATTTCGCCGGGTACAGCGCCGTCAATTACGCCGATCTCGCGCGGATGAAGACCAACCCGATGCTCGATACGACGATGAAAGGCTATGAGATGACGCCCGCCTTGAGCGTGCTCGAACTCAATGCCAAACACCCGCCGCTCGACAAGAAAGAAGTGCGCCAGGCCATCGCCTATGCGATCGATCGCAAGGTGATCCTGCGCGATGTCATGTATGGTTACGGCAAGCCGGCCACAGGCCCGCTCAGCAGTCTGTTCAAGACCGTCGGGTTCTATACCGACGATGTGCGCAAATACGACGTGCCCGACCGTCTCGACATTGCCAACAAGCTGCTCGACGGCGCGGGCCTGCTGCGCGGCGCAAACGGCATGCGCTTCGGCATGCATCTCGAAGTCAATTCATTCGGCGAGCAATGGCTGCGGCAGGCCGAATATCTGAAACAGGCGCTCGCGATCGTCGGGATCGATCTGACGCTGCGTTCGGAAGACACCGCCACCTGGTTGCGGCGCGTCTATACCGATTACGATTACGACATTAACGAGCCCTTCCTGAGCCAGGGCGTCGATCCGGTCTACGGTCTAAACAAGCAATATCTCACGTCGCAGATCCGCAAGGGTGTGACCTTCGTCAACGACAGCTTTTACGCCAATCCCGAATTCGACGGCATTCTCAACGAGGCCATGCGCGAGCCAGATCACGACAAGCGCGCCGTGCTGTACAAAAAGGCGCAGCAAATCCTTGCCGAGGATTGCCCGCTGGTCTGGCTCATCGACGTGCAATATGTCTCGGTCTTCAATCGAAAGCTTCACGATCACACAACCGGGCCGCTCGGCACGCAGCAAGCTTTCGAACGGGCCTGGCTGGAAACGTAGACCATGCGATTCGCCCTCTATATGGGATACCGGCTCGCCACCGCGCTGCCGGTGATCTTCGGCATCATGGTGCTCAACTTCCTGTTAATCCATCTCGCGCCGGGCGACGCGGCTTCCGTGCTCGCCGGCGAGAGTGGCGCTGCGACGCCCGAATATATGGACGCGCTGCGCCATAAATTCGGCCTCGACCAATCGATCGGCATGCAGTTCGTGACCTATGTCTCGAACATGGCGCATTTCAACCTCGGCTATTCCTACCGCAACGATGCCGATGTCAGCAGCCTGATTCTCGAACGGCTCGGGCCAACGAGCCTGCTGATGTTGACGGCTTTCGGCACCGCTGTGGCGCTCGGCATCATCCTCGGTCTGATTGCCGCGACCGGACGCAATTCCTGGCGCGACAACATCATTTCACTGATCAGCCTCGTCGCCTATGCGACGCCCGGATTCTGGCTCGGGCTGATGATGATCGTGATTTTTTCGATCGGCCTCGGCTGGCTGCCGACAAGCGGATTCGACACGGTCGGTGCCGGTCACGAGGGCTGGGCCGAGGTTTGGGACGTCGGTCGCCATCTCGTGATGCCCGCCGTCTCGCTCGCGCTGTTTTACCTCGCGCTTTATGCGCGCCTCATGCGATCGTCCGTCCTGGAGCAGACCGGCATGGACTACGTCACGACGGCGCGCGCCAAGGGCCAGACCGAGCGTCGCATCATGACGGGTCACGTCCTACGCAATGCGCTTTTGCCTATCGTGACGATCGCCGGCGTTCAGGCCGGCAATCTGATCGGCGGCTCCATCGTCGTGGAAACCGTCTTCGGCTGGCCAGGCATCGGCGCGCTTGCCTTCAACGCGCTGCAATCGCGCGACCTCAATTTGCTTCTCGCAATCTTCTTCATGTCAGCCTGCCTGATCGTGATCATCAACCTCGCCGTCGACGTGATCTACGTCATGCTCGACCCGCGCATGGAGATTTGACATGTGGGCGGGCTTCGCGCGGTTCGCGCGCAATCGGATGGCACTGTTCGGCGCAGCCGTGCTGCTGTGCCTGCTCCTGCTCGTCGTGTTCACGCCGGTGATCTACCCCGATGATCCGTTCAAGCTCGTTGGACCCGCCTTGCAGCCGCCGGGCGGGCGCTTTCTGCTCGGCACCGACACGCTCGGCCGCGACGTCGCGTCGGAAATCGCTTACGGCGCGCGCACTTCGCTCATCATCGGTGTCGGCGCGACCCTCGCCGCAATTGTCTTCGGCGCGGTGGCCGGAGGGGTCGCCGGCTATTATCGCGGGCGCACCGAGACCGTGCTGATGCGCATCACGGAATTCTTCCAAACCATCCCGGCCTTCATCTTCGCTCTGTTGATCGTCGCTATCCTCTCACCCTCGGTCTGTAGCGAGATCATCGCAATCGCCGCAGTCTCCTGGCCAAGCATCGCGCGACTCGTGCGAGGGGAATTCGTGTCGCTCGGCGGCCGCGAATTCGTGCAGGCCTGCGCGGGCCTCGGAGCGAGCGATGCGCGCATCATCTTCAATCACATGCTGCCGAACTGCGCCTCCTCCATCATCGCGGTCGGTTCGCTGCTGATCGGCACTGCTATACTGCTCGAAGCCGGATTGGCGTTTCTGGGCCTCGGCGATCCCAATGTCATGAGCTGGGGGTTAATCATCAGCGCGGGGCGCGCGGTGCTGCGCTCGGCCTGGTGGATCTGCACCTTTCCGGGCATCGCGATCCTGCTCACGGTGCTCGGTATCAATCTCATTGGCGACGGGCTCAACGAAGCCCTCAATCCGAGGCTGCGTGAGCGATGAACGAGACTGTTCTCGAACTTGAAAAGCTCACGATCGCTCTGCCGCCCGGCGCCGACCGCGCCAACGCCGTGAGCGATATCGATCTCGTTTTGCGCGCCGGCAAAGTGACATGCCTGATCGGCGAGAGCGGATCGGGCAAATCGCTCGTCGCGCGTTCGATCCTTGGCCTGCTGCCCCGCCCGCATGTGCGCGTCGGGAGCGGCCGTATCCTGTTCGAAGGCCAGGATCTCGCCATCGCGCCGCAAGACAAGATGCGCGCCATTCGTGGCGCAAAAATCGGCATGATCTTCCAGGAACCGATGACGGCGCTGAACCCGCTGCACACGATCGGCCGCCAACTCGATGAAGTGCTGCGCATCCATACGCCACTCGGGAAAGCCGCACGCCACGCCCGCGTGCTCGAATTGATCGACGGCGTCCATCTGCCGGAACCCGGCCGCATCATCCGTTCGTTTCCCCACCAATTGAGCGGCGGTCAGCGCCAGCGCGCGATGATTGCCATGGCTTTGCTGCTCAATCCGCGGCTGTTGATCGCCGACGAGCCGACGACCGCGCTCGACGTCACGACCCAGGCGCAAATCCTCTATCTGATCCGCGAGCTGCAGCGCGAGCACGGCACATCTGTTCTCTTCATCACGCATGATTTCGGCGTCGTCGCCGACATTGCCGATGAGGTCGCGGTGCTGCAGCGTGGCACCTTGGTCGAACGCGGCACGGCCGCCGCCGTGCTCGGCGCGCCGGGCCATCCCTATACCAAGGCCTTGATTGCCGCTGTGCCAAAGCTCATGCCGCCGACCGCGCGGCCGGCGAATACGCAACCGTTCATCATCGAGGCGCGCGATGTCGCCAAGACCTATGGCACGCGAGGCCTGTTTGGCGGGCGTGTCACGCATGCTCTGGCCGGCGTGGCGATGGAACTGCGTCGCGGTGAGACACTCGGCCTCGTTGGGGAAAGCGGCTCAGGCAAGAGCACTTTGGCGCGCGCCATCACGCGGCTCATGCCGATTGACGGCGGCGAAATTCTGCTTGGCGGCGCGGATATCGCCCAGCTCTCGCGCCGCCAGCTCCGCCCGGTCCGCAAACGCGTGCAAATGGTGTTTCAGGATCCCTACGCTTCGCTCGATCCGCGCCAGTGCATCATCGACATCATTGCGGAAGGCCCCATCATCCACGGCACCCTGCCCGCCAAAGCCCGCGAGGAGGCGCAAGCGCTGCTCGGCCTCGTCGGGCTCGACCCGTCGGCCGCACGGCGTTTTCCGCATGAGTTCAGCGGCGGCCAGCGCCAACGGATCGGCATTGCCCGCGCGCTCGCGCTTCATCCGGAAGTGTTGGTTGCGGACGAGCCGGTCTCGGGGCTCGACGTGTCGGTGCAAGCGCAGGTGCTCGCTCTGCTCGCCGATATCAAGGCGCGGCTGCATCTCAGCATGCTGTTCGTGACGCATGATTTGCGCGTCGCGCTGCAAGTCTGCGACCGCATCGCCGTGATGAAACAAGGCCAGGTGGTCGAAGTGGCGCCGACCGCCGAGATCTTTTTCAATCCGCAGCATTCCTATACCAAGGCCTTGTTCGCCGCCGTGCCTGGGGGCACCTGGCAAGACCGGAAAGCGTCATGACCTCGACCGAAGCCTTTGTGCCGGGCCCGCGCACGCATGTGCCGGGTGCAACGACGGGGCCGCTCGCCCGCCTCAGTTTCGCGGTCAAGGATCTGATCGATGTCGCCGACGTGCCGACCGGCGGCGGCAATCCCGACTGGCCCCGCTTCGCCGCAACGCCGTCCCGTCACGCATGGGTCGTGCAGACCCTGCTCGATGCCGGCGCGTCAGTCGTGGGCAAGACGATCACCGACGAAGTGTCGCTCGGCATTCTCGGTGAAAACGCGCATGACGGCACGCCGTTGAATTCGGCGGCGCCCGGCCGCGTGCCGGGTGGCTCGTCGAGCGGATCGGCATCGGCCGTCGCCGCCAAGGCCTGCGATTTCGCGCTTGGCACCGATACGGGCGGTTCAGTGCGCGTGCCGTCGAGCTTTTGCGGCCTTTACGGCATCCGGCCGACGCATGGGCGGATCGATTTCACCGGCATTGCCGTGCAGGCACCGGGCAGCGATACCTGTGGTTGGTTCGCGCGCGATGCCGCGACGTTCGCGCGGGTTGGCGAGGTTTTGTTCGGAAGCGCCCTGCCCGCCACGCTACCCACGACGCTGTTGGTGGCCGCGGATGCCTTTGGCTTCGCGGATGAAAATGTGCAGCAGGCGCTCGCGCCTTCCGTCGGCCGTCTCGCGGCGCTGATCGGCAAACGACGCGATGTCACCTTGGCGCCGCAAGGCCTTTCGGTCTGGCAGCGCGCACAACGCGTGCTGCAAGCAAGCGAGGCCTGGCGCACGTTCCAGCCCTGGCTCGACGGCCAGAATCCGCGGCTTGCTTTCAGCGTGGCGCGGGGCTTGTTGCAGGGCTCTGTCATGACCGACGCGGAGCGCAACGCCGCGAGCCTGATGCGGATGGAAGCCCGCGCCCGGCTCCGCATGCTGCTGCCATCAGACACGATCCTCTGCCTGCCGACGACGCCGTTTCCGGCGCCGCAGAAAGGTCTGCCGCTTCACCAACTGGACCCCATGCGCGAACGCATCAGCTGCCTGACCAGCCAGGGCGGCCTCACCGGCGTGCCGCAGGTCAATCTTCCGGGCGCCACGGCCGATGGCGCGCCGGTGGGGCTTTCGATCATCGGCGCTCGCGGGTCGGACCTCGACCTTCTGCGTGTTGCTGTTGCTTTCGAAGCGCAGGCCGCCGAGAACGCGTAGACGGATCCCCTGGAGAAGAGCGATGAATTTGGAGAATGAGACGGGCAGCTTTGCACTCGGCGATTTTGCCGTGGAAAAAGGCGGTGTGATCCGCGAGGCCCTGCTCGCCTGGCAACGCTTTGGCACGCTCAACGACAAGCGCGACAATCTCATTCTCTACCCCAGCAGCTATTCCGCGCGTCTTGCGGATATGTCCTGGCTGATCGGACCGGAAGGCGTTCTGGATCCCACGCGCTGGTGCATCATCGCCGTGGGCATGTTCTCGAACGGGGAATCGTCCGGCGCGGCGGAGACGCCGGATTATCCCGCGCTTGTCACCGTCGCCGACAATGTGCGGGCGCAACACCGTCTCGTCACGGAAATGGTCGGCGTGGACAAACTCGCCGCCGTCTATGGATTTTCGATGGGCGGTATGCAGGCCTATCATTGGGCGGCGCTCTACCCCGAAATGGTGGAACGCGCCTTCGTCGTCTGCGGCAGCGCCCGCACGGCCGATCACAACAAGGTTTTTCTGTCCGGCCTGTTGCGCACGCTCGAAGCCGCGCCCGAGCATACCGGCAATGGTCGCTTTTCGAGCGAGCCGGTGCTGGCGCTTAGGGCTTTTGGCCACATTTACGCCGGCTGGGTGTGAATAGGCGTGGGGGTCCGGTGCCGATCGGCAAGCTAAGTCCTTGACATCACTAATCTGGGTGGGGTCATTCCGTCGCGCCGGTTCACACTCCAGGTTAACCTTTGCCTGATCGCGGTTGGCGACCGCCTGCTGATATTGCGCCTGGGCCGCGACGGCGTTCGCGTCGAAGACCTGTTTCTGCTCCACCGAGACCGACAGGTCGTCGAGTTTGCGGCGGCGTTCTGCCTCGCTGCATTCTGGGCTGTGGCCTGAGCCTGATCGACCGCCGCATCGGCCAACTGGAGGGCGATCTTGTAGTTGGTCGGGTCGATCACCAGCAGCAAATCCCCCTTGTGCACGAACTGATTGTCGGCCGCCGATAGCTCGACGATGCGTCCCGTGATCTCCGGCGCCATGGTGACGACATAGGTGCGCACCGTGCCGTCGCGTGTCCAGGGCGCGCCCATATACGCGTCCGCCAACAGCAGCAGGTCTCCTTACGCATTGAGGTTGGCATTCAAGCTGTCGTTTACGTTCGCGGTGCTCCTGTTTCAACCCAATTCCACCTGTCAGCCGCGCGATAAAGAGATATCGTCAGGACGCACGTGAGCGAGATAGCCGTCTGGGCGCACCAGCACCGAAGCGAAGTTAGCGAGCAGCCCATCATTGCCTTCGGGCGCCAAGTTAACGTTTGTGATCCATTCCGCATTCGAAAGGGTTTCTCTATCCGGCGCACGTTGCAACCGAACCCAGCGGCCAGCCTCGAGAAAACGGTAGAGTGCCGTCCGCGAACCCTCCTCCAGCACGAGATCCATGTCGGGAAGACGCTGTCCGCTTACTCCGTTCCGATGCTCCCAGCCCGGATCCGGCCGGAAAAGCGGCTCGGGATAGGCCACTCCGAAGCCCGAACCTTCACCAGCGAGTTGACGGTTGACCTCGTGTACACGCAGCAAATCCTCGAACGCGCCCCGCAGAGCAAGCGCGGAAGGATCGAATTTGCAGAAGAGAGCAACCTGGGCAAGCGTGTTGCGGCGGAGTACCTCGCCGACCGGCCGGCGCTCTCGTTCATAGGTGTCTAGCAACGCCTCGGACGCGGTGCCGCGTAGAACGCTCGCCAGCTTCCAGCCAAGGTTCATTGCGTCCTGGATGCCGACGTTCAGGCCCTGGCCGCCCATTGGGGCATGGATATGGGCAGCATCGCCAGCGAGGAAAATGCGGCCGTTCCGGTAGTGCTCCGCGAGCCGCGTTTCGTCGGTGAAGCGTGTGAGCCAGACCGCATCGCGCGGGCGAAGATCCGTCCCTCCGATGCGGGCCGCGGCGGCCGCAAGTTCAGCGAGCGGTATAGGCTCCGTGACGGAAACGGGTGCACCCACCACGACCCTGTGATGTACAGCGTTGCCGCAGGACACCACAAACAAGACGCCGGCTTCGTTCACCACCGTGAGCAACGGTTGTGGCGGTGGCGCGTCGAGCACGGCCTCTGCCAACATGAAAGCATGCTGTGCTGGATGGCCGCCGAAATCGATGCCGGCCGCACGCCGCATGAAGCTACGAGCGCCATCAGCTCCGACGACGTAGCGTGCAGAAAAACGGAAGGACGCCTTGTCGTTTCGGCCTTCAAGGACAACGCCGTCTGCAGATGGCTCTGCTGTTTCGACGACATGGCCACGCCTGATATCCACACCAAGTTCCAGCGCCCGCTCTTCGAGCAGCGCCTCGGTCGTCGCCTGAGGCAGGAACAGCATAAAGGGAAAGCGCGTGTCGAACACCGAGAAGTCCAATGGCGTGCTAAGTCCAGCGTAATGGCCCTTCGGGATCGGGCGGCCGCGCGCGAGGAAACGATCGGCGAGCCCGCGTAGGGCGAACACCTCTAGGGTCCGGCCTTGCATCGCCAGTGCACGGGACTGAGTGACAACATCGGCGCGTCGCTCCAGCACCGCGACTTTCACTTTCGCTAGAGCGAGTTCGCAGGCAACCCACAGCCCGACGGGACCAGCGCCCACCACCAGGACATCGAATTCGTTGCTCAAGAATTGGTACTCCATCTATCTGCCCAAAAGAGCCAGTGCACAACGATGTCCGGCCAACCTCCAGACACGGCCTGTTGATAGGTGTAGGTCTGGACTGGAAACAAGATTGCTACTAGCTAGGCGATCGAGAACGCGCCGTTTCCCAAACGAGGACAGTAGAGGCTCACAAATGCGCGACCTCAACGATCTGTTTGCCTTTGCCAAGGTCGTTCAGCACGGTGGGTTTAGCGCCGCAGCGCGAGCGCTGCACGTGACCAAGTCGTCGCTCAGCAAGCGGGTCGCGAGGTTGGAGGAGTGCTACGGAGTACGCCTGATAGAGCGGTCAACGCGCAGCCTTCGGATCACGCCCGTCGGGCGTGCCGTGCACGAGCAGTGCGAGACAATGGTAGCCGCTGCGGAGGCCGCCGCCGTCGTCGCGGCCGAGGCCAGCGCGCTTCCTAGAGGTACAGTGCGGGTCGCATGTCCACCCGGTCTGCTATCAAACATTATGACACCGATGCTATCGGGCTTCATGGCGGCTTATCCGGAGGTACGGCTGGCACTCGCTGTCTCAAACCGGAGAGTCGATCTGGTGGAAGAAGGCTTTGACGTCGCGATTCGCGTACGCGAACGGTTGGACACAGATCAAGATCTCGTGGTCCAGCAGCTCGGCGTAAGCAGGCGGATTCTCGTCGCGCAACCGGCGCATCTATTGCGACGTGCGCCGGTCTGCGCGGTGACTGATCTTCCAAACGGGCCGCTGCTCGCTGGCCGGGATGAAGTGATCGATGAGCGTTGGACTCTGTGGCGCGAGGACGGCGAAGAGGCCTTTGTAGACTTCATACCGAGGCTTGCCTTTAGCGACCTACAAGTTCTTCTGGAGGCGACCTTGGGTGGAGCGGGGATCGCGCTGCTACCGAAGATCCATGCCCGTGAAGCTCTCGCCACCGGGCGCTTGGTGCACATCTTGCCGGCGTGGCGTGCGCCGGACAGCATCGTCCATATGGTATTCACGAGCCGACGCCGGATGGCGCCGGCAACCCGGGCTTTTGTCGAGTATGCGGCGAAGGAGCTTAGGCCGAAATTGTCAGCCGACGAAGGTCAGGTTTGCTTCTGATAGCTGAACGATAGCTATTTGGCGCAAAGCGGACCCAAGCGTAATCGCTTTAATCTGGTTCGCCGGCGGGTGTGAAGGTCCGCACTACCTCGTAGACGCCGGGTTCAAACTTGGCGATCGTTAGCGCTTCCTGAAGGAAAGGAAGAGGGACAGGGTCCTGACGCATTGCCTGATAATCGTTGATGCTCCGCCATTGTGCATACATCGTGACCTTCGTCCCGTCAGTGCTGCGATGGAGGCTGGCAGAAACAAAGCCTGGTGCCCGACGCACAACCTCCGTGGCTTCGATTAGAAGTTCAACGAGCCGTCGCTGGTTTTCCACGTCAACCGTGAACACATTGATCAGGGTCATTACATCGCTTCTCGCAGAAATCGTGGTCATAGTGTCGCTTCCTTCAGAGATTAGGTCGGAGCTACGCCGCCACTAGCCGACATGGTGCGCTCCAAGCTCGAGGCTTATCGCAGTCGGTTAGAAGGCGTCGCCAAATCCTTCGGAAGTCAAGAACTTCAACTCAGAGCGAAGTTTCGCCGCGCGCGCGGAACCGAACGCCTTTTCAAAACGGCCTTGCGCCTTTTGCCAAAGCTGCATCGCCTCTTCGAATTTCGCCACCCCGGCGGGCGTGAGAACTACCCGCTTGACCCGGCGGTCTTCTGGCTCGACCCGAAGCCTCACCAAGCCATCGCGCATCAGCGGACCCAAGGAATGGCGCATAGCCGACAGATCCATCAGCAGACTCTTGGCGAGCCCCGCCATGGTCGGACTGCCGAGATCATAAATTTGGGTGAGCAAGCTGAACTGGGTTGCCTTCAGGCCGCTCGGCTCGAACACGGCGTCGTAGAGCCTTCCCAGACGTCGAGCGGCTTTGCGAAGCGAAGCGTTGTTGCAGTAGCTCAGCATTTCCGCCCCTGCAGTGGTCTTGGTCGCACGGGGCTTAATGTCGTTTTTCACGGCCGATCTCCGTAGTCACGACATGAATTATAGCGCTCGGGGAGCGCCGAGGAAGTGGTGGCATATGCCAACACGCATACCTGCAGGTGGCGCCGTGCGGCGTGATCACGACTTTTCACCTTCCCATGATGTCCCCTGTAGCCGGCTTGCATAAGTAGCCTATGCCACTAATAATAGGTGGCATATGCTACTATTCCAAATCGGCAAATAGGAGACTTCGAGTGTCTGATCGAAAAAGAACGGCGGTGGTGACCGGAGCTACGGGCGGCATCGGCGCCCTGTACGCTGCCGGCTTGGCCGAACGGGGGCACGACCTGCTCCTCGTCGGCCGTCAACAGAAGACGCTCGACGTGGTCGCCAAAGCGGTCAAGCAAAGAACAGATGTCAAAGTGGACACCCTCGTCGCCAACCTTGCCGAGGCGGAGGATCTGGCGCGCGTCGAGGCGCGGATCTCGAGCGATCCGACAATCACCGCCCTGATTAACAACGCTGGCACCGCAAGCTTCGGTCCATTCGCCGCGCTGAGTTCTGACGCATTGGATGAGACGACCGCGGTTAACATTACCGCGTTGACTCGTCTCACCCGCGCAGTGCTGCCAGGCTTCCTGGCGCGCGGCACCGGTTCCATCGTCAATGTCGCATCCGTGCTGGCCTTCCATCCGTGGCCCGAGTTCGGCGTCTACAATGCTTCCAAGGCCTACGTCGTGAGCTTTTCGCAAGCCTTGCAAGGCGAGGTTGCAGGCAAAGGCGTCCTTGTGCAGGTAGTCATTCCGCCGGCGGTCGACACCGACTTCTGGAACAAGGCCGGACTGCCTGTCAGCAATCTTCCCGTCGGCGCGGTGATGAAGCCGCAACAGCTGGTGGACGCGGCGCTGAAGGGGCTGGATCGGGGCGAGAACTGGGTTTTCCCTTCGTTGCCTGACCAGGCCGTCTGGGATGATCACCAGAAGACGCGCCAAGTGCTGGTCGGCGGCCTGATGAATGGCGCGCTGGCGGCGCGATACGCGGCTTAACCGAAAGCCGGCACCCGGCGGGGTCACTTCGGCGAATGCAGATTCCGGCCGCGCCGCGGCCGCTACCTGGGTCAACCGGCAACGATGATGCGCGGACGCGCTCGCCGAAGCCGGCGCTGAAACGAAGCGAGGTTAAACGTGAACAATTAATCGCTGCGATGCTACGGCGATTTGCGCGCCCCATGCGCTATCCTCCGGTCGGGCAGCCCCTCTCGTTGTCCTCATGACAGTTGCATCGGGCTGCCGTGGACGAAGCCGCGGCACGGGCCTTCTTTTCAAAATTCGTTGCTGCGCAGAATGCGCATAACGCGGACGATGTGAAATCCATGCTCTGGAATTCGCCGAGCATGCTCTGGTTTTCGCGCGGCGGCGAAACCAGAGGACGCGATGCGGTCGCCGCTCGGTTCAAGGAGTATTACGAGGGCACGTGGCATCTCGAACCCGATATGTCGCAGTTTCACGTAGCGGCGATCTCGGACGATGTTATGCAGATTCTTGTCCCGATCGTTTTCACGCGCGGCCTTCCAGCAAACCGCCTCAAGACAACACCTTTCTCATCAGCCAAACGTTCGTTCGCGATGCAGATGGTTGGCACGTCGCTTCCATCCTGCCGATTGCAAACACCCAGCTCAAATAGCCGCGGAGCGTTGCATCGCGACAGGCCGGGCGCACCGCAGCGGCGCCTAACATTCGCAATGCGGCGACGAGCACGACGCTCACACGGAAATCCAACTACGGAGTTTAAAGGATGACGATGGCGGCAACAACGAAAGCGGTAAACGTCGATGGTGCGCGCGTCGCATATCGAGTGCACGGGCAAGGTCCCGCTGTCGTACTCGTAAACGGTACGGCCGCGCTGGATGCGCATTGGGGTCCGGTGATCGCAGAGCTCGGCAAACACCGGACCGTGATCAGTTTGGACTACTCGGGCTCCGGAGACACGACGGATGATGGCAGCGCACTTAGCCTGCAAAAACTTGCGCGCCAGGTAAGGGAGGTGGCCGGCGCGGCCGGCGTGAGCCGGTTCGATCTAATCGGTCATTCCCTCGGAGCGGCGATCGCAATTCAGCTTGCAGCCAGTTCCGCGGATCTGGTCCGATCACTCATTGTGGTCGCCGGCTTTTCGCGGGGCGCAGAGCCGCGGCTCAAGCTTCAATTCGAGCTCTGGCTTGACTTGCTCCGGACCAACCGCGACGCATTTCTCAGGCTACTCTTGCTCTCCGGACTCACGCCGGCGTTTGTTTCGAACGCGGGCGCCTCGACGATCGAGGACATGATCAAAGGCTACGTGCCTCTCGCCAATTGGGAGGGGATCGCACGTCAAATCGAGCTCGATCTGGCTGTCGATGTGAGCCGACAAGCCGAGAACGTTACAAGTCCCACGCTTGTAATCAACTGTGCTTACGATCAGATCGTCACGCAGACGCCCGAGTTGGCTGCGATCATTCCCGGTTCAATGTGCCGACAGATCAGTGCCGGGCATCTGGCATACTTCGAGGCGGCCGACGAATTTCTGTCCTTGGCTACCGAGTTTTTACGCCAGCACGACTCCTAGCTATTGAGGAGATCGTTATGACAGCGGCTTCAAAGCCGCTTTTCATCCCATCATGTCAGCGAGAAGACGATGAGCGGCGAAAAGATTCCGCCTAACGCGAGCGACTGCGATGACCAGCAGAAACACGTTCTGGCCAACCTTGTGAAGCGAGGCGCCGCTGGCCAGATCGAGCGGCGTGGATTCCTCCAGCTCGCATCGGCAATCGGCATTGGATCGGCATTCGCGGCCGCAATGGCCGATCGCGCGATGGCGTCTCCCCAAGTTAGGGCCAGGGCGGACGCAACATCGAGGCTTCCTATGACTATATCGTAATGGGGGCCGGTTCCGCAGGCTGCGTGATCGCGGCCCGACTTTCCGAAGATCCTGCCTGCCGCGTCCTGCTGATTGAGGCGGGGGGCGCCGATATCAGCCGGCCCGCTCTGCAAACCCTCGGCGCTCTGGCCAGCCAATTTCGGAACCGATGCCGATTGGGCCAATCGCACAGTACCGCAGGCCCAAGCCGCAGGGCGCGTCATCGACTGGCCCCGGAGGAAAGTCATCGGGGATCCAGCAGCATCAATGCGATGATCTGGGTGTGGGGACACGCCGCCGATTTCGATCAATGGGCCTATGCGGGCGATCAGGGCTGGGACTATGCGAGCCTGCGGCCGGTCTCAAAGAGCATCGAGACCTGCGCGCGGCAAACCTCCAGCGGCGAGCGCGGGTCTCACGGCCCCATGCATGTCGGGCCAGTCGCTGAGACTAGCCCGCTGACGGTAAGTTTCCTCAAGGCTGGTGAGGAAATGGGGCACGAGGTCTTGGAGGGTGTCAATGCGCCCTTACGCGATGGTGCCGGTTTCATGGATTTCAATATCAAGGATGGCCGGCGCTTCAGTGTTGTCCGCGGCTACCTGCTCCCTGCGCTTGAACGGCAGAACCTGACTTTGCTGACCCGTGCGCGCGTTGATGCACTTTCCTTCCAGCGGAGCCGTTGCACAGGGATCCGGTTTAGGATTGGGACGGAGCAATTTGAGGTTAATACCGATAGGGAAACCGTCCTGTGCGCCGGAGCGATCGAGTTACCCCGGCTGCTCATGCTTTCGGGCGTCGGCAATGCCGAAGAACTTCGCCGCTATGGGGTCTTCAAGATCATCCATTCATCACGGCCTTCGTCGCCGAAACGAAGGCACCGATGGCAGCCGCATCCCGCGCCGAGAGCCAGCTTTTCTTTCGAAGCACAAAGGAAGCCTCGACACCGGATGTACATGCTCTGCTTGGCGCTGCTGTGGTGGGTGTTCCCCAAATCAAGCCGAATGAGGCTTTTTCGATAGGGCTTGGGCTTCTCAGGACGCAGAGCCGCGGGCGCATCAAGATCACCTGCGCCGATATAAACGCGCCGCTTCTGATCGATCCGAACTATCTTTCCGCGGGAGCCGATCTTACCGCACTGTGCGCAGCAGTTGAACATTGCCGTGCGATCGGGTTAACGGCCGGACTGTCTGAATGGCGCAAGCGAGAGACCGGAGAGATTCCCTCTGGGAAGGCCGGAGTGAGTGAATATGTTGCGCGCAATATCTTGCGCCATGGGCGTCCATGAGGGGGCCGTCGTGGACCCGTGTTCATGACGTGGAAAATCTGCGCGTCGCGGACGCGTCGATCATGCCGACCATAACGAGCGGTAAAACAAATGCCCCGACGATTATGATCGCGGAGCGGGCGGCGCAAAAATGCTGACGGGGAACACACGCACGACTACGCTTCCAAGGAGCGCTTCTGGTCTCCGCGTTACATCCAGCACAGCGCTCATATTCCGCCCGGCCGCGACGGGTTCTTTGGCTTGGTCAAGAGCTTGCCCGCGACGCTGCGCTACGAGAACTACATTGCGGCGGCGACCGGCGATTTCGTCATACTTCATGGGCGGTTCAGCGGTCATGGCATGCCGGCCGCGTGAATCGTCGCCGACATCGTTCGCATAGAGGACGGAGTGCTGGCGGAGCATTGGGACGTCATCCAGGACGAGGCCACGCGTGAACAACCGCGCAGCGGCCTCCCGATGTTCGGCGATAAATTCCCGGCCTAAGCGAGACTCATGGCAAACACAAAATTCATACCCGAGTCCTACGACATGTCCCTGGTCTCCTCGAAGTTGATATCCCCCACAGAGCGGTCGGCTGGCTTTTCATTGCACGAGAGGAAGAGAAGCCCGCGTCTCGCTCAGGATTTCTTTCGACAGCTTCTCATCGTCGACGATACGGGCGAGTACCATTGCGCCGACCATGGCCGACCAGGCCGCAATCGCCGCGCGCCGCTTTTCGCGAGGCGTGTCACCCTCTGCCTCGGAACCGAGATGACCGATCCGGCGACGGATGGCCTCGGTCATGCTGTGTCGGAGTTCGGCTGAGCCGCGCGCGGCTTCCGTTCCCAGGCTCGAGAACAGACAAGAGGTTGCCCGGTCATCGCGGTGCTTAACGTTGAGATAGCCGTCGGCATATTGCGCCGCCGGACGGCGCGGACTGGCCCTGTCCGGAGCCGGGGGCAGCGCGTGGCCGACAGCCTCTGCGATCAACGCGTCCTTCGAAGAAAAGTACCCGTAAAAGGCGCCATGCGTCAGACCGGCGTCTTTCATGACCTCCGCTACCGTGACGTCGTCGAAGCCGCGCAGCCGGAACAGGCGCGCCGCGGCGGCCAAGATCCGTGCCCGATGTTCAACGACCTGCTCTCTGCTCACTTTCATGTGTGCGTCTCCGAACCCCTTGACTCTATACATTACAGCTATCATGAATATAATCATGATGACTATCATTAATAGGAGTCGATAGATGCGCTATCGTTTGGCCGGAGTCGCGTTTCTTCTTGTCGCAATGATAGCGCCAGGTGGACATGCGTCCGCTGATGAGGCCGAGGCACGCACGTTCTTTGGCAAATTCGTCGCCGCGCAAAATGCCCATAACGTGAGCGACGTGAAAGCCATGCTCTGGAATTCGCCCCACATGCTTTGGTTCGGGCGAGGCGTCGAGACCAGAGGGCCCGACGCCGTCGCCGAACGTTTCAAGGAATACTACCAGGGCACATGGCATCTCGAACCCGACATGTCACAATTTCGCGCGACCGCGATCTCAGACGACGTGATGCAAATTCTTGTCCCGATCGTTTTCACGCGAGGCCTTCCAGGCCAGCCATCGCAGGACAACAAGTTTCTGATCAGCCAGACGCTCGTTCGCGATGCAAAGGGCTGGCATGTCGCCTCCATCATGCCGATCGCAAATACGCAACTGAAATAATCGCGGCGGCCGGTCGCCGTTTTCGCGGAATCACGACCCCGTGACGTAGCGTAACAATCCGCCTCTTGCTTCAGAATATAGATGCAGGAAAAGGCACGTCGAAAGCTATCACAGAGGTATCCAGATGAACCGACGCACATTCGTGAGCATGGCGGCTGCGGGGGCAGCGAGCACTTTTTTCCTGGGAACCGCCGCGGCGCAACCCGCGCCGAAAGCCCGAAACGTCGTCCTTGTGCACGGCCTGTTCGCCGACGGGTCATGCTGGTCCGAGGTGATCACACGATTGCAGTCAGCGGGGCTCAATGCCACAGCCGTGCAAAATCCCCTGACAACGCTGCCTGAAGCGGTGGCCTCGGCAGAGCGCGTGCTGGCGCGGCAGGATGGTCCGACGGTCCTGGTTGGGCATTCCTTCTCCGGAATGATCGTGACCGAGGCCGGGATGCATCCGAACGTGTCGGCTCTTGTCTATGTGGCGGCGCGGGCGCCGGATGCGGGCGAGGACTACACGGCGTTGGCCAAGACATATCCGACGCCACCGGCGTCCGCCGGAATTGTCTTCGACGGCGACGAAGGACGTCTCAGCGAGGCTGCGTTCTTGCGCGATTTCGCGGGCGACCTGCCGGAAGCAAAGGCGAAGATCCTCTATGCGGTCCAGCAGCCGTTTCAGAAAGCTCTGCTCACCGGCAAGACGACGCATGCGGCCTGGCGGTCGAAGCCGAGTTTCTATGCCGTTTCCACGGAAGACAGGACGATCAATCCCGATCTCGAACGCTTCATGGCCAAGCGGATGGGCGCCAAGACGATCGAAGTGAAGGCGAGCCATCTCTCGTTGATCTCTCATCCCGACGAAATTGCCCAACTCATCTTGGAAGCCGCAGGATAGCGGCACTCAACACGGAGGCGTTCCTTTGATTCCGAAGCTCGTATCAGCGCGTGCTGCACAGTTTTGCGAACTTCGGAATCGGGAGACATTCACACCAGCACGGTTCCGCCGTCCACGACGATGACCTGACCGGTGCCGAAGCCTTCGCGCATTAAGTAGACATAGGTTTGTGCGATGTCGGATGCTTCACCGACGCGGCCGACCGGAAGGGTCGCGCCGATGTCGCGATACATCGCGTCGCGATCGGCCTCGGACATATTGCTCCACAGTGCGGTCCTGACCACCCCGGGCGAGACTGCATTGACCCGAACCGGCGCAAGCTCGATCGCGAGTGCGCGTGTGAGCGCTTCCATCGCGCCGCAGATGCTCGCCGCCACCGTCCATCCCTTGCGTGGGCGCAGGCTCGCGATTCCCGTGGTGAGAACGATAGAGCCTCCCGGCCGGATCAACTTGCCGGCATATTTTGCCGCCGCGAACGCACCCCAGAAGCGCAGATTGAACGCCTGCTGCGCCTGGTCGAGCGAGGTGTCCGCAAATTCGCCGAGTTGCAGCGTTTCGCCGGCGGTGAAGACCAGATGGTCGAATGCGCCGATCCGGTCGAACACGCCGCGTACCGCCTCCTCGTTCGAAAGATCGAGAGCGTGGCCTTCGGTGCCGGCGGGCAGGGTTGCGAGCGCGTTGTCGACACTGCGTTGCCGGCTCGAGGCTACCACGATCGTGGCACCATCCTGCGCGGCGGCCTGTGCGGTCGCCAAGCCGATGCCGGATGTGCCGCCGAGAATCACGATGCGCTTGTCCTTCAAGGTCATATCCATCTCCTGTTATCTCTGAAAACCTTCCGCGTAAGCGCAAGATAGGGCTGGACTTTCATTGCGGCGAGCGCATCTTTGTCATCCTGAGCATGACAAGGAGTCATCTTTGGATCCGCCATTCGATAGCCGCCTGCTGAGCGGGCTCGGCGTGCTGGCCGCCGTGATCGAGGCCGGCAATTTCGTGCGCGCGGCCGGCGTGCTCGGCCTCACACAGTCCGGCGTCAGCCGCGCCGTGGCGCGACTCGAACAGCGTGTCGGCGTGCGCCTGCTTGATCGCACCTCGCGTGCTGTGACGCTCACCGACGAGGGCCGTCGCTTCTACGCGCGCGTTGGTCCCCTGCTTACCGAACTGGAGGAGGCCGCGAGCGATGCTGCGCGTGCGTCTGTCACTGTGCGCGGGCGGCTGCGTATCATGGTCGATCCGATGTTTGCGCGGCTCGATCTTGGCGCCAGCCTTGTCGCCTTCCTTGACGCCCACACCGAACTGTCGGTGGACCTCACGGTGCGCGACCGGCTCGGCGACCTGGTCGCCGAGGGGTTCGACGTCGCGGTCCGTTTCGGCGAGCCCGAGCCGTCCGCTCTTGTGGCGCGGCGGCTGACCGACACCCGCGTCGTGACATGCGCGGCGCCTAGCTATCTCGCGCGCCACGGCCGGCCGGCGCGCCCGCAGGATCTGATAAAGCACGAATGCATCATGTTTCGCGATCCGGCGACCGACCGGCCGTTTGCCTGGGAATTCTGGCGCAAAGGAAAAATTCTGGCGGTGCAGGCCGCCGGCCGTCTGACATTGAATGACGCGGGCGCGTTGTTGGCGGCGTGCCATGCCGGCCTAGGCGTTGCACAGATGCTCGAACTCGGTGCCGAAGGGTTGCGCGACGGCAGACTGATGGAGCTATTTCCCGACTGGAGCGGTGAGCGCTTTCCGCTTTACGTTTTCTATCCATCGCGACGGTTGCCGCCGGCGAAAGTGCGCGCCTTTGTGGATTTCGTCGTCGCGTTGACCAAGGGTGCATGAGTCCCTTCAAGACGACCGCGGACGCTATGCAAGATCCGCCAGGCTTCGTGCTGGCGGTCATCGTTTTCTGTAAAATGACGTGGTCACACAAACCCCAGCGGAGGAAACGCATCAGCGGCGCTAGAACAATTCGGCTTTTACCCGAGGAAGACTTTTTCAAAACTATCTGCCAAAAGCCGACATCAGGGGTAAAGGGCGAGTAGCAGCATAAACTATATTGCACTCAGTTTGTCGCGGCACACTCATCCACCCTGCTCGCGCCCGTAAGGCTTGTGAAGAAAACGGCCGCCTTCCGGCAAGTCCGTCGCCGTCGACTGAGGCGGCCTTACTCGTCCGGAAGCGAATGCTGGAGGAAAAAACGAAGCATTTCCCTTGTTGCGTCCGGTCCTCGCGGATCAGTGTAGGAGCCCGCAGGGCTGCCTCCGGACCATGCGTGTCCGGCTCCGTGGATATTCCAGTGCTCCAACATTCCGCGTCCACTCGCGTCGCTCAGGATCGTTCGGGTATAGGCATGCCCTCCGGGTACTTGCCCGCTATACACCGTCTTTTGTGTGCTCACTGCTCTCACGGACTGCTCAAGAATCTGACCGCCGTTGCCTGGATGCACGGTAGTGTCGCGATCGCCGTGAAAGACAATGGTCGGGACAGATGGTCGGTCATCAAAAATTACCTTGTGATTGGGCCCGCCTTGTCGCATCGCGACAAGCGCAGAGGGAAGGTCCGTGGCAACCCCACACGCAAGGCCAGAATGTATGCCGATTGCCGCGTACAGATCGTTGTATGTTGCTCCCATAACAGCCGCCGCAGCCGCTCCGGCCGACAGTCCCCCAACGTAGACGCGCTTACGATCAACCAAGTAGTCATCCATGATTTGGCGAGTAATGCCCGCGATAAGCGAGGGTTCACCTCTGCCTCGCTGCTGGTCAGCTGTGCGAAACCAGTTCCAGCATTTAGCTTGGTTTGCCTGGCTGGGCTGAGCAGGATAGACCACGAAGCAATCTTGTTCCTCAGCGATGAAATTCATCCTCGTGCCAGCGGCGAAATCATCCGGCGACTGGTTACAGCCGTGAAGCATGACGACCAAAGGAAGCGGTCGCTCCTGATAGCGGCTCGGGATGAAGAGCCTGTAGGCACGACTTCCCGCGGGACTGCTGTACATGCTTTCAATAAACCGGGCGCCCTCCGGCACGATGTCCGGTGTGGACAGCGGGGCGCGCTTAATCACACCAGGCAGTCCGATCCCAGAGCGCCCCTTTTTGCGATCCAGTAACGCCCAGAGCCTGCGCGGTTGAGAGGTTGCTGGCTCTAATTGCGGATGATTATCCGTCTCCTCTATGCGATTGGCCTTTGCGTCAATGATTAACGGTTCGCGTCCTGTAAGAGCGATGCCGCTGCCGCTGCGCGATGGCGTGTCTGGCGCACTATCCCCGCCAAGCATGCGCTGAAGGAGCGCGGTCGCTTCAACGAGTTGGCCCGCTCGCGTAAGGCGTGTCGCCTCCCGAATGATGTCCTGGTTCAGCATCGCCTTCACCGTATCTTGTCGGCGAGAGCGGCCTTGACTGCCGGACTGGCATGGAATGCTCCCAGCACGGAGACTGAGGCAATGGTGGAGCGCGCAAGCTCGGGCGTGACGTCTTGAGAGATGCTGGCAAGGCCCAGAACATTGATGTGCAGCATCTTGCCGGCTCGCTGCACCGCTTCGAGATCCTCGCGGCCGTAGTTCCGCAGACCGAGATCCAGGCTTTTTCGGGCCCTTGACTGCTTTACGACGTCGGCGTGACGTTCGAGCTGGTTCCGGATCGCCGTCCTGATGAAATCGGTACGGTTCGAGTAGAACCCTTCCTGAACCATCAGATCGACGTGACCAAGGTCGACGTAGCCAAGATTAATCGTGATTTTTTCGTTTTCGGGCGGCTTGGGCCGAAGTTCCTGGACATTATTCGCCATCGTGTCAACATCCGTATGCCATCTGCATGGATGGTATATGGATGTCCGGACATCATTTCAAGTGCTTGGCCACCTTTCTATTTAGATTTTTAGACCCTTACGCCCTGCGTCTCCCAATAGGGACTACGCACCTCTCGTCTTAGTATTTTCCCGAAGGACGACATCGGCAGTTGCTCGACGAAATCGACTCTCTTCGGCACTTTGAAACTCGATAATGATCCCTTGCAGTGCGCGATGAGATCGGTCTCGCTGACAGAGTAGCCGGGCTTCTTCGTCACGACAGCCACGACGATTTCGCCCCAGGTTGGATCCGGGGCCCCCACGACCGCCGCCATATGCACGGCGGGATGCTTGTAAAGAACATCCTCGATGTCGTTCGGGAAGATATTTTCGCCACCGCTGATGATCATGTCTTTCTTGCGGTCGACGATGTAGAGAAAACCCTCTTCGTCAAAGCGGCCCATGTCGCCGAGCGTAAAGAAGCTGCCGCTTCGTGCGCCCGCCGTCGCTTGCGGATTATTGAAGTACTCCCGGATCAGCGTCGCGCCGCCGATATTGATTTCCCCGATGCCGCCTTGCGCGACGGACTTTCCGTCCTCATCGCGCAGTTCGACGAACATGCCGATCACCGGCTTGCCAACGGAGCGAACCTTGCGCCCCTGGTCAGAAGGGTCAAGGTTGGTCACCAGACCGACCTCCGTTCCGCCGTAGAATTCGTTGAGCCCCGCCTTGGGGAGCCTTTTGATCAAGGCGTCCTTGGTATGGGTGAGAAGCGGAGAACCTCCACTGATGACCGAATGCAGCGACCCGAGGTCGAACCGGTCAATCTCTTCACTCGTAACCATGAGCGCCCACATGGTGGGGACCATAAAGGTCCATGTGGCCTGATGCCTGTCGATGAGCCCGAACACATTCGCCGGCGTGCTGTCGCCGGTGACGATGACCGTTCCGCCCCGGAACAACTGGAGCAGAGCGAACAACGCCGGCGCCTCGTGAAACAAGGGAGCCGCCACGAATTCTCTGTCGTCCGGGGTGATGCCATAGATCGTGGCCATCCGCCGCAGACAATCGGCAAATTCGCGGTGCGGATTGACACACCCTTTCGGGAAACCGGTCGTACCCGAGGTGTAGCCCTGAAAATAGCATGCGTCGAGATCGGCAGGTACGGCGGGATCGACTTCAAGGCCGGCCTCGACAAGGCGCTCATACGAATGAACCCGCGGCACGCCGTCTCCATCGGTCACGATGTAGTTGCTGCCGATCGAAGGTAGCTTGTCCCGCAGCGCGTCAACGGTCGGCATGAATGCCGAATCGAACACCAATGCCTTTGCGCCGGAGTGATTGACGACATATTCGACTTCACTGGCAACGAAGCGAAAATTGAGAGGCACCACGGCGACGCCGAGCACGGCGGCCGCCTGATAGAGTTCGAGATAGCGACCGCTGTTTTGCAGCAGCAGCGCGATCCGGTCGCCGGGATTAATGCCTCTTTTCGAAAGAGAATTGGCCAGGCGGCACACGCGCGACCATAGCTGCGCGTAGGACTGCTCACCTTCGGCGGAGATGATCGCTGTCTTTTGCGGCGTATACGTCGCGTACCAACGTAGCGCATCGCCAATCCGGCTCGGCATGCTCACTCCCTCGATGTTCTCTGTTATTATTTCGAACGGCCGTTCAGTCTCCCGTCGACGAAACCCGTCGCGGTGAAGGGGGCCCGACCGACCTCGGACCCCACCACGGCTTAATCGGGCAAGTTGTAACCAACTTCGGCAAGGCCGATCAGATCTCCGGTCGAGTCCTTTGCCTCGATGGCGATCTGAACCCAGTTCTTGCCTGGTCCGTAGTGGTGCTTGCGCCTGACCTTTCCGGTCGCCGTCACGGTTTCGCCGACCTTCACGGGCTTGGTGAATTTTGCATCCACGAAGCGAACGCTACCGCCCTGCTTGTTGACGACGCCCCACACGCGCGTGACGACCGAGGTCAAGGTCGACATCGTCATCATGCCGTGCCCGACCGTCTCGGGAATGCCGAACACCTTGGCGCGAGAGGCCCATTCCTCGTTGGTGTGGACCGGATTCATGTCGAGCGAAGCCAGCGCATATTGGTCGATCGCCGACTGAACGTAGGATTGCTTCACAACCGCGAACTCATATCCAGACTCAATCTGGCTGAAGGTCGGAACTGTCATCTGAAAATCCTCAATCAAGCGTTGGCGAAGCGGGCAACATCGGCCTGCGTCTGGGGAAGGATCAGCGAGCACCACCAGCGCGCCTTGAGCACGCCCTTTTCGTTGCGGAAGTCGAGAAGCATCTGGAGATACGGCTTGTTTCTCTGGACGAACTTGTCCGCCGTGGTGACGGTCGTCGTGATCACCTCGCCGTAACGGAACGCCTCGACGATTTCGATGCGCTGCTGCGGGTTGCGGGCGCCGGGCGTGCGAATCCAGGTTCCGATGCCCTTCTCGCCGAGACTGTAGAAGGCAATCGTGGTCACGAAGACTGGATGCTGCAAGACCTCACCCGTCGGGGAGTTTTGCCGGGCATAGGCCGGATCGATCATCAGCGGATCGGTTTCGCCGCAGGCGCGGTTGTACGACACAATGTCTTCTTCGATGATCTCAAACGTGCGCAGCGCGGGACCGGACTCGCCGACGGTCGCCTGCTCCCACGTCTCGTAGTTTGCCCAACCGATCATGAAATCGCGGGAAAAGTGCCGCTGTTTGTCGGTCTCAATGTACTTATCCAGCCGAACCGGTACGGGCATCGCTTCCTCATTCAAAGTTCAGTTGCTATTGTTTTTGAACAGTCGTTAGGTTTTTAACTTACCGAACGTTCGTTAGAAAATAAATGCCGCAAGAGAGCGAAAAGTATCATGGCCTCTAAATTGACGACGAAGCCGAAAAAACAGCGCGCCAACAAGGAGGTAGCCCCGCCCCGGGACGGCCTTACGAAAGGCATGCAGGCGCGGGAGCGGATTATTTCCGTCGCGGAGACCCTCTTCAACAAACAGGGATTCGATGGCGCATCCATGCGCGACATCGCCGCCGCCGCCAAAATGCAGCCGGCCTCGATGTACTATCACTTCGGATCCAAGGAAGAATTGCTGTGGGCGGTCTGGGAGAAAGGCGGCATCGAGCTCCTGAACCGGGTCAACGAGGCGATCGCGCCCGTAACCGATCCCTGGCAACGCCTTGAGACAGCCTGCGTGGCTCACGTCTCCGGCCTATTGGACTGGCGGCGGGCGAACCAGGCGTTGTTCGTGATGCCGCCCTGGCACTACCCCGAAAGCATCAAGGATCGCGTCATCGCGCTGCGCGACGAGTACGAAAGCATATTCATCCGTCTCATCGACGATCTGCCGCTGAGCCGCGATATCAACAGACAGTATCTTCGCCTGACCATGATTGGCGCGCTTTCGTGGACGCTTTTCTGGTTCAAGAAGGAAAGAGACGACGCGCCGGCAGTGATCGCAAAGCAAATTCTATCGCTGTTGCGCTCTGGATTCGGTCAAAACCAAAAAGTGCGATGAGGTCGATTATTCCGCAGTACGACCACGAAATTTCATGTGACTCGGTCCGCCGTCCATGGACGCGCGCTCAAGATGGCGTCCCGCCAAGCTTGCCGACGCTGGAGATAAGCAGTTTCACGATCGGTGATTTGTTCGCCTTGTGGTGCGCGATGACCAAGTCAACGGTCGGCGCCTCCCCCCTCACCGGACGTGTGGCTATTGATTCAGGCAGATACCGTTTCGTGTACGCCGGCAGCAGCATGACCGCACGTGTCGATGTGATCATAGATATTGCATGAACGACATTGTGGACTTCATGTTCCGGCTTGAGATCGACACCGGCTCGGTCGAAATATTCCAAAACGGCACGGCGGACCGCAGGGGCTGCTTTGGACGGAAGACAGAACACTTCATCCCCGATATCTTCCGGCGCAACAGTCGCTTGCGTGGAGAAGCGGTGGTCACTCGGAAACACGAACACCAGAGGATCAGTACGCACGCGCGTGCAAGCCAGGTCTTCCATGTGCTCCTCCCGTCGGATGAAAGCCGCATCGAGCTTGCGCCGGATCAAGGCTTTCGCGAGCACAGGAGAATAGTCGCTCGACAGACGGAGATCGATACCGGGAAACTCCTCGCGAAGAACGCCGGTCACTTCAGGCAGCAAGCCGATTTCGGCACCTGACATGAATCCGAGGGCAAAGGTAGGTTTCGGAGGTTGAGCCGCGCGAAGGGCCGCTTCCTTGGCTGCATCTGCCTGAAGCAGCGCCATTCGAGCGTGATCCAGAAAAGCCTTGCCCGCCGACGTAAGCTCAATGCCTTGAGCGCTGCGGGTCATTAATTGAGTGCCGACTTCCTGTTCGAGATCTCGTATCTGCCGGCTGAGAGAAGGCTGGGACGTATTGAGGGTTTTTTCGGCGGCAACAGTCAGGCTGCCCGCATCAGCGACGGCGATGAAATAACGCAGATGTCGTAACTCCATCGTAGCCTCCCATGTCTCGCAAGCATGGGGCCAGCTTACAAAGTCTTTTTCACGGCTACCAGCGCTCTCTATAGCAAGCGACTCTGTACGCATGGTCTGCCTGGCAGGCAGAGAGCGTGCTGCGGCCCTGATCCGTGGGGCCCGGCGCGAAGTCCAAGGCGTTGCCCTATTGGAGCGTGAACATGTGTAAAGCCATTCGGGCGTCGCTGTTATTTCTGCTGGTCACGGCGGGATTTGGCGAGGCCGCGGCGCAGTCCCCCACAAACCAGACGAGAGCAAGCGGCATGGACGCAGACATCGCGAAGATCAAGGAAACGCTGCTTGGAGACTGGGAGAGCATCGCACCGGAGGTCCGGCCGAGCAAAAATCCGGACGGCCCGCTCAAGCCGTTCTACCTCAAGCGCACCTTCAAGTATCTCCCCTCCGACCGGTTTGAACTGGAGGTCGTCAATTCGGCCGACCCTTACGGTGCGGTGCCGCTCGCACGGATCAAGATCGGCGGGCACATGCTGTGGCAGGGTTCTCACCCGATCGTCGCAGGCGCGCAGAAGGTCGATTTCATCGCCGACGAGAGCTACGAAGTCACCCCCCTCGTGCAGGGATTTGCCGACGTGCTCAACAAGGTCGCGTCGGCAGGTTACGCTCCTTGGGCGGTCAACTCGTCTCAAAGCATATTCGGCAAGACCTTCGTCCCCTTCGGCCTCAAGGAGGGGACCAATTTCATGGAGTATGATCTCGTCTATGTCAGAGGCGATCTCCTGTTCTGGGGGGCGCGCAACATCGATGGCCGCGGCTTTGACACCGAGCAGAACCGTCCCACCAACCTGCAGATCCCGCTAATCAGAAAATAAGCGGAGCCTGCAAGAGATTTGATTCCTTGAGCAGGTTCTTTCATGGCTGGTTCGACACAGGTCGAAATCCCTTCGTTACTGGGCAGAGTGGCCGTCGTAACGGGCGCGACGGGCGGTCTCGGTCATGAGACGGCTATAGCCCTGGCCAAGGCCGGTGCGCAGGTCATTCTGACCGGTCGAGACGATCGAAAGGGGCAGTCGTCCCTCGATAGGATCCGCCGCGAAGCGACCAGCGCCAATGTGAGCTACGAACCTCTCGATCTAGCCAGCCTGGCGTCGATCGCCGACTTCGCACGGCGAATGCACACCTTGCAGTCCCTTGACCTCCTGATTTGCAATGCGGGGGTCATGGCCCTGCCCCGCCGGCAAATTACGGCCGACGGCTTTGAGATGCAGTTCGGAACGAACTATCTCGGCCACTTCGCGCTTACTGCCCGGTTGCAGCCGCTATTGCGCCAGGCTGACGCACCAAGGGTTGTCAGCGTCAGCAGTTTGGCGCACCGGACCGGATTCATCGATTTCAGTGATCTGCAGGGCGCCCGCCTTTACTCGCCATGGAAGGCATACGGGCAATCGAAGCTCGCGATGTTGATGTTCGCGCTCGACCTGCAGCGGCGGAGCGACGCGGCCGGCTGGAAGCTGACACGCATTGCCGCCCATCCAGGGTTTGCACGAACCGGTCTGTTCGCGAGCGGTCCGGGCGGTCTTCTCTCGCTTGCCACGGATTTCGCGGCACCATTCTTCGGTCAGTCCGCTCCGGATGGGGCTCGCCCGATCCTGTTCGCGGCGACAAGCCCGGAAGCCCAGCCCGGCGCTTACTACGGACCCGGAGGAATGGTGAACTGAAAGGCGCCCCGGCCAGAGCCCTGATCATGCCCCAAGCGCGCGACACGGCAACCGCTGCTAGGCTCTGGGACGTTTCCGAAACTCTGACAGGCACATCGTTCGAATAGCGAATGGTCTACTAACGCCGCAATCGCTGGCAAGGGAGCGTAGTCATGGTCAACATTAGCGCTGACCGTCACGTCCAAACCGCCCTGACCGCGTTCGATACCCTTTTTAACAAGCGCGACTACGCCGCCGCCGAGCACTTCTGGTCTCCGCGTTACATTCAGCACAGCGCACATATTCCGCCTGGCCGTAACGGGCTCTTTGGCCTGGTCAAGGACCTGCCCGCAACACTGCGCTATGAGAACCACCTTGCAGCTGCAACCGGCGATTTCGTCATCCTCCACGGACGATTCAGCGGTCACGGCCTGCCCGCGGCGTGGGTCGTTGCCGACATCGTCCGCATGGAGGGAGACGTACTCGCTGAGCATTGGGATGTCATCCAGGACGAGGCTACGCGGGAGCAGTCGCGCAGCGGCCTTCCGATGTTCGGCGACCGTTTCCCGGAGCAACCATGAAAATCAATACCGACCGGTGGAAAACGGATGCCGAACAGGGCGGCAGCAATCGGTTGCTGCGAGAAATAGCGTCCCACATTTCCGAGCGTTCGGATGTGCTCAATTTAAAAGGATCGCCGCAATTCCTTCACGGCCTTTTCAAAGGCACCGACGTCATCGAGCAAGACGGCCTGCAGCATCGCACCTTGAAAGAGCGCCGTCGTTTCGATCGCCCGGCGCTTCGGCTCCGTAACACCGGCTCGCTCGAAAGCGCGGGCCAACCAGTCGTTGGCGGCAGTGAAATAGCCTCGCGCAGCATTCGCGACGGACGGCGGGAGGCTCCTCGCTTCGGTTCCCAGAATCCCACACAGACACATTCCTTCGCCGCGCTTCAGGGCCGCGAGAAAGATCGCCCGCATCGCATCGATCTTGGCCGCGAGGCTCCGCTCGTCGTCCGGCGGGCCGAGCATGGCAAGAAACCGCTTTTGATAACGCGCGACCACCGCACTACCCAACTTTGTCTTGGTCGGAAAGTGATAATGGACGCTTGCGCTCTTGATCCCGACATCGCCGGCGATCTGACGAAAGCTGCAGGCGTGAAAACCGCCCGCGCGCATGCGCTTTTCGGCCGAATCCAGAATTGCTTCGCTGATGTCCATCTCTACCTATCAAGTGATAGATAGAGATTGACGCGCTGTCAAATCATCGGTTAGCCTATCTATCGATAGATTGGAGAGGAAAACTATGGAAAACGTGAAGCAGATAGCCCTTCGTGCGTTGACGGGTGCATTCATCGACCGGGATCCAAGCGTCGTGGACCGCTATTTTGCGCCGGATTATATCCAGCATAATCCCTCGATTCCAAACGGGGCAGCCGCCATTCCCGGACTCATCGCCAGCCTAAGCAAGGATTTTTCCTATGAGCCGGGCATGATCGTGGCAGAGGGCGATTTGGTGATGGTGCACGGCCGCTACGTCGGTTGGGGACCGAAACCAATGATCGCAGTCGATATTTTCCGCGTAGCGAACGGCAAGTTGGCCGAGCACTGGGACGTGATGCAGGAAGAAGTACCGGCGTCCGCGACGGCGAGCGGCAACCCCATGTTCAGTCCGATTGCCAGCGGTTCGTGAAGGACCAAAAGCAAGCAAGCTTACTTCGATGATGGCTGGCAACGCGCGCTTCTGAAGAGTCCCCGCCACTGCGTGGGGTCCGCCAATTGCTAAGAATAAGGACCCCACTTCGGCGGCGACGTTGGTGATCGTGATGGCAAAACGGCACATCTTCAGCAGCCGAATGCAGCACATATTGCGGCTGACCGATGAGCACACTCCCGTTATCAAGACCATTCAAAAGAATCCGCTGGCGGCGACGCGGTGCAGGCTTGATGCGCCATCTGAGGAAATGACCAACCCGCCGCCCCGCGAAGACGCCTATATGATCGTCATGCAAATAAACGGGACGAATTCCCGGGAACTTTGGCTGGACGGAAAGTCGACGCGGACCGAACCGCTCAGTGCAGGCGGCGTCGTGTTCCACGATATGCGTCAAGTCCCCCGATTCTATTTCCACGACCCTCTCGACTCCGTGAATTATTTCTTGTCACGCAAGACCCTGGATTCGATCGCGGACGATGCTGACGCTCCGAGGATTTCCGATCTGAAGTTTACTCCGGGGGTCGGCGTCATGGATCCTGTCGTTGGCGAGCTCACACGCCTGCTTTTGCCGGCGTTCGACAGCCCCGACCAGGTGTCGCGGCTCTTCGCGGATCATATCAGCCTGGCCTTGGGCACTCACGTTGCACAGGTCTACGGAGGCATGAGAAGCGTCGTCGCGCCCCCGCTAGGCGGTCTCGCCACATGGCAGGAACGACGCGCGAAAGACATCATGAGTGCAAACCTCCGAGGAGACATTTCTACTGCGGATGTCGCGAGCGAATGCGCGTTGTCGGCCGGCCATTTTGCCCGCGCGTTTCGGCGTTCGACAGGTCTGTCGCCTCACCAGTGGCTACTCCGGCGCCGAATTGATGAGGCCCATGGATTGTTGCTCGACCGCAGGCGTTCGCTTGCCGAGATCGCGCGTGCTTGCGGCTTCGCCGATCAAAGCCACTTCACGAAAGCCTATGCGCGTCTGCGTGGCATCAGCCCGGGTGCATGGCGGCGACAGCAGGAAATTAGTCCGAAGTCCTGATGCGAATCGAACTGACCAAACACGTTTCCTTTTTACAAGAGCCCGCACGCAGCAACCCTTAGCCTGAAAAAAGTTCCGGGAGTGCCAGTTGGGTACTGCCATATGGCACACGGAAGCCTTTGTACCCATCCAGACGCTGGAGCGCGGCGCTCGTCCCGTCGGTTCATGTCGTCTGTCGTCGAGCGCGAGCCCGCTGCGGACGACTCTTTGGCAACTGAATAAGGGAGAGCAATCATGCAAAGTGCTTCGACCTACCGTGCGGTGCAGGCCGTAAGCCCAGGCAAGCTGGAGTTGACCGAGAAGCCCCTTCTCGATCCGCCCGCGGGCCATGTCCGCATCCGTGTCGAGGCCTGCGGGGTGTGCCATTCGGATACCATAACAGTGGCCGGCCTATTGCCGATCGAGTGGCCTAGGGTGCCCGGCCACGAAGCTGTTGGAAAAATCGACGCCATCGGCGACGGCGTTGAAGGCTGGAGAGTGGGCCAACGCGTCGGCGTCGGCTTTCTTGGCGGTAGCTGCGGCTATTGCGAGTATTGCCGCGATGGCGACCTTGTGAATTGCGTCAACCAAGCTTTCACCGGCGTGCAGCACGACGGCGGCTACGCAGAGGTGATGATCGCCAAGGCCAGTGGGCTGATGGCTGTTCCGGACGAACTGTCGTCGGTCGATGCCGCGCCGCTGCTGTGCGCCGGCATAACGACCTTCAGCGCGCTGCGGAACTCTCCCGCGCGCGCCGGAGATCTGGTCGCCGTGTTCGGCGTCGGCGGGCTGGGTCACCTCGCCGTGCAATACGCCCGCCACATGGGATTTGAGGTGGTAGCCATCGACCAAGGCGCCGACAGGGCCGAGCTTTCGAAGAAACTGGGCGCGCACCACTATATCGACGGCTCCACCACCGATGTCGCCAAAGCGCTCGAGGCGCTTGGGGGCGCGGTGATCGTGTTGGCTACGGCTTCCGGAGGCAAGGCGGTCGCGGCTGCTCTCGGTGGCTTGCGCCGCGGTGGCGTCGTGATTTCGCTTGGCGCTACCGACGAGCCTATCGAGCTGTCAGCTTTTGAACTGCTGTTCAAGAGCCTGGGCGTCGAGGGCGCGCTGACGGGGACCCCGGCGGCCGGCGATGCAACACTCAAGTTCAGCGCGCTCAGCGACGTCGCCGCCATGGTCGAAACCATGCCGCTGGAACGCGCCGCGGAAGCCTACGCAAAGATGATGGCGGGCAAAGCGCGGTTCAGATTGGTTCTCACCATGTCTTAGGCGGGGCAAATGCAACCAGTGTCCCTTGCGGAGGTAGTATGAAAAACGACCTGGACGTGAAAGCTATCACCAAGAAGTTTTTTGCCGCCTACGACGCCCATGATGTCGATGGCATGCTGGCTCTTTGCGCAGACGGCGCGCAAGGACGGTACCTTCCATATGGCAAGAAAAGCGTCATGCCGATCCGAGGCGGCCTTGAACAAATCTGGCGCGGCTTGCTGGGGGCGGTGCCGGATTTCGGAGTCGAAGTAGACGAGATGATCGAGGCCGAAGGAAACATCGTCGTGGTACAGGCGCTGCTCGGCGGAGCGATGCCTGCGGATGTCCCCGACCTTGTAACCAAAGGCAAGTCCGACCGCATCGCTCATGCGTACATCATTCGCTACAACGCGGACGGCAAGATAACACGCCTGGATTGCTATTGGGACAACACCGCCATCAACGCCATCATGGCGAGCAAATTGTAGGGGAGTTCCGTCGAAAGACGGGATTTGGTCGATCCTATCGAGTAGCGAGACGCACGGCATTTCGACCTCGAGAGGCAGAAATCTGACGGCAATCCTGACATTCAGGTGAGGACGTGATGAACCAATTCCAGAAAATATTCGACGCGCAGAAGGCGCTTTTCGGCACGGGCGTTACCCGCACCTACGAATGGCGCGTCGATCAGCTCGACCGCATGGCCCGCATGATCAGGGAGAACGAGGGGCGCTTCCAGAAGGCGATGGCGAAGGACTTCAAGACCGCTTCGCAGGAATACATATTCGAGACCGCGGCATCGGCCGGCGAGTCGGAAGTCCAGAAGAGTCAACTGAAGGAATGGATGAAGCCGGTCGAGGCGCCGGTGCCGCGCTTCCTGGCCAAGACCGGTCACAAGGGGATGATCTACCGAGAACCGTACGGTGTGGCGCTGATCATCGGCCCGTTCAACGGACCGTTGCTGCTGCTGATCCGTCCGGCGCTCACCGCGCTTGCGGCCGGCAACACTTGCATTCTCACCCTGAGCGAAGCGCTCCCGGCAACGACCGAAGTGCTGCTTGAGCTTGTCCCGAAATATTTCGATCCCCGCGCCGTGACTGCAGTCCCGGGCGGTAAGGAGACGAATACCGACCTGCTGAAGCTGCCCAACGACTTCATCTTCTTCACCGGCAGCAGCTTCGTCGGAAAGATCGTCGCACGGGCGGCGGCGGAAACCCTCACGCCGGTTCTGCTCGAACTCGGGGGTATGAACCCGGCGGTCGTGGACGAGACCGCAAACATCCCCGACGCGGCCAAGAAGATCGTTTGGGGGGCGATGGCCTGGGGCGGGCAATGGTGCACGTCGCCCGGCTACGCTTATGTCCACGAATCCGTCGCGGACGCCTTCGTCGCCGAGGCCAAGAAGGCGTTGGTCGAGCTCTTCGGTAACGACCCGAAATCAAACTCCGACTACTCGCGCGTCATCAACGCGCGCGCGGTTGATCGACTGGCCTCGCTCATCGACCCCGCCAAGGTGATCGCCGGCGGCAAGTCGGATCCGAAAGCGCACTATCTCGATCCGACGCTTCTCTATCCCATCACCTGGGAAGACAAGATCATGGAGGACGAGGTCTTCGGCCCGATCTTGCCGATCCTGACCTACAAGTCCTTCGACGAGGCGATGGCGCGAATGGCGGCGACACCACGAGCGCTCGCCGGCTACATCTTCAGCCGCGATCAGAAAACCATCGACCGGTTTATCGGTCAGCTTTCCTTCGGTGGCGGCGGGGTGAACCTGGTGAATGTTCACTTGTTCGTCGAGACCATGCCGTTCGGCGGCACAGGATCGGCCGGGATGGGTCACTATTATGGAAAATACGGCTTCGACGCGCTCACCCATGCCAAGTCGATGCTGATCTCTCCGCCCGACGTTGCGATCGAACACCTGTACTCGCCCTTCACTGACGAAAAGAATCAGGCGCTGGCAGGGTGGTTTGAGTATTGAGACGATCATGGCCTTGGCACGTTTGAAATCGGTGGCTGGTGTTGCAATTCCGGATACGGCGCTGTGCAATGCCGCCGTCGACCTGCTGGAGTCGAGTTCGCCCGAGTTTCTCTGCACTCATTGTCTGCGAACATACATTTTCGGCAGCCTCGCTGTCCGCGGCCTCGGCCGTTCTGTGGTCGATGAGGAAGCCGCTTTTTGCGGGGCGGTTTTGCACGACCTTGGACTGGTTCCTGCTTACCGCCGCGACAATCGGTTTGAGGTGGATGGCGCGGATGCTGCTCGCCAGTTCTGCTCGAAGCATCAGGTGCCGCCAGAGCGCGCCGATCTGGTTTGGGAAGCGATCGCGTTGCACACCTCTCCGGGAATCCCCACTCGGTTGGCAAGCGAGATAGCCTTGGTCCACCTCGGCGCCGGGCTCGATTTCCTGGGTCTAGGCCTCGATCAAGTGCCGCCGCAGTTGGTCGAGGAAGTGCTCGAAAGATATCCGCGGATGAACTTCAAAGCCGAGTTTCGAAATCTGTTAGTGGAGCACTGTCGGCAAAATCCGGCTGCCCAGGTCTTGACCTGGACCGACGATGTCGCGCGCACCGCCGGCTGCACACTGCAAGGTCAGCCAATTCCGACGGCATCACAATTGATGTCGGCCGCGCTGTATGACGAGTGACCCGGGTCGTTGGCCAGCTTTCTTGGATCGCGTTAATGGGAAGCAGCGCACCGGTGGGTCCCACATCGCCGATTGCACTGATGGTTTGAAGGTGTGGTTTCTTGCCCGCGATCACCGCCCTCGCGGCGGGTGATACCTGTATTCTCAAGCTTTTCGAACAACTCAGCGTGACGCCCGCGCTACTTGTGGAGCTGGTGCCACATTATTTCGATCGGCGCGCGGTGGCTGCCGTGACGGGAGACCGGGAAGAAGTCACTAAGCTTCTGAAGCTTCCTTTTAACTTCATCTTTTTTACCGGCAGCACGAAAGTCAGCAAGATCGTGATGAGGGCTGCGACTGAAAACATCACGCCGGTCCAGCTAGAACTCGGCGGCCGGAATGCGGCGCTGGTGAACGAGACCGCCAACATTGCGGACGCGGCCAAGAAGATCGTCTGGGGTGCAATGGCCTGGGGCGGGCACCCGCGACGACGCGAGTCGCGATTCCTTCGGCTGCGACGCGGTTGATTTCGCCAACGATCACGGCCCAGACTTCAGCGGGAAGACTGCCAGCGCTTACGAAGTCCAACAGGGTGCGGGCGAAGACCTGATCCGCGACCACCGCCTCCACCAGCGTTCGCACGTCCACTCGTTGCACGATCTCGGCCATCAACGGCAGCAACTGGGGCGTAGCGGAGACTGAACTCACGAGCGTCCGCAATGATGCGTCGGCCGCTATCCCGACTACCGCGGCATATAGCTGCCTGTCGCCGCGGGCCGACTCCGCGACGGCCTTGATGGTGTCCTTAACCGCCTTATCGTTCTTCGGGACCTTGACGTTGAACTCAGCAACTCCTTCCTGCTCTTCTCGTCCGCGTTGCTTGCGCTTCCGCTCCGCATCAGTCTCGGGCGGCGCCTCGCCTTCTCCGGCTTCCTCCGGTTCGCCGGACAGCAAGGCGGCGCAGACGAACGCCTCGACGGGCTTGAGACCCAAGCGCGCGAGCTGACGGTCGGACGGTATCTTCCGACGCGCGCCGCGCCCCTTCGGGGACGGCTCATCTTGCTCGCCGGCGGTCGACCGATCAGAGGTGCGTGATTTCATGGTGCTGTTCGTGACTAGTCACGTGACCAGTCACACTCCTTCCTCATCGGCAATCAAAGGTTTGGACATCACCTGCCTTCCCGGCACGTCGGTCCACCGCTGTCCGTCGGGCCGGCAACGCGATGGTGATGACGATCACGGCCTGCATCATCCATCGCGTCAGTTGGCGCGTTGCGGATTGTCACGGGCATCCAGGATCACCTCGACGATGCGTGCCAGCCGGCGCATCGACCCGCCCGGCCAGAGGCCGGCGATAATGTCGAGCTCGGTCGCGTCGAACGGCGCGATCCATTCGGGCGACAGCCCGCGCCTTTCGACGATGGCCGACGTCACGCCGGGAAGCACAGCGGTCAGGTCGTCCGCGCGCGGATCGGGCATCTCAAGGATACGGAGGCGGTCCAGCAGGGCGGGATGGAGCGCCCCTGCATCGTTCGCGGTCGCCAGCCACAACACCCGGTGGAGGTCCACTTCTCCCTCCAGATACGGGTCGAAGATGCCGGAGGAGTTGAGCGGCTCGAGCATCGAGAGAAGACCGTCGACGAGGTTGCCGTTCTGACGGCCCTCGCCGACCTTGTCGATCTCGTCGAGGACGATGGCAGGGTTGGCGACGCGGTGCTGCCGGATCATCTGCAACGGAACGCTGGCGCGGCCGGTCGACCACTGGCGCGAGGTGCCGTTGAACGAGGAGTCGCTGACGCCACCGCACGCGAAGACCCGGTGCGGCAGGTGCAGTTCCTGGCAGATGCGCAGGCACAGCCAGGTCTTGCCCGAGCCCGGTTTGCCGACGAGGATTGTCGGTCGCCACGCGGCGGTCCGCGAGCCGGCGGTGTCGCGCAGCACGACATCGATGATCGCGCGCGCGTGCGGGGCCTCCGCGACAAGCTTTCGGTAGGCCTCTCGGACATCCCTGGTGCAGACAAGCGGTATCGGTTCGCCCAACATCCCTTGAAACTCTGCCTGCATCTCCCGCGCGGCGTTGGTCTTGCCCTCCGCGATCGAGCGCACGACGACAACGGCTTCCTTGCCCACGTTGCGGCCCCTGGCCAAAGCGTCGGCGCGCGCCACTACGGCGCGTCGCGTTTCCGCCGGCGTCGCAACCGACCGGCGCCAGAGGCCGCCAAAGCTGCGTTCCTCGCTTTCTGCGCCGTCGTCGCGCACCACGGTGACCGTAGCGAGCGCGTGGGCAAGCCCAGCGGCCACGTGATCCAAACGGGATGCAACGGGTTCGTTCATCACGTCGTCGACGTCGGGGATCCGCGGCGAGACGTTGGGCAACAGCGCGAAAGGATGTGCGATGGCAGAACGCTCCGCCCAAGCAAGAGATGCGACCATCATCGGCCAGAACGTATTGCGGCCGATCCTGGCGACGGCGAAGCCGGCGGACCAGGATGCGATCCTGGCGGCGGCCGTCGGATCGCCCTGATGGGCCGCATACAAGTTTAGCCGCAGCCTGACGGCGCGAACGATGTCCGACAGGCATGCGGCGACCGGGTCCTCGGGGTCGTCCGGCAGCGACAGCATTTCCACCTCGTCGAGCAAATCGATCACGCCGGGCACTGAGAAGCGCCGTCCCGCCATCATGTCTGCGACCAATCGCATAAACCCTTCGACGAACGGGAGCGCGGCCGCGTGCGTCAGCATGAGGTGGGTAGCCCAGGCTGCGTAGTCCCGTCTCAGATCCTCCCGTCGCGTCGCTTCCGGCGAAAATTCCGCGACTCGGCCGGGGCACAGCAGAGATGCGAACGTCTCGCAGCTGTCGGTGCCGGAATCGACGAAGGGCAGCCGGACGGGCATCGCGCGCAGTAGATCGGCTGTCTCATGCGCGACGACGACGGCATTGTCGGAAGGGTTTTTCTCCGAGATTTTGGTCGCCGAGGTATGGCCGCTCATGCGTCGCTCCGCAAAGGCGCGCAGAATCGCTTCGGTGGTCTCAACGAGGGCTACGATCCCTTCGCCCTTGGTCGCGCCGGCGGCCGACCCCCATCGCCCATAAGCCGGAAATCCGGGGAGTTGCACGTCGGCGGCGTACGCCAGCGCCGCCGCGGCGGCGAGCAGCCGCTCGTCAGCATCGGGACTGCGCCGCGAGTGGCAGGCCGAAAGACCGGCAAGCTGTACGGCTCCGGCTGCGCCCGATGTCCAGGCCATGACCATGTCGAGCTCGACAATGGTGTTTCCGATCAGTACGCGGGACTCACGCGGTGCAATCGTGAAATCTCGCGCAAGCACCTCCCGAAGCCGAATTAGGTCATCTTCATCAACGGAGATACCATCGAGCGCTTCTCGCGCATCGTAGGAGTTCGCCAACGGCTGCGTCAGCCAGTTTTGCGACATCCGTCCGACAGCGCCGAAACCATCGCCGAACGGCGGGCCGAGCATGCACAGCGCATCGGCAATCGACGGCAACGAGCCGTCGAACAGGACAGCGCGACCGCGCTCAAGGAGCGCGTCGGACAACGCGACCGTATAGGTCGGCACTTGCTCCGGGCCAGTATTGAGGCTCGCCGCGTTGCGGGAGCCGTACGGGCGCACAGCCTTACTCACGGCGGCCTCCACGATCTTCCGTCGCATCGGTATCGTCGAACGCAGCATGGTCGAAGGAGATTCCAAGCCTGTAGTAACGTGTGAGCGTCCGTACCCAGCGTCCGCTGGCGTCGGCGGCCCAAAGCTGCGACGTCCGCGCCGGGCGATTTCCGAGCAGGGGATGGCCTGCGACGAAACCGGATAGACTCAGACCGACGGGTGTCAGTACGCAGCGCCAGTCGACGATCAGCGGCGCGCTCGCGAACTCCTCCGCGGTGGGCCCGGTGCCGGCGCGGATGCGGTCCAAGTCGTCCGCCAGGCGCCGCAGTGTCGCCGGAATCGTAATTCCGGTGTTGCACGGAAGAAGGAAAGGGAAATTCTTGGTCAACATGACGGTTCTCGGTTGTGATCATAACGACGGCGACGGTGCCGAGGGGGACGGCGGCGACGGTGGTGGCGGCCGAGCCCGCTCGTGCAGCGGCGGCTTACGTGCGCTCCGCGGACGGTGTTTCCCGATCGGTTTCATGAGCCCACCTCAATGACCAAAGTCGGGTCGAAATCCGCATTCTCTCGGCCGTACCCGTGCGGATTCGCGATCACCCTCGTCGGGCCGACGCGGTAGTCCGCGCTGTCGTGGACGTGCCCGTGGATCCAGAAGTCCGGCGCCTTCGGCGTCGCCGCGACGAGCGGCCCGACGCCGGCCTGTCGCCCGGAATTCAGCTCGTCGAGGAACGTACTGGCGAATGCCGCGCTGAGGATGTCATTCTCGAACCGTGCGGCGACGGATCCGACGTGGGGCGCGTGGTGGCTGACCGCGATCGTGGCGAGCCCGTCGAACGGGGTGCTGAAGGTCTCGACGAAAAAGGCCCGCGAGGCCGCGTGCAGCAGCGCCGCCTCCTGCGGCCGGAAGCGCTCCCACGGTTTGCGTTTCCAGCCAATCAGGCGGTGGTCGTTCATTCCGACGCGCGCGGCATGCATCGCTGCGGGCGCGTTGCTGTCGCCAAACATGCGATAGTCGGTCCACAGCGAAGCGCCTGCGACCCTGACGGTGCCGTCGCCGACGACGATGCAGTCGTTCTCCAGCAGATGGATATTGAAGTTAGGCGCGAGTGCCCTGGCGAGCGCGAGCTCCTCGCCTAGGAACCGCCGGTAGTATTCGTGGTTGCCCATGGTGAAGACGACGGGCACCGCCTCCGGCACGATGCGGCGCAGCGTCACGAATGCGTTTTGCGCGCCTTCGGCGACGTCGCCGGCGACGATGACGAGGGCGACGTCCTTGGCGACCGTGATCCGCTTGAGGGGAGCGACGCCCGCGTGAAGGTCGGAGAAGATCTGAACTCTCACGGCTTGCCCTCCCCTTGTGCGTTGCCCGCAGCGCTCCGGTCGCGACGGCGACGGATGCCTCCGCGGCCGCGCTCGGAAAAGGCACGGCGGATGTTTTGGGCCAGCCACGAGGTCGCGAGACGGCGCCGGTTGACGGCGTCGAGCGGCATCTGCCGGAGCATGTGCGACAGCACGAGCGCGGCGCCGGCGCTGCCGGCGAGCGCGGCGTTGAGCAGCACCGTCATGGTGACATCGCTCGCCGGCGTGATCGCGAGCGGCCGCTCCATCCGAAGGGCCAGGCGGATTGCGCTCGGCGCGTCGCCGCCGATCGCCGCCTGCCAGACCTCGATGGTAGAGGACATGCGCCGCATGCATTCGGCGACGACGGCGCGCTCGGTGGGACCGAAGCGATCCGCAGGCACCGTGCGCCACAGTCGGAGCCCCTCGGCCCAGGGGCCGCAATGGGCGTACGCCCCGGCGGCGTCGCCGGCCCTTTCATCGATGTTCTTCATACGCTTCACGCAAAGTTCTCCCGTTCGCGCCCTTGGGGCACGTCGACCGTCGCCGCGGACGGCGTCGTTTCTGTTTCTGAAAAATCTGGAGCAGCTCGGTTAGGAGCTCTCCCCTCGCCACGCCGGAGCGTGCCATGGCTCGCCGGGCCACACCCCGCCACGCCGCACCTTGCCGCGCCGTGCCGGGCCTTGAACCTAGTCGATGAGCACCTCGAACCGGCCGTACTTGGGCCGCCAGTCGCCGATGCCACGCATCGCTCCCGCGATCTTCATGAAATCCACCACCTCGGACCGATTCAGTTCGGTGGTCAGGAACGTGGCCGAGATCACGGCGCTCCATTCGGGGAAGCGCGGACGGGTCCGCATGGGGCGCGCCCTGAGGACGCGGACACCCTTGCGCAGCCGGAACCGTTCGTCCTTCCACAGCTCGCCGAGGTCGGTCGGTCCGTCGTAGACCAGCATCGCCGGTTCGTTGACGACGAAGCCGGCCTTCGCGGCGTCGCCCTTCCTGGTCCGCGTGATGGCGCCCTTGACGAAGGCCGCCTCGATCGCCTCCTGCGGCAGGCACGGCAGCTTGTCGGTGAGCCACAGACCTCCGTACCATTCGCGGCGGGCGATCTCCTCGTGGTCGGCCCTCGTCTTGAGCTTCTTGCCGGTGATGGCGGCGAGGCTGATGGCGCGTTCGTCGAGCGGATCGGCCAAGGCGCCGTTGTGCATGAGCAGCGGGCACACGCCCCTGATCGGGATCTGGATCGTCTCGATGGTCATGACGCGTCTCCCTTGCGCATCGGGTCGAACAGCGGAGCGCGTTCGACGAAAGCGACGTCGGCCAAGACCGGCACGAAGTCCGTGTAACCGCGGCGACGCAACGCGTCGGTGTTGACGAGGTGGCAGTCCGAGCACAACGTCGTCAGGTCGGCGGCCAGCTCGTGGCCGAAGTTCTCGTAGGTCCGGTGATGGACCTCCAGCCTGGCTTCGTCCGCGCCCTGGTTGCAGATGCGGCAGCGGAAGCCCGATGCTGCGAGTTCGGTCAGACGCGCGGCGCCGCTCTTCCAGGCGTCGCTGTTGATATGAGCCGCGTAGTCCGGGCGACGGGCGACTTGAGCTCCGCGCGGATTGGCCGGATCATCGCCGGCGCGCGGCGATTCGTCGGTCTCGCCCGGGAGCGTCGAGGTGAAGAGCACCCCCATGCCGATCAGGACGGACATGACGATTGCGACGTTCGCGGACGACAGCGGCGAGGCCATCGTGGCCGGGCGCTCGGCGGTCGGCGGCACGGAAGCCGCGGCGCCGACGATGCGATCGCGGACGGATTGGTCGGCCGGGCCGGTCGTCGGAGAAGGGCTGAAGTTGGGAAGGCACGTCATTCGGTGGGTCCTCGTTGGTTGGTCGTTGTCGATGGCCCACCATTGCACATCAGATCGAACATTGCACTAAATAGGCACAGTTGTGGTTAACGGAATGCAAATAGCGGCAGCACGGGCATGGCTGGGCCTGTCGCAGGCCAAGCTCGCGGAGCGGACCAAGGTCGGTCTCCGGACCCTCAAGCATTTTGAGGCCGGCGAGCGGCTGCCCTACGACCGGACGATTGAAGCGCTCGTCTCCTATCTGGAGAAACGCGGCGTCGAATTTCTGATGCGAGGCGAGGTCGGGGTCGGAATCAAGGTCGTCAAGATCATCGAGGATGCCGGCGACGCGGACCCGTGAATTCTTCGTGACCCTACGGTTCGAGGGTCGGCCGAGCACGGCCGCACCAGCAAGCGGCGTGGGCGCAAGATGAGACCAAGGTCTCGAACCCGGCTGGGCTATGCATGGCACGCACGACCCTGACAGGAAACCGGCTGTAGATCGGACTGCTCAGCGCGAACTTCGCATCCTCGTTTTCATCGGCGGTCGGCATCAGACAGGCATCGAGTGCCGCGCAAGACTCGAATCATCTCGGCATAGCTGTCCCTGTCGTAAACCTTATCCGGCTGGCGGGTAGCAGCGAATCGGGCGATGCTGTTGCGGGATGAGAGATCTTTGCAGGCTCATTGGATGGATGATCGTCGATCTAATCCGGTCGCGGGCAACGCTTGAGGCAGAGATTTGGACCTTGCGCCAGCAGATAAACGTTCTGCGACGAGCTGCTCCAAAGAAACTCTCCTTCAGCGCGATCGACCGATTGGTATTCGTTGGTCTCTACCGGTTATTCCCTAAAGTTTGCGATGCGTTGGCGATCGTGAAGCCAGACACCATTGTCCGCTGGCACCGCGCTGGGTTCAGATCGTACTGGCGCTGGAAGTCGCGACCTTGTAGCGGTCGGCCGACTGTGCCACTGGAGATACGCCGGCTGATCCGCGAGATGAGCATAGCCAATCCGCTGTGGGGAGCGCCGCGGATTCATGGCGAGTTGCTCAAGCTTGGCATCGACATCGGCCAGACCAGCGTCGCCAAGTATATGGCCAGGCGAAGGGGCCCGCCGTCCCAAGGCTGGAAGACATTCCTGCGCAATCATGCCGACGGCATCGCGGCGATGGATCTGTTCGTCGTACCGACGATTTCGTTTCGCCTGCTCTACGGTTTGTTGATTGTGGCGCATGGCCGACGGCAGATTTTGTGGTTTGGCGTCACAGCACATCCGACCGCAGAATGGATCGCAAATCAAATCACGGAAGCTTTCGGCCGGGAACAAGCCCCCCAATATCTGATCCGCGATAGGGATGGGGCCTATGGCGAGGTCTTCATCCGACGGCTTCGATCAATGGGCATTCGCGATCGGCCAACGTCGCCGCGCTCCCCGTGGCAAAACGGATATGCTGAAAGGCTGATCGGTTCGATCCGCAGGGAATGCGTTGATCACATCGTGGTGTTTGGCGAACGCCATCTGCGTCAAGTGCTTCTATTGTACATGAATTATTACAACGAAACGCGCACTCACTTGTCATTGAACAAGGATGCACCGAGCTCGCGCGCCGCCGAGACAGTTGGACGCATTATCTGCCGTCCGATCCTGGGCGGATTGCACCACCAATATGCCCGGATTTGATTTGCGATAAGGACAATGGACCACGGCAAACATACCTGTATGTACCGACAACTTAAACGCGGGCGTAGCGGTGATGAAGTCCGCCCAGGATGGCGAGTGAGCTGATCACACCGGTTCGCTGAACCGGGCGGGAAACCGGCGCATCCTTGTTCAAGGATCCATGCGTTCTGACGCAATTGTAATAGTCGGCGTAGGATTTCAGGACCCGACGCAAATGCATCTCACCCAAGACAATGATGTGGTCCACACATTCACGCCGGATCGACCCGATTAGCCGTTCGACAAAGCCATTCTGCCAAGGCGAGGCTGGTGCGGTAGGCTTGTCCCGGATGCCCATGGCGCGCAGTCGGCGCGTGACGACGCTGCCATAAATGCGATCCCGGTCCCGGATCATGTAGCCCGGAGCCTCGTCCCAAGGAAATGCCTCGGTGATTTGGCGGGCAACCCATTCTGCCGTTGGGTTCCTTGTGACGTTGATCCAGACCAGGTCTCTGCGGTCCAGTCGGACGATGACGAAGGCATAGAGCAGGTCAAAACCGATGGTTGGAACAACGAAGAAGTCCATGGCTGCGATATCCGGCGCGTGGTTACGCAGGAAGGTCCGCCATCCCTGGCTTGGTGGCCCTCGCCGCTTGACCATGTACTTGGCGACGCTTGATTGAGCGACCTCAAACCCAAGTTTGAGAAGTTCGCCGTGGATGCGCGGAGCGCCCCAAAGAGGGTTCTCCATGCTCAGCTGCCGGATCAACGCGCGCAGCCCCGCCTCGATCTGCGGCCGGCCTCCCAAAGATCGTGACTTCCAGCGCCAATAGCAGCGAAAGCCAGAGCGGTGCCAGTGGAGGAGCGTCTCGGGACGGACAACCGTGACGGCCCGAAGGATCGACGGGAACCAGCGGTAAAGCAGGATAAAGAACCAGCGATCATTGTTGGTAAGCCGGACGCGGCCATGCAGCCTGCGCCGCAAAACAACCAACTGATGCCGAAGCACCGCGTTCTCAGCCTCAAGTCTTATCCTCGACTTGAATGGCGAGGCCAAGACGGCCAGGACGAAACTCAGAAGCCCGATCATTCCGCCAGCTTAGGTGATTCCGTCACGTCATCAACTCGGATAAGGTTTTCGGTACACACAACCGAGGCGCTTGCCTGAAACGCTGAAGTGGACCGAGCTTCGTCGAGCCATTTGCCTCGAATGATAGCCTAGAAGCACAATCCAACCTCATTCCCATTTGGAATAACTCACATTACGAGTCCCGACCGTTCGGTCATTTTCGGGCCAATAAGCGCGTTCGGCGCCTGTCCGCCTCCTTGCAATCGTATTGAGCACTTATTCCTCGCTGCTTAGGGCGAGCGCGAAGCTCTGGATGAGCGGCGCCGCAAAAAAACACGACCGGAAGCATGACCAACCAGGCCAGCCGCCGATCGCACTTCGAACGGCATAGCCGTCGGTGAAACCTGGGAGGGTCGCGACGAGATCGATGTCCTTGATCGGATCGGTCGATGAGAGGGGATTCATGCGTTTCCCTGTCGAATGTAATGGTCTAATCGGATTAAGCAATTACTGAGGCGCCACACCGCGTGGAAAGTCGGAAGCGGTAAGAGAATTTTCGTCGATTCCGTCAGATCTGTTCACATCGCCCTCTTCTCGATACAGTAGATCTCAGCAACGTTGCAGCGACGCACAGCCGAGTCAGCCAGACCTCAGGTCATCGCTAAATTGGAATATGGATTCGCCTGGCTCACATTGAGCGCATCGCTCGGCCAGCTTGATTATTTCCGAGCGCGCTTTCTCGTCCTTCACCTTCATGAAGGCCGCAACAAGGCGAAGCGACTCATCGATTCTCCTTTCGCGCTCCTTGCTTCTCATAAATCCTCGGTGCCTAGGGGCAGATCAGTTGTTGTATTGGTTTGTAGTTCCGCACGCTGGAAGTAAGTTCTGTTTGAGAGAAATCGCACCCAATCACCTCTGGTCATGAGTGGACAACCGTCGCATCCCGCCTGCTGATTATCTTGATGCAAGCGTGCTTTGCATCTGCAGCAAGTTCGACATTGGAAAATGAAAGCGTGCGGTCATTGATCGATGGCAGTTGTCCCAGACTCTCGGTGTTTCCTCGACCGAAAAGCCTCCGGCGGGCATGCCGGAGGCTTCCTTGGAGGTTAACGTTGGTCGAGAGACTCCTTTGCTGCTGGTGGCCCGCCACGATGAATTTGCCGGCGGAAAATTCCAGATCCTTCGCATCGGATTCCATCAGGTGTGCGGCGATACGCTTGCCCTTTTCGACGATTTTCTCCGCGGCGAAATGTATTGCTGAACCGCCCACCACTGTGGAGCGCGAGCCGTTGGTGCCCATTCCAAAGGCCACCTGATCGGTGTCGCCGTCGACAAAATGGACGTCGCGTGGGTCCAGCCCCAAACGCTCATGCAGTATCTGTTTAAAGGTCGTCTCGTGTCCCTGCCCTTGATTCTTGGTGCCCATCAGCAATTGCGCGCTACCGCTCGTGTCGAAGCGGATCTCCGCAAACTCCGATTGGGTCGGGGTCGCGGCTTGCTCAATCGCGTTTGCTACACCAATGCCGCGCAAGAGGCCGCGCTCCAGCGACACTCGACGACGGCATTCGAAGTTGGCGTAGTCACCCACTTCGAGCGCGAGATCGAGGTTTCCTGGAAAGTCGCCACAATCGTAGTAGCACCCCAGCGGGTTCTGATACGGCATAGCGGCCGTTGGGATAATATTGAGACGCCGCAATTCGAGGCGATCGATCTTCAGCTCGCGCGCCGCGTCGTCGATCAGGCGCTCAATCAGGTAGATCGCCTCCGGCCGGCCGGCACCGCGGTAAGGCGCCGTATTGCTTGTGTTGGTCAGAACGCCGATGACCGCGACGTATGCGGCTGGAATGTCGTAGACGCCCGTCACGGTCCCGATCATCATCGAGGGCACCAGCAGACTGCGGTCGGACGCAACGTACGCGCCGATATTTCCGACGAGCTTCAGCCGCAAGCCCACGAAGCGATAAGCCTCGTCGAGCGCGAGCTCGATTTCACCCACGCTGTCGCGGCCGTGTTCATCGGCGAGAACGGCCTCGGAGCGATCGCAAGTCCATTTGACGGGCCGGCCAAGTTTCTTGGCTGCCCACAACACCAGGCGATGTTCGACATATTGCCACCCCTTGCTGCCGAACCCGCCGCCGACATCACCGCTAACGACGCGAATCCTGCTTTCCGGCACACGGAAGACTGCACTCGCCAGCATGTTGCGGACTCGATGCGGATACTGGCAGTCGGTATAGAGGGTGTAGCGTTCATCCCCCGCATCATAAGCGCCCAGCGCGCCACGGGTTTCCATATACTGCGCATGCACCCGCGTGATGACATAGCGTCTCTTAATTACATGCGCCGCCCGCGCGAAGGCTGCCGAGGCCGCGTCCTTGTTGCCTTTCTCGGAGATGTTGGAAATGTTGTCTGGACACTTGTCCCAGACCCGCGCGGCGCCAGGCTGGTCGGCCTCTGCCGTTGAGGTGACAGCCGGCAGCGGTTCATAATCTACGCCGATGAGCTCTGCAGCATCCTTCGCTTGCGCCAGGGTCTCAGCGACAATCAGGGCAACCGGATCGCCGACATAACGGACACGATCAACCACCAGAGCGGGACGTTGCGGCGCGAACATTGGCGAGCCATCGGGCCGTTTGCGCGGCATGGTGGCCTTTGGCATTCCAAGCCCGTCCGCCTCATAATCAGACCCGCTATAGACCGCGAGGACACCCGGCGCTGCTTTGGCCGCGGCGGTGTCGAGCCCAAGGACACGGGCGTGCGCGTGCGGCGACCGGAGCACCACCGCGTAAGCTTGACCTGACAGATTGCGGTCATCCTGGAATCGACCGCGCCCGCGCAGCAGCCGGGCATCCTCGAACCGCGGGGTTGCTTGTCCGATACCGTATTTTTCCATGCGAAGGCCCGCTTCCGCGTTGTTTCAGCCGAAGGCTTTGGCTGAGAGGCTTTTGTCCGCCCTCTCCAGGGCAGCACACAATGACAGCGAAATCAAGAAAAAACGATTTTTTATAAGAGAATAAAAATGCATCGATTTTTCATTGACCCAAAAATGCTTTCGCTAGTCGCTCGTCTTGCATGAAGCTGCGCCATTCATTTCCCTGCACGTCGTGGACGATGCGCCCCAACGACATGACATAAGCCCGGTCGGTGATTTCGATTGAGATCCCGACGTTCTGTTCGACGAGAAGGATGCCCATGCCCCGCGCGCGCAGATTATGCAGCACTTGCAAGATCTCTTTCACCACCTTGGGCGCCAAACCAGTGGATGGTTCGTCAAGTATCAATAGGTCCGGTTGCAGCAGGAGGCCGCGGGCGATCGCAACCATCTGTTGCTGACCGCCGCTCAGCAATTCGACGCGGGTACGCTCGCGTTCGCCGATCATGGGAAACAGATCGCATATGTCATCCCACGTGAAACGAAGATCGCGCCCGCGATGCTTCCGTCCGGCCTCCTCGGCCAAGCGCAGATTGTCACGAACGGTGAACTCGCCGAATAAGCGACGGTTTTCCAATAACGCGGCCATCCCGTGCCGTGGTCTGGCGTGAGCCGGGAAGCCGGTGATATCGATGCCATTTTTGACGATGCGGCCCCCGTGTGCCCTATTCAGCCCGCAAAGCGCGCGGACCAGCGTGGTCTTTCCGGCACCATTGGCACCGACAATGGCAACCGCCTCGCCCTTTAGCATCTTGAGGGAGATATCGCGCAGTATGACCAGCGGACCATATCCTGCAGTGAGTCCCTCGACAGTCAGCATGCTTCATGTTCCCAAATAGACTTCGCGGACTTTCGCGTTACGCTGAATTTCCCCCATGTCACCGCTGGCGATGATCTCGCCGAAGTACAGGACTCCGGTTCGTTTGATCCCGAGCGATCGAGCATGGTCCAGCATGGCGCGCGCATTCAGTGACTGGGTCGGAGCGATATGGAATACACATTTCCGCTTCAGCTCCGCGGCGGGCCCCAATCCGGATAATGCGATATGCGGCAATTTGACAGCATTCGTGAGGCCGCCCACCGCCAGCGTATTGGCGGTTTGTCCGGGCCCTATGATGGCGATAACCTTTTTCTCCATAGATCAAGCCGTTGGCTTTGCTACCGGCAGTATCAGGATTTGTGGCATCGTCTTCCACGATCAGCTTGATCGGTCGGCCTTTGAATCCGCCCGAGCCGTTGATGGCCTTCTCGGCCAACACCGCACCGTTGCGTTGATTTATGCCGGTCCAGGCTCCGGCGCCGGTAAGGGGCAGGATAACACCGATCTTTATCGGATCGCCGGCGGCTTTTTGCGCGTTTACCGGATTCGCGATGAGCACCGAGCACATGCAATGGTGAGAGCGCTCAATTCCCGAACTAGTTTCGACTTCATGCTGACCTTAAGCCTCTCTGCCGATGTCTATGCACGGCGTTCCGATTGACGCCGCGGAGATTTCAGCGGCAGCCGCAAACACGTCACATCTCGGCGAGTTGAAGACTTTGACGATCCGGTATTTTCCGCGGCATCGGTTTTGATGGTGCGGGATACAGCCCGCGACAGTAACCACCTTGGGCGCGGCACAAACCGAAGTGCGCTCCATCGTCGATACCAAGATGGATACGCTCCGCGACCAGCCGGGCAATCTGCTCATTGAGATGGCTGCCGAGCGGAACGCTGATCCTCTCATCCAAACGATCGCTCCGCAGCGAAAACGGTACGGCATTCCACCTCCCGATGGCAGTCCGTGTTGAGAAAACGGGATCAACTGCTCTCGGACTTAAAAACACATAAAATCACAAAAATAAACGTAAAATCGATTTTAATCGTACTTTTGATAAAATGAAGAAATGGATGGCGAAATGCAGCCGCATGCGGTATGGAGCTTAAAGTGTGTTGGGTGTCGCTTTACACGCCATATGCTGTGAGCCGACCACGCGAGGTTCGAGCCGTCTTTCGCGGGATGTGAGGTTTGAGCGTTACGCAGGAACGCACCTACTCATTACAGATTTTCTGCCTAGAATTTGCCCTGCTCGATTTGGTTCACTGAGTCGAGTATCGTTGGACAAAGCAAACACCATGCCAAAGGTCAATAAAACCAAAACAAAAAACAAGGGCGGCGAAACACTGGCCTCGTCCGCCTACGAGCGATTGCGCTTCGACATCGTCAGCGGCACTTACGAACCTGGTACGAAGCTGCTCATACGCGAGTTATGCTCGCGCTACGAGATCGGCCTCAGTCCGGTTCGCGAAGCATTGAATCGCGTCTCACGCGACGGGCTGGTTCAGCAAAATGATCAGCGTGGGTTTACGGTCGCACCGCTCTCGGAAGATGATCTCGAAGACATCAACAAGACCCGCTGCTGGAGCAACGAGGCCACTTTGCGAGCATCGATCGCCAACGGCGATCAGGCCTGGGAAGAGCGTGTTCTTATCGCGTTCCATCGTATGTCGCGCCTGCCCGGTCCAGCCGAGCGCGACAGCGGCCCGATTGATCCCGCCTGGGAACAAGCACACCGCGCGTTTCACACCGCGCTGATAGACGCTTGCGGTTCCAAGTGGCTAATCGATTTCTGCGAGCAGCTGTTTGACGCCGCGGACCGCTACAGGTTTTTGTCTCGGAAACATTATCAAGGCAGCCCTCAGCGGCGAGACGACCATCGTCTGATCATGGAAGCTACGCTGCAGCGGAATGCAGACGAGGCGACGCGACTTCTAAAAGAGCACTTTACGGCAATGCTAGAGTATGGACGAATTGAAGTTCGGCGGCTCAACGCTTCTCAAGCAAAACTAACCAAGGCCACAAAAATCCGAACGAAGTCTGCCAAGGCTGATAGGGCATCGGTTTCCAAACCTGCCTGAACACGAAATTGTTCGGCTCGTCCTATTCCATACGCTCGGCTAGGTTCGCATCGGGCGTTTCATGATGCCCGGGTCACGATGATCGCACGCATTCGACGAACCGGGATAGCCAAAAGCTATCCATTATGGCGGCTACGATTTCTTTTGATTGCTGGCGGATTAAGGAGAATGACGGTCACGATCAAAACGATGCCGCTTGCCTGCAGGATGGTCGGAATCTTTTGAGAGATCGCGACGTCCCAGACAAACGCCTTTATGGCGATGAGCAATGTAAACGGCGCAATCGCGACCGCGCCTAACTGGGAAGTGGCATGGAACCAGAAGAAGAAAGGGACGGACGTGATGACAACGGCCAGGACAACCAACCCCAGAACATTGGTGTCCGAGACTGCTGCAGGAATGTCATGGAATACAAGGGCCAGAATCGCCAGTTCGATTCCGCCTATCGCCAGCTGCCATCCTGTGAAACCAGTCATCGAGATCGGGCACCCCCATTTGTTGATCAGGATGACGCCCAGCGCCAGTGAAAATGTTCCACCGACGGCCGCCGCGATCCCAATCGGATCAAGCGATCCGCTTCCTTCGCCGATAATCAAGGCAAGGCCGAAGGTGCTGAGCGCGACACCCGTGATTTTAGCAGTCGTCAGTCGCTCGCCCAGAACGAACCAGGCCAGCAGCATTATGAAAAGCGGGAAAAGCGCCTGCACGCTTCCTGCAGCTCCTCCTGAAAGTCTGGATACCGCAATAAACAACAGCCCGAAGAACAACCCCGCATTCAGCGTCCCCAGGAGAACCAACTTGCCGTAGAACGCGACGGCAGGAATCTCCCGTGAAATAAGCAACAGTGGAATTGCTCCACCCAACGCGCGAACGGCTCCGACGAACAGCGGATTTGGCGGAAGCATCGTCGTCCCCACAACGACGCTGCGATGGCGGCTGCGAGCCTCGGGTTCATGACGGATGCTTCGAAGGCTTCCGCGGTATCTTTACACGGTGCATCACCATTGCGGACGACATTGGCAATGTGGCCCGGCGCGGTTCATCGCGGACACACGCGGATGCAGCTTGATTCCTCCCACCTGATGCTCACCGCAATCACTCGAATCCCTTCAGGATTTCGGGATAATCGGAAGCAGAAGGTGCGACGGATAACAACTGTGCCTTGAGCGATGGTTCAATCACCAAGGTCGGTTACTACTCCTCCTGGGTTTTCCGTCAAAGCGAAAGTCGTAAAGTATTCGATCGCCGGATAGTTCGAGTAGCGAGAAAGGATGCCCGCAAGCCACGGGCCTTGATAAAATCGACGGGCGTCGTCGATGGTCTCCCATTGATAGACACCTCCAGCTGTTCCGCTCTCGTTCCATATGAATTGCTTTCGGATCAGTCCCTTTACCTCACCGAAGTTGATTGCGATCCTCAGGAAGTGCGCACGGCATTCTTCCTTTCCGATGGACGCGGGTAATTGGTATCTAACTATCGCAGTGATCATCGGGTCATCCTTTCGCCGGCTTATCATCCGATGACTTTGTCATCGGATGATTCGATGGTGATGGTAGCCGCCAAGCGGAACGGCTAGAGCGTCTTCGTTCGATCCCTCTCGCGCGGCCCGCGCCGTCTAATCGAACATCTCGAACCTAATCGTCGAAACTATTCGGCTTTTCGCATATGGCGCGATCGGGCAATTCTCCGTGCATCGGACGCGCCATTCGGGAGCGTCCAACAAGGAAGGAATTATCGTCATGTCGTCCTCCGTCTCCGTTTCACATCGTGCCTAACGTTTCTTCATTCCGGGCACTTCTCTCTCGCGTAAGCAGGACGTAAGCAGGCGGGAGAAAATCGGCGCGTGTTTTCGGATGGGAACGTCGCTTGTGTTGCTGAGATTTCCAGCTGCTTCAGCGGGATAGCGTAGAATAGCGTGCCCTATCGCATTTTTCGGATGGGCACGTTATCTTGCTCCGAAGGCAAAGGTCACACGCTCGAATCGTGTCGGGTGCGTGCTGCCCTCTACCTGCGAGTCTCAACCCGATGTCTCCAGACTCTACGCGAAAGGAATCCGCCCGACTATACTGGGCGCACTGGCGTTCCTGTTTATCGCGATCTTCAGCTTCATAATTCGACGGCGGAGGCCACTGTCCGCATCTTTCCGCCCGAATACCTCCGTTGGCGCGGGGCGGAGCGGAATGGATGTTCGATGGACAGGGTGCGCGCGGCAGACGGCAGGTTTCGGTCGCTACCGCCGCGCGACGCAGCGTATCGAAGCCATGTCCCGGTCATCCCCTATTCCGCCGCCTGCCTGACGTGCCGCGCCGTCGGCGTGCGCATGGTCACGAGTTCTTCCGCAGCGGTCGGGTGAAGCGCGATGGTGGCGTCGAAATCGGCCTTCGTCGCTTTCATCTTCACGGCGATGGCGACCGCCTGGATGATCTCGGCGGCTGCGTCGCCAACGATGTGGCAGCCGAGCACGCGGTCGCTCGCGCCGTCGACTACGAGCTTTATCAGCACGCGAGTGTCGCGGCCGGACATCGTTGCCTTTATCGGGCGGAAGGTGGCCTCGTAGATGTCGACGAAGCCGAACTGGGCGCGCGCTTCGGTTTCGGTCAATCCAACGGTGCCGACCTCGGGCTGCGAGAACACTGCCGTCGGGATCGTCGCGTGATCGACCCGCGCCGGACGCTTGCCGAACACGGTATCGGCAAACGCGTGACCCTCGCGGATCGCGACCGGCGTCAGGTTGTGGCGGTGGGTGACGTCGCCGATCGCGTAGATGTGCGGCACCGACGTTTTCGACCAGCCGTCAACGGCGATGCCGCCGTTCTTCGGATTGATGGCGACGCCGGCCTTCTCAAGACCGAGATTAGCGACGTTCGGATGGCGGCCGATCGCAAACATCACCTGCTCGGAGGCGATGCTCGAACCGTTCGACAGATGCGTGGTGAACTCCTTGCCGTGACGATCGACTTTCGTCACCGTGCAGCGGGTCAGGATGGTGATGCCGCGCTTCTCCATCTCGGCGCGCACATGAGCTCGAACGTCCTCGTCAAAGCCGCGCAAGATATTGTCGCCGCGATAGATCACGGTGACGTCGGAGCCAAAACCGGAGAAGATGCCGGCGAACTCCAGCGCGATATAACCGCCGCCCTGGATCACGACGCGCCGAGGCAGCTCTGGCAGATGGAACGCCTCGTTCGAGGAGATCACGTGCTCGATGCCGGGGATCTCGGCGCCATGGTTAGGCGCGCCGCCCGTCGCGATCAGCACGTGATTGGCCTTTACCGTCTCACCGGTCGCCAAGCGCAAGGTGTGCGCATCCTCGAACACCGCACGCGCCTTGACGACACGCGCGCCGGACTTCTCGACATTGACGGTATAGGCCGCCTCAAGCCGCGCGATCTCCTTGTCCTTGTTGGCGATCAGCGTCGACCAGTCGAAGCTCGCTTGCGGAATGGTCCAGCCGAAGCCTACGGCATCCTCGAGCTCCTGCTGGACATGCGAGCCGATCACAAACAGCTTTTTCGGCACGCAGCCGCGGATCACGCAGGTACCGCCCATCCGATACTCTTCGGCGATCATCACCTTAGCGCCATAGCTGGCAGCGATGCGAGCGGCGCGAACCCCGCCCGAACCACCTCCAATTACGAAGAGATCAATGTCGTGTTCAGCCATAGCTCACCCGCGTACCTTCAGCTCTTGCTATCGAATCTTACGTTTCCATTCAGGTACATTCGATAAATGTCTCTCGGAAATCGATTCCAACCAATCGGTGGAATACCGACCGTTGCTCAATCGGCGTAGAGGGTCAGACTGGAAGACCTAGCACTTTCAGCGTCTCAGCCCGCGATGCCCGAGGGCGCCGATTGGCATAAAGCGCCTTTCTCAAGTCGACGATGCGCTCAGCGTTGCATTTCGCCATCGAACCGTCTGCGTTCAGGAAGCTGTTCTCGAATCCTATTCGGCAATGCCCCCCAAAGCGGCGGCAGTTACCAAGGATTCGGTCTCCGATGCACCGAATGCACATACAGACCAGTCGAAGCGGCTCGAGCCTCCGTTGTCCCGGACCATGTCCACGAACGGAACGAGCTCGGTGGGATCGCTTTCTTGGTTTTTCTCGTACCTGCCGAGCGGAAAAATGACCGAATGACGTACGCCGGGCACTATCTTCCGTTCGATGAGGTCAAGCAGATGACCGAACTCCGTAACGCTGTAGATGATGTGCTGGACTGCAATCCCGTTCATGAACGCCCACAGATAAAGCCCAGCCGCGGACGTTTCGCTGGCATAGTCGGGTACCAACTCCTTCACTGCGATGCTGACAGCTTCCGGACACACCGCCCGAACCGCCTCGATCTGCTCGGAGGGCGCAAATCGTCCCACCGATTCCGTCGTTATCTGCAAGATCAGTTCTGCCCCGGCAGCTTTCCGTACAGCAGCTATGGCCGTGAGATAGCGTGTTGGATCCAGCGAGTGCTCCCCAAGATCGTCCCTAACATGCAGATGCAACGCCTGTGCGCCGGCTACGGTGCAGGCGGCCGCCTCCCGCGCAATATCCTCTGCCAAAATCGGGATGCGCGGATGATCCCGCTTCGTCTTCCGCGCTCCGTTGGGCGCAACCATGATCGAGAGGCTGTTCATTCTCACTTCTTTCGGTACGGCACCACCACCCGACTTGCGTCGCCTTCTTGTCCAGGCCTTCGACCGCGACCATGTGCCGCTCGGCGGTGCCGACGTACTTGCGGGCCTCGGTGTACTCAGGCGAGTGGTAACATTTCTCCGCGGCTTCCAGGTTCGGGAGCCTGACCACGACGCTCCGCTCGAAAGCTGCCCTTTGTACAAGATCTGGCCGGTGGAAGGCCTCAGGAACTTGGTCAGCAGATTGAAGCACGTCGTCTTGCCGGCCCCGTTCGGCCCGATCAACGCATGAATACTGCCGCGTCGCACCTTGAGGGCGACGTCGCGCACAGCGAAAAAGCCAGCAAATTCCTTGGTCAATCCGCGTGTTTCAAGGATGAAATCGTGGGCCAAGGAAGACGTCTCCTGCTTTGAGGTTTTCGCTGGCCGAACTGGTACAGCATTTTGCATTTGACTCAAGGGCAAAATGATTGTCCTATAGGTAAAAGTGAGGTTGCAGATAATGACTGGCATTGACAGCGCGAAGGCCATTCCCGGCTACTACGACAGTCCTTGGCCGACCGAATGTGGGGGTCCGCGTCGACAGAAAGCCCCGCGTTCGGCGGGTCTGAATCTGTCCTCATCCTCAAAATTGAAGCAGACGTCGCGCGACAATGGCGAATGGAACGTGATGACCGTCCAACGGGCGCCGGGCGAAATCTTTCTTATGTATAACAATCACATTGACTCGCAGGAGAAGTACGGCGGTGTCGAGCGCATCGATAGCGTGTCGCTGGAAACCATCCGAAAATCCCCGCGACTACCCTCTGGAGGGCATACCTGGTGCGGCGGGATCGTCGCGCACGCAAACGGGTTCATCTACATCAACAACGGGGATCGATGCTTCAAATTAGATCCCGACTGCCACGTGGTGGCTGAGCGGAAGCTTCCGCAGGATTCGGCTTATAATAGTTTCCTAGTTATGGCTGATGGCCGTCTCGTTATGAAGAATATCGAGCGCGACGTTGGTAGGAAGTCAAAGTTCGTCGTTCTCGAGCCCGATCGTCTGGAGCAGGTCGGTCCCGAAGTGGACATTCCCGAGAACTCGATGGGCCGCATCGCGATGGACTCCACCGAGAATGGACAGATTGTCTACGTTCCAGGACGTCATCACTTCTACCGATACCTCTACAAGAAGGACGAGTTGTCTTTGGATGCCGATTGGCAGCCGCGCTACAGAACGCTTCCTGACGATCAGCAATCGTTTTCTTGGGATAGCTGCCTCTCAGACGGGGGGTGCTGGTTTCTGGACAATGGCGACAACGAGGCCAATGTCACGATTTTCAGCACGCGTCCGTTCGGAACCGAGCGACCGAAGAGAGGGTCCGTATTCAACGGCCTCGCTTCGAGCCCTCAGAAGCTGATGCGAATCGATATTCGCGATCCGAGCCGAATGGTTACCCTTGAACCCTTCGGCCTGCCGCGCGGATCAATATTCAGCCCACCCGCGTTCGATCCTGTCCGCAAGATTGCAATAGCGTTCGACACCGGAAATGGGCGCCTAGGAGCGTTTCGCTACAGTGACGGGAGGTTCGAGCAATTGTGGGCCAGGCCATGTCGGATTTCCATGCAGCTCGTCCTGTTCTTGGACACTGGCGAGGTTGCGGTCAACGATTTCCGGAATGGCTTCGACGAGATCGTCGTTTTCGACGTCGAGACCGGAGAAGAGAAGGGCAGAGTCGCAACGGAAAGCCGAACCGCGAACGGGATGTTCCTCTCCTCGGGCTGGAATCGCGATGTCCTGTATTGCTCGATCGGGTCGATTGCGCGGGCATACGTCGAATAGATCGTCAAGAACAGGGACCAGAATCACCGTGTCATTCGATTGGAAAAAGCTGCTTACGTCCAACTGGCCGGAAAAGGTATATAGCTATACGGAACGCGACACCATTCTCTATGCGTTGGGTGTAGGGTTCGGCCAAGACCCTCTGGATACGAACGAACTCGATTTCGTGTTCGAGAAGACAGGAAAACTGAAGGCCGTACCTACGCAAGCTACCGTAATCGCCTGGGATGACGCGCCGATCATGGATATAGGCATCAATACATTGATGGCCGTGCATGGGGAGCAAAGCGTAACCCTCCATAAGCCCCTTCCAACGGCCGGGACTGTGGCGGCGTCGATTCGCTTCCCGGCGATTTTCGACAAGGGGGCGGGCAAGGGCGCGGTCATACTTATCGAGACCACAATCCGTGATCACAATACCAAAGAGCTGCTTTGCACGAACAGGATGACGGTGTTTGCCCGTGGCGACGGCGGCTTCGATGGCCCGGAAGGATCTGCGCCATCTGCTCATCCAATTCCCGAACGGCAGCCGGATGCGGTCATCGACTTTAAGACACGTCCGGACCAGGCATTCTTGTATGCTCTTAGCGGCGATCGAAATGCGCTGCATCGCGATCCGGTCTTTGCGGCGAATGCCGGCTTTCCGCGTCCGGTCCTGCAGGGGCTCTGCACTTACGGGGCTGCTTGTCACGCTATCCTGAAGAGCCAGGTTGGGTACGACGCTGCCCAAATCGCGGAGATCGGTGGACGGTTCTCTGCACCTGTCTTTCCGGGAGAGATGATACGCACTGAAATCTGGCGCGACGGATCCGTGGTTTCCTTTCGCTGCAAGTTGCCCGAACGGAAAGATGCTGTCGCATTTAATAACGGCAAAGCAGTCCTACGCGAGCAATGACTTAGTTTTCCTCGGAGCGCGTCTGCTTGGGAGCCGAACCAAGCCGGCGCGGATCCGCACCCCGACGTGCCTCGTAAGTACAGTAATCGATGAATATCCATGAATACCAGGCCAAGGCCCTGCTGCATGAATTCGGGGTGCCGATTTCGCGCGGCGTGCCTGTCTTGAAGGCCTCGGATTCGGAAGCGGCGGCCAAGGCGCTTCCCGGCCCGATCTGGGTGGTCAAGAGCCAGATTCATGCTGGCGGCCGCGGCAAGGGCAAGTTCAAGGAAGCCTCCGCCGGCGACAAGAGCGGTGTGCGCATCGCCAAGTCGGTCGCCGAGGTCAATGAATTTGCCAAGCAGATGCTGGGCGCAACGCTCGTCACGGTGCAGACCGGACCGCACGGCAAGCAGGTCAACCGCCTCTACATCGAGGAAGGCTCCGAGATCGACAAGGAGTTCTACCTCTCGATCCTGGTCAACCGCGAAACCTCGGAAGTGTCGTTCGTGGTCTCGACCGAAGGCGGCGTCAATATCGAGGACGTCGCGCACAATACGCCTGAAAAGATCATCACCTTCTCGGTCGATCCGGCGACCGGCATCATGGGCCATCACGGCCGCACGGTGGCGAAGGCGCTCAATCTTTCCGGCGATCTCGCCAAGCAGGCCGAGAAGCTGGTGTCGCAGCTCTACAACGCCTTCACCGCCAAGGACATGGCGATGCTGGAAATCAATCCGCTTGTCGTCACCAAGCAGGGCCAGTTGCGCGTGCTCGACGCCAAAGTGTCGTTCGACGACAACGCGATGTATCGCCATCCCGAAGTCGCGGCGCTGCGCGACGAGACCGAGGAGGACGCCAAGGAAATCGAGGCGTCGAAATATGATCTCAACTACGTCACGCTCGACGGCACCATCGGCTGCATGGTCAACGGCGCCGGCCTCGCGATGGCGACCATGGACATCATCAAGCTCTACGGCATGGCGCCGGCGAACTTCCTCGACGTCGGCGGCGGCGCCGACAAGGCCAAGGTCACCGCGGCGTTCAAGATCATCACCGCCGATCCGAACGTGAAGGGCATCCTGGTCAACATCTTCGGCGGCATCATGAAATGCGACATCATCGCCGAAGGCGTGGTGGCCGCGGTCAAGGAAGCCGGCCTGAAAGTGCCGCTGGTGGTGCGGCTGGAAGGCACCAATGTCGACGCCGGCAAGAAGATCATCCGCGAGTCCGGCCTCAATGTCGTGCCCGCCGACAACCTCGACGATGCCGCGCAGAAAATCGTGAAGGCGGTCAGGAGCACCGCGTAAAATGTCCGTTCTGATCGATAAAAACACCAAAGTCATCTGCCAGGGTTTTACCGGCAAGAACGGCACGTTCCATTCCGAAGCCGCGATCGCTTACGGCACCAAGATGGTCGGCGGCACCTCGCCGGGCAAAGGCGGCTCAAAGCATCTCAATCTGCCGGTGTTCGATACCGTTGCCGAGGCGCGCGACAAGACCGGCGCCGATGCATCCGTTATCTATGTGCCGCCGCCCGGCGCTGCGGATGCGATCTGCGAGGCGATCAATGCGGAAATTCCGCTGATCGTCTGCATCACCGAGGGCATTCCGGTGCTCGACATGGTTAGGGTGAAGCGCTCGCTGTCGGGATCGAAGTCGCGCCTGATCGGGCCGAACTGCCCGGGCGTGATGACCGCCGGCGAATGCAAGATCGGCATCATGCCGGCCAACATCTTCAAGCCCGGCAATGTCGGCATCGTCTCGCGGTCGGGCACGCTGACCTATGAGGCGGTGTTCCAGACCACCCAGGAAGGCCTCGGCCAGACCACCGCGGTCGGCATCGGCGGCGATCCGGTCAAGGGCACCGAATTCATCGACATGCTGGAGATGTTTTTGGCCGATCCCAAAACCACCTCGATCGTGATGATCGGCGAAATCGGCGGTTCAGCCGAGGAAGATGCCGCCCAGTTCCTCAAGGACGAGGCCAAGCGCGGCCGCAAGAAGCCGATGGTCGGTTTTATCGCCGGCGTCACCGCGCCTCCCGGCCGCCGCATGGGCCATGCCGGTGCGATCATCTCCGGCGGCAAGGGCGACGCCGGATCCAAGACCGCGGCGATGGAATCGGCGGGAATCACGGTCTCGCCGTCGCCGGCGCGGCTCGGAAAGACGTTGGTCGGAGTACTCAAGAGTTGAAGGAAGCGGCCAATACGGCCAGATGGCTATTTTGCCATTGGGAAACGACGCATTGCCGCCGGGCCGAAAGGTCTTATGTTGAGTAAAATCCCGAACTCGTGAAGTATCGGCGACGTCGTCCTACGGAAAGGTCCCCCTTATGAAATGGAGCAATCGGCTCCCGAGCCAGAGCGAGGTCTACAATCTCAAAAAAATTGAGATCGTTCGTGCCGCGGCGCGGTTCTTCAGCCGCTTCGGATATCACGGGACCACTCTGGCGGACGTCGCAGTTGACCTTGGAGTGACTAAGCAAGCCCTGTACTACTACTACAGCGACAAGCAAAGCCTACTCTTCGCTTGCGCCATAGCGGCGCATCGCGGCGCCTTGGATATACTTGAGGAGGCGAGTGCGCAGAAGCTTAGCGGAAGCGAAAAATTGGCTAATCTTCTGCGGCACTATGCGATCCATGTCGCTGACGGAAACCTTCAGTCAATTATGTTTCTGGACAGCTCGGCGCTGAAGCCCAAGCAATTGGCCGAAGTCATGGATCTTCGAGACAAGTTCGACATCGGCATACGGAAGATCGTGGAGGAAGGCGTTGCCGACCAGTCCCTGCGCAACGGAGACCCCAAGATGATGTCGTTTTCGGCGCTGGGCGCCGTGAACTGGATCTCGCGTTGGTATAAGCCAGAAGGATCTCTCCCCATCGGAGAAGCGGCAGCGACTATCGTGGATTTCGTCATGGGTGGCATAGCTGCTCCTTTATCGGGCAAGCGTTCCGAACGTTTGATCAAGGGGCACGCCGATAGCAAAAGGCCCAACTCGTCGAAAGGTCCCTAAGGGGTAGGCGAGCTACTCCGAGCCCGCCAAGTGGATCGTCCTGGGGTTTTGCCCGGTAACAGTTGCGCACGTTCTGCAATCATATGCCAAAAGTCAGCTTTGGGCATTGACCGTCGCGCCTCGATGAATTTCTTCGCCTTCTCTCCAACCGTGATCCGCAGAGCAGGTTCCTCGCCTTCGATCGCGCGTTCCACTTCTTCCGCTAATATGGTTGGATCGCTGCCGGATTCCCGTGTGCTGGCTTCGAGGGCGGCTGGGTAATGCTTACTGCATATCGATGCCGACCAGGAATTTCATTCGGGCCTCGAGATCAACATCCAGGGCTTGGGCTCCTAGGACCACAATAGCCACTTCTGCCGGAAGACAGGTCAGAAAAGCCTATTACCGGGCGCAAATCGTCCTTTCCGAGGACCCTTCCCTCATCCGCAAGTTTGACCTTTTCACGATTTTACCCTACGGTAAAATAACTGTCGACACGTCAAATTCCTCATGACGCCTGCGGACACGCTGGTGCGTCCCGCTTAGATCGGCAAAGCGCGAAAAGAGGCTAATTAACAGGGCAGAGAAGGGCGGCGCAGATGCTAGATACATTTTGGAACCATTTCGAAAGGCGGGTGCACGAGTCGCCTGACGCTGTCGCAGTGGCCTTTCCAGGGAAGCCCGACTGTTCCTATGTTAAATTGCGGACACGCGCGATCGGCTTGGCTCGGAGCCTGATGTGTGGCGGCCTCGAGAAGGGCGACCGTATCGCTTTCGTGGCGGCAAATGGTCCCTGGTTCCTGGAATGGCTGCTCGCGTCGGCATATGCGGGTTTCACCCTCGTCCCGATCAATGTGCGGTTGTCGCAGGAGGAACTCGATTTCGTTGTTCACGATGCATGTCCGAAGCTTGTCGTTTGCGACGCGAAGAGGCGGGAGACCCTTGAGGGCATCGAAGGAATCTCGACCATGCTTCGCGACGTCGAGCGGAGCGACGAGAACGTACCATCGACAGACTTGAGCCTGCTAAGCGAGGCGCTTCCGCAGGATCCAATCCTGCAGATCTATACCTCCGGCACCACAGGTCGACCCAAGGGAGCCGTCATCACGAACGGCAACATCTCGGCCGGAATCTCCCATTGCATTCCTTGCCTAGGACAAATCGCCCCCGAAGACGTGGTTCTGGTTTGTCTTCCGCTCTTCCATATCGCCGGCATTGCCTTCACGATCTACGGACTGGCTGCAGGCGCGAAGATCGTCGTACTACCGGATATTGTCGCCGAGAACGTGGTCGACGTGATCGTCAATTATAAAGTAACCGCCTCGTTGCTTGTTCCGGCCGTCATTCGAATGATCGTACAGGTCCTCGAAGAGCGGCCGCGAGACGTCTCGTCATTTAAGACGTTGGTGTTCGGTGCCTCGCCGATGCCTGAAGAACTCATCGCTCGCACCCAACGCGTAATGAGGGCCGACCTCTACCATGTGTATGGACTCAGCGAGACCAGCGGAATCGTCACGTGGCTGGAGCCGGAGCAGATTCGAGCCGGACGCCGCCTACTGTCCTGCGGGCGCGCATTTCCCGCAGGTGAAATCGGGATATTCGATGTAAGCGGTCAACGGCTACCATCTGGGCATATCGGAGAAGTCGCCTATCGCGGGCCGCAAGCGATGGCCGGTTATTGGCGCCTCTCCGAAGCCACAGCATCGACGATCCGTGATGGCTGGTTGTTCACCGGTGACGCGGGGTATCTGGACGAAGAAGGCTATCTCTTCCTCGGCGATCGATTGAAAGATATGATCAAGAGTGGTGGCGAGAACGTCTATCCGGCCGAAGTCGAGAATGTGATTTTGCAGCATCCCGCGGTCATGGATTGCGCAGTCGTGGGATTAGAAGACGAAAAGTGGGGAGAGGCGGTAGTCTCCGTCATTGTTGAACAACCCGGGTGTTCGCTTACGCTCGAAGAATTGCGGGAGTTTGGTCGCAAGTCGCTCGCCGGCTACAAGTTGCCCCGGCGGTTGATAAAACTAGAGGCATTGCCGCGAAACAGTTCGGGGAAGGTTCTTAAGCATGTCTTGCGAGATCAACTGAAGTCGTTGGTTCCTGACAAGGTGTAGGGGAACCGTCGGTTCCCCCATCCCGGATCCAGTCAGTTGCCGTCGCGTGCTCCCCGACGGGACTCAGCGATGTTGGTGGAGAGCGTTCCGATTTCGATCCTATCGAACATCCGCGCGCGGAAAATATCTACGGCGCGAACGCTCAGCGAGTAGTCGCGCGCTATCTCCGCGACCGTCGATCCCTTGCTCAATTCTCGCAAAATGTTCCGTTCTCGAGGGCTCAACACATAAGAACCTGGCGGTTCCGTTGGAGCGTCCGTTAGCTCTGACAGCGGAATAAGGGAAATCAAGTTCTCGGATGCGTCGTGGACTTCGATCACGTAACCGCCCCACTCGGTATCTCCGAGCAGTTCGTTGCGGATGGCCTCTGCCCGTTGCAACGCTTGCGCTGCACCGGCGAATTCGTCTCCATGGCTATCAGCATAGACGATGTCGCCTCTGACCACGTCGAAAAAAAATCGCAAGACCGCTCTCCTGATTGAGCGGGACCCAACAGCGGGTCCCGCTACAGCTTCTACAGTATCATTGCGGGCCAACGTACGGACATCCGCCTTCCTTCAAAGGTCGAAATGCTTCTTCCCCCGGAATCGTGCGGACCAACCTGTAGTAATCGAACGGTTCCTTGGACTCGGATGGCGCTTTTACCTGAAACACGTACATATCGCGCATGACCCGTCCGTCCTCTCGTATCCGTGCTCCTTTGGTGTAGAAGTCGTCGATCGGCATCCGCTTCATTTCCGCTACGACGGCCTTCGCCTCGTCTGTGCCTGCATTCTTTACCGCCTTGAGATAGTGCAGTACCGAGCCGTAGACGCCTGCTTGGATCATGTTAGGCACCATGCCCTGGCGGAGCTTCATGAAGCGTTCGCTCCAAGCTCGCGTTTCTGCGTTCAAATTCCAATAGAAGGCTTCCGTCGTGACAAGACCTTGGGCGAGTGTGAGACCCAGGGAATTGACATCGTTTATATTAACGAGAATGCTCGCCAACTTCTGACCAGATTGCGTAATTCCGAACTCGGATGCCTGCTTGATCGCATTGATAGTATCGGCGCCGGCATTCCCAAGGCCGATCACTTTCGCATTAGAAGATTTGGCTTGGAGCAGGAAGGACGCGAAATCGCTGGTTCCCAATGGATGGCGGGCGACGCCGACGACCTTTCCGCCACTGGCTTCAACAAAGGAACGCAAATCTCGTTCGATCGAATGGCCGAATGCGTAGTCGGCTATGAGCAAAAACCAACTGTCTGCTCCCTCTTTAACCAGTGCCGATGCGCCTTTCGCCAACGCGTAGGTATCGAACGTCCACGCGATTGCATTCGGGGAACATGCCTTTCCGGTTAGATCGGAAGAGCCGGAACCTGAATTCAAGAATACCCGGTTTTTTGTTCGAGTCAGTTCTTGGATCGCGAACCCCACGGATGAGGTGGGCACGTCTGCAATCGCGTCAACGCCTTGGCGATCGATCCATTTTCGCGCGATCGACGAGCCGACGTCCGCTTTGTTTTGATGATCGGCAAATATAATCTCGATAGGTTTGCCGAGGACGGTCCCCCCAAAGTCTTCGACGGCCATCTGCGCAGCAATGACTGATCCCCGGCCTGTAATGTCAGAATAAACGCCGGATTGGTCGTTCAGCACGCCGATGCGGACCACGTTGTCTGAGATCTGGGCCAGAGCCGACGCGCATCCGCCCAATACTCCACTTAGCACTGTCAAAATTCCGATGAATCTGTCGATCCTCATTCGTCTCTCCCCCTGCATGCATGATAGCCGTGGATCCGGCCGCCGCTGACGCCGGTTGGGCAGCGCGGCGGCCAGAAACCGCTCGGCGTCAGGCCGCGTCGAAGTAGGCGGGTTTGCCTGCGATCCAGAATTCACCCCATAGCCGGCCACCGCCGTCGACGTTCAACGTTTCGCCTGTAATGAATTTGCCGGAAGGTGCCGCCAGGTAGACCATTGCTTCGGCGACGTCCCAACCCTCGCCGCGTCTCAACATCGGGTTCGAGCGGTTGAGCATGTCGAGGGCCGCAGGCGGATAATTGTTGAGACCTTCCGTCTCGATGCCGCCCGGCGCGACGCAATTGACCCGGATGTGGAACGGCGCCCATTCGACAGCGACGGTGCGCGTGAGCGCAGCAACGCCCGCTCTAGCGGCACACGTGTGCGCAACACCCGGCTGTCCCCGATCGACGACGGTTATTATGTTGACGATCGAACCCGGCCGGGAACTGTCTCGCCAGTGGCGGCCAGCCGCCTGCATCATGTTCCAGGTGCCGGTGAGATTGGTTTCGATGACGGCATTCCAGCCTTTGGCGGCGAAGTCGATCGCGGGCTGCGGAAACTGTCCGCCGGCGTTGTTCACCAACACGTCGATGCCGCCGTGTTCGCTGAAGAGCTTGTCCATGAGCGCCGCAGGCTCGTCCGGATTTCTGATATTGCAAGCGAACGTTTCGACCTTAAGTCCCGACGAGCGCATCGGCGCGGCGGTGAGTTCAAGGCGCTCGGGCTTCCGGCCGCAAATCACAACTGTCGCGCCGAGGCGGCCACACAGCCACGCCATGGTTCTTCCGATACCGGACCCACCACCCGAAATCAGGATCGTTTTACCGGCCAGCAGATCGTTGCGGTAAACGCTCTCGCGCTTCGCGAGCTGTTCATCGGTCATTCCATAGACTTGCTTTGAATCCGGCGTGTCGGTGGCTTTGTTCATCTAAGTTGCTCCTTCAAGGGTGGGACGGATGAAGAGAGCTTCGCTCAAACTAAGATTTGACTCAAGGGTAAAAATACTGTCTTGTCGTCAAAGACGCGCGGGTACTACGCTCGAGCGACATTTACGAAATGACGGCATTGCCCGCGCGCCTAGCGCGGTTGCCGAGTGGCTGATTTTTGCGTCGGCCGGAGCGAAGAGGAGCGACTATGAGACTGGGCAGCGTGAATTACGAAATCCGGGGTAAGGTCGCGATTCTAACCATGGATGAACCCAAGAAGCTGAACGCGTTGAGCGCGGGAATAAGAGCAGGACTTCTCGAGGGTCTTGCGAAGGTCGATGCCGACGATGCAGTTCGGGTGGCAATCATCACCGGTAGTGGAGAAAAGGCGTTCTGCGCGGGCGCAGATATTGGAGCGTTCGATTTCGATCCGGAAAAGGCACGTAACTTCATGGCAGAGACCTTCGAACTGCTGTCGGCGCCAGAGAAGTGCAAGAAGCCGGTGATTGCCGCCGTCAATGGCGTCGCTTTCGGCGGGGGCTTCGAGTTGGCGATAGCATCGGACTTCGTCATAGCGTCGGACCGAGCCAAGCTTGCCGTTCCCGAAATTAAGCTCGGATTGCTTCCGGCGTTTGCGATTGTTCGCCTAGCGGACATCGTTGGTCGCGCGAAAGCGAAGGAACTGAGTATCCTCGGCGAGCCGATCGGAGCGGAAGAAGCCCGTGCACTTGGTATCGTTCTCCGCGTCGCGCCGCATGAAAAGGTTCTCGATACGGCAGTCGAGTTTGCCAACCAAATCGCCGAAAGGCCAAGGCTATCCGTGCAAATGGCCAAGTCCTTCTATAATCGTGGCCTAGGTGGCGACGAAATGCGCCACACCCTCGACGGATTTCCATACCTGTTCATGCATCACGACGCTCGAGAAGGGATCGCCTCCTTCAAGGAAGGTCGTCAGCCCAAATTCAAGGAATAAGCGCCCCACGGTGGGCCGCGCGCTCGGTGGCAAACCCAGCAAGAGGAACTCGACACCGATGGCGCCCCCTAGGATTCCTGAGCGATACGGTCATTTCGTGTTCGCCGTTCTCCAGGCCGGCGTAACGACTTGCATAACGGCGGCCGTTTCCTCCAGGTCGAGCTTGGGCGATCCGTCGTTCGGAAAGGTATGGGTCGGTTCTTGGTTACTGTCTTGGGCTCTAATGGTTCCGATCGTCTTGATGGCTGCTGATCCCATCAAGAAATTGGTCCGCTCTATCATGGGCGGCTGAGATAGCTCCGGCCACGAACTCGAGCGCATGGCGTTTCGAGAATGGTCAGGGGCGTGTCGTTCGAGCGGGAGCTCGAACGCAATGCTGTCTCATGGCCGCAGTTGTGCCGCGTAAGCCGCGTTTCCTCCCTAGACTTCCCGGTGGTCGATCGACCACCGGGCTTTTTTCTAGGTAGCACCGCCGTCGGACTTCGGTGGGAGAGACGGGCCTCAGACCTCGCGGGCGGACGTCATTTAATTCTAGCAGTTTGCTGAAAAACTCAGAATAGATGTGACGTTGAGCAACAATCGAATCGAAAAACGGCCGTTTCTTGAATCTATCGTGCGTTTCGCGCTCGGTTCTTGAATCAAAGTTGCTCATGGCCTCCATGAAAACTCTTTTTCCGCAAACTGCTAGGACGCAATGCCGGTGCCGGTTCTGGCTCCGGAGACCAGAGCTTAAAGCTAAGGCTGGTGAAGATATTGTAACCTCGCGTTACCGTCGCCTTGTCCACCGGCATGCCGCCAGCCGCGTCGGCGTGCACATCCGCTACGGCCCAGACGTTCGCCACGCAAGGCCCGAAATCATAACTGAAACGCGCTCCCGCACCCCAGACGTTGTAGCGGTTCACGTTGATCGCATAATTATAATAGGCGCTGGAGGTGTCGTCGGAAACCTGGCCGTAATAGTAACCGACAGGCCCAACACCCAGGCCATCGAACTCGTCCTAAGACGACGCGGAGACGACCTTACGCGCGAGAACGTCATGAAGCAGGCGGCAAGTTTCGATCATGTCTCGTTGGATCTGTTCCTGCCGGGCATCGAAATCAACACGACCCCGACGGACTACGACGCGATCAAAGACATGCAACTCATGCGTTTTGAGGGGGCCTCTTGGAAGCTGATCGGAAAGTTAATTCGGGAGGCTCCAAAAGGGTGATGACCATGCGGCGCGTGCGGAAGGGGCGCTGTTCCGCCGCTCCCAGCCGTCCGACCCTCGACAGGGGCTGGGCTGCCATCATTCAGGAACCGAATATATCAAAGTCGATTCCTGCTGCTACCCGATCGTAAGGGAGCACCGCATGTTCGGCGCTCACGGCGTTCGTAGCAGGCCCGCCCCAAAAAAGCGTCTCCCGGCGACGCACTTGCGTCGAATTGACCCGATCGGGGATTCCCGCACAACCCTAAGGACTTTGAGATGGAAGGTATGCGTTTTCTACCCCTACTGGGACGCATAATGATCGGGCTGCCGTTCCTGTTCAGCGGCTTGGGCAAGGTCGCCAGCTACTCGGGCGTGGTCGCCATGATAGATGCCGCCGGCCTGCCGTTCGCTCCTCCTGGGTGGGTTATTGCGGTCCTGGTCGAAATCGGCGGTGGGCTGCTGCTTCTGCTTGGATTCCGCGTAGGTCCCGTGGCGATCGTCGTCGCGCTTTTCACGCTGGCAACGGCGATCGTCTTCCATCGCAACTTCGCCGACCAGAACCAGATGATCCATTTTCTGAAGAACGTCATGCTGGCCGGCGGTCTGCTGCAAATCGCCCATTTCGGCGCCGGCGCGTTCAGCCTGGATGCCCGCGGGAGCTAGGCCGCCGGCTCGGAGTTCACAAAGGTTGCGTTTCCGAGGGTGACGGTCTTCGCATATACCTTCGTTGTCAGCATTAGGGGACGTGACATGTCGAAATTCGTTCTCATCCACGGTTCGTGGCACCCCGGAGAGAACTGGGGTCCGGTTGCCAAGCGGCTCGAACAGCAGAGCCACTCGGTAGTGGCACCGACGGTGCTTGGACACGGCTTGAACGTCGACAAGCGCGTCGATCACGCCCAGCAGGTCGACGACCTCGTCGCGCAGATCGTGAAGGCCGGCCTGCGGGACTTCGTCCTGGTCGGGCACTCCTACGGCGGCACGATCATCGCCCGGCTTGCGGAGGAAATTCCCGATCGGATTCGCCGGTTGGTGTTCTGGAACGCCTTCGTCCCGGAAAAAGGGCATTCGTTGAACGACGAGGTGCCTCCTCACTATCGCGCGCTGTTCGAACTATGAGCCTCACATGCAACCACTAGGAAAGATTGCACACCTGAACCAACGTCCCTCCAGCTAATTCCAGCGCCTGACGTCGTCGCGCAACAAGTTGAACGAGGTCAGGTGGCAGAGCCAGTTCGTCCTTGAACGCGGGATGTTGGGACAACCTGGACGCCCACGCAGCGAGGCGCGGATGAAGCGCGGCCAAAGGATAACCTGCCAGATCCAGCCTGTTGACGTAGACCAGCCAAGCAATATCGAGGACGGAAAGAGTCTTACCCATGAAATACGGTTGCCCGCTCAGTCGGCGATCAAGCTCGGTGAACGCCTCTTGGAACTTCAGCGCCGCGCTCTGTGCAGCACCGTTCGAGATGCCGGTCTCAGCAACGTCGCGCCAAAACTCGATTTCCACGTCAAGTCGTTTATCGGGTACGCCTCCCACCGTGCCGGTCCCGAGCCGCCCGTAGCGGTCGAGGTCGTCGGAAGATTTGGGAGGGCGCACCGGCGCGATAAGAAAGCGGAAACTGATCGTTCGCAGGTCGAGATGAAGGTCGTTCTCATGCCGGAGTAGCCTGCTGATTTCGTCTCTGGCGGCCGTCGGGATAAGCGCAGGCTCGGGAAACAGGTCCTCTAGATAAACGAGGATATCGTTGCTCTCGATGTGGACTGATCCGTCGTGCACCAGAACGGGCACGAGTCCGCGAGGATTTATTCCAAGAAAATACTCGCTGATGTTCGCGTTCTCGGAGATATTGATATGGTGCGGGACGTATTGAATGCCCTTGTAATTTAGGAACATGCGCACTTTCTGGGAGCAGGATGACGTATGAGCATGGAATAGATGTAGTCCGCGCAGGCTGAGGACTTCCCGCGTCTTTATGTCGGCGTCGTGTAATCGCATGTTCTCCACCCTTACCGGCCGAAGCCGAACAACGCTACTACGCCATGCTGGAACAACCGGCCATGGCGGCGTAACTTAAACCAAATTGCCTCCGGCAAACCCGGCGCGGTTCACTGATCCGCTCGATGCGTCGCCCACCAAACGGTTGAAGCTTGAGAAAAACCCGTCGGCCATCTTTGCAGCAACAGGCTCGATCAAGCGAGCCCCCAGTTGCGCAAGTTTGCCGCCGATCTGGGCATCGGCGCTGTATCGGAGGAGGGTTCCGCCATCCCCATCTTCCAACGTGACACGGGCTATCCCCTTACCGAAGCCCGCGGCCAAACCGCCTTGGGCTTCACCACTGATGACATAGCCGTTGGGCGGATCGATTTCCGATAAGGTAACCCTTCCCTTGAAACGTGCCTTTACCGGCCCGATCTTCGCAGTAACGGTGGCTTCGAAGCTGTCCTCACCGGTTCGCTGCAAATCTTCGCAACCGGGAATGCACGCGCGCAGAACTTTCTCGTCGTTCAACGCCTCCCATACTGTTGAGCGAGAAGCCGGAATTAGTTGCTCACCTTGTAACTGCATCGTTTCACCTCAGATGACGCTGCACGCTTCTGCAAAAGCCAGACGCGGGCTCCGCGGAAATAGTTTCGAAGGATCGCCATAGCCGATACCGCAGAGGAAATTGACGCGGACTCGCTGGCCGGAGAAAAACGCCTGCTTTATCTTTTGCGGATCAAAGCCGGACATCGGCCCGCAATCGAGGCCCAGCGCACGAGACGCCATAATCGAGTAAGCTCCCTGCAAACTGCTATTGCGGAACGCGGTGTCCTGGATCAATTCCGGCTTGTCATGGAACAACTTCGTAGCTTCCGGCTTGTGCGGGAAGAGCGCGGGTAATTTTGCCGCGAAGTCGAGGTCGTAGCCGACAATCGCAATCACCGGCGCGGTACGGGTCTTCTCCACATTACCTGGGCTCACCGCCTCGACGACTCGTTGCTTTGCGGAATCGCTGAGTGCAAAAACAATGCGGGCCGGCGAGCTGTTCAGGCTTGTGGGACCAAATTTCATCAGATCATAGAGCTGGCGCAATTGCGCTTCGGTCACTGGCTTGTCCTGCCACCCGTTATGGCTGCGCGCCGAGTTGAACAACAGGTCGAGCCCTGCTTGGCACAAGGACATGACGATCAAGCCTCTTGGGCAATAGGGTTGCGCAATACGCCAAGGCGCTCGATGGAGACTTCGCAGATGTCGCCCGGCTTCATCCAAAGGGGCGGCTTCCGTACTGCGCCGATCCCGGAAGGCGTTCCCATCACCAGAAGGTCGCCGACTTCCAGTGTCATGCATTCCGAAAGCAGAGCCACAGTCTCCGCCACGTCGAACACCATGTCGTCGGTCTTGGCGTCCTGCACCAAATGGCCGTTCAAGCGGGTTTGGATCGTGAGGCCCTTCGCTCCGGGCGGCAGTTCGTCCGCGGAAACGAATTCGGGTCCAAAGCCGCCGGTGCCGTCGAAGTTCTTGCCCACGGTCCACTGCGGCGTGCGGGTTTGATAGTCGCGAATCGAGCCGTCGTTGAACACGCTGTAGCCCGCGATGTGCGACAACGCCTCGTCGCGCGTGATATGGCGACCGGTTTTGCCGATGAATGCAACCAACTCGCCTTCGTAATCCAGCTTATCGGAGCAACGCGGCCGCATCATAGGATGCCCGTGGCCAACGAGCGACGTTGCCGCACGAAGGAACACCACCGGATAGTCCGGCTTCTGAAGTCCCGCTTCGGCGGCATGATCGATGTAGTTCAATCCGAGGCAGATGATCTTTCCGACACGCATTGTGGGTGGCAACAGCGCGACGTCTCCGGCCGGCCGCCAGGCATTCTTCGGCGCACCGCCAGCCAATCCTGCCAGTCGATCCAGCTCGTTGGGCCCCTGTCGCAATACGTCTGCGACGTCTGCTGGCTGGTTCGGCTCGAGTTGCGTCAGATCCAGGAGCCGGTCACCCACGCGCAACCCGAGACTTTTTTTCCCTGCATTGTCGAAGACCATGAGCCGCATTTAGTCGTTCCTCCAAAAACTCATGCCGAAATGGCCGCGGCCACCGCTCGCCGGGCCAACACCGAAACCAAATTGGCCCGATAATCTGCCGACGCATGGAGATCGCTGTTAAGACCATCTGAGTCCACCGTGATACCGACGAGCGAAGCCGGCGAGAATTCGCGTGCCAGTGCTGCTTCGAACGCCTTTTGCCGAAACACTTTCGGACCGGCACCCGTCACCGCCACAGCTATGCCGGCTGGCCCCTCGGAAACGAACACGCCGACCACCGCGTAGCGCGAAGCCGGATTGCGAAACTTGATGTAGGCGGCACGACGAGGCATCGGAAAATCTATTCGTGTCAGAATCTCGCCGGGCAATAGCGCCGTCGTGAACAGATCGACAAAGAAATCGTGAGCGTCGATCGACCGCCGATCGGTGATCATCCGGGCATCCAACGCAAGAGCCGCCGCCGGCAGATCGGCCGTCGGATCGTTGTTCGCGAGCGAACCGCCGATAGTGCCGCGATTGCGGACGAGCGGATCGCCGATCATTGCAACCATGCGCGCGATCGACGGCAGTACGGTCCGTACGAGCGGCGATTCCACGATTGCCGCGTAGCGTGTCATGGCTCCGATCGAAATAACCTGCCCAGTTCTCTCAATTCCAGTCAGTTCCGGAAGGCCGGCGAGATCGATCAGCGCCGACGGTGACGCCAGCCGTTGTCGCAGGGTCGGGATCAGAGTCTGGCCGCCAGCCAGCAGCTTGCCGTCCGCCTCCTGCTGCAGGAGCGCGGAAGCCTCGGCCAGGGTCTTCGGACGATGGTATTCAAACTCGTGCATCGAGTGTTCCTCAGCCGCGCATAGCGACAGCGCCGGCCTGAATTGCCGTGACGATATTTTGATAACCGGTGCAACGGCAGATGTTGCCGTCCAACTGATGGCGCACGGTTTCTTCATCAAGATCGGGGAAATGCCGGACCATGTCGATGGCGTGCATCACCATACCCGCGGTGCAGAAACCGCATTGCAGACCATGGTGATCGCGAAACGCCTCCTGCATCGGATGGAGCTTTTCTTCGGTACCGATCGCCTCGATGGTCAAGACCGTGGCACCATCGGCTTGCACCGCAAGGACAGCGCAGGATTTCACACTGCGGCCGTCGAGATGCACCACGCATGCGCCGCACTGGCTGGTGTCGCAGCCCACATGTGTTCCGGTCAGTTTCAGATGGTCGCGCAGGAAGTGCACCAACAGAGTTCGGTTTTCGATTTCGCGTGTTTCGCTCGTCCCATTCACGTTGATCGTTACGTTCCGCATGATAACACTCCTCAGATGAGACCGCTGTAGGAACCGCCGTCGAGTTGCAGATTCTGGCCGGAGATAAAGCCGGCCTGAGCCGAACAAATGAAAGCGCAGGCATCGGCGAATTCACTCGGCAATCCGAAACGCTTGGCAGAGATGGTTTCGGCAATTTGACTGCGTGCCTCCTCCATCGAGATGCCTTGCTCCTTCATCATCCGTTCAGCCATGAAACGCTGGCGTCCAGTATCGATCCGCTCCGGCAACAGATTGTTGATGGTGACGTTGTCGCGAGCTGCCTCGTGCGAGATCGACTTGCACAATGCAGTCAGGCCGGCGCGGGCCGCCGTCGAAAGACCCATGCCGGGGGCAGGCGACTTGACCATAGCCGACGTAATGTTGACGATGCGGCCGAAGCGCCGCGCCCGCATGCCCGGCAATAGCGCCTTGATCAGCAGGATGGGCGCCAGCATGTTGCTTTCCAGTGCAGCGATCCAGGCGGCCCGATCCCAGTCCTCGAGCTTTCCGGGCGGTGGACCAGCATTGTTATTGACCAGTATGCCGGCTTCGGGACACGCATCGATCAGGCGCTGGCGCCCCTCTTCCGTGGCGATATCGGCGACCACCGCATGGGGCCGGCGACCGCTCGCAGTTTCGATCCGCGCCGCGGCTTCCTCTAACGGCGTTTTGTTGCGTCCATTGATGTAGACGCGCACGCCTTCACGCGACAACGCCGTGGCGCAGGCTTCGCCAAGACCCCGCGAGGAGGCGCAAACGATGGCCGACTGGTCTTTTAGTCCGAGGTCCATGATTTTTCTCTACCGTGTGAGCGCGCCGCGGCGGAGCTGTGCTGGCAGACGCTCGTCGTTGCCAAGCGCAACGCTGCGGATTGCGGGATTGTCTTGCGGCTGATGACCGATTTGCATCCTGGGCGCGGGCACGGGCTGGACGGTGTTGCGCAACCGGCCGACTCCGGTGATCTCCACCTCGACGACGTCCCCAGCGGTCATTGGACGCGAGTTGGCCGGAGTTCCGGTCAGAATCACGTCGCCGGCTTCAAGTGTGATATGCCGCGCCAAATCGGCAATCAGGTAATCGATGCCGAAGATCATCTCGGCGATCGGAGACTCCTGCACCAGACCACCGTTGAGGTAGGTGCGCAGTGTGGACTGGCGAACATCCAGACCCCGGACAATGCCCGGACCGAGCGGGCAGAATCCATCGGCGCCCTTGACGCGGACCATGCCTCCCATATCGGCATCACGCATATCGTGCAGGCTGACGTCGTTTGCGACCGTGAAACCGGCAAGGCAGTCCCACACCTGCTCCGGCGCGACGTTGCGCATCGGTCGACCGACAATCGCGGCCAGCTCCCCTTCATAATTGAGGAATTTGTAACCGTCGGGAAGGCCGATCTCACCATCATGATTGTTGATCGCCGAAAGCGGCTTCTGAAAGAAGGTGGGTGCCTGCAGCCCGTCGGTCTTGCCGAGCACCTCGAAATACCGCGACATGTAGTTGGTGTGCACGCACAGGATTTTGGTCGGCCGACACGGCGGCAGATGCTTCACCTCGTTCAGCGCAACCACACGGCCGTCGTCGAGCCGTAAGCCGTCCGAAGCCGGAACGGCCCATTGGGGGCTGCCACCATGCAGCACCCGCCGCCGTTCGATGCGGTTGCCTTCGAGAACGTTCATGCCGCTGCCTCCGATGCGGAGCGGATGGCATGCCACACGCGATCGCTGGTCGCCGGCATGTCGAACCGCAGCACGCCCGCGGCTTCAAGCGCATGCATGATGGCGTTCATCACTGCCGGGAGTGAGCCGACGCAGCCGGCCTCGCCGGCGCCCTTTGCACCAAGGGGGTTCAGGCTGGTCGGAACGGGATTGCTTTTCACCGTGATGTGACTGAACAGATCGGCCCGCGGCATCGCGTAGTCCATGAAGCTCGCGGTCAGAAGCTGACCGGACTCTTTATCGTAGACGACACGTTCCATGAGAATCTGACCGACGCCTTGGGCAATGCCTCCGTGTATCTGCCCCTTCAGGGTCATCGGATTGATCACAGTTCCAACATCGTCGACGATCACGTAGTTGAGCAATTTGACTTCGCCGGTTTCCGGATCGATCTCGACTTCGCTGATATGGCAGCCATTCGGGAACGTATCTTTGGCCGGCGCATAGGTTGCCGATTCATACAGCCCGCCATCAAAACCAGGCGGCAGCTTCAGGGGCAAGTATGAGGCGACCGCGACGTCCTTCAACGTCATCGAGCGATCGGTCCCCGTCACGAAGAATCTACCGTCGGAAAACTCCAGATCCTTCGCATCGGACTCCATCAAGTGTGCGGCGATACGCTTGCCCTTTTCGACGATTTTCTCCGCGGCGAAATGTATTGCTGAACCGCCCACCACTGTGGAGCGCGAGCCGTTGGTGCCCATTCCAAAGGCCACCTGATCGGTGTCGCCGTCGACAAAATGGACGTCGCGTGGGTCCAGCCCCAAACGCTCATGCAGTATCTGTTTAAAGGTCGTCTCGTGTCCCTGCCCTTGATTCTTGGTGCCCATCAGCAATTGCGCGCTACCGCTCGTGTCGAAGCGGATCTCCGCAAACTCCGATTGGGTCGGGGTCGCGGCTTGCTCAATCGCGTTTGCTACACCAATGCCGCGCAAGAGGCCGCGCTCCAGCGACACTCGACGACGGCATTCGAAGTTGGCGTAGTCACCCACTTCGAGCGCGAGATCGAGGTTTCCTGGAAAGTCGCCACAATCGTAGTAGCACCCCAGCGGGTTCTGATACGGCATAGCGGCCGTTGGGATAATATTGAGACGCCGCAATTCGAGGCGATCGATCTTCAGCTCGCGCGCCGCGTCGTCGATCAGGCGCTCAATCAGGTAGATCGCCTCCGGCCGGCCGGCACCGCGGTAAGGCGCCGTATTGCTTGTGTTGGTCAGAACGCCGATGACCGCGACGTATGCGGCTGGAATGTCGTAGACGCCCGTCACGGTCCCGATCATCATCGAGGGCACCAGCAGACTGCGGTCGGACGCAACGTACGCGCCGATATTTCCGACGAGCTTCAGCCGCAAGCCCACGAAGCGATAAGCCTCGTCGAGCGCGAGCTCGATTTCACCCACGCTGTCGCGGCCGTGTTCATCGGCGAGAACGGCCTCGGAGCGATCGCAAGTCCATTTGACGGGCCGGCCAAGTTTCTTGGCTGCCCACAACACCAGGCGATGTTCGACATATTGCCACCCCTTGCTGCCGAACCCGCCGCCGACATCACCGCTAACGACGCGAATCCTGCTTTCCGGCACACGGAAGACTGCACTCGCCAGCATGTTGCGGACTCGATGCGGATACTGGCAGTCGGTATAGAGGGTGTAGCGTTCATCCCCCGCATCATAAGCGCCCAGCGCGCCACGGGTTTCCATATACTGCGCATGCACCCGCGTGATGACATAGCGTCTCTTAATTACATGCGCCGCCCGCGCGAAGGCTGCCGAGGCCGCGTCCTTGTTGCCTTTCTCGGAGATGTTGGAAATGTTGTCTGGACACTTGTCCCAGACCCGCGCGGCGCCAGGCTGGTCGGCCTCTGCCGTTGAGGTGACAGCCGGCAGCGGTTCATAATCTACGCCGATGAGCTCTGCAGCATCCTTCGCTTGCGCCAGGGTCTCAGCGACAATCAGGGCAACCGGATCGCCGACATAACGGACACGATCAACCACCAGAGCGGGACGCTGCGGCGCGAACATCGGCGAGCCATCGGGCCGTTTACGCGGGATCGTCGCCTTTGGCATTCCAAGTCCGTCCGCCGCGTAATCCGCCCCGCCATAGACCGCGAGCACACCCGGCGCCGCTTTGGCCGCGGCGGTATCGAGCTCAAGGATACGGGCATGCGCATGCGGCGATCGGAGCACCACTGCGTAAGCTTGACCTGGTAGATTGCGATCATCCTGGAACCGGCCGCGTCCGCGCAGCAGGCGCGAATCTTCGAAGCGTCGAGTTGGTTGTCCGATACCGTATTTTTCCATGCGAACGCCGCTTCCGCGTTGGGCAGCCGGAGGAGGCTCCCGCTGATAGACTTCTGATCCCAATTCACCACACGAGCGCGAATCAGTCAACTAAATAATCGATTGTATGGATGAACTAGATATTAAATCGATTTTTCTAGCCTAAGAAAGCCTTTGCGAGCCGCTCATCGGACATGAAGCCGCGCCATTCATTTCCGTCCACGGCGTGGATGATACGGCCCAACGACATGACATAGGCGCGATCTGTGATTTCGATCGCGATCCCGACGTTTTGTTCGATGAGAAGAATTCCCATGCCCCGCGCACGCAGATTGTGCAGCACCTGCAAGATCTCCTTCACCACCTTGGGCGCCAAACCGGTCGATGGTTCGTCAAGTACTAGTAAATCCGGCTGGAGCAGGAGGCCGCGGGCGATCGCCACCATCTGCTGTTGACCGCCGCTCAGCAATTCGACGCGGGTACGCTCGCGTTCGCCGATCATGGGAAACAGATCGCATATGTCATCCCACGTGAAACGAAGATCGCGCCCGCGATGCTTCCGTCCGGCCTCCTCGGCCAAGCGCAGATTGTCACGAACGGTGAACTCGCCGAATAAGCGACGGTTTTCCAATAACGCGGCCATCCCGTGCCGTGGTCTGGCGTGAGCCGGGAAGCCGGTGATATCGATGCCATTTTTGACGATGCGGCCCCCGTGTGCCCTATTCAGCCCGCAAAGCGCGCGGACCAGCGTGGTCTTTCCGGCACCATTGGCACCGACAATGGCAACCGCCTCGCCCTTTAGCATCTTGAGGGAGATATCGCGCAGTATGACCAGCGGACCATATCCTGCGGTGAGTCCCTCAACAACCAGCATGCCTTAGGTTCCCAAATAGACTTCGCGGACTTTCGCGTTGCGCTGAATTTCCCCCATGTCACCGCTGGCGATGATCTCGCCGAAGTACAGGACATGAACCCGATCCGCGACCCCCATCAGTTCCATATCGTGCGACACAAGCAGGATGCTGGTCCCTTCGGCGTTGAGTAGCTCAATCCAGCGCCGAAGATTGGCGATCTCGTCCGCATTCAGCCCGGACGAGGGTTCGTCCAGCATGAGGAGCTTAGGTTGGCCGATGACAGCCCTGGCAATTTCGAGAATGCGCCGCTGTCCGGCCGGCAGGGTGCGCGACAATTGATTGCGCACGTCGGCGAGGTCGAATTTGACGCATATCTCCTCAGCCCGTTCGCGAAGGTGGCGCAGGTCGCTCCTTGACCGCGGCAGCCGGAGCAAATCTTCGATCATGCCGCTGCGGGTGATCTTGCAGGCTCCCACCATGATGTTCTCAATCACGGTCATCTGTTCGAACACCTTCGGTGTCTGGAAGGTTCGTACCATGCCGGCTTTAGAGCGTTCCTGGATCGAGGTTCCCGACAAGTCGCGCTTGCCATAGAGCACACTGCCATGGCGGTGAGCGATGTATCCGCTGACGATGTTAAAAAGTGTCGTCTTGCCTGATCCGTTAGGGCCGATCAGCCCGACAATATCGCCCACCGGAACTGAGAACGTGACGCTCCTGAGGACCGCGAAGCCACCGAAGCTGTGGCCCAACCGATCGAGCGCAAGGAGATCCGCCATGTCGCTCATGGTTTGGCCGCGCGTTGGCTGACACGTTGCCAAAGCCAAGCCAGAGCGCCCATCAAGCCGGTTGGCATCAGTACGACCACGCCGACCAAAGCGAGCCCGAACAGGATTTGATGTACATTCCCGAAGCGGCTGAGCAGTTCCGGCAGCAACGTGATGAACAAAGCTCCAACCACCACTCCTGGCAACGAGGTGGCTCCGCCGAGAACCGGGATCAAGAGAAAGCTGATCGACGTATCGATACCGAAGCTCTGTACGCTGACGTACCCACCATAATGGGCGAACAGGCTACCTGCGACGCTCCCCATCACTGCGCTCAGGATGAATATCCGTGTGCGCAACCATTGCAGGTCGATCGCCAGGCTGGTGGCGGCTTCGGGTGCGTCCCGCATCGCCCGCAGCATCAAGCCATTCCTGCTGCGGGTCAGATTATGCGCGAGAAGCAGGCAGAGCGACATCACCGTCACCACGAGATAGTAGAAGCGCAGCGGCGTATCGAGAACGAAGCTGAAGAGTTGCAACTTCGGGACGCCCCCGATACCGAGCGTCCCCCCTGTCAACCAGCTCCATTCGTAAAACAGCGCATTTGCAATGATACCGAGAGCCAAGGTCGCCAACGCGAGGAAGTAACCGGTCAGGCGCAAGATCGGCCATCCGACCGCCAGCGCCAGCAGAGCCGATAGCACGATGGCGATTGCGCAGCCGCCGAGAGGCGAGCCACCAACCTGTACCGTGACGTACGCAGTCGAATAGGCGCCAATGCCATAGAAAACGGTCTGCCCCAGGTTAACGATCCCGCATTGGCCGAGCAGGAGCCCGACGCCCAGTCCGGCGATGGAGTAAATGCCGGTGAAAACCAGCAGGTCGACAAGATGGCGAGGTAAGAATGGGGGCAATGCCAGGCTCAGTGCAATAACCGCCGTAAGAAGAAGCGCGCGCGACATGACTGGTCACCCCCCTGCCCTTCCGGCACGGCCCAAAAGCCCGTTCGGCATTACGATCATGATGAGGATGAGCAGGCTGAAAGTGATCACGTCTTTATAGCTGGACGAAACGCCCATGATTACCAGGGCTTCGACAACCCCCAGCATGAGACCACCAAGTGCCGCTCCGAGCGGGTTAGTGAGACCGCCCAGGATCGCAGCCGCAAATCCCTTGAGCGTCAATTGCAGGCCGACCATGTAGTCGACCGGGATGATCGGCGTGATCAGGATGCCGGCGATAGCGCCCAGCAGTCCACCAAGCATGAAAGTGAGTGTGCGCATCAGCGCGACGTTGATGCCGATGCTCGCGGCACCATCCGCATCGATCGACGCCGCCATCATCTTGAGGCCAATCGAGGTGCGGCTGTAAAACTGTCTCAGGCCCAATGTCAGCAACGCGCTGATCACAATCAGCCAGATCGCGTGTTCCTGCACGACGGCATCCATGACGATGTAAACCTTGCCGCTGCCAAAACCCGGCAGAAGATGGCTCTCTCGACCGAAAAAGAACAGAACCGAGGCGGCGATCGTCAGGCTGATGCCGATTGTCAATTGCAGATAGCTGTCTTCCGGCGCATTGTTGCGCATCAGGTGTCGGATAAACGTGATCTCAATCAGGGCGCCAATCACAACGCCGCTTAAGCATCCGGCAACGATAGCCAGCCAGTAGGGCCATTGATGTCCTGTCATCAACAGCACAACGACGATTGCGCCGACGACGCTGAATTCACCCTGCATCGCGTTTGCCACGCGACTGCCTTTGAAGATGGCAGCAATTCCTATCCCGATCAAGGCGTAGACCAGGCCATTGGTGATGCCTGCTAATAGCGATTGCGCAACGAGGCCAACATTCATTTCATTTCCCCGGATTGCGCCGAAGCCAACATGTCCTTGCGAAACTACGCCTACTCTTTCGCCTTGAACGGAAGACGTGTGAATTGACCCGCCACCAGCTTTGAAAAGATGAAATCGGACAGCTTGATGCCGTTGAGATCAGCCGCCGAAAAATCATACGCGCTCATGACGCCTGAATAGGGGCCCCGCAGCGCCTCGCACAGCTTCTCATTGCCCGCATCTGGCCCGACCTTGTCGAACGCCGCGAGGAGTATGTGAACGGCATCCCAACCCATCGCCTCGCTGATCTTCGGCAATTTGTTGTATTGCGCTTGGTACAGCGCGACGAACTCTTTTTGGTTCGGCAATGGGTCCTCGCCCACCAGGAATTCGGGGAACGCAACATTATCTGCAGCGTCCCCCATGCTCTTCGCGATTTCGTAGTTTGCCTGGCCGGCAGCGGCAATGATCGGAAGCTTGACTTGCAGCTGGCGGATGCTGCGGATCGGGACACCGGTGATGCCTATGACGAAGATCCCCGCCGGGCTGCTGGCGCGGATCTTGGCCGCTTGCGTCGTGGTGTCGGTTGCCGAGATTTCGAATTTCTCGGTGGCCACGAGTTCGATTCCGTAGCTCTCGGCATATTTGCGAAGTTCGGTATACACCACGCTACCGTAGCCGGAGTCGTACAGCACTCCGGCTCGTTTGATCCCGAGCGATCGAGCATAGTCCAGCATGGCGCGGGCGTTCAGGGACAGGGGCGGAGAGACATGGAACACGCATTTCCGCTCCAGCTCCGCCGCGGGCCCAAGTCCGGACAATGCAACCTGCGGCATCTTGATAGCACTCGTGACGCCGCCTACCGCCAGGGTATTGGCTGCTTGTCCCGGTCCTATGATGGCGATGACCTTTTCTCCGTAGATCAGGCCATTCGCTTTGCTGCTGGCAGTATCAGGATTTGTGGCGTCGTCTTCCACGATCAGCTTGATCGGCCGGCCTTTGAATCCGCCCGAGCCGTTGATGGCCTTCTCGGCCAATACCGCACCGTTGCGTTGATTTATGCCTAACGAGGCTCCGGCGCCGGTAAGGGGCAGGATAACGCCGATCTTGATCGGGTCGCCGGAGACTTTTTGCGCGCTTGCCGGGTCCAAGATGAGCGCCGACCACATCGCAATGGGGAGAGCGATCAATTTTCGAAAGAGTTTCGACATCGTGTTGACCTTAAGCCTCTCTGCCCATCTCCGGGCACGGCATTCCGATTGAAGCCGATACAAGGATGAATCCGCTTCGCGACGGGCGGGGCAGTTTGCGTATTGAAACGGCTGCCAAGCGGGATGTTGACCTCGCATCCAATCATCGCGACGCAGCGAACCCGTCCGGCAATGCCCTCCCAATGGGAGACCGCATTATTCAACGGCGGCTCCCATATACTGAAAAACACATAAATTCGACTAAGTAAAGAACAAATCGATTTTTTCATGTTTTCAGCCAAGAATGAAGAAACGGGTGGTGAAATGAAGTCGCATGCGGTATGGCAGTAAGCGCCGTAGTTGGGAGCGGACCGGCAAGGTTCAAGCAGGATACGAGGTCTTGGGGGTAGCCGGAACGCGTCGATTTTCTTCTTACAATTTGCCTCGTTCGATTTTGGATCACGGCGATCGAGGATCGTTGGACAGCAACTGCAATGCTGAAGACCAAAAAACACAAAACAAAAAGCAAAGGTGGCGAAACGCTGGCCTCATCGGCTTACGAGCGGTTACGCTTCGACATCATCAGTGGCATTTACGAACCGGGCACGAAGCTGCTCATTCGCGAATTGTGCTCGCGCTACGAGATCGGCCTTAGTCCCGTTCGCGAAGCATTGAACCGCGTTTCACGAGACGGCCTGGTTCAGCAAAATGATCAGCGTGGGTTTACGGTCGCACCGCTCTCGGAAGAGGATCTCGAAGACATCAACAAGACCCGCTGCTGGAGCAACGAGGCCGCTTTGCGAGCATCGATCGCCAACGGCGATCAGGCCTGGGAAGAGCGTGTTCTTATCGCGTTCCATCGTATGTCGCGCCTGCCCGGTCCAGCCGAGCGCGACAGCGGCCCGATTGATCCCGCCTGGGAACAAGCACACCGCGCGTTTCACACCGCGCTGATAGACGCTTGCGGTTCCAAGTGGCTAATCGATTTCTGCGAGCAGCTGTTTGACGCCGCGGACCGCTACAGGTTTTTGTCCCGGAAACATTATCAGGGCAGCCCGCTGCGGCGGGACGACCATCGACTGATCATGGAAGCTACGCTGCAGCGGAATGTAGATGTAGCGGTGCGACTCCTAAAGGAGCACTTTACGGTAACACTTGAGTACGGACGAATTGAAGTTCGACGACTCAACGCTGCACAAGCAAAGCTGACCAAAGCCGCAAAGATCCGGACGAGATCTTCAAAAGCTGGCGGGACATCGGTTTCCAAGCCTGCCTGAAAATGGCTGGGGTGTGCCATTTCAGCTGTTTTGCCTCCCTCGCATGGCACTCCTATGATGGTTCTCGCTCGCCTTCGATAAGCTGGGATACCGGAGCTTCGGGAAAGGCGGGACGAGCTGCAAAATCTCTTGCACTCAATTTATCGGTCCGCGCCGCATACCGATGGTAAGGCTTATGGCCAGGCACAGGATGCTCTCCAGAATAGAGAAGACCTAACGTTTACGGATTCCGAGATTGATGCATTCCTTCCTGGACCGCTGAAGCGGAAAAGCAGTTAAGCGGGGTCCCGGTATATAAGCCCCAACATACACGCAACAGGTCGTCGATTGGGATTTGGCCGTGCCCCACTACTTGCGTTTCGTCCGGCAACTGGAGCAGCTGGAGATGCAGGTGTTGCGAGCGTCAATGGCGCGTGCGGCAAACGCCGCACCGGGCTCTCGTGTTGGGGTGGACGGCCCCCTACGGCATCAGCTGTGCCAGAATGAGGTCGTCGAAGATCTCAAACAGAGGAGCCGCCCGTGGAGAAGCTTAAGCTTCCGAGTCAAAGGTTCCCACTTCGTTCTTTCTTGAGCGACACAGCGGCCGATATCGGATGAAAATGGATGGACAAATGGAGGCAGACATGCCAATTTAATCGGATGGAAATGGATGACAGAATGGCAGCGGCCTTCAATCTCGATACATTGCGGATCACGCCCGAGACTCTCTCGCGAACCGCCGAGATCGATGAGTTCAAGGGCGCCTGGCGTGCGATCGGCCGCATCGCGCCAGAGCGGCTATCGGGACTCCGTCGGGTCGCGACAATCGAGAGCATCGGCTCATCAACGCGCATCGAGGGCGCAAAGCTCAGTAATCGTGACGTCGAACGGCTGCTGTCCCACCTCCAAATCGGCTCATTCACCACTCGCGACGAGCAGGAGGTCGCAGGTTACGCGGAGGTCATGGACACGGTCTTCGATCGTTGGGACGCTATTTCGCTGACCGAAAATCACTTCAAGCAGCTTCACCGTGATCTGCTGGCTCATTCAAGCAAGGACGAGCGCCACCGTGGCGCGTACAAGACACTGGCAAATCACGTCGAAGCCTTCGACCAGGATGGCAAAAGTTTGGGCGTTGTGTTCGCGACAGCATCGCCCTTCGACACGCCGCGGCTGATGGCTGAGCTCGTGTCGTGGGTGCACGATAGGGAGAACGACAAGACGCTACATCCACTGCTGATCATCAGCATCTTCATTGTCGTCTTCCTCGAGATTCATCCCTTTCAGGATGGCAATGGGCGCCTGTCACGCATCCTGACGACATTGATGCTGCTCAGAGCCGGTTATGCCTATGTGCCCTACAGCTCGCTTGAGAGCGTAATCGAGCAGAGCAAGGAAGCCTACTATCTGGCCCTTCGGAGAACGCAGGGTACAATCCGCACGCCGGAGCCGAACTGGGATCCGTGGATAGAATTCTTTTTGCGCGTTTTGCAACAACAGAAGCGGCGCCTGGAAACGAAGATCGAACGCGAACGGCTCATTCTTGGCGATCTGCCCGATCTGTCAGTCCAGATTCTAGAAATAGCGCGCGGACGTGGGCGGGTGACGGTTGCTGAAGCCGTGAAAGTGACCGGAAACAGCCGCAATACTGTGAAAGACCATCTCAAGGCACTCTCGGACCAGGGCCACTTGACCCGTCACGGGGCAGGTAGAGGAGTTTGGTATGCGCCCGCTTGAACGAGGATCAAGTACCGAAATGCGCAAGTTAATGTGCGACGCCGGTCTGCGATACGCTACGCCAGCCTTGGACATCGTTCGCCGGGACTCATCGGCTCTATCCGAATATTCACCGCTGATTCCGATTGCTCGCGCGTGGCATGGCACTAATGCTAGTTGCGATCGTGCACCCGGCCATGAGCGGCATTACGATGGAAGAAGCTGTTCGTCAGAAAAGCAAGAGCATCACCCGGCACAGCGAGCCGGAATTGACGCTCGCGCCACAGGGCGGCAGCGGCCCCGATCCGCGCCTCATCGAATTCGTGCGCCTGCTGGCTCGCCGCGCAGCGCGGGAATGGTACGAACAAATCGCCGAGGAGCGCCGCCCGAAACGCTCCTGACCTTGCAGGAGATCGTTTCATGAAGGTCGCACTCTATGCCCGCTACTCCAGCGACAACCAACGCGACGCCTCGATCACCGACCAGTTTCGCGTCTGCCGCGCCTACGCGGAGAAGCAAGGTTGGCAAATCGTTGAGGAATATTCCGACCACGCGATTTCGGGTGCATCGCTTCTGCGTGCCGGTGTTCAAGCGCTGATTACCGACGCTTTGCGCGGGCGGTTCCAAGTAGTGCTGGCCGAGGCGATGGATCGCCTCTCCCGTGACCAGGAAGACATCGCCGGCGTATTCAAGCGAATGGCTTACGCCAACGTAAAGATCATTACGCTATCCGAGGGCGAGGTCACGCACCTGCATGTTGGCCTCAAGGGCACGATGAACGCGCTCTTTCTCAAGGACCTCGCCGACAAAACGCGCCGAGGGCTGCGCGGCCGCGTCGAACTCGGCAAGTCGGGTGGTGGCAACTCCTACGGCTATGACGTCGTCAAGCAATTCCAGACAAACGGCGAGCCGATACGCGGCGACCGCGTTATCAATACGGCAGAAGCCGACGTGGTACGCCGGATCTTTCGTGACTATGTCGTTGGCAAGTCGGCGAAGCGGATCGCTGTTGAGCTAAATAAGGCTGGCATCGCGGCACCCGGACGTAGCGATTGGGGCTTCAGCACTATCAATGGCAACGTCAAGCGCGGTAACGGCATCCTCAACAATGAGATGTATATCGGCCGTATCGTCTGGAATCGTCAGCGGTTCATCAAGGACCCCGAAACCGGCAAGCGCCAGGCGCGTCCAAACCCAGCAGCCGAATGGATCATTCAGGAAGTACCAGAGTTGCGCATCGTCGATGATGGGCTCTGGAACGCCGCAAAGGCGCGACAGGCTGCCGTCAAGACAAAGCGCGAGGACAATGGCTCCGAGGTGCAAAACAGCTTCCGTGACCGCCGCCGCCCAAAATACATATTCTCGGGGTTGATAAAATGCGCTTGCTGCGGTGGCGGATACGCCATGATCTCGGCTGACCTCATCGGCTGCTCGACGGCGAGAAACAAGGGAACCTGTGATAACCGGAGGAGTATCCAGCGAGAGCAACTGGAGGCGCGCGTGCTGAATGCGCTGCGATATCACCTGATGGACCCCGCTCTGTTCAACGCAAAGATGGTTCAGCTTAGGAGCCGGAAGGCCGAACTCGAACGGCTGCTGGTTGACGCGGAAGAGCCACCGCCCCTGCTGCACCCCGAGATGGCAACCTTCTATCGCGCACAAGTCAGCGCTCTGCACGAGGCGTTGCAGGCTGATACCGAGGCAACTCGGCTGAAGGCTGGCGAGGTCCTGCGTTCCCTCGTGAAGGAGATCGTCCTCACGCCCGAGGCCGGGGAACTGAAGATCGACGTCCGGGGCGATTTGGCCGGAATCCTCGCGGTTTCTCTGAAAACGAAAACCCCAGCCACTGGGGCTGAGGTTTCGCAATTTGAGATGGTTGCGGGGATAGGATTTGAACCTATGACCTTCAGGTTATGAGTTTCATACACACGGTTTTCGCTGCTCTGCGAACGCGCCGCACGCCTTACGCTATCCTACCACAACTTATTGAGCAGGCTTGATTTATTCTCGTGCGCCCTCGTACCTTGTTTGCGAAGCGCTACGCCATGACTTTCGTCGCACCGCTTCCACGACGCTTCCACGAAGCATCGTCTGATCGGAAAACTGAAGGTCGGAACGTTTCACGAACGAGTACAGGCATGGCAAAAATTAGGATCACCAAACGGACAGTCGAGGCTCTCAAGGCCGCACCGAAAGACTTCATCGCCTTCGATACCGATCTTCCGGGATTCGATGTGCGCGTCATGCCGAGCGGTAAGCGATTCTTTCTGGTGCAATACCGACGTCATGGCCGGACGCGCCGGGTCATGATTGGGCAATTCGGCATCGTGACAGCGGAGTTGGCGCGCCGCGAAGCAACAATCAAGCGTGGCAGCGTTGAGCTGGTGGACTGATCGGCGAAAGCATAGTCCCCATTCCTCCGTCAGATCAGTTGAGAGACGAAGGCCGCGCGGCGCCGGCATATCGCCGAAGTTCAGGCTCTAACACCGAAAATTCTTTCGAATCGAGCCTCTCGCAATAGAGCCGTCCCCGATTGATTCGACTCAGCGAGTTCTTGGATCGGCTCCCACAGAGAAGATAAAGCAATATGGCGGGCGCGCTGTCGCCCGCCATATTCGTTTAATATATCAGAAGGTGAATCTTAAACCCACGGTCGGGTCGAACGTAGACGTGGTCAGATAAGAGAATGCAAAACCACCGTTGACCTTGGAGTAGGCAATGCCGGCGTAAAGCATCAGATTCTTTGTCCACTGATAATCGGCTCGGAACGAGACCACCTGCTCATTGCCAGAACAGTTGAAGAAGGCGCTGCTCGAGCAGCTCTTGCTTGAATACGACGGCGCCACGATACCGGGAATAGCGTTCACGCCCAATCCGAAACTGTTTTGATCATAGCGATAATAGGCAAGCGCGAGCGATAGATGTGAATCATATTGATATTTACCCGCGATGAAGCTAATATCAACCAAACGATCTCCGCCGGTGAAGCCATAGTTTACGACCCCAGTCGCGATTGAAGCGCTGGTTGAGAAAACCGGGCCAATTTGGTAGTCTCCAATCGTTGTATGTCCCGGCGCGAAACCTCCGTCGGCTGGATTGGAGAAATCGAGACGTTGGTATCCACCACTCAGCGTAAACTTCGACTCGGACGTAGCCAGCACGCCGCCTCCACTGAGATCGAACACATACTTCGCAAGGAACCCGTACATATTGGTGTCGAAGACGCGTGCGCCGAGAAACTGCGAACCCAAATTAGCTGGGCCGGCCAGCGCATTGACCAACAGCATATCGCTGACGTGACCGGCGATTAAGTCGATAGAGAAGTTCGGACGTACAAATCCGATAGTTCCCTGAAAGAAGTCTTTTGCGTTCGTGTTTGGATGCCCATACATAAGTTCGGTACGGATCGGGCCCCAGCTGTTGAGATATTTTATTGAATCATCGATACGAGGGGTTTCCGCGCTGCCCTGCCCCGCCAAGAGACCGACGTAACCGAAGAGCGAGAATCCGTACGAGGCGAGGGGATCGTACGCGCCCAACATATCGAGCGCAACAGCATTGTTGCGACCGATATGTATTGTGCCCCACGGCTTGCTGTCGAAACCCGCCCAAGCTTCGCCGTTCAGAATTTGCCCAGCACGAGAGCCGTCACCATTCATCGACTGCAGGTTCAACGGAATGCCGTTCATTCGTTGGGTGCTCTTGAGCGCATCTGAAATGTCGCCGGTGGTTGGATTGAAGCCCATTTCCGCCCTGGCGATAAATTTTACATCAGAGGTTATGGGTTCTTCAACTTTGACACCCAAGAAGGATTGAAGTGATTGGCTGGGAGCGAAAAGCCATTGGGGGCTTCTATTCCACGGGGTAATCAGCGACGAGGACGTAGTGGCACCACCTGCATACGGCGCTCCGTGTTGTTCATATTGCCCCGAGACATCGATAGCGCCGATCAGCGTAATGCCATGCCAAGTGAGATCCGGCATTACTGGCGGCGCCTTCAAAACCAGCCCATCCAGATCCGCGGCGCTGGCGCTGGCGACAAAGCCAGCCGACGCAACAGCACACGCGAAGCTCTTCCCGGTGCCGCGTATGATACTTTTAACAAATCTCGACTTTGAACCCATTGCAGTTAACCCCCCTATTGGCCGCTTCCTTGTGAAAGTTCTAGATCGTACCGCTGATTGTGGAGATGTCCGCGACCACCGCATGGGGCCGGCGACCGCTCGCAGTTTCGATCCGCGCCGCGGCTTCCTCCAACGTCGCTTGGTTGCGGCCATTGATGTAGACGCGCACGCCTTCACGCGACAACGCCGTGGCGCAGGCTTCGCCAAGACCCCGGGAGGATGCACAAACGATGGCCGACTGGTCTTTTAGTCCGAGGTCCATGATTTTTCTCTACCGTGTGAGCGCGCCGCGGCGGAGCTGTGCTGGCAGACGCTCGTCGTTGCCAAGCGCAACGCTGCGGATTGCGGGATTGTCTTGCGGCTGATGACCGATTTGCATCCTGGGCGCGGGCACGGGCTGGACGGTGTTGCGCAACCGGCCGACTCCGGTGATCTCCACCTCGACGACGTCCCCAGCGGTCATTGGACGCGAGTTGGCCGGAGTTCCGGTCAGAATCACGTCGCCGGCTTCAAGTGTGATATGCCGCGCCAAATCGGCAATCAGGTAATCGATGCCGAAGATCATCTCGGCGATCGGAGACTCCTGCACCAGACCACCGTTGAGGTAGGTGCGCAGTGTGGACTGGCGAACATCCAGACCCCGGACAATGCCCGGACCGAGCGGGCAGAATCCATCGGCGCCCTTGACGCGGACCATGCCTCCCATATCGGCATCACGCATATCGTGCAGGCTGACGTCGTTTGCGACCGTGAAACCGGCAAGGCAGTCCCACACCTGCTCCGGCGCGACGTTGCGCATCGGTCGACCGACAATCGCGGCCAGCTCCCCTTCATAATTGAGGAATTTGTAACCGTCGGGAAGGCCGATCTCACCATCATGATTGTTGATCGCCGAAAGCGGCTTCTGAAAGAAGGTGGGTGCCTGCAGCCCGTCGGTCTTGCCGAGCACCTCGAAATACCGCGACATGTAGTTGGTGTGCACGCACAGGATTTTGGTCGGCCGACACGGCGGCAGATGCTTCACCTCGTTCAGCGCAACCACACGGCCGTCGTCGAGCCGTAAGCCGTCCGAAGCCGGAACGGCCCATTGGGGGCTGCCACCATGCAGCACCCGCCGCCGTTCGATGCGGTTGCCTTCGAGAACGTTCATGCCGCTGCCTCCGATGCGGAGCGGATGGCATGCCACACGCGATCGCTGGTCGCCGGCATGTCGAACCGCAGCACGCCCGCGGCTTCAAGCGCATGCATGATGGCGTTCATCACTGCCGGGAGTGAGCCGACGCAGCCGGCCTCGCCGGCGCCCTTTGCACCAAGGGGGTTCAGGCTGGTCGGAACGGGATTGCTTTTCACCGTGATGTGACTGAACAGATCGGCCCGCGGCATCGCGTAGTCCATGAAGCTCGCGGTCAGAAGCTGACCGGACTCTTTATCGTAGACGACACGTTCCATGAGAATCTGACCGACGCCTTGGGCAATGCCTCCGTGTATCTGCCCCTTCAGGGTCATCGGATTGATCACAGTTCCAACATCGTCGACGATCACGTAGTTGAGCAATTTGACTTCGCCGGTTTCCGGATCGATCTCGACTTCGCTGATATGGCAGCCATTCGGGAACGTATCTTTGGCCGGCGCATAGGTTGCCGATTCATACAGCCCGCCATCAAAACCAGGCGGCAGCTTCAGGGGCAAGTATGAGGCGACCGCGACGTCCTTCAACGTCATCGAGCGATCGGTCCCCGTCACGAAGAATCTACCGTCGGAAAACTCCAGATCCTTCGCATCGGACTCCATCAAGTGTGCGGCGATACGCTTGCCCTTTTCGACGATTTTCTCCGCGGCGAAATGTATTGCTGAACCGCCCACCACTGTGGAGCGCGAGCCGTTGGTGCCCATTCCAAAGGCCACCTGATCGGTGTCGCCGTCGACAAAATGGACGTCGCGTGGGTCCAGCCCCAAACGCTCATGCAGTATCTGTTTAAAGGTCGTCTCGTGTCCCTGCCCTTGATTCTTGGTGCCCATCAGCAATTGCGCGCTACCGCTCGTGTCGAAGCGGATCTCCGCAAACTCCGATTGGGTCGGGGTCGCGGCTTGCTCAATCGCGTTTGCTACACCAATGCCGCGCAAGAGGCCGCGCTCCAGCGACACTCGACGACGGCATTCGAAGTTGGCGTAGTCACCCACTTCGAGCGCGAGATCGAGGTTTCCTGGAAAGTCGCCACAATCGTAGTAGCACCCCAGCGGGTTCTGATACGGCATAGCGGCCGTTGGGATAATATTGAGACGCCGCAATTCGAGGCGATCGATCTTCAGCTCGCGCGCCGCGTCGTCGATCAGGCGCTCAATCAGGTAGATCGCCTCCGGCCGGCCGGCACCGCGGTAAGGCGCCGTATTGCTTGTGTTGGTCAGAACGCCGATGACCGCGACGTATGCGGCTGGAATGTCGTAGACGCCCGTCACGGTCCCGATCATCATCGAGGGCACCAGCAGACTGCGGTCGGACGCAACGTACGCGCCGATATTTCCGACGAGCTTCAGCCGCAAGCCCACGAAGCGATAAGCCTCGTCGAGCGCGAGCTCGATTTCACCCACGCTGTCGCGGCCGTGTTCATCGGCGAGAACGGCCTCGGAGCGATCGCAAGTCCATTTGACGGGCCGGCCAAGTTTCTTGGCTGCCCACAACACCAGGCGATGTTCGACATATTGCCACCCCTTGCTGCCGAACCCGCCGCCGACATCACCGCTAACGACGCGAATCCTGCTTTCCGGCACACGGAAGACTGCACTCGCCAGCATGTTGCGGACTCGATGCGGATACTGGCAGTCGGTATAGAGGGTGTAGCGTTCATCCCCCGCATCATAAGCGCCCAGCGCGCCACGGGTTTCCATATACTGCGCATGCACCCGCGTGATGACATAGCGTCTCTTAATTACATGCGCCGCCCGCGCGAAGGCTGCCGAGGCCGCGTCCTTGTTGCCTTTCTCGGAGATGTTGGAAATGTTGTCTGGACACTTGTCCCAGACCCGCGCGGCGCCAGGCTGGTCGGCCTCTGCCGTTGAGGTGACAGCCGGCAGCGGTTCATAATCTACGCCGATGAGCTCTGCAGCATCCTTCGCTTGCGCCAGGGTCTCAGCGACAATCAGGGCAACCGGATCGCCGACATAACGGACACGATCAACCACCAGAGCGGGACGCTGCGGCGCGAACATCGGCGAGCCATCGGGCCGTTTACGCGGGATCGTCGCCTTTGGCATTCCAAGTCCGTCCGCCGCGTAATCCGCCCCGCCATAGACCGCGAGCACACCCGGCGCCGCTTTGGCCGCGGCGGTATCGAGCTCAAGGATACGGGCATGCGCATGCGGCGATCGGAGCACCACTGCGTAAGCTTGACCTGGTAGATTGCGATCATCCTGGAACCGGCCGCGTCCGCGCAGCAGGCGCGAATCTTCGAAGCGTCGAGTTGGTTGTCCGATACCGTATTTTTCCATGCGAACGCCGCTTCCGCGTTGGGCAGCCGGAGGAGGCTCCCGCTGATAGACTTCTGATCCCAATTCACCACACGAGCGCGAATCAGTCAACTAAATAATCGATTGTATGGATGAACTAGATATTAAATCGATTTTTCTAGCCTAAGAAAGCCTTTGCGAGCCGCTCATCGGACATGAAGCCGCGCCATTCATTTCCGTCCACGGCGTGGATGATACGGCCCAACGACATGACATAGGCGCGATCTGTGATTTCGATCGCGATCCCGACGTTTTGTTCGATGAGAAGAATTCCCATGCCCCGCGCACGCAGATTGTGCAGCACCTGCAAGATCTCCTTCACCACCTTGGGCGCCAAACCGGTCGATGGTTCGTCAAGTACTAGTAAATCCGGCTGGAGCAGGAGGCCGCGGGCGATCGCCACCATCTGCTGTTGACCGCCGCTCAGCAATTCGACGCGGGTACGCTCGCGTTCGCCGATCATGGGAAACAGATCGCATATGTCATCCCACGTGAAACGAAGATCGCGCCCGCGATGCTTCCGTCCGGCCTCCTCGGCCAAGCGCAGATTGTCACGAACGGTGAACTCGCCGAATAAGCGACGGTTTTCCAATAACGCGGCCATCCCGTGCCGTGGTCTGGCGTGAGCCGGGAAGCCGGTGATATCGATGCCATTTTTGACGATGCGGCCCCCGTGTGCCCTATTCAGCCCGCAAAGCGCGCGGACCAGCGTGGTCTTTCCGGCACCATTGGCACCGACAATGGCAACCGCCTCGCCCTTTAGCATCTTGAGGGAGATATCGCGCAGTATGACCAGCGGACCATATCCTGCGGTGAGTCCCTCAACAACCAGCATGCCTTAGGTTCCCAAATAGACTTCGCGGACTTTCGCGTTGCGCTGAATTTCCCCCATGTCACCGCTGGCGATGATCTCGCCGAAGTACAGGACATGAACCCGATCCGCGACCCCCATCAGTTCCATATCGTGCGACACAAGCAGGATGCTGGTCCCTTCGGCGTTGAGTAGCTCAATCCAGCGCCGAAGATTGGCGATCTCGTCCGCATTCAGCCCGGACGAGGGTTCGTCCAGCATGAGGAGCTTAGGTTGGCCGATGACAGCCCTGGCAATTTCGAGAATGCGCCGCTGTCCGGCCGGCAGGGTGCGCGACAATTGATTGCGCACGTCGGCGAGGTCGAATTTGACGCATATCTCCTCAGCCCGTTCGCGAAGGTGGCGCAGGTCGCTCCTTGACCGCGGCAGCCGGAGCAAATCTTCGATCATGCCGCTGCGGGTGATCTTGCAGGCTCCCACCATGATGTTCTCAATCACGGTCATCTGTTCGAACACCTTCGGTGTCTGGAAGGTTCGTACCATGCCGGCTTTAGAGCGTTCCTGGATCGAGGTTCCCGACAAGTCGCGCTTGCCATAGAGCACACTGCCATGGCGGTGAGCGATGTATCCGCTGACGATGTTAAAAAGTGTCGTCTTGCCTGATCCGTTAGGGCCGATCAGCCCGACAATATCGCCCACCGGAACTGAGAACGTGACGCTCCTGAGGACCGCGAAGCCACCGAAGCTGTGGCCCAACCGATCGAGCGCAAGGAGATCCGCCATGTCGCTCATGGTTTGGCCGCGCGTTGGCTGACACGTTGCCAAAGCCAAGCCAGAGCGCCCATCAAGCCGGTTGGCATCAGTACGACCACGCCGACCAAAGCGAGCCCGAACAGGATTTGATGTACATTCCCGAAGCGGCTGAGCAGTTCCGGCAGCAACGTGATGAACAAAGCTCCAACCACCACTCCTGGCAACGAGGTGGCTCCGCCGAGAACCGGGATCAAGAGAAAGCTGATCGACGTATCGATACCGAAGCTCTGTACGCTGACGTACCCACCATAATGGGCGAACAGGCTACCTGCGACGCTCCCCATCACTGCGCTCAGGATGAATATCCGTGTGCGCAACCATTGCAGGTCGATCGCCAGGCTGGTGGCGGCTTCGGGTGCGTCCCGCATCGCCCGCAGCATCAAGCCATTCCTGCTGCGGGTCAGATTATGCGCGAGAAGCAGGCAGAGCGACATCACCGTCACCACGAGATAGTAGAAGCGCAGCGGCGTATCGAGAACGAAGCTGAAGAGTTGCAACTTCGGGACGCCCCCGATACCGAGCGTCCCCCCTGTCAACCAGCTCCATTCGTAAAACAGCGCATTTGCAATGATACCGAGAGCCAAGGTCGCCAACGCGAGGAAGTAACCGGTCAGGCGCAAGATCGGCCATCCGACCGCCAGCGCCAGCAGAGCCGATAGCACGATGGCGATTGCGCAGCCGCCGAGAGGCGAGCCACCAACCTGTACCGTGACGTACGCAGTCGAATAGGCGCCAATGCCATAGAAAACGGTCTGCCCCAGGTTAACGATCCCGCATTGGCCGAGCAGGAGCCCGACGCCCAGTCCGGCGATGGAGTAAATGCCGGTGAAAACCAGCAGGTCGACAAGATGGCGAGGTAAGAATGGGGGCAATGCCAGGCTCAGTGCAATAACCGCCGTAAGAAGAAGCGCGCGCGACATGACTGGTCACCCCCCTGCCCTTCCGGCACGGCCCAAAAGCCCGTTCGGCATTACGATCATGATGAGGATGAGCAGGCTGAAAGTGATCACGTCTTTATAGCTGGACGAAACGCCCATGATTACCAGGGCTTCGACAACCCCCAGCATGAGACCACCAAGTGCCGCTCCGAGCGGGTTAGTGAGACCGCCCAGGATCGCAGCCGCAAATCCCTTGAGCGTCAATTGCAGGCCGACCATGTAGTCGACCGGGATGATCGGCGTGATCAGGATGCCGGCGATAGCGCCCAGCAGTCCACCAAGCATGAAAGTGAGTGTGCGCATCAGCGCGACGTTGATGCCGATGCTCGCGGCACCATCCGCATCGATCGACGCCGCCATCATCTTGAGGCCAATCGAGGTGCGGCTGTAAAACTGTCTCAGGCCCAATGTCAGCAACGCGCTGATCACAATCAGCCAGATCGCGTGTTCCTGCACGACGGCATCCATGACGATGTAAACCTTGCCGCTGCCAAAACCCGGCAGAAGATGGCTCTCTCGACCGAAAAAGAACAGAACCGAGGCGGCGATCGTCAGGCTGATGCCGATTGTCAATTGCAGATAGCTGTCTTCCGGCGCATTGTTGCGCATCAGGTGTCGGATAAACGTGATCTCAATCAGGGCGCCAATCACAACGCCGCTTAAGCATCCGGCAACGATAGCCAGCCAGTAGGGCCATTGATGTCCTGTCATCAACAGCACAACGACGATTGCGCCGACGACGCTGAATTCACCCTGCATCGCGTTTGCCACGCGACTGCCTTTGAAGATGGCAGCAATTCCTATCCCGATCAAGGCGTAGACCAGGCCATTGGTGATGCCTGCTAATAGCGATTGCGCAACGAGGCCAACATTCATTTCATTTCCCCGGATTGCGCCGAAGCCAACATGTCCTTGCGAAACTACGCCTACTCTTTCGCCTTGAACGGAAGACGTGTGAATTGACCCGCCACCAGCTTTGAAAAGATGAAATCGGACAGCTTGATGCCGTTGAGATCAGCCGCCGAAAAATCATACGCGCTCATGACGCCTGAATAGGGGCCCCGCAGCGCCTCGCACAGCTTCTCATTGCCCGTTTCCAGAGCTCCTCTTGCTCCGGGGAAAGCGAGCCCGGCACCCCGCGCGGCTCATGGATCGTAGTGAATACGTCGAGCAGATACGGAAACGTATGGATGACGCCGCCCGGATAGAAATCCCGGAATCCGAAAAGGCCTCCATACGCGCCGCAGGCGTCGTAAGGGAATATTGCCTTCAAGGCCGGATGCTGCTGGGCAGCCGCGCGCCATTGCTCGCCGGCATATGCGGAGATACCGACCATCCCGACTTTGCCATCGCACCAGGGTTGTTTGGTGATCCACTCGATGACATCGTAGTGATCCCATTGTTCGTCTTGAAGGCGCCCTTCCGATTTCGCAGCACCGCGTGACTGCGCAATGACGTGGACGTACCCTTCCGCGACGAACCGCCGCGTATCGCCGCTTCAATCGGACCGAACCATAACGGAGAGTATGCCGGCTGGGGAGGAAGCGCGTCCGACATATCAGGCCCCTGCATGTCCTCGTTATGGAGTGCGCAGGCGTAGAGCACGGGGAATTTTCCCGGAGCGTCGGGGCGATAGACGTCGATGGCCAGTTTGACGCCATCGCGCATCGCGACCATGTTGTCTCGCCCCTCGATGAGGCGCGTCGTGTTCGAGCCCTTGCTCATGCTCCCATTCTCCTCGTCGCACTTCGCGCATGCTTTGATCCGGTGTAGCCACAAAGGGGCCGAAGGCCGTACTCGACAATCGCGGCCTCGGCAACTGGGCATCTCTGATGATTGCTCGCGTGAATCCGACGAGCTGGACGCGGCTTTAGGTACCTACGACTTCGCTGTCGTAGACCACCACTTCAGAGCCCTCCGGAATTGAATCCAGGTCGGCCGGACCGCCCCATGGACGGAATCCCTCGTAGGCGATCTCGCGTCGAATCTTTCCATCCCGCATGAAGAAAACGTGAGTGATCCGACAGCTGCATCTACTTCCGATGGGGAATAGCAGGTTCGGCATCTGGTCTCCCACGATCTGGACGTCTGCGATCTGATCGTCGAACACGTACTCCTCGGTAGCGAACCGTCGGAGTGCCGTGGTCTTGTTGTATTTCACTGTCTTGAAGATCCCAATGTAGTTTTTCTTGATCTCGACCGGATCGGTCATGATGATGCCGCGCAGCGGGGCTTCCCAGATGATGTCGTCGGCATAGAGAGCAATGGCCTTGTCGACACTTTCCGGGGTTTCATTGTGAAAGTGCGCTTCCACCACATTCAGGTTCCGCTCGATCACCTGCTCCCGAGTGAGATCCTTGTCCTTAACACCCTCGAACATCTGCACTTTCTCCTGAACCTCTGTTGGGCCTGTCTCTGTCAATAAGCCACCGTATCATCGGATCGCACTTGAGTCCACACAAAATCGTTCATTCCTACATTATTGTAATATAATCGATCTTTTATAGGCAATATAGCGACCTAAAGGCGCCGCTAGCCCGAAAAATCCGCGTAGGTATAGGGGCTGTGTCGCGGCACGAAGCGGATCCACGTTGCGTGAGGAGCGTTTGCCGCTCGACTGCGCTTTCGATGGCGATCCCGCTTCCGCGGACACAACGACCTAAATAGGCTTAATGCCGCTCAGGTAGCTCCACCGCGCCAGGTCGGAAGCGGAAGCCAGGGGTGCGCGCCCGACTCGCATTCCTTCGCAAGCGTCCGATTTATATTCGCGAACTTGTGCCCGAGCTGGACGTCAATCGCTCCATCATCACCTTCTCTATGGCCCATCACTGGCACACCGCGCTCCGACAGAAACGCGATGGTCTCCGCGACCCGCCTCGAGCTTCACCGCACCGCAGTGAGTCTCCTTGAGGATCCGCGCCGCGGAATCAAACGCCTGCTCCTTCGACGCCTCGTAGGAGCCGAACAGCGTGTCCACCAGCACAAGCACGTGCCGCGCGCTCTGAGCGCGTCTCATTCAAACCAGCGCATCGGCCGCGTCTTTGATTGCGGCGTAGATTTCATTGAGGTCCGCCGCCGTGACGCAATAAGGCGGCATGACATAGATGGTGTCGCCAAGCGGGCGCAGTAGCAGATTGCGGCTGTTGAAAAAGGCCTGAAGCCTCGGGCCGCTGCTGGCAAGATAACCTTTGTCGCACCCTATCAGATCGAGCGCCGTGACGGTACCGGTCCTACGGACGTTTCCGAAGCGCGCGTCAGCGCGGAATGGTTCAATTCCTTTTTCCTGCATCGCAGCTACGGAACCGACGCGTTCGCGGGATTCCCGATTTTGCCAAAGATCCAGGTTTGCTTTTGCGGCGGCGCACGCCACCGGATTCGCCGTATAAGAGCTCGAGTGAAAGAACGTTCGTGTCCGATCTTTCGAATAGTGCGCGTCGAAAATGTCTGCGCGGCAGAGCGTCACCGCGAGCGGAAGCGATCCACCCGACAGACCCTTTGAATAGCAGGCAATATCCGGCGACACGTCCGCCTGCTCGCAAGCAAACAATGTGCCCGTGCGACCCCAACCGGTCATGACCTCGTCAGCAATGAAGAGAACCTTTGCTACCTCACAGATCCGCTTCATTTCCCGCAGCACCCAGGCCGGATACATCAGCATCCCGCCCGCGCCCAGCATCAAAGGCTCTACGATAAAAGCAGCTGGATTTTCATCCCGGCACGCAGCTTCGAGCGCATCAAGCGTCGCCTGTTCATGGCCCAAAGCCGGGAACGGGACCGAGGTGACGTCGAACAGAAGCGGTCCGTACGCCGCGTTGAAGACGCCTCGGGCACCGACCGACATCGTCCCCACCGTGTCGCCGTGATACGAGTGCTGCATCACAACAATGCGTGAGCGCGGCTCGCCAATGTTATGCCAGTAGCCGAGCGCCATTTTCAGCGCCACTTCCACGCTGGTCGATCCGCTGTCGGAAAAGAAGACGTAGTCGAGGCTGCGGGGGACAAGTTTCAAAAGCAGCGCAGCAACCTCTTCGGCCGGTTCGTGGGTGTGGCCGGCGAAGATAATCTGGTTGAGCTTTTCTGCCTGCTTCTGAATGGCGCTGACGATGCTTGGATGGCAATGGCCGTGCGTCACCACCCACCAGGATGCGATTGCATCGATGATGCGTCGCCCGTCCTCCGTGTAGAGATAAGCGCCCTGCCCGCGCACAACCTTTGTCATCTCGTGCTGAAGTGCGTGTTGCGTGAACGGATGCCAGATAGGCGACTTCTTGACAGTCATAGCTTGAAATCAGCGCGGCGGAATGAGGCTTTGAACGCGGCCTGCAGTGTGTCTGCCGTGAGAGGAGAAAGGCTGGGCAACTGGCCGAGCCTCCGTACCCGTCCGATCTCACAAATAGCGCTCTCACTGTCGGAATTTCTTTCGCCAATGAATGCGATTCCGAGAATTTCGATCTTGCGATTTCGCAGCGCTTCGACCGACAACAGCGAGTGATTGATGGTGCCCAACACAGTGCGTGCGCACAGCACGACCGGCAGGCGCCATCGCGCTAAGACGTCGATGTAAAGTGTGTCGCGATTGAGCGGCACCATCAGCCCACCCGCGCCCTCGATCACCAGCGGGCGCACCCCGGTATCCGGCACGTCGAGCGACTCCGCGTCGATGCGAACTCCGTCAATTTCCGCGGCAAGATGAGGCGAAGCGGGCGTTTCAAGGCGGTAACGCTCCGGCACGATGCGATCGTCAGAGAGTCGACCCAGCCGCGCGACGAGCCGGGAATCGGTCTCTCCTTCGAGCCCGGCCTGAATCGGCTTCCAATAATTCGCGCCGAGAAGATCGGCGAGCCCTGCGGAGAAGATCGTCTTGCCGATCTCGGTGTCCGTGCCCGCCACCACGATCCGCTGGCTCATCGTGCCTCGCCCCCCGTCTCCTCGGTCAGGGCATCGAGCATCGCACGCACGTCATTCTCTACGATGTTAAGCGTCAGGGAAATTCGTAACCGTGCCGTGCCCGCCGGCACGGTTGGTGGCCGTATTCCACGAATATCGAACCCGCGAGCCTGAAGGGCGGATGCCAGCGTCATCGCACGCGCGTTGTCGCCAACGATGTACGGCAGGATCTGCGAGCCCGAGAGACGCCAACCGCTCCGTGCGCCGATTTCGCGATGTGTGAACGCGATCAAGTTGGTCAGACGTTGCTGCCGTTCCGGTTCGTCCTGCAGAATCGATAGCGCCTCCCGCACTGCCACGGCCGTCAAAGGGGACGGCGCGGTGGCGAAAATAAACGGACGGCAGCGGTTGACCATGAAGTCGCGCAGCACGCGTGGCGCGGTGACGAGCGCACCGGCCGCGCCCAGCGCCTTGCCGCAAGTATGTACGACCACCAGATTTTCGCGCCCCTCATAGGGCGCGGTCAGTCCTCGTCCCTGCTCGCCGTAGACGCCGGTGGCATGGGCCTCGTCCACCAGGAGGAACGCATCGTGCTTGTCCGCGATCTCGACAAGCTCTGCGAGCGGCGCGAAATTGCCATCCATGCTGTAGAGACTTTCGACCACGATCCAGACGCGGCCCACTCCGCCTTCCCTTCGCCAGTCGCGGATCGTGTCTTCGACCGACTGCGAGTCGTTATGGGTGCTCACGCGAAAATCGGCGCGGCCGGCCCGTGCGCCTTCGTGAATACTGGCGTGCACGAGAGAATCGAGAACGAGCAGATCGCCCCGCTGCGGCAGCGTTGTCAGGACAGCAAAATTTGCGACATACCCACCGCCGAAAAACAGCGCTGCCTCCGCTCCGAAAACCCGGGCGGCTTCTGCTTCGAGGCTTTCGTGCTCCTCGCAGTTTCCGCGCAGAAGCCGCGATCCGCCGGCCCCGATCGGCGTGCCGGCCTCAAGAGCCGCCCAGACTGCTTTTTTCATACGCGGCGCGCTCGCCAGCGCGAGATAATCGTTCGAGGCAAAATCGATGCCAGCGCGGGGCTTGAGGCCGCGCAGCCGGTCATCGTCTTTCAAGGCATGCAAGGCTGTGACATAGCTGGCAACCTTGTCCGCATGGATTGGGATCATTGTTCACTTCCAGGAAAGTCATCGCTCGCGCTAAGCCTTTGACGACCAATAAAAACGAAAGCTCCCGCACCGGCCTCGCGGCTTTCAACCTGGCAATATGTGATTTTCTTTGTCGACCAACACAACGCGCGGTTTGAACGCTTTTGCTTCGGCCTCCTCAAAGGAGGCGTATGCAACAATGATGACCTTATCTCCAATCATCGCAAGTCTCGCGGCCGCACCATTCAACCCTATCATGCCCGATCCTTGGGGCGCCTCTATCACATAGGTGGCAAAGCGCGCGCCAGTTTCGATGTTGTAGATTTCGACACGTTCATTGATCAAAAATCCCGCAGCGTCCAAAAGCGCACGATCAATCGATATCGAGCCCTCATAATGCAGATCGGCTTGGGTCACCGAGGCGCGATGAATTTTGCCTTTCATCAAAGTAATTTGCATTTGTTACCTACACTCGAGCTTGGCGCTGGCTGCGCGTTGACTTGCTTTGGTTAAGACGGGATTTGATTCCGAGTCGATCCAGCAGACCCGCATCGCGTTCACGCTGCGGGTTTTTTGTGGTCAGCAGCACATCGCCAATGAAGATCGAGTTCGCGCCGGCCAGGAAACACAGCGCCTGCAGTTCATCGGTCATGTATTGCCGCCCGGCAGACAACCGTACGACGCTCTGCGGCATCATGATGCGGGCGACCGCAATCAACCGCGCCAGCGCGATCGGGTCGGGACGTTCCGCCGTGTCGTTGACCAGCACGCCCTTGACCTCGTTCCAGAGGTTGATCGGCACGCTCTCCGGATGGCTCGGGAGATTGGCGAGCAACACAAGCATGCCGAGCCGGTCCTCGACGCGCTCGCCCATACCGACAATCCCGCCGCAGCAGACTTTGATGCCGGCGTCACGCACCTGCGCAAGCGTCTCGATGCGATCCTGCAGCGTGCGCGTAGAGATGATCTTGTCGTAGAATTCAGGGGACGTGTCGACATTGTGGTTGTAGAAATCGAGTCCGGCGTCACCCAATCGCGCTGCCTGCGCCGGCGTCAGCATGCCGAGCGTGACGCAGGTTTCCATGCCGAGAGCTTTGACCGCGCTGACCATCTCGCAGACCTGGTCGAGATCGCGGTTTTTCGGATTGCGCCATGCCGCCGCCATACAGAAGCGAGTGGCGCCGGCGTCCCTGGCGCGCTGCGCGGTGGCGACCACATCTGCCTGATCCAATAGCCGCGTAGCTTTCAGACCAGTGTCATAATGCGCGCTCTGCGAACAGTAGCCGCAATCCTCGGGGCAGCCGCCGGTCTTGATGCTGAGCAGACTCGCTGTCTCGACGTGGTTGGGATCGAAGTTGCGGCGATGGATGCTCTGGGCCTGAAAGGTCAGGTCGGCAAACGGTAATTCATAAAATGCTTCAGCTTCGGAACGGGTCCAGTCGTGGCGGACGTGCTCTTTCGGGTTGCCTTCGGTCTGGTCGGCTCTGTGGACAGGGGTCATGAGATATGCCTCGATGATCATAGATAATTGAAGTAATTATCTATGATTTTTGCCATAATCTCAGCTTATCAGGAGAGAAGCGAAGTGCACGTGTTTTTATGATAGATAATCTATGATGGTCGACGGGGAGAACATGACGACAGCGGATCGTATCGCGCGAGCGATTGGCGAACGCATTGTCAATGGCACCCTGCAGCCGGACGCTCCGCTGCGGCAGGACCATATCGCGCGGGAATTCAACTCAAGCCACGTGCCGGTGCGTGAATCATTCCGGCAACTGGAGGCTCAACATCTTGCCGTCAGCGTGCCTCGTCGGGGTGTGCGGGTCGCGCCGCTTGATCCGAACTCGGTTAAAGAAATCGCCGAGATGCGCGCGGCGCTGGAAGTGGTCGCGCTGCGGCATGCCGCGCCGAAGCTGACGCCGGCCCATTTGGCACGCATCGAATTGGCCTTGATCGAGGGCGACAACGCCGAAACGATTCAGGATTTTGAGGCCGCCAACCGCGCCTTTCACCATGCGCTGGTGGTGTCCTGCGCCATGCCGCGACTTCTCGCCAGCCTCGACGGCTTGCAGCTTGCAAATTCCCGGCTGGTGTTCGCGACGGCGCGCAGCGCCGGCTGGCAGCCGCGCTCCAATCAGGATCACCGTTTGATTCTGGAAGCACTGCGAAAGCGCAATGTCGAGCAGGCCTGCAGCCTGCTCGCACGTCACATTCAAACCATCGAACGTCTCACCATTGCCGCGTCGTAACGCGGGAACGATCGGTCTGGCGTGTCCGCGTTGCGGCGCGATGAGTCTTTTCGGCATGTTCATCTTCGACGCCGAAATCCGAGGAGTCCCGAGCGATTGAGCCTCGTCAATCCTGGAAAGTACCAGTGAAATTGGCGTTGCTTCAGGCTCGATGGCAAGATACTCATGCGGCCGCATTGCACCTCACCCTATGGCAAGCCATGATCCGCCACATTGTCCTGTTCACCGCTAAGAACAAGGCCGACATCGACCAAATGCTCGACGGTCTATCGGTTCTCACCACGATCCCACATGCGCGCCGGCTTGAGGTCGCTCGCAACCGAAAGGCGGATCAACTCGGCAACGACATCGACGTCGTCGTTTATGGTGAATTCGACAATGAGACGGAACTCGCGGCTTACAAAGCGCATGATCTATACCAGGAATCGATCAAGCGGGTGCGACCACTCCGGGAATTACGGTTCGCGGCCGACTACGACATCACGGCAGATGCGCGTTTCGGCCCAACGGTGAAGACGAGCTAAGTTACCCCAGCGCAGCGCACTCAATTGGCAGGGGGTTAATCTGACGATCGAGCTCAAAAGTGCGCAGGCCCCAAAAGAGGGCTGCCCTCGTTGGGATGGGGAGCACAAGTCGGAAAATATCTCCCCGCACGCCCCTCGCTTATGGTGACGGTGGTCTGATGCACGCCCGCGAACTGCATTGGATCGAGCCTATCACTGCGATGCGATGTCTCGCACATCGGCCGCACCTCACGTTTCTCGACAGCGCTGCTAGACACGAGTTGCTTGGGCGCTATTCATATCTGGCCTGCGACCCGTTCGGCACCTACGTGATCGCCGACGGACAGCCGAGTTGCAACGGAGCGGTGCTCGAGGGCGATCCATGGGAGGCCCTTCGCAACCTTCTCGCCACATACCCGCAAGAGCATCGCCCAAACCTCCCTCCGTTCCAGGGAGGTGCGGCCGGCTTCTTTGCCTACGATCTGAACAGGACACTGGAGCGATTGCCGCCCCCAGCAATTTCCGGACAGGGAATCCCGCAAGCGATTCTTCATTTCTATGATGTAGTGATCGCTTACGACCATCGTGACGACAAATGCTGGATCATCTCTACCGGATGGCCGGAGCAGGATCCCGCACGTCGCAGCGAGCGCGCACGCCGTCGAGCCGATGAGTTTGCGGCGCTACTTGCCAACCCAAGGTCGCCGCAGAATGATTCTTGCAACACAGCAAGCGAATGGCGTTCGAACTTCAGCCGCGAGCGCTACGTCGCGGCCGTGCAGCGCGTCATCGACTTAATTCTGGCGGGAGACGTCTTCCAAACCAACATCGCGCAGCGCTTCAGCGCCAAGCTGCCGACCTCGTTCGACCCGCTCGCCTTCTACTGCCAGCTGCGATCATTGAACCCTGCGCCCTTTGCAGCCTTGCTGCGCTATGGCAAGCTGACTATCGCATCCAGCTCTCCAGAAAGGTTCCTCAAGCTCGACGGGCGGCAGGTTGAAACCCGACCTGTCAAGGGCACAATCGCGCGTTCCGCCGACCCGAAGGAAGACCAGCGCCGCGCTGAATTCCTGTTTGCGTCCGAAAAGGACCGTGCCGAGAACATTATGATCGTCGACCTTCTCCGTAATGATCTGTCACGCGTTTGCACTGCGCATTCTGTCGAGGTCCCCGCGCTGTGTGACCTCGAATCTTATGCCTCGGTGCATCACCTCGTGTCGGTCATTACAGGGAAACTCGCAGGAGACCACGACGCCGTTACCTTGCTAAGAGCTTGCTTTCCCGGCGGCTCCATCACCGGGGCGCCGAAGGTACGATCGATGGAAATCATCGCCGAAATCGAACGCATAGCACGAGAGGCTTATTGCGGGGCGATCGGCTTCATCGGATTTAACGGGTGCATGGACACAAACGTTGCGATCCGAACCGTAACGATCGACGGTGGCTTGGCTGTCTTTCACGCGGGCGGCGGGATCACGGCGATGTCGGAGCCAGAGGCCGAATACGAGGAGACGCTCGCCAAGGCGCAGCGCATCTTTGACGCATTTCGCGCCGGGAATTCCGGTGCGTCATGATTGCGATCATCGACAACTACGATTCCTTCGTCTTCAACATAGCCCGCTATTTCCGCGAGCTCGGGGAAGCAACAGAGGTGATACGAAACGACGTGATCAGCGTCAGCGATCTTGTTCGGCTCAGGCCACGCGCAGTGGTCATCTCGCCGGGCCCCTGCACTCCAACCGAAGCCGGGATCTCCACAGCCGTCGTCCGTGAGCTCTCTGGCCGCGTCCCGATTCTCGGCATCTGCCTCGGACACCAGTGTATTGGGAGCGTTTTCGGTGGACGCATCGTACGCGCACGTCGTCCCATGCACGGACAAGCCTCGCATGTAACTCATGACGGCCGAGCACTGTTCGAGGAGCTCCCATCCCCACTTTGCGTTGGGCGCTACCACTCTCTCATAGTCGAGCTCGACGAGTTGTCCCCTTCGCCTCTCATAGTGACGGCGCGTTCGGACGAAGGCGAGATCATGGCTCTCGCACATCGCCAACAGCCGACCTATGGTGTACAGTTTCACCCGGAATCGATACTTACCCAATATGGGCACATGCTGCTTAGAAACTTCCTGCGACTCGCAGGGACGTAATGCACGTGGGTCGAAGACACAGTTCTGCGCGCAAAATGAGGTTAATTGTGCGTCCAGGGCTCAGCGCCGTGCAGTTTTCACAAGCTGGAACGAGCGGATGTGGAGCGACGGCGAGCCTATCGATCCGTCCCCCACTATCGACCAGGCCATGAACGGCGGTTTTCGCCGGTTGGAAATCCAGTGCGCGCGGAGGCCGAGTGGACCCGGGGATTTTCACCCCGAGTCCCTCACAGATTCCGGACTTGATACTCTCGCATCATCCGGCTCGTGCCACCGCTTGAAGGCTGCCGCCTTCCGTTGAATATCGGGCTCCTCCCGTTGCCGGTTGACCCAATCTCAACGGCGATGACCTGCTCGCTTCGCTCCGCGGGCATTACCCCGTTTCATCACTACTACCAAGCAGTCCGCCCCTGGTCGGCGCATCGGTACTTTCGGCCTCGCGGTTTTGGCCGCTTGTGCCTTTTCCCTTGCCATCGCCGTCCAGGTTCTCAAAGCCCGAATGAGAGTCACGCCTCCTCAACACCGGACACCGCATGGCCAATACGTAGGTGTCAATCGGCGTTGGATTGGGGCTCTGACTCACATTTGATGAAGTTTGAGTGCGGGCTCGCGTTGGTTTCACAAGGGAATCAACATGATGCAGCGAGCCCTACGTCCGTCGGCCCTGGTCCCTCCTGGGTTTGTCGTGGAAAGCGCGGTCTGGGACGGAATGACAACGGTGATCACCGTGCGTCCGACAGGTGACGCGGGTCTCTGTCCCGGATGCAAAGCAATTTCTGGGCGCATCCACAGCCGATATCAGCGACGTCTCACCGATCTGCCGCTGGCTGGGCGACCGGTTCGGCTCATGGTCGTGGCGCGCCGCTTCCGATGCGATACTACTCTGTGCGCCCGACGTATTTTCACCGAGCGCTTCGATGATGGCATTCTGGCGCCGTGGGCGCGGCGAACGACACGGCTCGATTTTGTCTTTCACCACCTTGGTCTTGCTTTGGGTGGTCGGCCAGCGGCAAGTTTTGCACGCCGGCTGATGATGCCTGTGAGCAACGATACCTTGCTTCGCGTCGTTCGAAGGCACGGATGTCCGCCCTTTGCCGCGCCGAACGTTATCGGCATCGACGACTGGGCATGGCGGCGCAATCAACGCTACGGAACAATCATCTGTGACCTTGAGCGGCGACGACCGATCACACTTCTACCCGACAGAGAGCCCGCTACTGCGCAGGCCTGGCTGGCAGAGCAGCCGCAAATTGCTGTGATCGCGCGCGACCGCGGTGGCGGGTACGCCCTTGCCGCGACCAAGGCACTCCCGCATACCACACAGGTAGCTGATCGGTGGCATCTCATGGAGAATGCCAGTCACGCTTTCCTCGATGCGGTCCGCAAATCCATGCGTCAAGTCCGCGCCGCGGTCGGCTCCGCCACGATAAACCCCGACCTGCTTACCGCTGCCGAGCGTATCCAATATGACGGCTATCTACGGCGTGAGGACACCAACTCGGCAATCCTCAAGCAAGCCGAGACTGGCGTCTCCATCAAGGAGATCGTACGGCTCACAGGACGTAGCCGGGGCCTCGTACGCCGGGTGCTCCGCGGTCAGCGATCCGATGTGTTCAGGGTCCGCGAGAGTTCGCTTGAATCCCATCTGCCTTGGCTCGACGCGCAGTGGGCTGCGAGTCATCGTAACGGTGCCGACTTGTGGCGTTGCCTCAAGGCGCGGGGATTTAGGGGCTCATTACGGGTTGTTGCAGAATGGGCGACACGTCGTCGACGCGCCGAAGCAGCTGATGATAAAAGTCTACAACGCGTACCGTCCGCCAGAACCATCGCCCGGCTGATGACTACGGGCCGCGATACCCTGTCAAAGTCGGAGACCGTCACCATTGCGGCGATCGAGCATGGTGTTCCTCTGCTCGTGGAGGCTCGAGAGGTCATTACCGCCTTCCATACGATGATCCGCAAGAAGTCTCACGCAGACCTTGACCCCTGGCTGGAACGAGCATGCGTAAGCCTCGTGGCGTCTTTTGCCAACGGCCTCACCAAGGACAAGGCCGCCGTCAACGCCGCGATCACGACGTCATGGTCTAACGGCCAGACAGAGGGCCAAATCACCAAGCTCAAGCTCGTTAAGCGTCAAATGTACGGACGCGCCAAGCTTGATCTGCTTCAGGCCCGTCTCATCGGCGCTACGTGACCACGACCGCACCAAAATTGCGTCAGAGCCCCATTCCAATGCCGATTGACACGCTGACATCGATGAACTTAGCCTCATTCGTAGTTTGCTTTACTGCCGCCATTCTGGCTCTCCCTACACTTGCTTCCTATGAAGATACACTTCGCCGATTTGCTGCTCGCTCTCGCGATTGCTGACAGCGAAGCCCGCAACCCCGCCAGCGATTGCGGTTCGCGCCGCGGCAAGGCCACGTTCCCGGCTTTCGGCGCCGATGCCGAGGCCCTCCGCCAGAACTGTCGAAACTTCGGTGATCCCAACGAATCCCAGCAGCGTGCGTAAATGCGGCTCTTGATAATCGCGCGCGCGCGCCGGACCGGTACTGTGAACGCCGCCGCGCGTCAGGATCAACACCGCGCGCTTGTCGCGCAACAGCCCGATTGGCCCTTCCGGCGTGTAGCGAAATGTGCGCCCGGCACGCACCACATAATCGAACCACGCCTTGAGTTGGCTGGTGATGCCGAAGTTGTACATCGGCGAGCCGATCACGATTAGTTCGGCTGCTTCAAGCTCCTCGATCAGGGCATCCGATAGCGCTTTTGCCGCTTTCTGTGCTGGCGTGGATGCCTCCGGCGTGCGGATCGGAACTACGGCGTCGTGCGAAAGGTGCGCCAGCGGTTCGCTGCCGAGATCACGATGCACCACTTGGCAGGACGGATCGAGCCGCTTCAGCTCGGCAACCAGTTCGCCGCTCAGTTGATGTGACACCGACGGCCTCTGCGGACTGGAATCGATGCGAAGGATCTGCATGGTGTACCTGCTCTCTCGTGGAAGAGGACGATTGGATTGACGGGTGGGTTGCCCTGCCCCTTCACGGAGCAAAATGGCCCCTTCCCATCCTGATGGGAATTGCGCAAACTGTGCGACTAGTTCACACCGCGGGTACGAGATTCAATGGACCGGCTTACCAGCATGAAGGCCTTCGTCACCACCGCCGATGCTGGCAGCTTCAGTGAAGCTGCGCGCCGGCTCGCAATGTCGCCCAGCATGGTCACCAAGCATGTTGAAGCGCTCGAACACCGGCTGGGCGTGCAACTGCTGCATCGCTCAACGCGCCGCCTGGTGCTAACCGAGGCGGGCGCCGAATACCGGGATCGCTGCCGGAACGTTTTGGCCGAGGTCGACGAGATCGAGGCCAGTGCATCGGCCGATCGGCTGGAGCCGCGCGGCCTGTTACGGATCAATGTACCGGTGTCCTTTGGCGTACGGCATATCGCACCACTGCTGCCCAACTACGCCCGGCTCTATCCAGCCATCACCGTCGAACTCGGGTTGAACAACCGGCTTGTTGATCTGGTTGAGGAAGGCTGGGATATCGCCGTACGCTTCGGGTCCCCGGCGAGTTCCGCACTGATTGCGCGCCGGCTCGGCGTCTCACGCATGGTAGTCTGCGCCGCACCGGAATATCTAGCCGCACATGGCAGTCCCCGTACGGTCGCCGATCTGGCGCAGCACAATTGCCTGCGTCACGCCCCCGCCGGCATCGCCACGGCCCTGCCCTGGCAATTTCAGGGCCCCTATGGATCCGTCGCACAGCATGTCTGCGGCAACCTGCTCGTCAGTGACCCGACCGTGCTACACACAGCGGCATTGGCCGGCCAGGGCATCCTATTCGAACCAACCTTCCTGGTCGGCGAGGATCTCGCCAAGGGTCGGCTGGTCGAAATCGTCCTGGATCAGACACCGCTGAGCATACCGATTCATGCCCTCTGGAGTCCCGGACGCCGACTCTCGTCCAAGGTGCGCAGTTTTGTGGATCTCCTTGCTGAGCACATGCGACCAGTACCGCCCTGGGACCGAGAGCTGCCACGATTGATCGGCCAAGATGACGCATCGTCCTGATAGGCCTTCTTGCAACCGCACTCGATGAACGACACCAGTGCACCCGCTCGGTTCGAATCGCTAAGATCTCGGCGCCCAATTCACGTCAGGCGCCAAGCCGTCCAAAGCCGGCATCAGGGGACACGAATCAGCGGCGATAGCGACGGTTCAATGTTGGCGCGTTGCCCGACGGGGTCGAGCGAGGGAGCGGCTGAGACGAAGAAACTCTTAATCAGCATTGCCATCCCCGCGACCAAGGCCGGGATGGCGGCCACGGTGAAGACCGTCCCAAGCTCCCATCCAAAGGAGAGCAGTATACCGCCCGCCATCGAACCCAGAACAGAGCCAAACCGTCCGACTCCGTGGGCCCAGCTCACGCCGGTAGCTCGATTAGCCGTTTGATAATACCCCGCGGCCAGGGCGTTCATTCCTATCAGAGCTCCCGCCGCGCCGAATACCGCGGCGACGAGAAGCGGCGGGTAAGCCGTAGATACTCCGAGAAGGGCAGTGAAGACCGCCGCCAGACCATAGAAGCCGGCCAGAACCCAATGCGGATTGAACCTGTCCATCAACCGGCCGATGACGATGGCGCCTATCGTTCCTCCAACGGCGAGAGTCGTCGACATGAGGGAAGCGTTCTTCGACGAAAAGCCGGCGGAAGTGATCAGGATCGGGAGCCAACTCGACAGTAGGTAGAATACCAGAAGGCCGATGAAGTAGGCGACCCAGATCATCACCGTTCCGATCGCCAGGTCCCTTGTGAAGAGCTGGGCAACGGGAGAACCTTTCGGCCGCAGCACAGCCGCGAAGCGCGCGCCGGCGAAGTTCGTCTCCGGCGAAATGCGCCGCAGCTTGGATGCTATCTCGTCGGGTGCAACGTTCTTCAAGGTGAGGAAACGGACGGACTCCGGAAGCCAAGCCCATAGCGCCGCAGCCAGCACCAGGGGCATCGAGCCAGTCAAAATCAAGAAGGGCTGCCAACCGTAAGCATCGACCATCAGAAATGCGACCAAGCCAGCCGTCGCGGATCCTACCACGAAGCCACAGAACATGAGCGTAACGAGTGAGGACCGACGGCATTCAGGGGAAAACTCGGCGGTCAACGCGACCGCAATCGGCATCGCGCCACCAAGACCTATTCCCGTGAGGAAGCGCGCTCCAATCAGCATTTCGATCGACGTGGCGAAAGCCGACGCAATCGTCGCTATGGCAAAGAAAAGAGCGTCACGGCGATCGCGAAAAGGCAGCGTCCAGCCGTTTGGGACCGACCCTGATTACCTAACGCTGAGCAAATCATTCGACCTATCGTTCAGGATGCATGTTGTGTCCATCGGTGACTGTAAGCCCCTTGTCCTGGCTTCAGGGCGCCGCCCACCCGGCACCCGGACCTTGCAATCAAGCACGTGCACCCAACGAAGATCGCTTCGGTGTTTGGCGGATCGACCAAGGCGACCGGCCTTTGCACATCCCCGCCCCCGCTCAACAAATCTGTGTCCCCCAGAGTGCATCACCTATTGATCAACCAATCCCGCGTAACGAAGCGAGGTTCTGATTTGTTCGTAGTAGCTTCCGCTCATCTGGAAAGTATCGAACTTCACCGACATCCGCTGTATCTTATTCTCAAAGAGGTCCAACGCCGTGCAGCCGTGTAATCCGGTGCGGTCGAGACCGGTGTAGCTGTGAATACCGCCAGCTTTCCATTCAAAGCCGCCGCCGGATGCACCGCCCACCACGTGAATAATTGTCGATCCGCGGCAATCAGGAAGCCATTGCAGCGTCTCCTTCAGCAATCTCGCTATCAGGTCCCGCCCCCTCAACTGAAGGGTTTGGTTGAAATTCGGATAAAGCACCGGACCTTGATGGATAAGAGGATTCACGTAAGTCGCATCGTGGGTAAAGAACGCGGAGATGTCGTCAGCGGAGCCGTGCGCTAGGGCGTCGTGAAATTTGGTCGCAAATTGTAGCATCTCAGGCGAAGCCGAAGGGCGCCCCGTTACACCAGTAGCTAGAGCAACTGCGCCAGGAGGTGCCGGCGGCGGGCTGTGCCGGGGTTGGCCGCCCGGATGGATGGCTCCGAGCGGAAACGCGACGCCAGTGGTAACAGCCGGACCGACGATATCACTCTCACCGAACTCTCTCGAATCCCAGTAATCGGTATCGCGCGCGATAAGCCCGCCGTCGATGTCGAACATCGTCAGAATAGTGAATCCGTTTGTTCCCCAAAGAGTGTCTTTGAGATTGACGTATTCCGCTATGGCGCCGTAACGCATGTCACCGGTGACGTGAAATACTCTCGAAAATCGCCCAGCACCCAGTTGGGCCGCCACTTTGTTGATGATCCCCGTCGCAAAGCTGGCGCTGTTGATCGCCGAATAACCGACAACGTTGAAACCCACTATAGCATCTTGATAGACTGTCTGATCCGAATTCAAGAAATGCGATGCGAAGCCTGCCGCATCACCGAGGTCTTTCGCCTGGTAGAACGATCTGAAAAACGCCCAAGCCTTCTCGCGTTGTACCTCAGCCTGAATTCCGTTGTCTAATTCTGCCTGAATCCCTGCGGCAGCCATTGCGGGAGATCCAGCGCCACTCGCTACCAGTATCGCGGTGGGCACCCCCATTGCAGCCGCCGATTGCAAAAATGTCCGCCTTCCAATTTTCATCATGGTCGTTCCCCCATCAGTTGGCCTCGATCTGCATGCGCTGCCGGGCCCGTTGCGGAGTAAAATAACTCCTTCCCATGTTATAGCTCCTTCCCATGTTCAGGATAATCGTTCGAAGTGTGCGATCAGCTCACACCAGAGGCACGAGATGAATGGACCGGCTTGCCAGCATGAAGGCCTTCGTCACCACCGCCCATGCTGGCGGCTTCAGTGAGGCTGCGCGCCGGCTCGCGATGTCGCCCAGCATGGTCACCAAGCATGTTGACGCGCTCAAACACCGGCTGGGCGTGCAATTGCTACATCGCTCAACGCGCCGCCAGGTGCTAACCGAGGCCGGCGCCGATTACCCGGATCGCTGCCGGTACGTTTTGGCCGAGGTCGACGAGATCGAGGCCAGTGTATCGGTCGAGTGGCTCGCCTCATCGCGATATCAGGGCGAAACCTGCTCTCGCGCTGCTCGGTTGAGCCGAGCATGCCGGTCTCAAGCGGCGATCCTCGGCGTCCGGTCTTCATCGACGAGACCTGGATCAAGACCAAGATGATTCGGCTGCGCGGATGAGAACCAAGTGCGAGCGCGTGCTGGGCTTTGCGTCGCTTCCGTTAAATCTTTCTCGACACGGATCGGGAGACCACCAAGGCTTGATATTGCGAAGGGGAGACGCCTGTCTCCCTGCGAAACAAATGCCGAAAGGAACTCACATCTTCGTAGCCGACGCGCAAGCATATCTTGTCGACACTCATTTGCCCCGCCTCCAGCAGCCGTTTCGCGAATTCGATTTTCATCTCCTGCATGTATCTACCCGGGGTCCGTCCGGTGGCCTTTTGTGTTTCGGCATGGAATAAGGGCTCTGACTCACATTTGATGAAGTTTGAGTGCGGGCTCGCGTTGGTTTCACAAGGGAATCAACATGATGCAGCGAGCCCTACGTCCGTCGGCCCTGGTCCCTCCTGGGTTTGTCGTGGAAAGCGCGGTCTGGGACGGAATGACAACGGTGATCACCGTGCGTCCGACAGGTGACGCGGGTCTCTGTCCCGGATGCAAAGCAATTTCTGGGCGCATCCACAGCCGATATCAGCGACGTCTCACCGATCTGCCGCTGGCTGGGCGACCGGTTCGGCTCATGGTCGTGGCGCGCCGCTTCCGATGCGATACTACTCTGTGCGCCCGACGTATTTTCACCGAGCGCTTCGATGATGGCATTCTGGCGCCGTGGGCGCGGCGAACGACACGGCTCGATTTTGTCTTTCACCACCTTGGTCTTGCTTTGGGTGGTCGGCCAGCGGCAAGTTTTGCACGCCGGCTGATGATGCCTGTGAGCAACGATACCTTGCTTCGCGTCGTTCGAAGGCACGGATGTCCGCCCTTTGCCGCGCCGAACGTTATCGGCATCGACGACTGGGCATGGCGGCGCAATCAACGCTACGGAACAATCATCTGTGACCTTGAGCGGCGACGACCGATCACACTTCTACCCGACAGAGAGCCCGCTACTGCGCAGGCCTGGCTGGCAGAGCAGCCGCAAATTGCTGTGATCGCGCGCGACCGCGGTGGCGGGTACGCCCTTGCCGCGACCAAGGCACTCCCGCATACCACACAGGTAGCTGATCGGTGGCATCTCATGGAGAATGCCAGTCACGCTTTCCTCGATGCGGTCCGCAAATCCATGCGTCAAGTCCGCGCCGCGGTCGGCTCCGCCACGATAAACCCCGACCTGCTTACCGCTGCCGAGCGTATCCAATATGACGGCTATCTACGGCGTGAGGACACCAACTCGGCAATCCTCAAGCAAGCCGAGACTGGCGTCTCCATCAAGGAGATCGTACGGCTCACAGGACGTAGCCGGGGCCTCGTACGCCGGGTGCTCCGCGGTCAGCGATCCGATGTGTTCAGGGTCCGCGAGAGTTCGCTTGAATCCCATCTGCCTTGGCTCGACGCGCAGTGGGCTGCGAGTCATCGTAACGGTGCCGACTTGTGGCGTTGCCTCAAGGCGCGGGGATTTAGGGGCTCATTACGGGTTGTTGCAGAATGGGCGACACGTCGTCGACGCGCCGAAGCAGCTGATGATAAAAGTCTACAACGCGTATCGAAGCCGTCTGTGGTCTGAACCAGCTCGCTGCAAAGCAGGCTGATATCGGACAGCACGCTCAACAGGCGCTCTCGTGCCGCTCCGTCGATATCTTGACCCGTGCCGATATCGGAGGCTATGCGATCAACGAAATTGACGATCTTGTCGCGGCCGTTCAGGATTTCGGCCACGAATCGGGCGATCGTGGTATCCGAAGCGGTAAGCTCGGAGTTCAATCGACCCAGCAATCCGGACGGCTGGGTCAGCGAGTGCTTGATCTTTTCGCCGAGCGTGAAGCGGAAGCGCGATTGCCTGAAGGCCTCGATGGTCTCCTTGATCTTGGAAATGGCATCCGAGACGAACGAGTCGTCGCGGGAGTGCGCTTCGATCGCCAGGACGTTGGCCGGCGTCAGGGGAAAGCCCCGCTTTCTGTTCTCTTCGACGACCTGGACCAGCTTGAAGTAACTTGCGAAAGGACCTCTGCCGCCGATGCTCTCGACCAGGCTCACGGCCGCGACATCCTCTGCTCTGAAAAGGGCGGCAGGCAGCGCGCCGGCGAGCAGAAGATTGCGCCGCGCCAGCGATCGATCGTCGTCTTGCTCGGAGAGCGATTGGGCGATGGATATTGCTTCACCGCGCTGCTCCGCCAAGGAGAAAACATCCTGGCCGGTCAACGAAATCGTTCGCCCGGCGGCCGACGCAAGACGAAACTCGGCCGCAGCGTAATGGAGGTCGGACGATTTGAGGACTTCAGAAGCCGCCATGTGTAGGTGGAACGCGAGTCCATGCTCTCCCAGGGCGAAGAGTTCATCCAGCCGTCTCATGACGTCGTCACGCAGCGGATCCGCGACCGGAGACACCGCCGGCTTGGCCGGTTCGGCCGGGGACGGTGGCGGCGAGAAAGTCGTTTCGGGATCGTAGGGCTCGGAAATTTCGCCGATCGGCACGTCGATGACGCTTTCGAGCGGGCCGTCGGCCTCGACGGAACGGTCGATCGGCTCTGCCGGTGGATCGGCGACGACTACGTCGATTTCGGCAATGACTGGCGAAACGGCCGAGATGCTTTCAGTAGAAGTTCGTGGGAGCAGATTGATTGCCGACTCCGCCAAACCCAACGTCTGACGCAAGAGAGCGTCGCGCCGGTCAATCAAAGGGTCTGTTTGATCGCGAGCCTTCTTGGTGGGAAGCGTGGCCATGAGATTAGCGATTTCGGCGGCCAGCGACGTCGCTTCCGCCAGACGCGCGTTTGCTTCTTCGCACAGCGATGCCACCTGCTCGAGGAGTGGTCCATCGACAAGCTCGGCTACACCGAAAAGCGCTGATAGGAGCGCTGGAGCGTTCAGGCCTTCACCATGGAGTTCGTTGAGCTCATCGGACGCACTTGAAACCAAACTTCTCAGCGCCGCGCGAACCTCTTCCGTCGATAGCAGCGTGGGCTTGAGACGGATGAATGTGGTATGCACGTCTTCCAGTCGGATCAGTTGGTGGCGCAGCGAGATCAGCAAATCATCCCTCGGACCGCGGCTACCCGCATCGGCAGATAGCGCCGCGATTTCCGACCAGATCGTCCGCCATCGGTCCTCGGACCCTTCCAGCGTGTCGCCCGGCGGCGAGATCGAATCGTCGCTTTCAAGGCCGTGGCCGTCGGGCGCCTCGTCCGCTGCAGCATCTTCGCTTGATGACGACGCCTCGGGCGGCGATACGTCGAGGGTCTCTGCGCTCGGCTGCGGTTCGAGGACGACCGGTCGCCGGAGGGATTGGGGAATGACGGTCGACTCGAAAAGCTCGCCGATCGTGACGTCTTCGAATTCCTTGAACGGGCCGAGAACGGCCTGCAGGTATCTGGCGACTGGCGCCAGATCTTCATTCTTTTCCAGTCTAATCAGACCGTCCGCAGCTTGCGAACATTTCGCGTGCCATGCCAAGTGGCCGGGTGCACCGAGCAATTCGCCGACCACGACCGTCAGATCGCCACCAATCTCCCGGACTTGCAGCGCCTCGAGGACGTGCAGGTGCTTCTCGTGCCTTGGAAGGGGCTTTTCTTTACGGACCCGCTTGACCAGGTCGCCGTACTGCCGCCGCACCTGGTTCTTGGGCAGTCCTCGGAATGTGTCTTCCGGGAAGAACTGGCGCTGCACGACGATGGCGAACGACGGATACTTGAGGGCCTCGGTGTAGAGCGCCGGCAGGTCTTCCGCAGCGGGCTTCTCCTCCGGCCAGGGAAATCCGGTGACGGACCTTATCCAGACCCTGTCTTCGTGCATCCTGCGCACGTCCGCGTTCACGAAGTGCATCACGCTTGCGAGAAACGCTTCATCCACCCAATCCGGAAGCGGAGCCGATGGGCTTCTTAGCTTCGCCAGCAGGGCATCCACCGGGTCCACATCCGGATCGGAGTTTGAGCTCTTCAGTAAAGTCTCTGCGAACAGCTTTGGCATCGTTTGCGACGCTGGGGCCATGACTGGAGGTTGAGTATTGGGGAGGCAAGCGGATCGATTGGCTTCTTCAACGAGCTTGTCATTCATCCCGTTTCCCCCAAGCCACCGAATTCATTAGCATCAACTTCAGCGAGTATTCCAACATATTTTTTCTGGCCAAGCGCAACGTCTACGTCCGCTTTTCCCACACGGCGGAGGTACGGGCAGTTGCGTGCAACGCAGCTATAGATCATTGAGTAGGCCGAACCGCTTTGAACAGTTCGCATCGAAGATGCGACCTCTTTCTTTGCTTGGGATGCGCGCCGATTAGCATTCGACCGCCTATGCTTTCGGAGCTGCGCGCCCCAATTCTATGTTCCTTTTCGATAAGGATTCTCCAATCCACCCACGCCAGGAACAAGAGACCAGCGGAACAATGTCAGCCGACCTGATCTGGTCTGTGCAGAAAGGTTCGCCCGTGGTTGCAAATACCACGTGATACGCTTGTTAAATGGCGCCCGAGCGTCCTGCGGTTTTACTCTCATGTCACTTTCAACCGCTCCCAGAATAAATTTCGCACGTCCAGTCATAAAATGCTCATTAAGCTCTCCGAAGATTTCATCTGGGAGAATGCAGGACAAGAACCACTCGCTTGTCAGCCCCAGATCTGAGACCGCGTTGTTATGACCGATGTGAGCGCCCCATTCCGTCCGCCCTTTCCTGCTGGATGCGGCTTCTGCCGAAAACAAAAATTTACGAGAGTTGCCGCTGCCTTCAGGAAGAAGGGCGACTCTGTCGTCGTGCAAAGTCGCCGATCCGAGAAGAACGGTCCGGCTCCCACTGACGCTCTCCGCTGGATCGAAACGTCTTTCGCTACGATGAATGCAAGCATCAAAATACAACCATCTTGCAATTCGCACCAATGAGTCGCCCCGAAGTCGGGGTCCGGCTCTGCTGCCGCTTTGGCAAGAGCGTTTCCCGTTTGAACGATTGCGACTAGCCAGCAAGATCGGAGATCGGAACCCACTCGTCGTTCTTGCCACCGAACCGTTCCTTCCATCGCCGCTGAAGCTCTGCACGATCTAACGTCCAGCCTGTCGCCTCGAGATAACGGAGTCGAACCAGCCCGGAGATCGCATTTCCGGAATCAAGCGGCTCGCCCCCGGAAGCGAGCGTGTCGAACGCTTCGATTTCGGCAGTCGACAATCCCGCGCACGGGTGTTTCACAAAGCAAGACCGGAGACCGAGGCGAATTGCGCGCGGGATCGACCGCAAGAAAGCGGTGCTGCCGCCTTCTTCCGAATCGTCCCTTTTGGACCTCCGCAGTTCTTCGGCGGCGGCCTTGTACTTCTCCCAGTCGATAACGGAATCAGCGAAGAAACAGTCGCTCCCCTCGGCCATAGCGCAGAAGACCTCGTCTTCGACACGGTCAACGTCCTCGATCAACGAGGCAAGCAGCGCCCCAAGCTCGTGGGCAGACCATTGCGAGACTGGTTTTCGAACAAGTGCGCGCAACTGTTCCTTCGTGATAGAAAGTTCGGACTGAAGGCCGCGATGACGTTCTTGCGAGCTCTTCTTCAGAAGCTCACGGGCGGTCCGTTGAGATATCGTTGCGTATATTAGGTCGCAGTCCACGAAGTAGTCTTCCGACCCCGCATATTCATGCAGAGCAAGACCGAGCGGCAATTTCAGCATCGAGCTCACGAGATCATCGAAAAACGACACGTAGTCAGCCGCCATCAGTTTGTAGGCCTCGCCGTAACCGCCTGTCGCATCATCCAGGAGAGACTCGATCTCGTCCGCATCCAGCCGCTCCCCGGAAGGTAGAATTTCTTCCTCTGCCGCGAGGCGCTCGATTTCGATCTGCCGGAAAATATCGATTTGATGCGACCAATCCCCATCGCCCCGATTGGAATAGGTCAACTCGATGATAAGCCTGTTTTCCGCCATCGCCCGTGTTCCCGTCGACTGAACTTCCGGGACCGTCGCTCGTGTTCTGAAGAACCACAATCCCGACCGCTGCTAAAACGGTGGAAACTCGGGGAACGTCGCGCGTCCATCTCTCGTCAGCACTTTGGGAGTCGCGCACTCTTGCCCCATCGCCCTCGCTGGCGGAAATCTCTGAGACAATGGGGCCGCGAGCGAACCTTTTTGGCTCGCAAGTCTAACGGAGAGATGGCATGATGGGCTTGCCGCGGTGCTCCACCGTGGTGCTCCACCGCCAAAATCCGGCGGTTCGGGAAACGCCTGATTTTGAAGGACTTTTTCGCTGCCGAAAATCGGTGGCGGAGAGGGAGGGATTCTCTGCCAGGGTCCCAAGGACCTCGAAAAGTGCAGGAAAAACAGCGTTTCCGGACAACCGCGGCGGGTTGTGTGTACCGCCAGTATGTACCGGGGCCGGCAGCTCAGTTCAAGCGAATTCGCGCGAATGGTAAACGCTTCCCCAACGTCGTTCGCGCCAGAAGCGGGCGCTCGATTTCGGTCATTACGAGGCGGCGGGTCGTTCAAAGCTGAAGTCCAGTTAGGTTCTCCCAGACCGTCTCACCTTCCTGGTGCTGGCCTGCGGTTTCGGCACTTTGCCCGTGTCGACCGGAATTTGCTTCAGCCGATCGACAAACCATCGGCCGGCGGGACCTGGCGGCGACTTGGTCTGCCACACCACCGACATCGTGAGAATCAAACCATCCGGCGGCACGTCCTCGATGGGCAGCACGGAAAGGCGCCCCTCTTCCAGATCCTTGCGCACGACATGCAAGGGCATGCCGCCCCAGCCGAGACCGTTGAGCAAGAAATGATGCTTGGCGAAGAGGTCGGCAAGCCGCCAGGTCGAGGACGACATCACGCCGAATTCGCGCCCCAGAGACAGTTCCGACCTATCGGTGAGCACGATCTGAGTATGTTTTCCGAGAGCTTCCTTGGAAATTTTGCCGCGATGGGAAGCCAGTGCATGATCGCGGGCCGCCACCATCAGAAACGCGATGCCCGGCAGCCGCTCATAGGTCAGCGTATCCGGGATCGCCGGGAGTGATCCGATCACGCCGATGCTGCAACGGCCATCAAGCACGGGCGTGATGGCACCGCCGAGGGCCTCGACATAGATGCGCAGCGGCACCGCCGGGTATTTCTGCCGAAACTCCTTGGCCACTTGGGTAATCGCGTCGATCGGATAGAAGACGTCGATCACCACGGACAATTCCGGCTCAAGACCCGCGGACATGCCCTTGGCCCGGGCCTTCAGCAGATCGACCCCTGTGATGATGCTGCGCGCATCGCCCAGCATGGCCAGTCCGGCCGGGGTGAGTTTGGGATAACGGCCGGAGCGGTCGAACAACTGCACGCCGATCTGTTCCTCGAGCTTGCCGATCGTCTCGCTCACAACAGACTGTGCGCGCAACAACTTGCGGGAGGCAGCAGAAAAGCTTCCTTCGTCGACCGCGGCGATGAACGTTCGCAATTGGTCGAGAGAGACAGCGTCGAGCATGGGACCACCCTATCGGCCAAACCGATACTTGGCCGCATGATATACCGCCTGACGGCAGTCATATCAATCATGGAGGTCCTGCTCTGCTCAAAGCGCCCACTGATCTTCCTGGTCGCTCAGATCGCCGCCATTCAGGCGCCGGGCGATCTCTTCGCTCATCACGGCATCGGTTGCGGTCGCGATCACGATGCCGTGCGCGGTGACGATCTCGCGGCCCCTTGCCTCAAGCGGGAAGTGTTCCGGTCGGAGCGGCGAGCTTTTGTCGGACCCGACCCGGGACTGCGGCGCCACGGTGATATGTCGAAATAACCGAACTTCACACGATCCGAACATTGGCTTTCTCCATCTTAAGTGATCAACCAGATTATCTCTCCACCGCTCAACGCCTGGCGCGTACCGGAGCATCCTGCAAGACACCCTGGTTATGCAGCCGGCGGCCGATAGCGGCGATATTGCTCTCGCCGACGCGCAAGGCTTCTGCGTTGGTATGCACGGAGTAGTATCCGGCCACGAGATCGTAGGGGTGCTTGACCGCGGCGCCGAGGATGAAGCCGGCATCGGAGCGCGCTTCAAACGTGATCGCTTGATCGCTTTCCTCAAACACGGCGACTTCGCCCGCCGATACCTGCTCCGGCGTCGCCACGATCCCCTGATGCGATGCGATCCAGGCGACGTCGTGCCCCTTGGGCGGCTGGAAGGTCCAGCGTTCTCCGGCCTTGAGGCGTACGTCGAGATACGTGATGCCTTGAGGCGAGGCGACAATGCTTTTCACACCGTCATATTCGCCTGCGATAACCCTGGCGGGACCGACAAAATGGAAGTCGAAAACGCCAAGGTATTGGCTTTGCGGTTCGGCAAGTTCGAGCTCGGGCGGCATCGCGACCCAGAGCTGAAAGCCCTTGATCCGCTCGGTGCCGAACATTTCGCCGCTATGCCAAACGCCACTGCTGGCGCGCATCCATTCAACACCGCCGGTCTCGATGACGCCTTCGCGGCCGGTGGTCTCCTTGTAGGAGGCCTGTCCGGCCAGAATGACGGTCAGCGTCGCAATTCCCGAATGGGGATGAAAGCCGAATTTAGGTGCGGTCGCCGGATCGGCGTCGAAGTAGTCAAGAAACACGAACGGCTTGATCAGCTCACCAACGTCGCCCGGACTGACCAGCCGGGTAACGCGCCCATGCGAGTGTCCACGCGTACGCAGAGCAATCTGCCGGGACGTCTTCTCAGCGCGATTCTGACGCGTGAACACTGCATCGGTCTTCATTTTCATTCTCCAGAAGATTTGGTTGTCTCTAGGCTTCAAAGCTCAACCCTTGACCCGGTGAAGCAAGGCAACGAGTTCGTCGCGGCGCAGATAGACAACCAGCGCGTTGAGGACTCCCAGGACGATCGCCGGGACCGGACTGGTGTGCAGGACGAGCACGTGGGTTGCCACGGCGCCGATCATGGTGCCGCCGAGCCATAGGGCGCCGAGCGAAGCCAGGCCGGGAATTAGCAGCGCGACGGCGCCGACCACTTCCACGACGCCGGTCACGACACGAAACCACTGACCGAGTCCGATTTGCGCGAACAAGTCGACCATGAAGGGAACGCCGGCCAGTTTGGCAACGCCGGCCGCAAGGAAAGCCACCGCGATGATGCCCTGCAACGTCCAGGTGCCGATACGACGGGAAGGACGGGCTGATTGGATAGAAACTGCGCTCATATTGGTCTCCATTGGGTGTGAGGTTGAAAGGTGAGGAGAACCTAAGAGGCGGACTGTCCTGGCAACACTCGATTTATTTAGATAATATCCATCGGTTTATCCGATATATCGCCGGGTCGCGCGCGATCGATGTCCGGCGTCGGTAAATTCCTGCGGGATGGCGATGGCGGCAATCCCCGGAATCTCCTCCAGTGCGAGCGCGCGCGGCATCGAGAACGGGACTTCACCTTGGCTCGTATACGCATATCTGGTGATCAACTAAGAGCACCGCTGTGCGTACCGAGAACTCAAACACGGGTGTAGTGGTGATGAAGTCCGCCGAGGACGGGGCGTGAACTGATGATGCCGGTTCGCTGAACCGGGCGAGAAATCGGCGGATCCTTGTTCAAGGATCGATGCGTTCGGACGCTATTGTAATAGTTGGCGTAGGATTTTACGATCCGGCGCAACTGCATCTCGCCCAGGACAATGATGTGGTCCGCACATTCACGCCGGATCGATCCGATCAGCCGTTCGACAAAGCCGTTCTGCCAAGGGGAGCCTGGTGCGGTGGGCTTGTCCCGGATGCCCATGGCACGCAGTCGGCGTGTGACGATGCGGCCATAGATCCGATCCCGATCGCGGATCAGGTAGCGCGGAGTCTCCTCCCAAGGAAATGCTTCCGTTATTTGACGTGCAATCCATTCTGCCGTTGGCGTTGCTGTGACGTTGATCCAGACGAGCTTTCTGCGGTCCAGCCGAACGATGACGAAGGCATAGAGCAGGTCGAAACCGATTGTTGGAACGACGAACAGGTCCATGGCGGCGATGTCTGGCGCGTGGTTATGCAGGAAGGTCCGCCATCCCTGGCTGGGCGGTCCTCGCCGCTTGACCATGTACTTGGCAACGCTCGATTGCCCGACCTCGAACCCGAGCTTGAGCAGTTCGCCGTGGATGCGTGGCGCTCCCCAAAGCGAATTATCGATGCTCATTTGCCGGATCAGTGCGCGCAATTCAGTATCGATCCGCGGTCGTCCTCCCCGTGGGCACGACTTCCAACGCCAATAGCAGTGAAAGCCGGCCCTATGCCACCGAACGAGCGTCTCGGGGCGGATGATGGTTAGAACCTGAAGGATCGACGGAAACCAGCGGTAAAGCAGGACAAAGAACCAGCGATCATTGTTCGTAAGCCGGACGCGACCATGGAGCCTGCGCCGCAAAACGATCAACTGATGCCGAAGCACCGCGTTCTCAGCCTCAAGCCGTACCTTTTGACTTGAATGGAGTCGCCAAGATGGCCAGGACGAAGCACAGAAGCCCGATCATTCCACCAGCTTAGGTGATTCCGTCACGTCATCAACTCGGATAAGGTTTTCGGTACACACAGGCGTTTGTGGCGTCGGCGCCCGGGCGCTGGAAGCCGATTGGGGGTCAAATGGCGCGCCGATTTACAGCCTTGCGGCCGGCATGGCTCATTTGGACAACGATCGGCATGCTGGAATATTTCCTCGCGACTTCGATGACGCGGCCGAGCGCCGTTTCGTTACGGTCCGAATAAAGCCCGAGATCGCCGGGCGAGACCCTGCCCTGGCGATTCGATTTTCCAGGGTTAGATTTCCGATGGATAGCGGCTCGAATAAACGGCTCATTGTTCGCTCCTAAAACCGGGTTGACGTTCTGGTAATGGAGAGGGTGTGACCGATCCGTGCTCGACAGCGATCAAATGAGTCACCTTCGGTACGTAATCCCTATGAAAGCGATGGACCTCGTCCTGTAATACGCGGTCAGCGTTGGTAACTCGCTCATGCTGCCGCATATGCTCCGTCCAGGAGTCCACCAAAAACGTCTCGACGAAACGTCCCTCTACCGCCGCGTCTTCGAACACGCCCCATTCGAATGCGCCGTCTCTACGCCGCTCACGCTCCAACTTTGCGATGGCACGCAGGAAAGCTTCGCGATCAATCGGCATAACGTCGTATTCCACGGTCACCATCACAGGTCCGCGATCGGGCTCTATGGATTGCGACAATACGGGGGTCGGCCAGTGCATGGATGGCGTAAGGTCGACGCCCGCGGCTGTCTGAAGCTTCCAGCGCCACAACAGCGGAATCGCGAGAATGCCGGCAGTAGCGGCAATGAAATGGGTCATGGGCAGACCAGCGATATGGGCCAACCAGCCCCAAATGATGCTACCGAGAGTAAAACCGCCGAACTGGAACGTGACGAATATCGCAAGGCCCCGACCACGCACCCACTCCGGCAACGAAATCTGGGCGGACACGTTGATCATCGCGAGAACCGCGATCCACGACAGGCCTGCAATGAGGCACGCGGTCAGCGCTATTGCCGGCTGCCGAGCGACCCCAAACAGGACTAGCGCAACGGTGGTGCCGATCGCTCCCCCCACTGCTAGAAGATCCGCGCCGAGCCAAGTCTTCAGCAGAGGCAGAACGAAGGCGCCGCCGACCGCCCCGACGCCGATTGCACCAAGCAAAATGCCGTAAAGCTGTGGTCCTCCAGCGAGTTGGTCGCGCGCGACAAGCGGCAGGAGCGCCCAATAGGCAGATGCAAAGGGAAAGAAGCCAACGGAGCGGACTATGGTCGCGCGCAGGTGTGGGTTGTAACGCGCATGACGAAGGCCGGCCCGCATCGCTCCGCCGAAGCGTTCGGGCGGTAGATCACGCGCCTTGTCGCTGGACCGCCACCAGAGCAGGGCTGCAATGACGCCGATGTTGCTAACTGCGTTCAGCCAAAAGGGCGCGACCAGCCCCCACGCGGCGATCGCAAGCCCCGCAAGAGCGGGACCGATCGCGCGACTGATATTGAACCCAATGCTGTTAAGCGCGACCGCTTGCGCTAATTCTCGCAGTGGCACCAATTGCGGAACGATCGATTGCCAAGCAGGCGTCGCAAGAATCGCCGTAGTACTGACAAGGAAGGTAAATCCGAGCAAGATCGCCGGGGTAACCCATTCGAGCCAGATCATGTATCCCAGAATCGCAATCAAGGCCGTCGCCAACATCTGTACGACGAGCAGCAACTTGCGGCGATCGACAATATCGGCCAACGTCCCGGCCGGGAGCGCGAAAATCATCATCGGGAGCGATGAGGCAACCTGGACCAGGGCCACCACTGCCGGATTCGGATCGAGGCTGGTCATCAGCCAGCCCGCGGCTGCATTCTGCATCCATGTCCCGATATTGGAGGCGACGGTCGAGGTCCAAAGGACGGAGAACGCCGCATATCGGAACGGACTCAGCAAAGACCCTCGATTCGACGGCGCGGACGAGGTTTCAATTTGCTTCTCATGCTGGGCATCAGACATGGCGACTTTCCGAAGGTCGTGCGAAATATTAGTGGCGATACTTCGGTTGTGTGTACCGAAAAGCTTAAACGCGGACGTAGTGGTGGTGAAGTCCACCGAGGATCGGACGTGCCGCGATGATTCCGGTTCGCTGAACAGGACGTGAGATTGGCGCATCCTTGTTGAGCGACCGATGCGTTCTGACGTCGTTATGGTAGCTTGCGTAAGATCGCAAAATTCGACGCAAATGCGACTCGCCCCAGACGATGATATGATCGAGACACTCGCGGCGGATCGATCCGATCAGCCGCTCGGCATAGCCATTCTGCCAGGGTGAGGCTGGCGCAGTGGGTCTGTCCCGGATGCCCATGGCCCGTAGACGGCGTGTGACAACAGCACCGTAAATGTGGTCCCGATCGCGGATCATGTAGCGCGGAGCCTCATTCCACGGGAATGCTTCCGTGATCTGACGCGCAACCCATTCCGCTGTTGGATTTGTTGTGGTGTTGATCCAGACAAGGTCTCTGCGCTCCAGCCGAACGATGACGAAGCCATAGAGCAGTCTGAAGCCCATGGTCGGGACAACGAACAGATCCATCGCGGCGATGTCGGGCGCGTGATTACGCAGAAAGGTGGACCATCCCTGGCTTGGTGGCCCGCGCCGCTTGACCATGTACTTGGCGACGCTCGACTGCGCGACCTCAAATCCCAGCTTCAGCAGTTCGCCATGGATGCGCGGAGCGCCCCAAAGCGGGTTCTCAATGCTCATCGACCGGATCAGCATCCGCAACTTTGCCTCGATTTGAGGCCGCCCTCCCAGCGAGCGCGACTTCCACCGCCAGTAGTGGCGAAAGCCCGCCCGATGCCAACGCAAGAGCGTCTCGGGACGGATGATCGTGAGAACCTGCAGGATCGAAGGAAACCAGCAATACATCCGGATCAAGAACCAGCGATCGCTGCTCGTCAGCCGGACCCGGCCCCCCAGTTTACGCCTCAAAACAATCAACTGATGTCGAAGTACCGCATTCTCCGCCTCAAGCCGGCCCTTCGACTTGAACGGCAAGACCAAAATGGCCATTACGAAATGTAGAAGCCCGAGCATCTCGCCAGCCTACGCGATTCCGTCACCTCATCAACTCAGATAAGGTTTCGGTACACACCGCCGGGCGCTGCAGCGCGCCATCCCGGATCACCACTTCGATACCGCTGCGATGCCAGACGCCGTCGATGAGCTCACCCATGGGATTCACTCCTGCGCTCGGTATTGACCAGCGGAGCCACCCCGGTCCCGATCAGTTCGATGGAACGCTGCATCGCGTCGGTCTCCAGCATTGCCGAACTCATTTGGAACGTGACGCGGGAAACATCGCCTAGCGCCTTGCTTGCCGCGAGAATCTTTTCGGCGACGGTCTCCGGGTCGCCGATCAGGAACGCGCCTTCAGGCGAGCACATGGCTTCGAACTGACCACGGGTCGCGGGTGGCCAACCGCGCTCCCGCCCAAGCTCGGTGAACCAATGCGCCCAACCTGGAAAGAAGGCGTCCTTCGCCGCTCGCACGGTGCCTCCGACAAACCCGACGGCATGTACGCCAACTTTGAGCGCATCGGACGAGTGGCCGGCTTTGTGGCCGGCTTGTCTGTAGAGGTCGACGAGGGGACGGAAACGCTCGAAGCTTCCCCCGATGATGGCGATCATCAGGGGCAGACCGAGCGCGCCCGCCCGCATGAACGATTGCGGCGTACCGCCGACACCAAGCCAGATCGGCAATTTCTCTTGCTGCGGTCGAGGAAAAACGCCCTGGCCGCTGAGCGGTGCGCGGAAACGGCCGCGCCATGTCACATGAGTCTCCTCGCGCAACCTAAGCAGCAGGTCGAGCTTCTCCGCAAACAGCGCGTCATAATCGTTCATCGAGAAACCGAAGAGCGGATAAGCTTCGACGGACGATCCTCGCCCAACGACGATTTCGGCACGCCCTTTGGAGATAAGGTCGAGGGTCGCAAAGTCCTGGAACACGCGTACCGGATCGTCCGCGCTTAATACTGTAACGGCACTCGTCAAGCGGATGCGCTTTGTGCGAGCGGCCGCGGCAGCTAGGATTACCGCCGGCGCCGAATCGAGGAATTCCTTTCGGTGATGTTCGCCGATACCGAATACATCGAGTCCGACCTGATCCGCCGTCTCGATCTCGGCCAGCAGATCTTCCATCCGCCGCTCGGGCGGCATTGTTCTGCCGGTCAGCGGGTCAGCTATGGTTGCGACAAAGCTGTCGATGCCGATTTCCATCGCGCTGCGTCAGCCTTTCGCGTGTCGGGCGTCGATGCTGAAAGATCCCCCGCCGAACGCCGTGATCTGCAACAAGCCGCCGATCATCGCGATGTTCTTGAGGAAATGGATCATTTGGTTCTGATCCGCGAAGTTGTTGTGGAAGAACAATGCCGTGGCCAGGGTAAACGCCGCGACTGCCAAGCTGACGATGCGGGCTTGATAGCCGACGAGCAGCAGGACACCGCCGCCCACTTCGACAACAATCGCGATCACGCAGCCGAGCAATGGTGCGGGAAGACCCACGGACGCGATATAGCCCTGTGTCACGGTAGGGGCCGCGATCTTGCTTAGCCCACTGAGAATAAATACGGCTGCGATCAGCAACCGGCCGATGGCGGAAAAGGCTGTCGTTTGGGTCACGTCTGTAGGTCTCCGTTGCTCCAGCGATATTTCATTGATGTCTTATGCAGCGAGCGTTTCGATCTGCGCTTTTGCCTGCGCGACCGAGGCGGCTTTCGCTTCTTCGCCTAGATTGAGGCCCTCAGCGCGAATGATCGTGACGTCCGTAAGGCCGATAAAGCCGAGAACGCCGAGCAAGTAGCTCTCCTGATGCTCGAGAACGGCGGCCGGGCTTTCGCCGGTATAGATGCCGCCCCGCGTGGACGCGACGAAGACCTTCTTTCCCTTTAGCAGGCCCTCGGGCCCGTTTGCGCCGTACTGAAACGTGCGGCCGGCGACGCACACTCGGTCGATCCAGCCTTTCAGTTGGGAGGGGACGGAAAAGTTGTACATGGGAGAGCCGATCACGATGATATCGGCGGCGAAAAGATCGTCGACGTACGCGCCTCCAACTGCCAAGTCCTGGCCGAGGGCCGGATTGCTGACCTCACCACCTTGAAACACTGCCAGATGCGCATCCGAGAGGTGCAGGCTCGCGTCGACTACCAGGTCGCGACGGATAATGCGTGCGTCAGGGTGAAGCGCCTGTTGCTTCGCCACGATGGCGGCAGTGAGAGCGCGGCTGACCGAATAACCGCCGAGAATGCTGGAATCTATGTGAAGGATTGTCGACATGAGAAAATTCTCCAAGTTGTGCGGCGTGTGAAAGCCCTTTGAGGCGCAGGCATGCCTGGCTAACTGACACGATTGCCTAATCGGTAAAACTGGGTATATTCCGATGCAATCCATCGCCGTGACCGATGGAAGGTGGCTTCTATGCTCGATGGGGTATCGCTCGATCAACTACGAATCTTCATTGCGGCCACCGATGAACGCAGCTTTTCTGCCGCGGGGCGGCGGCTGCGGCGGGCTCAATCTGTCATTAGCGAAACGGTGAGCGGACTGGAGACGCAGCTCGGAGTCACCCTGTTCGATCGCTCAGGTCGGTATCCTCGGCTTGACGACAAACATCTCCGCAACAGCGCGAAGCGGTCGAAAGACTCGGCAAACTCCTTGTCCTGATGGGGGACCAATGCGGCTCATTTGCGTTGTCGAAAAACTCGACCGGCTTGCACCATTGGTGCAGACGGCCGTGATGTTCGCCGCATCACCAGCGCCGGTCGGGATATTCTTGACCAACGCGCCCGCCGTGGGGCCAGGACAGCGTAGCCGGCGATTTGGTCTAAAATGCTGTGGCTAGGTATAGGTAGTCAATTCACCTGGGCGGAACGCCGCGTGGCCGTATGGTCTCAACTGGTCTGTGGGTTCGTGGAGCCGCACTTTTCGTGATGATCGATGGAGTTTGTCGATTTGCGCGATATGCCGAGCGCCTTCACGTTGTTGATGAACTCCGCCGGGCTCTGGGTCTGCACACCATTCGCGACTCCGGCCTGGTGATCAACGAAGAGCACCATCGCTTCGCTTGCAGTGAGTCGGCCGTATGTTCATGTAGTCCTGTCTACTCATGGTAGCACTGTGAAATAGCACTCTGTTAGTCAAGAACTCTCGCCCAGCGGGGCGGCTCAGCCGTGTAAATCTTCGCCTCCACCGACATGCCGGGAGATATCCAGCGGAGCGCTTCCCCCGGATCGTCAAAGGTGATTTTAACCGGTACGCGCTGAACGACCTTGACGAAATTCCCGGTCGCGTTCTCGGGTGGGAGCAGTGCAAACTGCGATCCCGTGCCGCGCTGAAGGCTGTCGACGCGTCCCTCGAGTCGAAGGCCGGGGAAGGCGTCAACCCGGATCGTTGCGCGCTGGCCCGGACGAACGTCGGCCAGCTGCGTTTCCTTGAAATTCGCGGTGATATAGAGCGTATCCGGAACGATTGAGAACAACGTCTGCCCAGGCTGCACGTAGTTGCCCGCTTCCACCGTCTTGTTCGCAACACTGCCACCCTCCGTGGCACGGATTTGGGTGTAGGACAGGCTGAGCCGAGCCTGCGCCAAAGCTGCCTGCTGGCGTTCGATTGTGGCCTTTGCCTGAACCAGCTGGGTCTGAAGCACAGCCTGATGGGCGCGTGCGGCATCGAGCGCCGCGAGGTCGTGTTGCCAGGTGGCCCGGCGTTGGCCTACGTCCGATTCCGCCTGCTGCAGGCGTTCGACCGTTCCGGAGCCCGTCGTCGCGAGCGACTTGTAGCGGTCCAGCTGCTGCTGCGCGAAATCGAGCACGGCCTGGTCACCGTCGACAGCCGATTGGCTTTCCGCGACGATGGCTTGCTGCTCCTTGATCTGTGCTTCGATATTCGACGCATTTGCCTCGGCGCTCTTCAAGTCCGCATTGGCCATATCCACGGCAACCGCGAAGTCCCTTTGATCTAGTTCGATAAGCAAATCATCGTGGGCGACTTTCGAATTGTCGTTGACGTGCAATCTGGAAACATAGGCGGCAACCTTGGGCACGATCGAAACCACATGCGCGTTCACGTACGCGTCGTTAGTGCTGACCTGCCAGAAGCCTGGCACATAGAAGTAAAGTCCGACAGCGGCGACCAGGAAGAGAATGGCACCGGTCACGAGTGATCTCCGGCTCGGCCGGATGCCATGCGATGACGGCGCTTTGCCGGCTGTTGCGGGCGGTACTGGTGGGCTGGATGTTTCCCTGAGGACGGTCTGATCGCTCATAGCGGTTTATCTCTACTCTTGAATTGAGAGTCTCATTTCTTCGTCGCCCCAGGCGTCGGCGGTATGATCGGCACCAAACAGAGCGTGATGAAGCCGATCAGGGCCATGAACAGAAAGGCGTCCGCATAGGCCAATGTCGCGGCCTCGCGGCCACCGACCTCGGCAAGCAATTTGGTCGCGACATCATGGCTCTTCAGAGCCGAATAGCCGCCGCGCGCGGCGACCATGTTCGACGCCGTCGTCATCCAGTGCTGCACGACCTGGCTCGATGCTCGCAAATGATCGAACAGGCGCGCGGAATGCAGGGTTTCGCGCCGTTCGACCAGAATCGTGATCACGGCGACGCCAAGGGCGGCGCCGAATTGGCGGAACGTCATATAGAGCGAAACACCGTCGAGAAGCTTTTGCTGTTCAATCCGGGCAACGGTCCCGCTGCCGACGGACGGCAGCAGCGATGAAAGGCACAAGGCATAGAGAACCAGCGGCAGATAGAAATAATTGGCCGGCGTGTCCGTGGTCAGGAATCGATTGATCAGCAGCATCGACGCGATCAAGCAAACCAGCGCGCCGCAAATCGTCTTGCGCTGACCGTAGCGCGCCACGACGCCGACGACCAAAGGACGGACCGCTGCTGCCGTCAAAGCATAGACTGCCATGACCTGGCCGGTTTCCGTCGCGCTCAGCGGGTGCGAGGCGACGTTGCGCAGGAACTCGGGAAGCATATAGAGGCTGCCGGAGAGGATCATGCCGGTGAAAATGCCGATCAGGGCGGACGACAGCACATAGCGATCGAACAGGAGCTCAAGGCCAAGCAGTGGCGCGGGGTTGCGCGGGCTGGTCTGCCAGATCGCAAACAGGATCAAGGCGGTCGCGCCTAACCAGGCGAGCATGCGGATCCGCGGCGATCCAAACCAGTCGTCGATCTGGCCGCGGCTGAGGATGATTTGCAGCGAGACCAGCGTCACGACGATCAGGATGATGCCCAGCCAGTCGGTCGGCCGTTCCGAGCTTGTCACGGGCAGATCTGGAAAATAGCGCAGCAGCAGCCAAATGGCGACGGCCGCGTAGGCTAGGTTTGGAACACAGATTAGCCGCCAGCTCACATGATCGGTGATATAGCCGCTGAACAGCATCCCGAAGGCACTGGACAGATAAAGCATGGTGGAGACGCGCATCAGCGATTCGCTGCGCATCGGCTTCGGCAAAAGCATGTAGACGGTGCCACGCCACCAGACAACCAGGCCCGCCCCCGCCAACCCCTGGAAGGCACGCGCAACCAGCATGGTCTCGAAGCTGTCTGCCGTCGCACTGACGACCGAAGACGCGGCAAACAGCACGACTGAGCCGATCAAATAGCTCTTGTGGCCAATGTAGCCGGCGAGCCAGACGCAGACCGGCACGCCCAGGAACAGCGCTGAGCTGTAGACGGTGAGACTCCAGCTCGCTTCGTCGCCCGAGACGCCGAAGCTGCCGGTGATATCGGTCAGACAAAGGTTGATGCTGTCGGCAGTGTAGAATTCCATGCCGGTCGTAAAGCCCAGCCCCAGCAAAAGCATGTTGAGGTGCCGCGGGGAAAAGGCCGGCATCGCCGGGGTTTGGGGCGAGGCCTCAATTGCTGTTGATGGGGTCAGCTCGGTCATCGCACAACGTCATCCCTGCAAATCGTACCAGGCCACTAAAATGAATGCGCCAACAAGGCCAAGATGCTCGAAGAACGAATTCTCGGTCGCATATCGTTTCGGCAGTGGCGCATCCCAGAAGCGGTTCGCCACAAGCGTCGCGGCCAAGGTGAAGGCTCCGAGCATCAGCGCGCCTGCCCAACGGAAGAGGCCGCTCAGCACCAGCAGCGATGCTCCAATCTCCATCGCGATCACCATGATGGCAAGCGGGGTCAGCGGCCTCAAGCCGAATTGCTTCATTTCGTCGAGCGCAGCGCGGAAGTCGAGGCCCTTGGTGAAACCACCTTGCAGATAGGCGCTACACAGGCAGAGCAAGGCTATCCAGTGCAGCGCAGGCGTGCAGAACAAGGGCGCCAGCTTGGCGACGATCGCTGCGTTGAGCGTATAGAGCCAGCTCATCCCAACCTCGCTAAAGGCTATTCGCGAGCAAAAATGATCTCCTATTGCAGCAGCAGATCGACTTTCGAGTCATGCCCTTCGTCAATCAGCCGATCAGAACGATGAGCGTCATTTCGTACCTTCCGTTTGACGCCGCGCCCAATTGGTCAGGCGGTGGCGGTGTTTCACCGTGAAGCGATTTGAAGAATTGATCGAATTGATATGGATACACCCGAAAAGATAGCGATCGATGCCAGATAGAGACCCACGAACCAAAACAAATCTTTTCGCCACCCGCTCATGATTCCCAGCCCTCCTCGGGAGTCTTCCCGCGGAACACGTGATATGCGAATGCCGAATACGCCAGTACGATTGGCGTGACGACGACCGCTCCCGCCAGCATGAATACGTGACTCAGCGTCGCCGAAGCGGCCTCCCACAGCGATAGCTGGAAGGGCACGATGTATGGGAAAATCACAATTGCGAGTCCCGCGACGCCGCAAGCGAACAGGATCAAGCCCTGCAGGAACGGGCGAATTGCGGGCTCTCGTCCGACCGAGCGAAGGAGGACCGCCACCACCACGAAAAACACACTGGTGATCATCCCAAGAACAACTGGATACGCGGCCCAAGCTGCTTGAACCCGGGGCTGCACCAGGATCCCGGCGATACAGGTGACGACGGCAAGCCCGGCAAATATCGGCGTACCGACCGACAGGCTGCTTTCAGCAAAGTGCTGCAATTTGGCGCTTGCTTTTAAATGAAGCCAACCCGCTCCCAACACCACGTAACCTGAAAGCACCGCGACGGCGGTGAGCGCACAAAACGGGCGGAACACATCGAAGACGCTTCCCGAGAAATGTTCGCCGGTGACGGCGACACCTTGTATCAACGCGCCGACGATCAAGCCCTGGAAGAGCGCGGCCAATATAGAGCCGATGCCGAACGCGACATCCCAGATCCGGCGCCCACGGTCGACCTGATAGCGGAACTCGAATGACACGCCGCGAAGTCCCAAACTCAACAACATCGCGATGAGGGGAATATAGAAGGCGGGCAGCAAGATGCCGTAAGCGATCGGGAAACCCGCCAGAAGGCCGACACCCGCCATAATCAACCAGGTTTCGTTGCCGTCCCAGGTCGGCGTGATCGAATCGACCATGCGATCACGCAGTGCCTCGTCGGGTTGGAAGAGTAGCAACGCACCGACACCGAGATCGAATCCGTCTAGTAGCACGTACAGCGTCATGGCGAAGGCAATGAAAAGCGCTGAAAGGAGAGGTAAGTCCATAGCAGCTACTCCGCCGGCACGATGTTAATAACCGCGGGACTCAGTGCCGGCTTCAGCGAGCCGGTCGGTTCTGCATATTCAGGTGCATGCTTCGGACCGCGTCGGATGAACCGCACCGTGAAAACGAGAAATGCGGCCATGAACAGCGTGTAGATGCAGACAAATGCAATCAATGTCGAAAGCAGGACGTTCGCAGGCACCGGCGAGACCGCGTCTGCCGTTCTCAGAATACCCCAGATGACCCAGGGTTGCCGACCGGTTTCGGCAACGTACCAGCCGCCCAAGGTTGCGAAGATGCCTGATGGCGTCATCGCTACCAGCGCCCCCAGGAACCATCGGGTGGTGTAGAGCCGTCCCAAATAGCGCAGCCACAGAGAGGCAACGGCGATCCCGAACATGAGAATGGCCGTCCCATACATGACTCGGAAGCCATAGAAAACCAGACCCATGGAGGGCTGCCGCTCGACCGGCGTGTTGGAGAGACCGTCGACCTCCCCGTTCAGGCTATGAGTAAGCCAGATACTTCCCAGGTACGGTATGCCCAGCGCAAATCGGTTGCGCTGCTTCTCCTGGTCTGGAACGATAATCCAATAATACGGAGCGGGAGACTCCGACTTTTTCTCCCAAAATCCTTCAGCTGCCTGCATCTTCGAAGGCTGCAGCTCCAGCATTTTCCCGTAAAGAATGTCGCCGAGAAAGACCTGACAGGCGATCAAAACAGTCGCGAAGGCGGTTCCCAAGGAAACAGTGCGTCGCCCAAAATCAAGATGTTCGCCGCGGAGGAGATACCAGGCGCCTATACCCGCAACCAGGAACGATCCGGTGATATAGGCCGCCGCCAGCATATGCGGCAGACGGTACAGCCACGAAGGGTTGACGATAACGCGGAGCCAATCGGTAACCACCACCCTTCCGTTCTCGACGCTGACCCCATCGGGTGACTGTATCCAGCTATTCGCCGACAAGATCCATGATGCCGACAGCAAGGTGCCCAGGGCGACCATGCATGTCGCGAAGAAGTGCAGCCTCGGGCCGACGCGGTTGAGGCCGAATAGCATGATGCCCAAAAAACCGGCCTCGAGAAAAAACGAAGTTAGAACTTCCAAGGCTATCATGGGGCCGATGGCTGGACCCGCCATCTGGCCGAATTTGGCAAAGCCCAGACCGAATTCGAACGACAACACGATCCCCGTCACGACGCCGACGCCAAAGCTCATGGCAAAAATGCCGAGCCAGAACCGGTAGATCTGCAGATAGAGCGGATCTTTGGTCTTGAGCCATAGCCCCTCGACAATAGCCAGGAATGCCGCAAGCCCGATCGACATCGTCGGAAAAATGATGTGGAAGCTCACGGTGAACGCGAATTGAACACGCGCCAAAAGTTCGGAATCGATCGTCATCGTCCTGCATCCGGAAGTTGCTTCGAGTTGAAAATCCAAATAGCCACAGCGATGAATGCCGCCAACGAGGCTAGGGACACGGACAGGCCGAATACGCCGATGATCCCGAAGAAGAACCCGACGCCCGCGAGAGCGACGACACAATTCTTGATCAAACCCGTGTAACCCATCGTTTCCTTCCGTTGCTCCTCAGCGAAGCGCTCGTCGGCAAGCTCCAAGGTCTACCAACGCTGTCATACGGCCCAGCAGGCGCAGCCCAGCGCGCCCCAGAAGCTCTTCAGGTCGGAGATCGGCAGACGTTTAGACCATGCTCGCGCGTGATCGTGACCGTGAATATCGCAGAGGTTTCCGCACCCGCATGCCTGCATGGTACGTGCGCTTACGGCTTGCGCCTTACCATCATCGGCTCCGACCCAGTTTCCGTAGCCGCCAAAGTTGCGCACAGGCGACCAATCTGGCATGGCTGGCGGCGGCGCCGATGTATCGAGCGATTTGAAGATTCCAGCTCCATAGACTATCCGCCCGCCGACGATCGTCAGTTCGCTCGTCGTGTCGGCGATCGCGCTCTCCGCGCACGAGAAGAAATCCCGATCCGGAATGATCAGATCGGCGAACTGTCCGACTTCGATACGTCCCTTCTTTCCTTCTTCTTTGGAAAACCAAGTGACGTTCTCCGTCCACATCCGCAAAGCCGTGTCGCGGTCCAGACAATTGCGCCGCGGATAGATCCCGAGGCCGCCGACGGTTCTACCGGTGACGAGCCAAGCCAGACAGACCCAAGGATTGTAGGAAGCCACGCGCGTGGCGTCGGTGCCGGCCGAGATCTTCACGCCCCTGTCGATGATCTTCTTGATTGGTGGAGTCGCCTCCGCGGCTCCGAAGCCATAACGCTCGACGAAATATTCGCCCTGATACGCCATGCGGTGTTGAACGGCGATACCACCGCCAAGCGCCGCGATTCGATCTATGGATTGGTCCGAGATCGTCTCTGCGTGGTCGAAAAACCAGTGTAGCCCGCTCAGCGGTGTATCCTGATTGACCTTCTCGAAGACGTCGAGCGCTCGCGAGATCGTCTCGTCGTACGTCGCGTGCAGCCGCCAAGGCCATTGATTCTGGACGAGGATGCGGACGACTTCCTCGAGTTCACGCTCCATCTCCGCAGGCATGTCAGGGCGCGCCACGCGAAAATCCTCAAAGTCGGCTGCCGAGAACACCAGCATCTCGCCGGCTCCGTTATGGCGAAAGTAGTCGGTGCCCTGCTTATAGCGCGATGTGCTGGTCCAATTCAGGAAGTCGGTCTTCTCGCCCTTCGGCTTTTGGGTGAATAAATTGTAGGCGAGGCGGATCGTCAACTGACCTTCGTCGCTGAGCTTCTGGATGACCGCGTAGTCCTCGGGATAGATTTGGGAGCCGCCACCAGCGTCGATCGCCCCCGTTACGCCGAGCCGGTTCAATTCGCGCATGAAATGTCGGGTCGAATTGATCTGATACTCGAAGGGGAGCTTCGGTCCCTTGGCGAGCGCGGTATAGAGGATATTTGCGTTGGGCTTGGCCAGCAAAAGACCGGTCGGATTGCCGTTCGCGTCGCGCGCTATCTCCCCGCCTGGCGGCTCCGGCGTATCCTTTGTGTACCCGACTGCGCGAAGAGCGGCGCCGTTCAACATGGCACGATCGTAAAGATGCAGGATGAAGACCGGCGTGTCGGGCGCGGCTGCGTTCAATTCTTCGATTGTGGGCAGACGTTTCTCGACGAACTGATGTTCGGTGAACCCACCGACCACTCGGACCCACTGCGGAGGTGGGGTGATCGCTACCTGCTTCTTCAGCATAGCCATCGCGTCGGCCAACGACCACACTCCGTCCCACCGCAGCTCCATATTGAAATTCAGGCCGCCGCGGATGATGTGCAGATGGTTGTCGATCAGGCCCGGCAGAACCCGGCGGCCTTTAAGGTCGATGACCCTGGCGCCGGTGCCGGCAAAAGCGAAGACTTCGCGGTCGGAGCCGACAGCGACGAACTTGCCGTCCTTGATCGCCACCGCGCTGGCCGAGGGATTAGAACGGTTCAGCGTTTCGATAAGTCCGTTATGTAACACCAGGTCTGACGGCTCGGCAGTCATGAGAGCTTCCTTTCGTTCGCGTCGGCGACGGTAACGCGCCTTGCCCCGTACCGCCCCGAAAGTACGCCGAAGAGGTGATTGATGGTCTGGATTACTGCGCGGCGCTGCGAGACCACCTTCCCGAAAGCAGCTGCCGTCCGATCGGAATCACCGGCTCGCCCGCCAAGATGCCCAACAATCCGACTAGAGCGACCACCGGCGGAGCCGGTGAGCGGACCGCAAAAGGCTACAGATGATTCCGACCAGAACACTTTTCATGACATGCGCTTCGGTGCCGCCATGGAACGAGAGCGGAGCTGCGGATCGGCCGATGAATCGAAGCTTTCATTCGCCGGGTTTGGTCCGATACGCTGGCCATGCTTGACGCGCTCTGGCGCCTTGTGCACGTGCGTATAGGCATAGTCCACGCCCATGCCGTATGCTCCTGAATGCTCCCTCACGATGCCCATCACCGCATCGTAGGTCTCTCGGCGCGCCCAATCGCGCTGCCACTCGAGAAGTACCTGCTGCCACGTCATCGGTACCATGCCGGCTTGAACCATCCGATCCATCGCGAACTTTTGCGCGTCTGCCGACGTGGCGCCTGACGCGTCCGCGACTATGTACATTTCGTAATCAGTGTCATGCAGGCAACTAAGGGCAAAGGTGTCAACGCAGACCTCCGTCCAGAGGCCCGCGACGACGATCTTCTTGCGGCCCTCCGCTGCATGCTTGTCCAACGCATCGCGGACGTTTTGATCGTCCCAGGAATTCATAGAACTTCGTTCGAGGATCTGGTTCTCGGGAAACACCGCAAGCAATTCGGGATAGGTGTTGCCGGAGAAGGCGTCGGATTCGACCGTCGTAATGGTCGTAGGGACCGCAAAGACTTTCGCAGCCTTAGCCAGACCGACGACATTGTTCTTCAGCGTCTGTCGATCGATGGATTGCACGCCAAATGCCATCTGCGGCTGTTGGTCGATGAAAATGACCTGACAGTTTTTGGGGGTCAGAAGTTCGAGATATTTCGACATCGTGTTCTCCTTCGGGATCTTGAAGCCAATGAATTGAACTTTCGGCGAGAATTTCATCCACCTGCGCCGGAGGGCTTTGCAGCCTGCCTGCGCGCTACATCGGCGGCGGTTATCCCTTCAAGCATCAGTCCGTAGCCGGTCCCTTCGTCGATAAGCCGTCGGAGCCTCTGTGTGAGAGCGATGCGAGTATAGCTGCTTGTGAGCGGCGGCATCTTCGCAATACCTTCGGCTATCTCGCGCGCGCGAGCAAGCAAGCCGGTTGCCGGCACGATCTCGTTGACCACGCCCCACTCTTTCGCGGTCTTGGCGTCGAGCTTCTGTCCAGTCAGAAGGAAGTAGCGGCCCCGGATCGAGCCAATCACTTCTGGCCAGAGAAGGTGCAAGCCGTCACCCGGGGTGATGCCGAACTCCGGATGAGGAAAGTCCTGAAATACGGTTTCAGGTGTCGCAATTACGATGTCGGTGAGCAGGGCATATTCACTGTGAAGCAGGACTGGCCCGTTGATGGCTGTGATCATTGGGACCTCGATGTCCAGTATATTCATGAGGACCTTTTTGCCCTCGCGATAGATCTTGTCGTAGCCGATGGGGGTGAAGAAATCGAAGCCGTCTTGCGTAATTGAATCCATGAACGCGCCGCCAGTTCCCGTCAGGATCACGACCCGGTTTTCTCTGTCCTCTCCGATCGTATGGAACAGGCCGACAAACTGTTCGTGCGTGAAACCGTTGAAGACGAGCTTGTCCCCGTTCGTATGCAGTACGACCTCCAGTACGCCGGTGCGCGAACGCGTGAGGCGCGCGTTCGGGAAAGAGTTGCGGTAATCTTCGAAGCGTGACATTTGAGTTCTCCAGTATGGTTCGAACCAACTCCGTTGTAGTGGTGTACCGGCCGGAAGCGTTCGCCAAATGCAGCGAACCTCGAAAGAACTATCGACCGGTGTGACGCGACTTGATATGCGTTTTTTGCTCTGGTCTTCAGAGCGACGCACTGTCAAGGTGGATCGGAATTTCGTCCACCGCGCGCGTCGGCTGTTTTCCTCGAGGCAGTTCGATGAGCCTTCGCGACGGGGACGTCATAGGGTCCGGATTGAATTTCCTTGTGGCTTGGAAGCCCAATTCGAGTTCTGCAAGTGTTGCAACTCGGAACTCATTCGGATGCCAAGTCCAGGATGTTCGTGCGCGCCGTGAATGACTTGGAGTGGCTGGTGAAGGTCGTGACCTGCTATGGCTGGCAGAACCGCCTTAATATTCGCGCCACTCTGGTGCCTGACAGTGGCCGTCAGACTCCACGATAAAGGCACACCAGCGGACGTCCGAAAACTCGCGTTACGTTCTTCCGTCTCGATATGGTCGCTCGCGTTGTGCATGCGCGTTTCTCCTGAGATAGGTAATCTCGAAAGATTGCAAGGCGCAAGGTGGAGCGGTCGGCGCGAGAAAGCGAGTTAAACGTTCTAAAACGTTGTTAATCGTGTTGGGCAGTGCACGCACGACCGTGCGTAGCTTCAGAGAGAGGGAACCTGACGAGCCAAGCCAGAAACGATCGTCAGGACGAGGCCGCGCTGATGGAGGTTGCCCAGCGCCGCAGCAATGCTGATCGCAAGCTGCAAAAAGCGTCTGACCTCCATCGGTCTGGTTAAGTGCAGCTCGAGCGGCTCACCGCCGGGATCCTCGATCACCAACGTGATCTGACCGCCTTCGCGGATGAACTCGAGCGGTCGTGCTGCCCATTCCTCGTCCAGCCCGTCCTTCATTCCGCATTCGTGAGCGAGGCGATTGAGAGTGTCAGGCCTCGGGTGCCCGGCGGCAGACAACTCCGCCAGCGCGGCACTGCGGTTTCCGTCCGTACCTAGGCCCCATCTTCGGCAGAAGACGCGGTCCCCGCTCTCCCATACGACCTGGAAATTGTCGTCCCCGCCCCCGTTGAGTCAACTAAATTGGGCGGATTCAACTGCCGACTTCACTACTGCGGCGATCGACGCAGTGCGGGATTGGAGGATTCTGCGATCCTACCCGCCGGTTGGCTAGACCCAGCTTAACATGGCAAGTGTGCCACCTACGGTGCGGTTTGTTGAGCGCGATTGGCCTCGAGCCATTTTACGATGCTGGCCGCAGCATCGCCGTAGAAGGTCCGATAGAGATCTTCGCTGACGTAGCCGATGTGTGGCGTTGCGAGGATGTTCTCCAGCTTCCGGAAGGGATGATCGGGAGGCAGCGGCTCTACGTCGAATACGTCGATGGCCGCGCCGGCGATCCTTCGCGCCTGCAGCGCTTCGACCAGGGCCGCCTCATCGACGATCGGACCGCGTGACGTGTTCACGAATCTCGCCGTAGGCTTCATCAGAGCGAACTCGGGTGCACCGATCAGGCCCCTGGTGCGGCCGCTCAGGACAAGATGCACCGTGACGAGATCAGCTTCGCGGAACAAGGTCTGCTTGTCGACGAGAATTGCACCCATGGCGCTGGCCTTCTCCTCGGTCAGGTTCTGGCTCCAGGCGATCACCTTCATGCCGAAGGCGAGACCGATGCGCGCGATTTCCTGTCCGATGTTGCCTAGCCCGACGACCGCGAGGCTCTTTCCCCGCAGGTTCGAGCCGAGGCCGGTCTGCCACCCACCGGCCCTGAGCGAAGCAGCCTCCCGGTCGATGCGTCGCATGCAAGACAGGATCAGCGACCAGGTGAACTCGATGGTCGGGGTGGCATCGTAGCCCGTTGCGGTAACGGCGATGCCGAGATCGGCGGCGGCCTTCGTGTCGATGGAGGCGTTTCGCGGTCCGGTTGACGCTATCAGCTTGAGCTTCGGCAGCTGTCGCAGGGTCTCCTTCGCAAGCGGCGTGCGTTCGCGCATGACGCACACCACCTCGAACGGCCGCAGGCGTGCGACGACGGCGGCCGGATCAGCCAGATGATCGTTGAAGACCGTGATCTCCGCGCGCTGCCGCACAGCGGACCAGTCGGCGAGTTGCAGCGCGACGTTCTGATAGTCGTCGAGGATTGCCACCTTCATGGAAGTCCTCCGTCAACTGCGATCGGCGGTAAAGAACTCAGTCAACGCTCGGGCCACTGTCCTGGGGTCGTTCTCCATCGGAATGTGTCCGGCCGACTTGATCCGAACGAGCTTCGTGTCCGGAATCTCGCGGGCATAACGTTCGGCATAGTCGATCGTCTGGAATGGGTCATCCTCGCCCCACACCAGAAGCTTCGGCGTCTTGGACTGCAGAAGGGCCGGCAGCATCTCCATGGTGTGGCGGTGGTCGGCGGCGCCCGCGAGCGCCAGCCACGAGCGGGCAACCCGCGGATCCCGCCAGGGATCAAGATATTCGTTGAGCTCGGCTTCGCTTGCGGGACGACCAATCGCTTTCACAACGGACACACGGCGCGCGGCGAGAACGTCGTCCCGCGTTGTTGCGGCAGCCACTGCCGGATCCCGGAAGCGGGCAACGCCAGGCACCGGCCACGAGTCGTACATGATGCCGTTCACAACGGCTACCCGCGGCACCTCCACGGTTCCTGCGAGCGCGAGATGCTGTGCGACGCCTCCTCCGATGTCATGGCCAGCGACCATCACCGCCCCTTTATGCCCGAGCGCTGCGAGGAATCGCACTAGCCAGGCGGAGAGGTGCGGAACTGAAGCCTTGCTTACGGTGAGTTCGCCTCCGGAACAGCCGAAGCCGGGAAAATCGACCGCCACCGGCCGGAGACCAGCAGCGGCGATGCCTTCGAGGACGGGCTGCCAGACACGGCTCCAATAGGTGCCATGAAGCAGCAGCACCAAGGGGCCGCCCTCGCCAGCGGTGAGATAGCTGATCGGAACGCCGCTGACATCGACGGTCTCGCGCTTCGTCATCGGATGATCCTCTTCGCATGGTCCTTGCCGAGCCCGACGACTTCGTAGTGCTGCATGGCGTGTTCGAGCTTGGTGAAGACATCCTCGTATCCGAGCGCCTCGCCGTAAGGATCGACGTAGGTGTACCCGCCCGTCACGTGGAAGAGCGTGGCCATCTCCTTGACGTCGTCCGGAACGACGAGCGTGTGCGTCTCGCCGGGCGGCTCGAACGCATAGTCCCCAGGGGACGCTACCCAGTCGTGCTCGAGGTACCGCCAGCTTCCGCGCAACGTGAAGGCATGCACGGGTCCGGAATGTCTGTGGCGCGACAACACACCCGAGGACCGGACCCGAAGGATGTTGATGTAGTAGCCTTGGCTCACATTGAGCACGAGCGGCCTGAAGGCGACGGTCGGCGATTGCGGGACCCATTCCCGTTCATCCCCGTCAAGCTCCAGCGCAGAGCCAATGAATACATCCCCCACCATGCCGATGGGCTGCGGTTTCTGGTAAGCGATCTTGCTTTGATCGATGGGCCTGCTTCCAGACGCCTGCATGTTTTCCGACGAGGACTTCATCGCTGTTCTCCTTCCATCGCGTGAAACGACGTTCTATCCCTCCGTCAGGCCACCGACGCCGTGCTCGCTGTTTGCCCGAAAAGGATCTTCTTTCCCTCTTCCGTAACCGCAGGGCGGCTCGAGTATGGTTCGCCTTTTGCGTAGGCTCGTTGCGTGCCGGGGCGCTGGCGCACCGCATCGAACCAGCGCCGCAGGTTCGGGAAGTCGTCCAGATTCTGCTGCTGGCGCTTCCACGGAACGACCCATGGATAGGATGCCATGTCGGCGATGCTGTAGGTTTCGCCGACGATGAATGCGCGGTTTTCGAGGTGGCGATCGAGGATTCCGTAGAGACGGTTCGTCTCCTTGACGTAACGGTCGATCGCGTACGGGATCTTGGTCGGCGCGTAGACCCCGAAATGGTGGTTCTGTCCGGCCATCGGCCCTAAGCCACCGACCTGCCAGAACAGCCACTCCATCGCGGTCTTGCGGCCACGGGTATCCTTTGGAAGGAAGCGGCCGATCTTCTCGGCCAGATACAGCAGGATGGCGCCCGACTCGAACACGCTGATCGCCTTGCCTCCGTCGGCCGGCGCAGTGTCGATGATCGCCGGCATGCGATTATTCGGCGAGATGGCGAGAAAGTCGGGCCTGAACTGATCTCCGGCGCTGATGTCGACAGGATGGATCGCGTACTCCAGCCCAGCTTCTTCCAGGAACATCGTGATCTTGTGGCCGTTCGGCGTAGGCCAGTAGTAGAGCTCGATCATCTTCCGTCTCCTTGTATGCCAAGTTCGAAGGCCGCCCCGCGCAGCAGCGAGGGCGGCCTCGGTCGCGCATCAGGCGGCAGGCTTCAACTTACCTGGGGCAGTCCACTCAGCGCCCTTCATGAACGAGTCGTTCGGAGTCTCGGCGAGGTGGTTGGTATAGTTCGAGATCAGCTTGGTTGCGGCGAGAACGAGCACGTCGAGCACTGCACGATTGTCATAACCCGCGGCCTTGAAGGCAGCGACGTCGGTCTGGCTCACCACGCCACGCTGGCGAGTGACTTTTGCGGCGAACTGGCGCAGCGCCTCAAGTTTTGCGTCGGCGATGGGACGGCCTTCGCGGACAGCCGCGATGGCCGCGTTGTCGACCTTCGCCATACGCGAGAGATTTGTGTGACCCGCCATGCAATAGGTGCATTCGTTCTCGTAGATGATCGCAAGGTAAACAATGTTGCGCTCCTGCGGCGTGAAACTCGTCTTCTCAGCGATGCCCCAAAGTGTGCTGTAGGCCTCAAGCGCCGCCGGGCTCTGGGCGAGAACGCGGTGCAGATTGGGCACGAAGCCCCAGGCCTTCTGGACGTTGTTGAGAATCTCGGCAGATGGCGCCGGCGCCGTGTTCGCGTCGTAAAGTGTAAAGCCGTTTATCATTTCTCTTCTCCTTTTTTGAACATGGAACAACGTGGCCTCACAGTGAGCCTTTGCCCTACGCAACGGCAGACATGATGCGGAGATATGCTTCATTCCGGTTGGGAATAGACTTCCCCGCTTCGAGCAACGCCTGATTCCGTTGAACGAGAAAACTCTGCTATAGGAGCTTTTCTATCGTGATTGGCAGATCCCGTATGCGTTTGCCGATGGCGTGGTAAACAGCATTCGCTATCGCCGGTGCAACTGATACGGCTGTAAGCTCGCCGAGGCCTTTTGCGCCCAACGGACTTGCCTCCTCATCAAATTCGCCGACAAATAGGGTTTCTAGCTCTGGGATGTCGGCGTTCGTCGGCACGAGATAACCGGAATAGTTGCGATTGAGGAAACGCCCAAGCACCTGATCCATCTCAGACTGTTCCATAAGAGCCTGGCCTACTCCCCAGATGATTCCACCGATCGCTTGGCTGCGGGCTGTCTTTGGGTTGACAATGCGGCCGGCGTCGTATGCTCCGACAAGCCGATTCAGGCGCACCACGCCGAGCTCTGGATCGACCCGAACCTCTGCAAAAACCGCGGCAAAGCTGAAGATCGCCTTCGGCCCATTTGCCTCCTCGACCGGATCGTACTTGCCCTCCCCGACCAGTTCGGAGAGACCGCTGCGCGCTAGGAGTTCGGCGTAGCTTACTTTTACGTTTCTTGCCGCGGCTGAAATGAACCCATCTGCCAGCGTGACCTCCTTGGCGACTGCGCCCGCCAACGGAGCATCGCGACCACTCAGCGCCAGTTCGATCGCTTTATTGCGCGCAGCCTGCGCCGCCAGCATGACGGATGCCCCTGCATTCGCCATCGTGGCGGAGCCGATGGACGCGTGTGAGGCGGGCAATCTGGTATCCCCGAGTCGCACGGATACTTTGTCAAGCGATATGCCTAATCCATCGGCCGCGATCTGTCTCATTACCGTGTAAGTCCCCGTTCCCAGATCGTGGGATCCGGTTTCGACCAAAGCCGTGCCGTCGGCGAGGATGATCACTCGCGCCTCTGCCGGCCAGCGCCAGTGCGTGTAGATAGCACCGGCCATCCCCTGGCCGATCAGATGACGACCATCTCGCATCGAACGCGGCTTGGGCGAGCGCTTGTCCCAACCGAACCGCGCAGCACCCTCCATCAAGCACTCCCGCATCGCGCGACTGGAGTACGGACGGCCGCTATGAGGGTCAAGCTCCGCATCGTTGACTAATCTCAACGCGACAGGATCCACACCGCTCGCGTAGGCAAGCTCGTCCATGGCGCTTTCCAGCGCAAAATGGCCCAATGCCTCGTGCGGAGAGCGCATCGCAGTCGGCGTGTTGCGGTTTGCGTGGACAATCTTGTGGTTGGTTGAAATGCCACCACTCACTGCCCATAGCGACCTTGTCGACAGGGCCGCGTATTCTATGTAGTCATCGAAGACGGAAGTAGCGGAGACGCTCTCGTGGCGAATGCCAGTAAGTTTTCCGTTCTCGCGAGCGCCGACTGCTATGGTCTGCACCGTCGCCGACTGATGGCCGACCATCGAATACATTTGCGCCCGGGTCAACTGTAGGCGCACTGGTCGGTCTACCGCTTTCGCGGCAAGTGCAGTCAGCAGCGTGTGGGGCCAGACGTATGCCTTGCCGCCGAAACCGCCTCCGATAAACTGGCTTACGACAATGATCTTCTCGAGCGGCATCCCGAGCACGATCGATATGAGCTCGCGAGCCCCGAAAATATGTTGGGTCGTTTCATACAATGTGAGTGTACCGTCGCTTGCCCACACCGCAGTCGTGGCGTGCGGCTCCATCTGGTTGTGATGTCGGTCGGACGTGGTGTAGGTCTGCTCGAGTCGAATAGAGCCGTCGGCGATTCCTTTCTCAGCGTTTCCGACGGACGATGAGACCGGCCAAAGGAATTGTGGCGGGTCCACGGCCTCCTTGACCATCTTGGGGCCGAAGAGAACTGGGTCGCGTGTCTCGTAGCTCACCTCAATGAGTGTTCCAGCGTGCGCGGCTTGGTCAAGCGTTTCGGCAATGATCAATGCGATTGGCTGGCCGGCGTAGTGGATATTGTCATCCTGGAGGGGAAGATAGGACTGGCCATGGGGATGGAGGTGGCTCCACGGTCGCGGCGTCGATTTCATGCGCGGCATGTTGCGGTAAGTGAAGACTGCTACCACACCCGGAGCCCTTTCGGCTGCTGCGGTATCGATGGACACGGCGCGCCCGTTTGCGATCGTGCTCTGGACGATTGCGCCATGCGTGGCGCCGGGGAGGAAGATATCGGCGGTGTAGGCGGCCGCTCCGGTGACCTTGAGGCGTCCGTCATAACGCGAGACTGGCTGTCCGATGGTGGTCATGCGCGCGCTCCTGCGGTTTGCAGCGCGCGCAGAGCGACGCGCTGCGCAAGTTCGATCTTGAAAGCGTTGTGGGCATGGGGACGGACGTCGGCAAAGGACGTGGCGATGGCAGCTCTCAGCTTATCGGTTTCATCCAACGCAATCCCGCCCAATGCTTCTTCCGCTGCAGCGAGCCGCCACGGCCTGGGAGCAACTCCACCCATCGCCAACCGAACAGAGCGAATGCGTTTGTCATCCGTGGCTACCGCAGCCGCCGCAGATACGAGCGCGAACTCATACGACTGACGGTCGCGAAGTTTCAGGTAATGCGAGGCTCGACCCTCGGGCCTGCCTGGCACCTCGATCGCAAGAATCAAATCGCCGCGCTCGAGCACGTTATCCCGCTCTGGCGTGTTGCCCGGCAGGCAATGGAAGTCTGTAAACGGAATAGATCGCTCCCCCGACCGCCCACGAATCAGGACGATCGCGTCCATGGCCGCGAATGCGACGGCCACGTCAGAGGGGTGGGTGGCGATGCAGGCATCGGACCATCCGAAAATTGCATGATTGCGATTGACACCGTGGAGAGCCGAACAACCTGAGTTCGGCTGCCTCTTGTTGCAGGGGGGACGATCCTCATCACGAAAGTAAGCGCAACGAGTCCGCTGCATGATGTTGCCGCCAATCGACGCCATGTTCCGGAGCTGACCCGAGGCCGCGAACAGGAGCCCTTCGGCAACCACCGGAAATCGCCTCCGTACCTCCATGTTCGCCGCGACGTCGCTCATGCGAGCCAATGCGCCGATACGGATGCCCCCTCCCGGCAGCGGCTCGATCAGCGAGAGGTCCGACAAGCCATTGATGTCCATCACGCAGTCGGGGAGCGTCAGGCGATCTTTCATCAGGCCAATCAGGTCCGTACCTCCGGCAATGAACGCCAGCCCAGGATGGCCAGCATGCGCGGCAATTGCGGTCGCCGCATCGGGTGCATACGAAAGGCTGAAGGGGTGCATGGCTCAATTCCTTGCCGCCGCTTCCACGGCAACCACAATATGCGGGTAGCACGCACAACGGCACAGATTTCCGCTCATTCGCTCGCGGATCTCCTGGAGCGAAAAATTGCTCATAGTAAACGGCTTGGCGACATCTTGTGTAGCGGCACTTGGCCATCCCGCTTTTGCTTCTTCAATCATGGCCACGGCCGACATGATCTGCCCCGCGGTACAGAAGCCACATTGGAACGCATCATGTTCTATGAAGGCCGCCTGCGCCGGGTGAAGCTCTCCGTTTAGCTCCAATCCCTCGACCGTGGTGATACGTTTGCCTTCTTGCATTGCGGCCAAACACATACAAGAGAGCACGCGGCGGCCATCCACGTGCACCGTACATGCTCCACATTCTCCGCGGTCACAGCCCTTCTTCGTCCCGGTTAACGACAACGCTCCGCGCAGGGCGTCGAGAAGTGTCGTCCTCGGCTCGACAAGTGCGGTGCAGTCCCGGCCGTTGACCGTTAAACGCACCGGTCTCACGGCAAACGCTTCGTTTCCTGCTGGCGACGAATCTTTGGCGACGTGTTGACCGGCAGGAGTGATCGTGTCGGACTTGCTCATGCTACATTCCTCTCAATTGCACGCCCGTTCCTATCATCGCGCGGCGTCCGAGCTCGTTCGAACTCCATATCCGAGGCGTTCGCGAGCGTTCTGCATGACCTGCAGTGGCTGACGAAGATCGTGACTGATTACGGCAAGCAGCACCGCTTCGAAATTCGTGACCTTCTGCGGCCTCGGGGCCGCCGCCGTCATGCTACGAGTTGCGGCCCGCGTTCCGATGCGGAATCCTTGTTTACCTTCCGCAGCCCCGACCTGGCTTCTCGTCTTTCACATGTGCGTTCTCCTCTAGGGCAGGTCCGAAGAACACGCCGCAGGGACTAACGTCGCGCGACTTCACCTCCGTGGCGAGTTAAACGTTCTAAGATTTTGTAAATCCTGACGCGTACGCTGAAGCCATGTACTTGGAACCCGGCCGGCGGAGGTCGGGTCAATCAAACGTCAAATGTCGCGACGATTGCGCAAGATGATCAGCTGGACGATGAGATCATCGTGAGGCATAAAATAGAAGGCCAGGACAAGCGGCTCCGGCAAACCACGCTTATCAAAATTTCCATCAATTTCGCCAGTAACAACGAAGCTATCGTAATGCTCCACCACTCTTGTGACCGCGATCGTCAGTCTTTCGCCGATAATGTCCCGCTCTGCCCAGCGTCTGATGGCCGCTTTGCCCCAGTAATCAAGTAGTTGATCGTTGACAAGCGCATCGTCAGCAAAGGTGACCATAAGTCGATCCAAATCGAAGTTGTTTGTCGCCTCGACGAAGGCAGCAACCAATGGAGGGAGCTCGATTGGAGGCTCGCTGGACGATGAAGGATGGCTCGGCATGTTTTTCACAATCATCAGGATAGGGCACTTTCAGGCCGTACGATGCGACGGGCCGGCCGTGCGGCGCCCCACCGCTTCAGTGCAGAACTAGAGCTCTGACGGCGATATCTCGGCGTGCCTCGGATAGTCGATATAGCCTCGCCTGTCGCCGCCGTAGAACGTCGACCGGTCATAGTGGTTTAAAGGCAACTTATGCCGCAGCCGTTCGGGAAGATCCGGATTTGCGATAAAGTGGCGGCCGAACGCGACGAGGTCCGCGTCGCCGGCCGCGATAATGGCCGCGGCGCTCTCACCGTTAAATCCGCCGGCAGCGATCAAGGTGCGGCTGAATTTCCCCCGCAGTTGTTGCGCGGCAACCGGGGCCTGCCCCTTGGCAATCTCCTCGATGCCCTTGATGCGCGGCTCGATCACGTGAAGATAGGCGACGCCCAAGTGATCAAGCTGGCCTGCCACATAGCCGAAAGTCGCGGCCGGATCGCTGTCCGACATCGAGCCATAGGTGCTGCTCGGCGAGAGCCGCACGCCCACGCGATCGGCTCCCCAGACCGAAATCGCGACCCGGCTGATCTCCAGAAGGAAGCGCGCGCGGTTTTCGATGCGACCACCGTATTCATCCGTGCGCTTGTTGGTGCCGTCCTCGAGGAACTGATCGGGCAGATAGCCGTTCGCGCCGTGAATCTCGACACCATCGAAACCTGCGCTCAATGCGCGCTCGGCACCAGCACGAAACTCCTCGACAATCCCCGGAATCTCCTCCAAAGCAAGCGCGCGCGGCATCGAAAACGGCACTTCTCCTTCTTTGGTGTAGGCATAACCTTCCGCCGCGATCGCGGACGGCGCAACCGGCGCCTCGCCATTGGGCTGTAGGTCGGTATGCGATTGGCGGCCGACATGCCATAGCTGCAGGAACATCCGGCCGCCCTTGGCATGAACCGCATCGGTGACGCGGCGCCATCCCTCGATCTGACTATCCGAGTAAATACCTGGCGCGCCGGCATAGCCATAGCCACGGATCGAGATCGGCGTCGCCTCCGATATGATGAGCCCACCTTCTGATACGCGCTGGGAATAATATTCGACCATCAGGTCGCTCGGAATGTCGCCTGGATCGGAGCGCATCCGCGTCAGCGGCGCCATCACGACGCGATGGGAAAGTTGATAGGGGCCAATCCTGGCCGCCGAGAACAGCATGCTCATAGTTTGCTCCCTGTCGGTTTGAGCGACACGGCGGATGGTCGCCATTTCACGGCATCAGCCGCGTCCGGGAGTAGCGCGACGGGATCGAGCCGTGCTTTTTCGTGAATACGGTCCGCGTCGTGCTGGCGATGGCTTGGCAGTCCTCATTACGTCTCTCCGTCCCGACACGGCCGCTGGCGTCCCGCATGGGTATTCTTCTCGCAGATGAGGAGCCGGTAATAACCCGATTGCTCGCTTAAACGTCGCGCAATTCTCCTGCGAAGGCGAGTTAAACGTTCTAAGAAACTGTTAAACGTGGAGACGCCGAGATGACCTTGGACGGGAAACGTCGCCCGCAGGATATCGCGGCGGCTGCGCAGAATGATCAATTGGACGATGAGTTCATCGTCCAGCACGAAATAAAAGGTCAAGGCAAGGGAGTTCGACAGACCATGCTACTCATCGTTGGCGGTAACGATGAAACTGCTGTGGCGCCTCACGACGTGCGCGACAGCGATCGTCGGTTGCTCACCAATGAGGGGGTCCGTCCCTGATAACCGATCTTGCCTCGGTAATCACGAAGCTCATTGCTGACGAGCACGGCACAGGCGAAGTGGCCATCGTCCGGTCGAAGGCGTTCGTGGTGTCTTGAAATTCGGCAAAAAGCCGAAGATCCAGCAGATCCCTAAGCGGCTCCGCTGTATGGACAAGGACGTTATCGAGACTCTCCGCCCGTCTAAAATTATGGGTGCGGCTCTTCAAGGAGCCCAAGCGCCGCCCTGAGATCCGCGGTCTCGAAACCTTCCGTGAAACGTTCGAATACACTTGCCAGGCATCGACGAGCTTCGGCCAGCTTGCCTTCACGCTGCAGCAGGCTGGCAAGTGTCATCGCCGACCTGAGTTCAAGGCTGAGCGCATGTTGTGCCTGCGCCTTTGCTATCGAGTCCTTCAAACAACTCCTAGCGGCCTTATGGTCCTTGCGCGCTGCGAGGATTTGCGCCTTGATTCGCAGCAGTTCTGGTACGTCAAATTCGGCACCTGTATCCGTCGACCGGGCAATTGCGTCATTAACCGTTGCGAGCGCTTCTGTTAACCGCCCGACCTTTCGAAGCCCGTCTGCGAGCGCGCCCATGAGGGTGGTACGAATCACATTATACTGTTCAATCTGCATAAGCTCCAAAGCTTCCCTCAACGACTCTATTCCTGCCGGCACCTCATTTCTCGCGATCTGCAGTTCTCCCTTGAATCCGATGCCCGCGGCCCGATAGGGTGCTAAAGAGTGTCGTCCAGCGAAAGCTATCAACTGTTCCACCAACTCCCAAGCCGTCGTGAGATTCCCGGTCCAAAAAACAACCGAACCGCCATAGAGAAGGGACGTACAAACGGATACGGGATGGCTTCCGCCGCGGCTCATCTCATCGATTGCATCTTGCGCCATTGTCATGGCCCGATCAGGAAACCCGCGCAGCCACAAGACTCGGGCGAGAGCCACCTTGGCCCCTATGCGATTGACGCTCCCGAAGTAGTTGGCATGGTGTGAACCGCTTTCGGCAGCAAAAGACATTCCATTTTCGAGGTGAAACTGAGCAGCGACTTGATCTCCACTCAAGTAATAGGAGACACCCGTCATCCAATCGGCCCAGATAAGGCCAGCGGGGTCCGAAATTGCTTGTGCTACGCTCTTTCCTTTGTCGACAGCCGCTCTGGCGCCGCGAAGATCACCTTGTCGGACGAGAAGCAAATTCAAGCTCGCCAAGAGCTGCAATTGGCGCGACCTGTCCTCGAGCGCTTCGGCAAGCGCGAGCCCACGCTCGATTGCCGTGCGAACGTTGGGGTCATTTCCGCGCGTGTGCATCGACGCGAGTGCCAGCGATTCCTGGAGGATCATCTCCGTTCTGGTAGAGTTGCCGGCATCGTCGAGAGCCGCCAGAGCGCTTTCGCAAAAGCGCCTGCACTCTTCCAGCAGAGACAGGCCCAGCAGCAGCGGCGCCGATTGCGCGACGAGAGCCACTCCAAAGGTGGGATCGTCACGATCGGACAATGCCCACTCCAGCGCCGCACGCACGTTTCCTATATGCGGAGCGTATTTTGAAAGATTGTTTTTGCCGATCCTTGAGCGCGTGATGTCATCGCTTTGGAGAAAGGCGGAATAGAACTCTGCATGCCGCCGGGCGACGCGAGCTTCCTCCCCTCGATCGGCAAGCTTTCCTCTCGCGTAGGCGCGCGTCGTGTCGAGCAAGCGATAGTATGTCGAGCCGGATATCCAGCTTGTGGAGATCAGCGACTTCGCGAGCAGGCTGTCGAGAGCATCTGTAGTGCTCGCCTCTTCGCCCAGCGTTTCGGACGCGACAGAGCGGGCCGCCTCGATCGTGAAATCGCCCACGAATACCGAGAGCCTGCTAAGAACGGTCCTCTCCAGCTCGGGCAGTAGATTGTAACTCCAATCGAGCATAGCGTTCAGGGTCTGGTGTCTGGGCAGCGCGGTCCTGCGTCCATGCCAGAGCAGGCTGAAGCGATTATCAAGCAGCTCCGCGATTCCGCGAATCCCAATAGAACCGGCACGACTGGCGGCGAGTTCGATCGCGAGCGCGATACCATCAAGTCGACGACAGATCGTAGCGACAATCGGCGCTTCAATGTCGCTCAGACCTGCTCCGTGGCCACCAGCTGCGGCCCGTTCCATGAATATCTGAGCAGCCGGATAGCTCAGCACTTCCGTGGCGGTAAGATCGGCATGCCCGGGCGGACAAGCAAGGGAATACAAAAGGTGGACGTGTTCACCTTCGACACGCAGCGACTCGCGGCTGGTCGCGAGGATATGCGCTTGCGGTGCCTCGCTGACGACCCGTTCGGCCAACTCAGCTGCCGAATCGATCACGTGCTCACAGTTGTCGAGGATCAGGAGGACCTTCTTGTCACCTATAAAGGCCACAAGGCTCCCGAATGGATCATGAGCTTGGATCATGAAGCCAAGCGCTGAAGCGACTGCCGTGGGAACGAGCCGGGGATTCGTCAATAAACTCAGATCGACGAAGGAGACGGCGCCGCCGAAGCCGTTCAGCAATGCATGCGCGACCGAAATCGCGACCGTGGTCTTGCCTATGCCGCCCGGACCGACGATGCTCACGAAGCGCTCTGCAGCGAGCTGCTCCGATACGGCTCGAACAGCTTCTTCTCGACCGACCATCCGCGCCAATCGCGGCGGCAGCTTTCTGAGCTGCTCACCGTCCGAACTTCCTTCCGCGACCGTCAGCCGCCCGGTCGAACGCGAAACGGGCGCGACGAAGCAATAGCCGCGACCTGTAACATTCGAAATGTAACGAGCGCCGTGCTCTCCATCGCTCAGCGCTTTCCGGAGGGTGGCAATCTGAACACGGAGATTGGACTCGTCCACAGTAACATTCGGCCACGCTAAGGAAATTAGCTCGCTGTAGCTGACGACCTCGCCAGCCCGCTCCGTCAAGACGATCAGGACGTCGAGCGCGCGCCCTCCCAGCGGTATCGTTTCAGCTGCCCTCTTCAGCATCCTGCCGGCCAGTAACAGACTGAACGGGCCAAAGGAAAGCACGTCCCCGGGCTGAACATTGCGAAGACCGTTCATACAAGCATTCCCGCTGTTGGCTCGGCATCGTGGATCGACATGGGAAGCCGCCCGCGCAGAACCCGCTTCATTCTACTGCCCGATGCCCACTCTGGGCCAGCCGGGTTGGCTGCATCTTCATGGAATCCGAGCACACTCCACGAAAGGCCAAAAGCGCAATCGAAACAAAGACATAGCATGGATGGTATCCCCTCCTTCCCTAACCGCATATTCCGCGCAGGAATAAGCTTTATTACGATGACCGCTCTGCCCGAATCCTTCCATGCACGACAGCTAGGTTCTCACTTGCTGTGCGTCTTTTCGGCGGAGGTCTTTCCATGACATCGAAGCACTCGGTAGTGATCGTTGAGCCTGTTCGAACGGCCGTCGGAACATTCGGCGGTACGTTGAAGGATATTCCTGCCGTCGAACTGGGCGCGGCGGCCATCAATGCCGCTCTTCATCGATCCAACCTGCGGCCTGACGAGCTCGGCACGGTCGTCATGGGAAACACGGTGCAGGCCGGCAACAAGATGAATCCCGCGCGCCAGGCAGCGATCCACGGGGGACTTCCGGTCCAGGTACCTGCCATGACGGTGAATCGCGTCTGCGGCTCCGGCGCACAGGCAATCGTTTCCGCAGCACACGAAATCCTGATGGGTTCGGTGGATGCAGCCGTCGCCGGCGGCATGGAGAACATGGACACAGCTCCCTACCTGGTCGCGCGCGGCCGATGGGGCCACCGCTTGGGCGACGGCAGCCTCTACGACAGCGTGTTGCGCGACGGCCTCAACGATGCCTTCTCTGACGCGCACTCGGGCTGGCATACGGAAGACCTGGTCACAAAGTTTCAGATCAGCCGCGCAAAGCAAGACGAATGGGCCCAGCGTTCGCATACGCGCTTTTCCGCCGCGCAGAGCGCCGGCAAATTCGAGGGCGAGATCGTGCCCGTCGACGTTCGCGCCCGAAAGGGACCGAGCACGTTCCAGGTCGATGAGCATAACCGCCCGGACGCGACGATCGAGGCGCTGGCCAAGCTGAAGCCGGCTTTCCGCGATGGCGGCACGATCACCGCGGGCAATGCCCCCGGCTTGAACACCGCCGCAGCGGCGATGGTGCTGGCGGGAGAGGATTGGGCCGCCAAACGCGGTCTGGCGCCGATTGCCAAGCTCGTGTCCTACGGCATCGCGGCGGTCGAGCCGGGCATGTTCGGCCTCGGCCCGATCCCCGCTGTCAGACAGGCGCTGGCGCGCGCCGGCTGGAGTAATGTTGACGTCGATCGCATCGAGATCAACGAAGCGTTTGCCGCCATAGCCCTTGCGGTCATGCAGGAACTCAAGCTGCCGCCCGAGATCGTGAATGTCGAGGGCGGCGCCATCGCACACGGCCATCCAATCGGCGCGACCGGCGCCGTGCTGACCACCCGTCTCCTCCATTCGATGCGCCGGGACGGTCTCAAGAGGGGTATTGTCACGATGTGCATTGGCGGCGGCCAGGGGATCGCCCTGGCCCTCGAGATGATCGGTTGAGGATAACCATAGGAGCCTCCCATGGCCCTCCTTGTAACAAGTGCCTCGGGCGCGAATGGCTCGGGTTACGGCAAGTTGTTAGCGTTCGATGCGAACGGCGAGTTGCTAGGCCCTTTCAGTGAGGACCACCGGATCATCGACCCGCGCGGGGTCGGCGTCGACGGTTCATTGCTCTTCCTCAACAGTGGCTCGGACCGCATTCTGGGGCTCGATGGCAAGGCGCGTGTGGTGCGCGACACCGGCGTTATACCCGGGCTTAACCCAGGCGGCGGTAATTTCGGACCAGATGGGCGGTACTATGTCGGATTGCGCGCTGCGCGGACGATCATGGCGTTTGCGCCGACGCTCGACGGATCTGGCGAAGCTGTGCTTCCGACTGCAGTGGTCCCGTTCCCCCGCGGTTTCGCCTTCGGACAGGACGGCACTCTCTTTCTCGCATCCGGCATCGGCCCGGGCGGCGAAGGCGACAATACCATTCTGGCGTTCGATCAGGAGTGGAGGATCAATCCTTCTTGGAAGGTCGAAGATCCGGATCTCAGTCCGCTCGATCTCACGATCGCGCCAAGCGGAAACGTGGTCGTCAGCAGTGAACAACCCTTTGGAGATCCGAACGCAGTGACGACCCTCCGCGAATATGATCGATCCAACGGCCGTCTTGTTCGCGTCCTTGCTGCAGATCGCGGGCTCGGGTTCAGGAAGCCGCGCGGCCTACGTTTCGGGTCGGGCGAACATCTGTATTGCGTGGCCCAGGACGAAGTCGTCGCGTTCGATTTCGCGACGGGTAAATCTCTAGGCGCCGTGGTCAGGCTGCCGGGCCTCAACGGCCAAGCCGTCATCTTCTTTGGATAGGGAGGAAAAGGATGGACGCGTCGGAAACAGGGCAGCGGTTCGCGCATGAGCAATGGCCGTACGAGCCGAAATTCAAGCGCGTCAATGGCTGGCGCATGCACTACGTCGACGAGGGCGCCGGCGACCCAGTGGTTCTCCTGCACGGCAACCCGGCTTGGGGATTTCTGTACCGGAAATTCATCAAACCGCTGACCGCGGCGGGCAGGCGCGTGATCATTCCGGACATGATCGGCTTCGGGCTGTCCGAGAAGCCTGTCCGGGAGCAAGCCCACACGCTCGACGGACACATCGCCAATCTGACCAGCCTCCTGCGACAGCTCGATGTGCGCAACGCCACCATCGTCTGTCATGATTGGGGCGGCCCCACCGGTCTCGGTTTTGCCCTATCGAATTCGGACCGCGTCCGCGCCCTAGTCATCATGAGCACGTGGGCATGGCCACTACCTCCGGCCGAATTTCACAAGCGCATTTTTCCTTGGCGCATGATGCATGCGCCCCTTGTCGGGCCCTACCTCCTCGGACGGCACAACGCGCTTGCCGGTCGGGGGATGTACCTTTCCGTCGTCGACCGCAAGAAGTTCCGGGCAGAAGCCCAGAGCGTCTATGAGGACATCCTGCCCGATCCGGGATCGCGTCTGCTCACGTGGACTTGGCCGCGCTGGATCCCGCTCGACGAAAGCGCTCGCGGCCTGGCTCGCTTCGAATGGCTGGAACGCGAGCTGAGGAAGTCGAAACTCCCGACGCTGCTGGTCTGGGGGCGCGAAGACGAGGTCTTCGACTACAAGACGTTCGCGACGCGCTTCAAAGAACTCTTGCCGCATGCCGAGGGGCCCGAGTTGGTGACGGGCCGGCACTTCCTGCAGGAGGATTCCGGCGAGGAGATCGCTGGCAAGATCAACCGTTTCCTGGACCGCATCGAGAGAAGGCAGCCATGACAGCAATTCAAGTCGTCGAAAATCCGGCGCTCGAAGGCAAAAGAAGAGCGCTGGTGCTCGCGGAAGACCGCGTCGGACACTACGCGGAATTCCGAGAATTCTTCGTCAAGCAGTTCTCTCTCGACACGAACGCCCTGTCGCGTTCCGGTTACGTGCGGGCACCCTCGGGAATGATCTACGCGCTTGCCTTCATAGGTCGCAGCGGAGAACCGTTTCCCGACGGGATCGAGATCTACGCCCTGCCCGACGCGCTGGAACCGTTGAACGACCCGGAGGTCGACGCCGATCTTTGGGCGATGCTTAGGTGGATGATCGCGGGCGTCGGCGGCGAATGGCGCATTGAGGACCTGGATGCGACTGGCCGGCTGTACCAGTTGAGCACGGCTGCGAGCGCGTGATGGCCTGCGGCCGCTATCCACGTCCATGGAAAATGCACCGCAGTAGCACCTCAAGATGGGGCGCGGCGACGACGGCGATGCTCGCCACGGCGCTGCCCGTCATCGCATAGGCCAGCAGAGCGTCCCTGGCCGTTCCGGACAGCGCCTGGGCCGCTTCGAGCGCGATGGCTTCCGCGCGGGCCATCCCACCGGAATTGGCTGTGGCGGTTCGGACCGGCATCGCGGTCTGGTCTTCGTAAGTGTTCATAGCTTCTCTCCTCGGCGGGCTCGGACACGTACAGAGATGGCCAATTCCCGCCCGGCATGGCAGATAGAGCGGAGCTATATCGCTCATTCCTGCGGAGAATAGGATGGATCGTTTGGCTTCGATGGAAACGTTCGTGCGGGTCGTTGAGACGGGCTCCTTCTCAGGAGCGGCCCGACAGCTTCGAGTAGGACAACCAGCTGTCTCGAAATCGGTCGCGCAACTGGAGGAATATCTTGGAGTCAAGCTGCTGACTCGCTCGACGCGAGGACTAACGCCCACCGAAGCCGGGCTTAGTTATCTTGAGCGCGCCAGGCGGGCGCTCGAAGAAGCGGCCGAGGCCGAGCTCGCCGCGCGCGGAGCGGGAGCGGGTCTCAAAGGGCGATTGCGCGTCTGCGCCGCCGTCACGTTCGCGCGGATCCATCTCATTCCGATGTTGCCGCAGTTCATGGCGCAGCATCCAGAACTGGATCTCGAGGTGGTTTTGGACGATCGTCAGATCGACCTCGTCCAAGAGGGTATCGACGTGGCTCTTCGGATGGGGAAGATGATGGATTCGACTCTGACAGCTCGCCGCATCGCAAGGTGCAAGCGGCTCGTGCTGGGTACACCCACCTACTTCGATCGGGCGGGCACGCCGTCGACACCGAGTGAACTGAGCAAACACCAGGCCGTCGTTTATCTTCAGGGAGAAGGCAGCGTATGGTCGTTCCGACGCGAAAGTACGGAATTGGCCGTTAGCGTTCAAAGCCGATTGCGGGTAACCGCTGCGGAGGGCGTGAGAGCCGCCGTGCTCGCCCATGCAGGACTGACCATAGCGTCGGAGTGGATGTTCAGCCCTGAGCTGCGATCTGGGGCAGTCCGTGCGATCCTGTCGGAATGGAGTCTCCCGCCACTCGACCTGTGGGCGGTGCTTCCGACAGGCCGCGCGGCGACCGCCAAGGCGCGCGCCTTCGTCGACTTCTTCGAACGTTCATTCAACGCTTAAGTCCGGGGAATTCGGACCTTACTGTCAAAGGTCGGCTGGACGCGGATCGCGATGCAGCGGTTGCCCGGAATGTTTCTCGTCGGAGCAGACGGGGCATGAGGCGGAGATCCCGGTCAACCGCGTGCTCTCATGTCGCCGGGGCCGCGGCCGCCGCCTAAGCGGTAGCGCGGCTTCATTGCTCGGCGCGCGCGGCTTAGCCACGCCTATCACGCCAGAGCATCGCACTCTGCTGATAGCCATGCGTCGCCATCGACACCCAGTCGCCCCGCACCCAACACGCGCCCAGCGGCGCGTTGTGGGAGCTGGCCGCGCTCCACTCTATCGGCCTGCACGCGGTACCAGAATGGAGAAGCGAGACCCGCGACCCGGAACCGATGCCACCTCGATGCGATGACCTAGAATCAGGATGGCTTGGCGTACTATGAAAAGGCCAATGCCTGAGCCCTCGCATCGTCCGGGATCGAGGCGGGTGAATGCGTCGAAGATCTTCGGAATCTGCTCGCCGGGAATTCCGACACCAGTGTCGTACACATCGATACGAATACTCGCTTCGAAACCCCTGCAGCCAATAAGGATGCGCCCACCTGGTCGGGTATATCTGATCGCATTACTGACCAAGTTCCGCAGGGCGGCGCCAAGAAGGAGGTCATCACTCTTGATCGAGTCGTCGATCGGCACCACTCGCATGCAAATGCCCTTGCTCAGAGCTGCATGTTCGTGCTCGCGACGGACCTGGCGCAGCAACTCATGAACGCTGACCGGCCTGAGCTGCGGCCGCGCCGCGTGAGCTCGAACCTGCAGCACAGTCTGGATCTGCTCCAATTGCTCCTTGAACCGGTCGACCGCCTTTCTGCTGCAATGCAACCACCTCTGCTCGGAGCTCGTTCGGACTCCGAGATCAAAGTAATCGTAGGCGGTCTGAATAGCCTCAACCGATCGAAGGAGATCCTCGCCGGCTATCTTCAGCAACATCGTCTCAAGCTTCGAAGCATAATGCTCTCCCGACGTAGCGGCCGTGCTCCGGTCTGCTCGGCGCACGACGATACTGTCTGCGAGGGGTCTCTTTTCCCGCTCTGCCGTCCCAAGACGACTTCCTGTCCTGTGCATGCGCGTTCTCCCGCGGAAGGGTGCCCCCAAGAACCGGTTGCAGTGGCAAGAGTCGCTCGATCGTCCTCCAATGGCTAGTTAAACGTTCTAATAACCTGTGAAATCGGATACGGCGTGCCTCACCTTAGCTCCTCCCGCGGGCGGCCCTCTTTGGGACGCGGTAGTGACGCGGAGCAGATTCGACCACAGCCCCGTCGGAGAGAACGGTCGCCTGAGCGCTTCCGAGGTTGAGTCCGACGGGCCGTCGCAATCGACACGGATCGTCGCTCCAAGCTCCGTTTGCACCTACGGGAACCGGTCACAAGCGACCTGAAGGCATGACGTTCTTTGATTCGCCTTGCATGGGTCGATAATCGGGACCACCAGCAAATGCTTCCTTACAGGTAAGGCGGAGGATCTCTAGGAATGCCTTGGCCTAGAGCGCGCTCAGGCCGCCATCGACCACAAGATCGGCACCCGCGACGTCGCTGCTTTCATCCGAAGCAAGGAACAGAACCGCAGCGGCTAACCAACGTGGTGAACCACTATGGCAACTGCATCGTCACGACGGACGTCGACGGCAATTTCGACAAGCGCGGCCTACCCGATTCGTTCGTGCTCGCCTTCTGTTTTACGACCCACGGCAACCTGCTCGTGCAAGTGATTATCGTCCGTAACCGATACGACATCTGAACGTGCGAAGCCTTGCCGCTGTCCCTGCGACAAAGTCATCGAGCGCTTGAGGCGTGGCTTGCGGCAGCCATTCAACTACCAAGATTAACATCTTCTCACAAAGCTAAACGCCCCTCCGCAAGGGAACTGTGCAATGCTGCGGTGCCTGCTCCCGGAATACTCCTATGGATTCCCACGCGAGGACCGTCCCATGCGCAAGATACCCAGCGGCATACTTGATGGCGTTACGGTTCGGATGGAAGGCCGGCTCGATCGCACCGTAGATGACGGCCAAGGCGCCTCACATCAGGTTTCGGAGTTCGAATCCGTGTTGCTCGCGATAGCCGGACACGATCTTCGCCAGCCGCTCCAGGCGATCCAAAGCGTCCACGATTTGCTGGGAGAGGGCGAACGAACCGAATCAGAGCTGCGCGCATTGAGCAACAGCCAAACCGCCATCGATCGATTGAGAGATCAGCTCGATCAACTGCTCGGCGCATTGCGCCCTTGCCCCACAAGCTCCGGGAGGTCCGAGAGCTAAGCATCCCGACGCGGACGCATGTCCAACCCCGAATGCGATTACGTCGGCCCGCAGGCGGCACCGGCGCCCCCACCCGGTCCGCCTGCCCCCACGCCTTCACATCTTCGGTGGTAGACGGGTTGCGGGCAGGCAGACCGACACGCGCTCGCGGTACGACCAGAGATCGTTACCCCAGAGCGCCAACACGTAACCGCAGCAGCGGCCTAGACGGCGGCTGCGGAAGCTGCCGCCTAATCATCAGGCAAATTGTTAAAAAAACAACGATTTAAGACTAGAGCGACCAAACCCTTGACGCTTTCCCGACGCGCTGCGGGCTCGAATTAAATGGGATTTTTGTCCGGACCCTTTCGCGTAGGGCAAGTCACCACTCATTCCTCAAAGGAATAGTTTCCGCCTCCCAAATTCACCGGCGCTTTTTGGCTCGAACACTGCTATAATTCTATAACGAGCCGCGAGTGCGATCCGCGTCGGATTGGAGGCTGCATGGATAAATCCGGCTTGCACACCCCCTCCCTCCATTACGGGCCAAGACTCGGAGAAGCGCTCGGTCTCGAGGATGCGCCCGCCATCGTGACGCGAACGCTGGGTCAATCCGAGATTGCCGTTACCGACCTCCAAATCAAGAAGCCGTCAGGCATGCTGTCGGCCGCTCTGCCGCGTATCGACGCCTTTATGGTCACCTTGGTCATGACCGACGCCGCCAAGAATTGCTATTGGGAGGACGGTCGCCACGTTTCATCGGCGCCGCTTCAGGCGGGGCAAATCCTTATCAGCGATGTGAGGCGGGAGCCGCGCGTGCTGATGGACAGAGTTGCCCACTCCGTCCTCTTCTATCTGCCCAGAGCGGCAATGGACGCTCTCGCAGATCAGGCCGGCGCACCCCGCGTCGACGAACTTCAGTATGAACCTGGTGCAGGGATCTCGGACGAGACAGTCAAGCATCTGGGCCTATCGCTGATGCCAGCGTTTCGCGCGCCCGATCAATCCAATCGTCTGTTCATGGATCATGTTATGCTCGCTTTCGCGAGCCATACCTTGCAAAAATACGGCGGAATCCGAATGCTTTCGAAGCCTATCAAGGGTGGGCTCGCGCCATGGCAGGAGCGATTGTCGAAGGAATTGATTGCGAACAATCTGTCTGGTGCGATTTCACTCGAAGAAATTGCCATTGCGTGCGGCCTTTCGGTTGGCCACTTCTCGCGGGCATTCCGCAAAGCGAGCGGCCTCGCTCCGCACGCCTGGCTGCTTCGTGCGCGCGTCGAATCGGCAAAGGTCATGCTTCGAGATCGCGATGCATCGCTTTCCGCGGTCGCTCTCAGGTGCGGTTTCGCCGATCGAAGCCACTTCACGCGCGTATTCACCAAGCTCGTGGGCATAAGCCCTCGCGCCTGGGGCAACTTGACGAATGAGTGAGACGCCGAGTACTTCGCGCACTCGATCCCGGAGCGAGCTGACCGAGTTCGGCGCACGTCTCCCAAAATCGGACAACCAAGCGAGCGCGGAGCGACCAGCTTGTGGGTCGCGAGCCCGCGGTAACACTCGTTAGCCGGCTGTGTACGATTGATGCGTTTTGTGAACGATTGGCACACAAATGGCTTTTGCGGGCAAGCGACTAGCTTATTTTCCGCGCTAAACCTTTACCTCATACGGCAAGCGGCTTATCGGCAAACTTGGTATTGCGAACCTGCACCCATGCTCGCTCTTAGGAATTCCCATAAAGGCGAGGTCGTCGCCTTCGGTCCTTTCAGGCTGCTCGTGGCCGAGAGGTTGTTGATGAGAGGCGAAGAGCCGCTTTCGATAGGCGATCGAGCGCTCGATCTTCTGATCGCGCTCGCGAAGCGGCCTGGCCAAGTTCTCACTCTTAAGGAGCTAAGCGCGGCGGCTTGGCCTGGCATTGCGGCGGAGGACGCCAACCTTCGCGTACATATCGCCACTGTCCGCAGAGTGCTGGGCGATGGTCGGGATGGGGCGCGTTACATCACGAACGTGGCCGGCAGGGGCTATTGCTTTGTCGCGACGGCTCACCAATCGGAGCAATGGGCGGCAGCATCGACCCGGGCAATCCAGAGCCTGCCTCCGCGCCTACAACGGATGATCGGTCGTGACGAGAACATCGACTCCGTGAGATCGGGGGTTATTTCCCAGAGATTCGTGAACATTGTTGGCGCTGGCGGCATGGGCAAGACGACGGTGGCCATCGCCGTCGCTCACGCGATGACGAAGGTTTTCGACGGCCGGATCTGTTTCGTGGACTGTTCCGCTCTGGAGGACGGCGCGCTCGTCGTTCCGGCCGTTGCATCGGCTGTCGGTTACCACGCTCAGACGGAAGGCTCTCTCCCTGCGCTGGTGGCTTTTCTCGCCGACCAAACACTTCTTCTCATTCTTGATAGCTGCGAGCATGTCGTGGACACCGTCGCAGCTCTGACTGAATCCCTCTTACGCGATGCCCCTTTCGTTCACATTGTCGCTACAAGTCGCGAGCCACTGCAAGTTCTCGGTGAAACTCTCTACTGGCTTCCGCCGCTTGAATTTCCACCGGACGAAGCGACCATTGCCGATGTTCTTTCTTTTCCGGCGGTCCAGCTTTTTTTGGAGCGAGCGGCGGCCGGTGGTTACACTGAAGCCGTTGGACAGGCAGACGCGAGCATCGTCGCGAGTATTTGCCGCCAACTCGATGGTATTCCGTTGGCGATCGAGTTGATAGCCGGTCAAGTAAGCAGATACGGAATTCGGGGCGTTTCCGGACTGATCAGCGACCGGCTGGCGCTGTCTTGGCAAGGTCGTCGTAGCGCGTCGCGACATCAGACTTTGCGGGCGACACTCGATTGGAGCTACGATCTCCTATCGGAGGACGAGAAAACAGTTCTCTGCAGATTGTCGCTTTTCGTCGGGCCCTTCACCCTACAAGCCGCACAATCGGTGGCAGCCGAGCCGGAGGAAGCCGCACCGCACTTCATCGGCACGGTTACCAAGCTAGTCGACAAGTCGCTCCTTTTGGCGTGCTCTGGCGACGACGCGGGCTCATATCGCCTTCTGGACACGTCGCGGGCCTATGCCGCTCTGAAACTGGGCGGACGAGAGGCGCAACGCACGATCGCAAGACGCCATGCGATCTTTTTCGCCGAGAGCCTAGAGGCGACCCGTCCTGATTTATTCGAAAACCGGCGCAGCCAAACGCACGCCGGTAAGATCGGAGACGTAAGAGCGGCGTTGCAGTGGAGCTTTTCGCCGTCAGGTGAAGCGGCGGTGGGAGTCGCCCTCGCACTCCGCGCCGCCGTCCTCTTCCTGAACTCGTCGATGTTGAGCGACTGCCAGCATTGGTGCCGAAAGGCCATCTTAGCACTGGACGACACAAGTCGGGGAACCCGAAGTGAGCTGACGCTACAAGTCTCGCTCGCAATGTCGTCGATGTTCGCTCAAGGCGACAGCGGAGAGGTCGATCAGGCCTTGGAGCGCGGAATCGCACTCGCCGAGTCGCTGCGGGAAACCGATCAGCTATTGCATCTGCTCGCCGGTCGGAATCTCTTTCAAATGCGAGCCGGAGATTTCGCGGGCGCGCGCGCTGCCGCGGAGCGCTACTCAGCCGTGGCCGCCGAGTTGGGCGGTGCGCGGGAGAAGGTGGTAGGCGATTGGATGCTAGGGGGAAGCGACCATCTCCTCGGGAACCAAGCGGAGGCGCAGCGCCATTACGAAAGGGGTTTCGAGCGCGCCGCGGCAACCGGATTGAGCCGAAGTCACTACTTCGGCTTTGATCACGAATTGTGGGCTCGCATTGGACTTTCCAGAACCCTGTGGTTAAGGGGCTTCCCAACCAGCGCAGCGCATTTTGCTCAGCGCGGCATCGATTTCGCGCGACGAGACGGGCATCCGGTCACGTTGTGCATATGCTTGATCTATGGCTCCGAGGTCTTTCTTTGGCGTGGCGATGAGGAGGTTGCGCAAGAGCTCATCGACGAACTGATTTCCGTTGCCGAGAACTATTCGCTGGTCCCTTATCATGCGTGTGGGCTCGTTAGATTGGGTGAGCTTCTTGTCGCGCAGCACAAAGCGGCTGCAGGCATCGAGCATCTCCGCCGTGCACGCACGATTCTGTCCACCGAGCGGAATTATATTCTGTTTCCGACGATTTCCCGCACTCTGACGGACGGATTGCTCCAAGAGGGCAGGCCACAGGAGGCGCTCGATGTCATCAACGCAACCGTTGCGAATGCAGAGCGCGGCAACGGGACCTTCGAACTCCCCGATCTGCTTCGCATTAAAGCCACAGCGCTCCTGGCGCTGTCCCCCCGAAACTTGGCAACCGCGGAGACACTGCTGACGGCGTCACTGGACCTTGGCAGACAGCAATCGTCTTTGGCTTGGGAATTGCGTTCCGCGATTTCGCTATACCACTTGTGGACCGAGCAGGGGCGCGCGGAAGCGGCGCGCGACGTGCTGTCGAACATGTATAGCCGATATACGGAGGGGTTCGAGACGGCAGATCTGCGCGCCGCCCGCACGCTCTTGTACGGCTAAGCATGGTTTCAGTGCTTTTCAATTCAAACTTGAGGCTCACCGAGCGGGACCTCGAATTTTCCCGGCAGCACCTAGCACCGAGCCTAACTGAGGACGCTCTGTACGGTCGTTGAGAGGCCGCCAATAGCGCTCAAGGATCGCGGAGATAACGTTTGCCATGCGGAACGATCACCCCGGGACCAAAATTGAACCAAGCGACGATCACGTGCGGCGTGGGGATGATTTGCGGACGGATGACGTTCTCTGGTTTGGCCCGTTCAGCCTCTTCCTCGCTGCACGACAGCTCAAGCGAGACGATGAATCTGTCCCCGTTGGCGGTCGTGCACTTGACGTACTGATCACTCTGTTGGCGCGCGCAGGCGAAATCATCTCAAACAAGGAACTGGTGGCGCGCGTCTGGCCCAATGTAATCATCGAGGAAGCCAATCTCCGCGTGCATATTGCTGCGCTCCGCAAGGCACTCGACGACGGCATCGGCGGTGCTCGGTACATATCCAACGTCGCCGGGCGGGGCTATTGCTTCGTGGCGTCGGTTACGCGTACCGAAGCAACGCAACGTCTCCCGACACTTGCCTCTGCCGCCTTGGGGCGAATTCAAAGGTTACCTGGTCTTCCGACAAGGATGGTCGGTCGGGAAGAGTCAGTCCGGACGCTGCTGGGCAAGTTGATGACCTGTCGCCTCGTGACCATCGTCGGCCCGGGGGGCGTCGGGAAAACCACGGTCGCGGCCGCCGTCGCCCACGCGCTCGTGGAGAGCTTCCAGGGTGCCGTTTTCTTCGTCGACCTGGGTGCCCTGGCCGATCCGTATCTGGTACCCACTGCCGTAGCAACCGCGCTTGGCTTGATGATGACACTGCAAGATCCACTGCTCACCCTGATCGGTGGCCTACGGGACAAGAGAATTCTTCTCGTACTCGACAATTGCGAACATCTCATCGATGCCACGGCCCAACTCGGCGAGCGCATTTTGAATGAGGCGCCGCAAACCCACATCCTCGCAACGAGCCGCGAGGCCTTGCGGGCAGAAGGCGAGCATATCCACTTGTTGTATTCACTCGATACTCCGCCGGATCATCCCGACTTACGGGCCTCGGAAGCCCTTAAATTCCCGGCCGTTCAACTCTTCATGCAGCGTGCCGTCGCAAGCGGCCATCGCCCGGAGTTGTCCGACTCCGACGCCCCGGTCGTAGCGAACATCTGCCGTCGGCTCGATGGCATCGCGCTCGCGATTGAGCTTGCCGCAAGCCGCGTGGGCTCGCTTGGGATTGGCGGGACGGCGGAATTGCTGGATAACCGGTTCAGAGGCGTCTGGAATGCGCGGCGGACCGCCCTGCCGAGACATCAGACTCTCCAGTCGATGCTCGATTGGAGCTATAACCTGCTTACCGAACCGGAGAAGCGAGTCTTTTGCAGGCTCTCTATCTTCGTCGGTGAATTCACGATCGCCGCGGCCTGCGATGTCGTGGGCGATGACGAGCTCGACGATGAGAGCATCACGGAATCCGTCACCGCTCTAGTGGCGAAGTCTCTTGTTTCGACGACGCAAGTCGGACGATCGATATACCACCGGCTCCTCGACACGACGCGGGCTTATGCCCTTCTGAAACTAGCGGATCGGAGAGAGACGGACCGACTGGCCCAGCGGCATGCGGCCACGTTTCGCAGATATCTTGGGCACGGCAACATTTTCCAATCGGCGAACGATGAACACCTCGTGGCGCAGATCGGCAACATCCGAGCGGCGATCGACTGGGCGCTGTCCGCCGAGGGCGACCGAGTGATGGCGGTCGAAGTGGTTGCTTGCGCGGCTCCATTGCTGAACAGGCTGTCCTTGCTCAACGAATGCCGCGTTTATAGCGAGCGAGCTCTTGTCCTAGTCGACGAGACCTTCCGAGGCACGCAATGGGAAATGATTCTGCAAAAGGAAGTAGCCCTATCTTCGATGTTCACCAAAGGTAACAGCAGCCGAGTCAGATCTGCCATCGCACGAGGGCTCGAGCTGGCCGAACACTGGGACGACCGCCCTCATCAATTCGAGCTTCTGGCTGGCCTTAACATATTCCTTACAAGAATCGGGGATTTCCAAGGAGCCCTCGACGTAGCGCTGCGGGCGATGCCTATCGCACAAGCGGATAAGACCCCCATCAGTCTCGTCACGGCCGAGTGGATGCTCGGGGTCTCGCATCACCTTGTCGGGAATCAGGAAGCCGCTCAGCATCACTGTGAGAGCGGCATGGTCCAAGCCGCCGCGCTCGGCGGACCGGCGTCGAGGTTTTTCGGGTACGATCATCGCGTTCGCGCACTAGTCGCGCTGGCGCGTGCCTTGTGGCTCCAAGGAAACTCTCGTCAGGCACTCAAAACCGCACAGCAAGCTATCGATGAGGCGGCTGATAAAGACGAACCGGTTTCAGTCTGCATATCGTTGATCTACGGCTCGCCCGTCTTCCGCTGGATGGGCGATTTGGACCGTTCCGAATATCTCGTCGATCGGCTCGTTGAAAACGCGGAGCGGTATTCGCTGGCGCCTTATCAAGCCGTAGGCATCGCACTGAAAGGTGAGCTTGCCTTAGCTAGGGGCGAAACGGAAGAGGGACTTCGGCTACTGCGGGAAGCGCTCGAGGTGTTGTACGCGGAACAGCACAACGTTCTGCTAACCGTTTTCACCGCCTCCCTTGCCGAAGGTTTACTCAAGGCCGGTCAGTTCGAGGAAGCGCTCCTGACCATCAACGGAGCGATGAGCCGACCCGCGGGCTTCGGCTCAACGTTCGACATGGCCGAACTGTTACGCTTAAAAGCCGAAGTGCTCGCGAAGATGCCGCAAGGAGACCGCGACGCCGCCGCGAAACTCCTGAAAGAGGCCATGAGGTCTGCGCACGAGCAGTTCGCTTTAGTCTACGAGTTGCGTTCGGCCACGAGCCTGGCGCGATTGTTCTTCGATGATGGCCAACGAGACGACGCGAGAGGCGTCTTGAAGCCTATTTACGATCGTCTCAAAGAGGACATCGAAACGCCGGATCTCAAATCGGCCAGCGACCTGCTCGCGACTTTAGGATAGTCATTTCGCTATCGCGCATAGGCCTTCCGGTATTCGAGCCTTGATCTCCGTTTTCTCATTCCTGGCCGGATATTTCTGCTCGGCAGAGGCCTACGCGCTTGGTGATCGCCACCTGCTGGGCGGCTCGTGCTCAGCGTAGCAGCATTTAACACAATCTTACGACGTTAAGCTCGCTCAGATCGCGGTATCGCGCAACGTTCGCTTCACGCCATCTGACTTACCCGCTGGCCTTCGTCTAGACTCGGGCCAAGTCCAAGACGGCTACGAAGAGTGAGTTTGGACCGGCAAGCCGTCCACACACGCTCGCGCGACGAGTTGCCGTGCGCGTTTGTGGAGCGATCGCCGATGCGAAACAAGGAGTATTACATGTCTCGTCTTTCCGTTCCCGACAGAGACTGCGCAACCGGCCGAGCGGCCGAATTGTACAGTCAGATCAAGGCCGCCGTCGGCAACGTACCGAACGCCTCCGCCGCCATCGGGGCTCGCGGTCGGCGCAAACCGTGCTCAAGGCGACGATCCCGGTCAGCCGCGCCCCGCGGGTCGCGATCGTCTTCGTAAGCGTCCAGGCTATCGTTCTCTCCGACGGGACGATGGTCGACCTGCCCGCGGGCCACCCAATCGACCACAGATCGCTCGCGACCAAGCAGCGGGTGGGCGGCCACACAGGCTCGGGCAACCGCGCGGAGGCCAAGCCAAAGTGGCCAGGTTGTGGATCCCTGATACAACCGCCGCAGGAGATGCAGCGCACAAGATGGCCCGCGGATCAACGCGAGTACCGACCGGCAGCAGGACGCCGGCGGGAGTGGAAGCTCACCCCTCGGATTAGACGTGCAAGCAGCCCTGACCATTCCGCCATGGAATAAGCGCTAGTCTGGCGAACTGGCTACCTCGCATGACGGTCTCCTTTACCTTCCTTCGCGTGAGTTCAACGAAACGGCGGCCCCGCCGTCCTTCGCGCAAAGCAACGGAGACCGTCATGTCACTTCAAGCCAAACTCGACGCTTTCAAAGCCAACTTCGAGGCCGGAAGGCCGCCCTACAATGTTCCTCCCGCGGTCATCGAGACCATGCGCCGCGCGACCGCCGAACTGATCGAATCGGAGGCCGCCCAGCGCGCCAAAAGGGCCGGTGACGTCGCTCCGTCTTTCTCGTTGACGGATCCCGAAGGAAACGTCGTCAACTCGGTGGACCTGCTCAAGCGCGGTCCATTGGTCCTGAGCTTCTACCGCGGCGTCTGGTGCCCCTACTGCAACATGGAGCTGCAAGCGCTCGAAGCCGCGAAGCCGGCGTTCGACAAGTATGGTGCTTCGCTGGTCGCAATCTCGCCGCAGACCGCTCCGAACAGCCGCAAATCGGCGCGTCAGAACAAGCTCTCGTTCCCGATCCTTTCGGACGTGAAGGGCAAGGTCGGCGCAGCGTTCGGTCTGCGCTTCCATCTGCCCGATTACCTGGTCGAACTCTACAAACAACTCAAGAACGACCTGCCGACCTTCAACGACGATCCGAGCTGGACGCTGCCAATGCCAGCCCGTTACGTCATCGGTCAGGACGGCATCATCCTCTATTCCGAAGTCAACCCCGACTACACCCGTCGGCCCGAGCCGGAAGACATGATTCCGGTCCTCCAGCGCCTGACCTCCGTCAAGGCGTAACGACGTACGAGGCGGCCGATGGCACGCACACTTCCAGCGTCCATCGGCCGCGCTTTTTCAATCGAATTTTCAAAGGAAAACTCCGATGTCCAAACTATTCACTTCGACCAAGGTCGGGCCCTACGAATTGACGCATCGCGTCGCGATGGCGCCGCTCACGCGGATGCGCTCCGATCCCGGTGATATTCCGAACGGACTGATGGTCAAATATTACACCCAACGTGCGTCGCAAGGCGGCCTGATCGTCTCCGAAGCGACGCCGGTCTCGACCCGCGGCAACGGTTATGCCGGGGCACCTGGCATCTACTCGGACGCCCAGATCGCAGGATGGCAGCGGGTCACCGACGCGGTCCATTCCAAGGGCGGTCGCATCTTTCAGCAATTATGGCACGTCGGCCGGCAATCGCATGTCGACCTGCAGCCGAACGGCGACGCACCGGTTGCCCCCTCCGCGATTGCCGCCGAGGGCTATGCCTACACCAAAGCAGGTGAAGTGCCGTTCTCGATTCCGCGCGCCCTCGAGCTGCACGAAATCCCCGCGATCGTCGAAGAATTTCGCGCCGGCGCCGAGCGGTCGCTGCGTGCCGGTTTCGATGGTGTCGAAATTCACGGCGCGAACGGCTATCTGCCCGACCAGTTCCTGCAGGACGGAACGAACAAGCGCACTGACGAATACGGCGGCCCCATCGGAAACCGGGCGCGCTTCCTGCTGGAGGTGACACAGGCCACCATTTCGGTCTGGGGAGCCGACCGAGTGGGCATGCGCATCTCTCCGAGCGGCACGTACGGATCGATGTCGGACAGCAATCCACGGGCGACCTTCGGATACGTGGCGACCGCGCTCGATCGCTTGGGCATCGCGTACCTCCATGTCGTCGAGCCCCGCATCAAGGGTACCGAGGAGATCGCTTTCGGCCAGGCTCCCGTCGCGGTCCAGCATTTGCGGCCGAAGTTCTCGAGAACCTTGATCGCTGCCGGCGGCTTCAATCCGGCCTCCGCGGAAGCCATCGTCGCGTCGGGCGACGCCGACCTCGTCGCCTTCGGGCGGCACTTCATCTCGAACCCGGACCTGCCCGAGCGTCTGCGGCAGGGACTGCCGCTCAACGCTTACGACCGATCGACGTTCTACGGCGGCGACTCGCAAGGCTACACCGATTACCCGACGGCCAAGGCCGCCGCCTGACCAGCCGCTGACCTCTCTGCGCGTGAGGGTGGATGACGCCGCCCGCAATCGAGCGATGTTGGTCCTTAGCCGGCGAGCCTACCATTCGCCGGCGATTGCGTGTCGCTGCACTTCCACGGACGACCGACGGCCCACTCGACTACGACGGGCTGCGAGGTGGGACGATTGCGGTGCCAAACGCTAGATCGGCGAACGAGGCAGGATCTCGGCGATCGGCACGGTCCGCCCGTCCAAAATCGATCGCGATACGGCGACCATCACGGCAATGTTGCCCAAGATCTGCTCCTCGGTGAACGGATAGGACGCTTCGCCTCCGAGCGATAGCGCGAACCGCTCGAGATTGGCCCGCACGGCATCCTTGCCGGGCAGCGTCGTGACTATGGGCCCGAACGCGCGACGCTGTGCGGTCAGCGTGCTAGGACCGGATTGGTCTGGATGGGACGCGTCACGGACTTCAGCCCACCCTTCGCTGCCGAAGACCGCGAGCCGCGAATAGAACGGCGTGGCGAGCACGGTGGAGAAGTAGCCAGTAGCCTTGGACGCAAAGCCGACGTGTACGGATACAGTGTCTGCGTAGCCCGTGTTTTCAATGCGCGTCGCAGGAAATGCCGTCACTGTCTCGACAGGGCCGAACAGATCCAAGAACAGGTCCGTCAGGTGGATACCCGTCGCCGTCATCGCGAGCGGCACCTCACCCTGCGCGCTGACCCGCCAATTCCCGCCGGCGATGCCACGGAGTTTGTCGTGATGGAAACACGCCTCGACGTGCATGATCGTTCCGAAGAAGCCATCGGCCAGCAACTTACGCAGTTCGTCGATCGCCGGCTCGAACCGGCGTTCATGTCCGACGCCGAGGCGAACTCCTGTGGCGCGACACGCATCGAGCGCTCGTCTGACCTCCGTCACGTCGAGCCCGATCGGCTTCTCGCAGAAGACGTGTTTGCCCGCATGAGCCACCGTTACGATCTGTCGCGCATGCAGCGAATGGGGCGTGGCCAGAATGACGAGATCGATGGAAGGATCGGCGAGAACCCGAGCGAGATCCGTCGTGAAGTCCGCGCCATATTTTCCTGCAAGTGCCCGTTGCTCATCACGGCTTCCGACCGCCTGCACTATATGAATGACGTCGGATCCGATCGTCTGCCGCAGGATGTGCTGACCCCACCATCCCAGGCCGACGATCGCTGCCTTTGTCGCACGAGTTCGGGCGGTCGACGGACTCACGCTTTGAACTCCATCACGTAGAGCCCGCCATTGTAGTCGGTGCTGTAAATGAGGCCCGACGCTTCGACGAAAACGTCCGCGGATTGAATGACCCTCGGTCGACCAGGTCGGGTATCGACGAGACCGTTAGGAGCCGGGGGGACCAACGCGCCAACCTCACGAGGTGCGTAGCGGTCGCGGATGTCGAACACCCGCACGCCGGCGTTTTGGTACGTCGCGAAGATCAGTTCGGAGCTTATGAAGCTGCCCGGTCGGTTTTCATGCAGATTATGAGGGCCGAAATGCCCCGGCTTCGCCTTGTAATCGATGTCCGACGGCGACTTGAAGGTCGAAATGCTCACCGGGTTGGACGGCTCGCGGACGTCGAACAACCATATCAGCTTCTCGCCGTCCTCCTGATGATCCAGCACGGCCTCGTCAAGCACCACCAGCAAATCGCGATCGGGCAGCGGCAGGCAGTTATGGGTACCTCCACCGAACGGCGGAGACCAATTCTTGTGAGCGATAAGCCTCGGTTCGGTTCGATCCTTGACATCCAGGATCACCATCCCGGCATCGCGCCAGGCGAGATAGGCCGTGTCGCCGTGGACGATGGGGTGATGCAAGCCCTGCCTGCGCGAGGGATCCGCCACGGTGGCCTCGCCCGCGGCGGCATTCATTCCCGGCAACCAGTACCGTCCGACCTCCTTGGGACGGGCAGGATCGCTCATGTCGATCGTGATGAAGATGTAGTCGGTGAAGCCGTCGATCAGGGCCGACGCATAGGCCCAACGCCCGCCGGTATACCATAGACGGTGGATGCCGCCGCCCTCGATCGGCATGAACCCTATCTCACGCGGCGCTTCGCCTCGCGAGATGTCGTAGACGGCGAGACCTGCCCGCCAGTCGGGAGGCCGCCGGCCGATGTCCGCCGTGCCGACCTTCCTCCCGAGTTCTCCCTTGTAGTAGGCCTTCTCGTCTTGAAACTCCGGGGCGGCAAACATGTCCTTGGCATTGATGACGAGGAGCAGATCGTCCTGCGTCTGGAGGTGAATGTTCCAGGTGTTCTGAGCAGCAGCGACGTAATGCACTGTCTTTGGCCGCGTGGGATCCCTGACATCCACGACGCTGAAACCCTTAGAGAACATGTGGCCGATATACGCGAATCCGCGGTGCACCATGAGTTGCACACCGTCCGGACGGCCGCCTTGATCGCAATGCCCGATAAGCCGCATGTTGCGTGCCAGTTCGGGGGCCGGAAGATCCTGACTTCCCATGTGACGTACCAAGCTCCTAGGCTGAATGAAGAAATGCGGACGACGCAGTGTGCTTGAGAATGCCCCGAATGCTGTGGAACTCACACCAATGCGCGTCGTCGGCCCCATTTCCGGGCGACGCATGAGCGAGCATGTATTCTCCGAGGCTGCGCCCTTGGGCCACGGCCCTCCCGGCGATCGGCAGACGCTCACGCTCGAAGCGAGACAGACCTTCGAGCAAATTCGGATGGCTTGCGAGCGAGTCTGTCAGCACCTCCGCGTCCGTGCCGCCCTTGGCGATACCCATGCCGATGTGAGGCCGAGCGACCGCAGCGGCGTCGCCGATCAGCGCGACGCGGCCGTACACCATCCTCTCGACCAGCAGATCGTAGATCGGCGTAAAGAAGGGTTTGGCGACGCAAAACAAAATATCGCGCATCGGAGGAGGCAGGAACTCCCGCGCGTCTTCCTTGAGACGTGCGATGACATCGGCTCGGACCTTCGGCGGGGGGATCGAAACGGCGTGGTACACCCCGTCTTCGTCGACCAGTATATTGTCCAAAGCGGCTCGGTCGACCGCCCGATACCAGACCCAATTCCACCGACGATGGCCAGGCCGCAGATCGTTGTCCGGTCCGGCGATCGGATAGCCGATATTCTTGTTATGAGGCGGCAAGAAGAACGCGAACTTGTCGAAGACCGCAGCGTGCGCCTCTTTCGGAATGGCGTCCTCGTCAGCAAGACCACGCCATACCACATAACCCGCGTAGATCGGCTGAATCTCCGGGGCGAACATGTTGCGCACGACCGAGCGAAACCCGTCAGCGCCGACGAGCAGATCACCGGTCACTCGTTCGCCGCTCTCGAAGATCGCCGTCACGGAGTCCGCGTCCTGCTCGATGGCCTTCAGATTGTAACCGAGATGATGCGTGCCTTGAGGAATCGTGGCTCGCATAATTTGATGCAGTCGATCCCAGGACGTGACGATCTGTTCGTAGGGTAGTCGCTCGATCACATTCCCCTGGGAATCCAACGCGACGCGTTCGTGGACAGTGACGCCCAAGTCATTCAATTGTGCGCTGCTTCGCTCCAGCGACTGTATGAGATCGGGATGGGTGACGATTCCCGCTCCACGCCCACGAAGTTCGACATCGCTACGCTCGTATACGTCGGTCTCCCAGCCGGCCTTCCGCAGAAGTGAAGCTGCGAAGAGACCCGACATCGAGCCGCCGATCACGATCGCGCGGCGTGAAGATGAAGACCCGTTTTTGCTTGTCATCGTGAAGCTCCTCTCAGTCTTTCCGCATGTTGGAGAAATCGTACAAGCTCATCAGAACGACCCCGAGCAATGGTGGGCCCACGACCAAAATGAGCGAGGCAACCGACCAACCGCCGATCTCGACCATCTTGCCGAAGAGGTAGCCGGCGAAGGGCCCCGGGAGATAGAACGCCGCAAGAGCGACGGCTCCGGCGTGTCCGATCTGGCTCGGATCCACGCTTCGCTGCACGACCGCCATGAACCGCGTGAACAGGAACCCGCTCATCGTCAGGCCGAAGATCAGCGACAGCAACAAGTGAAGCTTGAATTGAGGGAGACCGTCGAACAGAACGTAGCCCGCTGTCGCCATCAGCAGAAGGCCGCCGATGATGCACTTATCGCTGACCTTATCGCCCAGCCAGCCGCCGACGACTCCGAGCATGGCCCCGATGCCGTACATGCCGAGCGCGGCGCCAGCATCCACGACCGAGAAGCCCAGCTCGGTGTGAGCGTAGCTCGCGTAGAGCGCCGAGTACGAAAAGAACGAGAACCCGACGAGCCCGAAGGACACGGCGCTCAGTAGCAGGTTGCGGGTCCAGATCGACTCGGTCGTCCTCCCTGCTTCCCTTACCATCGAGGGGCTCGGGCCGGCGTCGGTGAATTCCAAGGGAATGACGATCGCGGCGATGACGGCAACGACGATCCCGGCTACTCCGTAAACGTAAAACGAGGCCGACCACGAGTTGGCCCAACTTTCGAGCCGCGTGCCGAGAACCGGCCCCAGGAACGCACCCAAGCCGAAAAACGTTTGCATCGCGCCCATGGCGGCGCCGCGTCGCGCGCCGAAGTACGCTCCCATGCACGCGAAGACGGCGCCCACCTGGAGCGCCTCCCCGACGCCCGTGAGGGCCCGCAACACCGTCAGGCTGACGAACCCGGTGGCGAACGGTGTTAGCAACGTGAACAGCGAGTAACAGACAAGCCCGCCCAACAGAACGTAGCGGCGCCCGAACTTGGCCATGAACCAACCGCTCAGGGCAGCGAAGATCGCCACGTTGACCGTGAAGACAGTGCTTGCAAAACCGGCTTGTGGAAGTGTGAGAGCATAGTCGGAGCGAATGCTCCCCAACAACGCTGGAAAGACTTGTCGGTCCATCGCGTTGAACATGTACGAGACGCCTAGCAGCAACACCAGGCCGACCGCTTGCCGCGTACTGGCTGGCCGTAAGTCCGAGTCCGCGATCGGCCGAGACATAGCTTCGTTCGTCATCATCGTTTCGTTCCTCCAGCGTTTCTTATGTTTTCAGATTATTTCTATTGCGCGACCGGCATTTCGAATTTCAGCGAAGCCAGCTTCTTCAGAAGGTCGGCGTGCGCCGATTGGCTCAAGGGAGTGAGCGGCGGCCGCACGATCTTCCAGGTCGTTTTACCGGTGTAGTGCGCTAGTGCGCTCTTCATGGCCGGTATCAGCTCGAACGACTGAAAGGTCCGCCGCACCTCGTCCACCTGCGCTTGCAACGGCCGCGTCTGGTGGCTGGGCTGATCGCCGCTGAGCGCTCGGAACAGGCTACTGATCGCGGCCGGGTTGATGTTGACCGTCGCGCTGATGCAGCCGGCGCCACCGATCGAGAGCGCGTCCGACAGGAAGATTTCGCTTGCGGGAAAGACGTCGAAACCTTCCTCGGCGAAATTCTCGATCATCGCCCGCGAGTTGGCCCAGTCTCCGGAGGAGTCCTTCGCGCCCGCTATCGCGCGCGGATAGCGCTTGAGGAGCCGCTCGATGAGCGACAGCGTGATCGGCACCTGGGTTAGTTGCGGAATGTGATAGAGATAGATCGCCAAGTTCGGCTCGGCGACGGCATCGATGACTTCCGCGTAGTACGATAAGATGCCCTCTTCGGAGACGTTTTTGAAATAGAAGGGCGGCAACATCAGGACCCCTGCCGCGCCACTCTGGACCGCGTGCCTCGTCAGACGGATGGCATCCTTGACGGAGCATGCGCCCGTCCCCGGCATCAGCCTGTCCGCCGGAATGCCGGCCTCGATCAAGCCGTCGGTCAGGGCGATCCGTTCATCGGTACTGAGCGAGGCGGCCTCAGAGTTCGTGCCGAAGATTGCCAATCCAGCGCCGTTGTCGAGGAGCCACCGGCAGTGAGCTAGGAAAGCGGGAAAGTCCGGCTCGCTCTCCTGATCGAACGGCGTCAGCACAGGCGCGAGGACACCACTGAGCCGATTTCTTTCAACGTTGGCTTGTCTTGACATGTGTTTCCCTCTTCGATTCACAAAGCGCTCTCGATGCCGTTGGGCGCGACGCTTTCGCTTTCCTGCCGATGCTTGATCACCGCATTCGTTCGGGGGAGGCCCATAGCCAGAACCTGAGCCAGGTGCATGGCGGTCCGACCGGTCATGTGCTTGACCTGCTCGCGGCAGCTAAAGCCGTTCGTCATGATCACGGTCCCGGCAAGCTGCTTGCGGACGTTGGGCGCGAGGACCAACTCGGCTACGTTGCGTGAAAGCTCGGCATGATCCGGATTGAAACCGAACGAACCGGCCATTCCGCAGCAACCGCTATCGAGCCACATCGTGCGCGTGCCGGCTCTCTCGAGCATCGCGACGTCGCCTCGATTGCCGAACAGCGATTTCTGGTGACAGTGCGTGTGGACGAGCACGTCGACTTCAACAGATGGCGGCTTGTAATCGTGCTCGAGCAGGAAGTCGCCCAACAGGAAGACACTGCGCGAGATCCTCTGGGCTCGAGGATCGTTGGGAAACAATTTGGGCAACTCGTCCTTGAACACGGACAAGCATCCCGGCTCGAGACCGACGATGCCGAGAGGCCGCTCGCGCTCCGCGTCCAGCATGGGAGAGAGGACGTCGACGACATCCTGCAGCCGGCGCTTCGCGAGCTCCAGATAGCCAAAATCATACAGCGGGCGACCGCAGCATAGGCGCCGCGTCGGCAGGATCGGTTCGAAGCCCGCGTCCCGAAGAACCGCCACGGCTGCCTTCGCGACCTCCGGCTGGAAGTTGTCGCAGAACGTGTCCAGCCACAGAATTACTGGCATCTTGTCGCCGGGAGCGGCCACCTGATCCGAGAGAAATAAGCGACGAAAGCCGATTTCGGCGAATTTCGGAGGGGTGCGGTCGGACGCGACGCCCGCGACCCATTTCGATACGGACGCAAGCAACGGCGCATTCGTCATGAAGTTCGTGAATCGCGGTGCTGCCGCGGCCAAGGGAGCCCAGTCGCCGATGCGTCCCATCGACCAAGCCTGACGCGGGCGTGACTTCTGCTCGTAATAGTGAGATAGAAATTCGGCCTTGTACGTCGCCATGTCGGTGTGCGTCGGGCAGTCGCTGCGGCAGCCCTTGCAGCTCAGGCAGGTGTCCAGGGCTTCCTTGACGGCTTCGCTCTTCCAACCGTCCCGTACGACTTTCCCCTGAAGCATCTCCCACAACAGCCTGGCCCTGCCGCGCGTCGAGTAGCGCTCTTCGCCGGTGGCCCGGAAACTCGGGCACATCGTCCCGCCCTTCGCTGCGCGGCACTTCCCCATGCCCACGCACCTCTCGACCGCGCGCTGGAAGCCGTCTCCTTCCTGGCTCCGGAACGTCATGTGCGTGGATATAGGAACGACCTTGTAGTCAGGGCCGGCGCGCAGATTCTCGTCGACCCGATAGGCGTCAACCACCTTTCCGGGATTAAGGAGACCGTCAGGATCCCAAATGCGCTTGAACTGGCGCATCGCATCCGTCAGTTCGTCGCCGAACATGATCGGCAGGAACTCGCCCTTGGCCTGTCCGTCGCCGTGCTCGCCGGACAGGGACCCGCCGAACGCGACAACGAGCTCCGAGGCCTCCCGAACGAAACTTCTGTATCGCTCGACCCCTTGCTTCGTCCGAAGATCGAACGTGATGCGCGCGTGTACGCAGCCGTCGCCGAAATGCCCGAACAGAGAGGTCCGGTATCCGTACCGCGCCACGAGCGCATTGAAGGCGCGGAGGTAGTCCCCCAGCCGATGCGGATCTACGGCCGCGTCCTCCCAGCCAACCTGCGGGTCGGGGACATCAGGATCGATTGACAACTGCGTGGCCGAAGCGCCGTTTTCGCGGATCGACCAGATCCGCTGTTGCATGGCACGATCCGTCACGATCCGCGTGGTCGGTCTCGGACCGCCCGGTCTGGCCCGGAAATAGGCGGCCGCCCTCTCGGCCTGTTCGCTTGCCTGGATTTCCACGTCCGCCCCGAATTCGAGCACGACCCAGGCATCGCCGGGCGGCAAAAGGTCGATTTCCGCCTGAGCGAGATTGCGCGCCTGAAGACCCCGAATGATCATCCGATCGAGCCCTTCGACCGCGATCGGCCGAAAGCGCTCGTACTCAGGAACGGCGTCGGCGGCGAGGTAGATGTCGTCGAAGCCGAGAACCAACAGAACCCTGTGGGGAGGGCTGCTGACCAAATCCAGAGATGCCTTGAGGATAAGCGCACATGTACCTTCGGTCCCGACCAGCGCGCGAGCCAGGTTGAACCCGTTTTCCGGGAGAAGCTGATCGAGATTGAAGCCGGACACGCGCCGCTTGATCGATGGAAACCTCTTCCGGATTTGGTCGGCATAGCGATCTCTCAGATCCCTGAGATCGCGGTAGATCTGCCCTTTGCGTCCTCCAGCGTGGACGATTCGGTCGATTTCCTGCTCGGTCGTAGGTCCTACCCAGAACCGCTCTCCATCATAAGTCATGATCTCGAGGGCGCGGACATTCTCCAGCGTCTTACCGGCCATCACCGAATGAGCGCCGCACGAATTGTTGCCGATCATTCCTCCCAGCGTGCAACGGCTGTGGGTGGAAGGGTCCGGCGCGAACGTCAGGCCATGATGTTCCGCCGCAGAGCGCAACGTGTCGCAGACCACGCCAGGCTCGACGAGCGCGGTCTTAGACGCGGGATCAACTTCCAGAATACGACTGCAGGCCACCGACAGATCAAAAACCACGGCTTCGTTGACCGTCTGGCCGCTCATCGACGTGCCAGCACCGCGAACCAATAACGGCGCCCGATTTTCGTGACAGATGGCGACGCCTCTCACGAACTCATCTACGGAACGCGGCACGACGACGCCGATCGGCACTTGCCGGTAGTTGGATGCGTCAGACGCGTAGACGGCCTTGTGCGCGGTATCGAAGCGAACCGCCGAACCAAGCGCGCTGCGGAGCGCATCGTGAAGGTGGCGCCAGTTCCTGCTCATGCGCCGCCTCGAATCCGTTTCAGGAATTCGACGAGCGCTTCCCCGATCTCGTGCGGAGCATCTTCCGGCACGTAGTGCTTGGCTTCGACCCCGACCACCGTTTGGTTCGGCCATTTGAGACAGTGCTCGCGTGCGGCTCCAGCCGTTCCGTGTCCCTGCGAGGCGTCGATGAAGAGTTTGGGAAGGTGCGAGCTCGCCCCCATCCAGGCGCTGTAGCGCTCGACCGCGGCGTTCATGTCGGCCGGTTCGCCGTCGAATGGAATGTCGCGAGGAAACATCAATGTCGGCAGGCGCGATTCCGGCACGCTGAAAGGTGCGCCATAGACCGCTTTCTCTTCGACGTTCAGCTCTCGGATGACGCCGTATTCGAACAGCATCTTCTCGACGAAGAAGTTGTCGCGCAACACGAGGTCCTCTCCTTCGGGGCCACGCAGACGCCGAAAGATCTGCTGCCGCTCAGGAGGCATATCGGTCCATCGGCGGGGGCGGACCATCGCCTCCATGTAGGCGATGCCGGAAACGCTACCGGGATAACGACAGACTCGATTGAACCCGAGCGCGGCGCCCCAATCCTGCACTACGAGCACGATATTTCCGGCCAACGCCAACTCGTCGAACCACGCGTCGAGATAAGCGACATGATCGAAGAAGCGATAAGCGCTCCGCGGCGATTTGCCGGATTGGCCGAAGCCGATCAGATCCGGTGCAAGCACTCGCCCGAAGGGCACCGCATACGGAATGACGTTCCGCCACATGTAGGACGAGGTAGGGTTTCCGTGAAGAAACACGATCGGATCGCCCTGCCCGACATCGACATAGGCCATCTCGGCGTCGAGCACGGACAGTCGTTTCATGTCGTACGGGAATGCGGGGCTTATCGGTCGATGCTGCACTGCACTGTTTCGATCGAGCATCCAATTCCTCCCTGAGATCGTGACCGCGCTTCCTTGTTTCGATCGTCCTCAAACGAACGGAGCGTCTCTTAGCGCAACGTCGACTTGACTCGCTGCGGACTCAAACGCAAAGTTTTCAGGTTGAGCATGAGCTTTATGAATGCATCCGCGCCGCCTCACTCCTTCAATGTCGTTGCTGGTGGCGTTCGAAGCGGCCGCCCGGCATCTCAGCTTCACGCGCGCGGCGAACGAATTGTCGCTCACTCAAAGCGCGATAAGCAGGCAGGTTGCTGCGCTCGAAGCCCTCTTGGAAGTCACCCTCTTCCATCGCGAAGGGCGGCAGATCGCGCTCACAGAAGTCGGCGCCATGTATCAGCGCGAACTCTCGGGCGCGTTGCAACGCGTGCGGAGCGCTTCGCTGCAAGCGATGGCATATCGGAACGGACGCGGCTCGTTGCACCTTGCCGCCCTTCCTACCTTTGCAAGCAAATGGCTTATGCCGCGCCTGAAGGATTTTTATCAAAGGCACCCGGACGTATTGATACACATCCACTCTCGAATCGGTCAGTTCGATCTTGAGCTCGCCGGGATGGACGCTGCGATCAGCGTCGGGGATGGATATTGGCGCGGCTTGGCTTCCTATCAACTGATGGATGAGCAACTTCTTCCGGTCATCAGCCCAGCTTTGGCCGCAGGCAAGCCGATCAACACACCGGCTGATCTTGCGCGCCACCTCCTGCTCGTGGTGACGGGCAGACCGTTGGTCTGGCGGCAATGGTTTCATCGCCATGAACTTCCTGATGCTGCCATGCGACTGGGACCTCAGTTCGAGCTGACATCGCATCTCGTTCAAGCCGTTGCGGCGGGACTTGGTGTGGGGCTTGTGCCGAGTTGCCTGGTGGAAGACGAATTACGGGATGGCTCATTGAAGCTGGCGATCGACTCTCCGTTGCAAACCGGCCTGGGTTATTACCTTTTCGTACCGCCTTCAAAGGCGAACCTGCCGCACGTCTCCGCGTTCAAATCATGGCTCTTGGAAATGAGATCTCATGCGAGCTCTCACATTTGAAAGCTCGAATTCGCCTCAGTCTGATGAACGATCGCGCACGAGACTAGTCCCTTTTGGAGGACAGGTCTCCATTCCGATAAGGAATAACACTTTATCGCTCCTCAAATCCGCATCGGTCGTGAGGCGGCGTGAGGTTCTCTGGAGCGGTACAACAACAGGCCGCTGATCATCCCGTTCCGCTAGGAGCCTGTCCGAATAGTGGCTGTTCAATTCTGAGCGAGTCTGATTCAACCTTGGGCGATGAGCAAGTATTTTCGCCCCTGGAATATCGATCAGACGCTGCTTCTGCCGCCGAATGTGCAGGACTTCGTGCCGAAAGGCCATGTCTCGCGGTTTATCGTTGAACTGGTGCGGGAGAGCCTCGATCTCAAGGAGATCACGGGCAGCTATGTGAGCGGGCTCGGGCAGCCGCCGTTCGACCCGCGCATGATGGTGGCGCTTGTGCTGCACGGCTATGCGAGTGGGCTGTATTCATCGCGGCGGATCGCGAAGGCCTGCCGCGAACGGAATGATTTTGTAATGATTGTCGCGCTCGATCCGCCGGATTTTCGCACGATCAGCGACTTCCGCAAGCGGCATTTGAAGGCGCTCGGCGCACTGTTCCTGCAGGTTCTGAAGTTGTGCGAGACGGCAGGGCTGGTCAAACTCGGCCATGTCGCGCTTGATGGCACGAAGATCAAAGCGAACGCGTCGAAACATAAAGCGATGAGTTATGAGCGCATGAAGAAACGCGAGGCGGAATTGAAAGCCGAGGTCGCTCGCATGCTGGCGGCCGCTGAGGCGGCGGATGCTCAGGAGGACGAGACTTTCGGCAAAGACAAACGCGGCGACGAGCTGCCGGATTGGGCTGGCGACAAGGAGAAGCGGCTGGCGAAGATCCAGCAGGCGATGGCGGCGCTGGAGGCCGACGCCAGGCTGGCCGCGGAGGAAGAGCGTCGCATCGAGGCCGAAAAGGAACAGCAGCGCCAAGCCGAAGGCCGCAAGAAGCCGGGCAAACCGGCGGCGCCGGCATCGGACCAGCCTGATCCCAAGTCGCAACGCAACTTCACCGATCCGGAAAGCCGCATCATGAAGTCGAAGGATGGCTTCGTTCAGGCCTATAATGCACAGGCCGCCGTCGATGCGGGCGCCCAGATCATTGTCGCGCACGAACTGACGCAGTGCGGCAACGATCAGGGCCAGCTGGTGCCCCTGATCGAGGCCATCGAGAACAATCTCGGCCGCACGCCGGAGCAGGCCTCAGCGGACTCCGGCTACTGCAGCGAATCCAATCTCGAAGCGCTCGAAGCACATCGCGTCGACGGCTATGTCGCGCCTGGACGCGCCAAGCACCCGACAGCCGCGAACGGAAAAATCGGCGGACCGCTGACCCAACGGATGCGAAAGAAGATCGACGATGGCGGCTTCGAAACGCCCTACCGATTGAGAAAGCAAGTGGTCGAACCGGTGTTCGGACAGATCAAACAGGCGCGCGGCTTCCGCCAGTTCCTGTTGCGGGGTGTCGAAAAAGTGCGTGCCGAGTGGGCCATGATCTGCACCGCCCACAACCTCCTGAAGCTGTTCACCCTCGCAAAGGCTGCCTGAGCCGGCTAACATGCCAATAAATGCCCGTCGCAGCACCTATCTGGACGGACTCCTAGGGCTTGATACGCGACCGGCGCGGCGCGCCATACTCTGGCGCGCCACGGTTTTCGTCCAGAATTAGAGCGCCGCCGGCACCACATCGGCGTGCCTCGGATAGTCGATGTAACCTCGCCCGTCGCCGCCGTAGAACGTCGAACGTTCGTAGCGGGTCAAAGGCAAATTGCGCCGGAGACGTTCGGGCAGATCGGGGTTGGCGATGAAGTGGCGACCGAACGCGACGAGATCGGCGTCGCCGGCCGCGACGATGGCGGCGGCACTCTCACCAGTGAAACCGCCAGCTGCGATCAGGGTGTGGCTGAATTTTTGCCGCAGATGCTGGGCTGCGATCGGAGCCTGGCCCTTGGCGATCTCCTCGATGCCCTTGATACGCGGTTCAACCACGTGAAGGTAGGCGATGCCCAATCGATCGAGCTCGGTCACGACATAACCAAAGGTCGCGGCCGGGTCGCTGTCCGACATCGAACCGTAGGTGCCGCTCGGCGCAATGCGGACACCCACGCGATCGGCGCCCCAAACGGAGATCGCAGCTTGCGTTATTTCCAGCAGGAAACGAGCGCGATTCTGGATCGAGCCACCATATTCGTCAGTGCGTTTGTTGGTGCCATCTTGCAGAAACTGGTCAGGCAAATAGCCGTTCGCACCATGGATCTCTACGCCATCAAAACCGGCGCGCAGTGCGCGCTCGGCGCCGGCACGAAACTCCTGGATAATCCCTGGAATCTCTTCCAGCGCGAGCGCACGCGGCATCGAGAACGGGACCTCGCCTTCTTTGGTATAGGCATAGCCTTCTGCCGCGATCGCGGACGGCGCGACCGGCGGCTCGCCGTTGGGCTGCAGATCGGTATGTGACTGTCGGCCGACATGCCACAGTTGCAGGAAGATCCGGCCGCCCCTGGCATGGACAGCATCGGTGACGCGACGCCATCCATCGATCTGATGATCCGAATAGATGCCCGGCGCGCCGGCATAGCCGTAGCCACGGACCGAGACCGGAGCAGCCTCAGAAATGATCAGGCCACCTTTCGATGCACGTTGCGTGTAATACTCGATCATCAGGTCGCTCGGAGTATCGCCTGGATCAGACCGCATTCGCGTCAGCGGCGCCATCACGATACGGTGGGAGAGTTGGTAGGGACCAATCTTGGTCGACGCGAATAGCTTGCTCATGGTTATCTCCTTCAGGTTGATGACGACAGCCGATGGTCGCTGGACGCAGCGCCCCATCAGCCGCCTCTCGGGAAGTGCGATGGGATCGCAATCGCGCTTCCTGTTTTCCGCTATCAGACCTTGACGGCGGCAGCCCGCTGCAGCACCGGGATCATGTCTTCCGGCTCGGGCCGATGCGTGTAATCAGGGTTCACTTCGGAGTAGAGGATCGTGCCGTCCTGGCCGATCACGTAGCGGGCCGGCATCGGCAGGGTCCAGCTCGGATCGTCGTTGAACGTGGGCAGATCGTTCTTGAGGTGCTTGTAGAGCTCAGTCAGATAGTCGGGCAGATCGAACCGCAGGCCAAACGCGGCACTGACCTTGCCCTTCGTATCCGACAGAATCGGGAAGGAGAGCTTGTTCTGACGCACCGACTTGCGGCTGTTCGGCGCGGTCTGCGGCGAGATCGCGAGCAGCGAGGCGCCGTACTCGTCGAACGCTGGCTTGACAGCCTCCAGCGCCTGCAATTCCATGTTGCAGTAGGGGCACCAGACGCCGCGATAGAAGCTGACGACGAGCGGGCCGTTCTTCAAAAGTTCATCCGAACTGACGATGTTGCCTTCGGGATCCTTCAGCGAGAAGGACGGAGCCACGTCGCCGGCTTTCTTGGCGCGCTTCGCGGCGCCGGAGGCGATCAGCTCGGCGGTGGCGCGATGCATGGTCTCGATCACGGAGCGAGGAACGTTGTATGGGGGCTTGCCGGCTTCGAAATCGGCTTTGAAAGCATCGAGTTTGGCTTGCAGTGACATGGTCGGTTCTCCTTTGGGTTTCGCGTGGGCCTATGGATCGAACTCACACGAAAGAACCTAAAGGAGACCGGCATGGAGGGTGGCGGGGCCCTTGGACTAGACCCTATTCCGCCTGGGAATAAGGACTTCAACAGCCACGGCAAATGACCAGCTTTTGATCGAGTTCGACATCGAGATCCTGTTGCTGGCGCTCCCAGGCCGACAGAACCTCGCTCTGGGGAACGTCCGCCCGTCCAGGTTGCCGATGACCGATCGGCGCGGGCCAGGGCGAATGCGAGGAAAGAACGGCTGGGTTGTTTTGATCGGACGCTGCAGCAGGCGAAAGTAGACCGGACAGGACAACGCCGGCAACAAGGGCTGCGGCAACGCTCGTCGAGCGATTCTTGTTCGAGGTGGACATGCTGTGACACTCCTTCTCGCGGGCTCAGCATGAGCAACTCCGCTTACGGGGTCACTTTACTCAGCGCTCCGAAACAATGAATGCTAGGTAGGATCGAAGAGATGCTCGTTTGTCTCGCCGATTCGGCGGACGGGCATTCATCGCGATTTAATCCCGGTTTTCGATTATGGGTTAAAGCTGCGTTCGAAGAAATCGACAAAAGCCCGTGCTTTCGCGGTCGCCGCTCGCCCGGTCGGAAATACCGCCCAGAGATCGAGAGGCGGAAGACTCCATTCCGACAGTACCGCATGCACGGCGCCAGAGCGCAGTTCCGGGCTGAACATCCATTCGGATGCAATGGTAAGCCCGGCATGGGCAAGCACTGCGGCTCTAACGCCTTCGGCTGCGGTCACCTTCAACCGGCTTTGAACCTTGATCGCCGCTTCAGAACTATCGCGCCGAAACGACCACACGCTGCCTTCGCCTTGCAGATACACGACAGCCTGATGCTTGCTGAGATCGGCCGGCGTCGCGGGGGTGCCGGCGCGCTCGAAGTAGCCAGGCGCACCCAATACCATTCGCTTGCATCGACCGATGCGGCGGACTGTCAGCGCCGAGTCCGGCATTTTTCCCATCCGCAACCCCAGATCGATACCCTCCTGCACGAGGTCGATCTGGCGGTCGTCGAGCACGACTTCCAGGCTGAGGTCCGGGTGTTGAGCGAGGAATTGCGGCAACAGCGGAATGAGGTGAATGCGAGCAAATGTGACGGCGGCGCAAACGCGCAGCCGTCCCTTCAGCCCGGTGCCGGCGCCGCGCGCGGCGAGCTCCGCCTCGTCGGCCTCCTCGATCGCGCGCTTGGCGCGTTCGAAATAGCCGAGTCCAGCCTCGGTCGGTGTCAACCCGCGTGTCGAACGAGTGAGCAGCTTGACGCCCAAATAGTTTTCAAGCTGGGCAACCGTCTTCGAGACCGCAGGTTGCCCGACGCGAAGCTGCCGCGCGGCGCCGGAGAAAGACCCCGTCTCGACCACGCGGATGAAGGTCTCCATCGAAGCCAGGCGATCCATCGTTATTCTCCCCTATTCTTCCTGGGAATGAGCGATATTGCCCAGTCCTGTCTGCCACGGCAGCGGAAAATTGGCCATGTCTTAGCACGACCCGAGCGGGCGCTTGGGCGAGGACGGAGACGACCGATGATCCCCTATGGAGAATTTGACGCCAACCACTCCGAGGCTGCGTCAGCCGCTTTCCGCTCCCGGCGGCACACGAAAAGCATCGTCGCCGGGGCGGTACGGACGCTCAACCTGACCGTTGCCGATGCGCTCTATACCTACGCTGTGACAGGTAGCGCCTTTGCAACGCTGATGCTGCTCGCCGCGCCGCATCTGGGGGTATTTGTGCTCTGCATCTTCCACGGGAAGGGATGAGCCAGCGCCCTGGGATGAGTTAGCTCTGTTGGGACAAAAATGGGAGCTGGTACAAGCGGCCGGTTGCGTCGAGATCCTCCACCCTCCAATCACCGCCAATGCCATCGATCATCCACCTCAGGAGCGCCCAGAGGTCGGTATCGATGTCTTTCTCGTTCAAGGGCTCCAATGCGTCGGCGAGCGCGTAGATTTCGATTCCGTCGGGAAAATGCTCACCGCTGCGACCAACGAACACGAGCGAGTAGATCATCCCGGAAGGCGCGCGAACATAACCCGGCCGCGACAGGCTACCAGTATCGAGCGAGAAGCGCCGAATGAAAAACTCCCGAAATTCCGGGTAGTGGCCGACGCGATCTTCCACGAGTACGAGCGCTGTTCTCTTGCCGTCGTGGCTGGGCTTTTCGACAACTGCGCGATCTCGGCTCCCGAATCGCCGCGCCGATTTCAACCGCCCGCATGATGAGCATGCCTATGCCGGAGCGCGCCTTCGCGATACGGCTTGCCGTCCGCCGTGCACCAACCACAAGAGGTGCGATAGCGGCCACGGTAACTGCCGTTCCCAATCCCATGGCCAGCGTTGAGCCGGCCCCGGTCCAGAACAGATCCTGCGCCAACGCGAAGATCAATACGATGATCGCGCCGGAGCAAGGGCGTAATCCGACCGCGACCACCGCCGACAGACCGCGCTGCCAACCGCCCACGCCGGCGAACTCCGTAGGCTCCGGTCCATGTGCGTGCGGCCAAGCCGACCCAGGGCGCGGGAGCGCGAGTCAGTTATGATTTCGGGCCTTGCGTGGCGAACGTCTGGGCAGTAGCGGCTGTGCACGCTGACGCATCTGGCGGCATGCCGGCGGACAAGGCAACGGTAGCGCGAGGATACAGTATCTTCACCAGCCTTAGCGTCCGCCCGCGAGGTCTGAGGCCCGTCTCTCCCACCGAAGTCCGACGGCGGTGCTACCTAGAAAAAAGCCCGGTGGTCGATCGACCACCGGGAAGTCTAGGGAGGAAACGCGGCTTACGCGGCACAACTGCGGCCATGAGACAGCATTGCGTTCGAGCTCCCGCTCGAACGACACGCCCCTGACCATTCTCGAAACGCCATGCGCTCGAGTTCGTGGCCGGAGCTATCTCAGCCGCCCATGATAGAGCGGACCAATTTCTTGATGGGATCAGCAGCCATCAAGACGATCGGAACCATTAGAGCCCAAGACAGTAACCAAGAACCGACCCATACCTTTCCGAACGACGGATCGCCCAAGCTCGACCTGGAGGAAACGGCCGCCGTTATGCAAGTCGTTACGCCGGCCTGGAGAACGGCGAACACGAAATGACCGTATCGCTCAGGAATCCTAGGGGGCGCCATCGGTGTCGAGTTCCTCTTGCTGGGTTTGCCACCGAGCGCGCGGCCCACCGTGGGGCGCTTATTCCTTGAATTTGGGCTGACGACCTTCCTTGAAGGAGGCGATCCCTTCTCGAGCGTCGTGATGCATGAACAGGTATGGAAATCCGTCGAGGGTGTGGCGCATTTCGTCGCCACCTAGGCCACGATTATAGAAGGACTTGGCCATTTGCACGGATAGCCTTGGCCTTTCGGCGATTTGGTTGGCAAACTCGACTGCCGTATCGAGAACCTTTTCATGCGGCGCGACGCGGAGAACGATACCAAGTGCACGGGCTTCTTCCGCTCCGATCGGCTCGCCGAGGATACTCAGTTCCTTCGCTTTCGCGCGACCAACGATGTCCGCTAGGCGAACAATCGCAAACGCCGGAAGCAATCCGAGCTTAATTTCGGGAACGGCAAGCTTGGCTCGGTCCGACGCTATGACGAAGTCCGATGCTATCGCCAACTCGAAGCCCCCGCCGAAAGCGACGCCATTGACGGCGGCAATCACCGGCTTCTTGCACTTCTCTGGCGCCGACAGCAGTTCGAAGGTCTCTGCCATGAAGTTACGTGCCTTTTCCGGATCGAAATCGAACGCTCCAATATCTGCGCCCGCGCAGAACGCCTTTTCTCCACTACCGGTGATGATTGCCACCCGAACTGCATCGTCGGCATCGACCTTCGCAAGACCCTCGAGAAGTCCTGCTCTTATTCCCGCGCTCAACGCGTTCAGCTTCTTGGGTTCATCCATGGTTAGAATCGCGACCTTACCCCGGATTTCGTAATTCACGCTGCCCAGTCTCATAGTCGCTCCTCTTCGCTCCGGCCGACGCAAAAATCAGCCACTCGGCAACCGCGCTAGGCGCGCGGGCAATGCCGTCATTTCGTAAATGTCGCTCGAGCGTAGTACCCGCGCGTCTTTGACGACAAGACAGTATTTTTACCCTTGAGTCAAATCTTAGTTTGAGCGAAGCTCTCTTCATCCGTCCCACCCTTGAAGGAGCAACTTAGATGAACAAAGCCACCGACACGCCGGATTCAAAGCAAGTCTATGGAATGACCGATGAACAGCTCGCGAAGCGCGAGAGCGTTTACCGCAACGATCTGCTGGCCGGTAAAACGATCCTGATTTCGGGTGGTGGGTCCGGTATCGGAAGAACCATGGCGTGGCTGTGTGGCCGCCTCGGCGCGACAGTTGTGATTTGCGGCCGGAAGCCCGAGCGCCTTGAACTCACCGCCGCGCCGATGCGCTCGTCGGGACTTAAGGTCGAAACGTTCGCTTGCAATATCAGAAATCCGGACGAGCCTGCGGCGCTCATGGACAAGCTCTTCAGCGAACACGGCGGCATCGACGTGTTGGTGAACAACGCCGGCGGACAGTTTCCGCAGCCCGCGATCGACTTCGCCGCCAAAGGCTGGAATGCCGTCATCGAAACCAATCTCACCGGCACCTGGAACATGATGCAGGCGGCTGGCCGCCACTGGCGAGACAGTTCCCGGCCGGGTTCGATCGTCAACATAATAACCGTCGTCGATCGGGGACAGCCGGGTGTTGCGCACACGTGTGCCGCTAGAGCGGGCGTTGCTGCGCTCACGCGCACCGTCGCTGTCGAATGGGCGCCGTTCCACATCCGGGTCAATTGCGTCGCGCCGGGCGGCATCGAGACGGAAGGTCTCAACAATTATCCGCCTGCGGCCCTCGACATGCTCAACCGCTCGAACCCGATGTTGAGACGCGGCGAGGGTTGGGACGTCGCCGAAGCAATGGTCTACCTGGCGGCACCTTCCGGCAAATTCATTACAGGCGAAACGTTGAACGTCGACGGCGGTGGCCGGCTATGGGGTGAATTCTGGATCGCAGGCAAACCCGCCTACTTCGACGCGGCCTGACGCCGAGCGGTTTCTGGCCGCCGCGCTGCCCAACCGGCGTCAGCGGCGGCCGGATCCACGGCTATCATGCATGCAGGGGGAGAGACGAATGAGGATCGACAGATTCATCGGAATTTTGACAGTGCTAAGTGGAGTATTGGGCGGATGCGCGTCGGCTCTGGCCCAGATCTCAGACAACGTGGTCCGCATCGGCGTGCTGAACGACCAATCCGGCGTTTATTCTGACATTACAGGCCGGGGATCAGTCATTGCTGCGCAGATGGCCGTCGAAGACTTTGGGGGGACCGTCCTCGGCAAACCTATCGAGATTATATTTGCCGATCATCAAAACAAAGCGGACGTCGGCTCGTCGATCGCGCGAAAATGGATCGATCGCCAAGGCGTTGACGCGATTGCAGACGTGCCCACCTCATCCGTGGGGTTCGCGATCCAAGAACTGACTCGAACAAAAAACCGGGTATTCTTGAATTCAGGTTCCGGCTCTTCCGATCTAACCGGAAAGGCATGTTCCCCGAATGCAATCGCGTGGACGTTCGATACCTACGCGTTGGCGAAAGGCGCATCGGCACTGGTTAAAGAGGGAGCAGACAGTTGGTTTTTGCTCATAGCCGACTACGCATTCGGCCATTCGATCGAACGAGATTTGCGTTCCTTTGTTGAAGCCAGTGGCGGAAAGGTCGTCGGCGTCGCCCGCCATCCATTGGGAACCAGCGATTTCGCGTCCTTCCTGCTCCAAGCCAAATCTTCTAATGCGAAAGTGATCGGCCTTGGGAATGCCGGCGCCGATACTATCAATGCGATCAAGCAGGCATCCGAGTTCGGAATTACGCAATCTGGTCAGAAGTTGGCGAGCATTCTCGTTAATATAAACGATGTCAATTCCCTGGGTCTCACACTCGCCCAAGGTCTTGTCACGACGGAAGCCTTCTATTGGAATTTGAACGCAGAAACGCGAGCTTGGAGCGAACGCTTCATGAAGCTCCGCCAGGGCATGGTGCCTAACATGATCCAAGCAGGCGTCTACGGCTCGGTACTGCACTATCTCAAGGCGGTAAAGAATGCAGGCACAGACGAGGCGAAGGCCGTCGTAGCGGAAATGAAGCGGATGCCGATCGACGACTTCTACACCAAAGGAGCACGGATACGAGAGGACGGACGGGTCATGCGCGATATGTACGTGTTTCAGGTAAAAGCGCCATCCGAGTCCAAGGAACCGTTCGATTACTACAGGTTGGTCCGCACGATTCCGGGGGAAGAAGCATTTCGACCTTTGAAGGAAGGCGGATGTCCGTACGTTGGCCCGCAATGATACTGTAGAAGCTGTAGCGGGACCCGCTGTTGGGTCCCGCTCAATCAGGAGAGCGGTCTTGCGATTTTTTTTCGACGTGGTCAGAGGCGACATCGTCTATGCTGATAGCCATGGAGACGAATTCGCCGGTGCAGCGCAAGCGTTGCAACGGGCAGAGGCCATCCGCAACGAACTGCTCGGAGATACCGAGTGGGGCGGTTACGTGATCGAAGTCCACGACGCATCCGAGAACTTGATTTCCCTTATTCCGCTGTCAGAGCTAACGGACGCTCCAACGGAACCGCCAGGTTCTTATGTGTTGAGCCCTCGAGAACGGAACATTTTGCGAGAATTGAGCAAGGGATCGACGGTCGCGGAGATAGCGCGCGACTACTCGCTGAGCGTTCGCGCCGTAGATATTTTCCGCGCGCGGATGTTCGATAGGATCGAAATCGGAACGCTCTCCACCAACATCGCTGAGTCCCGTCGGGGAGCACGCGACGGCAACTGACTGGATCCGGGATGGGGGAACCGACGGTTCCCCTACACCTTGTCAGGAACCAACGACTTCAGTTGATCTCGCAAGACATGCTTAAGAACCTTCCCCGAACTGTTTCGCGGCAATGCCTCTAGTTTTATCAACCGCCGGGGCAACTTGTAGCCGGCGAGCGACTTGCGACCAAACTCCCGCAATTCTTCGAGCGTAAGCGAACACCCGGGTTGTTCAACAATGACGGAGACTACCGCCTCTCCCCACTTTTCGTCTTCTAATCCCACGACTGCGCAATCCATGACCGCGGGATGCTGCAAAATCACATTCTCGACTTCGGCCGGATAGACGTTCTCGCCACCACTCTTGATCATATCTTTCAATCGATCGCCGAGGAAGAGATAGCCTTCTTCGTCCAGATACCCCGCGTCACCGGTGAACAACCAGCCATCACGGATCGTCGATGCTGTGGCTTCGGAGAGGCGCCAATAACCGGCCATCGCTTGCGGCCCGCGATAGGCGACTTCTCCGATATGCCCAGATGGTAGCCGTTGACCGCTTACATCGAATATCCCGATTTCACCTGCGGGAAATGCGCGCCCGCAGGACAGTAGGCGGCGTCCGGCTCGAATCTGCTCCGGCTCCAGCCACGTGACGATTCCGCTGGTCTCGCTGAGTCCATACACATGGTAGAGGTCGGCCCTCATTACGCGTTGGGTGCGAGCGATGAGTTCTTCAGGCATCGGCGAGGCACCGAACACCAACGTCTTAAATGACGAGACGTCTCGCGGCCGCTCTTCGAGGACCTGTACGATCATTCGAATGACGGCCGGAACAAGCAACGAGGCGGTTACTTTATAATTGACGATCACGTCGACCACGTTCTCGGCGACAATATCCGGTAGTACGACGATCTTCGCGCCTGCAGCCAGTCCGTAGATCGTGAAGGCAATGCCGGCGATATGGAAGAGCGGAAGACAAACCAGAACCACGTCTTCGGGGGCGATTTGTCCTAGGCAAGGAATGCAATGGGAGATTCCGGCCGAGATGTTGCCGTTCGTGATGACGGCTCCCTTGGGTCGACCTGTGGTGCCGGAGGTATAGATCTGCAGGATTGGATCCTGCGGAAGCGCCTCGCTTAGCAGGCTCAAGTCTGTCGATGGTACGTTCTCGTCGCTCCGCTCGACGTCGCGAAGCATGGTCGAGATTCCTTCGATGCCCTCAAGGGTCTCCCGCCTCTTCGCGTCGCAAACGACAAGCTTCGGACATGCATCGTGAACAACGAAATCGAGTTCCTCCTGCGACAACCGCACATTGATCGGGACGAGGGTGAAACCCGCATATGCCGACGCGAGCAGCCATTCCAGGAACCAGGGACCATTTGCCGCCACGAAAGCGATACGGTCGCCCTTCTCGAGGCCGCCACACATCAGGCTCCGAGCCAAGCCGATCGCGCGTGTCCGCAATTTAACATAGGAACAGTCGGGCTTCCCTGGAAAGGCCACTGCGACAGCGTCAGGCGACTCGTGCACCCGCCTTTCGAAATGGTTCCAAAATGTATCTAGCATCTGCGCCGCCCTTCTCTGCCCTGTTAATTAGCCTCTTTTCGCGCTTTGCCGATCTAAGCGGGACGCACCAGCGTGTCCGCAGGCGTCATGAGGAATTTGACGTGTCGACAGTTATTTTACCGTAGGGTAAAATCGTGAAAAGGTCAAACTTGCGGATGAGGGAAGGGTCCTCGGAAAGGACGATTTGCGCCCGGTAATAGGCTTTTCTGACCTGTCTTCCGGCAGAAGTGGCTATTGTGGTCCTAGGAGCCCAAGCCCTGGATGTTGATCTCGAGGCCCGAATGAAATTCCTGGTCGGCATCGATATGCAGTAAGCATTACCCAGCCGCCCTCGAAGCCAGCACACGGGAATCCGGCAGCGATCCAACCATATTAGCGGAAGAAGTGGAACGCGCGATCGAAGGCGAGGAACCTGCTCTGCGGATCACGGTTGGAGAGAAGGCGAAGAAATTCATCGAGGCGCGACGGTCAATGCCCAAAGCTGACTTTTGGCATATGATTGCAGAACGTGCGCAACTGTTACCGGGCAAAACCCCAGGACGATCCACTTGGCGGGCTCGGAGTAGCTCGCCTACCCCTTAGGGACCTTTCGACGAGTTGGGCCTTTTGCTATCGGCGTGCCCCTTGATCAAACGTTCGGAACGCTTGCCCGATAAAGGAGCAGCTATGCCACCCATGACGAAATCCACGATAGTCGCTGCCGCTTCTCCGATGGGGAGAGATCCTTCTGGCTTATACCAACGCGAGATCCAGTTCACGGCGCCCAGCGCCGAAAACGACATCATCTTGGGGTCTCCGTTGCGCAGGGACTGGTCGGCAACGCCTTCCTCCACGATCTTCCGTATGCCGATGTCGAACTTGTCTCGAAGATCCATGACTTCGGCCAATTGCTTGGGCTTCAGCGCCGAGCTGTCCAGAAACATAATTGACTGAAGGTTTCCGTCAGCGACATGGATCGCATAGTGCCGCAGAAGATTAGCCAATTTTTCGCTTCCGCTAAGCTTCTGCGCACTCGCCTCCTCAAGTATATCCAAGGCGCCGCGATGCGCCGCTATGGCGCAAGCGAAGAGTAGGCTTTGCTTGTCGCTGTAGTAGTAGTACAGGGCTTGCTTAGTCACTCCAAGGTCAACTGCGACGTCCGCCAGAGTGGTCCCGTGATATCCGAAGCGGCTGAAGAACCGCGCCGCGGCACGAACGATCTCAATTTTTTTGAGATTGTAGACCTCGCTCTGGCTCGGGAGCCGATTGCTCCATTTCATAAGGGGGACCTTTCCGTAGGACGACGTCGCCGATACTTCACGAGTTCGGGATTTTACTCAACATAAGACCTTTCGGCCCGGCGGCAATGCGTCGTTTCCCAATGGCAAAATAGCCATCTGGCCGTATTGGCCGCTTCCTTCAACTCTTGAGTACTCCGACCAACGTCTTTCCGAGCCGCGCCGGCGACGGCGAGACCGTGATTCCCGCCGATTCCATCGCCGCGGTCTTGGATCCGGCGTCGCCCTTGCCGCCGGAGATGATCGCACCGGCATGGCCCATGCGGCGGCCGGGAGGCGCGGTGACGCCGGCGATAAAACCGACCATCGGCTTCTTGCGGCCGCGCTTGGCCTCGTCCTTGAGGAACTGGGCGGCATCTTCCTCGGCTGAACCGCCGATTTCGCCGATCATCACGATCGAGGTGGTTTTGGGATCGGCCAAAAACATCTCCAGCATGTCGATGAATTCGGTGCCCTTGACCGGATCGCCGCCGATGCCGACCGCGGTGGTCTGGCCGAGGCCTTCCTGGGTGGTCTGGAACACCGCCTCATAGGTCAGCGTGCCCGACCGCGAGACGATGCCGACATTGCCGGGCTTGAAGATGTTGGCCGGCATGATGCCGATCTTGCATTCGCCGGCGGTCATCACGCCCGGGCAGTTCGGCCCGATCAGGCGCGACTTCGATCCCGACAGCGAGCGCTTCACCCTAACCATGTCGAGCACCGGAATGCCCTCGGTGATGCAGACGATCAGCGGAATTTCCGCATTGATCGCCTCGCAGATCGCATCCGCAGCGCCGGGCGGCGGCACATAGATAACGGATGCATCGGCGCCGGTCTTGTCGCGCGCCTCGGCAACGGTATCGAACACCGGCAGATTGAGATGCTTTGAGCCGCCTTTGCCCGGCGAGGTGCCGCCGACCATCTTGGTGCCGTAAGCGATCGCGGCTTCGGAATGGAACGTGCCGTTCTTGCCGGTAAAACCCTGGCAGATGACTTTGGTGTTTTTATCGATCAGAACGGACATTTTACGCGGTGCTCCTGACCGCCTTCACGATTTTCTGCGCGGCATCGTCGAGGTTGTCGGCGGGCACGACATTGAGGCCGGACTCGCGGATGATCTTCTTGCCGGCGTCGACATTGGTGCCTTCCAGCCGCACCACCAGCGGCACTTTCAGGCCGGCTTCCTTGACCGCGGCCACCACGCCTTCGGCGATGATGTCGCATTTCATGATGCCGCCGAAGATGTTGACCAGGATGCCCTTCACGTTCGGATCGGCGGTGATGATCTTGAACGCCGCGGTGACCTTGGCCTTGTCGGCGCCGCCGCCGACGTCGAGGAAGTTCGCCGGCGCCATGCCGTAGAGCTTGATGATGTCCATGGTCGCCATCGCGAGGCCGGCGCCGTTGACCATGCAGCCGATGGTGCCGTCGAGCGTGACGTAGTTGAGATCATATTTCGACGCCTCGATTTCCTTGGCGTCCTCCTCGGTCTCGTCGCGCAGCGCCGCGACTTCGGGATGGCGATACATCGCGTTGTCGTCGAACGACACTTTGGCGTCGAGCACGCGCAACTGGCCCTGCTTGGTGACGACAAGCGGATTGATTTCCAGCATCGCCATGTCCTTGGCGGTGAAGGCGTTGTAGAGCTGCGACACCAGCTTCTCGGCCTGCTTGGCGAGATCGCCGGAAAGATTGAGCGCCTTCGCCACCGTGCGGCCGTGATGGCCCATGATGCCGGTCGCCGGATCGACCGAGAAGGTGATGATCTTTTCAGGCGTATTGTGCGCGACGTCCTCGATATTGACGCCGCCTTCGGTCGAGACCACGAACGACACTTCCGAGGTTTCGCGGTTGACCAGGATCGAGAGGTAGAACTCCTTGTCGATCTCGGAGCCTTCCTCGATGTAGAGGCGGTTGACCTGCTTGCCGTGCGGTCCGGTCTGCACCGTGACGAGCGTTGCGCCCAGCATCTGCTTGGCAAATTCATTGACCTCGGCGACCGACTTGGCGATGCGCACACCGCTCTTGTCGCCGGCGGAGGCTTCCTTGAACTTGCCCTTGCCGCGGCCGCCAGCATGAATCTGGCTCTTGACCACCCAGATCGGGCCGGGAAGCGCCTTGGCCGCCGCTTCCGAATCCGAGGCCTTCAAGACAGGCACGCCGCGCGAAATCGGCACCCCGAATTCATGCAGCAGGGCCTTGGCCTGGTATTCATGGATATTCATCGATTACTGTACTTACGAGGCACGTCGGGGTGCGGATCCGCGCCGGCTTGGTTCGGCTCCCAAGCAGACGCGCTCCGAGGAAAACTAAGTCATTGCTCGCGTAGGACTGCTTTGCCGTTATTAAATGCGACAGCATCTTTCCGTTCGGGCAACTTGCAGCGAAAGGAAACCACGGATCCGTCGCGCCAGATTTCAGTGCGTATCATCTCTCCCGGAAAGACAGGTGCAGAGAACCGTCCACCGATCTCCGCGATTTGGGCAGCGTCGTACCCAACCTGGCTCTTCAGGATAGCGTGACAAGCAGCCCCGTAAGTGCAGAGCCCCTGCAGGACCGGACGCGGAAAGCCGGCATTCGCCGCAAAGACCGGATCGCGATGCAGCGCATTTCGATCGCCGCTAAGAGCATACAAGAATGCCTGGTCCGGACGTGTCTTAAAGTCGATGACCGCATCCGGCTGCCGTTCGGGAATTGGATGAGCAGATGGCGCAGATCCTTCCGGGCCATCGAAGCCGCCGTCGCCACGGGCAAACACCGTCATCCTGTTCGTGCAAAGCAGCTCTTTGGTATTGTGATCACGGATTGTGGTCTCGATAAGTATGACCGCGCCCTTGCCCGCCCCCTTGTCGAAAATCGCCGGGAAGCGAATCGACGCCGCCACAGTCCCGGCCGTTGGAAGGGGCTTATGGAGGGTTACGCTTTGCTCCCCATGCACGGCCATCAATGTATTGATGCCTATATCCATGATCGGCGCGTCATCCCAGGCGATTACGGTAGCTTGCGTAGGTACGGCCTTCAGTTTTCCTGTCTTCTCGAACACGAAATCGAGTTCGTTCGTATCCAGAGGGTCTTGGCCGAACCCTACACCCAACGCATAGAGAATGGTGTCGCGTTCCGTATAGCTATATACCTTTTCCGGCCAGTTGGACGTAAGCAGCTTTTTCCAATCGAATGACACGGTGATTCTGGTCCCTGTTCTTGACGATCTATTCGACGTATGCCCGCGCAATCGACCCGATCGAGCAATACAGGACATCGCGATTCCAGCCCGAGGAGAGGAACATCCCGTTCGCGGTTCGGCTTTCCGTTGCGACTCTGCCCTTCTCTTCTCCGGTCTCGACGTCGAAAACGACGATCTCGTCGAAGCCATTCCGGAAATCGTTGACCGCAACCTCGCCAGTGTCCAAGAACAGGACGAGCTGCATGGAAATCCGACATGGCCTGGCCCACAATTGCTCGAACCTCCCGTCACTGTAGCGAAACGCTCCTAGGCGCCCATTTCCGGTGTCGAACGCTATTGCAATCTTGCGGACAGGATCGAACGCGGGTGGGCTGAATATTGATCCGCGCGGCAGGCCGAAGGGTTCAAGGGTAACCATTCGGCTCGGATCGCGAATATCGATTCGCATCAGCTTCTGAGGGCTCGAAGCGAGGCCGTTGAATACGGACCCTCTCTTCGGTCGCTCGGTTCCGAACGGACGCGTGCTGAAAATCGTGACATTGGCCTCGTTGTCGCCATTGTCCAGAAACCAGCACCCCCCGTCTGAGAGGCAGCTATCCCAAGAAAACGATTGCTGATCGTCAGGAAGCGTTCTGTAGCGCGGCTGCCAATCGGCATCCAAAGACAACTCGTCCTTCTTGTAGAGGTATCGGTAGAAGTGATGACGTCCTGGAACGTAGACAATCTGTCCATTCTCGGTGGAGTCCATCGCGATGCGGCCCATCGAGTTCTCGGGAATGTCCACTTCGGGACCGACCTGCTCCAGACGATCGGGCTCGAGAACGACGAACTTTGACTTCCTACCAACGTCGCGCTCGATATTCTTCATAACGAGACGGCCATCAGCCATAACTAGGAAACTATTATAAGCCGAATCCTGCGGAAGCTTCCGCTCAGCCACCACGTGGCAGTCGGGATCTAATTTGAAGCATCGATCCCCGTTGTTGATGTAGATGAACCCGTTTGCGTGCGCGACGATCCCGCCGCACCAGGTATGCCCTCCAGAGGGTAGTCGCGGGGATTTTCGGATGGTTTCCAGCGACACGCTATCGATGCGCTCGACACCGCCGTACTTCTCCTGCGAGTCAATGTGATTGTTATACATAAGAAAGATTTCGCCCGGCGCCCGTTGGACGGTCATCACGTTCCATTCGCCATTGTCGCGCGACGTCTGCTTCAATTTTGAGGATGAGGACAGATTCAGACCCGCCGAACGCGGGGCTTTCTGTCGACGCGGACCCCCACATTCGGTCGGCCAAGGACTGTCGTAGTAGCCGGGAATGGCCTTCGCGCTGTCAATGCCAGTCATTATCTGCAACCTCACTTTTACCTATAGGACAATCATTTTGCCCTTGAGTCAAATGCAAAATGCTGTACCAGTTCGGCCAGCGAAAACCTCAAAGCAGGAGACGTCTTCCTTGGCCCACGATTTCATCCTTGAAACACGCGGATTGACCAAGGAATTTGCTGGCTTTTTCGCCGTGCGCGACGTCGCACTCAGGGTGCGCCGCGGCAGCATCCATGCGTTGATCGGGCCTAACGGCGCCGGCAAGACGACATGTTTCAATCTCCTGACCAAGTTTCTGAAGCCCTCCGCGGGCCAGATTCTGTACAAGGGACAGGACATCACCGCGATGGCGCCGGCCGACGTGGCTCGCCTCGGGCTCGTGCGCTCGTTCCAGATATCGGCAGTGTTTCCGCATTTGACGGCGCTGGAGAACGTCCGCGTCGCTCTGCAGCGGCAGCACGGAAGCTCGTTCGATTTCTGGCGCTCCAAGACGGTGCTCGACCGTTTTAACGGCCGCGCCCAAGAACTGCTCAACGATGTGGGCCTGAGCGAATTCGCTAACACGCCGGCGGTCGAAATGCCCTACGGACGCAAGCGTGCACTCGAAATTGCGACGACACTGGCGCTCGATCCGGAGATGATGCTGCTCGACGAACCGATGGCGGGTATGGGCCATGAGGACATTGACAAGATCGCCGCGCTCATCAAGCGCATCTCGGCCAAGTACACCATCCTAATGGTCGAACATAATCTCTCCGTCGTCGCGAATCTCTCCGACATCATCACGGTGCTGACGCGAGGCCAGGTGCTGGCGGAGGGCAATTACGCCGAACTATCCAAGGACGAACGCGTCAAGGAAGCCTATCTGGGGGCGGGTCATGGCTGAGGCAGAATTGACAGACGCCCCCGCACAGGCTGCCTGCACCGAGGTGCTGTCGGTCAAGGATCTGCAGGCCTGGTACGGCGAATCCCATATCCTTCACGGCATTGAATTCAACGTGAAAGCTGGCGAGGTGGTGACGTTGCTAGGCCGCAACGGCGCCGGCAAGACCACCACGCTGAAGTCGATCATGGGAATCATGGGCAAGCGTACGGGTTCAATCCGTTTCGACAACCACGAGATCATCCGCACCTCATCTGACAGGATCGCGCGGATGGGAATCGCGTTTTGCCCCGAAGAGCGCGGCATTTTCGCCAGCCTCGACGTGCGCGAAAACCTGCTGCTGCCGCCGATCGTGCGCCCCGGCGGCTTGTCGCTCGATCAGATTTTTGATCTGTTTCCGAACCTCAAGGAACGGCTGAACAGCCAAGGTACAAAACTTTCCGGCGGCGAGCAGCAGATGCTGGCGATCGCCAGAATCCTGCGCACCGGCGCCCGCTTCCTGATGCTGGATGAGCCGACCGAGGGGCTCGCGCCCGTCATCATCCAGCAGATCGGCCACACCATTTCGCGGCTGAAGTCGGAAGGGTTCACGATCCTTCTGGTCGAACAGAATTTCCGCTTCGCTTCCACCGTCGCGGATCGCTACTACATCGTCGAGCACGGCAAGGTGATCGACGGTTTTGCCAATTCCGAGCTGTCGTCCAACATGGACAAGCTCCACACCTATCTCGGCGTCTGAACCGAGCTAACCGAGGTTGAATTCGAGGCAAACCAATGCATGCTCTCTACGCACAGCTTCTGGTGGGACTAATCAACGGTTCGTTCTATGCGCTGCTAAGCTTAGGGCTCGCGATCATCTTTGGCATGCTCAATATCATCAATTTTGCGCACGGTGCGCTCTACATGATGGGAGCCTTCTGCGCCTATTTCCTACTGAGCTTGTGCGGATTCGGGTATTGGTGGGCGCTGTTGATCGCGCCGATAGCAGTCGGCATTTTCGGCATGTTCCTCGAACGCACCATGCTCAAGTGGCTCGCCGGGCTCGATCATCTTTATGGGCTGCTCTTGACTTTCGGCATTGCGCTGATGGTGCAAGGCATATTCCAGAACTATTTCGGCTCGTCTGGCTTGCCCTATGCGATCCCGGATGAACTTAAGGGCGGCATGAATCTTGGCTTCATGTTCTTGCCGATCTACCGTGGTTGGGTTGTCGTCTTCTCGCTGCTGGTGTGCTTGGCGACATGGTTCTTGATTGAAAAGACGCGTCTTGGCGCCTATCTGCGCGCTGCCACCGAAAACCCCGCGCTCGTACGCGCTTTTGGCATCAACGTTCCGCGAATGATCACACTGACCTACGGGCTCGGCGTAGGCTTGGCCGCGCTTGCCGGCGTGCTATCGGCGCCGATAAACCAAGTACGCCCGCTTATGGGCGCCGATCTTATCATCGTCGTCTTCGCGGTGGTCGTCATCGGCGGCATGGGTTCGATCATGGGTTCAATAATCACCGGCTTTGCTCTCGGAGTGATCGAGGGAGTGACCAAGTATTTCTATCCCGAAGCCTCCAACACCGTGGTGTTTGTCCTGATGGTGCTGGTGTTGCTAGTGAAGCCAACGGGACTAACCGGGCGAGCGACCTGACATGACAGTAACGACCGACGATGCCCTGCCGATGAAGCCACGGGCGATTCACGACCAGACGGTCATATTTGTGGTGATGGCGGTCTCGCTTTCGTGCGTTCCCTTCACGGACATCTATCCAATCTTCGTCATGCAAGCACTTTGCTTTGCGCTGCTTGCCTGCGCCTTTAACCTACTAATCGGCTTCGGTGGTCTGCTGTCGTTCGGACACGCGATGTTCCTCGGCACGGCCGGTTATGTGTCAGCGCACGTCTTGAAGGTTTGGGGCCTTTCGCCGGAGCTCGGCGTTCTTGTCGGCGTAACCGCATCCGCTGCGCTTGCCATCGTTACTGGCGCAGTCGCGATCCGTCGCCAGGGAATCTATTTCGCCATGATCACACTTGCTCTGTCCCAACTGGTCTATTTCCTGTACCTGCAGGCGCCGTTCACCCATGGTGAGGACGGTATCCAAGGCGTCCCTCAAGGCCGTTTGTTCGGGATGTTTGACCTCTCCGACCCGACAATCCTCTATTATTTTGTTCTGGTCAGCTTCTTGAGCGGGTATCTTTTTGTATTTCGCACGATTAACTCTCCATTTGGCGAAGTGCTAAAATCGATCCGGGAGAACGAGCCGCGAGCAATTTCCCTCGGTTACAAGACCGATCGGTACAAGCTCCTCGCCTTTATCCTTTCCGGAGCGCTGGCTGGCTTCGCGGGGTCTCTCAAGGTGTTCGTCGCGCAGAACGTGTCGCTGACCGACGTTCACTGGTCTATGTCCGGCGAAATCGTGCTTATGACGCTGGTCGGAGGGCTCGGCACCATCTTCGGTCCAGTGATTGGCGCCTTCGTGATAGTTGCCATGCAGCAGTATTTGGCCGGCTTCGGGCAGTGGGTTACGGTTATCCAGGGCGTGATATTCGTGGCTTGCGTACTGATGTTCAGACGGGGTATCGCCGGCGAAATAGCCAACGCCTTCGTGGGTGCCCGGCGCAAGATATAGCGTATCGACGAAGGGGGCTGCCGTCCGCGTTCGAGATCTTCTAGTTCCTGCACTTTACGAGCAGATGCGCGGTGTCGCTTGCGCCGGCCCAGCATGCCAATCGCTTTCTGATAATGTCTCCCACCGTCCTGACGATGAGGGATTGCGTTCTGTTCTCTTGCACGGCAATCGACCAAGTGATCGACAATCGACTTACGGGTGAGTTCCATAGCTTGTCGATCGCGTGTTCCGCCAACGCACAGGACGGAACGATTGTGTACCCGTCGCCGTTCCGAACCAGATCCAGCATCGCCGGGTGGCTGTCGATCTCGAGCACCTGCGGTTTTATCTTGAGGCGCCGGAAGGCTGCCTCGATCTTGCGTCGAAGGCCGTTGCTCCTGCTCGGAAGAATAAGTCGGCATTTCGCAAGATCGGACAGCCTGACGGGCCGAACTTCAAGCGGGCCGGGATGCGAGCGTGGCTCCGTTACTTCGAGGAGGTGCCCACCGTTGCCGTGCGCCTCCCTTAGTTCAACCAGGTCTTTCTCGATCACTACGGCAAATTGCCCCCGGACCAATTCGCGGAGCCAACGCGCTCGTAACTCAACCGGGAAAGCGACGGTAGCGGAGCCGACGCTTACCAACCGTTCAGCAAAGAGCCTCTGCCCTCCTTGCGACCTCTCTCCCGATTGGAATCGCTGATGTCGCAGCCGGCGAAGGGGCGTTGCAGACGTGGATCGTTCGCTTGGTACGGCGAATGAGAAAATCGTGCACCAGAGTGCCGTCATTCATGACAGCTTGCGCACGAACACCGGGAGGGTGATCGTGCAGGTCGCTCGCCCGCAATTCGGGGCAGTACTTCCTGCATTGAGCAAGATATCGGGTCTTGAACAGCGAATTCATGAGTTCGTCCGAACCCGAACGAATGTTCTGACGCATGACGCGCCAGAAGCCGGGATACGTGAGGGTTTGGAGGCTGTCGGCAGCACTGAACGCAAAACGACTGTAGCCTTCGCGTTTCAGACTCAGAACAGCATTCGGACCGACCGTCACGCCGCCATCTATCATGCGCGTCAAATGGACGCCAAGAAACGGCAGCGCCGGATCCGGTACTGGATAGATCAGATGGTTGACGATCCGGTTCTTATCCGACCCCAACCGATAATACTCGCCCCGAAACGGAACAATCCTGAAATCGTCTTCGATACCGCACCACTTGGCGACCCGATCCGCGAACAGCCCCGCGCAAGCGATCAGCTTCCGTGCACGAGTCTCCGTGTCATCGGTTGCAATGACCACTTCGTCGATCTCTTCTCTCACCGAGATGACCTTTTCACCCAGTCGAATTTCACCACCGCTTGATGTGAACTCGACTGCCATTGCGCGCACGATGTCGGTGTAGCTCACTATCGCCGTCGAGGGGATATAAAGGGCTCCAAGGCCGACGATACGCGGCTCGCGCCTGCAGAGTTCTGCCTGGTCGATACGCTCGAAGCCAATAGAGTTCGCTGCAGCTCTTTCCTCCAACCCCCGCAGACGTTCGAGCTCGACTTGATTGGTCGCCACGATCAACTTACCGCAGCGTTCGACCGCGATGCCGTGTTCGTCACAAAACCTGAGGGTCGCTTCGGCCCCTTCCTTGCAGAGGGTCGCCTTCAGGCTGCCAGGCTGGTAGTAGACACCGGCGTGAATGACACCGCTGTTCCTGCCGGTCTGATGCCTCGCAAGATCGCCTTCCTTTTCGAACACGACGATCTTGCTTCCCGGTTGACTCAGCAACAGCGAACGAGCCGTCGAGATGCCTACAATCCCGCCTCCGATGACGGCATAGTCATACGCCATCAGAACGCTCGATGGTCGCGCGTGGCTTCCTCTAGGGCGGCCTTCATGCTCATGAAGCGCTCGTCCAGCGCCAATGGATTTTCCCGATTGAGCACGATGGCCTTTGCCCGCGCCTCGCCTCCACGGATGACTTCGATGGCGTTAGCCTCGATGCCTTCAACTACCGCCTTGCCGACGGCCTCCGCGGGCTCGCGCCCGAAACCCAGATCGGCCCCTGCCTTCGAACTGGCCATCATCGGGGTGTCGGTTGCTACAGGGTAGACCGTCATGACGTGGACACCCTCACCCTTCAGCTCTCGACGGAGAGCTTCGCCGAACCGTGAGAGCCCCGCCTTGGCCGCGGCGTAGGTCCCGTAAAACGGCACACCGGTCAGGGCCGCAGCGGAAGCGATGTTGACGACCAGCGATTCGCCGCTCTTGCGCAGGTGCGGCAACGCCTCCCTGACGAACAGAATCGGGGCGACCAGATCCACCTCTATCATCGCGCGGATGTCGGCTTCTGATATTAGCTCAAGACGCCCCGCGCGTACGGCGCCCGCGTTATTTACGAGGATGTCCAGCCCCCCAAGCCGGGCGACCGCTTCCGACAAGATGCAACGACGATCGATATCCACCGTCACGTCGCCGGCCACGAAGTCCACTTTATTTCCGCCGGCAGAGAGCTTTGCCGCCGCTTCCGACAATCTTGTCTCTCCACGGCCAACTATGACGATGCGGGCGCCGCTCGCGGCCATCGCTTCTGCGATGGCAAACCCGATGCCGCTGGAGCCGCCGGTTACGAGCACTCGCTTGTGTTTCAGTTCCATCGGTAAGAATCCTTTGTCTTGTGAAGTCGGGTACAATGTCCGAGCATCAGGATTGGTTGGCGCCGGCCAGGGGAAGTTGATGCCAAGTCGATGTTGCGGCCGCAATCAGCACGCCCGCGGCGTCGAACATCTTCGCCTCGAGGTAGTTGATCGTCCGGCCCTGCTTGTTGAATCTAGCTTCGCAGGTAACCGCACCGGCGCGCACCGGCCGCAGGTACTGCACTTTCATCTCCAGGGTGACTCCGGCTCCGCCCAAGGCATGATTGAGGAGATGCCCCATTGAGATGTCGAAGATGGTCGCGATGATACCGCCGTGCAGCGTACCTTGCGGATTTTTGAGGAAATCGCGCACCCGAACGGTGACGACGCAGGTGTCGGCACTGAACGATATATCCGCACCAAGCAGCTTTGCGAGAAAGAACGTCTGGAAATCCTGATCATACGAACGTAGGGCTTCGGCTGCGACAGACGAAAACTCCGTTTCGTCTATCGTCTTCTTGATACCGGCCGAAGTCGATGAGGGTTCAGCGTGCATGTTCGACGGCCAATCTGCCTAGGGCGAACTGCGCTATCAAAGCAGCCACCTCCTTGGGTTTCTGATGCACAATCCAGTGGTCGTTTTCAGCAAACCGGCGCACCGTCAGGTCGGGCACCACCTCTTGCAAGAGGTCCGCATTGTCAGGGGTGAAGTAGACGTCTTTCTCGCCCCATATGACCAATGTGGGTACCGAGATGACGGTGTCTGGCAGGGATCTAGGTTCGTTATCGTCACCGCTAGGTGGACCGCTCTTGTTCGCGCGATAGTAATTGAGACCGGCGGTAAGGCTTCCGGCGTTATTCCAAAGAGCTATGTACTCGGCGGCCTCCTCTTCGGTCATCGTTCCTGATGCACGGTGAGGGTCGATGATCTCGCGACGAAATCCCGCGAAATCTTTCCGCGAAACCAATTCCTCGCCGCGCGGGGAGCGGAATGCGAGCATATATTTGCTCGCCGCCGCCTGCGCTTCGCCTTTTCGGAGTTCTCTATCGAATATGCCGGTGTGTGCAGTGTTGATAATTACGAGCCGGTCCAGCATCTCAGGATGCCGTATCGCCATCTCCCATGCGATGAATCCACCCCAATCGTGACCGACCAAGGTTACCTTTTTGCAGCCCAGCGCAGCAATTGTCTGCACGACGTCCTCGACAAGTTCTTTCACGGCATAGCCGTCGAGGCCCTCGGGTTCTCCTGAAAGATTGATACCTCTCGTATCAATCGCGATGGACCGGAATTGATCGCCGAGTTCCTTCATGATCGTGCGCCACGCGCCCCAATATTCGGGAAAGCCGTGAAGAAAGAGAATTGGCGCGCCAGCCCCTTGCTCTACGTAGTGCAGGCGGACGCCGTTTACGGCCAACGTTCCGTGTTTTAGGGAATACACTTGTCAGAGTCCCTTGAGCTTGCTGTAGGTTTCACGGGTCGCCACGATAACGTGCTCGACGACACCGTCGACGCGATGGGGATTGGCGGATTGCACGTACTCATCGGATGTCATCATGTCGATGAACGCGGCGCGAGAGGGATATCGGACTAGCGCGACGAAATCCCAGACGTTGTTCTGGGCGACGCCCAACGCGACGGCTTCCGCTTTTCCAGCCCAGACAATGGTGCCGCCGCGAGCCTTGATCATTGGGGCGGTCGCCGCGCTGTATCTTAGATACGCGTCCCAGCCTGACCCTTCGCCGCTCGAAGCCTTCTCCTTCAGACGCACAAGGTTGAGCATCAACACAGGCGCGTCGTCCGGCAACGCTTCGAGGTCTTTTACATTGAGGTCTTCGATCGCCATTCCGGTCTCCAATCGTTATGCTTCCGCGCTCTTCTGCAATCTCTTGAGCACGAATTGCCGGCACGCCCTGAGCACTCTCAGTGAGACTTCTTCGCTTGCGACGGAACGGGCCATAGTTAGCCCTCCGATGCAGATCGCATGGATTGCGATGGCGTGGTCGACGTCCGCTTGGTCCCCTAGCGAGTCGGCAACTTTGGCAGCTACAGCGAGCATCCCCTCCTCATAGGCCTTACGAATCTCGTTGTGGCTTCTCCAGATCTCCGAACCAGCAGCCACGAAGGGACAACCTGTTTCGGGGTGCTTCAGATGAGCATTTCCGAGAGCCCGCGCGAGAAGAAGGCCGATACCTTGGTTCGTCGACAGGTCCGAAACTCCCACGATCCACCGTTCGGAGGTCTCGGCTGCGGCGGTCAAGAAAGCTTCGGCGAGCAAGGTTTCCTTCGACTGGAAGTGGGCATAGAAGGTCCCGTGCGTCAGTCCCGCGTCCCCCAAGACCTTCGAGATCGTCGCCCCCTCTATTCCATCGATAAGGAAGCGTTTCGCCGCCGCGTCGACGATGCGGGTTCGCGTTTCGACTTTCTGCTCTGCGCGCTTGGTCATTTTGATTTCTCCCGGTTCGTCTTCTCAGGCAGAGATGTTCATCCAAGTCGTCTTCATCTGGGAGAATTTTCGGAGCGCATGCATCGATCGGTCGTGCCCGATGCCGGACTGCTTAAAGCCTCCGAAAGGCACGGTGTCATCGCTTGCGTCGTAGCAATTGACCCAAACCGTCCCGGACTGCAGCTTGCGAGAAACTTGGTGTGCCGTGGCGAAATCCTTCGTCCACACGCCGGCGCCGAGACCGTAGATCGTATCGTTTGCGATCCGAAGCGCGTCGTTGGCGTCATCGAAGGCCAGGACGGACAATACCGGTCCAAAGATTTCGTCGCGCGCGATCGTCATTTCCGATGCCACGTCATCGAATATAGTCGGCTCGACGTAGAAGCCGCCTGTCTCCGACCTGACTTGATTGCCTCCCAGGGCGAGGCGCGCGCCCGCGTTCACGCCGCTCCTGATGTAGCCGAGAACGCGATGCATCTGCCGCTCGTCGACTATCGCGCCCATTTTAACCTTCGGATCGAGCGGATCGCCGGCTTGCATCGTCTTGCCGATCGTTATCACCTTCTCGAGGAATTCGTCTTTGATGCTCTTTTGGACGAGCAGCCTCGACGCCGCCGTACACATCTCTCCTTGGTTGAAGAAGATGCCGAAAGCTGCGGCTTTGGCTGCTACGTCCAAGTTAGGAGCGTCAGCGAATACGATGTTCGGAGACTTGCCCCCGCACTCCAAGCTCAGACCCTTCATATTCGATTGACCCGAATAGCTGAGAAACAGCTTCCCTACCTCGGTCGAACCCGTGAAGCCCACGAAATCGATGTCCGAATGTAGACCAATCGCCTTCCCAGCCGTCTGTCCGAAGCCGGGCACGACGTTCAATACGCCGGCGGGAATTCCGGCTTGAACCGCCAACTCGGCGAGAAAGATCGTCGACAGTGGCGATTGCTCAGCAGGCTTCAACACCACGCTATTGCCGGCAGCCAGCGCAGGTCCCACTTTCCAGGCGGCCATGATCAGGGGGAAGTTCCACGGCACGACGACGCCGACGACGCCGATCGCCTCCCAATTGACCAAAGCGAGCACCTGCGGCCCTGTCGGAGCAATTTCGCCGTAAAGCTTGTCAATCGCTTCGGCCGACCATCGGATGGAGTTGGCAGCCGTCCGGATGTCGACCGCAGCGGAAAAGCGGATCGGCTTGCCCATATCGAGCGTTTCGAGCAGCGCGAGCTCTTCGCTGTTATCAACGAGGAGATCGGCGAGCCGAAACAGCACCTTCTTTCTTTCCTTCGGCGGCATGTCACGCCAGACGCCCGCATCAAAGGCCCGACGGGCCGCCGCGACAGCGAGATCGACATCCCTTTCCGCGCAGGCCGCGACCGTGGTCAGGACGCCTCCATCTATGGGACTTCGGCATTCGAATGTCTCGCCCGACACCGCCTTCACGTATTTTCCGTCGATGAAAGCGTCGCTTCTAAAGACGAGCGTTTTCGCCAGGCGGTGCCAATCTTGGGTGTCGGGCTTCATTGTTTCGAGCTTTCTTATCTGTTCGTTGATCGGCCTTCAGGCCTTGACGTTCGGCTGTTCCGCTAGGAGTCGCTCACGCAATGCGGCCTTCAAGACCTTTCCCGAGGCGTTTCTGGGAAGATCTTCGCCGTCGATTACCGTGAACGCATCCGGTATCTTGTAGTCTGAGAGTTGTGTGGCGCAGTAATCCCGTATCGTTTCCAGCTCGGAGCCGATGCTGCCGACCACGAATGCGTGCGACTTTTCGCCAAGGACTGGGTCTGGGCGGCCGACCACGGCCGCGAAGTCAACGAGCGGATGGTTCATGAGTACGGCCTCGACCTCGGTCGAGTAGATCTTGAACCCGGCCCTGTTGATCATGTCTTTCTTGCGGTCGCCGATGAAGACGTAGCCGTCGTCGTCTACCCAGCCGACGTCTCCCGAACGCCAGAAGCCGCCACGCAGACTATCCTCGGAGCCTTGCGGGTTACCCCAGTACGACGCAATGACGCTCGGTCCGCCGATCCATAATTCGCCGGACCGTCCGGCGAGGACTTCGCGGCCGATTTCGTCCATGATCCTGATTTCTGCGCACGGCAGTGCCCGGCCGATGCTTTGCTGCCGAAGCCGACTGGAATCGGAAGGTACCATCGTCGCCGTTACGGCGGCCGTCGTTTCGGTCGCACCGTAGGCGTGGAGCAACTTCAGTCGCGGAAGCGTCGCGGCAATTGCATCTATCGTTGCGGGTGGCATAGGCGCACCGCCGAAGGCGACCAGCCTCCAGGCGGTCAGGTCTCGGCCCGAGAGATCGACCTTCATCAGGACGAGATTGACCATAGCCGGCACCAGGAATGCATATGTGCATTTCTCTGCGACCGCTAGGTCCACGAAATCGGCCGCCCGAAACTCGGGCATCAGAACAAGGCAGCCCCCGACATGCAGGACCGGATAGATGACGGCAGCCATACCAGTGATGTGGCTCGCAGGAACGGCGACAACGCTGCGGTCCCCCTGCTTCAACTCAGCAACTCTTTCGAAGGACATCGCCGAATGAATGAAGCCGATCTGCGTGATCGAAGCTCCCTTTGGCTTGCCGGTGGTGCCGGACGTGTAGACGATCGCCGACACCGCCTCTTCCGCCGCGGGCGTGGCGACGAAATTCGACAACTCACGATCGGAGAACGCCGCTTGATAGGCAAGCGACTCGCCGTTTCCATCCCCCACGACGATACGGATGCGACACGCGGGCGTCTCCGACACTGGCGGGATCTGATCCGTCAACGCCGTTTCGAACACGATTGCAGTCGCCCCCGAATCGCGCAGCGCATGCAGTATCTCTCTATGGCGCATGCGGATATTCAGGGGGACGGCGACGACCCCGATCCTCGCGCAGGCCAAAAGCATCTCCACGAACTCGATGCGGTTTCCGAGAGCGAAGGCGACACGTTGGCCGTCCTTCAGTCCCAGAGATCGAATTCCTGACGCGACCAGGCTCACCCGCACGTCGAGATCTCGGTAGGAGAGACGATCGGACCCCGCTACGAGGGCTTCGCCGTCAGGAAACCGTCGGGCGGCCGAAGTGAATAGATCGTCCAGCGTCGCGGGACGGTCCGCGAAACACTTCACGACCCTCTCCGCCTGCCCCTCGAAATGGAACTCCCGCCGGACCGAGGAAGGTCCATTCGAGGCGATTTGAGAGGTTGGATTTTCGAACATCTGCATCATCAAGCACTGTCAAAGTGATATTGGCATGTTGCCTATCATGCGAAATTACAGGAAGCAAGGCCGGCACGAATAAGTTTACGCATTGATTCAACTACATTTTCTCAATTTCGTCAGAATTCATATTTTATATATCATGCGAAATTTGACAGAACTTCGCCTCCATGGCACGAGTCCGGCCTTCATCAGGGAGGAAACAAATGATCGGATCGCGCACGCTTTTTTCTGCCGCCACCGTTCTCGGCGGGCCGATTTTTTCGTCAGGACAGGCTTTCAGCCAGATTTCCGACGATGCGGTGAAGATTGGAGTGCTCAATGATCAGTCCGGCCTTTATTCAGACATCACCGGGCAAGGGTCCGTCATCGCAGCGCAGATGGCGGTAGAAGACTTCGGCGGAACTGTGCTGGGCAGGCCGATCAAGGTGATCTTTGCCGACCACCAGAACAAGCCTGATGTGGGTTCGGCCATCGTCAGGAAGTGGATCGACCAAGACGGCGTGGATGCCATCGCCGACGTGCCGACTTCTTCCGTCGGATTGGCCGTCCAGGAGATCACTCGCGAAAAGAAACGCGTGTTCCTGATGTCCGGGCCGGGCACGTCCGATCTGACCGGCAAGTCTTGTTCTCCGACCGGGATAGCGTGGACGTATGATACCTACTCGCTGTCCAAGGGACTGGTCTCCGGCCTCTCGTCAAAGGGATACAAGAGTTGGTTCATTCTGGCGGCCGACTACGCTTTCGGTCAGGCCATGCAGCGCGACATCACAACATTCGTCGAGAGTTCGGGAGGCAAGATCGTAGGCGGTGTCCGTCATCCGCTGAACACGCCGGACTTCAGCTCTTTCCTGCTCACCGCCCAATCCTCGAAAGCGAACGTTGTAGCGCTGGCAAACGCCGGCGGCGATACTGTCAATGCCATCAAACAGGCGTCCGAGTTCGGGCTTACTCAGGCGGGCCAGACACTCGCCGGACTCTTGGTGACCATCACGGACATCAATAGCCTCAGCCTGAAGACGGCAGAAGGCCTGGTCGTAACGACTTCCTTCTATTGGGATATGGACGACGAAACGCGCGCCTGAAGCAAGCGGTTCATGGCGCGAAACGGCGGCAAAGTTCCCAATATGATGCAGGCCGGTGTCTACGGGGCCGTTCTGCACTATCTGAAGGCGATCAAGGCCGCAGGTTCTGACGAAGCGCTAACCGTGGTCGATCAAATGAAGAAGATTCCGATCGACGACTTCTACACGCACGGCGGCATGGTCCGTGAGGACGGCAGGGTGCTGCGCGATATGTATGTGATGCAGGTCAAGAGCCCCGCGGAATCCAAATATGCGTTCGACTTCTATAAGCTCCTATCCGTCATTCCAGGCAACGAAGCATTCCGACCTCTCAGCGAAGGCGGTTGCCCTTACGTGAAGAACGCTCGGGCGAACCAATAGGTTGGCGGACGAGAACCCGCGCCCGATAGCCGGGCGCGCGACGTTCCGAGTGACGGATCCGCGGAACGTCGTTTGAGCTTACACCTCGGAGATCGACAACATGATCGACATCTACACGTTGTATGGCGCTCAGATTTCCAACTATAGCGCCAAGGTCCGATCTTATCTGATCTATAGGAACATCCCCTTTCAGGAAGTGGTCGCGTCGAATTACGTCTACGACAAGCTCTTGGTGCCGACGATCGGGTTCAGGATGATGCCTGTGGTCAGAACTCCCGACGGCAGGCTGCTGCAGGACTCCACCGAAATCATCGATTCATTGGAAATGCACTTTCCCAACGCGCCGGTCTACCCGTCGGGCGCTCGCCAGCGCCTTGCCGCTCTACTGCTCGAGGCCTATGCCCACGACTGGGTGCGTATTCCCGCGATGTACTACAGATGGGGATTTCCCGAATACAACCACGAATATCTCATCCGGGAATTCGGTCGGATGTACGAGCCGACGCTCAGCCTGGAGAGTCAGGCGGCTCTGGGCGATAGCAGCTCGGCGTGGACGCGGGATCGTCTGCCGGCGCTCGGTGTGACCAAAAGAACCATCCCTCAGTTCGAGGCCTGGACCGAAAAACTATTGGGCTGGCTGAATGCGCACTTTGACCGCTACCCTTATCTTCTCGGTACGAAGCCGTGTACTGCCGACTTCACTTTCATGGGGCCGCTCTACGGGCATCTGTATCGCGATCCGTATTCGCATGCGCTGATCAAGCGCTCGGCGCCAAGCGTCGTTCGCTGGGTCGAGAGGATGAATTCCGTGCCCGCGAGCGAAGGGGCGTTCCTACCCGACGATGAGGTGCCGGCATCGTTGCTCCCGATGCTTCTCCACGCTTTCGAGGAATACGTTCCGGTGGCCTACGACACTGTCGAACGTGTGGCCGCTTGGATCGAGGGCCACCCTGGAGAGCCCGTTCCCCGCTTCCTGGGCACGCACAAGTTCACCATCGGCGGCGTCACTGAGGACAGGAATGTCTGGACTTGCATACAGTTCATGATCCAGAGGCCGTTGGCAGCGTATCAGTCGGCCAAAGATGCTGACAGAGCCGAAATGGATTCGCTCCTTTCGTCGATAGGACCAAACTGCGGCCTGGACTTCAGGGTGGCTCGACCAGTGAAACGGGAGCACTACAAGTTGGTGGCAGCGTCATGAGTGAAATGTACAAGCTCTACGGAACCCCTACATCGTACTATACGGCGAAGGTTCGCGCGTATCTGCGGTATAAGGCAATTCCCTACGAAGAAATCTTGACCACCGAAGAGGTATACCGGAACGTTATCGTCGCTCGCACCGGCGTCTGGATGATTCCGACCCTCGTCACGCCAGACGGAAAGGTGGTACAGGATAGCACTGAAATTATAGACCTCTTAGAGGATCGCTACCCACAAGCGCCCGTCCATCCCGTCGAGCCCTGGCAGAGGCTCTCCGCCCTCCTGATGGAGCTCTACGGGGACGAATGGTTGATAATGACCGCGATCCACTACAGGTGGACCAAACCTGAAAACCGCGAATTCGCGATCGAAGAATTCGGAAAGCAAGCGCGCCCTACCGGCTCTCCGCAAGAGCAGCGGGAAGCCGGGCTCGAGAAGGCCCGCATCTTCGGAGGCTGGGTCGGACTCTTCGGAATCGACGCCAATACGGGGCCGGCGATCGAGGAGGCCTACGAGGAATTCCTCGGAGCCTTGAATGAACATTTTCGAGATTATGAGTTTCTCTTCGGATCGCGGCCTTCGATCGCTGATTTCAGCTTCTTCGGCGGATTGTACGCTGTCCTAAATCGCGATCCATTGTCGGGTCGGCTCATGAAGAGCATTGCTCCGAGAGTAGTTCAGTGGGTCGAGCGTATGCTTGAGCCGAAACCGAGGAGCGGAGACTTCTTGCCCAACGATCAAGTCTCGACTGCATTGAATCCGATTCTGCGAGCAATCTTCCATGACCAATTTCCCGTTCTGCGCGAGATCGTGGATCGTGTGGATTCATGGTCCCGGGACAATGCGGGGGTCCCCTTTCCAAAGACCATCGGCCTGCAAGATTTCGAGCTGAGAGGCAGGAGGGGATCTCGATGCGTGTATCCCTATCCGCAATGGATGCTCCAACGAGTATTGCAGCACTATCGATCGATCGACCCTTCGCAAAGGAAAGCTGTCGACGCCCAACTACGCGACCTCGGAGGCTTTAATCACATGCAAATTGAGATACCGCAACCGATCGTGCGGTCCGAATTCAGGTTGCGCCCGGCAGCGACAAACGAAGCATGAGGTCGTTCGGCCTTGATCTCCTCCTTACTCAGGAAAGTCGGCTAAAGCGCAAGGGCGCGCGGATCCAGAACCTGCGGCGAGCCGGAAGCGCGGTTCGCCTAACTGTTTGCATGGATCCACCGAAACGTTGATGCTCTGTTCCGAGCGTGAGGCGCTTCCATTGGTGAAGGAGAGGTCGATCGTCCAATCCCGTCAGTGAACAGGCTCGAAACAGAATGGCGGAAAGGGAGGGACTCTCCTCCGATCGGAGGCGCCAACCCCTTCAATTAAAGTTTATCCTTCATTTCAGGAGTTCCCGGACGGCCGGTGCTACACCGAGGTGCTCCACCATGCCGACGATCAAGATGCCGACTCCGCGAAAACGCCCGACCTCGCAATTTTACTGGTTACGCAAGAAGGTGCCGTCGGGGTTGCGCGCCCTGGTCGGCAAGACCGAGGTATGGGCGAGCCTCAAAACCAAGGACGAGCGGAAGGCCAATATTCGGATTGGGGCTGTCAACGCCGCGATCGAGGCCGAATGGGGCCGCCTCCGAGCCGGCCGGCCGTCCACCCGGGACCACGACCTGGAACTCGAACCCGCTCCCTTCAAGCTCACCCACCAGGATCTGCACGCGCTGCGCGCCGCCGCGCACCTCAATATCCGCGACGCCTGGATCAAGGAGCCGCCGACCGGCTTCCGCAAGCTCAGGCTGTCCTGCCGGGATGATCAGTCCCTGCAGGAGGACGCCGAGCAATGGCTTGAGAGCGGCGGATACGAGGCCTCGATGGAGAACATCGAGCGTCTCAAGCCACTGCTAGTCAGAGCCAGGAACGAGGCCACCAAAGATGTCGAGCGCGCCCTCGCCGGCGACTATCGGCCGAGTCCGGAACTCGAGGGCGCACCGCGGCGCACGACGCCCGCGCTCGACTTCATCAGGGCGTTCGAGGAATTCGCGGTCAAGGGCGGCCTTAAGGGCGGCAAGTTCGGGCCCACGGCGAAGCGCTGGCGGCCGAAGATCAAGGCGTTCTGCAATTTCCTGGGCCACCGCGACCTGAAGCACATTACGACCGGCGACGGTTACGATTGGATAGACCGCCTGATCGAGAACAAATATGCGCACAAGTCGATCAAGGACGTCTGGGTGGCCGCCCTGTCGGCTACCGCCGGCTTCATGGTGGAGCGGCGCAAGCTCGACCAGAACCCGTTTCTGCGGCTGAAGGTCCGCGAGGACAAGTCGGATGCGACCGCGACCGAAGCGCAGCAACAGCAGCCGCCGCGAAAGGGCTTCACGCCGGAGGAAGCCAAGCTCATCCTGACCGGCACCCTCGCCGCTCCGAGCCCTCTAATTTCCGTCGAAATGAGGGCGGCGCGGCGCTGGCTGGCGTGGCTGTGCGCCTACAGCGGCGCACGCGTCAATGAGCTCACCAGCCTGCATCCCGACGACATCTCTTCCGTCACCAACAGCATCTGGTGTATGACCATCAAGCCGTCGCTCGAAAAGACGGCGCAATGGCGCGTCGTACCGATCCATTCGCACGTGATCGAGCAGGGCTTCCTCGCCTACGTCGAGGAACGCCGCAAACGGGGCAAGCCGCTCTTCTACGATCCGGATCGCGGCCGCGGCGGCAAGTCCGGCAATCCGCAGTTCAAGAAGGTCGCAGAACGGATCGGCGAATGGGTGCACGGCCTTGGCATCCCGGTCGGCGTGAAGCCGAGCCACGCCTGGCGCCATCTGTTCAAGAGCGTGGCGCGGCACGTCGGGATGGATCGCGAGGTCGAAGGCTTCATCACGGGTCACCGTCCGAAGGATTCGAACGCGGGCAACGACTACGGCGACCGTTGGATCAGGACGATGTCCGCGGAAATTGAGAAGTATCCGCGCTTCAGGATCGCCGCCTTAGACAAGTCGCCTGCGCCTCACAAGAGACATCGTCGGACCAATGCCGAAGTCGTCGCCTCCAAGGCTGTGAGGGAAAAGCGCAAGGTAGCGCGCTCGGTCGGAGCGAAATAAGCGGGTCAGCCGAGAGAGTGGGACTCCCTTCCCCCATGCCGCGATCGAGCTAAAATCGCCGAAAAACAAGGATTCCAAGAAAGACCGGTCAAGTTTTGTGACCACCGCTGTGTACCACTGTATAGGCCGCTCGAACGGTCAATCTCGATCCATTTCGAGGCGTCTGAAGGGACGGGCAGTGCTCGAGAACCACTCTTGAACAAGATGACTTGCCGATCCGTACTCGACAACTCCAGCCATGCTGGGGCAGTCCAGGGGCACAAACAGCTGGAATTCTGCGCCGCAGGAGAGCGGCCGCGCAAGCCTTCACGCCGTCGCTGCGGGACTGAACGCGCAGGGCATCCCGACGGTGCGCGGCAAGGGCAAGTGGCGGCCCGCACAGGTGGCGCGCGTCCTCGCCAGAGGCCTCGCCAGAAAAGAAGGTAGTAAGAAAAGCAAACGCCCAAGGATGTTGGGGCGAGTGGCCGCCGCTGTTCTCTTCCGCTGATGGGGTAATCCACCGGTAGATGAAGCCGCCTTTGGTCGCGTTCACCTATTTTGATCCGGATGACGGCCGCGGAAAAATCTGCCGTGACGCCACATCCGACATCATTTGCCGACTTAATTCGTCCGCTGGACTGATGTACTCTGAAATGTTCCTCAAATCCTCGGCCAGTTCGCTCTCGCGCTCCATATCTTCCGGCTGCAGGTCCTCGCCCAGATCGAATGTGGTGAACTCGAGAAAGAGGTCGATGTCGCCAACCTCTGCTTCGCCTCGCTCCAGGCTGCCGAAAAGACGGATGGCTTTCAATTTCACGCGCTCTGCCGGGTCTGCGTTAATGTGATCAGCCCAGTCGAGCACTCGATCAAGAATTGCGAGAGCAATCTCGCGTGGGAGTGGTGGCCGGTCAACGTGCTGTGCGAGCGCCATACCTTTCCGGCTAGGAACGAGTTTGTCAGGAAATATCCATTCTTCCACCACGAGCGTCTTGTGGATACTTTTCGCCTCCGAAGCGGATACGTTCAATGAAGCCTCGATCAGCTCAGCAGTGATCTTCCGTTCTGCGATTACGGGCAGACCATTTTCCCAACGGGGCACGTTTTCATGTTCAATAAAGGCCTTAAAGAGATCGCGGAACTTTGAAATATCGATCCCCGCGATCTTTTCTGGAAATTTCATGCGCATTCCACTTACGTTTCGAAACTGTCCTTGCGCTTGCCCCATCCCCGAAACCCGAACCAGGCCATGACGCCGACTATAGCCGCGACCATCGTGAAGATGAATGTCCGGATCGGTTCAATCTGCTCGATCTGATACCTCGCCCACTCGATCCCGCTCGCATCCACAGTCCAAGTGTCTTGGAGCACCCTGATTGGAACGGGGCGGATCCGGGTGGGCTCGAATTTGATGTACGACGTCACCTCTAGAGTGACTTGGGCCTTCCCCGGCTTCAGAGGCTTGACGTCCCAAATCCAAGTAATCGGGTCTGGTGACAAAATCGTCCTCATCTTGTCGCCCCGAAGCGTAATCTGCAGTCGGTCCGGCGGCCCGGTCAATTCCGCAGATACGTCGCGCGCTACACGTACGGTGGCGTCGCGCACCTCACCTTCAAAGCCGGTAAAGTATGATGCGGTCTGCTGGTGTTCGTTGGTTTTGATCACGACTTGGACTGCGGTCGAATCTCCGAGCGACAACTTCTCTGGCCTGTTGTATTCCACTGGAAAGCTCTTCATCTTGCTGGCAATGGTCCCCGCGAGATTCTTGGAGTCGTTATTAAACCGCAACGCTTCAGCAAGACTTTCTTCTAGATCTGGAGGAGCAAAATCGTGGTGTGTTGGACGTGGTGGGACATCCTTCGATAGTCGCAAGGGTAGGATGGTCAAGAGCGAGCCTATTAATGCGACGACTGCAATCACGGAGAAAATCAGCGAGTTTCGTTTTGGTGGTTGAACAGACTGCAAATTGACGTCGTTCGGGCTCACACTCGTCTTTGCGTGCTCTGAGAGAGCCTCACCAGAAATCCAGTACCCTCTTTGAAAATGCAATGAGCTATTAGAACTCAGGCCCTTAAAGACTACCTGTTGGTCGGGTGCAATTGCCCCCCCTTCGCATGTCAATACGAAGCCTTTTTCCTCCATGTCTCGAACTACATCAATTTGTCCCGCCAGTTCGTCCCTCAACGGACTGACGGCCAATTCTCCGGAAGACGGCTGAAACATCACGCAAAGCCCCGTAGCTGGCTTTCCGCTCCGGTTGGTCACGCCAACTAGCCATTCGTACTTCACGCTAACCTCCCTACAAGGTCTCTGAAGCCGCTCGCGCGCGATGTGGCTACAAAACCTATGCGTGTGCATGCCGGTAATCAAGCGTCAAGCTGTATTGCACCCGATCCTGAGCCGCCCGCTGCACAAATCGTTATTGAGCACGCTGGTAAGGGATCGGATGACGGACGCTATCACCGCTGCACGCCACGACGACATCCAGATGATCGACAGCACTTCGGTTCGTGCCCACCGACAGGCTGCGACGGCAAAAAGGGCGCGCAGACGCAGATCATTGCCTGGGTCGCTCCCGAGGCCGGCTTCCTCCGAAACAATCAGCGTCCCGCGCAGCCGATGGATGCGCGGACCGAGACGCGATAGGCCGGCGATCACCCTCCGCCAACTCGGTTCAGTGCGCACATGCCATTTCAAGCTACATGCTCCCGTGCCCTCCAGCGTTCGGCGACTGAAGTCGGACGGGAACTACGAGAAGTTGCATTAGGACGATGATCATGCTGAAATGGATCTCATAATTTGGGGCTTTGAGATGAAATGCTTCTCGAAGGTAGCGCCGCTGATGGCTTTAGTTTGCCTTGCGGCGAATTGCCTTGCGGATGAGCCCTCGAAGTACATGTTTGAGCGGCCCGTACCAAGAAAGGCTTACGTACTTTCCATCAGCGACTACGACCATGAAGACAAACTTCCTAGCTCGATCAAAGACGAGACGACCGTCAAGGCAAAGTTAGCCGATCTCGGCTTCGTTGTTACCATCGCTACCGACGAGGCAAAGCGGAATGCAGACGGATTGCGGACGGATCTGAAGTTCTTTTTCAGCTCGGTCAAGCGAGGAGATATCGTCCTGTTTTACTATTCAGGACATGGGTTCTGGTTCAGGGGACGAAACTTCATCGTCCCATCGACAGCCGACAACGCCGATCCGCCAAAGCAACCGGGGAGTGACAGTCCGGTCGATCCAGAGGACCTCAACGTTTCCGTCGCAGAAGTCGTAACGATCATTGACCACGTGGGAGCTGGCCAAGCAACGATCGTGATAGATGCATGTCGCGACGCCCCCAAGTTTCCAATGTCGAAAGCCGACGCCCTTCAGAAGAAGGTAGATCTCTTGCAAGGTGCGTCATCTCTTCTTTTCTTTGCCGCGCAGGAGGGTTATTCCGCTGAAGGAAGCGGCAGCGAGACTCAAAACAGCAAATATACCGGCTACTGGTTGAAGTATCTTGATCAATCTGGACAGCCCATTATCGAAGCCCATCGACTGGCAACCATTGCAGTCCAACTTGCGACACAAGGTAACCAGATTCCCGAAGTTGGCGGTGTGTATACTGGTGCTCTGTATCCCGCCCCCTCACTCCAAGTGCTTGAGGAGGAAAAAGCGAGCTGGCAGGCTATCCTGACAGCCGGGACGGAGCAGGATGCCAACTTCTATGTTCGCCGCCTGCCCGGGTCCCGATACGTGGCGGCCGCTCGACAGTGGCTTGTAGATCGAGAGAAGGAACCCAAGAAAACATCTACTAGCCAGATCAATCCTCTCGCCGTCGAGAATGTCGGTAAGTTCTCTACCGTCATTAGTTCGCGCGTGTTTCCAGTGGATGCAAACAAGTCAGGCGCGACCCTAGCTACAGTGGTTCCTGGACTTACCGGGAATCTCGAGTTTGCTGGAGCTCAATCGTCCAACGTTACCGAGGCAGGAACTTTTTCGAAGCCTTTCGTCACGGCGCGGGCGACGATCAGCACGTTCGATAGGCCGAGCCTCTCAGGAACGAAGAATTTGACCCTGAACAAAGGCGACAGCTTTACCGTTAGCAACTTCCTGAGAGTCGGACAGACGAATTGGATCGAAGCATCCAGTCTTGACGGAAAGACACTATACATTCCCGACGCAGCCGTTCCCGACCTACGCAACCTGGCAGCGGCTAAAACGCGCACCGCGGATGTTACTTTTGGCAGCGGCGATATTCTATCTCCTCCAAACTTCGCCGCCCTTTCGAGTACTGTCAGCGAACTGGGCGCGAAGAACATAGTGGGTGTCAGCATCCGTATTCGACCACCCTCCGCTGCGGATCAGTCTTACGCGGCTGAGTCCTCACGATTGCGCCTGACAAGAATCCGATCGCAATTGATGGGTCTCGGCATTCAGAATACTCTCATCGGTGGGATCATCGAACAGGGCAAAGGTGACACACCTGAAAATGCGGCCCGCGTAACCATGGCCATAAATCGGGAGTCAAAATGAAGAGGCGACCGAGACACGCGTTCGACGTCGCTCAAATACTTATTGCGACTGTGTCAGTTAGCCTAGCGATGCTTTGCTCGCTTTCTCACGCCGACGAACTAACGGCGGACCAGCTCAAGGGCTCGTCCCCCTATCTCGAGGCAGCCCGTCGTTACCTGCAGAGCACCGACCGGAAGATCATCGGTGGGCGCGCGGCACCTCAGGGGACTTTCAAATGGCAGACCTCCCTCCAGGTCTCATGGATACCCGGCGGGGTGGATGCTCACTTCTGCGGAGGATCGATTGTCGCCCCGGACTGGATATTGACGGCCGGTCATTGCATGGAGGATTTGAAATCGACCGACGTTCGGATCGTAGCGGGGACGACTGACTTGAGGAAGACCGGTCAGACGCGAAGCGTTAGGCGGATCATCATCCACGACAAATATGCAACCGACGACTCGCACCTGGTGGCCGGTCCGCATCCTATCAACGATGTTGCCTTGGTCCAGGTCTTCAAACCCTTCGAGATGAACTCGCAGATTCAGCCGCTACCCCTAATCGACGCTGCGACCGAGGCGTCGGTTGCGCTTCCCAATGCCGAAGTTACTGCTTCGGGTTTTGGTTTGACGAAGGCCAGCGGAAAGCCAGTTCCCGGCTTGCTCTTCGTCGATGTTCCATTTCGCAGCCGAGAGGAATGCAATCGTTCGCAGAGCTATGACAACGCCATCACGGACGGAATGCTCTGCGCCGGCGCGAAGAATAAGGACTCCTGCCAAGACGACAGCGGCGGGCCTTTAACCTATCATCCGTTCAAGGACGATGCGGTGCAATTAGGAATCGTCGGCTGGGGCGACAAGTGCGGCGTTCAGAACAAATTCGGCGTTTACACTCGCGTGACCGCATATAGGGATTGGATTTCTGCGTGCATGGCCGATCCTAACGACACGGCGAAGTGCCCACGCAAATGACGACCGACCACGATCGGATGTCAAGCGCGCTTAATGCGGCCTGATGTTCTCGCACTGCCCGAGCACGCGAGTCGTCACTCCCGAGCCGGGGACAAAGGAATAACAGGAGCCAAACTCTTTCTTTTTGGCTGGGTCTTGAGCAAATTGTTTTATCAGTAACCTTCGATCACTTCGCGACGTCCCATCGGGATTGAACACTTCGTTGCGAGCCTTTCCTTTGAACGCTTTAGGTACGCACCATCCGACCAAGGCAACGGTATCTGTTGTTTGCATCGCTGGGATTAGCTGGTGTTCGATGACGTCATTGCACGCGTCCCATGAAGTAAACTCCGAGGATTGCGTCGACTGGAGTGTCCACGGCCTATTCTCGCTGAGAGCCGGCGGCGTCACGAAGAACATCACGATCATCAGAAAAGCATCGGCATCCATGAGGTTCATCTTCTGCGATTGATGGCCGTTTCGAGATTCACGATCGATTGCTGCAGCCCAAGAATGTCCAACCGATTTTGAGTGGCGGCCGAGACGCCCGGTCCAGCGTTGACGCTGGAGTACGGCGTTCCGCCCGGAAGGGTACGAATCGGCCTTCTAGGAGGATTATCTTCGGCAGTGAAAAGTATCGCGACGGACTCATCGATTTTGTACGATCCCATCGCTCCGAGAAAGTCGGTTCCGAATGGCTGGTTATAGGTGAATGAGCCGCTACCATCCCATGTGGCAACGATCTGAGAATTGTAACTCGGCTTGTCGATTTTCGTCAGCTTGCTTATGTCGCCCTCGGCAGCTGCGGCTGTGCGCGATAACCAGTCGTAGATTCCCAGGTTACTGGCCAATGCATGATAGCTTGCGCTATCGCGCCGACATGGTAACGGATATTTAGAGTCGTCCAGTAGTTGACCGCTTTTCACGATGTAGCTGACGCCACCATCGGTGTGACCCTTCATATCGTATTCGGCACCAGGCCCCGCACCCGCCACCCATGTATTGAAGAATGGCACTGACACGCTGCTGCTTTTGCCGGTTAGGCCTGCGCGAAGACTGACCTCCGAGTCGACCTTCGGGGTAACGGTTATACTGATCGCCCAGGGATGGGCTAGGAAGGAGGGATGATAGATCTTGGCATCCTGCAAAGCGAACCGCAATTCGCATACGGCGTGAGCTACGATTTCCCGGACCGGCAACATAAAATTGCCCGGCATCCCCGGCACTTGAGCACAGCCGCCCATTGCGGCCGCAGCACACAACGATGCCGCTCCGTAAGCGATGCGTACGCTCGCCATTTCATAAGCCCCCACTATCAGAAATTGTATGGGGCTTTTATCGGTCTGTAAACTAGAATTGCACCTTTCTCGATGCAAACCGCCAGCCAGTCATTACTCGTGTGCTTCTGAATCCTCCCCAACGCGGCACACTTGCAGCGGCGACCCGCTACGTCACGGCCTGACTTCCGCCAACACGAGTGCTCACGTCTCGCGTTTGCCGCGGCGGGCAGCCTGATCGAGTTCTACCGTTCCTTCGCCGACGGGCTGAACCAGCATGCGAAGGCGGCGACGCCCGAGCACTAGAAAGGTCCTGGCGCTAGACCCTCGCCGAGAACCGCGTGAAGGCGGTCAGAGCCTGCTGCCGGGGCTCCACGTCACGAAGGTAGATCTCAGTCCGCAGGAAAGCTATCTCGTCCTGCAGCACGGTCTCGCAGACGTCGACGTACCAACTCTTCGGTCTGCCGTCGCTGCCATCGGACCACTTGTAGCCGCGGCGCTTCAACGAGTCCTTCAGTTCGAACGGCGATTGCTCGGCCCAGACGCGCACCGTCGGCCTGCGGGCGGTCTCCAACAGCAGCGCGAGCGCCGGCGCGCCGGTCGCCGGCAGTTCGAACGCGAGGACCTCCAGCAGCGCGTGGCAATCGTCGACGGCGCGGTGGGCGGCATGGAAATAGCCCGCGCCGTTCAGCAGATAGCCGAGTTGCGCGCCCGCGAAACCGTGCTTTCTCCACTCGATCTCGGTGGCGCTACAGGCCCAAGGCTTCTGTTCGAACCCCGGCCAATAACGTTCGGCGAATTTCCGATCAAACCCACTATTGTGTGCGATCGCGATCACGGCGTCGTCGACGAACGCCGCCACCGCCGCCTCGTCTATCCGATGTCCGGCAACCATCTCGTCGGTGATTCCGGTTAGCGCGGTGATCTCGGATGGAATCGGGACCGACGGCTCGTTAAAGGCGGAGAACGTGTCTCTTAGGCCGGCGATACGACCGTCCGGAAAGTAGTCGAACTTGACCATCCCGAGCTCGATGATCTCGTTTTTCTGAGTGTCGAGGCCCGTGGTTTCGGTGTCGAGCAGCACGGCGGTCCGCGTGTCGTGACCGATGAGTGGCACAGACGGAATCCTTGGAGTCAGCCGTCGCAGGACGCGATAGTCGGCCGACCGACTTAGAGCGTCGGCCATGGCGGCCAGGCTGATGGTGTCTTGAAACATCGCGTTCCGAACGAGCGGCGAACGAGTGGATCCTGCAAAGGCGTAACCTACCCGCTGCGTCGGCCGCAAGGTATCGAAAAGACAAGCAATCCGCGGGCTTTTCGTGGATATCGGCCCGATCTGCTCGCGTTGCGGGCAACGGGTGGGCCGCTCGGGATCACATCCTGTGCCGCATGCCGATCGTGCTCGACGCCGTCCATTCGACAGTATTCAATGCGCAACGAGGTCCATAGGCCTCGGGGAGACGACCGAATCATGCATCGTCGCGCGGAGAGGCTTGCCGAACGGTTCAACCAAGCCAGTACGCAACGGATGGCGAAGGGCAACGAGCGGGGCGCTCCGACCGAACCTCTCTTCCACTACACGTCAGTAGCCGCGCTGGCGGCCATCATCGCTTCGGAGACTTTCTGGTTCACCAGCGTCTATCACATGGACGACGATCAGGAATTGTTGTTCGGGTTCGGGATCTCGCACGCTTTGCTGGCGGCCGCGCTGGAGCGCGAGGACGCCAACGTGAAGGTCTTTCTCAAGCCTCTCGTCGAAGACGTCGGATTCACAAGGATCAGGAACCGGTTCGAATTCTACTCCGCCAGCTTCGGCCAGAAGGACGACGCCAGGCAGTGGACCGACTACGCCGACGGCGGCAAAGGCGTCGCGATCGGCCTGGCACCGAAGTTCTTCGGCTTCGTCAAGAAGGAGGACTACGAGCCTTGGGAAAAGACCTTCCTCGGGAAGGTCGAATACGGCGAGCCCGCGGCGAAGGTCCGCCACGCCGCCATCGTCGACAGCGCCGTGCAGACGATCAAACAGGCCCACAAGCAGGGACTACTGCTGAAGGCGGAGGACGAGGAGGCGTTCCTGCATCTGATGGCGGCCTACATGTTCGTCGAGATTCTTTGGAATTCAGTCACGACCAAGTCCGACAAATGGTCCCATCAGATCGAGACGAGGCTTCTGGCCGTCAACGATCTCAAGGACCCGCACATCGAGATCAAGAACGCGCCGGCGCGTCCGCGCGTCGAGATTCCGCAGCCGCTCCTGAAGGCCAACATCACCGAAATCATGATGGGGCCGAAGGCGGACGACGACGCGAGAGCAAGAGTTCGGCAGTTGTTGGACGACAGCGGACTTGCAAGCGTCTCGATAACGTCGGCATCAGCGACCTAGATCAATCAAATCGGCAAACCAAGTTGCGGTTCGTCCCGATCGTCGTCCTGCAGCGAGGAGAGCGAGACGCCGAGAAGCCGGACCGGCTTTAGGACGGGGATTTCGTGCTGCAGCAAGGCTGTCGCGAGGTCTTCGAGATCGCTGCGGCTCGCGACAGCGATATCCCCGATGGAATCCAGCACCTCCCGGAGCTCCGCCACTGCGGCGTCCGGAGAGAGGCCCGGCGGCGGATCCTGCCGAGCGATGTCGACGGCGTGATCGCGAGCGTGCGGATCGGTCCGGTCCCGAGCCCATGCTCGACCTGGCCCGGCACATCGTCGACCAGAAATCCGGATCGTTCGAACCCGAAAAGTTCGAGGACCAGTACGAAACCGCACTCGTCGAACTCATCAACCAGAAGCGGGCCGGCAAACCGATCGTGGCGAAGGAACGACCCAGTGGCGAGAACGTCGTCGACCTGATGGAAGCCTTGCGCAAGAGCGTCGGCGGCGCAGCGGCGGAGATCAAGGCTCCGAAGAAGCCGGCCAAGAAAGCGAAGAAGGCGACGGCCGGCCAGAAGGAGATGCTGATGCCGATCGCCGGCAAGAAGGCGCCCGCAAAGGAGACGTCGGCGAAGAAGCCGGCCGCGGGGGCCAAGCGTAAATCGGCATAGCGCCTGTTATTTTTTCGAGTAGATCAATTCGTCGAGACGGCATGCGGCCCGATAGATCGTTCCGCGACGATTGCTGCTGCGCGGGTCCGTCCCCTGTGCCCGATCCAGGCAGTCGAGAAGGATCGTCCGGATGCTCTCGAGGTCCTTCGCCTTCACCGTCGTCGGTAGAGCTTGCGCTGCGGCGGCGAAAACGACGTCCTCGTCGACGTCCGTCGGTGCCTTGATCTCGCCCCGCGCTAGTTTCCCGCGTAGGGCTTCGGCCTTCCCGGTGGATTGGCGGAAGGCCGCATCCTTTCCGGAGAGCCGGTCGACCAACGCGTCGCGCGAGGACGGATAGGTGGCGACCTGTTTACGCAGATCCTCTGCGACGTCGCCGGCGGTCGACTGCGTCTGGTCGACGTAGAACCACACGGGAAACCACTTGCGCTGGGCGTGGGCCTGAAAGTGGATGTACTGCATCGGCTCGGCGACCTTTTCGTTCCGCAGGAAGTTGCGGACGACAGCGTCGGGCGTGACGTTCTCGCGGATGACCTTCGTTCGCTCCCTTTCGACCTCCGAAACCGGCTCGACGTCTCCGATCAGCCTGAGCGCTGGCGCGCCCTTCTTCTCGTCGAATTCGCCTTCGCGCACGAACTGGATGCTCGGAAGCAGGGATTTGTCGATGAGGAATTTGCCGCTGGTGCCGGCGACCTCGCCGGAGTCGAGATCGATCGTCGCTTCCTTGCCTATCGCGACCCGGTTCATGCGGGCGCTGAACTCGGCGATCGCCCGCTGCTCCCGCGCGGCGATGATCTGCCTGAGTTCGCCCGGCTTGATCAGGCGGGTCTCCCCGACGTAGCGGAAGTAGATGCCGCCTTCCTTGACGTCCTGACCTACGTTCTTGATGGCGACGACGGGGCGGTGATCGTGCTTCTCCACATACAGAACGCCGACCTGCTTGCCGCCGAGCTCGATGAGCCCCTTCGTGACGTGGGGGACGGGATCGAGGGCACCTACCAGGATCCTGTTGATGAGCGAGATATCGGATCTCGTGAAGACGTCGTCCGCGAGCCCGTCGGCTTGGAAGGTCGCGTCCGTGACCCCGAACAACAGGTAGCCTCCCTTATTGTTGGCCAGGCCCGCGATTGCGCGAAGCGCTTTCGAGAAGCGTTCCTCCGGCTGGAGCCGGAAGCCGGCTTTGCATTCGGTACGATCGGTCTCGCCGCCGGTCAGTCGCCACGTCCCGGTCTCGCGGACGAACATGGAGCGGAGGATTCGTATATCGACGGGGGAAGGCGCGGGAGGCTGCTTGGTGTCCGAATCTTCCCAGGCGGATATGAACGCCTCCAGTTCTTCCGGAGGGGCTTCCTCGACGGACGCCCCGTACTTGCCCTTCTTGATCTGGGTGATGCGTCCGGAGCTGATCAACCGGTCTGGCTTGTTAAAGTAGAAGTGGATGACGTCGTTCCGCCAACCCTTCCGCAGCATCGCCTTTACGATGCCGATCTCGCCGTCGGACAGATTGCGCTTTTTGGCCATCGTCGCCCCTCCCCCGCGCGGCCTCCATGTCGCACTCTACGCGACCGTCGAGGCGGAGCGGCAAGCGGGAGCAGGCGATTCGCGCAAATTATAATTGACCGCCGTTGCTACCGGAGGATGTCGGGGCTGCGCAAGAGCACGGAGCTATAGCCGGGGACGTCGCCGACGCTAACCCGGGACGTCCGGCGGACACTCTGGGCAGGTATTGCCGATCGAATCCAGCACTTCGCGAACCTCGGCGACCGCCTGATCTGGAGACCAGCCGTCCGGTGGCTCCTGCCTGGCGATATCCAACGCATGCTCGCGCGCATGCGGGTCGGCACGCTCGCCCAGCCGTGCTCCTCACATTCGTGGATGGCGCTGGCTTCCTGCAGCACGTGGAGGGCCCAGCCGCGCAGCGTCCGGATCGCCGGCCGTCGTTCTTTCGTCATCAGCATCGAGATCACTCCTGCCCGGGACGAATCGTTCCGCCCACCTGCGCGTTCCCAGCGGTTAGCACGGGTCAGGGATTCGCCATCGGCAGAGCTTCCGCTTGCCCCCGTGTTCCGTGACCTGTGCAAAACGCGACACCGCCGATTGGCCGCGCGCTCCTTGCCGGCCGCGGCGCAGCGGCGTTAGGCGCCGCGGGCGAATCATCGTCCCAAGTGCTGGCGCAGCTGATCGCGGAGGTGCGGGTAGGCAAGGCCGAGCAGCTCTGCGACGACCCGCCAGTCGACAGCACGGAAATACCGCGTCGGATGGAAACTCACTTCGACGCCGATGACGCGCGGAGGTACCCAGAGAGATGGCGACGGAGTCTGGAGTTCCCATACCGAAGCTCCGCTGACGGCCTTCAGATTCGGAGCCTCCCGCTCGCCTCCATCGAGCTCGTCGACGATGGCGCCGTATTCGAAGAACAGATCGAGGTCGCCTGGAAGCCTGTCCGGCGCGCCCTCCGGAGCGACCGCCAGCCGCGACGCGTAGGCGGATAACGGCTGATAGGATTTGATGCGAGGGTTTTTGTCGCGGATCGCCGATCTAACGTGCCGCCTGTGCCCAGATTGATGGGATCTTGCGCCATATATCCATATTGCGAGGCCCGCACCAGCGGTGAGGGGTGGGCTGAAACGAAAATCCGGAAGCCTAGGGGCTCAACAAGCGGCTTGGCCCGCTGTGCCTTTTTTCCAACGAGTATGACGGTGCGCAGCTTCGGCAGCATCGGTAGCAAGCCTCTCAGAGCATCTACGCCTGCCGAAAGCTCTGCCTTGGTTATCTTGCGCGTGCCGTTCCATCCGGGGACCACGTTCCAGATAATCGTGCGGCCGCGGCACAGGTTCGCCTCTCTCATAAAGTCAAAGGTTGCTTTCGCCGTCGGATCGTCATTGTTGCGAGAGATGAATCCGGACCCCTTTCCGCCCGCAGATGTCATTCGCCCAGGTTTCTCGAACAGAAAAAGCATATCGGCGTTTGCGCCGCCATCGAGCGGATCGAAATTTGGAAACTCCCAATCCGGATGCGCCTTTTCAAGCTTCGCAACAAAGCACGTAAATCGCACAATGTGCGGATCGCGCAACATCGCCTTACGCAGCGCGACGGCTTCGCGCGAGCGAAGAGAACGAGCACAATCGGAAGCTTCACCGATCACAATTCATGTCCATCCCAGGCTTTAGCTGACGGAACGCTAACCGTGAAATAGTGCATGGTCAAAGAGGTATGACGTGTCGTTTCCTCGGAGCGGCCTAGGTCTGGATTGGTTAAAAAGCGGAAACTGCGGCGTTGCGGCGGGACACTTTGCGCCAATCAACGGACATCGCCAAGGTGCCTCGGCATGTCCGAAAAGTGACCAGAACCGGACCTTGCATTTTATTGACTTTGCACTGACGGGTTTAGTTGCTCGCCGACCATCGAGAGCAGCGACGCCTGCGCCTCGGCATAGGCCTTGTCGCCTGGATGGCGTGGCCTAGCCGGCGGCGGATTGAACGTCACATCCGGCAGCGGCAGCGGGTTGCGGCCGTTAAGGTAAAGTTCGATCAGGGCTTCGTGGAGCGCGTGGAGGAATCCGAACATGCGCTTCATCTCGTCGATGTTGGTCTTCGCGAGGAACGGATCGATCTCGGAGACACCCTGCTTGTTGTGCGCGAGATGGTCTCGGACTTCGCCGTAGACGGGCTCATAGACCTTGCGCCACGCTTTGACCTGCTTCCGTAGCTCGCGCACGTCGTCGATGACGGTGTGGTGCCGGTCCTTGACGTAGTCGCCGGCCTGCTGAGGCGTGATGACTTCTTCTTTACGCTTGCGGAGGGCGTCTCGGCCAAACTCCGGCAGGTTCTGCTCGACGGCCTTCAGCAGGAGGTCGATGTTGTGTGCGGACTTCTGATCGAAGATGCGGCCGAGCCAGATGAAGGTCGACACGAACAGGGCGTGGTTCGTAGTCAGCCAGAACATAGAATTGCGGTTCACGGCCGCGAGGACGTCGGTGCGCTTGGCGAGCAGATCGCGGATCCCGAGGTAGGCGAAGAAGGTCTGCTGGGCGGCCTCTTCCTCCTTCCGGAAGATCTCGATCTCCTCTTGGACGTCGGCCGGCGTCGGTGGAAGGTAAGGCTTCTTTTCGGGCATCTTCTGTGCGCACCATCTCAATCCGGCGAACCTGCAGATTTTCGCGAGCTTCGGGTGCATGACGATCTCAATACTGGCTGATCGGCGGCAACGGCTGGCCGAGGAATACCATCCAGGCGTCGAAGACATTCTGCAGGATCGACGACAGCGCGCGGCGGTCGCCGTCGTTGGTCGCGACCACGATCTGCTCGACGCCGCCATACTTGCCTTCGCCCCAGCGGCATTGACCGAATCCGAAGCCGCCCGGAGCAATGTCGTTCGACACATCGATTCGGCCTGTCCGCGGGCGGTGGTGCTTGAAGGCGACGGAAACGTCCCGCAGCAGATACACGTCGGCGACGTGCTTGCCGTTCCGCAGGAATTCGCACTTCGCGTCAATCGCAATGCGGACGGGACCGACGTCGGGGAACGGCGGTGTCCATTCGTGCTGCACGAATTCGGCCAGATGATGCAGCATGTCGACGGCTTGGCGGGCAGCCAGTTCGACGTTCTGGCGCGACGTATCGAGAGTGTCCGGACTGCCGGCCTCCAGCGCGGCCGTCAGGGCCCGCTCGGCCTCCAGATAGCTCCTGAGAGAGGGCCGGACTCGCCGTTCGATATGGTCGAGAACCTGCTGCATGGGACCGCATTCTTATCCGATCTTGAAGACTTTGCCGAGAAATGAAAAATCCATCCTGTTGGGAAGCCGGGGATGTCGGAACCAAGCCGGGCCATTCGCACGCGATGCGGCGGGCGGCTCAGCGCAGTTCGTCCTGGAGTTTGCCAGCCGGGGGAAGCGGCAACGACGGTTTCGCGTCGCGTTCGCTCCGCCATTCCACAGGCCGGAGATCCTGCAGGTTGATCTTCTTCAGAGACGATGCCGGGCTGTCGGAGATGACGACCGGCAGCCAGCCGCGCTCGGCCAGGCCCAAAAGCCGCTGGTACCAGCCTGCATAAGTGTAGCTCCATCCTTCTCCCTCGCCGGCGAGCCTCGCGAAGCGCGTCACGAACTTAGCAGCCAGGGATCTCGCATCGTCGTTCTCAGCATCCCGCCAACCGAAGAAACGGTTCTCGTCTCCGGACGTGTAGCGCGCGCTCAGGCTTTCCGACTGCGTTTCGCTGAAATCCGAATCCCGGAGGTAGCCGCCGTGATTACGGTAGAAGAGCGAGTCGGGTCCGATCCAGCAGCGCCAGTGGTTTCCGCTCGGCGACATGAACGGCATTACCCGGATCTTCTGATACCCGCGTCGGTGCAGTTCGCCGACCATCACAAGGACTCGCACGGCGCGGCGGACGTGAGCGTCGGGATGTTGCGGCATGACTAATCCTCCCGATGCTCAACCGTGCCGCTTGGGCCATCGATCGACGAAGGCGGAGCTTAGACTTGCCATCTTCGCAGGCAGTTCCGGACCGCCCGTCGTGAGTCCGAGGTAGAAGGCTGCGCGCGTCGCGCCGACATACAGGTATTTGTCGAAGAGATCGGGCATGCGCTCGGCGAGCCCGTCGACTCCCACGAAGAATACGCCTTCGAACTCAAGTCCCTTGATGTGCTGCACGTCGAAGACGCGGACATCGTTTTCCTGCCCCACCGACTGGCCATGGACGCAGGCGACGGCGTGCAGATTCTTGTCCGCGAGCGTTGCGTCGAGAGCTTTTGCGAGCGGCTCGACCTCCGCTTCTTCGTTCACCAGAATCGCAATGGAAGGCAGCGAGCCCGTCAGATCCTCGATTTCGCCGATGCGCTGAGCCAGCCACGCGCAGATGGCATGACGTTCGTTCAGTCCCACCGCGAGGACCGGCGGGACGCCGTCGTTGATCACGTGCGCGGGCAGTTGGGTCTCGGGCGCAGGTCCCGACAGCAGGGCGATTTTGCGCGCGAAGTCGTTCAGTTCTCGGCTGTGACGGTACGTTATGTTTATGGCGCGCACATCGATATCCGCGAAAACCCACTTCAGCTCGTCGACGGAGCGGCTGCCCCAATTCGTGACGCGTTGATTGAAGTCGCCGCATGCCAGAAAGGACCGTGTCTGCGGATCGCACAGGTTCGCCATGCAGGCCAATTGCAACGGCGAGAAGTCGGTCGCTTCGTCGACGACGATCTGGTTGCGGAGGACATCCCGGACGGATTGGAGGATCGCGTGTTGCCCGCCCGATACTTCGGCGGCGACCGCCCGGTTGGAAAGCATCGCGTTCGCCGTCCGCAAGGTCGCGAGCAGGACGACATCGGCCTCCAGCGGGGACAGGTCCGTCGCCGCGAAACCGTCGGAGCGGTACCATCGTTGTTCGCCCTGTCTCTCGCGTCGGAACCTGCGGTAGCGGGCCGAAATGCCGACGATCAGTCTCCGCATGGGATTTGCGAACCGGCGTGCGGACGATTGGACCTGTAGCCTCGCACCGAGGGCGCGCAAGTCTTCCGCAGTCGGCATTCGGCCGTCGAGCCAGTCGACGATCTTGCGGTTGCGGCTTTGGCCGGCGAGCGAGCGACCGGCGGCGGCGACGCGCGACTGTGCACGGATCGTTCGCATGTACGCCTCGAACGCGGCGTTTCTGGCGTCGGCCGGCGGCGGCGCATCCTCGTCTTCGTCGATGTCGGCGTCGTCGGGTTCTTCCGGCGCATCCGTCAACGTCGCCAAGAATGCGATGAGTTGGGAAAGCAAGGTCGGATCGCGCCTTAGCTCGACGGAGAATGCGGTTCTGATCTGAAGATCGGTCTCGGTCTTGATCCTGGTTGTCAGCGTACGAACGTCTTCGGCCACCTCGCCGATCGTGATGACCGCCGCGGGCGACATGTCGTCCGTCTCCTCGATCGTTCGCACCAGGCGCCTGCCTATGCGCGATACTTCCTGATCCCTGTCACCGGAGAGTATCTTGGCGTGTTGCGCGAGTTCCGTCCTGAATGCCTGCGTTTGCCAGCGTTCGAAGTCCTCGAACCAATCGATCTGACGGCCGATCGTCTCGGACTGCAACGGATCGAAGCCAGCCTTGAGGACGAAGGCGCCGGACCCCGTCCCGGCGCGCAGGATGCCGAATCTGTTTCGGGCAAGTTCGCGCCGGTAGTCGTCCCATGTCTGCAATCGTGCGTCGGGCGCTGCGATACCTTCTCGCGCGAAGGCTTCCTTCAGGTAGAGCTTCAGCAGCTCCGTCGGTGTGAACATCAGCCAACTGCCGGCATGTCCGTTGGCGCCGGCGTGCGACCTCGCGACAAGCGCCGTTTCGCTCTCCTCAAGAAATTCCCTATCGAGCTTCAGACCAAGTCTCTTGATCAGCGTGGTGGTCTTGCCGGTTCCCGGCGGACCTAGGATCACCAGCCGGGTGTCCAGCGGAAGGCGGAAGATCTCGTCCTGGTACTGATCGAGCAGAGGTTGGTCCCGCAATCCCATCTTGAGGATGGCGTTGCGGCGCAATCCTTCCAGGACGTTGTCGGCTTCCCGTCCTTCGGCCAGAAGGGCTTCTAGGATGTCGGCGGTCTCCGCCGCGCCGGCGGATTGGAGCAACTCCCTAAGTGACGTGACCGTGACGGGACCGTAGCCGCCTCCCTGCAGCACCGTGTCTCGCGAATCCCATCGATTGTCCCTGAGCGCCGGTTGCAGGACGGCGCGCTCGGCGACTTCGAAGTTGCGCGTACCTTTGGGAGTCCGAACATCCTGATCGCCGCCGACCGGCAGCGATGCCATTCGTCCGATGGGCGAACGGTAGCTCGCCATGGCATGACGTTCGTTCGAAAGCGTTCCAGCGCGCGCGATGAAGTAGACCGTTTCCTGGCCGTCCTCGTCCCGCAGGACGAGACGGGCGATCGCCGGTTCGCGGGCAAGATCGACGAGCTGCTTTCTCTGTTCTGCCGAGATGTCGCTGATGTTCTGGACGGCGTTGGCACCGGTCAACGTGTTGACGACGGCAAATGATTCCGCACCTCCGGCGCGGGCCTCGCCGAGCTTCGTATTGGCCATGTCGGCGATGTCCGTCAGGAAGCCCAACGTGTCGTCGGCGATGTTGGAGAGCCACTCTCTCTGGTTCGGCCCGCCGGCATCGGACTCGGCAGCGTTCGGTTTTTTCGCGGATATCTGCGCCATTTTCCCCCCGGCATGGACGATACGGCGGGAATGTCGCCGTCTTCTCTGGTTTTCGGGCCAAAGATACCGGCCTTTCGCTCGAAAACCGAACAAAAAGTGCAGTTTCCCGTCGATGCTCGCACTGATAGAGGGCTGTTTTGCCCGCGGCTGGCCGGCCAGTCCCCTACTGGCGCTTGCGACCGCTACTCCGACCACTGCTGACGGAAGATCCGGCGCCGGCCGCGGGCCCCGCCGGCCGCGCTAAATTCCAGGGGGCCGCGCTTTTTTCAAAGAATTCGATTTTTCAAGGATTCAATCTTCAAGGATTCGTTCTTCAAGGATTCGAAATTTGGCGCGTTTTCAAGGATTCATTTTTCAAGGACTCGATTTCAAGGATTCGAATTCCCGAAATTTTTCTCAGGAAACTCGTTCTCCCGGACGGCGCGGCGGACGTTCAGCGACATGGTCAGGCTCCGGGCCTGGGCGGCCATGATCGCCATGCCGTTCACGCGCTTTTTTCAAAAAAATTCGATTTTTCAAGGATTCAATCTTCAAGGATTCGTTCTTCAAGGATTCGAAATTTGGCGCGTTTTCAAGGATTCATTTTTCAAGGACTCGATTTCAAGGATTCGAATTCCCGAAATTTTTCTCAGTGTCTGTCCGAAAACATGTTGAATCATCGGAATCATTTGTGATTCAAGGGAGGCGGTCCGAATCTGAAGGAGCGCCGATGTGGACGAAAGAGAACCGCGGTCGTTACGACCGCAGCCGGCTACGCTATCCCAGCGATTTGACCGATGAGGAATGGGCGTTTGTGGAGCCGCTGATTGCGTCAGCCAAGCGAGGCGGCAACAAGCGCACGGTGGATGTGCGTGAAGTGGTCAATGGTCTGATGTATGTGCTGAGCAGCGGTTGCCAATGGCGAGCGATCCCGAAGGATCTGCCGCCGCGCAGCACGGTGCACGGTTATTTTGACTTGTGGACTTGGGACGGCACGCTCGATCGCATCCATCACGCGCTCTATGTACAATGTCGGGAGTTGGCCAACCGAGAACCCAGCCCGAGCGCCGCCATCATCGACAGTCAAAGCGTCAAGAGCGCGGAAAAAGGGGGGCGTGGATTGACCCGCATGGCTACGATGCGGGAAAGAAGATCAAGGGCAAGAAGCGCCACATCCTAGTCGATACCCAGGGCTTATTGCTCCACGCCCTTGTACATTCGGCGGACATCCAGGATCGAGACGGCGGGGTGTTGGTGATGGCCACTCTGTTTGGCCTGCATCCATTCCTGCTGAAGCTCTATGCCGACGGCGGCTACCAGGGGCCGATCTTTCAGTCCGCCGTTCGCAAAATCCTCCGGCAAATCGACGTGGAAATCGTCAAGCGTTCCGATACAGCAAAGGGCTTTGCGGTCTTGCCCAAGCGATGGATCGTCGAGCGCACCATCGCCTGGCTCAATCGCTGCCGCCGCTTGGCCAAGGATTGGGAGTGCCTCAACGGAAAGGCCTTGGCGTTCTTGCGCCTTGCCTCAATCCGCCTCATGCTCAGAAAGCTCTGTCAAAAAACAGCATGATCCCGGACAGACTCTCAGGAAACTCGTTCTCCCGGACGGCGCGGCGGACGTGAGGTTCGGGGTGTCGGGGCCATCAGCGCACTGCAAGAGTTGAACTGGCTACGTTCGAACCGGCGCGGCGCTGCTGCGGGGTCACCTGGCGCGAAGCCCGGAAGGCCTCGGCGCGGAGCCGCTTTGCTTTCTGCGCTTTACGCCAAGCTTTCGTGACCGGCGGCCCCGCATCCCCCTTTTCGCGATAACCCCGGTAGTGGCCGTAGCTGCGAGCGCCAAACGTATGTTTGCTGAACATGTATCCTCCGCTGAAGCCGTGACTTGGGCGAGGCCGAAAGAGCGACCTTTCGCACTTCCAGTTATATCAAGCCTCCGATAATATCGGAAACACTTAACTCCAGAGGAATTTTGCGTGAGCAGGGGGCCGGGCTACGTCGAGCGCAAGATCGTCGAGCTTTTCAGGCGTACGAAGCGTATGGAGCTTCTGTCCACGTACGATGTCTGCTGCGAGGTGTTCGAGACGCACGAGATCGAGAAGAAGCATCGGGTTTCGGTTCTCAGGGCCATGAAACGCATCTCCGGGAGCGGCGACGTGGACATCTGGCGGATCGTGCTCAAGGGGCAACCGGACGACGTTTGGTTCAATCATGGCGAGCAGCCGGCGCCGGCGCCGCAGTATCGAAGCATCGTCGGTCCCGCGACCAGCGGTCGCCCGCGGAAGCTGCCGAAGAAAAAAACATAGCGCCTTGGAGGAAGCCGTGAAAGCCGACGATCCGCGCCTGGAACGGGCGCACAAGGAGATGAGTGGCGGAGGCCGTCAAGCCAGGCGAAGCTGTCGGGATTTAGTTCGCCGGTGAGGAGTAGGTTGGGGCCGTTAATGGCATCAGATCGGAAGATCTAGTTGAGGTTCGGCCAGATCTTCGGTCGCGAGCGATGACAGGGAGACGCCTAGCAGCCGGACCGGTTTGGGGGCGGGCATCTCGGCCTGCAGCAGGGCGACCGATAGGCGTTCGAGCTCACCGCGGCTAGATACGACGACGGGCACGGACCTGCTGCGGGTGATGATCTCGAAGTCGTTGAACTTCACCTTCAGGGTTACAGTCCGGCCCCGGGAGCCCTTCTCCTCGCAGTGCCGCCAGACCTTGTCGATCAGCGGGTGCAATTCGGCGATCATGGCGTCGAATTCGGTGAGGTCGCTCGAGAAGGTGTTCTCGGCGCCGACCGACTTCCGGATCCGGTTCGCGCGAACCTCCCGATTGTCGACGCCTCGCGATATCCAATAGTAGTAGGCGCCGGCCTTGCCGAAGTTGGCCTGCATGAACTCCAGCGTCTGATTCCGCATGTCGAGGCCGGTGTGAAGGCCGAGCGAATTCATCTTCGCGCTGGTCGCCGGTCCGATGCCGTGGAATTTGCCGACGGGCAGGGCCTCGACGAACGCTGGTCCCATCTCGGGCGTGATGACGTACTGGCCGTTCGGCTTGCGGTGGTCGGAGGCGAGCTTCGCCAGGAACTTGTTGTAGGAGATGCCGGCCGACGCGTTGAGGCCGGTCACCACTTTGATCTTCGCGCGGATTGCGAGCGCGACGTCGCGCGCCAGCGGAATTCCCTGCAGGTTCTCCGTGACGTCGAGATAGGCCTCGTCTAGCGACAGCGGTTCGATGATCGGCGTGTGCTCGGCAAAGATCTCGCGGATCTGCTGCGAGACCGCCTTGTAGACCTCGAAGCGCGGTTTCACGAAGACCAGGTCTGGGCATTGTCGCTTGGCCGTCACCGACGGCATGGCCGATCTGACGCCGAACTTGCGGGCTTCGTAGCTCGCGGCCGCCACGACGCCGCGCTCGCGGGATCCGCCGACGGCGACCGGCTTGCCGCGAAGATCCGGATTGTCCCGCTGCTCCACCGATGCGTAGAAGGCGTCCATGTCGACGTGGATAATCTTCCGCTGGCGTGGCTGCGGCTCGGCCTGGCCATCATCATCTTCGTCGGTCACGTCGCGGACCCGGCCGGATCTTCCTTGACGCCGCGGGCCACAATCCTGAGCGAGCCGTCCGACAGCGGGCGCTGCAGCTTAAGGGCCTCGTCCGGAGGCGCCGTCATCCAGGTCTCGATCTCCTCCGGCGTAGTCAGGATCACGGGCATCGCTTTTGGGTGGATGGCGCCGACCTCGGCGTTCGGCCCCGTCGTCAAGAACGCGTAGAGGTCGTTGGTGGTCTCGCCCTCCTTGACCTTCCGCACCGACGTCCAGTTCGTCCAGACGCCGGCGAAGCAGGCGAGCGGACGGCTCTCTTCGAGAGCGAACCAGACGTCGCCACCTTCGGCCTTGTTGAACTCGCTGAAACTATTGAACGGCACCACGCAGCGGTGCTCCGGACCCAGCCACCGCGTCCAGTGCTTGCTCTGCACGTTGCGGATGTTGGTGGTGCCACCGTCCGGCTCCATCCGGAGCAATTCCTTGAAATCGACCTTCTTGCCCTTGGCCTGCAGCTTTTCAGCTCGCTTCTTGGTGGCATCCATCAAGGCCTTTGATGACGATGGCATACCCCACCGCGCGGTGGCGAGCTCGCGGCCGTCGGCGCCGGCGCGCACGATCGGCGCCGCATAGTCCGGGAAGACGCCGGGCATCGGCGCTAGGTTGCCGACGTACCGATTGACGACCCGGAACAGCGCGCTGATGGCCGCCTGATTGGTGGTGATCGAATAGAGATTGCAGATGTGGACGGCCCCCCACTTGTCAGGATTGTAGCAGACTTTTGGCCAGATCGCTTGCTATCAGATGTCCGGCCTGTTTGCGCGGACAATGCCCGCTGGCCGAGATGGTGTTCGCTACGCACGCTCCAAGCACATGGGCGACATTCTTGGTGCCAGTGTAATCTTCGGAAGCTCGCGCGTATCGACCGATCGGTCCTTCCATCTACTGCGTCCTGCAAGTTCGTGGGCAATCCGCCGAGCAACCTTGCTCGCGGGCCGATTTCAGATCAAGTCGGCATGGTGGCTACCGGCTGGTTGTACACGCCGCCCGATATCATCAAGCGCCAAGCGATGCGGGCAAACTTGTTGGCCAAGGCCACCGCGACCAACTTTGGCGGCTTTCGCTCCAGCAGCGAAGCGAGCCATGGTGTGGGCTTATGACGGCCCTTTCGGACATGCCTCAGCAGTGCGGTCGCACCGACGATCAACGTCGATCGCAGTATAGAATCTCCGGCCTTTGTGATGCCGCCGAGCCTTTGCCGGCCGCCAGTTGAATGATCCTTAGGTGTCAGCCCGAGCCATGCCGCAAAGTCGCGACCCGATCTGAACGTCTCGGGCGGCGGCGCCTTCATGCTGAGCATCGACGACCCAATCGGACCGACGCCAGGAATTGTCGCAATACGCCTGCTAATGTCATCCTCGCGATGCCACTTCATCAGCTTGGCCTCGATCTTCGCCAAGCGAGCTTGGACCGCGGCATACTCGTCCGCCTGAAGGCGGAAGAGATCCCGCGCCATTTCCGGCAGGCTATCGTCTTCGAGCACACGTTTGATGAGTGCCGCGACGTTCTGCCGGCCAGCGGGGCCGACGATACCAAACTCAGCGGCATAGCTCCTGAAAGCATTGGAGAGCTGCGACTTCACGCTGACCAGGCGTTCCCGCACGGTCATCAACATGCAAGCCGCTTGCCGTTCCTTCGACTTCACCGGTACGAACCGCATGCTGGGCCGGGTGACCGCCTCGCACAGCGCCTCGGCGTCGGCCGCGTCGTTCTTGCCACGCTTCACGTAGGCCTTCACGTATTGAGGAGGAATTAGCTTAACCTCGTGCCCGAACGATTGGAGCAGGCGCCCCCAATGGTGCGAGCTGCCGCACGACTCTATGGCGACGAGAACCGGCGGAAGCCGCTCGAAGTAGCGGATCATCTCGGCTCGCCGAAATTGGCGCCGGACAACCACTACCTCATTGTCATCAACACCGTGAAGCTGGAACACCGACTTCGAGGTATCCATGCCGATACGAACGGGAATATTCATTAAACTTTCCTCTCATCTTTCTGTGACGCCTAGAGCGCCATAAAACCGTGGGGATGAGAGGCCGTCCACACCAGCACATGTTCAGACGTCCGGACGGGGATGGCGCGGCTGCCAGGCCAATTGTAGCAGGGTCGCTGCGGGGCGTCGGCCCGCCTTGGCGCATTTTCGGCAGCGCAGACGGCTTGCGAGGTCGTGCACGAAGGTAGTGGGTGGATGTTTCATGGCAGCCAAGTCCACGTCGCTCGGCGTCTTGCAGCGGGAGCACCGGATCTCCAGCCACGAGAAACCTCCGTTCACGGCCTGGTCGATGGTCGGCGACGGATCGATCGGCTCGCCATCGGACCAGATTCGCTCGTTCCAGCTTTCGCAAAGCAGCCGGTCGGCCTGCTGCAGCATGCTTTCGGCTTTGGCTCGCATTTCGGCCGACTGCGCCGCGAGGATGTTCGTCATCGCCCGCGCCCTCCCAAGCTCCTTCTGCAGAGCCTTGCGGTCTCCTCCGGACAACGGCGTCGGGTGGTGCTTCGGGGCCATCCGGGCGCCCTCGTACTCAGGTGCGAATAGGCAGAGCGTCCAGGCGCACTAGGCCGCCCTAGTAGTAACTCGGACGCGTGTGCCCGACTGAAGGTCGTGGACGATCGCCGTCGGCTCGACGGCCATCGCGATTTCGCAGAGATGGCGGTGATGGGTGAAGTAGACCACCTGTCCCGTGGCGGCCATGCCGGCGAGCAGACGAAAGGCTTCTTCAGCTCGAAAATCGTCGAACGTCTCCATGATGTCGTCTGCGAGAAATGGTGGGGGAACCTGAGCTCTTGCGAATTCGTGATACCCGGCTACGCGCAGCGCCAAATACAGCTGGAACCGCGTGCCTTTCGACAGCTCGGAAGCGATCTTCGAACTGCCGTCGGATCCCTTGGCGATCAGAAGCTCGCTTCCGTTCGAAGGTTGGGTGACGAGCTCCGAGTAGGCACCTCGACTGATCAGCGCGAAGGATTCCGACGCGCGCGTCATCATCGAGCTCCGATGACGGTCGCGATAGGCGCGCAAGGCCCTGTCGGCCGCGGCCGTCCCGAGCTTCAGCCTGAGATACGCCAATGCCTTGTCTTCGATCGTGAGTAGGACCGTCCGCCGTTTCCCTTCCAAGATCGCGACTGCGGCATCGCCGCCGACGGCGCTTATCTTGTCGTCCGCCCTGTTCCGCGCAGAGAAAAGGTCGCGGCTCCGGGCGTCCTCGTCTTCGAAGCGGCTTTTCAGAACGATCATCTCGGCCTCTAACGAGCCCCGATCGACTTTCTCGAGGATGGTCTCGGCCTGCTCGATGGTTTCCGCCTGCGTCCCCTCGAGCAGTTCGTTGCGGACCTCGATCGATCGCGCCTCGAGATCGGACCTGCGCGCGAGCGCGCGCAGGCAAGCATCGACCTCCATCAAGGATCCGACTCCGAAGTGACCCATCATCAGGCTCGCTTGCGCCTGCATTTCCGCGGTTTCGTCCGCGAGCGCGCCAGCCCTGCCCAGCTCGACCGCGAGCCGCGATTCCACCTCGCGCCGTCTGTCGGTCGTCTTCGCGGCGGTCGCGATGCAGTCCATCACGGCCTGGCAGAGTCCGAGGGTGTCCGAACTAGGTGACAGCTCCGTCGAAGCGGCGAGCGCATCGACTTCGGTCCGGAACTGGATTTGGTCCCGCTGCATCTTCGCGATCCGGTCGGTCAATTCCGTCCGCTTCTCCAGGGTCGACTCCAATTCCGAGAGCGCTTCCAGCGTTTCGCGCACGACCGCCGTCGCAGGCCGGATTTCGCGCTGGCCGAGCCAGCAGGTCGCGCAGACTTCTTGCCAGTCCCTGCTCCACGCTTCCTCCGCCAACCGGGCGTCGCCAAGTCTCTTCTCGCGAAAGCTCAAGTCGCGCCGTCGATCCCCGATCGTCGCCCGCAGGTTCTTGGCGTCGACCGCGCGGTCGAGCGCCGCCTGGCCGGCCGCCAGCATCGCGGCGATGTCGTCCGCCTCGGAGATATCGACACCCGCCGAACGCATCGCCTTGGCAATCCGCTCCCGCGTACCGTCCGTTTCGATCTTCGCTTCACGACATTCGCGTTCGGCAGCCAGCAGTTTTCCGTTGGCCTCTATTGCCCGGTCACGCTTTCGTATCCACAGACTTAACCCGGCAAGGCCGATGCTCATTTCGAGACCGTGTCCGATCGCGCGAAGGGCGTTCTCGATCTCTTCGGCCAATTCCGCGCGTTTCCGTAGGCTCGCCTGCAATTCTCGTCCGGTCTGCTCCAGAGCCGCCCGCGCCTCTGCTCGTTCCAGCAGGGCACTGTTCAATTCAGCGACGCGAGCGGTATGACTGAAGCGCTGCTCCGTGATCAGATCGAGCCTCCGCATCGCGGCTTCGAACGTGACGGCCGTTTCTGCATGCAACTCCGCTTTGTGAATGGCCCAGGCGGCTTCGCGGGCGGTCCGAGCTTCGCCGGCGTCGTTGTCGCTGACGACGCCCACTACGGAACGGAGCGCATCGATTTTCGTATCCAGGCGTCTAGCCTCGGCGGCGAGGCGATCCTCCTCGCCTTGCCGCGAGGCGATTTCGAGAGAAAGGTCCGCTTCGACCGATGCCCAACGCTGAAGTTGGTCTTGCGCCGGCACGGATGTCGCGCAAAGCGTATTCCTGTCGCCGGTCCAGGGAAGCAGTTCGATGAGGCGGTCGCCGAGTTCGTCCGCGCGCTCTCGGCATATGCGATCGGCCGCGCGCGATCGTGCTACATCGTCTGCCTGACGGGCCATCGCGATGGCTGCCGTCAATGCGCCGGTCGTCGTTTCGTCGAACCCACCGTCACGGTCGTCGATCCTTGCTTCGGCCTCCGACAACGCCTCGAGCGCCTTGTCGACTTCCGTTTCGGCCGTAGCGAGAGCTGCTTCGACGCCCGATCTCCGCTCCATCAAATCGCGAAGCGGCCCGGTAACCGCCGCCGGCAGAACAAGTCGTGCGGGATCCTGCTCCGAAGCATGATCGATGCGGGCCAGCACCCGCGCGACCGTCTGTTCGGCGGAGCCCAGGCGGAGACGACGGTCGGGTAGATCCTTTTCCGCCGTGACGTACCGCGCCCGCAACTCCGTCAGCAATTCGATGCGGTTCTGCAGCCCGCACGCGGAAGCGTTCACGACGAGGCGTTCGAGTTCGTGGCGCAGATTGCCGATGGTCTCGGTGACCGTCTGTGTCTGCGTCGCGAGCTTCGTCTGCCGGAACATCAACGCCGGAAGGTCGTCGGTCCAAGTCGATGGCACGTCGGGCAACGAGGCGAGCGGTAGCAACTCCGCCCGAAGCGATCGGAGGGTCTGCAGCCTCGGCAGCGCATTGATGAAGCGTTGCACCTCATCGACGCGGGCCTGCGTGCGGCCGCGCTGGACGAGAGCCTCGGTGTAGGCCGAGGACGCTTCGTCGCGCTCGATGACGAGCCGCGAGTATTCGGACGCGAGCGTGTCGATCCGATCCCGCTCTTCCTTCAGGGCCGCGAGTTCCTTCTTGAGCTCGACAAGGATCCCCGATCGCTTTCCCGACCGGAAGAACCCTTCCGCCTCCGCTCTCGCGGAGCCGAGCCGCTCGCTCAGATCGGCGAGCCCCGCCGTCGCCGAGAACAGCAGATGGCCCAGATCACCCTTGCTTGCGAGAATACTTTCGCCGCCGGCCTCAAGCGTCGCGTCGTCGAGACAGAACATCGTCTGGTACGCGTTGCGGTCGAGACCTCCGAGTTCTCCGAGCAGCACGGCGTCGGCGGCGGGATTGCCGGCATCGTCCAGCAGGCTGTTGTGCGGCAGCTTGAGCCGGGAAAAGCTACGGACGGTTCCGAGGATCTCGAGGTCGGCTTCGATCCGCATTGTCGGATAAGGGTGCAGAAAGTTGAACCGGCTCTGAGGGTGGATGCCGTAAAACAGGTCCATGCACGCTGACAGAGCGGTGGATTTACCAGCCTCGTTGGGTCCGTAGACGATGTGCAGGTCGGGCGCGCCGACCGGGCGTTCTCCGAAATCGATGACCGCATCAGTGAACTTGCCGTAGCGTCGAAGCCCGAGCTTTCGAAAGCGCATCAGCGTACCTCCTGCGAGCTGCCTGCTGCGAGACGCGCCAGCACCTCCTCCGATCCCTCGCTGGCGAGTCGGCCGACGAGCAGGTCCAGGCCGGTGTCGTCCGGAGCCAGGCTGCGTCGACATTCCGGAGGCAACTGCGCGAGAAGGTCGCTGACGATACCGTCCGCTTCGGATCGGAAGGCCTCGGAGCCGACGATTTCGTCGCTCATCGTCCTTCGCAGCGTTTCGACGGGGTCAGCGCTCTCCGCCGAACCGACCGCCAGCCGTCGGCAGTCGGTATCGATCTTCTCGATCCACACGTTGCCTATCGCTTCCGCCCGGGCCTCGGCTTCGGCGCGCAGGAGATCGGCATCGCGCCGGATGGTCCAAGCCAGGGACGTCGTTCCGGAAACGGCAAGTCGCGCGACGAGGTGATCGGATGCCGATCTGTCGGCCGCGTCTCCGAGCGCCTTCTCGAGCCGAGCGGCCAGGTCGGACCACGACGCCGCCCCCGAGGCGTCGACGGCGACGCGTTCGAATTGCGCCAGCCCAACGATGCGCTCCTCGAGGGTGACGGACCCGTCGTCCAGTACGCTGGCTAACGTCACCGATTTGGGACCCTGCTCGCCGACGTCGCGCCCTTGCGGAATCCCCGGCATCACGACGGTGCAGGGGCCCTCGGTCGTCGAGCGCTTGTGGATGTGCCCCAGCGCCCAGTACCGGAAGCCCGAGGCGAGGAGGTCCGCCGTGCTGCACGGCGCGTAGACGTCGTGAGGCGGCGAACCGTCCAGACTGGTGTGCATGAGTCCGATGTTGATGGCACCGGCGACGGGCGGCCGGTACTTGGCGAGAAGGCTTTCCGGGGCCTGCGGCCTGGCGAAGCTGAGTCCATGGATCGCGATCGGTCTCTCTCCGCGATCCCGCGGGATCTCGACGGTGTCGGCCCGACCGCCGAACAAATGGACGTTTTCGGGAAGGACGAGTTCCTTCGTTATCTTAGACAGAGCGTCGTGGTTGCCCCGGATGATGAAGACCTTGATGCCTGCCGCATCTAGGCGGCGGAGTTGCTCGGCGAGAAAGCGCGCAGTCTTCATCGAAGTCTGCTCGCCGTCATAGAGGTCGCCGGCCAGCAGGAGTGCGTTCACCTGCTCGTCGAGGCACAAGTCGACGATACGCGAGAAAACCTGCCGACTGGCGTTGCCGACGAGTTCCGCCAGTCGCGGATCGCGCAGCGCGAGCGAACGCAACGGCGAATCGAGATGGACGTCGGCTGAATGCACGAAACGGTAGGCGGCCATAGTTACAACTCACTCCGGTCGAATCAGCGAACTCTACCGCCTCGCGGAAATTGTCATTGGGTTATCGGAGACAAGCAGAGGTCGCCGACCTCGATATCCCCAGCGCTTTGTCGCGACTGCATTCATTCGAACACCGGCCAGCAGCCGTCCTCTTCATGGCGCGCCGTGCGCTGCGTGCAGGTATTGTCCAGGAGCCGCTGGCCGACGTCCCTCCAGATCGCGTCCGGACCGTACAGGCGGGCCGCATCGCCTTTCTGGATTTCGACGGTGCGCCCGCAGCGCCGGCATGACACCCGCAGCACGTGCTGCGGGATATCGACGAGCGGTCGCATCCGGACGCCGGGTTTTGACCGCATGTCGTCCGCAGGAACGTCCCGTAGGATGGACTCCCAGTATTCCGGTGGCAGATCGTCGTCCGGAGCCAGCCCGCCCACGGGTGGGGCCTTCCTGCCGACGACAGCAGCCAACTTCTCGATCTGCTTGGGGGTCGGCATTCGCCAGCTCGCGGGACGGTTGGTCATGCCACATTAGAACATATGGAGAACGAAAGAGTCGAGTCCCGCTGCGGGGCGGCGGCAGTTGGGGAAAACCCGGTTTATTTGACGGCGGCCCTTGCGGAGTGATGGCAGCCTGGCTATCTCACATCACACACGTGAGGATAAAAATGATTCTGAACATGGCCCAGATGGGCGGCGATGATGTCCTGTCCGGAGCGACGACCGGGCGAATGGTTTTAGCGGATCTGCTCAAGGCAACGGCCAGCGAGCCGCCGGTGGTCACGCCCGTGCTGTTGAACTTCGAGTGGGTGAAGGTCGCGACGTCCAGCTTCCTTCGCGAGAGCGTCTTGGCGTTCCGGGACGCGATCCGGAGCCGCCGCTCCAACTTCTACCCGGTGGTCGCCAACGTGAACGCCGACGTGCGCGAAGAACTCGAAGACCTGCTGAGCCGGCGGGGCGGCGTCCTGATGTCATGCGTTGCACGCAACGACGAGGTCGTCGAAGCGGAGCCAATCGGAGACCTGGACCCGAAGCAGCGACTGACGTTCGACCTGGTGCAGCAGCGCCGCGAGACCGACGCCGGCGAATTGATGCGCGATTTCGCCGCCACCGACCCCGTCAAGAGTCCGACGGCTTGGAACAACAGGTTGGCGAGCTTAGCTATGCTCGGTTTGGTTGCAGAGATCAGCCAAGGCCGATCGAAACGCTATAAGCCTATTTTCGAAGGGGTTTGATTTAGAAGGGGTTTAAGTTATGGGAGCGGATTTCCTGGAAAAGGCGGCTCCGCAATTCGAGAAGTGCTGGGACAAGGGGCGCCTCGACCTCGTCACCCAGGATCTTTTCACGCGTCTGCCGACGACGAAATCGCGGGCGTTCGAAGCCACCCTGTTGGGATTTGCCCCGGTGAAGAAGGGCGAGAAGATCACGATCGACAAGGTCGGTAGCGGGCTCTTGGTGTCGCGCGGGCACACCGAGCTCGCTCTCAGCGAGGACGCTCCCGTCGCGGTGGTCGAGGCGATCGAGGCGAACTGCGGCGTTGCGCAAGGCATCGTAGACGAAGTCCATGAGATGGCCGGTGTCGTGGAGATCTCCGTATGCATCGCCCGGCCGCAGTAGGCGTGCGCAAGAATACAGGAATGCACATCGCCGAGCGCAAGCTCAGGCACGATAGCTTACTCCATCAGCCGTCCCTCGGATGCACAGGATGTGCCGAAAGGAAACTGTGCGGCGGCCTGGCTATCGAGGCCGACGTTTGGAGCTGCCTCAACTTCTGTTGCAACGATCCGGGCAAATGCGACCGCGTCTGCCGGAACAATCCCGACTATGCCTTTCGCGTGCAGGAGATCGGCGGCTTCGAATTGAAGCTGCCGCAGGCGCCGCTTCTGCAGGCTCCGGTTCTGCCTCTCGTCGTTCCGGAAATCTTCCATGGCTCGAAGCGCAACCGACACTTTTCGCCGGCTCTGGCGAGCGTCTCGCTCTACGGCATGTTCGATCGCAAGGAAGGCTTGCCGAAATACCGCACGCGGGCCGAGCTCAGCGAAAAATTCAAGATCTCGGCCGATACGCCGCTTCTGCTCACCGCAATCCAACGCGATCGGCCTTTGGAAAGATGGTGGGAGCTCGGACAGGCCCGGCGGACGGTGATCATTCAGGCCGCCCGGGATTGCGGTGCGGTGTTGGCGACCACGCCGAACTACAGCCTGTTCGTGGACCGGCCGCGCTGGGACGACTTGCACGCGATGAAGCGCATCGCGCTGGCGCACGGTGAATTCCTGCAGGCCGGAATGCCGGCCGCGCTGCACGTCAATGGGCGGACCGAATGGGATTTCGAGCGGTGGGCGGAGTTCATCATCGCGCACCCGGAGGTCACACACGTCAGTTTCGAATTCACGACGGGGACGGGGCGCCCCACCCGTCGCAGGCACCATGCGGCTTGGCTGTGCGGAGTGGCAAAAACGGTGGGACGGCCGCTGCACCTTCTCGTCCGCGGCGGCAGCGAGCTGCTGCCGGAATTGTGCGCAGCGTTCGCCGGCGTCACGTTCCTGGAAACCACGGCGTTCCTCAAGACCATGATGAGGTTTCACGCGATCCGGGCTGACACGGTGAGTTGGTGGCCCTACCCCACCGCGGCAAAGCAGCAGTTGGATGACCTGTTCGAAACCAATTGGGAGATCTGCCGTGATGCCATCGCCAAGGTGATGCGCCGCGATCTCTCCTCCGCGCCGGCGGCCGCAGTTGCCTGAGGTCGCAAGCCTGACGTACGCCGCGCTCGATGGGATCGCCTTCGCGGCGTCCCGCGGACGTCTCGCCGATACGCCTGAATACTCCGCGACCGACCTTGGTCCGCTGATCGAAATGTTTCAGTTGGCTCGCACGGGCCTCCTGCCTCCACCAGGCTCGGCGCCGTGGCTGCGCTTGAACGGGAGCGAGGCGATCCTGCGCGCGATCGCAGGCAACGCTGACGGATGGGCGTCGACGCACGGAAGCGGCACTGGGTTCCTCGGATGCGCTGTGGTGCAGACGGCACCGAAACGGTGGACCTCCTTTAAGCTGGAAGCGCACAAGGCGGCGCTCACGGCAGGTTTTCCTCCGCAAGCCGTCAGCCGTCTGATGGGCGCCATGGGAGAGATCGTAGACAACGTCTTGGAGCACTCCGAGGCCGCTGGGACCGGCTTCGTCGTCTTCGGCAGTCGGACCGGATCCTTCGAATTCGCGGTCGCCGACGACGGCATCGGAGTGCTCGCCAGTCTTCGATCGAACGCGGAGTACGCCTATCTGACCGACGAGGGCGACGCTTTGCAATGCGCCCTGACCGACGGCGAATCGCGGTTCGGTAAGGCGGCAAAGCGGGGTACCGGATTCAGCACGCTCTTCAGAAGCCTGGTGAACATGAACGCCTCGCTTCGATTCCGGTCGGGCGATCATGCGCTGAGCATGCACGGCACGTCGCCGACGCTGGTCAATGCTCACGTCGCTAGGAAGCCGCGTGCATCCGGATTTATGGTCTCGGTGCGCTGCGCGATCTGAGCCCCACTTCATTCGCGGCATCTATTGGCTCGACTGGGACCCGTTTTGCATACTCCTTAGGCGGCACTATTCATCACCCTGCTTGTCGAGGCTACCGAGTCGTCGGTCGGTCGTTCGCATCACGTTACGTACGCTCGACGGTCTCGACACCCTCTGCGATTTGAGCGGAACAGTTTCTGCTAGAGAGGCATCTCTCCCCAGACAAGCCTATGTGCGCCTCCATTTTCACCTATTCATCCACAGAGATCAGCCTTAGTTCCTTACGACACGTTGCCGCAACTGCCGACGGGTCAGACAACCTAACCTTCAGAACGTTCTCGATGATTTTGGCCGGAAGACAAAGCCCAAACTTGAGCGCTGCCCCGAGGTCGTCCGGCAGTCTTGGATGAACTGAGTCAGTATCGATGCTGCGCAAAACCTTCGCAACGCCAGTCAGATCATTGCTCCGGAGGGTTATGCTGAGATCGTCGAAACTGCTGACAGCCAGACCTTGTGCGGTGAGACCTGCCGCGATCGATGCCGTCGCTGCGCCGCCGGCAAACGTCCAGATCAGGATGCGACTGTTGCCAGATGTCACGATCGGAAGAGTTTCCGCGTCAACAAAGTGAAGACGGTTCCGGATTTGAGCCAGTGCCGCTTCTGCGCGCCGCGATAGACGGCAAGTGGGTTTAGCACCCGCCACAATGCGTTCCATCGTTCTACAAATAGCCTCGGACATGACCCGGCTCGAGCCAAGCCAGCGTGAACGGCCACCGCTTTCATAGGATGCGACCGTTACCACACGGGCTCGCCAATCAACATTGGTGACCTTCCAGCTCCTGCCCGCCAGCGACAGGACAGTCGGCTCGCCGGTGGTGGTCCGAACGAGGCTGGCGGGATGCACTGTGCCAAGGTCCGCCAATCCATGCCGAACCAGGAGCAGTAGAGGTTCGCTGAATACGGCAACCAGATCACTAAAATGCCGTCTTCCGAATTCCTTTTCTCCTTTGACTCCGAGTCCAAGGATCCCTGCATCCTCCGCCAGGATTCCACTTTCGAGCATATGCGCCACGATAGCAGTACGGTCAGCCGCCGGAACGGCGTGAACGGCATCCCCGAGCCAGCCAACGATGTCCAGGCGCGGAATACCGTGAAGCTGAAGCGTGAGGGCCATGATCTGCTGCGCGAACAGGTGAGCTGGATGCGCGGGCGGCACGACCGGATCAACTTTCCCCTCTCGCCACATGGTGGTCAAGGCAAGTGAGACGAGCAGCTCCTCATCGTCGGTCGCAAGAAAGAGACAGTTCCTCTTTGCGCCACTTCTGCGACCAGTCCGACCCATGCGTTGCAGGAACGATGCGACGCCCCGCGGTGCCCCAACTTGTATTACACGGTCCAGATCGCCGACATCGAGGCCAAGCTCGAGAGTCGAGGTCGCCACAATGACACAGTCCGGCTCCTCGGCGAAGGCGCTCTCGGCTTGACGCCGTTCGTCGAGCGATAGCGAGGCATGCGAAACAAATGTTCTCACTCCGGCCGACCGGAGGCCTGCCGCGATTTCTTCGACGCGTGCCCGGCTCTCCGCAAAGACGAGGCGGCGCTCGCCACGATGTAGACGCGCAATGACGGTAACCGCATTGCTGAGTGAGCCGACATAGTCGGCAGTTACATCGCCGTCGGTGGTCGGGCTTGATTGACCTACAAGGTGGCCCTCGCGTTGCATCGAAAACCAATTCAAGAGATCCTTGGGGTTCCCCACGGTGGCCGTCAGTCCGATCCGCTGCAGACGACGCCCTGTCAAGCACTCGAGCCGCGCGAGCAGGAACATCAAATGCCAACCGCGGTCATCGCCGGCGAAAGCGTGGAGCTCATCGACTACCACAGCACGGAGACCTTGAAGGAAAGGCGCATGCTCGATCCGCACCGAGATCATCATGGCCTCGATCGACTCTGGCGTGGTGAGGAGGATCTGGGGTGGGTCGTGAAGCATGCGCCGGCGCGCGGGCTCCCCGACATCACCGTGCCAAAGACCGACGCGCATCCCGAGGAAGCTCGCGTAACGTTCGAGCCGCGGCGCGATGTTGTTCAGGAGCGCCTTGAGGGGACAGATGTAGAGCACCGAAAGGCCGCGCCATTCTTGCGCGGCGATGCGCGAGAGTAGTGGAAAAACTGCGGCTTCGGTTTTACCCCCCGCTGTTGGAGCAAGAAGGAGCACGTTGTCACCAGCCATCACGGGCGTGACCGCCTCGGCCTGGGTTGGCCGTAAGTTCGTCCACCCAAGTGTGCTGACGATGTGATAGCGCAACGCGGGGTGTAGGTCGTCGAAGGCCTCTGTCACAACTAGAGCTCAACGTCGTCGATGTCGGCGGCTCCTGCGGCGGCGCGCTCGGCGCTTGTCATCTCTCGCTCGTCGAGAGTAGGTGCGTAATGCCGACGGGGATCAAAATCCACGAACTGATCGACGCGATCAAGTACTTCGGCAACCAACTTGCGAAGATAGAGGCGCGGCGCGACACCGGCGCGGCCACCGAGCTGTCCGGCGACGCCGTGCGCCAAATCGACGAGGTACTGGTCGTTGACAGTTGCATTGATCCTGTCCGAGTCTCGTGCCTGCTCAGCAAATAAATCACGGACGCGACGACCGACTGTGGCGAGAGCATCAAGATCGAAGCCAGGCAGGCGAACCTGGACGGCCCGCGGGTTGTCGAAGCGAGCTTCGGTGGCAAAGTCCGTATGGAGCCTTTGTGCAAGCGGTGGAAGGCGCTGCACGCCCTGGGGACCTTCGAAGAAGGCGGTGGTACCTGTCACAACGAGGTACAGCCCTGAATAGTGACCGCCGTCGAGTTCGTCGAGGAGCTGACGGAGCGCATTAAGGCCTTTCTCGCGTGTGTCGGCCCGCATACGCTGCAGCGTCTCGGCCTCGTCAAGGACGAGGACAAGACCGGCCCTCCCGCTGTCGCGAAGGATAGTCAGCAAGCCGGCAAGGAAATGCATCGCTCCGAATGCGTCGAGGTCGCCCTTGACACCTGCTGCGCGCTTTACCGCGGCCGCGACGTTGGGTTGACCACCAAGCCAAGCGATGAGCCCCTCCGAGAGCGCAGAATCGTCTGCAAACATTGCGCGGCGGTAGGCGCGGAGGACCGCCGAGAAAGCAGGCGCTGTCCGTGCTATGGCAGCGAGGCGGCGCTCCATCAAGACCTCGGTGGCCCCCGCCAGCCCTTCGGCGTCCTTGCGATCGACGCGGCCCTCAGCAAGGACGTCCTCCTCAAGGGTGTAGAACCAAGCATCAACAGTCGGACGCAGAGCTCCTTCCGACGTGTCGGACGTAGCGAGGCGCTCGACAAGGCGGCGGTAGACGGTCTCCCACCTGTGCAGCGGAGTTTCGGTCTCGTTTACCTGAACCTCCGCGGTCGCAAAGCCCGCAGCGCGCGCACGCTCCTGCAGCCAGCGCGCCATGAACGTCTTGCCCGACCCATATTCGCCGCGCACGGCCTTAAAGGTTCCCCGCCCGCCGGCGACGGCGGCGAGGTCAGCGTCGACAGCGGCTTCGAAGCGCTCCATGCCAACGGCAAAGGCCGCAAGACCCTCGTGCGGCACCGTCCCACGGCGCAACGCGTCCAGAATCGCCGCCCGCCTCTGCGCACCAATCACAGATCACCTCCGAGCATAAACTGCGTTTTCAGGAGCGCCTCGTCGAAGACGATGTCCTCGCCATCGTCCTTTAGGACTTGAGCCTGGTCGACATTCAGGACACGCCGCGCCGCGCTAACGAGTCCGCTGAGACGGAAGATCGGCATTTCCACTGCTTGGGACAAGCCAGCACGCGTGATGCGCCCGCCTCGCAGCGCAAGACTGGTCAGAAGCCGATGAACCATATCGTCGGCCGGCGCAGCGCGGCCTGCGAGGCGACGCTGTGCCGCATAAGTCTCCGAGGCAAACAGGGCATCAAGCCAGGCCAACGTCGGTGTAACTTGGACCGGCGTTCCCTGAATGGCGCTCGACCGGCTGCCCTCAGTGAACAAATCCTCTTGGCGGGACTCTCGCGGCCGACGACTCGGCGGCGGAGGTAGCACCTCGGAGGTCGATGACATCAAATGAGCCACATCCTCTCCACGCCACCACGACGGTTCCGCCGGTGGAGCTTCCGTCCAGCCAGTGGGTATGTTGCCCGGTGAAAGCACGGCGACTGGAACGAGCACCTCCTGCGGGCTTACGCCGCCGTGATAGCCACTCCGCTTTGCTGCGAAGCGGACCCGCTCGCTCCAGGGAGCGACGATCGATTGGCCGCCGTCGGGTGAGCGGACTCGGCCACCTGACAATTCGATTTCGTTTTCTCGCGGCGGCGTGCCGGCCGAGCGCCAACGATCGCCAGAGCCGCCGTCGAATTGCATCGTTCCCTCATCCAGCACGTGGCCGTGGTCGCCCGTCACGATAACCACACGTCCGGCGACGCGGGCTGCGTGAAGAAGCGCATTCACCTGCCGGAGCCCTTCCGCGGTCCATGTCAAGTCCAATTGATCGCTTCCGGAGAGCTGAGCGTCTACGGCGTTGTGGACGACACCGACGACGCGTTGTTGCGGGTCAGCAACGGCCATCCTGAGGTCGTCACCTAGCTCCGGGCCAGCGCCGATATCTGCTTTGTGGAAAAGCCGGGGCGGCCGCCCCGCTTGAGATACGCCAACAAGTGATGCATTGGATGCGAATCCGGCCCGCTCTGCGGCCTGATTGCCGGTCGTTAGCATCCCGCACAGCAGGCTTGCCCGCGACACCGCGGTTACCGACGGCAGGGCAGCTACGGCGACAAGTGTGCCGCGTCGTGACGTCTGCACCAATTCCGACCAGCCGAACCCTATCGTCTCGGCAAGCCCGCGCCAAACAGCGAAACTCAATCCATCCAAGACCAGCAATAGAACCGGAGCGTCACTAGCCAGGGGCGCAACCACCGTGGTGAGCACGCGCTCGATGGGCAAGGGCACTTCGCCCTGAGCGCCGGCAGCATTCCACTCTCGAAGCATCGTCGCGAAGATACGATTCTGTTCCTCCCGCCTCGCCATTATGGTCTCGGCGAGCCGGGCATAGGCCGCAGCGACATCAGGAAGCCTGTCGCCGGAGCGGATCGCGTGACGCGCTCGGTCAACAAACCCTCCGTCGCCCGCATAAGCCGCGGCGGCTTCCGACACGTTGCGCCAAGCGCTTGCTGGCCGACCCGCGAGCCATCTGACTAAGCGGGCCGCCATCACCAGCCGGTCAATGCGGCTACGGTTCTCTCGGGCTCGATCGTGAGCGCTCGCACGACGCGCAAGGTCCCACGCCGCCGCCGCATCGTCGATGCGCCCCGTTTCGCAGGCCTTATTGATTGCTGCAGCCGCCTCCTGTATCCGTCCATCCAGGCCCAGCTGGAGCGCCGGACTCAGCGCAGCGTCGGTATCCGCACGAATTTCTGCCAAGATTGTTGCGGTGCGGCCTTCGACTGCGACAACGGCGGCGTCCGCGTCCCGAGCCATGCGGTCCAGCACCCGACGGCCTGCCTCGGCTAAACCGCGTGCTGCGTTAGGGTCTATCCGCACGCCGCCGAACAGAGGCTCAAGCCGCACGGCTGCGTCGCGCAGCGCTTGCCGTGGTTCACGCTCACCGAACACGACGCCGCAAGCCAGCGCGACCGCAAGCGCATCTGCACCGTGACCGGCGGCGGCTGCCGAGAACACCAGCCCCGCGGCGGCGCCACCCTCTGCGGCAATACGCGTCGCGACCGCATTACGGGCTTCGTCCGGCAGGCGCGCAAAGCGGTCGAGAGCAGCCGGGTCCAGGCTCCAGTCCAGCAGCGCGGCGGCGTCCGCCCGGCCATCGGGTAGACCGAGCACGCTTTTAAGCGCCGCTTGCCACGCGCTTTCGAGATCGAGCACACCACCGGCCACTGGTGGATAGCCGCCGATTGGAGGCCGATCGAGAAGCAAGTCGGCAAGCCACCGATGCAGACGCAGCCTCGGGTCAACGTCTCGGGCCCGGAAGGCGCCGCGGAGCGCGGACCATCGGTCGGACTGCTCAAGGCGGGCACGCGGAAATCGGGCCATGACATCATCGGCTAATGTCGCCGTATCGAGTGGCGTTACGACGACCACCCCGTCGTTGTCAGCACCCTCAGTCGCGTCCAGTCGGTCCCGCAACTCAAGTTCGGACGGACACCACGCAATTCGGAATCGTCGTCCGCCTCGCTCCACGATCTCAGGCCACAGGAGTCGGACAGGTGACCGCATAGCGAGAATTCGCGCCCCGGCGTCCCTTTGCAGGAGATTGTCGATGGCGCGCTCGATCTCAGTGACGTTCGGAGCCAGGAGATGACTCAACCTTGCCCTCCTTGTCGGGGACGTGTCAGCCGCCAGGCGATCGCCAGTTTGCTCGCAGGCTCAGCGGCTAAGCGTTCTCGCAACACATCCAGCGCTGCCATGGCTTCCACGGCGCCGAACACCGTTGTCTGCTGTTCGGTTACGACTTCTTCGCCTTGAGCTGGTGGCGGGGGAGACGTGGGCATCGGCGTAGATGATGGGGTTGGCGTTGGCGAAACTTCCCGTCGGCCCGAATCCGCGAGAAGGCGCGTTGCACGCTCTTGTATGTCGCGAAGCACGACCCTCAAGTCTACTACATGTTCGTCTGCCTCCAGAGCCTCGGCGAGCTTCTCGCGCAGTCCCTCCGCTGCAACCCGGCGATGATCAGCCAAACCAATCGCGGTTTCGATAATGTGCCATGACGCGGTCGAGACGGCGCCGCGCAGATCGCCGACGGCGGCGAGAAGCCGCGACACCGCGGCCTCGCTTGTTTCCAATGTTGCGGTCGCGAGCATTTCGACGGTCTTGAGGGGAGTGGCGGCGCTCACGACGTCACTCACGAGCGCCTGGGAAGAACGGATCGTCGTCAACCGAGACGACGTCGCAGGAATGTCGAGAGAGTCTGCCCGCGGCCGAAGATCTCGTAGCAAGTCCGCGAGCTGTCCACGCTTCTCGCCCGCTCTCTCCTTCACGTCGGCGGCCAGTCTTGCCATGGTCGCTCCCTTGCGCACTTCGCCGGCGACCAGCCCGAACAGTGCTGACGCTCGTTCGCGCGCTTTCGACCATGTGGCTTCGTCGGGAAGTGGCTCCTCGCGCAATTCAACAGAGTCGTCGATACGGTCGAGTGACGTCTGCGCCGGAGCTCCGTTTCGCGCCAGGCTCCGGTCAGCCTGAGCAGCGAAAGCGAGGATCACGAGGTTCTGCACCTTCGGCTCGAGCCCCATTGGCCGGGGCTCGTTCATCCATTCCCGAAGTCTACCGACTGTGAACGGGCCACCGCCCGCACGCGAATGTTGCCGAGCGAAATGCTCAGCCCAATGTGTGGAGAGTTGCAGATGGGTTTGACTCATGACGCCGATCTTCAGCGGCACGGCGACGGCGCCGAGGTGTCTGCGATCGGCATGATCCTCGATCAAAACTCGCTGGTTGGGTTCTCCCGCTGCTCGCTGTACCTGCTCCAAAACCCGTCGGAGGACTGCATCGCGAACTTCGCCCTCAAATTCGGGGTGGGCCGGGTAGCGGTGTTCAAAAAGCCGGTCGAGCAGGGCTGATGCCGCCGATTTCATGTCGGCGCCCACCGGCATCTGCGGGCGGAAGGTACCTTCCAGCGAAACGAGCCGCTCGTCAGCCTCTACGACCGTTCCGACACAGCCATCATTGTCGGGCCGAATTCCGTAAGCCGCTTCCAAACAGGCCCGGATACGCTGGTGGAGGGCGCTCTGCTGGCTGCGAAGAATGGCGCGCGCCTGCTCCCGATCACTCGCGGATAGATGGCGTGCGGCTTCAACCAGCCTGTCGCCGGCGCCGGCGAGAAGAAAGTCGATACGAACCAGCGTGCCGAGATCCTTCATCGCGCGGTCGCTCAGGTGCGAGGGCTGCCAGACTACGCCACCTGATGCGTTTTCGTCGTTGAAATTTCGTGCATGTGCCAAGTGATCCGCGGGCGGCCGACCCCTCGGGTCGAAAGGCATCCCCAGAACCAGCACCGGTGCCCCGCCACGTCCGCGAAGCCGGTCATAGCTGAGTTCCCGGACTACCTCAAAATAGAGGTCCACTTCGCGCCGCGTCCCGCGCCATAGGTGCTCGTAGGCTCGAAACGCCTGCGCGCTAAGCAGCGTGTTGTCAGTGGCAACCCCAAGCGTATCAAATAGGATTCGTTGCAGCTTGCTTCGCCGCGTTCCATCGTTGTCTGCCTGAGCAGCGTTTGCGAGAATCGGTTCAATGTCGACGCCGCTGATCTGAAGCGACACCGTCGGTACTTGGTCGTCGCTGACCCTGATCTCGCCGACCCGTGTCGCCCAGCTCCGGAGCTTCTGCAGAACGATACCGCCCTCGCCCCCCGCCACGGGCGACACCACCGACCCATGGTTCAGCGCTGCCAACCGCGGTGCCGTGAGCGCCCGAAGTGCAGGCACCTCGGGAACGAGCGCCGCGAGCAGAAGCGTCTTCAAGAGCCGTGCGTCATTGTCGAAGCGACGATTCACCTGAGGATCGGCCTGGCCGTCCTGCAGCTCCTGCCACGTGACGTGATGCTCCTGCTCCAGCAACGGCTGCAGCTTCTGGTTCCAGAGCTTTTTGGCATTGTCGAACTGGATGCGCATCCCTTCCGAGAAGGGCTGGTCGCCCGTCGCTAGTTCGTCCCAAAGGTCGCCGACTGGGATTAAGTTGCCGAGCCGCAATTCTCCGCGCTTCTTTACAAGTAGGGTCAGCATCAGCTTTAGGGCTGTTCGCTCGCGCTGCAGGACAGATGACGCCGCAATCAGCGCCTGTACCAGTGCCGGACTGAAGGGGTAGACTTGCCTGAACAGGTCGCGCTCGCCATCCGAGCCCAACAACGTGTCCAGTACCTGCTGCCGTTGGCGCATCACACGATCGAATTCGGTGTCGATCTGCTGTTTTGCTGTTTCATCGATCGGGACCAGAAGGCGCCTCTGGACAATCATGGGAAGATTCCGATCCTCCAGCTTCACCTTGTCGAAGCGAGCTTCCCAGTGCTTCAAGGTGTCCAGGAATCGAACCTCGAGCGCGCCGGCATGGTGATCACCGATCAACTCACGCAGATCGCGCTGGCGAGCCACGAAGGAGATGATGGGGATTGGCCGCTCCGACCGCTGCGCCTCGACGAGCTTCGACAGTTTCGAACCTTCGTTGGAAACGAAATCGACGTCTCCGGCGCGCGTTGCCAGCCAAAGGATCAGCTCATCAAGGAACAGTACGACCGCGTCGTAGCCGAGCCGCTGGGCGTGTTGGCTCATAACCACGAGGCCGCGGTCAATGTCGAGGAAAGCCTCGCCGCGCGTAGCGGCGACATCGGTATAGCTGTGGAAGAAAGAGGCGATTAGGTCACCGACGAGACGCTGGCGCTCCTCACCCTCGGGCGCTTCGGCTGCGGCGGACTCAAAAGATGCGGAACTCCATTCCGAACCGAAGTCGCCCCAGCCGTCGGCGCCGTTCTCCTGGCCCTCGTTCAGACTCCGGAAGAATGCCTCATCTCCAATTGTCGTCCGCAAGTGTCGCGCATCGTCGAAGAGCTTTTCGCCGAGATAGAAGCCAGGCACTGGCGCATTGGGATGAAGTCGCCGGACAAGGTCGGCATAGCCACCGAGAATAGCCGTTTCGACGTCCCGCGCCCCGATCATATGATACGGCACCATCAGGAAGCGCTTCCCGTTCAGGATCGACTCGTGCCGGTTGACGACATCGGCAAGTTCCGGAATGCCGCGTGCCTTCACGTTCCCGGCAAGAAGCAGGTCCAGCACGGCCATGAAATGCGATTTGCCTGATCCGAAGGAGCCGTCGAGATAGCAGGCGGCACTGCGGCCGCTGTCGATGCTGCCGCGGATGAAGCCGAAAGCCTCGTTGAATGCGCGCGCGAGCTGGGGCGTAACAACGTAGTTTTTGATCGTCTCTGCAGCTGCCGCCTCGGTGACACCCTCCGACAGCTTGAGTACGAAGTCGTTGGTCTGGACCCGCTCGGGGATGTGGATCAGGTCGCGAAACAGCGGGCTCATGCAGCAGTCCTCCGTCCGCGACCACGCCGAGCCGGAGCCGGCGGCGTCCAGGCGCGAAGATCGTCAAGGGTTAAGCCGAGCTCGCGCGCCTGCTCTTCCACGTAGCCGAGGAAGTAGTCACCCATGCGCAGCCCCGTTTCCGGATCGATATCATTGTGCCACTGGCGAAGCCAAGGGACGAGTTCCAAAAGGCCGGCGAGCAGCGGCATCAGACGCTCCGCCGGCCAACCGTCGGTCTCCCGGCGTTCCACGTACCAGCCAGCGATCGCGCGGGCGTGGGCGAGATGGTTGTGGCCGGCCCAGAGGACGGGCAGGCTAGGGTCGGCGTCGCGGGCGCAGTGGGGGAAGGAGAAGAAGCGCTCTTGCGGCAGGTCATGACCGCCGCGCAATCGCCAAAAAACTTGAGACTGGAAGTCGGCGGTCTTGTACTTGGGCGGCACCGGAATGTCGCCGACTTCGGTCTGCTTGCGCCGCTTCGCCTCAGCAGCAATGAGAGCGTCGGCTGCCTTCTGCGCGTCCTCCGCGCCGAGTCCGGCAGCCATGCGAGCCGCATAGACCTCTGCCACCTCGCCCTCGTCGCGAGGATTCATGCGGGCCCATGCGGAGCGGACGAACTCGTCGCGGTGCGCGACCACCTCGGCATCAATCGCGTCTTCGGCCCGCTGCTTGTCCCAGGTCGCCTCCCAGTCTGCGCGCTTCCGCAAACCGCTGTCGGTGTAGCGGAGCGCAGCGAGGAACGGCACTGACTCAGCTGTCACTAGTTCCGCTACGAGCGCCTCAAGATCAAATCCAGCGCGGCCGACGTAAATCTCAGCGACGGACAGGAAGTCGGGATCGGGCCGAGCGGCGTCGGCCAGGGCCCGAGCGGAGAGGACGTGCGGGTCGTGGGCAGGCCAAAATCGGACCTCCTCCAATCGGTCGAGCAACCAAGCGCGCAGGGCGTCGCGCTCCATGTCCTCCCAGGTTGGCGCCGACCAGCGGCGCTTGTATTCGGGCTGCTCGATAAGACCGATGGCGGGATCGGACTCAATCAAACCGATGCGGCGCTGGACCACTGCGCGGTAATCCGCCGGCCAATGAGCGGGCAGCTCTGTGATGGGCATCGAGCGGTGGCGCTCGAACCACACGGTCTCCAATTCGCCGGCCGCCATGCGCCGGGCCATAACGATCTCGAACGCGCGTTCGCCGAGGCGCAGTGGCGGCGGATTCGGGTATTCCAGCATGTCGCTAAGAAAGCCGTAGAGGCTGTAGCAGCGCCAGTCGAGCTCCTCTTGGAGCGCAATCATTCGATTGTGTATCACCTCAGCCTCAGAGCGGGCAATGTCTAGTGCTTTACGGGTCGGAATTTCGCGCAGGCTCAAGATTGCCGGTAAGTGTTGCTTTAGTTGCTGAGCCTCGAAATCGAGGGCACGGGCGAAATCAAGGGGACGTTCAGCGGGGAGAGGAAATTTGTGCAGAATCGCCCCAGTAATTTCGCGGAATTTCTCCCAAGGTTCGGCTGCAATACCACCCCGAATTCCGCCATTTCCCTTATCGTGGCAGACTTGCTTTAGCCAGAAACAAGCAGTCGAAGAGTTCAATATGCCGACCAACTCAATATGCTGGTCTTTACTGTTGCCGCTGGGAAGATTGATGACAGGCGCCGATCGGTTAAAGACGACCCCGCCATTGTGCACGATGAAGTGGTTATGCGTTCCAAAAAAAGCGAAAGTTATATAGATGTCGTGTTGCGCCCTTTCTCTCGGAAACTGGTGATAATCATACCAAGGCCGTCCCGTCTCGTAATAGGTTTCACCGGTAAAAGTTCGCCTGTTGCGCAGGTTCGTTCGAAGAGACCAAAACCAGGCGAGTGAAGGATCCCATGGCGCCTGAACCCAGCTTCGAAATCCTTCATCAAATGGAAAGAGAATGTGCTCGTCGGGTAATGCCGCCCAGTCTCTTATATTTTCACTGCGAATGTGCAGCTTCGAATACTTCGAAGAACTATTTCGCTCAAAAAATCGAGTCGGGTGAACAAAAGCTTCATCGGCATGAGTGTCTTGGTAGAAGCCGACTGAGGTAATCTGCTCGCCCAACACAGTGTGAGCAGCCTCTTCGATGGCTGCCTGCACTTCAGAGGCGCCGCCACCTGCCAGGCTCCAAGGGTGTCGCGCCAGGACATCACGTGGTGTGTCCTCGGTACTGATAAACTCGCTTTCGCTCTGCACTGCATCGGTCTGCATCAGGATGGCTGACCAAACCAGCCCTTGGGCCGGGTGCTCAGGGGCCACGGGCTCGCCCCGAATTCCGCGCACCGTCCTCACCACAGAGGCAACGGGAGCGCAATTGCGTCCGAATAGTATCGCCGTCGGTGTCCCGTGACCGGGAATATAAGCTCCGGAGCAGTCCACTACATGCGTCAAGTCGAGCTTGGGCAACACATCTTCGATCAGTTTCTTCCCAAACTCACGCTTCATGAAGCTATTTGCGACGATCAGGCCCACGAATCCCGCGGCTCTATCCCGCGTCCCCTCCTGCGCTAGGTCGAAGAAACGCTCGGTGAACGGGGCACCGAGGCCGTAGGTCCTATGGCAGCTGTGGTAGATCTCACGGTATGCCTCCCGCATGGCCGCGTCCTTCGGTGTGATGTAGGGCGGGTTACCGACGACTGCGTGGTACTGCCTGCTTAGAATGGTGTGGAGTTCAGCAATGTCCTCGGCTGCGTAGTGGTGACGTGGAACGCGTCTAAAGCCGTCTTCCCTACCGCCGAGCTCATTTCGGAAGAAGTGCCGCCCGTGTAGGAGACTGTCGCCTGTAGCTAGTTGGAAACGAAAATCCGGAGCAGCAGCAAGGCGCGTTTCACCTGACGCTTTCAACGCAGCGACGAGCAGGCGGAAGCGGGCAATCTCGACTGCGAAAGGATTAAGGTCGACGCCAGCTACCGCGTCGAGCGCACGTTGGGCCTGCGCTGCTGGCGGCATGTCCGGCGCGTGTCGCTGCCATTCCTCCAGCAGTCGCGCAAAGGCGCCGAGCAGAAAGTGTCCAGAGCCGCAGGTCGGGTCGATCATCCGGACCTGCGCGTACCCGAATTCCCGGATCGCAGGCTCCAGCGTGCGCGAAAGAATCCATTCTTCCACGAATTCCGGCGTCTGCAGCAGCGCGTACCGCTTGCGCGCCTCCTCGGACAGGTCCTGGTAGAGATCACCTAGGAAACGTGTGTTCCAGTCGGGTTCGGTGAACTCGTGCACGAGTTCGCCGGTCTCTGCTGAGCGGTTCCGAAAAAAGTCGAAAAGGGCGATTGCCCCGTCGCCCGAGACCGGAAGCCGGAACAGCGGATTGTGCGTTGGGTCGAACAAACCGGCTAAGCCGGGATAGTTCGCGACCTCTGCGAAATTGGCCAAGAGATACTCGGCATCACTGTCTTCCGGCCGAGTGCGGAACCACTCGCGCTGGCGGAGCTGCGCTATCTCCAGCCGCTCGCCCGGGCCCGCGATGACGGGACGGTCGAGCAGGCAGTTGTCCTCCAGAAAACGAAGAAACACGAGCGCTAAGATCCAATGCACGGCCGCCTGGTCCAGCGCGGCACCAAAGAAGGTCTCGAACGTGTCGGCGGTACGCTTGGTGTCTCGCGCCTGCTGCCACTCGGCTTCAAGCAACGCGCGGCCGACAGAAGCGCTGTGATAGCTGCGCAGGTCCGCTTCCAGTTTCTTTCGAAGCTTCTTGAGGTCTTCAAGTAGCCGCTTTGCATCTATCATTGCCGAGTCCATCTCCCGCGATTCTTGTTTGCCTTTTACGAAGCCGGAAATTCGCGAATCGCCGCACGCCGTTGTTATGTCAGGAAAGCATTTGATACACACGTTCCTGCTACGCGGCGCTGCGGCCACCGGCCCGGTGTGCGTTTTTGAGCCAAGACTCTGTCAGTCTGGTCCAGTTAGCGGCGGAGATAACGGGCAGCACGTTTCCATCGATCTGCGGAGGTCCGTGCTCGGCCTGTGGAATCAAAAGCCAGATGCTCGGGGGCCCGCCAGCGGCGCCCGAAGCCTGGGAGAAGGCCACGAGCATATCCATCAGGTCATAGCGCGCGATAAGGCCAGGCCGGGTCAGGAGGGCTGGCCCGCGCAGGCCGAGAACCTGATCTTTGACGCGCGGCGCAGCCCGAGAGGCGAGGCGAAGAAGATTCTTGAAGTCCGCGCTGTCGCGCAAGGCAGCATCGGCGGCGAGCGCCTTGGGCCACTGAACGCGTCTCGCCTCCGCCTCCTCCCGCATGGCCCGGAGCATCAGGCGCTCGAGACTGACCTGCTCCCGCGGGAAGCGACGAATAATCTCGGCTTCGGCATCACGCGCGTGGGGCGGCTCGACCGTGAGGGCGAGGAAGATCCCACGGTCGGCGGCGTATGCGATCTTGTCCTCTATGGCTCTCGCATCGAGGACTTCGAGCGTGGCCTCCGGTGCCGGGGCGAGGGTCGGATGACGGTTGATTGAGATCGTGCCGGTGCTGGTGTCGGACACCGTAGGGCTATAGTAACCCGCCTCTCCGCCGGGCGGTTCGCGCCAGATGCGGTCGGCATTCGCTTCCTGCAGAAGCGCGTCCAGGTCCGGTCGCGGCGGAAGCGGGGAGGCCTCGGGGAAGCGGCCGCGCACGCGGGCCCTGATGTCCTCTTCCCGCAAGATATCCGCGCCGGCGAGCGTCCCGAGAGCCAAGCGAAGAGCTGTAACCGACGGCATGCCGCGCGGATAGAGTTCGCCTCGCGCCGAAAGGGCGGCGCCTTTCGATGCTGCCACGGCGAGGCGGAGACGACGGTCAGCGCCAAGCGGGCCCGCCCCGTCGGGAACGGGCACAACACCAAGCTCGTCTTCGACACGGCCGGGGCTCGGAAGGGGGTCTTCGGCGGCGAGAGCATCCGCACAGCGGGCAAGACGGCGCGCATATTCCACGGATTCTGCAGACAGTGCGATTAAGGTCGGGCAACCGTCGGCATCGGTGTATGCGCAGAACCGGATGGATGACACGTTTGCTTCAAGTTCGATGACTGCCCGGATCGTGCCCCGCGCGCAGCGGTATCGTTGCCTTTCGTGGTCTTCGACCGATCCGCGCGAGGCGAGCAGCTGAGCTGCCAGTTCATCGATGGTCGCGATGCCCTCAGCGGCTGTCAGGAGCGTGGCGATCTCGTCGCGAACGGCATTCAACTCGGGATTTCTGCGCCAACGCTCACGCGCCACTTCTATCGCATCGGCGACCGCGCTTCGGGCAGTTCCCACCGCGGCGGCCACCTCGCCTGCGCTGGGCCATAGCGGAGCGTCGTCGTCGATGCCGAGATAGTAGGCCAAAATCCGATCTTCAGGCCGTTCGTCCCCCGCCGGCCGGCGCGGCAGAAGCTGCTCTGCAAGGCGGTCCACGCTCGCACGTCCGCGATCATCGTCGGTAATTCCGCCAGGCACGAGATCGGGTCGAAGCTGGGCTAGGCGCTTTGCGCGCTCACGGATTTCGCGCCGGATGCGGTCGCCGACACCGGTGAGGTAACGGAACTGAAGACGGGGAACCCCGAGCAGTTGATGAACGGTGTGGATTCCCATTTGATCGAGAACGGCGCGCGCCTCGACGCCGTAGCCGATCTCCGCGATGCTGCTTGTGCGGTCGAGCCGGCGAGCGACCACCTCGATGCTATCGGCGGACGACGCAACACGATCTAGAGGTGAAAAAGCGTTCCGCCAAGCACGTAGCATCTCTTCGGCGTTGCCAAAACGCTCGGCGGGATCACGACGCAGCGCACGCGAGAAAAAGACCGTGAGTCCATCGCGGAGCGCGGGATCAAAACGATCGACCGCAATCGTCGCCTCGTCCTCGGTGAGGCGCGGATCTGTCAGGCCGTCACCGAAACTTGGGGGCGTAGTTGTCAACATCTCGTGCAGGGTCACGGCGACGGCGTATCGCTCAGCATGAAGATCCCAGCGAGGAGGGCGTCGATCCCGCAGGAACGGGTCGAGATAGGGTCGGGTCCCAGCGGTGATGGTCTCAGCCGGTGCGCGCGAGAGCGAAAAATCGAAGAGTACCAGGCGATAGGGGCCGCTTCCGCCCACCTTCGCGAGTCCAATATTGTCCGGTTTCACGTCGCGATGAGCAATACCTTCATGCTCAAGATACTCAACCGCCGACAGAAGATGTTCGCCGAAGCGAAGCATGAGATCGAGAGAGAGCGTGTCGTCTCCACGTATCCATTGAGAAAGAGTTTTCTCGCCAGCCCGCTCCATGAGGATCGCTGGGCGACCTGCGGTCGTGACCTCTCCGATGAAGCGGATAATGTTCTGATGGTGGAGACGACGCAGAATATCTGCCTCAGCGCGGATTCGGTCGGCATGAGCGTCGTCAAGAGCAACCTTCAGTATCAGCTCTTCGTCGTCTTCGCCTTCGCGCACCACGAGGAGCACGTCAGCACTGCTGCCGCGCGCGAGCCGGCGCTTGACGATCAGGCCGCCATCGAGGCGGTCACCGGGACCGGCTGTTGCTGGATCGACCGTGGCCGCTGGAGTGGGCTCTTGCGGGAGGGCCTCCCTCTCTGCCTCGGCGAGGTAATCCAGAAACTCCCGTCCATCTCGCGGCCGGTCTCGAACGATGGGCGCCGTTGACGCGCGCACCATTTCCTCAAGCCAACGTCCCGCACCATTCATGGCACCGGAGAGAAGCAGCCCGTTGCCCTCGCGCAGCCGACCTGGCAGGTCAAGCGGATTGGCTACGGGAGCGCGGCCGGTGAGGATATGGTAGGCAATAGCACCTAGGGAAAAAACGTCGGAGCGACCCGCTCCTTCATCCCCGCCCGAGGCTGCCTCGGGCGCGAAATAAATCTTGGAGCGGTCAGCGAGGTGGTCCTCAACGTGCATCGTACCGAGGGTCATCGCTGCGCCGACGCTCGTTCCTTCGCCACGACTGGCCACCTGCCAATTCATGATCTGGAGGCGCGGCAGGTCGCTCTCGGGGTCCCGTACAATGATGCTTTGAGGCGCGAGGCCACGGTGAAAGAGGCGCTTGCCATGCGCGTAAGCCATCGCCTCGCCGAGCTGACGGATAAGACCCAAGCGCTGACTGAGGGCGAGGCCGACGAGCTTCTGGCTCAAGTAACGATCGAGGCGGACGGCGTTGGGATCGTGCTCGAAGACTAGAGCCGGGCCTAGCTCCGCCTCGCGATAGTCGAGGACACGTTGGATGCCAGCGTGCTCTACGCCTTCCAGGACTCGGAACTCCCGCTGCGCTGTGCGCGCCAAGCGATCCCGCGCCTCGGGAGTGGCGGCGCGTGCATAGGGGTAAATCCGCACGCGCCTGTTTACGCCCGTGGCCGCGTGGCGCGCGGCGAAGTCCTGCCAGTTCTGGCCCTCGCCCAGGAGCTGCCCGAGCTCATAGTCGCCAACGCGGCGGCCACGCCCTGGGGGCCGAATGCCGGCCTGCTCGATTGCCTGTACCCAAACTCGGATTGCTGACGGGTTGGGAGGATTGCCTCGCCCCAATCCGAGTTCGTCCGCACGAAGGAGAGTTCCAATAACCCCAGCATCGCCAGGCGAACCAGGCGCGCCTCGAAGTACGACCCGCTTCTCGGTGCCGGGATCGAGCGCCGGACGCTGATGAACAGCAGACAAGAAAATGAGTGGTTCGATCCAGGGCGCAGTTCGCGATCCACCTCGGCTTACAATTGCCGGCTGCCGCCGCAGGACCGAAGCGAGCCGCTTCGCTTTTCGGTTGGCGAGAGGCAATGGATTGTCGGTCGTGACTTGACGCCCCTCGGTCGTCCAGGTCCAGCTGTAGGCATCACCACGCAGGCTACCCGGCCGCGATTTCACCTCGATCAGGACTAGGCCGACGGGTGTCAGAACAAGGGCATCGACCTCGTTCACGCGTCCCTCGTCGTCGATGAACTCGAAATTGGACCACGCCCGCCACGGCTCGTGATCGGGCAGCCGGTCGCGCAGGAAGTCCAGCGCTTCCCGCTCCCACTCGAATGTAGACTGGCTGACTGCCGTCCAACGACCTGATTTCATGGATGCAACCGACGTTCTGCCCAATCCTTGTAATGCAATCTGGCTATTCCAAAACCAAGCCCACTGCAATCAATCCGGTAGCGCGCGGAGCCTGCTCACGACGGTGAAGCGCCGAGGCGAGTGAAGCTGTTGATCGACCTAAGGGCGCAGGGTCGGCCCATCTGCAGAACGTGCGGGGTACGGCTGCACATCACACGGTGATTGAGTGGAACATAGCATGGCCCTGATTGCGGACTGGATTACCTGGGGCCGCCAAAGTGCGATACGGCCCGGATCGGCATTTGTGGCACGGCAAATCCGCCCGTTACGGCGAAAGCCTTTGCGGAAGAGTAAAGTGTTGGCCCTGGCCCTGATGCTGCTGTGCGGCAGCGCCGCTCTCGTATCAAGCTGGCTCGGCCCCACCCGGACGGCGTACCCGTCGCCCTGTTCTTCGGCCTCTAGCCATCACGGCTTCTTCCACTTCAACGCCCGCGCCACGGCGTTCTCTATAACCTGCCAGGCCTTCAGATCGTTGGCGGCGGCGGCGTCTTTGACGAGCTGGATGAGATCGGGGTGCATGTAGGTCAGCATGGCCTTGCGACCGTCGCGCCTAGTCGATTCCTTCAACTTCATCGCTTTCTTGGCCATGTCCGTCGGCATCCTTCTGGATGATCTCGAACGGATACTATCAGGCGGCGGCGGCGGCGCTAAGCCTCGGCCGGAGCAAAGTTGTTGATGACCGGACCGATACGAATATCGACTAGATATCTAGTAGATATCTGTTAGATATCTTTTTGCTTGACGCGGCTGGGTTTTTGTGATCTAAGTTCGACCATCCAGACGCCTTTTTCCGCATCTGATCACCCGTCCAGTCGGCGGGCGGCGGCGCGTGCTCGTACCGTCGATCCACGAAAGCGAGGATAGATGAAGACGAAAAATCTGTTCATTGGGTTCAAGTCCAGCAGGGCGATCCCGGTCCGCAACGGCCTGACCCGCGACTTCCTCGTTCAGTCGACGCTCGACGGCGGCGTATGCCGGATCGACTACCAGCCGGTCCCGCGCGCCGAAAGCAGCATCGTTCCCCGCGGCACCATCATTTTGGAGCGCTCGGACGGCCGCTTCGCCATCGACATCGTCCTCGACGGCGGCCCCGCGTGCGGCCAGGCCGCAGAGCTTCTGGAGGTCGCGTTCGCGCGCCAGTGCTCGGGCATCATGGTGGTCGACGCGAACGACATCATGGCGGAGCCGCGCCTGTCCTCCGCGCGCGAGGTTTGGAACTACCGCAACATGCGCATCCACGCCGATGACCGGGCGGAGATCGTGGGCGCGTTGGAGAACGAAGGCCCCACGACGCTCGCCCGTCTTGGGGAGATTGCCATGACGCGAAGCGACACACGGGCGGCGATCTACGCGATGGCCTGCGACGGCACGATCGAGCTGGATCTGCGCTGTGGACTCGGTCCCGACGGCTTGGTGCTCCCCGGCCGTTTCGGCGGCTCGACGACGCTGTTGACCGCCTTCGGCGCCTGAGACTTCTCGGAATTCCGGCCTGTAACGGCCCGCGCGGCCGAACGTCCGCGCGGGCCGGTCCGTCATTGCCGCGACGTTCGCCCGTCGTCCGGCACCGCCGGTCGGAAGGCGGCATGCCGTCGCGCGCGACCCATTCCCTGCCACAGGAGCACACATGCCGACGAACAATACGAATCCTTCGGACGACTGCCCAAGCACCATCGTCATCCACCGCCCGTTCGGCGGCGTTAACGGCTACCGCCGCATCAGCGACCGCGCCACGCGCGTCGTCGTCCATGCGTTTCCGATGGCCGAGCTATCCAGGGTCGCAGCGGCCGGCTATCTGAATGCGGCGGGCGCCTATGCCCTGACGGACGGCAAGGTAGCGTACCTCGGCGAGACCCGGCGGCCGTCCCGGCGCCTGTCCGAGCACGCTGCCGACCCGGCGAAAAATTTCGCGCGCGAGGTCTTCGTCGTGGGCGGCTGCCCGGGCGCGGCCTTCGAAAAGATTCTCGTCGTCGATCTCCAGTTCCGTCTGACCCGGCGGGCTCTCGCCGCGGGGGTGGTCACCGTCTGGAAGCAGGCGAACCCCGCGGAGCCCGATTTGAGCGATGCGGAGCGTGCCACGCACGACCGAATCGCCGCCGACGCGCTACGCCTGCTCCACGACGCCGGCTGCCGCATCTTCGACCCTGTCGTCGGCGCGCCGGCGCCGATCCGCGAGCCCGCGCCGACTGAAGAGGCGGTTCCGGAAGAGGCCGTGGACGCCGTGGATTCCGAACCGATTTCGATCGGGGTCTCTACCGTGCCCTTGGGCAGCTCGGAGTTCGAGCTGCGTTATTCGGACCTGTGGGCCCGCGGCTACTGGGCAGCCGGACGGTTCGTGGTATCCGCCGGATCCGAGGTCAGGCAGGCGATCAACGGCAGCGTTCAACCGCTCACGCGCTCGCGCCGCGAAGATCTGACGGCGGCCGGTGTGCTGGCGCCGATTCCAGGCGTCGCCGACCGCCGCCGGCTCACCGTCGCGGTCGCGTTCCCCTCCTTGTCGATCGCCGCGAAGGTTTTGGCCGGCGCGCACAGCGCGGGGCGTTGGGTGCCCCGCGATTCTTCGACGGCCGTGCTGCTTACGTAGCGATTACGGCTTCGTCCGCCCGGGACGACTGGGCAGGAGATTGCTTCGGGAAGAAATCGTCGAAAAGTCCGAAAGGATCCGAACTGTTCCTTGATCTGCTGCGGAGTTTCGCCGGCGCGCGCTACCCCGCGGCGGCGATCTCGCCGCGCTGTGACGACCAACTCGAATTTGACCTTGAATCCGGGCCGATCGGCCCATCGACGATGACGAGGGCGCGCACGTGAAGAAGTCCCAAGGAACCGAACAGCATCGGATCGGCTTCTCGAAAAAGCTTTCGGGATGGCGCGCTGCTTATCTGGACGACGAGAGCGGCGTTCCGGATTCCGAGGAGGAAGGCGACGACGATCAGGATTCCAAGGTATCACCGCGGCCGGCGGCGATATCCGCCGTTGTCGGCGCCGCGTTCGACGCTTCAGTGTCCAAGGACCTGCGCCGGCGCCTGAAGCACAATCAGGCTCTCGCCGTCGTCGTGGTCGTTCCCACACTGGCTTGGGTCGTTCCCGCGGCGGCGTACGCGAAGTCCGTCTTCGGCACGCGCTGGTGCATGCACACGCGCGAGGGGTCGGACCGCAAGCGCAACTCTTCCGTCGGCTCGGACGAAGTCGCGCGCGATCTGAGCCGCGGCCGGTGCGTGATGGGCATCGCCGTCGACGCGAGCCTGCTTCCGGCGGCGCTGAAGACCGCCGCCGACGTCACGATCCGCATCGCCGCGCCCGACGGCGCCGTGCTGCGACGCGCGATCACCCGCTTCGCGCGCCGCTCGCCGGGCGAGCTTCCCAAAGGACTGGCCGCCGGTCTCGACCTGTTCGAGATCGTCGCCGCGTTCCGGCCGGCCACCGGCCCGCGCGACATCGTCCGCCGGCTCGAAGCCGCGACCGGCGCCGGCCGCGGAAACTCCGCTCGCGTGCCGGACCTCGGGAACGCGGTCGAATATGGCGCGGCGCGTCTCTGGGGCCTGGATCTGGCGCGCGACATCGCGACCTTCCGCGAAGGCGGAATCTCGTGGCGGGATGTCGATCGCGGCGTCTGCCTTCATTCGGCGGCCGGCATGGGCAAGACGTTGTTCGCGCGGGTGCTTGCGAAGGCGTGCGGGGTCCCGCTCGTTGCGACCAGCGTCGGCGAGTGGTTCGCCGACGGCCCCGGATATCTGGATTCGGTCATCAAGCAGATGCGGGGCGCGTTCGCCCGCGCCGCCGCGCTGGCATCGCCCTGCTGCATCCTCTTTCTCGACGAGATCGACGCGCTGCCGGACCGCGAGACGTTGTCCGCGAGAGGTCGCGACTGGTGGATGCCCGTGATCACCGACGCACTCCTGCTCCTCGATTCGGCGATCGACGGCCGGGCCGGGATCGTGGTCGTTGGCGCCACCAACGCCATCGAGCGGGTCGACCGCTCGCTGCTGCGGCCTGGCCGCCTCGAGAAGATCGTCGAAGTTCCTCGACCGGATGCGGCGGGCGCGGCCAACATTTTGCGCTTCCACCTCGACCAGGATCTCCGCGGCGAAGATCTCCGCGGGATCGGCGCGCTGCTCGACGGATCCACCGGCGCGGAGATCATGCATACGGTCCGCTCCGCGCGTCGGGCCGCGAGAAACGCCGGGCGAACGCTCGCGATGGAGGACCTGCGGCGCGCGGTGCTTCCGGCCGACGCGATTCCGTCCGCGCGTCTATTCCGGATGGCCATCCACGAGTCCGCGCACGCCGTCGCGGCGCTCGCGATCGGCGCCGGCACCGTCCGGCACGTCGTGCTTCGGACCAACGGCGAATCGGCCGGACGCACCGTCATCGATTTCGGCGACGACGCGCTCGAGACGCGCGGCGGAATCGAGGACCGCGTCGTGATCGGGCTCGCCGCGCGCGCCGCCGAGCGGATCTTCACCGGCGCGGTGTCGATCGGGAGCGGCGGAGCTCCGAATTCCGACATCGGCAACGCCACGACGATGGTCGCATCGATCCACGCCTCCTACGGCATGGGCGAGGATCTCGTCTATCGCGGCGCCGGCGACGATCTGCTGCGCGAACTGGCGCTCGATTCCGACCTGCGCGAGCGCGTCGCGCGGCACCTGCGCGAGCTCGAGCAACGCGCGGAACGGCTCGTCGAGGCCAACCGCGACGCGGTCCGCGCGGTGGCTGAGCGGCTGGCCGCGGAGCGCTTTCTGACCGGCGCGGAGGTGGCGGACATCGTGCGCGGCCTGCTCGTCGCCGAAACGGGAATCCTTTGAGGCGAGGACTTGGCGACGGAAGGAGACTGAAATGGCGACGAGACCGAGGCGCATCGTCGCTCGGCCCGACCCCAAGGATTGGGGCGACGACGAGCTCATGACCCTGGCGGAAGCGGCGAACCTGATGTGGCCGCTCGGCCCGCTCTCCGCGTCCTCGTTGCGGACCGCGTACCGGAGCGGCCTGCTGGAGACGGTCCTGCTCGCGCGGAAGTTGATGACGACGAAGGCGGCGCTGCGCGGGATGACGGAAGCCGCGCGGCGCCCGGCGCGGGAGCGGCCGTGAGTCTCCGCCGCGCGCCGGAATTCCGCGGCGCTCGCGCCGAAGGGGGCGGCGGCGCCGGCGCTCCCGTGCCCTCTGGACGGAAGCCGCGGCATGGTGTTGGAAAAAGAGGTCGCCGCAAGACGCCGAAGCGCGTCGCGCGTCGACCCGACCCGGACCAGTGGTCCGAAAACGAACTGCTGGCGCTGCACGAAGCGGTCGCGCTGCTGTGGCCGCGCGGTCCGCTGACGGTGTCGAGCCTGCGGACCGCGATCGCGAAGGGCCATCTCGGCCACGCGCGGATCGCCGGGCGGCTCTACACGACGCGCGCCGCGCTCGGGGCGATGTCGGAATGCCGACGGATCCCCGAAGGCGGTCGTCCGTCGGAAGCGGACTGGGAGGCGCATCTCGCCTCGCTGCTGCCCGGAAAGGGCGGCCGCGGCGGGTAGGCCGACCGGAACATCGAAGATCGGAACGCAACGTTGGCGGAGGCGCGATCGCGCCGGTCCGTCGCCCCGGGGACGCATGTCCCGCGACGAGAGAGGAGAAGAGCCGATGCCGACCACGGACGACGCCCGCCTCCTGCGCATCGCACGGTCGACCCGTCCGGACGGACTGGACCTGACGGTCGCCGAGGCCCGGGCGATGACGGGCGAACTGTTCAGGCGGACGTTCGGCGTCGCGGGGCTGAACGAGGTGCCGCTCGTCCATACGGGCCGCTTTCTCGATCGCGCGCCGCGCGGATTGCCCTGGTACGTCCGGTTCGAGGCGGCACCGGAGGAGCCCGGCGAGAAGGACAGGAAGCAAGACCGCTATGTACTCAAGGTCAAGGCGCCGCAGTTGGCCGAACCCGAGGCGGGAGGCGGCCTCGCGGTCGCGCCGCGGGTCTACGTGCTGGAAGCCAAGGAGCCGGACGCCGCGCGGCTCGAGGCCCTCGTCTTCCTCGCGCGCAGGTCGAGCCGTCGCATCCGCATGTCGAGCTGGCCGATCGAACGCATCGAATCGCTGTCCTGCCGCGACCTGCTGGAGAGCTACCGGACGACGAATCTCTGTCCCCGGCCCGACGGCAAGGAGGACGCCAACAGGAAGAAGAAGACGCGCGAGACCTACGACCAGGCCGTGCGCGTCTTCCAGCGGGTCTTTCCCGAACTGGAGATCGGCGATCTCAAGGGCGACTGGCTCCCCCGGGAATACGAACTGCGATCCGGCCGGCCGGCGACGTCGCGCTATGCCGACCTCAAGACGGTCCAGTTGTGCCTGAACGGGCAGCTCGGGGCGGACGGGGCGGACTACCGGGTGAAGTTGCACAATCCCGATCCCGGCAGGCTGGCCAAGGGCGCCTGGACGGTCGACGAGTACGACCGCCTGCTGAAGGCGGCCGAAGGCTGGGTGTTCGAACCCGGCGGCGCGCCCAAGATGGTCGACGGGCCGGACGGTCCGGTGCAAGCGCGCCGGCCCGCCCATAACCGGGGCGCCTGGCGGCGCGCCATCGAATTCCTGCCCTACACCGCCTCGAGGCACGGCAGGCTGCCGCCAACGCGCTGGCTGCCGCCGGAGGTGGAGCCCTCGGACGGCCTGCCGCTGCCGAAGGACGACCGTCCCTGGATCGAGGTGACCGACGATCTGATCTATTATCACCGCGACGGCGACGTCGCCTACCACGGCAACAAGGGTCGGGCCGGCAACGTCGTACCCGTGGCCTTCGCGCCGACGGTGCGCCGCTGGTACGAGGAGGACATGGCGAAGAACTACGAATTCGTCTTCCACAAGTTCGACGGCCGGCGCTACCGCGGACCGAAGCTCGGCTGGCAGACCTTCAAGTGGATCGTGAGGGACGCCGGGATCGTCGGCCGGCGCATCCCGCACCATCTGAAGGATCTCGCCAAGGAGTGGGCCGAGGCCGCGCGTCTGCGGCTCGAGGCCTTCGCGGAGCACGCCGACACCTCGGCCGAGAAACTGTCGGGGACGTACGGCGACGCGCTGCGCACCGCGCTGCTGCAGGAGGCGGCCGAGGGGATGACGCAGGCCGGCTGGCGCGCGAACGGCGCCCGCCGGGCGGCCATCGCCGGCCGCTTCCGCGACCGGGCCGAGGCGCCCCGTCCCGAGCACGAGCCGGCCGGCAAGCGCGGCCGTCCCGCGGGCAAGCGCGCCTGAGCCGCCGGGCCCCGCGCCCTCGCGCGACCGCTCCCTGTTTCGCATCCCCTCTTCATCCCTGTTTGCATCGCGCCGGGCGGCCCCCTGTCCCGGCGCGCCTGGCTTTTCAAGGCGGCTCGGGGCGCGGGATCGGGCGGCGTTCGTCGCCGCGCCGTCACCGCGATCCCGCTTCGTTCTCGAAAGTGCGCGGAATCCCCCGGAATTCGTGCGCGTTGGGCCTTTTCTACGGCAAGCCGCAAACCTCTATGCAGTATTGAAATCGCACATTTTTCGCGGCGGTCGCCGCCGTTCCGGGGCGTTTCGGGGCGCCGAATCGGCCCCGCCAACTCCGGATCGTAGCCGCTCCGTCGCCGCTCCGACGTCTTCGCATCGGGGCGAAGAATCAAAAAATCTCGATCGACGTGATATCCCTTCATTGTGGTGGGCCCGCGCGCCTGGCGGTCAGCTACCTCCCCAACCGCGGCCGCCGAGACCACGCTCGTTTCGGTAAAGCTTCCGTGATCGTCAATTCCCCCGTCCTCACTGAATTGCCTCGATTTTTCCGGATCGCGCGCCTGGGCTGCGCGGAGTCGAGATCACGCTGACAACGCGGCTCTTTTCGCCTTCGGCGTGCATCATCCGCGCGTTCGAGTCCGGAGCGCGCCGGGAGGTCTCCGGCGCCGAAGGACCCGTGCCTCGGTCCCCTAAGGAGACGCATTTCGCCGAAAACCGGCTGGGCGACATCCTCTTTCTTCGCGCGTGGTGTGCCGATCCGCGCTCGTGACCGTTTCTGCCCGCCCGACGAGTCCTAAGTCTGATCGAAGCCGCAAGGGCCGGCGACGCCCGGCGTTCCGCTCCCTCGGAGCCTCGCCAAGAGCATCCCCCGATTAAGGACTCGCGATCTTGCGCTCCAGGGGCGCACGTGACCGCTTGGCTCGCAGCGAGCCTGTCCGGAAACATCCGTTCTCACGCAACGATGAAGGCGACTTCGAAGGCCCACATCCCGACAGGGGGAGGCTTGGCTGGACGCTTCTTCGCGGGTTCGACTACGTTGCCCAGATGAACACGCGCCTCCCACCGTTGCCAGGCACGGCGGCCGCCGGATCTTGGCGCATGCAAAACGCCGACAAGGTGATTGCGGACGGGCGTCTCGCGACCTTCGCCATCCTGGGAAGACCCACGCTCGACAGCTTCGCTCTCATCGGCACCGGCTTCTACCTTCAAGGCATGGGAGGGTTCGCCACGGCGGCCCATGTAGCGCTCGAAGCGGAGCGGCATCTCGCCGAGATGCCGGACTCGGTCGGTATCGCGCGCACCCTGCCGAACGGCCGGACCCACTTTCTTCCGATCTGGAAATTCTTCGTCCACCCGACCGCCGACGTCGCATTCGGCATTCCTCGTTACGAATTCGTCGACGACGCGTCCGGGAACGTCATTCGGCCTAAGGTCCATTCGTTGAGCTCGCAGCCGCCCCCGATCGGCACGCCCATCAGTACCTGGGCCTATCCTCTTCACGCGGTCGTCGACGCGGATGAAGGCAGGGTGTTCAGGCTGCAGCCCGATTTCTACGACGGCCTTTTGGAAGAGCGGTTCGAGGATCGCGGGCCATCGGTCAAACTGACACCGCCTTATTTCCGTACCAGCATCAATCTCCATGGCGGGTCGAGCGGCGGACCCGTGTTCGATGCCGACGGGAAGGTCTTCGGGATAGCCTCGTGCGGCTACGACGGAGCGACCGACATCGCGTTCGTGACGCCCGCGGGTTCGCTTCTGGATCTGGAGATAGCAGCATATCTCAGACTCCTTCGCGGGCGGACCAACGATAACCCTGCGGCTTCTCGCCGAGCGCGGTCTGATCGCGACGGATGCGCTCTCGGCTTGCTCTTCGAAGGAGAGCGAAGGCGATGTCTGAAGAGGACGTCGAGATCTTAACGACCGCGCTGCAGGCGACGGGCACGATTGCTCCTCAACGCATAAAATGCGAACCTGACCGAGCCTCGATCTTTTGGAAGATCCGCGCATGACCCCGGCCGAATTCGTGGCTCGCGAGAAGGACAGGCGCGAAGTCTCCGCGTGGTTGCTGCGTCTCGTTCCGCCGAACGGTCGCGGCTCACCGCTCACCGATCTACCGCCCGAGCTGATAGGGATGTTGAAGCCGGTTTTCCCGTTCACACTTGGTAGCGCGCCGGACATGTATCGAGCGCTTATGGAAGATACCGATTGGGCGAGAGACGCCTACGCCCGGTTGGCGAAGAACTTTCCCGCCGACGTGAGCACGAAGCTGCAGCTCTCCGACCTGCTCGCGGTCGGTGCGGTTCACGACGCTGAGTTCAATGGGTTCGTCGAAGACTGCAGACCCGGTCATGCGATCTGCGTTCCGAATGGCGCCCTGATGCTCATGTCGTTCGCCGCGGAACTCTATTCCTTGAACCTGCCCCCGCTCATTCAGCAGACCGTCATTCTGGGGGACTATTGCTCCTGCGGCTTTGAGGACCGGCCGCAATTTCGGACGATGCGGGCCCTCCGGCGTCACGAGACAAAAGACCCCCTGGCGTCGCTCTATCCGGACAGAATAGCTGGCGAGCTCGACTTCCTCTTCAAGAACTATTCCGAGATGGGGGTGGCGGGCCCACCTTCGTTCTTCTCCGAGTTCGGCATCATGCCGTTGTTTCCTAACCAAGCGCGTTTCGGCCATCCGCTCGAGACAGGCAATCATCTTCGCGAGCACGCGATAAGATTTCTATTGTTGCACGAGTGCGGGCACGTCCTGAACGAAGATTTCGGCGAAGGGCATTCGCACGACGACGAATTCGCGGCCGACGAACGCGCCTTCGAACTCGGCATCCGCTCGGCCAAATGCAGACAGGCGGTCGTTGCGAGCCTGCTCGGTGCCTTGCTCGTACTCGCGATCGGACGGCGGCTCGAAGCCTTCGAGCGGAACGCGACTTCGTCGCATCCGCCGGCACGGCAACGATTGGACCGGCTGCTGGCTTTCGTCCGAAACACCGCTCTTCTGGGCTTTTTTCAGCGTCGGTTCGCGCTCCACTGCCTGCGAGAGTTGGAGCGGCGCGATGCATTGCTCGCGGAAACCTCGAAGGATTACAGAGAATGGGCCAGGAGCACCAACACGATCACGACCGTCATCGAGGGGTGTCTGCGAAATAAGAGCGATGCGGATTTCATGGACCAACTACCGAGGTGGTTGGTGCAGGCCCCTCCCAGCCGCATTTTTTCGGTCATCGCGGCGTCCCGGATAGAATTCGAAAGACGATTGCAGAAGAATCCCGACGACGAAGATGCCGCCGCGGCCATCCGCATGTTGATGAAGATCTACGACGCGGCCGGCGACAATACGACGTCCACGCTTTCGATGAAGCTCCAGAACGCCTATTCGGGGGAGATCCGCCGCTCGGCGCGCTCGCGCCGCTAACGGGAGATCTTAAGCCAGTTCGCGGCTATATCCTCGAACTCGTCCGATCCGCTCAGCCAGGCCGGCACGCAAACCCCCTCCCGTTCGCCGAGGCTCCGCCTGACGGCCTCGCCGTAGGCGTCGGCATAGAGCAACGAGCATATGACCGCGTCGTTCGCGTACCTACGCATGTCTTCGCTGATGAAGGTCCGGCCCCGCACCACGACATTGAACCAGATCTTCACCGCTTCCGCGAAGCCATACTCCCTTCCCAAGCGGGTCATCGCACGAATGCAGAGGCGCCACCTCTGCCGATCGTCGGAGACGTATCGCGGTCGCCGGAATCTCAACACATGAGCTCCCTGCGAGTAGTCGAAAAGGCTCGTCACCCGTACCGATCCCTGCGTCATCGAATCGGTGGTCGCCTCGATGACGCTCGCGCCGTCGCCTAGATACATCGCGGCATGGGACCATTTCGCGTCTTCGGAGTGATAGCCGCCCCACTCCTGCGTCTTGACGATCATTTCGCTCATCTTATCCGGCGCGCACTCCCTCGCGAGCATCAGGTCGCCTGGAAGAAGCGCCGAAGTGTCGACGATCTTGCCGAACTGCCGGGTTTTCAGCGGTAACGCGCTCAGGACGACGGCCTTACCCTTCGGATCGGCTCCCGGCTCGAGCTCGATCACTGGAACATCGAGCGGCTCTTCGGCATCGGAGGCCTTTCTCTCCCGAGCGCCATCGCCACCACGGCCGAATGCATGCCGGCGCGTTTCGGCTTCCCGGAGAGCGTCGGATCCCAAGGCGACGCGAACCACCGTTCCGGCATCGACGTCCCATTCGACGGCCACCGCGGCTCCGGGCAAAATGCCATACTCGGCGAACGATTGACCTCGATAGCCGTCCAAAACGCCGGGTACGAAGCAGAGCGTGTCCTCGACGTCGGTCAACGTCAAATATGCAAGCGAGTCGTCCACTACGCGTCCGACCGTTCCGACTGAAGTCGCAAGCGTCATCCGGCTCCCTCCCGACCCAAAAAATTGCGCAACCCAAATAGAGCCACGGGTGTTCGACAAACAAGGGGGCAACCGGCCGGCCCGACGCATTAAACCGGGAGCCGTCGCTCGGATCGAGCGCGGCCGAGCGGCGGCCGGGAAGAAATACGAAGTCCCCCATCGATTTCGAACGATGCGGGCACGGATTCAGATCGACCCGAAACGCCTTCGATCGCCTCGACATTCGAGTCGAGAATCGCACCGCAACGTGGCACAAAGCTGGTGGAGAGTGCTCCACCGTGGTGCTCCACCGCAAAAATCCGGCGGTTCGAGAAATGCCTGTTTCTGAAGGACTTCTGCGCTGTCCGAAATGGCTGGCGGAGAGGGAGGGACTCTCACCCCCGTTACATATCGCTCCCGGAGCGCTGGCCTTCTGAATATATGCGTCCATGGGAGCCTAGCCTGCTGAGTCGCCCGAAGACTCCCGCTTTCCGATGAGCTTGATTCTGTCCCCCACCGGGTGCGCACGATGAATGAGCCGGTCAACATCCTCCTGCCAATGCGGCGCATAGACAAGCACCGTTTCGTATAATCCGGCTGCAACCAGAATATTGCGCAGGAATTCCTTGCGCTGTCTCATGAAAGATGCGGCTGTGCCCCCAGTTTGTCGACCATCCATCACCACGTATGGCTTGCCCTCTGGAATTCGAATCACGAGCGCCGGCTTGGTCTGCGAATCGAAGTACTGGAGGTCGCCGTCTTCGTCGAAGCTAATAAACGACATCCCTTTCAGATGGGGTTCTTTCGCTAGGACCTCCTGAGTTGCCAAAGATTTCAAATAATCATCTGTCGACCCCGGCGACACGGATTGCACATTCGCGCGCCGCTTTGCGGCTTTCCTCGTCTTCTCCAACTCTTCCGCAAGTTCATCGATCGTGATTCGGCCGGCCCACACCTCGTCGAGTAGTTCCCGCCGGCGTGATGGTTCGTGCGCAGCGATGCGTGCGATGTTCTCGACCGAACCCAACGGCAGCCGCCCGCCTGGAGGAAGGTCGGTGATGCCTTCGGCTTCCAGGAACTGCGACGCGGCAATCATCCGCCGCAAGCTGTTGTCAGACAGCTTAGTCTGCTTCGACACCTTCTTAATATACTTTTGGCGCTCCCCCCTTCCCAACTCCAGGTAGGGTTTTACGTGGGGCCGGATGTAGGCGAGCCAGTTCGGAAGCTTGGGTTTGCCGACCATTATCAGTTCTTAAGGAAGAGCGAATCGAATGAGGCACGATGCCTAACATCTGTTTCGCTTGCAATGGGTTGGAGGCCGCGTATAGTAAGTCAGGCAGATAGGGCGCTGCCGTACTCTTGGAGATCATAGATCCTAGGACCGCAAGAGAGAAGACAGGCTACGGTATGCACCGCGGTGATTACGAAAGGGCTGGCGTTACCGGCGTTACCATCGGAGTAACGAGGGGCTCGATGGGCTTTGCTTCGGAAACCTGTTCGGCTCGCTCGACAACCTACGCGCAGCCGATGGGCGCAATGGCGCAGCTCATCGATGGCGAAGAGGCCCACGACGGGGTTCGTGGAAAGTTCGTGGAAATCATCTTTTCGCAGACCGGGCGCCAGACGGCTAAGTCATTGAAGAAGATGGTGGGCGCGACAGGGATCGAACCTGTGACCCCTACCATGTCAAGGTAGTGCTCTCCCGCTGAGCTACGCGCCCTAAGTCGTATTGGGTGGGGTCCGTATATCGGCTCCAAAGCGGGCAGGCAAGGACACCTGAGAGCTATTTGGAGCCTTTAATTGATGCTTTTGGGGACCGAATCAGGCCGCCAGCATCTTGTTCACTTCGTTGACCAATTCGCGCAGGTGGACCGGCTTTGACAGCACCTTGGCATTTTTCGGCGCCTCCGAATCGGAATTGAGCGCCACTGCGGCAAATCCGGTGATGAACATGATCTTGATGTCGGGATCGAGTTCCGAGGCGCGGCGCGCCAGCTCGATGCCGTCCATCTCGGGCATCACGATATCGGTGAGCAGCATCTCGAACGGTTCCTCGCGCAGCCGCTGATAGGCCGACATGCCATTGTCGTGGGGCGAGACCTGAAATCCGGCGTTTTCCAGCGCCTTGACCAGGAAGCGGCGCATGTCGTTGTCGTCTTCGGCGAGGAGGATTTTGTGCATGGGGTTTGTTCGTCGAATCCGGCTCATGAAATTGGGTCCGCACACTAAGCCCGATAGAGGGTAAATTTCGGGTGAAAGGCGATGGCGTTATGTCGGTGGCCTGCTCAGCTATTTCTGTACCGGAATCCGCCCCAAAGCAATCAAGACGGGCGTTTCGGCGCATTAAGACATGTTCCAGCACGTTTGCGACGTTTTTCACTTGGCAGATTGGTTGTGATTACCGACAATGTCTCTCATAAAACCTCCGATTTTCTGGCAGAATCGCCTGACTCAGGAAGCGCGGATCAAGGGACGGCGCCCGACGATGACCGAGTTTGATGGCGAATTGTCGCCTCCGTTCGAGATCGTGGAGCCGGCCGACTGGCGGGCGCCGATCATCTTCAATTCCCCCCATTCCGGTTCGGTCTATCCGAGCGAATTCCTCGACGCGTCGCGGATCGATCTGCCGTCGCTGCGCCGCTCCGAGGATTCGTTCATGGACGAATTGATCGCCGATTTGAGCGATCGCGGATTCCCGACTGTCCGGGTCAATTTCCCCCGCTCCTATGTCGACGTGAACCGCGAGCCCTATGAGCTCGATCCGCGCATGTTCACCGGGAGACTGCCGAGCTTTGCCAATACGCGCTCGATGCGGGTCGCCGGCGGGCTCGGCACCATCCCGCGCGTGGTCGGCGACGGCCAGGAGATCTATCGCGAGCGGCTCAGCGTCGATGAGGCGCTGGGACGGATCGAGGGGCTCTACAAGCCGTATCACCGCGCGCTGCGGCGGCTGATCAACAAGGCGCACCAGGCCTTCGGCACCGTGATCGTGGTGGATTGCCATTCGATGCCGTCGGTCGGCGTGTCGCGGGATGAGCCGCGGCGGCCCGATATCGTGATCGGCGACCGCTACGGCACCAGTTGCGCGGGCCTGCTTCCCGATATCGTCGAGGAAATCATGAGCGGGCTCGGTTATTCGATCGGACGCAACAAGCCCTATGCCGGCGGCTTCATCACCGAGCACTACGGTAACCCCGCAAGTGGATTGCATACCGTGCAACTCGAACTCAACCGCGCGATCTATATGGACGAGCGGCGGCGCGAACGCGGGCCGCGGTTCGCGCAAGTCGTCGCCGATTTCGCCACGCTGGCCGATGCGCTGGCGCAGGTCCCGCTCGGCGATCTCGGCCCGTTCCAGGCCGCGGCGGAGTAGAGGCTGCGTCGCTCTCTCTGCATTCGTCATTCCGGGATGCGCCTCTTGGCGCAGGCCCGGAATCCATAACCACGATCGGGAGTATGGATTCCGGGCTCGCGCTTCGCGCGCCCCGGAATGACGAGACAAGAAAAAAGGGCCGCTTGAATGAACAAGCGGCCCAAGTCTAGGGAGGAAACGCCCAAGGAGGGCAGCGATAGCGCGAGGCGCTACCGCACCGCAACAATATGCGGCCGCGCTGCACAAAACGCAAGTGATTTCGAAACAACTCCTGTGCAATCTCGGCCGGGCTGGCAGTTGTGCAACAGGTCGGCTGAGTTCCATTTTCATAAGCAAAATCAAGGTATTGTGCGAATGGATCCGTGAAAACCCGTGTGACGGCGGGGCCACAATCGATAAAATCTCGACTTCGTGAATGGCCGTGACATCGAAAATGCATGGCTAAAACGAACCTGATTCGAAAGCCGGAAGTGGCCGATGACGGTAGGATAACGCTCCGTTAACCGTGCGCGGATCGCAGGATTGAGATAGGCAATAGCGCTCCGGATTCTCGCTCCGCATCGTACGCCCTAAGGAACTGCCGTGACGGTCATCGATTTTACAGCCTTCATCGGCCGCCTTGCGACCGCTTCCGGCGAAACCATCCTGCCGTTTTTTCGGACATCGCTGTCGATCGACAATAAAAGCGCCAGCGATTTCGATCCGGTCACCGAAGCCGACCGCGCCGCGGAAGCGGTGATGCGGCGGCTGATCAAGGCCTACTTTCCCCTGCACGGCATCGTCGGCGAGGAATTCGGCAATGAGCGCGAAGACGCCGAATATGTCTGGGTGCTGGATCCGATCGACGGTACCAAATCCTTCATCGGAGGTTTTCCGATCTGGGGCACGCTGATCGCGCTGCTGCACAAGGGCACGCCGGTGTTCGGCATGATGCACCAGCCCTTCATCGGCGAGCGCTTTTCCGGCGATAGCGGCTCGGCGCATTACTCCGGACCCTCGGGCGAACGCAAACTGACGGTGCGGCGCTGCGCGGCGCTGAACGAGGCAACCGCCTACACGACAAGCCCGCTGTTGATGAATGCCGCCGACCGCCTGGCCTTCGGCCGGGTTGAGGATGCGGTGCGGCTGACGCGCTATGGCGGCGATTGCTATTCCTACTGCATGCTCGCCGCCGGCCATCTCGATCTCGTGGTCGAGACCGAGTTGAAGCCTTACGACATCGCCGCCCTGATCCCGATCATCACCGGGGCCGGCGGCGTCGTCACCACCTGGGACGGCAAGCCCGCGCAAAACGGCGGCCGCATCATCGCCGCGGGCGACCCGCGCGTGCATGAAGCGGCGATGAAGCTGCTCAACAGTTAGGGTTCAACGACAGCCTACCAGGCCAACTGCTTGCGCAGCATCGCGCCCAGAATATTGGAATAGTCGTCCGTCCAAATCGCGCTGGACAGGTCGGGCTGCAACGCTGTCCAGCTTTCGGCGACGGCGCCGACATCGCGCGGGCCGCGCCCCAGCACGATCACCCGGGCGTTGGCGTGCAGGTCGGTGAAAATTCCGCCGGCCGCCCGGTCCTCCCTGAGAAAGGCCACCAGCCCCAGCGACTGCGCGACGTTCGCAACCACGGGCGCGAGATCGAGATGGCGATTGGAGATGTGGGCGAGGATGACGCCGTGCGGCGATAGTTTTGCAAGGTAGCCGCGGAAAGCCTCGCGCGTCAAAAGGTGAACCGGGATGGCATCCGACGAGAATGCATCCAGCACGATCAGATCATATTGGCCGGAAGCAGCCGGCAGGGTCAGCCGCGCATCGCCAAGCATGATCGAGGCGGCGGGCTCGCAAGCCGACACGAATTTGAAGAAATGCGGATCGCTGGCGATCCGAACCACCTCCGGGTCGATCTCGAAGAAGTCCCACCGCTCCGAACTCTTGCGAAGACAGGCAAGGGTCCCCGTGCCGAGTCCGATCACCGCCACACGATCGAACCCGCCCAGCGCGGTGCGCGCGGACCCGATGCTTTCCGCGAACGGACCGCCTGCATAATAATAGGAGGCCGGCGCCGGCGGGCCGTCGATGGACGTACCGTCGTCGCTGCGCAGGAGCTGCGCGCCATGAATCGTGGTGCCGTGATAGAGCAGGCGCGCCTTGCCGTCGGCGGTTTCCACGACCTTGTGAACACCAAAGAAACTTCGCGCGGTTTCGATCGGGGCCAGCCCTGGACGCCAGAACGCCGTGATCGTGAACCCCAGCATCACGAGCGCGAAGAAGCGCATCGGCCGGTTCCGCTGCAGCAGCATGGCGGCGGCCAGCACGGCGGAAGCGACCTGAAACGGCAGTTCAAGTGTCGCCGGCAGCTTGAGGCGGGTGAACCACCAGACCAGCACCAGCACCGCGCTCAGCGCCAGCCACGGCAATGCTTCCGCCGCTCCCTTGCGCGCGCCGGTGAAGAAACCCGGCATGCACAACAGCGCGGCGGCGATCAGGATCGGATATTCGTAGTTGCCGTTGAATATCTGCGGGGCCAGCAGGCCGGCGAATGCGCCGCCGATCACCCCGCCCAGCGAGGTGAACAGATAGAATTCCGTCAATCGCTGCGCGCCCGGACGGCGTGCATAGACTTCGCCATGGCACATCAAGGTCAGCAGCGCGAATGCTGCGAGATTGAGCAGGATCGTCGCTACCCAGTAGACCTTGTCGCCGCCGATCAGGCTGACGGCGAGCGGCGCCACCGCAAACGGGACCAGCCAGACCACGGTCGTATGCGCAATCCATGGCCGCTCGCGAAAGATGGCGACAAAGGTCAGCAAGTAGATCGCCAGCGGGACCACCCACAGGAACGGGGCTGCCGCGATATCGGTGGTGATATGCGCTGTCACCGCGACCACGAGGCCTGACGGAATCCCGGCAAGCACCACCCATCGCGCCCGTTCGCCGATACCGGGTGCGGAATCATCCAGCGGCTTTTGCCGTGTCGCGGTGCTGGAGCCGGTATCCCCGGCGAATAGTGCGGCGGCTGCGACCAGAACCGCCAGGATCGCGAATCCAGCCGACCAGATCCGCGTTTGGACGCCGAGCGTCAGCCAGGGTTCGATGACGACGGGATAGGCGAACAGCGCGGCGAATGAGCCCAGATTGGACGCCGCATAGAGCACATAGGGGTTTTCGGCCTGCGGATGCCCGCTCGCCGCGAACCAGCTTTGCAGCAGCGGCGCGCTGGCCGACAGCGTGAAGAACGGCAGGCCGATCGAAACCGCGAACAGACCGAACAGCCACAGCGCGATCCTGCTGGACGGCGGCGCGCCCCATCCGGCAGCAATGCCGATCGGCAGCGTCACCGCGGTCGCGCCGATCAACAACAAATGCAACAGCGCGGCGCGGCGCGGCGACAACAATCGTCCGAGAACATGCGCGTAGCAGTAGCCCGCCAGTAACGCCGTCTGGAAAAACACCATCGCCACCGACCACACCGCCGGCGCGCCGCCGAGCCGCGGCAGCACCATCTTTGCGAACATCGGCTGGATCGAGAACAGCAGCAGCGCGGAAACGAACAGGGTAGCCGCATAAAAATAGGGAACAAGGCGGCCCGCCGCCGCGCGCGGATTGACCGACGCCAGAGTCTCGGAAGAGGCGCTCTCAAAGCTCGACATCGTCGCCACCGTTGCAATGTATGCGTGCACGGTAGCCGTCGGCCCCTAAGCAAGATTTAATACATGGCCCCGAAATGCCCGGATTGGGGCATGCGCGTCAGACGCTGACCCGAACGCCCGCCACGGCGACAGGGACAGCAACCTCTGGAATGCGACCGCGGCAAACGGCATACTGATTCCCGCCACGGACGACAACGCCGGTTTTAAGGGCCTGCGCCGCAAAAGATCCGTGCCTGGGGGCTCGCATGAGAATCGCACGCACGCTGGTGGCTGGATTATTGCTGCCGCTGTTGACCGCAGCAGCCTTCGCCCAGGATTTCCCTGCAAAACCGATCCGGCTGATCGTGCCGTTTCCCGCCGGCGGCCCCAACGACATCATTGCGCGCATCGTCGGCCAGCGCATGTCGGAACTGATCAAGCAGCCGGTGCTGATCGACAATCGCGGCGGCCAGGCCGGCGTGCTCGGAACCGATGCGATCGCGAAATCCGCGCCTGACGGCTACACCATCGGCATTGTCAGCGCGAGCGCCTTGGCCATCAGCCCGGCGATGGAGAAAGTCGCCTACGACCCGCAGAAAGATCTGGTGCCGGTCACGCTGGTGGTGACCGTGCCGGAGATGCTGGTGGTCGCGACCAACGTTCCCGCCAACAACATGAAAGAACTGGTCGCACTGGTGAAGGCGCAGCCCGGCAAGCTCAGTTTTGCTTCCTCCGGTCAAGGCAGCCTGCCGCATCTGGCGGGCGAACTGTTCAAGCTGACCGCCAAGCTCGACGTCGTTCACGTGCCCTATCGAGGTGCTGCACCCGCCATCAACGATCTGCTCGGGCAGCAGGTGCAGATGACGTTCCTCGATCTGCCGGTGATCCTGCCGCACATCAAGGCCGGCGCGTTGCGCGGAATTGCACTTGGCGCGCGCGAGCGCGCGCCGACGGCGCCGGATGTACCGACCACCGCCGAAGTCGGCATGCCAGATCTGTTGATCGAAAACTGGTACGGCATGATCGCGCCGGCGGGAACGCCCGAAAAGTTCGTGGCCGCCTTGAACCGGATCGCCAACGAGGCGATGGCCGATCCGGGCGTCAAGTCGAAACTCGCCGATCAAGGCCTCACCACCGCCGGCGACACGCCGGAACATTTCCGCGGATTTATCGACTCTGAAATCAAGAAATGGGCTGATGTCATCAAGAAAGCCGGCGTCGAGACGACGAAGTGACCGGTTGTCATTGTCGGGCGCGACGGGTTGATCGAGCGGCACGAGCCAAACACCTCACGTCACCGCTTCGCGCAAAAATTCCGCCAACAGCTTGGCCGGGCGCGGCAGCGCCTTGAAGCTGCGGGCGCAGATCGTGAGCTTCCGGTTGGCCCAGGAATCGCGGATTCGGATCATCATGATCGGCATCGATCGCGCGCAGCGCCTGGCCGCGGTTTCCGGCATCACGGCGACGCCGACATCGGCGGCGACCATCTGGCAGATCGCGTCGAAATCGCGCATCCGGGCCCGGAATCGCAGGCGCGCCCCCAACCGCGCGGCGTGCTTGGAGATGTGGACCTGCAACGCGGTCGACGCCGTCAGCCCGACGAAGTCGCGGCCGGTCACCTCCACAAAATCGATCTGGCGGCGGTTGGCGAGATCGCTGCGCTTTGATGCCACCAGCATCAGCCGGTCCTCGCTGAATAAAAAGCGTTCGACGCTGTCCGGCAGCGCGTGTTCGGCCGCAAAGCCGAGATCGGCCGCGCCGGTCGCAATCGCGGCCGCGATATCCGCGCTTTCGCGTTCCTCGACATCGACATTGATATCCGGATGTTCGCGCAGGAACGCGGCGAGCGCCCGCGGCAGATGCTCCGAGAGGCCCGAGGTGTTGGCGAGCAGCAGCACGCTCGCCCTGACGCCGCTGGCGAAGGCTGAAAGATCGCCGCGCATCGCCTCCACATTGTGCATCACGATCCTGGCATGATCGAGCAGGCTTTCACCGGCCGTGGTCAGTTCGACGCCGCGGCGACCGCGCTTGAGCAGCGAAACGCCAAGCGCCGCCTCCAGGCCCTTGATCCGTTCGCTCGCGGACGCCAGCGCCAGATGAGCGCGCACAGCACCCTGCGTGATGCTGCGCGCGTCGGCCACCGCGATGAACAGTTGCAGATCGACCAGGTCGAAACGCATGGTGCACCTATTTGCCTTCGGCATGGACGAAGGCTATGTCCGTAATCTCCAGATTGTGCCGGTAACGCCGATCGGTCAATGTGCCCGGATGGTCGATTCCCTGTTGCTTCTCATCACCGCCGCCTTCCTCCTGGCTGGCTTCATCAAGGGCGTGCTCGGGCTCGGCCTGCCGACGGTCGCGATGGGCCTGCTGGCGGTGACGATGCCGCCGGCGCAGGCGCTGGCCATCGTCATCGTGCCGGCGATCATCACCAACGTCTGGCAGACCTTTTTCGGCCCCTATCTGCGCGACATCGTCCTCAGGCTATGGCCGCTGATGGTCGGCACCGCCGTCGGCATCTGGCTGAACAGGGGAATGTTGACCGGCCCCTACGCGCCCTATGCCGCAGTCGTGCTCGGCGCGCTGCTGGTGATCTATGCAATCATCGGCCTGAGCAAGTTCCGCTTCAAGGTCGCCCGCAGCGACGAGAAATGGATCGGCGGCATCGTCGGCCTGATGACGGGCGCGATCTCTGCGACGACCGGGGTCCAGGTGATCCCGTCGATGCCGTTCATGCAGGCGATCGGCATGGAAAAGGACGAACTGGTGCAGGCGCTCGGGGTGTTCTTCACGGTGGCGACCGTGGCGCTCGCCTTCAACCTCACCACGGCCGGCCTGCTGACGGCCGCGACCGCGCTGCCCGGCGCGGTGGCGATGGTGGCGTCCTTCACCGGGATGTTCATCGGGCAGGCGGTACGAAACCGGATGCGGCCGGACGTATTCCGCCGCTGGTTCCTGATCGCGATGATCTTCCTGGGAATCTATCTTGCCGCCAGCGCGCTGCTGAAAATCCACGGCTGAAGAATAAAATCAGCCGTCACCGCCCCTGAAGCATCGCGACGCGGACGCCGAGATAGACGAACATCCCGCCGAGGGCGCGATTGATCCAGGCGATGACGCCCTGCGACTGCCGGATGCGGCCGGCGGCCCTGGCCGCGAACGCCGCCAGGCCGAAGCACCAGAGCGTGCCGGTGGAGATGAAGATCAGGCCGAGCAGCAGGAAGGCGAGCGTCTTGTGCGGCGAATCCGCCGCGACAAATTGCGGCAGGAACGCCAGAAAAAACAGCGCCACCTTCGGATTGAGGGCGTCGGTGAGTACGCCCTGCCAGAACACGCGGCGCAGCGATATTCCATCACCCGGAACTGCGACCTCCGCAACCGGGCGCGGACGCGACAGCAGCATCTGCAGGCCGCTGAAGAGCAAATAGGCCGCGCCGACCAGTTTCAACGCCGCAAACGCCGCCGATGACGCGATCAGCAGCGCCGACAGGCCGATCGCGGCGCCAAAAACGTGGACCAGACAGCCGCAGCTGATGCCGATTGCGGCGGCCGCCCCGCCGCGCCACCCCAACTGAATGCTGCGGCCGACGATATAGGCGGTGTCCGGACCCGGCACGACGTTGAGCATCAACCCGGACAGGACGAAGAGCCAGAGTTCGTGAATGCCGAGCATGATACGGACTTCCTCGCCTCACCCCGCCAGCCAAAGGGGTGCATTGCTTAAATTTAATATGACGGCCGGACCGGACTTCCGCCACATAAGCAGCTTTATAATGATTGGATTCCGGCGACCAACGACGTATTACGGCGGTCATCTGAACATTCTGGGGCACAGGAGAGATGGAGAGACGTCTGGCTGCGATCGTGTGCGCTGACGTTGCCGGCTACTCCCGCATGATGGGCGCCGACGAGGAAGGCACGCATGCCACCTTCAAGGCGCATCGGACCGCGATTTACCCGATCATTCTCAATCATGGCGGCCGGGTCGTGAAGAACACCGGCGACGGCTTCCTGCTGGAGTTTCCCAGCATCGTCGGCGCCATCGAGGCTTCGATCGCCATGCAGTCCCTGATGGCGGAGCGTAACAACCACCTCCCCTCCGACCGGGTCATGCAGTTCCGCCTGGGCATCCACATGGGCGATGTCATGGCCGATGAGGAAGAGGTGTTCGGGGACGACGTGAACATCGCCGTCCGGCTTGAATCGGTGGCCACGCCCGGCGGCATCGCGGTTTCGGCCAAGGCCTATCATGAGGCGGGAAGGCATCTCGGCACCGCGTTGGTCGACGCCGGCAGCTACCGTTTCAAGAACATTGCCGAGGCGGTCGCGGTCTGGACCTGGGAACCGACGGGGATCGACAGCAGCCGCAGCCTGGCGCCGAAGGACACGACGAACCTCGCGGCCCAATACCGGACGGCGATCGTCGGCGTGCTGCCATTCGCCAATCTCAGCGACTCGACCGACGAATATTTTTCCGACGGACTGACCGAGGACCTGATTCACGCGCTTTCGCTGCAATCCTTCTACCGGGTGCTGAGCCGGAATTCGACCTTCTCGTTCAAAGGCAAGAACCAGAGCACGCGCCTGATCGCGCGGGAAATCGACGCCAGCTACCTGATCCAGGGCTCGGTGCGGCGCGCCGCATCCAAAATTCGCGTCACCGCCGAACTGATCGCGCCGGAAAGCGGCGAGCAGTTGTGGAACGGCCGGTATGACCGGGACATCGGCGATCTCTTCGCGATGCAGGACGAGATCACCACCAGCCTGTCGGCGGCGGTCGCGGCCGAAATCTATCGCGCGGAAGCTGCCGCGCCGCCCCGGGCGTCGTCGAACGATCTGACCGCCTGGGACCGGTTCCTGAAGGGGCTGTCCCACTATTATCAGGGCACCAAGGCGGATTTCGAAACCTCGATCGCCCTGTTCAAGGAAGCTATCGCGCTCGATCCGACGCTTTCGATCGCCCGCGCCTATCTGGCCACCATCATGATCCAGGGCACCCAGTTCGGCTGGATCAAGAGCACGCGCGAATTGTGGACCACGGCGATGAGCCTCGCCGAAAGCAGCGTCAGGCTCGATCCACGCTCGTCCTTCGCATTCCAGATCCTGGCCTACCTGCACGCGACGGAAGGCCATTACGAGGCCGCCATGGACGCCTCGCGGCGCGCCGTCGAGTTGAACCCGTACGATATGGGCGCCCGCGGCGTTCAGGGGATGTGTCACTTCGTGATCGGCGAGCATCGCCAGGCGATTGCGCTGTTTTCGATGGCGGCCCAGCGCGGCAACAGCGATCCCAGATATCAGTTCGCGGCGACCAACGCGTTCAGCCACTATCTGCTGGGGCAATATGACGCTTCGCTGTCCTGGGCGCGCGAGGCGCTCTATGTGAATCCAAACCATCTGCAGGTGCTGGCCGTCAGGGCGGCGGCGCTGGCGCAATTGGGACGAACCGAGGAGGCGGTGAAAGCCGCGGGCGATCTGCAAACCAACTATCCCGGCATCACCGTCGAGCGGCATTTGAGGAATTTCCGCTGGAAGCTTGCCGACGACGTCGCGCATTATCGCGACGGACTTGTGAAGGCCGGCGTGCCGCTCGGCAAATTGACCCTCGTCAAGCCGACGCCGAAGCTTGCAGCGGATTCCTGAGGGCACAGGTTTGGCGGCGGGCCCGTCCGATCCTCAAGCCTTCGGTTGACACGGCTTCGAATTCCGCCAAAACTCATGTGCATCCTGAAGTAGTGCGTCGCCGGAAAATTCGCCCTTCGGGAGCTTCATTCACTTCAAATCGAGGCGCGTTCCCTTTTCATCATTCGCTGCTTTCTAGGATTTGGATCCATGCAAGACCAGCCCATCATTCCAGGCCAGCCGCCCGCCGCGCAGATCACCGTTTCGCCCGATAATCCCTGCCCGTTCCTGCGCGGGCTGGTCGCGGGCGGCTATGTCGACGGCCACACCGTCCCGCTGCAAAAGCTCTGCAACACCATCGAGGCCGCCAGCGGCGAACGGGGCGCGAAGGAAAAAGTGGTGGGCATGGAGACCTACATGGTCGCCGTCGGTGCCAATGGCCTGAGCCCGCTGCGCCTGCTGAAGAGCGCGACCTCCGGCGCGGATCTCGACGAGCTGCGCAATGGTCCGCTGGACAAGCACGGCGCCGGTTCACGCATCCTGGATGCGACCGCGCATGTGCATGAGGACGAAATCGACCGTCTCGCCACCTTCGGGAAAGATTGCAAGGATCCGTCCGGCGGCACCGAGCGCGGGCTGACGAGCCAGGAGATCACCACCTTTATGGCGGCCAATATCAAGCGCGCAGGCGACCAGGCGCGATGGTATTACCCGATGCTGATGAAGGGCGAATGGCCGGTGTTGCTGAACATCATGGGCAAGGGCGAAGGCGACGAACGCTATCTCAGCGTCGCCGAGGTGAGGACGCTGTTCGTCGAGCGGCGCTTCCCGGATCGCATTGTCGCACGGCTGCAGCACGGCCCTTAGGGTTCTCGGTTTTTGTTCTGACGCGTTTTCTGCCGCAGATAAGTCTACGCAATCTGCTCAAGCTTGATTGCTATGCGAACCGGCATCCACCCCGGATCAAGTCCGGGGCAGGCTTTCGCTCGAAAACGCTATGGATCCTCACTTGAACAGCGGCGTGCCCGGCACGAAGGCGTCGAACGCGGCCCAGAATTGCGCGCGGTAGCGGTCCTGTTCCTGCAGGATCTCGTGCTTGGAGCCGGCGATCACCAGATGCGAGCCGGCGCGCAAGTGATAGGCGAACTCCTCGATCGCCGCGGTCGAGACGATGGTGTCGCTGCTGGCGGCCAGCATCAGGATCGGCTGGCGGATTTCCAACGGGTAGTTGGCCGCGCGAAAACCGTGCATTGCCCGGAAGGCGGTATCGGCCCAGGCCACCGTCGGCGAGCCGATGCCGAGGGTCGGATCCTCCTCCAGGATCGCGGTGTTGCGGGCGAAACGCACGGGATCGCTGGTGAAGGGATTGTTGATGAAGGATTCCGAGCCGGTCAGCGCGTCGCTGCCGCCGGGAACGTAGCGGCCGCCCTGCCCGGCGAGCCGCATGACCCGCAGCAGCGCACGCGCCGGAAACGAGGTCGCGCGGCCGGGAAGATCGATCATCGGCGCCGACAGCACCATGCGGTCGAACCAGCGCTTGCCTGAATGGGCGACCCGCAGCATCACCGCGCCGCCCATCGAATGCGCCAGCGCGAAAAAGGGCGGCGGGCAATCCGGCAGCACCACCTGCTGCACGAAGGTTTCGACATCGACTTCGAAATCGGAGAAATCGCGGACATAGCCCTTGCGCGGATCGCGCAGGCGCCGCGACGAATGGCCCTGGCCGCGCCAGTCGATCATCGCCACCGCAAAACCGCGGTCGCGCAGATCGCGCACCGTCTCGAAATATTTCTCGATCTGCTCGCCACGCCCGGTGAAGACGCAGACCGTGCCCTTGCGGCCGGCCGGCGGCGCCCAGCGCGCGAAGCGCAATTCGGCGCCGTCGGGCGTCTTGATGGTGCCTGAGACGACATCCTCCGGAACCGGATTGGCAGGGATCGAGACGAGCGTCATGGACGGGGAACCGGCTAGGTGAGAGGGGCGGGGAATCAAGGTGTGTGCGCCAAAAAAGACCTGGTTTCGGCCCTCTTGAACGCCGTTTCACCCCTCCCATATCATTTCCGTGCAGGCCGCTACCAGCGTTTCGGAACCGGAACGAATGGCTGCACACAGACTAGGCCCGGCCCGATGGCGGGCGGGTAATTGCAACAGTCGCTCAATGGAGGACTACCCTATGCGTACCTACGATCTCACCCCGTTCTATCGTTCCACCGTCGGCTTCGACCGCTTCTTCAACCTGCTCGATCAGGCCACCGCCGACGGCAGCCCCGGCTATCCCCCCTACAACATCGAGCGCACCGGTGAGAACGCCTACCGCATCAGCGTTGCGGTCTCCGGCTTCTCGCAGAGCGAGCTTTCGATCGTCGCCAAGGAAAACACCCTGACGATCAAGGGCGAGAAAACCGCCAGCGAGAACAGCAACGACAATTCCAAGGTGCTGTACCGCGGCATCGCCGCGCGTGCCTTCGAGCGCGCCTTCCAGCTTGCCGATTTCGTGCAGGTCAAGAACGCCTCGCTCGAGAACGGCCTGCTTCATGTCGATCTCGTCCGCGAGATCCCCGAGGCCAAGAAGCCCCGCAGCATTCCGATCTCTTCGGGCGCCGAGGCGCCGCAGGTGGTCGACGGCTCGGCCGCCAAGGTCGCCGCGTAACAGCGGTTCGAGCGTCAGCAGATATTGGCTGAACGTGAAAACGCCCCGGGAAACCGGGGCGTTTTTTGATGCCCCGTCATTGCGAGGAGCCAACGGGTCCCGCCTTCGGCGGGCCCGATGATAAACTCCGCGACGAAGCAATCCATTCTTTCTTTGTGGCGCTATGGATTGCTTCGCTTCGCTCGCAATGACGTCGCTACAGCCGAATTCACGACGCCGTGTGCCTCGTAACATCGCAGGCGATCGGATCGAAACATCTGTGTGGAGCATCCGCATCACGCGGAAGACTTAGGTCGCGGAGTTCGTTCGATGAAGATAGTTCGATTTGTAACGGCATTAGCGATCGGCGTGCTGGCGGGCACGCTCGGCGGATTCCAGGCGCAGGCGCAAACGGCCGCGCCGGTCGTGGCAAAAAATGTCGTGCTGGTGCATGGGGCGTGGGCGGATGGCTCGAGCTGGGCGGAAGTCATTCCCTATCTGCAAGCCGCCGGGTTGAAGGTCACCGCCGTACAAAATCCGCTGACGTCGCTGGAAGATTCCGTCGCGGCGACGCGCCGCGCCCTGGCGCTGCAGGACGGCCCGACCGTGCTGGTCGCCCATTCCTGGGCTGGCACCGTCATCAGCGAGATCGGGGTGGACCCGAAAGTGTCCGCGCTGGTCTACGTCGCCGCGCGCGGCCCCGACGCCGACGAGGATTTTGTCGCGCTGTCCGGAAAATTTCCGACCGGCGCGGTCCGTGCCGGCATCAGGGAACATGACGGTTTCACCAAACTGTCCGAGGAGTCTTTTCTGAAATATTTCGCAAATGGCGTGGAACCGAAAAAGGCCGAGGTGCTTTACGCGGTGCAGGAGCCGACGGCCGCGTCCCTGTTCGGCGGCCGGACCACCGTGGCCGCCTGGCGCTCAAAACCCTCGTGGTATGCGGTCTCGAAGCTCGATCAGACCATCAACCCCGATCTGGAGCGATTTCTGGCCAAGCGCATGAACGCGACCACCGTGGAACTGGACGCCGGTCACCTGTCGCTGGTGTCGCATCCCCGGGAGATCGCCGACCTGATCCTGGCCGCCGCCGGACACAAGGAATAGGCCTCGATCGGCTTCTCGTCATCGCCGGGCATCGCCGTCCGACGGGGGGCTGCCCCTTTTACTCCAACCCCTGCGCGGCAGGCATTTCCTGCGTCGGCAGGATCGACGGCGCGGGAGGCTTGGCCTGGCCGACGGTGGGAGCCGGCGGCGTTTCAGCGGATTTTGCCACGGCCGCCGCTTGCTGGGCCGGCTCCGGCGCGGGCCTGGCGGCGAGCGGGCTCGCCTTCGGCACCGGTACCGTGCGGCTGGCGACATGCGGGATCGGTCTCGGCGGACGCGGCACGCCCCGGACAGTGGCGATCGGCGGCAGCGGTCCCGGCGCGCCATAGGTGATGTTCAGATCTTCGTTGAAATTGTCGCCCATCCGGTCGGCCGGCATGAAGCGGATGATCCGCCCGGTGCGTGCGTCGATGACGAGCTTGCCATCGTCGCCGCCGCGGTCGATCACGGAAATCGTGTAGACGACGCCGCGCTGCTGCGGAATGCCGAGCGGCGAAAACCCGGCCTCGCGAACCACGGTGTAGACCTCCATCGGCGGCAGCAGCGTCGGCCCGTGACCGTAGCGCGCAACCGGCGCCTCCGGCGGCATCGCCGCATAGGGCCCGCTGACATCGGATACCGCCGTGTAACCCACATGGGGCGCCGGCAACTGTGCCTGCGCTCCGGTCGCGGCCAGAGCCAGTCCGGCCGCCACGACCCATCCTGTGAACAACTTCATCGCCGATTGCTCCTGTAAGCCCCTGGTAGGCCCCTTGGCGTCTTCGCGCCCTTGTCCCGGCGCGAATCTGGTGGCCGAATCCGGCGGACCTTGGGCCGGATCGCGGCGCGTTTGCTTCAAATCCGGGGCGGGCTGTTCGTACCCGCAACAGCCAAGGATCAGCCATGCGGGCGGGGACTTTCACGCGCTTGTGTGATACAGAAAAATTTGGCATGGTCGGAGTTAGGACAGTATCACTGTCTCAATTACGGGGCTTTCCCGGCACAGGGATTGCAACGAAAACTTGGCGCTTCGAGCACCAAGGAAAGTGCAGGCAAGGCCGTTCCTCAGGGACGTTGAACGCCCAGGCCTGAATTTATGAAATTGCGGCTCGCGGAGGACGAGCGGTGGCCCGGTGGGTGCCGCAAGCGCCCAAGGTGCGCCGACGATGACGGTGAGGCCCTTAGCCTGATTGAGAGGATTGAGATGAGCGGGTCGGAAATCGAGCGCGAAAACATCGTGACAGAATCGCTGTCGTCGACCGCGGCCTCGAAACCGGCGGAAGTGGCGCGCGAGCACACCTGGCGTCCGCCGGCCGAGGGCCTGTACGACCTCAGCCTGGAAAAGGATTCCTGCGGCGTCGGCTTCATCGCCAACATCAAGGGCAAGAAGTCGCATCAGATCGTCTCTGACGCGATCAGCATTCTCTGCAACCTCGAGCATCGCGGCGCGGTCGGCGCCGATCCGCGCGCCGGCGACGGCGCCGGCATCCTGGTGCAGATCCCGCATAATTTCTTCGTGCGCAAGGCGGCCGAGATCGGCTTCCAGCTGCCGAACCCCGGCGAATATGCAGTCGGCGCGCTGTTCATGCCGCGCGAGACGGCATGGCGAAATATCATCAAGAGCATCGTCGCCGAACAGATCAAGCAGGAAGGGCTGACGCTGCTCGGCTGGCGCGACGTGCCGACCGAAAACTCTTCGCTCGGCGAAACCGTCAAGCCGACCGAGCCTGCGAACATGCAGGTGTTCATCGGCCGCAACGGCACGGCGAAGACCGAGGACGATTTCGAGCGCCGGCTCTACATACTGCGAAAGTCGATCTCGCAGGCGATCTATCAGCGCCGCGACCGCGGTCTTGCCGGCTACTACCCGGTCTCGATGTCGTGCCGCACCGTGATCTACAAGGGCATGTTCCTGGCCGACCAGCTCGCCAAGTATTATCCCGATCTGCACGAGCCCGATTTCGAGAGCGCGCTGGCGCTGGTGCATCAGCGCTTCTCGACCAACACCTTCCCGACCTGGTCGCTGGCGCATCCGTACCGCATGATCGCGCACAACGGCGAGATCAACACGCTGCGCGGCAACGTCAACTGGATGGCCGCGCGACAGGCTTCCGTGCATTCGGAACTGTACGGCAAGGACATCAACCGGCTGTGGCCGATTTCCTATGAGGGCCAGTCCGACACCGCCTGCTTCGACAACGCGCTCGAATTCCTGGTGCAGGGCGGCTATTCGCTGCCGCATGCGGTCATGATGATGATTCCGGAAGCCTGGGCCGGCAATCCGCTGATGGATGAGACGCGCCGCGCCTTCTACGAATATCACGCCGCGCTGATGGAGCCGTGGGACGGCCCCGCCGCGATCGCGTTCACTGACGGCCGCCAGATCGGCGCGACGCTGGACCGCAACGGCCTGCGCCCGGCGCGCTATCTCGTGACCAGGGACGACCGCATCGTGATGGCGTCCGAAATGGGCGTGCTGAAAATCCCCGAGGAAGACATCGTCACCAAGTGGCGGCTGCAGCCCGGCAAGATGCTGCTGGTCGACCTCGAACAGGGCCGGCTCATTCCCGACGACGAGATCAAGGCGCAGCTCGCCAGGAGCCATCCCTATCGCGACTGGCTCGGCCGCACCCAGATCCAGCTCGAGGAATTGCCGGATGCGGCCTCCAAGGGCATGCGCTCCAACCTGCCGCTGCTCGACCGCCAGCAAGCGTTCGGCTACAGCCAGGAAGACGTCACGATCCTGATGACGCCGATGGCGGCCACCGGCGAGGAAGCCGCGGGCTCGATGGGCAACGACACGCCGATCTCGGCGCTGTCGGACCGGCCGAAGCCGCTGTTCACCTATTTCAAGCAGAATTTTGCGCAGGTGACGAACCCGCCGATCGATCCGATCCGCGAGGAGCTCGTCATGAGCCTCGTGTCGATCATCGGGCCGCGGCCGAACCTGTTCGATCTGCAGGGCATGGCGTCCACCAAGCGCCTCGAAGTGCGCCAGCCGATCCTGACCGACGCGGATCTGGAAAAGATCCGCTCGATCTCGGACGTCGCCGAAGCCCATTTCAAGTCGCGCACGCTCGACACCACCTTCCACGCCGGGTTTGGTGCTGCGGGTCTGGAACAGGTGCTCGACGAATTGTGCGCGCGTGCCGAAGGCGCGGTGCGCGAAGGTATCAACATCATCATCCTGTCCGACCGCATGGCGGGCTCTGACCGGATTCCGATTCCCTCGCTGCTGGCCTGCGCCGCCGTGCATCATCATCTGATCCGCACCGGCTTGCGTACCTCGGTCGGGCTCGTGATCGAATCCGGCGAACCGCGCGAAGTACATCATTTCGCCTGTCTGGCCGGTTACGGCGCCGAAGCGATCAATCCGTATCTGGCGTTCGAAACCATCATCGCGATGAAGGACCGGCTGCCGGGCGCGCTCGGCGACTACGAAATCGTCAAGCGCTACATCAAGTCGATCGGCAAGGGCCTGCTCAAGGTGATGTCCAAGATGGGCATCTCGACCTACCAGTCCTATTGCGGCGCGCAGATTTTCGACGCCGTCGGATTGAAGGCGGACTTCGTCGCCAAGTATTTTGTCGGCACCCATACCCGCATCGAGGGCGTGGGCCTGGCCGAAATCGCCGAGGAAACCGCGCGCCGCCATGCGGACGCGTTCGGCGACGCGCAGGTCTACAAGACCGCGCTCGACGTCGGCGGCGAATATGCCTACCGCACCCGCGGTGAGGATCACGCCTGGACGGCTGAATCGGTCTCGATGCTGCAGCATGCCGCGCGCGGCAATTCGCTGGAGCGTTACAGGTCGTTCGCAAAGATCCTCAACGAGCAGTCCGAGCGGCTGTTGACGCTGCGCGGCCTGTTCCGGATCAAGACCGCCGAGGACGAGAAGCGCAAGCCGATCAAGCTCGATCAGGTCGAACCGGCCAAGGACATCGTCAAGCGGTTCGCGACGGGAGCGATGAGTTTTGGCTCGATCTCGCGCGAGGCGCACACGACATTGGCGATCGCGATGAACCGGATCGGCGGCAAGTCCAACACCGGCGAAGGCGGCGAAGAGTCCGATCGCTTCAAGCCGCTGCCGAATGGCGACAGCATGCGATCTGCGATCAAGCAGGTCGCTTCGGGACGCTTCGGCGTGACGACGGAATATCTCGTCAACTCCGACATGATGCAGATCAAGATGGCGCAGGGCGCCAAGCCCGGCGAAGGCGGACAATTGCCCGGCCACAAAGTCGACGCCATCATCGCCCGCGTCCGGCATTCGACGCCCGGCGTCGGCCTGATCTCGCCGCCGCCGCACCACGACATCTATTCGATCGAGGATCTGGCGCAGCTGATCTACGACCTCAAGAACGTCAATCCGGACGGTCAGGTCTCGGTCAAGCTGGTCTCCGAAATCGGCGTCGGCACGGTTGCGGCCGGTGTGGCCAAGGCGCGCGCTGACCACGTCACCATCGCAGGTTTTGAGGGCGGCACCGGTGCCTCCCCCCTCACCTCGATCAAGCACGCGGGCTCGCCGTGGGAAATCGGGCTCGCCGAAACCCACCAGACGCTGGTGCGCGAGCGGCTGCGCAGCCGCATCGTGGTCCAGGTCGACGGCGGCTTCCGCACCGGACGCGACGTCGTGATCGGCGCGCTGCTCGGCGCCGACGAGTTCGGTTTTGCCACAGCACCCCTGATCGCGGCCGGCTGCATCATGATGCGCAAGTGCCATCTCAACACCTGCCCGGTCGGCGTCGCGACGCAGGACCCGGTGCTGCGCAAGCGCTTCACCGGCCAGCCCGAGCACGTCATCAACTACTTCTTCTTCGTCGCCGAGGAAGTCCGCGAGATCATGGCGCAGCTCGGCTACCGCACCTTCGACGAGATGGTCGGCCAGACCCAGATGCTCGACCAGTCCAAGCTGGTGGCGCACTGGAAAGCCAAGGGACTGGACTTCTCAAAGCTGTTCGTTCGCCAGAAGGAACTGCCGGGCCAGAAGATCTATCACTCGGAAAAGCAGAACCATCACCTGGAGGCCGTGCTCGACCGCCGGCTGATCGAGAAGGCGCAGGCGGCGCTGGACCGCGGCGCGCCGGTCAAGATCGAAGAGGAGATCAACAATACCGACCGCTCGGCCGGCGCAATGCTGTCGGGCATGGTAGCGAAGATCTACGGCCATGCCGGCCTGCCGCACGACACCATCCAGGTCAGCCTCAAGGGCACCGCGGGTCAGGCGTTCGGCGCCTGGCTCGCGCGCGGCGTCACCTTCGATCTCGAAGGCGAAGGCAACGACTATGTCGGCAAGGGCCTGTCCGGCGGCCGCATCATCGTCAAGCCGCCGCACAATTCCGGCATCGTGCCGGAGGAATCCATCATCGTCGGCAACACCGTGATGTATGGCGCGATCGAGGGTGAATGCTATTTCCGCGGCATCGCCGGCGAGCGCTTCGCGGTGCGTAACTCCGGCGCGATCGCCGTGGTCGAAGGCGCCGGCGACCATTGCTGCGAATACATGACCGGCGGCATCGTGGTGGTGCTGGGCAAGACCGGACGCAATTTTGCGGCCGGCATGTCGGGCGGCATCGCCTATGTGCTGGACGAGGCCGGCGACTTCGCCAAACTCTGCAACATGGCGATGGTCGAACTCGAACCGGTGCTGTCGGAGGAGAATATCAACGCCAACACCTATCACCACTCCGGCGATCTCGAGGCGCATGGCCGGGTCGACGTGTTCCAGAACCTGCTCGATTCCGACGTCGAGCGGCTGCACGTCCTGATCACGCGCCACGCCAAGCTGACCGGCTCGAAGAAGGCCGCCGAGATTCTGGCGGACTGGAAGATCTGGCTGCCGAAATTCCGCAAGGTGATGCCGGTGGAATACCGCCGCGCGCTGAAGGAAATGAAGGCACACGCCGACGCCGAGCCGAAAATCGCGATCGGGGCGTAGGCACAACAGAACTCAAAGCCGTCATTGCGAGCGCAGCGAAGCAATCCATCAGGCCACAGGCGAAACATGGATTGCTTCGTCGCTCCGCTCCTCGCAATGACGGGGGAATGACGGGAAGCAAAGAAGACGAAGTAGGTATGCAGGGGCGTCAGGTTTAATGGGCAAGATCACAGGTTTTCTCGAGATCGACCGGAACGAGCGCAAGTACTCGCCGGTCACAGAGCGCGTAAAGCACTATCGCGAATTCGTCATTCCCTTGAGCGAGAAAGACACCCGCGACCAGGCCGCGCGCTGCATGAATTGCGGCATTCCCTATTGCCACGGCACCGGCTCGGTGCAGCCGGGCACGCCCGGCTGTCCGGTCAACAACCAGATCCCCGACTTCAACGACCTCGTCTATCAGGGCAACTGGGAAGAAGCCTCGCGCAATCTGCACTCGACCAACAATTTCCCGGAATTCACCGGCCGCATCTGTCCGGCGCCGTGCGAGGCTTCCTGCACGCTGAACATCGACGACAACCCGGTGACCATCAAGACCATCGAATGCGCCATTGTCGACCGCGCCTGGGACAATGGCTGGCTGAAGCCGGAAATCGCCCCCGCCAGGACCGGCAAGAAGGTCGCGATCATCGGCTCGGGCCCGGCGGGGCTTGCCGCCGCCCAACAGCTCGCGCGCGCCGGCCACGACGTCCATGTCTACGAGAAATTCGCCAAGGCCGGCGGCCTGCTCCGTTACGGCATTCCCGACTTCAAGATGGAAAAGCACATCATCGACCGCCGCGTGGCGCAGATGGAAGCCGAGGGCGTCACGTTCCATTACGGCGCCCATGTCGGCGGCAGCACACCAGGCGCGATCGATCCGCGCGATCTGCTCAATCAATATGACGCGGTGGCGCTGACCGGCGGCGCCGAAGCCGGCCGCGATCTGCCGATCCCCGGCCGCGATCTTGACGGCATCCATTTTGCGATGGATTTCCTGCCGCAGCAGAACCGCCGCGTCAGCAATGAGCCGCTCGGCGACGTTTCGGAAATTCTCGCCGACGGCAAGCACGTGGTCGTGATCGGCGGTGGCGACACCGGCTCGGACTGCATCGGCACCTCATTTCGGCAGGGCGCGAAATCCGTCACGCAACTCGAGATCATGCCGGCGCCGCCCGAGCATGAGAACAAGGGCCTGACCTGGCCGAACTGGCCGTTGAAGATGCGGACCTCGTCGAGCCAGGCCGAAGGCGCCAAGCGCGAATACGCGGTGCTGACGCAGAAATTCTCGGGCGTCGACGGCAAGGTGCAGAAGCTGCATTGCGTCCAGGTCGACGACAAGTTCAAGCCGATCGCCGGCACCGAATTCGAACTCGACGCGCAGCTGGTGCTGTTGGCGATGGGTTTCGTGCATCCGGTGCACGAGGGCCTGCTGAAGATGCTCGGCGTCGATCTCGACCAGCGCGGCAACGTCCGCGCCAACCTGACCGACTACAAGACCTCACGTCCCAACGTGTTCTCCGCCGGCGACATGCGCCGCGGCCAGTCGCTGGTGGTGTGGGCGATCCGCGAAGGCCGGCTGTGCGCACGCGCGATCGATCAGTATCTGATGGGAAGCACGACGCTGCCGAGGTGAGACGGCGTTCGCGTCGCAGCGCCGCGCTCACAGCGGTTAGACTCACTGTCATCACCCGCGGAAGCGGGTGATCCAGTATTCCAGAGACGTTAGCGATATTCGAAAGGGCCGCGGCGTACTGGATGCCCCGCCTTCGCGGGGCATGACGAGTAGGGACTGCGCGCGTTAGCCGGCTAGCCTTCAGTGCTGCAGCCGCACGCCGAGCATCACGACCGTCGACGCGGTGCTGTTGCCGGGGATGTTCGAATTCAACCAGTCGCGGCGCAAGGTGCCCGTGACCCAAAAACTGCGGTTCATCTTGTAAACCAGTTCGCCGGAGATCGAATAGATGCGGTCGAAGCGCAGATCGCCCTGATAGGCCTGCGTGCCCCAGGTGAATCTGCCAATGCCCGTGAGCCAGCGGCGGAAATCGTGATCGACTTCCGCGGTGTAGAGATGCGTCAGCACGCCGGAGACGCCGGGCACCGTGGTCTCGTCGATCGACGTGGTGGCGATGAATTTGGCTGTCGTCAACGGCGTCGCGGACCATATCAGCGAGGCCGACGTCAGCAGGCCCTGCAACGGCAGCAGCCGCGGATCCTCGTAGGTGCGCGCCGCCCAGCCGATCGAAGCTTCGCCGATCAAAATCCGGGAGAATTCGAAGGTGGTGCCGGCCCTGACGCTTCCGCCGCTCGAATTGCGCTGATAGCCGTTGCGATCGACCAGCAGGTCGTGCGAGCGGACGTTGCCATCGATCTCGCCGAACGGCTTGAGGCCGGGTATCAAATCGTAGCTGACACGGCCGAGGCCGCCGAACTGATTGTAGTTGCGATCGTCGTTGCTGGTGACGGAGCCATCGGTCAATACCGAGTTCTGATAGACGGTGCGGTCGACAGTGGCGCCCGCGGAGACCTGAAGCCGGTTGAAATTCTGATCGAGCCCGAAGGTGCCGCCGAACGTCGCATAGACCGGATATCTGGCGAGGCCGACCTGCACGTTCGGGCTGCCAGGATTGTCGGTGGCGACGCGCAGCCGCGTTTGTGCCAACAACCGGGTGTCATGGGTGACATCGAGACGGCCATCGACATGGCCGGTGAAATCCGGGCGATCGAGATTGGTCGGCGCCGACGACGCCACGCCGTCCACCGGCGGAAAGGTGTTGGTGTAACCCGTGAACGATCCCCGCAAGTCAGCCACCAGCACGTGGCGTTCCCAGTCGGAGACAGCCAGGAATTCCGGCGCGACGACGTAGACCGGCGAGCCCTTCGGGACAAAGGTGCGCCCGGGATTGGTATCGTAGCCGCCTCTTAATTCAAGCGCCGACTTGATCAGGAAACCGCCGGCGTAATCGCCGACCGGGCCGAACGGATCGTCATCGATCCTGAGCCGCTTGCGCAGCGGCTGGCCTGCGACCGTGCCGGCCATCGCCGGGGGTATCGGCGCCTTGTTGGCGGATTCCGACGGCGGGATCGAAAGCCGCAGCGGCGTGTTCGTTGCAATCGGCGGCGGCGGGCTGCCGGGACCGGTCGGCGGCTTCGGCTTCACCTGGCCCGGATAATATTTCGGCTTCTTGCGCCTGCGATTGAGCGAGTCATAGCCGATGTCGGCGGCACCGCTGGCGGCGGGCAGGCCGTAACTCGGGATCTGCCCGATCCGCGATGGCGCCGGGGTATCGGTGTCGCGTTCGCGGAGCCTTGCGTCATCGGCGGCATTGCCGGTTCTGTCGACGGCGCCGATGCCGGTGCGGCGCAACGGCGAATCCGGCGTGGTGATCTGGCTCGAGCGAGTCGGGCTGAACAGGTCGGGCGTGACGGTTTGGGCCAGCGCCGGCGCTTCACCAGACGCGATCAGCGCAAGGCATGGCAAAACCGCGCGGAAAAGGGTCGCGCGCCTGCTTCGGCCCCTTGCTGGACCCGCCATCACGATGAAAATACCCCAGCAAATTCACTTACTTAAGCGACGAGTTCCGAGCGCGCGCGGAAACGTCGTTAATGGAGTTAAAACAATTATGGTTAATGAGCCGTTGAGAGCCTGAAGGGCGCGTCGCCTCACGCGGCGGGCCGTGTTAAGGAGGGCTCCGGGGCCGAAGCGACTGAGGCTCCCCTCCCTGGAACCAGACATGGCCAATCCGAAACCGCTGATGGCAAAATCATCCGGCACCGATTCCGCGAATGCCGCTGTCAAGTCGGCCCTGCGTACGCTCGAGGCGGAAGCCGGCGGCATCGCGGCCGTGACCGCGGCACTGCAATCCGATCTCGGCGCGCTCTTCAATGCGGCGGCCGAACTGATCCGCAACGCCAAGGGACGGCTGATCGTCACGGGATTGGGCAAATCAGGCCATATCGGCCGCAAGGTCGCGGCGACGTTTGCCTCCACCGGCACGCCGGCGTTTTTCGTCCATGCCGCCGAGGCGAGCCACGGCGATCTCGGCATGATCACCGCCGACGATGTCATCCTGGCGCTGTCATGGTCCGGCGAGCAGCCGGAAATGCGGAACCTGATCAACTATGCCGCGCGCTTCCGGATTCCGCTGATCGCGATCACGGCAGAGCGGGAATCGACGCTTGCCAAGGCGGCCGACTTCGCGCTGACGCTGCCGAAGGCGCGCGAAGCCTGCCCGCACAATCTCGCGCCCACCACCTCTTCGCTGATGATGCTCGCGCTCGGCGACGCACTGGCGATCGCGCTGTTGGAGGGCCGCGGCTTCACCTCGGTCGATTTCAGCGTGCTGCATCCCGGCGGCAAGCTCGGCGCCATGTTGAAATATACCCGCGACCTCATGCATTCCGGCAACGCCGTGCCGCTCAAGCCGCTCGGCACCAAAATGTCCGACGCGCTGGTCGAGATGACCTCGAAGGGCTTTGGCTGCGTCGGCATCGTCGACAACAGAGGCCAGATCGCCGGCATCGTCACCGACGGCGATCTAAGGCGCCAGATGCGGCCGGACCTGATGACCGCACTGGTCGACGAGGTCATGACCAGGAATCCCAAGACGATCGATCGCGACACGCTGGCCGGCGAGGCGCTGGAGATGCTCAATTCGTCCAAGATCACCGCGCTGATCGTGACCGACGCGAACAAGCCGGTCGGCATCGTGCATCTGCACGATCTGTTGCGCGCCGGGGTGGCGTAGCACCGTCAACTCGTCATTGCGAGGAGCGAAGCGACGAAGCAATCCATTCTTTCTTCGTCGCCGCATGGATTGCTTCGCGGAGCCTGTCATCGGGCGCGCATTCGCGCGACCCGTTGGCTCGCAATGACGGATCAGTTCGGAAACCGCGCCGCCGTTTTCTCGAGCGGCAAGGCCAGCGTGTTCGCCAGATACGACACCGTGCGATAGAAGCCGCAGAGCATGATGATCTCCAGGATCTTTGCATCGTCGTAATGCGCCGACAGCCCCTTGAATTCGGCATCGCTGAGCGTCGCGCGTTGATGCAGCGCGTCGACGGCGGCAATCAGCGCCTGTTCGGCCGCCGACCAACACGCTGCATCGGCGTCGCCGAGCACGGTGGCGCGGACCTGCTCGTCGGTGAGATGGGCTGCTTCCGCAAACGCCGCGACATGCACGCCCCATTCATATTCGCAACCGTTCCGCGCGGTGGTACGGTCGATGACGATCTCGCGCTCCCGCAACGACAACGGCCCCCGGTCCAGCAGGCTGCCGCCGCGAAACTTCTCCCAGGCGCGGGGCTGGCCGGCCATGACGCGGAACAGCACCAGCGGCGGCGCGCCGCGCATGATGCGGTCGAACTGCTGCTGAATATCCGGCGCGTAAGGCGGATCGAGCGGCGCGATGCGTGACATGGCTCCCTCCTGTGCTACACTAATTGTAGCAGCACGCTACAATATCTGTAGCAGTCCGCAAGAGGGTTTTCGATGCCGAAACCGGCTTCCGTCACGAAGAAGCGCGCCGTCCGTGGCTCCCGCACGGGCCGGCCGATCATGGCGCTGCTCGATCTGCTGGGCCGCCGCTGGAGCCTGCGCATCATCTGGGAGCTGCGCGAGGCGTCGCTGACCTCGCGCGCCTTGCGTACCGCGTGCGATGAAGCTTCCCCCACCATCCTGCAGACGCGGCTGACGGAGCTGCGCGAGGCGGGCTTCGTCGAACTCGTTGCCGGGGACGGCTATCGCCTCACCGAGCTGGGCAAGGAGCTGCAGGAGAATTTTCTGGCCGTGCATCACTTGGCCGAGCGCTGGAGTAAACGCGGGACGGGCTAAGCCGCCGCCACCGTCAGGCTGGCGCCGTCGGCCTGCACGATCCTGACCCGGCTGCCGGCCGGCGTATCGGGACCGGCGACGCGCCAGACCGTGTCGTCGATCCGCACCGTGCCTGCGCCATCGACGATCGGCTTTTCCAGCGTGAATACCCGGCCGATCAGCGCTTCGGTCCGCTTGTTGAGGAACGGGTTGCTCTGGCTGACGCTGCCCTCGCTCTTCGCAAGGCGCCGCCATACCGGTACCGCCGCGGCCGCGAACACCGCGAACATCAACAATTGCGTCTGCCAGGATGGATCGATCGCGAACGACAGCAATCCGACCAGCAGCGCGGCGAGCCCGAGCCAGAACAGGAACACACCGGGTGCCGCCAGCTCCAGCGCCATCAGGATGAAGCCGAAGATCAGCCAGTTCCAGGTACCTAACGTCGAAAACATCTCGGCCATGACACGACCTCAGTTATTTGCTCAGTTACTTGCCGGTCTCGAAGCGCCGGCGGTGCGCCCCCTCTCCCACCCAACTCGGGTTTACCCGAGTTGGGCCATCTTAAATTGTCGAAGTCGGATATATCCGACTTCGATGGGAAAGGGTTGGGGTGAGGGGTTAAGGTCTATCGATAGTCCGAGACCCCTCACCCGGATCGCATCTGGCGATGCGATCCGACCTCTCCCAATGGGAGAGGTGAACGAGATCGCATGCGCCGATGCACTCATTACCAAACAACTTTTAGCGCTGCGGCGCCACCGGTGGCGGCGTGGGGCCGGCTGACGGCACCGAGGAGCGGCGCGCGGCGGCCGCGGCGGATGCGGCGCTTTCGCCGAAAGTGGCTTTCGCAATCTCGCCGATGCCGGCGAGCGAGCCGAGCACGCTGGTCGCCTCGATCGGCAGCATCAGAAGCTTCTGGTTCGGCGAGTCCGCGAACTGCCCGAACGCCTTGATGTACTTGTCGGCGATAAAATAGTTCAGCGCGGCGACGTCGCCCCTGGCGATAGCGTCGGAGACCATCTGCGTCGCCTTGGCCTCGGCTTCCGCGGAACGCTCGCGCGCCTCGGCGTCGCGGAACGCGGCCTCCTTGCGGCCTTCGGCCTGCAGGATCTGGCCCTGTTTTGCACCCTCCGCGCGCAAGATTTCCGATTGGCGCTGGCCCTCGGCCTGCAGAATGTCGGCACGCTTGACGCGCTCGGCCTTCATCTGCCGGCCCATGGCTTCCACAAGGTCCGCGGGCGGCACGATGTCCTTGATCTCGATGCGGTTGACCTTCAGGCCCCACGGCGAGACGGCGGCGTCGACCACGCGCAACAGGCGCTCGTTGATCTCGTCGCGATGCGACAGCACCTGGTCGAGATCCATCGCACCCATCACCGAGCGGATGTTGGTCATGGTCAGCACAATGATCGCCTGATTGAGGTTGGAGACCTCGTAGCTGGCCTTGGCGGCGTCGAACACCTGGAAAAACGCGACGCCGTCGACGGTGACGGTGGCGTTGTCCTTGGTGATCACTTCCTGCTCGGGAATGTTGATCACCTGCTCCATCATGTTCATCTTGCGGCCGACGCGGTCGAAATAGGGAATGATGAGATTGAGCCCCGGCGCCAGCGTGCGGGTGTATTTGCCGAACCGTTCGATGGTCCAGTCATAGCCTTGCGGCACGGTCTTGACGCCGGCGAACAATGTAACAATGACAAGCAGAACGAGTGCAATCGCGAAAATATCAAAGCCAGTCATAAATTCCTCCAATGCCGGCAAGAACCGTCGCCGGGCGCGGTCTCAATATTTGTCGGCAAAGCCGCAGCGCCGGTTCAGCCGGCCGTTCTCAAGTATCAGATATAACGTAGGGAGCCGTTTTACGGCCGCCAGATGTATGGTGGCTGAACATTGCGGGACCGTGTTCGGAATCACTTAGCAATCAAATCCAGCCTTTTAATAATCAAATCCAGTAATAATCAAATCCAGCCTTGCAATTCGCGCAAGACCAGCTGGCGGATGACGTCCATGCCGGGTTCGCTGTCGTTCAGGCAGGGGATGAAGGCAAATTGCTCGCCGCCGTTGTGCTTGAAAATCTCGGCGTTCTCCTGCGCGATCTCTTCCAGCGTCTCCAGGCAATCGGCGGAGAAGCCGGGGGTCACCACCGCAATGCGCCGCACACCATCTTTCGCTGATTTTTCGATGGTCTTGTCGGTATAGGGCTGCAGCCATTGATCGAAGCCGAAGCGTGATTGAAACGTAAGGATCAGTTTTGTCGCATCAAGGCCCATGCGCTTGCGCAAGGCGTCCGTTGTTGCGACGCACTGCGCATAATAGGGATCGCCCTTGTCGACATATTCTTGCGGCATGCCGTGGTATGACGCGACGATCAGCTCGGGCTGGAACGGCAGCGTCGAAAGATGCGCATTGATCGAGACCGCGAGCGCCTCGATATAATCGGGGTCTTCGTAATAGGGCGGCGTCACCCGCAGGATCGGCTGCGCGCGCATCCCGGCCAGCACGCGAAACACTTCGTCGCACACCGTAGCCGAGGTCGCCGCGGAATATTGCGGATAGAGCGGCACCACCAGCAGCCGGTCGCAGCCTTGCGCGGCCAGGGCCTCGATGCGCGACTTGATCGACGGATTGCCGTAACGCATCGCCCAGTCGACCACGACATGGTCATGGTCCGAGATCGCCGCGGCGAGCGTTTCGGCCTGTGCGCGTGTGATCGTCTTGAGCGGGGATTCGTTTTTCTCGGTGTTCCAGATCTTCTGGTAATCGCGCGCCTTGCGGCCGGGCCGGATGCGCAGGATCACCCCGTTCAGAATCAGCTTCCACCACAGCCCCTGATCTTCGATCACGCGCGGATCGGACAGGAACTCCTTCAGATAGGCGCGAACGCCTTTGGCGTCTGATGTGTCGGGGGTGCCGAGATTGACCAGCAGCACGCCGACGCGTTCCGGCTGCGACTCCGGCGCCGGCTTTGCACTTTCAAAGGGAGCGACCACGGTCATGATTTCAGTGGCTTCGCGCGTTGCACCATCCTTGTCAAGATAATGGCTGGTTCGATATTGTCCATGGAGAGCATGATCCGGAAAAGTGGGCACCGGTTTTTCCGAAAAGATCATGCTCCAAATATAAGGTCTGGAGGAACCATGACGGTTGCCGAATGGTGCGTTTTCGGAACGCTGATGCTCTATCTGTTGACGATCGCCTCCGTCAAATGGATCGGGCATCAACGCTTCGACAATGCGAAGCCGCGCGATCCCGACTTCTACGAGGACCCGATCCGGGCGCGGGCGCTCGGCGCCCATCAGAACGGCATCGAGGCGTTTCCGTTCTTTGCGGTCGCCGTGCTGCTGGCGGAGTTTCGGCTGGGGCCGCAGCGGCTGATCGACGAGCTGGCGGTGCTGTTCCTGATCGTGCGGATTGCCTATGTCTTCACCTATCTCGGCAACCGCCCGACGCTGCGTTCGATCCTGTGGAGCCTCGGCTTTGCAATCAACATCGCGATCTTCTTCCTGCCGGCGCTGCGCGGTTATTTGCCTGTTTGAACCCTCATGGTGAGGAGCGCGTCTTCGCGCGTCTCGAACCATGAGGCCCGTGGCCATCCTTCGAGACGCCGCTTCGCGGCGCCTCAGGATAAACAACGGCGCGCTTGCGCCGCGCGCAAACCGGACGACCGGCACCTCCGAGATTGCCCCCTCACCGGACATGCCGCAGAGATGTTAAACTCGGCGCGATTGGCTCATTTGCGACATGGGCGATTCTGGCTGCGTCATCGGCTCGCGTGAAGCATCTGCAGCTCGGCAATGCGATTGTCGGCGCGGCGGAGCCGCCGACAAAGCTCGCGGTTGATATTCTGCATCACCATCACATACGCATGGATGTCGGCCTTGTAGCACGCGTAGAGTTTTTGGGCCGTGAGCTCGTACAGCACGGTTGGGCTCTCCGCGACGACGGTGGCTGATCGGTTCTGCATTTCGATGAGCGTCATTTCGCCGAAAAAATCGCCGGGCTCAAGGCCCGCCATGCGAATGACGCGCCCCGAATCCCCCAGCTTGCTCACCACGAGCTCGCCGGAGTGAACAATGAACATCGAGCGCCCCGGTTCTCCTTCCGCTACGACAGTGGCGCCGACGTCGAAGCGGCGCTCGACCAGCATTGAGATCAAGAGATCGAGGCTTGCGTCTGAGAGGCCACCGAAGAAAGGTGTGGCGAGCAAGAACGCTTTCAGATCGGGGGAGCTGACAGCCATGGACGAAATATACTCCCGCTCCCAGCGGCGGCAAGCGGGCCAAGCCCGACGGGACGTATCTATAAATACTTGCGCGGGGGTGTCGGCTGCCGATCGAGCAGACAGCCCCGCCTGATCATTGCGCCAAGAGGCTCCGTGGGGCTGGCGGCCTCTTTCTGACCCCATAACGTGCTTTCGGCTGGCACCTTTGGGACATGCCGACTGCGTCGAGCGATGTCCGCTATCGGGCGTAACCGGAAGACATTTGCTCAGACTGGGTTCTTCCGAGTTTGACCCAACTGAGACATTCCACGTGATCAACATGCTTTAATAGAGATCGATCACACTACGAAAATTCCGACCAGCAAAAGCGTCGACAAAATACTGAACGCGGTGACGTTGGCATCCCATAACCACGGTCCTACCGACGATCGAAAGGGCGGGTAGCCGTTTTGATCATAGAGGGCGCCGCCAAACAGCTTTCGCGCAACTAGCGTGGCGAAAAAAGCCCCATAAACCGCAGCGCCAAGCGCCCCCGCAAGCAACAACCTTTCTCGCGGAAGCGGTCCTTTCAGCCAAATCAGGCAGAGAGCGATGACAGCGATTCCAGTATAGCTCAGTACCTGCCACACGACGTGGAAGCGGGCGTGCGGCGTCCATAATGGATTAGTTGCATGGGTGCGATTGAAATCGGCTTTGATCGTCACGAAGCCATATCCGGTGGCCGCAAGCGTCAAAAGAATTCTTGATAGCAAATGTCCGTCGCTGATGCTTTCCATTGCCCGCCCTCAATCGAGAATTGTGATCTTGATGCCCGTAGATCATTCCGGCTGTATCCAATCACAATCAAGACCCGGATGGCCACTTCCGCTGTTGCGAAGATTTTCGATCAACGCCAGGCATGGATGCCTGCCTGATCCACGATCGTTCGGCTTGGAATCGAGAGGCCGCCTTCGGGCGGCTTTTCGTTGGCACGCATCGTCCGCCGATGTCCGAGTCTGGCGCCAGAAGCGGACCTTCCTCAAATCCAGCTTTTGACAACCCACAGCCGGCTCTCGACGATTGAAGTGCCGGTTCTTCTCAGATCGCCGGGCGAGATGGCCCCTGCGCAAGCGTCGGCAGAACCGCAGCCAGTGCCGCGGCGGCCTTGTCGGGCTGCGCCTTCTCGTAGATCGCGAACTCAAGGTCAGGAAGCCGCGGCAGCCCTTCTTGCACACCGAGAATGCGCAAGCCCGCAATCAGCGCGCTGGCAGGAAGCGGGGTGATGGCGAGGCCCGCGAGCGCCGCCGCGCGCACGCCTGTCAAACTGGGGCTGGTATAGACGATCTCCCAGGTCAGTTCCTTGTCATTGAGCGCGGCGAGTGCAGCCTCGCGGGAAACGGATCGCTCGCGATACAGGGCCAGCGGCAGCGCCGCACCCGTAACAAGATCGAACGTGTCGGCCGCGGCCCAGACCAGCGGCTCACGCCACACCAGACGCCCTTTCGAAGTTCCGAGCGGGCGCTTTGCGAACACGACGTCAAGCCGCCCCGCATTAAGTTGCTCGATCAATTCCGCGCTGACGCCGATCTGCACCTCGAGCTTCACGCCGGGATGGAGCTTGGCGAAGCGGCCGAGCGCCGAAGGCAGCGAGCCGCCGGCGACCTCCTCGACCACGCCGAGACGCACCGTGCCAGACAGCCGCGGCCCCGCCAGGCGATGACGGGCCGCTTCCTCAAGTTGCAACAGGCGACGCGCGTCGCCGAGCAGCATCTCGCCATCGTCGGTCAGTGCGACACTGCGCGTTGTCCGCCGGAACAAGGGCCGTTTGGTCTCGAGCTCAAGCCGCTTGATCTGCTGGCTCACCGTCGACTGCGTCAGGTTGAGCCGCTTCGCGGCGCGGTGGAAACCGCCGCAATCGGCCACGGCAACAAAGGCACGCAACAACTCGAATTCCATCATGGGCGATTAATCCGATTCAACGATCAATCATATTATGAAATATCGCTTCTGTGATCAATACCGACGCTTATTCTCGAATGACCAGACGTCAAACGATGGAGAACAGACATGCTTATGCTCGATCGCCGGACGCTCCTGCGTGCCGGCTCTGCCGCGGCCGCCGCACTCGCCCCCACCGCCCCCGCCCTCGCCCGTGCGCCCCAGGCGGGCAAACAGGCGCAGCCTGGCTTCTACCGCTTCAAGCTCGGCACTATCGAGATCACCGTCATCAGCGACGGCATGCTCGAGTTCCCGGCCGAAACGCTGTGGGGCGATCGGGCTGAGGACGCAAGAGGCCTGCTGACATCCGCGTTCCAGCCGCCTAGCCCGGTGGGGCTGCAACTCAACACCATCCTCGTCAACACCGGCGGCAAGCTGGTGTTGGTCGACGCGGGCGGCGGCATCGACGGCAAGTTCCAGAAAACCGCCGGCGCCTTGCCTGCTAACCTCGCCGCCGCGGGCTACGCGCCGGGTGATATCGATCTGATCCTGCTCACCCACGGTCACTCGGATCATCTGTGGGGTATCAGCGATCGTGAGAACGCTTCGCTGCTATTCCCCTCGGCCGAATTCGTCGCAAGCGAGACCGAGGTCAAATTCTGGAACTCCCCTGAACTGACCGCCAAAGTATCTCCTGCGCTGAAGCCGGAGGTTACCCGGGCGAATCTGAAATTGGCCGGCCCACGGCTGCGTCTGATCAAGGCCGGGGCGGAGGTGGCGCCGGGCGTGACCACCATCGACACTGCCGGTCACACACCAGGCCACATGTCGGTGCATCTGAGTTCCGGCAGCGAAGAATTGCTCCTTACCGCCGACGCCGTGGTCAACTCCACGGTCAGCTTCCAGCATCCGGAGTGGCCGTTCGGATTCGATCAGGACGTGCCGCTGGCAGCAAAGGCGCGCATTGCCTTCCTCGACCGCGCAGCCACCAACAAGACGCTGGTCGGCGGTTACCATTTCCCCTTCCCCGGCTTTGGGCATGTAGTACGCGAGGGGAGCGGCTACCGCTGGCTGCCGGCAGATTGGCGCTGGACGACCTGAAGGCCGCACCGGCGGGGGCGGTGTGCTCCCCCGCCGGCCTCATAAGCGCTACGCAGAATTCTGCGTGAGAAGGGCAGCGAAAATGAATCTCTTGAACATAGTGACCTCGCCGCGAAAGGAAAAATCTGCGTCCACCGCTATCGTCAATGCATTCCTCTCGGAGTTTGGGGAGCACGTTCGTGACGTTACAGTTGACAGGCTGGATATTTGGCAAGAGCGACTTCCCGAGTTCGACGCGGAGGCAATCAATGCCAAATACAAGGGCGTCTCCGGCGAATCGATGACGCCGGTCGAGACGGCAACATGGGAAAAGATTAGAGAGTTGGCGTCACGCTTCCAACGGGCAGATCGCATCGTTCTGGGCGTGCCCATGTGGAATTTCTCTGTCCCTTACAAACTTAAGCAGCTGATTGATCTGTCTTGTCAAAGAAACATGCTGTTTACGTTCGACGGAGAGTTCTATGGACCGTCGTTGAGCATTGATAAGGCTTTCGTTGTGTATGTCAGGGGACAAAGCGACGAGGCCGGCTTTAAAACTGTCTCTCAGCCAGGCTTCGAATATCTCAGCGGTTACGTCGAATTTTGGCTGCGGTTCATAGGCGTCCGCAGTGTCGTTACTCTCACCGTCGAACACACTTGGGACGGCCGCGCGGTCGACATGATCGACGCCGGAAAGAGACAAGCGATAGAGCTGGCGAGGCAATTTTGATTGTTGCCCAATACCTCAATGCAAAGGCTCCGGGAGACGCATGGAAGGCAAAGCAAGATTTGTCTTTCCAGTCGTGATCACCGCCATTATCGCTTTTGTCGTGAGCGAGCGTTGACGTTCTTCAATATCGGCTGACGGAATGATTTTGTGGTGCGATGGTGGTCCGCCTTCGCCATCGGCTGGCCGATCGCGGCCAGCACCGCTTATCTCGCGATCCCCCCCTTCGCCCGCAGCCTCATCCAGCGCATCGTCGCCGCCATCGAAAGGACCTGAGCAGCTCCTTGCGGGACGGCTTGACGTCGTGTTCGCCAGGCGTCTGCTCGGCACCTCGCACGGACGCTCGAAATCCAGCATGCAATTGATCCTATTCTTCGATCAATCATATTCTAAAATATTGTTTCTTTAATCAATGAGGGCCTCCTACCTTTCGCATCAAGACAGCATTGAGCGAAGGAGGTCCATCATGTCAGGCACGTCACGACGCGGAGCAGATCGCGCCTCCCGTCTCGCGCGGGCTGCCGCGCTCAGCGGGACGAGCGGAAAAGTCTGCCCCGCCGACCGCGCGACGCGGTTGCTCGAAGCAATCATCGAGCCTGGCGACCGCGTGACGATCGAAGGCGACAATCAGAAGCAGGCGGATTTTCTCGCCGCAGCCCTGGCGAAGGTGGATCCTGCGCGGGTGCACGATCTGCACATGGTGCAATCTGTGTTGGCGCTGCCCGACCATCTCGCCGTGTTCGAGCGCGGTGTCGCGAACCGCCTGGATTTCTCCTATGCGGGGCCGCAAAGCCGCAAGCTTGCCGAACTCGTCGCTGCGAACGCGGTCAGGATCGGCGCGATCCACACCTATCTCGAACTCTACGCGCGCATGCTGGTGGACTTGACGCCGCAGGTCGCACTTGTCGTCGCCGACAAGGCCGACCGCGACGGCAATCTCTATACCGGCCCGAACACAGAGGATACGCCGACCATCATAGAGGCGGCGGCGTTCCGCGGCGGCATCGTAGTCGCGCAGGTCAATGAGATCGTGGACCGCCTGCCGCGGGTCGACGTGCCCGGCGACTGGGTCGATGTCTTGGTGCCGAGCCCGAAGCCCTATCTGATCGATCCGCTGTTCACGCGCGATCCCGCCAAGATCAGGAATGAGAACGTGCTGATGGCGATGATGGCAATCGCCGCGGTCTACGAGCCCTATCAGGTGCAGCGGCTCAATCACGGCATCGGCTATGCGACCGCGGCGATCGAACTGATCCTTCCGACCTTTGCCGCCCAGCGCGGACTGAAGGGCAACATCGCCAGGCATTTCGTGCTGAACCCGCACCCGACCCTGATCCCCGCGATCGAAGCCGGCGTCGTCGACAGCGTCTATTGCTTCGGCTCCGAGTTGGGCATGGAACGCTACGTCTCGAGCCGCGCCGATATTTTCCCGGTCGGCGCCGACGGTAATCTGCGGTCCAACCGCGCGCTCGCGCAGGTCGCCGGACAATACGCCTGCGACCTCTTCATCGGCGGCACGTTGCAGATCGACCCGCAGGGCAACAGCTCCACGGCAACGAAGGGCCGGATCACGGGCTTCGGCGGTGCGCCGAATATGGGCGCCGACCCGCGTGGCCGCCGCCACGACAGTCCGACCTGGCTGCGCGCCGGTCAGGAAGCCGGCGAAAGCCTGCGCGGACGCAAGCTTGTGGTGCAGATGGTCCAGACCCATCAGCCGAATGGCACACCGAGCTTTGTCGAACGGCTGGACGCGTTCGACCTCGCAGCCTCGGCCGGTTTTGCGCTACCGCCGGTGATGATCCATGGCGACGACGTCACCCATGTCGTCACCGAACGTGGCGTGGCCAACCTTTTGCGCTGCCGGTCGCCGCTGCAGCGCGAGGCCGCATTGCGCGCCGTCGCCGGCGATACTGAGTTCGGCAGGCGACAGCCGTCCGAAACAAGCGACAGCCTGCGCCGCCGCGGCATCGTGATGCTCCCCTCCGATCTCGGCATCGATGTCAACAGCGCAACCCGCGACTGGCTCGCGGCGCAAACCATCGACGACCTCGTGACGGCGTCAGGCGGACTCTACGTGCCGCCGGCAAAATTTCGCCGTCCCATCGTCACTCACACTTGAGAAGGAGATAGCGATGACCACGATCAGCCTGAGTTCCAGCGTCCTGTCCAACCCGAAACTGACGCCTCTCGACCGCGCGAAGCAGCTCACAGCAACGCTGCTGTCCGAACGCAGTGAGGCGTCGGGAGCGCTGTTCGCGCGGCAATTGCACGAGGTGCTGCGCGCTCTCGACGCCAGCGATCGACACGGCTTCCAGCGCTATCTCGCCACGGAGTTCCAGCCCGACAGAGCGGCGCTGCGCGTGGCGGCGGAGCGCTATCTCGCCGACGGCACGGCGGAAGCCGCGGCCGCTCTCGCACGGGCCGCCGATCCGCCCCGCCAGGAATTGCTGCGGCGAATCAACATGGCACCCGGGGGCACCGGCGCGCTGATGGCGATGCGCAGTGAAATTGCTTCATGGCTGCGGGGCGAACCGGAACTGAAGCTGCTCGACGCCGACCTCAAGCATCTGTTCACGTCGTGGTTCAACCGCGGCTTCATCGAGTTGAAGCGCCTCGACTGGCAGACGCCGGCCGCGGTGCTGGAGAAGCTGATCGCCTATGAGGCCGTGCATGAGATCAAGGGCTGGGACGATCTGCGGCGGCGTCTTGCGCCCGACCGCCGCTGCTTCGCATTCTTCCATCCCGCGCTTCCCGGCGAGCCGCTGATCTTCGTCGAAGTCGCATTGGTGCAGGGGTTGGCCACAGCCATGCCGCCGCTGCTCGCACGGGAGACGGATGAGGAGGCCGCACGGGCGCAAGCAGCGCGCGCCGACACCGCGATTTTCTATTCGATCTCCAACTGTCAGGACGGCCTGCGCGGCGTAGCGTTCGGCAATCTCCTGATCAAACAGGTGGTCGAGGAGCTCAAGGCAGAGTTTCCGCAGCTGAAGCGTTTTTCCACCCTGTCGCCGGTGCCGGGGTTTCGGCGCTGGCTCGGTCCACGGCTTGCGAATGGAAGCGACCCCGACGCCGCGCTGTTGCCACAACTCGAGAGCGGCGATTGGTGGAATGACCCGACGCAGAGCGAGAAGCTGCGCGCCCCCTTGCTGCGGCTTTGCGCCCGCTATCTGACGCGGCCGCCATCGATACGCGTCGACCCCGTGGCGCGTTTTCACCTCGGCAATGGCGCGCGGCTCGAACGGATCAATTGGCTCGGCAACAGCGCGCCACGCGGCATCCAGGAATCGTTCGGCATCATGGTGAACTACCTCTACGACCGCGACGCCATCAACGACAACCACGAAGCCTTCGTGCGTGACGGCACCGTCGTGCGTTCGCCGGAGGTCGACGCGCTGCTCCAATCGTGAACGAGCGGGGGCGCTCGCATCAGCGGCGGCAGAAAGGTGGTGAATGACGACAACAGATCAACATCCCGGCGTGCGGCACCATACCTCGGCGCCCGCGCCACGCAGCGAGACACTCCCAACTTAACCCTGACGATGAAGGAAGAGAATCGTGATGATGAATAGACGCAGTTTCTCGACGGCCCTGCTTGCTGGTGCGGCAGCTTCGTTGATCTCCACACGTGGCATGGCCGCAAATTCAACTCCGGTGAAGGCGCGCAACGTCGTGCTTGTGCACGGGCTGTTCGCCGACGGCTCGTGCTGGTCGGAGGTGATCGCGCGATTGCAGGCAGCGGGGCTCAACGCCACGGCCGTGCAAAATCCGCTGACGACGCTGCCAGAGGCGGTGGCCTCGGCCGAGCGTGTGCTGGCGCGGCAGGATGGCCCGACGGTGCTGGTGGGTCATTCATTCTCCGGGATGATCGTCACGGAGGCCGGGGTGCATCCGAACGTCTCCGCGCTGGTCTATGTGGCGGCACGCGCGCCAGATGCGGGCGAGGACTACACCGCGCTGGCGAAGACCTATTCGACGCCGCCGGCGACGGCCGGGATCGTGTTCGACGGCGATGAAGGACGCCTTTCCGAGAAGGCTTTCCTTCGCGATTTTGCCGGCGACCTGCCGGAAGCCAAGGCCAGGGTGCTCTACGCCGTGCAGGAGCCGTTCCAAAAGGCTCTGCTCACCGGCAAGACCACGCACGCGGCCTGGCGATCGAAGCCGAGCTACTATGCGGTATCAACGGAAGACCGCACGATCAATCCGGACCTTGAGCGCTTCATGGCCAAGCGGATGGGCGCCAAGACCATCGAGGTGAAGGCCAGCCATCTCTCGCTGATCTCCCATCCCGACGAAATCACGCGGCTGATCCTCGAAGCCGCGGGACAGCAAGCCTGACGACCCCAGCACATGCACAACACGAAAGGAAGCAAGGAGCCATGAAACGTTTTGGATCTGCCGCCTGGAACGGCGGCCTGCGTGAAGGCAAGGGCTCGGTCTCGACCGAGAGCCGCGCGCTGGAAACCTATCCCTACACGTTCTTCAGCCGCTACGGTGAAAAGCCGGGCACCAATCCGGAGGAGCTGCTTGGGGCGGCTCACGCCGCCTGTTTCACCATGTCGTTCGTCAGACTACTCGGCATGGCGAACTTCGTGCCGGAGCAGATCGACAGCAAATCAGAAGTCGCCATCGACAAGGACGGCGATGGCTTTTCCATCACCTCGGTCCATCTCACCGTCACCGCGAAGATACCGGGCATCGACCAGGCCGCGTTCCAGTCAATCGCCGCAAAAGCAAAGGCCGGTTGCCCTGTCTCCAAATTGATGAAGGTCGAGATTGGCTTCGGAGCCACTCTCCTCTCGTGAGTCTGCGCGGAAGGGGTGCGCAGGGTGGATCGCCGCGCTGCGCGCCTCTTATTGGAGCGGGATGAGATCAGGCTTGGTCATGTCCGGCATTGGTGAAGTAGTTTGCGCACTCAGCGGGTGTGACTGTGTCGAGGATCGACAGGATGGCGGCCAAGGCGTGCGCGCACTCAGCGCATCAACGCAATTGGTACATCCTAAACCGTGGAGACTGGAGATGCCGTTTGTAACCTTCACCGTGCGGCGCGGCCTCAGCGCCGCCGACAAGTTCCGCTTGTCGGAGGCAATGTTAGAAGCCCAGGTAGCCGCCGGCTATCACCAAGCCGACCGCTTTCACCACTTTCTCGAGGTCGACCAGGATGATCTTCTGGTAGATCCCCGCTTCCCCGACTACGCAACGGACAGAACGGATCGGTTCATGGTCGTTGAGGTAGTCATATCCAGCGGGCGGCCGACAGGAACCGCCGCCACCATTGCGGACGAAGCCGTCAGACTGTTCGGCGAGCGCCTACACCTCGCGCCTCAGGACATTCTATTCGTCTTCCACGAGGTGGAACCGAACCTCCCGCGCTTTCCTGCTGCGTTGATCAGGCGAGAGGCGACCGCGGATGCCGGGCGCCAAGGCCGTCCTTGATCCCCGACATACCGCGCTTGGGATTGCTATACTGCGGCGCGTATTGTGGTGATCCCAGCAAGGTGGTGACCCTATGGCGAGAGGATTGGAAGGCAAGGTTGCCGCCGTGACCGGGGCCGCGTCGGGCATCGGATTGGCCAGTACCGAGGCGATGTTGGCTGCAGGCGCGCGCGTGGTGATGGTCGACCGCGACGCGGCAGCGCTGAAGACGCTCTGCAACAAGCACGGCGAGGCGGTGATCCCGCTGGTCATCGACCTGCTCGATCCAAAGGACTGCGCCACGCTGTTGCCGAGAGTCCTGGAGAAGGCAGGCCAACTCGACATCTTGCATGCGAATGCGGGTACCTATGTCGGCGGCGACCTGGTCGATACCGATACCGGGGCTATCGACCGGATGCTGAACTTGAATGTCAACGTCGTGATGAAGAATGTGCACGACGTGCTGCCTCACATGATCGAGCGTCGGACCGGCGACATCATCGTCACGAGTTCCCTGGCGGCCCATTTTCCGACGCCATGGGAGCCGGTCTACGCGTCGTCCAAATGGGCGATCAACTGCTTTGTCCAGACGGTGCGGCGCCAAGTCTTCAAGCATGGCATTCGCGTGGGCTCAATCTCACCCGGCCCTGTCATCAGCGCCCTGCTCGCGGACTGGCCGCCTGAGAAGCTGAAGGAAGCCAGGGCGTCGGGGAGTCTGCTGGAGGCCAGCGAAGTGGCTGATGTGGTGATGTTCATGTTGACGCGGCCACGCGGCATGACCATTCGCGACGTGGTGATGCTGCCGACCAATTTCGATCTGTAGGCGGCGTCCTGATGTCCGTTTCCGGGGGAGGACCGGAAGTAGCCGGCCGACGCTCCAAATGACGCGAATGGACCCGGAACGGACATTCGGACGCTTGGAACGAGGTCTAAAATTGCATACGCTTAGGTCGACCGCTTGGGGTGCGATTCGCAATGCAACGGCGCGATTTTGTAAAGCTGGTAGTTGGCTGTGTAAGTGCATGGCCTCTTTCGGTTAGCGCGCAACAGGCAAAGAGTTGGCGGATCGGCTTTCTCCATCCGGGACAATCGGCCCTGGTCAGCAATCGGATCGTTGCCTTTCGGGAGGGCCTCAGTGGGTCAGCTCCCAAAGATGCAGCCGATGCCGAAATCATTGTGCGGCTTGCCAACGAGCAGTTTGCTAAATTGCCAGCTATGGCGATGGAGCTAGTCCAGCAGAACGTACAAGCGATCTGTGCAGTCAGCCCACCAGCCGTTCGGGCCGCGCGACAGGCCACCAAATTAATCCCAATCGTAGCGATGGATTTGGAATCGGACCCAGTCGCAAACGGTTGGGCCGCTAGCCTTGCGCACCCGGGAGGCAATGTAACGGGCATCTTCCTCGACATACCCGGGTTTAACGCGAAATCCTTGCAGTTACTCCGGGAAGCCGTACCAGCGCTCACTAAGGTAGCTGTGATCTGGCACCCCGTAAGCGGAAACCTGCAGTTAGAGGCTGTGCGCAAAGCTGCGGTCGCGCTCGGTGTTACTATGGAAATGCTCGAAGTTAGTAGTCCCTCGGACTTCGAACCTGCCTTCCTGGCAGCAGCAAGATCACAGTCTGGCGGTGTCCTGATGCTTTCTTCCCCGCTGTTCGGAGGTAACCCGCAGTTGCTTGCTGATCTGGCGCTTAAGAACCGTCTTCCCGCGATAAACATCTACCCCGACTTCGCGCAGAAAGGTGGTCTCATCGGCTACGGACCCGAACTGCAAAACTTATTCATGCAATCGGGCGTACTGGTACGAAAGGCACTGCTGGGCAGCCCTATCGCAGATCTGCCCGTTGAGCGTCCTACCCGCTTTCGGCTTGTGGCCAATGCTGTAACGGCACGGGCGCTCGGCCTGACCCTGCCGACGTCAATTCTGCTTAGCGCAGACGAAATCATCGAATAAGTGGCGCGACTTCCGCTGATGGCACGAAACGAACCAGACGGCGCGGTCTGGCGATGTCCGTTCCTCGGGGTAGATCGGAAGTGGTGTTTCGGGGCCATCAGGTCCGTTGATGACCCTTAGCGGAATTGGCAGGGACCCACTTGCAGCTACTCGGCGCTAAGTTGAAGGCTGACTCAGGATAGCTCGTTCCGGGTAACTCGTTTATGCTGGTCGTATATAGCTGGAAATAGCCACGGAGTAGGAAACATGAGCGAAGAAGGTGCTCGCGCGCCGCCTGCCGTCCCTCTCGCAGCTTCCCTTGCCCAGTTTACTGAAAAGCTGATCACACGACGAGGCGTCGAGCAATCCAATGTCCTGTTCGGAGGCCAGATAGGCCCCGCAACGAAGGCCTTGAGCGCGAGGACCAACGCCATCGGTGTCGGCGACAAGGCACCGCATTTTTCGCTGCCAATGGCAGAGGGCGGAATGTGGGGTCTGGGGGAGCATCTTGCCCTGGGCGAGTGCGCCTCACTGGTCGTGGTGTTCTATCGCGGCACCTGGTGCACCTATTGCAATCTCTATCTCCGCGGATTGCTCGAAGTTCGATCGCAGCTATCCGACGCTAACGCCGCCTTGATTGCGGTGTCACCGGAGGCCGCACCAGCTTCCGGTGACGATGCAAGCGCCGAGGACGCGAGATTTCCGGTTCTAATCGATCATGGTGGCAAAGTCGCTGAACAATTCGGCCTTACCTTTGAAATGGATGATGCTGCGAAAAACGTGCTGAAGAGCTCCGGTCTTGATCTCGAGAAACGAAATGCTGATGGGCGATGGATACTTCCTGTGCCCGGAACATTCGTGATCGATCGCTCCGGCAGTGTTGCCTACGCCCATGTCGATGCAGATTATCGCACCCGGCCTGAACCGCAGGAGATCGTTGCAGTGTGCCGGTCACTACGGAGCTAACCGGTATCGTATCGACGTGGGCGACAGATTAATCGAATGGAGGCACAGACCACTTCCGCTGTTGGCACTGAACTGACCTCCAGCGATGTTCGACGTGAGTCCGCTATCGGGGGCATCCCGACGGCAAACGTCGGCTTAGGTGTCCATTCCAGCCTCGGTCATCGCGTAAAGTGCGGGAGCGGCCCACCGGAAGGAAGTCTCCAAACAGCAAACCGGTGACGTAGCCGCTTCAGACCCGGGCGTGCATCAGTTCGAAAAACTCTGATGGCTTTGGAATGGTTTCATACTGCGGGACGCCGGAAGAAATCGTGTCCCACGAAGCCTTGGAGCCAACATACAAATGTACGCCAACCTCCAGGCTCATGTCGTCATCCAGCAGACCCGCGGGCACCCAATAATAGGCCGTTGTCCTCAGCGGGTTCGGGACCGGAGAGCCGCATTGCGAGCAAAAGTCGGAACGAAAGCCCGTTGGCTTCACGTAGGAAGAAATTTGCTGTTGTCCGGAAATCCAGCGAAAATTCCTCACCTCTGCGATGATTGATGAATTTGAAGAGGAGCCCCCTTGTTTGCGGCAAAGTGAACAGTGGCATTGATAAATTTTGGAAAGATCGCCGCCAATTTCAAATTCTACCTTTCCGCAAAGACAACGGCCTCGCATGGCATCCCCCAAAAATCTCCGGATAGCGCGGAATAATCTTTAGCATGAATTTCAAGCACTTCATCCGCGTTACGTCGGAAATGCCCGGTTGAACGCATCGGTTTGAACGCGACCATGTTTGCTTTTGCCTCGGGGTTGTCGCCGACGGTCAACAATTTTTTCCGTATTGCGTGATCCAGCTCACAATCGGTTCTCCGTCAACGTGATGCTCTGATGTGCGTTGCGCGGAGAGGTGAACATTCTTCCGGAGAAGACCCATGAGGCGAGTGGTTCGTCTGACCCAGCTTCTGCTCTTGTCGGGCGCGTTCCTTGGTCCGTCGGTCGCCGATGCCACTTTATCGGCCCACCTTCAGCGCGGCGAGAAGATCGTGGATCTGCCGGTGGCAGGCCGGAATGCCGAGGTCTGCGTCATCCCCAGGCATTTCGCAGGCGGCGAATATTCCGACAAGGACACCGAGGTCGAGACCAGGCTTTGCAATATCGACGGGAATTCGAACGCCGCAGTCTGTCCGAAACTCAACAGCACGAACCCGGGCCTCGATTTTTATTCGCTTCCTCAAGGTGTCGCCCGTGACGACGTCGCGGCGCGTTGCGAGGCATCGGGCGCCAAGAAGATCGCCAAATACAAGCTCAGCACGAGCTGCAGCTATACGCCGTCCATCCTGGGCTATTATCACATCTCGCGCATGCTTGGCGGCATCGGCGACGTTCCGCCGACGGTTCTGCGCACGTTCGACCTGAAAAATCACATTGCGCTCGGTCACAAAGCCCTGGACCAGACCAAATCGGGCACGCTCATCCATCAAACCTGGGCAGGCCTGATGGCGCAGTTGACGGCCGGCGCCGCAGCCGGCAGACGGGACTTCCTGCTCACCGACGATTTTGCCCAATCCTATGGCGCGCTCAGCGAGAACCCGACGAAAGAAGAGTTCTACAAGGAGTTCTTCAACGGTGGCGCAAACAATGTTGCGCGCGCGCAGAACTTTCGCAACGCGAACCCGATCGTCGGAATGCTGGCCCGCAACCCGGACATCAGTACGCTGGTGGGACGGGACTTCACGACCGAAAATGTTCAGAAGATGGTGCAGCTCAAGGATGCTGCGGACCTGATCGTGATCGACACCCTCATGAACCAGCAAGACCGCTTCGGCAATATTCACGATCTCCAGACCTATTATTATCGCGATGCCAACGATCTGAACCCGGACGGCAGCGCCAAACTGAAGTCGAGCAAGAGCCTGGCTCCCGACGAGGCTGCGCGGCTTGGCGCCGTTCAGGTCAAGAAAATGCTCCTGAAGGATAATGACTGCGGCGTCGCCAAGGATAATATCGCAAAGCAAGCGGGCCTCGCCGATCGTATTGCACACATCGATCCGGCGACCTATCGCCTCATTCTGCGTTTGGACGCTATTGCCGATGCTGCAGAGACTAGAGAGTTCTTCGTTCAGGAACTGGTTTTCACCGCCAATGATTATGCGGCCGTGCGCAAGAACCTGAAGGATCTTGCGACCAAGCTGCATCAAACCTGCCTGCAAGGCCGGCTGAAGCTCGATCTGGATCTTCAGACACACTTTTCGACTCAACCCTTGAAAGCGCAGAGTTGCGACCTCTGACGCTTCGGCAGCGGTCACTTGAAGCAAGATGTGCTTGCGAGACCGCCGGCGAGAAAACGTGGGAACCAGGCCATGGGCACGAACGCCACCAGCGCTCAATTCGATCAGGTCGAAGTGTCCAAAAACCTTTCGCAACTGATCCGCAGCAATACGCCGCACTATTGGACCTACATGAAACATCGGGCGGATCTGAGCAGCCTGAAGCCATATCTTCCGTTCGAAGGGATCGTCAGCGGCGACCCGCACATGGGCAATTTCTCGGTGCTGCCTCTGAAGCAGGTGGGCGGATCACGGCAGATGAGATATGCCGACATCGACTTTGACGATGCCGGCCGCGGACCGTTCGTACTGGACATCATTCGCTACCTGATCGCTGCAAAATCCATCGGCGGGCAAATCAAGAAGCGTCCGCTGGAAGCAAGCTATCTTGCGGGCATCGCGGGCAAAGCGCTGGATCCGCCAAAGGCGGTGCGATCGCTGCTGGCCATGCCGGTCTCCGACTATGACGACATGGCGAGGCGGTACGTCGAGAAAAACTCTTCCAAACACGGCTTTGTATTCAGAAAGGGTAAGATTGAGCAGTACAACGCGAAGATTGCCCGCGCCACGATCGAACGGCTGTTTCCCACCGAGAAAGTCATCGATCTGGCAATCCGGCCCGAAGAACGTGGCGGGAGTGTCGATCAGCTGCGCATCTGGGTCCTGGTCGAACAGCAGAAATCCCGGCGCATCGTCGAGTTGAAGCAGTACAGCAAGCCTGCGATTGCCAACTACCGGGCTCAGCCCCCGGTTCATGAATGGCTGAACGAGGTTCGCCGGACATTCTGGCCAGGCCTGGATGGCTCTGCCTATGACCTTGTCGAGCTTCCCGGTGCCGGCCTGTACTGGATTCGTGAAAAGCACGTGTCACTCATCGACCTGCCCTATTCGAGCGAAAAAAGCAGCGATATCGCCTGGCTGGATGATATCGCGCGTTACGACGCCAATGTGCTGGGTCTGGCGCATGGACGCCAGGCCGAAGCGGCTCCCTACCGCGCCGTCGTCGAAAAGGACGCCGACGCGTTCCACAATGCAACGGCACCGGTCGCCAAGGCCTATCTCGAACTTGCTCGCGGAAACTTTGAGGTCGGTTGACGATGATCTCCACGGTCACAACAGCGTGCAATTGCCTGCCCAATTAACATTCGGAGGACGCAATGTGCAAAATCGCCGGATTTTTTTCAGTGCTGTTTTTGGGTTTGTTATTTGGAGTTGGCGCCCTTGCGCAACCCGCAGTCGGAGTTGGCGCCCTTGCGCCGCCCGCGGGAACGGAAGACGCCGACATGACGAAGGAAAAACTCTTCCCGGTTGGGGGCGGCGTCGGACTCACGCACTTCCGGGTCGTCATGCCCGGAGTCCTTTATCGCGGTGGCACGGAAGGCCCGCGCGCGAGCGTCGATGGACCCCGGCGGCCGCTTCAAAATCAATCTCTCCAGGCGCTATGCAAAGCCGGCTTTTCGCAAGCGGTGTACGCGTATCGAACCGGATGGAATGGCACCGAGAATGTCAGTTGCGGCGCCAATTCGCTGCAATATGACTATCACCAGTGGGACAACCGTGTGGCCTTGAAACAGGTCTTCGTCAAATTGCATGACATCATCACTCAGGATAAGGGGGCGATGTACGTCCATTGCTGGTATGGCCTGCACGCTTCGGGTTTTATCTCGGCGACCGCGCTCGCTCAATTTTGCGGCACAGCGGGATGGGATTCCCGCAAAGCAGCAGCCTATTGGGACAGCGTGATCCCGCCCTCAATTCGTTATCCAAAAGAGCATGATGAAGTCGCAAATTTCGTGCGATTCACGGATCCTGAGCTGCAGATCTCCGATCAAGACGCGACGCGCGTTTGCCCGCCGCACAATTGAGCGCGGGCGCCCCGGTCTACAAACACGTTACCCGCTCGGCGGCGAGATAGCCGAACAGCAGGCCGAGCCCGAATAGCAGCACGAGGCCAGCGGCGCCGAATTCGATCCCGCGCATAACCAAGGTGCCGCCGCCGTCGCGGCCGGCGCTGAGGCGCTGGGCCAGGCCGCGCGCGGACACCGCTAGAATCGCGATGGTCGCGACCGTGATCGCGGTGCCGAGCCCCATGACAAAGGTCGCGGCGATGCCGGCCCAGAACAGGCCCTGCGCCAGCGCGAACACCAAAACCAGGATCGCGCCCGAACAGGGCCGCAAGCCCACGGCGAAGATCGCGCCGAGGCCGCGGCGCCAGCCGCCGGGGCCGGCGAGCTGGTCCGGCACAGGTCCATGGGAATGGCCGCAATGCTCGTCATGGACGTGATCTTCGTGGCCGTGATCGTGATGATCGTGGTCATGGTGATCATGATCATGATGATGGTGATGGTGATGCCCATGATGATGATGCGCTGCCGCCATCGCTGGTTCCGGCTTCGCCTGCAGCGCGCGCATAAAGCCGCCGCCCTTGGTCCAGACCAGCCGGGCGCCGAACGCGGCGATCAGGGCGTAGCTTGCGATTTCGATTGCCTTCTCCGCGCCGCACATGGTTTTGGCGGTGGCGTTGAGCAGCCACGCGCAGATTCCGACCACGACCACCGCGACCAGCGATTGCAGCAGCGCGGAAGCAAACGACAGCACGATGCCGCGCCGCGCGGTCTCCTGATTGGCGACCAGATAGGACGAGATCACCGCCTTGCCGTGACCGGGGCCGGCGGCGTGGAAAATGCCGTACGCAAACGAGATCGCAAGCAGCGTCCAGACCGCCGAGCCGTCGGATTTCGCGGCGCGGATGGTCGCCGATATCTCGCGATAGAATTCCGACTGCTTTGCCAGCAACCATCCGACGAAGCCGCCGACCTGCGGCTCGGCGGCCGGGCCCGGTCGCGGGCCGCCGAACGGATTCTGCGCCATCAGAGCATGCACGGCACTGTCGGCCATGACGACGGCGGCAAGTACCGCCACGCCAAGCCAGAGATGGCGCGCGGCCTTCGATCGGGGATTTGACGTCACGGGCAATCCACGGTGATCTTGTTGGCGAACATCATGCCGAAGTTCGAGCCGCCGCCCGCAAAATTCTGCTCGCCGAGCTTTTGCGCGCCGGCGGTGCCGTCATTGGGCCGCTGGAACTGCATCTTGCAGTCGGCGGGCGCGCCGACCAGTTTGATCGGGTCCTGGTCGGCATATTTGAAGTCGATGAAGAACTCGGGATCGAACACTTCGAGCGCGAGCTGCCTCGCCTTGAACGGCGTCTTCGCCGGCAAAGTGAAATGCAGCGTCAGCAATGAGTCCTTGAATTCGAGGAAGTAGTCGACCGGCTCGAGAAAATTCTCTTTTTTGCCGTCGGCCTTGGCGAAGGTGAAGAAGCGGAATTCCTTCAGCGACTCGACATTGGTCTGCGCCAGCGACGCCAGTTCCTCGCGGCTGTAGGCGCCTTTGACCTTGGCCTCGATGCCCTGCAGGGCATAGGTCGAGAACATGTCGTCAAAGGTCCAGGCGTGGCGCACGCCGGTGATGGTGCCGTCGGGCGCATAGATCAGTTCGCTCTTGGCCGTGATCCAGACGTGCGGATGCGCCTCCGCCGTCGCGGCGCCCAGCGCGACGCCGCCGGCAACCAGCAGCGCGTGCACCCAGCGTAAGGCGGCCCTCACCTCAGGCCGCCTCGGGCGTTTCCAGCAGCCCCCGCCGCCGCAGCAGCGCGTCGGGCTCCGGCTCGCGGCCGCGGAACGCGACATAGGCGTCCTCGGGGTCGCGCGAGCCGCCGGAGGAATAGATATCGTCGTGCAGGCGTTTTGCGACAGCGGGATCGAAGATGTCGCCGGCGTCCTCGAAGGCGCCGAAGGCGTCGGCGTCCATCACTTCCGACCACATGTAGCTGTAATAGCCGGAAGCATAATGGTCGCCGGAGAAGATGTGGCCGAACTGGGTCGGCCGGTGCCGCATCGCGATTTCCGTGGGCATGCCGATTTTTTCCAGCTCGGCCTTTTCGAACGTCCGCACGTCGCGGCTGGCGGCGGCCGGCTGGGTGTGGAATTCGAGATCGATCAGCGCCGAGGACACGAATTCCACGGTGGCAAAGCCCTGGTTGAATTTGCGCGCGGCGAGAAAGCGCTTCAGGAGATCGTCCGGCAGCGGCTCGCCGGTCTGGTAATGCCGGGCAAACTGCCGCAGCACCTGCGGCTGCTCCTGCCAGTGCTCGTAAAGCTGCGAGGGCAGCTCGACGAAATCGGTGAAGACGGAGGTGCCCGATAGCGAGGGATAGGTCACATCAGACAGCATGCCGTGCAGGCCGTGGCCGAACTCGTGGAACAGGGTGCGGGCGTCGTCCGGCGACAAAAGCGACGGCACGCCGTCGGCGCCCTTGGCGAAATTGCAGACATTGATGATCAAGGGCGCGATCGCGCCGTCGAGCTTCTGCTGGTCGCGCAGCGAGGTCATCCAGGCGCCCGAGCGTTTTGAGGACCGGGCGAAGTAGTCGCCATAGAACAGCGCCTTGTGCTGGCCGTTAGTGTCCTTAACCTCCCAGACCCGGACGTCCGGATGCCAGGTCGGAACGTCCTTGCGCTCGGCGAAGGTGATACCGAACAGCCGGGTGGCGCAGTCGAAGGCGGCCTCGATCATGTGGTCGAGCACCAGATAGGGTTTTATGGCGGCATCGTCGAAATTGGCGCGTGCCTGCCGCAGTTTTTCGGCGTAGTAGCGCCAGTCCCACGGCGCCAGCGCGAAATTGCCGCCCTCCTCCGTGACCAGCGCCTGCAGCGCGTCCCGGTCGGCCAGCGCTCGGGCGCGGGCCGGCTTCCAGACCCGCTCCAGCAGGCCCCGCACCGCCTCCGGCGTCTTGGCCATGGAATCCTCCAGCCGATAGGCAGCGTAGGTCGCAAAGCCGAGGATTTTGGCGCTCTCCTCGCGGAGGCTGAGGATCTCCACGATGGCGTCGTTGTTGTCGTTGGCATTGCCGTTGTCGCCGCGCGCCGTAAACGCCTTGAAGACCCTTTCACGCAGGTCGCGGCGGGTCGAGCTCTTCAGGAACGGCTCCACGAACGACCGCGACAGCGTCATGATCGCCTTGCCGGCCATGCCGCGCTCTTCGGCCGCGGCCTTGGCCGCCGCCACAAAACTGTCGGACAGCCCGGCGCGGTCGTCCTCGCCGAGCTCCATGAACCAGTCCTGCTCGTCGCCGAGCAGATGGTGGCTGAACGCGGTGCCGAGATGCGCCAGTCGCTCGTTGATCTCGGCCATCCGGGTCTTTGCGGCCTCGTCGAGGCCGGCGCCGGCGCGATGGAAGCGGGTATAGGTCCGCTCCAGAAGCCGCATCTCCTCACCTGACAGCCCGAGGCTGGCGCGGTTCTCGTGCAGCATCGCGATGCGGCCGAACAGCACCGCATTCATCATGATCGGATTCCAGTGCCGCGCCATCCGCAGGGAGACCTCCTTGTCGATCTCCAGGATCGCCGGATTGGAGTTCGCCGAGACCAGGTCGTAGAACACCGCCGAGACCTTGGAGAGCAGCTTTCCCGAGCGCTCCAGCCCGGTGATGGTGTTGGCGAAGTCGGGCGTGGAGGGATCGTGGGTGATCGCCGCGATCTCGGCGGCGTGATCGGCAAAGGCCTGCTCGAAGGCGGGCATGAAATGTTCGGGGACGATCTCGGCAAAGGGCGGCGCCTCGAACGGCGTCTGCCAAGCTTTCAGAAGCGGATTGGTGACTGCCGTTTGCTGGGTTTCTGACATCGCAATTCCCGTTTTTCGCCACTGGAGCCCGTTCGGGCTCCAGGCTTGTTTTTGACGCATTTTCTTCACGCGAACCGGTACCCACTTCGCTCGAAAACGCTTTGAAAGATGGCCCAATCTATATCACGCGATACGGCATTTTTAGGCCTTTTGTGCTTGATACACGGGCACTTTTCGGAGAGATTGCGGCCCCTGAACAGGACCTGATCCATGAGCCCACAGTCTTCATCCACCGGCAAGAACGAGATCGTCTGGCCGAGCGTCGTCACCGTCATCTCGGCGGCGATCCTGATCGGTGCGGAGGTGTTCGGCGCGGCGTTTGCCGGCGGCTGGGCGCTCGCGATTCTGTTCGGGCTCAACGACACCGGCGCGCACATCCTGCAGGCGGCGCTGTTTGCGATCGGCGTCCTCATCATGGTGGCGTTCATCCGCGCCGCCCAGCGCGTCGAGCCGTTCACAAAGCGCGCCTGACGCGCCCGCACAAAACGTGCCTGACGCGCGCCCGCACGAAGCGCGCTTGCAGCGAGCGAGCGAGAAACCGCTGCGGCACAGGCGCCAAAGCACTTACGCTTTGTTCAGAAGTCTTAACGCCTGTTCATGTTCAGCACGGCCCGAGCGCGGCATTGCAAGCTCGCGTTAGGGAAATTTACGCACAGCCTAAAAAAAATGTTGCGAAGCGGACTCAAAAGAACTATTTCCCGTTTTGCCCAATTTCGCACGTGCCTGTGGTCGTGTGTCAGTCGGTAGGTATCCGGACAAGAGGCCGGACAGCCGCCAAGGGATGAAGAACCGAGGGTCGCTCAGGTCCGAGACCGCAGAGGTCGAAGATTTGAGAGGCCAGCATCTCTCTCAAGAGATGCCGTTGAAGGTCTCTGCATCCTTTGCAACCGTGACTGGCAGCCGGAGGCGAACCGGCGCACCCCGCTCTCAACGGGGGACGCGACTTAAAGCAACGACGGATCGGGCTTTTTTGGTCTCTACCGGCATTCCAACGCCGGCGCGGGCTACTGAAAAGGCTTGTCCTTCATTGCCAGGTGTGCGGGCGGGATCATTCCCAACCAATCCACGGCAGCACAGTCTGGTTTGAGTCTTTTGGCTTCGTTGCGCCTCCAAAGCGCGATGTGGCCGGGGCGCTCATACCCGACATCATTTTTTGAACGGAACCCCGTCGCTGGGCCGTTTGGGAGAGTGCTATGACCGAACGTATTCAGGAATTCCTGCGCAACCGCCGCAGCGAGGGCCAGGACACCGAGCCTTGCCTCGTGGTCGACCTCGAAGTCGTGCGTGACAACTACCAGACCTTCGCCAAGGCCTTGCCGGACAGCCGCGTGTTCTACGCGGTGAAGGCAAACCCGGCGCCGGAGGTGCTGTCGCTGCTGGCCTCGATGGGCTCGTGCTTCGACACCGCGACCGTTGCCGAAATCGAAATGGCGCTGGCTGCGGGGGCGACGCCCGACCGCGTCTCCTATGGCAATACGATCAAGAAGGAGCGCGACATCGCGCGCGCCTTCGCGCTCGGCATTCGCCTGTTCGCGGTCGACTGCGCCGCCGAGGTCGAGAAGGTCGCCCGTGCCGCCCCCGGCGCAAAAGTGTTCTGCCGCATTCTCTATGACTGCGCCGGCGCCGAATGGCCGCTGTCGCGCAAGTTCGGCTGCGATCCGGAGATGGCGGTCGAGGTGCTCGACCTCGCCAAGCGTCTGGGCCTGGAGCCGTGCGGCATCTCGTTCCATGTCGGCTCGCAGCAGCGCAAGGTGAAGGCGTGGGATCGTGCGCTGTCGATGGCCTCGACGGTGTTCCGTGACTGTGCCGAGCGCGGGATCAACCTCACCATGGTCAACATGGGCGGCGGATTCCCGACCAAATACCTCAAGGACGTTCCTCCGGTCGTGCAGTACGGCCGGTCGATCTTCCGTGCGCTGCGCAAGCATTTCGGCAACCAGATCCCGGAGACCATCATCGAGCCGGGACGCGGCATGGTCGGAAATGCCGGCATCATCGAGACCGAAGTCGTCCTGATCTCCAGGAAGAGCGACGAGGACGAGGTGCGCTGGGTGTATCTGGACATCGGCAAATTCGGCGGTCTCGCCGAGACGATGGACGAGTCGATCCGCTACGCCATCCGTACCCCGCATGACGGGGCGGACATGACGCCGTGCGTGCTCGCAGGACCGACCTGCGATTCCGCCGACGTATTGTACGAGAAGATGCCGTATCCGCTCCCGGTGACGCTCGAGATCGGCGACAAGCTGCTGATCGAAGGCACCGGGGCCTATACGTCGACTTACTCGGCGGTGGCGTTCAACGGCATCCCGCCGCTGCGGACCTACCACATCTAAGCTGCCTCCTCTGAGGCCTGACTAACCGGGAGCCGGCTTGCCGGCTCCCTCCCCTCATTTGCCGATTTTCTGACAACGCTCCGCGGCGTGCCCCGCCGTTGGAGTGAGGACTGACGTGCCATGACTGCTTTGCGGAACACCCCGGTTACCTTCATCCCTGACGCCGCTCCGTTCGCGATCCGTGCGGAACGGGCTTCAGACGTCGTTGCGCGCGAAGCGCTGCTGGATGCCTGCTTTGGCGACAACCGCCATACGCGCACCTGCCAGCGCCTGCGCGACGGACGCGCGCCCGCCGAAGGCCTTAGCCTGTCGGCCGTGCGCCAGGGACGGTTGGTCGGAACCGTGCGGTTGTGGCACGTCAGCGCGGGGGGCAAGCCGGCGCTGATGCTGGGGCCGCTGGCGGTCGACGCGACCTGCCGCGGCCTCGGCGTCGGCGCTGCGCTGATGGACCACGCGCTGGCTGTCGCCAAGGCGCGCGGCCATGGCGCCGTGATCCTGCTTGGTGACGCGCCCTACTACGCCCGCTTCGGCTTCTCTGGTCTCAAGACCGGCGAGCTGTCGCTGCCCGGCCCGTTCGAGCGCGACCGCCTGCTCGGCCTCGAGCTCTGCGAGGGCGCGCTCGATGGTGCCTGGGGCATGATCGCCCCGACCGGCGCGTTGTTGCTCAGGCCCAGGGCAGTCCGGGCGAGGAAGGCACTCCACGTCGTGCCGCACGCGGCATAAAGCGCGCGCCATGCCGGAGAGCCTCCCCACACAAAGCGATGCTGCGCGCCCGCGCCTGCGCCGCGCTGTCACCACCATCCTCTTCATCATGATCTCGGTCATGATCGTCAGGGACATTTTTGTGCGCCGCTGGGGCGCTGCCACGCCTGCGGCCTCCGACGTGACAGAGCGCTCCCGCTGATACAGCGAACGCTTGCGTGTAGCCGGGAAATGCCCCTAAACACCGCGGAAAGCTTTTGTATTTGACGCGTTTTCTTCACGCGAACCGGTACCCACTTCGCTCGAAAACGTTATGAAACCGAGGTCCTGATGCCCCGCCGCCTGATTTCCACTGGCTCGCCGTTCGAGAAGACCGCGGGCTACAGCCGCGCCGTCATCGACGGCGATTTCGCCTTTGTGGCCGGCACCACCGGCTACGACTACACCACCATGACGATGCCGGATGATGTCACGAGCCAGTCACGCAACTGCTTCAAGACCATCGAGGCCGCCCTGAAAGAAGGCGGTTTCGCGATGGCCGATATCGTCCGCGCGACTTATTACATCACCCGGCCTGAGGACGCAGACGCCCATTTCGCGGTCTGCGGCGAAGTTCTCGGCAACATCCGGCCGGCGGCAACGCTTTTGGTCGTCGCAGGTCTCTACAAGCCCGAGATGAAGGTCGAGATCGAAGTGACCGCCAAGCGACGTACCGCCTGATCCCCCCGTCTTTTGCTTGACGCGTTTTCTTCACGCGAACCGGTATCCACTTGGCTTGAAGACCCCATAACGCCGCAGCCCGCCTTAATCTTCTGGAGATATTCATGAGCCCGTCCGCGCCAATCCACGCGAAAATTTCCGGCCCCATTGTCATGATCGGCTTCGGCTCGATCGGCAAAGGCACGCTGCCTTTGATCGAGCGGCATTTCGACTACGACAAATCGCGCTTGGTGATCATCGATCCGCATGAGGACGGCGAGATCGCCAGGCAGCATGGCGTGCGCTTCATCAAGCAGGGCATCACCCGCGACAATTACCGCGAGGTGCTGGTGCCGCTGTTGACCGCCGGCGGCGGCCAGGGCTTTTGCGTCAACCTCTCGGTCGACACCTCCTCGGTCGATATCATGACCATGTGCCGGGAGATCGGCGCGCTCTATATCGACACCGTGGTCGAGCCATGGCTCGGCTTCTATTTCGACAAGAACATCGGCCCCGAGAAGCGCTCGAACTACGCGCTGCGCGAGACGCTGCTGGCCGCCAAGCGCAAGAACCCGGGCGGGCCGACCGCCGTCTCCACCTGCGGCGCCAATCCCGGCATGGTGTCCTGGTTCGTCAAGCAGGCGCTGCTCGACATCGCCCGCGACACCAAGATCGAATTCAACGAGCCGAAGAGCCGCGAAGGCTGGGGCCAGCTTGCCCACAAGCTCGGCGTTAAGGGCATCCATATCGCCGAGCGCGATACCCAACGCTCGAAGAAGCCTAAGCCGATGGACGTGTTCGTCAACACCTGGTCGGTGGAGGGCTTTGTCTCCGAAGGCATGCAGCCGGCCGAACTCGGCTGGGGCACGCATGAAAAATGGATGCCGGACAACGGCCGCCAGCACACCGAAGGCTGCGGCGCCGCGATCTATCTTCTGCAGCCCGGCGCCAACACCCGCGTGCGCTCCTGGTGCCCGACGCCGGGCGCACAATACGGCTTCCTCGTCACCCACAACGAGTCGATCTCGATCGCGGATTATTTCACGGTGCGCGACGGCGCCAAGGTGATCTATCGCCCGACCTGCCATTACGCCTATCACCCCGCCAACGACGCCGTGCTCTCGTTGCACGAAATCTTCGGGGCGACCGGCCAGATGCAGCAGAAGTGGCACATCCTGGACGAGAACGAGATCGAGGACGGCATCGACGAGCTCGGCGTGCTGCTCTACGGCCACGCCAGGAACGCCTATTGGTATGGTTCGCAGCTCTCGATCGAGGAGACCCGTGAGATTGCCCCCTACCAGAATGCCACCGGCATGCAGGTGACTTCAGCCGTGCTCGCCGGCATGGTTTGGGCGCTGGAAAATCCGACCGCCGGCATCGTCGAAGCCGATGAGATGGATTTCCACCGCTGCCTCGAAATCCAGCGGCCGTATCTCGGCCCGGTGAAGGGTTTCTACACCGACTGGACCCCGCTGTCGGACCGGCCCGGCCTGTTCCCGGAAGACATCGACACCTCGGATCCCTGGCAGTTCCGCAACGTGCTGGTGCGGTGAACCAGCGAGGCTTCTGTGCAGAAGCCGGCCGGTTCCTGGCGACCTATCCACAGCCATGAGAAGAGCGATGATGACGCGCTTGCCATCGCCGCGTTATCTTCACGCCGGGGTAGTGACCGACTCACCGGCGGGCACGACATGAACCATGCATCACTTCTCAATCCGTTCCACCTGAACCAGGAGCCGGCCAGGCCGGTCCGGATCGTCAATCGAGCGATAGCGCGATCGAGGCCGGTCTGCTCAAACTGCCAGTCCGATGACATTATCGCCCACGCCACCGTTCAGTGGAGCAACGAATCGCAGGAATGGGAACTGGCCTCGACCTTCGGTCGGCCGACCCACTGCAATCACTGCGACGGCGCATGCGAGATCACCTGGTTGCCTTTGAAATAGCTTCACTGAGGGCAGACCGAGAGGATGCGCGAAGCTGACAAACGACCCAACTCATGATGCGGATCATGGTAACCGGGGATTAATCACATCGCGCCATTCTGAGCGGTACCGAGGACTTGGAACCGTCGCCGCAGCCTCATTCCAGCGACGGCTCCCCAGTGGAGCGACGAACATGCGCGCCATGATCGCCATCATGCTGTCGGCAGCGACGCTTGCCGCCTGTACGCCCGAGAATAATGACGTGACCGGGTCGATCGGAACCTGCGTCAGGAAGCTTTATAGCGCCTACAATCCCAAGGACATGAAGCAGTGTGTCGGTGCCTGCATCGCCTGCGAAAGCGGCGTCGTCACGACCTGCTCGACCTCCTGCACGCTCAAGGGCGCGCAGTAACCCGCCCGCGGCGTTACTTCGCCATATAATCGAACGCCACCGTTCCCAGCCCCAGCGTCAGATCCGCCTTGAAGTGCAGCGCCGAGATCACCTCGCGCACCGGCAGCCGCGCCACGTCGCAGAGTGCATGGGGAAACAGGCCGAGCGCGGCCGGGCCGGTCCAGGCTTCCTTCAGCGTGATGTCCTCGAGATTGAAGCGCACCAGTTCGCAGATCCGCGGACTGCCGTCGACATGCGGAATGATTTTCAAAATGAAGTTCGGCGCCTTCAGGCTCTTGAGCACGGTGTCGTGGTCGACTGGCCGGTGCTTGTAGCCCATGGTGGCAGAGGCGCAGAGCACCGAGCCGTAATGCAGCGCGCCGACCAGCACGTCGCTCTCGACGGCGATCTTCGGCGACGCCAGCTTTTTCGGAAATCCCCAAAGTTCGCGGCCGCCGGCGATCGGGCCTTCGTCGTCCAGGTACATCGCATGGGTATAGCCGCCCTCGACGCCGTCGAGGCGGACCGGGATCACCTGCCCGGTTTCGGTGTAATCGCCGAAGCCGGTTGAATCCGGCATGCGGATGAATTCGTATTTGACGATCGAATCAACAATCTCGAGCGGCTCCGGCACCACGGCGGCCAGCGCTTCCGGATCGGTCCGGTAGGTGATGATGAAATATTCGCGATTGTAGAAACGATAGGGCCCCGGCGGAAACGAGGGATTGGTCAGCGGCATCGAATAGGCGGTTCGCCTGACATCGTCGATCTTCATCATCTGCCTCCATCTTGTCGCCGGCGCTCTCGCGCGATGAGCGATTATGGGGCAGCCAGGTGACACAGGCGAGACTGTAAAATCGGCAGGCCAGTCAAAACGGCGTCAGGCCATTCGACCATTGCGCGTCATTCCGGGATGGCCCGAAGGGCCAGGCCCGGAATCCATACTCCCGATCGTGGTTATGGATTCTCTGATGTGCAATTGCACATCAAAGCTCGTGCTTCGCACGCCCCGGAATGACGAGGTGGGGGAAACCTACTTTTCCCTGATCGGCGGCGCTGTCTTTTCCGCGGGCGCCGGCGGCAGCGCGGGCTCGGCGCCCGCCTTCTGTGCTTCGGCATCCGGACGGGCCGGCTGCGGCGGAACGCTGGACGGCCTTGTATCCGTACCCGTCGTGACCGGCTCGGCCGGCGCCTGCGGTTTCGTCTCCGCGCCCGGCGTCGACTGCAACGGCGGTGTCGCCTGCGCCAGTTGCTGCGGATCGTGGGTTTTGAGTTGGGTCAGCGAAAGGCCAGAAATCACCAGCCCGGTCGTGACCAGCGCGGTCGCGAGCAGAAAATCCTTCGTGTAGCCGCGTTTCCTGTCCTCGGGAGACATATCGTTCACCGCGAAATTGTTCGCGATATCAACGATTCCGGCGGCGCATGGTTCCGGCCGCGCAGCGCCCGGAAAGCTGGCGAAAACGCCTCAAAAGCCGCGATTAGTCCTTGGTATTCAGTTCCCAAGTGGCGTGCCGAATGCCGGGCTGCCGCTCCAGATCGGCGGCCACCGCGTCCAGCTCTTTGGGATCGATGGCGGTGGAGACCAGCGTCGCCACGATCTCCAGCAGATCGTCGCCATGTTCGGCGACTTCGACATCGGCGACCGGATATTTGGCGCTTTCCAGCCTCTCCACCAGATGGTCGCGCATGCCGGGCAATGCTGCCGGGGTGACCGCGAGCTTGAAATAATAGGTCGCTTCCGACGACCGCTCGTCGAGCGGAATGCGGTTGATGGCGTTCACCAGCGGGCGCAGCAAGGTGTTGCCGGCGAGCACGAACACGGTGAGCGCCACCGCCTGCGCGATCATGTCGGCGCCGGCGCAGGAACCGACCGCGGCCGACGCCCACAACGTCGCCGCGGTATTGAGGCCGCGCACGTCCATGCCCTGCTTCATGATGACGCCGGCGCCGAGGAAGCCGATCCCCGAAACGACGTAGGCAATCACCCGCACCGCGCCATCGGCGCCGGAAAGATGCATCGCGAGGTCGACGAAGGCCGCGGCGCCGACGGCGACCAGCACGTTGGTGCGCAGCCCCGCGGTCCGCTGCCGGTACTGCCGTTCGGCGCCGATCAGGGTGCCCAGAATGAACGCCGCCGCCAGGCTGACCAGCGTGTCGAGAAAATCGGCGGTCTGGAAGGTGGTCAGGAATCGCATGCGGCCCGCCCTGAGCGTTTTCGAGCGAAGTGGACACCGGTTCGCGTGAAGAAAACGCGTTAAAACAAGAATCTAGAGCTTCGGTTCTGATTCAATCAGAACCGAAGCTCTAGGCGAGAGACATCACGGTCCTATCACAATTCCAGCAAGCCCGCGTCGCCATCCTCGGCGGCGTAAGCCAGTAGTGTGCCCTTGGCGTTCCAGCCTAGCCCTGCGACCGCGGCGCCGCCGTTCCGGCGCACCAGAATCTCCGCGCCGTCTTCGAGCCGCACCATCAGCACGGTGCCGTCGCTGTAGCCCGCCGCCAGGATGTCCTGCTTCGGATGGCAGGCGACCGCGGAAACCCGCGCCTGCAGCGGCGCCAGCATCGCCGGCTCCTTGCCCATCGGGCCATCCTTGCTGCCGAACGGCCAGACGATCACGGTATCGGCGCCGGAGGTGGCGAGGCCCTTGCCGCCCGCGCTCCACGACATCGAACGGACGCGGCCGGGATAACCGCTCATGCGCATGTGGCGGTTGTCGGCCAGCCGCCAGCCATGCATCGCCGGCTCGTGCATCGCGGTGACCAGGAATTTGTTGTCCGGACTGAACGTCACCGCAAGATGCGAGCCGGCCCATTCCAGAAATTCCGGCTGCGCGGCCATGTTGGGAAACCACAGCGTCACGCCGTTGTAGTGCGCCACCGCCAGCCGCAGGCCCTTTGGCGCGAACGCCAGCCCGCCGACCGTCGAGGGCAGATCGAAGGATTTCTCCTCGCCCTTGCCGCTGCGCACATAGGCGGTCTTGCCGGCCGACCACGCCACCGCGCCGTCGGGGTGAACAGCGACATTGTCGATCCAGCGGCGTTTGGCGTCGGTCGCAAGCTGCGTAACCTCGCCCTTGGCATTGAACGCAACGACCTTGCCGTCATCGCCACCCATGACGATGCGCGCGCCGTCGGACACCGCGCAGAGGATGCCGCCGCCATGAACGGGGGTTTGCGCAATCTCGCCCCTGGCGTCGACCACGGACACGTTCTCCTCGGCGCCGACAAAGCAGGCGCTGTCGCCGAGGAAATGCACTGACGTGACGGACTGGCCGAGCGGCAGCGGCCGCACTTTGTCGGTCACCGACACGATGGAGGCGGATTCGCCCGGATCGAACTCTTTCATCACGTGGTGATACAGCCTTCGAAACCGTCACGGATCATCTGTTCCGGCAATTCGCGGCCGATGAAGACGAGGCGGCTTTCGCGCGGCTCCCCGTCCTTCCACTTCCGCTGGTGATCGCCCTCGAGCATCATGTGGACGCCCTGGAACACGTAGCGGTCGTCATCGTCGCTGAAGGCCAGAATGCCCTTCGAGCGCAAAATCTTCTGGCCTTCGCTGGCGACCAGGTTTTGCAGCCACGGCATGAATTTGGTCGCGTCGAGCGGCTTGTCTGATCGCAGCGACAGCGATTGCATGTCCTCGTCATGGTAGTGCTTCAGGCCGCCGTGACTATGGGTATGGCCGTGATCGTGGTCATGGCCGTGGTGATGACCGTGATCGTGGTCATGATCGTGCCCATCGCCGGCGTCCAGAAATTCGGGTTCGATTTCGAGGATACGGTCGAGATCGAACGCGCCGCGCTCCAGCACGTCCGAAAGCTTGACCTTGCAGCGCTCGGTGCGATGCAGTTTGGCATAGGGGTTGATGGCGCGGATCCGGGCCTCGACTTCGGCGAGTTCCGCCTTGGAGACGAGGTCGGTCTTGTTCAGCACGATGACGTCGGCGAACGCGATCTGGTTCTTGGCTTCGGGGGCATCCTTGAGCCGGTCGCTCAGCCATTTGGCGTCGGCGACGGTCACGACCGCATCGAGCCGGGCGTGCTTTTGAACGTCCTCGTCGACAAAGAAGGTCTGCGCCACCGGCGCCGGATCGGCAAGCCCCGTTGTCTCGACGATGATGGCGTCGAACTTGCCCTTGCGCTTCATCAACCCGTCGAGGATGCGCACGAGGTCGCCGCGCACGGTGCAGCAGACGCAGCCATTGTTCATTTCGAACACTTCTTCGTCGGCGCCGATGATCAGGTCGTTGTCGATGCCGATCTCGCCGAATTCGTTGACGATGACGGCGTATTTCTTGCCGTGGTTTTCCGACAGGATGCGGTTGAGCAGCGTGGTCTTGCCGGCGCCGAGATAGCCCGTCAGCACGGTCACGGGGATTTTAGGGGAGGACGGTTCAGACATAACAACTCCGAAAGCGGGGACTTCTGGCGCGCCCCGGCCGGCAGGGAGGCCCCTGCCCTAGTTGGCGAGCGCGCTGGCCAGGGCCTTTATATTGTGCCTGACCATATCAATGTAAGTGGGGGCGGCGCCCTTTTCGGGCGTCAGACTGTCCGAATAAAGGGTGCCGCCGACTTTGGCGCCGGTTTCGGCCGCGATTTGGCGGATCAGCCTGGGATCGCTGATATTTTCAAGAAAAACTGCCGGAATTTTCGCGGTTTTGACCTGGGTGATGATGCCAGCGATATCGCGGGCGCTGGCCTCCGATTCCGTCGACACGCCCAGCGGCGCGATGAACTCGACGCCGTAGGCGGCGGCGAAATAGCCGAAGGCGCGGTGGGTCGAGATCACCTTGCGGCGGGCGTCCGGAATCTGCGCCACAGCTTCGCGGACCTCGCGGTCCAGCGTATCGAGCTTTGTCAGATAGGCGCCGGCATTGGCCCGGAATGCCTCGGCGTCCGCGGGCTCGGCGGCGACCAGCGCGTCGCGGATGTTGGCCACATAGAGTTTCGCGTTGATCACGGATTGCCAGGCATGCGGATCGGCGTCGGAACCGAGCCTGAGCGGCGCGATGCCGGAGGTCGCGGTCACGATGACGGCCTTGCCGCCGGCGGACTGCACCAGCCGCGGCAACCAGCCCTCGAGCCCAAAACCGTTGACGACGACGAGCTTCGCATCCGCGATCTTTTTCGCATCCGCCGGCGTCGGCGCGTAGACATGCGCGTCGCCATCGGGACCGACCAGTTCCGCGACGCTGACGCGGTCGCCGCCGACATTGCGGACGAAGTCGCCGAGGATCGAGAAGCTCGCGACCACGTTGAGGCGATCCTGCGCGCAGGCGGGAAGGATGGCCGTCGCGAGCATGAGAGAAATGAGCCAGAAACGCCGCATCGCCGTTACGCTTCCAGATGGCGGCCGGGGAACAGCTGCCGGACCAGCCCGCTGACGCTGCCGAACAGCACCGACACCACGTAGAGCCCTGCCGCCACCAGAATGATCGCCGGGCCTGAGGGAATCTTTGTCTGGAACGACAGCACCAGCCCGACATAGCCGGAGATCATTGCGCTCGCGACCGCGATGCAGATCATGCCGGTGATATCGCGCGACCAGAACCGCGCGATGCCGGCGGGCAGGATCATCAGGCCGACGCCCAGCAAGGTGCCGAGCGCATGAAAGCCGTTGACGAGGTTGATCACGACCAGCGCCAGGAATGCCAGATGCGCGGGCGCGCCGGCCCTCGAGACCGTGCGCAGGAACACCGGGTCGACGCATTCGATCACCAGCGGGCGGTAGATCACCGCCAGCACGAGCATCGTGATGGTGGCGTTGAATGCGATCACCAGCAGCGTCTGGTCGTCCATCGCGAGGATGTTGCCGAACAGCACGTGCAGCAGATCGATATTGGTGCCCTTGATGGAGACAATGGTGACGCCGAGCGCCAGCGACACCAGATAGAAGGTCGCCAGCGACGCGTCCTCCTTCAGCTCAGTGGTGCGCGCGACCACGCCGGCGAGGATCGCGACCGTGAAGCCCGCGATCAGGCCGCCCGTCGTCATCGCGAACAGACTGAGCCCGGAGATCAGGAAACCGATCGCCGCCCCCGGCAGGATCGCATGCGCCATGGCGTCGCCGACCAGGCTCATCCGCCGCAGCATCAAAAACACCCCGATCGGCGCGCCGCCGAGCGAGAGCGCGATGACGGCCGCGAGCGCGCGGCGCATGAACTCGAATTCGGTGAAAGGCGCGATCAGCGCATCGTAAATCATCGGAGGTCAGGCCGCCCGTGATGGCGCGTGCACGGCACAGGCGGCGGCGCCATCGTCGAACGCCTCGCACATCCGCCGCGCCTCGATGAGATTTTCCGCAGTCAGCACCTGCGCGGTCGGGCCCCACGCCACCTCGCCACGGGCCAGCAGCAGGGTTTCGGGGAAATTGTTACGCACCAGATCCATGTCATGCAGCGCCGCCAGCACCGTGCGTTTTTCGCCGTGCCAGCGCTTCACCAGCACCAGAAGATCGGCCGAGGTTTTGGCGTCGATGGCATTGAACGGCTCGTCGAGCACGATCAGCCGCGCGTCCTGCAGCAGCACGCGGGCGAACAGCATGCGCTGCATCTGACCGCCCGACAGCGTGCCGATCGTGCGGTTCTCAAAACCGTTGAGGCCGACGGCGGCCAGTGCCTGCGCAATCCTGTCCTGCGCCGCCTTGCCCATGCCGCCGAAAAATCCGGTCGAACGCCACAACCCGGTGCCGACGAAATCGAACACCGAAATTGGAAAGCTGCGATCGATATCCACGGTCTGCGGCAGATAGGCGATATCCCTGTGGTCGAGACCGCCGCGCGCGATCGAGCCGGCGAGCGGTTTGAGGATGCCGGCGATGCCGCGAAACAGCGTCGACTTGCCGGCGCCGTTGGGGCCGATCACCGCCAGCAGCGCGCCTTCGGCGACCTCGCCATCAAGGTGATGCACCGCCGGATGCCGGTCATAGCCCAGCGTGACGTCGCGGAATTGCAATTGCGCGGCCATGCTCACCTCATCGCCAGCCATACGGCCGCCCACAGGGCGGCGCTGACCGCGACCGCAGCACTTAGCCTGGAAAGCACGGTCATGCGCAGGATCGACCAGGGTGCCGCCTGCGCCGGATGCGGCGTCGCCGGCCCATGGCTGTGGGAACCGCCATGGGCGCGGCCGTGGTGATGTCCATGGTCATCGGAATGGGAGTGAGGCATCCCAAAATGTTATATTATAACATTACCTGAGTCCACTTTTTGGGGGTCTCACGGCTTCCCGATCGCCATCGCGATCGCCGCCGCCAGGAACGGAAACGGCACCGACACCGCCGCGCGGAACCAGCCGAAGCGCGCCGGCATGAACGGGATTTCCCACAGGATCAGGCGCTGAAAGGCGAACAGCGCCCAGGCGACCACATAGGCTATGACCTGCGGCGTCCCGCCGCCGGACTTCAAGGCGACCGCGCCGATCGAAAACCCGACCACCGGGCCCCCCGGGGTCGCGCCGCCGGCGATCACGGCGGTCAGCACGCCGAGCCAGCCGCTGTTCGGCCCCAGCCAGCCGGTGATGATCTCCTGCGGAATGACCGCGGCGATGTAGCCCGAGCCGATCACACCGAGCGCGATGCGCGGCACGATGTTGATGAATTCGAGCGATCCTTCGCGGAGCGACGACACCAGCACCAATTTCCCGCGCTGCCAGGCGATCAAGCCAAGGGCTACGACCGAGCCCCACAGCATGATGTCGATGATCAGGGCGGCGCTCATTCCGGCTCGCCCTTCGGATACATCCGCACGAACACGAACCGCCCGAGCGCGCCGGCCAGGACCGGGATCGGCAGCGAGATCACGATCCGCCACAGCGTAAAGTCGACGCCCATGATCGGCAGCTCCCAAGCGACGGCCCGGCCGTAACCGATCAGCGTCCAGCTCACCACCATCGCAATGGTCGCGCCGAAATCGGCGCCGACCGTGAGCAATGCCGCCGCCACCGGATAGGCGGTGAACGGCCCGCCCGGCAGGATCGCGCCGAACGCGGTGCCGATCAGAAGCCCCTTCAATCCGGATTTCGGCCCCAGCGAGCGCGACACTTTTTCGTGCGGCAGGATTTCGGCGATGAAGGCGCCGAGCAGGCAGCCAGCCAGCACGCGCGGCAGGATGCCGCCGAACAGCGTCAGATCGTGGGTCAGAATTTCCAGCACCCCGGCCATGCCGTCGCGCCGGTAGACCAGCGTCGCGCTGACCACGACAAGCACGGCAATGAACAGCATCGACCAACTGATCGGCTTGCGGACCCGCAACGGCAGCGGCTCGGCATCCGCGTCATCGGCAGGCGCCGGGTCTTTCAAGGAAGATTCTGACAAGGCAATGAGTCGGACGGGTGATGGATTCCACCCTGCTTAGTCCCGGCGCCCCACTGAAGCAAACGGAAGCTGGACCATACCCATGCGCATCTCAGGGATGGCCATGCGGGAGTGACACGCGGGCCGGAGGTGAGGTGACCTGAGCATCCGGCGCGGCGCAGGCAAAACAAAGGGCGGCAGCGAAACGCTGCCGCCCCCAAAATTAGTTCGACAGGAATGACGGAGCGAAGATCAAACCTTGCCGAACAGCTCGTCGACATAGTCCCAGTTGACGAGATGATCGACGAACGCCTTCAAATAATCCGGACGGCGGTTGCGATAGTCGATGTAGTAGGAATGCTCCCAGACGTCGCAGCCGAGGATCGGCGTTGCGCCATAGCACAGCGGGCTCTCGCCGTTCGCGGTCTTGGAGATTTCGAGCTTGCCGTTCTTGACCTGCAGCCAGCACCAGCCGGAGCCGAACTGGCCGACGCCGGCGGCGGCGAAATCGGTCTTGAACTTCTCGAGGCCGCCGAGGTCTTCGTTGATCTTCTTTTCCAGCCGGCCGGGCAATTTGCTGCCGCCGCCATTCGGCTTCATCCAGCTCCAGAAATGCAGATGGTTGTAGTGCTGGCCGGCATTATTGAACACGGCCGGGTTCTTCCCGAACGATCCCTTGACGATGTCCTCAAGGGATTTGCCCTCGAATTCGGTCCCCTTGATCGCGTTGTTGCCGTTGGTGACGTAGGCCTGGTGATGCTTGTCGTGGTGGTATTCCAGCGTTTCCTTGGACATATGGGGCGCAAGGGCGTCATGGGCGTAGGGCAGATTGGGCAGCGTAAAGGTCATGAGGTGATGTCCGAACTGGTGGGAGACGTGATCTAACGGGAACCCTTATAGAAGGTTCCATCGCGCTTAAACACCGCAATTTGGCAAAACCGGCCGCCGGTGGCGGCGCACCGGTTTGCAAAACCTCATTTCATGGAATTAAATCCAAAATATTGTTGGGAATGAATTGCTTATTGGGGGAGGGAAATCATGCAAGCCAGAATGCCCTGCGTCATTGCGGTGCTGGCGGCCTCGATGCTGGCGACGGCTGTTCCCGGCGAAGCCGCCGGGACTTCGGTTCGCGCGCGCTTCAGCTTCGATGCGGTCGCCAATTGCGAGAAGCCGGCCGTACAGAACTATCCGGTCCACGCCGAGGGGACAGGCGTGCTCTCCACCGATCGCACCGCAACCCTCGACATGAACTCCAATGTCGAGGGACGGGTTCGGTATAACGCCAAGCTCGGCGCCAAGCCGACCGAGGCGATCGGCGGTTCGGCTTCGCTGCGCGTCGCGGGCAGGCACACGCTGCAGGCGGTACGCGATTATCCGAACAATTCAATCGTCGTCTACATGACCGTGATCGGCAATTCCTGTTCGTTGCGGATCGAAAACCGGCTGAAGCCGGGCAAGCGGCAGTATACGTTCACTGGCAATCTCGGCGTCGCCTATTGCTCGAAGCCGCGCATTATCCATACCGAATGCACGCCCTATTGAGCTATCGGCTGGACCGGGAAGCGCCCGACGCGCGGTGCTTTTCATTCGCAGAATGACGTGCCGTTATAGACGAAGCATTTGCCTCCGCCCCGCTTCGGCCCGGCCGGTGCGTGGTGCGCGCGTTCTGTCACCCGCGGCGCTCGCTCGGGCCGTTTTTGACAGCTGCCGTTCGCGCCCGGCACAAAACCTTCGTCACAGGTGATCTTGACGCATCGATCGCCGCTGGCGCGATATCCGCGCTCGCAATCGAGCGGGCAGACGCGCCCGGTCCTGGCACGCACCGCGTCGAGCGCATCGATGCTGGCGAGCTTGACGTCGAATTTGGTCCCGGCGTTGTCGTTGAACGCGGAAAGCGCGCGGCGGGCCGATCCGTTCCATTCCCCGTCGATGTCGCCGGTCTTGCACCCGACCCGCTTCAGTTCGGCCTGCAGCAGGCGAGGAATATCCTGCGCGACCGGCTGGTCCGGCTTGGCCTCGGATGGCGAGCGCGAGGCCACCACCGGGTTCGCAGGCTTGGCCGCGGCGGGCTGATCTTCTTTCGGCGGTTCGGCCGGAGCGGTATTGATTTCCTCGGGCCTTTTTGCGCTCTCGGTCGCGGTGCTTCGCTCGGCCTCTGCGGCAAGCTTGTTGCGCTGCGCCTTGGCCAGATCGGTGTAGAAGCCGGACGGGTGGGCTGCGACAAACGAATCCCAGGCTTCCCTTGTGCCGACGCGTTCAGCCAATTCGTAATCGCGGCGGACATCGGTATTGGCGTTGCCGGCTGCAGCAGGCGCGGGCACCAGCGCCACGTCGTTGCCGCCCAGCGAATTCGTCGTGTAGGGCTCCTGCTGGTTGCCGGTCGCGTTCATGACGTCGTCGCGGACAAATCCGAAGGCCTTGCGGATATCGAGGCCGGGCCTGGTAAGGTGTTTCACCAGCGCCGCCGAAAACGGGCTGTTCGTGCCGTCACCATCGGCGGCGGTCGAGCCCTCCTTGGCGGCAAAGGCGATAAACGTGTTCGGCCTGTTGGCCTCGACGCCGACCAGGCCCCGGCCCAGCGACCGCGAGGCGATGGTTCGCTTCATCTTCTTCGCAAACGGATTGTCGCGGCAGGCATCGAGGATGATCAGACGCAGCTTCGTCGCGGGCTCGGCCGCGAAAAGAATCCGGTTCAGCGCGATGGCTTCGTCATCGACATCCGCATCACGCTCGAGGGTTGCGTCGACCGGCACGACGTAATTGACGCCATCGACCTCGAGCCCGTGACCGGCAAAATAGATCACCGCGATATCCGCACCGCGCGCCTTGTCGGTGAAATCGCGCAATGCCCGGCGCATTTCCATGTATTTCAGGTCGCGGCGCGATTCGACCACGTCAAACGAGGCCTTCCTGAACATCTCGGCGATGGCGGTGGCATCGTTGGCGGGATTGGTAAGCGCTGCGACATTCTGGTAGTTCGAGTTGCCGATGACCAGCGCGACGCGCTTTTCCGCCAACGCGGATTGGCTGGCAAAACACAGTGCCAGCACGGCAACGACCAATGCGGTAAGCCGGCGCATCGATATTCCCGGGGTTCGATCGCGGAATCATACCATTTGCCGGTATCTCAGCAAGGTAACGGCCGATGATCTGTGATTTCGATCACCAAATCCGCTCGATTTGAGAATTTTGTTCGAGGCCGCGCCGGAATCGGTAACTTTCCAGCCGCGCAACGGCTATGACGGGAGCGCGAAAGGTCTGCAATGAGCATCGAAATCGACGTCCTGAACGGGGACGCCTCCTGGAAATTGGCCGAACCGCTGCTGAAGGCGGTCTGGCCGCCCCATGTGCTGGAAAAGCTGCCCTGGGGCGATGTCGTCTTTGCCCATGCCGACCTCAGGGTGCTGATCGACGCGCCCTCGGGCGGCCTCGCCTGCCATGTCGGCATCTATTTCCGCACCGTCACCTGGAACGGCCGCAAGGTTAGTGTCGGCGGCATCGGCGGCGTTGCGACCCGCGAAGACTGCCGCAGCCACGGTTATGCGAGCGTGGCGCTCAACGCCGCAATCCAGACCCTGCGCCACCACGAAGCCATCAGGTTCGGACTGCTGTTCTGCGAGCCGCACAATTTCGCATTTTACCAGGCGCGCGGCTGGCATCCCTTTTCCGGCGAAATCTACGCCGAACAACCCGGCGGGCGAATTCGCTTCGAGGCATTGGCCCCGTTCGTTCACGACATCGGGCGGGCGCCGCGCGACGGCACCATCGACCTATGCGGCCTGCCGTGGTGACCCCTGCATAGCCGTGGGTGGCCTGCGCATCAGCCCGCCAATAATATGTTAATCGTAATCTTTTGAATTAAAGGCCGACCGATCGGTGACGCATGACCATTGACGCCCCGATCGATGCGCGCCCGGCGGCCGTCCCGATCAACAGCCTGTTGACCGCGCCGATTCTGCCGACGCTGTTGAAGCTCGCCATTCCCAACACGATCGCGATGTTCGGCAGCACATTGGTTGCGGTGGCCGAAACCTCCTATATCGGCCGGCTCGGCACCGAGCCGCTGGCCGGAATCGCGCTGGTGTTTCCCTTCATCATGCTGACGCAGATGATGTCGGCAGGCGCGATGGGCGGCGGCGTTTCGTCGGCGATCAGCCGCGCGATCGGCGCCGGCAATCGCGACCGCGCCGCGGCGCTGGCGCTGCACGCCGCCATGATCGGCGTCTGCGCCGGACTGTTCTTTACATTGATGATGCTCGGCTTCGGCCGCGAATTCTATTTCTCGCTGGGCGGACGCGGCGGCGTGCTCGAACAGTCCATGCAATATTCGCAGGTGCTGTTCTCCGGCGCGATCTCGATCTGGCTGGTGAATACGCTGGCCTCGGTGCTGCGCGGCACCGGCGATATGCACTTGCCGTCGGCAACCCTGATCGCAACCGCGATCGTCCAGATCGCGGTCGGCGGCGGCTTCGGCCTCGGGCTGTTCGGCCTGCCCAAGCTCGGCATGCGCGGCGTCGCCGCCGGTCAACTCACCGCCTTCACGCTCGGTGCGATGTTCCTGGCGTGGTATCTCTTGAGCGGCCGCAGCCGGCTGACGCTGAATTTTGCAACCTTCAAGTTCCAGCGCGACATGTTCGTCGATATTCTCAAGGTCGGCGCGGTCTCCTGCCTGTCGCCGCTGCAGACCGTGCTGACCATCCTGATCTTCACCAAGATCCTGGCGAGTTTCGGCACCGAGACGCTGGCCGCTTACGGCATGGGCTCGCGGCTGGAATTTTTGCTGACCCCGATCGCATTCGCATTCGGCGTCGCCTCGGTGCCGATGGTCGGCATGGCTGTCGGCGCCGGTCTGGTGACGCGGGCGCGGCGTGTGGCCTGGACCGCCGGCATAGCTGCCGGGTTGACCGTAGGTCTCATCGGCCTTGTGGTTGCGATCAGGCCTTCGTTGTGGGTGTCGCTGTTCACCAGCGATCCCGGCGTGAACGCGGCGGCCTATTCCTATTTCGCTCTCGCCAGTCCCGCCTTCGGCTTCTTCGGCGTCGGCGCCTGCCTCTATTTCGCGGCGCAGGGTGCAGCGAGAGTTGGCGGGCCGGTGCTGGCCGGCACCGGACGCCTGCTGCTGGTGGGCGTGGGCGGCTGGGGGCTGGTGGCGTCGGGTGCGCCGGCCTGGACCTTGTTTGCGCTCGTCGGCGCCGCGATGGTGGTGTACGGGCTCGGCACAGTGCTGGCAATCAAGGTCACAGACTGGGGCAAATAGCCCCAGTTTGTTTGGCATTGCACAAATTCCATTTGTTGCTATTCAGGCCTGCTTCTCGAGGATGACTGATGGCCTGCAGATTCGCATTTTTCGTTGCAATGTTACTGGCGTTGCCGGGCGCATTGCCCGCGCGCGCGCAGACTGCCGGCGATCCGTCCGGCCTCTGGCTGACGCAAGCCGGCGATGCCAAAGTGCGCGTCAACAAATGCGGCGCCGGGATTTGCGGCGTCGTGGTCTGGCTGCGCGAGCCGACCGATCCCGCCACCGGCAAACCTCAGGTCGATGACAAGAACCCCAATCCGGCCCTGAGGCAGCGCCCGATGATCGGGCTTCCGCTGTTCGGCGGCATGCGCGCCACCGCGCCCGGCAAATGGTCCGGCCAGATCTACAACGCCGACGACGGCAGCACTTATGCCAGCAACGTCTCGGTGACGGGTCAGGACACGCTCAGGGTCGAAGGCTGCGTCGGCGCACTGTGCGGCGGCGAAAACTGGACGCGGGCGGGACGCTAAGACCGGATTCTCAAGCAGGCGTCGCCTTCAGCGCGGTCGCCGCCGAGGCATAGCCGCCGCGCGCGCCGTCGATGAAGTGGATGTGGTCGCTGCGCATCACCGACGGCGTGAAGCAGGTCATCATCGCGGCGTCCTGCCGGTGCAGGCCATAGCGCACGATCCCGCTTGAGGCTGCCGCCACCAGAATCTGCGTCAGCGCACGCTCGAGTTCCGGCGTGCAGTCGAGGATCATCCGCAACCCGTCGTCATATTTGCGGAAGTCGGAATTCTCCACCACCTGCTGCACGTAGGTTTTCGGCACGAAGTTGCCGACCTTGATGCCGAAGCGCATGACGACATAGGCCCACAGGGTAACGGCAAGCACCACGCCGCGGCGCTTCAATAGCGAGCCGCCTCGCGCAGCACGCGCCTCGTATTCCACACCCTGCGGCGGCCATCGCAGCGGCGGACCGCCCGGCGGCACCGGACGTCCCGCGTCGGGGCTGCGCTCGGAGAGCGCGATGACGTCCTCGATCACCTTGCGGAAGGCGCGCGGATCGGCGCCTTGCGCCGGCACCACCAGCACCGAGAGGATGAGACCACGCGCGGAAGGAATTTCCTCGAACCGGCACGAAAGCCCGCTGAGATCGGGCTGCGTGCCCGGAGACGCGGGCTGAACCGCGAACTCGCCGCGCTTCATCGCCGCATCTGCCCAGCCAAGACCGCCGCCGGAAAACATCGCATAGGACAGATTGGGCGATGGTCCGAACCGGGCGACGCGGACATCCAACCCGTTTGCCCGGACCGCCGCGACCGGCACCAGCGCCACCCGCATCACGAGGTCGAGACTTTCTTCGACCCAGGTCGCGGTCGCCGCCAGCGCCTCGCGCGCGCGTTCGAGATCGCCGGGCGACACCGCAAAGCTCGCGCCATCGCCGCCGAACACGAAGGGAAATTCGCGGCCGTCAAGCGCATTGGTGACGGCGGCGATGACGGAGGCGCCGGCCATGTTGACCGCCTTGTAGCGCTGCGCCGCGATCGCCTTGGTCGATTCCACGATGTCGGCGACGCCGATGCTCCAGTCGTCCGGCAACGGCGAATACAGCGCCGGGTCCATCAGGCTGCCAAAGCCGCGAAAGACCGGAATGCCGCCGTAGAAGGTGTCGCTGCCGTCGGTCATCGTGATCCAGACTTATCCCGTGCTCGAAGCCGTGTAGCAGATACGGCCGGATTTGGCATTCGGTTCGCACGGCGGCCGGATGAAATCCGAACTCCCGCGCCGCAACTGTGTCCTACTTCACCAACCCGTCACATCCTGGGTTGTATTTATATTCCCGACAATCAGGCAATCGGAAGGAGTGCCGCCATGACCCTTGCCTATGGATACGTCAAGACCAAGGTGACTTCGGAGCCAATCATGCAGCCGTCGCGTCACGGGCACGAAACCCAGTATCACCTGCACTGCAATCTGCAGGTCGATGGCGCCACCTGGGACGTCGCCGTCAATGTCGGCACCAACGACGCCGACGATCTGCTCAAATACAAGCTCGCGTTCGATTTCCGCCACCCGCTGATCCAGACGCTGGAGGCCGCCGCTGCCGGCTCGCACGATCTGACCGGCCAGGCCGCACTTCCCGCGCTCGACTTCCTGCGCAGCGACCTGCTTGCCAATACCGGCAAATGGCGCGACAGCGACGTGATGGACGGTTCCGACACCGCCGAACCCGCGGGCTCGCTGAAGCGCCTGCTGTCGAAAGCGCATCAGGAAAATCTCGACGTCTATATCTTCGGCCGCTTTTACAGCGAAGGCGACGGCCTGCACGACGTCCACCTCAATCAGGGATCGACCCAGAGCTTCATCCATCGCCCGGGCAATGATTCCAACGACCACAACGACGTCTGGCAGGACGGCGCGGTGCTGGTCAATGTCGGCAATCCGGAGTGGGCGGCGTACTTCTCCGCGTTCAACCAGCAGCTGGTGCCGACCGACGACCTCGGCAATCCCCTGCCGGGTGGTGCTACGATTTGAAGTCGCTCGCCTGCCCTATCCCTTCGCCAGCCCGCGCAGCACCAGCTGATTGAGCCGGCCCGCGAACGCCGCCGGGTCGTCCGGCAAATCGCCGTCGAGGATTTGCGCCTGCTCCAGCAGCAGCAACGACAGATCCGCGGCCGCGTCCTTTGCGCCGGAAATCGCCGCGACCAGCGGATGGCGCATGTTGATCTCGAGGATTGGCTTTGTGACCGAGCCTTTGTTCTGCTGCGCCAGCAGCCGCTCCAGCATGCGATCGCGCCCGTCACCGCCGGCGACCAGACATGACGCGCTCGACGTCAACCGCTGCGATGCCCGCACGTCGGAGACGCGATCGCCGAGCGTATCCTTGATGACGGCGATGGTCGCGGCCTCGTCGGCGGCGGAGTCCTCCTTCTTGTCGTCGGCCTTCTCCTCGAGCAGCGGGATCAGGCCGAAATCGACATCGCCCTGGCTCAGCGACTTCAGCGGCTTGCCGCCGAAATCCAGCGGCGCCGAGGTCCAGAACGCGTCGACCGGATCAGTCAGCAGCAGCACCTCGATGCCGCGCGCTCTGGCGGATTCCAGCTTCGGGTTCGACTTCAGCCGCTCGATGCTGTCGCCGGTAAGATAATAGATCTCGGTCTGGTTCGGCTTCAGGTCCTCGACATATTGCTTGATCGAACGCTTTTCGCCCGAGGTCGTGGTGAAGCGCGACAGCGCCAGCAATTTCTCGCGCCGCTCGTAATCCTCCCAGAGGCCTTCCTTGATGACGGCGCCGAACGCGTCCCAGATTTTTGCGAACGTCTCCGGCTCCTTGTCGCCGAGGCTTTCGAGTTCGCCTATGACGCGGCTGGTCACGGCCTTGCGGATTTGCGTCAGCTGCGGATTGTTCTGCAGCATTTCGCGGGAAATATTGAGCGGCAGATCCTCGCTGTCGATGACGCCGCGGATGAAGCGCAGATAGGCCGGCAGCAGGTCGGCGTCGTCGGCGATGAAGACGCGGCGGACATAGAGTTTTACCTTGCCCTTGCGCGCCTGGTCGAACAGGTCGAAGGGTTTTGTCGAGGGCGCAAACAGCAGCACCGCATAGGACTGCCGTCCCTCGGCGCGGTAATGCAGCGTCATCGCCGGCTCGTCGAAGGCGCCGGCGATCGACTGGTAAGCCTGCTTGTAGTCCTCCGCCGTTAGCTCCGATTTCGGCCGCTGCCACAGCGCGCTGGCGGAATTGATCTGGCGCGGCTCGCCTTCTTCGGGAACCAGCTCGATCGGAAACTGGATGTTGTCGGAATAGGCGCGGACGATGCGCTCGATCTCGTAGGTCTCGAGATATTTTGCCGCGTCCTTTTTCAGGTGCAGCACAATCTCGGTGCCGCGCGCGACCCGCTTGCCGTCTTCCTCGCTGGCCGGCGCGATCTCAAAACCGCTGCCGCCCGATGAGGACCAGGTCCACGCCTCATCGGCGCCGGCGCGGCGGCTGGTGACCATGATGCGGTCGGCGACCATGAAGGCGGAATAAAAGCCGACGCCGAACTGGCCGATCAAATTGGCGCCGTCCTTGGCCTCGGTGAGGCGGGACAGGAAGGATTTGGTGCCGGAGCGCGCAATGGTGCCGAGATTGTCGATCAGCTCCTGCCGGTCCATGCCGATGCCGCTGTCGACCACCGAGAGTGTGTCCGCCTTTTTGTCGGGCTGGATGCGGATTTTGGGCGGCGCGCCGTCGGAAATCAGATCGGGCGCGGCGATCGCCTCATAGCGCAGCTTGTCGCAGGCATCCGACGCATTCGAGATCAACTCGCGCAGGAAAATATCGGTCTCCGAATAAACCGAATGCACCATCAGGTGCAGGAGTTCGGCGACCTCGGCCTGGAACGGCTGGGATTCGGGGGCGGTGGTAGTGGTCATGACGGGGCTCGATGGTCAAACGGAGTGACGGGAAAGGCCTGATATAGCGATACTATCTCGGGTGGCAAGATTGTAACGGCCGAAATCACTGCCCGCGGTCCAGCCTAATCCGAAATCGCCGCGAGATATCGCCGGACCGAGGCATCGAACGCCGCCTTCGCGCCCGCCGCGATATTGCGCCCCCACCACGCCCCGTAGATGCGATCGAACGCCAGCGGCTCGACCGCGCCGGCTATCCTACGCACGGACGCCGCATTCATGGGAATGTAGTTCGGATAGCTGTACATGAAGCTCAGGGATCGCCGGTCCATCGCCACCATGGCGACATCGCCGGTGAGCAGCGCCCCCCGGCCATCGGCGCCGGCGCGCCAATGCATGATCGTGCCGCCGGCGAAATGCCCGCCGGTGCGGACCAGAACAATGTCGTCGGAAATCCGATGGCTTTCCCCCGACCACGGCACGATCGCGGGATGCGGCCGCGTGATCCACTGGCGATCGTCGCCGTGCAGATAGACCGGCACGCCGCCGAATGCCTCGCTCCAGTCGGCGACCGCGCCGTAGTAATGCGGATGAGAAATCGCGATCGCTTTCAGGCCGCGGAGCGACCTGACGTGGTCGACCGCCTCGCTGCTGACGAGGGGAATGCAATCCCACATTACGACGCCATCCGGGTCCGGAACCAGCAGCGCGCGCTGCCCGATCGCAAAACTCGGCTCGACACCGATCCCAAGAATTCCGAGATCGTCGCGCCAGACAAGTTTATGGCGTTTCGCCAGTTCCTCCCGGGTGAGCCACGCCTGCCCTTTCCAGTTCACAAACTGCCGCTCGTCCTCGCAGATCAGGCATGACGGGGGCGGCGCGGCGTTTTCGGGAAACTGGGCACCGCATTGTTCGCACGTCCAGAACGGCATCAATGGCCCTCCAATCCGGAGAGAAAGGTAACGCAAAATGAAGTGGGCGGAAGCACAAATTAAAGCGCCTCAACCGGGCATGGCTGAGGCGCTTTTTGTGGAGGCTCGGCCGAAGTTGGGGCGACTTCGTCCGGGCAACCACGTGCAGGCCGGCCATCCGCACATAGACAAAGACCGGGAGAAGCCCGCGCTTATTCGGCGCCATGCGATATTTTCGAATCGACGGATCTGCCGACCGCAATCCGAACGGCGCGCAGGCTAGAGACATGCCAGCGCATACGACCTCAACGCGTCGCGGCGGTAAACGCATGCTCAAAGCTCGCGAGCTTCTCCATCGGCAGATCCGACACGGCAACATAGGTAAATTCGTGATCGCTCCAGCTTCGCATGTTGTAACCGGCGACGACACCGTCGGGTACCGATTGTCCCTGCTGCAGACTGATCAGGCTGATGGTATGCGCGGCATGAACCCCGAATGCCGCGAAAGGCGCGCAACGCGGCGTCCTGAACGACATCTTCCGCGTCCGAGGCGCTGCCGGTAAACCAGCGCGCCAAACGATAGGCCTCCGCCGTATGTGGCAGAAACGTTTCATCAAACAGAGTGCGCTCGTCTTTATCCTGCACGATCGAACCGGCCGCCGACCTACCGACCCGAGACCGCGTTCAAGACTTGACGATCACTGTTCCGACCGTCCTTCATCGGAAACAGCGACTGGTAATGTTAACTCGGCTGGCCGGCGATTTATTCCCGGGAGCCGTTCGACGTTGCCTTCATGCGGCGCTGCAGGCGAAGACCTCGCCGCACGGCCATTCGGGCGCCCGAAGCATTCGCTCAAGCCGCGGATACAACTCTTGCAGTTCTTCGGCATCGATGCGCTGGACTTGGTGCCCACAAAATAGAAAGGGCGGTCTGGACGAACCGCCCTTTCCCCTGGCTACCCCGGCTGCCATGCTCAATCACAGCCGGAGCAACCCGAGCGAAAAATATCTATCGCGTGACGCCGGCCGCACCGCCGCGTTGTGTCCGCGGCGTTGTCACCGGTGCCGGCGACACGTTGCGCGTGGACGCCATGGCGTTGGACGCGCCGCCTTTCGGCCACGCCGTGCCGATGCCGAGACTGGAATTGGGATAATAGAACGACTGCGCACCTGGCTCCTGCACGACCGGTTGCGCCGACAAGGGCGTCACCATCGACGCCGCTACAATCGCAGAAACCCCAAGTGCCATCAGACCTTTGATCATCGAACTTCTCCAACAGTTGACCCGGCGTTAGTGCAATGGGCCACTGCGACATTGACTCGAACAGGCGCCGGAATATTCCGTCCCTCTCAACCGGCTGGATTCACGTGGCCGTAACCAGCAAGTGAAGAGAGCGCGAGCGCTTCAGCGATGATGCGAAACCGCCGGGGGCACATGCGCGCGCCCGGCGGGTAGAGCCGGTCAGAACGGATAGTAGCGAAGCTGCGTCATGACGATGTGATCGTCGGTCTTCGGAGCGCCGCCGACGCCCGCAAACGCGAAGCGCTGGTTGTAGGAATACTGGGTACCGACCTTCACCGCGCCATACGCGCCCTTCAACACGGTGTCGTAGAAGCCGATCGTGTATTGCCGAACTTCCGACGTGTTGCCGTTGCAGGTCGCAGCCGGCGAATTTTCGATGTTGCGGCCGCTGTTGTTGTAAAGCGGGTTGCCGTAGCCGAACGGTACGGTTCCGACATTGGAGAACGTGGGGCGCGTTTTCTCCAGCCCGACATAGGCGTAGAGATCGAGCGCCGGCGTCGTATGCCACACCCCGCCCGCCTGCCGTTCGTCGGACTGAATCGCTACGGAAACACGCCTCAGCCTCGTGCGAGGCCGAGGCGTGTCCGGGAGTAGTCGTCGAGATGTTTCAACACGATCTGAGTTCGGCTTGCTTCTGACCGGGAGAACTCACTCGCTCTCTCGGACAGACACGCGCCTCCCTCAGAAGAGATATCGACAGCCGAAGCGAAACATTCCCGGCTGGATAAAAACTTTTTTGATGGTCCGCGTCGGCGCGACAAAACGTCCGCCCAAAAAAAGCGCCTCAGCCCGGGGAAGCTGAGGCAAGTTTACGCCATGAGACTTTCGAAGCGCGATCGGATTGGCCGCCCCTTGATCCCGATTCAGAACCGGTAACGAAACCCGACAGTCGGGTCGATCGAGGACCGCTGCAGGAAGCCGTTGGCAAGGCCATTCGACACCTGCGACCACATCATGCCGGCGTAGGCATTGGCGTGCGGAGAGAACTTGTAGTCCGCAACGAAGGAGACCGCATCGATCTGGCCGCTGCATTGCGCAAGGCTCGCGTCCTTGCAGCGACCGAGATTCAATGTAGCCGGCGTCCCGCCCTGAAAACTGTTCTGCTCTTCGCGGTAGTAGGCGACAGTGAGCTCGATATCGGATCTGACGGCATATTTTACGCCGGTCCAGAATACCTGCAGGATCTTGTCGGTGCCGAAGGCGGTGTTGTTGACGGTGCCGAGCGTGTAGCCCGCGAGGAAGTCGTTGCCCGCCGCCAGCGGCGTTTTCGGATTGGCGAAATCGATGTGCTCATAGCCGCCGAAAAGCTTGAGCGGGCCGTAGGCGTATTTGGCCAGCAGCATGACGCTGGTGTTGTCGGAAACCGTACCGGAGACGAAACCGTTGCCTGCATTGCTCAGCGTCGCAGGCAGGACGGTTCCCACGGGCAGCGGCGCCGAGGTAACGGCGTCGGTCATTTTCCCGACAACGGCATCGACCGACAACCCGAGATAATCCCCGCCGACTTGACCTTGAATGAACGTCCGCGGACCCGCGCCATCCTGTGCACCGATCGAGGTCTCGACGACAGCACGGAATCCCCCGTAGCTGACGGCATATTTGAGCGCCCTGTCCAGAATGCGATCCTCGGTAGCGCCACCGCCACCGGTGGCGCCCTGGAAACCGATCAGCGAAAAGGCTGCCGAACTGCCCAACGGGTCGTAGGCGACCACCCCGTCCGACGTCAGCGCTCCCTGTCGTCCGAACGTCAAGGTGCCGTAGACCGGCGAACTGAGGCCCCCCCACGCCGCGATGTTGAACGGCTGGCCGTCTCTCGCGGAATCGGCGAACGAATTCTGGGCGCCGACCGCCAGACCGTTGTTTTGCACGATCGAGCCAAGTCCGTCGGAAAGCTTGCCGGACTGGGGATTAAACGCGGTCTGCAGATTGAATACCCCATACACATTGTCGATCAGCTCCTGCTTGCCCTTCAGCCCGATGAACGAGCCGCCGAACGGATTGGGCGCCACACCAAACTGCGAGCCGTTGCTGTTCTTTGCGATGAGATAATTCCAACCGGCGCCGGCCGAATTGTTCAGCGGCGCGCCGTGGTTCTGATAAACCGCGCCGACGTCGACCTGGCCGTAGAGCGTGATGCCGTGCCAGGTCAGGCTATCATCCTGGTCGAGCTTCTTGACCACGGCCTTGTAGGACGCGGCCATGGCGTCAGCAGGATTTTCGGATTTTTGCGTGAGGGCCTTGGGCGCGACAGCCGGGCTGGACTCGAGCTTGCGTTGTCGTCTTTCAAGATCGGCTATCTTTTTGGTGAGGACTTCATTTTGCTGACGGAGCTGCTCCGACTGGCTCTTGAGATCCAATAACTCTCCGGCGTTCGCAGCCGTCGCCATGCCGAGACTCGCGGCAGCAATTATCAATGCCCTTTTCAAGACCTGCTCTCCCCCTGTCGGGGCCGATGGAACGAGACCCCACAGAGAGATGACTGGAATTCAAAGCAGGAAATTCTCGAGCTGCATTTTTATTTTCTCGCGTCGCGTCGCACCGCTGTGCGCATCGCGCGGGCGCATCTCAATGGAACAGATGAACCAGTCCGATGCTGATCGCGAGCAACGCGAGCAAGGACAGCGTGACGGCTGCCGTCACCTTGCCGCCAATGCCGGCGAGAAGACGAATATCGACGCCGAGGCCAAGTGCGGCCATCGAGACCACCGTCAGGAACGCCGCGATCCTGGTGACGGGCGCGACAACGCCATCCGGGACCAGCTGGAAGGAACGAAACGCGGCAAGGACGAGAAAGCCGATGATGAACCAGGGCACCAGCGTGAACGGGCTCATCGCCTTCATCGACAATCCGCCCGCCCGCTTGCGCGACATCAGGATGGAAAGACCGACCACGACCGGGCCCAGCATCAGCACGCGTGTCAGTTTCACCAGCGTTCCGATCTGGGTGCTGACCAGACCGGCGGGCAATGTGGCCGCGAGCACCTGAGGGACGGCGTAGACCGTAAGGCCGGCAAGAATTCCGTACTGCGTCGCCGATAGACGTAAGAGCGGAATCAAGAGCGGCAGACCCAATACCATCAAGACGCCGAGAACGGCGGTAAAGGAGATCGAGGACGCGATGTCATCGCCGTCGGCGCCGATGACGGGCGCCACCGCCGCGATCGCGGAGTTTCCGCAGATGGAATTGCCGCAGGCAATCAGGATCGCGAGCCTGGTCGACAGGCCGAACATTCGACTGAGGCTGTAACTGACGGCGAGCGCAACGACGACGGTCGCAACGATCGCAGCCATCAGGAGGGAGCCGGCGGCGGCGATCGCAGCAAAGCTGATCGACGCGCCCAACAGCATCACGGCGAGTTCGAGCAGTTGCTTGGCGCTGAATGCGATGCCGACCGACCAGCGCTCGAGCGGATTCCAGACGGTGCGGATGGCGACTCCCAGCAGGATCGCGATGACCAGCGCCTCGACATAGGGATGCGCGAAGGCGCGCTCTTCCAGGCTCTGGGCACCCATTGCGACCAGTGAAATCAGCGCACAGAGCGCGACGCCGGGCAACAGCGAGATCAGCCGGCTGACCGTGCGTCCCAGCCGGCTTCGGGAATTGGAAGGCTCCCCGTCTTCAGGCACAAAAACTCTCCGCTGTTAGGAGAATTTATGCGCCGAACCCGCAATTAAAGATAATATCTTTTCGGCCTGCCCCCATAGAGAGAAGTTATGTCCCTAAATCTCCATCTGCTCCGCTTATTCGCGACCGTGGTCCAGACCGGGAGCTTCTCACGCGCGGCCGAAATCCTGAGCATCAGCCAGCCGGCGATATCCAAGGGGGTAAGGGACTTCGAGCTGCAGGTCGGCTGTCGCCTGCTGGACCGCACCCGGAAAGGCGTGCGGCCGACGCGGGAAGGACAGGCGCTTGCCCGGCACGCGGAAACCCTGTTCGCAGCCGAACGCGCCGCCGAAGACGAGCTTCGCTCGCTGCGCAGTCTCGACAGCGGATCGCTCCGCGTCGGCGCGAGCACCACGATCGCGACCTACATGATCCCCGAATATCTCGGCATCTTCCACCGGACCTATCCGGGTATCGATCTCCACATCGCTACCGCCAACACCCGCGACATCGCGGACCTCATGGCACGACACGAGATAGAGATCGCGCTGGTCGAAGGTCCGGTGGAAGACGACAGTCTGGTCAGCGAGCCCTGGCGGACCGACGTCATGAGCCTGATCGTCGGGCCACTGCACCGGTTTGCGTCATCGAAAGGCCCGGTCGACTGCGCCGAGCTCGAACAGGAAATTCTGATCGTGCGGGAGCCCGGCTCCGGTTCGCGTGAAGTCGTAACACAAGCGCTTGCTGCGCAACGGGTGGAGCCGCTGAGAACACTGGAGATCGGAAGCACCGAAGCGATCAAGCAGGCGGTCGCCGCCGGCGTCGGCGTATCGATCGTGTCGACGGTTGCCGTCTCCGATCAGGTCAGGCTCGGACGCCTCAAGGTGATACCGCTCAAGGATCTGCGCATCGAACGCATGCTGTGGCAGCTGAAGACCCCGGGCCGGCTCGACATTCCGGCGGCCACGGCCTTTGAGCGCATGATCCGTGAGCCCGTTGGCGAGCAGGCGGAACGCAAGCGCGCGCAGGTCAGGCTCAGGCGGGATTAATGAACGCGAAGATGCCGCCGCTGCCCGGTTCGAAGTAGATCGCGCGTGCAACGACGATGGTAAAAACCAGCAACCAGAACGCGGATGCGCCGAGCCACATCAAGCGCTTCGAAGCCCGCCCGCGCGAACCTGCCGTGTCAGCAAGCGCGTTCGACATCGTGACTGGATCAAATTCAGGCTTGCTCACAATCGCTTCCACTGATCGCAATGACTGGGGTAGATGTCGCGAATTTCGGCCGGGAAGCAATGGAAGCAAAATGCCTTTTGATGCGCCGGGCTGGAAACTTGTTCTCGATCCCAATGCCGGACGACGGTTTCCTTCTCGATGCCTGAATTCGACATCGGAGACGCGACGGTCCAGCTGCGGCGGTCAACGCAAGCATCAAAACGAAACCCCAGTAATCCATTAAGATTACTGGGGTTTTCATCAACTTGGTTGCGGGGATAGGATTTGAACCTATGACCTTCAGGTTATGAGCCTGACGAGCTACCGGGCTGCTCCACCCCGCGTTAAACCGTTACGCGCCTTGTTCCGAAAAACCGGTGCCGAAACGACCCCGGCGAACGCCAGATGGCGCCGATCGATCCCGTTCGGAGGCTTCCTGAGAAGGCGACCCGGGCCGAAGCCATCGGGTGCCAGCGCTATGTATCAACGTGGCTCTGGTTTGGAAAGGCCCAAAGACCGGTTTTTGAGCTTTTTGTGACGTCCAAACCGGTGGTTTTGCGCCCGAAATCGATGAGTGGAACCGCACTTGCCAGAAACACCGCAAAAGCGGAGCTTTGCGCCAAGAGACGACCGGGAGAGCGTCATGGACCAGCCACTGAAAAGCCCGGGGCGGCACGCCCTGGAGGAGGCCTTTCATCGTCAGTTCGAGCTGTCGCGCAGCGAGCCCGCACCGGCGCTTGCGCTCAGGCTCGACCGGCTGAAGCGGCTGCGGGCGGTGATCTCGGAGAATGAGGCGCGGTTCGAAGCGGCGATCTCGGCGGATTTCGGCCATCGCAGCCCGATCGAGACCGCGATCGCCGAGGCCATGCTGGTGCTCGGCGAAATCAAGCACGCCGCCAAACACCTCAAAAAATGGATGGCGCCGCAGCGCATCGCCACCACGCTGCAATTTGCGCCCGCCAAGAACCGCCTGATCCCGCAGCCGCTCGGCGTGGTCGGCATCATCGCGCCCTGGAATTATCCGCTGCAGCTGACACTGGCGCCGGCGGTGGCCGCCCTTGCCGCCGGCAACCGCGTGATGATCAAGCCGAGCGAGCTGGTGCCGCGATTCTCCGCGCTGCTCCAGGAGGTGATCGCGCAAAAGTTCGACGCCATTGAAATGATCGTGACCGGGATCGACGACGAGATCGCAAAAGCCTTTGCCGCGTTGCCGTTCGACCATCTTGTCTTCACGGGCTCGACCCGCGTCGGCCGTCTGGTGGCGGAAGCCGCGGGACGCAATCTGACGCCGGTCACGCTCGAGCTCGGCGGCAAATCGCCCGCGATCGTCGACCGCTCCGCCGATCTCAACGAGGCAGCCGAGCGCATCGCCTACGGAAAGCTGCTCAACGCCGGCCAGACCTGCATCGCGCCTGATTACGCGCTGGTGCCGGAAGCATCCATGCTGGATTTCGTCGTCCGGCTCGAGGGCCACATGCTGCGGATGTTCGGCACCGATCCCCACAACAAGGATTACACCTCGATCGTCTCGGACCGGCACTATGCGCGGCTCGAGGCCCTGGTGGCGGACGCCGCGGCCAAGGGCGCCAGCATCCTGCAGGCGGCAAAACCCGGCGATCCCGCCTGGAAATCGAAGCGTAAGTTTCCACCGACGATCATTGTCGGCGCGACATCCGGGATGACCATGATGCAGGAGGAGATTTTCGGGCCGCTGCTGCCCGTGCTCGGCTACAAAAATGCGGACGAGCCGATCGCCTTTATCAACGGACGCGATCGCCCGCTGGCGCTGTACTGGTTCGGCAAGGACGATGCCGCGCGCGACGAAGTGCTGGCGCGCACCGTCTCCGGCGGCGTCACCGTCAACGATTGCCTGTTTCACTTTGCGCAGATCAATCAGCCGATGGGCGGGGTCGGTGCGTCCGGCTCCGGCGCCTATCACGGCGAATGGGGTTTTCGGACGTTGACCAAGCTGAAGCCGGTATTCTATCGCTCGCCCTTCAACCGGCTCGCCGATCTCTATCCGCCCTATGGCGCGAAGATCGCGCGGCTGCAAAAATTGCTGAGGTTCTTGTCGTAGGGATGAGGCTGTCATTCCGGGATGGTGCGTTAGCATCAGACCCGGAATCTCGAGATTCCGGGTCTGGTCCTGCGGACCATCCCGGAATGACGAACGAAAAAACTGGGGGAAACACGCGTGACGGATACATTTGATTTCGTGGTCGTGGGCGGCGGCTCCGGCGGCTGCGCGGTGGCGGGACGGCTTTCCGAGGACGCCGGGACGTCGGTGGCGGTGCTGGATGCCGGCGGCAAGAACGACAATTGGGTGGTCACGACGCCCTTCGCGCTGGCCTTGATGGTCCCGAGCAAACTCAACAACTGGGCGTTCGACACCGTGCCGCAGAAAGGCCTCAACGGGCGCATCGGCTATCAGCCGCGCGGCAAGGGTCTCGGCGGCTCGTCCGCGATCAATGCGATGGTCTATATCCGCGGCCACCGCTCCGATTACGATCAATGGGCCTCGCTCGGCAATCCCGGCTGGTCGTTTTCCGACGTGCTGCCCTACTTCAAGCGCGCGGAAGACAATGCCGATTTCGGCGGCGAGTATCACGGCAAGGGCGGCCCGCTGGCCGTCAATAAATTGCGCTCCGACAATCCGGTCCAGCAGACTTTTCTGCAGGCCGCAGAGGAGGCGCAGTTTCGCCTTCGGGAAGATTTCAACGCCGATGAGCACGAAGGGCTCGGCGTCTACCAGGTGACCCAGAGGAACGGCGAGCGCTGGAGTGCGGCGCGCGCCTACATTCATCCGCATATGGGATTGCGCGCCAATCTGCGCGTCGAAACCCAGGCGCAGGCGACCCGGATCCTGTTCGAGGGCAAACGCGCCGTCGGCGTCGAATACCGGCAGGGCAAGGCGTTGAAGCAGATCCGCGCGCGGCGCGAGGTGATCCTTTCCTCCGGCGCGTTCCAGACGCCGCAATTGTTGATGCTGTCGGGTGTCGGCGACAGCACCGCACTCGGCAAGCACGGCATCGCAAGCGCGCATCATCTGCCCGGCGTCGGACAGAATTTGCAGGATCACGTGGACTTCGTGTTCGGCTACATGTCGGACGATCCGAATTTCAACGGCATCTCGTTCAAGGGCCTGCCGCGGCTGTTGCGGGCGATCGGCCAGTACCGGCGCGAACGCCGCGGACCGATGACCTCGAACTTCGCCGAATGCGGCGGCTTCCTGAAGACCCGACCCGACCTCGACATCCCCGACATCCAGTTGCATTTCGGCATGGCGCTGGCCGACGATCACGGCCGCAAGCGCCACATGGGCACCGGTTTCACCTGCCACGTCTGCCTGTTGCGGCCGAAGAGCCGCGGCAACGTCGCGCTCGGCAGCGCCGATCCGCTGGCGGCTCCGGTGATCGATCCGAATTTCTTCGGCGATTCGTCCGATCTGGAAACGATGGTCGCGGGCTACAAGACGACGCGGCGACTCCTGGAAACGCCGGCGCTGCGGGCCCTGCAGAAAAAGGACATGTTCACCGAAGGCGTGCGCACCGACGACGACATCCGCGCCGTGCTGCGCGCCCGCGCCGACACCGTCTATCACCCGGTCGGCACCTGCAAGATGGGCGTCAACGACCCCCTCGCCGTGGTCGATCCGAAACTGAAAGTCCACGGCCTCGAAGGCCTGCGCGTGGTCGACGCCTCCGTGATGCCGACCCTGATCGGCGGCAACACCAACGCACCGACCATCATGATCGGCGAGAAGGCCGCGGACATGATCAAGGCGGAGCTGCGGGCGAATTGATTTCTTGCGCGAACGATCAATCCTCGCCGTCATTGCGAGGAGCAAAGCGACGAAGCAATCCACTCTTTCTTTGCGTGTCAGCATGGATTGCTTCGCGGAGTTTATCATCGGGCGCGCATTCGCGCGACCCGGTGGCTCGCAATGACGTGGATAGGCCGCCGCACAGCGATCGTCGTCCCGGCGAAGGCCCATAGGCGTTAAAATAGTCTTGCGGCGCGGAATCGTCTGTGATTCCAAAGTGTCATGAGACACGAATCGCTTGTAAACGAAGACTGGAAGAATGTTGTCGCCCGGCTTGGCGGGGTGGAAACGCTCAAGGTGACGGCGCGCGAGACGAAAGCGTTTTTGCGTCCGCGAGAGATCACCAACGCGGTGGATTTGCTGCGCGTGATCCTGGCCTATTGTCTGGGCGAGCGGGGGTTGCGGTCGACTGCGGCCTGGGCGACATCGGTGGGCCTTGTCGATATTTCGAGCGTGGCGCTGCTGTATCGCTTGCGTCAGTGCGGAGACTGGCTCGCGTTGCTGGTGGGTCAGATGCTTGCGGCCGCCGCCCCGCAAGCGAGCCGCGGTCGGATCATCCGCATCGTTGATGCCACTACAGTGCCGAAGAACGGAGCTGACGCCAGAAAGAAGAACGAGTTGTGGCGGATTCACAGCGCCTTCGATCTTCCGCAGGAGCGCTTTGGCCACTTCGAACTGACCGATCAGCAGGCGGGCGAGACGCTCGACCGGATACCGGTGGTGGCGGGCGAGATTCGCCTTGGCGACCGTGCCTATTTGCAACCGGATCGCATGGCGAGCGTGATCGAAGCCGGCGGAGATTTCGTGATCCGGGCTGGTTGGAAGAGCGCGTGCTGGCTCGATGGTAAAGGCAATGTGCTCGATCTCGTCGCCGAGTTGCGCAAGGCGGCGGCCCGTGGGCTGATCGATCGGCCGATTTGGATAAAACGCAAAAGCGGCGAGCCTCTCGCCTTGCGTCTGGTCGCGGTCAAGAAGCCGGCGCATGCTGCTGCCGAGGCGCGACGCAAGGCGCGTCGGGCCGCCCAGCGCGGAGGCCATCAGATATCCAAGCAAACGCTCGACGCGGCAGATTGGGTGATCCTGGTGACCTCACTGAAGCCGACAGAGTTCGCGACCGCGGATGTTCTCGCACTCTATCGCCTGCGATGGCGGATTGAACTCGGCTTCAAACGGCTAAAGAGCCTGATCGGTCTCAAGGGACCACCAGGAATCGACGAACGCTCCGCCAGACCTCATGTGCTGGCTCATCTATTGACTATTCTACTGCTCGAGCCGCTCATCGACGAACTTGAGGACTCTCCCCGCTTGGTCGAAGCCGCCTGACACCGCCTGGTGCCTGGCGTCTGCTCCAGCATCTCATCGCCTCGCTACTCCAAGCGGTGATTCCACAGCCCACGATCGACCGCCTGCGCCGAGCAAAATCGGTCCTCCAACGCCATCTCCGCGAGCCGCCAAGAAAACGTCAGTATCAAACAATGTTCCCACTATCTTAACGCATATGGGCGAAGGCCGGGACCCATCAACCACCGATGTGGCTCGTGAAACGAACTGGAGCTCCATCCTGACATAATCTGAGCATCGGCGATGGGTCCCGGATCGCTTATCCGGACGACAAAAATTATCTCGCGGCGCGATGCGTCAAGCGCTCCCCAAAATCATCCCCCGTCTCGCAGGCTGGCGCTTCTCGGCTCGCTCAAGCGCCAACAGCGGATCGGGTTCGTATCGCGACAGACAAGCCGCGGCATCCGCGCCAGTTACAGCGACAGTGCACTTAATCCGTTTGGCAGCGTAGCAAGATTATGAAGGAATTGCCCCGTGCTCTGTTGAACTTTATGAAGCGGTCGTTGCCGTGAATGACGTTAAGCGGCCTTCGCAGTTTGGACAAGAGCGCGATTGTTGGTCTCCTTTTCGTAGTGAGCGGCCAGCGCGACCCGCAGGGCAGGAAGTTGCTTGTAGGCTTTGAGCCTACGAAAGCCTTTCTTTGCTTCGTTCATGGCCGCAGCGGTCCAGCGCAAAGCCATCGAGGACGAACTCCAGCGCTTCACATTGCGGGTGACGCGACGCACGGTCCCCATCATATTTTCGATGATGTTGGTGCAGGCCAGCGAGCGCCGCAATTCCGCCGGAAGACCGAGCCTGCTCACTGTGAGGATTTCATCCAATCCCTCGAGGAGGCTTTTTGAGACGCCAGGCGCGTCGCGCTCGAGGCGCTGGGCGAGATTGCGGATCAGCTTCTCCGCCTTCGCCGCATCGTTGAGTTCCCAAGCTTGGCGCAACGCACGCCGGACCGATGCATGCAGAGCGGGAGATAGACGCTCCATGATGTTCCGGGCCTTGTGGATCTGGCAGCGCTGGATTGGCGTGTGGCTCCCGAAGCTATGCCGGATCGCCTTGGCGAGCGCCTTCGAGCCGTCGATGATAAACAAGCGCGGCACCGCTGGATCGAGGCCCCGCTCGATCAGGTCGTCGATCAATGCCTGCACCACAGCACTGTGCTCAGTTGCCCCCTCCATCAGTCCAAGCGGGTGCTTGAAGCCCTCGCTATCGATCCCGAGCGCAGCCACCAGCACGAGATGCTCACTGATGTGGATGCCGTCGATCTGCACCACCATGATGTCGAGGCCGGACAGATCCGCACCCATCCATTCCTTCATGCGCGCAGCCGACAACGCCACGAAGTGCCGCGAAGCTGCCGACTTCGATACTCCGGCCCCCGCTGGCGCGGGAACATCGCCCTCGGGAAGCCGCACCGCTCGGCGGAATTTCCGCGTCGATACGTTGATCAGCATCAGGTTCATCGCCCACTTGCCAAGCCAGTCCTCCGCGACCGCACGCTCCCAACTCGGCAGTGCCAGTTCATGGCCCTCGACGTCGCGCACGCGGGGCCGCTCAACCGCCACCTTACCGGCGTGGAAGCCGATCTTGCCCTGGGTTCGGCCCCAGCGATAACCGCGCCGGCCATCGCTGCGGGCATGGCGAGCCCCGCAAGCCTGCTCGGCGTCCTGTTCCATCATGGTTCCGAGCGCCTCGATCCCGGCCGTCAGACAGAATCGATCAAAGCTGACCGAAACCGCGTCCCAAGCTTTGTCCACAGCCCCCATTCCTGTCGGAGGCAAAGCGGTTAATGGTGTGATAGCTTTCATCATGGCGTTGCTTTCCTTTCGTGGAATCAGCACCCCGAGCCTACCGGCTCAAGGCGAGCAACGCCGCTCCTCCTATTTCAACATTCCCCGGGGCAATTCCGATTATGAACGCACGTGAGGTCAGAGCTAGCCGGTCAAATTAAGTGCATGGCAATTCCTGCCGTAATTCCTGTGGTCGCCAGATAGCTCGAAAGGAACTTGATCGGCGCGGCAGGCCGGCGAAGGAGCCGGGAAAATCTCGGCAATCCAAGGGAGGAATTGACTCAATTACGTATTATACGTATAACGCGAACTTGATCAACTGCTCTGGGAGATACCCCATCATGGTCCAGACGACCGCCTTGGAGTTCCAGCGCAAATTCGGAGAATTTCAACACCAGGCCCAGCGCGAGCCGGTGGAAATTACGCGTCACGGCCGGCGGGAGTTCGTGCTGATGTCGGCTGAGCATTATGACTGGCTAACGGCGGCTGCCAAGCGCACCACCCGAACGGTCGATGCGCACGAGGTGGTGATCGACGCTGTTGAACGGGCCGAGATGGACCCTGAACATACCGCGCTTGACGAACTGCTCAAGTGAGCAGGTGAAGTGGCCTTTCCCGAGCCCAAGCCGGGCTTCGTCGTCCGCTATGATTATCTTTGGACCCATGAAGCGGCCGCAGGGGGTGATCAGGGAAAGGACCGTCCGGCATGTCTTGTCGCGGCAAGCGACAGCCAGACCAAGCCACGTTTTGTAGTCCTGTTGCCGATCACCCATACGCCACCCGATGGGGATACGATCGGAATTGAGATTCCGGCGAAGGTCAAACAGGCAATCGGTCTCGACGATGCGCGGAGCTGGGTCATCGTATCCGAGCACAACATCGACGAATGGCCGAACGCCGGCCTTTCACCGCTTCCCGGGAAGCCGGGCGTATTTGGTTATGGCTTCATTCCACCCGGCCTGTTCACCCAGATCAAAGCCAGGTTCCTCGAACTCGCTCGACAGAACAAGAGCGGCGCGGTGCGCCGCTGATTGCGAACGGATTCAAGGGAAGTCTCCATGTGAAGGATGGGTGGAGTGCAGCAACCAAGAGTTGCTGCCGAAGCCGATTAAGTGCACTGTCGCCGTAATCCCTAGACCCCTACGCTGGAATCCGACGCCCTACTTTGATAGGATGACGCCATGCGCCGAGACGATGTCATCGCCAGACTGAAGGACGCCGAGCCCGCCTTGCGGGCGCGCGGCATCCGCCGCGCGGCCGTGTTCGGCTCTGTCGCGCGCGGCGACGACCGCCCGGACAGCGACATCGATATCCTGGTGGAATTCGAGCCCGGCGCCGAAGGGACGATCTACGAATATGTCCGCCTGAAAGAATTTGTCGCCAGCCTGTTCGACGGCCCGGTCGACGTGATCGACCGGGACGCGCTCAAGCCCCATCTGCGCGCGCCTGCCGCGCGCGATACGTTGTATGTCTTCTGAAAAAGAAGAGCGGCGCAGTGCGCCGCTGATTGCGGAGTCTTCGATGCGGCGGACTATTTCACGCGCGCTCGTCAATCCACCATTTGCGGCCGTTGACGGACACTTCCACGTAGCCGTCGCCGTTTTCGTCACTGGCAGCCATCTCGACCTTGGTGCCGACGGACAAGCCTATGGGGCAGCTCTTGTTGGCTTTCGCACCCTGCCTGGTCAGCGATGCCCGGGTGTACGCATATGCCCCGCCCAACTTGTGCAGGCGAAGGCTTCGCGGGTAATGACCCCTTGTCTTGCAATCGTCGCGCCCATCGACGCGGCGAGCGCGAGCGCGACAAATGTGGTCTTAATGGCTGTCGTTTGCATGATGCATAGAACCATCGAAGCGCGCGAAATGCCAGCCGTCGTTGCTCTCATGATCGGCGAGAAAGCCGCCGACATGATCAGGGCCGAGTTGCGGGCGAATTGATTTGCCACTTCACGCCAATTCCGCCGTCATTGCGAGGAGCGAAGCGACGAAGCAATCCATTCTTTTGTGGGCTGGCAAGATGGATTGATTCGCTTCGCTCGCAATGACGTGGATAGACTGCGCCGCCGAGATTGGATTCGGCGCCGACCCGGCGTTGCGGAATCCCCGGTAATGAGGATGGTTTCTTTACTGACGTCGAATAGGTCAGACATGACGAAGTCCTTCGCAACAAAGCGGGCTCATTGATACCTACGATTTTAGCGATCGCAAACCCGATTCATTGACCAAGCACCGAGGCGCCGGCAACAGGCGGAGACTCTGATCCATGAACAGTTTCGATGTTGTCGTCTATGTCGGATTGCTCATTGCCGTGGTCACCGGCTTCAACACCGGCCTGCTGCGCAGCGCGATCACGATCCTCGCCTATCTGTTCGCGATGCCGATCGCGGTGTGGGCAACGTCGGCCCTCGCTCCGCAGATCGACGGCAAGCTCGGCTCGCCGCTGACACAGAATTCGCTGCTGTTCTTCGGAACTTTTCTGATCGCCGGCATGGTGCTCGGAAAATGCGCGCGCATGGCGCTCGATGATACGATCGGGTCGGAAGCCGGCATCGGCGACCGGCTTGGCGGCGCGGCGCTTGGCGCGGCGCGGGTCGGCCTGGTCGCGATTACGCTGGTGCTGATCTTCGACCAGCTCGTTCCGGTCGATCGCCAGCCGACATTTTTGACCGGCTCGCAGCTGAGGCCGCTGTTTTCAGCCGCCGGGCAAATGGGATTCCGGTCCCTGCCGCCCGACGTCGCCGCCACCGTCGATCGCCTGAAGCGCGAACAGCGGATCTAGCCCGGGCGGCCGGCGCGATAGCCGCTTGCTGATATGCATTTTGACCGGACCCGCTCCCTTATCAGAGCCGGGAATGTTGGCTACAGTGATACGGTCGAACTTCAAAAAATCACCTGACATAACGGGAGTGAAACTGTGGATCTTGGGATCAAAGGCCGTCGCGCCATCGTTTGCGCATCGAGCAAGGGCCTGGGGCGCGCCTGCGCGATGGCGCTGGCCAATGAGGGCGTGCATGTCACCTTGACGGCGCGCGGCGCCGAGGTGCTGAAAAAGACCGCCGATGAAATCCGGAAAGCGCATCCCGGCGTCACCGTGACCGAAGTCGCCGGCGACATCACCACGCCGGCAGGACGCGAGGCCGCGCTGAAGGCCTGTCCGGACCCGGACATTCTGATCAACAATGCCGGCGGCCCGCCGCCCGGCGATTTCCGCAACTGGACCCGCGACGACTGGATCAAGGCGATCGATGCCAACATGCTGACCCCGATCGAGCTGATCAAGGCGACCGTCGACGGCATGATGGCGCGCAAATTCGGCCGCATCGTCAATATCACCTCGGCCGCGGTAAAGGCGCCGATCGAGATATTGGGCCTGTCCAACGGCGCCCGCGCCGGCCTCACCGGCTTTGTCGCCGGCATCGCGCGCAAGACCGTGATCAACAACGTCACCATCAACGGCCTGCTGCCGGGCCCGTTCAATACCGATCGGCTGCGCGGCACCGCCAAGGGCGACGCCGACAAGCGCGGCCTCACCGTGGACCAGATTTTGGCGGAGCGCGCCAAGCTGAACCCCGCCGGGCGTTTTGGTGATCCGGAAGAATTCGGTGAGGCCTGCGCATTCCTGTGCAGCGCCAAGTCGGGCTTCATCACCGGGCAAAACATCCTGCTCGACGGCGGCGCGTTCCCGGGCACGCTGTGAAGGCTGTCTGGTACGAGCGAACCGGTGCTGCGCCGACGGTGCTGACCGTCGGTGAGATGGAGACGCCGGCCGCGGGTCCGGGCGAAGTCCGCGTCCGGCTGGCGGCCTCCGGCGTCAACCCGGCCGATGTCGGCCGCCGCGGCGGCAGCTATCGCGCGTTGGAATTTCCGCGCGTGATCCCCAACAGCGACGGCGCCGGCATCATCGATCAGATCGGCGATGGCGTCACGCGGTTTGCCGTCGGCGACCGGGTCTGGCTGTTCAACGGCCAGCGCAACGGCCGCGCCTTCGGCACCGCGGCGGAATATATCGCGCTGGCCGATTATCTGGTGACGCCGTTGCCCGAGGATGTTTCCTTTGCCGCCGGTGCAACGCTCGGCATTCCCTGCATGACCGCGTGGTGCAGCCTGTTCTGCGACGGGCCGATCACCGGACAAACCGTGCTGGTCACCGGCGGCGCCGGTGCGGTCGGCCATTATGCGGTGCAGCTCGCGAAATGGGGCGGCGCCACCGTGATCGCGACCGTCAGCTCGCAGCCCAAGGACATGGAGGCACGGCTGGCCGGCGCCGATCTCGTCATCAATTACCGGACCGAGGATGTCGTCTCAAAAGTGATGGCGTTCACCGACAAGCGCGGCGTCGACCGCGTGGTCGATGTCGATTTCGGCGGCAACATCGCGACCACGCTGAAGATCATGGCGCTCAATTCGACCATTGCGGTCTACGCCACCAACGGCAATCGCACGCCGACTATCCCGATGCGCGACCTGATGGAAAAATGCATCGCGCTGCGCACGCTGGTGCTGTTCGCACTGCCGCCGCCGCTGCTGGCCGCAGCCCAGCAAGACATTTCGAGATGGCTGGCCGCGGGAACGCGCGTCCACAACATCGCCGCACAGTTTGCGCTTTCGGAAACCGCGCAGGCCCATCTCGCCGTGGAAAAGGGCGATAAGTTGGGCACGGTGATTGTCGACTGCGCGCGCTAGAGCATGATCCGGAAAAGTGGGTACCGGTTTTCCGAAAAAGATTATGCTCAAACAAAAAAATCGCGATCAATTTGCTCGGAAGGAAAGTGCCGGATGCACTGGAATGTAGGCAAGGTCAGGATCACGAAAATCGTCGAACTGGAGACGGTCGGCAGCACGCGATTCATCCTGCCGCTCGCGACCAACGAGGAAATCCAAAAACTGCCCTGGCTGATTCCGCATTTCGCCAATGACGAGGGCCGCCTGAAAATGTCGATCCACTCGCTCGTGGTGGAGACGCCACAGCGCCGGATCGTGGTCGACACCGGACTCGGCAACGACAAGCAGGGCCGCAATGTGCCGACCTGGAATAACCGGAACGATCCCTTCCTCGACACCCTGACCAAGGCGGGTTTTCCGCCCGATAGCATCGACACCGTGCTGTGCACGCATCTGCATGTCGACCACGTCGGCTGGAACACCACGCTCGTCGGCGGCAAATGGGTGCCGACATTTTCGAATGCGCGATACGTCTTCGGCAGGACCGAATACGAATACTGGCGCGACCACAGCATCGAGCCGGACAAGATTGCCGTGTTCGCGGATTCCGTGAAGCCGATCGCCGACGCCGGCAAGGCCGATCTCGTCGCCAGCGACCACAAGCTTGCGGATGAAATCACCTTGATCCCGACGCCCGGCCACAGCCCCGGCCATATGAGCGTCCACATCCAATCGGACGGCGAGGCTGGCCTGCTCACCGGCGACGTCGCCCATCATCCCTGCCAGATGGCCCATCTCGACTGGTCGTCGACCGCGGATTCCGACCCCAAACAGTCGGCCGTGACGCGGCGCGACCTGTTCTCGCGCTTTGCCGATACGCCAACCCTGGTGATCGGCGGGCACTTCAACGCCGGCCATATCCGGCGGGAGGGGGACGCCTTCAAGTTTATCGCGCTGGGATGACGGTGTCCCTCATGGTGTGGAGCGCGTCTTCGCGCGTCTCCGGACGATGCTTGGCATCGCCGGGCAAACCATGCTGCCCATCCTTCGAGACGCGGCCTGCGGCCGCTCCTCAGGATGAGGGTAGCTGCAATGCAGCGCGCAGTCTGCCATTGAATTTCCCGCCGCGCTGTTCCATGAAGCATCCCGGTAAGAGCCCAAGAAACCCTAAGAAATCCTCAAAAAACCCGTAGGGAGTGATCAAAAATGAAGCTTGTTCGGTATGGCGCGAAGGGTGCGGAAAAGCCCGGCCTGATCGATAAATCCGGCCAATTGCGCGATCTTTCCGCGCATGTGAAAGACCTCGACGGCGAGGCCTATTCACCCGCCTCGCTGGCCAAGCTCGCCGGGCTCGATCCGTCAAAACTCCCCGCCGTCGACGGCAAGCCGCGCTTTGGCGCGCCGGTCACCGGCATCTCGAAATTCGTCGCCATCGGCCTGAACTATGTCGACCATGCCAAGGAGACCGGCAACCCGATTCCGCCGGAGCCGATCTTCTTCCTGAAGGCCAACACCGCGCTCTCCGGCCCGAACGACGCGGTGGAGAAGCCGCGCGGCTCGACCAAGCTCGACTGGGAAGTCGAGATCGCCGCGATCATCGGCACCCGCGCCAAATATGTCAGCGAGGCCGATGCGCTCAACCACGTCGCCGGCTACTGCATCTGCAACGACGTCTCCGAGCGCAATTTCCAGATCGAGCGCGGCGGCCAATGGACCAAGGGCAAGTCGCACGACACCTTCGGCCCGGTCGGCCCGTGGCTGGCGACCAAGGACGAAATCCCCGACGTGCAGAAGCTGTCGATGTGGCTCGACGTCAACGGCCAGCGCCGCCAGACCGGCTCGACCTCGACCATGATCTTCACCATGGCGAAGTGCATTTCCTACGTCTCGCAGTTCATGACGCTACTGCCCGGCGACATCATCACGACCGGCACGCCTCCGGGCGTCGGCACCGGCATGAAGCCGCCGCAGTTCCTCAACGCCGGCGACGTCGTCACGCTCGGCATCGAAGGCCTCGGCGAGCAGCGGCAGGAAATCGTCGCGGCGTGAGACTCCTGGCGTCAAGGTTCGGCGCCAGCCGCGTCATTGCGAGCGAAGCGAAGCAATCCATCTCGCCACAAGGCAAGTATGGATTGCTTCGTCCGCGGAGTTTACCATCGGGCGCGCATTCGCGCGACCCGTTGGCTCCTCGCAATGACGGTTGAACTTCATTTCGAGGACATTCCATGAAACTCACCTTCTCCCCCGCCTCGCCCTTCGCCCGAAAGGTTCGCATTGCCGCGATCGAAACCGGGCTGATCGACAGAATCGAATTCGTTCCATCAGCGGTGGTGCCAGGCCAGGCCAACGAGGAATATTCGCGCATCACGCCGCTGAAGAAGCTGCCGGTCCTCATCCTCGACAATGGCGACGTCATTCTCGATTCCTACGTCATAACAGAATATCTCGACGAACTCGCCGGCGGCGGCAAGCTGATCCCGGCCTCCGGCCCGACCCGCTGGCAGGTGAAGACCGATCATTCGCTGCTGCAGGGCATGCTCGATTCCATGCTGCTGTGCCGCTACGAAAAGATGGTGCGGCCGCAGGGACTGCAATGGCAGGCCTGGTCCGACGATCACTGGAACCGGGCCTGGACCGGCATGGCGCGGTTCGAGAACAAGCCGGACGTGCTGTCCCGGCCGCTCGACATCGTGCAGATCGGTCTCGTTTGCGTGCTCGGCTATGCCGATTTCCGCTTTGCCGATTGCGGCTGGCGCAAGGCCTATCCGAAGCTCGATGCGTTCCACCAGAAAATGCTGGAGCGGCCGTCGGTGAAAATCTCGGTGCCGCCGGCGGCGTAAGCGGGAGAACCCATGAGCCTCAAATTCAGCGTCGGCGATCTCACCATCCATCGCATCATCGAGCAGGAAACCACTTTCCTGCCGGCGCTGGAGATGCTGCCCGGCCTGACGCCGGAGCTGTTGGCCGAGAACCGGCCGTGGATGCAGAAGGCCGGCGCGCTCGACGCCAGCGACGTGCTGATCCTGTGCTTCCAGTCCTACGTGGTGAAGACGCCGCACCACACCATTCTGGTCGACAGCTGCATCGGCAACGACAAGCCGCGGCCGGCTCGCCCGAAATGGAACATGAAGACCGACGACACCTACGCGCGCGCTGGCGGCGGCGGGATTTTCGGTTGGCGATATCGACTACGTGATGTGCACGCATCTGCATGTCGATCATGTCGGTTGGAACACGCGGCTGGAGAACGGCCGCTGGGTGCCGACATTTCCGAACGCGCGCTATGTGTTCGGCAAGACCGAGTTCGACTACTGGACCGAGCAGAATGCGAAAGCGCCGGTGCCGCCGTTTGGAGACAGCGTGCTGCCGATCGTCGAAGCCAGCAAGGCCGAGATCGTACGCAACGATTATCAGATCGGCGATCACGCGCGCATCCTGCCGACACCGGGCCATACGCCCGGCCATGTCGCCTTCACCTTCGGCCGAGCCAAGGACGACGCCGTGTTCGCCGGCGATCTGATGCATTCGCCGCTGCAGACGCGTTACCCCGAGATATCGGCGAAGTTCGATGTCGATCAGGCGCAGGCCGCGACGACGCGGCGCAGTTTTCTGGAACGCTATTGCGACACCGACACACTGTGCTGCACCGCGCATTTCCCCTCGCCTTCGACGGGGAAAATACGGCGGCTGGGGAACGGATTTTCCTGCGAAGCGGTGCCGTAAGAACCGTAGAGTGGGCAAAGCCAACGGGTCGCGCGAATGCGCGCCCGATGACAGGCTCCGCGTGCCCACCTTCTCGATCGCGACTTTGTCCGGGATGGTGGGCACGGCGCGAAGTGCGCCTTTGCCCAAACCTCAATCAAACAAACTCGGCGTGTGGTTCACCACGGCGCCTTCGATTGCCAGCATCTTCAGCTTGGTGACCACGCCGCCGTTGGCGGAGAAGCCGCCGGGCTTGCCGCCGGCCGCCAGCACGCGGTGACAGGGCACCACGATCGGGCACGGGTTGCGCCCAAGCGCCTGGCCGACATCGCGCGACAGTTCGACGCCGCCGAGTTTCCTGGCGATATCGCCATAGGTCATGGTCTTGCCCGGCGGAATTTTTCGCGCAATGTCGTAGACGCCGCGGTTGAATTCGGGAACGCCGTCGAGGTCGAGCACGACTTCCGCAAGATCGTTCGGCTTGCCCGCGAGCAGCTCGAGAATCCCGTCGATCGCGCCTTGCACTTCCGCCGTCGGCGGGGCTTCCGTGACATCGGCATTGCGCTGAAGAATGCGCTTGCGGGTCTTGTCCTCGCTGCCCATCGGCAGTTGCACGCCGGTGATGCCGCGCGCGCCCCACACGATGCCGCAAGGTCCGATCGCGGTGTCGAAGATCGCAAAATGCTGGCCGGTCATGGCTGGCTCCAAATCCTGTAATCCCTGTTGTGAGCTTGCTGTCTCGCTGCAATATGGGCTTGGAAATTGTTGCTATCCACCCGAATCCTGAGGGAACTTGACGGCACAAACAAGTTCCGATGATCTGGGGTCCTCGCAGCGTCATTCAATGGCGACAAGCCCCACTCGCCTCACCCCACGAGCCCCCGATGCAAACGCTTCACGTCAACGGATACGACATGGCCTATCTCGAGGTCGGCGAGGGGCCGCCGCTGGTGTGCGTGCATGGCTCGCTGTGCGATTTCCGAATCTGGTCGGCGGTGCTGGGACCGCTATCGAAACAGCATCGCGTGATCGCGGTCAGCTTGAGGCACTTCTTTCCCGAGCAATGGGACGGCCTCGGTGACACCTATTCGATCGCCCAACATGTCGACGACGTCATCGCCTTCATCGAGAAGCTGGACACAAGGCCGGTCGATCTGATGGGCCATTCCCGCGGCGGGCACATCGCGTTTCGCGTCGCGCAGCGCCGGCCTGATTTATTGCGAAAACTGATCCTGGCCGAACCCGGCGGCGAGCTCGACGCCACGCTCGATCCGTCCTTCAGGCCCGGCCCCTCGCCGCTGGCGGCACGGATCGCCGCTTCCGCCGAGGTCATCGCCAAGGGCGATATCGACGGCGGCTTGCAGATCTTTATGGACGCGCTGGAAGGCCCCGGCGCCTGGAAGCGGCTGCCGGCGACGCCAAAGCAATTGCTGCGTGACAACGCCACCACCCTGATCGGCCAGACCCGCGACAAGCGCCCGCCGTTTTCCAAAACCGATACGGAGGCGATCAAGACGCCGACGCTGTTCATCGGCGGCGCCAACACCAAGGGCGCACTGCCGCAGGTGCTGCATACGCTGGCGGCGCATGTGAAGGGCGCGCGAACCGAGATGATCCCGGGCACCACGCATCCGATGTTCGAACAGGCGCCGCAGAAATATTGCGAGATCGTGCTCGATTTCCTGGCCGGGGCTTGAACCGATGCAAACGCTGCACGTCAACGGTTACGACATGGCCTATCTCGAAGTCGGAAAGGGCCCGCCGCTGGTCTGTGTGCACGGCACGCTCGGCGATTTCCGCACCTGGTATGCGGTCCTGGGGCCGTTGTCGAAAAACCATCGCGTGATCTCGGTCAGCCTGCGTCACTTCTTTCCCGAGCACTGGGACGGCGCCGGCAGCGATTATCTGATGTCGCAGCATGTTGCCGATGTCATCGCGTTCATCGAGCAGATCGCGCCCAAACCGGTCGACCTGATGGGCCATTCGCGCGGCGGCCACATCGCCTTCCGCGTCGCGCAAGCGCGGCCTGATCTGCTGCGACGAGTCGTGCTGGCCGAACCCGGCGGCGACCTCGACGCGTCGCTCGCCCCCGCGACCCCCGCTTCAGGGGCGCCCTCGCTCGCGGTTCGGGTCGCGGCCTCGGTCAAGAAGGTCGCTTCCGGCGATATTGAAGGCGCGTTGATGAACTTCGTTGACGCGATCGACGGCGACGGCGCGTGGGCCCGCCTGCCCACTGCCGCCAAGCAACAGCTGCGCGACAATATCTTCACGCTGCTCGGCCAGGTCGGCGAGAAACGCAGGCCGTTCGCCAAGAGCGAGGCGGAATCGATCACGACGCCGATGCTGTTGATCGGCGGTGGCGACACTGAAGGCACGCTGTCCCTGATATGGCGCGTGCTGGCCGAACATATTCCGGGCGCAAAGACCGCGGTCATCCCCGGCGCCCGCCACTGGATGTTCGAACAGGCGCCGCAGGAGTTTTCGAAGGCCGTGCTGGCGTTTCTGGCGGGCTGAATTCGCTCTCATTGATTTGGTTAGCTCGCCCCGCTTGCGGGGCGAGGGAGGATCGGGCAGTGGCGATTTCGCACTGCGACGTTGAGCCGGTTCCAGACATTGATGTCGGCGATGGCGAGGATCAAAGCTGCGAGTTCCTGCTCATCAAAATTCGGCTCTCCCCCTTGACCCAGCCATCTCGGATCAGCTATTTAGTGAATACGGAATTCCGTATTCTATATTGGGCACCGGCATGATCCCGTTAGACCCGCTCCCCAATTTGATCGACCAGGTCTATGCGCGAATCCTGGAGGCGATCATCGATCGTACGCTGCCGCCGGGGCAGCGCATCCGGCAGAACGAGCTGGCCGAGAAACTCGGGGTGTCGCGTCAGCCGGTTTCCCATGCACTGCATCTGCTGCACCGGCAGGGCCTCGTTGCCGAAAGCGGCCGGCGCGGCTTTGAGGTCACCCAGCTCGATCCGCAGCGCATCCGGCAGCTCTACGAGGTGCGCGGCGCGATCGATGCGCTCGCGGCGCGATTGGCCGCCGGGCGGATCAAGACCGATGCCTCCGGCCGCGCGCGGCTGGAAGCGGCGCTGCAAGCCGGACGCGCCATCGACAAGACGACACCACTGGCGAAGCTGATCGCGCTCGACGTCGATTTTCACAGCGCGATCCATCGGCTGTCCGGTAATCCCGCGATCGAGGAGATGATCGCGCCGCAATGGCCGCATATGCGCCGCTCGATGGCGACGGTGCTGGCCGAACTCGATTATCGCGAGAGCGCCTGGGCCGAGCACGAGGCGATTGTGGCGCAGATCGTTGCGGGCAACGCCAAAGCGGCCGAAGCCGCAGCGCTGGCACATGCGCAGACCGCAGGACGACTGACGGAAGAGAGACTGAGGGCCACCGACGAGGCGGCCTGAATGAAACGCCGTCATTCCGGGATGGTGCGCCAGCACCAGACCCGGAATCTCGAGATTCCGGGTTCGCGCTTTGCGCGCCCCGGAATGACAAAAAATGAACAACAGGAGGAAAGCCATGAAACTGACCCAGCAGCAGATCGACACTTTTAACCGCGAAGGCTGGCTGTTTCTGCCCGAGCTGTTCAGCCAGGAGGAGGTCGATTATCTCGCGCGCGAGGCCGTCGGCATCTATGACGCCGATCGCCCCGAGGTGTGGCGCGAAAAGAGCGGTGCGCCGCGCACCGCCTTTGCAGCCCATCTCTACAACGAGGCGTTCGGCGCGCTCGGCGCGCATCCGCGCATGATCGATCCGGTGGAGCAGATCTTTGGCGAGAAGGTCTACATGCACCAGTACAAGATCAACGCCAAATCCGCCTTCACCGGCGACGTCTGGCAATGGCATCAGGATTACGGCACCTGGAAGCGCGACGACGGCATGCCGGAGCCGCGCGCGATGAACATCGCGATCTTCCTTGACGAGGTGATGCCGATCAACGGCCCCTTGATGCTGGTGCCGAAGAGCCAGCACGCCGGCGACTTGCAGGCCGCGCATGATCTGGAAACCACATCCTATCCGCTATGGACCCTGGATGAGGCGACGGTGACCAAGCTCGTAAAGGAAGGCGGCATCGTCGCACCCACCGGCAAGGCCGGCGGCATGCTGATGTTCCACGGCAATCTGGTGCATGGCTCGGCCGGCAACATCACGCCCTATCCGCGCAAGATCGTCTATCTGACGCTGAATGCGGTCTCGAACTACATCCGCACCCCGACGCGGCCGGAATACATCGCCCATCGGGATTTCACGCCGATCCAGACCGTGGCTGACGACGCGCTGCTGCGGTTGGCGCGTGCGCATCGCCAGGCGGCGGAGTAATGTCGTCGTTCCGGGGCGACGCGTAGCGTCGAGCTTTGATGTGCAATTGCACATCAGAGAATCCATACTCACGATGGTGGTTATGGATTCCGGGCCTGCGCCCTTCGGCGCATCCCGGAATGACGAGTCCTGATAGTTCACACTTGCCCTTAGGTCCCGGCTCTGCGGAGCCATAGTGCGTCGAAGACGCGCGTAAACGCGCTGATGTCACGCTGCACCGCGTCCGGGACACCCAATTGCATCGGATCATTCCCCATGAACCTTTCCCACCTCCTCAACGCCCGCAGAGCATCCGGCAAACCGGTCCGCGTTGCCCTGATCGGGGCCGGCAAATTCGGCTCGATGTTTCTGTCGCAGGTGCCGCATACGCCGGGGCTCGAGGTGCCTGTCATCATCGACCTCGACCGTGACCGCGCCCGCGAGGCGTGCCGCACGGTCGGCTGGGACGAGGCGCGGATCGCCGCCACCGCCTTCACCGACGACGGCGCGCGCGCGATCGCGGGCGGCGCGATGGATGTGGTGGTCGAAGCCACCGGCAATCCCGCGGTCGGCATCCGGCATGCACGGGCGGCGATTGCGGCGGGCAAGCATGTCGTGATGGTCAATGTCGAGGCCGACGTGCTGGCGGGGCCACTGCTGGCGGAGGAAGCGCGTAAAGCGGGGGTGGTCTATTCGCTGGCCTATGGCGATCAGCCGGCGCTGACCGCGGAGATGGTGGACTGGGCGCGCGCGACGGGCTTTCGCGTCGTCGCCGCCGGAAAAGGAACAAAGTATCTGCCGGCCTATCACGACGTGACGCCGGAAGGCGTCTGGGGCCATTACGGGCTCACAGCAGGCGAAGCGCAATCGGCCGGCATGAACCCGCAGATGTTCAACTCGTTTCTCGATGGCACCAAATCCGCGATCGAAATGGCGGCGATCGCCAACGCTTGCCTGCTCGACGTCCCGACCGACGGCTTGCTGTTTCCGCCCTGCGGCGTCGACGATCTGCCGCATGTGATGCGGCCGCGCGACAAAGGCGGCGTGCTGGAAAAATCCGGCGTGGTCGAGGTGGTGTCGTCGCTGGAGCGCGACGGCCGGCCGGTGTTCCGCGACCTGCGCTGGGGCGTCTATGTCGTGCTGGAGGCGCCGAACGATTATGCCGCCGATTGCTTCAGGCAATACGGCCTGAAAACCGACGCGTCGGGGCGATATGCCGCGATGTACAAGCCGTATCATCTGATCGGACTGGAGCTGAACATCTCGATTTTGTCGGCAGCATTGCGCAACGAGCCGACCGGCCAGCCGCATGGTTTTCGTGGCGACGTCGCGGCGGTCGCCAAACGCGACCTGCGTGCCGGCGAAATGCTCGACGGCGAAGGCGGCTACACGGTGTGGGGCAGACTGATGCCGGCGGCCGCCAGCCTTGCCGCCGGCGCGCTGCCGATCGGGCTGGCGCATCGCGTCAAGCTGAAGAACGATGTCGCCCATGGCGCCGTGGTGCGCTGGAGCGATGTCGAGGTCGACGCCAACAACTACACCATCAAGACCCGCAAGGCGATGGAAGCGGCGTTCGGCGGCGCCGATAGCGTTTTCGAGCGAAGTGGACGCCGGTTCGCATAGCAATCAAGCTTGCGCAGATTGCGTAGACTTATCTGCGGTAGAAAACGCGTCAGAACAAAAATTTAGAGTCCGGTTCTGATTTTTCAGAACCGGACTCTAAGGCAGCAACCGCAGCGTCCGTGCCTGCCTGAACCATTTCTGGAACATCGCTTCGGTATCCATCATTTCGGTGAAGCCGGCCTGATTGATTTTCACCGTGGAGACGATCGAGGGCGGGCCCGATTGGGTCTGGCCATGACGCATGCTATAGTCGGCATATTGAAACGACAGGCCGACGAACGTCTCAAGATCCGGTGAGATCAGATTGTGCTGGCGCCGCAGCTGATCCCACGGCGCGATCCATGCGGGATATTGCTGCGCCAGAGACAGCGGCACGGCATCGCCCGGCTTCATCTCCAGCGCATCGGCAATGGCCGGCCAGACATTCTCCCAGGTGAAGACGTCGCCATTGGTGACGTTGAAGGCCTGGTTGCGCGCAGCGTCGGCTTCCCCGGACCAGGCGATCGCGCGCGCCAGCAGATCGACGTCGACCGCCTGCGACACCCGCGCGGCGCCGCCGGGATAATCGAGCGCCCTGCCCTGCTCGCGCAGCATCGCGGCATAGACGCCGAGCGGCGGGATCAGGTCCATGGCGCCGCCCATCGCGAGGCCTATGATCAGGACCGGGCGCAGAATGCTCCAGTGCCAGGCCTTGCCCCGCTGCAATTCGCGCAGAAAATTCTCTTGCGCCCAGTAGAAGTTCGGCTGCTCGTACATTTCCGAGCGGCCTTCGCGCGCCGGCACAATGAGCGGGCGGACGTGAACGCCGTAGGCCTTGGTGCCCTGCAGCAGCGCGATGTGCCTGAGCTGCGGCGCGGCCGGCTCGAGCGCGGCCATCAGGTTGCGCAGCATCAGGTCGTTGGTGCGTATCTGGTTCGGATCGCGCCAGCCGTCGATCAGGTTCGGCGCTTCGTACAGCGCGGCATAGATCAGATGCGTCGTGCCCTGCAATTCCGCCGCGGCGCCAGCGCATTGCGCGGATTTGGTGAGGTCGATCGGCACATGGCGCGCGCCATGGAGCTCGCGCGGCTTGCGCCGCGACAGCGCGACGACTTCGCATCCGCCCAATGCACCGAAGTGCCGCAAGGCGGCATTTCCCACCAGCCCCGTCGCGCCCGCGATCACGACTTTCTTGCCCGCCATTTCCAACTCCGCTGCGATGACCTGCTCTAACTAGCAAATGGCGGTCGACGCCGCAGCGTGCCGTCTTAGACTTTCGTCAGACGGACCAGGCCCGGCGCCCCTCTTCGCAACTGCGGTGGAAGCACAACGCTTGATTATCGGCCGTCGATTGTTCATCCTGCCCGCGGAACCGCAAATCTCTGATTTGATTGCGTCCAAAACCAAGAGCCTTTGAAGGCCCACGAGCCTTTGAAGGCGGGGCTTCATCAACAACTTAACGTCGTCCGTCGGCGAACAAAAAACGGCATCAAGATCGTTGTCCCTCGTCGAGGTATCGGCACACAGGGGAAGCGCATGAAACGTCGTGATTTCTTGAAGGTGGGGGGCGTCGGTCTCGCCGCGAGTGCAGTTGCTGCACCCGCGATCGCGCAATCGATGCCGGAAGTGAAGTGGCGGCTGGCCGCGAGCTGGCCGAAGGCGCTCGATACGCTCTACGGCGGCTGCGAATTCTTTTGCAGGCGAGTTGCCGAGATCACTGACAACAAATTCCAGATCCAGTCGTTCGCCGCCGGTGAAATCGTGCCGGGCTTGCAGGTGCTTGACGCCGTCTCCAACGGCACCGTCGAGATGGGCAACACCGCGCTCTATTACTATTGGGGCAAGAACCCCGCGTTTACGTTCGGCACGGCGCTGCCGTTCGGCCTCAACACGCGCCAGCATATTTCGTGGCTGGTATGGGGCGGCGGCACCGATATGCTCAACGATCTTCTGAAGGAATATAACTGCCTGGGTATTCCGACCGGCTCTACGGGCGCGCAGATGGGCGGCTGGTTCCGGAAGGAAATCAAATCCATGGAGGATTTCAAAGGTCTCAAATTCCGTGTCGGCGGGTTCGCCGGAAACATCATCGCCAAGGTCGGCGGCGTACCGCAGCAGATTGCGGGGGGCGATATCTATCCGGCGCTCGAGAAGGGAACCATCGATGCGGCGGAATGGGTCGGTCCCTATGACGACGAGAAACTCGGCTTCGTCAAGGTCGCGAAGTTCTACTATTATCCCGGCTGGTGGGAGGGCACCGGCCAGGGCCACAATTTGATCAACCTGGCCAAGTGGAACGCGCTGCCCAAGCACTACCAGGCGGTGGTTCAGGCGGCCTCGGAAGACACCTATACCTGGGTCACCGGGAAGTATGACTATGTCAACCCGCCGGCGCTGAAGCGATTGCTGGTCGCAGGCGCGCAGCTGCGGCCATTCCCGCAGGAAGTGCTGGAGACCTGCTATAGCGCCGCGAACGAGATCTATGCCGATCTCTCGAAGAGCAACCCGCACTTCAACAAGCTGTACGCGAGCCTGTCAGCCTACCGCAATGAGTCGCTGGCATGGATGCAGGTCGCCGAGCTGAGCTACGACAGCTTCATGATGCGGATGCGTACCCGCACCTGATCGGACGACCGGGCTGGAAATGTAGAAAGCCCCGGAGAATTCCCCGGGGCTTTTTGCAATAGATTCGATCGGGTCTACTGCTCGCTGTCGCCGCCGAACGCCTCGGCGAGCTTGTCGTAATACTTCGTCACGAGATCGATATTGCCCTTGTTCTCGATCGCCGGCGCCGGGTACTTCAGCGCCTCGTTGAGGTCGGCCAGCGCCTCCTTCTTGTCCTTGGCCGACATTTTCTTGTCGGCCTGGACCTGGGCGATCTGCGCCTTGATGACGGCGTCGCTGCCGACATATTTCTTGGTCGAGGGATCGAAGCCGCCAAGCACCAGGCTGATGTTGTCGACCACGTTGGTGTATTCGTCATAGCTGGCGAAACCGCTCTTCTTGGCGATGCCTTCGAGTTGTGCGGTGATCTTCGCATCCGGCTTGGCGTTCTCCGGAATCTTCTCGGTGATCGGATCCATCTCCTTGGTCGCCGCGAGCGCGGCCTCGACCTGCTTGTCGGTCAATGCAATCTGCTTGATCTGAGGCGCTTGCGCCGGCGCCGCCTGCGCGGGCGCCATCTGGTTCGCGGGCGCCTGCTTGGCCTGTGCCAGCGCGCTGTTGTGGGATAGTGCGGTCAGAGCGACCGCAAGGCCGGCAACGCTCAAGGCAACGCAGACAGGGCGGACGATCTCACGCATGGGGTTCTCCTCGGGTCAGGGGCGGATGCAGATTTCTTGGCTGAAGGGGTACGGAAATTGAAATGAACAGCGAATGAACTTTTGGGGAATGGTGACGGCCGATCATGGCCGAAAAATCACGAAATGTTCGGCGTTAAGTGGCCGCCCTCGTGCAAATCGCAAGAGCGCCGCCTCCCGTCGTGGCGACGGCGCCAGCGGGCGCATCGGCCAACGATTGCGCGAATAAAAATGCCGCCTGCCCGGAGGGAGGCGGCGAAATGCGCAGTCATGTCGAAAGCCGTACTCGGCAGCGGCCAAGGGGCCGCGTCAGCGCTGCAACCTCGGAACGCCGGCGACGGCCTGCCAGAGCTCATCGGCCTCGTTCATTCCGGTCATGATTTGCGGGCACCGCACGCAGGCGGCGCGGCCCTCCTGCCGGAACCAGCGGCAGTCGGGCCGAATGTTGCAGGCCGGAAGGTGATCGACCACTTCGGGAAGCATTCGCGCA